>NZ_JBBOPE010000001.1:0-4389042 GCF_038003465.1 Cytobacillus sp. FSL K6-0265 | reverse complement strand
ATTGAAGGTAATGTCTTGGGATTCCTCTTCGACAGGCTTCTTTTTGGCCGGACTGATGGCTTCAAGCTCTTCTTCGTCCTGGTTTTGCGGAATAATAAATTTAACTTCGAGTTGTTCCCCAGTCACTTCTTCTATTGTTTCAGAAATTAAGAGAGAATATCGCTCTTCTAGCCAATCTCGAGCAAATTCATTAGGTGCTTTGATCACTAATGTGTCTCCTTGAAGAGTATGTGCTTTAGTTGATTTCATCCAGGTTTCAAAGCTTGGTTTACTAATTTTCTTTTCTATTTTTGCTAAAGCCTGTTGCCATAGGTCAGATATATTTTCCAATGATGATCCCTCCTTTTCTTTGAAAATAACGGCAGAAAACGCCCACATGAATCTTTATATAGAAAAAATGAATAAAATAAGATGTGGAAAAATATATAATAAGGAAAAAAGGCGGCATTTCGACAATATCCACCACCTGTGGACAACCTTTTACAAAGGGGTTGAATAACCTGTCCACATGATATCCACAATCTGTGGATAATAAAATATATACCGTTCAGTTATTAAGTGTGAAAACACAAATATGATAACAGAAATAACAAGAGCGTGCAACGTTTTTTCGATGTTTATCCACAAGCGAAACAACCTGTTTATAACATTTGTCCACAGGTAGTGTTTTTGTGAAAAACTTGTCTATATGTAGTGTGGATAAAATAAATTTGTCGAAAAAAGTATCCACAAGTAAAAATATATGCTGAATTCTATATACGTGGATAAATGGATGAAAGACAGTCTTCGTTTATAAACGGGAACATGGTCAATGAACGGATGAGAAAAAAATTCTAGTGGCTGTGGAAAAAGAAATATGGGTACATAATGACACATAAGTTTAACTTTCGATGAGATTTATCGAATGATCATTATGGTCATTTGGTTAATATGGTTGCTTGATGGGGGAAATCGCAAATGAATAAACATGGAGAGAGAAGTGAAGTTTGATTCAGAAACCGAGAAAGCTAAAGTCTAAATCCAAAAAACGTGCGAAAAGGTTAAATAGAAACAGAAAAAAGTATGAGTAAAAATCCCTTCTATCATCGCCATTCAGGCTTTCCCATCAATGGTTTTCTCCAATAACCAAAAAATACTATTGAAATGAGGGTGACATTAGAGACGAAACAAAGTAAAATTCAGTACAGTGATGTTTTTTTAAAAAGTTGCGCGTAAAGGTTAATCATCCGTTGGATAGTTGACAATCTTTAGGTAGCATCTATATAATTAATAAGACTGTCTTTAACAGCTATTCCTCAGGGAGGTGTCATATAATGAAAAGAACTTATCAACCAAATAAACGTAAAAGAAGTAAAGTTCATGGATTCCGCAGCCGTATGAGCAGCTCGAACGGACGTAACGTTCTAGCACGCCGCCGTCGTAAAGGAAGAAAAGTATTATCTGCTTAGGCCACTGAAAATCAGTGGTCTTTTTTCACGTAATAGTGTAAAAAATAGTGAGTAAACGCATGATTGATCGATTGCGCAAATAGAGAATATAAGACTTATTTATACATGGGCTGTTACGGTCAATGTATGAAAAGAAGGTGTAAATGACATGAAGAAAGAATTTAGAGTAAAGAAGAATAAAGAATTTCAAGAAGCCTTTAAACAAGGTAAGTCATTTGCTAACCGGCAATTTGTTGTTTATTCTTTACAAAGAAATGACCAGTCTCATTTTAGAATAGGTTTATCTGTTAGTAAAAAGCTTGGTAACGCTGTCAAAAGGAACCAAATCAAGCGTTATATTAGACAGGCCTTCCATGAGCTGGATCAAGAGTTAAAACCAAATTATGATTATATTATTATTGCACGAAAGCCGACTGCTGAAATGAGCTTTTTTGAAATTAAGAAAAGCTTAGTGCATGTTTTGAAGCTTTCTCGGGTTGTTAAAACACATAAACATGGAAATAATAAGTCATAATGTCATTAAAAAGAGCTTTTTTTTATGAAATTTGGTAAAGACATCTCATATTCATATGACATATGAGGAAAAGATGATAAAATACATACCATGAGTAAAATCAGTTTATTCGATTCTCAGCAAAATGAAGAGATGATAGAAAAACTGTAACAATATTATCTAGGCATTAAGGAGGAAATAACGGTTGAAAAAGCGAATACCTTTATTGGTTGGTCTAATTCTAGTCACCGTACTTTTAGCAGGGTGTACGGAATTTAATGAGCCAATTACTTCCGAGAGTGAAGGCTTTTGGAACTCATACATCGTTTATCCGCTATCTTGGCTAATTATTAAAATTGCAGGTCTTATGGGCGGAAGCTATGGTTTGTCGATTATTGTCGTAACAATTCTGATTCGTCTAGTAATTCTACCATTGATGATTAAACAAACAAAGAGTTCTAAAGCAATGCAGGCAGTTCAGCCTGAGATGCAAAAGCTTCGTGAAAAATATAGTTCTAAAGATCAAAAGACACAACAAAAGCTTCAACAAGAAACAATGGAATTGATGCAAAAACATGGTGTAAACCCATTGGCGGGTTGTTTACCATTGTTTGTACAAATGCCGATTCTTATTGGATTCTATCATGCGATTTCAAGAACGCGTGAAATTGCTAATCATAACTTCTTATGGTTTGACCTTGGCGATGCCGATCCATATTATATCTTGCCAGTTGTTGCGGGTATTACAACATTCATTCAACAGAAGATGATGATGGCTGGACAAGACTTTAGTGCAAATGAAATGATGGCAACGCAAATGAAAATGATGTTATGGTTAATGCCAATCATGATCGTTGTTTTCGCGATTAATTTCCCAGCAGCACTTTCCTTGTACTGGGTAGTTGGTAACTTATTTATGATTGTCCAAACTTATTTCATTAAAGGTCCAGATATTAAAAAATCTAAAGAAACACAACCTGCGGGAGGAGCGAAAAAGTGAAAGAAATAACTGCTACAGGACAAACCGTCAATGAAGCAGTACATTCGGCTTTAGCTCAATTACAAACAACAGAGGATCGCGTAGAAATAGAGATTCTCGATGAAGGAAGGAAAGGGATCCTTGGTATATTCGGATCCCGTCCTGCAGTGATAAAAGCAACGATGAAAATGGATCCGATTGCAGAAGCGGAGAAATTTTTATTAGAGGTCAGTGAGAAAATGGGCGCGCCGGTTGAAATTGAAACTGTTAGAGACGGTAAAAATGTTGAATTTATTCTATCTGGTAATAAAATTGCTTTATTAATAGGTAAACGAGGTCAAACATTAAACGCTTTGCAGTATCTTACACAGCTTGTCGTCAACAGATATTCTGATCAATATTTTAATATCATATTAGATGCAGAAAACTATCGCCAAAGAAGGATGGATACGTTGGTGCAGCTTGCTGAAAGATTGGCAAGCCAGGCAATCAAAACCGGTAAAAAGGTATCACTTGAGCCTATGCCTTCCTATGAGAGAAAAGTGATCCACTCTGCTTTATCTCATGTAAAAAAAGTAGAAACGTATTCGGATGGCAATGATCCTCATCGACATATTGTGATTTCACCAGTTAAAAATTAACTCCTACTACATGGGTGTCCAAGCGGACGCTCTTTTTTTTTGGATAAAAACCCATTTACTTCTGAATCATTTTCGGAACTTACGAAAGAGGTTAGCAAACATTCGGAGCTGTTTTTATCAAAGAAATGGTCAAAGAGGAAAATAATGAATTCAGCATTGAATGATTGTTATTCACATGTGGATAAGTTAAAATAGAGCATAATACGACTTGGATTCTGTGGATAATTTTTAGAAGAAAAAAATTTGTCTATACTGTTGATAACAGGTATTTTCTTTAATTGGGGGATTTTTGACGAGGATGATCTCGCTTTTAATAATTGTTTGCATATGATATTCTGTTTTTTTGGGAAATAATTTTTTCATAGATTAAAGATAAGTAACTATAGATAAAAATGAAATGAGGTGAAGCCGCTTGGAACTTGATACAATAGCTGCTATATCAACTCCTATGGGTGAAGGCGCAATTGCAATTGTACGGCTGAGCGGACCTGAAGCTTTTGATATAGCGGACCATTTATTTAAAAGTGTGGGAGATAAACGTTTGAAAGAAGTCCCTTCCCACACGATTCATTATGGCCATATTATTGATCCGAAGACAGACCAAGTTGCTGAAGAAGTAATGGTCTCGGCCATGAAGGGTCCAAAGACATTTACAAAAGAAGATGTGATCGAGATTAACTGTCACGGTGGACTTGTTTCTGTCAATCGCGTCCTGCAATTAATGTTGACAAATGGTGCTCGCTTAGCTGAACCAGGTGAATTTACAAAGCGTGCTTTTTTAAATGGTCGCATCGATTTATCGCAAGCGGAAGCAGTGATGGATTTAATCCGAGCGAAAACGGATAAGGCTATGAATGTTGCCTTAGGACAAATGGAAGGCAGATTGTCAAATTTAATAAAAAGGTTACGACAAGAGATTCTTGAAGTACTTGCCCATGTGGAAGTGAATATTGACTATCCCGAATATGATGATGTTGAGGAAATGACACATCATTTACTACTAGAGAAGGCAAGCTTCGTTCAAAAGGAAATCGAGCAGTTGCTACGTACATCCCAGCAAGGGAAAATTTTACGTGAAGGTTTATCAACGGTCATCGTTGGACGCCCGAATGTTGGTAAATCTTCGTTATTAAATAGTCTAGTCCATGAAAATAAAGCGATCGTGACAGATATCCCAGGTACGACAAGAGATGTAATAGAAGAATATGTGAATGTAAGAGGTGTACCGTTAAAATTAGTAGATACAGCTGGTATTCGCGAAACAGAAGATATTGTCGAAAGAATAGGGGTAGAGAGATCACGACAAGTATTAAAAGAAGCGGATCTTATTTTACTCGTTGTGAACTATTCGGATGAGCTTACGGATGAAGATATCAATTTGTTTAAAGCAGTCGAAGGCATGGATGTAATTGTCATCGTGAATAAAACCGATTTAGAACAAAAGATTGATATGGAAAAAGTGAGACAACTCGCAGCTAATCAGAAGCTTGTGACAACCTCTCTTTTAGAAGAACAAGGAATTAACGAGCTTGAAGAGGCGATTTCTGAATTATTCTTTACTGGCTCTATTGAAGCAGAAGACATGACATATGTCTCTAACTCAAGACATATTGCTCTTTTACACCAAGCGTTAAATTCGATAAATGATGCAATAGAGGGTGTTGATCTTGGTACACCAATCGACATCGTACAAATAGATTTGACAAGAACATGGGAAATTCTAGGGGAGATTATTGGAGATAGTGTACAAGATAGTTTAATTGACCAGTTATTCTCTCAGTTCTGTCTTGGAAAATAAGAAAAAACCGTTGATATATAGATAAGAAAAGGGAGGTAAAATGAAATGGCTTATGAAGCAGGTTCATATGACGTTATTGTTATCGGTGCCGGTCATGCAGGAGTTGAAGCAGGTCTTGCCTCAGCTCGAATCGGGGCAAAAACTTTAATGGTCACAATCAATCTTGATATGGTTGCCTTTATGCCATGTAATCCCTCAATTGGTGGACCGGCAAAAGGAATCGTCGTTCGGGAAATTGACGCATTAGGCGGCGAGATGGGGAAAAATATTGATAAGACCTATATCCAAATGCGTATGCTTAATACAGGTAAAGGCCCCGCAGTAAGAGCATTAAGAGCACAAGCAGATAAATTTACGTATCAACATGAAATGAAAAAAACATTAGAAAACCAAGAGAATTTGACCTTATTACAAGGTATGGTTGAAAGTTTAATTGTTGAAGATGGTGAATGTAGAGGGATTATTACACAAACAGGCGCTACTTACTATGCGAAATCTGTTGTTATTACTACTGGTACATTCCTTCGTGGAGAAATTATCTTAGGAGAATTAAAGTATTCCAGTGGACCCAATAACCAACAACCATCGATCAAGTTATCCGAACATCTAGAAGCTTTAGGTTTTGATATGGTTCGTTTTAAAACGGGAACGCCACCGCGCGTAAATAGTCACTCAATTGATTATAGTAAAACAGAAATACAACCAGGTGATGATGTTCCTAGAGCATTCTCATATGAAACGACTAAATATATTACTGAACAACTGCCTTGTTGGTTAACATACACGAACGAAAAAACGCATACGCTCATCGACAATAACCTACATCGTTCTCCGATGTATTCTGGTATGATCAAAGGGACAGGTCCTCGTTATTGCCCGTCAATTGAGGATAAGGTGGTTCGTTTTAATGACAAACCGAGACATCAAATTTTCCTTGAGCCAGAAGGAAGAAATACGCAAGAAGTCTATGTACAAGGATTATCAACCAGTTTACCTGAAGATGTACAACAAGACATTTTGCGCACGATTCCAGGTTTAGAGAATGTGCAAATGATGAGAGCAGGTTATGCAATTGAATATGATTCCATTGTCCCGACGCAATTATGGCCAACATTGGAAACGAAAAAAGTGAAAAACCTCTATACTGCCGGCCAGATAAATGGTACATCCGGTTATGAAGAAGCAGCCGGACAAGGTCTAATGGCAGGGATGAATGCAGGGCTTCATTCACTTGGTAGAGAGCAAGTAATCTTAAGTCGCTCGGATGGCTATATCGGGGTACTCATTGATGATTTAGTAACGAAGGGGACGAACGAACCTTATCGTTTGTTAACTTCTAGAGCGGAATACCGTCTATTATTACGCCATGATAATGCCGATCTGCGTTTAACAGAAATAGGCTATAACGTGGGTATGATTAGTGAAGAACGTTATCAAAAATTCTTGTCTAAAAAACAGCAAATTGAAGAAGAAATAATGCGTCTAAAGAAGATTATTTTAAAACCAAATGCTGAGGTTCAAGGTTTAATTCAATCCCTAGGTGGAAGTGAATTAAAAGATGGTATACGTGCAAGTGATTTATTAAAAAGACCAGAAATGTCTTATGCTCATATTGAACAACTTGCTAAAGCAACGAGTGAGTTAGATGATGAGGTAAAAGAACAAGTAGAAATACAGATTAAGTATGAGGGCTATATTGAAAAATCATTACAACAAGTAGACAGACTGAAAAAAATGGAAAACAAAAAAATTCCAAATCAAATCGATTATGATGATATCAATGGGCTTGCGTCTGAAGCACGCCAAAAATTGAAATCAGTGCGTCCTCTATCTTTAGCACAAGCGTCTCGTATTTCTGGTGTAAACCCAGCAGATATTTCTATTCTACTCGTTTATTTAGAACAAGGGAGAATTGCGAAAGTCGCTAATGAATAAGAGAGGATTGAACGCATGAATACAGAACAATTTGTTCATTTGCTTAAGGAGAAGGGAATTTCCCTCTCCGACCAGCAAATGGAACAGTATGAATTGTACTATTCGACGCTTGTTGAATGGAATGAAAAAATGAATTTAACGGCCATCACAGAAAAAGATGAAGTATATTTAAAGCATTTTTATGACAGCATCTCAGCTGCTTTTTATTACGATTTCAATCAGCCGTTAAAGGTATGTGACGTTGGAGCAGGAGCAGGTTTTCCAAGTATCCCTTTAAAAATTGCTTTTCCTCAAATCCAAGTGACAATCGTAGATTCTTTAAACAAACGGATTGGTTTTTTAAATCATTTAGCTGAAGAACTTGGGTTAGATCATGTCGAGTTTGTACATGATCGCGCAGAGACATTTGGCAAAAACAAAAAATACCGCGAAAGCTTTGATCTTGTCACAGCAAGAGCAGTAGCAAGATTGTCGGTACTGAGTGAATTATGCTTGCCCTTAGTCAAAGTCGGTGGTACCTTTTTAGCTATGAAAGGTGCAGGGGCTGAACAAGAACTAGATAAAGCAAACAAAGCAATAACAACCTTTGGTGGTAAACTGATAGATTCACACACTTTCACATTACCGGAAGAAGAAAGTGAAAGAAACATTCTAGTAATTAAGAAAGAAAAATCTACCCCTAATAAATATCCAAGAAAGCCGGGAACGCCTAATAAATCACCGATTGAATCGTGAAATTGAGCGTGTATGGTTTTTTATATCACTATAAATTGATAGATCATCGCAGGATTTGTCTACTTTGTAGAGAATAGGTTATAGGGAGTTTCGTAAAGGTGGTGCAGGGTGATGAAGCATTCTTTCTCACGCCTTTTTGGCCTAGGCGAAAAGGAAAAAACAAATGAAGACAAGCTAGACGAACAAGCAGATATGGAAATGGAAGAGGCAGATACATTAGCAAGCCAAGAAGAGGTAAAGAAGATACCAATTGATCAAATCGTTCCTAACCGTTTTCAGCCTCGGACAATATTTGATGATGAGAAAATAGAAGAGCTTTCTCGTACAATTCATATTCACGGTATTATTCAACCCATTGTCGTTAGAGAATACGGTGACAATCAATTTGAAATTATTGCAGGTGAGCGTCGCTGGCGTGCAATGAATAAATTGGGTTGGGAAGAAGTTCCCGCCATTGTCAAGAATATGAGTGATACAGAAACGGCCTCAATTGCGCTTATTGAAAATTTGCAGCGTGAAGAGCTTTCGCCTATTGAAGAAGCGGTTGCTTACGGAAAGCTACTAGAGTTACATAACTTAACACAAGAAGCATTGGCACAACGTCTAGGAAAAGGGCAATCAACAGTAGCCAATAAATTAAGGTTGTTAAAATTACCAGAAGAAGTACAAGAGTCCCTTTTAAGAAAAGAAATCACGGAACGACATGCAAGGGCATTAATTCCATTAAAAAGCCACGAGAAGCAAGTGAGTTTATTAGCTGAAGTCGTTGAAAAACATCTCAATGTAAAGCAAACAGAAGACCGAGTGGTAAAGCTTTTAGAAAAAGATCAACCAAAGGCAAAACCAAGAAGAAAAGCTTTCAGTAAAGATATGCGTATTGCTGTCAACACTATTCGCCAATCGCTTTCAATGGTCTCTGATAGTGGCATAAACTTAGATTCACAAGAGGAAGAATTTGATGAATTCTATCAAATAACCATCAAAATTCCAAAAAAGAAAAAATAAATGACTAAGCCAATCTCAAATCACCTTTTGCGAGATATGGCTCTTTTTTTATCCTGAAAATAGCCTCTGGAAGATTTTCTTATTTTTCTTAAAATAATTATTCTTCCCCTCACGTTCATGATAAAATAGATTCGTGCTTTGAAAAAGTGACAAAAGTACAAACACAATGATGTCTTTAATAAGGGTTTTAAATAGATTACATACGTAGAAAAACAAACATGTGAAGAAAGCAGGTGAGTTCAGGTGGGGAAAACGATTGCTTTAGCTAACCAAAAGGGTGGCGTAGGAAAAACAACAACAGCAGTGAACTTAGGTGCATGTCTGGCTTCTATGGGCAAAAAAGTGTTGCTTGTAGATATAGACCCACAAGGAAATGCCACGAGTGGTATTGGTATTGAGAAAGCGGAAGTAGACTATTGTATTTATGATGTATTAGTGGACGATTTAGAAGCAAGTAAAGCCATCAAACCAACAATTGTAGAGAAACTGCATATTATACCTGCTACGATTCAACTAGCAGGAGCGGAGATTGAACTTGTCCCAACCATTTCAAGAGAAGTCCGTTTAAAAAGAGCGTTAGAAGACGTGAAGGAGAACTATGATTATATTATTATCGATTGTCCTCCATCACTAGGATTACTAACACTCAATTCATTAACAGCATCTGATGCCGTATTAATTCCTGTTCAATGTGAATATTATGCGCTTGAAGGATTAAGTCAACTTTTGAATACAGTAAGACTTGTGCAAAAACATTTAAATCAAGATCTGCGTATTGAGGGCGTTCTGTTAACAATGTTGGATGCAAGAACGAATTTAGGGATTCAAGTCATAGAAGAAGTGAAAAAGTATTTTCAAGATAAAGTGTATCGCACGGTGATTCCTAGAAATGTACGCTTAAGTGAAGCACCAAGTCATGGCGAGCCAATTATCACATATGATCCAAAGTCTCGCGGAGCAGAAGTATACTTAGACTTAGCAAAGGAAGTGTTAACAAATGGCTAAGGGGTTAGGAAAAGGGCTCAATGCCTTCTTTACGAATGTGGACAAAGAAAGTGAAGAGACAATTGTAGAAATCAAACTTAAGGAAATACGTCCTAATCCGTATCAACCGCGAAAAATCTTCACAAAAGAGAGCATAGAAGAACTAAAACAATCGATTCTTACACACGGAATCCTCCAACCCATCATTGTTCGTAAAAGCATTAAAGGCTATGAAATTGTTGTTGGTGAAAGAAGATATCGGGCAGCAAGAGAGGCCAATATGGCGACGATGCCAGTTATTATTCGCGATCTATCGGAACAACAAATGATGGAATTAGCTATATTAGAAAACCTTCAAAGAGAAGATTTAACACCAATTGAAGAAGGCGCAGCTTATCAATTATTAATAGAAAAGTTGAATATTACGCAAGAGGAATTGGCTAAGAGATTAGGGAAAAGCCGCCCGCATATTGCCAATCATATTCGCTTACTTTCACTGCCAGCTAAAGTACAAGAGATGATTGCTGATGGGAAATTAACGATGGGTCACGGTCGGACACTGTTAGGGTTAAAGAAAAAATCCCTTATGGATACGGTTGTCGAAAAAGTGTTAAAAGACTCTTTAAATGTAAGGCAGTTAGAACAATGGATCGGGCAATTAAACGAAAAAGTTCCACGTGAAACAAAGAAGAAAGTAAATAAAGATGTATTTATTCAATCACATGAATCTTCGCTTAGAGAAAGATTTGGCACAAACGTGCATATTAAAAAAGGAAAAAAGAAAGGGAAAATAGAAATCGAATTCTTTTCTAACGACGATTTGGAGCGAATACTGGATCTTTTAGATCAGCAAAAAGAATCCATCTAGCCACTTAGTCGTTTGCTAGATAGACATCATGAAAAGATAGAAAGTATATTTGGGTAGCTCTGATGTTTTTATTAGGTACGGTAGTCAATGCACTTTTAATTATTTTCGGTACAATAGTCGGTAAGTTCCTTAATCGTATTCCTGACAAAATGAAAGATACAGTGATGCAAGCAATTGGCTTGGCGGTAATGGTACTAGGTTTACAGATGGGACTTAAGAGTGAAAACTTCTTAGTGGTCATTCTTAGTCTCGTTTTTGGGGCGATGCTTGGAGAATGGTTAAAATTAGAAGATAGACTTAATCAAGTCGGTATTCTGTTAGAAAATAAAATTGGATCCAATCATCAAGGTAGCATTTCTCAGGGATTTGTCACAGCCACATTAATTTTTGTTATTGGGGCAATGGGTGTCATCGGTGCATTAGATAGTGGAATTCGTGGAGATCATTCGGTCTTATATACAAAATCAATTATAGATGGTTTCACGGCTTTAATCTTAACGACCACTTTAGGTATCGGTGTCATTTTCTCAGCCATCCCTGTCTTTATTTATCAAGGGTTGATCGCATTATTTGCAACACAAATTGATAAATGGATTCCCCAAGCGTGGATGGACAGCTTTATTCTAGAAATGACAGCTACAGGCGGCTTAATGATTTTTGCCATCGGCTTGAACTTAATGGGATTAACGAAAATCAGAGTAGCAAATCTCTTACCTGGTATATTTGTCACCGCCCTTGTCGTTTCTTTCTATTACTTCTTATAATTTAGGCAACGAACGATCCTTAGTAGGCATGGATTGTTCGTTTTTCTTCGGTTTCAAGTCTCTATACTAAGGGTGATTGAAGTATTCGAGTCCCAATGCGTAGAAGGATTGTTAGGCAAAAGCAGTAGAATACTTAATCTTCTTAGAATAATCACATTCCCACTCTAATCGGGCCAGCATTCGTTTTACATATCGGAGAGAAAAGCGAAAGTAAGTTCCATATGTTTTTCTTTTTGTCGATTCCAGCATTGTTAGGAAAAGAAATGTGCACAAAGAAAATACGCGGCGATTTGCGTCTGGAAAACGAAAATCGTCACGTATCGGTAGCTCTATGATTTATTTATCAATATTATAAAGTCTGTTCTTTGCCCCAGTCGATAGGGATAAATTTTGCTTTTTCCATCATCGTTACTTCATGGATGCCATTGGCGATGGTTTTGGCCATATTCATGACTAAGCTCAATCTTGTATTTTGTAATACCATAAACTCCATAAACCCACTCACATTGACGATACCAGCAATATGTATATCACCAACTTCAGGTAAATCCTTATTTACTCCAGCACCTGGTTTGACAGGACCATCAGCAATTTGGATAATCCCCACACTTTTCACACGCCCTAAGCAAGCATCTATGCCAATAATAAAAGCATTAGGAAATTGTTCTTGAATATATGACAGTTTTTCAGATAAATTCACAGCATGAATAGGGTCTTCCAATGTGCCAAATACATGGAGGTTAGGAATGGATCGTTCTTGTAATAAGGTTCCCACTAAAGGACCGAGCGAATCACCGGTAGAGCGGTCCGTACCGATACAAATAAGGACAAACGGTCTTTCTTGTATATTACTCGGGAGAAACTGCTTGATTTCATGGGCAAGTTTATTAGTAGCACTTTGTTCATCGTGTGGAATCCGAGAGGTCAATTTAGGTTTCTTATCAAATATACGTGGATATAAATTCATCAAGCGTCACTCCTTCAATGTCACTCTATAGAAAAGAGCGCTTTACTTTCTTTTTTAGCGATTGAATTGAATAGTAGTAATAGTATACGGAATATTCACTCATTCTATACGTGATTAGGGCACGAAATATATTTTCCTCTGATGTTTATTGGAAATATATTCGTAGGACAAGGTATAATAGGGATATAGAAGTGAAGAAAAGGGTGATGAAATTGGAAGAAAAACAATTTGATCTTAATAATATTGTTGAGATGAAAAAGGCTCACCCATGTGGAGCAAATCGATGGAAGATTATACGTATGGGCGCTGATATTCGCATTAAATGTGAAGGTTGCGGTCATAGTGTAATGATTCCCAGAAGAGAATTTACAAGAAAACTAAAAAAAGTATTGGCGTAATCAATGGTAAAGGATGGTCTTTACCATTTTTTTGCGAAAGCTTAGTGAACTTGCTTATTTTTATACAAATCTCTATAATTGTTAAAGGCTTGTATAAAAATCGATTAATAATTTTTCTTAGATAGATTAAATGATTAGGAGTGACCTAAATGGCATTAACAGCTGGAATTGTCGGTTTGCCGAATGTTGGTAAATCCACCTTATTTAATGCAATAACGCAAGCGGGTGCTGAATCAGCAAACTACCCGTTTTGTACGATAGATCCTAATGTCGGTATTGTTGAAGTACCGGATGAAAGATTAGCGAAGTTAACCGAACTTGTTCAACCAAAGAAAACGGTACCTACTGCTTTTGAATTTACAGATATTGCTGGGATTGTTAAAGGGGCAAGTAAAGGTGAAGGACTTGGGAATAAGTTTCTATCACATATCCGTGAAGTAGACGCGATTTGCCAAGTGGTTCGTTGTTTTGCTGACGATAATATTACCCACGTATCAGGAAAAGTGAATCCCATTGATGATATTGAAACAATCAATTTGGAACTGATTTTAGCTGACTTAGAGTCCGTTGAAAAACGCATTGTACGCGTGAGTAAGCTTGCGAAACAAAAAGATAAGGAATCTGTTTTTGAATTAGAAATCCTTGAAAAATTAAAAGCGGCTTTCGAAGCAGATCAACCTGCAAGAACAGTAGAATTTACAGAAGAACAAATGAAATTGGTTAAAGGGTTACACTTACTAACGATTAAACCAATGCTTTATGTAGCAAATGTTGGTGAAGATGATATAGCTGATCCTTCAACTAATGAATACGTTCAAAAAGTAAAAGAATTCGCATCCGCAGATAATGCAGAAGTGATTGTCATTTGTGCAAAAATCGAATCAGAAATTGCTGAGCTTGAAGGAGAAGAGAAAGAAATGTTCCTTGAAGAGCTTGGTATTGAAGAATCAGGTTTAGATCAATTGATTAAAGCATCGTACAGCTTACTTGGCTTAGCCACTTATTTTACAGCTGGCGTACAAGAAGTACGTGCTTGGACTTTCCGTAAAGGAATGAAAGCACCGCAATGTGCCGGCGTCATCCATAGTGACTTCGAAAAAGGCTTCATACGTGCCGAAACAGTTTCCTACGACGACCTAGTCGTTGCTGGTAATATGAATGCAGCGAAAGAAGCTGGAAAAGTTCGCTTAGAAGGTAAAGAATACATCGTTCAAGACGGAGATGTTATGCACTTCCGATTTAACGTTTAATAAAAACCCCAATGAATTCTTGTAACAAAGGATTTATTGGGGTTTTTCTTTAGAATGGCAGAAGCGTCATCGTCATTAAACTTTATCCATGTTTCATTCCCCTGGTATTCCTTGTCAGGCAATTGCATATTGGCCAAACGTATGATATACTTTTACCTTGTGAGTAATGAATAATTGCTCCTTGCCCTCAAACGGGCCGTTTAGACCAAAAGGAGGTGAAAGTGATGAAAAAGTACGAAGTTATGTACATCATCCGTCCAAACATTGAAGATGAGGCAAAGAAATCTGTAGTTGAGCGTTTCGACGCAATCCTTACTGATAACGGTGCTGAAATCAACGAGTCAAAAGACTGGGGTAAGCGTCGTTTAGCTTACGAAATCAATGATTTCCGTGATGGATACTACCAATTAGTAAACATTAATGCTGATTCTAAAGCAGTTGATGAGTTCACTCGTCTTGCAAAAATCAGTGAAGATATTATCAGATACATCGTTGTTAAAGACGAGAAATAATAATAAATGCTTCATTTTATCGAAAGGAGTTGATTCTGATGATGAATCGTGTAGTTCTAGTGGGCCGTTTAACGAAAGACCCGGAATTACGTTATACACCGAATGGAGTAGCAGTGGCTACCTTTACTCTTGCTGTGAATCGTACATTTACGAATCAAAATGGAGAAAGAGAAGCGGATTTCATTAATTGCGTTGTTTGGAGAAAGCCTGCTGAAAACGTAGCGAACTTCCTTAAAAAAGGAAGCCTAGCTGGTGTCGATGGGCGCTTGCAAACACGTAATTACGAAGGACAAGATGGCAAACGTGTATATGTGACTGAAGTTCAGGCAGAAAGCGTACAGTTTCTTGAACCAAGAAATGCTGCAGGCTCACAAGGTGGCTCGAATCAATATGGTGGCCAGAGAGATGATTATTCTTATGGTGGCAACAATAATCAGAATCAACGACCATATGATAATAACCGCAGCAACCAAAGCCAAACTCGTGTAGATCAAGATCCATTCGCTAATAACGGTCAAATCGATATTTCCGATGACGATCTTCCGTTCTAAACCAATAAGGCTTTGAAAAATAATAAGAAAAGGAGTGACAAAACATGGCTGGTGGACGCAGAGGAGGACGTGCAAAACGTCGTAAAGTTTGCTATTTTACTGCAAACGGAATCACTCACATCGATTATAAAGATGTAGATCTTCTAAAAAAATTCATCTCTGAACGTGGTAAAATTTTACCTCGTCGTGTAACAGGCACAAACGCTAAATACCAACGTAAATTAACGATTGCTATTAAGCGTTCTCGCCAAATGGCTTTACTTCCATTCGTTTCAGGTGAATAATAAGTAAATGTAAAACACAGTAGGCTTCGTGCTTACTGTGTTTTTTGTTTTCGTTTAGTTTAAATACATGGGTGAAGTCGAAACGAGTTAAAACATGTTGGAGGTTGGAAATTTGATTGGATTGAGGAAGAAACGAGTCAAAAAACCAGCCGAGGGAGAAAGTTTGATTGGATTGAGAGAGAAACGAGTCAAAAACAAGTTCGAGGATGAGAGTTTGATTGGATTGAGGGAGAAACGAGTCAAAAAACCAGCTGAGGATGAAAATTTGATTGGATTGTGGGTGAAACGAGTCAAATAAACAGCCGAGAGCAAAAGTTTGATTGGATTGAGAAAGAAACGAGTCAAAAAACCAGCCGAGAGCGAAAATTTGATTGGATTGAGAAAGAAACGAGTCAAAAAACCAGCCGAGAGCGAAAGTTTGATTGGATTGAGAAAGAAACGAGTCAAAAAACCAGTCGAGAGCAAAAGTTTGATTGGATTGAGGAAGAAACGAGTCAAATAAACCACCGAGAGCAAAAGTTTGATTAGATTCAAGCAGAAACGAGTCATTAATTTACACAAAGCAAACAATCTGATTAGATTAGAGCAAAACCCAAACCCAAACAAGTTTAGAAAGATAGCCAATCAGACACAGTCAGGCCATCATATTATTTGCAACAGTTAGATTCACACACCCACCATCTTCCAATGCTCATTCAGCATGTCATATTAATCAACCTGATGAATGTTCAAAATGCATACCCATGGCGGAGTAATCCATATTTAAAATAATTAGAATATTTTTAAAATAATCTTGCGTTCTAAAAATTTAGAACGTATTATTAATTTAGAACGTACAATGACATATCGATAGGGGAGATAAACATGTCATCTTTTGAGTGGAAAGCGATGAATATTAATTTACATCAGCAAAAATTAATCTCTAATCCGTTGCGAATGAAAATCATCTTTTTACTGTCGGAACGTGCGCTTACGGCCAAACAAGTAGCAGATGAGTTGGGGAAATCAGCGGGTAGTATCCATTACCACATTCAGCAGCTTTATAAAGGGGATATCTTAGAGATTGAGTCAACGAATGAGTACAAAGGGATTATAGAAAAGTATTATCGTGCGAAAGCGAATCAATTTCATCTTAATCAAACAGACGGAGTTGGCGGTGATGAGAAGCAAAGTTCAAGAGGGACGATACTATCTTTAACGAAAGAGGAGCTTCAATCGTTTCAAGGAGAGTTAGATGAGCTCTTTGTAAAGTATTTTAAAAAGACGATTAAACCTGATGAGCTGACGAATGATCGTGATACTTATGATGTGAGCTGCTCGTTTATGAAACTACCTAAAGAGGAGGAAAGTTAAATGGTGTCTCAAGCAGCGATAAAAAAGAATTTGGTGCTGTTTCTGTTAGCAAAAGTGGTGATTGTGCTTGGATCAAATATTTATAGTTTTGCCATTGGGTTATATGTTCTTTCTGTGACAGGTTCTGCTGTCAATTTTTCCATTACACTCTTACTCACAATCCTTCCTCGTATCCTACTCGCACCACTGGCAGGAACATTAAGTGACCGTTGGAATCGCAAGAGAATCATTATTACGACCAATTTTGCTTGTGCCCTTTGGATTACTGTCATTTGTGTCCTTTTCATTTTTGTTACACAAGACATATGGCTCCTTTACTTAGCAACTTGCATTCTCAGTATTATAAACACTTTCTATTCTTCAGCAGTGATGTCTTCCATATACAATATGGTTGGTCCAGATCATCTCCAAAAAGCCATGTCTCTCAATCAAGCAGTTGTCTCCTTCTCTGGCATATTAGGTCCCATTCTCGGCGGTGTATTTTTCGGTCTGTTGCCCCTTTCAAGCTTTATGATTATGAATATTTGCGGATTTTTCATTTCCGGATTGGCAAGCTTGTTTATTAACTACTACTTATTCGCGGAAAAAACAGCCGTACAACAAACTGGGAGCATTGGAAGTGAACTGAAGGAGGGCCTCTCTTTTGTAAAAAAACAAACCCTTCTTCGGAAATTAATTTTTATATCCATTTGGGTCAATTTTTGGTTTGCTGTTTTTCCAATCGCCCTGCCTTATCTTGTCCTCACCATTCGCGATATGCCTTCCTATCAATTTGGCATTATTGAGGGCAGCTTTGCTGTTGGCATGCTAGTGATGAGTACCATTCTTTCATTAAAGGCAGAAATAAAGAGGAAATCCTTAAGTTTATTTGTTGGCATGCTTTGCCTAGGCGTACTCCTTGCGTTACTAGGGGTGCCTCAACTTCCAATGTTCTTGGCCGTCTCTAATCAAGTCATCTTTGTCTACCTATTGATTATTGTTTTACTTTTGGCTGCAGCAATCATGATTATTAACATTCCAGTAATGGTACTTATTCAAAAAAGCACAAAAGATGAATATCGTGGGAGAGTGATGGCTATACTCGAAACAGGCGCAAGTGCAGCCACGCCTTTAGGCTTTATTTTATTCGGATTATTTCTCGAATGGTTGCCGATGTGGGTAATGATGGTGGTAGCTGGTGTTAGTATCATCGGTTTTATCCTCTATCAAGCAAGAAATAAACATTTTTTCCGCCTATTACAACAAACCGACCAACCAAAGGTCATGTCAACCGAAGCATAAAAGGGAAAATCGGAATGAGAACCTTCTAGAATGATTGAACCTTCATTCTTGGAGGTTTTTTTGTTATACAAACGCTTCTGTATAGGATAGAGAAGGATGATTTGGTTATGAATGAATATATTTACACGAAATGAAGCATTCATTCAGTTGAATACCTATCCATGAGTGTATACAATAATAGATGCGGGCGTATGCCCAATTTGAGAGGTGAATCTATTTGAAAAATGTACATAAACTTACTGAAGGGGCGGTATTATTAGCTGCTTTTGCTGTCTTACTATTGATGTCCCTTTATTTGCCGATCATCGGTACGATTGTCACTTTCGGCTTACCGGTTCCTTTTATGTTATTTGCCGCTAAAAATAAGCGCGGTGATACAGCCATCTTTTTTGTTGCTGCTATTTTGATATCATTCATTGTTGGAACCATTACAGCAATCCCGTTAACTCTAATTTTTGGCTTAACAGGTATAGTCATTGGAGAGTTAATTAAGCTGAAGAAAGAACGGACAGTGATGTTGCTCGGTGGTTCTTTAGCGTTTTTAGCGATGTTTTTACTCGTTTTTGCCGGCATGAATTTGTTATTGAATGTCAATTTTGTTGAAGAACTAAAGGTAGTTCTTGAGCAATCGATGGATATGACAAAAAACATGTTATCTACGTTAGATAATAATGAAGCAGAACAGATTTTCAAGCAATTAGAAGCGACAATGACTGCATTGGAGACGTTACTTCCAAGCCTTCTTGTTCTTACTTCTGCGATTTATGTATTTATTATTCAGCTGATTGGCGTACCCATTGTCAGGAGATTTGGTATTGA
Organism: Cytobacillus sp. FSL K6-0265; assembly: GCF_038003465.1. Taxonomy (NCBI): domain Bacteria; kingdom Bacillati; phylum Bacillota; class Bacilli; order Caryophanales; family Bacillaceae; genus Cytobacillus; species Cytobacillus sp. FSL K6-0265. The sequence continues at coordinate 4,369,977 of NZ_JBBOPE010000001.1, read as the reverse complement.
AGTAAAAAAATGGCGTTCATTTGCTGATATTAGTTTTCCAAAAAGTATTTTATGGTACTTTTTAATAACTATGGTTGCCCAACTTTTCATGAAACCAGAAGAAGGTTCTTTTACAATGATGGCCATTGTGAATCTCCTATTCGTTTTCCAGCTAATTATGGTGATTCAAGGGCTTAGCTTTATCTTCTTCTATAGCAGATTAAAGAATTGGCCAAAGGTTGTGCCCATTGCCATCCTCGTATTTACCTTTTTACTTCCAATCTTCCTTTATATTGTGAGGATATTAGGTATAATTGATATAGGATTTGATTTAAGAAAACGATTAGATAATAGGGATGCATAACACTACTGTTTAGGAGTTGAAAACATGCCCTCGTATTTAGAAAAGAAAACGATGCGTTATTGCTTGTTTGCTTTAATTGGTGTAACCGTCGTTCTTCTAGCGATTATGGCGTTGTACAATTGGATATTGAGTCTCGTTGCACTACTCCTTTTCGGCCTTCCTTTCTACCTATTATTTAAGTTTGATTATGAGCAGAGGAAGGAAACAGAGGAGTACATATCGACCTTATCTTACCGTGTAAAAAAGGTAGGGGAAGAAGCATTAATGGAGATGCCAATTGGCATTATGCTGATTAATGATGAGTATTATATTGATTGGACAAATCCATATATGGCATCATGCTTTGGGGAAGATACATTGGTAGGAAGATCACTTTATGATGTAGCAGATGCTTTAATTCCTATCATTAAGAAAGAGATTGAATCAGAGACCATTACGCTAAAAGATCGCAAATTTCGCGTGGTGCATAAGCCTGACGAACGTCTGCTTTATTTCTTTGATGTGACAGAGCAAACACAGATTGAAAAATTATACGAAGATGAACGTACCGTTATTGCTATTATCTTTTTAGATAATTATGATGATTTAACACAAGGAATGGATGACCAGACAAGAAGCAGTTTGAATAATCTTGTCACCTCTATTTTAAATAAATGGGCCATGGAAAATGGTGTCTTCTTTAAGCGTGTATCTTCAGAGCGATTTATCGCCGTCTTTAACGAAAGTATTTTAGATCAGTTTGAGAAAAGTAAATTTACCATTCTTGATTTTGTCAGAGAAACGACAGCCAAACAAAATGTGCCACTCACATTAAGTATAGGCGTTGGGGCTGGGGTTTCCGATTTGCCAGAACTAGGTGTCTTAGCTCAATCTAGTTTAGACCTCGCTCTCGGTAGAGGCGGTGACCAGGTAGCGATTAAACAGCCAAATGGTAAAGTGAAATTTTTCGGAGGGAAGACGAACCCTGTTGAGAAACGCACGAGAGTACGGGCACGCGTTATTTCCCACGCATTAAAGGAATTAGTCTCAGAAAGTGATAAAGTCATCGTCATGGGTCATAAACGGCCGGACATGGACGCGATTGGTGCTGCCATTGGTATTCAAAAGGTAGCCGAGATGAATCATCGTGATGGATATATTGTCGTTAATAAAGACGAATTTGATCAAAGCGTAAATCGTTTAATGGCTGAGATAGAGAAAAAAGAAGAGCTTTATGCGAAATTCATCACGCCAGATCAAGCGTTAGAGATGGCAACGGATGATACTTTACTTGTTGTTGTTGATACCCATAAGCCTTCTATGGTGATAGAAGAGCGATTGCTTGCTAAAATAGAAGATGTAGTTGTGATCGATCATCATCGTCGCGGCGAAGATTTTATTAAAAATCCGCTGCTCGTTTACATGGAGCCTTATGCCTCTTCGACAGCAGAATTAGTGACGGAATTGCTAGAATATCAACCGAAGAATCGTAAAATTGATATGCTTGAGGCGACCGCACTCCTCGCTGGAATTATCGTTGATACGAAGAGCTTTACGTTAAGAACCGGCGCAAGAACCTTTGATGCAGCATCTTATTTAAGAGGACAAGGAGCCGATACAGTCCTTGTGCAACGATTCTTAAAAGAAGATGTCGACACGTATATAAAACGGGCGAAAATCATTGAAACGGTAGAATTTTACCGAAATGGCCTAGCCATTGCTAAAGGTGCTGAAGATGATATATACGACCAAGTGTTAATTGCACAAGCAGCCGATACATTACTGGCAATGGACGGTGTGACAGCTTCATTCGTCATTTCTTATCGTGCCGATGAAATGATTGGTGTGAGTGCTCGCTCATTAGGTGATATTAACGTACAGGTCATTATGGAGGCGCTAGAAGGGGGCGGCCATTTAACAAATGCTGCTACTCAATTAGATGATGTCTCAATCAATGATGTAGAAAGTAAATTAAAAGAAGCAATTGATGAGTATTTAGAAGGGAGAAAAGAAGAATGAAAGTCATTTTCTTAAAAGATGTTAAAGGAAAAGGGAAAAAAGGTGAAGTGAAGAACGTAGCAGACGGCTATGCACATAACTTCTTAATTAAACAAGGACTCGCTGTTGAGGCAAATAACTCAAATGTAAGTTCATTGAATGCACAAAAAAAGAAAGAAGAAAAAGAAGCAGCAGCAGAGTTAGCAGAGGCGAAGCAATTAAAAGAAACATTAGAGAAGCTAACACTGGAATTTTCAACAAAAGCAGGAGAAGGCGGGCGTCTATTCGGTTCGATTACAAGCAAGCAAATTGCCGAAGAATTAAAGAAGGCGCATAATATTAAAATCGACAAGCGCAAAATCGAATTAAGTGACGCCATTCGTACTTTAGGATATACAAAAGTACCGGTTAAACTGCACACTGAAGTATCAGCGACTTTAAATGTACATGTAAAAGAAGCCAATTAAAGAATTTAACAACGCATCAAAAGAATTCATGGTAAAATAATAGAGTGAAAAAAATGTGATCGGTGCAGGCTGATCACATTTTTGTTCATCTCACGTGTTTAAAATGTGTCAGAATGAGGAGGTTCTATCGTTTTGAGTGAATTATTTGCTGATCGTCTCCCTCCGCAAAACATAGAGGCTGAACAAGCTGTTCTAGGCGCAATCTTTCTGGAGCCTTCCTCGTTAACAATGGCTTCAGAGCTATTAATTCCTGAAGATTTCTATAGAGCGGCTCATCAAAGAATTTTTAATGTCATGCTGAAATTAAATGACAAGGGAGAAGCCGTTGATTTAGTAACAGTAACAGAAGAATTAAACGCAGCCAAAATGTTAGAGGATACAGGCGGAGTAACTTATTTAAGTGAATTAGCTGCATCTGTTCCAACAGCAGCAAATATAGAATATTACGCCAAAATAGTAGAAGAAAAATCGATCTTACGTAGACTCATCCGTACGGCAACAGACATTGCCCAAGATGGATATACGAGAGAAGATGAAGTAGAATCACTACTTGGCGAAGCAGAAAAAAATATATTAGAAGTGTCGCAACGTAAAAATGCAGGGGCTTTCCACAATATTAAAGATGTGCTTGTTCGTACGTATGATAATATCGAGGTTATGCATAATCGTAAAGGGGATATCACGGGGATAGCGACTGGGTTTGCCGAGCTTGATCATATGACAGCAGGCTTTCAGCGCAATGATTTAATTATCGTTGGCGCTAGACCTTCCGTTGGTAAAACAGCTTTTGCATTAAATATCGCGCAAAATGTTGCCGTTAAAACACAAGAAAATGTTGCCATCTTTAGTTTGGAGATGGGTGCGGAACAGCTCGTAATGCGGATGCTGTGTGCGGAAGGAAATATCGATGCCCAACGTCTCAGAACAGGTTCTTTAACCGATGATGATTGGGGCAAGTTGACGATGGCGATGGGCAGCCTATCTAATGCTGGAATTTTCATCGATGATACGCCTGGTGTAAGAATCACAGAAATTCGTTCGAAATGTCGTCGTTTGAAGCAGGAGCATGGCTTAGGTATGATCCTCATCGACTACTTGCAGCTTATTTTAGGTAGCGGCCGTTCTGGTGAAAACCGTCAGCAAGAAGTCTCTGAAATCTCGCGTTCCTTAAAAGCGCTTGCCAGAGAGTTGCAAGTACCTGTTATTGCCTTATCACAGCTATCACGTGGCGTTGAGCAACGACAAGATAAACGTCCGATGATGTCTGATATACGTGAATCAGGAAGTATTGAGCAGGATGCCGACATCGTTGCCTTCCTATATCGTGATGATTATTATGACAAAGAGTCCGAAGACAAAAATATCATCGAAATCATCATCGCTAAACAACGTAACGGCCCAGTCGGTACCGTCCAGCTAGCCTTCGTCAAAGAATATAATAAATTCGTCAACCTAGAAAAAAGATTTGACGATTCATTTGCTCCGCCTGGGGCATAAAGAGGGAAACAGTTTATTGCTGTTTTCCTCTTTTTTTGTGGGAGTATACATTAGGATCGGTAGTTAAAGGTGGTTTGAGCGGTTTATAAATCTCAGGCTATGGATTTTCTTTTGATAATTGGGTTCGATTTTAGTTTGCTTATTTTAAAGCTCCTTGTTAAATAAACGCACTCACAATACTTCTGTTTTTTCATGGCAAAAATATAACTTCCAAATTAGTCGTGTAATTCTTTTTTTACATTAGTCATTGAAGAATTGCTTTTTCCATTACTCTGCTATTTTGTCCATAGGAATTACCCAAATTTCCATACAGTTTATCCCAGCATTTTCTTTGTAATATTTTTCTGCTGAGAATGGTTGCGTCACCAGTTCATGTTTCTTAAGCCATGTTTCAAACAGATACTTATTTGCTTGATTTAAGGCGGTTGTAACAAGTTCTTCAAAAGACGCTGCTTCAATTCTACACACTATATATTCTCCAGCAGGCAAAATTTGTTTTACCATACCATCATTCGTACTTATGTTAGTCGAGTTTGCTAATCCACCGGCAAAATAAATAAATGTTCCTTTATCGAGGTTTGCCGTATGAGACATTCCCATTTCAACGTCCCTGTAAAGAGAATCTGCTATCATATTTTTCTTTGAGCGAAATTTTTGCCAAAGTTGCCCTGGAACATCAATACCGGTACTTTCTCCAACTGGAATCTGATTGGAAATATTTACTTCTGCTTCAAAACCAAGGTATATTTCTGATTCTTTCAATGATTTCTTCTGGATTTCTAAAACAATATTACCTACTATCACAGGAACATTTTCGTCGATTAGTACATAATTCGCTGAAATTTCCGGTTTGTCAAAAGTGTTAAGCATTGGCAGATTCTTTCTGTATTCTTCTGGTGTCATTTGATATGTTTCCTTAAATGCCCTTGTAAAGTTTGCATGACTTGAAAAGCCATAGCTCAAAGCTACATCCAGAATTCTTTGCTTTGTATTTTTCAGATCATTGATTGCTTTTGCAAGACGACGGAGTTTTATATATTCCTGTACTGGTTTTCTTACTAATCGTTTAAATAGTCTTTGAAAATAAAACGGTGAAAGAGAGGCAATACTTGCCAAGGTTTCCGTCTGAATTTCTTCTGACATGTTTTCCTCAATATAGGTTAGTGTTTTTTCTATTGATTCCCATGCGTACATATCAGTACCTCCTTGTTATTTATATCTATAGAATAGCAGAAGGATTCTGATCGAGTTTTTCACACAATGCTCTTATATTAATAAAATAAGTAGTAAATTAAAGGTGTGGAGAAATGAAATCTCTTATTCAACTAAACTGCGCTGATAGTTGAATACTAGTAGGATTTCTTACCAATTTTTAAATGACCAGACTTTGTTTTAAAACTACATTTTTGCTTATTTTTAGAATGTACATAGGCAAACTATTATTTGATATGGATGGGGATTTACACCTGTACTTGATGATTTTTGTGCTTAAACATGGCATTTATTATTTGCCTACACAATTCGTGAGCATTCACTTAACAAATGTGGTTATTTCTGGTTTGCCCCCTAACTAATGTGAGCATTTCCCATAAGCCCACACAAGCATGAAGATTTCCCCCAACTAATGTGATCTTTTCACAATTCCTCGTACACCCGGAGTGAAAGGGAAAAAATAGCAGATTAAATTCGATTTCCCCTACACAATGTCAGCATTCTCTAAGGGAGCTGCTCAAATATCACATAAAAGTCTTTAATTTCCCCAAATTTACTAGAGATTCCCCACTGACTAAGAAGCAATAGAGAAGGTGGCCTTCTTACCATCATTACATGAATCAACAAAAATATTCACGAACGTATTTTTCGTTATATGAATAAAATGTTCGTGTTTTATTGACTTTATAACAATAAAATTGTAGAATTAGTTTGTTTGATAAGGGAAAAAGAAACCTCGGAGGTGCATTCGTAATGTCATCAGTAGTTGTTGTTGGAACACAATGGGGAGACGAAGGTAAAGGAAAAATCACGGATTTTCTATCAGAGAATGCGGAAGTGATTGCAAGATATCAAGGCGGTAATAACGCTGGACATACAATTAAATTTAACGGTGAAACGTATAAATTGCATTTAATTCCATCAGGTATTTTTTATAGTGATAAAATTTGTGTCATTGGTAACGGAATGGTCGTTGATCCGAAGGCATTGGTACAAGAATTGGCTTACTTACATGAAAAAGGTGTGACAACAGATAATTTACGTATTAGTAACCGCGCCCATGTCATTTTACCTTACCACTTAAAATTAGATGAGGTGGAAGAAAATAGCAAAGGCGATAACAAAATTGGGACAACGAAAAAAGGAATCGGACCTGCTTATATGGATAAAGCCGCTCGTGTGGGAATCCGTATCGCAGACTTATTAGATAAAGAAGTATTTGAAGAGAAGCTTGCTCGTAACTTAGCGGATAAAAACCGTTTACTTGAAAGAATCTATGAAACAGAAGGCTTCAAAATAGAAGACATTCTGGACGAATATTATGAGTACGGTCAACAAGTGAAGAAATATGTATGTGATACGTCAGTTGTATTAAATGATTCACTTGATGATGGTCGTAGAGTATTATTTGAAGGTGCGCAAGGGGTTATGCTTGATATTGATCAAGGAACATATCCATTCGTTACCTCTTCTAACCCAGTAGCTGGCGGTGTGGCAATCGGTTCTGGTGTTGGACCAACAAAAATTAAACATGTTGTTGGGGTCTCTAAAGCATATACAACTCGTGTAGGAGATGGACCTTTCCCGACTGAATTAAATAACGAGATTGGCGATCAAATTCGCGAAGTTGGTCGTGAATATGGGACAACAACAGGTCGTCCTCGTCGTGTGGGTTGGTTTGATAGTGTCGTGGTTCGCCATGCTCGTCGTGTGAGCGGCATTACAGACCTTTCACTCAATTCTATTGATGTTCTTACAGGCATTGATACTTTGAAAATTTGTACAGCTTATAGCTACAAAGGCGAAATCATTGAAGAATTCCCAGCGAGCTTAAAAGTCCTTGCTGATTGCGAACCAGTATATGAAGAGCTCCCAGGTTGGACAGAAGATATTACAGCATGCAAATCTTTAGATGAGCTGCCAGCAAATGCGCGTCACTATTTAGAGCGTGTCTCTCAATTAACAGGTATTCCATTGTCTATATTCTCTGTTGGTCCTGACCGTACGCAAACAAATGTGGTTAGAAGCCCTTGGAGACAAAACTAAAATGAAGTTTTTTAAGATCGTATCTGTAGTAGATACGGTCTTTTTTTTATTAAAAAGTTAATTTTCTGTAGGAACCGAAGTGATAGTGGTTTAGAAAATGTAAAATCAGGGCAATGAATGGACAAAGGTGGTGGGAGGATATGAAAATATTAAAAGGCATGTATTCATTGATCTTGTTTGTAGCAGGAGTCCTTCATTTTGTCCGTGAACGAAATTTCCGCAAGATTGTGCCAGATTCGTTACCATTTAAAAAAGGGATTGTCCTCATTACGGGTGTAATGGAGGTCGCATTTGCGCTGTTACTGTGGGCGAAAAGAGGTCAAAGTCTAGTAGGGAAGTTGCTTTCATTATTCATGGTGCTTGTTTTCCCAGCGAATATCAACATGGCAGTAAAAAATAATACTTTCTATAAAGGTAAAAAAATTCATCCGTTATTATTATGGATGCGTTTACCGTTACAAATCCCACTTATTTTAGGGGCAATTAAACTCACTAAAGAAAAGACTAAATGACCCCATGTTATTTAGTTTTTTTTGCATTGTTAAATGATAAATGATGTGAGGATTTTAATAAGTAAAAGTTTTTCTAAAAAAATATTAAAAAAGGAGTGTACAAAGCTATCACCCTATGATAATATAAAAAGCGTCGTCAAGAAAACGCTTCAAATTAAAAAAGCGAGCCATTAGCTCAGTTGGTAGAGCATCTGACTTTTAATCAGAGGGTCGAAGGTTCGAGTCCTTCATGGCTCACCATTTTTATATTCGTATGGCCCCTTGGTCAAGCGGTTAAGACACCGCCCTTTCACGGCGGTAACACGGGTTCGAATCCCGTAGGGGTCATCTTTTTTTAATAGTAGTAATCATAGGAATGCAAGCGCTCATTCTTTCATTGATTACGAATTTTATATAGATTTGGTCCGGTAGTTCAGTTGGTTAGAATGCCTGCCTGTCACGCAGGAGGTCGCGGGTTCGAGTCCCGTCCGGACCGCCATGATTTACTTGTATAGTGATCATGAAAATTGGATAAGCTGTTTTTATGGCTCAGTAGCTCAGTCGGTAGAGCAAAGGACTGAAAATCCTTGTGTCGGCGGTTCGATTCCGTCCTGAGCCATCAAAAAGGGAGTATGAATTTAATTCGTGCTCTCTTTTTTTATGTTTTTCTCCTCCTTTCTATTACAATCATATGACAAAATACCCCCAATTCTATGTAGTTTTTTCCTATATTACGTCAAACTATGTCATCTCATATACAGTTTAATTACATTACAGAGACATCAAAGTCGTAAAAAAAGCGATATGGTACATTAGGTAGGTGCAATAGTAATTAGTCTGATAGCACTAATAAAAAAAGAAGGTGTAAAGTAGTATAGGGGGAAGAACCATGAAGCAATGGAAGCAAAGACTGACTACATATACAGAACGTACATCTAAGCGTTTTACACATAAATGGAAGAAAGCGGCCGCAATCATTATGATTGGTGGTTGTTTAGCATGGAGCGGATCCACATCAGTACTGGCAGAAGCAGAAGAGTCGGATCTGTATTATGTATATATCGGTGATCAATATGTGGGGACAGTCGATAATCCCCAAATGATTGAAAATATCGTAGAGGATGAACTTGAAAATCAAGGGAAGTCCTATGAAGGCATACAAAAGGCGTTAGACCATGAGCTTTCACCTGAAGAGGAAGGGAAAGCCTTTAATGAGGCAACCGAGAAGGAATCAGAAAACGTACTCAAAGGGATCTCTATTAAAGCAGATGCTCTCGCACTAGAAATTGATGGTGAAATCGTTGCTTATGTTAAGAATGAGGAAGAAGCGGATGAAGTGCTTCAGCAACTACAGTTACAGTATATTTCGGAAAAGGACTATAAAGAGTTAAAAGAGCGTTCAGAAGAGGAAGAGCCACTACCAGAATTAGCAATTGGTGACACCCGCTTGTTGAATGCGAGATTTTCCGAGGAAATAGAATGGAAGAAAGAAAAAGTAGACCCGAACAAGGTGCAGTCTGTTGATGAGGTCATTAATTTCTTAAATAAAGGAACAGTAGAACAAGAGAAATATAGAGTAGAAGAAGGTGACTCTATTAGTAAGATTGCTGACGAATTTCATTTATCTACAGAAGAACTTGAAGACTTGAATGAGATGAGTCAAGAAGATGTACTAAAGGTTGGTCAAGAACTTGTTGTGGAAACAATCGAACCGTATGTTGATGTGATTACGAATCGATCAGAATTTAAAGAAGAAGAGATTCCCTTTCAAACAAAAGTAATAGAAGATGATGACATGTTGAAAGGGGAAGAGAAAGTAAAGCAAGAAGGTAAAAAAGGAAAACGTAACGTGTTATACCATGTGAAAGAATCAAATGGTGAAGAAGTCGATAAGAGTGAACTAAAGGAGAAAATTATTGAGGAGCCTGTAGAGGAAATCATTATTAAAGGAACAAAAAATCCTGATGTTGGTGATGGTGACTTTGCTTGGCCAGCAGTTGGTGGCTATGTATCAAGTGAGCTTGGTCATCGTTGGGGTAAGCTCCATAAAGGGATTGATATTGCCAGACCAAGCAATCGCACGATTAAAGCAGCCGATAATGGCAAGGTCATTTCAGCGGGCTTTAGTAGCAGTTATGGTTATAAAGTAGAAATTGATCATCAAAATGGCTACCGTACCTTATATGCTCATTTAGATTCTCTCTCTGTAAGTGCAGGAGAGACAGTAACGAAAGGCTCTAAATTAGGTGTGATGGGCTCCACTGGTAACTCAACAGGCGTTCACCTTCATTTTGAACTATACAAAGATGGTCAGTTGAAAAACCCATTAGACTATATCAGTCAATGATCAAAAAAGTGCTGGGACAGGAGTGTTTTAGCTAACATTAAGCACGAATAACTCTGCTTGGATAAACAGAAGTTATCGTGCTTTTTTGTGTGTATGATAAGTCGCCATTCAAGAGCGCTCATCCCTTTTTCAAAAAAAGAAAAAGCCCCTTCTATCTTGCTTTTCCAATACTTGTACATATAAGATACATTACAAATGATGCGGACTTGTATGTAACGTGATAAAGTAGAGTAGGATACATGCTGAAAAAATTTTACAAAATGCTTTTACAAGCCCAATAAGCTTAGATATGATAATCTTGAAAAAGATACATGATTGTGACGACAGTAGATAATAATTGGATAAAGGAGAACAACTATGGATAAGAAAATTCTTGTAGTAGATGATGAAAAACCAATTGCAGATATATTACAGTTTAACTTAAATAAAGAAGGCTTCGATGTAACTTGTGTATATGACGGTGTCTCCGCATTGGAAAAAGTAGAAGAAGTAAAGCCTGATATGATTCTATTAGATATCATGCTTCCTCAGAAAGACGGCATTGAGGTTTGCCGAGAAGTAAGAAAGAAATATGATATGCCGATCATTATGCTCACAGCAAAAGACTCTGAAATTGATAAAGTATTAGGGCTAGAGCTTGGAGCAGATGACTATGTAACAAAACCATTCAGCACAAGGGAATTAATTGCCAGAGTAAAAGCCAATCTTCGTCGTCATCAACAAATTGCTTCAAAAGTGGATGAAGAAGATGAAAGTAATGAAATTGAAGTAGGCTCACTAACGATTCACCCTGACGCGTACATCGTTTCTAAACGCGGTGAAACGATCGAACTAACGCACAGAGAATTCGAGTTACTTCATTATTTAGCTAAACATATTGGCCAAGTAATGACGCGTGAACATTTACTTCAAACTGTCTGGGGCTATGATTATTACGGAGATGTCAGAACAGTTGACGTAACCGTTAGACGTTTGCGTGAAAAAATCGAAGACAATCCAAGTCATCCGACATGGATCGTTACAAGAAGAGGTGTCGGATACTACTTGCGAAATCCAGAACAGGAGTAAGTAGATCATGAACAAGGTAGGCTTTTTTCGATCAATTCATCTGAAATTCGTCATTATATATGTGTTGCTTATCCTCATTGCCATGCAAATTGTCAGTGCTTATTTCGTCAGACAATTAGAGGATACGTTAAACGATAACTTTAAAACAACGATTGAAAACCAGATGAAGCTGCTATCTTATTATTTAGAAGAACAATTTGTGAAAGAACGAGTGCCAGAAGACGGTGATGCCACATTGGAGGTGGACCTGCGCAGGTTATTGCAGGACTACAACACTGACGATATTAGTGAAGTCGCCGTTATCGAAAGCACGACTATGAGAGTGCTAGGGACATCGAATGTTTCTGATCAATCAAAAGTTGGTCAGAAGATGTCTAATGCGCTTATTCGTACGTCAATTAAAAATGGTCAGCCAAATGAACAGGATAGTGTCATCAATGGCAAGCGAGTATGGATCTACATTAAACCAATTATTATTGATAATGACGTAAAAGGTGTGATTTATGTCACGTCTAAAATTGAGAATGTCTATACTCAGATGAGGGAGATTATCAAAATCTTCTCAACAGGTACAGCAATTGCCCTTATTTTAACCGCTGTGCTCAGTGTATTACTTGCGCAAACCATTACGAGACCGATCACCGATATGAGAAAACAAGCGTTAGCCATGGCGAAAGGAAACTATTCTAGAAAAGTAAAAATCTATGGCCAAGATGAAATTGGACAATTAGCTATGACTTTTAATAGTTTGACTAGAAAGTTGCAGGAAGCACAAGCTACCACTGAAGGGGAAAGAAGAAAACTATCATCTGTCCTCACCTTTATGACAGATGGCGTAATTGCCACTGACCGCAAAGGGCGCGTGATTCTCATTAACGAACCTGCTGCAGAAATGTTACATGTTTCACGTGAAACAGTCTTATCTAATTCGATTGTTTCATTACTAGGATTGGAAGAAGACTACACGTTTGAAGAGCTGCTTGAAGAAAGAGAATCGGTCATCTTAGATTATAGTGATGAAAAGAATAATCTTATTTTAAGGGCTAATTTCTCAGTTATTCAAAAAGAAACAGGCTTTATTAATGGACTTATAACTGTTTTACATGATATTACCGAACAAGAAAAAATTGAAGAAGAACGTCGCGAATTTGTTGCCAATGTTTCACATGAGTTAAGAACACCACTCACGACCATGCGCAGTTATTTAGAGGCTTTAACAGATGGTGCATGGCAAGATAAGGACATTGCTCCGAATTTCCTTGACGTCACTCAAAATGAGACAGAGCGTATGATTCGCTTAGTCAATGATTTATTGCAGCTATCGAAAATGGATAGTAGCGATTATCAATTAAATAAAGAGTGGGTTGATTTTACACAATTCTATAACCGAATTATTGATCGCTTTGAGTTCACGAAACAACAAAATGTTACATTCGAACGTAGGGTACCAACAACGGCTGATTTTGTTGAGATTGATACAGATAAATTAACACAGGTACTCGATAATATCATCTCCAATGCGATGAAATACTCACCTGAAGGAGGAAAGATTACCTTCAGTATTGAAGAACAAGAAGGGTATTTAATCATAAGCGTAGCAGATGAAGGCATGGGTATACCGAAAGAAAATGTATCAAAAATCTTTAATCGTTTTTATCGTGTAGATAAAGCAAGAACAAGAAAATTAGGTGGAACGGGATTAGGACTAGCGATTGCCAAGGAAATGGTAGAAGCGCACGGTGGTGAAATTTGGGCGGAAAGTATTGAAGGAAAAGGAACAAAGATCTCCTTTAGCTTGCCGTATATCCGTTCCGAAGAGGATGATTGGGAATGACCTATGAGAAGATAAAGAATATCCTATTAATTATCTTAGTAGGTTGTAGTATCGTATTGACGTTTAATTTATGGACGTATCGACCTAATTTAACGCCTGTTGAGAACCCAGGACAAGCGATTGAACCGATAGGAGATGACAAAGAGTATAGCGAAGTCATTAGACCTAGTCAGCTTATTCATTTCTACGATGATAAGAAAATCGGAACAACCTTATCTGTGGAAATCGACCAAATCACTAATGATATGAGCAAATGGGAACTATTAAATCTAGCGAATGTCTCAAACGATATCGGTTCATTACATGAATGGATAGAAAAAACAGGACATTCGATATTGGTCTACCCAGATGAAGTTTCACTTAATGCTTTTCGCGAAGTCATACCTAATATTGATAAGAACGCTACCGATTTTTCATTTGACACAATCGTGATTGACATGAATTCTATAGAGGATGATATCGGTTTAGCCTATTTTATAGCAAGAGATCAAGGTACGGTCTTCCGTGGTGAAGTGCAAGGGGCATCGATGGCCGATTTCCGGACGAAGTATTATGATACAGCCAGTGATGATGAGGATTTCTATTCGTTTCTTGGTTATCAGGGCCAGAATGAGCGCATGATTTATGTCCCAGATGAGCATATTCCTGTATCGACACAACGCATCTATTTAATGGATAAAATCAAACCACGTACATTGATGGAATCATTATTTAGTGACCCATCTGTTGTACAAGAGAGTACGACACAACCATCCATGATTGAATATACCGATAGTACGAGTATTATGCGTGTCTATGAGGATCGCAATATGATTTCTTATAAAAATATCTCATCTGTTGTCGGTGATGAGTTTGTTGGCATGAATCTACTGCGACGAAGCATTGATTTTATGAATGCACATAAAGGCTGGACAGGCAATTACCGCTACTTTGAAGAAGTACCAGAGAGTAATAAGGTTGTCTTCCGATTATTTCATAACCAACAAGGGATTCCGATTTTTAGTGATTATCATCGGGCGAAGATAGAAGTAGAGCTTGGTGATATAGATATTAATGAATATACCCGTAGCAATTTTGCGCTCGGAACGATTGTAAGTGGTGGAGAGGAAAGCCGATTATTATCGGGAAAAGAAGTCATCAAAGAAATTGAGCAGCTGCCTAATTTTGACCGTAACTTGCTGCAAGATGTAACGGTGGCTTACGAGCTGAAGGTAGAAAAGAATATGGCTACAACTAATTCGGAAATCATCAATTTGCAGCCCGCTTGGTATTATCGTTATAATAATGAGTGGAAGAAGTTTACCAAGGATGAGTTTATACCAAATTGAGGCAGGAGGGGAAAGTAGATGGATTGGAGCAAAATAAAAACCATTTTTATACTGACCTTCCTTGTGCTCAATGTCTATTTATTGTACGAGTACTTTAATGTCGTCCAAGCAAAAGAGCAAGAAACGGAATTTCCGTTATCAAGCACGTTAGAGGAAAAATTAAAGGATGATAACATTTCGTACGACGCAGATATTTTTACGACAGAAGAAGTCAGTGGTCAGTTGTTACGGGCAACACCGAAAGAGTTTGAAAAAGACGAATTGAAGAGCCTGAATGGAGAAGACATTAAGGTGGATGGCGGTGTCGAGTATATATTTGATGTCAATAAGCCATTGATGAAAGTAAGTGAAGACTTTGATCCAAAGGAATTAGAGTCCTTTATTCAGAGTCAAGTCTTATACGGCAATGAGTATCGTTTTTGGGAGAAGAAAGGCAATACCATTACGTATTATCAAACATACCAAGAGAAAATCATCTACCAAAATAAAAATGCTGAATTAACCTTCTTCTTAAATGAAAATAATGAAATTGTCTCTTATACACAAACATACTTAGAAGCAATCGAACCAATTGAGGATGATCAAAAGTTGATCAAACCGCCATCTGAAGCGTTATCTTCTCTATACAACAGTGGCAAAATCCCGCCTGGAAGTAAAGTATCAGAACCAGAGCTTGGGCTTCATACGTATGTCGATATGAGTAATCTTCAAGTATTAACGCCAGCTTGGCGCTTCGTCATTGATGGTGAATACAGTCTATATGTACACGGATTCGAGCTAAATGTACTCGAACTAAATAAAAATGAGAACAAAACAATGGAGTGAGAGAAATTTATGTCTTTTCAATTTAGCGTTCTCGCGAGCGGCAGTACGGGGAATGCCATTTTTGTAGAGACCAACACCCACTCCTTTTTAGTGGATGCTGGCCTCAGTGGCAAGCAAATGGAAGCATTATTTAAAGAAATTGATCGTGATATGAGTCGCTTAGACGGCATACTTGTGACACATGAGCATAGTGACCATATTAAAGGGGTCGGCATTGTCGCGAGGAAATATGGGCTCCCAATCTATGCCAATGAAAAAACATGGCAGGCGATGTCTCCGTTAATTGGACAAGTCCCAACAGAGCAGAAATTCACCTTCGATATGGAAACCGTAAAAACATTCGGCGACCTCGATATTCAATCATTCGGCGTCTCACATGATGCGGCCGAACCGATGTTTTACGTTTTTCATCAAGGCGAGAAGAAACTCGTGCTTATCACAGATACGGGTTATGTAAGTGATCGCATGAAGGGCCTTATTTCAAACGCCGATGCCTATGTATTTGAAAGTAATCATGACGTGCAAATGTTAAGAATGGGTCGTTACCCTTGGAATATTAAACGTCGTATCTTAAGCGATGTCGGTCATGTCTCCAATGAAGATGCGGCGATTGCGATGAGCGAAGTCGCCGGTGATCGCACGAAAGGCTTTTATCTGGCCCATCTAAGTCAAGATAATAATATGAAGGACTTGGCACGTATGGCTGTTGCACAAACACTTGAAACAAAAGGTATACGCGTCGGAGAGCAATTCCAGCTCTTTGATACAGATCCGAAAAAACCGACAGCTTTAACAGCTGTTTAAGGCAAGAAATAATGGGTAGAAGGAAGGGGAGGCTAACTATGAGTCTTTCCTTCTTTTTTACGAAATCACAAAGAAAATATGAACAAATTCGTAAGATTCGTTTATCTTATGCATTTTTGTATTTGTATTTTTCCATCTAAGCGTATAATAATAATACCGGAGGAGACCTAAGCACGTTTCATGAGGTAATCTTTCTATTCCTAGTATGTTTCTAATTCAGAAGAGTTATGATAACACTAGGTAAAAAAGAGGACATAGATTTTAGAAGGTATATATCTAACGAAATTGAATGAAAGGGTTGGTTAGGTAATGGGCTATTATGATGATCATTATAATCGAGAGGGACAAACAAAAAAGGGGAGTAAAACAGGTTACATATTCTCAAGTCTTGTCGGTATCATTATCGGTGCATTGCTCGTTTTATTCGTTGTTCCCCAAATGAACGGGGGCTCTAATGGTGGAGAAACATTAGGCTTATCGAATACGGATGAAAACAGCCAGATAGAAACGAAAAAAGTATCGGTAGATGTAGAAACAGAAATAACCGATGCAGTAGAAAAAGCAAGGGGTGCAGTTGTCAGTATCTCCAATATCCAATCGGCAGGCATGTGGTCGAGTGGGCAAAATGGTGAAAGCACACAAGGAGTAGAAGCAGGTTCTGGCTCTGGTGTTATTTATAAAAAAGAAGGAGAACGAGCCTTTATCGTGACGAATCACCATGTGGTCGAGGGGGCAGAGAGACTTGAAGTCAATCTCTTCAATGGTGAAAAAATCCCTGCTGAGCTCGTAGGTTCCGATGTATGGACAGACTTAGCTGTCCTTGAAATTGATGGCTCCATTGTAGAAGATGTTGCAGAATTCGGTGATTCAGACGCCTTATCAATCGGCGAACCTGCAATTGCTATTGGGAATCCTTTAGGTCAATTTGAAGGCTCAGTAACAAAAGGCATCATCTCAGGCTTAAATCGGACGGTACCAGTCGATATCGATCAAAATGGTACAGTCGATTGGAATGCCGAAGTATTACAAACAGATGCCGCCATTAACCCAGGAAATAGCGGTGGGGCGCTTGTCAATATTAGCGGACAAGTCATCGGCATTAACTCGATGAAAATTGCCGAGTCCTCTGTTGAAGGAATCGGGTTGGCCATTCCTATTAACTTTGCTCAAACTGTCATCAGCGACTTAGAAAAGCATGGTGAGGTAAGAAGACCATATATGGGCGTACAAATCGCTTCCGTAAGTGACATCCCTGCCTATTATCAAGAAGAAGCATTAAAACTTCCGAAAGATGTAGAACATGGTGTAGTAGTGAGTGGAGTCGAGCCAAATGGTCCAGCTGCAGAAGCAGGCATGAAGGAAATGGATGTCATCGTTGAGCTAGATGGTGAAGAAATTACCGATGTCTTAGATTTACGACACCATTTATATGTACAGGATGTAGGCGATGAAATGAAAGTGAAGTATTATCGCGAAGGTAAATTACAAGAAACAACCATGGCATTAAAAACTGAGAATACATTCTAAATTTATCCACAGGAAAGTGTAGGCATCACTTTCCTGTTTTTTTTAGTTTTGATAAGATGAGATGTGGATAAAGTATAAATAGATAAATGAGGAGGCACCGAAGATGATTTATAGCTGCGAAGAACATATTGATATCGCCATCGATACCATAGTAGACGAACACGAAACCTTCCCTGTATTAACAAAATGCGCACCTGATGAAAACTTATCAACAACCTGTGAATTCTGCTCCAACCCAGCCATATATATGGTGGCGAACAAATAATCCCATACAACATGTGGATAGAAAATGTGGATATGTGGATAACTTCTGTGGATATTCTGTTTATGGTGTGAGGATGAGCTGTGTATATCTTTTGGGGGATAGAAATGCACCTTCTAGTTATGAGAAGGTGCTTTCATCATTTTACTCATCTAATTCCTCTAGTCGTTTGATCATTCGTTGACTATGTTTATCCTCGGGATTTGTCTTGTACGCTTTCAATGCCTCAGTAAATTTCTTATCTAATAAAAGTTGATCAGCTTCAGTTAGTGTTCTTGTTTTTAAGTAAAAGAAGGGAAGATGACCGATCGTGTCATTGCCTAACCGGTAGCCGTTGCTTCTCGTCAGTAATTCATCATTTTCATCGAAAGCATCAACAGACCAGGAAAAGCGGTTGTTTGGGTTGGCGAAAGCTAGTAATGTGAGGGGATCAACGGAATCTGGTTCATCTCCTGACATAGAGAGTCCCACGGTATGGTCATATATTTCTTCAACCGGCACTTCTATTTCGTTCGTTGCAATATGAGAGGGAAAGGAGCTACTAATCGAACCAGATCCATCATCTATATCGACAGCGAGATGGAGTTGATAATAGGCAGCCCCCTTTACTGGTTCCCAAGAAAACTTCACCGTGTCCGTCGTGATTTTTTCCTGATTAACAGGCGAATCAATCTCAATTAACGGACGAAGCGTGATATCCTTCGTTACTTCTGGCTGATCGCCAACTGTTAGCCAATCATCCATCGTAGAAGGATACGTCCACCCATCAATCTGTTCGAAAGAAAACCCAAGAATGACTTGATAACGTCCTGATTCAACAAAGTTCCATTCATAAAAGCCATCTCTATCTGTCGTTGTAAAATAACGTTCGTCTCCATGAGCGCCATGAATACCTGATTCATGGCGCAAAATGACGCCAACATTGGCCGCAGGTTTGCCGTCACTATACATAATTCTACCTTTTACGGTACTAGTAGTCGGGTTATTGATGCTATTTTCTATTCGATCCTTAAGTGATACCAATGATTCGTATACGTCAGCAGTATATCCTGACTCTATTGTGTCATCATTCTCTTCAGCTTGTTTATATTCATTTAAAATGACATTCACTTGTTCACGAGCTTCTTGCAACTTCCCTTGTTTCATCGCGATTTCTACTTGTCTTTGCCCGATTTTAGCGTGCCAATAATAATCATCTTTCTCCAGTTTTTCATCAAATGTCTCTAACAGTTGGTTTGCTTCTGTATATTCTTTGTGGTTAATCGCAAAGTCGATCCGTTCTAGTTGGAGATCATTATAATAGAGACTAGAGGAGCTAATGGTACGTTCTGATGCTTGATCCAAAGTCTGTTTAGCAAGATCGGGTTGATTCATTTCTTTATAATAGGACGTAAGCTGTTTGACGGCTAAAATGAAGTAATCATCAAGAGGTCCTTCTTTTACATATTGTTTCAGATAAGGTAATTTCTCTTTCCATGTAAATTGGATGGTCGGTTGATCTAATTGCACCTGTGAGTAAGAGGGTCCAGCAAAGATATTAAATTGCTCGACTGGTTGTATGAGCATATATTCTTGTATGATGTTCCATTTTTGCGACTCAAAAACTGTATCATCTTCAAGTGTTTCTAGTAAGGCGACTTTACCTTCAGCATTCCCTTGGTCAGCTTGTTTTTTTGCATCATAAATATTCCATTGTGGGATAATCAATAAAATCATCGTAGCAATCAGCAGAAGAAAGGCAACAACCAGATAGACGAGCTGCTTCACTTGTAGTTTAATTTTCATATTTCTTAACCAGCTTTTCATAATCTTCTTTCCAATACACGTTGCCACCGATTTTAATCGTCTCTTTGCTATCTCTCGTCGTATAACTGATCTCGTTATCAGCAAAAGTTAAACTAGCCAGCAATACAATCAACATCCCAACAGCAGCAACTGGAAGGAGGGGAATCTCAATTTCCTTATGCCAAAGGGAGTTCAATCTTTGTTTCCATGTCGGTTTGCTGATTTGGTCGATTACATTTCTTTGCTTGGTGAAACGAAGGTGTTCTAACTCCTTATCGAGTTGTTTTTTCATATGTCGATACTCCCTTCAGGAAGAATTTCTTTTAAAAGCAAGCGTGCCCGCTTTAACTTGGACTTGACGGTGTTCTCATTGGTATTCGTAAATAAGGCAATGTCTTTAATCTTCATTTCGTTAAAGTAAAATAACGTAATGACTTCACGATATTTATAGTCTAATTGTTGAATGCTAGTGCTGATGCTCTCATGCCACTCAGAAAATAGCAGGGCATTTTCAGGATTCAATGCCTGATTGTCGGCTTTCGTTCGTTCAATCAAATCAAGTGGGGCCAGCAGGACTTTCCAATTCCATTTCCTCATCTGGGAGCGGCAGCGATTAAGAAGAATGGTCGTTAACCAACTTTTCAACTTCTCCTCATCCTCAAGCTGATCTAACTTCTTGAAAGCCATCACAAACGTATCCTGAACCGTATCTTCTGCTAATTGGTAATCCTTCAAAAGCAAAAAAGCAGTCCTTAGTAGATAATCCCCATACGCATCCATCACTTCAAAATACGCCTCTTCTTCTTTCTGTTTCAAACGCTCTACAAGATGCAAAAATACCGCCCCTCCTCTCCTGGTAAAATCGAGTATAATACATAGATGCCAACAAGTTTGGAAAAGTTGCAAAAAGAAGGAAAAATTTTTCAGACAACAACGAGGACCATCAATAAGTCAGCAGACTTTATGGTAAACTAGGGAAAGAAAAAAGCACGGAAGGAAGGCCCAATATGAACATCACAATCGTATCCGTTGGCAAACTAAAAGAAAAATACTTAAAACAAGGCATCGACGAATATAAAAAACGCTTAAGCGCCTACGCTAAACTAACCTTAATCGAAGTACCAGACGAAAAAGCACCAGAATCCATGAGCGCAGCCGAAATGGAAGAAGTCAAACGCAAAGAAGGCGACCGCATACTCGCCCACATCGCCCCAGACACCTTCGTCATCACCCTAGAAATCCAAGGCAACATGCTCACCTCCGAACAACTCGCAAAGAAACTAGACGACCTCGCCACCTACGGTAAAAGTAAAATTGCTTTTATTATCGGCGGATCACTCGGAACTAGTAAGGAAGTGGAGAGTCGGAGTGATCTGGCATTGAGTTTTTCAAAAATGACGTTTCCGCATCAGGTGATGAGATTGTTATTGTTGGAGCAGATTTATCGGGGGTTTCGGATTAATCGGGGGGAACCTTACCATAAGTAAATGAGGTTTGAATTTTTTTAAAATCTTTTAGGAAATTTCATAAGAAGCTATTTATTGTTAATTAAATTAGAATTACAATAAAAATAATTATTACAGCAGAAAGGAAATGTTTTAGTGGCATATTCAGATTGGAAAGAAATTAAAGTAAATGTTTCAGATGTATTACTTGATTATGAAAACCCTAGGGTTTTCATAGAAGACTCTACTCAAGAAAATCTACTTAGATTCCTAGTAGATGAAGATGAATCTATTGAATTAGCCAATCAGATATATTTAAATAGGGGTTTACCATTAGCTGAAAAACCAGTTGTAACTATAGAGAATGATAAGTATATTGTACTAGAGGGTAATAGGAGAATTTCTGCATGTAAATTATTGCTCAATCCATATTTACTTACGAATAAAGAAACAATAAGAATACCTAAGATAGACTCTGAAATGGAAAATTATCTCAATAATTTTCCAGTTGTATTAGCTCCAGATAGAGATTCTGCGGAAGCATTTATTACGATGAGACATTCAGGAGATAGAAGTGTAAAAAGATGGTCTACTATAGCTTCAACTAAAAGGTTTGTTAACAGATTTAGAAAAGGTGAATCAATTAATCATATAGCTAGAGTGCTTAATGAAAAAACTGGGGATGTAAGAAAAGGTATTAGGTTTTTCTTTTTTCTTGAGTTTATTAGAAATGAGATAGAATGGAGTGATGAGGAAAAACATAAATTGGAAATTTACAAGATGGAAACAACAAAACTAGACAGGTTTTTGCCTTTTTCAAAAAAGGCTAAAGATATTTTGAAAATTGATTTTGGTCCTGATCAATCCATTAAAACGGATTTACCTAAAGATATATTTAAAGCAGCTTTGAAAAATATAATTACTAGAATTTATCACTAGTGTTGCATAAATATTGTCGCAATTTTCAGTCTGATTATCCTCCCTGTTTAGAGCCAAAAAGGTAAATACCTATTCAAAGGTGGCTCCATCCATTTGGGTTTTTTTTACAATTAGACTTGTGCGACAACAACAATTTGCTTATTAAGGGATGGCTTTCCCTTCAATCTTTCGAAGCCAGATATGGGCTGGTTTCCACAATGCAGCCCTTAAATAACGGCTAATTTGTAAGGTTTTTCGCTTACTTCTTGTTTCAAGTTGTACGAGAACATGTAGGCAAAAAACAATCAGTGCGATAAACACTTGGTTTTGAATCGCCCATTCACTTTGACCGTAGAATTTTTTGATGCTGAGATGCTGTTTGATCCATTTAAAGAACAACTCAATTGCCCACCGTGATTTGTACATCTCTGAAATTTCTTCGGCACTCAAATCAAAACGATTGGTAATTAAATGCAGTTCATTTCCTTTTGAATCCATCACTTTTAGAAGACGAAAGTAATTTTCAGCACGGTTTTGAGTCGTACCAATCAACACCATTTGATCTGACAAAACAGCTGAATTCTCGGGTAGTTTAAAATTATAAACTTCCCGTATGACTGCGTTTTTCCGTAGCCTTGAAAGAAAAAAGTAACCATCATCTGTCATTCGGTCAAAGCGCTCGTAATCTAGGTAGCCACGGTCAAACACATACATGCATTCTTTATCATCAACCATGATTTCAAGCTGACCACGATCATGTTCTTTTGCCGTTGTTAAAACAGCCTTTTCAGGATAGGAACTCCCTTTTTCCATAAACACAAGTCTCAAATGCAACTTGACACCCGCTTTTGTTTTGCGGAACTTTGCCCATTTATGATTGGTCAAATTAAGTGGCAATGTGCTTGAATCAATAATTTTTAACGGCATAATAAGCTTTGTATAATGTGTTTTTGCATGAATTTGTGCGACTAAATCAAGGAAAAGCCTTTGAAATAAATCTGGATTTATACCGTTTAATCGGCGTGAGAGCTGAGAAATACTGATTGAATCAAGATCAATGCCTTTTTGTAGTTGGTCGTCGAAAAGACAATCGCTTAGCTCATGCAAACTTTCGACTTCTTGTAGCTGTGCAAAAAGGAGTAATTTTAGAAATGAGTCTGTTTTTAGTTTTTTCGTATAGTAATCTAATTTCAACGTTTTCACGGTTTCTTCAAAAAGTTGAAGATTTATTGGTGAAAACCATTGTCCAAATGAAGTTTTTCGTGTAATCTTGTCCATGAGTTGGTCCTTTTTTAGTGGATTTGGACGGGTTACCACCTGACTTATCCATTATAAAGGACTTTTTCTTTGCACAAAATAATAAAATTGAACATTTTGAGTATTTTTAATAGTGAAAATAAATTAATGCAACACTAGTGAGAATTTATATTAAAAATGAGATTGATACTCGTACAAATATGAATGTTGTTTTTGACTCGGAAATTATAGAAATGTGCAAAACAACTACAATGATTGAAGGAGAATTTATAGGGAATGGAGGGACAAATCCAACAGATTCAGGAGAAGGACCAAAAGAAGGAAAAGGTACAAATCCAACAGATTCAGGAGAAGGGCCAAAAGAAGGAAAAGGTACAAATCCAACAGATTCAGGAGAAGGGCCAAAAGAAGGAAAAGGTACAAATCCAACAGATTCAGGAGAAGGGCCAAAAGAAGGAAAAGGGACAAACCCAACAGATTCAGGAGGAGGGCCAAAAGAAGGAAAAAGGACAAATCCAACAGATTCAGGAGAAAGGCCAAAAGAAGGAAAAGGGACAAATTCAACAGAACCAAAGGAAGTGTCTAGAGAGGGAAAAGGACCTATTAGATCTGCCAATGATGTAGAGAAATATGTTAATCTTACAGGAGCGTTTCCATTTACTAATAAATATCAAAAAAATAAAAGAATTAATACGTTACTTAAGGAAATCAAGAATAATAAATATAAAGAAAATAGAATGGGCTCTATGTATTTAATACGCTCATTGCTAGAGACATATACTCATGAGTATATAGATTACTTTGTTAAAAACGATAAAATAGAATATAGAATAAAAGGAGTTGCTAGGGACAGAACAAAGCGAAAACAAAAATTAAGAGAGCTGTTATATAATAATATTAAGGAACACCTGAAAAAATTCTATCCAGAATTTGAAGAAGAGATTGAGCTTATAGAAATAACATTTACTGAAAATAATAATGCAGCTGCTACTAGAATTATTAATTTTTATATCCATTCTCAAACTCAGGTTCCGGATTATCAGGAGTTACTAGATTCCTGGAAAAAGGTATCAGCGATTTTGAAATGTTTGGATGAAATTTTGTTCAATAATATGTCCTTATCGGACTAGAAGGAGGAGGGGCTATTGCCAAGAACACTTTCTCCACTTAGATACCCAGGGGGAAAGACTCAATTATATAAGTTCGTAAGAAAATTAATTGAGCAAAATAATATTAATATGCCGATTTATATTGAACCTTTTGCTGGTGGTGCAGGTTTAGCAATTGAATTACTTATAAATGGCGATGTAGATTCAATTGTAATTAATGATTTTGATAAAGCAATTTATAGTTTTTGGAGTTGTGTTCTATATGATACAGATAATTTCCTAAAATTAATTGAAAATACTCCAATAAATATAATGGAATGGGAAAAACAGAAAGACATCTATAATAATCATTTCAATTACAGTAAACTTGAAGTAGGGTTTGCTACCTTTTTTTTAAATCGCACTAATCGTTCTGGAATAATTAAAGGTGGACCAATTAGTAGGGATGATGGTGGAAAATATAAGTTAGACTGTCGCTTTAATAAAGTTGATCTAATTAATAAAATTAGACGTATTTCTTCATATAAAGAAAAAATTCATCTTTATAACTATGATGCAATATATCTTATAAAACAAGTTATTCCTCTTTTTCCCAAAGAGCAACTTTTTATATTTTTTGATCCCCCATATTATAAACAAGGGAAAAATTTGTATACAAATTTTTATGACCATGATGATCACAAAGAACTTTGCTATGAAATTAAAGGTATTTCTGAAAGTCATTGGATAACAACTTATGATTTTAATAATGCTATATTAAAATTATATGAGAATTTGCCTAAAAAAGTGTATCAACTTTATTATTCAGCAAATCGTAAAAGAAAAGAAAAGGAATTTCTATTTCATAATGCAAAAACAATAGTAAATTCATATGACAAAGTTCAATTTATAGAATAATCGATGACTTGGTCAATAACCAACTCTATATCATGAGGAAACCTCATTTAGGGCTATCACGGAGAAGCGTATAGTAAATAGAGCAAAAATTATTGTAAATATAGTGAGATTTTATTATCAGAAGCGGGTACTGACTGAATATAATCAGCACTATCCGTTTCTCGATACAATGTGTGAATAATATTAAACATCTTTGATAAATTGACCTCTGTAAAGCCAAATTCAAGCAAGACTTTATTTACTGATTTTGAATGATTAATAAGGATGTTAATTTCATTCTTATAGTGTAGTAATGAAGCAAATGCTTGTTAGCCTCCCTGATGTATTAGGATATCTAACATATTTCGAGATAGTCGAGAAATCTTTCATACGAGTACAGCTTCGAATTTGTCAGCTTCAACATCAATAAGTTGTTGTATAGCAGGGCGCCCCTTTACATTCTCCCCACTGATTCCTTCATCAACATATTCTCTAGCAATATCCAAACATAAAGTATGGCATACTGGCGTAGAGTATATAACTGAGCAGCAATAATATAACTTCCATTTGCTTGTTCTTAGGTTGACACGAGACAGTGAAAAGCTACATGTCTAATTTCATTCATAAAAGTCCTCCATCCTAAATTTTAATATAAAAAATTATAAAAGGAAAGAATGTTAATATGTGTTATATATATGTTAGGAGATATTTAGAATATTAATTTATAGGCTTGTATCAATAACTATTCAAAAATATAAATTCAAATTTTATAGGAGAGACTTTTAATGAATAAAGAAGAAAGGGTCAAATATCTTAAAGATAAAATTCAAGAGCTAAATGACCGTATAGATCAGATTACATATGATAGAGGAGAAAACCCACTAGATGAAGATATACAGGAAGACGAGGTTCACTACAATGAGTTGGATGAATTAGGTAGAGATTTATCAGGTTTTGAACAGGAATTAAGAGAAATTGAATATAATGAAGAAGAAGAATTTAGAAGAGAGGAGTTAAGAAATCTAATTCACAGAGAAGGGTATATTATTCGAGATAAAGAAAGTACCAGTGATTTATTATCTCGATTAGAACATGCTCAAGAAATAGGCAAGCTTCTTTCTAATAAACAAACACTTACTCCACTAACACTCGGAATTTATGGAAATTGGGGTGAGGGAAAATCTACATTTTTAGGTTTAATTGAAAATGAATTAGGTAATATTAACAAAAAGATAGAAGATGATAGAGAAGAGGAAATTAAATATAATAAAACCCATGTGGTTAGATTCGATGCGTCAGAATACAATGATCAAGATAAGATCTGGTATTCAATGTTAAGTCGACTCTTTGCGAAATATGAAGAGGAAGTAGGAAGTTTAGCAAAAGTAAAATATGGGTTATATATGTTGAAAAAATCATTTAATGAAAATAAATTGAATTATATAATAAACTTTTCCCTATTAGCTTTATTCCTGATTTGGATTTTTGTTTATTCTAAAGACAAGTCAATTTTAGAAGTCATAACAGAAAATGATGTAATAATAAATATTTTAGGATTGGTTTCAACTTTTACAGTAGCTACTAATATTGTCCTACCTATTATAAAAAAATTAAAATTTCTTACTAAACCAATGTCCGACAATCTTATTTCTCAATTAAAGTATCCAGATTACAAGGATCTTCTAGGTACTAGAGAAAAGGTTAAAGAGAATTTAGAAGTCCTTATTCGAGCTTGGACAAAAAGAAGTGGAGATAAGATAGTAATATTAGTTGATGAATTAGACCGTTGTTCTGAAGAAACAATCGTAGAGTTTTTTGAAGCTTTACAACTGTTTTTACCAGTAGAATCAATAATTCATGTAATTGCTATTAACGAAGAGACTGTATGTTTCGCATTGGCTAATAACAATTTTCACTATTTTGATAAAGAGTTTGTGCCGAATAGTGAAAAGCTAGCGTTTGGGAAAAATTATCTAGAAAAATATATAACAATTCCTTACTATTTACCTTATGAGAATAGCTATAAACAATATATCAACCATCTTTTATCAGATAATTCATCAAATGACTATTTTAGAGTTTTTACTGAGGTAGAGAAAGAAATACTAATAAAAATAATTATAGATATAAGTGAAAATCAGCATATAACACCTAGAGAAATGAAAAAAATAATTAATTTATTACTTCTTTCAAAAGAAAGAATAATAAATATAAATAAGAAAAAAGAGAAAGGAATAATCGTAAAGTTTGAAGAACATCTAAGTTGGTTCTTACTAAAGTATTTTTATCCAGATACCTCAAACCAAGTAATAAATTATTTAAAGAAGTATTATCGTTACAATAAATATAAAAAGTTTAAAGAAATAAGTAGTAACTTACTTTATAGTAAGGGATTCAATGAAAACCCAAAAGCTGAACAAGTTAAAAAGCTATTTGAATATATAGAAGAATTAAGAGTTGATTATATACTTATTTCAAATAAAATTTCCGAAACTCTTATCGTAACAAAGAAATAGAAAATATATGAACAAAATGGGATGCTTATTGCACCCTGTTTTGTTATTAAAGATAGGCTATCTATCTAGTTAATCCGAGAGAACCAGTATCTATGTATATTAGTCCTTTGATCCAACCTTAGCATAGTGTTAGTAACTACAAAATATAAGCATAAATATACTTCGTTTCATTATAATGTAAATTAAATTTTTGGATTTCGTTAATATTTAAAGTATTTATAACCCCCTTAATTTACTTTTTATCAACATTATAAATTGTAAGTAATATAGACTCGAAGTTTGATATAAAACGATTTACAATTTTCGGTGCATCAATGTGTTGGAATAATTCAAATTGAACGACCTCGAAGCCAATATGAAGCATTGTCTGAACGCTTAAATTACATTAGTGAAAATAAAATGAAAATATTGCTAATTAATGATAACATATGATATTCTTTGGTTAATTATTGGTAAAATATAGGTGTGGGTTGTATTCGAGGTGGAATTCGTGAAGCAAATAGCAAAATGGCTAAACATAGTATTACTTATCGGTGGTATAATGGTCTTTCTTGGTATAGTTGATATACAAAAAATAGAAGTCCATTATATAAGCACTTTGTGGCGAAATTTAATTTTTATTTCTACTACCCTATTCACGTTAATACCCTTATTGTTGATAACCCTTCTGTTGGTATTCATAGGGCTTAAAAAGTGGGCTTTTCGTGTTGAAAAATTAAGCATTGGTGGATTTAATGTTTTATTCGATAATCCAAACCAATTGTTTAAAAGGCAGCTGCGTACTTTCTTAGATACAAAGCGAACCTTATTTAAGGTGGATTTAGAACATGACAATATTAAGGAAACACTAGATTCTTATTTTGAAGTATATAAGTTTGTTAGAGATGAAATTAAGATATTAGGTGATGAAAAAAAACGAAAAAGTAATAAAATAAGCAAAGGAACTCATCTATATGATTTATCTAATGAAATCATAAAAGAATTAAACGATTTCTTAACTACGCACCAAAGTAACTATCGACGTTGGTATACATACATAGAAAAACGAGATGAAGAAAATTTTTATATGAAACCAATTGGTGAACTACAACAAAGCTACCATGACTATGAACAACTAACAACTGATTTTGAAAAATTGAATAAATTCTTCACAGAACAGGTTGCTGCCGAATTTGACATTAATATAGAGAAATGGGGAATCCAGAGTGCATAAAACATTTATCAGTTATCACCACAAGAACGAACAAGATTTAAAAAATGAAATAATTGAAAAGTTTGGAGGAGAGGATTTTATTGATTCATCCGTTGCCGACGGAGAAATAAATACCGATTTAAGCGAAGATGGAATTATGAGAATTATAAGAGAAGATTACTTACATAATTCAACGGTGACTGTTGTTTTATTAGGTTGGGAAACTGCACAACGCCCATATGTTAATTCCGAAATTCAGGCATCTTTACGCGACACTAGTAAGAATAAACATAATGGTTTGTTAGCAGTAATTCGAGATGATTTATATAACACAATTTTTACAAGTGATACGTGTTCTGATTGCGGTGGGATAGTTCGGAATAGAAATAAGGCATTTTATGAATATTATATTCCAAATTTAATTAAGAAAAATCATGCTTATAATGGAGACAAATGCCATTACACCAGTAAAGATGTTTATTGTGCGGTTGTAAAATATTCTGATTTTATCAGTACCCCTGAATTTTATATTGATGAAGCATTTGATAAGCGTGATAATGACCTATTAGCTATAAAGAAGAT
The DNA here is from genome assembly GCF_038003465.1 of Cytobacillus sp. FSL K6-0265. NCBI lineage: Bacteria > Bacillati > Bacillota > Bacilli > Caryophanales > Bacillaceae > Cytobacillus > Cytobacillus sp. FSL K6-0265. The sequence continues at coordinate 4,340,269 of NZ_JBBOPE010000001.1, read as the reverse complement.
TCCAGACGAATGTACACCGCGTATAGGTATGAACACAGCCAAAAGTCTTATATAATTAAAAAGGAAAGAGAATATATATATCTAATTTAGAAAGGCATTGGTTAATCACCAACGCCTTTTTTATCTCTTAAAAGATAGAGGAATTTTAGTAGTTTATTGATGGGATATTGATATAAAATTTTTATTGTATATGCAAAAGGAAGAGGCATGAAAGATGAATCAGTATTTATAAGAGACAGAATTTGCGAAACAGAGCTTATATTAATGGGTAACAGAAGAATTAAATAAAATTGCTTCATAGAGGTTAAGCCCATATCAAATAGAGATTAAGCAAATTGCATTATGTTAAGGCTTATTATTTCACTAATTAAGGTTTGGATGACCTTTAATCTCCTGAAATGTATGAAATATGATAAGGATAAATCTGCTGCTTAAACAGTAAAAAAATTATTCTGAATCGAGAACTTATTATGAAATAAAAGAAGATAAATTAATTTGGGACATTGAGAAGGAACCATATTTGATAAAATAGAAAAATGAGCCTTTGAATTTTGTAATTTAGAGATAGGGAGCAAACTGGATCAAGATTGGTGGAAACTTAAGAGGATCTGGTTTAGGATCATTTATTGGAAAGGAATTTGAGTGGATAGCTAAGGAACAGGCTCATAATGAACCTCTAGCTATAATAAAACAATTGAATGCTAATTCATATAAGATGGTAGAATGGTTTTGCTAAAAAGATTATGCGGTTTATATTCCTGGCTTGGAAGGTATGGGGCGAAAAACAGAGTTTGCGACTAACATGGTCAAAAATAACTACGGTGAACCCTATCGCAAGTATATAATCTTTTCTATTTAAACTGTCTAGAAGTGTTTGGACAATATTATGTGTTTTTTGTGGTACATTCGTATTTTATAAATTTGTTCATATACTTCATATTATTTACTACATTTATATACTGAAAGGAAATATTTTTATGCAAATGGATCTTCAAATGACCCAATATTTTAGAGACAGTATTGCGGCTAAACTATCAATAGACTTCAAAAAGAGTTCATATGAGATTGTTTCTTTTGAAGATATTGGAATAGGTCAGATCTCAGAAGAAAATTATCGAAAATTTTTTAAGAGGGCTAATAATTATTCAGGGGATAAAATTGAAGTAGTAATTGTTCCAAAAACAATTAAGATCATCTTTGAAAGGCAAGAAAGAGTTAATAACAATATCGAAGATTTAAGCGGGATATTTTTCATTCCAGCTTTGTTAGACGGGAAAGGAAGGTTATTTCCTCCAGAGGTGAAAACTCCGTGGATACCAAGGGAATATTTATTTCCGTTAATTGATGAATCTTTAGCAGTTGGAAGTTTAGATATTTTTGATGATTATATGAGTGATCATATTCATGAATTTAAAAACTGCCCCGATTGGGCATCTTACTTTGAATTGTGTAAAGGAATGTATGAGCAAATTACAGGAAATAAAATAACTGAACCAATAGTAGGTAGCATAGAGTTGGAGGATAAAATTTATTTATTTAAAGATGATACTATCATTGCAACAGGAAATATTTTAGCTTTATATGATGATTTGATAAAGGGGAACTATCCAAAATCTAAATTATATTTAAATTTCATTAAGCAAGAATTTAGCTTGTTAAACCCATTAATTAAGAATTCTATAGAGGAGTCACCAAAACATGTTGGCCAGATGGGGGGAGAATATGGATTATCCCCTTCACAAAGAGAATGCCTTGTTCATTTTAATCATATGGAAGAAGGTGATATCTTAGCTGTTAATGGCCCTCCCGGTACAGGGAAGACAACATTATTACAAACACTTGTGGCAAATTTATATGTGAAAAGAGCTTTAAATAAAGAAAAGGCTCCATTAATTGTCGCAGCTTCAACCAATAACCAAGCTGTTACGAATATAATCGAATCATTTGGAAAAATAAAGAAAAAGTGGGCTGTCAATAATCTAGAGAAGAGATGGGTTGAGGGGGTAAATAGCTTCGCTGTTTATTTTCCTTCTGCTAGTAAAGCGAATGAGGCAACAAAAAAGGGATTTCACCATACGAATCCTAAAGGAGAAAACTTCTTTGAAGAAGTGGAAAGTGATGAAAATATCCAGACTTCTCAAGAGAAGTTTATAAAGGAATGCTCCACTTATTTTGATACGCCTGTCCACTCTTTAAAAGATTGTGAAGAGAAAATTTGGAATCGATTAAATGGAATAAAAAACAATAGTAATACTATTTTAAAAAATTTCAACGATTTTTTTGAGATGAATCATAATGGAAATAGTATAGATATGTTTATGGTAGATATTGAAAGAGAGATAGAAGAAGGAAAAGAAAATTTACTAAAGTTGAAATCTAGAGTAAGGGAATGGCAAGAAGAGTATAAGAAAATTCCCTTCTATTATCGTTGGCTGAAATTTTTACCAAACTTTAAACATAAAGTCCAAAACAGAATAAGTGCTTTTATTGACCTAGAAGAAGATTTTCTAGATGATAGTATGGATATAGAAGAGATTATTTCAAATTATAGTTCGATAATTAAAAATGTAAGAAACAGCGTTCACGAAAAAGAGGAACTAAGTAAAAAGGTTAAAGGCATAAGGATTAATATTCAACAAGTCATTGACCATTTAATTAATTTAAATGTGCTTGAAATTAAAAACTTAGATATTTTTAGCGTAAAAAATATAGATGATTTGAATGGACTGTTGGATACTTCTTTAAGATATTTATCATTTTGGTTAGCGGTTCATTATTATGAATGTAGATGGTTAACTGCTAAGAAACTTACTACTAAACAAAGGGGAAAAAACTTTCAAAATGTATTGAATCTATTCTATGAGAATTTAAGTATGATTACACCTTGTTATGTCATGACATTTTATCAATTGCCAAAGCTACTTCTTGCATATGATGAGGGACAGCAAAAATACCTTTATAATAAAATTGATTTATTAATTGTTGATGAGGCAGGGCAAGTAACGCCCGAAATTGCAGCATGTTCATTTTCATTGGCTAAACAAGCAGTTGTAGTTGGCGATGTCCATCAAATAGAACCTGTTTGGAATATACATAGAAAGCTAGATATATCATTAGCAAAAACAGCTGGAGTGATTAATCTAAAAGATGAATTTGATCATCTAACAACGTTGGGACTGAATACATCAGAATCAAGTGTTATGAAGGTTGCTTGCAAAAGCTGCAAATTTGAAAAGTTTGAAGAGCGAGGATTATTTTTAAGTGAGCATAGACGGTGTTATGATGAAATCATTGAGTACTGTAACAAGCTAGTTTATAAAGGAAATTTAGAGCCAAAAAGAGGACTAGGTGCAAATGATAAAAAATGTAAACTAAACGAACGATCAATTCCTTATTTTGGACACTACCAAATAGATAGTATCCAATCTAGTAAACGTGCAGGTAGTAGATATAATGAAGCAGAAGCAATGGAAATAGTAAGTTGGGTTGTCGGAAATTTTAATTATTTAAAAACGATGTATCCAAAAATAAAACATAAAGATATTTTAGGTATAATAACTCCTTTTAAACAGCAGGTTTCAGAGATAAAAAAATCACTGCCAGAGGATTTGAAAAAACTAGTTGATGTGGGTACCGTTCATACATTCCAAGGTGGAGAAAGACAGGTTATTATTATGTCCACTGTATATGGAAAGAGTGATGGGTGCTATTTTATTGATGCTAATAGAAGTTTACTAAACGTAGCTGTATCAAGAGCGAAAGATAGTTTCCTAGTCTTTGGAGAAATAAATTGTCTCTCAAGTAGTGAAACGGCCCCTAGTGGGTTATTGAGGAATATGGTAACGGAATTTAAGAATTCTTAGGATTGTCACTGATCTCCATACAGAGTCTTATTATAAGGAAATCTAAAAACCGAATAAAATTCTCTAATAAAAGAGAGCTGTTGAAAAGTCAGGGGTATGGCTTTTCAAACAGCTCCTTTAAAAAAGCTTGTGTGGTATTAAAAAAATTTCCATGAAGCTAAAATAATTTTTTTATTAGCCATCACATAGAAAAGAAAGAACTCGAAGCATTTAATTCACTTCAAGTTGAGATTAATTCTTATTCTTCTACTAAATAATGATAAATATCATACAGAACAGGCTGTTCTAGTACTAAATTCATCGTAACGACTGATAGATGATTTCCTTTTCCATCAGGCATGGTTTCGTTTTTTACACTATCCTCAGCAATATCAACTTGACCTAGGTAATAAAAATCTGTGCCCTCGCCGTCATCCTTTTTCGTAAATAGATGAATTTTCAATCCCGACTCTTTATAAGATATGATTTTCTTTACCTCAGTGGAATCTAGTGTTAAACGGTTACGAGTGAACCATCTAAATAGTTCAGGTGATAAAAATTCATCACTATAAGCTTGACTTGTTTCAACTTCATCCTTTTTATGGTACGTAACAAAGATTGGACAAGTGTTATATTTTGCGCGGTACCCGTAAATGGTTGATGAATCATCATGTGGCCAGTTCAATAAACGACAAGCATCTCTACGGGAATATTTCTCAAATAACGTCAATGCTTTTGTTTTATCATATTTTTTATTTTTTACATAAGCGCATCTTATAATATCCTCAATATAACTTTTAAAATTTAAATCTCTCAAACTCTCCTGAATTTCTACATTAAATCGATAGTGTTCATCAACTACTTCAATAATTGGCTTGAATTTATATTTTTTTATATCATTTTTAACATGAAATCTTAGTGAGAACATATTTTCAATAGAATGAATGGTTGTATCGTCTGCATATGTACCAAAATCTTTTAATTTTTGAACGAATGATTTTCGGGATATGGACTCATTAGCAATTAGCGTTTCAATTAGAAGAATTTCGTGTATACGTTTGCCATTCATAAACTCTTTTGAAAACATTTCTAAAACAGATTGTTCATATTCAGTGAGAGAAGGAATTGACTCTTTCATTTTCAATTTAAAATTATAGTAGGTTTGAGAATAACCCACGATTACTTCAGGGTCGATTGAATTATGCTCAATAAAGTCAAAGAGAGTAGGAATTCGACCTAAACGATTTTTCATATCCGAATAAGCATCCCGTAATGTTTTTAATGTTGATAAATTAGTATTGTTAATAGCATCAAAAATTTTCTTTTTTGCAATTTCCTCAAAATTTATCGTTGATACACCTTGGATATAGTTTGTATTTACAGTTTTACGGCGGATGTTATCTTTGTTCAGTGTTTGGTCACCAGAAAGGGCAATCGGAATTAGGTAGTTGTTTTTATAGTTCCCAATAAAATCAATAATCGTAACATATTCTTTAGAATTGTGTTTACGTAGTCCGCGACCAAGCTGTTGTATAAAGATAATGCTAGATTGTGTTTGGCGGAGCATTACGATTTGATTTAAGTAAGGTATGTCAATTCCTTCGTTAAAAATATCAACTGTTAATATGTATTCGAGTTCTCCACTATTCAATTTGCTAATTGCATTTTCACGCTCTTCTTGAGAGTTGTCACCAGTTAATCCAATCGTTTTTAAACCTTCATGGTTCAAAGCATTTGAAAGTTCATGAACTTCCCCTTTTGAACTACAAAACATTAATCCACGGACAGAATCACCTGAATATCCATAGTAATTAATCTTTTCAATAATGTGTTTTACACGTTCAGAGGATACTAATTTTCGGAGTTCTGTTGTATCATCAATGTTTTCACCATCTTTTTCATAGTCTAAAACACCAAAATAATGGAATGGACAAAGCATTTCTTCTTCAAGGGCTGCTTGTAGACGTATTTCATACGCGATGTTGTAATCAAATAATTCATAAATATTAAATTTGTCAGTTCGTTCAGGTGTTGCCGTCATACCAAGCAAAAATTTAGGATTAAAGTAATTAATTATTTTTAAATAGGTTTCTGCACCAGCTTTATGTACTTCATCTATCAACACGTAATCAAACTGATCTTTCATAAATTGTTGAAGGTAGCCATCCCTAGAAATGGTTTGGATCGTAGCAAATAAGTATTTAGCATGAATATCTTTTGAGGTACCGGAAAGAATGCCAAAATCATCTTCGTGCCCACCAAGAATTCTTCGATAATCTCCCATTGCTTTCTTTAAGATTTGTTCACGATGAACAATAAATAGCATTTTCCCAGGAGCAAAGTTACGAACATCAAAAGCAGATAAATACGTTTTACCTGTACCTGTTGCAGAGATAATTAATCCTTTTTTAGCGCCTGATTCTCGAAGTGCCTTTAATTGTTCGAGTGCGGCTATTTGCATTTTATTCGGTTGGATTGCTAAGCTATCGGCAAGAGTGTTTGTTAAATACTCAGCATTTATTTCAAGTGCATTTGGAGAAATATGTTTAACAAAAGGTTTTAGTTCAAAATGTTGTTTGTAATTAGCAATCCATTCTTCCTTTAAAGGAAATGCTGCATCCCAGGCTTCTTCAAATTGATTTTTAAAATGGTTAATTATTTCACCATTTTCTAATGAAGTTAAAAATACATTCCATTCATAGTTTGCTTTTAATGCACTGTCTGTTAAATTAGAGCTTCCAACGATTAATGAGTAGTAGTCTTGATGTTCAAAAATATATCCTTTAGAATGGAACCCCTTTTCACTAGTTACTCGTACTTCAACATTATTAAGTTTTAGAAGCTCTTTAAACATTTTAGGCTGATTAAAATTTAGAAATGTTGATGTTAGAATACGTCCTTTTATCCCTTTTTTATTTAGGTCGTAAAGCATTGTTTTTAAAGTTGCTAAACCACCTTCAGTAATAAAGGCGACAGAAAAGATAAATGTATTACATGTTTTTAATTCTTGAAGTAATGTAGATAAAACATTTTCATGATGCTTGTTTGTTAAAAGTTTTGGTTTAAATTGAGTAGAGACTGGTTTGTTTTGATCTATAAATCCTTTGTATAGTGAGTTTTCTATTTTTTGAATAAGTTTTTGCTGCTCCATGTCAGTTCACATCATTTCCTTCGAATTCTTATCTTTCTTCCTTAGCAATCTTCTTCACTGCAGGGATATCTGCAGGGGCGAAATTTAGATTAGTAATTTCTTCTCGTGTAACCCACTTTGTGGCAGCATGTTCCAATGCTGTAGGTTGCCCCTTTGTAAGTTCTGCTTTGTAAGTTTCAAGTCGTACAATTACGTTTTCATATTCATAGACTGTATCTTCTACTTTGGAACCTACTTGAATCGAGCAAGAAAATTCTTCCTGAATTTCACGTTCTAATGCTTGTTCAGGTGTTTCTCCATCTTCGATTTTACCACCTGGAAATTCCCAATAATTTGCTAATGACATTTCTGGGCTTCTTAACGCACAGAAGATTTCATATTTTTTATTCTCAATAATAGCTCCAACGACGTGGACTGTTTTTTTCATAATAGATCACCTATATCCTATATTTAAGCTAATTTTAGTTTATTTTAGTAAAGGGGATTAGTAAAGTATTCGAGGTATTTATATGAGTGATATTTTCATTTAAAGCCTCACTGAGCTCCAGCAAGGTGAATTGTATTATAGGTGGTGGCAAATAGCATTTACATGAATTTTAATTTAGAAATTAGTATCAACATGGTCTTGGTATATTTTAATGTATCAAAGAGACTAACTATATAAATCCTCTTATAAATGTAAAATTTCAACGGCTTTTGTTTGATTTTCATTCATTTATAACTTCTTCTATTTATCTATCTTAAAAATCTTCTTCCCATGCTTCTTTTGCATCTAACAATCTTTGAGATAAAAACTCATAGAAATTTTTTGCTGTAATGTAGTCATCAAGTCCCCCTGGTCTATTCCACGCTATTACCGGGCATTCATTATCCTCCATTTCACTGATGTATAGACAATAAGCATATTCACCAGCATCTTCAATAACTACTAAATCTTTCTCCATTCCTAATTCTCTATATCTTTTTGTATGAACAACAACAGGAGCTCTATTTGACTTAGCCACTCCTAAAATATCAACATATAACCCACCAGAACCATAAGTATATAAAAACCATTTATAACTTTCTGGTAATTCCACCCCAAGCTCATTTTGTATAGAATTAATTCGACTCTCATCTACTCCACCTGTAAAATTATCTGATTCCTTATGTTCATTGATAAAGTTAAATAATTCCTTTTTATCCAATCGGGTTCCTCCATTCAGCATTATGAATCCCTCCTAAACCTGGATGTAGTTTTGAGGGTACCGCTACAGCTTGACCACCTCCACCAATGTGATGTTGTATTAAAATGTTCTTGTAATGTTGCTAGCTATCATGAGTATTTAAATCAAACGCGATATAAATTTCACCATATAGTAATTGATACTTAAAAAACCTTGAAAGGTATACTATCAACCATGGTTTTAGAATTATCTTTTATTGAACATTAATTAACAATTAAAATATTCCTTTAAGAAATAAAAAAACGATGACCAAGTTTCTTTTAACCTTTTAAAAGCTTTTCATCTCCACCCTCAAAATTAACTTTATAAACTTTATCTGTTACAGTGTCCAGCACTAATACAGTATTTGCTGACATTTCACTCAAAACAAGATATTGCTTCGGAAAACCGTGTTCCTTTCTAGAAATAAGTGTGTACCATTGAATATTATTTTCCTCATATAATGACTCACCACATTTTTATTGTGAATGATGCAACACTACCCGCATCATTAAGGATAGGAGCATGTCCGTTTTTTACAGATGCACTTCGGACCTCATTTTCAGTTTCTATCATTTTACGTAATACTCCATGATGGACAACCATCGTGAGCTATGAATTTGATACAAATCATTTGTTATGTTGTCCAAAGGGTTAATTTCTCTCAAAAAAGCACTTTTTGCCTACTAGGCAATAAAGTGCTTACAATTAATTTCATTTTATTGGTCTATCTTATTACAATGAATATCCCGGATGTTAAAAATGTATATTTAATTCTTCACGGATTGCTTTTTCTAAGTATTCCTCAAAACTCTCTGCTATAATTACTTTCCCACCGAAATTAAAGTCAAATGTAATAATTTCTGTATTCGGAGAATTAAAGCCTACTGGATTGCCTGCACCGTCTATACCAATAGCAGTAAAATTCTCATACCCTTGAGGGAGTGCTTTTCTAAAATGTAGAGATTTCTCTACAAATGATGGTGTCGCAACAAACTCTGCCTCTTTCAATCCCAAAATAATAGCCTCACCGACTGCTCCAGAACCATATCTCAAAAGAAATTCTTTAAAGTCCTCTGGCAATTTTACTTTTAGTTCTTCTTCTGCTTTATTTACTTCCTCAATATTAAGAGGTCCTCCAAAGGCTTCTGGGCACATTTCGAACTCATCATCGATAGCATTTAATATTTCTATCTTCACTCAATAATCCCCCTTTTAATCATTTCATTAGCATATCTTGCCTTCCAATATTCTTTACGCCACTTATTAAACTCTATCCTAGCTTCCCCACTGCCAACTCCACCTGAATTTCCAAATGGATGTTGTCTTTTATTACCCAAATCATGGTATCTACTAGGCATCTCAATTATTGGTCCCTCAACTTTTTGTTCATGGTGATGTAGTACAATTGTATCATTTGCTCCATCCTTTGGTGAGTAACCTTTTTTAAATGAGTATACCAATTGTTTATCAGACATATGCGATAATGAACGCTGTGCTTTTACTTCAAACCCTCTAAAATGTGCTTTGAACTTATGAGTTTGCTCATAGCCTTCCAGCGCTTGGGAAATATCTTTAGGTGATACTTTATAAATATCTTTTGTTGAAGTTAATTTACCCGTACCCTTACCACCTGCATCCCTAACCGAACTACTCGCTCTCACCAAGGTATCATTAACATTAGACGTCATGCCACCACTTGTTCTAATAACACCACCAGAACTCCCAGCCAATGCAAACTGAGGTTGCAGCGGTATACGAACATCCCCAAACTTCCTCATCAACTCAGCAGCCGTATTCCTCAAAGCATGAAACCCTTGTGTCACCTTACTAAAGATCCCATCAACCACCGTTTTAACCTTCTGTGGATTAAGGACATTCTTAACCTTACTGAAAAGTTTACTTCCCCATTTCACCACCTTGATGCCACCTTTAACAAGTGGTCCACCAAAGATCGCGGCGACGAGGGCAGCTCTTTCTAGGTTGCCAATTTCTCTACCGGTGATGAAGTCGGTTCCTGTGGCAGCTTCGATACCGGCTTTGAGATTGGAGAGAACTGGTACGAAGTCTAAACCAGTCGAAATCCAGCCTAAGGTTGATTGATTCTTTTCGATATCCTTTATCGGCTGACCACCAAAGGCAAAGTTCATGGATGAAAATGGTGCATAGGTTGGCATCATGCCGAGTGCCATTGGTCCATAGGTTTGTGATAATGACATGCCGCCAATGACTGGGTTGTTTAATAGGTGAGCGAGCTGATTAGGCTGATAGGATGATAGACTAAGTGTCCCATTTTGGAATAATGTTTGGATTTCACTGATGGTGCTTTTGAGCCTTGATAGGTCTTGGGCAGTTGCTTCTAGTTTATTTGTTTGTTGTTGGTCGAAGTGATGTAGTCTCTCAATCGTTTGTGTCATTTGACTAGTGGCCGATTGGGCATGTTGATGTACCCGATGATCATCCAGCCTCGGCAAGGAGACGATATCATCGACTGATTGGATGGTGCGGTTGCCTTCGTCCGTTAAGTCGCTTGTGATGTTTTTTGTTCTTCTGATGCCTTGAGTTAGGTCTTGTTGTATGAAGCTTTGTCGTATCATCGCTCGGCTGGATGAATCTAGTGAACGTAGTGATTGGGTGAGTTCCTTTAATGTTGCTTCATATTGTTCTACCATTTGTTTCATTGAATGGAGAAAGGGGAGATGGACGTCTTTGTAAAACGCGCGGATGGAATTTCCGCCTTCCCCGCGGAGCTCGCTTTCTAAGCTACTAATAGAAAGGATGCTCATTTCTAGCGTTTCGAGCTGGTTGCTTAAGTGCTTCAATCCATTTTGCGTGTTATTTATGCCCGACTGTAACTCATCAGCGTCTAATACTTTCATTATATGTCACCTCGTAGGTCTCGTACAAATATGGCTATTTGTTAAAATTGGAAATATATATGTAAATTGTAGGGGTAATAGGTAAATAGTTCAATATGAGGATGGTAATAGTGTATTTTTACTATAAATGTTTCTTTAATAATTTTAAAATTCTATGACGGAAAGAGGAAAGAAATGAGTAAAGGGTTAGAACCAATCAAATTTTTACATTATCTATGACATCTAATTGATCACGGGCTAGATACTCAAAAATGAAGTAACCCCCAAAAAAACAAGGGGGCATACGCTAACCTTAAGTCCCACGCTCCACCTGCTCATACAATACCTCCATATTCACCTTCAGCTTCCGCGATATCTCACATAAAGCATTAATAGCATCCGCTTTGTTGTCACCTAATTGATAAACGACATCGTCAAATAGCATTTGCATCTCTTTTAGGATGGCGGTGGATGCTTGGTTATAGAGGTGGACATTAAAATAGCCATTGTTGTTAAAGATGGCGCTTTCTACGTAAGGTCTAAAGTGATTGAGTAGTGTAGGGTATTCGCTAATTAACCGTTCTAGTCCTTTACGGATGCCTTCGACGGTAGAAGCTAGTTCGTCTAGTGGCTGGAGTGTGTTTGAGACGGTGTTTCTGATTTTATCATCATAGTCTGTGAATAGACTGATGAGCTTTCCAGGTAATGTGTGGCTTAATGCTATATTTGTTGCTCCTTTGATACTGGCTGATAAGATTTCAAGTGTGCTCTCGATGGCGAAAGTCACGACTTTCCCTGTTTCTAAAAGTGGGAAAAGCAGTGCCTGTGTCGATACTGTAAATGCAGTGTAGGCAGTGTCTAGTTGAATGTCTTTTATTTTCATTTTCCATTCCATGTAAGGGGAGTCTTCAAGTGTGTAAGTATTCGTTCCCTGGACTGAAACGGAGTGAGAATGAGTTGATTTATTTTTAATCGATTGCCCTAGAGACTGATCCTGCATTTGAAAGTTCGTGGCAACATCTTGTACTTGTTTTTGGAATTCAGTGATATGAGAAAGAAGCTTATCTCTATTACCATTCACAATGCCATAATGGGCATTTAATTCACCTACTACTGCATCATACCAAGCTTCCTTGCCTCCTCTAAACAATTCAGGAATTTTGTCTGAGATGATTTGCATTATGTTTCTTGAGATATTTTGAATATCTGCCTTGAGTTCGTATAGCTGATTACGAAGCTGTGCAAATATACTTTCTACACTGATGTCTGTTTGAAAAATATGTTCAAGAAGTTCTGCTGGTGGAGAATTTAAGATATAGTTCAAAGATTTGCTATTGTTTTCTGCAATATCTAATACGGAAATTAGATGATCGATTTCTGCTGTTAATCGGTTGCTAATATTCGTGATACCAATAAATAGGGGTTCACTAATAATATTATCAAACAAATTCTCAAACGTATTTTGCAGTTGGTTAAGTCGTTCATAATACCGATTGCCTTCGTGTTCCACAATTGCAACCGAATGGCCAAGGTATTCACGGGAAAGATTCAATCTTTCCATTATATGATTCTGTAGAGATGTAGCCAGTATATCTAGGTTTTCTTTGTTAATTTCAATACGTTCAGATTGACCGCCATAAAGGGGGATACCCGTCCAGATGCTAGAAACGATATGAGCATCTGCATCGATATAAATCTTACCGTATCCTGGTTTGCCAACTTCCCCAATCACATAGTACTGGGAACCATCTTCATTACGTAAATAGCCTGTGTGGTTTGTAGCAAGCATGGAAAATCCGGGAATTCCATTAAAGATTTCATACTGTTTACCTGGAATTCTGTCATGCAGATTTAATGCGATCAAAGTCTGTGTCAATACATCGTAGCTACTGAAGTAGTTAGTGATATGATCATAAGTTTGATTAGGATCAACCATCCCATCAGGAAGGAGAGCAGGGTTTAAAGTAACTGCATTAACCTCTGGATTCTCGATAGCCACAGCGCCTACCAACCCACCACCAAGGGAATTTCCTGCGATTGATTGGACACCGCCGACTTGTTTATACTCCCGGTTCATCTCATCATAGTAGTCCCTTGCCGCAGCAAGCTGGGCAGGAGTCAGATCACTTAAAAGCTGCACATCTGTTATGATATCTTGCTTGCCGTATTTTCCACTCGCATCTGTACCGACATAGATGATGGATATTTCATTCGTCTCCATATTTAATACTGTCATGGCATCGAGCCCGGTTGGATCTTGGTAAAGTGTATTAATCACTCTGTAAGAATTGTTATTTACTTCTAATCGCGATTCCACTAAAGGGTAGGTATAGGCATGATAACCTGCCAACTCTACTAAATCTTTGTCATTATTTATTTGGGGTGAATTTTCAATGGTAGTCATAGATTCACCTTCTTTTAATCTTTAATAATATAATCAGGAAAAGCTCGCTTTAGAGAATTATCTTTGGCACCTTCACCAGATTCTTCATGAATAAAATGGTCATTTAAATAAAAGCTATAAGTTCCTTTAGGAATATTGTTCATTTCCTCGAGGTCAGTTGTCACTTGAGTGAAAATCTCTTCACTTGGTTCCGCTTGTTTTTCTTTCATAAATAACTGGATATTAATCTGGAAATTTTCCTTATCAAATAAGCTTTCCTCATAAGCATTTCTTAAAGTTTCAATATTTGAATCAGGGTTTTGTAAATAAAGATCGTATACTGGTTTGATAGCAGCATCATTCGCGTCAGTGGAAATAAAATAATAAGGAGTCATAAATCCATGACCGCCCATTTTTTGGAGAGCTTCTTCATTCTTACCCGTAATTTGTTCTTCTTTCGCAAGAGTTGTAAAATAATCATCCAATTGCCCGAATTCTTGATTGAAAATCATGTGATATAGTCCGCCTTGGATCGCATTTTGCACTTGGTACTCATCTGCCCAAATTTGCTTTGTCATAACTTGCTTTTCACTTTCATTTACCGGAACAACAGCATATGTATAAAAGTGAGGTTCACCTGCCGATTCAACAAAGACGGTAGCTCCATCCTTTGCTCCGACCACATTATGCACGACTACCTCAGTTTTATATTTTTCTTGAAAAAATGTGATTGTGGCTTCTACGATTTGTTCCCGATTTTCCTCTGCAATCTCACCAGTTTTTTTCCCGTATGGAAGCGCATATCCTTCCCCGTTGTAGTCTAGAATACTGACCAGTCCATTATCTGATGGGGAAGCTCCTGTTTCTTTTACCTTTTCATTATCGTTACCATTCTTATCTGTATCATTCATATCTGAGCAGCCTCCAAGCATCATTGTAATCCCAATACTACAGAGCAATATTTTAGTTAGTTTCCTCATAGTTTGTTTATCCTCCCTAAAGGGCTTCGCCATCTTCCATTATTGTAGCGGATAAAGTTAGATATTTACAGTTATAAAGGTGAAAAATTACCCTTTTTATGCAAAAATAGGAGAATAGTCAGATATATTAAGGTTATTCTTTTATAATATGCCCCACCATATCTATCGAATGCTCACCCATACCACTAGCACTTTGTTTATCTATAAAATGATCATTAAGGACAAAACTATAAGAGCCTTTGGGGATTTCATCCATTCCTTCGAGTTCCTGTGTAAGTTCATCAAACAATGCTGTGTTCGGCTTTTCTTTTTCTTCCGCCATAAATAATTGAATGTTGATGAACAGGTTCGTTGCGTCAAATAGCTCATCTTCAAAAGTAGCCCTAAGATGTTTTACACTTTCTTCAGGGTTTTGCATATAAAGCTCGTATACCGGCTCTAAAGCTGTTTCTTTATTAGTTATAGAGATAAAGTAATAGGGAGTTTGGAAGCCATGGCCCCCAACATTTTGGAGAGACTCTAGCGTTTTACCTGTTACATCATCTGCAACTAGCGACTCAAAGTGTTTATCAAGCTTCTTGAATTCATCGCTAAAAATCATGTGGTATAGTCCACCCTTAATTGCGTTTTTTACTTGAAAGTTATCGGCTGAGATTTGGTCCGTCATCACTTTCTTTTCTTTTTCATCAACTGGAACAAACGCATTTGTATAAAAATGCGGTTCACCGACAGATTCAACAAAGATAGTGGCACCATTCAAAGCGCCAACTACATTGTGCACAACGATTTCAGTTTGATAGTTTTCTTGAAAAAACTTAATAGTTTTAGCTTCAATTTCCTCTCGGTATTCTTCCGCAATCTGATCAGTTTCTTTGCCATAAGGCAGTGCATAGCCCTCTCCATTGTACTCTAGAACGCTTATCAAGAATTCATCTGAAGTGGGGGTCTGTTCTGTATTATTCATTTCGGCACATCCAGACAATAATACGCTTATACCCATACTGTAGAGCAAAATTCCCGTTAGTCTAGTCATAATTTATACAGCCTTTCTCAACGATTTTATATTTGCAGGGAAACCATCCATTTTCATAGAATATAAGTCCTATAACCTTTGAAGGAGTGGGTGTATGGATAAAATTCTAAATTTGCATACTGACTTTTATACTAACCTCAACCATAATCCTGTCGTGAAAGAAATTCTTAAGAGAGAAAAGATTACGGTTTTGGATGGGTTTAATAAGAACCTCGAACTTGTACAAAGATATTATCGAACGGTATATAGATCTAATGCGAGTAGAATAGTCCTATGCGGTATTAATCCCGGAAGAAATGGCGCTGGTAAGACAGGTATTCCCTTTCTTGATTTTAGGTCTATCTCTCAGTTGCTTTCTGACATAGAGGGTGATGATAGAGAACAGAGTGCGCAATTCATTTTCTCCATTATTAATGAAGTAGGAAGAGAATCATTCTATGAAAATGTATATATGACAAATATCTCTTGGTTTGGTTTTACAAGAGACGGTAAAAATTTGAATTATTATGATTTGCCGTCATCGCTAGCAACGACTTTTACAGACACATTTATTGCAGAAATGGATATGGTTCAACCCAAAATAATCATTCCCTTAAGTAAAGAAGTTGAGCGATCCTTAAAGCAGATGAGAAAGAGCGGAAGATTACACTATCCAATAGCTGAACGTTTACCACATCCTTATTATTGTTCGATTGGTAAAAATGCGATGAAGTATAAACAAATCTATATAAATACAATTAAAGATATTAGTTAAATGAAGGCGGTGTTTTCCTTTCATAAGAATTTATTCCTTCACAATATAATCTGGAAAACTCCGCTTTAAGGAATTTTCTTTCGCTCCTTCACCACTTTTTTTATCGATGTAATGATCATTGAGAGAAAAGCTATAGGTGCCACTTGGTATCGAGTCCATTTCTTCTAACACTTTAGTAACCTCATGAAAAATAGCTTCACTTGGATTTTCCTCTTTATCAGCCATGAATAATTGAATATTAATTTTAAAGTTTTCTGAATCAAATAAGTCTGTTTTATAGGCGTTTCGTAAAGCCACTACACTCTCGTTAGAGTCGTTCAAATATAGGTCATAGACGGGTTGAATAGCCTCTTCTTTACTTGTTAAGGTAATAAAATAATAAGGCGTCATAAAGCCATGTCCACCAACATTTTTAAGCGCTGCTTCTGTTTTACCAATCACTTCTCCTTCTGCAACCAATGACTCAAAGTAATTATCAAGCTTCTTGAACTCTTCGCTAAAAATCATATGATACAACCCGCCCTTAATAGCGTTTTCTACTTGAAAGGCATCGGCTGAAATTTGCTCGGTCATTACTTTCTTTTCTTTTTCATCAATTGGTACAACGGCGTATGTATAAAAATGAGGTTCACCCACCGATTCCACAAAGACCGTGGCGGCATCTAATGCTCCGACTACATTGTGCACTACGACTTCGGTTTGGTAGTTTTCTTGAAAAAGTGTGACTGTGGCCTCTTCAATTTGCTCTCGATGATCTTCGGCAATCTGATCGGTTTCTTTTCCGTAGGGTAAGGCATAGCCTTCACCGTTGTATTCCGCCACACTTACTAAGGCGTCATCAGAAGCATTTGTCTCACTCGTGTCAGTTGGATTAGAACATCCACCCAACATGATGATTATTCCCAGACAACAAAGAGAAATCTTAGAGATAGGAACCATTTTTGTTACTCCCTCCAAAAAGATCTTCCTTTTATTGTAACGAAGGAAGTTAGAGATTTACAGATTGATAGGTGAAAAATTACCCTTTTTATGAAAAAATAGGAGATGTGGAATAGAGGAACGAGGGGGAGATTGTATGAAGAATAAAGGGATTTTTATTACCACTGTATGGCTTTTATTATTGCTTATGATTTCGGCTTGTGGAAATACTGGTAATGAGACTAATAAACAGTTAGATCCGGAACAATCAAAACAAGTCCCTACCCAAAGCGAAAAGGAACAGCCTCTAATCACTCATAATGAGAATTCTTTAAAAGAGACGTATATAAAAGAGTTCAATCGTACGCAAAAAGAGTTGGAAGAAGTAAAACCAGCGGATGCATCCACTTATGCAATGAAAAAAGTAGAGGGTGATCGATATGATGCTTGGGATGCGTTGTTGAATGAAGTTTATCAGGTGTTAGAGGAGGAACTTTCAACAAAAGAGATGGCTCATTTAAGAGAAGAACAACGAAATTGGCTCAATGAAAGAGATGATACGGCAAAAAATGCGTCATTAAAGTTTGAAGGTGGAACACAGGAACAGCTAGAATATGTATCGGTGCTAGCCAATCTTACTGAAGAAAGGTGTTACGAGCTAATCAATACCTATTTGTAGTAGTGGGCCAAAAAACTCCCTATACCCATCCCCCGATATATCTGCTTTAATTAGTATAGTAGTGCAAATTGTTTGAAGTTGTTAAAGAATCGAGGAAGAGAAGTTGAAAAAGTTCAAGAAGTTTTATTTAGAGATTACGAGTGTTTGTAATTTGGCTTGTAGTTTTTGTCCGCCGACAGAACGGGCGAAGCAGTTTATTTCATTGGAAGATTTTACGAAACGGTTGGATCAGATTAAGCCGCATACGGATTATATTTATTTGCATGTGAAGGGTGAGCCGCTGCTGCATCCGAAAATTGGGCAGTTGCTTGATATCAGTCATGAAAAAGGCTTTAAGGTGAATATTACGACCAATGGAACGCTCATTAATAAGAAGAGAGAGAAGCTATTAAATAAGCCGGCTCTAAGGCAGATGAATTTCTCACTTCATAGTTTTGATGGTCATATTGGTTCGGAAGATAAAGAAGGCTATGTGAAGAGCATCCTTTCGTTTATTAAGGAAGCGACGAGTCAATCGGAGCTGATTGTGTCACTACGGTTATGGAATTTGACGCAGGATAATGCGACGAATTTGGAGAAAAAACGAAATAGAGAAGTGCTGGAAATCATTGAAAAAGAATTTAACTTAGATTACCGCATTGAAGAGAAAGTCGTGCCTGGTAGCGGCGTGAAAATTGCTGATCGCATTTATATTAATCAAGATTATGAATTTCAGTGGCCCGCTCTTCATGAAGAAGAGGATGATGGCAAAGGCTTTTGCTACGGCATGCGTAATCAAGCAGGCATCTTAGCGAATGGAACCGTGATTCCGTGTTGTTTAGATGGTGAGGGTATCATCAATCTCGGTAATATTAATGAAAATTCATTTTCGGACATTATTGAGATGGATCGTGCGAAGAATCTCGTTGATGGCTTTTCACGAAGAGAGGCTGTAGAGGAATTATGTAGGAAATGTGGGTATCGTAAGCGGTTTGGGAAATAAAAAGGGAATCTAGGTCAGCCTAGATTCCTTTTTTACCATTCCTTCGGCTCATAATTCAATTCTCTAAACAATTGATTCTTCTCTTTCTTAGACAAATCGCGCCATTGTCCAGGTGGAAGGGAGCCTAAGTTGATATTCATGATGCGAATTCTTTGTAAACGTAATACGTCGTAGCCGAATTCAGCACACATGCGACGAATTTGGCGGTTAAGCCCTTGTGTTAAAGTGATGCGAAAATCGAATTTTGATAAAGGGTCGATTTTACAAGGTAGGGTAGTGGTTCCTAAGATTTTCACACCTTCTGACATCTGCTTCACGAATTCAGGCGTGATCGGTTTATCGACGGAAACGATATATTCTTTTTCGTGCTGGTTTTCTGCACGCAAGATTTCGTTGACGATATCACCGTCATTTGTCATGAGAATTAGGCCTTCTGAATCTTTATCAAGACGACCGATATTGAAGATTCGTAAGGGATGATTCACGAGGTCAACAATATTCCCTTTCACACCTTTTTCAGTCGTGCTCGTAATGCCCACAGGTTTATTGAGCGCAATATAAACATTATTCCTGGCTACACGGATTTGGTTGCCGTCCACGCGAACGTCATCGCCGGGCTCGACTTGAGTGCCAATCTTGGCACGTTTCCCATTAA
This sequence comes from Cytobacillus sp. FSL K6-0265, assembly GCF_038003465.1. Lineage (NCBI taxonomy): Bacteria > Bacillati > Bacillota > Bacilli > Caryophanales > Bacillaceae > Cytobacillus > Cytobacillus sp. FSL K6-0265. The sequence goes on along the minus strand of NZ_JBBOPE010000001.1, from coordinate 4,320,829 downwards.
TAGTGACTCTTCCGTCAGCAATTAATTTATCCGCTCCTCTTCTAGAAGCCTTTCCTGATTCACTAATATATTTATTAAGGCGCATATTGCCACATCCTTTTTAAATGGTTCGTTAAGTACTAACTATACTTATTTTAAGGAATAATCACAAACGTTTCCTCTATTTTTTCATTATTTTCTAATACGCTAACACTAGATTAAGAATGACACAAAACAATGGATAGTTAATTCAATGAATTTTATTTAGAAAGGTTTGATTATTTTGTTGAGAATCTTACGTTATGTCTTTTCGGTCATCTGGCTAGTAATGGCGAGTTATGGCGTAATGACAAAAGATTTTAGGTTTAGCGATATCATGATTTTATTTTTAGGTCTTACTATGTTGGTTTTAGGGTTAGAAGCATTTAAAAAAGAACAGAGAGGAATAGGTGTGTTTCTCATTGTTGTATTTTTATTTTCGTTTTATGTATCTATTGAATGGTTCTTAATTAATTAGAGATTTCCTTACATAACGTGAGGTTTGAACTGGACCGTTGTCACTTTCGTAAGTGGATAAGGTATAATAGAGGTTTATGAAAGAGAATAATAAGAAAAAAATGAGGTTTTTACATGACCAATACGAGTTTTACAGATTATCCATTAAGCGGTGAGATTGTGCGTGCTTTGGATAGTTTAGATTATCATAAACCGACTGAAGTACAGGCAAAGGTTATTCCATTGATTCTAGAAAAGATTGATCTTGTTGTTAAATCACAAACAGGAAGCGGAAAAACAGCGTCTTATGGGATTCCGATTTGTGAGTTAGTTGATTGGCAAGAGAATAAGCCACAAGCGATTGTACTGACACCAACGCGGGAACTGGCCGTACAGGTGAAAGAAGACATCATCAATATCGGGCGTTTTAAAAGGGTTAAAGCGTCTGCGATTGTTGGAAAACAACCGTTTCATATCCAAAAGAATGAACTAAAGCAGAAAATGCATGTCGTTGTCGGGACACCGGGACGTGTGCTCGATCATATTGAAAAGGGCACGCTTGTGTTGGATGAAGTGAAATATTTAGTTATCGATGAAGCGGATGAGATGCTTAATATGGGCTTTATTGAACAGGTGGAAGCGATTATTGAAGAGATGCCCAAACAGCGGAATACGTATCTTTTCTCGGCAACATTACCAGACCGGGTAAAAACGTTGTCACTTAACTACATGAAAACACCGGTTGATATTGAAATTAAAGCAAGCGAACAGGCGACGAACCATATTGCACATAGCCTTTATACCGTATCGGAAAACGAAAAGTTGTCCTTGTTAGAGGATGTGACAACCATTGAGAATCCGGACAGTGCAATTATTTTCTGCCGCACGAAGGAGCGTGTTGATACACTGTGTGACGAGTTGACGGATAAAGGCTATGATTGCGATATGATCCACGGTGGCATGGAGCAATACGATCGTTTAGAAGTAATGGAAGACTTCCGAAGAGGAGAATTTCGTTACTTGGTAGCAACGGATGTCGCAGCCAGAGGGATTGATATTGACCAGATCACTCATGTCATCAATTATGATCTTCCGTTAGAGAAGGAAAGCTATGTGCACCGGGCAGGAAGAACAGGGCGAGCAGGACATCATGGTAAAGCAATTACTTTTGTGACACCGCATGAAGATAAGTTCCTTAAAGAAATCGAATCATACATTGGCTTCCGAATCCCTGCTTCTGAAGCGCCTGCGAAAGCAGCAGTGTCGGCGGCAAGACCAGCATTTTTGGAAAAACTGAACAGCGAGCCACCAGTAAAAGAAGCGAAAAGTGAAAAATTAAATGAACAGATTATGAAGCTTTATTTCAATGGCGGCAAGAAAAAGAAACTAAGAGCAGTTGATTTTGTTGGTACAATTGCCAAAATAGACGGCGTCACAGCCGACGATATCGGGATCATTACTATCCAAGATACTGCCACTTATGTGGAAATATTAAATGATAAAGGTCCACTTGTTTTGGAAACGATGAAGCATACAACGGTTAAAGGCAAACAATTGAAGGTCCATGTGGCAAGGAAATAATAATAGAGAGGTGAGGAATCATAAGGGTTCTTCACCTTTTTATGTTAATGATTGATATTTGACGAAGTTGACGGGGTGAACGAAAGGGCTAGCAGTGTAATTTTGAGTTATGCGTAGAACTTTAGGGAAAAGAAAGTTCAATTGCCTACATAAGTGAGTGAAAATGAGGTAGATGTGTGGGCAAAGGGGAAAAGCCCCCACAAGTGAGTGTGAAATGAGGTAGATGTGTGGGCAAAGGGGAAATGCTCCCACAAGTGAGTGTGAAATGAGGTGGATGTGTGAGCAAAGAGGAAATACCCCCACAAGAGAGTATGAAATGAGGTGGATGTGTGAGCAAAGGGGAAATACCCCCACAAGAGAGTAAGAAATGAGGTAGATGTGTGAGTAAAGAGGAAAAGCCCCCACAAGAGAGTATGAAATGAGGTGGATGTGTGAGCAAAGAGGAAATACCCCCACAAGAGAGTGTGAAATGAGGTGGATGTGTGAGCAAAGAGGAAATGCTCAGTCAAGTCCTTAATATTGTGTAAAATTCTAAACCACTGTTTTCAACTATTAATTAGTGATATGATTTATCCCCTTACATTTTTTGAGGGAATCTTCCATGGTTCTATTCCTTCATAGCCAGGGTGGGATGTCAAAGGCTCCTCACTTTGACAGTCCACCCTGGCTATGAAACCATCTATAATGGAAGTTTCACTCAAATGTAGAGGCTATTTGCATAAGGATTTTCTCTTTTGGTAAACCGTTTGTTGATAATGAAGTAAGACAGCTCCCACTAAACGAAAAGCGGACTGAGTGTTAGGAAAAATCCGTATGACTCTTTCCCTTCTACGAACTTCTTGATTTAACCGTTCTAATGAATTCGTACTTCTTATATGAGGCCAAAGAGCTTGTGAATGTCCCATATATTGAATGGTATCTTCAAAGCCTTCATCAAGGATTTTTAAGGCGTTTGTGAATTTAGGGTTTTCACCGAATTGGTTCATAAGTTCCTCTTTGAAATTCCTCATATCCTCTATAGTTACCGCTTCAAAAATCCGCTTGACCATCGTCCTAATTTCACCAGAATCTTTCTTTGGGAGTTTCTCGATAATATTACGTTTAAAATGTACATTACATCTCTGCCAGCTAGTGCCGATAAACTCCCGTAGAATTGCTTTTTGAAGACCTTGATGAGCGTCTGAAATAACGAGCTTTGGAGACTGAAGTCCACGGGATTTAAGCTGTTGAAAAAATCGACTCCAGCTATCATAGTTCTCAACATGATCAACTTGAAGGCCAAGAATCTCACGAGTGTTTTTATCAGTCAGGGCGGTCGCAATATAAATCGCTTTGGAGACAACTCGATGGTGCTCGCGCACCTTAATATACATAGCGTCCACAAAGATAAAAGGATAGTAGGAGACATTAAGTGGTCTCTTGGCCCAGTCGTTAACGATAGGATCTAGCTTTTGAGTAAGAGAGGAAACAAAAGACTTTGAAACGTTCTCCCCACAAAGCTGTTCCACAATATGTGTAACCTTACGAGTAGATATACCATTAATCACCATTTCGACCATTGAGATAACGAAGGCTTGATCACATCGTGCATATTTTTCAAAAACGGAAGTTGAAAATTCACCATTTCTAGTGCGTGGTACTTTAAGTTTTAGCTTCCCAATACTCATCGTAAAATCACGTTCGTAGTAGCCATTACGATAATCTAAACGGTCAGTCGTGCGTTCGTAACCAGCAGCTTGTATATATTGATCTCTTTCTTTTTCCATGTATTCATTTAATACAAGGACAATAGCAGATCTAACCACAGTATCAATATTTGAGTTTATAACGGCTTCTTTTAAAACATCCAAATCTAGGTTAAACTGTATTTGAGTCATTCTTATTCCTCTTTCATTGTTTATCGTCGTTGAAAACAGTGTTGACAAGAAGGAATAAAATGACTCTTCTTTTTACACAATTATATGGACTTAATCAAATACCCCCACAAGAGAGTGTGAAATGAGGTGGATGTGTGAGCAAAGAGGAAATACCCCCACAAGTGAGCGAGAAATGAGCAAGATGTGTGGTCAAAGAGGAAAAGCCCCCACAAGTGAGCAAGAAATGAGTAAGATGTGTGGTCAAAGAGGAAAAGCCCTCACAAGTGAGCATGAAACGAGCAAGATGTGTGAGCAAAGAGGAAAAGCCCCCACAAGTGAGCAAGAAATGAGTAAGATGTGTGGTCAAAGAGAAAATACCCCCACAATGAGCATGAAACGTGCAAGATATGTGAGCAAACTGGAAATGTGCGCAACCGCGAGATGTGCGCAAAAACCCAACAAAAATGAGTTACAATTGCTCGTAATCCGTGTCGGAGTAAAAGGATTAAATAATTTCCTATCTGAGAAATGAAAGAACCTGAATCAATCGAGATTATTAATCCAGGTGCTTTCGCATTTGATTTAAACCGTTCTCCCCATGTAAAACCGTGCCTCCTCAATCATTTTATTCTCCTTCGCTGTTATCTCATCCGGTGTCAATTTAAAAACCATCGTATAACTCCCTAAAGAAGATTGGTATTTTTTCACATGCGTTTGAGCCAATTTTTTATCGTAATATCCGGGGACGTATTTATCGAGCATGCCTTGCATAGCGGCGGTGGCTTCTGTTATGTCGGTTACGGCTTGAAGTTGCCCGAAAAGCATAACGCTCATATAGGCAGTGTCCGTTTTCGCCGGAATCGGGCTAACCATTGTACCGTAATCTTCTGCGATGGTGAAACAGCAATGAGGGTTCTCGCGGATTATTTCAATTTTTCTGCCGGCAGCAGCACCGTGAAAATAAAGCGATCCGTTTATCCAAGTATAGTTTAATGGAACGACGTAAGGGTGTTCACCATCTGTTAATCCCAGATAACCGGTGCGTGTAGTACTTATTAATTGTTCAATGCGGACCTGATCGGTGCACACTAATTTTTGATTGCGAATTTCATAGGTCATTTCCATCCCATCCTTTTTGAGTAAATGTTAAAATAATCGTAAGAAAAATCTGTATTTAGTAAAAGTGCCAGAATGGAAAAATTTCTTAGGGACAGTTGGGGGTCAACGAGGTGGAAATCACGCCATTTATTCAAAGGGAATCATCTATACCGCTATATAGTCAGCTTTATCATTGGATAAAAACAGAAATTGAAGAGGGAAGGCTACCTCCTGGTACAAAGATCCCTTCAATTAGGCAGTTAACCGATTATTTACAGATTAGTAGAAACACAGTGGAGGCAGCGTACCAACAATTACAAGCAGAAGGTTACTTAGAGAGTGTCCCTAGAAGTGGGATTTGGGTCGCAGAAATCGAAGAACGGCTCGCTCATTCTTCTGAAGAAGTGCCATCACTTGTGATAGAGAGGGAAAGAGTGAGAAAGTCGGTCATTGATTTTAAGTATGGGAATGTCGACGTTATCAAGTTTCCTTTTAAAAGATGGAAAAAATGCCTGTCAGATGCGATGGAAGAAGAGGGGGAGTTATTATCCCAGTATAGCAACAAACAAGGTGAGTGGTCCTTACGTCGTGAAATAGCTACCTATTTGCTGCAATCAAGAGGAGTTCATACGAGACCAGAGCAGATTTTGATTACGAGTGGCACACAATCAGCAGTAGAGATCATTTGCCGACTTTTGAAATTGCAGGGAAAAGAGGTGGCGATAGAAGAGCCAGGCTATAGTGGGGTGCGTACCGTCTTTGTTGATCAAGGCTGTGAGATGGTCCCTGTGCCACTTGAGAAAGATGGTTTATCTATCTATCATCTACAGAAAAGTAAGGCAAAAGCCGTTTATGTGACCCCTTCTCACCAATTTCCGTTCGGGATGATTCTTCCAGTCGGTAAAAGAACGCAAATGCTTAACTGGGCTTATCAATCAGCTGGTTATATTATCGAGGATGATTATGACGGGGAGTTTCGTTATCAAGGTCAGCCTATCCCCTCGCTCAAATCGCTAGATGAAGAAGAAAAAGTCATCTACTTAGGAACCTTTTCAAAATCATTTCTCCCTTCCATGCGCATGAGCTTTATCGTTTTCCCGCCTTCACTAATGAAGCAGTACGGACAAAAGTTTTCTGATTATGACCAGCCGGTTTCACCTATGATACAAGTAGCTATGGCTAAGTTTATGCACGCAGGTGATTTTGAACGACATATTCGGAGAATGAGAAAAACATATCAGAGAAAACATCAAACACTATTAAATAGTATTGAGCAACATTTAGGCAATAAAGTAGAAATAATCGGGGAAAAATCGGGCTTACATATCCTCCTAGAATTACAAGGGCAGGCAGCACCACAAGTGATTGAAAAAGGGTTAAAAAAAGGTGTAAAAGTTTACGCCCCTTCACGTTTTTGGCTACATCCAATTAGCGACAGCCAAAGGTATATCATGCTTGGGTTTGGTGGACTATCCATTGAGGAAATTGAAGAGGGAATTGCGCTTTTAGCTAGTTGCATATAAACGAAAGTGACCCCACCTTAAAAGTGGGATCACCATTCCTGTTATTTTTTAACAACAGGAATCCACATTTCACCGTATACTGTACCGTTGTCCTCACTCATTTCCACTGTTGTGTTTGGTCCACCAACATAAGCATAGTCAGTCATTTCAACTAATGCTTGACCAAAGGCCACGGCTGTTAATTGATTACTTAATTCTTGAGCGGAGTCAGCTTTTCCTTCGACAACGAGGTAGGGTCCTTTAGGAAATTGGATAATTCTCGTTGCATCAGGTAATGTCTTTTCTGTCATCACGCCTGCATAATGCATCATTTTGTTATTGACCGCCTCATTGACTGCGAAAATATAATTATTGTCTGCCACGGATTTAAGCTGCTCAAGTGTGCCATCACTTTTCACCGTCTCCCAGAAATCGCTTTTTTGTTGATTGATGCTTTCTTGGTCTCTATAGTCCGCTACAATTTCAATTCCAAAGCCTAATACGACGAAACCTTCTTTTTCTTGTAATGAGTAATTAGCCATTTTTATCGTCCTTCTTTCTTGAAATTTAACCAAATGATTGGTGTTTTCATTTGATGAGTTTATAATAACTTTAAATCATGTCAAAAAATGACACTGTTAAGGAGACTGAGATGAAAAAGGTTGAAAGAATTAATGTCATGATGCGATACATTAATAATCGTGCCCATTTTACGATTGCTGAAATCATGCAGGAATTCCAAATATCGCGGTCAACAGCCATTCGCGATATCCGAGAAATTGAAAGCATGGGTGTGCCACTTGTTGCAGAAGTGGGACGAGACGGAGGCTACGCTGTCATGAAAAATGCAGTCCTTCCCTCTGTTCGCTTCACTGATAACGAGCTCAAAGCTCTGTTTATCGCCTTTATGGCAACGAGAAATTTGCAACTCCCTTATTTAAAGAGTCGCCAATCACTAGCTGAAAAATTACTTGGCCTGATTTCAGAAGCGCAACAAGATGATCTTGTACTTTTAAATAAGATTCTCTTATTTGAAGGAACGAACCCCCATAATCCTGACCTTTTAGAACTATCAGACTTACCTCATCCAATACTAGAAAAACTGATTCAACTGTTACTTTTTGACCGCTATCTCATACTTTCCGCAAACAACGAGAAATATTCTATCTACCTTATCCATCTATACCGCGAGAAAAATATTTGGTGGGTAGAAGGTTTTGATCTAAATGAAGAAAGAAAAAGGCTTATACCGGTAGATCATTTGACCGAGATAAACGTCTTCCATCCGAAAAAAAGATTAAGTAATAAAGCCATCCTAAAAAAGATGGCTGAACATCATGTGAAAGACAATATCGTCATGAAACTCGGACCAAAAGCCATTGCTCAATATAAAAAGTACCATCCTTTTAACGTCGCGCTTACCTATACAGATCCCTATCAAACAACAGCTATTGCAAAAATACATGTCACCATGGAGAAACGAGATCAACTAGAGGAAATAGCCAGTTGGGTGCTCTTTCTTGGTGATGATGTAGAATTGGTGGAGGTGCCGAGAGAGGTTTATACAGCTTTAGAAGAGAGGCTCTATAGATTTCAGCAGAGAAAGAAAAGCCAATAAAAACGCCAACCCAGCAATAAGCTAGATTGGCGTTGCGTTATGCGTATGATGTTTTTCGCCAAAAAGCCCCTTTGTCACAAGAGCTAATCGGTGGGAAAACTTCTTCGGTTTCTAGTTGGATTTTCTTTTCCTCGCCGGTTGGACTAGGTGTACGCGTCCCATCTGTATAACCATCCTGTTTTAAATCTCTCTCCAATTGCCATAAATCTTACCTCCTTTAGGGGTGTTTGTCTCTATTTATCCGCGTTTATACAGGCTAAACCAGAAGCAAGTCCAACTTTATTTTGAGGTCTTTTTTTCGGAAAACCCTCAAAAAGCACAAAAAGAAAAAGCCAGTAAGCGCAAGGCTTCTGAAACGGTATGATTTTTAACCATTTCGATGGAAGTATTACTTGTTCAAGGTCCTCATCCATTTTGCTTAACGTATCTTTTCCGCGTTTTGTTGGTAGAACCCCGTAATGAAAAAACATGTAATCCATGCAGTGGTTGTAACGATTATAGCTAGAAATAACCCCATAGCCTGCATGAAAATATCCTCTCCTTGATAGGATGGCTCAAGAGTGATGTACAAAAAAGTAAATAAAACGGTTAATCCCATGTAAAAACTACTTCCAATAGTAGCTAACTTTAATCTATCCCCTTTTGAGCCATGCCAGGCTTTATTTACTGATGCCCATAAATAGATGCTTGTGCATACAGCTAAAACCATAAAAATTAAGTGAACATAGGGAATGACAAAATAGCCCACAATATAAAGAGCCAGAATGGTAGCAGAAAATAGGACTGTATTCATGAAGAATAGGAGAATCCCAGCTCCCCAATGTGATTGGAACCATGGCGTCTTTTTTAAAAGGTGCACGAATGGATTCCCTTTGCCAAGTTGAGAGAGGATGGGGTTTTTAAAGAATATAATAACTAACATGATGAGTGAACCAACAAATAATATTAAAGACATTATAACCCTCCATAATAAAATTAATTTATATATAGGATACAAGGTTATTTATTGTAAAACAATAAAAATTTATCGATATACTCAAGTTTCTAATATGGTATATTTTAAAGAGGAAGAGGAGATGTGAATGATGAAACTCATAGGTAGTCATATTTATTTAGGTAGTCCCCAACTGCAAGAATTCCCTTGTGTTTGGAAAATGCTGAATGATAAGGATGCACGAAAGTATACGGGAGGCATTCCTCAAATAAGTTATGCAGAAAGAGAGTTATTATATGCTGAGCAATGTCAGACCTTTGGTGAAAATGGTAATTGGGAATTTTCCATTTATTCTAGGGAAAACAATGATTATTTGGGCTATGCAGGTTTTACTTTTGACGATGTCACTGAAAGATATTACCTCATGTATGGATTAGACAGGCAATATTGGGGAAAAGGTTATGCGACAGATGCAATCACCTTACTTCTAGCATTTGCAAATAAAAAATTAAGTATTTCTACTATTTATGCGAGTGTTCATCCTGAGAACGCTTCGTCCATCCATTTGTTAAAGAAACAATCATTCATAAAAAGGGATAACGAAGATCTTTATATTCTTAGTAGATAAGGTAAAGATAAAAGAAGAGATATAATAAAACAAATATGATACAAAAGGAGAGGCGATAAGAATGCCAGAAAGACATGTGTCAGGCTGGAATTTGCAAAATAGTTATAAGAAGCTGTCTCCCGGTCTTTTTACAGAAACAAAACCACAGCGAGCAAGTGAGCCAGAGATGGTGCAATGGAATAAAGAAGTAGCGAAAAGTTTAGGGATTAGCAAGGATTGGTTACAGAGTGATGCGGGTCTTGCCGTGTTAGCCGGAAACCAATTACCAGAGGGCAGTGAGCCAATTGCACAAAGTTATGCAGGGCATCAGTTTGGTCATTTTAACCGCTTAGGTGATGGGCGCGCTATTCTCTTAGGTGAACAGTTGACGGTAAACGGTGATCTCGTTGATATTCAGTTAAAAGGAGCGGGCAGAACACCGTATTCACGCGGTGGGGATGGCCGTGCGGCGCTTGGACCGATGTTGAGAGAGTATCTCATCAGTGAAGCGATGCACGGGTTGCGTATACCGACAACGAGAAGTTTGGCTGTAGTTGAGACAGGTGATGACATTGTCCGTGAAACCCTATTGCCAGGGGCGATTTTGACACGTGTGGCTGCGAGTCATATTCGTGTGGGGACTTTTCAATTTGCGGCTACCTTCACGAAGCCGGAAGAATTGCAGGCGTTAGCTGATTATACCATTGAGCGTCATTATCCTGAGCTTTTAAAAGAAGATAATAAATACTTGGCCTTGTTACGCAAAGTAATCGACGTTCAGGCAGGATTGATTGCTAAATGGCAAGCGGTCGGTTTTATTCACGGTGTCATGAACACGGATAATATGACGATTTCAGGCGAAACAATTGATTACGGCCCGTGTGCCTTTATGGATAGATACGACCCTGAAACGGTATTCAGCTCCATTGATGTCCAAGGTCGTTACGCATACGGAAACCAACCTTATATGGCGGGTTGGAACTTGGCGCGCTTCGCAGAGTCGCTTATCCCTCTTTTACATGAAGAGACCGAGGCAGCGGTAAAGATTGCGCAAGAGGAAATCGGCGAATACAATCGTATCTATATTCATAAGTGGACCGGAGAAATGAGGGCCAAACTCGGTCTGTTTACAGCAGAAGAAGCAGATAAGGCTCTTATTCACGATTTGCTGGAACTTATGAAAGAGCATGAAGCAGATTATACGAACACATTCATCGCTTTGACCTATCGAAAATTAGAGCAGCCTGTGTTTAAAGAGTGGCTCTCTCGTTGGCAAGAACGGTTAAAGAGACAGGAAGCATCAGAAGCGGAAGTGGAACAGTTAATGAAAAATCATAACCCAGCTGTTATTCCACGAAATTATTATGTTGAAAAAGCATTAACTGCAGCGGTGGACAAAGCGGATTATCATTTATTTGACGAGCTATTAGCGGTGCTCGCTCATCCATATGCGCATACGGCAGAGCAGGAGAAGTATAAAGAGGTACCGGTACAGGATGATAATTATCAAACGTATTGCGGGACGTAAAAGAAGCGGGGGAATGTCCCTTGCTTTTTTTACGTATGTTTATGGGGATTTTTTAGGGGATTACGTGAATTGATCGGATACGGCGAGAAAGCGAACGGGTCAAAAACCTGTAGAAGTAGGAAAACCTGATAGGATTAGGCAAGAAACGCGTCAAAAAACGGAGTCAGTAGAAAAAAATGATTAGATTAAGCAGGAACCGCGTCAAAAATCGTAGTCAGTAGGAAAACCTGATTGGATTAGGCAAGAACCGCGTCAAAAAACGGAGTCAGTAGAAAAAAATGATTAGATTAAGCAGGAACCGCGTCAAAAATCGTAGTCAGTAGGAAAACCTGATAGGATTAAGCAGGAACCGCGTCAAAAAACGGAGTCAGTAGAAAAACCTGATTGGATTAAGCAAGAACCGCGTCAAAAATCAGAGGCAGTAGAAAAACCTGATTGGATTAAGCAGGAACCGCGTCAAAAACCGGAGACAGTAGAAAAACCTGATAGGATTAAGCAAGAACCGCGTCAAAAACCCGCGGCAGTTGGAAAAATTGGTTGGATCAGCAGTGAAACAGAAGGAACAGCCAAAGGCAATTGGATTCAATCATCTACCACTAAAAAAAACACACGAACTTACAGCCCGTGTGTTTGGATATCTAGTTCTTCTCCATCACCGCAAAATAATTCTCTTCGTTATCGGCAAAGTTAAATACTTTACCAAAAGGCATTTCAACGAGCTCGCCTACGGTGATTTCTTTATTCTTATATGTTTGATAAATCTTTTCGGCGTCATCTGTATAAAACATGAGAGATGGTGTGCCAAGATGTAATTCGGGGCTCATCTTTGCCACGATTTGTTTATCTTGAAGGACTATGGTTGTTTCTGATTGTTCGGACGACGCAACCTCATACCATTTAAAATCTCCTTCATTATTTTCCGCGATTAGTTTGAAGCCGATCTTTTCTATCCAAAATTGCAAGCTTGTTTGTTGGTCGTTGACGTATAACATGATTTGTCCTAGTGATAGGGTCAAAATCGTCGCCTCCTTTATTTTGTCGCCTGACTACCCATATAAATGACTACCCATATAAATGACTTCCCAAGTATGTCCATCTAGGTTTTGAAAGCCCATTTGATACATAAAATCCAAAGTCTTTTGCTTCAGATGCCAATTACCATCAGCATCTAACGCCTTTTCATTGACTTGGTCTCTGCTTTCAGCGGCAAAAGATGTATTTGTTCACTGGAGTCAATGATGTTTTTAAACTGTCCTACTGTCATCAGCATGGAAAAGGTCTGTTCATTGATGACCATACATGCGGCGTCATCGTTAGTGAAATCATCGTGGAAAGTAAACCCATTTGTTTAAAAAAGTCCATTGACTTCTTTAGGTCTTTCACAGGTAATTTAATAAATGTCACCTTCTCTTTCATTTGAATGGTAAGACTGATTTCACGTTAATTATAGAGACATGTTAGATAGTAGTCAATTTTATTTTTGAATATTCTGTAAATATAACAAAAATATCATTCTTACACCCCTTTTCTAAGTCTAGATTAAGGAAAGGGGTGTTTTAATTTGTTTTTACATTTTAATAACAACCTTCGTACCGTGATGCTGTTCACTTGTCAGATGAACCGTGCCACCGTGGGCTGTAATGATATCTCTCGCAATCGCCATTCCAAGCCCAGTGCCTTGTGCTTTTGTATTTGTACCACGGTAGTATCGGTCAAAAATTTGCTCTAATTCATCAGGCGCGATGCCGTTTCCATTATCCTCAATAATTAGTTTTCCAGCGTCTAGGCGGATAGCCACCTCAACGTCTGATGGATTATGCAGTAGAGCATTGTGGATGAAATTCAATAGAGCGCGTTTCATTAAATGTTGATCGATGGACCAAGTTAATGACGGATCATCGCTTTCAAAACTGATATGATAACCGTCATAACGGGGATCATTCAAGACATCAATGACAATCTCGCGCGTAAATCGTTCTGCCTTTGTCTCTTGTATGTGCAAAGGTAATTCTTGGTTGCGTAATCGCAGTGTAAGGTTAAAGTCATCTAGTAATTCCTTCATATAAAGAGATTGCCGCTCAATGACTCCTGCGTACTCCTGTCTTTCCTCGTGGGAAACTTGCTCCTCATTTAATAATTCAGCATAGCCGCGAATGGAGGCAAGCGGTGTTTTTAAATCATGGGAAACATTACTGATCCATTCGTTGCGCATATTTTCGAGCTTTTTACGTTCTTCCTCATGTGCTTGAAGGGTAGTAGAGACTTCATTCAGATTGGCAAACACAGGTTTATAAATACCTGCTCGTTTCGTCTTTTGAACAGTGAAATTTCGTGCTTTAAGTTGTGAAATCCGTTCAATCATATAATGAACAGGCTTGGTCAGAATTGTGCTAAAGAGTAGCCCAACAATGGCGGCGATGATCAAATCAACAATCGTTATGGCAATGATTGCTTTGAAGATATATGTAATGACTGAAGTGGTATCCATCATGAAGGTAACGCGCTCCTCTTTACTTTGGGGGACACCAATGATGTAGCTATATTCTTCAAATTCACCGATGAAATATGTGTTAAAATGATCGTCCATATACTTATATTTATGTACAAGTTCTACAGGGCTATAATGATTCGCAACTCCATCTGGTGCAAATTTAGAGGAAATCACCTCTCCATTTTGATTTAAAATTTGCAGCCATGCACCGAATGATTCTAGCGCCTCTACTCCTTCAGCTGAAAGAGTGGGCTCTTCCTCTTCTAATGTTAAATAGTTAGAAAAAGAACGGGTGAATCGTTCGGCTGAACCACTTTCTACTTGATCAATGCCTTGTTGTTGCTGATAAATAAGCAAACCAATTAAAACCATTGTATTAACAATGATGACGATGAAAACGATGCTTAAAATTGAGAATAAATACCTACCAGTTAATTTCCATTTCATTTGTCCTCACCTATTTTACATTCAGTCGATACCCGAGCCCTTTAACCGTCGTAATGAAGGTCGGTTTGGATGGGTTATCTTCTATTTTCTCACGTAATCTGCGGATATGAACCATTAATGTATTATCTGCTCCGTAGAAGTCTTCACCCCAAACGGTTTGAAACAATGTTTCCTTACTAAGTATTCGATTTGGATTTCGGATAAAGCAAGCCATTAACCCAACTTCCTTAGCAGTTAATTCTAAGCGCTGCTCTTGCTTGTATACTTCTGTTTGCTCTTTATTTAAGGCAAAAGGGCCGGCAGTCATCATCGTTTTTTCTATCATTGTTTGGTCAGATAACTGTTGTGAATAGCTACCGGCACGCCGGAGTTGCGCTTTTACACGGTAAGCCATTTCTTTTGGACTGAATGGTTTTGTAATATAGTCATCTCCGCCAATGGCCAATCCTAATATCTTATCGACTTCATCTGTTTTCGCGGATAGGAATAAAATTGGAATTCTCGAGACTTCACGGATTTTTTTACATAAATCGTAGCCCTCACCGTCAGGAAGCATCACATCGAGAATCGCTAAATGTGGGGAGAATGCTTGAAATTGTTCCCAACCTTTCTTAACTGTACCGGTAGTTTGTATCGATTGAAATCCTTCTTTTTTTAGAGATGTTTGCATGAGCTGACATAAATCTTGTTCATCATCAACGATTAGAATACGAGGCTGTTCCACAATGATTCCTTCCTTTCATCTATCTATTAGCCTTATCTTAACAGTGTTTAACGATTATTATATACAATTTAAGGATTTTGTAAGGTAGAAGTGAATTTAGTGTAAGGATGGGGAGGTAAAGTAGAGACATAAGAAAGAGGTGCTTAATATATGGAATCATTATTAGTTGTAAAAAAGGTAGAAAAATTATACGGAAAAGGCGCAAACACATTTCATGCGCTTCAGAATATATCATTTGACATTAGCCATGGGGAATTTGTAGGCGTTATGGGGCCATCAGGAGCTGGGAAGTCTACATTACTAAATGTATTGGCAACAATTGATTCTCCGACAAACGGTGATATTTATATTGAAGAAGACAATATTGCCAAAATGAAAGAAGAGAAGTTAGCGGATTTTCGCCGTGATCATTTAGGTTTTATTTTTCAAGACTACAATCTACTCGATTCATTAACGGTTCGCGAAAATATTGTCTTGCCACTTGCGATTGCAAAAAAATCAGCAAAGGAAATGGCTGAAAAAGTAGAGACATTAGCGCATACTTTCGGGATTGCTTCTTTATTGGATAAATATCCTTATCAAATATCAGGAGGTCAAAAACAAAGAACAGCAGCTTGTCGTGCACTGATTTCGAATCCTAAATTAATTTTTGCTGATGAACCGACTGGGGCTTTGGATTCAAAGTCAGCAACAGATTTACTAGAAAGCATGAGTCAATTAAATGAAAAGCATGAAACAACGATTATGATGGTCACGCATGATGCCTATGCTGCTAGTTTTTGCCGCAGAATCCTGTTTATTAAAGATGGCCAATTATCAAAGGAAATCTATCGTGGTTCACATACGAGGAAAGAGTTTTTCCAAATGATCTTAGCGGAATTGGCAAAGCTAGGCGGTGACGATAATGACGCTATTTGATTTAGCGATCAAAAATATTCGCCGAAATGTGAAGAGTTATGGGCTGTACATCGGCTCGATGATTTTCTCTATTATCATTTATTTTACTTTTGTCACGTTGAAATATAGTGAAGACATCACGGCTTTGGCAGCAGTCTCAAAGCAAGTCAGTAGTATTATGAGTGCATCTGCATTTGTCCTGATTATTTTTGTTGCCGTGTTTATCCTTTATTCGAATTCTTTTTTTATGAAAAAAAGGAAGCAGGAAGTAGCGCTTTATTCTTTACTTGGTGTGCGTAAACGCTCCATCGGTTTTATGCTATTTTTCGAGAATATTGTTATTGGCGTCATTGCCTTAATTATTGGTGTGGGCTTGGGCTTCTTGCTATCACAACTGCTCTTAATGGTTTTATTAAAATTAATGGGATTAGAAATAATGAGCAGTCTAGCATTTTCACCAAGTGCAGTCGTGAATACAGTCATCGTCTTTATGATTCTGTTTTTATTTACGTCATTACAAGGCTATCGTGTTATTTATCGTTTTAAGTTAATTGATTTATTTCACGCAGAAAAGAAAGGCGAGGAATTGCCGAAAGCACGTCTTATCTCGGCTGTCTTAGGTGTGGCATCTTTAGCAGGTGCTTATTGGTTGGCGTTGCAAGATTTGATGACTTCAGAAGTATGGCGCTTACTTAGTGCAGCTATGCCATTAGTGATTATTGGATTAACGGTGTTAGGAACGTATCTGATTTTTAATAGTGTCCTTGTCTATATTTTATCGAAATTAAAAAATCAAAAGAACTGGGCTTGGAAAGGCTTAAATCTATGGACAACGTCACAGCTATTGCACCGCATTCGTGGGAATGCACGAACACTAACAGTAATTGCGACTTTAAGTGCAACAACCATTACTGCTGGTGGTGCGGTATTTGGGCTTTATTATCATACGGACAAAGAAATAGAGACCTATACGCCTATTACATTTATGTGGGAGGGCGAGCCACAGAAAATTACACAAGACATTGTTGTGTATGAAGAGGAAATCGAAAGTAAAACTGTCCGTATAGCTGAAGGTGACATGGAAATTGACTACCAAGTAATGGATTATTCAACCTTCAAGCAATTGGCTACACAACAAGGGTGGGAGGACCTTCCTGCAATTAATCAGGAAGAGGCATTCATCCTGGATACGTATTATGATGAGCGTTGGTCGACGAAAGTAGATGAGGTTAAGCTTAATAAGCAAACATTAAATGTGACTGCTTACGAGGATCGATCCGTTGTTAATACCTTCACAATGGGAGGTAAAATAGTAGTTGTAACAGATGATTTTTTTGAACAAATAGACAGTCCACAGGTGACCTACCAGGCAGTTCAAGTGGAAGATTATAAAAATCAGCAAGCATTATCAGATGATTTAGCTGCTTCTACTGAACAATTTTCAAGTGCAACCCAACAATATAAAGATTCTATTGAAGCTTCAGGCTCTATGCTTTTTGTTGGGAGCTTTCTTGGACTCGTATTCTTAGTTGCTACGGGTAGCATCATTTTCTTTAAGATGATGACGGAAGCAGAAGAAGATAAAGGGAAATATCAAGTGTTATACAAAATTGGTGTGTCACAAAAAGAAATGAAACGAACGATTAGACATCAAGTGGGAATGATCTTTACGGCACCATTACTACTTGGATTAATGCATGGAGCGATCGCCTTAGTTGCCTTTTCTAATTTGTTAATGATGAATCTGCTGATGCCAGTTTTCATATGGATGCTAGCATATACAATTATTTATTTCATCTATTATTTCTTAACAATAAGTAGCTATCAAAAAACGATATTTTCAATGTTGGGGGAGAGATAAATGAAGAAGACAACGGGCATTTTCGCAGGAATTGTTATCATTTTTATTGTGGCGGTTATCTTATTAATGAATTTGGATTTTAATCGTTTAGGCAAAGAAAATGCGTATGTTCAATTAAATGAAGAGCCGCGAGTAGAAGAAGAAACATTGGAATCAGGAGAAGTGATGAAACGATATTGGTATGAGCTGCCAGCTTATAATAAAGAGGGTAAAGCAATCGTTGTGGAATTCTCTGCTTCTAGAGCTTTGCGAGAGGATGCCTACTTAATGCTTTATCTTGATGATAGCAATGAAGTCACGTCTTACGATGAAGTAAATGAAAGTGATATTCCTTCAGAAGTAATAGAAAAAATAAATGCGTAATGATAAGTCCCTGAAAATTTTTCGGGGGCTTTTAAGTATTTTGCAATAATAAATAAAGGGAATAGTAAAGTTGTTTAAAACAGCAAAATATCCGTTAAAAGCAAAAAATAGAATAACCACTAAGAAAAAAGGCGCGAAACTTTCCGACTTTTATCTGTTTTCCATTATTTTTTTCAGTCAAATATCAAAAAATTTTATATAATATAAATAGGATTTATACTATTATAGAGGGAGAAGAATTTCTTCTATGATGGATAATTGCCAATTTTATAGTATAATTAGTATTGAGAAATATATATTTTGCAAAGATTGATGACATTTAATTTAGCGATATTAAAGAGAAGGTGCCTGCACAATGTAAACGTTTGCCTACATCGACCAACAACTGGAAGGGTAGAGAAGCGTTTTTGGTGTAGGTTAGACTACTGTCTTATTTTCTCTGCAAATTTCACGGTATAAGGATGGGAAAAAATGAGCAACGGGGAAACCAAAGAAGTGATTTTAATTGGTGCTGGGATTATGAGCGCGACTTTAGGTTCGCTCTTAAAAGAATTAGTTCCAGACTGGAAAATCAAAGTGTTTGAGAAATTGGATAAAACAGGGGAAGAAAGTTCAAATGAGTGGAACAATGCAGGTACAGGTCATGCTGCATTATGTGAGCTTAACTATACGAAAGAAAATCCAGATGGTTCTGTTGATATTAAGAAAGCCATCAATATTAACGAGCAGTTCCAAGTTTCTAAACAATTTTGGGCTTATCTAGTTGATAGTCAATTAATTAGAAGACCACAAGAGTTCATTATGCCTTTGCCACATATGAGTTTAGTGCAAGGACAAAAAAATGTAGAGTTTCTGAAAAGACGTCATGAAGCAATGTCTAAAAACCCACTATTTGCTGGTATGGAGTATGCGACAGATCATGAAACATTGAAAAAATGGATTCCATTAATTATGGAAAACCGTGCAACTACTGATGCGATTGCCGCAACAAAAATCGATTCAGGAACAGATGTAAACTTTGGTGCTCTTACACGTTTATTATTCCAACAATTAGAGTCTCAAGGTGTGGAAATGCACTATCAGCATAGTGTAGATGATTTAAAACGTACAAGAGATGGCGGCTGGGAAGTGAAAGTACGTGACCATGCAGGTGGAAACCTGGAAAACCATAAAGCAGACTTTGTCTTTATCGGTTGTGGAGGCGGAAGCTTACACTTACTGCAAAAATCAGGTATTCCTGAAGGGAAAGGTATTGGCGGATTCCCTGTAAGTGGAATCTTTATGTCTTGTACAAACCAAGAGATCGTTGAACAGCATCATGCGAAGGTTTATGGTAAAGCGCCTGTGGGTGCACCACCAATGTCTGTGCCGCATTTGGATACAAGATACATTAATAACCAAAAATCATTACTATTCGGTCCATTCGCCGGCTTCTCACCAAAATTTTTGAAAAATGGATCCATGTTTGACTTAATCACTTCTGTTAAGCCAAGCAATGTGTTAACCATGTTATCAGCTGGTGTGAAGGAAATGGGCTTAACAAAATATCTCATCGAGCAAGTACTACAATCAAAAGAAAAACGTATGGAGCAATTACGTGAATTCGTTCCAAATGCAAAAAGTGAAGACTGGGAATTAGTCATTGCTGGTCAACGTGTGCAAGTGATTAAAGATACAGAAGAAGGCGGAAAAGGGACGCTCCAATTTGGTACCGAAGTGGTAACGGCAGGTGACGGATCAATAGCTGCCTTATTAGGCGCATCACCAGGGGCATCAACAGCTGTTCCAGTTATGCTTGATATCATTGAGCGCTGCTTCCCAGAAAACCTAAAAGATTGGGAGCCAAAAATTAAAGAGATGGTTCCATCTTACGGCCTTTCTTTATCAGAAAATCCGGAGTTACTACAAAAAGTTAATCAAACGACTGACCGAGCGCTCGGTTTAGATCAAAATAAAGCGATTCTTAACTAATATATATGAGCGAGAAAACCTGAACATTACTGCTGTAGCGTTCAGGTTTTTCTTTTTATGCTTATGAATGGTTAGGGATGGTGGGAAATCTGGGTAAGCCTGTATTCTTGAAGGTTGTTAGACATTGGAGAATTGCTCACACAACCTGCCAGAAAAGTGTGAACGACCCCATTTTCAAATCCATAAAGTTTCTTTTCTAAACCTATATTTTCCATGACGTGTAAGTATTATCTATTGTCAGATTATAAGATAATCTGATATGATTTATAAAGTATTTAGATGTCTAAATATATTTTTGAAAATAAAGGGGTCTTTCTCATGAAATTGGATGGTAAAGTTGCGATTATTACTGGGAGTGCTTCTGGAATCGGCAGAGGAATGGCACTTGCGCTGGCGAAAGAAGGCGCGCATGTTGCCATTGTTGATGTGAATGAAGAAAAAGGAAAAGAAACATTAGCAGAGGTTAATGTTCACACAGAAGGGATGCTGTTTATCAAAGATATCACAGTCCAAGAAAACATTACGCAAATTGTTGAAGAAGTTGTTGCGAAGTTTGGTAAGCTTGATATCCTTGTAAATAATGCACATGTATCGAAGCAGGTGCTCTTTAATGAAACAACCCAAGAACATTTTGACCTTTCTTTTAACACGGGTTTTTACCCAACGGTTCGCTTTATGCAAGCGGCATATCCTGAGCTAAAGAAAAATGAAGGAAAAGTCATTAATTTCGCCTCAGGAGCGGGGATTGATGGCCAAGTGACACAAACAGCCTATGCAGCTGCGAAAGAAGCCATTCGTGCCATCACTCGTGTGACAGCAAATGAATGGGGACCTGACAATATTAATATCAATTTAATTTCACCAATTGCCTTAACGCCAGGTGTAGAACAATGGAAGCAACATGCACCAGAAGCATATGAGGCGATGGTTAATAAAATTCCACTGCGCCGTTTAGGTGACCCAGAAAATGATATCGGAAAAGTAGCTGTATTCTTAGCAAGTGAAGATTCAAACTACATTACTGGACAAACCATTCTTGTTGATGGTGGATCAATTAAATTACATTAATTCTAGCATCCTCTACCAAAATAATTGGCGGGGGATTTTTCTTTTCTCATAAATAGACAGAATGTTGGTAAATAACTGTCAAAATGACATAGTAGAGGGATTGAGCTATAATATATCCGTTATTGATTACCTTTCATTATTGGAAAGGGGGTTTATTTCAATTGATTCAAATACATGATATAAGTAAACGTTTCGCTGATTATGAAGCGATTAAAGCGGTTGATATCGAAGTAAATGAAGGCGAGATTTACGGAATCATTGGTGCAAGTGGAGCGGGGAAATCGACACTACTAAGGTTAATGAACTTGTTAGAAGTACCCGATTGCGGGGAAGTCGTAGTTGATGGCAAAAACTTGATGGCGATGAAAGCTAAACAGTTACGAGAAGCGAGAAAATCAATGGGGATGATTTTTCAGCACTTTAATCTTGTAGCCAATTTAACCGTTTATGATAATGTCGAGGTTTGTCTTCAGCTAGCAAACTACCCGAAGCATCAACGAAGAGAAAGAGTGATGGAATGCTTAAGGTTCGTCGGCCTTGCTCATTTGGAAAAGCACTACCCACAAAGTTTAAGTGGCGGTCAAAAACAAAGAGTGGCGATTGCTAGAGCCCTTGCGAACGAGCCTAAGGTTTTATTATGCGATGAACCAACTTCTTCTCTTGATCCTCATACAACAGCGGAAATTCTCGCTGTACTAGAGGAGATTAATCGTACATTAGGGGTCACGATTGTCATTGTTAGCCATGAGATGGAGGTTATACAAAGTATTTGTCACCGCGTATCGGTCATGGCAGATGGTTCTGTCTATAAGACAATTGACCTTGAACCACAAGGCATCCCTGATGTGGACCACACTCCTGAATATTTTATTGAAAAATTAACAGGTGAGGTGAGCGGTGATGCCTGAAGTATTGCAAAGGTATGAGGCGGAAATATGGCAAGCGATTGGCGAAACTTTTGCGATGGTGGGGATGTCTATTCTTGCTGCTATCATCGTGGGGCTCCCTGTGGGAACATTACTTTTTCTATGTCGAAAAGGAAATTTGCTAGAAAACCGCGTTGTTTTTTCGATTTTAAATTTACTGGTTAATACGATTCGTTCTTTTCCATTTTTATTATTAGTCGTCTTCTTGATTCCTTTTACAAGGTTCATAATTGGGACAGCGATTGGCACAGCGGCAGCAACCGTACCGCTTTCTATTATCGCTATCGCACATTATTCCCGCCTTGTAGAGCAGTCTTTATTAGATGTCCCTAGAGGGGTAATAGAGGCAGCAAAGGCAATGGGGGCATCGGTTGTCGAAGTCGTCTTCAAGTTTTTGTTTGTCGAAGCACGTTCAGGGCTGGTTCTTGGCTTAACGACTTCAATTATTAGTTTCATCTCCTATTCCACTATTATGGGAGTAGTAGGTGGTGGAGGAATTGGTGATTTCGCCATTCGCTACGGATATCAACAATTTATGACGGATTTAATGATATATATGATCATTATTATGGTCATTCTCGTACAGTGCATCCAATTTATTGGGACAACGGTTGCGAGAGTGATTGATAAAAGATGACTACATACTGAAGGAGGACAATATGAAAAGACTATTTGCTTTAATGATACTAAGTATGTTAATGCTGGCTGCTTGTGGGCAAGAGACAGAAGAGCAAGCAGATGATAACCAAACAAATGGTGGTGACAGTAAAGAAGAGGTAACTCTAAAAGTCGCTTCACTTATTCCACCGATGACAGAGATTCTTGAGTTAGTCGAGCCACAATTGCAAGAAGAAGGTATTCATCTAGAGATGGTTGTGCTAAGTGATAATGTGCAACCGAACACAGCTTTAGCGGCGAAAGAAGTTGATGCGAACTTCTTTCAACATGTGCCTTATATGGAAGAGTACAATCGTAGTAATGATGCCAATTTAGTGCCAATCCAAGAAATCTATTTTGCCAATTACGGTGTTTATGCAAAGAACTTTGAAGAGATGGCTGATTTACCTGAAGGAGCAACGATTGCCATTGCCAATGATGTATCCAATATTGACCGTTCACTAGCATTACTAGCACAACATGATGTGATTGAATTAAAAGAAAAAACAGGTCCATATTACGCAAAATCAGACATTACATCCAATCCAAAGAATTATCAGTTCGAAGAGGTAGATTTATTAATGCTAGCGAGAATGTATGATGATGCTGATGCCGTCGTAATGACTCCTGCTTATGCTGCTCCACTAGGTTTAACACCGAAAAGTGATGCACTACTCACAGAAGGTATTGATAATGACTTTGCCATCACACTTGTCGCTCGCGAAGATAATAAAGACTCAGAAGCGATTCAAAAACTTGCAGAAGCAATGACAAGCCCTGAAGTGAAAAAATTCTTAGAAGAAAATTATGATGAAACGGCGATTCCTGCTTTTGAATAGAATAGCTAGTTAATTACAATCAGACATGATCAAAATTTGATCGTGTCTTTTTTAGTTGGGCAGTAGAAAAGTGCTCATTCTACAATGAACCTAGAATTACACGTTAATTAATGAGGAGGGAAATTAAGATGGGGAACGAGAGTGAAGTACGGGTATAAGGCATGTAAAAAGGAAAAAGCAAAGCAGATGGGGGATTCGAAAATGGATATAGGGAGAAACAAAGCAAATAGAGAATCAGCAATGGAAATAAGCAACGTAAAAGGGAGAAACGAAGCAAATAGGGAATCAGCAAGGGATATAAGCAACGTAAAAGGGAGAAACAAAGCAAATAGAGAATCAGCAATGGAAATAAGCAACGTAAAAAGGAGAAACAAAGCAAATGGGGAATCTGTAATGGATATAAGGCATGTAAAAGGGGGAAACAAAACAAATAGAGAACCAGCAATGGGTATAAGCCATGTAAAAGAAAGAAACGAAGCAGATAGGAAATCGAAAATGGATATAAGCAACGTAAAAAGGAGAAACAAAGCAAATAGAGAATCTACAAAGGATATAAGCAACGTAAAAAGAAGAAACAAAGCAGATAGGGAATCTACAAAGGATATAAGCTATGCAAAAGAAAGAAAAAAGCAAATAGGGAACCAGCAATGGATATAAGCCATGTAAAAGAAAGAAACGAAGCAGATAGGAATCCGCAAGGGATATAAGCAACGTAAAAAGGAGAAACAAAGCAAATAGAGAATCTACAAAAGATATAAGCAACGTAAAAAGGAGAAACAAAGCAAATAGGGAACCAGCAATGGATATAAGCAACGTAAAAAGGAGAAACAAAGCAAATGGGGAATCCGCAAGGGGTATAAGCAACGTAAAAGGGAGAAACAAAGCAAATAGAGAATTAGCAATGGGTATAAGCAACGTAAAAAGGAGAAACGAAGCAGATAGAGAATCCGCAATGGATATAAGCAACGTAAAAAGGAGAAACAAAGCAAATAGGGAACCAGCAATGGATATAAGCAACGTAAAAAGGAGAAACGAAGCAAATAGAGAATCTACAAAGGATATAAGCAACGTAAAAAGGAGAAACAAAGCAAATAGGGAACCAGCAATGGATATAAGCAACGTAAAAAGGAGAAACAAAGCAGATAGGGAATCTACAAAGGATATAAGCTATGCAAAAGAAAGAAACAAAGCAAATAGGGAACCAGCAATGGATATAAGCAACGTAAAAAGGAGAAACGAAGCAAATAGAGAATCTACAAAAGATATAAGCAACGTAAAAAGAAGAAACAAAGCAAATAGGGAATCCGCAATGGAAATAAGCAAAGTAAAAGGAGAAACAAGGCAAATAGAGAATCTACAAAGGATATAAGCCATATAAATGATGCGAAAACTCGAGTAAAGGGGAATTGCCAATTAAAGTGTGTCAGTCCTAATCTACTCCAGGTAGGGATTCATCGCTTCCAAGGGGAAATCTCCGACAGCTTCAAATACATAAAATAGGATAATGGATCCACTCCGCCTTATCCACTCCGCCCAATCAATCCACCCATCCACCCAAAACCAACCACACCCCAACAATCCATCCCCCTTAACCCCAATTCCCCCATACAACAAAAAAGGCGAGTGAGTTATAAAAACCCACTCAACCCCGAAACTAACTTATACAATCAAGCTCAATAATAAAGTAAATACTAAGCCAGAAATAGCAATGATTGTTTCTAATAATGTCCATGTAGCAAATGTTTCTTTCATTGATAAACCAAAATACTCTTTAAACATCCAGAAACCTGCGTCATTGACGTGGGATGCGATTAAGCTACCTGCACCTGTTGCGAGTACAACGAGCGCAAGGTTGACGTCTGTTTGGCCGAGTAATGGGATTACAAGTCCTGCTGTTGTTAGTGCTGCAACTGTAGCAGAACCTAAGGAAATTCTCAGGATAGCTGCGATGGTCCAGGCTAACAAAATAGGTGAAAGGGTCGTGCCTTCGAATAATTGGGCTACGTAATCACCAACCCCACCGTCAATCAATACTTGCTTAAAAGCACCACCGCCACCTATGATCAGTAGCATCATTCCAATTTGTGTGATGGCTGTTGTGCAAGAATCCATTACTTGTTTGATAGGAATATTGCGGCCAATGCCCATTGTGTAAATAGCAACAAGAAGGGAAATCAAAATCGCGATTGACGCATCACCAATGAACTTAATCACAACAATGAATAGGTTATCGCTAAAGCCCATTGTTTCTTGGAGCAATGTAATAACTGTTGCGATCGACATAAGGATGACTGGTAACATCGCTGTAAATACACTGATACCAAATCCTGGTGTTTCCTCAAGTTTAAATTGTTTTTGCTCACCTAACGAAGCAATATTTCCGCTCTTTGTGAATGAGTTTGGTACGATTTTCTTCGCAATTTTAGTGAAAACTGGACCAGCAATAATCACTGTTGGGATGGCAATAATCATCCCATATAATAGCACTTCACCGATATTTGCACCGTACTCCCCAGCAATAACAGTTGGTCCAGGGTGAGGTGGTAGGAATCCATGTGTAACTGATAATGCTGCTGCCATCGGGATACCCAGATAGAGAATCGATACTTTTAATTCTCTTGAAATCGCAAATACGATAGGAATAAGTAATACAAGACCTACTTCAAAGAATAGGGCAATCCCAATGATAAAGGATGATAGGACAACTGCCCATTGGATATTTTTCTCTCCAAACTTATTGACAAGGGTCATTGCAATTCTTTGTGCGCCACCAGCGTCAGCGATTAATTTTCCAAGCATCGCACCTAGACCAAAGATTAAAGCGATATGTCCAAGTGTTCCGCCAAGACCGCTTTCAATTGTGCCAACAATTTCGGATGTTGGCATGCCAAGAGCTAAGGCAACACCAAATGAAACGATAATCAGTGAGACAAATGTGTTGAGTTTAAGTCCCATGATGAGGAGCAATAGGGCGATGATACCTAAGGCAACAATAAATAATGGCATAGTTCTCTCTCCTTTTTATTCGCTATCTTTCCCTATCAAGCCTCTTTGATAGTTGGCGATTTTTGTATATTCCTCTGTTAATACTCTTGTCAGGTTGATAAAACTAGGCATTAGTTGACGATACTCATTGGCTGCATCTTCATCTGGTGTATGTTTATGTGTACTACCAATCATGTCAGAAGCCACTGCAAAACTATCAATTTCACCAGTAGCGTATAACCCAAGGATACATGCACCTAAGCAGGAACTTTCATAGCTTTCAGGTACGACCACTTCAGAGTCAAAAATATCTGCCATCATTTGGCGCCAAACGGCAGAGCGGGCAAATCCGCCTGTCGCTTGAATACGCGTAACAGGTTCGTCCATACACTCCATAAGAGCGAGAAAAACAGTGTATAAGTTAAAAATGACACCTTCTAATGCAGCGCGAATCATATGTTCTTTT
Organism: Cytobacillus sp. FSL K6-0265; assembly: GCF_038003465.1. NCBI lineage: Bacteria > Bacillati > Bacillota > Bacilli > Caryophanales > Bacillaceae > Cytobacillus > Cytobacillus sp. FSL K6-0265. The sequence continues at coordinate 4,293,936 of NZ_JBBOPE010000001.1, read as the reverse complement.
TTATGTGAAAGGGTTAAACCAAAGAATGATCCCCGAACATCTGGATTCCATACAGGTGCTCTTTCACCTGCAAGGAAAGGGTGGAAAATAAGCCCGTTTGCGCCCGGTCTCACACGTTCAGCAATTTTCGTTAACACTTCATATGGATCGAGTCCTAAACGCTTGGCAGTCTCTACCTCAGATGAGGCAAACTCGTCACGAATCCAACGGAGGACAATCCCACCATTATTAACAGGGCCACCAATGACCCAATGATCTTCCGTTAGGGCATAACAGAAAATCCGCCCTTTTTCGTCTGTTTGCGGACGATCAATAATCGTACGAATCGCTCCACTAGTTCCGATGGTGACGGCAATTTCCCCTTTACCAATTGCATTGACACCAAGGTTAGAGAGAACACCATCACTTGCACCGATAACAAAAGGGGTATGGGGATCAAGTCCCATTTGTAAGGCAAGCTCACTGTCACATTGTGTGAATATCTGAGTTGTGGGAACCAGGGTGGATAGCTGGTCCTCGCGAATGCCCGCTATCTTTAAAGCTTCTTTGTCCCATGTTAATTCAGTAAGATTCATCATCCCCATTGCTGATGCGATAGAATAATCAACAACATATTGGTTAAAAAACTTCTTGAAAATATACTCTTTTATACCAATGTATTTTTTCGCTCTATTGGCTATTTCTGGGCGTTCGTTTGTGATCCATGTTATTTTACTTAATGGGGACATTGGATGAATAGGGGTCCCTGTTCGCTTATAAATCTCATGGCCACCCCATTCATCTTTAATTTTATGTGCCCATGATTCACTACGGTTGTCAGCCCATGTAATACATGGGGTCAATGGTTGATCATTTTCATCGATAGCAATTAAGCTATGCATGGCACTACTAAAGGAAATAAATGCTGGCATCATTTTGCTATTTTTTTTCATAATGTTCGTTATCGCCTGCTTGACCGCTTGATAAATTTCTTCAGGGTCTTGCTCAGCTGTAGACATATCCGGTGTATGCAATGGGTAGCCGATATTTTCTTTTTGAATGACTTTCCCGTCTTTTGTAAAAAGAACAGCCTTTGTGCTGGTTGTTCCAATATCTACACCTAACATATAGGTGGTCATTTTGTTCCGCCCCCTTCTGCAAGTATCTCTTGGGATTTCCACATATCTTCAACTCGTCCTTGCACATCATCAAAATTTTGATGGAGAGATTGAATCATTAATGTTTTATCTTTTTTCTCAATTGCTTCAATATAGAGTGCGTGGTTTGTGAAAATTCGCTCGAAATCCTGATGGTTTTCTTTAAAACGCTTGCGCATGGATAAAAGAATCATCCCCTCCATGACCGGTTTTAAATTATTCCAGATCATTAATATATAAGAGTGATTAGCGGCTCGAATAATTGTTTCATGAAATTGTAAATCCTGAAGTGAGAATTCATCCGCATCATTATATTTAATAGAGACTTTCATCATTTCTAAAATCTTATTGAGTTCCTTTACAAGGTCAGTAATATCTGAACGTACAAGCCGTTGATAGATAAACGTTTCAATAAGAATGCGCACATCATATATTTCTTCTATTTCTTTCTCGGATAAACCAATGACGACTGCACCCATTCGTTCTTGACGAATAATATTTTCAGCAGAAAGAATCTTTAATGCTTCTCTTATTGGTGATCGACTTACTGAAAATTCTGCAGCTAATTTATTTTCTGAAAGAATGGTACCGCTTTCAATACGTCCTGAGAGAATTTGCATCCTTAATTCACTTACAACGCGCTCACCTGTCGAAGCTTTCGTGAGCCATTTGGAAGGGTAGAGAAATTCCATTGGTTCGTTCATCATGACACCTTCTCATTTAGTATACTTGTATACAAGTATTATATCTCGAATTCTCGATTATTCAAGGCGTTAGTAAGAATTGTTTTTTTTCGCTAAGGAGGAAATGGAGAAAAGGAGGCGGGTGAATCCTCTTAGAAAGGTATTTTTAGCAAATATAAGGGTTTAAATTATTATTCACTATTTAAAATAAATCATTCGTCACTATGTCACATATCAATGAAGAGAAGGGTGAAATGATACCCATTCAAAGTTATATGAGATAGTCAATGGTTAAATGCTTTAGATTGTCGTAAGCCTCAAACCACTTATGCTTCGCAGGTTCAAGAATTAATGCATCAAAAGCCCCTTCGTCAACTGCAATAACGGCTCTAGAAAACGAACCCTAGATGTGCCCATGTAGGCCATATCCATACAACGAACCCAATAGCGTTTATTCGGGTGAAGAAAAAACAACCACATATCCCATTATGGGTTTGGACATACTATAATTAAAAATGTATAGTGCTCAAATGTATGTACGGTCGTGTTTGAAAAAAGAAAATGAATGAAGGAGGTGTGAGACATGGAAATTAAAAAAGCAAGTAATCGTCATTATGGTATTGATGATAGTGGGAAGGAACAAGGAGAAGTTACTTTTGCAGAAAGAGACGATCACACCATTGTTATTGAACATACATATGTAGGGGAAGAAGCACGAGGGACAGGTCTTGCTGAACAACTAGTGGATTCGGTTGTGCAAGAGGTGAAAAGTCAAAATAAAAAAATTATCCCAGCTTGTCCCTTTGTCGCTGCCTTATTTAAGAAGAAGGCAGAATATCGGGAAGTGCAAGCTTAAAACAAAAAAGTAGGTGACGGTGATTGCCTACTTTTTTATTATGGAGCTGATTGGCTGGAGTGAGTTTGGTATTCAACAGGGCTCATTCCAGCCAATTTTTCTTTTGAACGTTCGTAGACATATTTTACCATTCGCCTTTTTAAACAACCCATAGCTTACTAGTTCCTTCACCATAATACATTGCTTGCAAAGTGTTGTCTGCGCGGGTCACTTTACGAGACATACTCTTTGGCGTTTTGCCCGCTTGTTGTGCTGATAATACCAGCCTTGATCGGAATGGGTCTATAGTCTCTTTTATAGGTTCCACTCCTTGATCCCATACGCAATAATTTCTCCGTTATAAAGGTAAAGAATCGGATTTTAATAGTTTCTTTTCTCCATTACATTTGCATTTTGTCACCTGAGTTACTAATTTTGAAAATCTACTCGAATATTGACTAAGATAGAAAAATATCATAAAAGTCTGTCGAAAAGGATGAATATTAGATATAATATTCATATTAGAATAAAAATTTAGAATTCATTTAGTTGAGTAATGTAGTAACGTTTTAACAGATCCTTCAAGCACTTTGATCATACTATCATTCATTTAATGTTGAATTATTTACATCAAAAGATAAAAAAAGGAGGAGAATGGATGGAGTTGTTTCATGAAATAGTTAAAATGATAGGGAACTTTGTATGGGGCCCAATCACCCTTATTCTAATTGTTGGTACAGGTATTTTTCTTACTATTAGGTTAGGGCTTTTACAAGTTCGAGACTTACCTTATGCATTGAAGCTTGCTTTTAGTAAAAGTGAGAATAGCAAGAAAGATAATGGAGATATTTCTCACTTCCAATCGCTAATGACTGCAATGGCAGCTACCCTTGGAATTGGGAATATGACGGGTGTAGCAACGGCTATTTTAATGGGGGGTGTCGGTGCTCTATTTTGGATGTGGGTAGCAGCCTTTTTTGGAATGGCCACCAAGTATGGAGAGGCGATATTGGCTGTTAAATATCGTGTGACGAACCACAAAGGAGAAATATCAGGTGGACCAATGTATTATATTGAAAAAGGGCTTGGGTGGAAGTGGTTAGCTGTTTTATTCGCCTTGTTTGGTTTTTTAGCTTCCTTTGGCATTGGTAATATGACGCAGGCAAATACAGTAGCGGGTTCACTTCAAGCAAATTTTAATATTAATCCTTGGCTAACAGGCTTTGTTCTAATGGTGTTAACAGGTCTTGTTTTATTAGGTGGAATTAAAGGTATCGGGAGAATTACCGGAATTTTCGTTCCATTCATGGCCTTGTTCTATTTAGCTGGTGGACTGCTTATAATTATTTTAAATATAACAGAGGTTCCTGCAGCTTTTGCCCTTATATTTAAAGAAGCGTTTAACCCTTCTGCTGCAGCCGGTGGTGCAATTGGGATGGCTATTCGATACGGTGTTGCTCGTGGGGTATTTTCCAATGAGGCTGGTTTAGGATCTGCACCGATTGCAGCAGCGGCTGCGAAAACGGATTATCCAGGAAGACAAGCACTCGTATCAATGACGGGTACATTTATTGATACATTGATTGTATGTACTGTAACAGGTCTTGCGATTGTAATGAGCGGCATATATGTTGGACATGGCGATGCCTCTTCTCTAACTGGAGAAGCATTTGAATTCTTCCTTCCACATGTAGGTAATTATATTGTTATTTTCGGTATTATACTATTTGCTTATTCAACAATTATTGGTTGGTCTTATTATGGAGAGAAGTGTTTTGGTTATTTATTCGGTGATAAAAACACATGGATTTATAAAATTGTTTTCGTTGCTGTTGTTATGGTAGGAGCAGGTCTTGAATTAGAGTTAGTTTGGGGAATTGCAGATATATTCAATGCGTTGATGGCTCTGCCTAACTTAATAGCACTCTTATTCTTGTCTCCAGTGATTGTATCTGAGACGAAAAAATTTAAAGCGATCAGGCAAAAGGAGAAGCAAGAAGCGAAGAATCAATCAGTGGTAGGTTAGGTGAATGTGCTCATTAAAGTAGCAGTCTATTTGATTTTCACAAAAATAAAAATGCAACGGCTATCGTTTAGCGTTGCATTTTTTTATTTTAAGGCAATATAGATGAGAAAAGCTCACCAGATGGCGAGCTTTTTTTGGCTGGAACACTAGAGAAGGGGACCATCCATTAAGTAAGGAAGGTGTTTTACTCTTTATGCATTTTCCTAAGCCAAATCGCAAGTTGCAGTGTAATCGCATCGAGAGTATGCTGTGGGTTATATCCGGTTATTTCTTTGATTTTCTTTAACCGATAAATGAGTGAGTTTCTATGGATAAATAAACTTTTTGCACACTCTCCAAGGTTTAAATTGTTTGCAAACAAGCTTTCAAGTGTTTCAATGAGTTTCTCCGAAAGTCCATTCAGTACTCTTGTATAATAGTAGGTTTTAGATGCTTCACTCAGTTCATTCAGTAATGCTTGTGCTTCAATTTCTTTAAAAGTGGAAAAAATAGAAGACTCATCACTTAACGTTAAAGCTGAAATCGACTGCTGATAGGAATGATGAATGTCATTGACAGTATTTACATTCGCACCCAATCCAATTCTCGCAGTGAGTTGTTTTTCTTCTATAAATGAAATGAAATTTTGGTAGCGATTCATGATTTGTTTCTCTGTTAAGCCTGTATGAAGAATAAATTGTTGATTTATCCCTAGGAAACCAATCAATGTATTCTCTTTAGGAAAAAATCTCTCCACCCATTGGATAAAGTCATTTTTTTTCAATTTAGGCATATCTGTTTTAATGACTGACACTTGAAAGGGGGGCAAAAGTTGAATCTCAAATAATTTAAATCGTTGTTCAATTGATGGATATTCGATTGAGTCCTGTAATAAATCATCGAATAAATGATCCTTCGCTTTTTGTTGCCATTCTAACTGATCTAAACTAAAAGATTGTTGAATCATCATCTCTGTAATCATTTTTACTAACTCACCAAATTCGAAAATTTCCTCTGGGTCACCAGTAATGCCAATCACACCGATGATTTTTTTTTGAAAATGAATAGGTAGGTTAACACCGGGATATGAATTTTTCCACTGAATATCCTTATCACTAATGGTGACAGCTCTACCAGTACGTAAAACTTCGGTTGCTCCTTCATGAATCGTATTGATTCGATCGGAATTACCAGATGCAATAATTTTGCCTCTATCATCCATAATGTTTATATTCCTATCCAGTCTAACCATGGTTTGTTTAACAATTTCTGCGGCAATTTCACGTGTTAACATATATGGCCCATCCTTATTCTCTTCATTTCGTTTGTTATATATCAGTAAAATAATATCACAATCTGTTTATAATAGATAAAAATTAATCCAAAATAATCTGTTTTTTTGTTCAACCATACCGATGACAAATAGTATAACACATAATTATAATAAGGATAACACAATAGATGTTAGGTGGGCGATTTTATGAAAGTAGTTATTGCACCTGATTCATATAAAGGTAGCTTATCAAGTGTTTCTGCTGCAGAAGCAATTGCTAGAGGTGTTAAGAAAGCGCTTCCCTCGTGTGAAGTTATTTCTGTTCCTGTAGCGGATGGTGGAGAAGGAACAATGGATAGTCTTGTATCCGCAACGGAGGGACAGAAGGTAAAAGTTAGTGTAATGGGTCCATTACACAAAAAGGTCGAGGCGGAGTATGGTGTACTCGGCGATGAAAAAACATGTGTCATTGAAATGGCAAGTGCCTCCGGTTTAGAGCTGATAGATAAAAGTGAACGTAATCCATTGATTGCTACAACTTTTGGCACAGGGGAATTAATTAAGAAAGCGTTAGATGATGGATATCGCCATTTTATTTTAGCAGTTGGTGGAAGCGCTACCAATGATGGCGGAGCTGGTATGTTACAAGCTCTAGGGCTAAAAATGATGAACGATGCCGGAGAAGAAATTGGTCTTGGTGGAGAAGCGTTAGGCAAGGTTACGACTGTTCAATTAGACTCTCTTGATTCGCGGATTAAGGATTGTCAATTTCTAATCGCTTCTGATGTACAGAATCCGTTTGTTGGTCCTAATGGCGCTTCTCATGTTTTTGGTCCTCAAAAAGGGGCAAGTCCTGAAGTGGTCGAGATGTTAGATCGTTATATGGTTAACTGGGCAGATGTGATTGAACAAGCGACTAAAGTTCGCTTACATGACCGGCCGGGTGCAGGTGCAGCTGGTGGTACTGGGGGCGCTTTTCAAGCCTTTTTCCCTGCTGAAATGAAAAGAGGTATTGATATTGTTATTGAGTATACAGGGTTGCGAGAGAAATTAAAGGGAGCAACTTGTGTGTTTACTGGCGAAGGGCAGTGTGATTACCAAACAGCTTCAGGGAAAACACCTATGGGTGTAGCTGAGGCAGCAAAGGTTGAGGGAGCACCTGTTTTCGTATTAGCTGGATCGATAGGTAAAGGGATCGATGAGTTGTATCAGTACGGAATCACAAGTGTGCATAGTTTAACAACAGGCCCTATGGATTTAGAAGAAGCGATGGCCCGAACAGAAGAGTTACTCGAGTCAGCGGCAGAACGAGTGATAAGAACGTATCTTGCTTACAATAAATAAAATAGCTTGTTAGGAGGGTAATACAATGTTGTTTTTAATTATTGCTATTGGTGTGTTAATTATAGTTTTGGCTACAGCTAAATTCAAAATCCACCCATTTATGTCCTTACTTATTGGTGCTTTATTCGTAGGTTTTGCATCGGGAATGCCTTTTGAGTTAATTATAGAGAGCATCAATACAGGCTTTGGTGGTGTAATGACTAGTATTGGTCTAGTCATCGTATTTGGTACGATTATTGGTGTGATTCTAGAAAAGGCCGGCGCTGCTTATCGAATGGCGGAAGTTGTCTTACGAATTGTTGGTCCGAAAAGACCACAATTAGCTATGAGCATTATTGGTTTTATCGTCTCTATTCCTGTTTTTTGTGATTCTGGTTTTATTATTTTGAATAGTTTAAGACAAGCGCTAGCTAAGAGAGCTAAAGTAGCTATGGCTTCTATGTCAGTTGCATTAGCAACAGGGCTTTATGCTACTCATACCCTCGTACCTCCTACACCAGGACCCATTGCAGCTGCAGGGAACATTGGTGCAGATGTATATTTAGGTACAGTTATTCTGATTGGTTTTATCGTTGCAATACCAGCTGCAGCAGTTGGGTACTTATGGTCTGTCAAAGTAGCAACAAAAATTGAAGTACCAGAAGATAATAGTTCAGAAGAATTTGATTACGATAAGGTAGTGGCCTCTTTTGGTAAAATGCCTTCAACCTTTCAAGCATTCTTGCCAATAATCTTTCCGATTCTATTAATTGCTCTGGGCTCGGTTATTTCATTGTTAAACTTTGATGGTGGCTTTGCTCAATTTCTTATCTTCTTAGGTAATCCAGTGATGGCTTTATTACTAGGTATAGTTGTTGCATTGCCGTTATTACCGAAATTAGATGAAGAAACTTTAACCGGTTGGGTAGGTAAAGGATTATTAGATGCTGCACCGATCCTATTAATTACTGGTGTCGGTGGTTCATTTGGAACAATGATTAAAAATTCAGGCATTGCAGATATCATTCAAGGGTGGGATATTTCTGATGTCTTTACAGGGGTGTTATTCCTACTTATCCCATTTATTATCGGAGCGGCCTTAAAGACAGCGCAAGGATCGTCAACGACTTCTCTTGTGTTAACGTCATCGCTAATAGCTCCAATGCTTCCAGTAGTTGGAATTGAAGGAGCTGTCCCATTAGCACTAGTGGTCATGGCGCTTGGTGCAGGAGCAATGGCAGTAAGTCATGTAAATGATAGCTATTTCTGGGTTGTAACACAGTTCACAGGGATGCAAGTGACAGATGCTTATAAAGCACAGACAATGGCAACCTTATTACAGGGGATTGTTACCCTCATTACAACAATGATTCTTTGGTTAATATTAGTTTAATATAAAAAGGAGGGTGCCATATAAAGGCATCCTCTTTTTATTATGCACCTTTACCACCAGCAACTATGAAATGCTGCCCATACGGCGGTTGTCCTGGCGTGACCATTCAACCAGCAACGGAAGAGCAATTTGATGAAAAGACTGAATCCATTTACAAGCATAATTGGTAGCATATATTGTAAACCAAGGGAAACCCCTTTTACATTAATATTCATTACCTTTCTATAGCCATATCAATTGCCAGAACTACTGTAATGAACGCTACTTTATTTGTTAAACGTCCCACTATTACAATATTAAATACTATTTTAGGTTGCTTCTTATTGTGCAAGAAGTTTGTTTATTTCCTGATTTAATGTTTCAAGGAAAATATCTGTCAGTCGGTTTATATGTTTTTTCTTTAAATGAACCCAGCCGTAGTGAACTTTTTCCTCTTTTAATTCTTGTATTTTTACCCCTGTAATCCCATCAATATGTTGAAATGAATAATCAAGTCCAATCGTTATCGCATTACCACTCGATACCCATTGGGTAATCGCATTTGTATGATTGGTTTTTACAACTAAATTTCTTTCGCTATTGTGATCAAGAAGCTGTTTGATTGTCTGACTAAGATAAGCATCTTGATATAAAATAATCGGATATCTTGATAAATCCTTTTTTGAAATAAAAGGCTTTTCAGCAAGGGTGGAATGGGCCTGTACACCAGCAACCATATAGCCTTCTAGTAGAGGTTCAAAGTGGAATTTATCTTCATTTACTTCAGAAGATGGCCCAACAACAAGCATACCCACGTCTATTTCTTCATTGATTAGTTTTTCGGTTATTTCCTTTGGTCCTAACTCTTGAAGCTCTATTGAGACATTTGGGTGTTCTTTTTTAAAAGAAAATACGGCGGCAAGTAGGGCGTTTGAAGGACCTGGAATCGTAGAAATACGAAGATGTCCTTGGAGTTTTTCTGTTTGCGTTTGTGCGATCGTTTGAAATTCTTCCGCCATCTTCATGATTTCCTCTGCCTTTTCAATTAACAGAGCGCCTTCAGCAGTTAAATGGGCACCAGAACGCGAGCGTTTAAATAACGTCAGCCCTAGCTCGGTCTCTAAACTACTGATGGATTGGCTTAATGCCGATATCGAAAGGAAAAGTTCATGAGCTGCTACAGTGAATGATTGTGTTTTTGCCACAGTTGAAAAATGTTTTAGTTGATCAAAGGTCATTTACTATCACCTATTTTTCTTGGATTCAAAAATTAGTATACTGTTAATTCGTCGATTCTATCTATATATTTTTGAGCAGGTTTTTTCTAGCGTGTTTTATGTTAAAATAAATACGATATAGGTAAAAAGAATGTGTTTCGTTAGATTTGTTGAGTATTTAGAACTAGATGAGAACAATTGTGTTTATAGAGAGATAGTAAATAATATCCTTAAAAGGAGTAGACAATTGAATGATGCAACGAATAAGCAAGTAACCAAAACACGAGAGATTGTGTGCAATGCTTTAATGGATTTGATGAATCAATGCCAATTTCGTGAAATAAAAATATCGGCAATTACGAAACAAGCAGGGATTGCACGAGTAACTTTTTATAGAAACTTTGGAACAAAAGAAGATATTATTCGCATCTATTTACGTCAATTGTATCGAGATTTATTCAACATGAGGAAGAGACAAGACAACCTAACTATAGGACAAATGATCCATATGATATTTATGATTACAGAACTACAAAAGCCAGTGTTGAGAAAACTATTTGCTCATGATTTGGAATACTTAGTTATGGAAGAATTCATTGAAATGATAGAAGAAGGGCTAGAGGAAGTATTCACTGACGTTGATATTGCAGAATACTTAATTCAATTTCAAATCGGCGGGTTCACTAAAATTATACTAAACTGGGTAAAAGAGGATTGTGAGAAAAACGCTACTCATTTTTGTAATCAAATCACGAACTTGATGAAGCAGTATCCATTAAATACAAAAAACTAAAAAGCATGTCTTCAATACAGCAATGCTAACAACCTTTATTATTGAAAAATAGTAAATATAGTTAGAGTTGCTTTTTATTTTAAATACTTTATTGTATTATTTAAATAAAATAATCTGTAAAAATAGATTATTAGTATAATTTGGTTTTTTATAAATAAACTGAACAACCTATATAAAGGAGGGGTGTAAATTGAAATGGCGCTTTTGTCCGTTGGGAGATCAAGCTTTGCTCATAGAATTAGGGGATCAGATTTCATCTGAAACTCAACAACATATTCAAATGTTCTCGCATTTTCTCGAGGGTCAACGCTTACCGTGGCTGAAGGAATGTATTCCTGCTTATACGAATATTGCAGTTTTTTATGATATTTGGAAGGTTAGTCAATTATGCGGTAAAGACCAACTGCCTTATGAATTTGTCTGTGCAGAACTGAATGAATTATTAAAATCTGTGGATACACAAACTCATCTATCTTCCAGGAAAATTGACATTCCTGTCTGTTATGGTGGGGAGTTTGGGCCCGATTTAGATGAAGTTGCCCGGTTAAATCACCTAACACCCGATGAAGTAATTACGATTCATGCAGCTGGTGATTATTTGGTCCATATGATTGGTTTTGCCCCCGGATTTCCATTTATCGGTGGGATGTCTGAAAAGATTGCGGCACCCAGAAGGAAATCACCAAGGCTACAAATTCCAGCTCGGACTGTTGGGATTGCAGGGATGCAAACAGGTGTATATCCTATTGAAACACCTGGGGGTTGGCAATTGATCGGAAGGACACCAATCGAATTATTTACTCCAGAGGGAGAAATGCCAACATTGCTAAGAGCTGGGGATCGCATTCAATTTAAGCCAATTAGCTTTGAGGAGTACAAGCAATTGGAGGCTGAACAGTCATGATAGAGATTAAGAAACCAGGTTTATTAACGACCGTACAAGATCTTGGGCGAACAGGTTTCCAGAAGTATGGTGTAATCGCTAGTGGTGTCATGGATCAAGATGCACATAAGATTGCGAATATGCTTGTTGGGAACAACGAAGAACAACCTACATTAGAAATGACATTAATCGGCCCACGGATTGTCTTTCATGAAGATTGTTTGATTAGTCTTTGTGGAGGAGATATTGGCCCGCAAATCAATGGTCAAAAGGTGAGGTTGTGGCGTCCTATATGGGTAAAGGCGAAAAGTGAATTAACATTTGGTTCATATAAAGAGGGATGTAGGACTTATCTAGCCATTGCAGGTGGATTTGATGTCGAGGTGGTTATGGATAGTTATGCTACTTACTTACGAGCTCATATAGGTGGTCATAAAGGGCGTGCTCTTCAAAAAGGCGATCAATTATCTTTGAAAGAGAAGAGTAGGTTATCGGGCAAAATCATGGATTCTTTAAAACAACCAGACAAGCCGTTTGTTGAAGCACAGTGGAGTATACCGATTCAAACAAGGAGACCGTCTAATCAAAGAATTAGAGTGATTGAAGGGAAACAATTTTCTCTTTTTAATAAAGACAGCAAAATCGCTTTATTCAGTCACCCATATAAAGTGGCATCACAGTCTGACCGCATGGGTTATCGCCTGAGTGGGAGCGCACTCGCATTATCAGAAGAGAAAGAAATGATCTCAGAGGCGGTTACTATGGGTACCATTCAAGTACCACCTGATGGGCAACCGATCATCTTAATGGCTGATAGGCAAACGACTGGAGGCTATCCGAAGATTGGGCAAGTGGCATCCATCGATTTACATGTTTTGGCTCAGACAAAGCCTGGAGAAGAAGTGTATTTTGAAAAGATATCTTTTGCAGCAGCTCAAAGGCTCTATATTCAAAAGGAGCAAAGACTTTATGAGTATAAACAGAGCATCCAAATAAAATATCGATAAGGAGGATAACGATGACAAAGATTGATTTAAACTGTGATTTGGGTGAAAGTTTCGGGAACTACACAATTGGTAATGATGAGGAAATATTAAATTATGTGACCAGTGCAAATATTGCTTGTGGCTTCCATGCAGGTGATGCGACAACGATGCGTAAAACAGTGAAACTGGCATTAGAGAAAAAAGTGGGTATTGGCGCTCATCCAGGAACACAAGACTTAGTGGGCTTTGGCAGAAGGGAAATGAATATCTCCCCTCAAGAAGCGTACGATATTGTTGTCTACCAAATTGGCGCATTGTCCGCTTTTGTACAGTCTGAGGGCGGAAAGTTGCAACATGTCAAACCACACGGAGCCCTTTTCAATATGGCAGCAAAAGATGCCCAATTGTCTGAAGCTATTGCAGAAGCTGTGTACAAAATCGATCCAGAATTAATTTTATTTGGCTTAGCCGGTAGTGAGCTAGTAAAAGCGGGTAAGAAGATCGGCTTAAAAACTGCTAGTGAAGTATTTTCTGATCGTACGTATCAGGATGATGGTTCCTTGACTTCAAGGAGAGAATCAAATGCATTAATTACCGATCAAGAGGTAGCGGTCGCACAGGTAGTACGTATGGTAAAGGAAGGGAAAGTAGCATCGGTAAGTGGAAAGGATGTTGAGATCTTAGCGGATACCGTTTGTATTCATGGAGATGGTAAACATGCACTAGCATTTGCCAAACTTATTCATGCAACACTTCAAAAAGAGAGTATCCAAGTGAAAAGAATAGGAGAAAGCGAATGAAAACACAGTCTACAAGAAGTATTATTCTGGGTGCAGCCTTCCTAATGGCTACCTCAGCCATAGGGCCAGGCTTTTTAACACAAACAACTGTTTTTACAGAAAAACTCGTTGCAAGTTTTGGTTTTGTCATATTAATTTCTATTATCATTGATATTGGTGCGCAATTGAATATTTGGCGAATTCTAGCCGTCTCAGAAAAGAAAGCTCAAGATATCGCTAATCAGGTTTTACCGGGCTTAGGATATTTTTTAGCTATACTCATTGTGATGGGGGGACTCGCATTTAATATCGGAAATATTGCCGGAGCAGGACTCGGAACGAATGTATTATTTGGTGTTTCTCCAGAATTAGGTGCGTTATTGAGTGGCTTAATTGCCATTGCTATCTTTGTTGTTCGTGAGGCAGGGAAGATGATGGACCGTTTTGCCCAATTAATGGGCTTTATGATGATTGGTCTAATGGTCTATGTTATGTTTGTTTCTTCTCCGCCAGTTGGTGAAGCTGTAGTACGCACTTTTGTACCTGAGACTATCGATGTTTTAGCTATTGTTACTCTAGTAGGTGGAACAGTTGGTGGTTATATTACCTTTGCTGGTGGCCATCGTTTATTAGATGCTGGTATTAAAGGGAAAGAAGCTTTACCACAAGTCACAAGAAGTGCAGTGAGTGCCATCGGAATTGCCTCACTTATGAGAATTTTCCTTTTCTTAGCTGCTTTAGGGATTGTTTCTCAAGGGTTACCATTAAATCCTGATAATCCAGCTGCATCTGTGTTTCAACATGCTGCCGGCAATATTGGCTATAAAATATTTGGTGTGATTATGTGGGCAGCAGCGGTGACATCTGTTGTTGGTGCAGCTTATACATCTGTCTCATTTATACGGACATTCACCCATTTTATTGATAAAAATGCGAAGTGGTTTACGGTCGGTTTTATCGCCATATCAACCTTAGTATTTGTCTTGATTGGACAACCGGTAAAGATTCTCGTATTAGTTGGTTCATTAAATGGACTCATTTTGCCTATCGCGCTAGGTGTGATGTTAATTGCTGCACATAAGGTGAAGATTGTCGGCGACTATAAACATCCTTTATGGTTAACCCTTTTTGGACTACTAATTGTCATTGTTATGGCATTAATGGGCGGTTACTCTTTAATTAATGGTATTCCACAATTGTTTGAATAAGAGCCTGAAAGGTGTGAATGAGATTGAATTTAACAACAGTAAGTCCTGAAGAAGCACGTAAGCAGATTAGGGACGGTCATTGGAAGCAGCCCACTGCTGGCATTGCTAATGGCTTTATCCAAGCGAATTTAGCTGTATTACCAAAAGAACTTGCCTTTGACTTTTTATTATTTTGTCAAAGAAACCAAAAGCCTTGTCCGATTATAGATGTAACAGAGGTCGGATCAGTTATACCAAAGTTAGCCGCACCAAACGGCAATATTATGACAGATATCCCTAAGTACCGTATATATAAGCATGGAGAACTTGTGGATGAGGTGCAGGATGCAACCGGTTATTGGCGCACAGATATGGTTGGCTTCCTAATTGGATGTAGCTTTACTTTTGAAGAAGCGCTGTTAAATAATCATATTCCAATCAGGCATATTGAAGAAAACTGCAATGTGCCTATGTATGAAACTAATATTGAATGTGTAAAGTCTGGTATGTTTGAAGGCCCGATGGTGGTAAGTATGAGACCAATGAAAGAAGCGGATGCGATAAGGGCTATTCAAGTAACGAGTCGTTTTCCTTCAGTCCACGGTGCCCCGGTACATTTAGGAAATCCTGAAAAAATAGGGATTAAAGATATTAACAAGCCTGAGTTCGGAGATGCGGTGACCATTAAAGATGGAGAAGTTCCTGTATTTTGGGCATGTGGCGTGACCCCACAAGCGGTGGCGATGCGGGCAAAACCAGAGATTATGATTACGCATGCACCTGGTCATATGTTTATTACCGATGTGTTAAATGAACAATATGCAATCATGTAAGAAAGGGCTTCTATGGAGTTATCAAACTATTTGCAGTCTCATTTTCCAGGATTAAAACTAATGCCAAGTATTTATCAGCAATGGAATATCGGTATTCCTTTCACGTTCGCTAGAGAAATCTACCAATTTAACGAACAAGGTCAGTTAAATATGGATAGATTTGAGCTTGTTTATGAACAGGCAACAACCCTTTTTAATGAGTTATTTGCTAGCGAGGATGAAGTGATGCTAGTGACTAATATGTATAAAATGGTTGAAAAAGAAAAGAGAACGAGAAAATTAAAGGTTTACCAATCTCATTTGAAGCAATGTAAAAAGTTGTATCAACTTCAGGTGGAAACCATGCCTTACCCTTTTGAAGCGGAGGATGCAGACGTATACCAATTACAGCAATTCTCTTTATTATGTCAGTGCCGAGACATACAAATAGAATCACTTATAAAAGCAGCTGCTCATGAAGACTTTCCTTTAAAACCACGTTTTGGTGGCTATCATGTCAATTATCCAGATGTTTTCTTGATTAATTTAACGAGAGATGTCATCTTTTTCATATACGATGATCGTGGCTGTGAAGTCATTGCCCGCAATGTTCAGATACTGAGGCAGCTATATGAAAAGTATGGTAACTGGATTGATGAAGTCGATCGAGCAGATGTGGTTCAAAGATTGGGTATGGAGAAAGATGTATTATAACAGCGGTTATGAAGTCCTGCTTAATTATACTCGAGTGGTGTGCATGCTGAATTGTGCACATCACTCGGGTAATTTTCTTGTTTCTCATGTATTAGTATGGTCAAAGCTCAGTTATTTTTTTAAAGAGAGTAAGAAGTGACTATCACTCCCTCTTTATTATCACCAGAAATTTGATAGTAATCGTCATCCGGTAAGGTAATAGTTTTGCTATCATGGACCGGGTAATATCGAATATGATAAGTTACATCATCTAATATAAAGTCAATTGTCTTCTCTGTTTCTAGCAGTCTTAAATACTCCTCTAACACAAGATTCTTCTCATGCATAACTGCACTATGTGGCAAGCCAACATAGCGAATATGCCATGGCTCATATGAAATGCCGGTAATATCACTTTTATTCTCAGGGTATCGTAAAATAAAACCATACATCCACGCCTTTTCTTCTAACCATTCGGCTTCCTTTGCTTTATACATCGTTGTTGTCTGAGATCCAACATCAAGGGCAAGCCCGAAATTATGCTCACTATAGCCAGCAGGTAGAGCGTAATCTGAACCTTTTTCCTGATACAGCGCTTGTTGTGTGTCCCAGCCTCGATAACCACTCGTTAGTAAAAATTGATAATCCTCTTCTTTGTTAGCTGCATGTATCATGTCATTAAATCGTTTTAATAAATCTATCGATAATTCAATATTAGCATCGATAAGACCAAATTCTTTATTCATTTCATCATATTCAAATACGTTGACAACATCGTCTAGTATCGTATTTTTCTTCAATGGATGGTCTTCATTAACAAGTAATAACTGACCATCGTGTATCATATCTTCTTCCAAAGCTAAATTTCGACTAGAGGGAATGGGTTTGAAGTCATTGTTTTCGTTATCCTCAATGGTATATTCAATATCATCCCTTAACAAATTGGCTTTATTGGAAGTAAGATATTGATTGACGGCTATTAATAAAAATAAAATAATGGCTAAAAAAAATCCCCACTTCTTCATACGTCTATTCCTCCTTCAATTCATAGAACTAAAGATAAAGAATGAAACTTAAAAAAAAGTAGGGGTAAATCTAAAGTTTTTCTTAAAATTTCCCTTTAATCATCCAAAGTAGATGGATGAACGGGAAGTCTAATCTCAAATTTAGTTTGTATGACAGTACTATCGACAGTAATACGACCGCCATGTTGTTCCACAATATTTTTGGCAATAAATAGCCCTAGCCCTGTTCCCCCTTCTTGATGGGCGCGAGAAGGGTCGGATGTGTAAAAGGAATCGAAAATATAAGGCAGGTCCTCTTCTCTGATATCATCACCATAGTTAATCATCTGCACAACCGCTACTTCTTCATCTAATGAAGAGTGAATATCGATAAATTGACCATCCACACCATAGCGTATGGCGTTATTGAGGAGGTTTTCAAAGACACGTGCTAATTGTCTCCCATCTGCTTCAATCATTAAGGAGGGTTGCAATTGTAATCTTGCCTCTAAGTGGTTCTTCTTAAGGACAGGATACATTTCCTCACAGAGTTGTAATAATAACTCACTTAAATTAATTTCACTTTTCGTAATAGAGAGCTTCCCATAATTTAATTTCGTAATATCAAAAAGGTGATCAATTAATTCTTCTAACCGTCCAGCCTTCTTATAGACAATGTTTGTATAATGCTTTTTTTGTTCCTCGTTTAAGCTAGTGTCTTTTTTGATAATATCTAAATAGCCAATAACGGATGTGAGTGGTGTCCGCAAGTCATGGGCGAGATTGACAATTAACTGATCACGGCTTGACTCAGCGAAATCTCCACGCTCAATCGCCTCTTTTAGCTTGAGACTAGCTGTATTTAAATCAATTGCTATCTGGCTAAACTCATCATTAGTAGAGATTTTTGTTTCGTATTGAAAATCACTGTTAGCTAATTGCTTTAAACCATGTGAAATGTGACTGAAATACGATGAAATTCTTCTTGTAAGTAATTTGAATAATACGAGTGTAAATAGAATATATAGAATTGCAAAAGTAATAATCAGCCCTGTATTTCCTAATGCCAACCTGATTTGAGCTAAAGGATCACCGATTAATACAAACTGATGATAATAATATTGCATAAATGCAAAAAGTGCATATGTGATTACGCCAGCTACTATCATGCTAACGAAGACGAGTAGTAATAGTTTCGTTTGAAAGCTGATTTTATAATTAACCATGAAAGGCATAACCTACTCCCCAGACGGTTTTAATGAACTCGTTCTTGTCTTCACCAAGTTTCTTCCTTAATGTGCGAATATGAACCATCACTGTATTTTGGTTGTCATAATAAGCATCTCCCCACACAGTTTGAAAAATATGCTCTGCACTAAAAACCTTATTCGGATGGTTAGCGAGTAAGAGGAGAATATCAAATTCCTTCGGGGTGAGAGAGAGGACCGTATCATATTTTGTTACTTTATGTTGATCAGGATCAATTGTAAGTCCTCGAAACTCTAATATATTTTCTTTTGAAGCTGATTGATTATACAGCATTGTCCGCCGTAATTGTGATTTGACGCGTGCCACTAATTCCATAGGATTAAACGGTTTGGTCATATAATCATCCGCACCAATGACAAGCCCAGTGATACGGTCAAAATCTGATGTTTTAGCACTTAAAAAGATGATCGGAAAAAGATAGTTTTGTTCGCGAATCATTCTAGTGACTTCATGCCCGTCTAGACGGGGCATCATAATATCTAAGACAGCCAAATCAATGGGGTGTGATTGTACAATTTTTACTGCTTCTTCTCCATCATTTACTTTGAAAATATGAAAGCCTTCTTTTTCCAAATGGAGCCCAACAAGGTCAGCAATTTCCGCCTCATCATCGGCAATCAAAATATTTACATGCTTCACGTTGTACACCTCTAATTTTCAGTAAGAATCTCTTATAGTATAGCCGTTAACCATTTATTCATCCAGCAAGAGAATAATCGTTACCTTCCTTGAATGCTCTATCGATCAGGAGGCATTTTTTATGTATGAGGAGATTTTAAACAAAATGGTCCACGAATAATCATGGGGGATTGTGGCCTGTCAATCCTTACTTGGAAATCTCTTATAATAAAAAATATTGATGATGAATTTTGACTGCTGGAGTTAAAGTGATTAATGAGTATAGTCATGTGGCAGGAGAGCCTTATTCTGATAGAAGTGAGAAATGGCTATCTTCGTTCAGAAATAACTTTTAAAATATTCTATTTATTTTCTCGCGAGAGGAGTACAATAGGAGTGAATTTATTACTTGAGGGGGGCAGATTAAATGTTTGGCATCACAAGTTTTACGGTGTTTTTAGCCGCCGCGATTATTATGAATATTACCCCAGGGACAGATACGATGTATATTGTCTCACGGAGTGTCTCGCAAGGAAAGAAGGCAGGGATATACTCTGTTCTTGGTATATCTACAGGTGCGATGGTGCATACATTTTTAGCTGCTATTGGACTATCCCTTATTTTAACGACATCAGCCATTTTATTTACTATTATAAAGGTGATTGGTGCGGCGTATTTAATTTATCTAGGCGCACGTATGGTCATTCAAAAATCCTCTCAATTTGAGGTCAAAAAGACGAAACCTTTAACTGCAAGGAAAGTGTTTGCTCAAGGTTTACTAACGAATTTAACCAATCCAAAAGTGGCGCTTTTCTATATTTCATTTCTTCCTCAATTCATTTCTGTAGACAATGGATATGGCCCACTTCCTTTTATCATACTTGGTATGACCTATGTTGTAACAGGGACCATTTGGTGTTCGATTGTCGCTCTGTTTGCCTCTACAACGACGAAAAAACTTAGAAATAATCCTAAAGCAGAATTTATCCTTAATAAGGTAACAGGCATGATCTTTGTCGGCTTAGGCATTAAGCTTCTCCAAACAAAGGCATCCTAATAAGGAGCAGAAAAACGCTGCTCCGTTTTTTCTTCCACTACAAAATTAACCATTTACAAAGAAGAGTAAATAAATTATAGTTATTATGGAGTCTTTATATCTGTAATTGAAAAGGGGTTTTTTTATGAATGAAAAAGTAAAAAGAAAAATTAGTAACCTTGAACATATTGGTCGTTCTCCTGCTGAGGAATTATTTCAATATCTCCCCCTCAACCATAGTGATGTCGTATTAGATATAGGAGCTGGTGCAGGGTACGTGGCACTACCTATTGCAGAAAGGGTAGATACAGTTTATGCGCTTGATTTAGATGAGGAAATCTTAAACTATTTGCAGTCTACAGCTGAGAATAGAGGAATCACAAACATTCAGCCCGTAACAGCAAATTTTAAAGAGATCCCATTAGCAGATGAACAAGTAGATATTGCGATTGCTTCCATCTCGCTACATGAGGTAAATCCATTATCTACCGTACTCGAAGAAATCAATCGCACCTTAAAAGCTCGAGGTACGTTCTTATGTATTGATATTGAAAAAACCGCAGATGCCAGAGGACCGAGAGTTTCATCGGGGGATATGATGAAGGCAATGGAAAATGCAGGTTTTGACCATATAGAAATGATGGTCTCTCAGAGGAAATTAGGAAATGAGCCGGTTTATATCATTAGGGCAGAAAAGAAGTAATAAAGGTAATAGTTATATTTATATTTGTATTTGTATTTGTATTTAAGAAAGCCTGAACCACTTTAACTAAAAGGCACTTTTTTATCTTAAGCTGATAAGTCCTCGTTCCACGTGAAACAAAAAGTCTCATCTTATGAGGGTTTTGTTAGCTAAAATGGTAAAATAGAGGAAGGAGAAAAAGTCTCTGGAATAGTGAAGGTGGTTTGCTCAATTGCTCATTTTATATATACTACTTATTTTAATTGCTTCTATATTACAGGCGAGTACGGGGTATGGCTTTTCTATTCTAGCGACGCCATTTTTACTACTGTTTTTTGAGCCGATGGAAGCCATTCAAATCAACTTAATTTTATCTTTGTTTATTTCGATTGTCATGATAGGGAAAGTCAAGGTTGACGTGGATCAAAAAGTGTTAAAACGACTTACCATCGGTAGTATTTGTGGGTTGCCTTTAGGGATGGTCATTTTTCTTTGGTTACCACTCAATTGGTTAAAAATAGGTATAGGCGTTTTAATTTTAGTTTTGACAGTGTTGATGATTGCTCAATTGAAGATGAAGCAAACGAAAAATAGAGATTATGGTGCTGGTGGGTTATCTGGTATGTTAACGACAAGTATTGGTATGCCAGGTCCGCCGTTATTATTGTATTTTTCGGGCACAAAAACGAATATGGAAAGTCTGAGAGGGACGACAATTGCTTTTTATTTATATATCTATGTGATTAGTCTGGCTATCCAAATGGTTGTTGCTGGCACTACACAAACAGTTTGGCTCGCTAGTTTGGCCGGGGCTCCTGTTGCACTAATTGGCATATTTTTAGGGCAGTTATTATTTAAAGTCATGAGCCAAAGGTTTTTCTCAATTATTTCTTACTTAATCCTTTTATTTACTGGATTATACTTATGTATCAACCAATTATTTCTCTAAACCCGCATGCGAATTAGAAGAAAAAAAGACTGGTGAGATGTTCGATTTAGAACGTCTCACCAGTCTTTCAATTATGGATTAATGAACAGCCATTTCTTTGTTTAATAGGGATTCAAAAGCTTTAATATTCTTATCAAACTCCGGCAGTTGTTTTGTTTCTTCCGCTTGTTTGATTAAGCTAGTGACAAGATCATTTACTGGTGAAGGAACTTGTAGGGCGGTCCCTTTTGTTGAGATGTAACCGTTAATATAGTCGACTTCTGTTTGTAATCCTTTTTCTAAATCTTGTAGCATACTAGCTTTGAGCAGTGCTTGAGGACCAAATGCTTGTTTAGCAATTTGGATGACCCTTGGTAGATTGCTCTTGTCTTCGTTAATAGAGAAAATACCTACATTTACACCAGCCAGTTCGCTAAATTGAATGTTATTCGCGTAACCAACCTTCAATGTTTCATCAGCCAACATCACAGCACTTGTGACAGCGGCCTCATTACTCAGTATATCCCCATATGTACAACCTAGTGCGGCAGACATACCGCTCATCGCTACATTGACAAGAAGCTTGGACCATTTTGTACCGATTAGATTATTTGACACGATGGTGCCACCAACATCTTCAAGAACGGTTTTTACTTGATTCACACGATCAGTCATCTGTCCGTCTAACTCACCAATTTGAAAAGCGTGCGCAGAGAATGCCTGTTTGTCTGATGTTAATTGTGAGACACCTGGTTTTACCCAAGTAGCACCAAACTCTACAGAGCCACCGATTATACGATCTGCACCAAGTGATTCTATTAAACTTTCTTCTGGAACACCATTTTGAAGAGAGAGTAATATACTTGCTTCGTTCATATGCGCTTGAAGTTGTAGGAGTACTGATTTATTGTATACTTGCTTAGTTAAAAGTAAGACAAGGTCATAAATGCCAGTCATTTCATTTGGCGTGATGGCTTTCACAGAGGCCTTTAGGTTAACAGTCCCCACAACTGTTGCACCGTTTCTGTTTAATGCATGGATATGATCGGTATTTACATCGATGCATTCCACTTGATGCACCCCTTTTGATAAGTGTGCCCCAATAATCGTTCCTAAAGATCCTGTTCCCATAATAGCAATTCTCATATGTATCCTCCTAAAATATTTAGTTGTAAAGAACTAACATTATAGTTAATCATACCGAAATAAATACTAGAAATAAAAGAAAAAAAACCCAAATAATAGGCTGAAAGTCCTTTTTGGATGAAATTAGGAGGAGAAACAATTGGATACGCAAAAGAATGAATTATTAAGAGTTCATAAAGTGAATATGTGGGGATTAATGATATTAGCTGTCTTATTAGTCTTCCCCATTGTTATTGACCGGGGTATAAGCGATTCAATTGTCATTATGAGTGCTGGGATGTTTGTCATTGTCATGGCAATTGTTCTGTACTTTTTGCGTATCAATGATTACGTAAAGGGTTTTTTGTATGCTGCTACACCAAACCTTATTGTGATGGCACTCTTTTTTATTGACGGGTATGCTTTGAATAAGCATTATATTTTATTCTTAACGATTGCAATGGTGGTACTATATTTTAAAAAAGAAATGATTGTTGCTTTTTTGGTATTCTATAATGTTAGTTTTATTGCAACCTACTTGATTATCGGCCATCAGTTATTGGGTGAAAGTAATAGTGTCCGGAGTATTGTAACTATTATTCTTGTCAGCAACGGGATTTTGTATTTATTTTATTTATTAGCTAGTTGGGGGAGGGAATTAATTGACCAAGCAGAGCAAAAAGAATTAGAGTCAAAAGACCTCCTTATGCAGTTGCAAGACACTTTTGGTTCAATTGATAAAGGTACAGTGACGCTAGAAAATCATATTGGGCTCTTTAAGCAAAATATTGAAACGATACATGAGTCAAGCCAACAAGTATTAGAAGCTGCTCAACAGATGGCAACAAGTATTCAAGAAGAAGCGAACAGTTTGAATATTGTCAATGATTCTATGAGTCAGTCTTTACAAAACACAAAAGAGTCAGTTGCCATTTCAGAGGACGTCGTAGAAAAATCGAAGAATATGAATGAAAAAGTACAAGACGGTTTAACTAAGATTGTCGATGTTACAACACATATGAATACTGTAAATACAACGATTAGTGTGACAGCATCGACGGTATCAGATGTTCATTCAAGTATGGAACAAGTGAATAAATTATTGGCAGGCATTAAACAAATAGCAGAACAAACAAATTTACTTGCATTAAATGCAGCGATTGAATCAGCAAGAGCGGGAGAGCATGGGCGAGGCTTTGCGGTCGTTGCAGATGAAGTAAGGAAGTTAGCTGAGCAAAGTGCTGAAATTACGGTGGCGATCTCTGAAGTGACGAATACCCTTTTCAATCAGTCCCTTGAAGCACGTAAAAGCTCTATTGAAGGGGAGGGTGCTGTAAAGCAGGGACAAGCACTGTTAACAGAGATATCTGCCTTTTTCAACGAAATACAAACATCATTACAAGAAAACAACTTAGAGTTAGTGAGAGGAGTAAACGAGGTTTCCGCGGCAACCGAAAAGTTTGAACAAATTCAAGAACAGATTGAAAATATGGCGAATATATCAGAGGAAAATGCCGCAGCTACAGAAGAAATCGTTGCCATCATAGAAGATGAACATGCAATGGTATCAAACGTAAATCATTCGGTAGCCGATATTAACCGGTTGAGTGTCCAGCTAAAAGAGCTAGCTTCAAGTAAACAAGTTTAATATTGATCATTGTCCTCTAATCAAAAGGATGTGCGAAAAAAGGACCAATTTTCCATAGAGTTTATATTGACAGACGCTATTAAACTATTGTAGCCTAATAGATATCAAATTGAATAAACCTCACTTTTTCTGGTGGGGTAGAGGCGCGGTATTTAACAGTCTTTAGTAGAGTGATAAGGCATGATGAGACTAAAGAGAAGGAAATATCGCCGAAATGTGCTATATCCGATTGTATAGCATGTTGGGTCTGCAGTGAATAATTGCAGGACTGTCTTAATAAGCTTACCCGGTTTATTAAGTTGCACTATCTCTAAAATGGGAAAAGTAGAGGATTTAGGCGGAAGAATAACAAGGACCTGAGTTCATCTCAGGTCTTTTTTGTTATTCTTTTTCTTAATTCGGAATAGTTTAATTAATAGAAAAATATATTAGGGGGAATAGAAATGAAAAAGAGATTTGCTTTACTAGCTATGGCTTTAGTACTGAGTATGTTTCTAGCTGCTTGTGGTTCAGGTGACGAAGCAGAAGGTAACACGGGTTCAGGTGGAGAAGATAAAGACGTTTTTCGTGTAGGACTAGAGGCTGGTTATGCGCCATTTAACTGGACGCAAATGGATGATAGTAACGGCGCAGTAGCAATTGAAGGTAATTCAGAGTTTGCAGGCGGGTACGATGTTGAGATTGCTAAGAAAATAGCAGAAGGCTTAGGGAAAGAACTAGTGATTGTGAAAACAAAATGGGATGGCTTAGTCCCTTCTCTTAACTCAGATAAGATTGATGCCATTATCGCTGGGATGTCACCAACAGCAGAACGAAAAGAAACAATTGATTTTTCCGATAACTATTACGAATCTGATTTAGTGATGGTTGTGAAAAAAGGTGGCGATTACGAAAATGCTACATCGATTCAAGACTTCAGTGGAGCAAAAGTTACTGCCCAATTAAATACATTTCATTATTCAGTGATTAATCAAATTGACGGCGTACAACAGCAAACAGCGATGGAGAGCTTCCCTGCTATGCGTGTTGCGTTAGAGTCCGGAATTATTGACGGTTATGTTTCTGAACGCCCAGAAGGTGTAAGTGCTTCAGCTGCTAATGATAATTTTGCGATGGTTGAATTTACTGAAGGATTTGAGACAAGTGAAGAAGATACTGCCATTGCAGTAGGGTTGAAAAAAGATAGCGAATTAACAGATAAAATCAATGAAATCCTTGCAGATATTTCTGAAGAAGAGCAGAAAGAATTGATGGATGCTGCGATTGAGAATCAGCCAGCGGCAGAATAACTAAATGAGCCGGCTGCATGAGATGTAGCCGGTTTTGTTTCGAGATAAGGAAATACCATTTTGCAGTTGAGACTTGTCTTTTTAATACCATAGTGGAGCAGGTGAGACTTTTAATAAAAAAGAGCCTATTCCACAGTCGAGTTTCTTCATGACCATGTATCCTTAGCAGAATGATTGGTAAAAAAGGGACCAATCGTTATGAGAGAAAAGGAGATAATATCAATGAGTATTGAATGGATTATTCGCATCGTAGTCGAGTATTGGCCAATGTTCCTACGCGGCGCAGGTGTAACATTATTAATTGCCCTAATTGGTACCGTTTTCGGTGCGTTAATTGGTCTATTATCAGGGGTTTTACGGACGATCCCAATGCCAGAAAAAGGGTCAAAACGATTATTATTGAAGGTCGTTAATCTTATATTATCAGCTTATATTGAATTTTTTAGAGGTACGCCAATGATTGTACAGGCAATGGTTATTTTTTACGGTGCAGCGATGGCTTTTGGTTATCAGATGGATCCGTTAATTGCAGGTATTGTCATTGTTTCCATTAACACAGGTGCTTATATGGCAGAAATCGTTCGCGGAGGAATTATCTCTGTCGATCAAGGTCAATATGAGGCAGCACAAGCAATCGGTATGAACCACGTACAGACAATGATGAATGTTGTCTTACCACAGGTCATTCGCAACATTCTTCCCGCAACAGGAAACCAGTTCATTATTAATATTAAAGATACCGCTGTACTAAGTGTCATCTCGATATCCGAATTGTTTTTCCAAACAAATTCGATTGCCGGTAATAATTTCCGCTATTTTGAATCATTCTTTGTTGTTTGTATTATTTATTTCATTATGACTTATACTGTGACATTAATTTTGCGCTATATCGAAAGAAGAATGGATGGACCAGCAAACTATGTCATTGCAGGTGAAATGGACACAGCAGAGGATATCAAAAGAAAGACAACAGGAGCTTAAGTGGCGGAAAGGAGAGATGAGAAAATGAGTACGGTCGTTGACATTCAAGGGTTAAGTAAGTCTTTCGGGAGTCATGAAGTACTAAAGGATATTAACTTCTCAGTAAATAAAGGAGAAGTTGTCACAATCATCGGGTCATCAGGATCGGGAAAATCAACATTACTCCGATGTGTGAATCTACTGGAAAAGCCAAGCGGTGGACAAATTATTTATAATGGTGAAAATATTCTAGATGATAAACATAATGTCCATCAATATCGAAAAAACCTTGGCATGGTATTTCAATCTTTTAACTTATTCAATAATCACAATGTGTTAGGGAACTGTGTTGTTGGTCAAATAAAAGTATTAAAGCGTTCAAAAGAAGAGGCCGAAAAAGTCGCTAAAAAATATCTCCATGTCGTTGGTATGGATGCGTATGTAGAAGCAAAACCGAGGCAACTATCCGGTGGTCAAAAACAACGTGTAGCCATTGCAAGAGCATTATCTATGGAACCCGATGTCATGCTGTTTGACGAACCAACATCAGCACTTGATCCGGAAATGGTTGGTGAAGTGTTAAAAGTCATGAAAGAGCTAGCGGGAACGGGACTTACCATGCTCATCGTAACGCACGAAATGGAATTCGCCCGTGAAGTATCGGACCGCGTCGTCTTCATGGATAAAGGCGTCATTGCTGAGGAAGGCACACCAGAGCAAATCTTTAATGCCCCTCAGAAAGACAGAACGAAGGAATTTTTACAGCGTACAAGAAAATAAAGCAATATCCAGTTCTTGCTTAATAAAAGCCTGTACAAACACGAATTAAGGCGTCTGTGTTTGTGCAGGCTTTTTTGACGAAGACGATGAGATAAACCCTATTATCTTTATCCTCGGTAGAGAACTAGCTAATCAATGATAAACCTTTTGGTCGACATTCACCGGTAGGACTTCTTTATAAATAGCTTCCAGATCCTCTTTCACCGCTTTTCTCGGATTGTAATGGATGGTTCCATGGTCATTCATAGCATCTTCTGCAAGTTGGGCGATATCTCCATCTGTGAAGTTGTGGTCGAGATGTGTGAAATCTTTTGGAATATCAATAGACTGTAATAAATCTTCTACTAGTGGAATCAGTGCTTTGCCTGCTTGTTGTAAACCAACGGCGTGTAACGACGGATCAATCATACGAGCAATGGTCGCATATCTTTCTGTAGAGGCAGGAAGGTTGTAGGCAATGACTTTTGGCAGAATAACGGCATTGGCAATACCATGAGGCACACCGTACCGCGCAGACATCGGATGTGATAAGGAATGAACAATTCCTAGTCCGCCAAGGCTAAATGACATGCCTGCTAGTGTGCTAGCAAGATGGACTTGGCCTCGCGCTTCTAAATTATCTGCATGTGCGTAGGTTTGTGGTAAATAGGACCAGATCATGCGAATGGCTTGTAGGGCAAGAGCGTCTGTAAACGGATTAGCAGGTAGAGAAACATAAGATTCAATGGCGTGGACAAGTGCATCAGCGCCTGTTGCCGCGACTTGCTTACGCGGTAATCCGAGCGTAAGTGCGGGGTCCACAAACACGACTTTCGGAACAAGAAACGGGGAGCCAAGCACAAGTTTTCTACCGCCATCGCTATCGGTAATGACACTTGCTATGGTGACTTCAGAACCCGTTCCGACTGTTGTCGGAATCGCGAAAAGTAGTGGCAACTTATCTTCTATTTTCTTACCACCAAGCGAGTATTCCAGCACATGTCCTGGATGCGTGACTGCGACAGCGAGCCCTTTGGCAAAGTCCATGGAGCTACCGCCACCAAGGGCAATGATCAAGTCGGCACCTTCTAGCTGGAAACTCTTCACGCCTTCCATAACAGAATGGGCAGTCGGATTGGGTTCGATATCGGCATAAACAGCGTATTCAATCGATCCAGCCTCTAATACTTGAGTAACCTTTTCTACGACACCTGATGATATCAAGCCTTTATCTGTACAAATAAAGACTTTTTTCTTTCCTGTCGATTTCACTTTGTCTGCAAGCTCTTGTTGAACGACCTCATACCCAAATTTTAAATCTGTTTGTAGATTTAAGTGAAATGATGCGTTCAATAAACTCATTCGTTGATCCTCTCCTTTTCAATAATTATTTACTTATAAATAGTTAAGCGCTTACAAGGTAATTTCCTCCTTTCTCTAACTAAATTTTAGAAAGAATGATAGAATACAAGTAAAAAAGAGGGAGTGGGATCGTTATGGCGAAAACGCTTGTTCAAATAAATTCTCCTGTTGGTGTGCTAGCCATCGAAGGAACAGAAAAAGCCATCACAGCTGTTCAATTTCTTGATGGAACGGAAATTAAAGAACCATTGAGGGATGACTCTCCAGATGTAATGAAGGCATGCGTACGGCAATTAGAGGAATATTTTCAAGGGAAGAGAGAGGTTTTTGATCTCACTTATGAGTTAAATGGGACAACCTTTCAAACGAATGTATGGCAAGCATTAACAACGATTCCCTTCGGTGAAACGGCTTCTTATAAAGACATTGCTGTCATTATCGGGAATGAAAAAGCTGTGCGCGCGGTCGGTAGCGCGAATGGTAAAAATAAAATCAGCATCATTATTCCTTGTCATCGAATTATTGGAACAAATGGGAAATTAACTGGCTATGCAGGTGGCATGGAAAGAAAAGGATGGTTGCTTGCACATGAAAGAAAGTTCAGAAAATAGTATAATAGGCAGGTAAGCAAATTGTTAGAAGAAGGTGACTTGAAATGGAAAGAAAGATAGATGAGATTATTAAGGATCGCCGTTCGATTAAAAAGTTTAAACAAGATCCTGTAAGTATAGATGAAATTGTAGAGCTACTAGAGGTGGCAAAATGGGCACCGAATCATAAAATGACGGAACCATGGCGCTTATTACTTTTTGCTGAAGAAGGAAAAGAGAAGTTTATTGATGCTTATTGTCAATCGCAAAAAGCAAAAGATGGTAGTATTCCTGAAAAAGCACAGAATAAATCAGCTTACTTCCGCTCTATTCCATTGCATCTTGTCGTTGTTATGCCTGAGGACCCTCGTCAGAAAACATGGGATGAAGACTACGGGGCAGTGAGTGCAATGATTCAAAACTTCCAATTAGCTGCATGGGAAAGAGGCATCGGTATGATTTGGCGGACCAATGATTGGATTTACAATCCTGTCTTCCGTGAAGCGATTGGTGTCAAACCAGGGGAGAAAGTAGTAGCTACTTTAATGATTGGTTATGCTGATCATATACCTGAAGCAAAGCCGCGAACAAGTATTAAAGAAAAGCTGCAAATTATTAAAGCGTAAAATAAGGTGACGATGAAAGGCTAGGGGATGCGCGAAAAGCAGTTCCTAGCCTTTTTTTATTGCCTAGAATGTATCATTCTTTTAAAGTCGATCAAGTAGGTTTTTTGGAAGGAGTAGTTAGGTATACTATGGGTATATAAATTAATAACGATTAAATGCTGTCCATTTGTTAGGGGGTCTAGATTTGATTATTGCTATTATTTTTCTCTTATTTGTTTCATTCTTTTTTTCAGGGAGTGAAACCGCATTAACTGCAACAAATAAGATGAGACTGCGCACCAAAGCGAAAAACCATGACAAAAAGGCAGAAAAGATTCTTAATATCGTCTCAAAGCCAAGTGAATTTATTACTTCGATTCTAATTGGTAATAACATTGCTAATATCTTACTACCGACACTTGTAACAACCCTTGCTATTCAATATGGCTTTAATGTTGCGCTCGCTTCGGCTATTTTGACAGTAGTTATTATTATATTTTCGGAAGTCATTCCGAAATCTATTGCAGCAGCTTTCCCTGATCGTATATCGTATCTTGTATATCCTGTGATTCGGACCGTCATTTTTATTCTAAAACCAGTGACAGTCATTTTAAATGGCTTAACTGGTTTCATTACCGGCATATTATCAAAGGGGCAGAAACAAGAATCATCGATTTCTAAGGAAGAGCTACGGACAATGGTAGAAATCGCTGATACGGAAGGGATTTTTAAAAAAGCGGAGTCTCATCGTATTAAGGGTGTGCTTAATTTTCACAATTTAAATGTAAAAGATGTGTTGAAAACTCCAAGAATAGACCTTATTGCGCTCCCTATTACGACTACATTTGAAGAAGTAAGGGATATTGTGATTCAGCATCCGTATACAAGGTATCCTGTCTATCGCGAGGATATTGATAGTATTGTCGCAGTTTTTCATTCAAAGTACTTATTATCTTGGGCTGCGGAACCACACAAAACACTAGAGGATTACTGTGATACAGATCCCTTAGTTATTTATGAATTTTCTTCTCTTGAGCGTGTTTTTCGCCAAATGACGGTGGAGAAAAAACATCTAGCAATTGTCTTGGATGAATATGGTGGAACAGAAGGAATTGTTACTCACGAAGACATTATTGAAGCCATGATCGGGTTAGAAATTGAAGATGAAATGGATCTTGATACTGAAAGGCATATTCATAAACTGACTGACACAGAAATGATCTGTAATGGAAAAATAACATTATATCAACTCAATTCTGTATTTAAGACAGATATACCCGAGGAAGATGATGTACTTGCAGGTTACATACAAAAGCAAATAGACCACTTTCCGGCTGTAGGTGAAGTCATTGTACAAAACAACCTTACTTTCGAAATATTAGAAATAAAAGGGAGAGCACTGACAAAAATAAAAATTACTAAAAAATGATGCTGTGTTTTTAAGGAGTTTGAAAAAGTGAATAATCCTTCAGTTTTAAAGTCAATTAATGAGGTTAGAGCATTTATTAAAGAAAATACCTTTGCCCTACTTTATATTTGGAGTGACCATTGTAGCGTATGTCATGCATTGTATCCCAAATTATCCGAGAGTTTACTGGAGTTTCAAAAGGTAAAACTAGGAAAAGTTAACTATCAGGATGTAAGCGAAATAGCCGGTGAGTTTTTGGTTTTTTCCGTACCGACAGTCATCCTCTTTAAAGAAGGAAAAGAGTACTTAAGAGAAGGGAGATTTATGAGAGTACAGGAGTTTAAAAAACAATTAAAGCCTTTTATTTAACTTTTATGATGTTAAAAATGCTTTAAAAGAGCACCATTCTAAAAAATGAACGGTGCTCTTCATTAATTATAAAGCTTCTTTAATCACTTTCTTATAATGTAAAACTGCTAATAATCCAAAGATGGAAAAAAGCACAGTATAGATAACCATGACAATAATAGTTGGTGTCATCATTTCTGTTCCGAATAAGAACCAGCCCGATTTAACTGCGAAGTAACTATGAAAAAGGCTGAGAATAAGCGGGATACCGAAAGTGAAAAATTGTTTTACGCAAATGCCTTTTAGGAGATCGTTCTGAGTATAGCCAAGCTTACGTAAAATCGTATAGCCATTCTTTTCTTCTTCCCCTTCATCCATTTGCTTAAAGTAAATAATACAGCCTGAAGTGATTAAGAATGTTAGCCCTAAGAAGCCGGTAATAAATAACGTCAAACCGATAAATTCTTTCACACCTTGAAATTCTAATTGCAGGGACCAAGTATTTCGTTCGAAATCCAGCGTTTCGTATAGGTCATTTGCTTTTACTAAATCGTCCTGATTTTCGAGGTTGATTTTATAAAAACGGTTGCCTTGGTCTTTAAAAATTGTTTGTAAATCATCGTTCAATGCGTTTTGTAATTGCTTATATACGGTGTCATCGACGACAGCAGTAGGAGAACCACCAAATGTGAAATAAAATGGAATGATGGGTTCATCATTTAAACCAACAAGGTCTAATTTATATTCATTTGCTGTTGTATGCATCACAATAGAGCTATTTTCGTTTACATCCATGATGGAATCATACATGGCAGGCCATCCAGTAAAAAATACTTCATTAGGCTTAACGTCTAAACCGTCCACATCTTTATCACTAACTACGGTCGATTCCATCTTCTGTACATCGACTCCTGCTGATTCAGGATCCACAGATAGGTGAATCATGTCTGCCATATTAAAGGTAGCAACTACGATTTCCATTGTTTCTTCTGTATAAGCTATATTATGATCAGTGAATGCCTCTGTTAGCATGTTTGCTTCTTTTTCACTATTCGTAGAAAAATCTGCTTGTACACGTTCAAATGCGCTTTTTTCTGCTGAATAGAACTGAATATAGGATAAAGAGAGTAAACCGATAGCTAATGCCGATACGGTTGTGATTACCGTTAGTAATAAGGCATTAGATTTCATACGAAACATAATCGATGACAAAGAGAGGACATCTGTTATGTTTAGATAGCCACCTTTTCCTTTACGAATGACATTACCAATGAAAGTAATCGACCCGCGGAAGAAAAGGTAAGTGCCGATAATGACACTCCCAAGGATGAAAATCATGGCGAGAAATAATTCATTTACTGATGTAAAATCACCGCTGAAAAGTTGGGATGATACATAATAACCTGTTGCAATAAAGCAAAGTCCTAATATACCAATTACAATTTCTACAACCGTGACACGTTTTACAGTTCCTTCTGTAGTTGCTTTTACTTTGAACAGTGATAGTATGCTCTGACGGTGAATAAAGAAAAGGTTATTTGCCATAATGAGCAAATAAATCACAGCAAAAACAATCAACGTCTGTACTAACGCCTGAGATGAAAACTGTAATTCCGCTAATTCATCGATCGATATTAATTTAAACAGAATCATTAGCACAAACCTTGAGCTAAGAAAACCAAGGAAAATACCAATCATTAAAGAACCGAAATATAATAAGAAATTTTCAACTGTAAGTAGACGGAAGATTTGCCCTTTCGTCATACCGATTAGTTGGAAGAGCCCGATTTCTTGCCCACGTCTTTTTATAAAAAGATTGTTAGCAAATAAGAGAAATACAGCAACGATGACAATGAGTAAAACAGAAGCTGCCCGAATAGCTGCCGCCCCTTTCACCGTACCACTGGCCTCATCTAATGCAGGGTCAAATTGTAATGTGACGAAAGCGAAATAAAGACTGGAACTAAACGCAAGTGCAAACACATAGAGATAATAATTCTTGATGTTCTTCTTTAAATTGCGCCAAATGAGCAAATTAATGTTCATTTTGTACACCGCCCAGAATGGCTTGCGTCTTCATAATATCTTTAAAGAAGTCTTGCCTCTTTTCATCACCTTTGTTCAATTGCGTGTAAATTTGTCCATCTTTAATAAAAATCACGCGACTGCAGTAACTAGCTGCAACTGGGTCATGTGTGACCATGACAATGGTTGATTTCCTTGTTTCATTCAGCCTCGTTAATTTATTGAGTAAATCTGAAGCGGATTTTGAATCTAAGGCACCAGTTGGTTCGTCAGCAAAGATAATACTTGGCTCATGAATGAAGGCACGTGCTGCTGATGTTCGTTGTTTTTGCCCCCCTGAGATTTCACTAGGGTACTTGTTCGCTAAGTCTTCAATCCCTAATTCAGAGGCGATCTCAGAAAAGCGTTTATTGGCTTCATTCTTTGATACTTTTTTGATTGATAATGGCAGTAAGATGTTTTCTTTCACGGTCAACGTATCAAGTAAATTATAATCTTGAAAAATGAAGCCAAGATAATGCTTACGGAATTCCGCAAGTTGTCTTTCTTTCA
The DNA here is from genome assembly GCF_038003465.1 of Cytobacillus sp. FSL K6-0265. NCBI lineage: Bacteria > Bacillati > Bacillota > Bacilli > Caryophanales > Bacillaceae > Cytobacillus > Cytobacillus sp. FSL K6-0265. The sequence goes on along the minus strand of NZ_JBBOPE010000001.1, from coordinate 4,259,751 downwards.
TTTTCGTCATTTCTTTGCCTTCAATGCTAATTGACCCAGAACTTAAGTGATCAATCGTCGAAAGAATATTGAGTAAGGTTGTCTTCCCTGAACCGGATGCGCCCATTATACTTACGAATTCACCTTGCTTTATTTGCAGGTCCAATCCTTTTAATACTTCTTGTTTATTCCCTCTACTTCCGTAGGTTTTATGAATTTTATGTGCTTCTAATATATTCATATACATGCTCCTTTTTTCTAAGCTTACCTACATTGTAAAGGGATGGAGAGACTTTCTCCTTCGATTCAACGAACAAAATATCATGAAGTGTGACATTATTGTCACTTCGTTGGCATTCTTATATTAACGAAATCATTCGTTTTAGGGAAAACAAGTGTTACGGTTGTCCCTTCATTCATGGTTGAGTTAACTTGAATGTTTATTTTTAATGTATTAGCTGCTTTTTTAGCTAAATAAAGACCCATTCCTGTGGCTGCATGTCCTATATGATCAGCGGTTGAAGTGAAGCCTTTGTCGAATATACGAGGTAAATCTTTCTGAGAAATGCCTTTCCCTTTATCTGAAATGGTGAGAACTTTAATGTCACCAAGTGCCTCCGATTCAATGGTAATATCGGTAGAGTGACTGTACTTGACTGCATTAGATAAAATTTGCCTAATGATAAAACCGAGCCATTTGCCATCACTTGTCACTTCTTTCACGGCGAGGTCGAGTTCAAAACCAATCCCTTTTTGCATGCACCAAGATTGCAAGTCTCGTATTTCCCTAAATAAAATTTCTTCAAGCGAAACCTTCTCGATATAGAGATCATTTTCTAAAGTTGGCATACGTTTATGGTGAAGCTGCTGATCAAGCAGTAAATGAATGCGTAGCCATTCGCTAGCTAATGCTGATTTCGAGCTTGGGTGCTCAAGGCGGTCAATGATGAGTTTCATTGCCGTTAAAGGGGTCTTTACCTCATGGATCCAACCCATTAATTCATCTTTCTCTTGTTCAATTTCTAAGTTGATTTGTTGGTTTTCCATCTCTAATTGCTGGGTTTGTTTCTTAAGACTAGCTTCAATGATTTTTTCAAAAGGTGAGCGACCCTCTTCTAAATAGTGAAGATCAAGTCCAGGTGCCCAATTTTTTAAGCGGCGATAGTATGAGACCTCTTTAATAAACCGCAGGAATAGAAAGATAATGAATATAACCAGTAGGATTGCAACCATATAAAGGGTCGAATACATGGATAATCCAGGATCAATATAAGCAAATACAATGATAAGCATGAGGGAGAAGAGGAAGAGGAGGATCCAACTTATCCGTTCTTTTAAAAAAGTGATCAACATATTAATAATCCTCTTCCATTGCCATATAACCTTGTCCTACCTTTGTATGGATATGTTTGCCTAAGTCGATTTCCTCGAGTCGCTTTCTTAGCCGATTCACATTAACTGTTAATGTGTTGTCACTAATAAAGCGCTCGTCATCCCAAAGCGCTTTAATGAGTTCATCGCGGCTTAATGTTTTATTTTTATGTTGAAGCAATTGCTTGAGAATAAACATTTCATTCTTCGTCAATGTAATCTGACCATGGTCGTTCGTAACGGTATACTTCTCATAGTCAATTTTGGCTCCGTACCATGTTTGCAGTGTCTGAAAATCGGCCGTATAGTTATAGGCTCTTCTTAATAAAGCTTGGATTTTCGCCACAAGTACGTCGAAATGAAAAGGCTTTTGCACGAAATCATCGGCCCCAAGTTGCATCGACATGACCATATCTGTCGGATGATCACGAGACGATAAGAAAATAATCGGTACGGTCGAATGGTTACGAATCATTCGGCACCAATGGAAGCCATCGTATTTTGGCAGTTGAATATCAATAATGACGAGATCAGGCTTAATATCTGTAAATCGTTCCATTACTTTTGAAAAATCATCAATGCCATTTACGTTAAATGACCATTGTTCTAATCTTTCTCTGATTTCGCGATATAAGCTTTCATCATCTTCTATTAGTAAGAGAGTAAACATCTTTTCACCACGCTTATTTTTCCTTATATTGTATAAGAATCACTAAGGGAGAACAACTTTATGAAAAAAAGAAGACCGTACAGCGACGATCTTCTACTTAACTTATTTTTCGATAGCTTCTACTGTTGTTGCTACTTTCCCGATAACGAGTTGGCTACCAAGCATCGGAGATTCCTTAGGCTCTTCCCCTTGTTTTGGTTCAGGGCGTTTATGTGCTTGTTTGAATATATCGCTTTCCTTCCAAGCTTGGAAGCTATCAAGATCTTCCCAATACATATTCACATTCAATTCATCATGTTCTTCTAAGTTTTGTGTAATAACGGTTTCCACTTTAACGAAACCTTTCATTTCTTGTAGAGGACCTGGCTTCGTGAAGTTAGGCGCTAATTTTTCAGCAAACCCTTTTTTCATTTTAATGCGATTCGTTACGACATACATTATGATTCCTCCTTTTTATTGACTATAATTTTATTATAAACTTACTTTCCTCAATTCTGAAATTAAAGCCCTTCATTTGCTAAAATAAAAGGAGAGGTGAGTGGGATGTCTAGTGAAGCGTTATTAATTGATGAATTATTGAAAAGAATCACTGCAGGGGAGTATCAGCTCAATGAAAAATTCCCATCTGAAAATCGATTAGCAGAAGAGTTTCAGTTGCCAAGAATAACGGTACGAAAAGCATTGCAGCATTTAGAAGGACGAGGATATCTTTACTCAGTCCGCGGAAAAGGGCGTTATCTGAAGCCCGAGTCAGAAGCGATTCATTTACACTTATCAGGTGGAGAAAGTTTTACCGATAAAATGCTTGCATCGGGCTATGATTTGAAAACGGTGAATTTATTTTCCCCAGATATTGAAATTAATCAAGAAAATCAAACATATATGTTGGCAAGACTTCGCTATATTAATGAGGAGCCCATCGCCATTCATCAATCGTATGTCAATGTAGAGGTTTTCCCTACTATTCAAAATGATGCACCTACAATTACATCCATGTTTGCCTATTACCGAGCACATGGCTTTCATCACTTTACAAATAACGGAGCAGTATTAAGCGTGCAATTCCCCTCGACCGATGAGCAAGAGTTGCTAAAATGCAATAATATCCTCCCACTCATTTGTTTAGAAAGTCAAACGGTATGCGAAGAAACCAAAAAAATACTAGAACGAACATGCATCCTTTATAGAAGCGATAAATTTAAGTATCGGCTCCGTTGAAATGGGGCCGATTGCTATTTAGAGAGGGGATAGAACGAATGAGGGCGGTGGAAAAGAAAGGATCACCGCACTCAGCGGAACTCCCTGGAAGGCAAAAGAGGCCCCCATCCTATGAAAAGAAACCACTAAGATAGAACCAACCACTAATTTCACTGACCAACTTAACAAACCCACCATCAACAAAGGCGCACTACTCCTAAACTACTATACTAACTGTGCAAAACCGCCCTTACCGCAATAGGTAAGGGCGGTTTGCATGCGGCGACATTCCAAATGTGTGCCCGATGTAAATCTTTATTTACACAATATTAAAAATAAATTAAAACACAACAGCTTGGCGCCAAGTTACGATGAACTTGCGAGAGGAGGTAGGGAGATGAATCGAAAAAGAAGAACGACGATTTTAGTGAAGGCCGGAACCACGTTGGCTCAGGAAATGGCAAGAGAAGTTACCGAAAATCACGAGGTAAAAGAAATAGTCGCGCCGAGAAACGGTTTAACGATGGTGAAGGTAAGAGAAACAGCAAAGCGTTCCCTATTTTATCTGGGGGAAGTATTAATGACAGAGACGATGGTAGAAATAGAGGGCATTATAGGCAAGGGAATGGTCATCGGTCTAGAAGAAGAGTGGTCTCGTGACCTTGCCATCATTGATGCTGCTTATAACGCAAAATTGCCGATCATTGCGAGATGGAATCAGCTTCTCCAAGCGAAAGAAGAAGCAATCATCAAACAGGAAAATAAAGAGCAGACACAATTAATGGAAACAAAAGTGTCCTTTGAAACGATGTCAATTTAAGGGAGTGAAAATCATGCCACTTGATTATGTCCATGACACACAAGCTGTTTTTCGCAAGGTAATGGATTGCATGGCCCAACCTGGTAAAACGAATAGTTTAGCAAAGCAAATGTGCCAAATCGACTTTCCAATCGATTGTTACCATTCTACCTTTTTAACGATGATGACATTACTCGATAGCGAGGCGACTTTTCATATTAAAGGGAACCATACGTCACTCGTCCAAAGAATAGCCCAATTGACATTAGCCAAGCATGTAGAGGAAAGTGAAGCCGATTTTATCATCATTACAGCTGATTTACCACAAGCGAGTCTAATAGACGCTATCCAATCGGCGAAAAAAGGTAGTTTAATAGACCCTCAACTTTCAGCCACCATCATTATTGAGACCTCAGAGTTGTCATCAGGACAAGAATGGCTATTATCAGGTCCAGGAATCAAAAAGGAAAAGCGTGTAAAGCTTGCTTATTCTCAGCGAATCAACCAAGCGCGAGAGGAAAAAAATAAAGAATTTCCGCTAGGAATCGATCTCGTGATAACGGACCAAGTAGGAAAGCTTATTTGTATACCAAGGACAACTGTAATTAGTGAGGTGAGTAAATAATGGGATATGTTGCCGTTAAAGGAGGGACAGAGGCTATCGAAGCCTCCATTGAACGCCTTCGTTATAACCGGCTGAAAGGCGAAAGACATATAGAAATTGAAACAATTCTTGCCACGATGAAAGGCTTAGTAGATCAGGTGATGTCTGAAGCTAGTCTGTATGCGCCTATGTTAGCTGCGCTGGCCATTAAACAATCGGAAGGGAATGTGGAGGAGGCTGTATTTACGCTGCGTGCCCATCGTTCGACATTACCACGCCTGTATTATAGCGAAGCAATCGAGACGGGAGATATGTGCATTTCAAGACGAATTTCTTCTAGTTTTAAAGATATCCCTGGTGGTCAAATATTAGGAGCAACGACGGATTATACCCATAGATTGTTAGATTTTGATTTATTAATAGAGAATCAACAAGAAGAGAAACAATGGTTGCAGCATTATAAGGAAAAAATCGCTCAGTGGGGAGAACAGCCATCATCACAAGTTTTTCCTAAAGTGGTGGAGTATTTAAGGAAAAACGGTCTTGTGCAAACGTATGTAGATGATAATCGCGAGCCTTTTGATGTGACCAAGAAGAGCTTGCAATTTCCTACCGATCGAAGTGCAAGATTGCAGACATTAACAAGAGGACAGACAGGTGCAGTTACTTCCCTGGGTTATGCTTCTATGCGGGGGTATGGTCAAGTGCATCCCAATGTAGGGGAGTTGAGGGTTGGTATGATACCTATTCACCTTTCATCTCAAAATGAAAGTGAGGAAGAGCAATATTATATAGGTGCCATTGAAGTGACAGAAGTTGAATCATTCGTGCCGGTAAAGGGCGTGAGTGAGGAAAGTGAAGAAGCCCTCGACTTTGAAATTGGCTATGGGATGTGCTATGGCCAAAACGAAACAAAGGCGATAGCGATGAGTATTTTAGATCAATGCTTACAGCACCCATCATCTGATTTTCCCACACATGACGAGGAGTTTGTCTTATTGCATATTGATTCTGTTGAATCGACAGGGTTCATTTCCCATTTGAAACTTCCTCATTATGTGACTTTCCAATCAAAGCTCGATCGGGCAAGAAAAGGACAGAAGGGAGAGGAATAACTATGACAAGACTCCATCATTTTGCTTTCTTTGATGAAGGCTCGAAAAAAGAGATTAGAAGAACGATTTTAAAAGCGATTAGCATTCCAGGTTACCAAGTCCCTTTTTCTTCTAGAGAGATGCCTATCGCTAGAGGATGGGGTACAGGTGGTTTACAGGTGACGCTAGCCATTATTGGCCAAGAGGATGTATTAAAGGTGATTGATCAAGGGTCAGATGAATCGGTTAATGCTGTTAATATCAAAAAACTAGTTGAAAAAACGACGGGCGTTACTATCACAGAAAATACAGCAGAAGCGACCATTATTCAATCAAGACACCGCATCCCTGAGCAGACTTTAACAGAAGGTCAAGTCCTCGTCTTACAGGTACCTGCGCCAGAACCATTACGGTCAGTGGAAAAGAGTGAAAGACAAACAAAAATTCTTCATGCAGAGGAAGAATATAGCGGTGCTTGGCTACAGTTATTTGAACAAATTATGAAATATGGCCAGACAAACACAGGTGCGGACCATCCTGTATATGTAGCGGGCCGTTATGTGATGGCACCAAGTCCTATCCCGCGATTTGATAATCATAAAATGAATCATTCAGAGGCACTTATTTTATTGGGAGCAGGGCGAGAAAAGAAAATCTATGCGGTTCCACCTTATACAGATGTCCGTTCATTAGCATTTGAAGATTACCCATTTACTGTCGAATCTTTCGCAGCACAAGCTTGTCATTTATGCGGGGCAACGGATACGTATTTGGATGAGATCATAGATGCAGACAAGGATAAAGTGTATTACCAATGTAATGATTCTCATCATTGTTTAGAACGAGTGAATGGAGCGATTGAAGGAAAAGGGGATATAAGCTATGCATGATGAACCCATCTTAAAAGTCCAGCGATTAGAAAAAGTATTTGGCAGAGGTTGTAGTCATTGTCAGCATGAAGATACGAGACAGTTAGAAAAGAATTTTTGCCCTTATTGTGGAACAGTGTATGCTTGTCGAAATATATCGTTTGAATTATTTCCTGGGGAAATTTTAGGGATTGTTGGCGAAAGTGGGAGTGGGAAATCTACACTTATGCAATGTTTGTATTTTGATGAGACTGCGACAGGTGGAGAAATGTTTATCAATCATGAAGATTTTAAGGGGAAAAACATTTTTGCTCTTTCTAATCAGCAAAAAAGAAATGTGCGCAATCATATTCTAGGTATGGTTTATCAAAATCCAACAAAAGGGTTGAAAATGAACTTTTCCTCTATTGGAAATATTGCTGAGAAACTTATTGCTGCAGGCAATCGCCATGTAGGTGAGATGGAGCGTGTCGGAATGGAATTGCTCGACAAAGTCCATATTCCCCTTTTTAGAATGAAGGAAGAACCAAAGCGGTTTTCAGGGGGGATGCAGCAGCGTGTACAAATTGCAAAAGCCCTTTCTAACTATCCTCCCATTCTTTTCTTAGATGAAGTAACAACAGGGTTAGACTTATCCGTGCAAGCCAGTGTTCTTGATTTAATTAAAACGATTCAACGTGAAATGGGTATCAGCATGATTGTGGTATCGCATGACTTAGCCGTCATTCGAATGCTAGCTGATCGGACAATGGTGATGTTAAACGGAGAAGTAATTGAAGCAGGGCTAACGGATCAAGTACTTGAAGATCCTCAAGACGCATACACGCAACAGCTTGTTTATTCGTTGTTATAAAAGAGGAGGGTGCATATGTATATCATTCATAACGGTGTGATTGTCCTTGAAGATAGAATGCTAGAAAAACATGCAGTATTAGTAGAAGACGACCGGATTAAGGCGATTGTAAAAGAAGATGAACTCACTTCTTTTACGAGTGTTGAAAGAATTGATGCAAATGGCGGTTATATTTCTCCAGGGTTTATAGATATTCACTCTGATTATATTGAGTCGATTATCTCGCCGCGACCGACAAGTATGATGAATGTCCAAATGGGCCTACGTGAAGCAGAGAAGATTCTGATTGGCCACGGGATTACAACGATGTTTCATTCACTTTCTTTCTACCGGGAGGATATTTTCACCCATAAGCCGATGCGCTTACCACAAAATGTACAGAAATTAGTCGAAGCGATTACGGAAACATCTGAGCAGCAACATCTGATTCGCCATCGTCTACATGCTCGATTTGAAATCGATAATCTTGATGGCATCGATTGTTTAGTAGAGAATCTTCGTTCAGGTAAAATTCACCTGCTATCTTTTATGGACCATACACCAGGCCAAGGTCAGTATCGCAATTTAGAAGTTTTTCGTGAAACGATGCGTGGTTATCGTGATTTAACAGAAAAAGAATTAAATCGTATTATCCAAGACCGCCTATCTTCAAAAGTGATGACGATTGACATGATGAAAGAGATTGCTGAATTAGCGATCAGAAAAGGGGTTAGCGTTGCTTCACATGATGATGACCATAAAAGTAAGATTGACCTCGTCCAATCCATTGGGACAACAATCAGTGAATTCCCCATTACATTAGAGGTTGCTAAAAAGGCGAAGCAGAGCGGTCTATATACAATCGTTGGGGCGCCTAATATCCTTTTAGGTGGCTCGCACTCAGGCAATTTATCCGCAGCGGAAGCGATTCGTCATCAATGTGCAGATATTTTATGCAGTGATTATTATCCATCGGCTTTACTCCATTCTATCTTTACACTTCATGAAAAGTATGGTCAGAACTTACTAGATATGTTCCAAATGGTCACTTCAAAGCCAGCGAAGGCAGTAAACCTTGATCATGAAATTGGTTCTATCAAACCTGGCTATAAAGCGGATTTACTTATCATTGAGAAATTGGATGATGGTTTTCCAACAGTTACGCTAACAATGGTTAACGGTGTTGTGATCACGACAACGAATTACCGAAAAAACAAGGCGATGGCGGAGGTAGTACGATGACATTTTTAAAAATTGAAGGTCTGAAGAAGAACTTTCAAATTGTGCATTTAAATCAGACGATTCATGCCGTGCAACAGTTGGACTTTTCAATGGAACAAGGTGAATTTGTCGGGATAACGGGCAAAAGTGGCAGTGGGAAATCAACGATATTAAAAAGCATTTATCGCACATATTTACCTGAGGCAGGGCGGATTTATTTTGACTCAGAGAAATATGGATGGCTGGATCTGCAAAAAGCATCAGAAAGGGAGATTATCTATTTACGAAAATATGAAATTGGGTATGTGTCACAATTCTTGAATGTGATGCCACGAACAACCGCCCGTGAATTAGTAGAGCAATCTGTTTTAGCGACGGGGCGGTCATTAATTGAAGCACAAAAAGAAGCAGAGAAAGTGCTCTCTCATTTTGAACTTGATCGCAAACTATGGGATACGTACCCAAATACGTTCTCAGGTGGGGAAAAGTTAAGGGTAAACATTGCCATCGCAGCCGTTAAAAAGCCAAGGCTACTGCTTTTAGATGAACCAACAGCAAGTCTTGATCAACAGTCCAAGCAAAAGGTGAAAGAAGTGATTCAAAAGTTAAAGGAAAGTGGGACGACATTGCTAGGGGTTTTTCATGATATCGAATTTATGGATGAATTATGTGATCATATTTTTGAAATGAGCCAGCAATCTTTCAAAAGGGCAGGGGCTGCTCTATGAGTAAGGCGGACTTACATGTTCATAGTCATTTTTCAGATGGTGCAGATTCCATTCAAATGGTTATGGAAAAAGCAGCAGCGGCTGGTATCACACATTTGAGCATCGTCGACCATGATACGGTAAAAGGGCAAGAGGAAGCCTTAAAATGGGCTGAAACCTATCAGATTCAGCTTATTCCTGGGATTGAAATTTCCGCATTTGATTTTAAAAGAAATCGAAAAGTACATGTACTAGGCTACCATTTTAATTCGAATAAAGGGCATATTGTGGCATTGTGTAATAAAGTACTGAAGCGCAGACAAGCCCATTCCATTTGGCAAATTGGGCAAATAAAAAAGCAAGGCATCCCTTTGTCTGTAAAAGAAATATCCCATATCGCCTCACCAAGCGAGACGATTTATAAGCAACATATTATGGCGGCCATTACGTCAGAACCTTTCGAATCAGAAGCATATAGAAAGTTATATCGTTCACTGTTTAAAGGAGGGGGAGTAGCTGCTTTCGATATTGCCTATGCGGACGTATATGATGCCATTCGAGCGATTAAAGCAGATGGTGGGTTTGCTGTGATTGCTCATCCCGGTCAACTTGATTCCTATGATCTGATTACAGAGCTTGTAGATAGTCAGGTCGGATTGGATGGTGTGGAGCGTATTCATCCTGATCATAGTGAAGTGGATCACCAAAGAATTGACACCCTTATGGAAAGATACGACCTTTTCATGACAGGTGGCTCCGATTATCACGGTGCATTTGGTTCATCTGTGCGTATGGGAGACTTTGATTCGCCTATGAACCGATTGTTAACTGATTATTTGGTTTGTAAATGATAAGTGAAAGCCAGTATATTTCGTGTAAAAAGACAGTAAATTCAGTCTTTTGCGTAAGGGATTGTGCTTAAATAAAAGTGAAATAAGCTAAATCGTATTTTAAGGGGAGTGAATGAGAATGGGTAAAAAATCATATGGTTGGTTGCTGCTTGTATTATTGGCTCTGTTACTTGGTGCTTGCTCAGAAGAAGGAAATAGCGAGGCTTCTGCAAGTGATGATGTTGTCGATATTGTTTGGTATCCAAGTGAATCAGGCTCAGATATGAAATCATCAAGAGATGACATTGGTGAGTTGATTGCTGAGGCAACAGGTCGTGAAGTGAAGCACCATTTAACAACGGATTATGCGATCTCTATTGAGACAATGGTAAATAATAATGCGGAGCTCGCATTTATGGGTGCACAAGGTTATATAGAAGCAAAAGAGCGTAATGAAGCTATTCAACCATTAGTCGTTTCAACAGGAGAATCAGGTACGTTGGACGATGCTGTTTACCATAGCTGGTTAGCTGTCAACGTTGATGATGTAGAAGACTATAAAGAAAATGGAGAGTTTTCTTTAGATACAATTGCCGATAAAAAAATGTCGTTTGTATCAAATAGTTCCACATCGGGATTTAAAGTACCTGCCTCTGATTTGATTGCCCATTTTAACGATAAAAGTTTAACAGAAGAAGATTTAATGGAAGGTGGTCCATTATTTTCACAAGTATTATTCGGGAATTCACATCAAGGCTCAGCGGTTAATTTGTTAAAGGGAAGTGCGGATGTAGCAGCTTTTTGTGATACATGTGTAGAAAATTATGTTGAACTTGTAGAAGGTGAAGCGAATCGTCCGGGGTCGATTTACCGCGTAAAAGATAATGCCGCTGAGCCATTTAGTCTTGTAAAAGGTAAGGAATTCGTGCTAATCAGTGTAACACCCGTCTTAAACGCACCATTTGTTGGCAATATCGAGCTTTTAGGTGAAGAGGTCTTCAAAAAGCTACAAGACTACTTATCAAGTGACGAAGTAGCAAACAATGAGAAAATCTTTGTTCCAGAGGATTCAGATCAATCTGCTTTATTCTTTAAGTCTGGGAAAGAAAGATTGGCGCCAGTGGATGATGAATGGTTTAACCCGATAAGAGAGCTATCTAAGTAATCTAAGAGGAGGCGGAGTCCTTTGGCATTATTAGAAATTAAGGCACTAAATAAATCCTATCAAAGCCAGCATGTACTAACAAATATCGATTTTACTGTTGAAACAGGCGAATTTTTATCGGTTATTGGTCCATCAGGAGCCGGAAAATCAACGTTACTGCGCTGCATCAATCGCTTGGTGGAAGCGGATAGTGGCGAAATCATTTTTAATGGGGAAAACATTCTTAAACTTGGCAGAAAGTCATTGAGAAAAGAAAGAGCCAATATCGGGATGGTCTTTCAACATTATAATCTTGTCCCACGTTTAACAGTTATCGAAAATGTACTTCATGGGCGCTTCGGATATAAGTCGACTTTACAAGGGATGCTCGGTGTTTTTAGTGAAGAAGAAAAAGAAAGAGCTTTCTACCTCCTAGAGAAGCTGGGAATCGTTGAACATGCGTATAAACGCTGTGACCAACTAAGTGGGGGACAACAGCAAAGAGTCGGGATATGCCGCGCACTCATCCAAGATCCGAAGCTCATTTTATGTGACGAACCTATTGCGTCATTAGATCCTCATTCTTCCAAGGTAATAATGGATTATTTGAAGTCTATTACAGAAGAATTGGGTATCACTTGTATCGTTAACCTTCATCAAGTTGAGGTAGCACAATCCTATTCGAATAGAATTATTGGTTTAAATAAAGGACATTTAGTTTTTAATGGGCCAAATAGACAATTGGACTCCCATTACATTGGAGAAGTCTATGGTATGGATACAAGAGAGCTTATAACGGTATGAAGAAGGCGAATATGTTAGCAGATCAAACACGATTAAGTAGAAAATGGCAACATATCTTCTTGCTAATCATCGTTTGTTGCTTCAATTGGATAGCGATTGAGATGGTGCAATTTGACTTTTATCAAAGCTTGTTATCTATTCCAACAGCAGGTTTATGGATGATTGAAAATTTATGGATTACAGCGGAAACTTGGCGTGAGTTTCCTGACATTATGTTGAAGTTGGTTGAAACCATTCTCATGTCAGTAGCTGCGACAACGATAGCGGCATTCATTTCTTTTTTCCTCGGAATAGCGGGGTCAACAACGACGAGGCGTAATGGTTTAATGGCGGGTTTATCCAGAGGAATAGCTTCTGTTGCGAGAAATATACCTGTCGTTGCATGGGCGTTAATTCTCCTACTCTCATTTGGACAAAACTCATTAACCGGATTTCTTGCTCTATTTGTCGGTACTGTTGGCTTCTTGACGAGAGCGTTTATGGAATCGATTGATGAAGTTGGCTTGAAGTCTTTTGAAGCATTAACGGCGACGGGAGCCACATATTTTCAAGTGATCTTTAAAGCTGTTATTCCACAAGCATTACCACAAATGTTGAGTTGGGTGTTGTTTATGATCGAAACGAATATAAGAAGCGCAACTTTAGTTGGTATACTGACAGGTACAGGTATTGGCTATACATTTGATCTGTATTATAAGACATTAAATTATGAAGCGGTTGCGCTGGTGACATTATTAATTATCCTTACAGTCATCGTCATAGAACTCACATCTAACCGTATCAGAAAGGTGATCTTATGATGGGAGTAGCCTATATAAAACGCAGTAAAACGGGTCGAATTAATATAAAAATTGGCAATAAGGTTGACTATACATTAAAAGCGATTATATGGTTTCTCGGCATTGTAACTGTTGCCGCTTTCCTTGTTTTTGACTATACCGGCTTTCATTTAACGTCCGCATTAAAGGAAACAGTGGCTAATTTACAGACGATGTTCCTTACGCCGGCTTTGACTCACTTTTCTTGGAGTGAAGCGTTTTATCAAGTGGGTGTTACTTTAGCATTAGCCGTTCTCTCGACAGTCATTGGAGCAGTAATTGCCTTTTTCCTTGCTTTATTATCAGCGGAAAACTTATCCAATCAAGCTGTAGCTAAAGTTATCAAAACATATGTCGCTTTCATACGTGCGGTTCCAACGGTTTTATGGGTTTTGATTTTTGCTATTGCAGCCGGTTTAGGAAGTACGGCAGCTGTTTTAGGGATGTTGTTCCACTCCGTAGCCTATTTGGTAAAAGCTTTCTCTGAATCATTTGAGGAAGTGGATAAAGGGGTGCTCGAAGCGTTACGGTCGACAGGCGCCGGCTGGTGGCAAACTGTTGTTCATGCTGTTTTACCATCTACAATGACTTATCTTTTATCATGGACATTTCTACGTTTTGAAATCAATTTTTCAGTCGCTGTTGCAATGGGGGCGGCCGCAGGGGCAGGCGGCATTGGTTTTGAACTCTTTATGGCATCGGGATTCTACTTTGATTTAAGAGAAGTTGGTTTTATTACTTATTGTATTCTCCTTGTTGCAATTATTTTAGAGGTTGCTTCGACACAACTCAAAAAACGCTATTTCCCAAGTCAACAGTAAAAGGCTGCCTTACATAGACAGCCTTTCTTACGCTTCAAAGCTTTTTTTACCAGGTGCTTTCATACGGTAAACTTGAAATAATAATAATGCACAAATGGAAAGAATGATTCCTGAAATATAAGGGAATCCAATCGAAACAGTAAATAATAACCCGCCGAGAGGAGGTCCGAGTATACGTCCTAAAGAATCAAAAGAGGATAAAAGCCCTGTTACATTGCCATGCGCTCCTTTTGCTGATTTTGTTAATAGACTTGACACTGCAGGCCTTATTGCGCCATTGCCCATTCCGAAAATCGTAAGGAAGATTGCTGCGGTTAAGAAATTATCTAATGTTAAAATAAGCCCCATACCAATCACACTGACGATTATGCCCCCTTGAATAACTGCTCCTTCTCCATATTTCTTAGAAAGCTTCCCGACTAATCCGCCTTGAACAAGAGCAGAGCCGAAGCCCATAATCATAAAAATGATACCTAACTCTGTTGGTTGTAGCCCTGCTTTTTGTGAAGCAAAATAAGCAAAGGTAGCCTCTAATCCTGCAAGAGATAGGGATACAAACAGATTCAAGATAAATAAAATGGAGGTCGTGCCTTTAAACGCTTCCCAAAAAGGAGGACGCTCTCTGCTTTCGCCTGGACCTGTGGCAGGTAACGATTCTTTTAAAACAAAAAGGACGAAAAGACTTGTAATGAGTGAGAGAGAACCTGCTACATAAAAGGGAGTACTTAAACTTGCTTGAGAAAATATCCCCCCTATTGCTGGGCCAAATATAAAGCCTAAACCTGTTGCAGCGCCAATCATCCCCATTCCTTTCGCACGATCTTCCTCTGTCGTGATATCTGCAACATAAGCCATTGCTGTTGGCATATTCGCTGCAGACAGCGTTCCTCCAATGATACGGGCGACAAATAACATCCATAATTCACTAGATAAAGCCATTAGGAAGAATGAAAGTGAGAGACCTAATATGCCGATGAGCATCACTGGTTTCCGGCCATAACGGTCAGATACACGTCCCCATAAGGGTGCGAAAATAAATTGCATAAGTGAATAAACGGCCATTAATAAACCTAATTGCGAAGGGTTTGCCCCAATTTCTTCTGCATAGAATGGTATAACCGGAATAATGACACCAAATCCGGACATAACGAGAAACATTACAGCAAACAGGATAGGTAAAGCTTTTTTCTTTTCGATCACAAAAGTCACTCCAATACTGATAACAACTCTATAACATAAATATCATAAGGGCAGAGAAAAAGAAAGGGCTGTAGAAAACAAAGTCCTATACCCTATTATGTCCAGTTATGAAGGATTTAGTGCAGATTATAAGAAGTATCTTTTGTTTATTATTCTTATAAAGTGATTTGGCAGGGAAATCTTTTACTAGCATAACTTTTAGAACAATCATCTTCAATGAACTGTTTATAAAGACAGGAAAACTTTTTTTAGAAAACTATAGCTTTTTTTGCATAAATATACTATTATATTGAAAATGCAATATTTAGATATTTCTTATAATTAGGAGGTGCTAGAATGAGTAAAGCGCAAAATAGAAAAGTATTAATTGCTAGCCTTGTGGGAAGCTCGATTGAATGGTTTGATTATTTTCTCTATGGTACGGTTGCTGCTCTTGTATTTAATGAATATTTCTTCCATAGTGATAACCCAACCGTCGGCTTATTGTTAGCATACGCTTCATTTGCGTTAGCATTTTTTATTCGTCCACTAGGTGGTGTAATCTTCAGCCATATTGGTGATAGGGTAGGTAGAAAGAAAACATTAGTATTAACATTAACCATTATGGGTGGATCTACTGTCTTAATGGGCTTCTTGCCAACGTATGAAACGATTGGTGTCATGGCACCTATCCTCTTGATTATTCTTCGCCTTATCCAAGGAATTGGACTTGGAGGAGAGTGGGGTGGAGCGGTGTTATTAGCTGTAGAATATGCGCCAAAGGAAAAACGTGGATTATTCGGTAGTGTCCCACAAATGGGAGTAACGATCGGTATGCTCCTTGGAACTATCGCGCTGTCTATTATGACATTATTACCTGAAGAGCACTTTCTATCATGGGGTTGGCGTGTTCCTTTTATCATGAGTGCATTACTTGTCTTCTTTGGTCTTTGGATTCGTAAAGGAATCGATGAAACACCATCGTTTAAAAAGGCACAAGAAAGTGGAGAAATTGCTAAAATACCAATCGTTGAAACATTTAAAACATCTTGGAGAGAAGTACTTATTTCTGTAGGCGCAAAAGTAGTAGAAACCGCACCATTTTATATTTTCGGTACGTTTATCGTTTCATACGCTACTAGCGAATTAGGGTTTTCAAGGACAGCGACGCTAAATGCTGTGACAGTAGGAACAATTGTAACAACTATTCTTATTCCTATCATGGGGAGTCTTTCTGATAAGATCGGTAGGAAGAAACTTTATATTGGTGGTACACTAGCAATGGCTGTTTTTGCTTTCCCTTATTTTTGGATGTTACAGCAAGGAACTGTAACGTGGCTTGTCATTGCAACTGTATTAGGATTAGGGATTGTCTGGGCACCGATTACAGCCGTGTTAGGAACAATGTTCTCAGAAATCTTTAAATCAAATGTCCGTTATACAGGTATTACCTTAGGTTATCAAATTGGTGCTGCGGTAGCAGGTGGAACAGCGCCATTAATCGCTACTGCACTACTGGCCTATTTTGATGGTTCTTATGTACCAGTGGCTTTGTATATTATATTATGTGCTGCGATTTCTCTCATTGCAATGATCGCTGTACGTGAAAAGAGTAAACAAGAATTAGATCAAGATGTCGCCATGTAGGAGATTGTTTATTTTAAAAAGCTCGGTACGTTATCCGTATCGAGCTTTATGAGATGTGGTCAATAGTTGTAAGGGAGATGTGTTTATGCTTGTTTTATCAGAGAAAGAAATAAAAACATTATATGTCATGAAAGATGCGATTGAAGATATGGAAACAGCACTTGTTGCTTATCATCAAGGGAAAATAACGAGTCCTCAAAGGACTGTTTTAGATATCCCTGAAAAAAAAGCATCGGCATTATATATGCCTAGTGCGATGGAGACAATGAAGAAAGCTGCAGTAAAAATAGTCACAATCTTTCCTGAGAATCCTAAAGAAGGGTTAAAAACAACTCAAGGTGTGATCTTGTTATCAGATACAGAAAACGGTACACACGTGGCTTGTCTGAATGCATCTTATTTAACCAGATTAAGAACGGGAGCGCTTAGTGGCGTCGCAACAAAATACTTAGCAAAAAAAGAGGCAAGGTCTGTGGCTGTGCTTGGTTGTGGTGCAATGGCAGAAGAGCAACTACAAGCTGTATGCGAAGTTAGAAATATTGATCATATCTATTTATATAACCGTACGAGGGAAAGAGCCGAGCGCTTTGCTAAACGAATGAGAGAGATCCTGCCAAATTATAAAGGGAAAGTGGAAGTTGTAGCAGATCCTGATGATGCTGTGAAACAGTCTGATATTGTCAATTGTAGTACACGTGCAGTAGAGCCAATCTTCAAAGGGTCTAGTTTGCAACAAGGAGCACATATCAATGGCATTGGATCTTATTTACCTAATATGCGTGAAGTGGATGTAGAAACATTAAAACGAGCGAGTAAAGTGGTTGCTGATACGATAGAAGGTGTAAAAGAAGAAGCGGGAGACTTTATTATTCCTAATGAAAAAGGTGATTGGCATTTTGATGAGCTACATGGAGAGCTTACAGAATTAGCAGCACATACCATTATGGGAAGAGAATCAGACGAAGAAATTACTTTCTTCAAATCCGTAGGAGCTGCTTATTTTGACTTAGCAGCGGCAGCAGCTGTATATGATAAAGCGAAAAAACAAGGAATAGGTACAGAAGTAGAGGTTTAAACGAAAAAAAGATGAACCATCGTATAGGTTCATCTTTTTTAGGAATTTATTTAATTCCTCGCATTTTTTTCTGGATTTTTGGTGCAACCAAGAAAAGAACGATTGAAAGCACAATGGATAAACCACCAATAATACCGAAGTAAAGTACTTCTGTATCAGCTGAATAAAATCTAACTACTTGTGCATTGATAGCCTGAGCTGCTGCACTTGCTAAGAACCAAAGGCTCATTGTTTGTGCAGAGAATGCAGTAGGAGCAAGTTTTGTCGTTGCTGATAAACCAACTGGTGATAAACAAAGTTCACCAAGTACAACAATAAAATAGCTTAATACTAACCAAAGTGGGCTTACTAATGCACCTTCTGTCGCGAAATATCCAGGTACAAGGATAACGATAAAAGAAAGACCTGCAAATAGTAATCCGAGAGAGAACTTTTGTGGAATCGTAGGTTGACGATCACCAAGCTTCACCCATAACCAAGCAAACATTGGTGCCAATACAATAATGAATAAAGGATTAAGAGATTGGAACCATGCTGGAGAAATAGTGATGCCCATAAATTCTAAATCCGTACGATTGTCTGCATAGCTGGCTAAGATTGTTGAACCTTGCTCTTGAATGGCCCAAAACATAACTGCTGCAATAAACAAAGGTATGTAGGCAATTAATCTTGAGCGTTCCACATCTGTCGTTTTCTCACTTTTGTACATAACAGTAAAGTAAACGATTGGAATTCCTACTCCTAAAATTCCGACAATAAAGACAAGACTGTCAAATGTTAAATATCCAGTAGGAATACCTACAGCGATTAGAATAGCAACAATAAGAGTACCTATTCCTATTTGTGTAAATACTCGTTTCTTTTCATGTGGTGCTAATGGGTTAGGCACTTGAGTTCCTGCTAGACCTAAATACTTTTTCTTAGTTACTTGGAAAGTGACTAATCCAACAAACATACCAACCGCAGCCACACCAAATCCAAGATGGAAACTTGTATCCATTAGTGAACCAACGATTAGAGGAGCAAGGAAACCACCAAGGTTAATCCCCATATAGAAAATACTGAACCCTGCATCGCGGCGACTATCGCTTTCGCTGTATATATCACCTACGACACTTGATACATTAGGCTTTAATAACCCTGTTCCCAAAACAATTAATACCATGGATACAAAGAACATGGCAATGCTTCCAGGAATAGCTAATGCGATATGTCCAAGCATAATTAGGATTCCGCCATAGAAAATAGCTTTAGAAGTACCAAATATTCTGTCAGCGAACCAACCGCCAATGATTCCAGACATGTAAACAAGTGAACCATATATAGACATTATAGATAAAGCCGTCGTTTGACTAAGCCCTAAACCGCCTTGTGAAACTTCATAATACATGTAGAAAACAAGGATGGCTCTCATTCCGTAGTAGGAAAAGCGCTCCCAAAATTCAGTGAAAAATAGTGTGAATAAACCTTTAGGATGTCCAAAAAATCCCTTCTGAGGCACACTATCGACAATGCGTTGTTTGTCGTCAGACATTTAATTTCCTCCTTTTTTTACTTATACTATAATAATGTTTTTCAGATTTTTGTCAAATCAAAGATAAGTATAATTTGGCTATAGAAACGTATAAATATTGATTTAATGGGGTTGGCCTGCTTTTAAAAAATTATATCAAGATTATATAGATAATTAAACGATTATCTTTTGAGCGTACAAGTATATTAAATGGAACTTAATTCGAAAGTCTAATCAGAATGTTTAAATTTAATGGGATTTGGTAGTTATTTGTTTCGAAGGCCTTCTAACGGATCTGTAAATCATTGATAGTATTTTCCGCTTGAATGATTCTCATACTTTTCATTTATTCACTCTCTAACCTGTCTTATTGGCATGATGTGTAGCGGTCCCTTTAATAGCAAATAGTGGGTAAGAAGATGGGTGTTTACATGTATTCAATTTCCGTATGCGTGTAAACGAAATAAGCATACAAGTTTACATTATTGTTTTCTTTTGACTGTTTAAATGTGTGCAAGTATGCAAAAGTGTATACATGTTGATATATAAAGATGTATGCTTTTTATGTTTTCTTGTAAACATTAAAGTATACAGGTATACGAAATTTTGCTGTTTGTTTACGTTTTTACGATTTGGTAACTTTTCTCCCTCTTTCATTGCTTATTACTTCATTCTCTATTACTCTTAAACTATTAACTCAAATATATGAGAATGAAAGGGTTGGATCAGAGATGACGAATGCAAGAATTGCGGCTGTCGATGTTGGTAATGATTCGCTTAAAGCTATTTTTGGTAAGGTAGAGAACGAGCTTAATTTACCGAATGTCGTAGCAAGAGATATTGAGGATAGACCAGTCATTGGAATTGAAGAGCTAAATAGTAAGGATCCGCTAGATGGCATACATATTCGTGTCCACTCCCCTGCTTTGAAAGAGAATAATGCAATCTATCGTGTTGGACATTTAGCAACCAAAAGTGATAACGCATCAGAGCTTGATCCAGGCAGCAGTAAATCAGAAGAAGATCAAACGTTGGTCATGTTATTTACTGCGTTAGCATTGGATGCGGTTAATGAAGAAAAGGGCGCTGCATTTAAGAGATCTGGTAATGTGGTTGATGCGAATTATTTATTAGGTACAGGACTTCCATTGAGAGAAGCAAAAGAAGGTAAGGATTCGGGTTATCGATCTAAATTAATGGGGTCTGTTCACCAAGTCGAATTTTTAATTACTCCTAAATATCAAGGGGTGAAGGTCAATATTAAATTTGATGATGTCAAAGTATATCCTGAAGGTTTTGCTGCTTTCATTAATTTGGTGATGGACAATCAATTAAATATTATTAATAAAGACTTAATAGATAAACGCATACTTATTCAAGATATTGGTGGTTTATCAACAGATATCGCAGTCATTAAAGATCGAAATGTGGATGATGATAAAGCTCAAGGCTTTAATTTAGGTGTGTCTGAATCTTTAGAAGCGATTAGAGAAGAAATAAGATCAAAACATGGTATAGAGCTTGATAGTCGCCGCGATGTAGTGGAGATTATTACAAGAAAAAACAACCGCAACCATATTATGGTTAAAGGTAGCCGCACAAGTGTACATGACATTACAGATCGTATTCTTTTAGACTTAGCGAAGAAGCAATATCGTTTATTAAGAAACGTATGGCAAAAAAATTCGCAAACTGAAATATGCTATTTTGTTGGTGGTGGCTCCATCGTCCTAAAGGATTACCTCAAAACTTTGAATAATAATTTAGATGGTTTTAACATCGACTTTTTTGAAGATGAAAAAGAAAGCATTTGGATGATGGCGAATGCCTATTATAAATTGGTTGCAGATTATGCAAGAAGATCAAATAAAGATAAGCAGGATAAGAAACCTGTTAAATCAAACTAGGTGAGTTTTGATGAAAAAACCAGCTTCTTCGGAATTGAAAAGGGGTCAGTCAATTTCATTCCGAATACCATCTGATACACCAGATTATCTACTAAAAGAGCTACAAAGGTTAAAAACAACAGAGAGAAGAAATTTTTCTAGTAAGGTTGCGGAAATTGTCCTTGCTGGAGTGAATCAAAATAAGAGTAATGAGAGAGAAGCTATTACGATTCCACTTCCGAAACATTTAACAAAGGTTCAAAAGGATTGGCTAAAACACGAGCATTCTGAGGCATTACTCGGAAGTATTGTGTATCAGCTTATTTCCGACCCGCTCAGAGCTACAGCATTATTAGCTTCCTTAAATAGTGGCTCAGCTAATATTGATGAAGCATTATATTTGCAGGAAGAATCAGGCACTCGTCCTGTTGATGAATGGCAGGAAACTGCTGCTGCGGAAGAATCTACTGACGATGCGACGTTTGAAGATGAACTAGATAGTTTCGATTGGAATCAAGCGAAGAAAAACGAACCAGAATCACATAAGAAGGAAGAAGCCGAAGAAGATATTGATGATTTATTAGGTGGTTTTTTGTCACATATGAATAAATAGCAGAAAGGTTGCCGATGTGGGCAACCTTTCTGCTATTTTTGAACCCTTTTGGGTGGGATGCGAGACGAGCCTTTTATTTCGGAACAAGTGAGAACCAAGATATGAGCAATGCAATCTAGGTATGGGTAATGAAAAAATTTCGATGTGGAAAGAATGTAAAGAATATTAGCACTTATTAACAGTTGTCCACAATAAAAAGTGGATAACTTAAAAAGGTGAAAATGATTCAAAGGAAGAAGTTAATAATAATATGGAAAAAAGCTATTAAACCAAGCATTTGTTCGTATGTGTATAACCCTGTGTATATTTATAATTTATCCACAAGTTAATATATTTTTTGTGGATAATGAGTTTTTGTTGCCCTTTTTCATGATTTTCATCAATTTGGAAACAATACAAAGATGAAAATGAGGAGGGATGAGGCGTATGAAATACGAATGCATTATTATTGGTGGTGGAATTGCAGGATTACAGGCAGCGATTCAATTAGGTCGTTACAAACATCGAGTGTTAGTGCTTGATGACAATCAAGGCCGATCGTCCATATGTCAAAGTTATCATAATATATTAGGTTATCCTAATGGTGTGAGTGGTCCACAACTTAGAGAAATCGGCAGAGCACATGGGGAAAAATATGGTGTTCATTATCAAGATGATCGAGTAATAGACATTATGTACGAGGAAGAGGAGTTCATGATTTACACAAGAAGTAAGAAGCAATATAGAGGCATGCGATTATTACTTGCCACAGGCATCATGGATCATATTCCCCCGTATAAATCGCTCGGTCCATGTCTAGGTTTGACTGTGTACGTATGTCCAGACTGTGATGGCTATGAGGTGAAGGATAAAACAACGGTTGTGATGGGTTCTGGAAACACGGGTGCTAATATGGCATTGACGCTTGCTTATTGGACGAATTCAATTATATTCGTTAATGATAAGCAAAAAGAAGTTTGTCCACAAACTTATCAACAGTTAGAGAAATTAGGAATTGAAGTGATTGAAGAAAAAATAGCCGAGGTAATGGCTGACGGTTCATCGTTTCGCGGGGTTCGTTTGGCATCTGGACAGGTTGTAGAAGGTGAGAGAGGCTTTATTGCTTATGGTGGGAATCAAGTAAAATCGGACTTAGCAGCAAAATTAGGTGTAGAACGTTTAGGTAATCAGCATATTATAACGGATGGGCGCTCGAAAATGACGAATGTTCCTCATGTTTGGGCTGCGGGTGATGTTGTGGCTCATTCAGAACAAGTGACAATTGCCATGGGTGAAGGCTCTCAGGCGGCCATATGGATTCATAAATCATTAATTAATCGTTAGTAGAAGGTGAGGAATGGGATGTGACTTGGTGGAAAGACGCAATTGCCTATCAAATCTATCCGCGAAGCTTTCAAGATTCAAATGGAGACGGCATTGGGGATATACAAGGCATTATTCAACGTCTATCATATTTAAAGGAACTGGGCATTGATTTGATTTGGATTTGTCCGATGTATGAGTCTCCTAACGATGATAACGGCTATGACATTTCTAATTATAAGGAAATTTTAGCTGAATACGGGACAATGAATGACTTTAATCAATTATTAGAGGAAGTACATCAAAGAGGTATGCGACTAATTATTGATCTTGTTTTAAACCATACAAGTGATGAGCATGCATGGTTTATAGAGTCGAAAGCTAGCAAGGAATCGAAAAAACGAGATTGGTATATTTGGAGAAAAGGAAAAGATGGGCAAGAACCGAATAACTGGGCCAGTATATTTGGCGGCTCTGCATGGACGTATGATGAAGCAACGGGTGAATATTATTTGCATATATTCTCTAAAAAACAACCAGATTTAAACTGGGAAAACAAAGAAGTACGTCATGCATTATATGATACAGTCAATTGGTGGCTAGAAAAAGGCGTAGACGGTTTTAGAATTGATGCGATTAGTCATATTAAGAAAAGCCCGGGTTTACCAGACATCCCTCCAACTAACAAAGAGACATATGTCCCCTCCTTCTCGAAGCATATGAATCAACCTGGAATACATGATTGGCTTTTAGAATTTAAAAAAGAAACGTACGGGAAGTTCCCAGTTGTTACGGTTGGGGAGGCGAATGGGGTTAGTGCAGAAGAGTCTCTTCTTTGGGTTGGCAAGGACCAAGGAAAAATGGATATGGTTTTTCAATTCGAGCACCTTGGTTTATGGGATGCAGAAGAAAAACCAATCTTAGATATCATTGATTTGAAGAAAGTATTAACGAAGTGGCAAGTTGCATTAGCTGCAGATGGTTGGAATGCCCTTTTTCTTGAAAATCATGACAAGCCGCGAATTGTCTCAACTTGGGGCAATGATAAAGAATATTGGTATGAAAGCGCAACTGCTTTAGCGTGTATGTACTTTTTTATGAAAGGTACTCCCTTTATTTATCAAGGCCAAGAAATAGGCATGACGAATGTGCACTTCGAAAAGATGTCCTCCTATCATGATATCATCACTCATCATTTATATAAGGACAAACAACAGAAAGGTTGGTCACACGAAGAGATTATGAAACTCATATGGGCTTCTTCGCGGGATAATAGCCGTACGCCTATGCAGTGGAGTTCTGATCCACACGCAGGCTTTACGGAAGGGAAACCATGGATGGAAGTAAATGAGAATTATACAAAAATCAATGTGGACTTACAAAAGAATTCGAATCATTCCGTCATGCAATTTTACAAACATATAATTACTTTAAGGAAGACTCACGCTACCTTTAGTAAGGGTGAATATAAGCTTCTTTTTCCCAATCATAAACAGGTTTTTGCTTATACAAGAGAAGATGAAGAACAGAGGTTTCTGATTCTAGTAAACCTGTCTGCTCTTACTGTGACTGTTAGTTTAAATCACCTACTTGTCAGAGAAAGTGCAGAGCTATTATTATGGAACTATCAAGCACAAGGCGATACATCGCCACCTAAGAAGGTGAAGCTTCGACCTTATGAAGCTAGAGTTTATCGAACTTGAGCAAATACTTTTTCGTTATTTCTAGGGGATGTAGTTGAATGGCAAAAGGAAAAACAAATGCGATGCGGTTATTAGATCAGGCGAAAGTAAGCTACGAAGTCATGACTTATGATGTTGCCGATGGAAAAATAGATGGTCTTTCAGTGGCAGAAAAAACGGGTAAATCAGGTCAAATGGTTTTTAAAACATTAGTGACAGTGGGTGCAAGTAAGCAAAACTATGTATTTGTCATTCCAGTTGATAAGGAACTGGATATGAAAAAGGCAGCTAAGGCGTCAGGTGAGAAAAAGATTGAAATGATTCATGTGAAAGATATTCAGAAGATAACAGGCTATATTCGTGGTGGCTGTTCACCAATTGCTATGAAAAAGCAATATCCTACGTATATTGATACATCAGCAAAGGATATGAAAAGTATGATTGTTAGTGGGGGTAAATTAGGTACACAGATAGAATTAACGTTACAAGACCTCATTAAAATGACAAGTGCAGAGTTATATGAAATCGCTCAATAAATATCAGGTGCCGCAGACGAAGTTGCTGCAGGCATTTTTTTGTTTTCACCTTAAGCATTGGTGAGTTACCTGACATAAGATGATGGCAAATGGCCACTTTTCACATAAGATGTGCTTGAGGTGATTACTATGAGTCATTTTAATGTACATGAACCGAAAGGGATAAAAGGGAAACTGTTAAAAAATATGGACCTAGATACATTCCAGCAAATTCCCCCTCCGTATAAACCGCCGAAAAACATGCCGAATCTACCGGAAGAACAACCTGAATTCATTTTAAAACAAATTTGTGTGAAAGGATTATACCGTATTCACTGTATGGCGCTTAATAATGGAGAGAAACTTTGGTTTTGTCCAACTTTCATAAAGAGGCAAACGTTGTATGGTTGGAGATTTTATCGTAACCGATGGATCTTTTTAGTGATTCATCTATCAAAAATTCAATCCATTCAATGTATATAAAAACGCCACCTGAAAACACGACAGGTGGCAGAAAAAATTATTTCCCGAGAAAGAATGGATTTAAAATATAAAATGAGCAACCAATGTAATAATAGGCAGTGAAATGATAGTTCTTAGGATAAAGACTAATACTAAGTCAAAGAATGATACAGGGATTTTCGACCCTAATAACAAACCGCCAACTTCTGACATATAAATGAGCTGCGAAACAGATAGAGCAGCGATAACGAATCTAGTCAATTCACTTTCAATCCCTGCAGCCATGACAGAAGGTAAAAACATATCTGCAAACCCAACGAATAATGTTTCAGATGCAGCAGCAGCTTCTGGTAAGCCAAAGAGTTCTAATACCGGAATAAATGGCATACCTATCCAAGTAAAGATTGGTGTATATTCGGCTAAAATTAATGCGACTGTACCAAGCGCCATAACAATCGGTGCTACACCCATCCACATGTCTAAAATATTCTTAAATCCGTCAATAAAGAAGGCCTTTACGTCTCTACTTTTTCTAGCTTTGTTAAGAGCTAATTCTATTCCCCAAGAGATAGGCGTATAACCTTTAGGAATAGCTTCATCTGCTTCTTTAGCTTTCTTGTCATAATAAGTGTCCGCTTTTCTTGAAAGTGGTGGTATTCTTGGCATGATTAAGGCAGCAATAATACCTGTCGCTAGGATCGTCAAGTAGAATGGAACAAAGAATTCTCCTAATCCTACTTGTGAGATAACAACAAGACTAAAAGTAATAGACACAACAGAGAAGGTTGTACCAATAATGGCAGCCTCTTTTTTCGTGTAATATCCTTCCTCGTATTGTTTACTTGTTAATAGAACCCCAATCGTTCCATCACCAATCCAAGAGGCAACACAGTCAACTGCTGAGCGGCCCGGAAGTTTAAATAACGGTCTCATGACCTTTGTAAGTAAAGCGCCAAAGAATTCTAGTAATCCAAAGTTAACCAACAGGGGTAGAAGTAATCCTGCAAATAAAAATACGCTAAATAGCACTGGTAATAAATCAAACAGTAATAGTCCACCTGTATTTGTTGACCAAACAGCCTCAGTTCCCCACTTGAAGTAGGTTAGCACTGCAAATACGGCCCCTAAAAAACGGACAATTACCCACCCATAAGTAACATTAAATAAGTTGTTTAAGAAAGGGGTGTTTTTAAAAATATTTGGGGAAATCTTCGCTAGTACTGTCCCCAATAAAGTAAGAACGATAATAACCACCATAATTAGCGGAATATATCCAGCTAATAAATCTTGTATCCACCCAGATAAAATGGCAATAGGAATGGTTACTTCTCCGTCTACACTAATCGGAATGATAAAGAATAAAATCCCTAGTATAGAAGGTATGAGAAAGGTTAACACATCGGATAATTTATATTTACGCATCAATTGATGTCTCCTTCTAATAAAAATAAGTCAGACTACATTTTAATTCATTCTATATTAATTGCCAACCTTATACGTGAAAATGGTAGAGATGTTATTCTATTGACAATTTTAATAATTGTCAAACTAAAAGGGGTGGGTGTTAGTAAAATTATGTTAAAATGTTTGCAGATGACGTGATTTTTTAAGAAGCAGGTGGGAAGTAGATGTTCAATTATCGTTTGTATTGGACGTTTGCCAAAAAGTCTTTTCTACGTTCGGCTGTGTACCGATTTGATGTCTGGTCTAGACTCGGTTCTAATGTGATCTTTCTTTTAATGTGGGGTTCTATCTGGACAGCGTTATATGCGGGTAGAGAAGAGGCTGGTGGCGTCAGTTTTCAAGCAATGCTTACATATATAGTAGTAAGTCAATTTCTCTCAGGTGTAAACGGGGCAGGGACCCCTCTCTGGGAAATACAAGAGAAAGTGCGTACGGGTGATATTTCATTGGAATTAATGCGTCCTTTTGATGTGCCTTTACGTTATTTATTCGCAGACTTTGGCAGTGTGTTTTTCTATATGATTACTGCACTAATGCCTTTGTATATTATCTTATTTTTCTTTATGGATCTTTCAATACCAAATGATCCACTGATCTGGTTAGCTTTTTTATTTGCCGCTTTTATTGGGTTCTTAATTCGTTATTGTATTGAAATGGCCTTTGGATTATTAACTTTCTTCTTAGTTGAAACAGGCGGAGTTGAGGATATCTTTTATTTTGCGATGTCATTACTATCTGGTTCGGTTATTCCTTTGTGGTTTTTCCCAGGTTGGCTCGCAAGCTTTGCCTCATACTTACCCTTTCAAGGCATTTATTACATACCAAATGCGATTTTTATTGGTGAGATTGCAGGAAATCAAATCTTCACATCTATTGGGATTCAGTTATTTTGGGTAGTCGTTACATATATTTTTTTAAGATTAGTATGGAAAAAAGCATCGCAGAAGGTGGTTGTTCAAGGGGGATAAGTATGGCATTCATGAGGTATATTGATTTATATTTTAAACTTGTTGCTGCTGGTATAAGGGCTCAGCTGCAATACCGCTTTGCCTTCTTTATGAGGATTGTAGGGATGCTGACCTCATATGCAGGAACGGCGATAACGATGTGGGTAATGCTCTATCAGTTTCAGGAGTTAGGGACATGGAATTTTTATGAGATGTTATTCTTATTTGCGATAGCAGTGCTCTCTTGGGGATTTTGTATTATTTTATTTTTCCATTTTCGTAGTTTAGATACATATATTTTAAACGGTACATTTGATCGTTTCTTAGTGCGGCCGATTAATCCTTTCTTTCACTTTATGGCGATGAAGTTTGATGTGGCATCCTTTGGGCAGTTTATCTTTAGTATATTTATTTTTATTTGGGTAAGTGCAGAATTGCAAATTCATTGGACAATTGCTAATGTCCTGTTTTTATTAGCGGCAGTGATTGGTGGAGTCCTTATACAAGGGGGCTTGCTCGTGATTATCTCAGCTTTTGCCTTTTGGACAACAAAATCCGAGCAATTTTATTGGGTTGTGATGTACCCAGCAAGAAACTTAACGAATTATCCATTAGTCATTTATCCAAAAATGGTGCAATGGATTATGGCGTTTGTTGTACCTTTTGGTTTTGTGAATTATTTTCCTGCAAGCGTTATCTTAGGTAAAGAAACGCCATACTTCTCAGAGAATATTGGCTATTTTTCGCCATTGGTTGGTATTGTTTTCTTCATTATTGCCTACTACATTTGGATGCTAGGGCTTAGCCGTTATAAGAGTACGGGTTCATAAAGAGCATTGAAGGTGGGCAGTCATAAACAGAGTGGAGGGTAAAGAATGGCTATCATAGAAGTAGAGCATTTGATGAAAGAATTTAAAATTGCGAAACGTGAAACCGGTTTTCTTGGTGCCATGAAAGGTCTAGTAAAACGTGAATTTCATACAAAGCATGCGGTAAAGGATATCAGTTTTACCGTCGATAAAGGAGAAATGGTCGGCTATATTGGACCTAACGGTGCGGGGAAATCGACAACGATTAAAATGTTAACGGGTATCCTCGTACCTAGTGGGGGGACGGTTAAAGTAAATGGCATCGTTCCTTATGAAAACCGTCAAGCTAATGCCAAAAATATCGGTGTGGTCTTTGGACAAAGAACGCAATTGTGGTGGGATTTGCCGACGATTGAATCATTCGAATTATTAAAGGAAATTTACCAAGTTTCGCATAGCCGCTATAAAGAAAACATGGATACATTTACAGAGATTCTTGGATTAGATGAATTTATCAATACGCCAGTAAGGCAACTTTCTTTAGGGCAGAGAATGCGTGCTGACATTGCCGCTTCCTTACTCCATGATCCTCCCATTTTATTCTTAGATGAACCGACGATTGGGTTAGATGTAGTAGCGAAAGAACGCATGCGTACATTTATAAAAGAAATCAATAAAGAACGCGATATTACGGTTATTCTAACGACCCATGATATGGAAGATATCGAGCAACTTTGTCAGCGGATGGTATTAATTGATCACGGACAGAAAGTGTATGATGGAGAAATCGCTGTAGTGAAAAATCGATTTGGAAAAATTCGGACCCTTGTCGTAGATCTAGAACAACATTCTACGCCATTGACGCTTGAAAAAGCAGAAGTATTTAAAGAAGAAACAGGTAGGTATTGGATACGCTTTAACCGAGAAGATATATCTGCTTCTGGTGTTATCACGCAAATTACACAAACACATAATATTAAAGATTTAACTGTCGAAGAGCCTGAGATTGAATCGATTATTAGTCGTATTTATCAGGAAGGCTTTGACGGTGTTGAGCAACCTATTCCTATTAAAAGTGGGTCATAAAAGAAGCTGAGTAGAGGTATGCTCCTCTCTCAGCTTAAGTTTGACTGATATTTAATTGCTTTGTAGCGAGTTGTTCGTATAAAGAGTGTGATTGAAGCAATTCAGCGTGTGTCCCTTTTCCTGTGATTTTTCCATTTTCGAGAACGATAATTTGGTCGGCATCAATGATAGTTGACAGTCTATGGGCAATGACAAGTGTTGTTCGGCCTCTCATTAAATTTTGCAGAGCCGATTGTACGAGTTGTTCTGAGGAACTATCAAGATTCGATGTGGCTTCATCTAATAAAAGGATTTTCGGGTCACGAATAATGGCTCTAGCAATGGCAATGCGTTGACGTTGTCCACCAGAGAGTTTAATTCCTCGCTCACCAACATCGGTGTTTAAACCATTCGGCAATCTCTCGATGAACTCTGCTGCATGGGCTTGTGTAGTTGCTTGCAGTAATTCCTCTTCACTAATCTCTTTTTTCGTGCCATAGGTTAAGTTTTCTCGAATTGTTCCAGACATCAGTGGGCTTTCTTGAGAAACATAACCAATTTGTGCCCGCCAATTTTCAATAGCATACTCGTCAGCTGGCTTACCGTTTAATAAAATACTGCCATCATTAGGTTCATAAAAGCGTTCAAGTAGGGCGAATAAGGTTGTTTTACCGCTACCACTTGGACCGACAAATGCCGTCGTTTTTCCAGCTGGTATGTGTAAATTGATATCCTTAATGATCTTGTCATCTTTATATGAGAATTGGAGTTGGTTAAAGGTAATTTCCTCTGGATGGATTGCACCTTTTGTTCCTTCATTCATTTTTTCAGTAGGTGTATTTAACATATCCTGAATTCTTTCTGTTGCACCCATTGCTTTTTGATAAGCAGTAAAGAAAGAAGCCATTTGGGTAAATGGAACAACAATTTGGAACATATAAATGATAATAGCTACCAATGAGCCGGCAGATAGTTCTCCTGAAGCGACTCGTACCCCGCCATATCCAATGAGGACAACAAGAACAAACATCATAATAAATGTCATAAATGGTGAGACGACTGCTTGAATTTTTGCTTCTTTCAAACCAAATTGGAATAAGTGCTGAATGTTCTTATTCCCTTTTTCAATCTCCGTTTTTTCGGCTTGATACGCCTTTACAAGTCGAATGTCAGATAAGACCCGACCGAGGTTGCTCGAAAAATCAGCCATTTGATCTTGGGTAGATAGAGATACTTTATATATTTTTTGCCCGAGTGGCATGATAATAATGACTGCTAATGGAACAGCAATAAGCATAATAAGTGTCATTCGCCAGTCAATCATTAGTAGAATAATAATTGCCCCAATGATTGAGATCATTCCCGTAATAAAAGTAATAATATGTTGTGTAATCAAAGATTTTACTATATTTGTATCTTGTGTGATTCGACTCATTGTTTCTCCTGATTGATGCTTATCGAAGAAAGGGATTGGGAGGTGGATAGAATGTTCCCACAGTTTTCTTCGTAATGAAGCGACCATTCTTTCTCCAATATAAGTCATTAAATAAAAGGAAAAACCGGAGGCAATTGTTTGGATGATGAACGCGCCCCCTAATAATGCGATGAGCGATAGTTCAAGACGAGATGTAGCTAACTGGTCGACCATATTAGCTGTAAATAATGGAACGACCAACCCTGCTGCGGTTTCAAGTAGGCTGAGTAGCAGTGCAACAATGATAATCCACTTTGGTACTTTTGCGCCTTTTAATAATGACCACAGACTAGCCGTTTTCTTTTTTGTTTTCAATTTGTTTCATTCCCTTCTTTTCTAGATAAATGGAGATAGCCTGAGCAAGCCATTCTTCTTCTTCCGCCGTAAATGGAGAGGGGAAAAGAACAGGAGCTTCAGCGAGATGGTGATCAATATCTTCATTTACTTCTGTTATGTGGTGGATGAAATCCTCAATATTAGGATAAAGCTCATAGAGGATATCCCAAATGGCTGCAATCACTGTTTGGACATGCTCATCCTCATAATCGGTACCCACTAACTTTTTTACGTTTGCAAATTCTTTAGCGACTCGTTTGTTTAATTGTTGTTGTTTCTCATCAGAAATATTGTAGATATCTTGAATCATATTCTCGGGGATAAAATTCCTCATCCATTCTTTATGCTCTGTCTCCATTTGAATGGAGTTAATGAGCATAATAAAAATATTGGGATCAACTGTTTGATTTTCTTCTAAAATCGAAAGAGCATGGTCTAACGTTTTAATCATGTGATTAATTTGCTGTCTTTTGATAATGAGCTCTTCTTGTTGAAACGACAGAGATTGCCGCAGATCCCACTCAGTGTTGTTGAGAAGCTCCTGTATTTTATCTAATGGATAACCCAAATATTTTAACGTAACAATCTTTTGCATTGTTAATATTTCGTTTGTGGAATAATATCTATCACCTGTTTTACTCGTGCATGCCGGCTTTAATAAGCCAATCTCATCATAATAATGCAATGTACGAATAGTCGTATTTGTTTTCTTAGCGAATTCTCCAATACGATAATAATCATTTGTCATAAGAGCCCTCCTTATGTAATATTATAAAACCTCACGTTACGTTAGATACAATGGTAAAAATAAAAAAACTTTTAGATCGGTTAAATATGACAATCGCCTCTATTCGGTGTTGCTCATAATAATAAACTGCTGAACTAAATAAAAAAACAGTAAAAAAACATACTTTGATCTAACTTATTTGTGTGCGGAGGACAAGCACATCAGAAATGGGGGGATAAGTGTAGAAGTT
Source organism: Cytobacillus sp. FSL K6-0265 (assembly GCF_038003465.1). Classification (NCBI taxonomy): domain Bacteria; kingdom Bacillati; phylum Bacillota; class Bacilli; order Caryophanales; family Bacillaceae; genus Cytobacillus; species Cytobacillus sp. FSL K6-0265. Next base: position 4,227,045 of record NZ_JBBOPE010000001.1, on the reverse strand, counting down.
ATATAGATACAAGTGGCAGTTAAAAGGGAATGTACGAATAGGACCGGGGTATTTGGACTATGGCAAATCACCAAGAATAGCTAAAACCCTACCAAATTATCACTCAGTCTGAAGCGATACATGACGAATAGCTTCAGACTGGTGCACCGTAAAGTGGCTCTCTTATAAAAGTAAGAAACCTAAAGAAATAATAATCCCACTAGCAATTAACGTAAGGACACAAAAGCCCATAATATCTTTTGCCTTTAGGCCTGCGATGGCAAGAGCGGGTAATGCCCAAAATGGCTGTATTAAGTTCGTCCAAGCATCTCCCCATGCTACCGCCATTGCGATTTTAGGAATGGAAACATCCAATGCGATCGCTGCATCTAACATAACAGGAGCTTGCACAGCCCATTGCCCACCACCAGAAGGTATAAATATATTGACAAGACCTGCACTTAAGAAGGTGAATAATGGTAATGTATGTTCGTTAGAAATGGAAACAAATCCATTGGATATTACAGCCGCTAGGCCAGAAGCTGTCATCATACCAATAATGCCTGCATAGAACGGAAATTGAATAATAATGCCACTGCCACCTTTTACAGCATTCGTAACTGCTTGTAAGAAGTGACGAGGGGTACGGTGAAAGAGAATGCCAAGAAATAGAAAAAGAAAGTTTACAATATCTAAATTTAGGGCAAAACCATTAGTAACGAAATAATAAAATAAGAAGATTAAGCCCATCACACCGATAAGTAAAGACAGTAACTGACTATTCTCTAATCTCTCTGCTGGTGTCATGGAATCCTTTTCTAATGTTGCTGCAGGTAAATCTTCTTTTAATAGCGCTGGGTCAACCGTAACTGTATCATCTTTAGCTGGAAGCATGAATCGATTCACAATGGGTAAAACAATAAAAAGAGCGATAGTGATAATTAAGTTAAATGATGAAAAGATGGTTTCGCTTGTTGGAATAATTCCAATCAAATCTTCGGAAAAATGCCCTGGAGTGGCAATTGTTAGCGGTGTTGATCCTGATAAACCACCATGCCAAATAACAAAGCCTGAGTAAGCGCTTGCGATTAATAGCCGGTAATCGACTCCTTTCACATGGCGTGCTAACTCTTTGGCAAATAAAGCACCAATAACTAATCCAAACCCCCAGTTAATCCAACTGGCAAGTAAAGATATGATTGTTACAATAATAACCGCTTGCCCAGGTGTTTTTGCTTTGGAAGCTAGTGCACTTAATCCAGCTTTGAATATAGCACTACTGGCTAAAACATGACCGGTAATTAATACGAGTACCATCTGCATGGCAAAAGATAATAATCCCCAGAATCCTTCACCCCAGAATTGTACCATTTGATACGGACCACTATCAGTAAATATGAGCCCTAGTGCAAACACTAAAAATGTTAAAATGATAACAAATAGAAATGGGTCTGGTAAGTATCTTTGCATTAAGCGATTAAAAAAGTTAACAATTAATTTCATCTATCATTCCCCCTTTTGATAGAATTTTATCATATATTCTGAAAATTATTACTTTAATATAACAAGCTTTTAAAAAATAAAAGAAGGGTGTAGATCTAGTGAAGAAATTGACTATTTTATTTGTTGCAAGTTTCCTACTTATTCTCATGGGCTGTCAATCTAACAATGAAATGGATGAAGAACCAGAAACCGTAGATGTATCAAATCAACAAAAGGTAGAAGTGGTGGCAGAAGACCTCGATATCCCTTGGTCAATTAATAAGCGCGATGACGTGTTTTATTTATCCGAAAGAACAGGTTCAATTGCTAAAGTTGAAAGGGGAGAAGTCACTCGTCAACAAGTAGAATTAGAGAAGTCATTATCAACAGCACAAGAAGCGGGCTTGCTTGGGTTTGTATTAATTGATGATGGTACAAAAGGGATTGCTTATTATACATATGAGGACGATGGTCAACCCCTTAATCGTGTCGTCACATTATCATTGGATGATCAAAAACAAGTGTGGGTGGAAACGGATTTGCTGATAGATGAAATTCCTAGTGGCGCTTTCCACCATGGAGGAAGACTAGCGATTGGTCCAGATGATAAATTATATGTTACTACAGGAGATGCGACAAAACCTGAACTTGCACAAGATCAAAATTCGTTAGCAGGGAAGATCTTACGGATGAATAAAGATGGTAGTATTCCGGAAGATAATCCTTCAAAAGAATCTTACATTTATAGCTATGGTCATCGTAACCCTCAAGGTTTGGCATGGACAGATAAGGGAGAACTGTACGCAAGTGAGCATGGCCCAACGGCAAATGATGAGATTAATAAAATAACAGCTCAAGGGAATTATGGTTGGCCAGAAATTACGGGCACAGAGGCAAAAGAAGGAATGATTCCTCCACTCGTCACCTCTGGAGATGATACAACCTGGGCACCATCCGGTATTGCTTATGCAGATCATAATCTTTATATAGCAAGTTTAAGAGGTACCGCAGTCATGCAGTTAAATTTAGAGACGAATGAAATGTCTACTTTAGTAAGTGACGTAGGAAGAGTAAGAGATGTTTTTGTCGATGGAGATGTTCTGTATTTTATCAGTAATAATAGAGATGGCCGTGGCAATCCGGCTGAACAGGATGATCGATTATATCGATTAAAAATAAAATAAGTAGCAAAATACGCTAGCAGCAGTTAATTTCCTATTCGTCTAAGATGACAGCGACCCTAACTTTATGGTAAGAATGAATGTAGATAGTTAACGAATGGAGTTGTAGAAAAAATAATGTCTGACTTTCGCACAACCGTAATTATTCATAAACCAGTTGCAGAAGTATTCTCCTATATGGTCGATATAGATAATATTCATGAGATCATGCCACTTGTAGTAAAAAGAGAAAAGATCGATGACGGGCCATTAGCTGTTGGTACAAAACTGAGGGAAACAAGAAGAGTTCGCGCTTCAGATATCACTTCTGAAATCGAAGTATTAGCATATGAAACAAATAAAGTATTTGCAACCCGTTCCAATTCCAACGGTTTGATTGCAGAATACTATTATCGTTTCGATGAAGTGGATGAAGGTACACAGGTTGATTTAGAAGCGAATATTAAAACAACCGGATTTAAAATGAAGCTTCTGCGTAAATTTTTAGTGAACATGGTTCATCGTGAAGATGGCTATCAATTAACAAATTTGAAAAATATACTTGAGGGTACGAAAGAAGTATCTGATGAAGATGTCTCCAAAGAAGGCGAACAGATAGAAGAAGAAACTGCAGAAAATCAAACAAAATAAGCTTTCAAAAGAAAACAGAACTCCCAACGGTTTGGAAGTTCTGTTTTTTTAAATGTATTGATTAATCAAATTGATAGGTCCAAAAGCGTTCTTGGTTGATTCTTGCCATAACAGCAGGATCCTGTTTCTTAAGGCTTTCTTCCATTTCCTTAATCATTAATTGTGTTTGTGAGACATGGGCTTTTAATGTATTCAATTTAATATCAGCGACTTCTGTTACATCATGAACAATATCTGCCGCACCGATTTCTTCCTCACAATTGTTAGAAAACGCAACGCAATATACCTTTGGGCGTTGTTGTTCTGGAAGGTTTTTGACGGCATGAATGACTGCCGCACCTGTGGCATCATGATCTGGATGCACAGCATAACCGGGGTAGAATGTAATGATCAAAGATGGGTTTAGTTCTTTTATGAGTTCACCCATATGTTGTGCTAGTTTATCTTCTGGTTCAAATTCAACCGTTTTATCGCGATAACCAAGCATTCTCAGGTCAGTTATGCCCATCGCTTTCGCTGCATTTTGAAGCTCTTGTTTTCGAATATGGGGCAAGGATTCTCTTGTCGCAAAAGGGGGATCGCCCATATTCCTACCCATTTCACCCAGTGTTAAGCATGCGTAAGTTACAGGTGTGCCATTTTGAATATGCTTGGCAATCGTACCAGAAACACCAAATGCCTCATCATCTGGATGAGGAAAAATAACAAGTACTTGTCTTTCTTTTTCCATCACTCTTCCTCCTTCCACTATTTATTCAAATGGTGTTTCGCTAATTTCTAAAGAAACCGCTAATTTACCATTAAAATCATGACCAGCCATTAATAAGCGATCATGTTCATCTATTTCATAATGGGTAATGCCCTCCGCATATACCCAACCGATGTCAGTTTTTAACCCGATTCGATAAGGTCCGTTTCCGGCGATTTTACTATGAATGTATTTTAGTTTGGCGTTACGAATATAGGCACCTGATGAAAAGAAAGTCTCATCAAAGTGTGAAGCATAAGCACCGTTTGTTGTTTCAAGGTGGACATAAACGTCCTTATTCGCACGTTCATCCAAAGCCAGTTGTACTTGTTCTTTCATGACGATATCCAATTGAATTCCCCCTTCCCAAAAGCATTCCTATATAATTTGTCAAAATGAGATTTATGCTATCCATTTGATTCTTTTATTTTACTAAAAATAAAATGGTTTTGCATAATAGGTGACTCAGGACGAAAGATGTTTAAAATAGAAAAAGGAGAATGCTCACTCGAGAGACATTCTCCTAAAGATCTATTTATTGTTTAACCTTCGTACGGTCCGCTCCAAAAGTGCGGTAAGCACCGTGCATTGTTGGTCCAACATATTCATTTAGTTTGAATCCGTGTGTAATGGCTGCAGTGATAAAATCTTTGGCTACATCAATTGCTTCTGTTACTGTTTTGCCTTTTGCTAGTTCAGCAGTGATTGCACTTGAGAATGTGCATCCTGCCCCATGAATGTAAGGCGTATTAATCAGTTCAGCCTGTAAGATTGTGAAATTTTCCCCATCAAATAAAAGGTCGATGGCTTTATCAGATTGAAGCTTACTGCCACCTTTAATGATGACATATTTCGGTCCTAGTGCATGGATCTTTTCTGCCGCATTTTTCATTTCTTCAATTGTTTTGATCGGTTTCACTTGTGCAAGTTGTGATGCTTCAAAAAGATTTGGTGTCACAACAGTGGCTAGAGGAACGAGTACCTCACGAAGGGCATCCGCTGTTTCTGGATGTAGTACTTCATCTTCGCCTTTACATACCATAACTGGGTCGATAACGGCTGGAACGCCACTCTCTTTAATTGTTTTCGCAGCTGTTTCAATAATTTCCACTGAACCAAGCATACCCGTTTTCATCGCATCTATGCCAACAGAAAGGATGGTTTCAATTTGAGCTTCTAATGTACTAATTTCAATTGGAAAAACATTATGATGCCAGTCGTTTTTAGGGTCCATTGTTACAATAGTAGTAAGTGCTGACATTCCGTACACACCAAGCTCTTGGAAAGTTTTCAAATCAGCTTGAATCCCCGCACCACCGCTAGAATCTGATCCAGCTATTGTTAAGACTTTTTTCATAGTCATCTGACGTTTCCTCCCTGAAGTGATTGTTAGACATACTTTTTTATCATCATTATAACAATTATTTTAAAAATGTATATGGTCTCTATTTTAATATAGTGAATCCTGTTAAATTTTATTTATAATTGGTTGATTTTTATCAATTCGGTCATAAAACATAATACCGTTTAAATGATCGATCTCATGTTGCATGAGAATAGAGGCAAATCCTTTAAAGGAGAGCGTGACTTCCTCACCTTTTTCATTATACGCTCGAACTTTAATTTTTTCATAGCGTGGCACTTGGCCGAACACTTCGCGATTAACTGATAAGCAGCCTTCTCCTTCTGGAATACAAATAATCTTTGTTGAATGACTGATAATCTTTGGGTTAATCAATTGGTATTCATACGATTGTCCTTTTTCATCTTCATATTTTGCAGCGAACATTCGTTTAGCAATGCCAACTTGATTGGCTGATAAACCAGTACCAGGGCGTAATTTGTATTTCTTAGCTAACTTCTCATCTTGGCTATTTCGTAAGTATACAAGCATCGCCTGTAACTCTGCTAAATCTTCCTCAGTTGCCGGTAAACTTAAATCCTCTATTGGTTGATGAAGAATGTCATGTTTTTCATCGACAAAATCTTTCATGGTGATGATTGTATCTTTAGTAAATTTCCTCATAATTAAAAACCTCTTCTACATTTGTCTTTAATGCCCTTGCAATTTTGAAGGCAAGCGCTAAAGTCGGATCATATTTATCGTTTTCAATACAATTAATGGTCTGCCTACTAACATTGCATTCTTTTGCTAATGCCTCTTGTGTTAATTTCAGCTGTATTCTAAGCGGTTTTATCTTGTTTTTCAAATCGTAGTCCTGCCTCTCTTGTCAAAGGTTTTGGACATTGTTTAAATTAACAAACATTTTCACGTTTGTCTATCTTTCAGTTTTATCCATTGCATAGCTTTCGAAAAATCGCTTTAATGGTATATATAATGTGAATGGTGAAAAAGGTGGTAATATGCAGAGTACCGGAATTATTTTAGCAGGTGGCAAGTCAAGTAGGATGGGGGAAAATAAGGCTTTGCTAGCGTTCAATGGGGAAACAGTAATCGAACGCCTAGTAAAGGAGTTACAAGCTGTAACGAATGATATTCTTATTGTAACAAATACACCAGAAGATTATCATTTTCTTCCTGTTAAGAAGGTGAGTGATCGCTACCCTAATAAAGGTCCGTTAGCAGGCATTGAATCTGGACTATATCACTCTACAAATGATAGCAATATTATCGTTGCCTGTGATATGCCTTTTGTTACTGCTGAAACATTGGAATGGCTTTTAAGCAATCTCGAAGGTTATTCAGCTGTTATCCCGGAGGTGAATGGTCAAATTCATCCACTTCTTGCTGTCTACCATAAGAAAGTAAGGGAAATAGCAGAGAAATGTATAGAGGCAAATGATTTGAAGCTACAGATTTTCTTAAATCAGTTACAGGTAAAAAAAGTAACAGAAGAAGATGTGACAGCACGTAGTCTAGTCCCTTTTGAACAAAGCTTCTTTAACATGAATGACCCAAGTGATTGGAGGAAAGCGATACAAATTTCTAGTAAGAATTGATAAAATAGAACTTAGATGCGGGGTGTTAAAATGAAGTTTGGAATTTCAAAAGAGCCAATCAATATCCAAGAAGTAATTGATCATGTCGTACAAAGAAACGCAGGTGCTATTACGACGTTCATTGGTACAGTAAGAGAATTAACTAAAGGTAAGAAGACTTTGTTTTTAATATATGAGGCATATGAAAGTATGGCTGTAAAAAAGCTTGAACAAATTGGCACAGAAATTCGGGAGAGATGGCAAGGAGCCGAAGTAGCAATTGTGCATAGAGTGGGTAAATTAGATATAACTGACGTTGCTGTTGTTATTGCTGTCTCAACGCCTCATCGTGCCGATGCTTATGAAGCAAACCGATATGCCATTGAACGCATTAAAGAAATTGTACCCATTTGGAAAAAAGAGCATTGGGAAGATGGACAAGAATGGATTGGAGACCAATTGGAAAAAGTATCTTATCCTGAAGGGAAACCGGAGGCGAAACATTTAGATGAATAATGTATTGTTTTTTGCTCATTTAAAGGATGAAGTCGGTGCAGAAAGTTTACAAATAGAGGCGAAAGGTAAGACCGTATTAGCGTTAAAACAAGAAGTACATGAAACGTATGGTTTATCATCATTCAATAGTGTCATGACGGCGATCAACGAAGAATTTGCTGAAGATGATGATGTGATTCAAGAAGGGGATACGATTGCCTTTATACCGCCAGTTAGTGGAGGCTAATCACATGGATGATAGATACTCTAGGCAATTATTATTTTCTCCTATTGGTGAAAAAGGGCAATCACTCATTGGGCGTAAGCATGTTTTAATGATAGGGGCGGGGGCACTTGGTTCTGGCAATGCTGAAGTGTTAGTTCGCTCGGGTGTAGGCAAGTTAACCATCATTGACCGCGACTACGTAGAGGCAAGTAATCTCCAAAGACAACAGCTTTATACGGAAGAGGATGTAAAAGAAAAGTTACCTAAAGCTATTGCTGCTAAGAAGAGATTAATGGCGATTAATTCAGAAGTTGAAGTGGTGGCGATGGTAGCTGATGCTGTGCCGTCCTTGTTAGAAGATCTCGTAAGTGAAGTTGATTTAATTCTTGATGCGACAGATAATTTTGAAACGCGAATGCTCTTAAATGATATATCACAAAAATATCAGATTCCCTGGATTTACGGGGCTTGTGTCGGCAGCTTTGGCATGAGTTTAACCATTATTCCTGGAGTGACACCCTGTCTGCATTGCTTGTTGAAGAAGATTCCTATTCAAGGTATGACCTGTGATACAGGTGGAATTATAGCTCCTGCTGTGCAAATGGTTATCGCTCATCAAACCGCAGAAGCACTCAAGATATTAGTAGGTGACTTAGATGCCATTCGCACGACTTTTACAAGCTTTGACATGTGGCGAAATCAATATTCGAATATAAAGGTTGCTAAAATAAAGGATACAGGGTGCTTATCATGTGGTGAGGCCCCAACTTATCCGTTTCTCCAACAAGAAAACTTAACAAAGACGACGGTACTTTGTGGAAGAGATACCGTACAAGTGAGGCCATCAACTGTCCAGCAATTAGACTTGCAAAGGCTATCTCAACAAATGAAGGGGTCGGGCTATGAGACGAAAGGCAACCCGTACCTTTTGTCAATTGATCTGAAGCCGGAAAGAGTGGTTATCTTCCAAGATGGACGAGCGCTCATACACGGAACAAAAGATCTGGCACAAGCACGATCCATCTACCAAAAATTATTAGGATAATAAGAACCGCATCTTCAGTTTGAAGAGCGGTTTTTATTTACTTCTAAGGAGTCAAAATAAGCAACATGGTGGGCGTTATTGCCAATTCGAACATCACACATAAGAAATCGAATCAGTAATATCGGGGAACGGGAAGATTTCACCGCGACACCATATATTACAATCACGTGTATACCTCCTGAGGTGGCATCATATAAGATTGAATCATTGTCTCTCGTGGTAGCAACTGTGTAGCGCAAAACAATCATTAAATAAGACAACAAGTGTAAATAGTATTTGATAATTTATGTTTGATATGATAATTAAATATACAGGTTAATCTCATTTTTTACCTAGTCGAAAGAGAAGGTGGTGTTTTTTTGGATCAGGTCGATAAGAAGATATTAGATTTATTAATTGAAAATGGCAGAATGTCTTATGTTGATATTGGTAAACAATTAGGACTCTCACGAGTAGCTGTAAGGGAAAGAGTGTCTAAACTTGTTGAAGATGGTGTGATTGAACAGTTTACCGTTGTAATTAATAGTGGCAAGGCAGGGAAGGAAGTTTCCGCTTTTTTTGAGATTGATTGTGAACCGAGTTCGTTAGTAAAAGTAGCCGAGGCGTTGGCGGAGAATGCAAGTGTCGCTAGTTGTTACCAAATGACCGGCCCCTCTACTTTACATACCCATGTGTTGGTAGATAACTTTGATGCACTTGAAAGATTTATTAACGAAGAATTATATGCCCTAGATGGCATTACGAGAGTTGAAAGTAATATATTGCTTAGAAGATTTAAAAGTCGTCGTGGGTTAAAGTTGTAGTAGGATTGCATCATTTGTATCGAATGCAGACCGTTATAATAACAATTAAGTCAATTGGAACCTCTGATTAGACATTCTGATAGCTAGCGGAGGTAAACCCAAGTTGAACGTCCAACTTCAGGGAAAATCCGAAAGATAGCAGAGCAAAAGGAAATAGCGCGTGTAACTTCGAGGGAAATCCGAAAGATAGCAAAGCAAATCAAAATAGCGCGTGTAACTCCGGGGAAACTCCAAAGATAGCAAAGCAATCAAAATAGCACGTCCAATTCCGGAACAACCGAAAAGATAGCTGAACAGCATGTCCAGACTCTCTGAAAAGAAAAAAGCCTATCTTTTGCTAGAATCCTAATTAACGAGAATTTTGATACCTCATTAAACTAAAAAATGTTTTGGAAAACAGGTACTCGCCACTGGCGGGTCTTTTTTTTTGTATCGAACAAGAAATTGGTAAATTACCTTTTGTTCCTGAAAACGCTTTATCCATCGATAACTAAAAGATGATAAATAATGATACTTAAGTTACATTATGAATATTTTTGTCAAAAAATGAAAACAAAAGGAAAAATAAATAAAAAATAATTCAAAAAAATGAAAAAATATATAGAATTTTGTATATTTATGTTTTATAATCATTTTTAAATTATTTTAAACATTTAGTAATTAAAAAAAGAAAAATGATTAACAAATGATTTTCGAAGGAGGGGTGAAATTGGTCGGTTTTATATTCAGAAGATTTTTTCAACTTGTCATTCTACTATTTGGTATTTCCTTTCTTGTATTTTCATCTATGTATTTGGCGCCTGGTGACCCGGCATCAATGATTGGTGGACCAACAGCATCAAAAGAAGATATCGAGGCGATAAGAGACAATCTTGGTTTAGATGATCCTTTTCTTACACAATATGGGCGCTATGTAGTAGATCTTGTTCAAGGTGATTTAGGATATTCTTATCAAAATCAACAGTCTGTCGCTGAAGCGATTGGGGTAAGACTGCCAAATACGCTCAAGTTAGCCATTGCTAGTATGATTGTCGCGATTGTCATTGGTATTTTAACAGGGTTGATATCCGCTCTTAAACAAAATTCTTGGCTAGATGTAGGGGCAACAACCTTTGCTCTTGCGGGTATTTCTATCCCGAACTTTTGGATGGGTGCTGTCCTTATTCTTATCTTTTCTGTTAACTTACAACTACTTCCAGTTGGTGGGTTATCTTCACCATGGTATACCATTGAAGGAGTGAAGGAATTAATTTTACCCGCGATCACATTAGGAACAGGGGCAGCTGCGATGATTGCTAGAATGACGAGATCATCCATGCTTGAAGTAGTAAGAGCAGACTATGTGAGAACAGCAAGAGCAAAAGGTGTAAAGGAACGCGAAGTTATATGGATTCATACATTAAAAAATGCGATGATTCCTGTTTTGACAGTAATCGGTGTGAACTTTGGTTCGCTCTTAGGAGGGACCATTATCACCGAAAAAGTATTTGCGATTAATGGTGTAGGCAGGCTAATGATTGACGCCATAGCAGCTAGAGATTTTCCAATGGTACAAGGCTCTGTTCTTTTAGTAGCTACACTCTTTGTTGTTGTGAATTTAGTCGTTGATGTGGTTTATACATATATTGATCCAAGGATTAAATATCAATAATGACGAAGGGAGGAAAAAAGGATGCCAGAGGTTGTACAGGCAACAAATAGTCCAGTAGCAGTAACACCGAAAAAAGATAATGAGTGGTTGTTAATTGTAAAAAGGTTGCTACGAAATAAGTTAGCGGTCCTTGGGTTAATCATTATCATTCTTCAAATCGCCATGGCGTTGCTGGCACCTATTATTGCAACCCACGATCCCGTGAAGCAAGACCTTTCAGCTAGTGAATTACCTGTATTTAGTGAAGGTCATTGGTTAGGTACAGACAATTATGGACGAGATGTTTGGAGCCGAATTGTCTATGGCTCCCAAATCTCTCTATTAGTGGGGATCGTAGCCGTAGTACTTGGTCTACTTGGTGGCGTTACGCTAGGTTTGCTTGGGGGATATTATAAAAAATTAGATGGCGTTATTATGAGATTTGTCGATTTGTTATTTTCCTTCCCAGGTATTTTACTTGCTATGCTCATTATTGCTGTACTTGGCACAAGTCTAGTAAATGTAGCTATCGCTATTAGTATTTGGTCGATACCTTCCTGTGCACGAATTGTGCGAGGGTCGGTCTTATCGATAAAGGAAAAAGAATATATTATGGCCATGAAATCAGTAGGTGCTTCAGACCTCCGTATTATGATAAAGCATATATTACCAAACTGTTTTGCGCCAATTATTGTTTTTGCCACAATGCGAATGGCTACGGCTATCCTTTCAACAGCTGCATTAAGCTATTTAGGCTTAGGTGCACAACCGCCAACGCCGGAATGGGGTTCGATGATTTCGCAAGGACAGGCTTTTATGTGGTCATCTCCACATCTAACGATTGTACCTGGGATTGCCATCATGTTAACTGTATTTGCCTTTAATGTATTAGGAGATGGATTACGAGATGCCATTGACCCTAATATGAACGTATAAAAAATGGGGGGAATTTAGAATGAGGAAAAAAGTTTTAGCTGTACTTGCGATTTTTACTTTAATGATTGTATCTGCTTGTTCAAGCGGTAACGAATCGACAAGTGGGGAAAGTGAAGGTAACGGTAAAATCGATACATTTACATATGCTTCACTATCAGATGCAGTTGGGCTATCACCTATCATGACAAATGATAGTGCTTCAGCTAATGTGACTGACCATGTATATGAAAAGTTGTTTGATAGAAATACGGAAACAATGGAAATAGAACCTAAATTAGCTGAATCCTATGAAAATCCAGACGAGAACACTTGGCTCATTAAATTAAAAGAAGGAATCAAGTTCCATGATGGAACAGACTTTAATGCAGAAGCTGTTAAATATACTTTTGATAAATTAAGAGATCCGGAGACGGCGGCACCACGAGCTTCACTAATGGAGCCGGTTGAATCTATTAATGTTATTGACGATTACACTGTGGAAATCAAAACTAAATATCCGTACGGTCCTTTTTTAGCAGCACTGTCACATTCTAACGCAGCCATTGTAAGCCCAACAGCAGATAAAGAAGGCGATTTAAATAAAGAGCCTGTCGGAACAGGGCCATTCAAATTTTCGAAATGGGTACCAGGGGATCAAGTCGTATTAGAAGCAAATGAAGACTATCGTGATGGCGCACCTGCGATTCAACAATTAATTTTTAAAGTTGTTCCAGAGATATCAACAGCTATTTCGATGTTACAAACAGGAGAAGTCCAATATATTGACAACCTACCTATGGAACAGATTGAAAGAATTGAAAGTCTTAAGAATGTAACGGTTGAAAAGGTAGATGGGACACCAGAATACTATTTCACAGTGAATCATGGAAAAGAAGAATTCCAAGATGCCAAATTACGTGAAGCTTTTGCTAGCGCGATTGATCGGGATGCTGTTGTATCAAAAATGAACGGGTTAGGCATTCGCAGTGATAGTGTCATAGGACCAAAAGTATTTGGATATGTAGAATCTGCTGATGAAGCTGGTACACCTTATGATTTAGAGAAGGCTAAAAGTTTAGTTGAGGAAAATGGCTTTGGAGAGAAAGCGTATAAGCTATTAACACCAAATAGAAGTAATTTCTTACTGATGGCCGAAATCGTTCAAGCACAATTGTCAGAGGCAGGGTTTAACATCGAAATTGAGTCAATGGAATGGGCTTCGTTCCTGGATACAGCAAGACAAGGGAACTTTGATTTAACCTTCTTAAGCTGGTCTAACTTAACGGCTGATGGTTCAGAACTATTTTATCCTAATTTCCACACTGATAATGTCGGTGCATCAAATAGAGCACAATATAGTAACGAAGCATTTGATCAATTAGTAGATGAGTCGAGAACAACCACAGACCAAGATAAACGGTTAGAACTATTAGATCAAGCTAATCGCTTAATGTTAGATGAAGATGCAGTCGTTATTATGTATCACTCCATCGTAACAGCTGCAATGGATCAATCTTATGAAGGTCTACTTTTAGAAGCAACTGGTAAATGGAATCTATCAGAAGTAACAAGAAAGTAGGTGCAACAATGGGAGAGGCTTTACTAGAAGTGAAAAATATGATTACAGAGTTTCGGACAGCAGACGGGTATTTACCTGCTGTCCGCGATGTTTCATTCTCGCTAAATAAGGGAGAGACATTATGTATTGTTGGCGAATCGGGCTGTGGTAAAAGTATAACTTCTCTCTCAATTATTGGATTATTACCAAGCAACGGTAGAATTGCAAGTGGAGAAATTAAGTATGAGGGAGAGGCCATTCAGAGTCATACATCTGAACAAATGAGACAAATTCGTGGCAACCAAATCTCGATGATTTTTCAAGAACCGATGACAGCGCTGAATCCTGTTTTAACGATAGGCTATCAGTTAAGAGAACCTCTAATGATTCATGAGAAATTATCTAAAAAAGAAGCCCATAAAAAGGGAATTGACCTTCTGAAAAGTGTGGGTATTCCTTATCCTGAAAAAAGAATGAATCAATATCCGCATGAATTAAGTGGTGGCATGCGTCAAAGGGTAATGATCGCGATTGCTTTGTCTTGTAATCCTGGATTACTGATTGCGGATGAACCGACAACTGCGTTAGATGTGACGATTCAAGCGCAAATTCTAGATTTGATTAATGATTTAAAGCAAGAATACCATATGGGCGTAATCATGGTGACCCATGATATGGGTGTTGTTGCAGAAGTAGCTGACAGAGTCATGGTTATGTATGCAGGTAAGAAGGTAGAAGAAGGGACAGTAGAGGAGATTTTTAATCATCCAAAACATCCATATACTATTGGATTGTTAAATTCTGTGCCAGATGTAGACAAACCGGATTTTGAACTTGAAGCTATTCCTGGTTCTTTACCTAGTTTAAATCAACAAATTCACGGTTGCCGATTCCACGAACGTTGTAAGTTTGCCAAGGAAACATGTAAACAACAAGAGCCACCTGCCTTTGATTTGTCTCACTCTCATTCGGTGAGTTGTTGGCTTGAAGCAGAGGAGGTAATAAATCAATGAATGTCGCAGATGATAAAGGGAGAAAGAAAACCCTCCTTGAAATCAACCAGTTAAAGAAGTATTACCCAATCAAGGGTGGATTGTTGCAAAGGGTACAATCTCATGTGAAAGCAGTAGAAAATGTCTCTTTTAAGTTATATGAAGGTGAAAGTTTAGGCGTTGTAGGCGAGTCAGGATGCGGAAAATCGACATTAGGAAAAGCCATTTTAGGATTAGAAGAATTAACGGCCGGGACAGTAAAATTCAAAGAGACCGAAATACAATCATTAAGAAAAAAGGAAAAGCTTAAATTTGTGAAAGAAATGCAAATGATCTTCCAAGACCCCTTTGCTTCTTTAAATCCTAGACAGAAAATAGGTCCTGCTATAGCAGAGGTTTTTTCCATCCATACATCTATGTCTGCTAAAGAGAAAAAGTTAGCGGTTATGGATTTATTAAAAGAGGTGGGTTTAAAAGAAGAGCATTATGATCGTTTTCCTCATGAATTCAGTGGTGGACAAAGGCAGAGAATTGGAATTGCACGTGCTATCTGTTTAAATCCATCCTTTATTATATGTGATGAGGCAGTATCTGCTCTCGACGTATCTGTCCAGGCACAAGTGTTAAAGTTATTGAAAACCTTACAGCAGAAGTATCAACTATCTTATATGTTTATTTCTCATGACTTAGGGGTTGTTCGTTATTTTTGCGATAGAGTACTAGTGATGTATTTAGGGAATACGGTTGAGGAGGGAAAGGTAGAGGATTTATATAATGCTCCCCTACATCCCTATACACAAGCACTACTTTCCGCTATTCCGAGACCCACTATTGAAAAGAAACGAAATAGAATAAGATTACAAGGTGATTTACCGAATCCGGCAGATCCACCTTCTGGATGTCCCTTTCATACACGTTGCCCGATAGCGAGAGCACAATGTATGGAAGAGAAGCCTCAATGGAGAGAGTACGGTGAGGAACATTATGCAGCTTGTCATTTTGCTGGGGAATCTATTTTTAAAGAGGCGAAGTGAAATTCCTTTGAAGAGCGAGGTGCTGTTAGCTAGCATCTCGTGTTTTTATTGTAGATTAACATTTGTGTAAGAATAATCAAGTTCATTCTACATATTGATTTTGGAGTATTTAAATATTTTAGATTTAAATCCTGTTATTATCATTAATTTTATTCTATAATCTGTAATGTGTAATATACATTACGTAAGTTAAAATTGATTTTATATTTACAAATGTAAAAGGAGAGGTTAATTTGGATTACTTACATCACCCATTCTCGGCCAAAAGACATACAGTGTTCGCTAAAAAAGGAATGGTGGCGACTTCACAACCTTTAGCAGCACAAGCAGGTATTGAGATAATGCAAAAAGGGGGAAATGCGATTGATGCGGCGATTGCAACAGCTGCAGCATTAACCGTTGTTGAGCCAACTTCAAATGGAATCGGTGGAGATGCCTTTGCTCTCGTTTGGGTAAAAGATCAACTTCATGGATTAAATGCTTCTGGCCCTGCACCCGAATCCATTTCTTCCGATGAGGTAAAAAAGCGTGGCTTCACAAAAATGCCAACATACGGTACCATCCCTGTTACTGTACCCGGAGTACCAGCCGCATGGGCAACGTTATCGAAACGGTTTGGTAAACTATCTTTACTTGAATCATTAAAGCCAGCGATTAGATATGCAGAAGAGGGCTATCCGCTCACACCGATTCTAGGGAAGTATTGGAAAAGGGCATATACAAAGTTTAAAGAAGAATTTACGGATGAAGCTTTCGAAGGCTGGTTTGAAACGTTCGCACCGGATGGAAGAGCACCAGAAATCGGTGAACTATGGCGTTCAGAAGGGCACGCCAAAACCCTTCAAGCAATTGGAGAGTCGGAAGGTCGCTCCTTTTATGAAGGTGAATTAGCTGACCAAATGGATGCTTTTATGAAGAAACATGGAGGTTTTTTAACAAAAGAGGATTTGTGTAAATATGAGCCTGAATGGGTAAATCCAATCTCTACTCAGTACAGAGGTTACGATGTATGGGAGATTCCTCCGAATGGTCAAGGAATGGTTGCCTTGATGGCACTTAATAATTTTGAAAGATTGTCAAAGCCTCAATGGCAATCAGCACATACGCTTCATGAACAAATTGAATCGATGAAATTGGCTTTTACCGATGGAAAAGCATTTATTACAGAGGCGGCAGATATGCCTATTGAAACAGAAGAGTTACTTTCTAAGGAGTATGCGAATCAACGCAGTCAAACAATTTCGGATATCGCTTCCAATCCGGAACCTTATGAGTTGCCTAAAGGCGGTACGGTTTATTTAGCTGCTGCGGATGAAGAAGGAAATATGATTTCTTTTATTCAAAGTAATTACATGGGCTTTGGTTCTGGGATTGTAATCCCAGGTACGGGCATTAGTTTACAGAATAGAGGACATGATTTCTCATTGGATGACAATCATCCGAATTATTTAAAAGGTGGCAAACGGACTTATCATACAATCATCCCTGGCTTCTTGACAAAAGATGGTAGTGCGGTTGGCCCATTCGGTGTAATGGGTGGCTATATGCAGCCGCAAGGTCATTTTCAAGTAATAACCAATACGGTTGACTATGGCTTAAATCCGCAAGCTGCACTAGATATGCCAAGATGGCAATGGATGAAGGAAAAATCTATTTTCGTAGAACCAGAGTTTCCTAATTATATAGTGCAAGAGTTGGAAAGAAGGGGTCATCAAGTGACAATTACACCGGATGGGGGAAGCTTTGGGCGTGGGCAAATCATTTGGCGTAATCCTGAGACTGGTGTATTAATGGGTGGAACTGAATCCCGTACGGATGGTACGATTGCCGCTTGGTAGCATCAGCGAAAGAAAAACAACGAGAAGAAGCTAAGCCCCAAACACGCCAAGGCTTACGTTTACAAAAAGAATTAATGATTGGGAACTTCCGTACTGGGATGTTAGGGTTTGGCGGTGGACCATCCTCTATACCACTTTTCCAGCAAGAAGCCGTAAAGAAATATAAATGGATGACAGAGGAAGAGTTTGCCGATACTTTGGCATTGGCTAATACGATGCCTGGCCCGATTGCGACAAAGATGGCTGGTTACATTGGTTATCGTGTCGGAGGTATAGTAGGGATGGTCAATGCCCTTGTTTCTTCCGTTCTCCCTACTGTCATTATCCTAATCAGTCTTCTGCAGGTTTTACAAGCTTATAAAGATATCCCATGGGTAAAGCATATGTCAGCATCGATTGTCCCGGTTGTCGCTGTAATGTTGGCACAAATGACTTGGGAATTTGTAAAGAAATCGGGCACGACGCTTGGGTGGAAGAAAGCGGTTATTCTTATATTAGCGTCCTTCTTACTTACAGAAGTGACACACTTGCATCCAGGTATTCTCATCATGATATTAATTATTTCCGTCTTTATTCCTTTTAAGAGGAAGGAGAATCCATCATGATTTATTGGGAAATCTTTTTAGCTTTCTTTATTCCAGGTATTCTCGGTTACGGTGGTGGACCTGCGACCATTCCTTTAATTGAAAATGAAGTAGTCGGTAAATATGGCTGGATGTCCACCCAAGAATTTAGTGAAGTGCTGGCGATCGGGAATTCCTTACCAGGTCCGATTGCGACGAAAATGGCCGGTTATATCGGTTACGCAGAAGGGGGTATTTTAGGAAGTTTCGTTGCCCTCTTTGCTACAATTGCTCCTTCGATTATCTTAATGCTTGTACTGATGGCCATTTTAATGAAATATAAAGACACTCCTCAAGTCAAAAATATTTCTAAAATTGTCCGTCCAGTGATTGCTGTGTTACTAGCCGTCATGACCTTTCAATTCCTGAAGGATTCTTTTTCTTCATTAGGAATGATTTATTCTCTCTTGATGGTTATAGGTAGTTATTTTTTATTAGAAAAAATGAAAATGCACCCGGCCATTGTTATTAGTATCGCTTTAGCCGTAGGGGCCATTTCGGGATTGATTATCTATTAGTCTAGGTGAGAGAGTATAAGAGCAGGTGAAACCTGTCTTAGAGAGGGTTATCTGCGAGCGCCGTTCATTTATCTAAAGAAGGACGAGTGCCCTGCTTGTATGGTGCTCATGCTGAAAAGAAGTCATCAATAGATCGCTAAATATAAAAACCGGTAGCAAATCGCTACCGGTCATATATAGTGAAATGGGGGGAATCATATGAAACATAAAGATTAGTTTTTAGTAGAACCGACAATCACAAGTTTACCTTCATCAAGTACTTCTTCATACCTCTCTGCTTCAACATCAGTCATACCAACTGATCTCATTTTCGAACGTAATTCATCGCCTCGGCTTTTGAAGACGTTTCCGATGGAGTCAAATACACCTTGTTCTTTCATACCAATATCATTTGTATCAGTTGCATCTGTTAAATTTTCTGAGCGGTCTTTGTCATGTGCGAATAAGTATATATCCTTCTTAGTATAACCTTCGTTTTCAAGAGAGTTAATGATGCTAACCGCCTGTACTCCGTTTTCTACAACTTCGATTTTATACATAGTTTACATCCTCCTCTTTTTTGAAGAGTATCTTGTGTCTCTTCTTAGTGTATATATATCCTTTTCACAATAGATTAAACCTTATTGTCTATTAATGAAAAATAGAATCGTTATCTGATAGATAAAAATGTCCTTTGGAGCCTTGTGTTATGAAAGTGATTTATTTATTATTTAAATATAAAATATTTATAATTTTCTAACATAATAAGGAGATCATATTGCGCAAAGTATTGCTCGTTTTCATGTTTGTCATTCTCTTTCCGTTTACTCATGTATTAGCAGAAGAACAAGTGTATCGAATAGGGGCAGAAAAGGCGTTTCCACCATTTTCTTATCTGAATCAAAACGGCGAACTAAAGGGCTTAAGCATTGCCGTCTTAGAAAGGATCGCTGACAAAAATAATGTGAAGTTTGAATTTATTCCTATGGATGGCAAAAAAGCGGAGGAAGCGTTAAGAAGGGGAGAAATAGAAGGTGTTGCCGGGGTCACCTATAGTATAGACAAAGAGAATTATATGGACTTTTCCACCCCTTATTTTACGATGTCGGATTCTTTGGTGATACCTAGGCGCTTGAAAGACGAAGTAGAGAATATAGAAGATTTGCGGGATACGCATATTGTTTTAAAAGAAGACACGGCTGGATTAAATACATTAATAAACTTGCGAAATAATAACTTTACCATGACGACTAACCAATACAACGGTTTATTTATGCTTTGGAATGGCCGCGCCGATGTTTTTATTGGAAACAAATGGACCTCATTATTTTTTTTAGATCGTTATGAGTTAGAGAATCAATATGTTGTGTTAGATATTATTTTGGATCCTGCAGATTATGCTGTCGCTGTCCAAGAAGGGGACGAAGAATTTCGACAGTTCTTAGATAAAGCCATCATTGATTTAAAGGCAACAGGGGAAATGAACCAGCTTGTTGATTTTTGGACGAAAGGTGAAAATGAAGAGGAAATCACAAGGTTAAAGGATTTTATTACCATTTTATCGATATTTATGGCCATTGGTGGGTTTATTCTTATTCTCATTTATATATGGAATTATCGGTTGAAATTAGCTGTCAATGAACAGACAAAAGAACTAACCCTTTTGAATGAGGATTTGCATGATCAGCGGCAACGCACCGCGGATAGCAATGCTTTTAAAGAGCAAATTATCAATAATATAGATGCTGGCATAATTACGTTTGATTTAAATTTTATGATGACAAGTTGCAATCCAAGGGCACTTGATATTTTAGAGTGGCCCCAACAAGAAGGGATTGAGCAGTCTCCCATTTTTAAAGAAGTACGAACGCAATTCTATCATGACAGTGCCAAACAATTCGTGTTCCACCGAAACGGCGAACGGAAAATTATCTATTACTCACTGAATGAGATGTATAATTCGTTGGAAAATCAAGCAGGATATTTGCTGACTATTAGAGATGAAACGGAAAAGGTCCAATTAGAGCAAAAATTACTCACACAGGAAAAGCTTCATGCGCTTGGGCAGTTAGTCGCCGGTGTTGCTCACGAGATAAGAAACCCGCTAACATCTATTAAAACATTTATCAATTTAATTCCAAGAAAGATAGCGCAAAAAGACTTTCAAGAGACATTAGTCGAACATTTACCAAAAGAAGTTGACCGGCTTAATCAGATTGTCACCGATCTTATTGATTATGCGAGACCAAGTACACCACGTATTCAGCGATGTACTGCATCTGAGTTAACCACTATGTTGACATTCTTACATGTAACGATGAAGGATGAGCACATTGACTTTCAATTAAAAGTACCAGAGGGGTTAGTCTTTTATATTGACCCTCAGCAAATCAGACAAGTACTTTTGAATATTCTACTGAATGCTGTTGATGCAGTAAAGAACGTTACTGGGAAGCGTATAGAGTTAGAGATGTATCATCTAGATGAAGAGTGTGGAGAGATTTCTATTAAAGATAACGGAGAAGGGATGAGCGTGGAGCAGCAACATCATATCTTTGATCCGTTTTATACGACAAAAGCAAAAGGAGTCGGTCTAGGGCTTACACTTTCTTATCATTTAGTACAAGAAAATAATGGAGACATTAGCGTAATAAGTACGAAGGAAGAAGGGACTAGGTTCGTCATTACTTTACCCATTTATCGAGAGGAGGATTCGCTCAAATGAAGCCAGGTCTACTCGTCATTGATGATGAAGCAGCGATTTGTATGTCCATTAAGTTTGCCTTAGAAGATGATTATCAAGTATATACAACTATAGACCCAGCGGAAGGGATAGAGTGGGTCAAAAATAAACGAATCGATATCGTCTTATTAGATTTAAGAATGGGGGATGTTAGCGGTTTAGATATTTTAAAGCAAGTGAAGGAAATACGTTCAGAGCTCACGGCCATTATGATGACAGCCTATGCTAGCATTGAGACATCGATTGAGGCAATTAAGCAAGGTGCCTATTATTATATTGAAAAGCCGATTGATATGGATAAATTATCTGTACTAATCATGCGCGCACTGCAATATAAACAAGTCTCAAATCGGCTGGAGCCAAAAGATAAACAACTGGAAGCACGTGCATTTTTAGGGACAAGCAAGGCGATGCAACAAGTATTCTCAATGATTCATCGCATTAAGGACATCGATTCAAGCGTACTTATTACGGGGGAAAGTGGAACAGGCAAAGAATTAGTGGCAAGGGAAATTCATTTTTCTGGTAGAAGGTATCAAGGTCCATTAGAGATAGTCAATTGTGCGGCTATTCCTGATAATTTGCTAGAGTCAGAGCTGTTTGGTTACGAAAAAGGAGCCTTTACAGGAGCAACACAAACAAAGGATGGCAAATGTGTTGCAGCAAACGGCGGGACATTATTTCTGGATGAAATTAGTGAATTGCCGCTGTCTCTGCAAGCAAAGCTATTACGAGTCATCCAAGAGCGTGAAGTCACACCACTTGGGTCAAATAAGAAAAAGCAACTCGATATCCGTATTATTAGCGCAGCCAACAAAAATATCGCGCAAATGGTCAAGAACGGGGAATTCCGCGAAGATTTATACTTTCGCTTAAACGTGATTCCTATTCATATGCCACCGCTTAGGCAAAGAAAAGAAGATATTCCGCTACTCATCAACCATCTGATTCAAAAATTTAATCAATCAATGCACAAACAAAAAGAAGGTTTGACCCCAAAAGCGATGGAAGTCCTTCTCCATTATCCCTATGCAGGTAATGTGAGAGAACTCGGCAATATTATCGAGTATGCCGTGGCATTATCAATTAATCAATTAATCGATGTCACAGACCTTCCGCATTTCGTCCAAGGTCACGCCGAACATCCGATTGAAGAGGATGAAATGATTCAATTACCACTTGGCATTCCGATGAAAGAGGTAGAGAAGCGAGTCATCACTGCTACACTCAAGCACTATAAAGACCATAGGCAAAAAACCGCTCACTCCTTGCAGATCTCTGAGAGGAGTTTGCGGGATAAGTTGAAGAATTATGAGAAATAAACAAGTTTAACTGTTACATTTTTAGTTCCATTTGGAAAAGCACATTATATGACCACGATAGACAGTCTCTTTTATATGAGACAATTAATAAATTCTTATTAGATGTTAAGATAAATTGAAAGTGGAACATGGAAAAAGGTTTCTATTCATTATTTTCAAAGTAAATCAGGTTTAGTATATGATGGTAAAGTCAAAAGTGGTTGGAGTGTTAAATAGTAATATGAATCAATTGTTATTAAATACTACAAGTAAAGAAGAATTAGAAAAAATAATACTTTTAAATGTTATAGGGTTGATTGAAGGTATAAATGAAAATTTGATAACAATAGAAGAGTCAGAAAACATTTTATTTAGTCCTTATATAATGGAATTAGTAGACTCTATAGGAATTTCAAAAGAAGTATTAGAAGTTATACATTTAGGAACAGAATTAGAAGATGTAGAGAGTTTAATACCAGAAAATTTATCTCAAAGTTTAATAGAAATTAAAGAAAAAAGTATGACTTTATTACAAAAAAGAAAAGAACATAAATTTCAAGATAAAGTAATAAAAAAATATTAAAATAACCTCATAAAATAAGGGTTTTTTTGTAAAGAATAACAGTTATTTAACTGTGTAATTTCGGACTAAATAAGTAGCCATCTTTTAAATATACTAGTAAATTATGTGAATGATTTAAGAGAAAAAAAGTGTCTTTAAAGAAGCAACATTTTGGATTGAGTGTTGTTTCTTTAGATTTTGGGCATTAATTTTAAAGGAAACTACTTTAATATTGCTTAGAAGGAAGTTTTCGGTGTCTGTCAACGGTAAGCGGACTGAAGGGAGCATTAAGGAGTCGATAGACTAACTTCACCAAAGCCCTCTTAGTGTGTCAAAAGGCATTACTGAAAATGAAGAAAAAATTTAGAAATTTATTTTTTATGTGTTAATGGATAACTCTTATAAAATTTATTTTATTTAGCAATAACTAAAAGTTAAAACCGGCAATTTTTTCCGCAACATACGGCAAAAGTTGCCGGTTTTCTTTTTCTGAACTTTGTAAGCGCATACATAAATCAATATTATGAATTTTGGCACAATAATTGCATTAATAAAAATAAGGGAGGATGTTAGTAGGGATGAAGTCATTATTATGGGTAGCCATTATTTTTCTTTTAAGCGGTTGTACGAATGCACATTCCGAAATCCGATCTTCTTATGATCCAAGTAGGGCCCCATCAGAAGAGTTAGCGGTTGGGAAAAAGTCAATCGTGCTGGCAACAGGTGATGTATCAGGTGTGTACTATCCGCTAGGTGCGGGGTTAATGACGATTTTAGAGGAGTATAATGAGGCCGCTTTTGGTACGAGAGTGACAAATGCCTCGATTCAAAATGCGAAGCTCGTAAGTAGTAACGAGGTTGAACTTGGGATATCGATGGCGGATGTTTTGTATTCTGATGAATTATCACAAAAACATTTAAAGGTATTAACCAATCTTTATCGCAACTATATGCAAATCGTAACGTCAGATCCATCCATTGAATCCTTATCTGACTTAAAAGGGAAGCGAGTCAGTTTAGGTGCAGAAGGAAGTGGCACAAGATTTACGGCAGAAAGGCTGTTAGATGCAGCAGGACTTAGTCAAGAGACAATGGATATTTCGTATTTATCCTTTACCCAATCAGCTGCGGGTATTAACAATGGCACCATTGACGTTGCCTTCCTCTCATCCGGATTACCTAATCCAGTGATTGAACGATTGCTAGAGGAGGAGAACCTTACGTTAGTTAAGGTAGATGAGGAAGCAAGTAAGCGCTTAAATCAGCAGTACGAGGGCTATGATTGGCAAGAAATCCCGAGTCATACATATGAGGGGATAACGGAGCCTACACCGACAGTTACAGTGCAAAACGTGCTGTATGCGAATGAAGAATTATCTAATGAGCTGGCCTATCACATTGTAGAAGGTATTTATGAGCACTTAGATGAATGGGCCGCCTATCATCCGGCTGTTGCAAATATGACGGTTGATGAAGCAGCAACTGATATAGCGATACCACTTCATCCAGGTGCCAAACAATATATAAACGAAGTAGGGGGAAAGTAAAAATGAAAAAAGTCATTACGGCATTATCTATTTTTATGTTGCTATGTCTAGCTGCTTGTGGGGCACCAACACCACAAAAATCCGGAGAACAAGCAAGTTCGGAAGGTGGAAACTCAGATAATAAGTCAATTACGGTAGCAGGTAATGGTGGCGTGATTGAACAAACGA
The DNA here is from genome assembly GCF_038003465.1 of Cytobacillus sp. FSL K6-0265. Lineage (NCBI taxonomy): Bacteria > Bacillati > Bacillota > Bacilli > Caryophanales > Bacillaceae > Cytobacillus > Cytobacillus sp. FSL K6-0265. Next base: position 4,202,108 of record NZ_JBBOPE010000001.1, on the reverse strand, counting down.
TAAGAGATGTGATCGCACCGAAATTTGAAGAAGAAACCGGTATTAAAGTGAATTATATCCCAGGATTATCTGGAGAGATTCTTTCTAAAGTAGAGCTACAAAAGAATGCGCCCCATATTGATATCGCTTTTTTTGTACCAACTGATGTTTATCGGGCGAATGAAAAAGATTTAACTGAGATATTAAGTGAAGAGAATGTACCAAACTTCACCAATGTTATTGATGATTTCGTATCTGTTGAGGGTGCGGGGGCGCCTGTTTTTGGCTTAGCCATTGCCCCAGCGTATAATACAGAATCATTCGAAAAGAATGGTTGGGGACCAATTGAATCTTGGAATGACCTTGTATCCGGAGATTATGAAGGGAAAACTGCATTTGTTGATATCACAAATGACTGGGGATTTAATACATTAAACGCTTTAGCAATGGCAAATGGAGGCAGTACAGATAACATTGATCCAGGTATAGAAAAAGCGAAGGAATTGGCAGGTTATTCAACTACTTTCTATAAAAACTCCACACAAGTGATGCCAGCGATTCAACAAGGTGCTGCTGACCTATCTGTCTTAGGTTCTTATGTTATTAGTGATTTAGCTGAATCAGGCATACCGATTAAAATGGCCATTCCAAAAGAAGGAGTTCCACTACAAGCCTTTAGTGCAACTTTAGTGAAGAACACACCGAAAGAAGAGCAAGCTCTCCAATTTATTGATTATCTTGTGAGTGAAGAAGCCCAATCGTTAATTGCAGAGGAAGGATTCTATCCAGTTGTTGAAGGCGTAGATCTACCAGAAAAATATCAAGAATCTATTGGGATAGCAGAGGATGACCCGACATTTAAGCCAGATGTACCTAAATTCGCAGAAATTAGAGCGGAATGGTCAGATCGTTGGAATAAAGAAGTCGTTCCTGAAATTGGCAAACTACTAGAATAATAGAAGAGGAGGCATAATGAGATGACGACAGCGATAAGCGACGTAGAAATTAAGGGAGCTATAAAGAAATTCGGATCAAATATTGTTCTTAATTCCATCGATTTAGAAGTAAAGCAGGGTGAGCTTCTCACCTTGCTTGGCCCTTCTGGGTGCGGGAAATCGACCACTTTAAATTTAATTGCGGGTTTTCTTGAGGCTGACCAAGGAGATGTGTTTATTAAAGGAAAAAAGGTGACAAAGGTGCCTCCATATAAAAGAGATTTGGGCATGGTTTTCCAAACGTATTCTCTTTTTCCACATATGACGGTTTATGACAACTTAAACTTTGGCTTAAAATTAAGAAAAATTGCCAAATCAGAACAAAAAAAGAAAATCGATCGCGTCCTTGAACTTGTGAAGTTATCAGGGTTAGAACAACGCTATCCGCGGGAACTCTCAGGTGGACAAAGACAGCGAGTAGCCATCGCTAGAGCGTTGGTTGTCGAACCGGAATTATTATTATTAGATGAGCCATTATCGAACCTTGATGCGAAGTTAAGGCATGAGCTTCGCTTAGAAATCAAAAGGTTACAAAAAGAAATCGGTGTAACGACTATCTTTGTTACCCATGATCAGGAAGAAGCCCTATCGCTTTCCGATCGTGTCGTAGTCATGAATGCAGGTAAGATTGAACAAATTAGTACGCCGACATCCATCTATAAACATCCAAAAACCGAATTTGTTTTTCAATTTATCGGTAAATCTAACTCTTTTGAAGGTATGGTTACATCAACAGATCAAGAGCGGATTATGGTTCAAGCCGGTCAAGAAGTCACATCAGTAAGTTGGGATAATGTGATCGGAGAGAATCGCACCTTCCAAAAAGGGGATGAAGTGAAGTTATACATTCGCCCAGAGAACATTCATATTTCTGAGTCACAAGAGGCTGTCGATGGGTATGAACTACATCCGGCGAAAATCACACAACTGAATTACTTAGGGACTTCATGGGAAATAGATGTCGCATTTATGGGGAAATCACTGCAAATATTAACAAATGAGTACCGTTCATCATGGAAAGAGGGAAGCGAGGTGTTTGTTGGATGGAAGCCGCAAGAGCTCAAAATTATCAGAAAAGAGTAGCACCTAAGGAACAACCACCGCAACAAGAGAAGCGCGCGAAAAAACGGAAGCCATGGGCACCTGGCTTATTATTGTTAACACCAATCCTCTTGTTCTTATTTGGATTTTTTGTTGTACCGATGCTATATATTTTGTACTTAAGCTTTATTTCAACTGATAACTTAAGTGGTGAAGGAGCTAGTTACAGTTTATCAAACTATATCACGCTTTTTACCGATAGCTATTATTTAAACTCTTTATGGGTTACGGTTAAGATTAGCTTATTATCTAGTCTAGTTGCGCTCGTATTGGGTTATCCAATCGCCTTGACGATGGCAAAGGCTTCAGCAAAAATACGAGCACTTATTACACTACTCATTGCTTCACCGCTTTTAGTTAGTATTGTTGTTCGTAATTTTGGCTGGTATTTATTACTTCTACCGAATGGGACCGTTAATACACTATTAATGGATCTGGGTCTAATTAGCAAGCCTATGAATCTATTGTTTTCAGAGGTTGGTGTCATTATAGGTCTTTCAAACGCCTATTTACCATTTATGGTACTAGCTATAGTCACAAGCTTATACAATATTGACCCATCATTAGAGAAGGCATCAGCCATATTAGGTGCAAGCCCATTAAGGAACTTCCTATCGATTACATTACCACTGAGCTTACCAGGTATTGTCTCTGGTTGCGTTTTAGTCTTTAGCTTATCGATGAGTGCCTACGTAACACCGGCGCTTATGGGTGGAGCGAATGTGCCTGTGATGCCAGTTGTTGTATACGACCAAATTAATAACCTCTTGCAATGGACATTTGGATCGGCATTATCATACGTTTTGCTTGGGACAACGCTTCTATCAGTCTTTTTATTTACTCGAGGGTTTGAGAAGAGTAAATTCAAGGAGGTGTTCCGTTAATGAATGCCATCGGGAAATTACGCGGAGCATTAGCTGTTATTGGGATTATCTATATCCTAATCCCACTAATCGCTGTCATCCCTGCATCATTTACAAAAGCAAGCTATCCAAGCTTTCCGCCAGAAGGATTTTCGTTTCAATGGTATACGAAAATCTTAGAAAGACCTGAATTCATTGACGCCTTCATGAATAGTTTGCAATTTGCCGTGCTTGCTGCCCTATTTGCTGTTATATTCGGCACACTAGGTGCACTAGCAATTGCCAAGTATGATATTCCCGGAAAGTCAGTGATTACATCCTTTTTAACGGCGCCACTTAGTGTACCTCAGCTTGTATTAGGGATAGCATTATTAATTTACTTTACACCATTAATGCTCGCGGGTACGTCAATAGGATTCCTGATTTCACATATTATCATTTGCATTCCATACGTCATTCGTTTAGTGTTAACCGGCTTAAGTGGTTTTGATTATAATTTAGAAAAAGCCGGAGCAATCTTAGGCGCCAACCCATGGACGGTCTTCTGGAAAATCACGCTTCCATTAATCCGACCAGCAATTATCTCAGGTGGCCTTTTCGCTTTCTTAACATCCTTTGATAATGTAACGGTTTCACTCTTTATGATCTCACCTGAAACACGTACTTTACCAATTGAAATATTCTCTACCATGCAAGATGCTTACAATCCAATTGTTGCCTCTGTATCCAGTGTTGTTATATTCATCTCCGTGATTCTCATCGTCATATTAGAGAAAATCCACGGTGTCGGAAAAGTTTTTGGTGGAGGTCATCATTAATCATTTCTTTTATTTGGCTAAACGCGCACATTTTTTTTGTGCGTGTTTTTCCTCGTTAATGACAACAATAGCAGGGAAAAACAAAGAAGGTCTTGAAAGTTAGACTAATAAATGTATAAGGGTGGACGTAAATGAGAAAATTGAAAGAAATTTATCGGTATCTGTTATTCCGGATGTTTGGAAGAAAGTCTAGAAATACAGGATGGACATTATTTGCTCCATTAAAGGTCGTTCCTGAATATATAATTGATATAGAAAATGGCCAAGTGACTGGGCTAGTAAAGTATGATGAGAAAGTTTACTTGACCGTTGTTGTAGATGTTCTGAACGAAAAAACTTTGGTAAAAGGAAGTCTAAGAAGGATTCATAAACATACTAAACCTTTTAAACAACACAACTATATAGAAATGATTGAAGCAGAAGCTAAATATTTGATTGAACCAAATGAGTAATTTTTTTCATACAAACCTGAATGTAACAAAAAATTGAATTCTGAACCTATCAGGTCTCACAAAATTTACTACTTTTAGGAAAAAAATCTAAATTCCTTATCATTTATTGAAGAAGTACAGGTTGGAAACATCAAGTGACCTTAACAGCTATAAAAAGAACAGGGATTCCTACAATTGGTCACAAAATAGGAATATTGTATCATGAAAAAAATGAAAAATAGTAAGTTTGTCCAAGCACAACTGTGATTATTACATATAATGACCTGTGAATTATATTAATTTAGGGGGTAATAACATCATGGTTGAATGTAACAGAAATGCCTCAGGCAACTGTTCGGAGGCAGAAGGGGCGAATACAATTGCAAGTGGTGCTTCTTCTCATGCGGAAGGTATTGATACTGTAGCAAGCGGCGTTTCTTCTCATGCAGAGGGAAGTACTACAACGGCAGCAGGTGAGGCTTCTCATGCGCAAGGATATGGTAGTCAATCCTTTGGTGGATCTTCCCATGCAGAAGGCTCCTCTACTCAATCAATTGGCGTAGCCTCTCACAGTGAAGGATTTAACACGTTTGCTATCGGTGAAGCTTCGCATGCGGAGGGAAACAATACAGTATCTGAAGGAGATGCGTCGCATGCAGAAGGAGTAAATACCGTTGTTTCTGGAAATTCTGCTCATGCAGAAGGAAGCGGCTCGCGGGCGCTTGGCACAGCCTCTCATGCAGAAGGATTTCAAACTGAAGCAAGCGGTACTGTCTCACATGCAGAGGGATCTGCGTCACTGGCTTTCGGTGAAGCTTCTCATGCAGAAGGGATTCAGTCTACCACAATCGGAGTAGCCGCTCATGCAGAAGGCATTAATACGCAAGCGACGGGAGCATATTCCCATGCAGAAGGAAGTAACACGCAAGCAACGGCTGAAGCTTCCCATGCAGAAGGAAGGGCGAGTATTGCAATCGGGCCCGGTGCCCATGCAGAAGGAATCCTGACGACTGCAGAAGGTTTAGCTGCTCATGCAGAGGGTGAAGAGACGTTGGCAAGTGGGGAGAACTCTCATGCAGAAGGATTTTCAACCGAGGCAAGTGGAGCATTTTCCCATGCAGAAGGTTTTTTTTCTAATGCGACAGGGCCAAACTCTCATGCAGAAGGAAGTCGAACAATAGCCAGTGGCCCTAATTCCCATGCAGAAGGAAGTCAGACAATAGCGACAGGAGATCATTCACACGCTGAAGGACAAGAAACAACAGCGAGTGGAGCTATGTCTCATGCAGAAGGGATATTCACCATTGCAAGTGGCCAAATGTCCCACGCAGAAGGAATAAATACTAATGCAGCAGGTTTTACAGCTACACATATTATGGGTCGTTATGGAGATGTAGAGGAAGATTATTCATGGTTTATTGGTAATGGAACGAGTAGTATTAGTAGAGGTTTAGGTGCAAAATGGCTAGCCAGTAACGGAGAAATGTACATTGATGGGGCTTCGTATAATACTGGTGGAGCTGACTTCGCAGAAATGTTTGAAACTGTAGATGGTAAAGAAATAGAAGTGGGGTACTTTGTGACACTCGTAGGAAATAGAATCAAAAAAGCAACCTCAGATGATTATATATTAGGAATTACGAGCGCGACTCCTAGTATTATAGGTAATAGTGCAGGATTAAGCTGGCAGGGGCGTTATCAATTAGACGAATGGGGGAGAAGACAATATCAGGAAGTAGAAATCCCAGAAATTAAGGATAAAGAAGGAAATATCCTTATTCCAGCGAGCAAAGAAACCCAACCTGTCATAAATCCATTGTGGGATGCACAAAAAAAATATATTCCACGTGAGAAACGTGCAGAGTGGGTACCGGTTGGTCTAGTGGGGCAAATTCTTTTGAGAGATGATGGCAGTTGTGAAGTGAATAGTTATTGTTGCCCTAATGATGAAGGGATAGCAACACAATCAGAGGAAGGTTTCCGTGTGATTAAAAGGACAGGTCCCAATCAGATACTTGTTTTGTTGAAGCCTAATGATGGTGAAAGTAGACTGTTCATTAATAAGATACAGGACTTGGAGCAACAAAATAAATCAAATCAAACTGAAATTTTTCAACTCAAAGAACAACTATCAAAGCAAAATCAGATGTTACAACAGCTATTGGATAATAAATCATGACCATCCTTTAACACATGGTTTGCCCCAACCTATTAATCATGGTAATTATGTTTCGTATCTGCATCTTCTTTATACCATTTAGCAACGTTCCTCATTTGTTAATTCTTCTGTCTCCATGCTAAGCAACGGTTAATAGGCGGGGCTTATGCTGTTTTTGCTTCGCCTAAACACCGCCTATGTCTTAAAGGGTATCCGTGTGAAGAATTGAATAAGATGGAAACGATCCAGCACATGAATGGCAGAAGGACCTCATTTATAAGTAATGTAGCTTACTACTATCATGTCTTTTATAATAAATCTTTTTTAACTTTTTGATAGAGTATACTTTGTAGTAAAGAAAGCCAAGAAGAAAGTATTTAACATGCTACTAATGAAACAAGCAAGCGGCCCTTAGGCGGCTTGCTTGTTATTATCCGTTAAGTTCTGTGTTTTGTATCGCTGGTTTAATATATTTACAGAATAATTTCCTCGAGATAGGACCGACGATTAATAACTGTGATGGAAGGGCTACAATGATATTTAAGGCTACTGTTTTTAAATAAGCGGTTAAAATAGAACCTTCAATCCCGACCGTTATCATTGTCAAGATTGTTCCGTATGCTGACATGATGACAACCATCATAGGAACCATACAAAAAGCAAAAACAATAATAAAGTTTAATTCTTTTGTTTGGTCATAAGGTAGAGATCTTGCCAGTTTGTGTGCGATTGGCTCAACGAAAGACTCTGCAATAAAAGCAACAATAAATGTTATAACAAATTGAATCAAAGCTTTTTCTACGCTATACGATGAAAACCCGTGTAAAGCAGAGTTGTAAACAGACATGATTAAAACCATCCCAAAACACATGAACAGGCCAAAAATAATGCCTTCTTTTTTATTACTAGGCAAATGAAAAACAACCTTTCTTTTTAGAGAATAAATGTAATTATATCCGTTCCACTTTTTCTTCATAAGTGACATTTCTGTGAATTTTACTAAGAGATTTAATTTCCTTAATAAAGCTTTTTGAGTTTTTAACTTAATAAAATCTAGTTTTTCGCTCGTTTAAAATTTATAAAGGTAGAAGTTTAATCAATAGGTACCATTTTCTAGAATCTTAAATGGTGTGCGGAATTTGGAGGGGGTAAGTAGAATATAAATTTGACAAATATTTGAAGGAAGCAGAGCAGAAGATTGAAGAAACATTAAACTAAAAGAAGATGCCCAGACATCAAAGGTTGCGTGACTTATTTTTAATAATTTGCCGATTTTAGGGTATTCGTTTTAACTCAGGGTAGTAACATTTCAGAAGTAAGTGACCAAGTGAAAATGAGATAAAGCTAGCTTTTGAAGAATTCAAGGAATCTTTAGCTTAGGTACATTTATTCACAATCTGTACAGGAAGCTACCCCTCTTATGGAATAAGAAAAGCCGCCTGGTTTTGGCAGCTCAACCTGAACAAGAGCCCACCATTAATAAAAGGGCGATGTATAATTATTTGTATAGAAAAACTCTTATTCATGTAGAATCAAATGCTATGTAAAATGTAATAAAATATAATTGATAAACATAATAAAATTATAAGGATAAATTGAATGCAAACTCCGATTATACTCAGGATTCTACCTCTTGCTGCCCATTTAGTTTCTCCAATGTATTCCCTGTCTTTAATTACCTTAGAAGAAGTCAAAATCCCGAATACTCCAAATATAATCCCGATATATGGTAATAATATAGACGTTACTCCTAATATCATGGGAAAACGACTTTGTTTAAATGTAGAATCCAAAAATAGTTCCTCCTATATAGAATAATATTATTCATTTTATTCCACTCTAATTGGATTAATACGAGTTTATTATAAAAAAACCATCCAATTAAGATTACTAGAGGAGAACAAATCATATGATTTGGATTTTAGAAGCCGTAGCAACAATATTGGATGGTCTTTTATCAATAAGGGATTTTTTGAAATATAAAAAAAAGTAGAAACTTAATCAAGCTAGAAAGGTTTAACGTGCAAATGTCTACTAAGTAATTACAACTATTATATGAATGTATCATTACCTTGTTTAAAGTTGAAGCAAAGGGGAGATAGGCTTAGATGGTATGAGAAATTGGTCAAAATGGAAATCATAACCCATTTCGTGCAATAAAAGAAACAAGCAGTGATGATGCTTGTTTCTTAAATCATTTTTGCAGTATATATTGAAAACACCGTTTCGCAGTTGCTTCCGGTGCAACGAGAATAGGGGTGTTTGTTGTTACTTGGTTAGCTACATGTGCCATGCTGTATTGCGAGAGGACGATGACGTCTACTTTCCCATCCATTTCCGTCACCATTCCCCGGACTCTTTCGTCATGTTCTTCTTTTTTCCCTTGGAAGAGTAAATGAATGATGCCAGGATCAACAACAGATTCAATGGCACAGTTTGGTTGGCGTGCTTGTAAGTAATTAATTAGCGCTTCAGGTGTTTCCCTGACGGTAGAGATTAATCCGATTCGATTATACTCTAAAGCCTCATCTAGCATCGCTTCGTCTGAACGGAACATTTTCACCCGACAAAGTGGTTGAAGGATTGTGGTTAAAGGGTTGAATGCCGAACATGTTAGCTGAATGCAATCAGGGCGAGCTTCCGCCGCTAAGGAGACAGATTTTGAGAAGCGACGAGCAATTTCCGGTGTCAATGAGCCGCTTTCTTCAATCATCGTCAGCAAGTGAGTATCCATAAAATGTAATAATTCAACTTCAGGCGCCACTTTTCTGAACGCTTCTTCTATAGGCTTTAAGGCAGTCGTTGTTGCGTGTATTAAGGCAACCTTCATTTTATCTATCACCTCATCCTTTCCGCTTCGTGCTTTCCTTTCCGAGCAGTTAATTGTATTCTCTATAGTATATCTAATAAACAATGAAAATAGTATAAAAACTAATGAAGGAGAGAAAGAGATGAATTGGGATTGGCAGAAAAGACTTTCTCCGGAGAAAGGAAAACCTTACTTTCAACAGTTGATGAGCTTTTTAGAACAGGAATATCGGCATCATACGATTTATCCTGTAAAGGAAAATATCTTTAATGCGTTGGAATACACGAGCTTTGAAGAGACGAAGGTAGTGATACTTGGTCAAGACCCCTATCATGGTGCCAATCAGGCGCATGGCTTAAGCTTTTCGGTCCAACCTGGTGTAAAAATTCCTCCGTCTTTACGAAATATATATAAAGAATTAGCAACAGATATTGGTTGTCCCATACCTAACCATGGTTGCCTCATTTCTTGGGCGAAGCAGGGGGTATTATTATTAAATACGGTATTAACAGTAAGAGAAGGAGAGGCCAATGCTCATCGCGGGAAAGGATGGGAAGAGTTTACGAATCATATTATTACTTCTTTCAATCATAGAGAGAAGCCTGTTATTTTTGTGTTGTGGGGAAAACCAGCGCAAGCGAAGTTAAAGTTAATTAATACAGAAAAACATGCCACTATCCTCGCTCCCCATCCGAGTCCGTTATCAGCCCATAGAGGCTTCTTTGGTAGCAAGCCATTCTCAAAAATCAATCAAAAATTGCTAGAATGGGGAGAAACACCGATAGATTGGAAAATAGACAATATATAAGACTTTTCGTCATGTTTCACGTGAAACGGAAGGGAGGTTGTCGAATTGCCAGAGCAAAAGCTAAGCTGTGTGAAATGTAAATATTTTTATGTTACATGGGATCAAAGATTTCCAAGAGGTTGCAAGGCATTTGGTTTTAAAACAAAAAAGTGGCCATCGGTGGAGGTTCTTGCTGCATCAGGGCAATCGTGTTTGCGTTTTGAAAAGAAGAACTGATACACTGTAGGAAGAAAAAGATGGTAGATGAAGTAGGTGAATACATGAGTATTTCAATCGAGAAAATGCTAAGTAAAATGGAAGCTGAGATTAATGAGGCGAAAGGTTTAAACGAGTCGGCAGTAAGAGAAAGAGTCCATGCTATTAAAACGCTGTGTGAAGTGATTCTTGATCAATCAACGGGAGCAGTAAGGGCGGCGCAAACGCAGCAACAACCCATGGTAACTCCCCAGACGAATAATCCCGCGCCTCAACAGGTGAGCCTGAATGAAAAGCCAATGAAAATGGGTGATGAGGCAAACGGTGAGTCGATTTTTGATTTTTAAGGAGTTGTGCTTGTTTTACCTGTTATACTAAATACATACTTAAAAGAAAGAGGCTGAAAATAAATGAAGCTATTCATTATTATTGGAGCGATTTTTGCCTTTCTAGCCGTTGCATTTGGTGCGTTTGGAGCCCATGCATTAGAAGGTAAAGTAGTAGGCAAGTATATGGATAATTGGCAAACAGCTGTACAATATCAAATGTTCCATGCTATTGGGATTTTTATTGTTGCTTTATTATTATCAAAAATGCCGGACTCTTCCTTATTAACTTGGTCTGGCTGGTTAATGGCATTTGGTATCTTATTTTTCTCTGGAAGTTTATATATTTTAGCATTAACGAAAATCTCCATATTAGGCGCCATTACACCTATTGGTGGTGTAGCATTCCTTATAGGTTGGGTACTTATTCTCGTGTTTGCTGTAAAACACCTATAATCATAAGGAAGGGCTGAACATTTATGATGTTCAGCCCTTTTTTTCATTATCTTGGGTTGTATTGAGTTAATTGCGCCGGATAATAGTATTCAATCTCCTCAGGAAAAACAACATAATCTAAATAAATCATTGGGATTAAGTAGCGCTCACCTGTTTCGGGATCACTAATAATGACATGATCACGTCCAGCTGCTTCAATGATGCCTTTAAACACTTTGGCATTCCACTGTGAGTTGTTTTCAAATGTTGTATAGATAGATGCAAGCTTGCCGCGGTTTAATCTGAGAATATTTTCAATATAGGATTGTTCCATTGGCAGTTGACCTGTTGATTGACCTTGAACGTTCGTCGGCATCCCTTGTGTTGGTATGTTTACTTGAGGTGGTTGAGTGTTGTAATTATTCTGTTGAGGTTGCTGCTGATATTGGTTAAGTTGCTGTTGTTGTTGGGGATACCCTCCATAATAAGGATAACCTTGTTGAGTCATTGCACTTCCCTCCAAATAAATTAATAAACAGATGGGCAATCTGATTCGGTAGGGATGTAAAAACAGTGTGATTTAAACCTACCTGAATTCCATTGGTTATACCATTGTGCTGGACAATCGCCACCTGGTCTAAAAAACCATAAAGCATTACTAGCAGGGTGTTGCCTTTCGCCTTTTAAAGCTCTTCTTGCTAAGTTCAATTCATTCGATCGTGCCGCTTGATAAAAATAGCCTTTCTGGGTTGCTTCAAACCCGCCAGGATTTTGAAAAACCATCTGTCTAATGGATGTAATGTCTTTAAAATCCAAGCAATTACCAAGGACGCGATTGACGCCGACATTGCCAACCATTAGCATACCAAGATTACCATCACCTTCTGCTTCTGCACGCAAAAGTCTTGCAAGTAACTTTACATCTGCTTCTGTGTAGGCTATCACACCCATACAATCACCTCTTAACAAGTTTGCCATGTTGCTAGATAGAGGCTTATTCATAAACTCACTATTTATAACTATGTATAAGCCTTTTCTTTTATGACAAAAAAACTCCCGCCAATAAATTGACGGGAACCATTTCGTTTAATTAACATGTAAAAACTTATTTACACCATTTTCTGGTAAAAGATTACCAACATAGAAGGCACCGAACTCTCCGTAACGAGCACTTACTTCATCAAAACGCATTTCGTATACGAGCTTTTTGAACTGTAGTACATCATCGGAAAATAAAGTGACGCCCCACTCATAATCATCAAACCCGACTGAACCAGTGATGATTTGTTTGACTTTCCCAGCATAAGAGCGTCCGATGAGGCCGTGGCTACGCATTAGTTCACGACGTTGATCCATCGGAAGCATATACCAGTTGTCTTCACCTTGTCTGCGCTTATCCATTGGGTAGAAACAAACATATTTCGCTTGCGGAAGAGTAGGATATAATCGACTTCTTATATGAGGATTCTGATAAGGATCTTCATTAGAATCTCCTGCCATATAGTTACTTAATTCAACGACAGATACATAAGAGAAAGTCGGAACCGTATATTCTGCTAATTTTGTTTTATTAAATTCATTTTCTAGCTCATTTAGTTCTTCCATTGTTGGGCGTAAAAGCATCATCATAAAGTCTGCTTTTTGACCGACAATCGTATATAGTGCATGGCTACCTTGCTCGGCAGCTTGCGTTGTGTTCCATTTATCAACCAGTGATAGAAATTCGTGAATAGCGGCTTCACGTTCATCGCTAGAAATCATTTTCCATGTAGTCCAATCGATGGCACGGAAGTCATGGAGACAATACCAGCCGTCAAGAGTTTTTGCTGCTTCGTTCATTGTCATCGCTCCTCATATATGTACTATTTACTTCATGTTTACTATAACATAGTTTAGCCAGCAAACCACACGATTAAAACTAGCTCGTGTTGATTAGTTATTTTGCTTAATGGATAGGTTATAAGTATGATATGAAAGAAGCGTATCATTGCACTGTTTGATTTAAAGGATTTCATTTTTTAGAATTAACCGACATTTGTCTTTTCTATTGCTATTTAACGAGCGGTCTATTGTAATGGAGGAAGAGAAAAATAATTCATTTAAATGATTAATTGGAGGGGCTTATAGATGAGCAACTTATTTGAAATAATGAAAGCAAAAATAACTGGGAAGAGCTTGAAAATCGTTTTTCCTGAAGGTACAGATGCTAGAATTCTTGTTGCTGCCAGTCGCTTAGCTGAGGAAGGCATTCTTGCACCTATTTTACTTGGAGATCAAGAGACAATTACTAATCAGGCCGCTAAACTAGGGGCTTCTTTAGTGAATTGTACAATCATTGACCCGAAAAAAAGTGAGTTTATGGATGAATTGATTCCTGCATTCGTTGACAGGAGAAAAGGGAAAGTAACAGAGGAAGAAGCAAAGGGAATTCTTTTGGATGAAAATTATTTTGGGACGATGCTTGTTTATGTAAACAAAGCAGACGGCTTGGTAAGTGGGGCGGCACACTCAACAGCTGACACTGTCAGACCGGCATTACAAATCATTAAAACAAAAGCAGGAGTGAAACGGACCTCTGGCGTATTTATTATGGTTCGCGGGGAAGAACAATACGTATTTGCTGACTGTGCGATCAATATTTCCCCGGATGCAGAAGGATTAGCAGAAATCGCTGTAGAGAGTGCAAAAACAGCAAAAATGGTAGATATTGATCCTCGTGTGGCCATGTTGAGCTTTTCGACAAAAGGATCTGCCATTTCTCCAGAAACGGATAAGGTCATTGAGGCAGTAACTATGGCAAAAGAAAAAAATCCAGAGCTTGTCATTGATGGAGAGCTTCAGTTTGACGCAGCGTTCGTTCCGTCTGTCGCAGAAAAGAAAGCGCCGGGTTCACCCATCGAGGGACAAGCAAATGTCTTTGTATTCCCAAGCCTGGAAGCAGGGAATATTGGCTATAAGCTAGCGCAAAGATTAGGTGGATTTGAAGCGGTAGGGCCAATTTTACAAGGTTTGAATCAACCGGTTAATGATCTTTCTCGCGGTTGTAATGAGGAAGATGTCTATAAGCTTGCGATTATTACGGCTAGCCAAGCTTTAGCTGAATAGTAAAGGAGCAGAGGGAATGGAAGAGGCTTTAAATTTATTAGAACAGAAAGAATGGCGTATCATTGATCAGTCGCAATCAGGGCGATTTGTCAGTGCCCTTCACTCTTTCGGTATGGATGATACTTTATGCGCTTCGGTTGGGTCGGGACTCTCTCCTGCTACTGCAAGAAGCTGGGTGCATGACCGCACAATCGTACTTGGTATTCAAGATACAAAACTGCCTTTTATTAACGAAGGGGTTCAATTTTTACAACAACAAGGCTATGACTGTATTGTGCGAAATTCAGGTGGGCTTGCAGTTGTCCTCGACGAAGGTGTCTTGAATATTACGTTAGTATTGCAGGAAACGGAAAAAGGCATTGATATTAACCGTGGATATGACGCGATGTGGTTTTTGGTGAAAGAAATGTTCGCTGATTTTCCCGTAGAGATTGAAGCGAAGGAAATCACCAAGTCCTACTGCCCGGGGAGTTATGATCTGAGCATAGGCGACCAGAAATTTGCAGGTATTTCACAACGTAGGTTGCGAAAAGGTGTCGCTGTGCAAATCTACCTTTGTGTAAATGGTAGTGGTAGTGAACGAGCGCAACTCATTCAAGAATTTTATCGTATTAGTAAAAAGGATGAAAAGACTAAGTTTGTTTATCCTGATATTGATCCAACAGTAATGGCTTCGCTAGCAGAATTGCTACAAACGGAATTCACCATAGAAGATGTGATGCTCCGCTTTCTACAGACATTAAAAAAACATAGTGGCACGCTTCACTCAGGTCAGTTAACCGTCACTGAAGCGCCAATGTTTGAAAACTATTTCGACCGTGTAGTCGATAGAAACGAAAAAATCATGAACAAGAAATAATATGGGGCTGGGCAACTTCGATATAAATCTTAATCTAGTAAGTAACGCTCAATTAAAAAATAACTGAGTAGCTGGTTCAGCCTTTTACTCAGTTATTTTTATAAGTGTTTGTGACAAAGCACATTCATATCATTTATTCTGCTAGTTTTTCTAAATTGCCATTACGATCCATTTTGAATTTAGTAGCAGTTCTTTCTTCATCATCTAAAATCGCTAATTTTCGAGCACGGTTCATAATATTCATTAATGTCTCGTAATCTTCTTGGATAGTGACACTATTCTGCTCTAGCTTACTTACTCTTGCTTCTAATTCTTGGTTTCTAGCCTTTAAGGAAGCATTCTCGCGCTTAAGTCTTTCATTCTCATTTTTTAAGATCTCCAGTTTCATACTTGAGTGACTTAATGATTCAAGGTATTGAATGACACTGGCCATCGTCATATTAGATGATGAAGTTTCCTCCGTTTTGAATATAGGTGTTTGCACTTCTTCAGTAGGAGTCACATTAGGTGTTGTCACTTCAGGTTCTTCAAATAGTAAATCATTCATTGGCTCCATCGCTGCTTCTACGTCATCTAATGTAGGCACGGGTGGTGAATATAATAGTTTCTTCTTTCCACCTTGATCTTTGCCGAGCATTCTTTGTCGTTGTTTTCTTTGTTTCTTTGCTAGTTGAAGGGCTTTTTCATATTGATGCCTTACAACTGCATTCCAGCGAAAACCACAAGCTGCTGATGTGCGATTCAACTTATCGCCAACCTCTTCAAATGCATTTAATTGCGTACTACCTTCACGTACATGCCTTAAAACCGTTTCTGCTAATAATAAATCATTTTCCTCTGACCATGCATCTTGACGTACTTTCATGATCTCAACTCCCTAAATTTTTATAATAGTTAAGCTTTAGCAATAGGATTGTCAAGAATACAAGGTTTTATACATTCTATGTTTGAAAGGATAGTAGAAGATGATTTCTAATAGATACGTATGGTAAATGATGTTAAAAATGTCGAAAAAAATTCTCATTTCGCCAAAAAACAACTAGGACAGGGGTTCTCTTGCGCAAGAGAGGTTGGTCTATTACATTCGGGGGGTGAAACAAAAGAAAGAGAAAGATATAATAGGGGAAGAAAAAACTGATGAAGAGCAGTCAAATGTTTAAATATAAAAAAAGAAGTTAATATATTGTTTTGGTCTATGTGAAAAGGGAGGTGTCATTATGTCATATGCGACAGAAAAATTAACTGAGGAAAAGGTATTCAAAGATCCTGTTCATCGTTATATTCACGTGAAAGATCGTCTTATCTGGGATTTGATCGGTACAAAAGAATTCCAACGTCTACGCAGGATTAAACAGTTAGGAACAACCTTTCTTACCTTTCACGGAGCGGAACATAGCCGGTTTAATCATTCGCTTGGTGTCTATGAAATTGTTAGGCGAATTGTCGATGATGTCTTCAAAGGGCGTCCAGAGTGGAATGACGACGATCGTTTATTAACCCTTTGTGCAGCATTGTTACATGATTTAGGTCATGGGCCGTTCTCTCATTCCTTTGAAAAGGTATTTGGCTTAGATCATGAAAATTTCACAAAGAAAATTATCCTCAGTAATACAGAAGTTAACCAAGTGTTAAGGCGAGTGAGTGATAATTTCCCTAAAAGAGTAGAAGAAGTAATTGCGAAAACGTCTAAAAATAAATTAGTTGTCAGTTTAATTTCTAGTCAAATTGATGCTGACCGGATGGATTACTTACAAAGAGATGCCTATTTTACAGGCGTGAGTTATGGTCATTTTGATATGGAGCGTATTTTACGTGTGATGAGGCCAAGGGAAGACCAGGTTGTGATTAAACAAAGTGGCATGCATGCTGTTGAGGATTACATAATGAGTCGATACCAAATGTATTGGCAAGTGTATTTTCATCCTGTAACGAGAAGTGCAGAAGTGATATTAACAAAAATTCTCCATAGGGCAAAGGCTTTGTATGAAGAAGCTTATCAGTTTAAACAAGCCCCTGCGCATTTTTATTCTTTATTTAAAGGGGAAATAACAGTGGATGATTACATTCATCTCGATGAATCAATTGTTCTATACTATTTCCAAATGTGGCAGTGGGAAGAAGACGAGATTTTAAGTGATTTAGCGCAACGTTTCTTAGATCGCCATCTCTTTAAGTATGTTGAATTTGACCCGGCCAAGGAATATAAGAAGCTGTCAGAGCTGTCTATATTATTTTTAAAAGCGGGAATTGACCCTGAATATTACTTAGTTGTCGATTCTTCCTCTGATCTACCCTATGATTTTTATCGACCGGGTGAAGAAGAAGAGCGTTTACCAATTCATTTATTATCGAAAAACGGAGAGGTAAGGGAATTATCGCGGGAATCATCGATTGTGGATGCCATCTCAGGTAAAAGGCGGACAGACCATAAATTATACTATCCTGCCAATCTTCTCCACGATGAAGGGCAACATAAAGAGATTAAGAAACAAATACGAAAATTACTAGATATAGAGTAAAAAAGTTCGAATGAAACGTAAAAAATAATTAGGAGATGAATCAATGTGCTGAAAGACCATGCAAAAATCATTCATGCCATTGCTGCCTCGGATGAAATTGTTGGCCGTAAAAAGCTACAAAAAATGATTTACATTGCAAAAAAAATCAATTATCCATTTCATGAGAAATTTGCCTTTCACTTCTATGGACCCTATTCAGAAGAACTCACTCTTCGGATTGAAGAACTGTGCAATATGGGATTTTTGAATGAAATCAAAGAAAAAAAAGGTGGATACTATCAATATCGTTATACATTAACTGAATCGGGAACAGAATTTCTAGAATTAAATAAAGTAAATATGCCTCATTTAAAAGACTGTCTCGTAGATATGAATGGACAATCAGCAAGATTTCTAGAGCTAGTATCCACTGTCTTATATTTCGAGGACCTGCCTAAAGAAGAAGTAAAGGAAAAGATTTTCACACTCAAAAGCAAACAACGCTATACAGAAGAAGAGATTAACCAAGCTTATTATTATATCGATACCTTAAATACAAAAGCCGCTATCCTTTCATAGGAGCGGTCTTTTTAATATTGTGATGCTCGTGTGAAAAGGCGCGACTTCTATGTAATAAAAATCGGGTGTTTCCGTTATTTAAATGAGGAAATAGAGATGCAAGATAGTTTGCGCGTCACTCAGAAGGAAAAACGAGGATGACACATAGCTTATGTTTGTACGCTTTTTTAAGTAATCGAAATGTAATCGCTCTTTATATTTGCAGATTGTGGTACAACATTTAACTAATTTCGGTTTCTCTTCAAGACTAGTGCAATGTCTGATAGAAATCGGAGCTTTTTTCTCTATGGCTGATTGGATTCATGCGGAAATGCGTCAAAAAAGGCAATGGAAGAAAAAATTGATTGGATATAGACAGAGAAAAGGGTATCCACAATCATTCGCAAAGATAGCTGCAGAACAAAAATGTCAAAGCTTTCCTAACCTGAGGGAAGGGCGATTAAAATATGTGTAAATCCAACAATACATTATTGTAGTAAACAGATACAAAAAAATAACCGGCACCAACGTATAACTAAGATCATCGGTACCGATAGATTTCAATCTTGTATTTATTGGTCGCTCAAACGCTTGCCACCAACAGCGTAATGGTTCTTGCTCATTTCTTCGATAAATACAGTGATGTTTTCATTTGGAGCACCTGTTGTTTCGCTCACGGCTACTGTGACTTTTTCTACGAGTGCTTTCTTTTGATCTTCTGTGCGTCCTTCAAGCATTTTAACAGTTACGTATGGCATAAGTTCTTCCTCCTAAATGAAATTCGCGCTGTTTCTGAACAACGATTATTTTAAGTTTTCCATATTTTCTTCATTTAGACAAGCAAATTTATAGTAGCGCATGATTTCCTTATTGCAGGAATAATGCGTTATACTTTAATATGTATGACAAAGATAGGGTCTACATATGGTTAAAGAAAAGGTATAAAACACTCATTTTTGAGTTGAAAAAGGGGATTAAAGTGTGGAACAATTTTTAGCCTATCCACTTAGGGATATTCCCTATGTAGCTATCACGTTAATTATTGCCTTCACTCTTCATGAGCTTGCCCATGCGTGGGTCGCCTATAAATTTGGTGATCCAACGGCAAAAAATCAAGGCAGATTGACGTTGAATCCCATTAGTCATTTAGACCCGATTGGGACACTCTTAATTTTTATAGCGGGTTTTGGGTGGGCGAGACCAGTCCCTGTAAACCGCTTCTTTTTTAAAAGGCCAAGGCTTGCTGGTGTGTGCGTTTCCTTAGCTGGTCCATTGAGTAATTTTGTTTTGGCTACATTTGCTTTAGGGTTATGGTATTGGTTAATTGGAAATGGTTATACAGTGCCTGAATCGTTGCTCGCGTTTCTCAATATTTTTATTGGTCTAAATATGCTTCTTTTCATATTTAATTTAATCCCTTTGCCACCTTTAGATGGCTATCGGGTGATAGCGGATTTAGTACCAAATGATTGGCGAGCGAAGATGACGTCAATTGAGAATTATGGAGGTCTTATTTTTCTCATCCTTGTGATTACACCGCTCAGTCAATATACGATTAGCCCTATCCTGAATACATTACTTCCAGCGATTATGGAAAACCTAAGCGCATTCTTTTATACATTATTTGTGAGATCATAGATGAAGGAGGAGTTTCAAATGGCAGAAAATAAGAAAAAAATGGAGTTTAATATTATTAAAAGTGACCCAACCGAAGGGCATGGTGGATTCGGGGCCGGTGCGTTTAGTTTAGATAATGTTTCGCCGGTTATTATTGATGTCAATGAAAAAGAGGCTTCAATCGAGGTTGGGGCAATGCATGCCCGCAGCCCACAAGAAAGAGGAATTAAGTTTTTAAAAACAAAAGAGGAAGTCCCTAATGGAAAGCCGTATTGGTTAATTTGGGTAACGGTAGAACGCGGAGAAAAAGGTACGTATTATGCAGGAGTTACCGCTTGTGAATTTACAGTTGATCGTTCAATTAGAAGAGGGTATAAGTCCCTTCCTGAACATGTGAATCGAATGGATAAATCAATCAAAGGTCAAGTCATTGTTGATCATATGGATGATTCTTCTAAAGAAGTATTAACAAAATTCTTACAAGATTATGATGCAGGTATGTGGGAAAGATCTTCAGAACAGCTAAAAACAGATTTGCAAGTATAAGAGACAAATTCAGCCATAATTGTGGCGTATTTGTGACAGTTTATTGAAGGAATTTACAAAGTATTGCTTCATGTGGATAAAAAAAGTAAACTTAATATTAGTGCAAAGCACTGTATAGAACTAGGACACGAAAAACCTCGGCAGCTACTGTCGAGGTTTTTCATTATTTCTACTATTGCCATGTTTGTGAGCGAATTATGAAGTCCATGGTAATATCTTCTTGTACCAAGGCTTTTTTTCCTTAGGAGTTGGCTCTTTCTCTATTTGTTTTTCCTCTGCACCATATTCAGGAAGGTGAAGCGAACAGTATTCTGTTGGTTCGGTTCCCTTAATAAAGTAGGTAAGGCGTTTGTCAGGGCAATTTTCCGTTGCTAGTTTGCCAGTGGAAGGTTCAACATAAACGCCCACCGTGTTTTTTGTTGGTGTAAACTGGCGGACGGGTAAGCCCTGGTGCGCATCTTCCATATAATTCCCCCAAATTGTCTTTGCAAACGCCTTTTCCTTCACAAGGTCGATCGTTTGATTATCATCGTAACCTGTCCATACAGCGGTAACGAGCTGGGGAGAGAATCCAGCCATCCAGCTATCAGTCTCTGTCGAACCAGACTTTGCTGCGTAAGGTCTTGTGAGTTGATCGCTAATAGTGGATCCAGTCACACTAGCATAACCATTCAATGTCTGATCAAA
Source organism: Cytobacillus sp. FSL K6-0265 (assembly GCF_038003465.1). Taxonomy (NCBI): domain Bacteria; kingdom Bacillati; phylum Bacillota; class Bacilli; order Caryophanales; family Bacillaceae; genus Cytobacillus; species Cytobacillus sp. FSL K6-0265. Next base: position 4,181,320 of record NZ_JBBOPE010000001.1, on the reverse strand, counting down.
AATGCCTGTCATCATCTCTGTTACGACAAAAGCGGTATCCTTATCTAATACTTGCTCATTTGATCCCTTAGCCTCGTAAAGGACGTCACCTTTATAATCCTCAACTCTTGTTATAAATACAGGATCAGTACGCTTACCACCATTCGCTAACATGCTGTATGCATTGGCAAGCTCTGTTACTCTTAATCCGGATGTACCGAGTGCAAGTGAAGGAACTTTGGCCATTTTAGACTGAATACCAAAATCTTTAGCGGTCTTAACGAGTGTTTCTTCACCTAAAAATAAGTGGGTTTTCACAGCATAGATATTATCCGAAAGCGCTAGTGCCTGCGCCATTGTAATCTCTCCATCTGCATACTTATTATTAAAATTGTGAGGTGCATAGGTTGATTGTCCATCGTCAAACCGAAAAGTTGTAGGTTTGCTCATTACTGTTGATGCTGGTGTAAACCCTTGTTTAATGGCCGCATAATATAAAAGGGGCTTCATTGTAGATCCAGGCTGTCTGATCGCTTGTAAAGCTCTATTAAATGAGCTCTCTTCGTAATCCGTTCCGCCAACCATTGCTTCCACATGTCCATTTTTAGGATTCATTGATACGAACCCAACTTGCATGGAAGTATCTTCTGTCATCACTTCTTCAATTGTTTTCTCTGCTATCTCTTGTTTTTGGCGATCTAGGGTTGTGTAAACGCGTAAACCACCAAGTTCAATCATTCTTTCATCAAGATCCAATTGAGATTTTAGAACGGCTTTGACTGCATCTTGAAAGTAGGGGGCAACAGTGTTCACATAATATTGATGCTCACCAACGAAAGTAAGCTCTTCATTGAAAGCATTGGCCATTTCCTCTTTCGTAATATATTGATTTTCTACCATAGAAGTTAAGATTAACTTCTGCCGTTGTTTTGCTTTCTCAAATGAGGCAAGAGGTGAATAGACACTTGGTCCTTTTGGAATACCTGCGAGCATAGCGGATTCAGCCAAAGTTAAATCAGCTGTATCTTTTCCAAAATAAAACTGACTAGCTGCTTGTGCACCATAAGCCCTGTTACCGTAATAGATTGTATTTAAATAGCCTTCTAGTATTTGCTCTTTTGTGTAACTCATTTCTATTCTTAGGGTATAGAACGCTTCTTTTATTTTCCTAGTCCACGTTTTATCTTGATCGAGAAAGAGGTTTTTAGCGTATTGCTGACTAATTGTACTCGCACCTTGTACCTTTGCCATTGCTTTTAAGTCTGCTAGCAAGGCGCCAGCAATTCTTTTATAATCAAAGCCATGATGTTCATAAAAACTCTGGTCTTCAATCGCGATCGTTGCATGGATTAAGTCTGGAGAAATATCAGTAATATCCGCCCAATACCTTTTCTCACCTGTGTGACTTTCACCAATAATAGACTCGTCACTTGCCATATACAAAGTGGATTGTGGTACGGCAAGTGGAGGAGGACCTAAAATTTTGGCATAAATGAAAATACCGATGAGCAGGCAGACTACTAACCCTAAACCTACTAAGCTACAAATGACGAGTGCTCGCAAATATTTACCTGCATTTCTAAAGCGTTGATTTGTCATGATTTCCACATATACCACCCCCATTTTAATGTGTCTCGTATACATATAGTATTGAAAATTATAGGGTATTTTAAACATGCATATTTTTGATCACACGAATATCAAAACTTTGTATTGAAAACCCCCGAATGGGTCAAATAGGGAGAGAAAAGTCAAAGACAGGAAAGAAAAGAGAAGTCAGGATAGCAAACATCTAAATCGGTTCAAACCTAGAGCCAAAAAGCCAAAGACTGGTCCAATTTCATAATAATCAGTGTGAAGATTCTATTTAGCCTATTCCACTCTTTAACTGGTATCTGCTTTTTAACAAAATTTTCACTTGCAATTTTGCTAGAATCCTCTATACTTTTCTCATGTTTGTCATTTTGCTTTTCGGGAACGATAAGGTTAAATGAGGCACTTTTTATTTAGAAAGGATTGAAGAATAATGAGCATTTGGTTTACTGAAAAACAAACAGAAAACTTCGGTATCACGATGAAGGTGAATCGAACTTTACATACGGAACAGACAGATTTTCAAAAGCTAGACATGGTAGAAACAGAAGAGTGGGGCAATATGCTTCTTCTAGATGATATGGTTATGACTTCTGTGAAGGATGAGTTTGTTTATCATGAAATGGTCGCTCATGTGCCTTTATTTACTCACCCAAACCCTGAGAATATCCTTGTTGTCGGTGGTGGAGACGGAGGCGTTATTCGTGAAGTGTTAAAGCACCCTAGCGTGAAAAAAGCGACACTTGTAGATATTGATGGGAAGGTTATTGAATTCTCGAAAAAATACTTACCAGAAATTGCAGGAAAGCTTGAAGACCCGCGTGTAGAAGTAAAAGTGGGCGACGGTTTCATGCATATTGCTGAAAGTGAAAACGAATATGACGTCATTATGGTCGATTCAACAGAACCAGTAGGTCCAGCTGTTAACTTATTTACAAAAGGTTTTTATGCAGGTATTGCTAAAGCATTGAAGGAAGATGGATTATTCGTAGCGCAGTCAGATAATCCGTGGTTTAAAGCAGACTTAATCCGCAATGTTCAAAAGGATGTCAAAGAAATTTTCCCAATTACACGTCTATATGTGGCGAATATCCCTACTTATCCTAGTGGATTATGGGCATTCACTATCGGTTCGAAAAAGCACGATCCTCTAAAAGTGGAAGAAGAGCGTTTCCATGAAATAGAGACGAAATATTATACAAAAGAACTACATCAGGCTTCATTTGTACTACCAAAATTTGTTCAAGATTTAGTGGAATAAGGAGGTCCCTCTATGCGCTTTGATGAAGCTTATTCAGGAAATGTGTTTATTAAAAGTCATCCGCATTATGAAGACAGCCGTGCTGTTATTTATGGGATGCCAATGGACTGGACAGTCAGCTATCGTCCTGGTTCAAGATTCGGCCCAACAAGAATAAGAGAAGTGTCCATCGGTCTTGAAGAGTATAGTCCTTATTTAGATCGCGAACTAGAAGAAGTGAAATTTTTTGATGCGGGAGATATTCCATTACCATTTGGAAATCCGCAAAAAAGTATCGATATGATAGAGGAATACATTGATGGCCTACTGGCAGATAACAAATTCCCTATTGGTATGGGTGGGGAGCATTTAGTTAGCTGGCCTGTCATAAAGGCGATGTATAAGAAATACCCTGACTTAGCAATTATCCATATGGATGCACATACAGATTTACGAGATGATTACGAAGGAGAACCGCTTTCTCATAGTACACCAATCAAGAAGGCGGCTAACCTCATTGGTCCAACAAACGTCTATTCATTTGGCATTCGTTCTGGTATGAAAGAAGAGTTTCAATGGGCTAAAGAAGTCGGCATGCATATTTCTAAATTTGAAGTGTTAGCACCTTTGAAGGAAGTACTACCAAAATTGGCGGGACGTCCTGTTTATGTGACGATTGATATCGATGTCCTTGACCCTGCACATGCGCCGGGTACAGGTACGGTTGATGCTGGGGGTATCACATCTAAGGAGCTTTTAGCCTCTATTCATGAGATTGCTCATGCTGATGTGAATGTTGTTGGTTGTGACCTAGTCGAAGTAGCCCCTATTTATGACCCGTCAGAACAAACTGCGAATACAGCTAGTAAGCTTATTCGGGAAATGATTTTAGGTTGGGTGAAATAAATTTTATAATGCGAACAAATTCCCGGATTAAGAGAATTTGTTCGTTTTTTATTTGATTTTGTGTTTATGCATGATGTAAAAAGTTCCATAATGTCTTTTTCATCAGAAAAGACTCTGGTCGTTGGGGGTATACTAGTGGTCAAAGTTGTTCTTGTATAATTATTCACGACTGGCAGATAACTTTAATTTGTTTTATACTAATAAGGTTATAGAATTTTCGTTTGAAACGGTATAAAGGATGTGGAGGGATTGTCGAAAGTTTTAGATGATCAAATTCCTGTAAAAATAAATGTGAAAACGACCATCCATGATGGGAATAGTAAGGATACTTTTGAATTAACGGCGGTTGGTCGATACTATAAAAAAGGGAATGCTAGATATCTTCAATATGAGGAAGAGATGGATGTAGGCATGGTGAAAACCATTGTAAAAATGACTGAGGATGACGGTTTAATCTTACGAAGTGGTTCAATAAAAATGCGCTTGCCATTTAAAATGCATCAATCTTTAAGAGGCAATTATACGACCCCATATGGTGTGTTTAATTTGAAAACTTTAACGAAAAGAATGGTGCATGAGTTTAAAGAAGAGACAAGCAATGGCTCCATTGATTTGATGTATGATTTACACATGCAAGGAGCTAAAGCAGGGACCTATCATCTAACCATTGCATTTGAGGAGGAAAACTGAGTGAATATCGTTGAACAAGTGCAACACAATTTGAAACAGGAAATTAAACAAGCGGTCATTAAAGCTGGCTTGGCAGAAGAAGGACAAATTCCTGATGTGATTCTAGAAATACCAAAAGACAAAACGCATGGTGATTATTCAACAAATATGGCGATGCAACTTGCGAGAGTTGCAAAAAAAGCGCCAAAAATGATTGCTGAAGATATTATTACTCACTTTGATCAATCAAAAGCTTCAATTGAAAAGATGGAAATCGCTGGGCCGGGATTTCTGAATTTTTATATGGATAATCGTTATTTAACGAACTTAATTCCTACCGTGTTAGAAGCAGGTGAAGCGTACGGTCAAACAAATGTAGGTAATGGCACAAAAGTTCAAGTAGAGTTCGTTTCTGCTAATCCAACAGGTGATTTACACCTCGGCCATGCGCGCGGGGCAGCGGTTGGTGATTCATTATCCAACATTCTTGCGAAGGCAGGCTATGATGTTACACGTGAATACTATATTAACGATGCCGGCAACCAAATTAATAATCTCGCTTACTCTGTAGAAGCCCGTTATTTCCAAGCGTTAGGTATGGAAAAAGAGATGCCTCAAGACGGTTATCATGGGGAGGATATTATTAATATCGGTAAAACACTTGCTAAAGAACATGGTACTGAGTATGTCGATTACGATGCCCAAGAGCGTTTTGACACTTTCCGTGAGTATGGCCTGAAATATGAAATGGAAAAATTAAAAAATGACTTGGAAGATTTTCGTGTTCCTTATGATGTATGGTATTCAGAGACTTCACTTTATCATAATGGTAAAATCGATCGTGCATTGGAAGCGTTAAAAGAGAATGGTCATATATACGAAGAAGATGGTGCAACATGGTTCCGCTCTACTACTTTTGGTGATGACAAAGACCGTGTTTTGATTAAAAATGACGGATCTTATACGTACTTAACACCAGATATTGCTTATCACAAAGATAAATTAGAGCGTGGATTTGAAAAAGTTATTAACGTTTGGGGTGCAGACCACCACGGTTATATCCCGCGTATGAAAGCAGCCATCCAAGCGCTTGGTTATAGTAAAGAAGCCCTTGAAGTTGAAATTATTCAGCTCGTTCATTTATATAAAAATGGCGAGAAAATGAAAATGAGTAAACGTACAGGTAAAGCAGTAACAATGCGTGATCTCGTAGAAGAAGTCGGTTTAGATGCGACTCGTTATTTCTTCGCGATGAGAAGTGCGGACACTCATTTAGATTTTGATTTAGATTTAGCTGTATCTCAGTCTAACGAGAACCCTGTATATTATGCACAGTATGCACATGCACGTATTTCAAGCATCTTAAGACAAGGGGAAGAACAAGGATTAGTACTCGACGATCAAGCTGACTTTTCATTAATCGGAGCAGAGAAAGAGCTAGATGTATTGAAGAAAATTGGCGAATTCCCACAAGCAGTAGGTGAAGCAGCTGAGAAGCGTATGCCTCACCGAATTACCAATTATATCTTTGACTTAGCATCTACTTTCCATAGCTTCTATAATGCTGAAAAAGTCTTAGATAGCGAGCAGCTTGAAAAATCAAAAGCAAGACTAGCACTAATTAAAGCGGTGCAAACAACATTGAAAAATGCATTAGCATTAATCGGTGTATCTGCACCTGAAAAAATGTAAGAGACAAAAAGCGTCCACTCAATGTAGTGGCGCTTTTTTCTTGATTTGGACAATAAGAAAGGGGAGTGAATTTGCTGCAATCAGGAATTGCTAGGCATTTCCATGGAGATTCTTTCACTAGGATAGAACCTAAAACAGACTAATGGATCATTAGTCTGCTTCAGGTTTATTTTATTTATTCATAGGCTTGAAAAACAGCAAACAGTTTCTCGTCCACTATTTCCATTCAACCGTTCCACCACTTACACGCTTCACGCCGCGAATAGAAGCTACATCTTCAACAAGTTGTAAACATGCTAAGTTTTTTGCCTTCGCTTCAATCATTAAATCAACATCTTGACCTACTTCGCGAATGATCGTTAGCAATGGTTTTACAAACTGGAAATCCACATAGTCAGCATGGGATCGATAGGCTTTATCTGATTTAGGCGAAGATAGATGGATTTTAGGTCGCATACCCATAGGGCTCCATGTTTGAAACACGCGTGGTAATAATTCTATTAAAGGACTGTCCACGAGATTTGCCATATGGTGATGATAATCAAAAATCATTGGCACCTTTTCTTCTTCACATACAGCTAGTGTTTCCTCGGCATTATAGGTTTTATCATCGTTTTCTAACGTCATTCTCGCTTTAATATGTGCAGGCAAAGTTTTAAGATTTTTCTCGAAACGTTTTAATGAGGTTATCTTATCACCATAAGCACCGCCTATATGTATATTGATAATAGCAGTTTCACTTAAACCCATCGCTTCAAGCATGTCATAATGATATTGCATGTCAATAACGGCATTTTCGGTGACTTCCTGCCTAGGAGAAGTGAATAAAGTAAACTGATTAGGGTGGAAGCTTACGCGTAAATGATGGTCTTTCATCAGTTTACCTAATTCATACCATTCATCCTTAAAGGGCGATTGGAAGTCCCATTTCACGTCAGGATGAGTAGCAAGTGGCACGATGGAACTTGATAAGCGATATAATGGGATTTCATGAGCAATATTATAATGAACCATTCGTTTTGTGTGAGCAAGATTAAGGGCAGTAATTTCTTTAAGCTTATCTAATCTTTCATTTGCCTTTAATTGTTGATAGCGAGCGTAAGTAAGTGTTTTTGCAGGGGAGGCATCCCAAAGTGTAATCGCATGAGATACATACCCGAAACGTATTGAAATCAATAGTTATTGGCTCCTTATAAAAAGAGATCTACACAGCGTGCTAATAATTCTTTTCCTTGCCTCATCAGGTTGAAACCGGAAATATCTTGATATTGCAGCTTTTTTGCATTCCCTAAGTCCTTATGAAATACCTCACGTACTTCTTTATGAAAATGAGGCTCCTCGCTATAAAAATTTATTTCATCATTAAGAAAAAAGCTTCTTTTATCAAAATTAGCTGTTCCGACGACAGCAACTTCATCGACGATCATTGCTTTTGCATGATAAAAACCTTTTTTATACTCATACACTTCTGCTCCAGCCTTAAGTAATGGACGTAAGTAACGATGGGACGCTTCTTTGACAAGAAAGTGGTCACTCGTATACGGGATCATAATTGTTACTTTTACTCCTCTTATTAAGGCAGATAATAAATGCTGCATTACTTCTACATCGGGGATAAAATAGGGTGTACCAATTTCAATGTATTGTTCAGCATTTTCAATCAGTGTGACATATTCCTCTTTTAAAAATGCGCCATCAGTCACTTTAAACTGATGTTGTACATTGCCTTTTGCCATATCTTCTGGGAAATACTTTGCAGTTTTACTTACTAATTGATTGCTAGCATCTGCCCAATCTTGTAGGAAAACATTTTGTAAAGTATGTGTACCTTCTCCAGTTATTTTTAAATGATAATCGCGCCATGGTGTCAGTTTACGGTCAAGGTTTATATACTCAGGGCCTACATTAAATCCACCTAAATATCCTACTTTTCCATCAATTACAGAAATTTTCCTATGATTTCTTGCTTGTACGTTGTAAAATAGAAAGGGAAACGTAGGTGTATGGGCAAAGGATAGTTGAATGCCATGAGAACGTAACTCTTTTTTGAGTTTAAAATTCAGAATAATCGGTAAACTACCAACCCAATCTAATAGGAGGCGCACCTCGACACCTTCATTCGCTTTTTGTTTTAAGATAGTTAAAAAGTCCTGTCCTATTCCTTCGTCTTTAACAATATAAAAGAGAATATGGATATGATGTTTTGCTTTTTTTAATTCCGTAAAATAATCATCAAATAATGAAGGTCCGTCCGCAAAAAGGACAAAGTCAGCGAAAGCGGGGGAGGGATTCATTCGGTTGACTGTTTTTAAATGTTTTTTTCGACCAAGGGCATAATCGACCCAAAGAAGAAAAATAAATACGATAGCAATCAGCACGATGACCGCAACAGAAAGAAGGATTGTCAAGTTGATCATCTCCCAAAACAGTATGTTTAAATAGTATCTCCATAGAGACCTATTCTATTATCGCTTTTATTGCCTGAAGAAAAAAGGATAAAATAAATAAAAAATAGTTGACTGAATGCTCATTCATTATATAATGGAACTATGATTTAAATTCAGAAAATTTTAATACGATAAAATTTTCTCTTTACATTGAATAATCTTCCTATACACATGGATTAGATGAGAAAGGAGTAGAGCAAACGTGAATGCATTATTATGGGTTAATCTTATTGCGACCATTCTTGTAATCGCTTACGCACTTAGTTTGTTTGCTTATTTACTCAAGACCAGATATGAGTACATTAAGCTTGGAAAGAAGACAGCATTTGACAACAATGTCAAAGAGCGTATGAACAAAATTTGGGTCAATGTATTTGGACAAAAGAAGCTTTTAAAGGATAAAAAAAGTGGCGCCATCCACGTCATGTTCTTCTATGGCTTTATTTTAGTCCAGTTTGGTGCAATCGATTTTATTATCAAAGGCATTTCGCCTGGATCACATCTTCCATTAGGTCCGTTGTATCCAGGATTCACTTTTTTCCAAGAAATCGTTACTTTAATGATTTTGGTTGCCGTCATCTGGGCATTTCACAGAAGATATGTTGAAAAGCTCGTACGTCTAAAAAGAGGCTTTAAATCAGGGATTGTCTTAATTTTTATTGGCGGCTTGATGTTATCTGTTTTATTAGGAAATGGCATGTCGATGATTTGGCATGGGCATGATCCTGTATGGACCGAGCCGGTCGCTTCGCTTTTCGCCATCGCCTTATCATGGATTGGTGAAACAGCTTCTATAGTCGTCTTTTATGTTTCTTGGTGGATTCACTTATTATTCCTACTCGCTTTCCTAGTCTATATTCCACAATCGAAGCATGCTCATTTGATTGCTGGACCAGTAAACGTATATTTCAATAGATTAGATAACCCAGGAAAGTTAAAGCCAATCGATTTTGAAGATGAATCACAAGAGACATTTGGTGTTGGACATATTGAGGAGTTTTCGCAATTACAAATGATCGACTTTTATGCTTGTGTGGAGTGTGGTCGTTGTACAAATATGTGTCCGGCAACAGGAACAGGTAAAATGTTGTCTCCGATGGATCTCATCATTAAGTTGCGTGATCATTTAACATTCCATGGGGCTGCTGTGACTAGAAAACAACCATGGGTACCGACATTTGCCTTTTCTAATACGAAGGGGAATCAAATTGCTTTAGCGGCTGGGGCAGAAGGTGCTGAAGAGGCGGCAGCGAGCCTCGCTTATAGTCCGAGTTTGATTGGAGAAGTCATTACAGAAGAAGAAATTTGGGCATGTACAACTTGCCGTAATTGTGAAGACCAATGCCCAGTTATGAACGAACATGTAGATAAAATCATTGACTTACGCCGATATCTTGTTCTAACAGAAGGTAAAATGGATGCCGATGCACAACGTGCGATGACGAATATTGAACGTCAAGGAAATCCATGGGGGCTAAACAGGAAAGAGCGCGAAGATTGGAGAAGCCTTCGTGAAGATGTACATGTGCCTACAGTGAAAGAAATGAAAAAAGCAGATGAATCTTATGAGTATCTGTTCTGGGTAGGAGCAATGGGTTCTTATGATAACCGTAGTCAGAAAATTGCCCTTTCCTTTGCTCGTCTTTTGAATGAGGCAGGAGTTAAATTCGCCATCCTTGGCAATAAAGAAAAGAACTCTGGTGATACACCAAGACGTCTAGGGAATGAGTTTTTATTCCAAGAGTTAGCAACAAAGAATATCGAAGAGTTTGAGAAAAATGAAGTGAAGAAAATCGTAACAATCGATCCACATGCTTATAATATCTTTAAAAATGAATATCCAGACTTTGGGCTTAAGGCCGAGGTTTACCACCATACGGAAGTATTAGCGAAATTGGTGAAGGACGGTGTGTTAAAACCACAATATGCCGTAGAAGAAACGATTACTTTCCATGATTCCTGCTATCTAGGACGCTATAACGAAGTATATGATCCGCCTCGTGAAATTTTAAAATCGATTTCAGGTGTGAAACTGATTGAGATGGAAAGAAACCGAGAAAAGGGAATGTGCTGCGGCGCTGGCGGTGGATTAATGTGGATGGAAGAAGAAACAGGCAACCGTGTGAATGTTTCACGTACAGAACAAGCATTAGCAGTCAATCCAACAGTAATTAGTTCAGGGTGCCCATATTGCTTAACAATGTTATCAGATGGAACAAAAGCAAAAGAAGTAGAAGAAAATGTACAAACATATGATGTAGCTGAGCTGTTAGAAAAAGCCGTTATCGGTGAACAAACACTCGCTTCATAAAATAAGGAGAGAGGAATTAGAACGTATAAAAATTCAGTAAAAATAAATTTTATGAATTTTTAGGATATTGTTTTAATTCTTCTCTCTTTTCGTGTAAAATAAAGTAAATAAAGCGCTTTCATGATATTCTTAGAAATTCTTCTTTTTTCTATGGACAGTCTTTGAGCGAGCGTTCAGTCAATATCGTTTGAGTTGAAAGAAAATTACGTGAATAAGAGATAAATAGGAATGGAGTGAAAAATTTTGAGTAAAACAGTCATTATTGCAGGGGCAAGAACCCCTTTTGGTAAGTTTGCTGGTGGACTTAGTTCTCTCACTGCTTCAGATCTAGGTGGCATCGTTGTAAAAGAAGCGCTAAAACGAGCGAATGTTGCAGGGGAAGATGTGGGCGAAGTGATCTTAGGCTCAGTTTTACAAGGAGGGCAAGGACAACTCCCGTCAAGACAAGCAGCGCGAAAAGCTGATTTACCTTGGGAAGTGAAAACGGAGACAATCAATAAGGTTTGTGCATCAGGAATGAGAAGTGTGACCTTAGCAGATCAAATTTTGCGACTAGGTGAAGAAGAAATCATTGTTGCCGGTGGGATGGAGTCGATGAGTAATGCTCCTTATCTTCTGCCAAAAGCTAGATGGGGATTAAGAATGGGCGATGGCAAAGTACAGGATTTAATGACATATGACGGTTTAACTTGTAGCTTCTCTGGTGTGCATATGGGCACTTACGGGAATGAAACAGCTGAAGCCTTCGATATTAGTAGAGAAGAACAGGATAGATGGGCATTGAGGAGTCACCAACGTGCAACAGAAGCGATTAAATCAGGCAAATTGGCTGAAGAAATTGTACCTGTAGAAATCCCGCAAAGAAAAGGTGATAGCATTGTCGTTTCTGAAGATGAAGCGCCTAGAAAAGATACTTCTTTAGAAAAATTAGCTAAACTTGGATCTGCGTTTGGTCCAGGTGGAAGTATTACTGCAGGAAATGCCCCTGGTGTAAATGACGGTGCAGCTGCCCTTGTACTAATGAGCGCAGAAAAGGCAGAGCGTGAAGGAAAAGAGATAGGGGCTGTTATTCTCGGCCATACAGCCATTGCAGTAGAAGCAAAGGACTTCCCGCAAACGCCTGGCTTAGTCATTAATGAGTTATTAAAAAAGACAGGTAAAAACTTGGATGATATTGATTTATTTGAAATAAATGAAGCCTTTGCCGCAGTCGCCTTAACGAGTGGCAGAATTGCCAAATTAGATGAAGAGAAGGTAAATGTGAATGGCGGTGCGGTTGCCCTCGGTCACCCGATTGGTGCAAGTGGTGCAAGGATTATTTTAACACTCATGCATGAATTACAGCGTAGAGGTGGCGGTATTGGTATAGCTGCGATTTGTTCAGGTGGGGGTCAAGGTGACGCAGTAATGATAGAAGTGGCAAAACAATAATTTCCTGGAGGGAGTAAATAAATGAGTATCAATACAGTAATGGTGATCGGTGCAGGACAAATGGGTTCCGGAATCGCGCAAGTTTGTGCGCAAGCGGGATTCACTGTTTATTTAAATGATTTAAAGCAGGAATTTTTAGACCGTGGGCTAAGTGTGATTAAAAAGAATTTAACTAGACAAGTTGATAAAGGGAGAATGCAAGCAGAAGAAATGGAGAATGTCCTTGCTAATTTCATCCCTTCAACGTCATTAGAAGATGCGAAACAGGTTGATTTAGTGATAGAAGCAGCTGTTGAAAATATGGAAGTGAAGACAAAGATATTTAACCAACTAGATGAAATCACGCCAGCACATACGATATTAGCATCCAATACATCCTCTTTACCAATTACGGAAATTGCCGCAGCGACTAAACGTCCCGAGAAAGTGATTGGTATGCATTTTATGAACCCTGTACCTGTCATGAAACTAGTCGAAATTATCCGTGGTTTAGCCACAACAGACGAAGTGTATCAAGCAATTGAGGACATGACAAAACAATTAAACAAGGTGCCAGTGGAAGTAGAAGACTTTCCAGGGTTTGTTTCTAACCGCATTCTCATGCCGATGATTAACGAGGCAGTCTATACGTTATATGAAGGGGTTGCAACGAAAGAAGCAATTGATGATGTCATGAAGCTCGGTATGAACCATCCAATGGGACCGTTGACCTTAGCAGATTTTATCGGTTTAGATACTTGTCTCTATATTATGGAAATTTTACACGAAGGCTTCGGTGATGATAAATATCGCCCATGTCCTTTACTTAGAAAGTATGTAAAGGCTGGATGGCTAGGTAAGAAAACGGGTAAAGGGTTTTACGAATACGCTTAATGGTTTAGTAAGTTAAATAATTAGTGGAAGTGTATGGAAAATTCGTTTTGAACCTTGCTTAGACACTTACAATTGACGACATCGGGGGTTAATTATTATGCATTTAAAGTTTACTGAAGAGCAAGAAATGATGAGAAAAATGGTGAGGGATTTTGCTCAAGCCGAGATAGCTCCATTTGTGGAAAGGATGGAAGCTGGCGAGTTTCCGCGGGAAGTCTTGAGGAAAATGGGGGAACTTGGATTAATGGGGATTCCCATTCCAGAAAAATACGGCGGCTCTGGGATGGATTTTATGTCCTATATTATTGCGATTAATGAAATCTCTAAAGTAAGTGCAACAGTTGGCGTGATTTTATCTGTCCATACATCTGTAGGTACGAATCCAATTGTTTATTTCGGTACAGAAACACAAAAACAAAAGTATGTTCCTAAGTTAGCTAGTGGAGAATATTTGGGTGCATTTTGTTTAACTGAACCAAGCGCGGGTTCTGATGCAGGAAGCTTAAAGTCAAAAGCGGTGAAAAAAGGTGATCAATACATCATCAACGGCTCTAAAGTATTTATTACAAACGGAGGAGAAGCGGATGTCTATATTGTCTTTGCTTCCACAGATCCAGCTTTAGGGACAAAAGGAATATCAGCTTTTATTGTTGACAAAGATACACCTGGTCTCGTCATCGGGAAAGATGAACATAAAATGGGACTTCATGGTTCGAGAACTTTACAGCTTAGCTTTGAAGATATGGCGGTACCTGCGGAAAACCTTTTAGGTGAAGAAGGTGAAGGCTTTAAGATTGCCATGTCAAATTTAGATGTGGGGAGAATTGGCATTGCCGCCCAAGCCCTGGGAATTTCAGAAGCGTCCCTTGAGGCAGCCACTCGTTATGCTAAGGAAAGAGTCCAATTCGGTAAGCCGATTGCAACTCAGCAAGGTATTGGCTTTAAGTTAGCAGATATGGCAACGGCAGTTGAAGGTGCAAGACTACTAATCTATCGTGCTGCTTATATGAGGCAAAACGGTCAAAAATGTGGAAAAGAAGCTTCAATGGCTAAATTATTCGCTTCTAAAACAGCGGTTGAAGTCACAACGGATGCGATTCAAGTATTTGGTGGATATGGTTATACAGAAGATTATCCTGTAGAAAGGTATTTCCGTGATGCAAAGATAACGGAAATCTACGAAGGAACAAGTGAAATTCAAAAGCTAGTAATCAGTAAACAACTTTAACAACTTATCTTGGAGGAATAATCATGAATTTTCAATTAAGTGAAGAACATGAAATGATTAGAAAAATGGTAAGAGATTTTGCTGAAAACGAAGTGGCGCCGACTGCTGCTAGTCGTGATGAAGAGGAACGCTTTGACCGCAATATTTTTAATAAAATGGCCGAACTTGGATTAACAGGCATTCCTTGGCCAGAGGAATACGGTGGTATTGGGAGTGACTACTTAGCATACTGTATAGCGGTGGAAGAACTGTCACGCGTCTGTGCATCTACTGGAGTGACTATCTCAGCACATACTTCTCTAGCAGGGTGGCCTATTTATAAATTTGGTTCAGAGGAACAAAAACAAAAATATTTAAAGCCGATGGCACAAGGTGAAAAAATAGGTGCTTATGGTCTAACGGAACCAGGTAGTGGATCTGATGCTGGTGGTATGAAAACAACTGCGAGATTAGAGGGCAACCATTACATTCTTAATGGCTCAAAAATTTTCATCACAAATGGTGGAGAAGCAGAAATCTATGTTGTATTTGCTTTAACTGACCCTTCAAATAAACATAAAGGAACAACGGCCTTTATTGTCGAGTCTAATTATGAAGGATTCTCTGTCGGCAAAAAAGAGAAAAAGTTAGGTATTCGTTCTTCTCCTACAACTGAAATCATTTTCGAAGAGTGCAAAGTACCAGTTGAAAATGTGCTCGGTGAAGTCGGTGAGGGCTTTAAAATTGCTATGATGACATTAGATGGGGGTCGTAATGGTATTGCTGCCCAAGCTGTCGGAATTGCTCAAGGTGCGTTAGATGCGGCAACTGCTTATGCGAAAGAGCGTGTCCAATTCGGCAAACCGATTGCGACACAGCAAGGAATTGGTTTTAAGTTAGCAGATATGGCAACAAGTGTAGAAGCAGCTAGACTATTAACCTATCAAGCAGCATGGTTGGAATCTGCTGGATTACCTTATGGAAAAGAATCAGCTATGTCTAAACTATTTGCTGGCGATGCAGCGATGAAGGTGACAACGGAAGCTGTGCAAGTATTTGGGGGTTATGGTTATACAAAGGATTATCCTGTCGAGCGTTATATGAGAGACGCAAAGATCACTCAAATTTATGAGGGTACTCAAGAAATTCAAAGATTAGTCATTTCAAGAATGATTACGAAATAACAGATCAAGCAATGGGGCTGTGATGATGTTTTTGACACGTATTCAGATCGCTGCCCCGCTTTAAATGATTCTTCTCTTAGATCCATTAAGTAAAGAGAGGTGTATACAGTCATCAACATGGATGGAGGGTATAAAAGGACGGTAGATAATAATGTCAAAAAGAGAAGTGCAGGCCTCTGTCAAAGATGAAAAGCTTGTAAAAAAAAGAAGAGATCAAATGATCAAAGGCGCGGTAAACCTATTCATTGAAAAAGGGTTCCACCGAACGACAACAAGAGAGATTGCGAAAGCTTCTGGATTTAGTATTGGTACATTATATGAATATATCGGTACAAAAGAAGACGTACTATACCTTGTCTGTGACAGTATTTATGATAAGGTTCGAGAGCATCTACAAAAGGGACTAGACACAAAAAAAGGAACGATTGATAGCCTGAGACAAGGGATAGCAGACTATTTCCGAGTCGTTGATGGCATGCAGGATGAAGTGCTAGTGATGTATCAGGAAGTAAAGTCTTTATCGAAAGACGCGCTACCTTATGTCTTAGAAAAGGAAATTGAAATGGTGGCAATGTTTGAGAAAGTAATAGATCTTTGCATAGAAAATGGAGAGCTTTCATTACCTGCGACAAAGGTTAAAATGATCGCTCATAATATTTTTGTCCAAGGACAAATGTGGGCGTTTAGACGTTGGTCATTACAAAGAATGTTTACGATAGAGGAATATATTGAGCTACAAACAGATTTGCTTTTTCAAGCAATACATGCAGAGAAACGATGATAGGTCACGCATAAAGATAACTGAAAATAAAATATTTTCTCAACTAAGATCACCTTCATCTAAAGAAAGAACAGCGAAGGTTAATGCTGTATGAAGAGGAGGATTTATCCATGAGTACGATAGAGGTTTATAAACCAAAGAATCATGTCCGATTTGTAACCGCTTCAAGTTTGTTTGATGGTCATGATGCATCTATTAATATCATGAGGCGTATTATTCAAGCGAGCGGGGCAGAGGTCATTCATCTTGGCCATAATCGGTCAGTTGAAGAGGTTGTGAATGCTGCCATACAAGAGGATGTCCAAGGGATTGCGATGTCATCCTATCAAGGAGGCCATGTTGAATATTTCAAGTATATGTATGACCTCTTACAAGAAAAGGGAGCCCCTCATATTCGGATCTATGGTGGTGGCGGAGGCGTTATTATCCCACGTGAAATCAGAGAGTTGCACGAATATGGCATAGCGAGAATTTTTTCACCGGAAGACGGCAGAAAGAATGGCTTGCAAGGGATGATCAATCAGATGCTAGAAGAGTGTGATTTTCCTACGTTTACCCAACAAGATGATCACTTAGTTAAGAAGCTTCAAGAAGGAAATGTGAATGCGATAGCAAGATTAATTACAATCGCTGAACATCACATTAGTTTAGAGAAAGAACTTGCAGTAACACTGGACCCTGTAATGGATAAAGTAAAGAAACTAGAGAAACAAGTTCCGGTCGTCGGTATCACTGGAACAGGGGGAGCGGGTAAAAGTTCATTAACGGATGAACTAATTAGAAGGTTTATCCATGATATCCCGGATAAGAAAGTGGCTATTCTTTCTGTTGATCCGACCAAACAAAAAACAGGTGGGGCATTACTCGGTGATCGGATAAGAATGAATGCGATTTTCCATCCGAGAGTCTATATGAGAAGCCTCGCAACAAGAAAAGCGAGAAGTGAATTATCACTGGCTATTAAGGATGCGATTTCAGTAGTAAAAGCTGCTGGTTTTGATTTAGTCATTGTCGAAACAAGTGGTATCGGTCAAGGGGATGCAGGTATCACGGATATTTGTGATGTCTCTATGTATGTGATGACTAGTGAATTTGGCGCTCCTTCACAGTTAGAAAAGATTGATATGATTGATTATGCGAATCTAATTGTGATCAATAAATTTGAACGTAAAGGGTCGGAGGATGCGAAAAGACAAGTACAAAAGCAATATCAGCGCAGTCACATGTTATTTGAAAAAGAACTTGATGACATGCCTGTATACGGTACGATTGCTAGTCAATTTAATGACCCGGGCACGAATGCCGTTTTTGCTAATCTCATTGAAATCATCAATAAGCAAGCGGGTCTAGATTGGATCACCACTTACGAGAAAACGGCTGATGTAGAAAAACAAAATGTCATCATTCCAAACGATCAACGTTACTATTTAAGGGAAGTTTCTGATACGGTACGCACCTATCATAAAAAAGCCGAAGAGCAAGCGGATTTAGCGAGAAAGCTTTTTCAATTAGAGGGTGCAATGACCATGTTATCTCAAGAAAAAGATACAAGTGCGCTTGATGCCCTGCAAATGTTAAAAGATAAGACATATGAACAATTAACGAAGGAATCTAAGAAAATATTAGATGGTTGGGAACAGTTAAAAGAGCAATACAAAGGCGATAAGTTTGTCACAAAAATAAGGGATAAAGAAATCGTTACAATCTTGCGAACGAAAAGCTTATCTGGCTTAGATATCCCGAAAGTGGCTCTACCGAGTTATAAAGATTACGGAGAAATTATTAAGTGGGTTTATAAAGAAAATGTACCAGGTTCCTTCCCTTATACAGCTGGTGTCTTCCCTTTTAAACGAGAAGGAGAAGACCCGAAGAGACAATTTGCAGGTGAAGGTACACCGGAAAGAACGAACCGTCGTTTTCATTACTTATCAAAAGATGACGATGCGAAACGATTAAGTACGGCTTTTGATTCCGTTACTTTATACGGAGAAGATCCTGATTATCGCCCAGATATATATGGAAAAGTAGGAGAGAGTGGCGTAAGTATTTGCACGCTTGATGATATGAAGAAGCTTTATGCAGGTTTTGATCTTTGTCATCCAACCACTTCTGTTTCTATGACAATAAATGGTCCGGCACCTATCATCCTAGCGATGTTTATGAACACAGCCATTTCTCAGCAAGTTGAAAAGAAAGAAAAAGAACTAGGTAGAGGGCTCACAGTTGAAGAGTTTGAAGAAGTAAAAGCTTTCACTTTACAAACCGTACGTGGAACTGTTCAGGCTGATATTTTAAAAGAAGACCAAGGCCAGAATACTTGTATATTCTCCACTGAGTTTGCCTTAAGAATGATGGGAGATATTCAACAATATTTTATAGATCAAAAAGTCCGAAATTATTATTCTGTTTCCATCTCTGGCTATCATATTGCCGAGGCGGGAGCAAACCCTATCTCCCAATTGGCATTTACTTTAGCCAATGGTTTTACTTATGTAGAATATTATTTAAGTAGAGGGATGAATATCAATGACTTTGCCCCAAACCTGTCATTTTTCTTTTCGAACGGTTTAGACCCAGAATATACGGTTCTCGGTCGTGTTGCACGACGTATATGGGCGACAGTAATGCGGGATAAATATGGTGCAAATGAAAGAAGTCAAAAATTAAAATACCATATTCAAACATCTGGTCGTTCTTTACATGCACAAGAAATAGATTTTAATGATATTCGTACAACGCTGCAAGCATTAATGGCACTCCAAGATAATTGTAATTCTCTTCATACCAATGCATATGATGAAGCGATCACAACACCGACAGAAGAATCAGTTAGACGAGCGATGGCGATTCAAATGATTATTACAAAAGAACATGGTTTGTCTAAAAATGAAAATCCTTTACAAGGTGCTTTCATTATTGATGAATTAACGGATATAGTCGAAGAGCAAGTATTGGTTGAATTTGAGCGAATGAATGATCGCGGTGGCGTACTAGGTGCGATGGAGACTCAATATCAGCGCGGTAAAATTCAAGATGAATCAATGTATTATGAAATGAGAAAACATACCGGAGAGCTACCGATTATTGGTGTCAATACGTATATCAATCCGAATCCACCAGCAGATGATGCCGTTGATAGTATGGAAATTGCCAGGGCATCTAAAGAAGAAAAAGAAACACAAATACGTAATCTGCAACAGTTCCAAGAAAGAAATCAAGCAGTTGCTACAGAAGCACTGCAACGGTTAAAAAAGGTTGCAGTAAGCGGTGGCAATATTTTTGCCGAACTAATGGAAACAGTTAACGTAGCAAGTTTAGGACAGATAACAAATGCATTATATGAAGTGGGCGGACAATACAGGCGGAATATGTAGAGTAGCCATAACTGAATAATAACCCGGACCATCTACAATTTTACAAGGTGCGTTCGGGTTTTTAACCGTCTTTAGAAAGGCTTTTTTATTCGTTGACTTTTCCGGATTGATAAAATTGGGTACAATGGAGTAAAGTGGTCGTGCAATCAAACAAAATTTCTTGAGTAAATAAGATATACAATTGCTAACCATCATCATATAATAGTATCGGTATGGATTTTGTTTTTTAAGGTGGGTGCGAGTGTGAAGCAAATTATGATTGTTTTTGCATTCATAGTGTTTATCATATGTGCACGATATCTTTATTCAATACAACTAGGGGCCATCCCCTTCTTTTTGTTGTCTGTCTTTTTTACTTTTTTAGCGATAAGATTGTATCAAAAGGAGAGACAACTCGAAGGTCAATGTAAAAAGTAGGAAAACTTATCGTTAAAGGTAGCATAAACACTAGTAATTTGTTTATAATGAAGAATATGCGTTTTTTTCTTTTAAGAAGGCACCGCTGCTTGTAACCTAGAGATTGGACGAGTATGTTTAGGTTGTCTTTTTTATTTTTAGCGTTATACTATTAGGCACGAAATATTTGATTACATGATGCTAATACATAGCTTGATATAGGGAAAGGAAGTGCTGGTCTTGAGTTTAAAAGGATACTCAAAAGAGCAATTAAAAGAAATGGCATTAATCGAAGTGGCTCAAGAATTACTAAATGAAAGAAAAGAGCCGATGGCGTTTGCTGACATTGTGAGTGAATTAAAAAACCTTTTGGATCTTAGTGAAAAAGAATTCCAAGAGAAGATTGCCCAGTTCTATACAGATTTAAATATCGAAGGACATTTTATTGGTCTTGGTGACAATCGTTGGGGACTGCGTGCATGGTACCCTGTAGAACAGTATGAAGAGGAAGTTGTTACAGTTATTAAGCCGAAGAAGAAAAAGGCGAAAAAAGCTGTAATAGATGATGAAGAGGAAGATTTTGAAGAAGAAGACATCGATTACGATGACTTAGAGGATTATGATGATCTAGATGAAGACGATGATGTGGATGATCTTCTTGATGATGATGATGACGATGAAGATATCGAAGAAGATTTTGACGAAGACGATGATCTAATTGATGATTTAGAAGATGATGATTTAGATGAAGAGGAAGAAGATGACGACAGAAAATAATAGCCTTGACTTTTTTCCTGTAGCCTTGTAGAATCATTTTTGGGCTCCTTTAAAAAGGAACGATCATAAATTGATACGCTAAAAGCGCTCCCTTACTTAATTAAAGTAAGCGGGGCGCTTTTTATTTTTTTGAGTAAGGCTTGATAGTTGAGCATGTACTTGCTTCTACCAAGTTTTTCAAATAAAAGGTCGTGCATGGGACAATTTTTTTACGAAAGATAAGATTCATCTTTTTAAACAAAGGATAAATGCACAAGCTATGAATAGTTAAGGGGGAATCATTCATGACAAAATATATTTTTGTTACAGGCGGCGTTGTTTCGTCATTAGGTAAAGGAATCGTTGCAGCATCTTTAGGACGATTGTTAAAAAATAGAGGACTTAGCGTAACGATACAAAAGTTTGACCCATATATCAATGTGGACCCAGGTACAATGAGTCCTTATCAACACGGTGAAGTTTATGTAACGGGAGATGGCGCAGAAACGGATTTAGACTTAGGTCACTATGAGCGTTTCGTAGACATAAACTTAACTAAATACAGCAGTGTAACAACTGGGAAAATTTACTCAACTGTTCTACGTAAAGAGCGTCGTGGAGATTATAATGGAGGTACAGTTCAAGTAATCCCTCATGTTACAAATGAAATTAAAGATAAAGTTTTCCGCGCGGGACATGAAACGAATGCAGATGTCGTTATTACTGAAATCGGCGGGACTGTTGGTGATATCGAATCATTACCATTCCTAGAAGCGATTCGCCAAATTAAGAGTGATATCGGCCGAGACAATGTTATGTATATTCATTGTACATTGGTGCCATATATTAAAGCGGCTGGAGAAATGAAAACAAAGCCGACACAACATAGTGTAAAAGAATTAAGAAGCTTAGGTATTCAACCAAATGTTGTCGTTGTCCGTACAGAAATGCCTATCTCTCAAGAAATGAAAGACAAGCTTGCACTATTCTGTGATATTGATAAAGAAGCAGTTATTGAATGTAGAGACGCTGAGACACTTTACACGATTCCATTAGCTTTACAAGAACAAGGCTTAGACAAACGTGTATGCCAAGAAATGAAATTAGATTGTGCAGAAGCAGATATGACTGAGTGGAAACAACTTGTAGATAAAGTGCTTCACTTAACGAAGAAAACAAAAATTGCTCTAGTAGGTAAATACGTTGCTCTTCAAGATGCTTATATTTCTGTTGTTGAAGCATTAAAACATGCAGGTTATGCACATGATGCGGATATCGATGTAAAATGGATTAATGCAGAGCATGTCACGAAAGAAAATGTTGCTGAACTCTTAGCAGATGTTGACGGTGTTCTTGTACCAGGTGGCTTTGGAGATCGTGGGATTGAAGGAAAAATTTTAGCAACCCAATATGCTCGTGAAAACAATAAGCCATTTTTAGGTATTTGCCTAGGTATGCAACTGGCTACTGTTGAATTTGCTCGTAACGTTCTAGGATTAGATGGTGCGCACTCAGCAGAGATCAACCCTGAAACGAACCACCCAATCATTGACCTTTTACCTGAACAAAAAGATGTTGAAGATTTAGGTGGTACACTACGTTTAGGCTTACAAGCATGTAAACTAGAAGAAGGTACAACTGCTTATGAAGCATACCAAGATGAAGTCGTTTACGAACGTCATCGTCACCGTTATGAATTTAATAATCACTACCGTCAAGAAATGGAAGAAAAGGGTCTTGTTTTCTCTGGTACAAGCCCAGATGGTCGACTAGTAGAAATCATTGAATTGAAAGATCACCCATGGTTCGTGGCATCTCAATTCCATCCAGAATTCACATCTAGACCAACACGTCCACAACCACTTTTCCGTGACTTTGTTGGTGCTACAATCAATATTAATGAATAAACCATTGTTAGGAGGAGATTTTCGGATCTCTTCCTTTTTTTGTTGGTCAGTAGGCGCGTTATTTAAAAGAAAAACTGGAAATGGAAGCTGTAAAAGGAATTTGCGCATGCATCATGAGTAAACCAGTCAAAATTGACCAAGCAAAAACAATTTGCACGCCCATTCAAAAAGAACCGAAATGAAAACACAGCATGAGCGTTGGTAAGTTATTTGGACAAAGAGAAGAAACACATACACTCCATGAATCATTCGTACAAACTAATACCATCAGCTTGTCAAAATCCCTTTGCAAACTTTATCACGCACTAAAATCCCACGACTACTTCATTTACATATAAAAAAAGCAAGGAACCCGTCAAAACGGAACTCCTTGCCTCACATTAATACACATATTAATAATCTGCTAATATCTCATCTAACGTAAACTTAATTCCCTGATAGATAAATAATGCACCTATTGCAGATGGATAACCCACTCGTTCTCCAGTTTCATTTGGAACTAACCCTTGCTTGAGTTGTAAGTCGAAATGTACATCGGAATAGGATGCTAGTTGTTCCGTTTGATCAGATGGAAGGGCGCTTATTGTGGCAAATGGAATGAATTGATTACTCAAATGTTGTGCTAATAAGAGTGCTTCCTTGTCATCACTCTCTCTAGTGATAATGAGAAAACGGTCACTAGCTGAGATATCGTCAAATGGTGTAGAAGAATCCCAAACCTTTGCATTTGCCAATTTGTCTACTCCTTCAGTCGCTTCGATACCGACAGCTTGCATCTCCTGTTTTCCGTATATATATATGTGGCCATCACCTACACTCGCTTGAGCCAAAATACGAGCGGCATCTTCTATTGATTCTTCATGACTGTCTTGCCACTTTTTAAATAAACCGAATAATTGTGTAGAAAAAATCTTTAACATTAATAATTCCTCCTGTACTTCTCCCAATATTATCATTATATTGAAATAAGACGAAATCACAAAATAATCAGGCCTCTTACTTCTGTGTTTTAGGTTCTATAGTATTTGAAGAGAGAGCGATCAACTTGTCGAAATATAGCAATAAACACACGAAGACTCATCATTAGTTATTTTCCTAGTAAATGCAGGAAAAAAACACTTAGGGTCGAATTTAGAAACATTAAGTATTCCTGATTAAACGGAAATGAGGTGTATGTATGAAAGGAAAAATATTGATTGTTGATGATCAGTTTGGTATAAGAATTCTATTAAATGAAGTTTTACAGAAAGAGGGCTATGAAACATACCAAGCTGCAAACGGTATTCAAGCCCTTGATATTGTAGCGAAGCATGACCCAGACTTAGTTTTATTAGATATGAAAATTCCAGGTATGGATGGGATTGAAATTCTAAAGAGAATGAGAGAAGGGCATCATGATATAAGAGTCATTATTATGACTGCTTATGGAGAATTAGATATGATTCAAGAAGCAAAAGATTTAGGTGCCTTAACGCATTTTGCTAAACCATTCGACATAGATGACATTCGGGCGGCTGTTAAGAAATATTTACCTGTACCTAAATAAGGTTATACCATTATGCCTTTTTTAATTAATAGTACATCTTATTTGCGAAAAGTTGTAACCTAATCATAGATTTTCTCTGCACATTTTGGTATGATACAATTGGAATTTATATGTTCATTTCATTTTTTCCGTTTGGTGGAGAGCTATTAGGGTACATAAACATGTAGCGGGAAGGAAATCCTTTAAAAGGAATGACTGAAGTGAATAAGACAAGGAGGATTTTTACATATGCCTTTAGTTTCTATGACTGAAATGTTGAAAAAAGCAAATGCAGAGGGCTATGCAGTTGGTCAATTCAACTTAAATAATTTAGAGTTTACACAAGCTATTTTACAAGCAGCTGAGGAAGAAAAATCACCAGTAATTCTTGGTGTTTCTGAAGGTGCAGGTCGTTATATGGGTGGATTTAAAACGGTTGTTAAAATGGTAGAAGGTCTGATGGAAGACTATAATATCACTGTTCCAGTAGCCATTCACCTTGATCATGGTTCAAGTTATGATAAATGTAAAGAAGCAATCGATGCAGGATTTACTTCTGTTATGATTGACGCTTCTCACGATCCATTTGAACAAAATATCGAAATCACTTCTAAAGTAGTAGAGTATGCGCACGCAAAAGGCGTATCTGTTGAGGCTGAGCTTGGCACTGTTGGTGGTCAAGAAGATGATGTCGTTGCAGATGGCGTTATTTATGCAGATGCAAAAGAATGTGAAGAATTAGTTCAGAGAACAGGAATTGATTGCTTAGCACCTGCTCTTGGGTCTGTTCATGGACCATACAAAGGCGAACCTAACTTAGGTTTTACAGAAATGGAAGAAATCCGTGGCTTAACAGGTGTACCACTTGTTCTGCATGGTGGAACAGGTATCCCAACGAAAGATATCCAAAGAGCGATTTCTTTAGGAACAGCAAAAATTAACGTAAATACAGAAAACCAAATTGCATCTGCAAAAAAAGTACGTGAAGTCCTTGCTGCAGATGAAAAAATGTACGATCCACGTAAATATTTAGGACCTGCTCGTGAAGCAATTAAAGCAACAGTAGTTGGCAAAATTCGCGAATTTGGTTCTGCTCACAAGGCATAAAATAGAAAAGAAGCCGTTGTTCATTCAACGGTTTCTTAAACTTATATAAAGCTACTTCTCAATTCGATTCCTCTTGACTCTCGGAAAACTCTTTAGTCAACAATTTCCATCGGTGTATGATTCAATGATGCGAATGTTTCCTTAAAAGTTTACATATTCATAACAATTCGAAACAACAACTACTTTTCCAATTGTTTTGGTGTAAAATAGGAGAAGAAGATGCATCTAAATGCCTATCATATGTGAGCTTTTTAAAAATTGTTAGACATGTTAACATAAAGATGCTTATTTTTTCAATAGATAGACAACAATGGTAATGTAGATAACACCTGTGTTTTTTTAAAAAATGCGGGTTTGTTTTATGACTGATAGAGCAAAAATGATTCCACATAGGACAAGCTTATTCTTATAGAGCAACCTCTAATAAGGGGTTTGCGTTAACGGCTTAGAAGGGAGTTCAAAATGGAAAAGCTTATGATTGCAGGCGGATACCCATTAAAAGGAACAGTGAGAATTAGCGGCGCGAAGAATAGTGCTGTTGCCTTAATTCCAGCAACAATACTAGCAGATTCGCCTGTAACAATAGAAGGTTTACCAGATATTTCGGATGTGCAAATTTTAAAAGGGTTACTAGAGGAAATCGGTGGTGAAGTGACATTTGCTGATGGAGATATGCAGGTCGATCCTTCGGCAATGATCTCGATGCCTATGCCTAACGGAAAGGTCAAAAAGCTTCGTGCTTCTTATTATTTAATGGGGGCAATGCTCGGACGTTTTAATAAAGCAGTTATTGGACTTCCGGGTGGTTGTCATTTAGGGCCGAGACCGATTGATCAGCATATTAAGGGGTTTGAGGCACTCGGCGCAAGTGTAACAAATGAACAAGGCGCGATTTATTTACGTGCAGACGAACTAAGAGGTGCACGTATTTATCTAGATGTCGTCAGCGTTGGTGCAACCATTAATATTATGCTCGCTGCTGTGAAGGCAAAGGGTCGTACGGTTATTGAAAATGCCGCTAAAGAACCTGAAATTATTGATGTTGCTACATTGCTTAATAATATGGGCGCAAAAATAAAAGGTGCGGGTACTGATGTCATCCGTATTGATGGTGTAGACCAGCTCCATGGATGCCAGCATACAATTATTCCTGATCGTATTGAAGCGGGGACTTATATGGTGCTT
Organism: Cytobacillus sp. FSL K6-0265; assembly: GCF_038003465.1. Lineage (NCBI taxonomy): Bacteria > Bacillati > Bacillota > Bacilli > Caryophanales > Bacillaceae > Cytobacillus > Cytobacillus sp. FSL K6-0265. The sequence continues at coordinate 4,154,757 of NZ_JBBOPE010000001.1, read as the reverse complement.
GCTGCTGCTTCTGGAGAGGGCGTTTTAATTGATAATGTGATTCCCCATCATCTTGAATCATTAACGGCTAAGCTAAGAGAGATGGGCGTACAAATTGAAGCGGGTGATGATCAAATATTTGTCGGTCCCGCTGAAAAAATGAAGGCAGTAGATATTAAGACACTTGTATATCCTGGCTTCCCAACTGATCTCCAGCAACCATTAACGGCATTGTTAACGAATGCAGAAGGAACAAGCATGGTAACGGATACGATATATGGTGCTAGATTTAAGCATATTGATGAATTGAGAAGAATGAATGCCAATATTAAAGTAGAAGGTCGTTCGGCTATTATTAACGGTCCTATGAAGCTGCAAGGTGCCAAAGTAAAGGCAAGTGATTTACGTGCAGGAGCGGCGTTAGTCATCGCAGGTCTTATGGCTGAAGGTGTAACAGAGGTTACTGGCGTTGATCATATTGATAGAGGTTATAGCCATTTAGTTGAAAAACTTAATGGTTTAGGAGCAACGATTTGGAGAGAAAAGCTAACTGATCAAGAAATTGAACAAATGAATAATGCTTAATGATGAATGAACAATGGTATAAATGTACATCTAGATTCCGCATCGATTTCAGTACATACTGAGACGAAGTGAATATTGGGGAGGAAGTAAAAATGGAAAGAAGTTTATCAATGGAGTTGGTTCGTGTTACTGAAGGTGCAGCACTAGCATCTGCTCGTTGGATGGGCCGTGGATTAAAAGATGAAGCAGATGGTGCAGCAACTGAAGCAATGAGAGATATCTTTAATACAGTTCCTATGCAGGGCAGAGTAGTGATTGGTGAAGGTGAAATGGATGAAGCACCAATGCTATATATTGGCGAAGAGCTTGGCACAGGTTCTGGCCCTCAAGTTGATATTGCAGTCGATCCTGTAGAAGGTACAAGTATTGTTGCCTCTGGTGGTTGGAATGCGCTTGCGGTTCTAGCAGTGGCAGATAGAGGGAACTTACTAAATGCACCAGATATGTATATGGATAAAATTGCTGTTGGACCTGAAGCGGTTGGAAAAATCGACATCAATGCCCCAGTGATTGATAACTTGAGAGCTGTTGCGAAAGCAAAAAACAAGGATATTGAAGACGTTGTTGCAACTGTACTTAATCGTGAACGCCATCAACATATTATTGAGCAATTGCGTGATGCTGGTGCTAGAATTAAGCTAATCAATGAAGGTGATGTAGCAGGAGCCATTAATACGGCATTCGATCATACTGGTGTTGATATTTTATTCGGAGCAGGTGGTGCTCCTGAAGGTGTTGTAGCAGCTGTAGCATTGAAATGCCTTGGTGGTGAATTGCAAGGAAAACTACTTCCTCAAAACGATGCGGAACTAGAAAGATGTATTAAAATGGGGTTAGATGTTAACAAAGTATTATTGATGGAAGACCTTGTAAAAGGTGATGACGCAATCTTTGCTGCGACAGGTATTACTGATGGAGAACTTTTAAAAGGTGTTCAATTTAAAGGATCTTACGGTTCGACTTCTTCTGTCGTTATGCGTGCTAAATCAGGTACAGTAAGGTTTATTGATGGTCGTCATAGCTTGAAGAAAAAACCTAATCTTGTAATTAAATAATTGATGATAGACCTAAGAAGTGCATACTTGCACTTCTTAGGTTAAATAAAAAATAGAAAGAATCCTTCCAAATAACCTACTATAAAATATAGTTGCCTAACATAGAGGTTAGGGGTAAAATAAAAGATATTTTCAAAGGAAGACCAATCATTCCTCTATTACGAAAGTTGAGTTGCCTAATTCAAACTCTTCGTTTACTTCAGGAAGCCTCAAACATACTTTCCTTTCCAACCATATTCGAATATATAATGAATCTTTTTTTAAAAGCATATGGGGGAAATAATCGAAAAATCTAAAGAGTGGTGTAGAAATGGGACTAAATATTTCAAGTCTAGAGAATATGAAATTGAAAGAACTTTATGAACATGCAAGAGAGTATAAAGTTTCTTATTATAGTAAATTATCAAAGAAAGAACTTATTTTTGCGATATTAAAAGCGAGAGCGGAACAAGAAGGATACTTCTTTATGGAAGGTGTTCTAGAAATCATTCAATCAGAAGGTTTCGGTTTCTTAAGACCGATTAACTATTCGCCGAGTTCAGAGGATATTTATATTTCTGCATCGCAAATTCGTCGCTTTGATTTAAGAAATGGTGACAAAGTTTCTGGTAAAGTTCGTCCGCCGAAAGAAAATGAACGTTATTTTGGTTTGCTTCAAGTGGAAGCGGTTAACGGAGATGATCCAGAGACATCAAAGGAACGTGTTCATTTTCCAGGTTTAACGCCGCTATATCCTGATCGTCATATGAATTTAGAGACAAAAACAAGACATATTTCCACCAGAATTATGGACTTAATTTCCCCAGTTGGTTTTGGACAACGTGGCTTAATTGTCGCTCCCCCAAAAGCAGGGAAAACCATGTTGTTAAAAGAGATTGCCAACAGTATTACAACGAATCATCCTGAAGCAGAGCTTATCGTGTTACTTATTGATGAAAGACCGGAAGAAGTAACGGATATTGAACGTTCTGTTGCTGGTGATGTTGTTAGTTCAACATTTGACGAAGTACCGGAAAATCATATTAAAGTGGCAGAGCTTGTGTTAGAACGAGCGATGCGCCTAGTTGAGCATAAGCGCGATGTTGTCATCTTAATGGATAGTATTACACGATTAGCGAGAGCTTATAACTTGGTCATTCCTCCAAGTGGACGTACGTTATCAGGTGGTATTGATCCAGCTGCATTCCACCGTCCGAAAAGATTTTTCGGTGCCGCAAGAAATATCGAGGAAGGTGGAAGCTTAACCATCTTAGCTACTGCCCTTGTTGATACGGGATCACGTATGGATGATGTGATTTATGAAGAGTTTAAAGGTACAGGGAATATGGAATTACATCTTGACCGTTCGCTTGCAGAAAGACGAATTTTCCCTGCGATTGATATTAGAAGATCGGGTACTCGTAAGGAAGAATTGTTGATTCCTAAGGATCATCTTGATAAACTATGGGCAATCCGTAAATCAATGACTGATTCTCCTGATTTTGCGGAAAAACTAATGAGGAAATTAAAGCAAACGAAATCAAATGAGGATTTCTTTGCCTTATTGAGTGAAGAGATGAAAGCGAAGCGCTCTCATTAGGATTGGAATCAAATGGTAAAGTTCATTTGTAATCGATCATTGCAAATTAAGCTCGACCTTGTTATAATGATTCCAGTGCGTTTTTAAGATTACGGTGAATCCGTAACTATATAACTCTGTTTCAGAATGATTCAGGGCGGAAGGAGATGAAAAGAATGAAAGCAGGTATTCATCCTAACTATAAAACAGCAATGGTGAAATGTGCATGCGGTAACGAATTCGAAACGGGTTCTGTACAAGAAGAAATCCGTGTAGAAACTTGCTCAGAGTGCCACCCATTCTATACTGGACGTCAAAAATTCGCTGAAGCTGGCGGACGTGTTGACCGTTTCAATAAAAAATATGGCATCAAACAGAAGTAATTTAAATAACAATCAAAGCAGGCAAGTCATGATACTTGCCTGTTTTTTCATGAATGTCGAAAAATAGTGGTGCACTCCACCACTATTTTTCGGCATTTAACATAAGAATGTTTCTTTTGAGAGACCTTAACAGTAATGACTGTAATAGGTGTATATAGATAGATTAGATTGCGGAAGGAGAGACCTTTCATGTATGTTATCAATCATCATGGATGGGTTGAGGTAATTTGCGGGAGCATGTTCTCTGGAAAATCAGAGGAACTTATTCGCAGAGTAAGGAGAGCGCAATTTGCAAAACAGCAAATTGCTGTATTCAAGCCTCAAATCGATAAACGATATAGTGAAGAATCAGTTGTTTCTCATAATGGGGCATCGTTTATCGCTCAACCTGTAGCCTGTTCTGAGGATATTTTGTCATTTGTTACGTCAGATACAGAAGTCGTAGCTATTGATGAAGTGCAGTTTTTTGATAATCAAATCATTGAAGTTGTGGAGACACTTGCGGGGAACGGTCATCGTGTTATTGTTGCTGGATTAGACGTTGATTTTCGTGGTGAGCCTTTTGGTCCGATGCCAGATTTAATGGCTACTGCTGAGTTAGTGACGAAACTACAAGCTGTTTGTGCTGTTTGTGGCTCACCTGCTAGTCGTACGCAACGTTTAATTGATGGTAAACCGGCATCATATACAGATCCCACAATTCTTGTTGGGGCATCTGAATCGTATGAACCACGATGCCGCGAACATCATAAAGTGATTGGGAAACCAAAAAGTATTAAAAATCACACCGAAATGATGAAATAACACATTTTTAATGGGAGACGCTAACTTTAGCGTCTTTTTTGGAACAAAAAAATCCCTGACATACAATTTTTTTACATAGGAAAAATTGCTTGCAGAAATTCTCGAATGAATGGGCATTTTATTTATTAGGGGGTGCCATTTATTCATGAAAAAAACCATTATAGGTGTTTTGTTAATCAGTCTACTAACTGGTTGTTCTTATCAAAACGGTGCAAATGCTGATAAAACTTATGATATTAACAAACATACCGATACAGTAAGAATAAGCAGCCCTTCTGGTCATCGTTCAGAAGATGTTCAGGAATGGTCGATGTATGAACAAAATCCCAACTTATTAAATACCAATGGTGATAAAAAATCCGACCGTAGCGATATTAATCAAGCAAGAACAACGATTAATAAGCTTACTGATTATGAGCCAGGTGGTATATGGATTGATGGGGAATATATGCATGTAACTGTGTATACGAATAAAGACTTTTCGTCAAATGCGGAACGTGAAAAAGCAGAGGAAAGTTTGCAAAAAAAATTAGTTGGTGCGGTTCCGACCTATTATATAAATGTGAATATTAGAGAAGATCATACAGACTAAGAGACGGTGAATTAAACCGTCTCTTCTAGCTTTTTCTTTTTGAATCCATTTTGAGGTAAATTGGATACATAACTATGAAGTGCCATTCCGAGTATCACTAAACTAATCCCAACCGTAGCAGTAGCAGAAGGAAGAGGAGCAGATAATATTAGTACTTCACCAATCATTGCGAAAAGCACTTCAAAAGACTGTGTCGCCTCCACAGCGCCAAGTTTTTGCATGTTGCCTTGAACAAGATCGGTGGCAGCAAAGAATAGTACTGTTGCAAAAACACCAGAAAATAAGGCTACTAGCCCTGATTGATAAACTTGACTCATCGATGGCAAGCCAGCTGTTTGTAAGCCAATCAATGCAAGTAAGAGCCAAAAGGGAAAGCTAGCTATTGTCATGCCAAGCACTCTTTGATAAGGATCTAAGCGTTTGTTTGTTAAGGCCATCATTTTGCGATTCCCAAGAGGGTAAGCAAATGAAGCAATAAGAATGGCTAGGGTACAAATAACAGTATCTTTCACAGATACAACAGAGGCATGGTCCCATTGGATAACAAATACGCCAACTAAAATAATGAGACTCATGAGTAGTCCTCTAAAAGGAATTTGACCTTTTATGCGAATGACACCTTGAGGAGTCTTTCGCATTTCATAAAATAAAGGGGCAAGTAAACTGCCAGAGATAATCGTGATTTGCCAAGTGGCAGCAATGAGCCATCCGGGACCATAGGCGGCAGCAAAACATATAGGTGCATAAAATAGCCCGAATCCAATTGTACTCCAAAGTATCCATTTTCCAGGCGCTTTTTTCATTTCAATGATAAGTGCATGTAAGTTTTTACGGTATAAAACAATGATAAGTAAAAGTGGAATCATAAAGAAGTAGCGGAGCGACGCACTCCAATACCAGCTTCCGCCATTCATTTCCATAGCTGCATTTAAAACAAATGTAAAAGCAAAAAAGAATGCGGAGAGTATTCCAATCATAATGGCTTTCATATGCTGCACCTCATTTTTATTAGATAAGTTTACTATAGTAAACGAAGAAAGATTCATCAATCGAATAACAGAAATTTCTAAAATAATGTAAAGTAGTTTTGACTGAACAATGCCGCTATACTATAATTAGAATGTTATACGTTGGAAATGAGACTGCATTTTGATAGCAGTGAAAGAATAGATGCATGTTAATAATGAATTAGAGGTGAATAACCGTGTTTGATCGTCTTCAATCAGTAGAGGAACGCTATGAACGTCTTAATGAATTGCTTAGTGATCCAGAAATAGTAAATGATCCAAAAAAATTACGTGAGTATTCAAAGGAACAATCTGATATCCAAGAAACAGTGGATACATATCGTGAATATAAAGAAATACATGAACAATATACAGACGCAAAAGCTATGTTGGAAGAGAAACTAGATGCTGAAATGCGTGATATGGTGAAAGAAGAGATTTCAGAGTTAGAGGAAAAAGTTGAGCAATTAGAAGAAAAATTAAAAATCCTTCTTATTCCAAAGGACCCTAATGATGACAAAAACGTTATCGTAGAAGTCCGTGGTGCGGCTGGTGGAGATGAAGCCGCTCTGTTTGCTGGGGATCTTTACCGTATGTACAGTCGCTATGCCGAAGTCCAAGGTTGGAAAATTGACGTCATTGAAGCAAGTAGTACCGGGGTCGGTGGCTATAAAGAAATTATCTTCATGGTAAACGGTAACGGCGCTTATTCTAAATTAAAATATGAGAATGGTGCGCATCGTGTGCAACGTGTACCGGAAACTGAATCAGGCGGTCGTATTCATACGTCTACGGCGACAGTCGCGGTCTTACCTGAAGCAGAAGAAGTGGAAATTGAACTTCATGATAAAGATATTCGTGTAGATACTTTTGCTTCTAGTGGACCGGGTGGACAAAGTGTAAATACGACTATGTCCGCAGTAAGACTTACCCACCTTCCTACGGGTACAGTTGTTTCTTGTCAAGATGAAAAGTCGCAAATTAAGAATAAAGAAAAAGCGATGAAAGTTTTGCGTGCACGTGTATACGATAAATTCCAACGCGAAGCACAGGCTGAATACGATCAGCAGCGTAAATCAGCTGTAGGGACAGGGGATCGTTCTGAACGTATCCGTACGTATAACTTCCCACAAAACCGTGTAACGGATCACCGTATTGGTTTAACTATCCAAAAGTTAGACCAGATTTTACACGGTAAGATTGATGAAATTATTGATGCCCTTATTTTAGAAGAGCAATCGGCTAAATTAGAAAGTGCGACTAATGAGTAATCGCAAAGTATTTGAAGCCCTAAACTGGGCTTCTTCTTTTTTAGAAGAAAATCAACGGGAAGCATATGCTGCTGAAATTTTACTGAGACATTATATGAAGATGAGTCGGGCTGAATTCTTAACAAGATTACGTGAAGAACTTCATGAGGAGATTGATCAACTTTTTTCTAAGGCGATACACACTCATGTTGCTGGTGAACCGATTCAATATATTATGGGCTATGAGGAGTTTTATGGTAGAAGATTTAAGGTGAATAAGGAAGTATTAATTCCTAGACCAGAAACAGAAGAATTAGTCCTCACGACGCTTGAGCGTATTCGTGCATGTTGGCAAGACGATACAGGGTTAAAAGTTGCCGATGTTGGAACTGGAAGCGGTGCAATTGCCATCACATTAAAACAGGAAAACCCAAAACTAGTTTGTTTCGGAACGGATCTATATCCTGCAAGTTTAGAAGTAGCTAAGGATAATGGGGCTCATTTAAATGCAGACATCAATTGGATAGAAGGGGACTTGCTGCAACCTTTTATCATTGCTGGAGAAAAATTAGATGTAGTTATCTCTAATCCCCCCTATATTCCAACTGCAGATCGTTCGTGGATGTCAGAGGTTGTTACTGAATATGAGCCTAATCGTGCCTTGTTTGCTGGAGAGGATGGTTTAGACATGTATCGTCGTTTAGTAAATGAATTACCACTTGTACTAAACAAACAAGCGCTTGTTGGGTTTGAAGTAGGTGCAGGTCAAGGAGAATCGGTCGCAAACTTATTAAAAGGTGCCTTCCTGCAGGCACAGGTCGAAGTCGTCTTTGACATCAACGGGAAAGATCGAATGGTTTTTGCTGAAATAAGTGGCTAATGAGAGAAGGATTTATCTCTCTGAGAATTAATTTATTGAAATCACCGTTCTCGGTAAGGCAATAGGAACCGAGAGCGGTGCAAAAAGAACCACCTTCCACGGTAAAACAAAAATTAAATTTCCCCAAAGATACTCTCTGTAAGTTTTCCCCTCCGTAAAAGAAAAAAGTTCCACAATGTGAAGTATCTGTTCACGTGTAATGAAAATCTATTTTTTCTCCTTACTTTCTAACTTTTCAATTTTAGTAGTTTAAGATGTTCTCTTTCTGTCCACACTGTGGATAGTGAAGGGATGGTGCAGGAAGATGAAAACGAAATCGATTGTGAACTTATATATTTTAATTTTATCATTAGGTACTTTATTTAGTTTATATATTCCTCAAACAGAGGTAGTGGCTGATGAATCATTAGTCATTCCTAGCGAAGCAATCCGTTTGAGAATTCTAGCGAATAGCGATATGGAGAAAGACCAGAAGATTAAACGTGCGGTGAGAGACGAAGTAAATGCAAATATAACAGAGTGGGTATCTGACTTAACTTCTTTAGAAGAAGCAAGAGCGTTGATTCAATCAAAATTACCAGAAATCCAAAAAATAGCTGAGCAAGTTGTAGCGGAGGCAGGTTCTAAACAAACAGTTAAGACGGAGTTTGATAAAGTAGAATTTCCAACGAAACTTTACGGTCAATTTTTATACCCTGCTGGTGAGTATGAAGCAATTCTAATCACGCTTGGTGATGGAGACGGTGCAAACTGGTGGTGCGTTTTATTTCCACCATTATGCTTTCTTGATTTTTCAAATGGTGTGGCTGTGAGTGAAGGGTTTAGTGATGAAGAACAGCAAGAAGAAGAGGTTATAGTGGAAGAAGAGAAAGTAGAAGAAGAAATGACTGAAAAAGAGGAAGATCCTGTTTATGCAGGTGAGAAAGATGAAGAAGAAGTGGAAGTAAAATTCTTTTTAGTGGAGATATGGGATAAGTTATTCGGATAATCTTTTAACTCTAGCAAATTTTTAGTTCTATCAATTTCAATTGACTCATATTCATAGACTATAAAATGAGGTAGAGGGTGAAGAGGATGAAAACAAGTATTGTAAGAGTTGCACAGAAAAAAGATGAAAACGAGCTTATGAAATTTTTAACCGAAGCATCAGTCCGATCGGAAGGGTTGGCAGACTTAATTGATTACTTTTTAATTATGGAAGACGAAGAGGGAGAAATCAAAGCGACTATTGGTATTGAGCCTTATGAAACGGTTGGTCTGTTGCGCTCCCTTGTTATGAAGTCAGAAACGACCGCGCAAACAGATTTATTGTATTTATTGCAACAAATTTTTCTATTAGCCAAAGAAAAGGGGTTATCCACAGTCTATTTAGGATCAAACCGCAAAAGTACACTACAATTATTTTTATTGATGGGTTTTCAACAAGTGGATAAAACGGAATTGCCAACATTTTTAGTAGAAAAAGAACATATAAAAAATATTCAATCTGTGGATAACTCATTCTTTTTGAAATATTCACTCGAATAATGTGGATATATCCACAAAATTATACACAAAAACGGTTTGTTTATTCACAATTTGTGGATAATACCTTGAGTTATCACCTCTCTTCTTTTATACTGACTTAGGTGATAGACTGAAAATAGGGGGATTTCTCCTATTTAGAATGAAAGATATTGAAGGTGGATAACAATGAAAACAATTAGATGGTCAGTGGATAATAATGTGGATAAATTGAAAAGTTACCCACAAATTGCCCAAGCCTCTGATTTACTTAAAGAAAATGAGGTTGTTGCTTTTCCAACTGAAACAGTATATGGGTTAGGGGGGAATGCAAAGAGTGACGTTGCCGTAGAGAAAATCTTTGCTGCCAAAGGAAGACCAGCAGATAATCCTTTAATTATTCATATAGCAAAGCGAATGCAACTGCAGGAACTGGCAGAAGAGATTCCATTAAAGGCAGAACAATTAATGGATGCTTTTTGGCCTGGCCCATTAACGATTATTCTTAAGAAAAAAAGGGGTAGCCTTTCAGATTTAGCAACAGCAGGATTACCAACTGTTGGCTTCCGTATGCCTGATCATCCTGTAGCGTTAGCTATTCTTGCCCAAACGGAATTACCAATAGCAGCTCCAAGTGCAAATAGCTCAGGAAGACCGAGTCCAACAACAGCGAATCACGTATGGGAAGATTTAGAAGGGAAAATTGCTGGTGTGGTAGACGGAGGAGCCACGGGTGTCGGTGTCGAGTCAACGGTTATTGACTGCACAGAAGAGATTCCCGTCATCCTACGACCGGGTGGTGTGACTAGGGAACAAATCATTGAAGTGATAGGTGAGGTGCAATTAGATCCTTCACTCCATAATCAACAAGCCAAACCAAAATCCCCTGGTATGAAATATACACATTATGCACCAGATGCACCATTAACATTAGTCGATTCAAATCCTTTAAAGTTGCAAAGATTGATCAATGAAAAGAGAGCAGAAGGATTACGAGTAGGTGTTCTGACCACAGACGAAAACAAAGATGTCTATGAAGCGGATGTTGTTCTTTCCATGGGTAAGCGAGAAATGCTAGATACGGTAGCTGCAGGCTTATACCATGCCTTGAGAGCATTCAATCATGAGAATGTTGATATCATCTTAGGTGAGGTTTTCCCTTATGAAGGTGTTGGTGTCGCTATTATGAACCGGTTAGAGAAAGCTGCTGGACATCGGCGCATACAATTATAATTTTCTGGACTAAGAAAGGTTCCAGCAAAATAAAAGCCTGAACTAACTTGTTCTGGTTTTTATTTTGCTCTACTAAAAAACAGTGGATCGTGTATGTAGTTGTCTATGAGGGGTGAAAAGTCCGATGGTGTTGTTGGAAAAAGCACTTTTTCATGTATAGGTGTTGGAAAATCCCGAAACGAAGCAAATAAAAGCCAGTGTTCTCCTGTAAGCGTAGAAAAGCCCGGTTACAAAGCAAATAAGAAACTCTCTTCATCCATAAGCGTTGGAAAATCCCGAAACGAAGCAAATAAAGCCTTTGTATCCCAGTAAGCGTAGAAAAGCCCGGTTACAAAGCAAATAAGAAACTCTCTTTATCTATAAGCGTTGGAAAATCTCGAAACGAAGCAAATAAAAACCTTTGTTCTCCCGTAAGCGCCGAAAAGTCCAATTACAAAGCAAACAAATCCTTCTCAACATCTATAAGCAATGGAAAAGCCAAAAACGCAGCAAATAAAAATCTTCGTTCTCCCGTAAGCGCCGAAAAGTCCAATTACAAAGCAAACAAATCCTTCTCTTCATCTATAAGCAGTGGAAAAGCCCAAAACGCAGCAAATAAAAATCTTTGTTCTCCCGTAAGCGTAGAAAAACCCAATTACAAAGCAAATAAATCCTTCTCTTCATCTATAAGCAGTGGAAAATCCCAAAACAAAGCAAATAAAAGCCATTGTTCTCCCGTAAGCGCCGAAAAGTCCAATTACAAAGCAAACAAATCCTTCTCTACATCTATAAGCAGTGAAAAATCCCAAAACAAAGCAAATAAAAATCTTTGTTCTCCCGTAAGCGTTGAAAAGTCCAATTACAAAGCAAACAAATCCTTCTCTACATCTATAAGCAATGAAAATCCCAAAACGAAGCAAACAAATCCTTCTCAACATCTATAAGCAGTGAAAAATCCCAAAACAAAGCAAAAAAAAGCCATTGTTCTCCCGTAAGCGTAGAAAAACCCAATTACAAAGCAAACAAACCCTAATTCGCGCATCTTTCAACCTTGATGAGCACCGTCAAGCAAACTACCTTCTCTACTACAGACCAATCCTATAACACATGAGGTACTAAGGACAAAAGGGGTACCCAACAACAACTCCCATTCAATACGTTCTCACCTTAGTTTGATTTTCGCTTAAATAATCATTCTAAATCTCCTTGGACATGCATAAATTCAAAAGAGCAAGTCCCGAGGAGGCTAAAGAGATGACATTGTTAGTAGGTGAAGTCTTAACTTTAAGTTTAATGGCGTTTGCCTTAGGAATGGATGCATTTTCAGTTGGATTAGGGATGGGGATGTACAAATTAAGGTATCGGCAAATATTATATATAGGCTTTACTATAGGATTATTTCATGTCATCATGCCATTGTTGGGAATGATGGCAGGGAAGTTTTTATCAGTTTATTTTAGTGAGATTGCTGCCTATATTGGAGCTGGTTTGTTGATGCTTTTAGGTCTGCAAATGTTTTGGTCAAGCTTAAAGGCTGAAAAAGAAAGTTTAATAACCCCTGTAGGTTTTGGCTTATTTATTTTTGCTTTAAGTGTGAGTTTAGACAGCTTTTCAGTCGGGCTTACTTTAGGTGTGTTGGGGGCAAAAACCGCTCTAGTTCTTACATTATTTGGCGTCATTGCAATGATTCTTACTTGGGCAGGATTAATGATAGGAAGAAGAATGCAAGGGTGGTTTGGTAAATATAGTGAGACGCTTGGAGGGGCAATTCTCTTTGCTTTTGGCGTCAAAATGTTATTGATGTAATATGGTTAAAATTTCCTAATAAAACCAAGTTAAGGTGCGTATTATTGATGTTTTCCGACAAAAGATTCTTAAAATTGTCGAAATATGTCGGTGATAGACACCTTATTTTGTCTATATCAAATAGGAGTTTTGGATTATAATGTAAGAGAAGGAGGCGAGCTTTATGGCTCACGTTTTATTTATTTGTACAGGTAACACGTGTCGAAGCCCCATGGCTGAAGCGATATTACGTCATATAAACATTCCCGATGTAAAGGTGAAATCTGCGGGGATTTATGCAAGTCAAGGTGGCCCTGCATCTGCTTATACATCGCAAGTTTTAGAAGAAGAAGGCATAAGCATTAATCATCAATCAGCTCAATTGAATGAAGAGCTTATTCAATGGGCGACACATATATTAGTGATGACAAATGGACATAAACAAGCGATTTTATCACATTTTCCTTATGCTAAGGGAAAAGTTTTTCTAATAAAAGAGTTTGCTTTTGATGGTAAACAAGAAGATATCATCGATCCATTCGGTGGTACGTTGCAACAATATAAAGCAACCTATAATGAACTACATGGAAGCATAAAAAAAATAGCAGATGTTTTAAAAGAAGATAAACAAAGATGAACAGGTTGAAGTAGGGGGCAATCATGGAGACGCGTAAGATGAAATTTAGTTTAAGAAAAAAATTGGTTCTTCTCATCTCAGTATTAGCCGTTATTACATATTCAATAAGTGCGATATGTATTCAGTTCGTATATCCTCTAATGGAAAATGTACCGATGAGTAAAGAATTTTTTACGATTATTGTACTTTTGCTTGGAGCGATATGGTCTGCGATTTTAGCGTTTATTGTAGCGGGGTTTATTACAAAACCACTTAAAGACTTGGAGCATTCTGCCATAAAAGCAGCGAATGGTGATTTACAAGAAAAGGTGCAGGTGTCTCGTTCGGATGATGAAATACGTTCTTTAGGATTAGCCTTTAATCAAATGCTAAAGAGTTTAAGAGAAATGATTGAACGGATAGATGAGAACTTTGCGATGACAAATAAAAAAGTGCATGACATTTCTTCGGAGTCTTCGGTTGCTACTGAGCAAGCTGAAGCAATCGCTACAACAATCTCAGAAATATCTCAAGGAGCAGAAAACTCGGCGGTCGCAACTCAATCTGTTGCCGAACTTGTTGATGAAGTCATCCGGATTGCTGAAGAAGTTCAGCTGAAGGCAAAACAATCCGAGCAAGTATCTGAAGAGCTTGTCGGTGATCTAAATAAATCTAAACTTGCCATGCATTCACTGATTTCTGGAATTGAAAAACTAGCAGTAGGTAATCAGAAATCATTAGAGACTGTAAAAAAATTAGAAGAAAATGCAGTCAAAGTAGAACACATTATCCAGCTTGTTGGGGATATTGCCACGCAAACAAACTTATTAGCATTAAATGCTTCTATTGAAGCGGCGAGAGCAGGAGAGCATGGTAAGGGCTTTGCTGTAGTAGCTGAAGAAGTGCGCAAGTTAGCTGATGAAAGTGCGAAAGCTGTGCAGGGGATATCAGAATTAATTAAAAATATTCAAGAAGAAGTGCGTAATGTGGTCAGTCAAATTTCCAATCAAGTCGAGTCTGCCAATCAAGAAGCACAAAAAGGGACCGAGACGCATGCCGTCATTGAAGAGATGACGCAAACTGTAGATCAAATGAATGCTGCAGTGACTATGATTAAAGATTTAGTAGATAAACAAATGCATGCCATGCAGGAAACGTCAGCGCAATCGCAACAAGTAGCAGCGATTGCCGAAGAAACGTCTGCTGGTGCACAACAAGTTGCTGCTTCAACGGAAGCCCAAACATCTGTGATCGATACAGTCGACATATTAGTAAAAGAATTACAAGAGCAAGCAAACCAACTAAAAACAGATATGAATAAATTTAAAGTGTAGTCTACCTAACTGAAAAGTAATTGCTTCTTTATAATTTTTAAATTTTGTGTCAGAATAAAGTGATAATCATACAATCAAGTTTGATTGGAGGCATAAAAAATGAAAGTGGCAATTGCATCAGATCACGGTGGATTAATCATTCGTGCGGAAATAAAATCATTATTAGAAGAACTCAATATTGAATATGAAGATTTTGGTTGTGAGTGTAGTACTTCTGTAGATTACCCCGATTATGCTTTGCCGGTTGCTGAAAAGGTAGCGAACGGTGAATTTGATAAAGGTATTCTCATTTGTGGTACAGGAATTGGTATGTCTATAGCAGCCAATAAAGTGAAAGGCATTCGCTGTGCGCTTGTTCATGATACTTTCAGTGCGAAAGCAACAAGACAGCATAATGATAGCAATGTGTTAGCGATGGGAGAAAGAGTCATTGGCCCGGGGCTTGCAAGAGAGATTGCTCAAGTATGGCTTGGCACAGATTATGAAGGCGGTCGTCATCAAAACCGGATTGGGAAGATAACTCAATACGAAAAAGAAAATGTATAAAACTTGGTTGCATATGTTGCCTTCATGAAAAGAAGGAAGACATATGCATCTTTTTTATATTTTAGCTTAAGGATATCAATAAATCTAAAAAGAGAAGGAGCGAGTAAGGATGGAAGAGTTAAAACAACAATGGCGGAATATTTTAACAGAGTTTACACAACAAGTCTCACTACATGGGGACAAATTAATCGTCATTGGCTGTAGTACAAGTGAAGTGATGAGTAATCGGATCGGTACAGCTGGATCAGTGGATGTGGCTGAAATCATATTTTCAGAACTAATGAACTTACAAAAACAAACAAATGTTCAAATCGCTTTTCAATGCTGTGAGCATTTAAATCGGGCCATTGTTCTTGAACGGGCATCCGCTAGGAAGGATAACTTAGAAGAAGTGAGTGTTGTGCCAATCCGAAAAGCGGGTGGTGCGATGGCGACGTATGCCTTTCAACATTTGAATGATCCTGTTGTCGTAGAGCATATAAAAGCTGATGCAGGGATAGATATCGGTGACACCTTTATTGGCATGCACTTAAAGCATGTAGTTGTACCGATTCGCATTTCATTAAATGAGCTAGGTGGTGCACACGTCACATTGGCAACGACTAGGCCGAAGTTGATTGGTGGAGAAAGGGCGATCTACCAATAGAAAAAAGCCTTCTGGTCGTTTGATAATGCCCGCTAGCTTATAGGCAGATGAATGACGAATATTACTAGTTATTTCTGTACATCTTTTATACAAAAATACCAACATTACCCTGAATTTCATAATCATTTACATGTAACCGTTTTCCGTTAAGATAGATAATTTTTTTCTCTTAATAAACAATAAGCTTGCCTGTATCCTCCCGAAAAAACATGATAGAATAAAGGAGAATTTTCATAATAGCTATTCATTTTGATAGTGTGGTAGAGATAAGGGAGGATTATAAGTATGAAGCATTTAGCGCAGCAGGACGAGCAAGTTTTCAAATCAATTCAAGATGAATTAGGACGTCAAAGAAGTAAGATTGAATTAATCGCTTCAGAGAACTTTGTGTCAGAGGCGGTAATGGAGGCACAAGGATCTGTTCTAACGAATAAATATGCTGAAGGGTATCCTGGTCGTCGTTACTATGGTGGCTGTGAGCATGTTGATGTAGTGGAAGATTTAGCTAGAGAACGCGCGAAGCAAATCTTTGGAGCCGAGCATGCGAATGTTCAGCCTCATTCAGGTGCGCAAGCAAACATGGCGGTGTACTTCACAATTTTAGAACAAGGTGATACTGTCCTTGGTATGAATCTATCCCACGGTGGCCACTTAACACACGGAAGTCCTGTTAACTTTAGTGGTATCCAATATAATTTCGTTGAATATGGTGTTGACGAAACATCTCATACCATCAATTACGATGATGTATTAGCAAAGGCGAAAGAGCATAAACCGAAGTTAATTGTAGCAGGTGCAAGTGCGTACCCTCGTGTAATAGACTTCAAGCGTTTCCGTGAAATTGCAGATGAGGTGGGCGCTTATTTAATGGTCGATATGGCTCATATTGCAGGCTTAGTGGCAGCTGGCCTTCACCCTAATCCGGTACCATATGCTGATTTCGTCACAACAACAACTCATAAAACATTAAGAGGTCCACGTGGCGGAATGATTCTTTGCAAAGAAGAATTTGCGAAAAAAATCGATAAATCGATTTTCCCAGGTATTCAAGGTGGTCCATTAATGCATGTTATTGCCGCTAAAGCTGTAGCTTTTGGAGAGGCATTAGAAGCTAGTTTTAAAGAGTATGCGGAAAACATTATCACAAATGCTAAGCATTTAGCAGAGTCACTAAAAAATGAAGGCATCGACATAGTATCTGGTGGAACAGATAATCATCTATTACTTGTAGATGTACGTTCTTTAGGTTTAACAGGTAAAGTAGCAGAAAAAGTCCTTGATGAAGTAGGTATTACTGTTAATAAAAATACAATTCCATTTGATCCAGAAAGCCCATTTGTGACAAGCGGCATCCGTATCGGTACAGCTGCAGTTACTTCTCGTGGATTTGCGAAGAAAGATATGGAAGAGATTGCTTCTATAATCGCGTTCACATTGAAAAATGCGGAAGATGAAGAAAAGTTAGCTGAAGCTTCACAACGAGTGGAAGCATTAACAAGCAAATTTATTTTATATCCAGAAAGATAATCATCTAGTTTATCCAGCCTTCGCTTGAGGGCTGGATTTTTGTTAAGTTATGACATCTATAACGAATGATCTAAAAGCATCTGCAACATTTTCTTTTTTTTTCATTGGCAATAAATGTTTTTGTGGCAAGAATCGTAGTTGCCCCACAAACGTTTTTTCTGTAAAATAGTACGAAGTGTGATTTGTACAATCAGTAAAAGGAGAGATAGTTATGGCAAAAGTATATGTTTTCGATCATCCATTAATCCAACATAAGCTTACATACATTCGTGAAAAAAATACAGGTACGAAAGAATTCCGTGAACTCGTTGATGAAGTATCGACTTTGATGGCTTTTGAAATCACGAGAGATATGCCTTTAGAAGAAATTGAAATTGATACACCTGTTCAAAAGACCCATTCAAAAGTGCTTTCTGGTAAGAAAATAGGGATTGTGCCAATTTTACGAGCGGGTATTGGGATGGTAGACGGTATTTTGAAATTAATCCCTGCAGCTAAAGTAGGACATGTGGGCTTATATCGTGATCCAGAGACATTAAAGCCGGTTGAATACTACGCAAAATTCCCTGGTGATATTGAAGAACGTGATTTCATTGTAGTCGATCCAATGCTTGCAACAGGCGGATCTGCTATTGAAGCAATCAATTCTTTGAAAAAACGCGGTGGAAAAAGCATCAAGTTCATGTGTTTAATTGCTGCACCTGAAGGGGTAGAAGCATTAAAAGAAGCACATCCAGATGTGGATATATATATTGCTGCATTAGATGAAATGTTAAACGAAAAAGGCTACATCGTTCCCGGTCTTGGAGATGCGGGAGATCGTTTATTCGGTACGAAATAAAAAAGAAGCTAATTGATAAAAAAGAGCCCGTCCTTGGACGGGCTTTTTTACAAGAGCGCTTCCTAAGAAGATTTGCTCGACAGTTGTTTGTCAGATGGTGAGTGCGACTTAGCACTTCTTTTTAGAAAGGTGGACGAGTGTTTTATGGAAAGACCGATTAAGGTGATGAGTATATTTGGAACAAGGCCTGAAGCTATAAAGATGGCGCCGCTTATTCTTGAGCTCAACAAGTACCCACAAGACTTTCATTCTATCGTAACAGTGACTGCTCAACATCGGGAAATGCTCGATCAGGTGCTTAGAATTTTTCAAATAGAGCCGGATTTTGATTTAAATATTATGAAGGCAAGACAAACGTTAGTAGAAGTGACCAACCGTGTATTGTCTGGTTTAGATGAAGTAATGAAAGAGGTTGAACCTGACATTGTTCTTGTCCATGGAGATACAACAACATCATTTGCGGCAAGTTTAGCAGCATTTTATAACGGGATTACTGTCGGTCACGTGGAGGCAGGCTTACGCACTTGGAACAAATTTTCTCCGTACCCGGAAGAAATGAATCGTCAGCTGACAGGTGTAATCAGTGATCTTCATTTTTCGCCAACCGAGAAATCGGCGGATAATCTATTACGGGAAAATAAATCTGCAGAGCAAATATTCATTACGGGTAATACGGCTATTGATGCGTTAAAAACAACAGTGCGACCGCAATATCAGCATGAGATCTTAGAGAAAATTGGTGACGATCGTTTAATCTTGATGACAGCCCATCGCAGGGAAAATCTTGGCGAGCCGATGAGACAGATGTTTAAAGCGATCAAAAGAATTGTCGAAACTCATGAAGATGTGCAATTAGTATATCCTGTTCACCTAAACCCTGCTGTTAGAGAAGTGGCGAGTGAAATTTTACAAGGGCATCCACGGATTCATTTAATTGAACCGCTAGGGATGATTGACTTTCATAATTTTTCCTCGCGTGCTCACTTAATTTTAACTGATTCCGGCGGTGTACAAGAAGAAGCACCATCGCTAGGGGTGCCTGTGTTAGTGTTGCGTGATACAACAGAACGTCCTGAGGGTATTCAAGCGGGCACATTGAAACTGGTAGGTACAGATGAAGAAGTGATATACGCAAATGCTCATGAACTGTTAACAAGTAAACAGGCGTATGAGGCGATGTCGAAAGCTTCTAATCCATATGGTGATGGTCACGCTTCTGAAAGAATTGCAGAGGCCATTAAGTATTATTTTCGTGAAGGGCTAAAGAGGCCAGCTCCATTTAAGCCTTAATATATTTTCTTAAATTGTAGCGTTTGTTTGCAAAGGCTATTTTG
Organism: Cytobacillus sp. FSL K6-0265; assembly: GCF_038003465.1. NCBI lineage: Bacteria > Bacillati > Bacillota > Bacilli > Caryophanales > Bacillaceae > Cytobacillus > Cytobacillus sp. FSL K6-0265. Next base: position 4,135,320 of record NZ_JBBOPE010000001.1, on the reverse strand, counting down.
CTCGCAGGAGTCGAATGCTGGTTTTAAAACAGCCTACAATAAAGAAAGGTGATTGCCTAAATTAAAATAAGGGTAATCACCTTTTTTATTTGCGCTTCCCATTAAATTCCGTAGTATAGGGAGGAACAAAATCGAAGACGCTAACATAAAAAAGGAGGCGTCGTAAATGAAGAGAAATCTATTTATACTTGTTATTATTCTTTTTCTTTTTCCTTGTACGTTAGGGATGAGTGCATCTTCATCTCAATTAATCGTGCCTTCCTTGGATGAAATGCAACAAGAAGAACAAGTGGCTATTATCGTTTATAGTGATGACGCCGACTTACAAGTAGAAAAGGAGAAGCTCAAAGCACAAGGTGTCGCTATAAGATACATATATAACTATGCCCTTAAAGGGTTTTCTGTTGAAGCAACAAGTGAAAAATTAGCACAAATAGAAGGGAATCAAACAATTAATCACCTGACAACTGTACAAAATTATACTGTGCAAGGGGAGAATGACAATATTCAGCTTATTGGCGGAGAGGCCATCAGAGGTTATTTTGATGATGCTAATCATCGCCTTACTGGAGAAGGGGTGAAGGTTGGCGTCATTGATACGGGCATTGATTATCGTCATCCAGATTTACGCATTAGTTATAGTGGTGGGAAAGACCTTGTGGACCAAGATGACGATCCGATGGAAACAGTGAATATGGGGCGTTTGGACACATTGCACGGTACTCATGTGGCAGGTATCATTGCAGCCAACGGAAAAGTAAAAGGCGTGGCACCAAAAGCAGAGATTATTGCTTATCGTGCCTTAGGACCAGGCGGAAGCGGGACGACAGAGCAAGTGTTACAAGCAATAGAACAAGCGATAAAAGACAAAGTGGATGTTATTAATCTTTCCTTGGGCAATAATGTGAACGGACCGGATCTCCCCATTAGTCTTGCTTTAAATAAGGCAGTCGATAGTGGAATCGTTGCTGTTACATCTTCAGGTAATTCAGGGCCTGGCATATGGAGCGTTGGCTCACCTGGTACGGCTGCCAAAGCCATTTCTGTAGGAGCTTCTACCCCTACATTAAAAGTACCTTATTTACATATTGGTAAAAAAGAAATGAAACTGTACCCAATGCAAGGAACGATACCATGGGATTTGAACAAATCATTTGAATTATATAACGGTGGCATTGGGAAAAAGGAGCAATTAAAAGGGGCTAATGGAAAAGTAGTGATTGTTGAGAGAGGGGAATTAACTTTTACGGAAAAAAGTAAGAATGCCAAGGAAGCGGGCGCAATCGCTTTGCTTATTTACAATAATACATCAGGCACCTTCATGGGTAATTTAGAAGAGATGTTAGATATTCCAGTTGTATCATTAACAAAAGCAGATGGGGAAGCGATCAATCAAGAGCTTTCACAAGCTAAGAGATTATATGGACAAACAGTCATAAAAGAAGAAAAAGACATATTAGCTGAATTTAGTTCAAGAGGTCCGGTGACATCTACTTGGGAAATAAAGCCTGATGTGGTGGCACCAGGAGTAGCCATTAATAGTACGATTCCTGGTGGGTATACACCATTACAAGGAACAAGTATGGCAGCGCCTCATGTGGCAGGGGCGGCTGCTTTGTTAATACAGGCTCATCCTGATTGGCGCCCTGAGCAAGTAAAAGCAGCACTCATGAATACGGCCTTACCTATAGTAAATGAAAATGGCACCCCCTACCGGACCTTTGAACAAGGTGCGGGCCGAATTCAATTGAAGGAAGCATTAAAGACATCCACACTTATCTATCCATCGTCCTTAAAGTTTGGCAAGTTTAAGTTATCAGAACAACATCATGACCATGTAGCTAAAATTACTGTTGAAAATACAACCGATGAAAAACAGTCCTATGCTTTTGAAATTCCGAAAAAACAAAAAGGGATTGAATGGCGTCTGCCATTATCTTTTATGCTTGAGCCTAAAGAGAAGAAAACGATTCGTTTACATATGATTGTTAATCCAAAGGAACTCTCTGAAAAATTGGCAGACGGTACAATCCAGTTGAACAGTAATAAGCAAACGATTCACATCCCTTACTTATACGTATTAGAAGAACCGGATTATCCGCGTGTCATGGGATTTAGTTTTGGGAAAGGCGATAGTATGGAAACGTATCGTTATGAAGTATATTTACCTGGCGGAGCTGAAGAATTTGGGATTGCTTTGTTCGATTCAACTTCATTAACTTTTACAGGAATGCTCGATTGGAAGAAAAATGTAAAGAAGGGTCAGGTGAAAGAGGATTTATTCATAAGCGATTTACCACAGCCTGGATTGTATATTGCAAAAGTATTTGCTCGTAAATCTGGACAAGAAGATTGGATAGAGACCCGTTTGTTTATTGGTACAAATGGGGAATTAGAAATGAAAGGTAATTAAATTGTATAAAAAAATTATAATTGAAAAATAATAGCCAAAAGGAACGCATAATTAGTCTTTTTTTGCAAGAATAATCTAATGAAAATTTTATGAAAAAAGTGTGAACATCCATATTTTGCCCAAAAGAGAACTGGTGAATTTCCCATTAAACGCATTGACATTGACATGCCCCTATTGTATGCTTACAAAGGGTATTATTGATAGGGTTTTCATGAGCAGATTTATAGTTTTATATCATATGAAATAGACGATTTTCATACTGCTTTCCTCAGAAAACCTCTTACCATTCTCGACTGAGAGGATGCGTTTTAATGCGTGATAATGACCTTCGCCCTTTTAAAGCGATGGCACTCATGTCCGCCATTCTTTCCCAATTAGTAGGCGCCATTCTTCTAGGTGTATTTGCTGGGAGATGGTTCGATCGGTTACTAGAGACCGAACCACTGTTTCTAATAATCGGTTTATTACTAGGTTTGACAGTGGGCATTTATGCCATGCTTCGTTTAATCCAACATTTTTTTTCAGGAGAATAAACAAATATGCCGGAAATACAAGAACGATTTAGTAGACAACGTAAATATATGCTTTTCTTGTTGTCATTCTTTGTACTCGGCTGGGGCTTTACGTCTTATCAATCTATCTTTCTTGGCCTGATTTTGGGAACGGTTCTTAGCTTCTTTAATCTTTGGTTAATTGTAAGGAAGATGATTCAGTTCCGAGAAGCAGTAGAGAAAGAACAAAAGGTGCGTTCACTAGGAACGATGTCGCGAATGGCATCTGCCGCATTGGCAGTTATCATTGCGCTTGAGTATCCAGAGTATTTTCACCTTATAAGTGTAGTGTTGGGATTAATGACGTCCTATTTAGTCATTATGATAGATTTTTTTCTTCAATCTTTTCATTTACGTAAAAAGCGGGAAGAGAGGTGAATAATTTATGGATCATGGAGCTCCATTGATAAAATTTATGGGGTTAACCTTCAACTTATCTAATATTTTGATGATAACAGTCGCAAGTGTGATAGTTTTCTTAATTGCTGTCATTTCAACTCGTCGTTTAGCAATGAAGCCGACAGGTATGCAAAACTTTTTTGAATGGGTGATGGACTTCGTTAAGAACATCATCAACAGCAACATGGCATGGAAAGATGGTGGTAGATTCCACGTGCTTGGAATCACGCTCATCATGTACGTTTTTGTATCTAACATGCTAGGACTTCCATTTGCAGTCACCTATAACCACGAGCTATGGTGGAAATCACCAACAGCTGATCCGGTCGTAACGCTTACACTAGCAGCGATGGTGGTAGGTCTTTCACATTATTATGGTGTGAGAGTGAAGGGTTTGAAAGGATATGGGAAAGATTTCTTCAAGCCAATGTGGTTTATGTTCCCATTGAAAATCATTGAAGAGTTTGCCAACACATTAACACTTGGTTTGCGTCTTTACGGTAATATCTATGCAGGGGAAATCCTACTGACATTACTTGCAGGATCACTTGCAACAGGATTCTTAGGACATGCTGTAGCAGTATTACCAACATTGTTATGGATGGGATTCTCCGTATTTATCGGTGCTATCCAAGCATTTATTTTCTGTATGTTAACAATGGTTTATATGTCTCACAAAGTGAGTCACGACCATTAATATATACCTGTTCATTACATGAACAAAACATGTTTGTTAAAAATAATTTTATTCCAAAATTTTAAGGAGGAAACAAATAATGGGTCTTATAGCAGCAGCAATCGCAATTGGTTTAGCAGCACTTGGTGCAGGTATTGGTAACGGATTAATCGTTTCAAAAACAGTTGAAGGTATGGCACGTCAACCAGAAGCTCGTGGTATGCTTCAAACTACTATGTTCATCGGGGTAGCGTTAGTTGAGGCGATTCCGATCATCGGCGTAGTTATCGCATTCATGGTTATCGGTGGCTAATTTTTTGTATTTGTAAAATGGCGAAGATCATCACAAGTGGACCTTCGCCTTTCCTTTATGTGAAAATCAATCGAATGACTTTAAAATAGTTTGACCTTAAGTGAACGTCTCTTGAAGGGAGTGAATCGAGGGTGTTATTAGATAGTTATGTATTAGGTGCATCTGGCGGCTTTAATGGTGGCGACATCGTATTCCAATTGATTATGTTCATCATTTTGTTAGCTTTAATTAAAAAGTTTGCATGGGGCCCACTTATGGGAATCATGAACCAACGTGAAGAACATATCGCTGGTGAAATTGAAGCAGCAGAAGCAAGTCGTGTAGAGGCGAAGAAATTACTAGAAGAGCAAAAACTTCTATTAAAAGAAGCGCGTACAGAAGCGCAAACGTTAATTGAAAGCGCGAAGAAGCAAGGTGAAGCACAACGCGAAGAAATTATTGTTGCAGCACGTGCTGAAGGCGATCGTTTGAAAAATTCTGCAAAACTTGAAATCGAGCAGCAAAAAGAACAAGCTGTATCCGCTATTCGTGAACAAGTTGCTTCATTATCTGTCCTAGTTGCTTCGAAAGTCATTGAGAAGGAATTAAGTGCAGCCGATCAAGAAAAACTAATTAACGAATATATTCAAGAGGCAGGCGAGAAGCAATGACGAGCTCAATAGTGGCAAAACGTTACGCGTTAGCTCTATTCCAGCTTGCGAATGAACATCAGCTTCTTGACCAAATGGAAGATGAGCTTCGTGCAGTGAAAGACGTAGTGAATCATGACTCTGAATTTAAAGCAGTGTTAAAGACTCCTAAGCTCTCTATTCAAAAAAAGAAAGAGATCGTAAAGGAAGCTTTTGCATCTGTTAACACATATGTGATAAACACTTTACTCATCATGGTGGAGCGTCATCGTGAAGATGAAATCACAGGTATGGTCGAGCATTTCTTAGACCTATCAGATGAGCAAAAAGGAATAGCTGAAGCGAAAGTTTACTCTGTTCGTCCTTTAACTGATGAAGAGAGCAAAGCTTTATCTGCAACATTTGCAGCTAAAGTGGGCAAGCAATCACTTCGTATAGAAAATATCGTTGACTCAAATTTATTGGGCGGTGTCAAGCTTCGCATAGGAAACAAGATTTTCGATGGTAGCTTACGTGGCAAGCTAGATAGACTTGAGCGACAATTGTTAGGCTAAGATTCGTAGATAGGGGTGAAACTCATGAGCATCAAAGCTGAAGAAATCAGTGCGCTGATAAAAAAGCAAATTGAAGGTTATCAGTCGGAAATTCAAGTGAGTGATGTCGGTACAGTTATCTCAGTAGGTGATGGTATCGCGCGTGTTCATGGTTTAGATAACGCCATGGCTGGCGAACTTGTTGAATTTTCGAATGGCGTTATGGGTATGGCGCAAAACCTTGAAGAAAGTAACGTCGGTATTGTTATTTTAGGACCATTCACAGAAATCAAAGAAGGCGATGAAGTTCGCCGCACAGGACGCATCATGGAGGTACCAGTAGGTGAAGAACTTATTGGCCGTGTTGTAAATCCTCTTGGACATCCTGTTGATGGAATGGGACCAATCAATACAACTAAAACTCGTCCGATTGAAGGACCGGCTCCAGGTGTTATGGATCGTAAATCTGTACATGAGCCATTACAAACAGGTATTAAAGCGATTGATGCATTAGTGCCAATCGGTCGTGGTCAACGTGAGTTAATCATCGGTGACCGTCAAACAGGTAAAACATCTGTTGCAATCGATACAATTTTGAACCAAGCTGACCAAGATATGATCTGTATCTATGTTGCAATTGGTCAAAAAGAATCGACTGTACGTAATGCAGTTGAAACTTTACGTAAAACAGGTGCGCTAGATTACACGATTGTTGTAACTGCATCTGCATCTCAACCAGCTCCATTACTATACTTAGCACCATATGCTGGGGTAGCAATGGGTGAAGAGTTCATGTATAACGGTAAACATGTATTAGTTGTTTATGATGACTTAACAAAACAAGCATCTGCTTATCGTGAACTTTCATTATTATTACGTCGTCCTCCAGGTCGTGAAGCATATCCAGGGGATGTATTCTACTTGCACAGCCGTCTTCTAGAGCGTGCAGCTAAATTAAGTGACGCAAAAGGTGGCGGTTCAATCACTGCTCTACCTTTCATTGAAACACAAGCAGGTGACGTTTCTGCTTATATTCCAACAAACGTTATTTCGATCACTGACGGACAAATCTTCCTTCAGTCTGACCTATTCTTCTCTGGTGTTCGTCCAGCGATTAACGCAGGTCTTTCTGTATCACGTGTTGGTGGTTCTGCACAAATCAAGGCAATGAAAAAAGTAGCTGGTACATTACGTCTAGACCTTGCTTCATTCCGTGAACTTGAATCATTCTCTCAATTTGGTTCAGATTTAGATGCAGCAACACAAGCGAAGTTAAACCGTGGTACTCGTACAGTTGAGGTTCTTAAACAAGACCTTAATAAACCACTTAAAGTAGAAAAGCAAGTTGCGATTCTTTATGCATTAACTCGTGGTTTCCTTGATGATATTCCAGTTGAAGACATCCGTCGTTTTGAAGAAGAATATCTTACTTGGTTAGATCAAAATCATAAAGAGTTGCTTGACCATATCGCTACAACTCAAGGCCTTCCGGCTGATGAAGATATGGCAGCTGCAATTAACGAATTCAAGAAAACGTTTGTGGTTTCTGAATAATCATTGCAGAGTTAGACAGGATGGGATTGTTGTCCCTTCCTGCCTTTTCATGCATTGTTTTTACAGGATCTAATGATATATAAGGGTTGAGAAGGCCTACGTGCCAACCAATCAAACACACTTAAGTATAAGGGTGGTGAGAACCTGTGGCATCATTACGTGATATAAAGAACCGAATCAATTCTACGAAGAAAACAAGCCAAATTACAAAAGCTATGCAAATGGTATCAGCTTCTAAAATGACTCGTGCGGAAATAAATGCAAAAGCATTTGTCCCTTATATGGAAAAAATCCAAGAGGTAACAGCGTCTATCGCAATTGGTAGTGCAGATGCATCACATCCAATGTTAGTGAGTCGTCCAGTTAAGAAAACGGGTTATGTCGTCATTACATCTGACCGTGGACTAGCTGGCGCATTTAACAGTAGAGTATTAAAAGCGGTTAACCAAACGATTCAACAAAGACATAAGTCTAATGATGAGTTTGTCATTATAGCGATTGGTAGAATGGCTGTTGATTTCTTCAAAGGAAAAGGGATGAATGTGATCGTCGATATCGTCGGCGTAGCAGACCAGCCATCATTTGCTGAAATCAAAGACTTAACAACTAAAACGGTTGGTATGTTCTCTGATGAAACATATGATGAGGTATACATTTATTACAATCACTATGTCAGCGCAATTACGCAAGAAGTAACATCGAAAAAAATCTTACCACTAACAGACATTTCTAGTGGATCAGACCAGTTAACTTCGTATGAATTTGAGCCTTCCGCTGAAGAAATTTTGAAAGTATTGCTACCTCAGTATGCTGAAAGTTTAATTTATGGTGCATTATTAGATAGTAAAGCCAGTGAGCATGCTGCGCGTATGACAGCGATGAAGAATGCAACGGATAATGCGAAAGATCTAATCAATGCATTAGACTTAAGCTATAACCGTGCACGTCAGGCTGCAATTACTCAAGAAATTACTGAAATTGTCGGTGGAGCAGCGGCTCTAGAATAATTAATATAGCATTTCTTATTAGGAGGGAAAAAGATGAACAAAGGACGCGTTCTTCAAGTTATGGGTCCAGTTGTTGACGTAAAGTTCGAAAACGGTCAACTACCTGCAATCTATAACGCATTGCAAATTGATAACACTTCGCGTAACGAATCTGAAGTTGGAATCAACTTAACCCTTGAAGTTGCCCTTCATTTAGGTGATGACACTGTACGTACAATTGCTATGTCTTCAACAGATGGTTTACAACGTGGAACGGAAGTAATAGATACAGGTGCAGCCATCTCTGTACCAGTAGGTGATATCACTCTTGGCCGTGTATTTAACGTACTAGGTAATACAATTGACTTGGATCCAGCAATTAGCGGTGATGCTCGTCGTGACTCTATTCATAGAGAAGCACCTACATTCGAAAAACTTTCTACAGAAGTAGAAATTCTTGAAACAGGAATTAAAGTAGTAGACTTACTTGCTCCTTACATCAAAGGTGGTAAAATCGGTCTATTCGGTGGTGCCGGTGTTGGTAAAACCGTTTTAATTCAAGAGTTAATCAATAACATCGCTCAAGAGCACGGTGGTATCTCTGTATTCGCTGGTGTTGGTGAGCGTACACGTGAAGGTAATGACCTTTACTATGAAATGACTGACTCAGGCGTTATTAAGAAAACAGCGATGGTATTCGGACAAATGAATGAGCCACCTGGAGCACGTATGCGTGTTGCCCTAACTGGTTTAACAATGGCTGAATATTTCCGTGATGAGCAAGGACAAGACGTTCTTTTCTTCATGGATAACATCTTCCGTTTCACGCAAGCAGGTTCTGAGGTATCTGCCCTACTTGGTCGTATGCCATCTGCCGTTGGTTACCAACCAACACTTGCTACTGAAATGGGTAAATTACAAGAGCGTATCACTTCAACGAATGTTGGATCTGTTACATCAATCCAAGCGATTTATGTACCTGCCGATGACTATACTGACCCGGCTCCAGCAACAACATTCGCTCACTTAGATGCGACAACAAACTTAGAGCGTAAATTATCTGAAATGGGTATTTACCCTGCCGTAGATCCATTAGCATCTACATCACGTGCACTTTCACCTGAAACAGTTGGTGAAGAGCATTATGAAGTAGCTCGTACTGTACAACAAACATTACAACGTTACAGAGAGCTTCAAGATATTATCGCAATCCTAGGTATGGACGAGCTTGGAGACGAAGATAAACTTATCGTTGAACGTGCGCGTCGTATCCAATTCTTCTTATCACAAAACTTCCACGTAGCAGAGCAATTTACAGGACAACCAGGTTCTTATGTTCCTGTAAAAGAAACTGTTAAAGGATTTAAAGAAATCCTTGAAGGTAAATATGATCACCTACCAGAAGACGCTTTCCGTCTAGTTGGTCGTATTGAAGAAGTAATTGAAGCTGCTAAAAAAATGGGCGTAGAGGTATAATTTAGGACCAGGAGGGTAAAAAATGAAGACGATTAAAGTCAGTGTTGTTACTCCCGATGGCCCGGTGTATGAATCCGATGTGGAAATGGTAAGTACAAAAGCTGAAAGTGGAGAGCTTGGTATTTTAGCAGGCCACGTCCCTATGGTTGCACCGTTACAAATTGGAGCTGTCCGTCTAAAGAAAGAAAATCAATCTGATTTGGTTGCTGTTAGCGGTGGTTTCCTCGAAGTACGTCCGGACCAAGTAACGATTTTAGCGCAATCTGCGGAACAAGCGACTGATATCGATCTTGATCGTGCCAAACGTGCAAAAGATCGTGCAGAACAACGTTTGAATGAAACAAAGCGTGAAAACGTCGACTTCAAACGTGCAGAACTTGCATTAAAACGTGCGATGAATCGTATCAATGTTTCGGAGAGAAATATATAATCATCACGAAAACGAGCCAAAATGCTGCGACTGAAGCAGCATTTGGCTCGTTTTTTTGTATGTGTAACGTCAATGATGGCAAAGCGCATCCGATTAGTTCGAGACTGCCCATAAGGAAATACCTTTGGTGTGGTCTTTTTCAATGAGTCAAAAAATTGTCCCCAAGTTGAATTCTCGTTTGATTTCCGTTAATCCGTATACCCAGAGATTCGAATGATATTCTCTCAACACTTTAAACATTTATCTTCTCATTTCAAGATTAGTGATAATCTTTTCATGCTTTATTTAGCAGTCATTGATCATTTTTTCAAATAAGATTAAGTAAAAAAGATATATCCTAAACAACTTGTCATATAAATGAGTAAGGGACAGATGGAAATGGTCGGTGGATTATCGACAGAATATGGCAGGGATGTTATAATGTATCCGATTACATTTTAAAAATTATGAATAGTTTCATTATTATGGGGGGATGATATTGGAATTATGGCATCTGTATCAAAATAATTATTTGATAGTCCTTTCTTTTATACTTATCGGTGTGCTCTTACCATTAGTTGCTTTATTTTTCGGGAAATTATTGCGACCGTATCAACCAAATGAAAATAAGTATACGACTTATGAAAGTGGAATTGATCCCTTTCAAGACTCAAGGGTACAATTCACCGTGCGTTATTACATGTTTGCTCTTCTTTTCGTCATTTTTGATGTAGAGACAGTATTTTTATATCCATGGGCCGTAGCATATGAAAAATTAGGCATATTTGCTTTAATAGAGATGCTGATTTTCGTGTTTATGTTAGTGATTGGTTTAATTTATGCTTGGAAAAAGAAGGTGCTGAAATGGATTTAAAATTTGATCAAATGAGTGAAAAAGAAATGGCTGAAATTCAGCGGAATGTATTCATGTCTACATTAGAGCAACTAAAAGGCTGGGCTAGAAGCAATTCATTATGGCCGATGACATTTGGTCTCGCCTGTTGTGCCATTGAAATGATGGGTGTGGGTTCTTCTCACTATGATCTCGATCGTTTTGGCTCTTTTTTTCGAACTTCGCCACGACAATCTGATGTCATGATTGTATCAGGAACCGTTACGAAAAAAATGGCTCCAGTAATCAGACGTCTTTATGATCAAATGCCAGAACCGAAGTGGGTAATTGCAATGGGCTCTTGTGCTACAGCGGGTGGACCATATGTTTATTCTTATTCGGTTGTGAAAGGGGTCGATCAAGTGGTCCCAGTTGATGTATACATACCTGGCTGTCCACCCAATCCTGCTGCACTCATATACGGAGTTAATAAGCTAAAAGCTAAAATCCGTTATGAGGCGAAAACGGGAAAGAGGGTGATTTAATTTGAGTGAAAAGGACAAAGAGCAGTTAAAGAAAGAAGCAGCAGAAAAAGCAAGAGCAGCTGCACAAAGAAAGCGGGAAGAGAGGGAAAAGAAAAAAGAAAAATCGAATGACTCAGCATCCGAAATGCCCCAAACAACAGAAGATGTTACATTTAATCAAGATTTAGAAAAACAAAAAGCAGCCGCCGCCGCCAAGGCAAAAGCCGCCGCATTAGCAAAGAAAAAGGCAAAAGAAGCAGAAGGAACAGAAACAGAGCCAGCAACCAATCAAGATTCAGAAAAACAAAAAGCAGCAGCCGCCGCCAAGGCAAAAGCCGCCGCATTAGCAAAGAAAAAAGCAAAAGAAGCAGAAGGAACAGAAACAGAGCCAGCAACCAATCAAGATTTAGAAAAACAAAAAGCAGCAGCCGCCGCCAAGGCAAAAGCCGCCGCATTAGCAAAGAAAAAAGCAAAGGAAGCAGAAGGAACAGAAACAGAGCCAACATCTAATCAAGACTTAGAAAAACAAAAAGCAATCGCTATCGCCAAAGCAAAAGCCGCCGCAGCAGCGAAACGAAAGGCAAAGAACGCGAATGAAAACGGCGATTCAGAGAAGGCTAAAGCGATCGCAGCCGCCAAAGCGAAGGCAGCTGCAGAAGCAAAGGCAAAAAGGAAAATAACTCAAGCAAAAGAAACAGAAGTTTCAGAACCTATCACACCATCACCTCAACAACCAATCTTAGATCGTTACCTCAACATTGTAATAGAACACTACAAAGATGATATTTTAGAAGATTCCTATATTAATCGTATGAGCAAGCATGTGCCAACTATTGTGGTTAAGCTAGAACATTATTATTCACTAGCCTTATTATTCAAACAACATAGCGGGCTTCATTTTGAATTTTTATCAGAACTACATGGAACTGATTTTGAAACATATATGGAGATTTATGTTCATTTATACTCCTTTAAAAATAAGCAGTCTGTCGCTTTGAAAGTGAAAATGGATCGTGAAAATCCAAGAATTGATTCTATTGCTTCTATATGGCCAGGAGCGAACTGGCCGGAGTGTGAAGCATATGACCTTCTTGGCATTCAATTTACCAATCACCCTGACCTACATCGCATTATGCTTGGGGAAGATTGGATTGGTCATCCTCTCCGCAAGGATTATGAACCTTATGATGTGGAGGTGTAAAAGGCAATGATTAGAACAGAAGAGATGCTATTGAATGTGGGACCACAACATCCCAGTACACATGGTGTTTTTCGCCTTGTTATTAAAATAGATGGAGAAATGATTATTGATGCGAAACCAGTCATCGGTTATCTCCATAGAGGAACAGAAAAAATAGCTGAAAACCTGCAATATACACAAATTATTCCCTATACAGACCGCTTAGATTACTTGGCCGCAATGACAAATAATTATGTGCTTTGCCATGCAGTTGAAACGATGATGGAGCTAGAAATTCCCGAACGAGCGGAGTATCTCCGCATCATCACGATGGAACTAGGTAGAATTGCCAGTCATCTTGTTTGGTGGGGTACATATTTGCTTGATTTAGGAGCGACAAGTCCATTTTTGTACGCTTTTAGAGAAAGAGAAATGATTATCAATTTATTAAATGAAATCTCTGGTGGCCGTCTAACATTTAATTATATGAGAGTAGGCGGAGTGAAGTGGGATGCGCCAGACGGATGGATTGAAAAAGTGAAGGCATTTATCCCTTACATGAGAGAGCAGTTAGCGGGTTACGGAGATCTCGTAACCGGCAATGAAATCTTCCTTAATCGTGTAAAAGGTATTGGGCAATACACCAAAGAAGAGGCAATGGACTATTCCTTAAGTGGAGCAAATTTACGTTGTACTGGGCTCGCATGGGATTTACGGAAAAATGAACCTTATTCCATTTACGACCGTTTTTCTTTTGAAATATGTACAGCAGATACAGGTGATGCATGGGGCAGGTACCAAGTGCGTATCCAAGAAATAGAACAAAGTTTACGGATACTCGAGCAAGCGGTGGAGCAATTTCCTAAAACAGGTGAGGTCATGGGTAAGGTTCCTAAAGTGATTAAACCGCCTAAAGGAGAAACATTTGTACGCATTGAGTCTCCACGAGGGGAAATCGGTTGTTATATTGCCAGTGAAGGTAAGAAAGAGCCATATCGTCTGAAATTCAGGCGGCCGTCTTTTTATAACCTGCAAATCTTACCGAAGCTACTAGTTGGTCAGAATATGGCTAATTTAATCGCGATCCTTGGCGCAATTGATATCGTGCTTGGGGAGGTGGATGGGTAATGATCGAGGGATTATTAACTTCTGAAGCGACATGGCTTCATTTCTTCATTTATTTTGCATTAACACTGCTGCTGTTACTTATTGTTCTAGGATTTGTCACCTATGCCATTTTAGCAGAAAGAAAGGTTATGGGCTTTATGCAACTGCGGCATGGTCCTAACCAAGTAGGAGGAAGATGGGGGCTATTACAAACAGTTGCAGATGTCTTGAAGCTGCTGATTAAGGAAGATGCCATCCCGCGGGCAGCTGATAAACCATTATTTATTCTTGCGCCGGTAATTGCATTTACACCTGCTTTTATGGTCTTAGCAATTATTCCATTCACTGATCGATTTCAATTCGCTGATATCGGTGTGGGTTTGCTTTATTATATTGCTGTCTCTGGTATTACGACTGTTGGAATTGTGACCGCAGGGTGGGCTTCAAATAATAAATATGCCTTAATGGGGGCAATGAGGGCAGCCGCACAGATGATATCTTATGAGATTCCACTAGTGATGTCGGTGATTGGTGTCATTCTCCTGACAGGAAGTATGAATTTAAATGATATTGTGTTAGCACAAGAAAGCGGCTGGTATATTCTTTGGCAACCGATTGCCTTTATCGTCTTCTTTATTGCAGCGGTAGCTGAATTGAATCGCGTGCCGTTTGATTTGGCTGAAGCGGAGTCGGAACTTGTTGCAGGTTATTTTGTTGAGTATACCGGTTTCCGTTGGGCGTTCTTTATGTTAGCTGAGTATGTGTATATGTTCGCAATGTCAGCGTTAATAACTGTCGTCTTCTTAGGTGGTTGGCTACCATTACCTTATTTAGGGTTTATACCGGGAGCCGTTTGGTTTGCGCTTAAATTTATGGTTGTTATCTTTCTGCTCATTTGGTTCCGTGTTACTTTCCCAAGAATACGTGCCGACCAACTAATGGAGTTCGGCTGGAAGGTATTATTACCAGTGGCGATTGCGAATATCTTCCTCACTGCATTATTAAAAGAATGGATCAATCTATTTTAAAGGGGTGACAAAGGTATGTTTGGATTAGCAAAAGGATTGAAATACACATTGAAAAATATGACGCGCAAGAAACTAACCTATGATTATCCTAATGAACCCTTACCACTTCCCGATCGCTTTAGGGGAATTCAAAAATTTTACCCAGAAAAATGCATCGTCTGTAATCAATGTGCCAATATTTGTCCGACAGATTGCATTACACTCACGGGGAAAAAGCATCCAGATTCTAGTAAGCGGGGAAAAATTATTGATACGTATGATATAAATTTTGAAATTTGTATCCTATGTGATTTATGTACGGAAGTTTGTCCTACAGAGGCAATCATTATGACAAATCAATTTGAACTCGCAGAATATAGTCGTGATGAATTATTTAAAGATCTTGTGTGGCTGGATGAAAATGATACCCAATTACGAAGGGAGAATAAGGCATGAGCGGCGAGTTTTTCATATTTATTGTTTTATCACTCATCGCTATAGGCGGTGGGATCATGATGATTAACTTAACGAAGGTTGTTCATATGGTCGTCGCTCTCGTCTTTACTTTCATTAGTATTGCTGGCATTTACGTCATGCTTTCTGCAGAGTTTATTGCTGTTGTTCAAATCCTCATCTATTCAGGTGCGATCACCATTATGATGCTTTTTGGCATTATGTTAACGCGTCATAATGACCAGAGCGAGACGAGTGGAGGAGGCTTGAGAAAATTTCTTATCTTTCTAGCCATCCTTGGGTTCGGGCTCGTCTTTTACTTAGGTATATACCAGCTTGAACTAGGGGAACCATCCACTTCATTGCATGAAAATAATACAGAGCAAATAGGGATTGCCCTTTATTCGAAATATATTATTCCTTTTGAATTAACCTCGGTTATTTTACTCGTCGCTCTTATTGGTGCGATAGTGTTAGCGAAACGGGATGATGAGGAGGGGGAAGAACGTGAGTAGTGTGCCGTTATCTGCCTATTTAACACTAGCCATTATCCTCTTTTGTATCGGGTTATACGGGGCATTAACGAAGAAAAATACCGTTATTGTTCTTATTGCCATTGAATTAATGTTAAATGCGGTTAATATTAACCTCGTTGCTTTTAGTAAGTATGGCATGATGCCTTCAATAGATGGTCAAATATTTGCCCTTTTTGCTATTGCCGTTGCTGCGGCTGAGGCGGCAGTAGGACTCGCTATCCTCATAGCTATCTATCGAAATCGTAAATCTGTCAATGTAGATGATTACAACTCTTTGAAAAATTAGCTTGAATGAACATACGTCATTCGTATGAATAAAAGGGGACATGAAGAAATGATGGAGATTGCATGGATCATACCGCTTTTTCCGCTTTTCTCCTTCTTAGTGCTTCTTATTTTTGGAAGGAAGTGGCGGAGAGGGCAAATTGATTTCGCAGTAATTCTTTCCTTGGTTAGTTTTATATGTGCTTTGCTGGTTTTATTTGCGCGTTTCACGCAGGAAAATGTAAAGGTAGAGTTCACATGGCTAACCATAGGGGAAACGCAATTAACGGCAGGTTTTGAGGTCAATCAATTAAATGCACTTATGCTTGTCATTGTCTCGCTCGTTAGCTTCCTCGTACATATGTATTCAAAGGCATATATGGAAGGAGATGAGCGCATAACAGTATTTTTCGCCTACTTAGGTCTGTTCACCTTTGCGATGCTTGGACTTGTTCTTTCTCCGAATCTATTACAAACATATATATTCTGGGAGCTCGTGGGTGTCGGCTCATTTCTATTGATCGGTTTTTATTTTTATAAAGAAGAGGCAAAGGCAGCTGCCAAGAAAGCATTTATCATGACGCGAATTGGTGATGTCGGCCTTCTCATTGGCATGATTCTGCTCTTTTGGCAAGTAGGGAGCTTTGAATATGATGAGATTTTTGCTGTTATCTCAGCGGGGGATCTATCAGAAACGATGGCTACCTTAACAGCTATTCTGATCTTTATCGGAGCCGTTGGGAAGTCTGGTCAGTTCCCGATGCATTCGTGGTTACCTGATGCGATGGAAGGACCCACGCCTGTATCCGCATTAATTCATGCGGCCACAATGGTAGCAGCTGGTGTTTACCTGGTCGCAGCGCTTTATCCGTTATTCGCCTTTAGTGAGGTGGCCATGCTTACCATTGCCATTGTTGGTGGTTTTACCGCCATTTTTGCTGCAACGATTGGGATGACGCAAAGAGATATTAAAAGAGCTTTAGCGTATTCTACTGTAAGTCAGCTAGGTTATATGATGCTTGCATTAGGTGTGGGAGGTTACGTGGCAGGTGTATTCCATTTAACAACACACGCCTTTTTTAAAGCACTATTGTTTTTAGCTGCTGGTAGTGTTATCCATGCTGTTCATACGCAGGATATTGAGAAAATGGGTGGCTTATGGAAGAAGATGAAGTGGACTGCACCGCTCTTTCTAATTGGGACAATGGCGATTAGTGGAGTGCCTTTATTATCAGGTTTTTTTAGTAAAGAAGAAATCTTAGTGTCTGCCTGGGTGAGTGGTCACTATTTATTATTCACACTTGCAATCATCGCTGCTTTCTTTACAGCATTTTATATGTTTCGCTTATTCTTCTTAGTATTCGGTGGAGAAGAAAAGAAAGAGCAATCAGCGGTAAAAGAATCATCCAATTGGATGACCGTTCCCATGCTTGTCCTTGCTTTGTTAGCGATTGTTGCTGGCTATATCCAAACCCCTTGGTTCGGAACATTTTTAGGAGATTGGTTAACAACGGGGATCGCTGCAAATGTGCATAGTCATCTCGATGGTCCGCTTTGGGTGATGGTTGTAGCGACGGTGGTAACATTCTTAGGTATCTTGCTTGCTTGGTTGATGTATAGTAAGAAAGTTCTTTCCCGGGATTGGTTTACATCAAGAGCTCCTTATACGTATCAGCTTGTAATAAATAAATATTATATCGATGAAGTTTATCAGTATATCTTTGTTAAAGGTAGCCGCTTCGTTAGTCAAATACTACATTTCGTGGAGGTTTATTTGATTGAAGGACTCATTTCTCTCGTAACCATCACAATGAGACAGTTAAGCATAATCGGTTCAAAGTTTCAAAATGGGCAGACTCAATTATATGGAACGGTTGCTTTTATTGGGTTAGCTATTCTGATCGTCGTGTTTGCATTGACAGGAGGTGGCTTCTAGTGGGATTTCCGTTTATATTGACCATTATTGTATTTGCGCCCCTTCTTGGTGTCTTATTATTAACACTTGTTGCAAAAACGAAGGAAAAAACGATTAAAACAGTCGCGATCCTTAGTACCCTTCCTTCTCTTTTTCTATCAATCTACTTAATTATCTCTTCTAAGATGGGTGTAGAGTTAGTGAGTTACTCTGGGAAATTAAGTTGGATGCAATTTGGTAATCCCGAAGTCTTTGGCAAATTATACAGTATTGATTATGAATTAGGAGTAGATGGTTTTTCTCTTATCCTTTTGTTATTAACTGCCTTACTCTCAACGTTAGCCGCGTTTGCTTCCTTTCAGATCAAAGCAGGGTGGAAAGGGTATTACATGCTGTTTCTATTATTAGAAGTCGGCATGCTCGGGGTGTTTGCTGCTGAGAACTTAATTTTATTCTTTATCTTTTTTGAAGTGACATTAGTGGCAACCTTCTTTTTAATAGGTAAATGGGGGTTATATGAAAAAGAACGTACAGCCTTCTCATTGCTCATTTATAACGGGATGGGATCAGCGATTCTTTTAGTTGTCATCATGGTATTGTTTGCCAAAACAGGTACAGCAAATATCGATGCCTTAATGTCCATTTTAAGTGCGGATGACGGAACGGTTTTTTCGTCAAAAGTGAAAACAGGTTTGCTAATTGCCTTATTCATTGCCTTTGGTATTAAGCTTCCTATTTGGCCGTTTCACAGCTGGATGGTTAAAGTTCATTCTGAAGCGCCAGCAGCCATTGTTATGCTTCATGCGGGTGTACTGTTGAAAATTGGCGCCTATGGTCTCATCCATTTTGGTTTAGGCTTCTTCCCTAAGCAGTTTGAGTCGCTCACATTATGGCTGGCGATACTCGGTGTAATCAACTTGCTTTATGGGGCATTCTTAGCATTATCCCAACAAGAACTGAGAAAGATTTTAGCTTACTCATCGATTTCGCATATGGGTATTGTGCTGATCGGTTTGGCTGCCTTAAATGAAGCGGGGATACAAGGAGCGATGTTTCAAGTGGTCTCGCATGGTTTAATTGCCGCCTTGTTCTTCTATCTTATCGGCATCTTTTACGAGAGATATCAATCTACTTCCATGGCTGATTTAAATGGCTTAGCGAAAACGATGCCAATCGCGTCAGGCTTTTTGTTAGTAGCAGGTCTCGCTTCATTAGGTTTACCCGGTATGTCAGGGTTTGTCGCAGAGTTTCTCGCTTTTCTAGGTCTATTTCAAGAATGGCCAGTGATTGCCGTAATCGCCTGTTTAGGCATTATCTTGACGGCGGTATATATATTACGAGCAGTGCTTGGGATAACTTTTGGCCAACAAGAGAAGGCAAAAATGGTAAGAGATATGACGGCATTCGAAATTTGGCCAGCGATTATTTTGCTTTTATGTATTGTTGGTATTGGTGTTTATCCGGATATTCTCAGTTCAACTTTAAAATCAATCATCATTGGATTAGGGGGGTGAAGTAAGAATGGATCTTGATACGTTATTATCATTTAGTTGGCATGCGATGGGTCCAGAATTCATTATTCTTGGTACCGCTACGCTATTATCTCTTTTAGATTTATTCCTACCGAGGTCTTTTCATCGGAAATGGCTTGGTTGGCTTAGTGTAGCGAGTATCGTTGCAGCTATAGTCTTTTTACTTACACTCATAGGGGACACACCTTTTGCAATCCTCTATGACACCTTCCGTTTAGATTCTTTTGCGATTGCTTTTAAGTTGGTGTTACTAGTTGCAGCCGGCTTTGTATTGTTGTTAGCTATCTCATATGAACCGAAAGAAAAATTAACGGAGTTCAGGGGAGAGTTTTTCTATTTATTTTTAGTGGCATTACTTGGCGCGATGATTATGTCATCCAGTGGTGATTTAATTACTCTTTTTGTAGGTTTAGAGCTGATGACCTTATCATCCTATATATTAGTGGGGATAAGAAAGAAGCATCTCCCTTCAAACGAGTCAGCAATGAAATATGTTATTAATGGTGGAATTGCCACAGCTATTACCTTGTTCGGCATGAGTTATTTATATGGGGTTGCTGGGACCACCAATCTTTTAGAAATGGCTGAAAGGCTTCAAGAGTTAACGAATACTCAGCATCTATTTTTATTAGCACTTGCTTTTCTGATGATTTTAGTTGGGTTATCATTTAAAATCGCTGCGGCACCTTTTCATATGTGGACGCCAGATGTTTATGAAGGAGCCCCGATACCAGTTACCGCTTTCTTGAGTATTATTTCAAAAGCAGCAGGGTTTATTTTAATCATTCGAATGTTCATCACGGTTTTTTATCATATTCCTGATGTGAGTAACAATTCCTCTTTATTAATGGCGCTGCAAAGCTTTTTAGCTGTTCTTGCTGCAGTGACAATGATATGGGGAAATATAGTGGCACTAAGGCAAACGAAGATTAAGCGGATGCTTGCCTATTCAAGCGTTGCGCATGCTGGTTATTTATTAGTTGCGGTAACAGCCTTCTCTGCCTTTATGGTAGAGACGATTTGGTTTTATTTAACCGCCTATTTATTTATGACAATCGCTGTTTTTTCCTTATTACAATTAATGAATATTGAAGAGGTAAAGCAATTGTCTGGGCTTTCCAAACGTGCTCCTCTTTTAGCTGTTGCCCTCGCACTTACAATGCTAGGGTTAGCGGGGATACCAGGAACATCAGGGTTTATCGGCAAGCTGAATATTTTTCTCGGTGCATTAAGCACAGAACCGACACATTATCTATTAGCTGCCATATTAATCGCCACTACGGTGATATCTTATATATATTATTTTAAGTTGATTATTTACGCCTTTTTCCGAGAAGCGAATCGTACTTTTCAAATGAGTGGAAAGAAGATGAATGGTGTTATCATTAGTATTTGCGTGCTGATGACCGTATTACTTGGGGTTTTTCCACAATTAGCTTATGATTTCCTCCATCAAAATTTTTTATCATTTTATGATTTCTTACAGTAGAAACGGGTATAGAAGAAGGGAGATCCTTCTTCTTTTTTATTTTTGGAGAGCAAAGGGCTCATAGTAAAGTAAATTTTGGAAAAATAAATTTATGTGAAACGAAAAGTGAAACAAAAACGTCAATTGTTAAGAGGGTGTATGCTATCTTTCTGAAGGCGATTTGAGTTAAAATAAATGGTGTAGTTTTTGATTGAAGGAGTGGGTCATGTGATCTCTGGATTTGGCCAACAGGCATTGGTAAGTATTATTGTACATTTAATATTTATTGCCGTAGCTTGGTATGCTTTGCAAGCGATTAAAATTGATACGTGGATCAAGGCAAATCATGTTTTGCAAGCAAGGGTATTATATGTAATGTTGTCGATTGCACTAGGATCGATTGTCGGTAATTTTGTGCTTGATTATCTTCTTTGGTCTCAACAACTTCCATTTATTTTGCAATAATCATTTTGTCAAAAAATAGTCCTCAAATATAGGTCTTCGTACATGTTTTCATTTGTTTAAAGTTTGAGTACAATGCATGATGTTGCTATTAATTTTCCTACAACTATACATATGATTTGATTTAATCTTCACTCAATTAGTGGATGTCAAAATGTGACGATAATTCCCAAGTATGCCGTTCTCTCCTTTGGTAACAATGGTAATAAGGGAGGGAGTTTAAATGAAGAAGTATTCATTTATATTTTCTATAATGGGAATTGTCGGGTTAGTTTGGATTATTTTCGGCAATCATTCGGATGCAGCATCTATAGAAGAGCTTTCACTATTACAAATCGCTCAAACTGTACAGGACGAGAATATTTTGATTCAAGAATGGTCAGTTCATGCAAGGGAAAACTTGGAAAACTTACAAACCTTTGCTGAAGTAAAAGCATATACTGAAGACATGAAAAAGAGTTTTACAGACTGGAATTGGTCTGTGACAAAGGAATCTCAAGAAAGATATGAAGTCATCGGTACGCTTAAAAAAAATGATCTGACTGAAACGATAAAAATACTTTCAACCGACACAAAAGACAATGTACAAACGTATGTCATTTATGAGGCGAAAGGTGCTGGCTACAAAGGCAGTATCCAGGAAAGTATCGGGGAATATATGAAAAGTCAGATGTCTGACATTTTTACTAAAAAACCCAATATTTTCTCTTGTATCATTGGTCATTATGATGGTAATATGAGGGAGTCTATGCTTGAACAAATGAATGGATTATTGTCTACATTTAATGCGAAAGAAATAGAAGCGTTAGAAGAAGAACAATTTATCTCGACATCGGCATACTCACCCATGTTCAAAGAGTCTGTTACAACGGATGGCAAAGATATGAATTTACAAATTGGCTTAAGAAAAGAAGGGTTGGGCGCTAAGACAACTATTGTTATCGGCACACCCATCATAACGATTGAATATTAATATAGAGAAAATGGACGCGGAGGGGAATACACTTTGGAAAAAATCATCGTCCGCGGCGGAAATCGGTTAAGTGGCACAGTCAAAGTAGAAGGCGCAAAAAATGCTGTTTTGCCGGTAATCGCTGCAACATTGTTAGCAAGTGATGGAAAAAGCGTAATTCGTGATGTCCCAACTCTCTCCGATGTATATACAATTAATGAAGTATTACGTTTTTTAAACGCCGAAGTGGGGTTTGATAACAATACAGTAACTGTTGATGCATCTAGAGAGTTAAAAGTAGAAGCACCATTTGAATATGTTCGAAAAATGCGTGCATCTGTTTTAGTCATGGGTTCACTATTAGCGAGAAATGGAAGAGCAAGAGTAGCACTGCCAGGTGGCTGTGCGATTGGTTCACGCCCGATAGATCAACATTTAAAGGGTTTTGAAGCAATGGGTGCAACCGTTAAAGTCGGCAATGGATTTATTGAAGCAGAAGCACCAGAAGGAAGATTACATGGTGCGAAAATATATCTTGATTTTCCTAGCGTAGGCGCAACAGAAAATATTATGATGGCTGCAACATTAGCAAAGGGTACAACAATCCTTGAAAATGTCGCAAAAGAGCCAGAAATTGTGGACCTTGCGAACTTCCTGAATAAAATGGGTGCAAAAGTTCGTGGTGCTGGAACAGGTACGATTCGTATTGAAGGTGTGGATGTATTATTTGGTGCTGAGCATCATATCATCCCAGACCGAATTGAAGCAGGTACATTTATGGTTGCAGCAGCCATTACAGGCGGCGATGTCCTTGTCAAAGGTGCTGTACCAGAACATGCAACATCTTTAATTGCAAAAATGGAAGAAATGGGCGTTCAGTTTATCGAAGAGGAAGAAGGCGTTCGCGTCATCGGCCCGTCAGAGCTTAAAGCTGTAGATATCAAAACGATGCCTCACCCAGGTTTTCCAACAGATATGCAATCTCAAATGATGGCACTATTGCTTCATGCCAAGGGCACAAGTGTGATTACGGAGACTGTATTTGAAAATCGCTTCATGCATGTGGAAGAATTCCGTCGCATGAATGCAGATGTGAAAATCGAAGGACGCTCTGTTATTATGGAAGGACCATCCAACCTGCAAGGTGCAGAAGTTGCCGCAACGGATTTACGTGCTGCAGCTGCTCTCATCTTAACAGGACTTGTAGCAGATGGCATAACACGCGTAACAGAATTAAAACATCTTGATCGTGGCTATGTCGATTTCCATAAGAAACTAGCGAGCTTAGGTGCAGACATTGAACGTGTGACTGAAGCAGAAGAAGATATGTCTACAACTGAACAAACCATCATTACTGATTTAAATGCATAAAAATGGCTGAACCACTAATCTCTTTTGGAGATTGGTGGTTTTTTTGGTTTAGTTTGAAAATGTACAAAGCAATACATGGTGTGGGAAATAAGGACAAGGATTCACCCACCTAATTAATGTGAAATTCACCTTCGCTATAACACCCACTCCATATTTTCCTCGTTTCTCTATCTCTACCATTACACTCTTTACTAGAGAAAATTCAATATTGGGATTTTGTCATAATGGCTCTATTTCGACCATATGATTGAATGAGACGTGAATCTTGATGGAGGCTAGCATATGACAAAATTCAAACCATTCATCGTACTATCAGCACTACTCTTTACACTTGTATTAATTATCCCAGCCTTACTAGTAGTTCTTCCTTTTGGAAATGATGAAAAGCAAGAGAATCGAGAGTCTGTGACTGCGGAAAAGAAGAAGGAGGAGGCAACATCTTTCACCTCGATGGAACCTGCAGTTGATGTGGCGGTTTATCGAACCAATGCCAAAAAAGTGGAAACATTTGCCTTTGAAGACTATCTTATTGGGGTTGTTGCTTCTGAGATGCCTGCGGAGTTTGAGCTAGAAGCGTTGAAGGCCCAAGCACTTGCAGCGCGAACATATACAATGCAGCATCTAATGGCAGATAAGGGGTCGTTACCAGAAGGCGCAATGATTACAGATTCCACTGATGATCAAGTTTTTAAAAACAAAGAAGAGCTCAAAAAAATATGGAAGTCCGATTATGATTGGAAAATCGAGAAAATTACGCAAGCAGTTCAAGAAACAAGTGGGCAAATTCTTACCTATGACGGTAATCCTATAACGGCAGCGTTCTTCTCTACAAGTAATGGCTACACGGAAAATGCAGAAAACGTTTGGGCGAATGCCACTCCGTATTTAAAAAGTGTCAAAAGTCCCTGGGACATTGATACACCAAAATTCGATGATCAAATCTCTATGCCTGTATCTGAATTTGAAAAAAAGTTAAATGTGAAAGTACCTTCGGGTCAAACAGTTGCTAAAATTGTTGAAAAAACAGATGGTAATCGAATAGGGAAAGTGGATATTAATGGAACCATAATAAAAGGAACCGATATCAGAATGAAATTAGGGTTGCAATCAACTGACTTTACCCTGACGAGAAATGGTGATCAGATTAATATACAAACAAAAGGGTATGGGCATGGGGTTGGCATGAGTCAGTATGGTGCAAACGGGATGGCGAAGGAAGGCAAATCATATAAAGAAATCGTTTCTTATTATTATAAAGGAATCGAAATCAGTGAATCTGATACGATGGTGGCAAAATTAACTGCACAAAAGTAAGTTAAAACAAACAGCTTCATTCGGAGCTGTTTGTTTTCTATTTGTAGATAATAGCGCATCAAAGTATTCAGAATTTAATTATTTTGATAAAACATGTATATATAAACCCAGTTAGTAAAAAATAAATCCAAAAAATTTTTTAGATGATGTATATATCTTCTGGAATCTGTTCAAACTGATGCCAGAGGTGATGAAAAATGAGAGAGGAAGAAAAAAAGACTTCTCAAGATTCTAGTTTTAAAAAGTTTATGAAGAAACGTTGGGCTTATCCAGCAATTTACATCGCGAGTGCAGCACTCATACTTAGTGGCGTTCTATGGTTCCAAAACGGCAATGAAAATGCTTCAGACACAGATGGATTCGATTACGGTGAGACAGATCTTTCTGGCAAAGGTAATGAGGATGCAGTAGAAGTGAATAATGCAATGGAGAATTTTGTGTTACCTGTAGAAAATGCGGACGGAGCAGTGATCCAAACTAAATTCTATGATGTGCATGGTGAGGAAGCGGCTCAAGAAGAAGCATTAGTATTCTACAATAACACATATCAACCAAATGCAGGTATTGACATTGTTATGAAAGATGGAAAATCATTCGAAGTTCGTTCGGCATTAAGTGGAACAGTTACTAAGGTGGAAGAAGATGCAACACTAGGAAATGTCATTGAAATTCAGCATGCTGAAGGGATTGTGACACGCTACCAATCCATTACTGATATGAAAGTAAAAGAAGGTAGTGTAGTGGAGCAAGGAGATACAATTGCTCAATCTGGACAAAGCCAAATTAACCAAGAAGCTGGAGAGCATGTACACTTTGAAATCCGTAAAGATGGTGTAGCTGTAAACCCAGAGGAGTTTGTTGGTAAAACGTTAAGTCAATTGGAAAAAGCAGAAATAGCTGAAGAAAAAGCACCTACTGAAGATGCAGCACAAGATGGTTCAACTGAAAGTTCTAATGATGAATCAGATGCTGCGCCAAGTGATGGAGACCAATCAGAAGATACTGCCCCAAGTGATGAAGATCAATCAGAAGATGATGGTGCAAGTAATGAAGGTGAAACAGACGCAGATACGTCTTCAGATTCACAAGAATCATAAATAATAGTTGAGACAAAAATAGAAAAGTTTCGACATTTCTCGGGAAATATTCATTCATGAATATTTCCCTTTTTATTGTTATGGGGTTTGCATAGAATGGATTGATAGTAATGAATTTCTTTTATAAGTAATAAATAAATCTTGTCCAGTAAATGCTTGAAGTCTAGAAGCAGACTGTAACGGTGCAAGTAAAGTGAAAAACTCATCATCATCTTGGAATTCGAGCACACGATCATCTGCAGCCCCAATTAGTTTAGCTTGTGATGTATACATTTCATCAATGATAGTTAATGGCTGAAAAGCGTAAATATGATTCTCTTTAAGGTTGTTGAGAGATTTTAATTCTTCAACACTTAAGCCGTATCTACTGGCAATGCTCCATAATGTTTCACTAGGAGCGACAATATGTATAAATGGTTCACCTGATAAACCTTGATAATCTGTAGGGTATGGAATGTCTAATGTTTGTCCTACAGTTATATAATTATCTACAAGTTGGTTATGTATTTTTAATTCTTCGACAGAAAGATTATGTTTTTTTGCAATACGATAGAGTGTGTCATTTTTTTCGACTTTATAAGTAGAGGCTTCTGATGATTGCTCATTTAAGCTGAAAATGACAGCAAGAATAATGACTGTAGCAGCCAAGATGCCTGTTAATTTCATTCTTCTTATTTTCATTCTTCTTTTTCTTGCTTCAAAAATTCTCTGTCTCCGTGGCTTTAACACTGTCAAAATAAATCACCCTTTAATTGGAATAACCATGTTTTATCTATTTGCTTGATTTTTAGTGTAAGTCAGAGAAGGATTAAACAACAATAGGAATAAAGAATCTCTTGTTCATTATAAAGAATTAGGTCATTAGATTTATTTATAGACTTTTATCACTCTTCGTTGGTTATTGAAATACAGTTAATTGAGTGATTAGAACTAAAAAAATACTTTTTTGTATAAAACGGAGTATTGGAGTTTGCGGAATTTGTCGAAAAATAAGCAATTATAAATAGGTCTAATAACCCCTGTATAAGTCATTTGTCGCGGGTATTAAATAATAATCTTGTTATATAGAGAATTACTTGTTAAAAAAGAGAGCTGAAAATGAAAAAATCATACAGTTACTTGTCCTACTTGTGTTTTTTGTGCATATATTTTAATCCAAGCTAATAAACTGTTACAAACCTTACAAAGAGAATGTTTGAGGTGAGGGGTCGTTTGTTTAGTAACAGCTGTATAATCTCTAGGATATGTTAGCCACTGCTCGGCAGGTTTACCTGCTATTCTTTTAACAACTAGTAAAACACACACTATAAGACAAAGTTAAAAACGAGTCTCATTTCACACTTCTCACATCCAATTTAGGGAGGGCGAGTAGTGTGCACGATTACATCAAAGAGAGAACAATCAAGATTGGAAAGTATATCGTGGAGACGAGAAAAACGGTTCGCGTAATTGCGAAGGAGTTTGGCGTATCCAAAAGTACAGTCCATAAAGATCTGACAGAAAGATTGCCTGAAATAAATCCTGACCTTGCTAATGAAGTAAAAGAAATATTAGATTATCATAAGTCCATTCGTCATCTGCGAGGGGGAGAAGCAACAAAGTTAAAGTATAAGAAAGAAGAGCTTGAAGAAGAACCCATCAAATAATGTGTGAAGCGGGCAGAGGGAGGATAAGGTACAACATCTGCCCGTATAACCATCCCTTCTTTATTACTTCAAAGTGTAATCCCCAACTTTTATCCCAATAATCAACAAATTCGACAATTTCTCCTTAAAAAGTCACAATATATTTTGACAAATAGTTATTTATTCTGCGTGAGATGTGCTAAAATAATTAACTAGGATATAATGAACTTGGTATGTGCTTTTGTTAACGTAGAAGCCCTAGAATATACATAAACTTCTCTTTTCTCAGATTGCTTGAGAAAGGCTTTTGTATGGGGAAATATTCGTGCGGAAACGAAAAATCAATGATAGATTGCTTACATAAGCAAAAAAACACAAAGGCATTTTATATGCCTATAGAGCCATTTGAACTGCAAAAATGAGAAGAAGATTTAGTTGCGAGGAGGAAGTTAGGAACAATGTTTGCAAGAGATATTGGAATTGACTTAGGTACGGCGAATGTACTGATACATGTAAAAGGAAGAGGGATCGTTTTAAATGAACCTTCTGTTGTAGCCATTGATAAAAACACGAATAGAGTACTTGCTGTTGGGGAAGAGGCTCGCCGTATGGTGGGGAGAACGCCTGGTAATATTATTGCTATTCGCCCGCTAAAAGATGGTGTGATTGCTGACTTTGATGTAACTGAAGCGATGCTTAAACACTTTATTAACAAGTTAAATGTGAAAGGCTTTTTATCTAAACCGCGTATTCTTATTTGTTGTCCTACCAATGTAACAAGCGTTGAGCAAAAGGCGATTAAAGAAGCAGCAGAAAAAAGTGGCGGTAAGAAGGTCTATTTAGAAGAAGAGCCGAAAGTGGCTGCTATTGGTGCGGGAATGGATATTTTCCAACCAAGCGGTAATATGGTCGTAGATATTGGTGGAGGAACAACGGATGTAGCTGTTTTATCTATGGGGGATATTGTTACGTCTTCTTCAATTAAAATGGCCGGAGATAAATTCGACAATGAAATTCTTCAATACATTAAAAAAGAGTATAAGCTACTAATTGGTGAGCGTACGGCTGAAGATATTAAAACTTCTATTGCAACGGTATTCCCGGGCTCCAGAAATGAGAGCATGGAAATTCGCGGACGTGATATGGTTTCTGGACTGCCTCGCACAATTACTGTTCACTCGAAAGAAATCGAACAAGCTTTAAAAGAGCCTGTAGACGTGATTGTCCAAGCTGCAAAAAGCGTTTTAGAGAGAACACCGCCTGAACTTTCAGCAGATATCATTGATCGTGGCGTTATTCTTACTGGTGGGGGAGCATTGCTTCATGGTATCGATATGCTTCTTGCTGAAGAATTAAAAGTACCTGTTCTTATTGCTGAAAATCCGATGGACTGTGTTGCAATTGGAACTGGAATCATGCTTGATAACATTGATCGTTTACCACGAAAAAAATTAAGTTAACACAAAAGTAAGGCTGACCTAATGATTCTCCTATAGGCCAGCCTTTTCGTTGAAGAGCCATGCATTCTCCTCTAAGTAAATAATGCTAATTAATCGTACTCTCTTGCCGATATAAAAGGGAAACGATGATATACGGGAGTGACCGATATGTTTAGAGGGTTTTATACTGCAGCATCAGGTATGTTAACGCAGCAAAGAAGAACGGAAATGCTAGCTAACAATATGGCTAACGCAAATACACCTGGTTTTAAAGCAGATCAAACAGCAATTAGCAGTTTCAGTGATATGTTACTGCAAAGAATAGATAGTCAAAGCATTCCTACAGAAAATGGTTTTCGTTTACCAGTTAACGAAACAGTCGGAAGTATTAGTACGGGCGTGTATTTGCAAGAAGCAATTCCTTTATATACGCAGGGGGATTTAAATCAAACAGGTCTTGCTACAGACTTATCGCTTGAAAATGGTAATCTCCCGGACGGTAGTGCATTATTTTTTACAGTTGCCGGTGAAGATGGGAATACAAAATATACGCGCAATGGTAATTTTACATTAGATAGCCAAGGTTATTTGACTTCAGCAAGTGGCCTATACGTCTTAGATCAAAACGGGAATAGAATCCAACCGGGTAGTGAATCATTTACCGTTAATGATGAAGGGTATGTAACAGATACATCTGGAAATACAACACGAATCGGTGTAGCGTATGCGGAAACAACAGAAAATCTTCTAAAACAAGGAAATGGACTCTTTGCTACGGAAGATAATACTGCTTTGCAAAATGGTTACGGTAATGCAGCTTTTCGTATCCAACAAGGCTTCTTAGAACGTTCCAATGTTGATACCTCAAGAACGATGACAGATATGATGGCAAGCTATCGTACTTTTGAAGCCAACCAAAAAGTGTTACAAGCATACGACCGCAGTATGGAAAAGGCAGTAAACGAAGTTGGCCGTCTTGGATAACAACTAGGAAGTTATAAGGAGGCGATAAAATGAACCGTGTAATGATTACAGCAACAAACACCTTATCACAATTACAAAAGCAAATGGACATACACGCCAATAATATGGCGAATGTCGATACTACAGGTTTTAAAAGAAGAGAAGCGTCATTTGGTGAACTTCTCGTACAACAATTTAATAATCAACCCGCTGAAGAACTAATGGGCGTACAGAGAATGACTCCAGAAGGCGTTAGACAAGGTGTAGGGGCTAAACTTGCCCAAGCTAAGCTAGTGAGCACACAAGGTAGCCTAAAATCAACTGATCGTGCTCTAGACTTCGCTTTAACAGGAGAAGGTCAATACTTTCGCATTCTGCAACAAACCGAAAACGGTGCTGAAATCCGTTATACAAGAGACGGCTCTTTTAATCTTACGCCGTCAGGGAATAATGAAGTGATGCTTGTCACCGGGAATGGTGATGCCGTTTTAGGACAGAATAATGAACCCATTACTTTTTCGTCAGACGTAAGCCAGTTTACATTATTGGAACAAGGCAGACTCCAGGGGCAAACTGCTAATGGAGGCACTGAAACGGTAAATCTAGGGATTACGGTCGTCCATAAACCACAATATTTAACACAAATCGGTGAAAATATGTTAAGCTTGCCTGCAGAGGCTGAAATGGATGGCATTGAAATTTATACTGATTTAGCTGGGCAGTTTAGTGGCGATATTTCACTGTCACAAGGTGTCTTGGAACAATCCAATGTCGACCTTTCAAAGGAAATGACCGACTTAATGAATACACAACGTTCATACCAATTTCAATCACGTTCAATAACGATGGCTGATCAAATGATGGGCCTCATTAATGGAATTCGTTAAAGGGGAAGAAAACGATGTCACTTAATAACGAGCAAGATTCGTCAACAAGAATAACTAAACAAAAAGCACAACATAATTCAACTACTACAGGTGAAGAAAAAACCACAGTGAACCGAATTAGAGTGCGACTTATACCGATCTGGCTACGAATTATTATTGTGCTAGTTTTACTTGTCATTTGTATCATCGCAGGTGCAACGTTCGGGTATAGTGTGCTTGGTGATGGCCAAGCAACCGATATCTTTAAAAAAGAAACGTGGATGCATATGATTGATTTGGTTAATAAAGAGAACTGAAGAACGAGGAGCGCATTTTTTATGCCTCCTTTTTGTTTTGTCTTTGCATTTAGCTTTTTTTCTAGTACAATAATAATTAATATTATACCTATTATTAGTAGGAGGTACTAAAATGCTTGATATTAATGAAATAAAAGAAATTATTCCTCATCGTTATCCTTTTTTATTAGTAGATAAAATTCTTGAAGTAGAAGAAGGTCAAAGGGCTATTGGGATTAAAAATGTGACGGCAAATGAAGAGTTTTTTAATGGTCATTTTCCTGATTACCCTGTTATGCCTGGTGTTTTAATTGTGGAAGCATTAGCACAAGTAGGCGGTGTGGCAATGCTGAAGAAAGAAGAAAATAAAGGAAAGCTCGCTTTCTTCACTGGAATTGATAAATGTCGATTTAAAAAGCAAGTGAAACCAGGCGATCAGCTACGATTAGAAGTCGAAATGACCCGTGTAAAAGGACCGATTGGTAAAGGAAAAGGCGTAGCAACCGTCGATGGTGAGCTTGTTTGCGAAACAGAAATGATGTTTGCATTGAAATAACATGAAAAGAAGTAATGCCCGCTTAATATAGGGCATTACTTTTTTTTATATGTATGACAAGTCACTTAAATCGAGGAAAATTTTACATCATTCAATTTGCAATTTTGTTCAGGTTTTCGGGAACGATAACAAAAGACCGCAATAGAGGTCAAATTTTTAAAATTGGAAGGGAGTAATACCCATGAATACAAAGCTGTTAAAATTATTGTCTGCATCTGCTTTAGCGGCGACAATGCTTGTTGGTTGTGGAGCAAACGATGAGCAAGATCCACCGCCAGAAGATAATGATAATATTGAAGAGCCAGCAGAATTAGAGGACGGAAATGACGTTAATAATAACGATCAAGACGATCTAAACAATGATGATGATGGTATGCTTGAAGATGACAATAATACAGATGAAAATTTAAATGAAGATGCCCCTGCGGACGAAGAAAACAAAGATAATATGTAAATAAAAAAGTGAGGTTCCGATTGCATCAATCGGAGCCTCATTGAAGTTTATCTCAAAAAATCGGATGGAGATCCGCTGAGAAAGCATTGCTTATTTTTTATTACTTGTTAATCTTTGGGCCCTTTTCATTTGCCCTTTAAATTCTGTAAGCAATTTTTCGCCACTTAACCCTTTAGAAACGAGATCACTAAGTAATATCTCTGCGAATTCATTTCTTTTGTGACGAATTCTCCCTAAGAAAAGGACACTCATATGTTCTTCAAATTCATTAATGGATGCAATTTTAGTTATGAAATGTGCTGGATCATTATCTTTTTTCGTAATTACTACTTGTAGCGGCACGTCGATTTCTTTTTTGCGGAGATTGGAAAAGAAGGAAAAGTACTTTTTATCAATAAAGGCTTCGAGTAGCCACCGACTATTCTCATCCTCTTTATTAATAATGAGTCCGTCCTCCAATTCGACATCTACTAACTCATCCTCATCCCAAACCTGCATGGAAACTAGCTTAAATGTCTTCATGCGAACCCTCCCTTTCTCAAAAGTTAACTGAGTTGTCTAAATTATATCATAGAAGATATACAAAACGAAAATATCTTACAAAAGGTAAGTTATAGAGAATTTGCCCCTTTTTTTGATCGAATTCACACAAATAAAAAGTAATATTGTATGCTTAAGGAAAAAAAGATCGAAGGCGATAAAAGTTGGAACAATATCAGACCAATACCTTGCATTTTACATACCAATTCACATGCTCTCCCAATGAAATAACAACAAGGCATAAACGTGATACGGCAAAAATTCTATCGATAGATATTTTTTTTACAATAAAGATTAACCATCAATTATATTTCCAAGCAGATTTACCGGCCTTTGAATTTTATAAAGCATTGGCGAGATGGCGAAAGAAATTGTTGAAAAATCAACAAGCGCCATTTCGATATTTTTCAATTGAGTATGATGAAGGAGCAATTTTGGAAATGATTCCTTTTCATCAGCTTGCACGATTGGTCACTATCTGGCCTGAAGCTGAAGTTTATAATGTTTTTGCCCATCAATATCTTGTAAACGAGCTAAGCTTATTAGAAAGAACTTTAAAAAACGATATAGAACGTTATTTTGATATTAAAATCAGTCCATTTATGCGTCATATTCCTTATAGAGAACAATGTTGAAATTTGTCGAAATATATCTTCCCTATGTTGGAAAGGCGAATTTTTTGGCAGATTTTTATTGGAAAATTTAAATTCTGACCGGCTATCCGCAGTTTTGAAAGCCTAACGAAAATGAAAATGATCTTTCCGCTTTTTTACAAGTGATACGAGCTATATTAACCTAGTGTCAGAAAGGAGGATGATGATGAATCAAGTCGGCATTGTTGGCAGATTGACGAAAGAGCCAGATTTAAGACTTCTATCAGATGGAAGGTCAGTGGCAAATATTACGGTTGCTGTCAATCGGCAATTTCGCAATCAAAATGGAGAGATAGAAACTGATTTTATTCAATGTACACTTTGGCATAAATCTGCGGAAAATCTCGTTCAGTATTGTACGAAAGGGTCACTTATAAGTGTTGCTGGCAGATTACAATCAAGATCATATGAAAAGGATGGGAAAAGAAAATATGTGATGGAAGTGATCGTCGAGCAAGTGCGTTTCCTCGATAATCGCAAGAAAGAAAAACAACAAAGGGAGGAGATGAATTCAGTTGACTCAAGAACAAAAAGTGATGGAAACACTCATAGAGAATCTTATCAGAATGCTTGGTAATGCAAACCACCGAATGAGTGAGATGGAGAGTAGACTTGCACAATTAGAATGTCTATTAAAAGAATCCTATGATAGAGGAAGAAAAAGAGCTTAAAGGAACCTCAATTTACTTTTATCCCCTTATTACCTTCTATTAGAAAGAATCAACGAACATCCTCATATTATCCCCAAATTGAAGCAGTGCTTATCGCACTGTTTTTTTTGTAAGTAAGAGTATTAGTAAGAAAGAAAATGGTGTCGTTTATAGGATATTCAAAAGTAGGTGTGGGAGTGCAAACAAAATAACAAAGCAAGTGCATAGAGAATCCCATTCTTTAAGCATCGTCGCAAAAGGAACAATAGGAGAAAAAAGAGTGCATTGCAAAAGACTTAGCAGAATAGAACTATGTCTGTAGACAATTCTTTGTTTCCTTATGCCTTGTTATGGCCCATTTTTTGATGTTGAGAGACGAGAAGAGTGGGTGCATGTGAAGGGTTCATTTATAAATAATATTTCGAATTATAAAATAATTATATTTTACTAGGCTAATTAGCATAAATCAGTACTTTAGTACTCTAAAACTAAATTTTTCCTTATGTTAATTTAATAGAGAAACAAAAAATTCTGAATTTTATTTACAGAGGGGGAGTTAAATGTTGAGAAAAAGCAGGATTCTTGTCGTATTAATGGCCTTTTTACTTATTTTCTCTGGATCAGTGTCAGCAGCAGTACCTGAGAAGAAGGTAGAAAATACTAAAGGGAAAGAAAATCAGCTCAATCTACAAAAAATAGAAAAAACGGATGCAGAGGAACAATATAAAAAATCTGATATTGTTCGTGTAATCGTCGAAATGGATAGTGAGCCGACCATTGCATACGCGCAGAAAACAAAAAAAACATTTAAAGAACTGCCCGCAGCAACTAAGAAGAAACTGACAAACGAGAGACTAGCAGAACAAAAAGCGGTGAAGCAAAAAGTTAAAGAGAATAAAGTGAAACTTGTTGAACATGAAAGTTTCACAACAGTTGTGAATGGATTTAGTGCAGATGTAATGTATGGGGATATTGAGAAAATTAAAGAAGTAAAAAATGTATCCTCTGTTGAAATAGTGAATGAGTATGAACGCCCAGAAGAAAAACCTGACATGGTTTACAGTAAAGAATTGGTACAAGCTCAAGAGGCTTGGAGAGAATATGGTTACAAAGGCAATGGTATGGTTGTCGGTGTCATTGATACAGGTATCGATCCAGACCATCAAGATATGATTTTATCAGATGAGACGGAAGTCGATTTAACAGAATCTAAGGTTAATAGAATGAAAGCAGATAATGACCTACCGGGAAGCTATTATACTGAAAAGGTACCATATGCTTACAATTATATGGATGAAGACGAAATAATCGGTGATGTAGCTGAAGGTGCAAATATGCATGGTATGCATGTATCAGGGACAGTAGGCGCAAACGGAGATGAAGAAGATGGTGGAATTAAAGGAATTGCACCAGAAGCGCAAATTCTCGGTTTGAAAGTATTTGGTAACGATCCTGAATTCGGTTCTACATATGGAGATATTTATGTAAAAGCCATTGATGATGCGATTATTTTAGGAGCGGACGTATTAAATATGAGTCTTGGATCTACAGCAGGTTTTGTTTCGCCAGAATCTGCAGAATATAAAGCGATTGAGCGAGCGGTTGATAATGGCGTCCTTATGTCTATTTCAGCTGGTAACTCTGCTCATTTTGGTAATGGCTTTGCCAATCCATCGGCTGAAAATCCGGACTTTGGTGTAGTTGGTTCGCCAGGAGTATACACAGATTCATTACAAGTGGCATCTTCTGAGAATTCATTTATGGACCTTGATGCCATTAAGGTGAATATAAATGGCGAAGAGTTGGATGCCCCATTTCTTTCATCTGGTGACAAGCACCCTAATGATATCGACACAAAAACGTTTGATGTTGCGGATGGCGGACTTGGATACCCTGAGCAATTAACAGAAGTTGCAGGGAAATATGCAATGATTCAACGAGGTGAATTGTCATTCGTTGATAAGGCGATAAATGCACAAGCGGCAGGTGCTGTAGGTGTAATTATCTATAATAATACAGATGGTTTTGTCAATATGCAGTCAGATCCGTCTATTACCATTCCGCAATTATTTATGCCAAAAGTGAATGGAGACCCCATTGTCGAAGCGCTTCGTGCCGGGGAAGAAGTAACTTTTACGTTTACTGGTGAAAAAACAACAGCTCCAAACCCTGAAGCAGGTAAGATGAGTGCTTTCACTTCATGGGGAGTGACACCAAATTTAGACTTTAAGCCTGAAATAACGGCGCCAGGTGGGCAAATTTACTCGACATTAGAAAATGGCCAATACGGTATGATGAGTGGTACATCCATGGCAGCTCCACATGTGTCCGGTGGTGCAGCACTCGTTCTACAAAGAGTAGATGCTGACTTCGATTTAACAGGGTATGATCGTGTATATACAGCGAAAAATATCATGATGAACACATCTCAACCAATCGATGATCAAGGTTTTGTCAATGAGTCACTTGAGTGGGATGTTCCTTATTCACCTCGTAGACAAGGGTCGGGCATCATGCAATTGCACTCAGCTCTTTCTACACCAGTTGTTGTAACAGAAGTAGAAACGGATGAGGCGAAGGTGGCTTTAAAAGAAGTTGAGGATACTTTTGAGTTCACATTGCAAGCAGAAAACTTTAGTGATGAAGACGTCACTTATGACGCAGCTGCAAATATCCAAACGGACTTTGCTGCATACGGAGAATTAGGCTGGTATCCAAATGAACTTGAAGCACAAGAATTATTAAATGTTGAGGTTACTGTTGATGGTCAAGAATCGGCTGAAATTACTGTTCCTGCAGGAGAAACAGTGACGTTTACCGTTCAAGCAGATGTAAGTGATGCACAAGTAGTTGAACCGAGTCAAACGGGTAATTGGACAACACCAGTTGATATTGATGAAGTATTCCCGAACGGTTATTTTGTGGAGGGTTATGTGACATTAACTGATTCAGCAGATACTCATCCACAACTTTCTGTTCCATATGTAGGCTTCAAAGGTGAATGGGATCAATCCCCAATTTTAGATGGATTAAAGTATGATGAATCATCCTTCTATGGTATGGGTGGTGCTGTTTATGAATCTGGCGACAGTTACTATTATCTTGGCTATGATCCAATAGCTGACGCATATAAAGCGGACAAAGTAGCGATTTCTCCAAACGGAGATGGTGTGCAAGATGCCATCATTCCTGCCCTATCGTTTTTGAGAAATGCCCATCAAGTGGTATTTAATGTATTAGATGAAGATGGTAAGCAATTGCGCAAGCTGAGAACAGACAATGACCTTAGAAAAGACTATTATGATGGTGGTCAAGGTAGTTATTACAAAATTAACTCAGCATGGAAATGGGATGGAAAAGTCAAAAATAAACTTGCTGAAGATGGTAAGTATTATTATGAAATTAAATCTGTCATTGACTACCCTGATGCTGAATGGCAGTCAGTAAAAATTCCGGTTATCATTGATACAGTGGCACCAGAATTGGCATTCAAAGTGACTGAAGGAAATAAAAAGCTAACGATTCATGCATCAGATCATGAAAAAGGTTCTGGCGTATCTTATCTTGATATTTTAGTAGATGGTGAGTCTGTATTAGACACACCGCTTGCAGGAGATACAAAGGAATATACATTCTCAGAAGCATTAGAGGTTGGTTCGACTGTAACAGTACAAGCCTTTGACTATGCAGGCAATGTTACAACGAAGGAGCTAGAAGTGAAACCTGCCGATCAAAAGGCACCAACTGTTCGTTTAACGACTCCTGAAGCTTTAAGTACATTGAATACAAATGATATTCAATTTACTGGTACCATTACTGACGAATCTGAGATTAGTGAATTTACTATTGGAGATGAAGAAGTAGAACTAACTTACGATGAAGAGAAGAAGCAATATACTTTTGATACAATCCTTCATTTTGAAGATGGCGTACCTTCTTTTGTCATTAAGGCAGTTGATGCAGTAGGAAATGTGGCCCAGTTTAAACGAACAATTATAGTAGATGCAACCGCACCAGAGGTTGAGGTACTTGGATTACCAGATAGTCAATATATTGAACATGATGCCGAAAACCCAGTTGTAGATGTAAGGGTAGCCGATAATTTTGATGAAATTCGTCTCTATTTAGATGGTGATGAGATTTATTTCAAAGAATTCCAAGGACCTTATGAAATGAGAAGCTTTGAACATGTTGTGGAAAATATTGAGCTTGAATTACAAAATGGAGCGAATGAATTCACGTTCGAGGCAACTGACATTGCAGGCAACAAAACGGTACAAACAGTTGAATTATACAAATTAGGTGAAGGGGAAGAAGCACCTGATGGAGACGGATCAGACAACCAATTCCCGATTTCTCCAGAAAAGCCTGGAAATGTGAAACCAACACTACCAGGTAGCGGAGGCGGCATTAAAGTACCGAATCCACTACCAACAAATCCAATCACACCGGGTAAACCTGTGATTGGTGGTAACATAGGGTTTTAAGAGCGTGAGAGGTTGAGATAGAAGTATTCTAGCTAATCATTCGGTTTTTTTTGTGTGATTTGAACTCTTATATGAAAAGAATAGTGAAATGGAGCGGAAGACACTCGACTCCTGCGGGAAATAGAGGGAAAGCTGAGACCCCACAGGCAATGCCTTAGAAGGCTCAGCCCCTCCCCGCGGAAAGCGAGTGTTCATGAGCGCAATGGAACGGACTTTTTTTGCAAATGATGTTTTATAGACATCATTTTTTATTGTTCTTTTTGAGGTTAGCTCAATTTTGTTATGTCCTGCCTCTTATTTTTTCACGTACGGTAAAGAATAGAAATGGAAATGAGAGGCAGTGGGATTAGAAGCAAGAAAGAAATAAGAGGTTCGCAAATAGGGTTGTAAGTCACTTAGAAGCAAAAATAAAAATGGGAGTGTAACATAACTGACACCCCATCACATTTTGCGAACAGTCATCTGATTAAAAAAGTAAAAAAACAACCATTTTCCAAAAGGATATTCAGCAATTTTTGTCGAAATGGTCATAAATGCCTATAGGGAGGGGGTGAAGTCATGAATGAACCTCTTGTCTACCAAAGAAAAGAAGTACGATGTCCGGTTAGTTTTTACGATGCCTTACAATTAATCTCAAATCCAACCTCTGAGGATTTCCACCGTATTTCCTTCCAGCAACACACATCCGTCCAACGAACTACTCGCATCCATGATCCATTATTGAAGCACACGCTATTTATGTGTAACGAAGCAGTTATCTTCTTATGTAATCAAAAGAAAGATAAGCAGGAATTAAAGATTTAAAAAGAAGAAGCTGCCAGAATAAGGCAGCTTTTCCAACCGACTATGACAGTAAGATCAAATCACGCAATTCATCCGTAGATAATTCAGTTAACCAGGCTTCACTTTGAATAATTTGTTCATTAAGTGATTGCTTTTGATCAAGCATGAGGTCAATCTTCTCTTCTAATGTCCCAGTGCAGATTAATTTATGGACATGGACAAATCGTTTCTGTCCGATTCGATAAGCGCGGTCAGTCGCTTGATTTTCAACAGCAGGATTCCACCATCGGTCATAATGAATGACGTGGTTAGCAGCGGTAAGATTTAACCCTGTTCCACCAGCCTTTAAGGATAAAAGAAAGACCGGGAACTCCTTGTTTTGGAAACGTTCAATCATGATATCACGATTCCCTTTAGGCACACTGCCATTCAAAAAAGGGACTTCAAAGCCATATTTCTTCTCAAGCAGTTGCTGAATCATATGACCCATCTCGATGTATTGCGTAAACACTAAGCAGCTTTCTCCTTGCTCGTGAACAGCAGCAATTAATTCATCAAGTTTCTCTAATTTTGAGGAGCGGGAAATTAATGCATTACTTTCGACCTTTTCCTTTAAATAGAGAGCAGGATGATTACATAATTGCTTTAGACGACTAAGCAATTGTAAAATCAGTCCCTTTCTTTCAAAACCAGTTAGCTTTTCAATTTGCGCAAATGTGTCTTGCACCAATTGTTCATAAAGAGCAGCCTGTTCTGAAGTAAGTGGACAATATTCCTTCTGTTCGAGCTTATCAGGCAGATTTAACGCCACTTCCTCATCTTTTTTCGTTCTGCGTAAAAGGAAGGGACGAATATATGCTTGCAGTTGTTTGACTTTTTCCTCATCCCGGTCTTTTTCAATCGGAAGAACAAAGCGTTTATGAAAAGCACCTAGACTGCCAAGGTAACCATGGTTGGTAAAGTCAAAAATGGACCAAAGCTCAGAAAGGCGATTCTCCATTGGTGTTCCAGTCAAGGCAATATGATGTGTTCCTTGTAATTGCCTGACGGCTTGCGATTGCTTTGTTTGGGCATTTTTAATATTCTGTGCCTCATCAATACTAACAGAACTCCATTCGATTGCCTTTAGACTATCAATATCTAAATGAGTTAACCCATACGAAGTAAGCACAACATCTGCTTCCATCACTGCTTTTTCTAATACTTTTCCTTTGGCACGATAAGAACCGTAATGAAGATAAATATTCAAATCAGGGGCAAACTTTTCAAATTCCTTTTGCCAATTTCCTAAAACAGAAGTCGGACAGACAATAAGGGCAGGGTTTGTATGGTTCCCTTTCTCTTGCTCTTTTACAGCCAGTATATATGAAATTAATTGGATTGTTTTTCCAAGTCCCATATCATCAGCAAGGATGGCACCAAATTTAAAAGAACGTAAAAATAATAACCAGCTCATGCCGAGTTTTTGATAGGGCCGTAAGTCGCCTGCCAATCCAGCTGGAATAGGTTCAATGGGGATATCATGAATATTCCGTAGTTGATTAACCATTTTCCTCCACTGACGATTTAATTCTATTTGTACTTTGGCGAATGCCCGCTCACTTTGTGCTTGATCTTCATCATTTTCCCCACCAAGCAATTCTTGTTCGATTAAATCTCGCACATGAAGTCCTTCTTGCTCGGCCTTCTTCATTAAACTTTGAATATGTTTCACAAAATGGGGATCGAGCTTGATCCATCGGCCACGAATATATACAAGGCGGCGTTTTTCCTCAACCATTTGTCGAAATTCTTCTTCAGATAGTTCGACACCATTCATCGAGAAGCGCCAATCATAATCAAGCATAGCTTGTAATCCAACAAAGGATGGTCTGTGACTGCTTGATGCTTTTACCTTTGCCTTTACATTTATGCTTGCTTTTTTCATTGCTTGCCACCAAGAAGGAAGAAGGATTTCAACGTCAAGAGCAAGTAAGGTTTCACTCGCCTCAGTTAAGAATAACCATGCTTCTTCTTCTGTAAGTTGGGTGGCCAATTGTTGTTTCTTTCCTTCTAACCATGGAAACATCTGAAGAATACGGATGATTTCTTTGTCTACTTCACTCTCGTAGTCGAGCCAACCAGGAGGATAATTCCCTTCATCTTTGTAATCAACAAAGAGATCTGGATTTTCTCTTCCTCTTAAAAATACCGAAAGTGACCATGTTAGATCATCTTCTGCTGGCTCCTCCAGTTTAATTCCGAGTGAAAATGGTGTAGAAACTTCTTTGATCCCTATCCATTCCTGCCATTTTTCTTCATCAAAATACGCCGCTAATGCTTTTGCAGAGAGATGTTCGTTGCGTAAAGCGAGTAGCTTCTCTCCGAACGCCGCTTTCGCCTGCTTGTTTTTTTGTAAATAATGATCAAGGGCATGATGGAAAAGTTGTTGTATCATCGGTTTGATCGGTTCACCTAAAAGTGTCTGCTGCCAAAAATCAGGGTGAAATTCATTAATAACATCAGCTGGCAATGCCCAGCGAAAGTGGTCACTTTCCCAAGCATTGAAATCGGGCATCCATTGACGCTCATCGATGCAATCTTTGAGGATAGGAGCAGCAGCTAGTAAAATCTCTGCTGTTTCATCCCATTTCCAATGAATAAAACGATTAAACTGCTCGTTGGAAAATAATGTCACAATCTCCCAACTATCTAAAAGGAAGCCACTGATTCCATCGATGGTTTTTTCCTTTATCATCGTGCCAAAGAAGCTTTCACGATGAGAGTAAAAAAGCATGGGCTTCCAGTCAAGAGGAGGTATCGTTCTTTCCTTATCATCTTTAGCGAAGATGAAAAAGGCATCCGCTTTAAACCTATTTATTTGTATGGAGATCATCCTCGTTTTAAGCATGAATTAGTTTCCCTCTTTTACATTCTTCCTGAAAAGCGCGTAGTCGTTTTGTACTCTCTAACAGCTCCTCTAGGAATTGTTCCCATTCACTAGCCAATGATAACTCGTGATAAAGTGAACGGAGTTTTTGCATTTTCTTCACTGCTTGGCGGTATTGCTCACGACTTTTTAAATGGATATCGTGTTGGATTGCTTGATGGTATAAGGGGAGTAGCAATGTGGGTTCTGCTTTTTCAATACGCTCTAACCGCTCTGGTGAAATGTCAGTAAGGCGGACACTGAGCAGTGCTTGAAGATCAACCCATTTCTCCCATTGTTCATATTGATATAAGAAATCATCGTAATAATAAAAGCTATATGGTAAAGTTTCTGTTAAAACTTTTTCGTATAAGTCATTCCGTTTTGTCTGTTGGCAATAAGGTGTAATGACCTCTAAAACCATTTTTACGAGGTCTGAGCATTTATGAAAGTCATCTTCTTCCTCTAAGTATTTTTTTGCATAAGGAAGGAGTGTTTCGATATATTTTTCTGCCCGTTTCCATTCTTTTTGTGCATTTAGTTGATAAATCCAATAAAAGAAATAAGGAGTATAATCATAATCGCCTGAATCGATCAATTGAAACACATTTTGATCATCTTGTAGTAAAAAATGTAAATGGGCCATGCCGATCGTACATGATAGCGAGGCATCAGTATCATGTAGTGTACGTAATTTCTCTAACTCTTCTTCACGCCAACTCTTTTGTTTGAAAAATTGTGTCCAAAGTCTGCGATATAGTTGAATTCTTTCAAATTGAACAATCTCAGAACGGTGATCGATTAAGGCTGTTGCTTCATTTCTTAACCGTTCGATAAATGGATCAAAGGCAAATGGGACCGTTTGCTGAGAAAGTCTTTCCATCATGACAGAGGACTCTTCCATTAAGTCTTGGAAAAGGTGGAGATAATGGCGTTCTATCTCCTTTTCACTATGTTTACATTCAGTAGCAAATTGTTCGAGTAGCATAAATGTATGCATGCTACCAATTAATTGGTATAGCAATTTCCATTCTTTTTTTAAAGGGGCATAGGCATTTATTTTTCGTAAATAAATATAAAATAAATCAGAAACGACGTATGGCTTTGGATATTGTCCCGATTGATACATAATTTGCTGGAAATTCTCTGTAAAGGTACGAATCCAATTATCATAATCAGGTTGTTTTGTTGAATTCGTTGGAATAAGATCACGTGCACGCTTCAAGCCAAGGTCAGCTAAAGTCTTTCGTTCCTTAATCGGGGAACGCCAACTCTCTATCCAATTAGACACACTGTTATTTTTCGCTAGCAAATAAAAGAAAACCGCCATCATATGTCTACAAGTACCTTCCGCAGGACAAGAACAACGACTTCCATGATAATCTTCTATATGAAGGGACACTTGAACTCGGTTTACATCTAATACAGCTGCTGTGATGGAGTGTGACTCATAGCGAATCTGCTTCACGAGCCCTTGTCGGTATAGAATCAACCCTTTTTGCACAAGTGCTTGATCAACAGCTGCGTGTGCGTCTAGCTCTTCCTTCACTTTTCGCGCCATATCCTCTAACGGCTCTAAAAAACGCTCAGGAATCCCATTATCCATCGCCATCACTCCCATTCACATCAATTTTTTGTACCTTTTTAGCATTCCTCCATTATACCATTTTCTAGGCAAAGGTTGAAGTCGCGCACAGGGTGATGGAAAGAATGGCTTTCGTAAAAAAACAACCTTCATTGCAAATGAGAAAGTCGATTTCATAAACGGTATATTTGTGTAAAAAGAACGATAGATGACGAATCGTGTCGAACCTTGGCATAAAAGGGTTTTTCGTGCCTTAATGGTACCTTTAAACTATTCAAATATATGAATTTTCAGTTACAATATAGATAGACTAGAAATTTTTGGCTTGGGGGACATAGTATGAGTGAACGAGTACCTCTTTTCCGTGGATTGAAACAGCCGCAATTTGTCGCATATCAGTTGGGAAAAGAGGAGGAAGTTGTCGGTTTATGGAAACCGGTTGTTTGGCTTACTTTAGCGAGTATCATTATTGCAGGTATTTCAGCTTTTTTCGGTATAGGTAGTGAGTATGTTTCAAGGTCATTACCAGATTTAACGAGGAGTGGATATGAAGCCTATCAAACTCTTTTTGCTGCGGGACAGATAACATGGGGACTCATCTGGATATTATTAGCCATCTTTATCCCTTCACTCTTTTTTTGGACCATATTAGAAGTAGATTATCGCAAACTATTATTTGTGCAACTGATTATTTCAATGATATTTTTAATAGAAAAATTAGTTTTCATTCCTGTACATTTGTTTCTAGGAATCAGTGCTGAATCGAATATATTTTCACTAGGAATTATCGCCCAAACGTTTACTTCGATTGAGCTCATTATATTCTTACTAGCCAATATTACTTTATTCAAAGTATGGGCTATCATTCTTACATATAAGTATTACCTCCACTTATCTGAGCGGTCCCCACGTTTTATTATTTGGACTTTAATAGGTTTTTATTTATTTGTCGCAGTTATATCATCCTTACTTTCATACATTAAATTCGAAAATATTATTTAAGAAGGGGTTCTCTCATGAAGCTGAAATGGAAGCTTTTGATAGCAGCAGTGATTAC
Organism: Cytobacillus sp. FSL K6-0265; assembly: GCF_038003465.1. Taxonomy (NCBI): domain Bacteria; kingdom Bacillati; phylum Bacillota; class Bacilli; order Caryophanales; family Bacillaceae; genus Cytobacillus; species Cytobacillus sp. FSL K6-0265. The sequence continues at coordinate 4,090,505 of NZ_JBBOPE010000001.1, read as the reverse complement.
ATTGTTCATTGCTCTGAATATCACACTTATTTTTACAAGTGATAAAGAGATTAACCGCGTGAACTATATTTCAAAATGGACCGTTGCCAACGAACAGGATTTAATAGAAACGCTACCTGTTGCTGGTATGTTTATGCCAAAAGAAGAGCAGTTTTTCTACCATGATCAAGATAAAGGTAGTTTTCAAGGGTTTCTTGTGGAAAAAGGTCAGGCAGTAGAATCAGGGACAGCCGTACTTGAATATTCACCAGAAAATATTAATGAGACAAAGAGTGCGTTTCAAATGGAAATTGAACGTCTCAATCAGGAAGTGGCGAGTTTAGATCAGCATATTTCTCAGATGGAAAAGTTACTTGCCACATCAAACACAATGCCAGCTTCGTCAACAGGAAGAAGACAGCAATTGCAGACCCCAAATGATGATTCAATTATTGTACAAGTAGAGCCATTTGATAGTACAGCTTACATACAACAATCAATCGCTCGCGATATAGAGAATAAAGAATTGGATAAAAGTAAGTTGGAAAGTGAAATCGAGAAATACGAAGAAATGTTAACTGCAGCTGAATCAAGCATGATAGAACTCACTGCTGAAAGCATGATTTCAGGAACGGTAAAGGAATTGAAGCATACGCTTGAGAATCCTATTCTCACAATCATTTCTAACGAGAAAAAAATCGAAGGCGAATTAACAGAGGATGAAGTGCAACAAATCTTACCGGGCATGAAGGTTCTGGTCACTTTTGAAAATAGTAATAAACAAATAGAAGGAACCATTGATACCGTATCTGTATATCCCGAGGAAACTCCAGAGGTTGGTAAGGAGAATAGCTACTTGTATACGGTGCAATTAAGCGAGCCAGAAGATGGAACGAGCGTTTTTGGCCAGCATGTCAACGTGAAAATCGTTACCAATGAAGTCCAGGGAGCAACAACTGTTCCTGTAAAAACGATTAAGCACACAGATAAAAAACAAGTGAGTTATATCCTGGGGGCAGGAGGTTATGTTGAACGAAGACAGTTGGATACAGGGATGAAACTTGACCATACAGTAGAGGTTCAGAAGGGAGTAGAAGCAGGGGAAATTGTTGTACTCGATCGCCCGCTGTTAATCAAATCCAACCACCCGTTCATTACACCACTCTCGCCAACCAAAAACACAAAGGCCAGCTACGGGGACATGTCTGGAATGGACATCTTTAAAACAATCTCTAAGGGATTTTTATCAAGATAAGTGGAGGCACGGGCAATTGTTTGTTCGTGCTTTTTTTGTGGTATTGGCGGGTGTTGGCAAGATAATAAATAAGTAGAGAAATCAATCAGTTAGAAATAAGAAATAAAGCCAAGAGGGTAGGTAGGGATTGATTTAGGGGAATGGGAATGAGCACACACTATTAGTTGGAATTAGCAGGAAGTGTGGGCAAAGGGGGAGTGGCCTCTACAAGAGTGTAGGAAGAGAGCAGGAAGTGTGAGCAAACGAGGTGATGCCCACATAAGAGGGTGCGGAGTGACCAGGAAGTGTGGTCAAAGGGGGTAATGTCCACATAAGAGGGTGTGAAGTGACCAGGAAGTGTGGTCAAACGGGTAATGCCCCCACAAGAGTGTAGGAAGAGACCAGGAAGTGTGAGCAAAAAGGGTAATGCCCACATAAGAGGATGCGGAGTGAACATTAAGTGTGGGCAAAGGGGTAATGCCCCCACAAGAGTGTACGAAGAGAGCAGGAAGTGTGAGCAAAGAAAGAATACCCCCACAAGAGTGTACGAAGAGAGCAAGAAGTGTGGGCAAACAAGGAATACCCCCACAAGAGTGTACGAAGAGAACAGGAAGTGTGGGCAAACAAGGAATCCCCTCACAAGAGTGTACGAAGAGAGCAAGAAGTGTGGGCAAACAAGGAATCCCCCCACAAGAGTGTACGAAGAGAGCAAGAAGTGTGGGCAAACAGGAAATGCCCCCACAAGAGTGTACGAAGTGGTCAAAAAGTGTGGGCAAACAAGGAATACCCCCACAAGTGAATACAAAATGATTAAAAAGTGTGAGCGAACAAATTTTTAGTTTTCTCCCAATTTGTTAGAGTGAAGTGATTCATAATCATTGACTTTTAATCGGATGGTTGGTTGCTTCTCCTTTACTCTTTTCAGAGTCGCGACAATTAGGAAACTCACAATAACAAGTAAAAGCCATGAACTTACTTTTCCTAAATGGACCAAACTCCATGCTTCTGTTTGGTTTGGATATTGCCACGCTCCGAAGTAGGTAGCAATATTTTCAGCAATCCAAATAAAGAAGCCGATGAGTACAAACGAGAGGGCCAGTGGCATATGGTAAACTTTTTGGCCGACTTTATACGCTACCGAAGTCCTGAAAAATACAATGATTACAGCGGCGGCTAACCACCAACGTATATCAATCCAGAAATGATGAGTGAAAAAGTTTAAATAGATAGCGGCAGCAAGTGGCACTGTCAATATGTAAGGTGGCCATTTGATAAGCTTTACATCTAGTCTCCGCCAAGCCTGGCATAAAAAACTTGCTACACTTGCATACATAAATCCACTATACAATGGAACCCCAAAAACCTTAAAGTAAGCTTCCTCTGGATAAGCCCATGACCCCATATGTACTTTAAAGATCTCCAATGCCAACCCAATGATATGAAAAAGAGAAATGACCTTCAATTCATCTTTCGTTTCCAGTCCCGAACGAATCATTAACCACTGTGTTACTATACAAATGAGAAGGAGCCAATCGTATCTTGGTAATAGAGGGAGGGGGGTGATCTGTGTAATTGCTAATGATGCAAAAATAACAACTGGAAAAATACAAGATAACGCCTGTGACCAACCAAACCGTACGAGCTGTTGTATTGAAAAAAACATGACAGTATACCTCCGAATTTTATTAATGTTACTTTAACAGGTTATTTATTGTTTTTCAATAAAAAAATAATGATAAGAGTAAAATAATTATTCTTTTACTTTGTTTTTGTTTGGTTTGGTTCAGAATGATTCTACTAAAAGGAAGTGACTAATGGGAGGGAAAGCGAAAGAAAATCGTTATATGTACTTAAGTTTAGGTGTGTTATTAACTATTATTGGTATTTACTGCTCTTATGGAGATCTTGCTCGAGGGGAGTTTGTTGATTCTGTCATGATCTTGGCATTAGGTGTGAGTCAACTTTTCTTTGCGTATTTATCTCCGCATATTTTTCCTAGAGATGAACGAGCGAAAGCAATCATTGGCAAAGCAATGACTGCGAACTATTTTATTCTGTTTGTCGCTCTTTTGATATTATTCATACTTACTGGACAAGGGTCTTTAGGTATATGGCAATTGAGCGCGAGCCAAGTATTAATTGTTCTTTTCAGTATAATGGTTATCGCGATTCCTGCGACAATGGTGGTTTATTCGAGAATGATATAAAAAATAGAACACCTCACAGAACATTCTATTCCTTTGTTCTGTGGGTGTTAGAGATTTATCTTTCAATGGCTGACTCATTATGAGCGTTTGCTGTGTAATCATTGCTGTTTAAGCCGAGGAATGTCATCGCGTTCAACCCATGCATTTTTCTTCGTTCTTCATTTGATAGATGGTCAATTTGGTCAATCGCTTTCCCTGATGGTGTTTCCCGTAATAAAAAGGGGTAATCAGAGCCTGCGATGATTTGATCTGTTCCAAGTCGTTCAACCATTAAAGCCAAATTATCTTTGTCATAAACAAGGGCGTCATAGTAAAGCTTTTGAATGTAGGCGCTTGGTGGTTTTATTGTTTGACGTATATGCGGCCATACATGATACCCTTGGTCTAATCTAGGGATCAGATAAGGGAGAGAGCCTCCTCCATGGGCAAAGCAGATTTTTAAATTTGGATAACGGTCGAGCAGTCCACTCATAATAATACTACCCACAGCAAGTGCGGTTTCTGAAGGCATACCGACCATATACATCATTTGTTGCTTACGGAGGCGCTCCTTACCTAGAGTTTCCCAGGGATGAACAAATAAAGGTACACCAAGCTCATGGGCAGCAGCAAAAAAAGGTTCTAATGTTGGATCATCTAAGTTCCTACCATTCACATTTGTGCCAATTTCAATTCCTTTAAGATTCAACTCCAGATAGAGTCGTTTCATCTCTTTAATAGCAAGTTCAGTATCTTGAAGGGGGACAGTGCCAAGTCCAATAAATCTTTTAGGATGTTGTTTGACAAGAGAAGAGATAAAATCGTTTTGAAACTGTGCAAGTTCAAGACCTTTTTCAGGATCAGACCAATAGCTGAAGGTGACAGGAATGGGGGAAAGTACTTGGACATCAATGCCCTCCCGCTCCATATCTTCAATCCGCTTTTTGGCATCCCATGCTTGGTCGGTAATTTCTCGAAAGTTCTTCCCATTTACTAAGATGTTTGCCCCGCAGCTACAGGTTTTGTTCACAGTCGGCCAGCGTTCATCCCCGTATTTCTCCGCTAAGTTTAGAAAGTCTTCAGAAATAACGTGTGTATGGAAGTCAACCTTGAATAGATTATCCATTGATATGTGCACCTCTACTTTATTTTCCGAGTTTTGTACCATAAGTAAAATAGCTTTCAGGTGGCTTGCTGCCCCACATTTCTAGCCCTAATTCACCGACTTCAGAAGTCCATTGAATAGGCTCCCAATCAGGTGAAAAGATTAACATGCCGCCGGTCCAGATTTCTACACGATGTCCGGATGGTTCAAAAACATAAATAAATTGTGCTCCACTCGTGCCGTGTTTTCCTGGGCCCCATTCGATTTTTACACCGTTCTCTGCCATAATATTTGCAGCACGGATGAGTTCATCAGGGGAGTCTAAATAATAGGCAAGGTGATGAAACTTAGCCCCATTTTGATTGGCATTTCTCATAAATGCAACTTCATGAGCGATATTAGTACGACTTAACCATGATCCGAGACGGACATCAGCTGCATTTTCAATATAATAACGGTGGTGAATACCTAAAAATTGTGTCCACCATTCTTGTTCTTTTTTGACATCATCGACCATAATATTGACGTGATCAAACCTACGAGGAGAAACACCGTAAGAGCGATATTTACTTGGATGACTTGGTAGTTGTGATTGGACAACCGGATCATCAGTGACAAATAATTCTTTCTCCCAGTAAAGTTCTATAGGTACGCCAGCCGGTGAATGAAAATGAATTGCATCACCTAGAGCCTTTTTTGTTCCACCTTCTACCCATTGAAATGCGACATTCATTTCCTTCAACACTTTTTCAAAAAGGTATAGTGATTCCTTCGCGCTTACACGCCAGCCAACACGGTTCACTTCTGATGTCTGTCCTTCATGTAAAATGAGCGTATGGTGATCGTAATCTTGCCAAGCTCTTAAATATGCACAATTTTCTGTTTGTTCAGTGAGGGCCAATCCCATGATTTCAGTAAAAAACCATAAAGATTCTTCAAAACGGTTTACAGTAATTTCGACATGACCGAGATGAGCGACGGTTTTAAGATATGCCTCTAATCTTTCTTGTGCTTCGTCTTTATTAATGATTTCTTGGATTGTTTTTGCCATTTGATTTCCTCCCTGTATAAAAAATTATAAAATAAGGCTGATTTTTCCTTGTGGTCTAAGACTATCTAGTTGGAGAACGACTTTTTTTTGTTCGATCATCAGCTGGTTGTCGATTTCTTTTAAGCTAAAACTAGCTGTGCCAAGAAAGGTATCGACTACTTCTCTTTTTGTACGGTAAGTAGTGAAGTTACACTCAGCATGAATCGTGTGATCGTCTGCTCGATTAAGCATAATATTGTGGTAGTTTCTTAATGTTGTAGAGTGAGGATATTCAACATGTGCCTCTTTTTTTAGTAGCCTTTTGGCACGTTCTTCTAGTCTTGCACGGTCATCATAAATATAGAACATGGAAGTTAATGGGTTTGCTTCTGGTTCTCCGATGGGAGGGATGATATAGGTGCCGTTTTCAGAAAATAGATTAGCCCATTCTTGTAGCTTCCACTGATCAAGTAATTTAGCCTCATGATATAAAAAGTCAATCACTTCATGCTTTAAATCACTTTTCACAATCATTAGAAGGTAGCCTCCTTTTCCATTAAGGCGGATGAAATAATCTTGTTGTATTGTCGCCAAAAGCTTCTCATTTGTAGTTCATCGGTCGCTAATACGTGATCTTCACCACGAACCATTCCTTTAGAAATGTCATTCCACTCCACTTCATAGTTATTTGTATAAGCTTCCTGACAAAGTTCTAATGCTTCATTATCATCTGGTGTAGCAAAACCACCTGGACCGAGGAATTCTAGAAAATTATTATTTCTAGCAAGGCGATGGTTATCTTTTTCACCTACTGGGGCTAAAGAATACCCTGATACTTCAAGGTAACCAGGTGATACTGGATAAAAGGTCCTTGCAGTAATGGCCATAATGTCATTAATCACAAGGTTAGGGAAGATGATAATATTCCGATTGTAGCTGGCAATTCTTTCAGCACGATCTTCGCCGAAACGTTCGACTAATCGCTTTTTCATTTCTTCCATATCTTGCTTTAATTCTTCACTCCAAATCGCTGTCCATTGGGCAACTGGTCTTCCCCAAGGTGCGACATATTCCATTACTGCATGCCCATTTCCTAAATCTTTTCCTTTCCCCTCTAGTTTGACTTTCCGAATCTCTGGATCTTGTGCGTGCTTAATATCGAAATAGGTTTTATGTGTGGGCATACCATGATAAAGATCAACACTGTTCTCAGCTAGCAGCTTCCAGTTTGCCCGCACACTATATTGCTGGATACCACCCAATACTTCTAGCCCCAATTCTGATTGATCGACAGCTAAATCGATATACTCTTTTGCACCAGCTAAATATTCATCTAATGACATCGCGTTTACGTCGAAATTGACAAAGATAAAGCCACGGTAGCTTTCAATACGTTGAACCGCTTTCATATCTTTCGACGCGCAATCATTGAAGTCTTCAGGGAAGCCATCTCTTCCAGGCATACCGGTTAACTTGCCATCGTTTTTAAAGCTCCATGCATGATAAAAACAGCGAAATACACGAGAATTTCCTTCGTTCTCCCTACAAACCAGTGCGCCGCGATGTGGGCAAGTGTTATATAATGCACGGATTTCACCGTCATGGCTATGAACTAAAAGTAAGTTGCGCCCACCAACCTTTTTCCTTTTATAGTCCCCTGGTTTTGAGACCTCTGTTTCATGACCAATGAATAACCAACACTTGTTGAAGATTTCTGCCCGTTCATGGGCAAGAATCTCTTTATCTGTAAAAACACTGCGATGGACAAGAAACTCATTTTTCTCTATATCATCTTTCACAATCTCTCTCATAGCGGTTGACCTCCTCTTCATTAATTTAGAGCATATTGCTACCACCATTCACACTGATGACTTGACCCGTAATAAAGGAGGCCCCTTTTGTTGAAACATACCAGACGGCGTCTGCTACTTCCTCCTTGTGGGCAGCTCTTCCTTTAGGGATGATTTCGATATATTTATTTACTAATGCAGCGTCTCGCTCGCGAATACGGTCTAAACCCTCACAATCGACTGCAGGCGGAGCGATGGTATTAACGGTAATATCATGTTCGGAAAACTCCCGCGCGAGCCCCGTTGTTAAGGCGTGTACGCCACCTTTTGCTGCGTTATAAGCGGCGTGGTCCCATAGACCATTTCGAACGGAATCGGCCCCAATATTGATAATTCTCCCGTATTTTTGCTGGACCATATGAGGTAACACTTTATAGCAACACCATAGTGTGGTCCATAAGTTTCTATTGATCGTCGCTTTCAATGTTTTTGGTGTTTGTTCCAAGAAAGGAAGAATCACACCACCGCCAGCGTTATTGACGAGAATATCGATTTTTCCCCATTGATCCAATGTGTATTGCACAAGTTCATCTACATTTTCTTCAATACTTAAATCACCTGTGAACGATTGCGCATCTCCGTTTGTTAACGCTTTCAATTCTCTAGCAGTTTTTTCAGTATCATCATCTTCTGTTCCGCATATCAGAACTTTTGCGCCAGAAGATAAGAGTTTGTGAGCGATTTCTTTTCCAATCCCTCGAGCGGATCCTGTAACGATGGCCACATTGCCCTGTAATGTTTCACTTAACCGTATATCAGTTATCATTTCCCTTTATCCCCCCAATCCATTTCAACTATATCTATAGTATAAATAGTGTTTTTTATAGACTCCAATTGAATATTTCTTAGTTTTCTATAAATTTAAAAAATTATTTTATATAATGTTTACTTGTTGCTTATAGAAGAACAAATCATTATTTTTTTGTAAAAATTTCATATATAATTAAACAAAATGGAAATGTAAACCTTTACATTTTTGGTTATCTCTAAAAATGGAAATGGAAAAAGGAGGCGTTCCTGTTGAATGAGTATCAACTATTGACCTTTCTTACCATTGCTGATTTGCAAAGTTTTTCTAAAGCGGCAAAATATTTGAATGTGACTCAACCTACTGTTACCTCGAGAATAAAAGTGTTAGAGGAAATAGTAGATTGTGAGCTTTTTCAACGGATTGGTCATGAGGTAGTGCTGACGAGTGAAGGGGAATTGTTTAAAGACTATGCACAAAAAATACTCCTTTATATGAATCAATCAAAAGAAATAAGCAATATGACGAGAGCGCCTGTGATTAGAGTAGGTTTTTCGCCTGGGTATTGTTATTCTTTTATTGTTGAGCTTCTAAAGACGATTAAGTCGATTGGGAATATTGATATTCAAGTGATTGAGGGATATGATTCTGTTGATATAAATGAACGTTTATTAGCAGGAGAGGTAGACCTTATTTTTTCCCGTGATTTAATAGCTGGAAATGAGGATATAGAGTCTGAATTTCTTTTTCAAAATGAACTCGTCGTGTTATTACCAAGCGGTCATCCATTGAATCATTATCCTCAATTAGAACTCGAGCATCTTAATCATGAAACTGTCATTAGTTTTAGGCGGAGATCTAATTTGTGGAAATTAATTGATGAGAAATTATTAGCTGTTAAGGGACTTACACGTATTGATGTAGATAATAATGAGATGCTGTTAAAGGCCGTTGCCAATAACATTGGTATTGGGGTGATTCCGAAATTAGGCATCAATCATCCTGACAGTAAAAATATTAGTATTCGTAAAATTGATGCTCTCACTTCCATTTCTAATTCTGTTTACGTTCAATATCGTAATTCCCCACATATGAATAATCTAGCCAAAAAAATTACTTATGCAGTTATTGCCCATAAATATGCTCAGATATAATAGTAGTGAAGAAAATAAATAGCTAATGATTCAGAGGAGTAAAGAAAAAAGCTGCTTAAATTTACCTATTATTCTGTAAATTAAAGCAGCCAAATGTTTCCTATTTTAAATCGGAAGTATTTTCGATCCTGCTAGCCTCTTAATTTTTGTATGCTTTCTCCCCCAATGGACCAGTGGGTTTTCGGTGTTTCTTGAATAATGACGCGGATATTCTCCTTTGGGGCAGAGATGGATTGGCTAATGGTTTCGGTGACAGCGGTCATTAGCTTTTCGATATCACTTTCTTCTCTACCTTCTATAAGTTGAATGGTTACTATCGGCATGATGCTTCCTCCTTTTATTAAGGTGTGACTGAAAATGAGAGATGACCCAGTTGGCCGAAATCAACTTCGACAAGATCGCCTGCGTGGAGCATAATAGCTTCGGTCATTCCGCCTGTTAAAATGGGCTCGTTCGCTTTAACTGCCTTGCCTTTTTTAAATAACATTTGAGCGAGTCTTGCTATTGATTCAGCTGGGTGGCCGAGGACGGCGGCACCGGTACCAAACGCTTTTACTTCACCATTTATTTTGATTGATGCCCCTAGAACATCGAGTGCGAGGCTATTCGGATCACTCATCTTATAGCCGAATATCGCACCTGCGGCAGAAGTATTATCGGCAATAACATCAGGTAGTGTGAAGTTAAAATTCTCATATCGGCTATCAATCACTTCTACGGCAGGGAAAACGTATTTGGTCGCGTTTAATACCTCTTCAACTGTGATGTCATCCCCGTATAAATCTTTTTTTAATATAAAACCAATCTCTGGTTCAATTTTTGGATGAATGTAATCAGCCATAGAGATTTGCTCATCTTCTTCAATGACCATACGATCGAACACAAACCCATATATTGGATTATCGACGTTCATTTGTTTCATTTTCGCTTTACTCGTAATACCCATCTTCGGACCAATTATTCGTAATCCTTCATTTTTCTTATCAAGGATTAATTGTTCTTGTATAAGGTACGCTTCATCAATGGTGAGTGACGGATAAAGGTTGGATGTAATCTTGGTAATTTCCCGTTTTTCTTTTTCTGCTTGATGAACATAATCTGCCAGTTTTTTCACTTGCGTCATTTCCATCATTAAACACCTACTTTCTGTTATTCAAAGTGAACGCTCACTTCGCCCAGCTCGGAAAATTTTGCTTTGTATGCATCTCTAGGTTGTGCGGCGGTAGCGCCTGAGAGTGCACCAGATAAAATGATTTCCCCCGCTTTAAGTGACAGGTTATACTGCGCCAATTTATTGGCAAGCCAGGCCACGCATTTAGCAGGGTGATTTAAGGCTGCGATTCCAACGCCTGTATTAACTATTTCATTATTTTTATATAAAGTAACGGCAATTTGGCGAAGGTCGATGCCCGTTAACCGAATAGGTTGATCACCTAATACATAAAGACCTGAGGAAGCATTATCTGCTATTGTATCAGCGAGCGTAATCTGCCAATTCTTGATGCGACTATCGATAATCTCTAGGGCAGGGAAGATGTATTCGGTTGCTTGAATAACTTCAAATGCTGTGATACCAGGTCCTTTTAAATCATTTGATAATTTAAAAGCAATTTCTGCTTCAACTTTTGGCTGAAGCACCTGCTCCTTTTGAATAGAAGCGCCATTTGGTAAATACATAGCGTCAAAAAGGTGGCCATAATCAGGTTCATTAACGCCTAGTTGTGTTTGCATCGCTTTGGAGGTTAAACCGATTTTTTTACCTGTTACAATTTTCCCTTGTTTTAATGCGTTTTCGACATGTAATAATTGTACTTGATAGGCTTGATCAACAGAGAGGGTTGGTGCTATTTCTGATAAAGGGGATACCGTTTTATTTTGTTCATAAGCACTGTTTAGATGGTGATACAACTTTTTCACATTGATAATCGTATCTAATGACATCTTAAACCCTCCTACATCTTTAATGTGATATTGGTTAGCTCCGAGTAGAAGTCAAAACTGTGAATGCCACCTTCTCGACCAATACCGCTATGTTTCATACCGCCAAAAGGGGTACGTAAATCTCTTAAGAACCAAGTGTTTACCCAGACGATGCCAGCTTCAATTTGGGCGCTTACTCTTGTCGCTCTTTTTATATTTGTTGTCCAAAGACTTGCACTTAACCCATAATGAGTGTCATTCACTTGTGCTAAAACCTCTTCTTCTGTATTAAATGGAATGACTGTAACGACAGGCCCAAAAATTTCCTCACGAACACAACGTGAGTCTTTTCCTAAGCCGGTAATAATGGTAGGGTTGATAAAATAACCTTTATCCAATCCTTCCGTTTTTGACCCGCCAATCTCAAATCGTCCGCCTTCTTGTTGAGCAATATCAAGGTAATTTAACACTTTTTCGTAATGTTCCTTACTAACTAATGCCCCTACAAATGTACTATCATCAAAAGGATCGCCAACTTTTAGTGTTTTTGTTTTTTCGACAAATCGGTTAACAAACTCATCATAAATCGGTCTTTCAACGTAGATTCTAGAGCCACATAAACATACTTCGCCTTGATTAATGAAACTGGAGCGAATGGTTGTTTCGATCACCTCATCTAAATCGGCATCAGCAAAAATAATATTCGGATTTTTGCCTCCGAGTTCAAAGGATAATTTTTTCAAAGTAGGAGCAGCTGCTTGCATAATAGTGCTACCGGTAATTGTTTCTCCAGTGAAGGCAATCGCGTCCACATCTGGATGAGAGGTGAGCGCAGCCCCTGTTTCTCCCATACCGTGTACAAGGTTTACAACACCATCAGGGACACCAGCTTGTTTACATATTTCAACTAAAATAGTTGCCGTCATTGGTGTCACTTCAGATGGTTTCATAACGACCGTGTTGCCTGCAGCTAAGGCCGGAGCCAATTTCCAAGTCATTAAAAACAATGGCAAGTTCCATGGGTTGATAAGACCGATGACACCTACTGGGCGGCGAATGGCATAGTGAATGGCAACATCATCTTGCTGAAATGCTTCTGTTCCTATAGAAGTCATATAGTCTGCGAAGAAATGAAAATTGTTGGCAGCGCGGTCAATATCGACTTTTTTTGATAACCAAAGGGGTTTGCCAGTATCAAGTGTTTCAAGTGTGGCTAGTTCCTCTTTTCTTTCTAGAATTATGTCACCGATTTTCCGAATGGTTTGCGAGCGTTCCTTTAGCGGCATCTTTCCCCATTCGCCTTTCAGTGCTAGACGAGCAGCCTGTACGGCTTGATTGATTTCCTCTTGACCACCAAGGGCAACTGAGCCAAGGTTTTCTTCTGTAGCAGGGTTTATATTGGCAAATGTTTCACGACTGGCAGATTGAAGATATTTACCATCGATAAAATGCGCACAATCTATTGAGGCTTTCGTTAATGTAGACATTTCTTTTCCCTCCATTTGCTAAATTTGAGTTCATTATAATGAAAGAAAAAAGAACAGCAAACCTTCTAGTTCTTCTATACGGAACAAATAGATTGATTTTTTAATATTTTTAGATAAATATTATAATAAAGGACAATTATAGTTCCTTTATATTAAACATGAGGAGGGGAAGAAGGGTGAAAACAAAGACGACATCACGACTTTCTTCTGTTCAAAATGCTTTAAGGATATTAAAAAGTTTTTCTACATATCAGCCCGTTCAGAAGGTAAGTGAATTAGCTGTAGAATTAGGTTTAGCGAAAAGCACAGTTAGTCGGTTGGTGGCAACGTTAGTAAGTGAAGGCTTTTTAATAAAAGATGATGATTCTAGAGGTTATCGCCTTGGTTTATCTGTATTGACGTTGGGGGGGATTGTAACAAATAATTTAGAAATCTATAAAGAAGCGGCACCGGTATTAAATAAGCTAGTGAATAATACCGGTGAAACTGCTCACTTAGCGATACTAGATGGAATAGATACTATCTACATTCATAAAGAGGAGTGCCATCATCCAGTAAGAATACTTACACATATTGGCCGTAAGAATCCATCTTATTGTACAAGTACGGGTAAGGTATTACTTGCATTTAATGATGATTATCTCGTTGAAGAAATAATTAAGCAAGGATTACGTAGTTTTACTTCTAACACCATTACAGATCCTATTCTCTTAAAAAGTGAGCTCGATCAAGTAAGAAAACAAAACTACGCTCTCAGTACAGAGGAATTAACAGAAGGAACAAAGTCGATTGCAGCGCCTATTCGTGATCATAGGGGGAAAGTCGTTTGTGCAGTAAATATTGTTGGTCCAATTCAAAGGATGAATGATTACCACATTCCTGAAATGGCGAAACGAGTCATTGAAGCCGGTAATGAAGCATCAAAGCGACTCGGATATGATGAACGCTATTTTAAAAAGCTCCGATTTTGATGGTAGAAGTCTTTAAGTGAATGGGCAGGGTACACGGTAGAATCTTGTTAGATTACTAAGGAAGTTCGGCATGATCGCATGAATTGTGAGACCAGAAGAAATGAGAGGAAGTCTGCTTCGCTTCTCCGATATAAAAGTTTTTTTCATATTCATCATCAAATGATTGAACCGTATGAAGAGTACGACCGTATATATAGTAATAAAAAGGGAGACAAAGATGACAAGCATGGTTAATTACTGGTTTTAATACGATGTCAGAGAGTGAGAAAGAAAAATATGATCAGGTCGCCTTATGTAGATTTATGAGCAAAATCATGTATGGTATTTGTTTAAATTGGCTATGAGTGATGTGATAACCATGTCATGGCTTTTTATCATAGGCATCGTCCAATTGTAGCCACACTGCTCTTTGCCCTTGTTTATGTAAACACAGGAGGTCGTTTTAAGAAATGAAACTTTTTTCCATTTAAAACGTAAAGATATTATTAGAACTTTTCCAAGGGGGATGGCGATGTTTCACGATATTAATGAGCGTTTAGCTATAGCGAAGGATAATCAAAGAAAGAAACAAAAATACGAAATGCATATAGAACGTCTGACAGAACACTTACGAGAAGAGGGTCTGAAGAAGGAACAATTACAAATTCAGTTAGAAAAAGAAAAAGAAGATGTGAAAAAACTAGAAGGATTTAGTTTAACAAATATTTTCTATACGATTACAGGACAGAAACTCGAGAAGTTAGATAAAGAACAACAAGAGGTATTGGCTGCCAAATTGAAATATACTGAAGCTATTGAAGCGATAGATGATATGAATGCAGAACTTATCGAATATAAAAGGAAGTGGCAAGAAGTAGCCGATGCAGATGTGCAATATAAGTCATTATTAAAAGAAAAAGAACGAATGATTCATTTTCATGATGAGATGGGAAGTAAGCGATTATTTGATTTGGCAAATGAAGAAGCGGAAGTGCACGCAAATTTAAAAGAGTTTGAAGAAGCGATTGAAGTGGGTGGTAGGACTGTAAGAGCATTTGATCAAGCTTTAGATTCACTCTCTTCGTCAAAAAGTTGGTCCACTTTTGATATGTTCGGAGGCGGAGCCCTTTCTACTGCGATGAAGCATAGCCATTTAGATCAAGCAAAATCAGCTATTCATAATGCCCAACGGTTGTTAAGACAGTTCCAAGAAGAGCTGTTGGATATCGACAATCACTTTTCCTCGGAACATGAGATTGGTAACCTGTTAACATTTGCTGATTATTTCTTTGACGGTATTATTGTTGATTGGGTCGTTCATGGAAAAATCAATGATAGCTATGACGAAACAGAGAAAACAAAAAGAAAAGTGCAGACCGTGCTTCATCAAATTAGAGGTGAAAAAGATGTCATGCAGGATAAACTACAAGAAATAGAGAAACAGCGTATGCAAATATTTGAGAGGTAGCATTCGTTAGCTAGTATTATCGGTCTCTTCTATTATGTTTTTGCACATATATGGCACTTGTTTGGTTGGCATATTGACCAACAATACTAGCGATACTTATGAATAAGCCTCCAACAAAAAAACCGACAAGATAATATCCGATAAAGAAGAGTACAAAAGAGGAAACAAGTGAGGCAATCATAATTAAGATAATAGCAATTTTGAATTTTTCTTTCATCCGTATTTCACTCCTTATGGCTATTAGGTAAAGAGTATAAAAATGAAGGTTGATACCAAACTAATAGGAAATCAATAGGAGAAAGGACAAGAGTGGATGATTTCCTTAGTTATTACAATAGGTCGACTACTTTCGGCAATATATCGAGCAATGAAGGAACCCGTATTTAAATCGCTATTAACTACGCTGCTATTTATTCTTCTTTCTGGTACGATGTTTTATCGACAAATAGAGGGATGGAGTTGGATCGACTCTTTTTATTATGCCTTTGTCAGTCTCATTCCTTCCAGTGTGAATACAGGGCTAGTGCCAGACACAACAATAAGTAAATGTTTTACCATTCTCTACTTAGTCGTAGGTGTAGGAGTTATGTTGATGCTATTAGTAACAATTGGACGAGCTGTCATCAAATTCGAAAAAAGGGAAGAACAAAAACGGTAGAAATAAGCATGGTGTACTTAGTTAGCTGTTGTAATCCCTTCCTGTTTCATTTCTTTCCACTCTTTATATATGTTGATGGAGGCAATGATGCTTGAAAACCAGAAGAGATAACCATCAAAAGAAAAGCCGATTTGCGATGTCCCCCCTAGAAAAGTAAATAGACTCATTAAAAAGATCATATAAAGAAAGGAAACGATTTGCCCTTTCAGACTGTATGCCTGTTTGTCCAGATAACCCTTCCCAATGAGGGTGCCAATTAACAAAAAGAGTAAGATGCCTTGTGGTATGGTCTCTGCTACGATACTTTTAGGAAAATAATCAGCAAAGAAAAGCACAGTGAATAATATTAGAATCAGACTATTTAATACAGTTATCCATTTCATTTCTTCATCCCTCAATATGAATTAAGACCAGGCTGGATTCCATACAACTTCCCAAAGGTGTCCATCCGGATCTTGAAAATATCCAGCATATCCGCCCCAGAAAGTCTCATGTGCATCCTTTGTAATCGTCGCACCTGCGTCTTTTGCACGCTGCATGATTGTATTTACTTCTTCCTTACTACTTACATTGTGACCAAGTGAACATTCTGTGGCACTAGCTGGTCCTTGCTGAATTTGAGCATCATGAGCCAAATCCTCGCGTTTCCACAACGCCATTTTCAAACCTGGTTGCAAATCAAAAAAAGCAACAGCACCATGTTCATATTCTGTACCAGCAATTCCGTCTGTCGGAAATCCAAGTCCATGATGATAAAAATAAACGGCCTTCTCTAAATCATCGACTCCTAGCGTAATCACGGTGATTTGCGGTTTCATGCGCATCACATCCTCTGTTAAAATAAAAGTAAGATTTTTCTTAATTGTACTAAAAATGGATGGAGGAAACAATAAAAGAAATACTTTTAATCTATTGGAAAAGAGGAAGCGAAAATGGATATATTTGTTGCAATTATAGTGTTTATCATAATCTTTTTTACGATTGAACGGGGATTGAATAAATTATTAGGTGTGAAACGTGTTCATTTAAGGGACACAGAGGGTAGTAAGGCGCATACATGGAGTAGATTTATTATTGTTATTCTCCTTTTTTGTTTTATTCCCTTGATGGTTCAACTAGATACGCTTTCATTAATTTGGTTCTGGATTATTTATCTCAGCTTAAGCATCGGTTCTCAAGCAATTCTCGAATGGAAGTATATTCAGTCAAAGCAGTATGTAACAACGATTGCGCTCTGGATATTCGGAGTTGGAAGTTTGTTTTGGATTCGGTATTATTTTGGGGGATAAATAAATTCATGCCAAAGCTGTGTAAAATTCATTAGAAACAAACCAAAGGTTAGCCATTTAAACAAAAACATTCGCTACCAACAAACAAGGAGAACTTGCAGATTAGTAGCGAACGAATCGTCTTTATATCACACCAATGACTACAGCAGTCAGAACGAGCACGATACTTAGTCCCCAAAGCCAGAAGAGTGAATAGCGTAAATGTTTACCCATCTCAAGGCCAGCAAGACCTAAGGCAAGCCAAACAGCTGGAGCCAGTGGACTGACAAAGGTACCAACAATATTACCAATAATCATAGCATAAGCCGTTGATAGAGAGGCGACTCCATACGTGGCTGCAATTTGATCAACTACTGGTAATAAAGCAAAGTAATACGCATCTGTACTCAACACTAGATCAAATGGAACACCAAATATACCAACGATAATATGGACAAATGGGCCAATAAAGGCAGGTAAAATACTAGCTACATCCTCAGCAATGGCTGTTAACATACCGGTTCCATTGAGGACACCTAAAAATAGACCTGCTGCTATGATAATAGATGCCATTGTCATAGCTCCTGGTGCATGTGCTTTAATTCTCGCCATTTGTTCATCGACTGTTCTAAAGTTGATGGGTAAGACGATACTGACCCCAATTAAAAAGGCTAGTCCTGCAGGGATAATACCAGAAACGAGTGTGCCAAGAACGAGTAGGGCTAATATTGCATTTACCCAAATGAGTTTTGGTCGAGCGAGGGGGTTAGCAGCTCCTTTTTCTGCTTCTTGCTCTCGAAAGTCTTCTGATACTTCAATAGCAGCAGCGGCTTCTAAAGAACCATACATTTTCGTGATTCGTTTCTTCTCTCTTACACCCATATAAATCGCCAGTACAAGCATTAATAAAAGGCCAATTAATTGGATTGGAATAAGGGGTTTCCATAGCTCCGTTACATCCATTTCTAACACTGACGCTGTTCTGCCTAAAGGCCCTGCCCAAGGAATCATATTAACAATACCAGCACTTCCGCCAATTAAAAGAAGCAATAAATATGGATTCATTTTTAGACGTTTATATAGAGGTAATAAGGCAGGGATAGTTAATAGAAAAGTTGATGCACCAGAGCCGTCTAAGTGAGCAACTGTTGCGACTAATACCGTTCCGACCGTGACAGCAATAATATTACCATTTGAAAAGGAAACTAGCTTATTAATTAATGGATCAAATAGGCCAACATCTTGTAATATACCAAAGAAAATAATTGCAAACATAAACATGACTGCGACGCTAATAACAGAACTTATACCGCTTTCAAAAAATCCCCCAACTTCAGCAAAACTATACCCTGCAAGCATAGCGCCGATAATTGGTGGGATCACCATCGCAACAATCGGACTGACTTTTCCACTAATCAGTAAAGCGACAATAATTATAATTGTAATAATACCTATTAAACTTAAACTCAATTTCTTCCTTCCCCCTCTTCGGTCATTCATAGATGAATGCGTTTTCAAATATCATAAAAATAAGATTAGTATGAAAATAACACGAGGAGGAAAAAGAAAGAATATTTTGTTCATAATCTGAATATTATTCTTTCTTCTCTATTTTGTTCATAAGTTTCATGAACAGATTACGTACTTTCTTTGTGGGCGACCGACACTACCATAAATGAGTCTCGTCTCTACACGATTCATAGATACGAGATATTCTAAATATCTACGAGAGGTTGAGCGACTTATACCAGTTTGCTCACTTAGTTCAACTGCTGTTAAACCTTCTTCTACGAACCCTTCAAATAAGTGTAAAATCTTTTCTAGCGTAATCGAGTCAATGCCTTTTGGGAGTATTTGCTCTTCTTCCGCATGGGTAGGGTTAATATGAAATACGTTTGTTAATTCATCTACTTGTTCTTGGTTTAATTGCTCATCTGCCCATAATTGCCTAAAACGCTCATAGCGACTTAAACTTTGAAGGAGTCTGTCCATACTAACGGGTTTCACTACATAATCAAATACCCCTGCTCTTAATGCGGTTTTAACGGAATGGGCTTGTTTTTCTGCACTAATTATAATGATATCAATAGATGTATAAAGGGATCGTATTTTCCAAAGTAATGACATACCCTCCACATCAGGAATATATATATCTAGAAAAATAACATCAATTTCATGAGCATTCTTTTCTAAATAAAGGAGTGCATCCGCAGCGCTGCGAGCAACCGCTTTAACGGAGAATTGATGATTTTGCTCAATATAGCTTTTGTTAATATCTGCAACTCTGAAATCATCTTCAATAATTAATACGCGGTATTTTTCCATCCTTACTCTTCTCCCTTCTTTGGTAAAATAATGACAAAACTTGTTCCGCTGTTTTCCCCACTTTCAACAAGAATCTCGCCGTCTACATCGTTAATCATTTTTTTAGAAATAGCTAAGCCTATCCCACGATAGTCGCCTTCTTTCATCGTAAATCCTTGATCAAAGATTTTCTCTAGCAACTTGTCTTCAATACCATTACCTGAATCTTGAACCTCGAAAACATAATCATTTCCGATATCTGTAAAATAAATGCTAACTTCGCGCATCCCATTTTTTTTGCCTTTTACGGCTTCCAAGGCATTTTCAATAATATTTCCGAAAGCGGTTAATATAGCATTCTGTCTTTCTATCGAAAATGAAATCATCATTCTACTTTCTTCTTGGATAGTCATCTCGATGCCCCACTCATTTGCCTGATTGTACTTACCTTGTAGTAATGCTTGCAATAGGGGGTCAGCAATCCTTTTCGTTAAGAAGTTTAAGCGCGTCATTTGCGTTTGATCTTCCTTACGTATAAAGGACATCGCTTTTTGCGTTTCATTATTTTGTAATAGTCCAAGAATGATGTGCATTTTGTTAGAAAATTCATGGGTAAATGCCCTTTGCGCATGAGCATATTGCTTAATTCGACTCAGTTCTTTGACTACGCCTTCTAGCTCTGTTTTTTTCCTAAAGGTACAAACGGCCCCGGACTGTTCTCCTTGAAGGGAGACACCGTTTAGAAGAATAATCGTATCACCTAATATCAATTCTTGATCACGAATACTTCCTGTTATTTGCAGGGGGATGGGTAATAACACACGAATATCGCGCCCTATAAATTCGCTTTCTTCGGCATCTGTTCCGATGATTTCTCTCGCATTTTTATTAACGGCAGTGATGTGTCCTAAATGATCAACAGCGATCATCCCTTCATGTGTGGACTGAAGAATCGCTTTATTTTGATAATATAATTGAGAAATCTGCTCCGGTTCCATATGAAATAGTATTCGTTTGATATAGTTAGTAATTAAAACGGCCCCAGCCACACCTAATAAAATGGCTATTACGAGTGCGATGAATAATGGTTTGCTTTTATCTTGAATGATTTCCTGAATATTGCCATTGAGAAAACCAACAGAAACGACACCAATGACTACGCCGTCCTTTTTAATCGGTACTTTACCCCGAATGGATAATCCCAATGTGCCCTCTTTTTTCGATTGATAAGATTCACCGTTCAAAATCGCCCGTTTATTATCGCCGCCAACCATTTTCTCCCCAATAAAGTCAGGATTAGGGTGAGAGTATCTAATGCCATCTCTATTGCCAACAACAATAAACTCAGCTCCTGATGCCTCTTGAATGGGTGTAACGATATCCTGAATAGTAGAAGCGGGATTACTCAGCTGAAAGGCATCCTGAATTTCAGGTATATTGGCTATTGTATGTGCTAAGCTTAACGCTTTTTGTCCTGTTTGTTCTTCTACCATATCGGAGAGGTAGCGAAATAAATAAATAGTAAAAATCAAAAATACAAGCAAAATGAGTAAGCTAATTAAAGCAATCATTTTTCCTTTTAAGCCAAAGTTTTTCCACTTCATCTGCTCCGCCCCTACTAAATTTGTAATAGTGAAAATAATGATAGTATAACATGAGATCGGCTGTACTTTAACAAATAGAAAGCGCCCGAAAATGGACCTCGGGGCGCCTTTTATTTATTATCAATTTCCTTCACAACATCTTCAAGCGTCACATGTAAAAGAACCTTTTCCATGGCCAGTTGCGCTGAGATAAAAATTGGTTCTATCGTCTGTTGAATATTTTTCCCAACAAAACAATCAGGGTTCGGGTGGTCATGGATACTGAATAATTCATTTTCCGATACGACTTCAACGGCTTGATAGACGTCAAGTAAAGTAATTTCTGCTAAGCCTTTTTTAAGTTTAGCGCCAGCCTTCCCAGGATGAACTTCAACGAGATCGGCTTTTTTCAGCATCCCGATAATTTTGCGAATGAGAGCTGGATTTGTATTAACACTACCTGCAATCGTTTCAGAGGTATTAATCTCTTTATTTAATTCAAGTAATGTTAATATATGAATTCCCACAGCAAATCGACTGCTTATGGTCATGTTTATCACCTTTCTTTAAAAGGAAGAATCATAGTGAATATATTATACCGTAATCGCAAGAAAAGGAAAAAGGTGAGAATTGACAAAAAAGATACCTGTAACTATAATAATTACATGTAATCAATTCAATTACAATACGGAGGTCTTTTATTATGAAAATTGGCATTATCGGTGCAAGTGGCAAAGCAGGTCAATTGATTTTAGAAGAAGCAGTAGCCAGAAAGCATGAAGTAACGGCAATCGTAAGAAATGCAGGAAAAATCAATAGTCAAGTAGCAGTTGTAGAAAAAAACATTTTCGATATACAATCTAATGACGTAAAAGAATACGATGTCATTGTGAATGCTTTTAAATCACCTCAAGGTCAAGAGCAACAACATGTGGAAGCAGGAAAAGTACTAATCGATGCGCTTAAGGGTCAGCACACGAGACTAATCGTTGTTAGTGGTGCAGGCAGTCTATATGTAGATGAAGAAACACGTTTATATGAAACAGCAGATTTTCCTAAAGCCTACTTACCAACGGCAACACAAATGGGGAAAGATTTAGCGCAACTACAAAACAGCCAAAACGTCACCTGGACATACATTAGCCCAGGTGCGTTCTTCGATGCAGATGGAAAACGAACTGGAAGCTATCAAAAAGGCAAAGACAAACTATTCGTCAACAATCAAGGAGATAGCTATATTAGCTATGCAGACTTTGCGATCGCTGTCCTTGATGAAGCTGAACAAGGCAAACATTTAAATGAACGCATTGCTGTCGTTGGCGACAGAGCATAAAGGTATCTGGAACAATTAATTTTTCCCCTTCTATTATAGATATAGAAGGGTTTTTATTTTCTAAGAGCAAATGGGGAAAACTTGAGAAAGTAATATCAACATAAGAGTGATGAACACCCGTTGGTAATTACGACAGATCTAGTGAAATATAGTTATGAGTTTTGTCGGGTGTATGCCCTTTCGCAGGTTCAGTATGACTAGTGGTGGGTATAAAAGCATCCATTGATTCCACAACTATTACGGAAACTTCCCACCAATATCATTGTTACCTTCAACGGGTAAGCATGCTTCAATATGATTTTTCTATTCTTGTTTTACTTACTGGCAGGATTCGACATGTTTCTACCGAATGTTTAACCTAGGTATTGAGACAAAGTGAGGAATGAGGAATCATGGAAATAATCATTCGAAAAGATACATTGCAACGCATACTAAAAGACGTGAGTAAGGCGCTAAAAAACAGCCAGTCTCCTATGAAAATAATCGTAGATCATCAGCAAGTGACATTTATTGCTGGGAATGAGGATGTGTTGATGGAAATAAGTATTTCCGCACAAATGGAAGATGGACTAACCATCAAGAGAACAGGATCAGTCATCATTTCCGCCAAATATTTTTTTGATATCATAAAGAAACTACCGTCAAACATACATATCTCCTTAAGTGAACAAGGTACGATCAACATTCAATCAGGAGAAATTCATACAAAAATATACTCATTAACAGATGTCCAGACATTGACGATCCCCGATGGATCAGTAGGAGCGAAACTGACTTTAGATGCAGTGCAACTTCTCACACTCATTAAACAAACGGTGTTTGCCGCAGCTGTCCAAGATAATCGTCCGGTCTTAACAGGTGTGCAAATTGTTGCTCGTAATGGTGAGCTTACCTTCATAAGTACCGATGCCCATCGTTATTCTATAAGTTCTGTGAACATCGAATCACCGTTAGAAATGGAGTTCATCGTTCCACACGACAGTCTACTTGAATGGTCGAAGCTTAATATACAAAAAGATGAGAAGGTGTCACTATGCTTATTAAACAGCTATCTCGTTTTAAAAAGGGATAAATGCCATTTTTATATTAGGCTGATTGAAGGCAGATATCCGGCAACCACTGATTTTATTCCGAAGCAAAACCTGACTTCGTTTTATGTCCATACGCCAACCTTTTTGCAAGGTGTTGAACGGGCAGCCCTTTTTTCAGATGCAAAGAAAAACCATCATATTAAATTGCGAATACAAGCAGGACGGTTGCAAATTTCGTCTCATGCTAAGCAGATCGGTATGATTGAAGAATGGCAGACGATTGAAAAATTAACGGGAGAAACTGAAGTAGAAGTATTTCTCGATAGTCACTTTTTATTAGATTATTTGCGTGTGGTCAAGGACGAGTATATTCGTTGTTTTTACAATGGATCGATGAAACCCGTTTTATTTGAATTGGTGAATGGATCGCGGTTTCAGCATCTGATCTCGCCAGTGAGGTCCTTTTAGATGATACAAATTGAACAGCTAAAAGAAGTAGTGAAAAAAGGACATTCCCTTCAAAGTAATGTATTCAAAGTCTTTGAAGTATCATTGTTTGTCTATATACAATCATAGTGTGAGGGTAGCACAAATGGCAGAGGAATTAGCAAGGAAATACAATGGTGAACCAGAAGCGGCTTATCAGGCAGGTTTACTACATGATATCAGTGGGATTATACCTAATCATCAGCGCATTGAGTTTGCTCGCTCTATAGGCATTCCTATCCTTCCTGAAGAATGCCTTTTCCCCATGATTATTCATCAAAAATTATCTAAATATATCGCTGACGAAGTGTTTATGGTGACTAATCCCAATGTATTAAGTGCGATTGAATGTCATACAACTCTGAAGTCAAGGGCAAGTTTGCTGGATTACCTTTTGTTTGTAGCAGACAAAATAGAATGGGATCAGAAGGGAGTGCCACCTTATATTAACAGTGTGTTCACTTCTTTCGACCAATCGCTAGAAAAGGCAGCGTTTGCTTATATTCACTACCTTATGTAACATAAAGACAAATTGAAGGTTGTGCATCCATGGTTAATCGCAGCATACGAAGAATTGAAAGAGAAGTAATAACTATTCACCCTTCAACAACCAAAACCCAATTAGAATGACTACAATGCCAAGGCCTGTCCGAAGTGTCGGTGTTTCTTTAAAAAAGAGATAGCCAATGACGAGGCTAACTAGAATCTCAATTCCTTTAGAGGCGATGAGGGAAAAGGTGAGATTATCGACATGTTTGGTTAAGAACTTTACACCATAGCCAATCATTAAACTGGCAGAAATAAATAAAGGAACAAGTTTAATATAGTACCAAAGTGTAGAAAGAAAAAAGGCATCGATGTGCTTCGTTTGATAAGCATAAATCCCGTTGATAATAAATAATCCACAAACCATCAATAGAATCGCTAAGAATATCATATGTTTTAGCTCCCTATATAAAAAGAATACTTTAGTTTGCTCGATTTTTATAAATTTATGTGTGTGAGTAAGGAGGAATGGCAATGCAGAAAGACAAAGTGAAATTACTCCTATTATTATTAGGAAGTGTGTTCATCATGGGTGCAGCAATGGTTATTATGCTCAAAGTATATAATCAACACGTCGAAAATGAACAGATTATTGAGCGATGTTATGAGGAATCAGGTGATCGAACATTGACGATAGAGAAGAATGGTGTATTTTCAAAAGTAACCTGCAAGTATCATTAGAGTAGGGATGGTGGAGACAATGTGGAAAAGAAAAATGCTCCAAACCAAAAGAGGCACGTTTGAGATCTTCCAAAAGGGAGTTGGAAAGCCTTTATGCGTAGCGCATCATTATGCCGTCTTTAACGAAACAGGGGACTATTTTGCTGATACATTCACTAATCGTTTTTGTGTAACGTTAGTAAACTTACGCGGGGTGGGAGAATCCGAGCAAGCACATGAACCATATGAATATAGTATGGTAGATAGCGTATTAGATATAGAAGCAATTAGAATAGCATTAGAATATGAAAAATGGATTTATGCCGGCCATTCAACAGGTGGAATGATTGGACTTCTTTATGCATTGCTTCATCAGCCTTCGTTAGAATCACTTGTTATTGTAGGGTCAGCAGCAAGAGATTACACGCAGTCCTCAGCATGCATCTATAATGAAAACCATCCAAAATTTGCTGTGATGCAACAGTATCAATTTGCATTAACTCAGCCAAATATAACTGCAACGAAAAAAGAAGAGTTAACAATGAAACGTACCCGGCTTTCTTTATTTGAACCAGAGAAATATACCCAATATTTCACAGATGGGATATCTAAAGGTATATCAGGAGAAAGGTTAAATTTTTTCAGTAGAGAAGCCGTTCTTTTTGATATAACAAGGAAATTAAAGCATATCAACATACCAACAAACATTTGTTGTGGACGTTATGATGTCCAGTGCCCGGTTGAGTATTCGAAGGAAATCCATCAAGAAATATCCCAATCACAGCTGTTCATTTTTGAAAAAAGCAATCATTATCCATTTTTAGAGGAGAAAGACTTATTCCAAAAAATAATCGAGCAAGCCTTGCACTAGTGACGATATATATCACTTTCTTCTGAAATATTCACACGAAAGCGAAAGAAAATGCCGCCAAGAAGGGTGATTACAACTACAGTCCAAGTAATTAAAAAGACGGTGCCAATTGTGGCAAAGTCAATTAGATAATCCGTTGTCCGAACTTGATACATAACAGAAAATAGTGGAAAAGAGACGGCACCGAAAAGTAAAATCAATAGACTTAATCGTGTCGCTGTTTTTCGATAGAGCTTAGAAAAGATCAGTAGAAAACTAACTAAAAGCAATACCAAAGTCATGATGCTAATAAACATAAAGATATTCAATTCGATTCACCTCTTTTAGAAATTGAAAGGGGGTGAATTGACATGGCCCCCCTCTTTTATTTATTTACCCTTGATTGTAAAAATAAACTTGTTTAATAAAGGCGCTTGAAACTATCGAAATGTTTGCTCCAATAAGGGTTATCTAAGCTGGTAATCATAACGCCACTTGATGAAGCGTGGATGAATTGATTATTACCGATATAAAACCCTAAGTGAGAAATACCCTTTTTATAAGTACCCTCAAAGAAAACAATATCACCCGGTACAGGGTCGTTCACATAATACGAACGACTAAAATAACCCTCGGCATTTGTTCTCGCAATATTTGATCCTGTTTGCTTCAGTACGTAATAGATAAATCCACTACAGTCAAACCCACTTGGCGTTGATCCGCCCCAAACATAGCGCGTATTTAAGTGCTTCTTCGCCTCACTAATGATGGCAGCAGCATTTCCAGAAATATTGTCATTTGTCGGATTTGTCGGCTTCTTCTCTGTATCCTTACCAGCATTGTTACTCGTTACATATAATTTCTTTCCGGCAAAAATCAAATCGCTACTTAGCTGATTCCATTTTTTTAAATTGCTAACAGTCGTGTTTGTCTTTTTAGCAATGCCACTTAGTGTGTCTCCAGGCTGAATAATATATGTATCCTTCTTGGAATTGGAATTCCCGCTACTACCATTTGAACCGCTTGATGGGGAAGAAGAATTTCCTGAATTACTAGAGGATGAACCATTCACTTTAAACACTTGTCCTGGGAAAATGAGATCGCCTTTTAAATTATTGAGATCCACTAATGCTTTGACAGTCATATTATGTTGGCGTGCAATTTTAGATAATGTATCTCCTGACACCACTTTATATGTACCTGAACTAGACTGATTAGAAGAACTATTCTCTTTTGCAGGTGTTGAATTTTCACTAGAAACAATGAGCTTTTGATTAATTTGTAAGAAGTCAGAGTGTAAATCATTCCATTTTTTAAGCTGAGAAACAGATGTATTATATTTCTTAGCTATATCCCATAATGTATCTCCTTGTTTTACAGTATGAGTTGAGTCAGCGGATGCTTGAGCGGCAAAAGCAGAGGAAACGACAGCAATCGTAGCCATCGACACCATATGTTTTTTCACGTCTAGTAATCTCTCCTTTACTCCAAGATTTCGTCAATTCTATCATAATATCGTCTATAGAATTATATTTTTTACAACCTTTTACAAAATAAGATGAAAAACTATCATTTTCGAGGACTTTCGACTTGGTTCTTGGTACATGCGACATAATATGACAACTTACGATAAAGTTCTTGTCGAGGAAAAATGTCGATTAACATCGAAAAAGCCGGCAAATGTCAAATGATGTGGAAAAATGGGGGTAAATTAGGCGGAAGGATATATTTAAATGTTTTCATACAAGATTATTTACAAAAACGGAAATTTTTTGATAATTTAATATTGATTTGCATTCGAGATTTTAGTATAATATTCCTAAGAAATACTAGGAGGATAGTTTGGTTTGGATGCAGAAAGCCCTATTAATCTACTAGATTTATTATTGAAGGCACACGAAAATGGAATGAGTCAAGGGGATGTAGATGTCGAGAAATATGTCGAACAATTGGCAATAGACCTTAAACACTTACTAAGCCCACATCGTTCCTTTTAAAAAGAAAAAAGCACCTTCTGGCGGGAAAGTGCTTTTGCTCAAACCTTATTAATGTTGGGTAGGTAGTGGTGCACCATGTTGAGTCGGTAGTGGTTCAGCACCGTGTTGAGTCGGTAGTGGTTCAGCACCATGTTGAGTTGGTAGTGGTTCAGCGCCGTGTTGAGTTGGTAGTGGTGAAGATCCATGTTGAGTTGGAAGCGGCTCAGCACCGTGCTGAGTAGGAAGTGGTTCAGCTCCATGTTGGGTCGGTAGCGGTTCAGCGCCAACAAATCCTCCGAAAGCAACTAGTGATAGGGCAACAACTGATGCAGAAACGAATTTTTTCATTTTCCTTTCTCCCTTCATTATAGAAATATCTTACAATACAAATATTAACACTTTTCTAATAACTTTTCTAGCTCTATTCCTACTAATTTGGCAAATTTTTCATCATTTTGTAGTAAAAAGATAGATTTTGCCCGATTAATATACTCCGTCCCTATATCTATCTCACCAATTTTGATGTAACTTTCGCCTGATTGATAGTAAAACTCTCCAAACAAATAGAGAATCTCATTATTAATGCAATAATTAATTCCTAAATTACTATATTTCAACGAAGACTCATAATTATTCCTTGCTGCTAATGTTTGCGATAGCCCATACAAAATCCGTAATTTTACTTTCGGATCCAATATATGAGGGAGCGAATCTAAATTATCTAACGCCTCTTCAAACATATTAGATGCAAATATGAAGTCCTTTTCTTCAAGCTTAATAATCGCTAAGCTCGTAAGAATTTCAATTTCGTTCTCTGTTAGTCTACTTCTATCAGGGTTCGTTAAATCGATCGCTTGATAAAGAAGTTTTACCGCATCGTCCACATTTTGATGTAAATAATACTCACAAATCCCCTCATGCCAAAGCATAAATTGCATAGAAATCCTCTGCTTAAACAAAGGGTTATCCCTTTCTTGTTCAATAATCTCATAAATCGCTTTATAATCACGTTCACGCTTATATTTTTTGATTAATAGAAAGACTGCCGTTACATAATTGAAGGTACTTGATGATGCATAGTCAATGAAATGGCTGACTTCTACATTTAACCGTTCAGCAAAATCATATAACTGATCTAATGTTGGATACTTCTTGCCTTTTTCATATTCGATGATTTCTTCTGACGAACAAATTCCTTGTGCTAAATCCTCAATTGATAGTTTTTTAAATTGACGAAGATCGCTGAGAATTTCTCCAAAACTTACTGGTGCAAGGCTCATAATCATACCTCCTTTTCCTTTTATAATAAGTAAATTTTGTATATTTATCAATCATTTTAAATATTCAGATATAGGTAAAAATCAGTGTTTTTACGTTTTTTTTCATTACGTATGAAATTAAATTGAGGTGGATAAACTGTTAGTCGGGTAAGAATACCAAAAAAAGGTCAATAAATCGACATTATTTCCTAGCTTTTTTTTGTTATAATACTTTCAGTAAGAAAATGGTGTAAAAAACCTATTGAACCATTATATCTTGCAAATATAAAAAGAATAGGTGAAGAAAATGGAAGAAAAGAATAACTATCGTGTATTGTTATATTACATGTACGTACCAATTGAAAACGGAGAAGAGTTCGCTATTGAACACAAAGCATTTTGTAACGAACTCGGATTAAAAGGCCGTATTTTAATTGCAGATGAAGGAATTAACGGTACTTGTTCAGGTACTGTAGAGCAAACCGACCGCTACATGGAGCATATGAAAGCAGACCCACGTTTTGCTGATATGATTTTCAAAATCGATGAAGCAGAGGAACATGCGTTTCCAAAAATGAAAGTACGTTATCGTCCTGAACTAGTTACCCTTCGTTTAGAAGATGATGTTAATCCAAATCAATTAACAGGTAAATATTTAAGCGCTCAAGAATTTTATGAAAGCTTAAATGATGAAAATACAGTTGTTTTAGACGCAAGAAATGATTATGAATATGACCTAGGTCACTTCCGTGGTGCCATTCGCCCAGATATCACAAACTTCCGTGATCTCCCTCAGTGGGTAAGAGACAATAAAGAAATGTTAGGCGAGAAGAAAATTGTCACATATTGTACTGGTGGTATTCGTTGTGAAAAATTCTCTGGCTGGTTACTTAAAGAAGGCTTTGAGGATGTTGGACAACTTCATGGTGGCATCGTCACATACGGAAAAGATCCAGAAGTTCAAGGCGAACTATGGGATGGTCAATTATATGTATTCGATGAAAGAATCGCAGTACCCGTCAACCGCAAAGAACATGTAGTTGTAGGGAAGGATTACTACTCTGGAGAGCCATGTGAACGTTACGTCAACTGTGCCAACCCAGAAT
The DNA here is from genome assembly GCF_038003465.1 of Cytobacillus sp. FSL K6-0265. Classification (NCBI taxonomy): domain Bacteria; kingdom Bacillati; phylum Bacillota; class Bacilli; order Caryophanales; family Bacillaceae; genus Cytobacillus; species Cytobacillus sp. FSL K6-0265. The sequence goes on along the minus strand of NZ_JBBOPE010000001.1, from coordinate 4,060,334 downwards.
GTAACAAAAAAATCCTTTGTTCTGAGGAAAACGAACACAAACATTTACGTAGCTGTTCCGAAGAATGTCGCTCACACCCACGCAACCGCTATATCGCAGAGCACGGGTTAACTGAAGAAGAAGTAAAAGAGAGATTATCTGTCTTAGCATAAATAATGGAACCCCCGCAGGCTTTGGCTTGTGGGGGTTTTTGTGTTTTGTTGATGAATTGGTGATGGTGTGAGGTGGAGCATGTGGAAATTATGTTGGGGAATGGTCGTGGTAATTATGTGGGGAAGCTTTGTCTATTTGAAAGTAAAGCACAGAGCATGTAGGGTGGGAAATAGGGAGGAGCGGGGGAATACTCGTATATAAAAAGGTTCGGAATGAGCTAGAGGTGTGGGCAAACAGGGGGATGCCCAAACAAGAAGGTTCGGAGTGGTCCAGATGTGTGGGCAACAAGGGGATGCCCGCACAAGCAGGTCCGAAATGACAAAGAAGAGTGATCAAACGCGGAATACCCGTACAAGAAGCTCCAGAATGTTTAAGAAGAGTGTGCAAACCCCGGAATGCCCACAAAAGAAGGTCTGGAAAGAGCCAGAAGAGTGGGCAAATATGGAATGCCCACACAAGCAGGTCTGGAATGATTAAGAAGAGTGTGCAAACCCCGAATGCCCACAAAAGAAGGTCTGGAAAGAGCCAGAAGAGTGGGCAAATGTGAAATGTCCGCACAAGCAGGTCTGGAATGATTAAGAAGAGTGTGCAAACCCCGGAATGCCCACACAAGCAGGTCCGAAATGACAAAGAAGAGTGATCAAACGCGGAATACCCCCACAAGAAGCTCCAGAATGTTTAAGAAGAGTGTGCAAACCCCGGAATGCCCGCACAAGCAGGTCCAGAATAATCCAGAAGAGTGTGCAAACGTGAAATACCCCCACAAGAAGCTCCAGAATGCCCAAGAAGAGTAATCAACCACGAAACACCCTCCCCACAAGAAGGTCCAAAAAAACCAAGAAGTGTGAGCAAAAATAAATCACCCCAAATAAGGGGTGAAAGTAAATCAATAGTAAACATCACTCATATTTTTTATTTAAACTCTATATAATGAATGGATTTTCCCACCCCTTTTCTTTCAAAGTGATTATGGAGTATTTTGATTATGGCATTTGGACTAACCTCCCCACCAATCCAGTCATAAATATTAGCTGTAGTTACCTTACGTTCCGGGAAGAGTGTCATATAATCTTTAATATTGCTTAAGACAATATCGTTGACTGTAGCAGAGTGATGACATTGCATGCAGGAGAATGTCCTTTTATGTTTCCTTTTCATTTTCCCGCCACATTGCCCGCAAAATAGCCCTTTAGTCATTTGATCATAGTGATACACAGGTTTATGGAGCAAGTGGAGATCGCTTTTGTGATGAGATAAGAAGGTATCAATGATTTTCGTGTGCATCCGTTGAGGTGCAAAGGTTTGTTGTTTGAGATTATCCATAAATTCGGGGATTTGTCCTGGGAAAATGACATGTTCATGGTGAGTGGCGCCGTAGAGGACAAAGGTAGGGTGGACAAAAATAAGGTAATAATCAAAGGGGATATGGAGTTGGTGCTTTTTTAAGAATTGATGTAATAAAGGTTCTGCACGTTTGATTTGATTGAGTGGATTCTTGATTTCTTTATTGGATGGACTATACCATTTTTCGTCATCTGCTGAGAAATTTCCTTGGAAGTTCTTAATTTCAAATAGGATTAATTTGTGTTGGAGGATACATAGTGCGTCGATTTGAATAGTGGATTGGCTGACTTCTAATAGGAGATCGTACAAAATCGGTATGTCATCAGGTAGTTCATTTAAATGAGAGGCCCAATCCTTCTCCCCGTTATAACCTTTTAGCAATGATTGTAGATAGTACTCGGACTCGGGAGGTAATTTGGTTCGCGCATATATGGCAAGATAATAACGGAGGGTTTTTGAAAACTCGAGTGGTTTATAAATAGTCAAAAACATCATCCTTTCTTTTCCAAAATTATAACCGATTAGCGTGCCACTGTCATTCTTTTTCACCAGTAATTCTATTCCTTCATATGTTATACAAGGACATGCGTAGATAGGAGTGAAAACGATGGTTTCGGTTTCAACTTTTGCAGAGCTACAGACGGCAATTAGTAATCAAGAGGATATTATTACGATTACGAATAGTTTTGATCTTGAAACAACTTTATCAATTAACTACACAGTGGAGATAATTGGGGAAAATACGTCTATCAGACTGACCAGACGAACAGGGTTTACAGGATACCTTTTTAATGTTGCTACAACTGGAAATCTACTTTTACAAAGTTTAATTATAGACGGTAACAAACAAAATACTGTAGCCTCTTCGATTGTTTTTTGTACAGGTACAGGTATCGTAACGGTTAACGATTCAACCATGCAAAATTCTTCTGTGCCAAGGGGTGGCGCTTTCTATCTAACTGGATCTGCTATTGGTAATTTAAACAATTCAATCATTTATAATTGTGATGCATCAGAGTTTGGTGGAGGTATATATATTGCTTCAAATGCACATGCGAATATCACCGATTCAATGTTAGTGCAGAATGTTTCTGCTAGCTTTGGTGGAGCAATTTTTGTGAACCAAGGCAGTGCCACCATTAATGGGTCAGTTATCTCCAATAATATCGCCACGGTTGGTGGGGGCGTTTATTTTAATACGGGTACAAGTTTCACTATTGCTGATACGGATATTATCGGGAATCAATCAATAGAACCAAATGATACGAGGGGGGCAGGAGGAGTCTTAATCAACCCAGACGTTATTGGAAGCTTCACGAGAGGTAGCGTCGCAAACAATACTGGCTTAAAAAATGGGGGCGGGTTGTATATTAATCAGCGATCTCAAATCGTCTTTAACGATGTTTTACTAACTGGAAATTCGACATCAGGTAATGGTGGAGCGCTTTTTGCTAACATTAATAGTGTAATTAATATAGTTAACTGTGAAGTGGCGGACAATATTGCCAATAATGGAGCAGGTTTATTTATCAATTCAAATGCAACCATTACTTTATCTCTTTGCCAAATTTTCTCCAATCAAGCCAACCTTAACGGTGGTGGGGTATACTTTAATAATGAAACAAGTACGATATTCGATGAATGCACGATATTCGAAAATATTGCTGCTAATGGTGGAGGCGTGTTTGTCAATTTAAATGCGCAGCTTCAAATTATTGAGAGTATCATAAGAAATAATCGGGTGACTGAAAGTGGCGGCGGTGTGTATGTTAATGATGTTACAGAGGTCGTTCTCACTAATATTCAAGTAACAGATAACTATGCTGGTGAAACAGGTGGAGGCATATTTACGAATACAAATAGTCAAACGAGTATAACGGAAACTTTAATTGAACGTAATGAAGCGGCCTTAGTTGGCGGAGGTATTTTTAATTCAGGCGAAATATCATTTGTAGGTAGTAATAGTGTCGGGGATATTGGTGTGAATACGGCTGAAACTGCACCAGGTATATATAATAGTGGCATTTTACTTATGCAAGATCAGCTTGGGGATGCGAATGGGCTTTACATTGTTGGTCGAAGTAACGTTGCCTACATTACCGCACCGCTTGTACAAGGGACTGTTGTTCAATTAGATTTAACCAATTATGTTACACCAAATGAAGCTGGTACACCAATCGTGGTTGCTGAATCGACCGCAACTTATCCGATCTTAGCACAATCAGATGCGGATAAATTTATTAAGCCGACGACAGAGTTTGAGGATTGGGTGATTCGTTTAAGCGACGACAATACGCAGGTCCTGTTGGTCAGATTACCTGATTATACGATTACTTATCAAAATATATTGAGTACGGAGAATCCAAATCCGCAAACGTATACAGCATCAGATCTGCCAATTATTTTAAATCCGCCAGGGCCAGTAAGTGGATACCAATTTGTGAATTGGTATAATACTGCTGGGCAGGTGGTAACGGTTATTCCAGCAGGAACAACAGGGGATCTTATTCTCTATGCAAGATGGGCTCCGGCATAATCCATCTGTTGTTCGATTGAAACAACATCGTGCCAGTGCTAAAATAAATAATCGCTAAAATGAGACGAAACAGGAGATAGAATACAAGATGTATCATGCAGAAACGTGGAATGAGAAAATTAAGCTATTTTTGCAAGTACTATGGCCGATTATGGTGACACAAATAGGGCTATATGCAATGAATTTAACGGATACGATGATGTCAGGCCGTGTTGGAACGGATGATTTGGCTGGAGTGGCAATTGGGTCCAATATATGGATGCCGGTATTTACAGGAATCAATGGGATTATGCTTGCTGTAACCCCAATTGTGTCGCATTTACTAGGGCAAGGCAAAAAGGAGAAAATATCCTATAGTGTGACACAGGCGTTATACTTAGCGGCTATCATTGCAGTTGTTATACTTTTAATCGGTATATTTTTCTTAGAGCCCATCTTAAGTTTAATGGGGTTGGCTCCAAATGTTGAATATATTGCTTTTCATTATTTACTTGGATTATCTATCGGGATTGTGCCGTTATTTTTATACAATGTGCTAAGGAATTTCTTTGATGCACAAGGCTTCACACAAATCACAATGATCATTACCATTTTAGCGGTACCCGTAAATATATTCTTGAACTACTGCTTAGTATTTGGCCACTTTGGTTTTCCAAGGCTCGGAGGAATTGGTGCGGGTTATACAACAGGCTTTACGTATTGGCTCATTCTAATCATTAGTCTATTGCTTAGTTTTAAAATCGAAAAGATTAGAAACTACCAAATTGGAAAAGTGTGGTTTAAACCATCAATAAAAGCGTGGAAGGAACAATTATCTATTGGCATTCCCATAGGATTAACCATTTTCTTCGAATCTAGTATTTTTGCAGTTGTGACCCTTTTAGTTGGTATGATGTTTTCAACGATTACAGTAGCAGCCAACCAAGTGGCGTTTAGTTTTACTTCCTTATTATTTATGATTCCCCTTAGTCTATCAATGGCGATGACAATTATGATTGGGTACTCGGTTGGAGGAAGACGCTTAGACAACGCAAAAAAATACAGTTTGCTTGGTGTTTTAGGTGGAATGGCATTTATGGGCTTTGCTTCAATCTTCTTGTTGTTCTTCAAAGAACAAATTGCCGCCATCTATACAAATGACCCAGAAGTGATTTTACTTGCGGCTAACTTTTTCGTTATTGCTATTTTTTATCAAATTTCAGATGCTGCCCAAGCGGGACTACAAGGTGTCTTACGTGGCTATAAAGATGTGAAAATACCATTTATCATCGCTTTTATTTCCTATTGGGTAATCGGCATTCCAGTTGGTTATAGTTTAGCTGCCTTTACGAAGCTTGAGGCATATGGTTTTTGGATCGGTATTTCCGTAGGGCTAACCGCAGCGGCTATCGGTTTCTTCATTCGTTTGAAAATTATTCATCATAAAGAAAAGGAAAAACAAGCAGTAGCACCCGAGCTGTTATAAAGGCTCGGTTTTTTTGTTCATAAAATGTTCCCATGAAACCATTGTTCTATATATGGTATGAAATGGGCCATAGTGTTAAAATGGTTGATGAGGGGGAGAGACATGAAAAAGATAGTCTATTTATTTGTGGCCATTACGGTTTTAGCCATTCTTAGTGCATGCAATAAAGAGGTTGATCCAGAACAACGGTTATCTCAATATATAGAATATTGGAATAAGGAAGAGTTCGCAAAAATGTATGGCATGCTCTCAAAAGAGGCAAAAGCATCCGTTAGTGAAGAAGACTTTGTCAATCGCTATGAAAAAATATATACAGACTTAGGCATTGCTAACTTAGACATTTCACATAAAAAATCTGAGAAAGAACTAGATACAGATCAACAATCATTACAACTACCATTTTCGGCAAAAATGGACAGTTTAGCAGGAGAGATTGCCTTTGATCATCAAGCAACATTAGTTAAAGAAGAGAGAGACGATGAGGAAAATTGGTATATTGAATGGGATACGACTTATATTTTCCCTGAACTTGGCCCAAATGACGAAATTACATACAACTCAGTGAAGGCAAAACGGGGAGAAATTGTCGATCGTTCAGGTGATCCACTTGCTTTCAATGGGACGATTTTAGAAATTGGCATCGTACCAGAACAAATGGACGCTGAAGATGAAACGGTTAAAGAAGTGGCAAAATTACTTGAGATCTCAGAGAACGCTGTTAAGGATAAATTAGGCGCGAGTTGGGTACAGGCGAATCAATTTGTGCCAATCAAGAAAATTGCTACGAATCAAGAAGAGCTATTAAGTAAATTGATGAGTATACCAGGTGTATTGAAAAAGGATATTGAAGGACGAGTATACCCTGGCGGCGAGGCGGCCTCACACTTAATTGGTAATGTTGCTCAAGTGACAGCTGAAGACTTGGAGGAACACGAAGGAAAAGGATATGGCAGTAATGATGTCATCGGCCGTCGCGGCTTAGAGAAAGTATATGAGGAAAAGCTGCGCGGTTCAAATGGTGTCTTAATTGGAATTAAGAAAGAGGACGGTTCAGAGGTAGTTGTGGCCGAAAAAGCAGTAGAACATGGTAGCAACGTTCAGTTAACTATTGACCTCACATTACAAGAGGATTTGTACAAAGAACTGGATCATAAGCCGGGCACTGCGGCTGCCATCGACCCTGTTACGGGTGAGACATTGGCACTTGTCTCTAGTCCAGGATTCGATCCAAATCAAGCAACTCTTGGATACTCTGCCTCTCAATTAGAAGAGCTAGAAGAGAGTGGTGATAATCCATTCTTGAATCGTTTTCAACACACGTATGCACCAGGTTCCGTGATTAAACCAATAACAGGTGCGCTTGCATTAAAAGAAGGAGCCATTAAACCAGAAGATACAATGGCAGTGAAGGGTTTGCAGTGGCCGGATGATAATCGCTGGGGTGATTACCGAATCACAAGGGTAAGTGACCCTGGAAAGCCAGTCAATTTCGATTTGGCGATGATGTATTCGGATAATATTTATTTTGCAAGGGCAGCATTAGAGCTAGGAAAAGACAAATTAACTGCTGGATTAAAAGAATTTGGCTTTGCTGAAGATATTCCCTTTGCCTATCCACTCGAATCTTCTACAATCGGCAAACTAGATAAAGAGACATTAATTGCCGATTCCGGTTATGGGCAAGGACATGTTGAAATGAGTATCCTTCACTTGGCTACCTCTTATACACCTTTTATCAATAATGGGTCAATGATTAAACCAATCTTGCTCATGGATGGGGAAGAAAAGAGCCAAGTATGGAAGGAAAATATAATTGATGAAGATACTGTTAAAATTGTATCTGAAGCGATGAGTAAAGTAGTGAACGAATCAGGCGGTACAGCACGTACGGCACGTATTGAAGGCTACCCGCTAGCAGGGAAAACGGGGACAGCGGAACTGAAACAGACCGCTGATGAAGAGGGCAAAGAAAACGGTTGGTTTGTTGCCTATAACCCAGAGGACCCTCAGCTACTTATCTCAATGATGGTTGAAGGCGTCGAAGAACAAGGCGGCAGCAAAATCGTCATTGAAAAAGTGAAAAATACATTTGAGAGAAACAAGGATCGTTTCTAATAAAGTAAAAGGTTTGAAGGTTGGAACGCTGGTTTCCAGCCTTTTTATCTTGTACGATGATTTCAAAACTAGTGTTAAGGACTGAGCGATCTCCTCAGGAAGTGCATCGTTTCAGTCACAATCGCGGTGCAAGGAATTCGCCCACCAATCTTCATTCACAACCTACCATCTCCCATAGTATCATCCCCCGATTTGGACAAACAATCAACCTACCAATATATTGCTTTCCTTCTAATTTTCATTAGCTTGAAAGGGGAGCTCTAGCAATAATGAAAGAATCTGTCCGATCTTGGCGAAATTTCGACAAAAACCCCTTTTTTCAAAGGATGTTGTCGAAAAATTTTATCGTAAATATCTATACAAGCCCATCCATTCGTTATATGATACATCTGTATTGATAGGGATATATTTCTAAAAATAGAGAGAATAGGGGAATTGGGAATGAAAAAATTTATCCATCTACTTTTATCCATGATGCTCGTTTTTTCTTTCATCCCTGCATCCGTCCTAGCGGAGACAGAGAGTACGGAGGAAACACCGACATCACCAGGAACAACTGATGTAGAACAACCATTAGAAATCCAATTACAAAATCCAGAATATTTAGACGGAAAAGTGCAACTGAAATGGCGAGTGAAATATGAAGAAGCTGCAAATGAAAATGCAGAATTGTTCACGCTCGTTAAAAATGGAGAACGTTCGGTTCTTGCCAGCGAACCAGAAATGAGTCAAGAACAACCTGGAGAAGATGGCGTTTATCGCATATATGAATTGAGTGATTCTGAGGTAAAACCTGGAGAGACAGTGACTTATGCGATTGCACAAGGTAAGGTGCAAAGTAATGAAACATCGATAACGGTAGAAGTGCCGGTTGAAGAAGAGGAAGCTAGTGAAGAGTCGGCAAAAGAAGAGGGAACCGTTGTTGAGGAAGAGGAACAAGTAGTTGATGAAGAAGCGGCAGCACAAGAGGAAACTGTCCCTACATTGAATATGACTGCTCATAAGATAACCGATACAACAGCTGACATCTCATGGAGTTTAGTGGATGTTGATGAATTTAAATTATACGTTGATAACAATTTAAAAGAAGTCGTTTCACCAAATAAAACAACTTATGCCTTAACGAAATTAACCCCTGCAACGACATATAAAGTGAAAGTAGAAGGCATTCAAAAAGGTAAAGTCGTTTCCTCAGCAGAGGTAGAAGTAACAACATCGGCAGCACCGACAGGAGAAGTTATTTCATTTGAAGACAAAGTTCTTGAGCAAGCAATTAAAGACGAATTAGGGTTAAAGCGCGATATCTATCAAGCTGATTTAAACGGATTAACCAGTCTATCAATCTCGAATTTATGGGTAACTTCCATTGAGGGATTACAATTTGCGACCAATTTAGAAACATTGCATCTCGGTTATAATGACATTGCTGATTTAACACCAATCAAAGCATTAACAAAGTTAAAAGACCTTGATGTCACAGGGTTAACTATTACAGATACAAGTATTTTTAGCACAAGTTTAGTAGAGTTAAATATTTCTCATACTTCACTAGCCAACCTGGATTTTCTTAAGAAATTAACGAATCTTCAAACAGTTTATGCCTATGGCTTACCTTGGATTGGTGAAAATGCTTCAGCGCAAGCTGTACTGAAAGATTTAACAGCAAAAGGCGTAGCTGTGTACAGCAATGAAGCAGATGATGTAAATATGATGTTAGAGCGTGGATTTGTCAATGAATCAAGTATTCAAGTGTACTGGAGTTTCTGGCCTGAAGCCAATATCAATTTGTACCCAGATCATTATATTGTTTCTATAGATGGGAAAGAAACGAAAGTATCTGACCTGGAAGAACATGTATTTAAAAATTTAAAGGCAGATACAACCTATCATATCGTTATTAAGGCTTATGAAGGTAAACAATTAATTGGTCGAGCAACGATGGATGTAAAAACGGCTCAATTACCTGAAGGAAAAAAAGTGTCGATTAAAGACAAAGGGTTAAGAGACATGATTAAGATGACTCTTGGCATTAGCCGTGACATTTATGAAAGTGATATGAAAAATTTAACTTCACTGTATGTTGATTATGAAGGCATTCGGAATTTAGCGGGGCTAGAACTGGCTACTAACCTTGAAGAGCTTTCTATAACAGGAAACCCAGTCAGCGATTTAACAGCGATTAAAGACTTAAGTAAATTATCAGTACTATATATTGATGACACGAAAGTGAAAGATTTAAAACCATTGTCGGGCTTAACAAACTTGAATATGCTTGTTGCGTCCTACAATACTGGACTCGATTTATCACCAATACAAGGTTTACCTAACTTACAATCGCTTACAGCAGATAGCAATGGATATAAGAAGCTCCCTGCTCTGCCAAGTAGTTTAATCGAATTATCACTCTTTGATAATGAACTCACGAGTCTTAAAGGAATTGAAAAAGCAGCCAACCTGCAATTTTTAATCGTATCGGAAAATCCAATTAGTGATTTCCAACCGCTAACGAAATTACAGTTATTATTTTTACTTGCAGATTATACAAATATGACGAATCTTGATTGGTTAAATTCTGAGAATGCCCATGTTTTACAAGGTCTCATTATTTCAGGTAATGCCATTACTGACATTACGCCACTAAAGAATGGTAATAATCTATTATTTTTAGCTATGGATGAAACAGCTATTACGGATATTTCGCCATTACTGGATTTACCTTACTTAGCTCTTGTCTCTTTCATTTCTGTCCCAACGCTTGACATTTCCGAAGGGTCGAAAGCGATGGAAGTGATTAAAGAATTAAGAATGCGCGGTGTGGAAGTTTTATATGAAGAAGAAATGGGGAACTTAAGTTTTACCTCTTTAACAACGACGCATGATTCAATTTATGCAGAATGGGAATATACCGGGGAAGAAGAAGTAGCAGATTATGAATTGTATATAGATGGGGAATTAGTAGATACCGTATCAGGAACAGAATCTAGTTACGTATTTACTGGACTTTCTCCGGGAACACCATATGAAGTGGCTATTGCTGCATTAAATGCAGACGGAGAAGAAATTGAAATCTATTTCGATTATGTATTCACGATTAGTGAAGACCTCTATTTCACAAAAGTAGAAGCAAAAGAAGATGCTATTGAAACAGAATGGGTATACGATGGTGAAGGTTCAGTCTATGAATATGAAATCTCTCTAAATGGCGAAGAGTATGAAATCGTAGATGCTGATACACTCTCACATATTTGGACAGAACTTGAGAAAGACACAACCTACACAATTGAATTGATGGCATATGACGAAGAATATGAAATCCTTGGTTATACTTATGCAGAAGCAACAACAACAGCAGTAGAAGACGGACCGGCCGAGGGCAACACTCCTCCGCCACCAACGAAAAAGCCAGACCCAGACAATGGCAACAAAAAACCAACTGATGGTAAAACACCAGCAGATGTCATCAAAGGGAAAAAGGAGCAAATGAAATCTAGCGCCAAACCAGAGGAGAAAACAGGTAAAGCCCTACCGAATACGTCAACCAACAGCTATAACTATTTAGTAATGGGCATGGCGATATTGCTTGCAGGAGCGATCATGTTATTCCTTGCAAGGAAAAAACAGCCGTCAGTGAAATGATGAACAAAGAGTGACACTAAAATGGTGTCACTCTTTATTAAGTTCCGGCGAACAATGTGAGGAAAATTAGTTTCTATTGTGTTTTTTTGCTCTAGCCTCTTTACAACCAAACACATGAGCATAAGTTATACCTATACCTTTGGGGAAAAGGTATGGGCAAAGCCAAAATGCGAACAACAGGTATGAAGATGTGCAAGTTACCTAGAAACAATTGGTTTGAATCGGATAGGAAATCATGGCGTGAATTTCCTTAAACTTCTTTCATGCCATAGAAATGTATAAATACTTAAAGAATAACCTCAAAGGGTCCGGTCGACTTTCATTACTTCTACCTGCTATTAGTGTCTTTTCTGTCATTCTTTTTATGGTAATATTTGGTTGAAAACTTCTCCGCCATTACCGTGAATTTTTATCACTTTAAGTCGATTTGTTTTCTTGATGAAGATAGTTTTATATTGTTTTTCACCATTTTGCTCAATAATAAACACGCGTTTACTTCCAGTATCTGATTCTTTTGTGAAGAGATAATCTTGATCACCGATTAGTTCTATAATTTTGCCGTATTCTGGTAATGAAGACAAATCCTTTTCGTTAGAAATCTTATCATTTGCTATGTTTTGTACAGGGACTGAAGGGTTACCTGATTTTGAGTTTGCCTCTTTTTCATCAGATGATTGAGACACTTCATGGGTCTTCTCTTTATTCATGTCCGATTCCTCAACGGAATTACTGTTACAAGCAGAGAGGAGCAGTATCCCAGTAATTAGTGCAAGTTGCCATTTATACATGATGCAATTTCATCTCCTGTAAATATAATTTTAATTAACCATAACAAATGCTCCGGTTAAATTCATCCAATAAAAGTCTCAATTCAAAAACAAACGATTGCACTAGATAAAAAAAGAAAGCTCATATTTAATTGCCTCTTTTAAAAAATGATGAGAAATGAGCCGTTTGGCCGTTTAATAAACACGGATTTTAACAGAAACTGGGGTTGAAAGGTATTAATATAAAAATATTCATAAAGTAATAGAATCTTAATAAAAAGAATCTACAATCAATCATAAAGTGGATTGTAAAGGGTGGGTATTTAATGGACAAAAAATCAATTCTCGTCATTGAAGACGAAGAAAAAATTGCAAGGTTATTAGAATTAGAGCTGGAATATGAAGGATATGAAGTGACAAAAGCACTTGATGGGTTAGAAGGATTCCATACTTATAAAAGAAAAATATGGGATCTCATATTATTAGATATTATGCTTCCGGGGATTAGCGGAATAGAGTTGTTAAGAAGAATTAGGACCAATGATAATCATACACCTGTTATTCTTTTAACTGCGAAAAGCTCAGTTGAGGACAAAGTCTCTGGATTAGATTTAGGTGCAAATGACTATATAACAAAGCCTTTTCAAATAGAAGAGTTGCTAGCCAGAGTCCGTGTGGCATTTAGAAATAAGGTCACTGAGGAAGTAGCAAATGAAGATGATGTGCTAACGATTGCTAATTTAAAAGTGAATGAGAAAACAAGGGAAGTTTTTCGTGGAGATACATCCATTGAATTGACACCAAGGGAGTTTGATTTGCTCGTTTATTTATTGGAAAATAAGCGACAAGTACTGAATCGTGATCAAATCGTTGAAGCAGTCTGGGGATATGATTTTATTGGCGATACAAATGTTGTTGATGTTTATATTAGATATATACGGAAGAAAATTGACGTAGAGAATCTGCCTGCGCTTATCCATACGGTACGAGGCGTGGGATATGTTATAAGGGAGATGAAATGAAGTTAAAAAACAAAATTAATCTGTATACTTCTATTTTGTTTATCATATTACTTATCGTCATGAATATCTCGATTTATTTGTTGTTTAGCAATATGATGATGAATAGTGAACTTGACCGTGGGAAGCTTGAATTGGAAAGAAATTCTGCAGAAATCGATCAGTCACTTGCCACAGTACCAATGGACACATTACTTCGGGCTTATATTCCTATCGATGGTATGGTTCGTATTGTTTATGAGGATAACCAAAAGGCAGCTAGTACATTTGTGGATCCCTCTTTTAATAAAGAGGCGCATAACATAGAGAAATCATTCAGTCCGTCATTAAATATCGAGATTAAAGAAGGTGAAACCTCATATACCTTTGGTTCGATTCCGGTTATTTTAAGCAATGGTGAAGTGGCTAACCTACAAATCGCTAAAAGCATTGTAAGAACGACAGAAAATTTAAAAGTATTACGGTTGGTTTTAATCATTGTAACCTTAGTTGCGATGATTCCAGTTATTATTTCTAGTAGGTTATTAGGCAACCTTATTATTGCGCCGATTACTTCAATGATTAAGACAATGAGTGAAATTAGAGAAAGTGGGAAATTTAAACGTCTGCCATTAAATAACAATTCCAATGACGAATTGCATGAAATGGGTACGACTTTTAATCATATGATTGATTTACTCGAAGTCAACTTTGATAAGCAAAAACAATTTGCTTCAAGTGCTTCCCATGAACTAAAAACACCACTAACTGTAATTGAAAGCTATACCAGTCTTTTAAAAAGACGAGGATTGCATGATGAGGAACTTTTTAAAGAATCAATTGAAGCGATTCATTCTGAAGCCATTAGAATGAAAAATTTGACAGAACAACTATTACTCCTAGCACAACATAATCAACAATGGAATATAGAAACAACCAAAATTAGCCTAAGCGACTTTTTGGTAGATTCAGCAAAAGCTTTCCAGAACGGCTACAATCGAAGGATTATTTTTGAAAGTGAAATTGATAGCAATGCGTCCATTTACTCAGATGAACAAAAGTTAAAGCAATTACTTTTTATATTCCTTGATAACGCAAGAAAGTATAGTAATGATGAAATTACAATCACTTTGAGTGAGAAGAGTAACGAAGAAATACTTATTCATGTTTCTGACCGTGGAATAGGTATAGATGAGAATGAGCTTCCCAAAATATTTGAACGTTTTTACCGTATTGATAAAGCAAGGTCCAGAAAAACAGGAGGAGTCGGACTTGGACTTTCTTTAGCGAAGGAAATTGCCGAGGCTTTAGCCATTGAGATAAAATTACAGAGTGTTGAAAACTTAGGAACAACAGTTACCATGGTGTTTAATAACGAACATAGGAAAACAAAAATTAATTAATCGATCAGTGCTTTCTCATTTTCTTTTAATTTTTATATTAGATAATAAAGGAAATGGATATAGAATGGAGGATAATAATGAGAAGAAAAGGGTTATGGATTACTCTTGGGTTAGTTGTCATTGCTACCTTTATTATTATTGTTACATGGCAAGGAGTAACTACTTCTGCGAAAACAATTACTAAAGAAGATGCCCTTGCCTTAATTGAGGAAAGGTATAAAGGCAGCAAAGTAACAAATATCGAATTACAACAAAGTGCTTATCACATAAAAATGACGAGAGAAAGCGGAATATATGAAGTTTCTTTAAATGCAGAAAATGGAGATATAATATCTTTAAAGAAACTTGGAGATAACTCAAGTGGCGGTGATGATCGTAATAAAACGATAAAGAATGAAAAGGAAATAGAAAGTATCTTATTACTGTCAAGCGATGATATTTTATCTATTAGTAAAAAAAACGAAAATCAGAAAGATGTTTATGTAGCTAAAGTTCTGGAGAATAAAGAGGAGTATATTGTTAAAGTAGATGCAGAAACAGGTTCAATTGTTTCAAAAGATAAAGCTGAAAAACCTAAAGAAGAAAACCCGGAAGAAGGCAAACAAAAAGAAGAAGATCCTCCAGTGGCTATTTCTAAAGATGAAGCAATTAAAATCGCGTTGAAACATGTAAAAGGGACAGTCGATGATGACATCGAAATCGAAAATATTGGTGGCCAAACTTATTATCTCATTGAAATTGAAACGGATGATGATAATGAGGCAACCGTACAAGTTCATACTTTAACTGGAAAACCTACTATTTCATTTGATGATTAATCTTATTTCTCAGCAAATCCTAATGTTACTCACCTAATGCCTTAATCTTACACGATTATATTATAAGTAATCAGAAGATTAAAGGAGGATATTAAACATGAAAAATAAAATTTTTGTTGGTTTAATCATAACAGGTGTAATTATGGGTGGAGCCGTTGCTGTTGGGGCTACAAATAATAATGAAACGATTGCTACTCCTATCAATGCAGAGTTAGATAAAAACGTATCTCAGGTCGGAGTAGAGAATGTTGTTGCAACCAGTAAACAAGATGATGGAGAGAATCAATATGACGATAGGGGTAGAGATGATGACAATAACGATGATCAACAGGACGTAAAAGTAGATGCCTCTTCAGGTGATTCTATCCAAAGGGATCAAGGTAATGAAGATGGTGATATCGAAAGAGATAGAGACGACGCTAACGATGATGATAAGCAATTAATCAAGCAACGGATCATACAAGAAAAAGATGCGATAGCAATTGCAGAAAAGGCTTCTAACGGTAAAGTGAATGAAATTGAACTGGATGAAGAAGATGGACTCATTGTTTATGAAATTGAAGCTGATTCTAAAAAAGGCGAAGTGGAAATAGAGATGAATGCAAAAACTGGAGAGATAATAAAAAAAGAGTTGGATTAATGAGGCCTGGCATGTATTTGGTGAGAACCATTTACATGCCTTTTTTATTACGGTTGATTATTTGGGTTCATTCTTATTGATTTCTAATCTAACTATCATGGTTCTTACATAGAATTCTCATCTTCAAAAACTAGTATAGAAGATAACAAGGAAAGTGAAAAAGCTTAGAAGCGACGGATTTAAATGGAAATGGCTCATTTTCCTAATAAAAAATGACTTGGAGGCAGTAAAATGAAAATAGTGATTATCCCATCTGGTTTTAAGGAGTGTTTGGAAGCTGAGGAAGTAGCGAGTGCGATTGATAAAGGGATCAGGCGTTTTGATTCCGCTGTGGATACTCATGTTATTCCAATGGTTGATGGTGGAGAAGGTTTTGTCAAAACAATTATTAAAATTAAGAAAGGTGAACTTAAATTTATTGACGCCACAAATCCTGTAGGTGAAAAAGTACAGACATACTTTGGGTTGTATGAGGAAAACAACGTAAAAACAGCCGTAATTGAAATGGCCGCTATTGCTGGGCTTAGAATGGTTCCTCTTCATCAACGTAACCCTTTAAATACTCATACTTATGGTGTAGGAGAATTAATTTTAGCTGCCTTAGAATCAGGAGCGACTCATATTTTATTTGGCTGTGGTGATTCGGGTACATCCGATGGTGGGGCGGGTATGGCACAAGCGTTGGGTGCTAAATTTTTTAATCAAAATCATCAACCAATAGAAATTACGGGAGGGGGCTGCTTAAGTGATATTGCATATATGGATTTAACCAATATAGATTCTAGATTATCTCAAGTACAAATAAATGTCGCGTGTAATTGGCATAATGTACTTTGTGGTCCAAAGGGAGTGGCGCACGTATTTGCACCCCAAAAAGGAGCTTCCTTACTAGAAGTAGAGATATTGGCTAATGGTTTATCGCACTTTGCTAATTTAATAGAGAAGGCTACGGGGCATAATGTGAAAACGCTACCAGGTAGTGGCGCATCTGGGGGATTAGGGGCAGGTTTAGTGGCATTTGCAGGTGCAAAACTATTTCCACGTTATGAAATTATTATGAAATATATTCAAATTGAAGAACATCTAGAAGGTGCTGACCTTGTATTAACTGCGGAAGGGTGTATAGATAGACAGACACCAAACGGGAAGATTCCTGCGGAAGTTGCTAGATTAGCAAAACAATTGGGCATACCGGTGATTGCAATTACTGGGTCCATTGGAAAGGATGCATGGGTAAACTATACAAGTGGGATTGATGCTTATATGAGCATTATTCAGAAGCCAACTTCATTAGAAAAGGCGATGGAAGACGCAGCAAATTTAATTGCTGATTGTGCAGAGGCAGCTGTACGTCAAATTCAGGTTGGCTATCGAATTGCTGAAAGGAAATTGGGCAAAGGTATCATATGAAATCTAATCGTTTACTAGAAAACCAGCAACCGTCTACTGGAACATTCTTATCTAAGCTTCCAAATGTAACACAATTTATCGTCATTCTTCTCTCATTTTTGTGTTCATTCATTGTTTTCACAGAGAATATAGCTTATGATGCAAAGGTTTCTATGATTGTTTTCATTATTACACTAGCTTTATGGGTATGTACAAAACTTCCTGCCGCTTATGTGGCTTTAGGTGCATTACTATTACTCATTTTATTAAATGGTGCAAATACAGATGTGCTCTATTCGTCCTTTTCTTCGGAGATCATTTGGTTGATGATTGGTGCTTTTATTATTGGAGAAGCATTTAGTTCTTCTGGTCTATCTCTTCGAATGACACGAGTCATTATTCATAAAGCTAAAAACACAAACCAACTATTATTGTATTTGATGTTGTCTCTGTTTCCATTGGCTATCTTTATTCCTTCCACTTCCGGCAGGGCGGTACTCATGTTGCCAATTGTAAGAGAAATAGCGAATCTTGTTAAGAATAAGCAACAAAGAGAAATCATTGCATTGTTCGTACCAGTCATTATTTTAATGACAACCTCTTCAACATTATTAGGAGCGGGTTCACATTTAATCGGGATTGAAATATTAGAGAAGACCACAGGAGATAGTATCTCTTATATAAATTGGTTGATATGGGGGCTCCCTTTTACCTTGATCATCAGTTTCATCACATATTTTGTTTTTAAATTATTTTTTTCAAAGGAATTAACTGCAGCCCCATTTGACGCGAACAATATCAACAATATATATGAAGTAAAGCCTGTTTCCAAAAAGGAGAAGCAAACCCTTATTCTTTTAACTGTCTTGATTTTGTTGTGGCTAACAGAAGCACTTCATGGATATGAAATAGGTTTGATTACAATTGTAGGTGCCTTTATTTTTATGCTGCCTAAGTATGGCGTCATTACCTGGAAGAAGGGTTTACAGGCTGTATCGTGGAATTTGATTTTATTTGTCGCTGGTGCAACAGCATTAGGTAAGAACCTGGTGGAAACAGGTGCGGTAAGCTGGATAGAGCAGGGGGTATTTCAGTTAATAGGAGCTTTTCCCCCTATCCCTGCATGGGGACTTGTGATTCTTATTATCCTCATCGCTATAACCAGTCACATCTACATTACCTCACATACGACAAGGGCGGTAGTAATGGTACCAGGTATATTAATGCTTAGTATGACACTTAATTTAGAGCCATCCTCTATGCTCTTTTTAAGCTTAGTAGGGATGAACTATTGCTTAACTTTCCCGGTCAGTTCGAAGGCATTATTAGTATACTATGAGCATGACACGATGAGTTATCGTGCCAATATTTTATTAAAGTTAAATATGTTCTTAATGCCGATTTATTTTATATTGATGATTTTGTTTTACTTTACTTATTGGAACTGGACAGGGTTATAAGTGTAAAAAAAGGAGCCTTCATTCGGCTCCTTTTGCATTATATTAGTAAAGCTATAATCATTGAGCGTGAGATGTATGTACAGTTTTAATCACTCTTCTGCTATAAAATATTCTCGTAAATATTCTACCCATAGATGATGACCTTGTTCATTCGGGTAGTAATCTTCCTCCAAGTACTCTCGAATGAATGGATCATTAGTATTTGGCCAAGCTTCCCAATGGTTAATATAAGTTAATCCTTGTTCAGAAGCATACGTTTCTAGCGCATCCACTTGCTGTTTATATTTTTGCGGTAAATAAAAAGGATTGGCGGGTTGCAACATCACGGTTACTTCTGGATTCGTTTCTGAAAGTGTTTCTCTCCATTTGTCGATATTCTCAAGCGGTTCCGTCACATCTTCATACCAATCATTATCTTTCATTAAGAATGGTTCAATTAATACTAGATCAGGTGATAACTGGTCTACTTCATCAATATTAAAGTCACCTGAAAAACGATCAAAACGAACGGTTTCTACTGTTATGGAGTCTTGATAATGTTCACGTATGTTAGCGGCTAACTGTGCAGCCCAACCGTCTTCTTCCCCCATTGAAGAATCAGAGCCAACGAGCACCAGGTTATAAGGGACGTTGTTTTCTAAAGTTTGTGCATAAGATTGTACAGCATCCTCTGGCCAATTAGCAGCCATTGCTAGAAAACTTGCCTGGATTGCTTTTTCCTCTTTTTCTACTGAATTTACATCGGCACTTCCATTCATGCTTGTTCTTTCCACCCAAGCAACGTGACTCACGACGATAATTACTAGACTGAGCAATCCGGCTAATATAATGGATATTATTTTCATATAATCACTCCTTTCATCCTATTTAGTAAGAAAAGTTATTAAAATATAATAATTGAAAAATAATAAAACTAATAACCTACTTTTGGTTGTTTAATAATAGATTATATAGTCAATAGTATCAAAAAAATATAAATTTTTTCCTTAAAAATAGCAAAATGTAACAAATGTTGCATTTTATATGGTATAATCAATTTTGCTTAGTTCTTAACTGGGAGGGGCACATGGAAGAAACTATTAGTCTAAAAGAACTGTTTGATACATTAAAGAAGAGAATCATCTTAATCTTGTCAATTACTATCGCGGCGGCCCTTATAAGTGGGGTGGTCAGCTACTTTGTATTAACTCCAGTCTATCAATCGTCTACACAAATTTTAGTGAACCAAGCAAAAGATAATCAAGAAATAACAAAAAGTGATTTAGACGGTAATTTACAATTAATTAATACATATAACGTCATCATCAAGAGCCCAGCGATACTAGATATCGTCAAGGAAGAGCTTAATTTGAATTTTTCAACAAGTGCATTAAATGAAAAAATTTCCGTCCAAAGTGAACAAAACTCTCAAGTTGTAAAGATTTCAGTGGAGGATGAAAGTGCCGAACAAGCGGCGCTCATTGCAAATAAAACAGCTGAAGTGTTCCGAAGTGAGATACCAGACATTATGAATATAGATAATGTCTCCATTTTAGCCAGTGCCGAGGTAGCGGAGAATCAATCACCCATCAAACCCAACCCGCTATTGAATATTGCCATTGCACTTGTAGTAGGTTTAATGGCTGGTGTTGGCCTTGCATTTTTACTTGAGTATATGGATAACACAATAAAGAATGAAGAAGATATTGAAAAAACGGTTGGCTTACCTGTCCTTGGATTAGTAGCTAACATTGAAGAGGGAAATGAAAAGGCAGGGGTACAAAAACATCAAAATACGAGGAGGAGTAACGTTGGCTCTAATACGGAACAAGCATAATAATCAGCTGAAACGAAATATCATTACGAAACATCAACCAAAGTCACCGATATCAGAGCAATACCGTACGATTCGAACAAACATTGAATTCTCCTCGCTCGACGAAGATATTCGTACAATGATGATCACTTCAGCTGGACCAGGGGAAGGAAAATCGACAACTACTGCTAATCTTGCTGTTGTTTTTGCCCAACAAGGTAAAAGAGTACTCCTGATTGATGCTGATCTAAGAAAACCAACTGTGCAATACACCTTTAATGTGTTGAATACGAGAGGATTAGCTAATGTCATTTCTCAACAGACGGTACTTACAGATGCTGTCCAAGAATCAGAAGTAGAGAATCTTTTTATTCTAACAAGTGGGCCGATTCCACCGAACCCATCGGAGATGCTTGGCTCAAAAGCAATGGATCGCGTGATTGAAGAGGCGACAACGCTATTTGATATCGTGATATTTGATACACCACCATTATTGGCTGTAACGGATGCACAAATTCTTTCAAATAAATGTGATGGCACTGTGCTCGTTACCCAGAGTAAAAAGACTGAGAAAGAACAACTATTAAAAGCGAAGGAATTATTGCAGTCAGCAAAGGGGAAAATCCTTGGAGTTGTTCTAAATAAGATGAATATGAAAAAATTAAACGACTATTATTACTATGGTTCGTAAAACCACACCCTTTTTACGCAATTATAGAAACTTTCATTTTGTCTTTTTTAATAATCATTCAATTTGTAATATTTAAAATACTGATAAGGAGGAGAGTAATGATTGATATCCATTGCCACATCCTACCCCATTTAGATGATGGCGCACAAACATTTGAAGAATCATACAACATGGCAAAGCAGGCAATAAATGAAGGAATCACTGCAATCATTGCCACACCTCACTATCAAGAGAAGTATAGGAATGACAAGGAAAAGATCGTGGGAGAGGCCTATCGTTTAAATGAAAGATTGCAGGCAGAAGATTTCCCGCTGACTATCCATCCGGGACAAGAGGTGCGGATATTTGGGGAAGTATTACAGGAATGGCAAGAAGGGAAAATTCAAACATTAGCAGACACCAACTATATGTTTATTGAATTTCCGTCGAATCATGTACCGAAATACACAGAGAAATTGTTTTATGACATGCAGCTGGAAGGGCTTATACCCATAATCGTACACCCAGAGCGAAACCAGCAGCTGATTGAACAACCGGAACTATTATATTTCCTAGTTAAAAAGGGAGCACTCACCCAAGTGACCGCCGGAAGTCTCGTCGGCCACTTCGGCAAAAATGTAAAAAAGTTTACGCAGCAAATCATCGAAGCGAATCTCACCCATTTCATCGCTTCTGATGCACACAATACATCAACCAGACCTTTCCATTTCAACAAAGCAATCGACACCCTCGACAAGCTTTACGGAACGGATATTGTCTACCTCTTCACAGAAAATGCCGAGCTACTCCTTAACGGGGAAAACGTTATGAAGGAAATGCCCGAAAAAATCAAACGTAAGAGGGTATTTGGGTTGTTTTAAATTGACAAATAGGACGAGCCTATCTTCTTATCGTGTTTTGCTATGTCTATTATCGGTGAATCTGTTTGGTTTTTATATAGGTATATAAGACTAAAACCTTTATCTTATAACCGGTGTTTACAGATAACGATTTTACATAATGAAGTAGGCCCCGATCCTAAAAAAGAAATCATTTAGGTAAGAGGGAGATGGCTAATGACTTATCAAAAAAGGATGACTTTTTGGGTGGCACTTGATTCCATCATTGTGCTATCAGCTATATATATAAGTTATTTTACTTTGCATCCTAGTTTGCAGTTATTAAGTTCTAAACTATTGCTCGTAACGTCCATTAGCCTACTCGTGAGCCATCACGTATTTGCTTTTATTTATAAGTTATATGATAAGGCTTGGGAGTATGCTAGTATCGGGGAGCTACTGGCCATTGTTAGAGCAGTAACTTTCTCAATCGTCGTTACTATCATTCTTCAACAACTGCTAGTAGGTCATGTGGGCTATCGTGCCATGATTATGACTTGGATGTTACATGTCCTCCTAATCGGTGGATCAAGATTTTCTTGGCGTATTTATCGTGATCGATATATTAAGCCACAAAACCAAATGGAACGAGCATTAATTATTGGCGCAGGTGCTGCTGGTACCATGCTTGTTAAACAATTAAACAATCACCCAGAAACAGGAATATTGCCGGTTGCCTTTATCGATGACAATCGAACGAAATATAAACTGCAAATACATAATGTGCCTGTCGTTGGTCAGTCTCATCAAATCATCGAAAAGGTTGAAACCTTGCTGATTGATAAGATTATTATTGCAATTCCTTCTTTAAAAAAAGAAGAAATGCAAAAAATCTTTGATGCTTGTGCACAAACGAGTGCCAAAACCGTTATCATGCCAAGAATTGAAGATATTATGGTCGGTAATCTATCCGTGAATCAATTCCGCGATGTACAAGTCGAGGATTTACTTGGCAGAGAACCTGTACAACTGGATATGGATAGTATTTCGAAAAAGATTACCGATAAGGTTGTTCTCGTTACGGGCGCTGGAGGATCCATTGGCTCTGAAGTAGCGAGACAAATATGCAAATTTTCTCCGAGCAAGATTCTCTTACTAGGACATGGAGAAAACTCGATTTATCAAATTGATATGGAACTAAAGAAAGCGTATGAACAAACCATCGAGATTGTTCCCATCATTGCTGATATTCAAGATCGTGATCGCATATTTGAAATCATGGATATACATCAACCTGACGTCGTTTATCATGCAGCAGCACATAAACATGTGCCGCTAATGGAATTTAACCCAAAAGAAGCAGTGAAAAATAATATCCTAGGGACGAGAAATGTAGCTGAAGCAGCTGATACTTTTTCCGTAGGCACATTTGTTATGATTTCTTCCGATAAGGCAGTGAACCCAACAAATGTCATGGGCTCAACTAAACGAATTGCCGAGATGATTGTCCAACAACTCGACCGACAAAGCGAAACGAAGTTTGTTGCTGTACGATTTGGGAATGTCCTTGGTAGCCGAGGCAGTGTCATTCCATTATTTAAGAAGCAAATTCAACAAGGTGGACCCGTAACAGTGACACACCCAGATATGACTCGTTACTTTATGACGATTCCTGAAGCATCGAGATTGGTTTTGCAAGCAGGTTCGTTAGCAAAGGGTGGAGAAATCTTCGTTCTTGATATGGGTCAACCAGTAAAAATTGTAGACCTTGCCAAAAATTTAATTCAACTATCCGGATATAATATTGAGGATATAGGGATCCGTTATACAGGAATCCGCCCTGGTGAAAAAATGTATGAAGAACTACTAGGTGAGAAAGAAATACATGATGAAGCCGTTTTCCCAAAAATCTTTATTGGCAAAGCCGTCTTAGAACAAGAGAACGAAATACAATACTTAATCAGTGAATTTACGAAGATGACTCAGCAAGAAATCAGCGAGTTTGTCGTGAATCTAGCTAATCATAGAAAGAATAAAATGTTATCTCTAGTCGAATAAATGAGGAGTGGTAGAAATGAAAAAAGTAAAAAAGGCGATTATTCCAGCAGCGGGCTTAGGGACAAGATTTCTACCTGTAACAAAAGCGATGCCAAAAGAAATGCTACCGATCGTTGATAAACCAACGATTCAATACATCGTCGAAGAAGCGGTAGCATCAGGTATTGAAGACATTATCATCGTTACAGGAAAAGGCAAAAGAGCAATCGAGGATCACTTCGACCATTCCTATGAACTAGAAGAAAACTTGTTACAAAAGCAAAAATTCGATTTACTCGAAAAAGTAAAAGAACCATCAAAAGTCGATATTCACTATATTCGTCAAAAAGAACCGAAAGGCCTTGGACATGCTGTTTGGTGTGCCCGCAAATTCATCGGCGACGAACCATTCGCTGTTCTCCTTGGTGACGATATTGTTGAAGCGGAAACACCATGTCTGAAACAGCTGATCAATGAATACGATGAAACCCTGTCCTCTATCATTGGGGTACAAACGGTACCAATGGAGGAAACCCATCGTTATGGCATTATTGACCCGGCGATACAAAGCAACCGTCGCTATCAAGTCAATCACTTTGTCGAAAAACCAGCGGAAGGAACAGCTCCTTCTAACCTAGCCATCATGGGAAGATATGTGCTCACGCCAGAAATCTTTATGTTCCTAGAAAAACAACAACGAGGAGCAGGCGGTGAAATTCAACTAACCGACGCCATTCAGGAATTGAATCAAATCCAACGCGTCTTCGCCTATGACTTCGAAGGCCAACGCTTTGATGTCGGCGAAAAGCTCGGATTCATCAAAACAACAATCGAAATGGCACTCAAAAACAAAGCACTACAACCAGAACTACTAACGTTCCTAGACGAAATAATAAACGAACACAAAAACAGCACTATATAATAGTAGATTCTCGGATTTTTTCACAAAAAATCGATCAATAAAACAAAAAAGGTGATGTCTTCTAACCTTTATCAATGAAGGCACTCGGTTATGCTGTGGGTTTTGGATAGACCTTAGACTTGATTGTCGGTAGTGTGGTGTGAGGTGGGGTTGGATGCCCTGTTATTTTATATGAAGTAACTACATATGTTGAGAAAAGTTACTAGTTATTAGTAATTTTAAGGTAAAAGCGTTTATGACTATTTCGCTGTAACTGCTTTTTCTTTGTGTTTAAAGATGATAAGAATCTCAAAGTCAGGTCTTTGCAATGATTTTGTCAATCATTTTTGTGTGAAATAGAGATTGATTGCATAGATTTTCCAAGGTGGTCTTCGGTGTAGATAACGTTTAGTGGGTTAGTAGTTGATTGGAATGGAAGAATAGCTAATTTTAATTAAGTACTAATCTACTAATATTTAACTTAACAAGGGAAGGAAGTCTAGAAGATGGAGTCGACAAAAGTGAAAGAAAGAATATTCCTCTCCTCACCACATATGAGTGATGAAGGTTATGAAATGCAATACATAAAGGAAGCTTTTGATACAAACTGGATTGCACCCCTTGGTGAAAACGTAAATGGATTTGAAAGAGAGCTTGCTGAGATGGTTGGTTCTAAAGCTGCAGCAGCACTGTCTTCAGGGACAGCTGCTATTCACTTAGCTATTAAAGCAGTAGGAGTTGGGGAAGGTGATATTGTTTTCTGTCCAACACTTACCTTTGCAGCTACTGCAAATCCAATCATTTATCAAAATGCGATTCCTGTTTTTATCGATAGTGATTACGAAACATGGAATATGAGTCCGAAAGCTTTGGAAGAAGCATTTGAAAAGTATCCAGAAGTGAAGGCGGTAATTGTTGTTCATCTATATGGTTTGTCGGCAGATATGGATAAGATTATGGAGATTTGTAAGAAAAATAACGTAGCTGTTATTGAAGATGCTGCGGAGTCTTTAGGTACTTACTATAAAGGTAAGCATACAGGGACTTTTGGTGATTATGGCATCTTTTCTTTTAATGGGAACAAGATTATCACGACTTCAGGTGGTGGGATGCTTGTTTCTGATAATGAAGAGCGAATTGCAAAGTCGAGATTTTGGGCTACTCAATCAAGGGATCAAGCAAGACATTATCAACATAGCGAATTAGGGTTTAATTATCGAATGAGTAATGTGGTTGCTGGGATTGGTAGAGGGCAGCTTAAAGTGTTAAATCAAAGAGTTGCCAAAAAGAACTACATTTTTGAGTTTTATAAAAGAGAGCTTGGTGGGCTTGAAGGTGTTGAATTTATGCCTAGTAATGAATGGGATGAACCAAATTACTGGTTAAGTTCGATGACGTTGACTGGTAAAGTAAGACCGATCGATATATTTGAAGCATTGGAAGCAGAAAACATCGAGTCAAGACCAGTATGGAAACCCATCCATTTGCAGCCTTTCTTTGAGAAATTTGATTTTGTTGGTGATGGTGTATCAGAGAATTTGTTTGAGAATGGTGTATGTTTGCCGTCTGATACGAAGTTGACGGATGAGGATTTGGAAAGAGTCGTTAAAACTATTAAAGGGCTATGGTTAGAATAATGAAGAAATCCAAAGGTGGTATTTATAGAACGTTTTTGAAAAGACCAATGGATTTTATACTTTCTTTAATAGCTATTATTGTTCTTAGTCCAGTATTTTTAATAGTTGCTGTACTTGTGAGAACGAAGTTAGGTAGCCCTGTGATATTTAAGCAGAAACGACCTGGGCTTAATGAAGAAGTTTTTCTGATGTATAAGTTTAGGACCATGACGGATGAAAGAGATGATAAAGGGGAGTTACTACCTGACAGTGTTAGGTTGACGAAGTTTGGTAAGTTACTGCGTTCTACATCTCTTGATGAACTACCGGAACTTCTTAATATTTTGAAGGGTAATATGTCCATAATTGGCCCTAGGCCATTATTGGTGCAGTATTTACCGTTATACAACAATCATCAAAAACGACGTCATGAAGTAAGGCCGGGGTTATCTGGTTTGGCACAGGTTAGTGGTAGAAATGCGATTAGTTGGGAAGACAAATTTAATCTAGATGTTGAGTATGTAGAGAATGTAAGTTTCATTAAGGATTGGAAGATAATCTTTTTAACCATAAAAAAGGTCTTCGTCAGAGAAGGTATTAATTCAGAAACTGCTGCTACGATTGAGCCTTTTAAGGGAACTAAAAAGGAAAGAATGGAAATATGAAAAACAACCTTTTAATAATTGGGGCTAGCGGCCATGGAAAAGTTGTTGCAGATATAGCATTGAAAATGAATAAATGGCAAAACATTGCGTTTTTAGATGACGACAAAAGCCTTAAATCATCGATGGGTTTAGAAGTCATTGGAACATCAGATGATGTTTTTTCTCATTTGGCTGAGTATGAAGTATTTGTTGGTATTGGTAATAATGGTACAAGACAAAGGATTCATGAAATGCTGGAAACAGTAGAGGCCAGTATTCCTGTATTAATTCACCCGAATGCGGTAATCGGAAATCAAGTGGAAATAGAGCATGGAACAGTTGTAATGGCAGGAGCAGTAGTTAACTGCTGTACTAAAATAGGAAAAAGTTGCATTATTAACACCGGCTCTACAATCGACCATGATAACTGTATAGAAGATTTTGTACATATTTCCCCAGGTGCCCATTTAGCAGGTACGGTCAAGGTTGGACAAGGAACTTGGTTAGGTATTGGCAGTGTAGTTAGTAATAATATAAATATCACCAACGGTTGTACAGTTGGTGCAGGTGCTGTTGTGGTTAAGGACATATCTAAACCCGGAATATATATTGGTGTTCCGGTTAGGAGAGTATAAAGTATGAAAAAAAATATTTGGATTTGGAATCATTATGCTACAAACATGTATAAAGACCAAGCGGGAAGACATTATTGGTTTGCAGAAAATTTAGTGAAACAAGGTTATAACCCTACTATTTTTTGTGCATCTACAGTGCATAACTTAAATGAAGATTTTGATACTGGTAGTAATATTTATACTTCAGATATGAGTAATGGAATCCCCTTTGTATTTGTGAAAACACCTCAATATATTGGTAATGGGCGACAGCGGATTAAAAACATGTTTTCATTTTATAAGAATCTTTTGTCTATATCGAAAGAATATGCAGAACAATATGGGAAGCCGGATGTGATATTAGCTTCAAGTGTGCATCCTCTTACTTTAGTTGCAGGAATAAAAGTAGCAAGAAAATTAGGGGTTCCATGTATTTGTGAAGTAAGAGATCTTTGGCCAGAAAGTATTGTAGCGTATGGTGCTTTAAAAAGAAATAGTGTAATTGCTAAAATATTATACCAAGGCGAGAAATGGATATATAAGAATGCCGACTCTATCATTATGACATGGGAGGGAGGCAAACAATATATTATGGATCAAAAATGGAATAATCATATAGATCTAAATAAAGTAAAACATATAAGTAATGGGGTAGTAATTAATAAATTTGATAAAAACAGTGAAGAACATAAGGTAATAGATTCAGATCTAGATAATAAAGACTATAAAAATGTTGTATATGCTGGTTCTATAAGGAAAGTAAATAACCTTGGAATGGTGTTGGATGCTGCAAAAATAATTCAAAACCAAGGTAAGAAAGACATTAGATTCTTAATATATGGTTCAGGTGATGAAAGTGAGCCACTTCAAAAACGCTGTAAAGAGGAAGGCATAATTAATGTCATATTTAAAGGACGAGTAGAAAAGAAATATATACCTTCGATTCTTAAAAAGTCTTACATTAATATACTTCATAATTCAAGTACATCACTTGATAAGTATGGCCAAAGTCAGAATAAATTTTTTGAATATTTGGCAGCTGGGAAATGTATCGTACAAACATATACAACAGGTTATAGTATCTGTGAAAAATTCAATTGCGGAGTTAGTGCCCCGGTACAAAACGCAGAAGAAATCGCTAAAGCTATAATTGCAGCTAGTAGTGATGAAAGAAAAAATAGTTTAATGGGGAAAAATGCACGAGAAGCTGCTTATCAATTTGATTTTAATAGATTAACAGAGAAACTGATTAATATTATTGAAAGTGTAGATGAAAGTGAGGAATTAACTAATGAACCTGTACGACAAACTAGTTAATAAAGAGGAAAAAATAGCAGTCATTGGATTAGGGTATGTAGGAATGCCTATAGCGGTTGCTTTTGCTAAGAAGGTTAATGTTATCGGATTCGACCTTAATACCGAAAAGATTGAGCAGTATAAGGATGGAATAGATCCAACCAATGAAGTTGGTGATGAAGCTATAAGACATACTACAGTAGATTTTACTTCAGATCCAACTAAGTTACAGGAGGCAAAATTCCATGTTGTGGCTGTTCCTACACCTGTAAAAGCAGATAAAACACCCGACTTGACTCCTATAGAAGGTGTAAGTAGAACAATTGGAAAAAATCTTACTAAAGGGTCAATTGTAGTGTATGAATCTACAGTGTATCCAGGAGTAACAGAAGATATTTGTATTCCTATTCTTGAAAGAGAGTCAGGCCTTAAATGTGGAGTAGATTTTAAAGTAGGTTATTCTCCAGAACGTATTAACCCTGGTGATAAAGTACATAGATTAGAGAATATTACAAAGATTGTTTCCGGCATGGATAAGGAATCTTTAGAGGAAATTGCTAATGTTTATGAGTTGGTTGTCGAGGTTGGAGTACATCGTGCCGGTTCTATTAAAGTAGCTGAAGCAGCAAAGGTTGTAGAGAATAGTCAACGTGATATAAATATTGCATTTATGAATGAATTAGCTATTGTTTTTGATCGTATGGGTATAGATACGCAAGAAGTTGTAGAAGCAATGAATACTAAATGGAATGCACTTGAATTTTCACCTGGATTGGTTGGTGGTCACTGTATCGGTGTTGATCCTTACTATTTTTTATATGAAGCTGAAAAGTTAGGGTATCATTCACAAATTATTTTGTCCGGAAGAAAGATTAACGATGGTATGGGAGAATTTGTTGCGGATGCAATTATAAAAAAATTGATTTTAGCAAACAAGGTAGTAAAACAAGCAAGAGTTGTTATCTTGGGTATAACTTTTAAGGAGAATTGTCCTGATACACGTAATTCAAAAGTGGAGGATATCATTAAACGTCTTAATGAATACGGAATTGAGCCAACTGTAGTCGATCCTTATGCAGATCCTGTGGAAGCTAAATATGAATATGGGGTGGACTTGGTTCCTTTTGATATGATAAATGGTGCGGATTGTATTGTATTTTCTGTTGCACATGATTTGTTTAGGGAATTATCCATGGAACAGATAGATAATATGTTTAAGAAGTTGCCAAATAAAGAAAAGGTTATTGTAGATGTAAAGGGTATTTTAAATAAAAATATGATTGAGAAAAATGAATATATTTATTGGAGACTGTAAGGAGTATACTTATGCATCGAGTGGGAATATGCGGGCATTTTGGAGAAGGAAAAGATTTTTACGATGGGCAAACAGTAAAAACTAAAACTTTAACAGAAGAATTACAAAATCTTTTTGGGACAGATGAAGTAACTTACATGGATACTTATAATTGGAAAGGGAATCCTTTTGCTTTATTGTTACGTTGTATATCGATTTTTAAAAATTCTAAAAGTGTTATTATGCTTCCTGCCCAAAACGGGCTAAAAATCTTTATTCCATTATTTATTATCTTAAATAGAATTTTTAAAAGAAGGATTTACTATGTTGTAATAGGTGGGTGGCTTCCGGATTATTTAGATAATCAAAGGAAATATTTGAATGGTCTAAAAAATTTTGACTGTATCTTTGTAGAAACTTTATCTATGTCCAATAAACTTCAAAAATTGGGTTTAAATAATGTTTCAGTAATGCCTAATTTTAAAAAGATAAGTATTCTTAGTAAAAGTGAGCTATCTATGGTTAGTGAAAAGCCATTTAAATTATGTACATTTTCTAGAGTGTTAAAAGAAAAAGGCATTGAAGATGCAATAAATGCTGTAATAAAGATAAACTCTAGTGCAGGAAGAGAAGTGTATGTATTAGATATATATGGACAGATAGCTCCAGATTATGAAGATACATTCCATGAAATAATGACAGCTTCACCAGATTATATCAATTATAAAGGAGTTATACCATATAATAAAGTTGTTGATATTTTGAAAGACTATTATCTAATGTTATTCCCAACATACTATATAGGCGAAGGGTTTGCTGGGACTATATTAGATGCTTTTGCTTCAGGTTTACCGGTCGTTGCATCAGATTGGCGGTATAATTCAGAATTAATTCAAGATGGAAAGACAGGGAGAATAATACCATGTAAAAATGTAGAGAAACTAGCAGAAACCCTATTGTATTATATGGAAAATCAAGAGGAAATTAAATATATGCGTGAAAAATGTATCGATGAAGCATATAAATATACTCCTGAAAATGCAATTGAGTATTTGTATAAATGTCTTAATGATTAAAAGTTATTGCAACTCCTACACTTTTTATTGAATTGTTTAAAATGAAATATAGGTTCTCGAAGTATTTATTAACTCAAAATTAAATAATTGTACGGTTTATAATTTACAGGTGAAGTGGGGGAGGATATATGAAGATTGGATTTGTTAGCACATGGTTAGAGAGAGGGGCGACTTATGTTACAAAGACATACATGAGCCTATTAGACGATCATGAACTCTATGTATATGCAAGAGGTGGAGAGAAATACGAAAGAAATAATCCTAAATTTGCTAATGATTTTGTAACATGGGGTTTAAGGCTAGGTTCAACAAAGATTGACTGGAAACACTTCTCTTACTGGATTAAAGAGAATCAATTAGATGCAATTTTATTTAATGAGCAAACAGATCTTATTTGTGTATTGAAGACTAAGAAATATTTTCCAAAAATTAAAATTGGAGCATACATTGACTATTATACAGAGGGAACAGTAGATGAATATAAAGTTTATGATTTTTTGATTTGTAATACTAAGAGGCACTATTCAGTTTTTGAATGGCATAAAGGTGCATATTATGTCCCTTGGGGAACTAACTTAGATATTTTTGAATATGATGAAAAACCCAAAAATAATAGTGAAATTAAATTCTTTCATTCTATGGGTATGTCTGGAAGAAAGGGAACTAACAGCTTAGTAAAGGCATTTATAAATGGAAAGTTTTATGAAAAGAATGCAAAGTTGATTATACATTCACAAGTTAATATAGAACATATTATTAAGAAAGAAGAAGCACAAAGGTATAATATTGAAATTGTTATTAAGGAAGTGCCTCCTCCAGGTTTATATCACTTAGGGGATGTATATGTCTATCCTACAATTCTTGAGGGCCTTGGCTTAACGATATATGAAGCATTAGCATGTGGGTTGCCTGTAATTACAACAGATAACCCTCCAATGAATGAGGTTGTTAACGAAAAGAATGGTAGATTAGTAGATGTTGAACTTTTAAGGGCGAGAAAAGATGGGTATTATTGGCCATCAGCTTTTGTTAATGAACAGTCTCTTATAAATTCAATGAATTATTATTGCGATAATAGGAAAGAATTGAATAAATTTAAAAAAGATGCTAGAGATTTTGCAGAATTCAATCATAATATAATGGATAGAAAAGAAGATATTAATAAAATTTTTGAGAAGGCACCATTACAAGAACATTCTATTATAAATATCGATAAATGGATTAAAAAAGAACAAAACAAGCAAAAGAACCTAAATAAAAGAACAGTATTAGAGATTCTATTGCCAAATAAAATAAAGCATGTTATAAGAGCTAATTTGGAGGAGAAAAGGTTTGGTAGCAACTAACTATCAAAAAAAAAATAACAAGTTAATAACACAACTTAACTTAATTTTTTGCTTGTATATTTGTGCCTGGATCATAGTTCCTGTATTTAGAAGTATGACAAATCAAGGTGTTTTTCAGCTGTTGTTTTTTTTAGTGGTAGTAATGTGGTTTTTAACTAGTTTACTATTAAGTCGAAAGTGGTTTTATAATCTTTTGGGAATTAGCCTTATTGGTAGTGTGTATATAATTACTATGCTTTTATATTACTTATTTGGTTATGGTGATATGAAGATTACTCAATTAGTGCCCACTATACTATTGTTCGTATTTGTTTATATGGGGTATTTCTATTTTTCTCAAGGTAGTAGTACTTCAGTAAATATTATTATTAAATTTATTGCTTTTTGCTTTATTATTACTGCTGCTACTACTGCATATAATTTACTAATTGATATAAACGTATCTAGGTTAATAACAAGCGCGTCAACATCAACTGAAGTTATAAGGTATTTAGAATCTAGAAATGTTGCTGGATTTGACTTTATTTATGGGACAATACTTTTAATTCCGATATTACTCATGGGTTTAAAACAATCCTTTAAAACAAAATTGTTTCTTCCTTTATTAATTATAGTAACTGCAGCAATATCGGTTTTAGCTCTTTCGAATTTTACAACTGCATATTTATTCTTAATAATTGCAATATTTCTTGCATTTTTTACATCTTATAAAAATATATATCTTGTTTTTATCACTGTAGCGAGTATTATGGGGATATTATTCCCAATATTACTGACAACCTTAATTGGAATATTAGAATATATAAGAGATATCACACCATCTATAATGACTCAAGATAAACTTATGTCCGTCATAGGTATCTTAGAGGGGAATTCTGATATTGAATCAGCTAGTATAAGGACACTGTTAATGGAAACTAGTATAAATGGATTTCTGTCAAACCCTTTTATTGGCTTTGGAGCATACTATCATGATCATAATATGATTGGTAATCATTCTCAGTTTATTGATGACTTAGGACGGTACGGAATTATTGGATCTCTGCCAATATTTATCTTTATGTTTTATAGTCTAATGATTATAAAAAGAAGGTTACAAGGTACGAAAGTTAGAAATTCTTTTATTTTTTGTTCTTTGTTATTTCTTCTCTTAGGCTTTCTTAATCCTATTCAATCATACGGTATTATATTTGCAATTTTTTTAGTACTCCCTTTAATATCAAGATATCTACAGGAAAATAGTACTAAATATTCTTCTGATAGGAGAGTTAAAGTATGAAGATTTTATATATCATAGACTCCCATCCTGATAACGGTGGGGCACCGATATCAACATGTTCAATCGCGACAGAAATTTCAAAAAATTACAGCGATACTTTTTTGATTTTACCTGCTCAAGATAAAGATTACACTATTAATGATAGTGTTAGAACTATAGAAATTAATGAGCTGAAGGATAGGTTTCCTTTATTCATTAATCAACCTTTGAAGGCAATAAAATTGGTAAGAGAACTAAAAAAAGAATTAATTAAGTTGAAACCAGATATTGTTCATATTCATATGCCTAGGGCTGCCTGGGCGGTTGGATTATTGAAATTATTAAAAGCAATTCCCTCTAATATTAAATTGATTTATACAGATCGGGATCAAGTAGTGACATATCGCTGGCCTATGAGATTAATTTCGTTATTACTCATAAATATGATGTATGACCAGATAGTAAGTTTAACAAATATCGGTAGTATTTACTGGCAAAACCATATAGGAAAAGCAAATGTTAGTGTGATTCCAAATTCAGCGGGCGAAATATATGAAAAATATGATTCAAGAATGCATAATAAAGTTAAAAAAAATAATCACATTGGTGAGGACCTCTTTACTATTATGTTTTCGGGAAGAATGAGTATTTATAAAAATTGGAGTCTAGCAAAAGACATTGTTCTTAATTTGAAAAGCCAAGATATTTTTTTTGTATTTGCAATTTCTACAATGAGTCAAGAACAAGAGGATTCATTTAAACAGTTTTGTTCGGAGATAGAAGATTTAGACGTTAAGCATGTAATTTTTCATAATGTAACACAAGAAGTTATGTCTAATTTATATTATATGTCGGATATATTTATTTTAACATCAGATAGGGAATCCTTTGGAAGAACAGCTATTGAAGCTATGAGTAGAAAATGTGTCGTCATTGGGCGGAATGTAGGTGGTTTACCTGAAGTAATAGGAAAAGAGGAAAATATTTTAGAATGTGACGTAAATGCATTTTCTGAACGTATTCTCTTTTATAAATCTAATATTGATTCACTAAACAAAGATAAAGAATGGTTTCTTAATAGATTTATCAATAATTACACTGTAAATGCTAATACAGAGAAACATAAATCAATCTATGATGATATTGTTTAGTTATTGGAAATGATCATCTAAAATCGAAAATATCATTTACTCTATATGTATAATTTGTGTAAGCAATAAATTAAAAAATTAAACTTTTTTAGGAAAATTGAAGCCGTTTGAAAGGAAATATAATGACACTGAGACAAAAGGCATTAAGTGGAGCAAAATGGACAACAACATCTACTGGAATAAATATGATATTGCAATTTATTCAATTAGCTTTAATCGCTAGGATATTAGGACCATCAGCTTTAGGTTTAATGGGTATGGTCATGATTGTTATAGGTTTTTCACAAGCATTTGCTGATATGGGAATATCTAATGCAATAATTCATAGGCAAAGTATCACTAAAAAGCAGCTATCAAGTCTTTATTGGCTAAATATTTTTGCTGGCTTAGTTATTTTTATATTATTAATCATAATCTCTCCGTTTGTCGCATCCTTTTACCAAGAGCCGAAGATTCAAGAATTAATTTATTGGGCAGCTGCTATTTTTCTTATTACACCATTTGGACAGCAATTTCAAATTTTATTACAAAAGGAATTAAAATTTAACTATCTTGCAAAAATAGAGGTTATTTCAACTTTAGTTGGTACTATCACTACAATAACTTTTGCATATTTAGGATATGGTGTTATTACTATTGTTTGGGGACAGTTAGCTAATGCGACGATAAAAGTAGTATTATTAGTTGCTTTTGTTGGTCGTGATTGGAAACCACAAATACATTTTAATAAATCAGATCTTGAAGGTTTTCTGAGCTTTGGACTATACCAAATGGGCGAAAGAACTCTAAACTACTTTAATAAAAACCTTGATTATATTGTTATTGGGAAATTTCTAGGACCAGAAGCACTTGGTTACTATACGTTAGCGTATAATTTAATCATCCTTCCAGTTTCAAAGATTAATCCTATTATAACAAGAGTAGCTTTTCCTATATTTTCAAAGGTCCAGGATCAAAATAGCAAGTTAAGAAAAGGTTACTTACAAATACTCAATATCTTAAGCTTTGTAAACTTCCCTATTTTCATAGGGTTGGCATCTACATCATTACTCTTCGTACCAACTATATTTGGAGAAGAATGGTCAAATAGTATCCTCCTAATTCAAATTTTAGCAGGTGTAGGGTTATTAAGATCCACTGGAAACCCTGCAGGTTCACTATTGTTATCAAAAGGGAGAGCAGATCTTGGATTTAAATGGAACCTATTATTAATGTTTACACAAGTTCCAGGCATACTTTTAGGTCTATTCTATGGTGGCGTAGTTGGAGTGGCGATAGCATATCTATTTCTAGAAATTATATATTGTATATTAAATTATAGAATAATTATTAGGGGTCTAATTGGACCTTGTTTAGTTGAATATATAGGAAGTATGTGGTCAGCGCTTTGGATTAGTATTGTTATGGGAGTAATAGTATTTACAAGTAGTGCTTTCTTTCAATTTGAAAGTAGTATGACAAATCTTATAGTACAAATTATTATAGGTTTACTTATTTATTTAATTTTGTCGCTTAAATTTAATAAGGATATCACCGTTGAACTAAAAAGATTTGTTCAAAATAAATTTTTTAGACGGGATAACGCTGTTGAAAGGTAAAAAAGTTAAAGAGGGTTTTTGAGGAGGAAGTCATGAAGAAAAAAGTCATGGTTGTATTCGGAACAAGGCCAGAGGCTATTAAAATGTGCCCCTTAGTCAAAGAGTTAAAAACACGAGATAAATTAGATACTGTTGTTTGTGTTACAGGTCAGCATAGAGAGATGTTAGATCAAGTCCTAGATGCTTTTAATGTGGTTCCGGATTTTGATCTATCCATCATGAAAGAAAAACAGACTCTATTCGATGTCACTATAAACATTTTAGAAAAAATGAAAGCTGTATTAGATAAGGTAAGACCAGACGTAGTTTTAGTTCATGGTGATACCTCAACGACATTTGTAACGTCTTTAGCATGTTTTTATTTGCAAATTCCAGTTGGTCATGTGGAAGCCGGACTTAGAACATATAATATTTATTCTCCATATCCCGAGGAATTCAATCGGCAAGCTGTAGGAATTGTTGCCAAGTATAACTTTGCTCCAACAGATATGTCCAAAGAAAATCTACTTAAAGAGGGTAAAGATCTTGTAACTATACATGTAACCGGTAATACGGCCATAGATGCACTTAAAACAACTGTTAGAGATGATTATCATCATGATCAGTTAGACTGGGCGTCAGATAGCAGACTAATTATGATAACGGCTCATCGAAGAGAAAATCTTGGTGAACCAATGAAAAATATGTTTAAAGCTATTAAAACGATTATTGATGAAAATCCGGATATTAAGGCAATTTATCCAATTCATATGAATCCGGTAGTTAGGGAAGCTGCTAATGAAATACTAGGAAATAACGATAGGGTAAGAATTATTGAGCCATTAGAAGTATTGGATTTTCATAATTTCCTATCAAGATCATATTTAATATTAACTGATAGTGGGGGCATTCAAGAGGAGGCTCCGAGTTTAGGTAAGCCAGTGTTAGTTATGCGTGATACAACTGAGCGCCCAGAAGGTATTGCTGCTGGAACATTAAAGCTGGTTGGGACAGATGAAGAGAATATATATAAGACCTGTAAATTACTACTTGAAGATAAAACAGAGTATGAAAAAATGAGTCAAGCAAGCAATCCATATGGAGATGGATTTGCAAGTAAGAGAATAGCTGATGTTTTGGAAGTTTAGGGGGCACAAAAAAGGAAATGTCTATTTTAATAACCGGTGGAGCAGGTTATATTGGCTCCCATACAGTAAGTTACTTCATAGAACAAAATGAAGATGTGACCGTTGTTGATAATCTACAGAGCGGATATAGGCAATCTGTTAGAATAGAAGATTTCTATCATATTGACCTTAGAGATAAAGAGGCTTTGGACAAGGTTTTTAAAACTCATAATATAGAGGCAGTTATTCACTTTGCTGCAAACTCTCTAGTTGGAGAGAGTATGGAAAAGCCATATGAATACTACCATAACAATGTATATGGCATGATGTGTCTATTAGATGTTATGAAGGATAATAATGTTAGAAAAATAGTATTCTCATCAACAGCAGCTACCTATGGAGAACCTAAGAACATTCCTATTCTTGAAGATAATGAAACCAATCCAACGAATACTTATGGTGAGACTAAGCTGGCTATGGAAAAAATGATGAAGTGGTTTGATCAAGGCTATGGTATTAAATACGTCTCTTTAAGATATTTTAATGCTGCAGGAGCCCATGGAAGTGGCAATATTGGAGAAGACCATCATCCAGAAACTCACCTGATTCCTCTGATCTTACAAGTACCACTTGGACAAAGAGACAAAATTTATATGTTTGGTGATGATTATCCAACAGAAGATGGTACTTGTATTAGAGATTATATTCACGTCATGGATTTAGCAGCAGCTCACTATCAAGCTTTAGAGTATTTAAGAAAAGATAATCCCAGTGAAGTATTTAATCTAGGTAACGGAAATGGATACTCAGTTAAAGAAGTGATTGATATGGCTAGACAAGTTACTAAACACTCAATACCAGCGGAAGTAAAAGGGAGAAGAGCAGGAGATCCAGCTGTCTTAATTGCTTCATTAGAGAAAGCTAAAGACATTCTAGGCTGGAAACCTCAATTTAATTCTTTAGAGAAAATTATTTCTGATGCATGGAATTGGCACAGGAATAACCCGGATGGTTATGCAAAGAAATAGTTCACTTCTTGTTATACCGATGCTTCAAGAACCAAGCAGTCTATATTTTTGATGGTTTCATAGTATTACACAACCTTCCCTATGATTAGAAAAATTTTTCTCAATACTTTATGCATATATTAAAGAATTAGAATTTAAATGGAGAGGTGGCCTATTAAAACTAAAATGTGAATGAAACAGCTAATAAGGCCACCTCGGAAATCCATGACTTTCATTCTTTCCTTTGTTTTTCAAGTATGGTTTGAAATGCCTATATCAAAAAGCACTAAGACTACCTTTGACGTTTAGCCAATACAAAGTATTATTTTTAACTTATATGTAAATCTTTAATTAAATTTTCTGCTGTATGCATTTCTTGTAAAAGTATGTTTTGATAATCAATGTAACTGTCCATGTATGCACGTACTCCACCTAAAATATTTATCCCCTTTAAATCTTTGTGACTTTCTAATATTCTTAATGCATCATTATATCTGGTGTATATAAGGTTTAATACCCCACCATTTATATCCTTCTTATAGTCTGTTTCGAGTCTATGGATTACAATTTTAATTTGGTCAATTAACTTTTGTTTCGTATCCATTTGCTTCTCTCACCACCTTCAGATACCTTATAAGTTTTATTTTCTTGCTCATTAATAAATTCAAAATCAGCCATATGCTATTTTTACCTCCTTGGATTTGGTGTCAATTTTTCATAGTTTTTGGTTCTCAAGGCTTCTTTTATAAGATGAATCTGCTCTTTATTAACCTTTTGTCCAGTTTTAGCCTCTATATCCCTCAGATCAATACTCCATGAAATACTACCTTCATGAGCTCTGAATTTCAAACTGGTCTTATTCATGTTGTTCTTACTTCACCAAAAATAAAAGCACCTGTTGCCTAAAAGGCAACCAAGTGCTTTATTGTTTACTTTTCTTCAAATTCCTTCATTCTCTCTATTAAATCTAAATCTAGCTGTTCTTTGTTGTGACTTATATATTTATATTCAAAATACTTAATTCTATCTGTTGGACCAAATTCACTTTCATGCCAATTTATATAATCAAAATGTACGTTTAATTTACCTGTATCATTTAATATTAATGTCACTGAAAACCAAGGATCTTGGTCATTATCAGTAAAAACTTTTTGGAGTTCAACAGTTAGTTGAAATAATTTATGTAGTTCTTTATTATAAGCCCTCTTATCTACACTATATAATTTTGGAATATAATGTGAAAAAACGTGTTGTTCCTCACCTTTAGGCGTAAAAAAGAAGAAAACTCCTCCTTCTTCCTCCTTAACTTCACCATTAAACCAGAAATTATCCCATTCAGTTGGAATCATATCATTAACCTGGTGTGCAATTTCTTTATATAACTCGTTTAATTTTGTTTCAAAACTCATCAATATCAGCCTCCTAATTTATTTGCAATCTCGCGAATCACTGGAAATTGGCCTTCAATTTCATATTCGACCATAAAGGAATCCGGTCGCATTGAATTATTAGAATAGATCGGTTCAATATTAGCAGAGACTTTCTTGGGCGGTACCTCTTTCAATGCATTGGCCCACTCAGCCTCCATTTCGTACCAAACTCCACCTCTCCTATTAATTTGACTATTTTGTGGTACAAGATTATCAATATCAGGAGGACCATTAAATTGTGCCCCTATTAAATGTCCGCCATCATCATCCGGTAATCTGTCTTTTCCCCCTACATTTGCCTGAGCATATTTATTTCTATTAGCCTTTTTCAATACAAGTTCGGGAGCATCTACATTTACAATACGTCCAAGTTCATCGGTAGTATATTTGTAGTTATCATTGGTTACGTACTTAGTATTTGGGAGTAGTTGTTTCTTACCATTTTCACCTTTTATTATGTGCTTTCCAAAATCAATTTCTTTAACTTCGTTGACTATATTACCATTACCCGTACCCTTACCAACCCCATCTCTAACCGAACTACTCATCCTCACCATCGTGCCAGACGCCATTTCGCCTACTGTTGTTGATCTAAAGCCCAAACCTGATGCACCACTGCCACCCGCCAACGCATACTGATTCTGCACCGGCAACGGTATCCGTATATCCGCCATCTTCTTCGTCAATTCAGCGGCTGTGTTCCTCAGTGCGTTAAATCCTTGGGTCACCTTACTGAAGATACCATCAACTACTGATTTGACTTTCTTTGGGTTGAGGACATTCTTGAACTTGTTGAAGAGTTTTCCTCCCCACTTCACGACTTTGATGCCGCCTTTGACGAGTGGTCCACCGAAGATTGCGGCGACGAGGGCGGCTCTTTCTAGGTTGCCGATTTCTCTTCCGGTGATGAAGTCGGTTCCTGTGGTGGCTTCGATACCGGCTTTGATATTAGAAAGAACTGGTACAAAGTCTAAACCAGTTGAAAGCCAACCTAAGTTTGATTGGTTGGATTCGACATCCTTGACGGGTTGACCACCAAAGGCAAAGTTCATCGATGAAAGTGGGGCATAGGTTGGCATCATTCCGAGTGCCATTGGTCCATAGGTTTGTGATAATGACATGCCGCCAATGACTGGATTGTTTAATAGGTGAGCGAGCTGATTAGGCTGATAGGTTGATAGACTAAGTGTCCCATTTTGGAATAATGTTTGGATTTCACTGATGGTGCTTTTGAGTCTTGATAGGTCTTGGGCAGTTGCTTCTAGTTTATTTGTTTGTTGTTGGTCGAATTGATGTAATCTTTCTACGGTTTGTTTGATTTGATTGTTGGCCGACTCGGCATGTTGGTGTAATCGGTTATCATCCAACCGTGGCAAGGAGACGATATCACCGACTGATTGTATGGTGCGGTTGCCTTCGTCTGTTAAGTCGCTTGTGATGTTTTCTGTTCTTCTGATGCTTTGGGCTAGGTCTTGTTGAAGGAAGCTTTCTCGTATCATTGCTCGGCTAGATGAGTCTAACGAACGTAATGATTGGGTAAGTTCCTTTAATGTTGCTTCATATTGTTCTACCATTTGTTTCATCGATTGGAGAAAGGGGAGATGGACGTCTTTGTAAAACGCGCAGATGGAATTTCCGCCTTCCCCGCGGAGCTCACTTTCTAAGCTACTAATAGAAAGGATGCTCATTTCTAGCGTTTCGAGCTGGTTTCTTAAGTGCTTCAATCCATTTTGCGTGTTATTTATGCCCGAATGTAACTCATCAGCATCTAATACTTTCATTATATGTCACCTCGTAGGTCTCGTACAAATATGGCCATTTGTTAAAATTGGAAATATATATGTAAATTGTAGGAGTAATGGGTAAATAGTTCAATATGAGGATAGTAGTAGTTTATTTTTACTATATATGAAGCAATTTTCTGGCACATAACAATTGGACAAGACAAATGCACTCTTGCCCAACTGAGTTACGTTTTTTATTCAACAAACCCGATTCCTGGTTTTAGTGATGTGATCACTTCCTGCTTTTTCTCAGCCGTAATTCGGCCTGTTAGTGTATAGATAAAATGGATGGGTTTTCTCCACATTATGCACCTCTATTCGTTTGTTTGGGTAAGAAGAAAAATAAGGACAATTTCCCAAGAAGGAAACAGTGGGGACGGGCGGATCGCCTAGAAAATGCAAAAGAATGGATAGTTCAATTTAAAGGGAATCGTATCATTAAATCGTATGCTAAGTGGTAGGGTGTTAATAAAAGATGTGGCTTAAATGATATTGAGAAAAGAAGAAGGCAGTCAACAAATAGCAGACCTCCTTCAGCTCATTCCTTGAAACATTCATATCAAACGTATTCTAAAATATCTTCGCTTATTTTGTTTTTACCAGTAAATCATGTTCCAGTCCAAAAAAGTCCCTAAAACCGGATATCCCTTTGTTGGTTAAAACAATTTCCCTCGAGTTTTCTCTAGATTCTATCCACCCCAATTCAAGATATCTTTCAAATAAGCCATTCCCTAAAGCGCCGCCTAAATGATGTGTACGTTCACTCCAGTCAAGACAGGCGTGGCAGAAGGAGCGGCGTTTTTTGGATAGCGCAATTACATCTATCCCTAATTCTTTGAAAAAATGCTCGCCTTTTGTTGTTATGATAAATCGCTTGTTGGCTTTCTCAATATATCCTTCTTCTTCCATGATATTGGTTAGTTTCACACTCAGACGTCCGGCTAAATGGTCGTAACAAGTTCGGGCGTTTTCTAATCTTTTTAGCTGGCTTGATTGTTTTAAAGAGCGAACTTCAGGTGGAGGGGAGATGGACATGAAAATTTCTAGTGTGTTGGCCACTTCATCATTTGCTATACGGAAATAGCGAAATCGGCCATTTTTTTCACTGATTACGAGATTGTTTTCTACTAGTTTGGCAAGATGAAAACTGGCTGTCTGGGGTTTAATGGTGGCCATGTAGGCTAGTTCGCTTGCTGTATGGAATTTCCCATCCATTAAAGCTGCCAGTATAGTGGCTCTAGATTTTTCAGCAAGTAGCGCCGTTAGTGCCGTAATATTCGGATGTATACTCATTTTTTCACACCTCTGTAATCCATACTTCGATAAGTATCGTATGATATAGGTTTTATAATAGTTCAAAGAAAACCTATTTACAAGGTAGGTGGGGATATTTTTGGGGAGGGTCATATACATGAAGAAATTTAATTTTTTTACTTTAATTATTTTGACTACAGCACTAATGGGTTCATCTTTTGCCATAGGGAAAATAGGGTTAGGCTACTCATCTCCTTTGTTATTGGCAGGTTTACGCTTTTTTCTAGCTGGTTTGATCATGATGGTGATTGTGATGATACAGAAGAGGGAGCACCCTAGTAGCAAGAAAAATTGGGGAAGAGTGCTATTGATTGGGTCGTTTCAAACGGCTGGGGTCATGGGATGCATATTTATCAGCTTAAGAACGATAACAGCCAGTGAATCTTCTATTTTAACTTTTATGAATCCGCTATTGGTCATTATTTTTGGCACTATTTTATTGGGTCACCGTTATAAATGGTATCAGTGGAGTGGGGTTGTCTTGGGCTTCATAGGTGTAGGAATTACATTAGGGGGTATTAGTGATTTTAGGATTGGTCTTGTGTTTGGGGCTTTTTCTGCTGTTTTTTGGGCAATGTCTACTTTATTAGTTAATCGCTGGAGTGGGCATTTCGATACATGGGTGCTTTCCGCCTATCAAATGTTGCTTGGCGGTGGCATTCTCTTATTGTTAAGTAGCGTACTGGAAGAGCCATTCTTCCATGTGACGAGGCATTCAGTATTTATTTTGTTATGGCTAAGTATTATGTCTTCTATCGTGCAATTTGCGGTTTGGTATTTCCTTTTACAAAAAGGCGATCCAGGCAGGACGAGTTCCTATTTATTTTTAGCTCCATTCTTTGGTGTTTTGACTGGATCTGTCCTGCTTGATGAACCGATTTCTTTGTCACTTTTAGTTGGGGGCTCATTTATCTTAATAGGTATTTATCTCGTAAATATTACTTTCAAAAAAGAAGTGATAGGCGACATTCGTTTCGTTCAAAATAAAGCAAAAAGTGGATAATAACTAAACAAAAAGGTCGCCATCCTAAAGCGACCTTTATTCACTCATTCTCTG
The DNA here is from genome assembly GCF_038003465.1 of Cytobacillus sp. FSL K6-0265. Classification (NCBI taxonomy): domain Bacteria; kingdom Bacillati; phylum Bacillota; class Bacilli; order Caryophanales; family Bacillaceae; genus Cytobacillus; species Cytobacillus sp. FSL K6-0265. Next base: position 4,015,777 of record NZ_JBBOPE010000001.1, on the reverse strand, counting down.
CAACTATACCCCGAAATATCACTACTACCAAATGCACCATACCGGCCAGATGGCCAAAATACGCCTTGTGTTTGCCCGTTTGCGTCGTGTCCTGTGATATGCATTAATAGAATTTGCCCGTCGGTTAGTTGGATGATGCTCCATTTGTTTACACAGGCGGAACCTTTGCTTTGTAGAATGTTTTTGGCGGTTTGTGGGTTTTTGAGTAGAGAGTAATATTTGTTGACGATATAGTGTGATGGTGGTGCGGGTAAGGCAGGGGCTGTTGCTCCTTCCTCGCCAGCGTTTTCACCTGATTGTCCGTTGCCATTTGTCCCGCTGTTGCCTTGTGTTTGCCCGCTTTGTCCGTTTGACTCGTTCGGCTGTGGGAGGAGTTCGGTTAGGTCCTCTAAGCTTGGCATGCCGCCATTTGCTCCGGATTCTCCTTGTCCAGGAAGGATGTCTTGTAAGTTCGGTAACCCTCCGCCATTACTGTTGGAGCCGTTTTGTCCTGGTAATAATTCCTGGAAGTTTGGCATGCCGCCTCCATTTCCATTTTGTCCCGGTAGGAAGTCAGCTGGATTGGGCATACTTCCCCCATTATTTTGCCCTGGCATCAAGTCACCTAAGTTAGGCAACCCGCCGCCGTTATTAGGTGAGCCTTGGCTCGGCATGAAATCATCTAAGTGTGGTGCGCCGCCTGATGGGGGGCCATCTCCTCCTGAAAAGCCACCAGCGCCAGGAAATCCTCCGGGTAAGCCGCGAGCGTTGTGATTATTGGCCTGAGGTTGATTATAAGGTTGTGGCCCGAATGGACCGTAATAATAATACATGTTGTGCCTCCTCATTCAAATCTCCATAAAGTGTCTAGATAAATTATGATGAAATTACCTATTTGTGAATGGTTTTGCATTGGTAAATAGTCATTTTTTAAATATTAATTACTATGTCTCTTACTTTTTTTAGTGAGAAGGCTATTTTGTCTAGGGAATGGCATCTGATACGGAGTTAAATATTTATAAATATTAAATAATTCTATATTATCTAAAAATTATGTTGACATCTTTACTGTTACCGTTTAAGATATGATTAATTTATTAAAAAGATAGCCGACTGGAACACTAGAGGCTCTCTATACAGCGTGTGAAATGCTGTATAGAGAGTCTTTTTATTTTTTATAATTCCTACTAAATTAGTGCGAATAATTGGATTAAAACAGTAAAGAGGTGGCGTGGTGATGTCAGGAAAAGAGCTAGTAACATCAGATAAAGCAATGACAATAGATTCCTGTGAGATGGAGGAACTATTAATAGCAATTGCGCAAGATGCGAAAAAGAGAAGAGAAGATGGTAGTGATGCCAGACCTTTTTACGCGATGAGATTAATTAAAGAGAACAAAATAGGAGCATTGAGGGTACCTAAAGCGCTTGGTGGAGGCGGTATTGAATTGAAGGAATTAATACAAGTCGTCATCCGTTTAGCCGAGGCAGATCCAGATGTTGCTCATTTATTAAGGTCTCATTTCTCACACGTGGAAAGGTTGATTCAGCTAGGGGACGAAACGAAACGTGAACAAGAGTTGGATAAAATTGTAAATGGAGAGATCATCGGCAATGCTTATACGGAAATCTCGAAGAATGCGGCAGGCAGTTCAAAGTTCGAAACGACCTTATCCGTAGATGGAGAAAATTTTCGATTAAACGGTACAAAGTATTTTTGTACAGGAACCATGTATGCCGATTGGGTGAGTGTGATGGCAGAAACGTCGTCTGGTAAAGTAGTGTCTGCTTTTATTCCGACAGATAGAGAGGGTGTCATAATAAAAGATGATTGGGACGGGTTTGGACAAAAGGGGACAGGAAGTGGAACGACCATCTTTAAAGATGTCACGGTTTACCCGGAAGAAATCAAGGAGCTCAAGGAGGATAAAAAATCATTTAACGCCTTTCTGCAATTAATCCTACAAGCTGTGATTGCTGGTATTGTCCGCAATGTGGTGACGGATGCGAAAGATTTGATACATAAACGAAAACGCACGTTTAGTTATGCACCGGCAGAACAACCGAAGGACGATCCCTTATTACAACAAAAAGTAGGTGAAATTGCCAGTATCGCTTTTGCTGTAGAAGCAACGGTGTTAGCAGCCGCGGAAGCGTTAGAGAGGGCGACGAATCAATCAGGTAATGCGGAACAAAATTATGAGCTTAACCATGAAGCGTCATTGCAGGCAGCACAAGCAAAAGTAGTTGTGGATGAATTAGCATTAAAAGCAGCGACTCTTCTATTTGAGGTAGGAGGTGCATCAGCGACGAAGCAGTCAGCTTATTTAGATCGTCATTGGCGCAACATCCGCACGATATCTTCTCATAATCCAACTGTTTATAAAGCACAAGCGGTTGGTAAATACATCATCAATAATGAAAAGCTCCCAGTAGGGGTTGTGTATTTCTAATCACATTTAAGAAAAGCCGACTAGATCAACTAAAGGCAGACTTCTTTTATAGAAGGCTGCCTTTTTGTATTTAAAGAAATGAGTTTTAGAGGGGGAAAAGGTTTGATTCGATTTACGAATGTAAGTAAAACATTTGGCACAAAGGAGAATGTCGTAAAAGCCGTTCAAGATGTAAGTCTAGAAGTGAAGAAGGGTGAGATTTTTGGGGTTATTGGGTTTAGTGGGGCGGGAAAAAGCACCTTGTTACGTTTAGTTAATTTGCTCGAGCGACCGACTTCGGGTGAAATCATAGTTAATGACAAAAGAATTGATGCTCTCTCACAAAAAGAGTTGCGTCAATTAAGAAGCCGTATCGGGATGATTTTTCAATCTTTTAATCTCTTTAGTTCGCGAACAGTCTATGGCAATATTGCTTACCCACTTAAGCTTGCTGGCTGGTCAAAAGCAAAGCTCGATCAACGAGTGAAGGAAATGCTGAGGTTCGTAGGTTTGGAGGATAAGGCAACTAAATACCCGGAAAGTTTATCAGGCGGTCAGAAGCAAAGGGTGGGCATTGCCCGTGCCTTGGCAACATCGCCAGACATTCTCATTTGTGATGAGGCTACATCCGCACTAGATCCAGAGACAACGGAAGAGATTCTTCAGCTCCTATTGAAGGTGAATAAGGAATATAACATTACGATTATGCTCATTACCCATGAGATGCATGTGATTAAGAGAGTATGTAACCGTGTGGCTGTCATGGAGGATGGCAGAGTGATAGAAGAAGGTCAAGTATTTAACGTGTTCACGAAACCACAGAACGAGACGACTAAAAATTTCATTCGTTCCGTCCAGAATGACCAACTTTCCTCACATCTATTAGAAAAATTACAGGAGAGCAAGCGGGGGAAACTGTATCGCATTATCTATAAAGAAGGGGTTAGTAATCAGCCCATCCTATCAAAAATTAGTAAGAAATATCAGGTAGACTTCAATATTCTTTATGGCAATATTAGTGAACTGCAAGAAAGATTGTTTGGTAGTTTAATAGTCGAATTCATTGGTGAAGAAGTAGAAGTAAGTAAAGTGATTAAGGAGTTAGAAAAAATTGTTGAGTTGAAGGAGGTTCATTATGCAAGTTGATTGGGCGACATTTTGGCCAAGAATTATAGAAGCAACTGGGGAAACGATTTTGATGGTGATCTTGACTTTAATATTTGCTACTATTCTCGGTCTTGTAATTGGTTTGCTACTCTTTGTTACGAGAAAAGGAAATATTTTAGAGAATCGTTGGATTTTCTATTTCTTAAATTTATTGATTAATATTATTCGACCAATCCCATTTATCATATTTCTCGTTGCCATTAGTCCCTTTACGAGAATGATTATGGGCACAACAATCGGTACGGCCGCGGCGGTGTTGCCAATGACGATTGCCGCAGCCTTTGCTGTCGCTCGCATTGTAGAAAATAATCTTGTATCAATCGACCCGGGAATTATTGAAGCGGCTCAGGCGATGGGAGCTAGTCCATTAAGAATTATCTTTACGGTGCTCATACCGGAGGCACTTGGCCCGCTGATTCTTGGGATTACTTTTATCACTGTTGGTTTAATCGACTTCTCCGCGATGGCAGGGACAGTTGGTGGCGGTGGATTGGGTGACTTGGCGATGACTTATGGTTATCAACGATTCGATACGTCAGTCATGATCGTCACAGTTGTGATCCTTATTTTACTTGTACAAATCGCTCAGTTTTTAGGAAATATGCTTTCAAGGTTCTTTTTAAGAAGATGAAGAAAAGAGGGGTTTTTAATTGAAAAAAGGAAAATTTGTTTTCGTGCTATTTCTATTAACTGCGGTATTTTTAAGTGGATGTGGTTCTGATTCAGCTTCTGGTGACACAAAACATGTCAAAATCGGTGTGACAGGTTCAGATGGTCAGTATTGGCAGATCATTCAAGAAAGGGCAAAGGAAGAGGGAATTGAGGTCGAGTTAGTCGAGTTTTCCGATTACACTTTACCCAATAACGCTTTAATCAATGGAGAAATTGACGTGAACTCCTTTCAACATTTAGCGTTTCTAAGTCAGTTTATCGTCGAAAATGACGATGCAGATATTCAACCGATTGGCTCGACAGTTGTCGCACCAATGGGGTTATATTCGGAAAAATACGATCATCCAGACGATATCCCGGGGGGTGCAACAATTGCTATCCCAAATGATCCAGCAAATACGGGGCGGGGGTTAAAAGTATTGGAAGAGGCGGGCTTAATTACTTTGAAAGAGGATGTTGGGTTATATCCAACACCTGATGATATTGTAGACAATCCGCGAAACATAGAAATATTGACCGTTGTTGCACAACAAACGCCAAGAGTCTTACCTGATGTTGCCGCTTCGATTATTAATAGTGGAATTGCTGGTCAAGCAGGTTACCTTCTAGAGGATGCGATTTATCACGATGACCCACATAGTGAAGAAACACGGCCATACTTAAATGTTTTTGCGGTTCGTGGGGAGGATGCGAATGATGAAACATATCAAACGATTGCTAGAATTTATCAAGAAGAAAGAGTCGTAGAGGCTGTGAAGGAAGACTCCAATGGCGGGAATGTCGTTGTTGATATTCCAATTGCCGAATTACAGGACACACTTGATCAACTTCTAGCAGATATTAAATCTGGTAAACAGTAAGAGGAGGAGAGTCAATGGGTAAGCAAATTCAATTGAATGCATTTGAAATGGCTGGTGCCATGCATAATTCACATGGCTTATGGAAGCACCCTCAAAGTAGGCGGCATCGCCATTACAATGATTTGTCTTATTGGATAGATTTAGCAAAACTTTTAGAGAGGGGCAAGTTTGACGCCCTTTTCTTTGCTGATGTAGCAGGCGTATATGATGTCTATCGTAATAGTAAAGAACCAGCGATAAGAGACGGTTTGCAATTTCCTTTAAATGATCCAGCGATGATGATTTCGGCGATGGCTAGTGTGACAACGGATTTATCATTTGCTGTGACAGTGAGTACAACATATGAACATCCCTTTAGTCATGCCCGTCGTTTTTCAACATTAGACCATTTAACAAAAGGGAGAATCGCTTGGAATATTGTCACATCCTATTTACCGAATGCTGCGCGAAATTATGGCTTAACAAATATGATTAAGCATGATGAACGCTACGAGCGGGCAGATGAATTTTTAGATGTTGTCTATCAATTATGGGAAGGTAGCTGGGAGGATGGCGCGATGATAGCAGATGTCGAACGCGGCATTTTAGTCGATCCTGAAAAAGTGCATTCTATTAACCATGAAGGCCATTATTATCAAGTAGAAGGACCTCATCTAACAGACCCTTCTTTACAAAGAACGCCTGTGATTTATCAAGCGGGCACTTCTGAGAGAGGAAAAGAATTTGCCGCCAAGCATGCGGAGTGTGTCTTCATTGGCGGTCCAACAAACGAGAAAATCCGTGAGCATATTAAGGATATTAAAGCACGGGCAAAAAGGTATGGCAGAAACCCAGAACAGGTGAAATTATATACATTTTTAAATGTGATTGTAGCGGAAACGACGGAGGAAGCGGAAGCGAAGTTTGAAACGTATCAAAAACTGTGGAGTGCAGAGGCCGCAAAAGCGCAGTATGGTGGTTCAAGTGGATATGATTTATCAAAATATACCGATTTAGATAGTTATTTTGAATACAAGCATACTGAGCATGGACAATCGCGAGCAGCCTCACTAACAAAGGATGCGCCGAAAAAATTAACGGTGCGGGAAGTGTTAAACCGTTTTGAAACAATCAATCGTGATCATGTGATTGTCGGTAATCCTAAGGAAGTTGCAGATGCCATTCAGTTTTTCTTTGAGGATACAGGCATTGATGGCTTTAATTTAGCGCATTTTGTCACCCCACAAAATTTACAGGAGTTTATTGATTTAGTGATTCCTGAATTACAAGATAGAGGGTTGTATAAAAAGGATTATGCAGAAGGAACGTTTCGCGAAAAAATATTTGGTAAGGGGCAGAGCTTATTACCTAACGGACATCCAGGAAGTAGATATAGGCAAACGCACACGACAAAACTGTAAGGAGCGAGAATAGTGACTAATCGATTAGTAGGGAAAACAGGTATCAAGGTGTCCAATCTATGTTTTGGCACGATGTCATTTGGTGGAAATGCAGATAAACAGACATCTAAAGAGATGTTTCATTTAACGAGAGAGGCTGGTATTAACTTTTTTGATACAGCAAATGTATATAGTCAGGGCAGGTCAGAAGAAATTTTAGGTGAATGCATCAGCAATTGTCGTAACGAGGTGATTATTTCTTCTAAAGTAGGTTTTCCCGTTGGTGAAAATATGAATAGTAGAGGGGCATCAAGGCGTCATATTTTTCAAGCAGTTGAAGATAGTCTGAGGAGATTAAAGACAGACCGAATTGAATTTTATTTCATCCATTTGTTTGATCCTCATACAGATATAGAAGAAACGATACTTGCGCTAGATGATTTACAAAGGCAAGGAAAAATTCTTTACCCGGCAGTGAGTAATTGGTCAGCATGGCAAATTATGAAGGCACTTGGCATTTCTGCTAGAAAAGGGCTTGCTCGGTTTGAGCTCATTCAACCGATGTACAATTTAGTGAAGCGCCAAGCGGAAGTAGAACTTTTCCCGTTAGCGGAGGAAGAACAATTAGGGATCATTTCCTATAGTCCTTTAGGTGGCGGCTTATTATCTGGAAAATATAATCATGACAACTTACCCGCTCAAGGTAGATTGATAGAATTAAAAAATTATGCAAGACGGTATGGAACGAAGCAATACTATACGACGACTGAGCAATTTATCCAATTGGCACAAGAATATGGTTATCATCCAGTCTCATTAGCCATAGCCTGGGTGTTAAGGAACCCTGTAATCACGGCCCCAATCATCGGTGCACGTAGTGTGGAACAATTACAGTATGCTATTCGTGCAAGAGAAGTTCACTTAAGTGATGAGCTCTATGAAGCGATTACTAACTTATCGGAAGCACCCCCTCTTTCCACCGATCATAGTCGCGAAGAGGATTTATTTAAAGGAGTGAAGCTATAAATGCTATTAACCAAAACAAAGGACATCCACCTACGGAATGAACGGGAAGCAGCTTTAGCGGAAAAGTTTGATGAAGTAGCAAAGCAGCTAGAATCTTATGCGACTGAAAATGACGAGCGAGGGATGTTTCCGTTTGCCTCTTTTAACATATTAAGAGAGGCAGGCTTCTTTTCGTTAACAATCCCTGAGAAATACGGTGGGTACGAGGCATCATTATATGAAATGACATTAGTTTTAGAACGGTTGGCTAAGGGGGATGGAGCAGTTGCCCTTGCAGCCGGTTGGCAGTCTTGTTTATTCCTTAATTATCGTGAGGGAAACCGTTGGAAAGAGGAGGTGTTTGCGAAGGTCTGTCAAGGTGTTGTGCAAAACGGAGACATTCTTAATATCTTTGCAACTGAAAAGAAAGGCGGCAATATTTTTAGAGGAAGCCAACCAGAGACGATTGCGAGAAAAACCGCTAATGGTTACCTCATTTCAGGGGAAAAGACATTCGCCACGCTGGCACCGATTGCTGATCCACTGATAGTGATGGCCTGGGTGGAGGAAGAAGGTGTACTTGGGGAATTTCTCGTTCGCAAATCAGATAAAGTAGTAGTGAAAGAAACATGGAACACAATCGGTATGCGTTCGACAGGTAGTGATACGATTGTATTAAATGAAGTGTTCGTACCAGAGGAGGCACTGCTGGCAAAAGCAACTGGCAAAGACGGAGGCTTAAAAAACCGCTCCACCTTTCTGTTCATCGCCTCAGTCTTTCTTGGTGTTGCCCATGCAGCCAGAGATTTTATTATCGACTTTGCCAAACACCAACAAGCAGGCAGTTTAAAAAAACCAATAGCCGAAGTCCCCCACATCCAACAAAAAATCGGCGAAATGGAAATTTCCTTAACCACATCCCGTACATTACTGTATTCACTAGCAGACAAATGGGATCGCTTCCCCCACCAAAGAAATGACTTACTAAATGACTTTCAAGCAGCGAAATACACCATCTGTCACCAAGCGATACGAATCGTGGAACTCGCCATGAGAGTAGCTGGTGGAAGAGGACTGTCAAAAGACTTTAAACTAGAACGCCTTTTCCGAGACGTGCAATGTGGTCTGTCTATGCATCCGGCTGATGATATGATTGTGGAGGGGTTGGCGAAAGCTGCTTTATTTTCTGAGTAACGAATGCTTGCTATAAAATGATAATACGGACCTAATAGGAGAGAAAGATGTGGGGTATGTAAAAGTGCGACCAGCCTTAATGTTAAAGGGTGGTCGCTTTTTGTATCTTATTGACTATAAGGATGCCACGGCATATAGGCACACCAAGGTGTCACCATAATGTTTGCTTTTTTTAAAGTAACTATATAGTCGAAAGCTTGTCTTATTTCCCGGAAAATGATTGGATATGTAGAATTTTGATGAAGGTAGTCAGGGAGAACGGATAGATATGCTGCTTTTAGTGTGATAAGTAGTATTTATACTTAAAAAACATCTGTTTACCAATGTTAGCATGCTTGAAAATTTAATCACGTTTCTCGCTTTTTCTAAGTTCGTGTGAAAATAGGGAGTCAGTTGAGACAAGGAGCAATGACACTAACGGTTATTTTCAATATTGTTAATTTCCTTAATGAATGTGGTGAGATAGTAAATGAATCTTGCCACATAGTTTTCTCAAAATGTCCTTTTCCCTTTGCCATTATGTATACCCATTTTTTATTATTTGCCATTAGGAGCCACTATTTCCCTAATTATAATATGATGAATTTCCGTCTGAAAAATTGCGTACTCCAATGAAAAACAGTTATTGTATCATAAATTAACGTATCAGTTTTACACACCCCGATAAAAATGAATGTCCACTCGTTTAGGCGAAAATAATAAAAGGATGAGTTTAACCAAGATTTGCTCCCTTTTCGTTTGCTTTTTCCTCTTTTTCGTTCATTATGAAGGTACCACTTATAGAAATCCGTCATAATAAATAGGTTCAGAAGGAGAAGAGTGTAAATGTCATTAATCTTTGAAGGTTTTGGAAAGGTCGTTGGCAATACAGTTGTCCTGCCTTCTATACAATTGACCATTGAAAAAAAAGATGTGATTGCGATTCAAGCAGACATGGAATATATGCATGCATTTTTATCCTTAATGGAGGAAGATAGAAGTTATATGACAAATGAAATCCGTCTCTCAGACGGTGTTCTCCGTGGGGTGGAGGATTTATTCTTTTACCGGACGAATATGGGCGAATATAAACGGTTAACCCCTGAACAGACGGTTCGTTTTTGGTGTGACTTGTATGGTGTGAAAGTGGATATAGATAGAATTTTAGCTCTTGTCGAATTAAATGAAGTACGTAGAAAGAAAAATAAGGGACTAACGTTCTCAGAGAAAAAAAGATTGCAATTTGCACGCAGTTTGATTCAACCTACGAATATTTATATTTTCCAAGAACCCACTTATCACATTGATCTCCAATCGAAGCAAGTGTTGAATCGTATTCTAAATGAATTGCTGAAAAAGGATGGTTTCATTATTATTCTTACCTCTTCATTAGAAGAGAGCATTCGTATAGGGACAAAAGTATTCCGTTTGACCGATAGAGGACTACAGCAGCTTGAATATAACGAGGATGCCGAAGAAGAGGTAGAGGAAAAAGAGGCTAGTGACATAGAGGACGAAACAATTTACCAACAAAGATTTGAGAAAATATCAGCTAAATCAGACGATAAATTTATTCTATTTGATCCATTGGAGATTGATTTTGTGGAATCGAGAGATAGACAAACAATTCTCCATGTGAATAATGAAGAGTTTATATCAACTGTTTCAATGAAGGACATTGAAACGAGATTACATATATATGGTTTTTTCCGTTGTCATCGCTCTTACTTAGTAAATTTGCAGCGGGTTAGGGAAGTTGTGGTATGGAGTAAGAATAGTTATAGCCTCACATTGGAAAATGAAAAGACGGTCCCTTTATCCAAATCAAGATATGGGGAGTTAAAAGAACTGTTGAACTGGTAAAAGGGGTGAGTCGGATGAATGTACGACAAATTAAGGTTTTAATGGTAAGGGAACTCAAAGATTTGCGCTTTAATGGGCAAGTATTACTACTCTTTTTCACTGCCTTCGCGATGATTTTTCTCATTTACATATTAAATAATCTGACAATCACCTTTTCAAATGAACAGATTACCTTTTTCAAAGGCATGACTTCACTGCTGAGTTTTATTAGTATATTGGTGACAATGTACACACAAGGAAACATAATGGTTGAAGAAAAAGAGCAAGGGACAGGAATAGTATATCGATTGATGAAGGTAAGGCGAATCAATATTTTCTTAGCTAAATCCATCGTCACCTATAGCATGTCTTATCTTTTGTTCACTATTGGCATGATTATTTATGGCTATAGTTTACCGCAAATACTGATGGCCAGTATATTTACCATCCCCTTTTTAAGTATGTGGCTTTTTATAGGGACGGCTATCGCTGAATATGCAAAAAATACAATTGATGTAAGTTTATATGGATGGCCAATTATGATAGCTTATTTCTTAATAGAAGGATTTGTTTATTCTTCGCTCCTGAATAAGTTAACGATTCTTTTTCCCAATTATCATATTGAACGGGGTCTTACTCTGATTGAAAATGATGACTTTACCTCTGTATTGAAGTTTATGGTTGTGCCATTTATTTGGAGTGGCATGGCTTTACTATTCCTTATAAAGAGAAGGCAAAAGAACGGTCTCCATTGAGGCATAAATCGTCTCCACTCGGAATGAATTTCCCTCCTTTCATGCAAAAGTGGCTGATATAGAAGGGATTATCCTTCATACTAAAAGTAGGCAAACATGAGAGGGGAGAACTTATGCAAGACATACAAGATTTCTATTTGAACTTAATGCCAGCACTAGAAGATAATTTATTTCTACAATTACTGAGTATTTTTGTTTTATCGCTCATCCCATTTTTTGAATCATACGGTGCGATTCCATTCGGGTTCCTTTTGGGATTTCCTGGAATACCCGTTATTTTAATAGCGATATTAGGTAACTGGGTATCAGTCATGGCTTTTATATGGGTTATTAATGCGTTGAGGTCAAAGTTGATGAAAGGAAAGAAAGAGGAAAAAGAACCAACTAAACGTATGATCAAAGCAAAGAAATATTTTGAAAAATATGGTGTACCAGGCGTTTCTTTAGCAGGACTTCTATGGGGATTTCATATTTCGGCTGCAATCGGATTAGCAGGAGGGGCAAAAAAAAGCTATGTCAGCTTATGGGCAACCATTGCTATCGTAGCACAGGCACTTGTTATTGGAATTTTAATCATGTCTGGTATTAATTTATTCTCTTAAAATGAAATACTTCCATTGATTATTACAAATACTTTTATCAGTATGCCTTGTATTTCTTACTAAAAATGAAATTTAGAAAGGAGTGTTGGCGTGTTTAAAAAAAGAGAGACCCGTTTTGTAGAAATATTGAAAGAAAGTTACTCATCAGGGCTGCTTTCCATCCTCGTTGATCGTGAAACCGGGGTCCATTATGTTCATACATGGGCAAGTACAGGCGGAAGTGGACTTACTCCGTTGTTAGATGAAACCGGGAAGGTTGTTGTGAAGAAACTAGAGTAACCTTTTATGCCAGAAACCGTTGTTTTTAACTCTCAGACTGTAGACAACCCTACCTTGCATTAATTGAAGGTGGGGTTGTCTGCTGCTTTAGAAGATTTTCTTCTTTTTTAGGTTGGCACCATGCGGAAGACAAAGATATAAGCCATGTAAAACGAGGAAACAACGCTAATAGAAAGGAAGATAAAGATATAAGCAATGTAAAACGAGGAAACGACGCAAATAGAGCGGAAGACAAGGATATAAGCAATGTAAAACGGTGAAACGACGCAAATAGAGCGGAAGGCAAAAATATAAGCAAATTAAAATGGTGAAACGACGCTAATAGAGCGGAGGACAAAGATATAAGCAAAGTAAAACGAAGAAACGATGCTAATAGAGCGGAAGCCAAAGATATAAGCAATGTAAAACGGTGAAACGATGCTAATAGAGCGGAAGACAAAAATATAAGCAATGTAAAACGGTGAAACGACGCAAATAGAGCGGAAGTCAAAAATATAAGCAATGTAAAACGGTGAAACGACGCAAATAGAGCGGAAGGCAAAAATATAAGCCATGTAAAACGAGGAAACGACGCTAATAGAAAGGAAGCCAAAGATATAAGCCATGTAAAACGAGGAAACAACGCTAATAGAGCGGAAGCCAAAGATATAAGCAAAGTAAAACGAAGAAACGATGCTAATAGAGCGGAAGCTAAAGATATAAGCAATGTAAAACGGTGAAACGACGCAAATAGAGCGGAAGCCAAAGATATAAGCAATGTAAAACGAAGAAACAACGCTAATAGGGCGAAAGTCAAAGATATAAGCCATGTAAAACGAGGAAACGACGCTAATAGAAAGGAAGCCAAAGATATAAGCCATGTAAAACGGTGAAACGACGCTAATAGAGCGGAGGACAAAGATATAAGCAAAGTAAAAGGAAACAACGCTAATAGAACAGAAGCCAAAGATATAAGCCATGTAAAACGAAAAAACAACGCTAATAAAACCGAAGCCAAAAATATAAGCAATGTAAAACAAAGGAACAACGCAAATAAAACGAAAGACAGAGGAATAAGCAACGCAATATGAGTAAACACCAAACCAAGGCCACCCACCAACATTAGCTATTATCCGTAACTAATTTACACATATAAAATGAGTGGCCCGAATACAAGTCATCCCTGTATCCTTAACTCCTTATCCATGGAGACAAAGGAAAAACCCTGCTCAACTTTTAGAGCAAGGTTTTCTTAAACCGACCATGAATATTATTCCACTTATACGTACCAGCTTCGCTAAATTCATATAGTTCCATTGATAAAGCAAAATAGCGGTGATCATATAGTTCCTGGAAGTGTTCCTTCATCATGGTAAAGAGTTCATCACATACCGATGCCTTTTCTTGTTCACTTCGTCCGGAGCCGATTTTGAGGGTTGCATGAACGAAGGCATCGTCTGCCTGACCATCTGCAATATAGTAGTCTGCTAGTTCAATTGCCCTTGAACGGATACCGCCTATTGGAAAAGTAGGCGATTTACTGATGAGGATCTTGTTCGCTTTTTCCAATAAAGCGGGAATATGTGCATCGCTTTTGATGTTACTTGTATATTCAATAATGAAATGTGGCATAAATATCCTCCTTTTACTGATAGACCGGTTCACTAACAATGGTGTTCTTGAGTCGACCGATGCCTTCGATTTCAGTGATGACCGTGTCGCCCACTTTCGTATCGACTGAACCTTTTGGCGTCCCAGTGAGAATGATATCGTTTTTATTGAGTGTCATGAAACTGCTTAAATAAGCGATGAGCTTTGGAATACTAAAAATCATATCTTTCGTTGTTCCTTCTTGGACGATTTTGTCATTTACATAGGTGCGTAATGCGAGATTCATTGGATCTTTTATTTCATCTGCGCTGACAAACCAGGGGCCGAGCGGTGTCAATGTATCACGATTTTTCACACGTAAGTTCGGGCGATAGTAGTTTTCCAAATAATCGCGGATGGCATAATCATTGGCCACGGTATACCCAGCGATATAGTCATATGCATCCTTCTCTTGAATGTTTTTACCAGATCGGCCAATCACAACTGCTAGCTCACATTCATAATGCATATAGGTGACATCGGCAGGGCGAAAAGTTTCCCCGTTATGACCGATAAGTGTATTAGGTCCTTTTAAAAAAACAAGTGGCTCTTTCGGTGCGTTAAAAGCAAGCTCTGCCGCGTGATCAGCATAGTTGAGTCCTAGTGCAAAAATTGTTTGTGGCACAATAGGAGGAAGCCAAACGACATCATCCTCTGAAACGGTGGCGCCAGTATCTAATTGTAGCTTACCGTCCCATTCTGTGGCCTCATGAATATTTCCTTGATAAGCGACACGTGCGGTTTTCATATCGTATTCTCCTTTACAGCTTGTTTTGTGACAACCACTTGGTTTTCAAGTGAGCCGATGCCAGCAATCGTTATTTTAACAACATCCCCATTACGAGCAAGAGGTGGGTTCTCTGGTACACCGATCAGTAATGTATCTCCTTCATACAAGGTCATAAAGGAAGTAACTTCTGCAATCAGCTCGTCGACAGAGCGGATTAAGTTTCTTGTTGTTTGCTGCTGCTTTAACTCGCCGTTAATATGGACAGTAATGTCTAAATCATCAGGGTTTGGTATTTCCTCATTTTCAACAATCCAAGGCCCAATAGGGCAAAATCCATCTCTTGCTTTTTCTTTGATGGCAGGACGATACACACTGCTGTGTGGGATACTGACGTCGTTGGCGACTGTGTAGCCCAAAATATAATCCCGTACTTCTTTTTTTGAGACTTTACTTGCTTTTTTACCGATGACTACTGCAAGAGCAGCACCTATTTGTAAGGAATCTTCTTCTTGTGGCAAAGGAATGGTCGCTTGATGGTTGTTGATTGTATTGACTGGTTTGATATAAAGAATTGGTGCTTTCGGTGGTTGTTGGTAAGGGCTTTCATAAATAGCTGAACCGAGTGCTTCTAGCTCACCTTTGTAGTTAAGTAGTGTTCCATAAATTGTTCCTGATACAGGGGGAAGGACGTCAAGCTGTTCCATTGGGGTTGTTTCTTCTCCAATGGTTATTAACTGTTTAGTAGGTTCGACAAGAACTTCTTGTAAAATCAATTGTCCATTATATCTCATCATTGCTTTTATCAATGGATTCAACACTCCTTCAACAAAATGGTGATTAAATCATAATAGATTACGAGTTATTTTTCAAATTATTAAAATAGTCAATCAGTTATTCACTGATGTAACGATTTAACGTAAAGAATAGAGAGAGTAAGGAGCAGAGGGGTTTTCGCAAGATGATCTGGGGGATCTATACTTTTTTTATATTAAAAACCAATGAAATTGGTATTTTTCTAATTTTGGACGGTCATGATAGAGTGTTTTTGAAAAGGCTTTCAAATTAATAGACTGAATTTTTAGATAAGTAATTAAATAAGGATGTGATAGTCTATGCAAAATGAAGTGCGCAATCATCAATCCCATGTAACTAAATATGATCGAATAGCAGAGATGGATGAATTTCGAGTGTTAATGGCAGAAAAGAAAAAGTTTATTCTCTCGTATACACTGTTCTATGTTGGTTACTCATTACTTTTGCCCTTTTTAGCTCTGTACACGGATGTATTAAATGTCCATGTTTTTGGAGAAGTGACACTTGCTTGGTTATATGGTGTTTCTTTTATCCCTATTTCCCTTTGGGTGTGCAATGTTTATGTGAAACGAGCCGCTCATTTTGATGAAGTGGTGAAAAGTATATTAGAAAGGGAGAATGTATAACATGGATATGCAGGTTATTATACTTTTTTCAATTATTACTATTGGCACCTTGCTAATAACGTATTTCGCTTCGAAAAAAACAAAAACGGCTGGCTCTTTTTATACAGCGGGCGGTGGATTAACTGCTAGGCAAAATGGTTTGGCTTTAGCAGGTGACTTTATGTCTGCCTCGACCTTTTTAGGGTTAATTGGTGCTTTTGCTTTGTCAGGTTTCGATGGATTCTTCCTTATGTATCCTGCATTACTATCCTTCTTAGTGATTTTATTTTTAGTAGCTGAACCTTTACGAAACTTAGGTAAGTACACATTAGGTGACATGATTACTGCACGTTACCGTTTCAAGCAGGTGCGCGCGGTCACTGCCATTAACACAATTGTTATATCCATTTTTTATATGCTTGGCCAATTGGTTGCGGCTGGTGCTTTGTTCAAATTGTTATTAGGTATTCCATTTCATATCTCAATCATTATTGTTGGTATTGGTATGCTCACATTTGTACTCTTCGGTGGAATGACGGCAACGAGCTGGGTCCAGATTATTAAGGCGATATTACTCGTGGGCGGAACCTTTATTTTGTTTATTATGGTGATGTGGCAATTTAATTTTAACTTCATTGGGATGTTTGCTGAGATGAAAACTGCTACACCAGTTGGAGCCGATTTCTTGAACCCTGGGGTAAAGTATTTAAGCGGATTGGATGCAGCCTCATTGGTGTTAGGGTTGTTGCTTGGGGCGGCAGGCTTACCGCATATTTTAGTCAGATTCTTGACAGTTCCCAATGCCCAAGTTGCGCGTAAGTCCGTTGTTTGGGTCATGTGGATTATGGGGTGTTTTCATTTTATGGTAATCTTCTTAGGGTTTGGTGCAGCGAAGTTAGTAGGGATGCCATCCATTATTGAAGCCAATCCAGCCGGTAATATGGCGGCACCATTATTGGCGCAACTTGTTGGTGGGGATTTGATGTTTGCCTTCATTTCAGCGGTCTCATTTGCAACGATTCTAGCAGTTGTAGCGGGGATTGTTGTGACAGGGGCAGCTGCGTTCTCTCATGATTTGTATAATGAAATTTTCAAAAATGGACAAGCGACAGAGAAACAGCAAATGACCATGGTTCGCTTAGCTTCAATAATGATTACGGCGGTATCCATTGTACTCTCCCTTTCTTTACAAAGCTTCAATGTTGCTTTCTTAGCTTCCCTTGCTTTTACTTTGGCAGCAAGCTCGAATCTTCCAGTTATTTTATTTACGGTATTCTGGCGAAAGTTTAATAAAACGGGGGCGGTTTTCGGGATGTTGGTCGGTTTACTGGGGACGCTTACACTCGTTGCCTTAAGCCCGAATGTGTGGAATCCTGTACCAGGTGCGGCGCTCCTAACAGGTGAAGCTATCTTCCCGCTTTCTTCACCAGGTATCGTTTCCATCCCACTTGGTTTCTTAGCTTGTTACATTGGGACAAAAATTGGTGCCAAGAAAGCAGCTTTGGAAGAAGATCGCTATACAGAAATATTAGTAAAATCACATACAGGTAGCGATGTGAAAGGTGTAATTAAACATTAAATATTGGTGAA
Source organism: Cytobacillus sp. FSL K6-0265 (assembly GCF_038003465.1). Taxonomy (NCBI): domain Bacteria; kingdom Bacillati; phylum Bacillota; class Bacilli; order Caryophanales; family Bacillaceae; genus Cytobacillus; species Cytobacillus sp. FSL K6-0265. The sequence goes on along the minus strand of NZ_JBBOPE010000001.1, from coordinate 3,998,266 downwards.
CGAGATGCCTGGTTGTTGGCGGGTATCTTGTTTTTTTATGAGGAGAGATGTTACGGCTCTTGTAGGAAGAGGGGGGAATGAGAGCGACGCAAAAAGAGAAATTGTTGCTCTCAGTTTACCAAGCGAATCGAAAAAATCACCGGTAAAAAGGAACTGTGAAAATCCCCTTTCCCCCGTTCGAAACCAAATATACCCATCTCAAAAAACTACTCTATCAACCTATCTCACCCAATTCAATCAAACGTTTGTTTGAAAGGTCTCTATCATCCGACTCGCACTTTTGGAGAGGTAACGATTTTTCAACCAGATAATGGCTGATTCTGATTGGATGGTTGCATCTTCTAGTTCTACGACCATCGTCTTGTCTGCATAATAGGATTGCAGTGTAGATTTAGGCACAATCGTTGCGCCAACGCCGGCACTCACAAGGGATAATAGCATAGAGGCATCAGGACACTCTAAAATCACTTTCGGTTCGAAGCCGTGACGTCGGCATTCATTTGTGACGATTTCGAATTGACCTTTGCCATTGATGCGATGGAGTAAGAGTAATGGGAAGTTTTTGATATCTTTCATTCTGATTGAGGTCTTGTTGTGGATATGTTGTTGCCATGATTCCGGGATGACGAGGACGTAAGGTTCTGTCGGAAAACGAATCATCTCAATATCATCCATCTCTAGTGGGAGGCGAGTGACAGCTAGTTCGATTTCACGATTCTTCAGCAGCTCGCCAATGTAGTATGTGTCACCTTCTCTTAACTGAAAAGTAACGAGAGGGTATTTTTCACGAAAAGCACGAAGGCGATCGGGTAAAAAGGCGAAACATGATTTGCTCGCGCCGATAGCCAATTTTCCTTTTATGCCTTCATTTGTTTCTTTGACTTCATTTTTTGCCTCATCTAACTCAGATAATATTTGCAAGGCGCGTTCATAAAGGACCCTGCCTGATTTGGTCAGTTCCATTTTCCTGCCGATGCGATCGAATAATTTGACTTCTAGTTCATCTTCTAACTGTTTCAGCTGGTGACTAAGTGGTGGTTGTGCCATATGTAACTTCTTTGCTGCTCGAGTGATTTGCCCTTCTTGAACAATTGTACAAAAGTATTGCAGCTGCTTTATGTCCATATTGCGCCTCCTTGAAACTATACTTTTTTTATATCCAAAACAAACAAAAACAATATTTTTTATATAATCTAACACATGTTAAACTGCAATTGAAAGAGCTTACAGTAAAAATATTCTAAAATTTCAGAACTAAATAAAAAGAAGGAGTGTTTGTAAATGACGAAGTTTGCAGAAGTAAAACAAAGATTAAGAGGTTCGATTGCCCCGATTATTACACCATTTCATGAAGATGAATCGATAGACTTTGAATCATTTAAAAAACTCATCCATTGGCATATTGAAAGCGGAAGTCATGGCATTTCTGTTACGGGAACAACTGGAGAACCAAGTTCATTGACAATCGATGAACGAATCAAAGTGATGGAAGTGGCAAAAGAAACGATTAACGGAAGAGTACCATTTGTACCAGGTACAGGCTCAACAAACCATCAAGAAACGTTGTATTTAACGAAGAAAGCAGAAGAAATGGGTGCAGACGCTGCCCTTATTATCGTTCCTTATTATAATAAGCCTTCGCAACATGCGTTATATAAACATTTTAAGCTCGTCGCTGACTCTGTACCTGATCTTCCCCTTATTGTATATAACATCCCAGGTCGAACAGGAACAAATATGCATGTGGAAACACTTGCGAAGTTAAGTAAAGATTGTCCAAATATTATTGGTGTAAAAGAATCAAATAAAGATTTCGAACATGTGAATCGTGTGTTACTAAATTGCGGTCGTGACTTCCTACTCTATTCAGGAATTGAACTCCTCTGTTACCCGATGCTGGCCATTGGTGGCGCGGGACATATTAGTGCAACAGCAAATATTGTTCCTGATAAAGTGGCAGCGATTTATGATGCATGGAAAAATGGCGATGTCGAGCAATCTCAAAACTTGCATTACGAACTCATGGAGTTAAATGATGTTTTGTTCAAAGATACGAACCCTGCCCCATTAAAAGCAGCGCTAGGTCAAATGGGCAAAATTAAGCCCGTTCTCAGATTGCCAATGGATTTACCAACGAAGAGCTTACAAGATGAAATTGCAGAAGTATTAAAACAATATGTAGAGCTTCCAGGCGGTGTCGTGCAGAAGTAAGCCGATTTTAAAAAGGAGTGAATCAATATGGCCAATCATGTAACCGATACGAACCAACCGACACAAAATCTAGCTGTTGAGGACGTATCGCTGTTTATCAACGGTGAATTTGTTGATAGTGTTTCAAAGAAAACGTTTGCCAATTTAAGTCCTTTTACGAATGAAACGATTAATCTTGTAGCTGAAGGTAGGAAGGAAGATATTGATGCCGCGGTAGAAAGTGCGAAAACCGCTTTTGATACGACTTGGAAAACAATGAAAATCTCAGAGCGTATGGTTTATATTAACCGCATCGCTGACCTTATTGATGAAGAAGCGGAAGAGATTGCGAGATTAGAAGCGATTGATACAGGGTTACCGATCAGTCAAACGAAAAAACAAGCAGCACGTGCGGCGATGAACTTCCGATTTTACGCGAAAATGGTTGAATCTACCTTGCATGGTGAGGCTTATCAAGTGGACGATGAATTTATCAATTACACCATCTATAAACCGCTTGGGGTGGTGGGGTTAATTACTCCGTGGAATGCGCCGTTTATGTTAGAAACATGGAAGGTGGCGCCTGCTTTAGCGACTGGGAATACAGTCGTCCTTAAACCTGCGGAGCTATCTCCTTTAACGGCAAATAAATTGGCTGAAGTGATACAAAAAGCCGGTTTGCCGAAAGGGGTATTCAATATTGTCCACGGTTTCGGGGAAACGGCCGGTGATGCGCTTGTTCGTCATCCTGATGTGGAAGCGATTTCATTTACGGGTGAAACAACGACTGGCTCGACCATTATTAAAAATGCTGCCGATACGTTGAAGAAAACCTCAATGGAATTAGGGGGGAAATCACCGCTGATTGTTTTTGAGGATGCCGATTTAGATCGCGCCCTTGATGCAGCTGTATGGGGAATATTCTCGTTTAATGGTGAGCGCTGTACATCGAATTCCCGCGTGTTTTTACACAAAAATATTAAAGAAAAGTTCGTTGCAGCACTTAAAGAACGGGTGAAGAACATTGTCGTTGGTGATCCGATGGATAAGTCCACTGAACTTGGCCCGCTGATTGAAACGGCCCATTATAACAAAGTGAAAAAATATATTGAAATCGCGGGAGAAGAAGGATGTGACGTTTTCCAAGGGGATGTGCCAGCAGCATTCTCTGCCGGTAACTATGTTCCGCCTACTTTATTATTAAATGCGACGAATGATATGACGGTTTGTCAGGAAGAAATTTTCGGACCAGTGATGGCTGTAATTGAATTTGAAACAGAAGAAGAGGTCATCAAAGTGGCGAACGACGTTAAATACGGCTTAGCTGGGTTCGTTTGGACGAATGATATTAAGCGTGGTCACCGCGTGGCCCAAGCTGTAGAGGCAGGAATGATTTGGATTAATTCACAAAATACACGGGATTTACGCATTCCGTTTGGTGGAACGAAGGCGAGTGGTATCGGCAGAGAAGGTGGACATTATGCCATTTTCGAGTTTTATACAGAACCTAAAGTCATTCATGTCGCCATCAGTGATCACCATATTCCACAATTCGGTAAGAAAAAATAAGGAGGGGAATAGATGGGGGCAAAGAATGGGAAGCAATATATTGAGCGGCTACAAACAGCAAGCAATAATATTTATTTGCACGGCGAAAGAGTGCAAGATGTAACAACACATCCCAGTTTAAAAGGTGTCGTGAAATCAATGGCGAACCTATACGATTTGCAGTTTGAAAAACCGGAGAAAATGCTTTACACATCACCGACAACAGGTGAACAAGTAGGCATGACTTGGCTGCAACCAAAAACGATTGAAGATGTAATAAAAAGACGTGAAGCCATTCAAGAGTGGGCCCTCACATCTGGCGGTATGATGGGACGATCACCAGATTACTTGAATGCAGAAGTGATGGCGATGGGTGTAGCTAATAGTCTATTTGCTGAGGCAGACCCGATGTTCGCAGAAAATGCCCGTAAGTATTACGAGTTTGCTAGAGAAAATGATATTAGCTTGACTCATACATTGATTCATCCACAAGTGAACCGTGCTAAGGCACAACATGAACAGAAGGATGCTAATGTCGCTCTCCATTTAGTGAAGAAAACAGATGAAGGGATATATGTGGATGGTATCCGTTTATTAGCGACGCAAGGCGGCATCACTGATGAGATTCTCGTGTTTCCATCTACGGTGAAAAAAGCGGGTGAACTAGATGATCCGTACTCACTCGCCTTTGCCATTCCAAATAATACTCCAGGTTTAAAATTCATTAGCAGGGAATCATTTGATTACGGTAAAAACAGTTTTGACCATCCACTTAGTTCCCGTTTTGAAGAAGGGGATGCGATTGTTTCATTTGAAAATGTTTTTGTGCCTTGGGAGCGCGTATTTGTGTGCGGGAATTCATCGATTTGTAACCGCACTTTCCGCGAAACAAATGCAGTCGTGCATATGTCGCACCAAGTTGTCTCCAAAAATATTATCAAGACGGAATTTATACTTGGCGTGGCTTTGTCGATGATGGATGCTATCGGTATTGATGGTTTCCAACATGTGAAAGACAAAGGAACAGAAATCATGTTGGCACTTGAAACAATGAAATCTCATATGTACCGTGCTGAACATAATGCAAAGCTCGATAAGTGGGGGACGATGACACCTGATTACGAGGCACTCGATGCTGCACGTAACTGGTATCCAAGAGTTTATCCACGTCTCATTGAAATTCTGCGTGTACTAGGTGCATCTGGATTAATGGGTATTCCGACACAAGCGGATTTCCAAAATGAAGAAATTGGCGATATTATTCACCGTGGATTACAAGGAAAAAATCTAGAAGGTTACGAGAGAGTCCAACTATTTAGGTTAGCTTGGGATATCACGATGAGTGCATTTGGCAGCAGGCAGATGCATTATGAATACTACTTCTTCGGCGATCCTATCCGTATGGGGATGACATACTTTGATAATTATCAAGCAAAGGATGAGTTAAAGGTCAGAGTCCAAGAATTTTTAGGCAAAGGGTCTAATTCAAAGTTTTTAAACGTATAAGGGGGAGCGCGTGATGAGTGTAGATTTTGATATTATTCGCACGGCAAGAGCGGTTTTACATGTGACTGATTTAGAGCGGTCTCGTGATTTTTATATAAAAGGGCTTGGTTTAGTTGAAACCGAATCTGATGAAAATACGATTTATTTAAGGGGTTTAGAGGAACATGTTCATCATAGTTTAGTGTTGAAGAAAGCAGACGCACCACATGTCGAAGTAACAAGCTATAAAGTGCGCTCAGAAGCAGATCTCGATGCATTAGCTGCTTTATTTGAAAAACGCGGAATGAAAACGAAATGGCTAGAAGAAGGTAGCCAACATGCAATAGGCAGAGCCTTACGCGTACAGGATGTCAGCGGAATTCCCTTAGAATTCTTTGCGAAAATGGATACAGTGGAACGCCTATTACAGCGCTACGACTTATATCAAGGCGCAAAAGCCCAACGGATTGACCATTTCAATAATATGGTCTCTGATGTGGAAGCCGCTTATGATTTTTATACTAAAGATCTCGGTTTCTCCTGTTCAGAATACACGGCAACTGAAGATGATAAAATCTGGGCAGCCTGGATTCACCGGAAACCGTCTGTGCATGATGTGGCATTTATGAATGGGAATGGCCCAAGAGTACATCATATTGCTTACTGGTTAAGTGATCCGATGAGTCTAATCCATGGTTGTGATGTGCTAGCAGCACTCGGTTATGCAGAAAATATTGAACGCGGTCCAGCAAGACACGGTTTATCCAATGCCTTCTTCCTCTATTTAAGAGACCCAGATGGCCATCGTATCGAACTATATAATGGCGATTATTTAACGAGTGATCCTGACTTCAAACCAATCCGCTGGGAACTCAACGACAAACGTCGCCAAACATTTTGGGGCGCTGAAGCACCGGACTGCTGGTTTAATGAAGCATCAACCGTTCTAGATGTACACACTGGCAAACCGCTTGAAACCGTAGCAGGGAAACTAAAGCAGGCGAAACCGATATTTATTGTGTAATACAAGTAGCGAGTCTTTATAAGAGGACTCGCCTACTGCTCTTTGGCCGGAGCGCGTTCACTCGTTAGGAGGTATAAGCATGGAAATCTATCACTTAAATGAAAAAACGATGAACCTTCACAACGTAACATCATGTGTTCTTGCCTTAGGATTTTTTGATGGCGTACATAAAGGACATAGGCGTTTGTTAGAAACAGCTAAGAGAATGGCTACAGAAAAAAATCTGACGTTTTCTGTCATGACGTTCTTCCCTCATCCTAGTCAATGCATCCCACACGCTCAAACAATTGATAAGTATATAACACCGCTCCCCATGAAAATAGAAATTTTCAAGCGATTAGGTGTAGAAAAACTTTATATTGTTCAATTTAATCTTCAATTTTCACGCATTACTCATACACAATTTGTTGAGCGGTATATCGTTGGTCTTGCATGTGCACATGTGGTGGCCGGTTTTGATTTTACCTATGGATTTAAAGGAAAAGGCAATATGAAGCAACTGGAACAAGATAGCGACGGACGCTTTTCGGTAACGACTGTGGAAAAATATGAGCATCATCATCATAAAATAAGCTCAACAGCCATTCGCCATCTTCTTCAAAGTGGAGATGTACAGACAATCCCGAATTACTTGGCAGCTTATTATTCTGTTCGCGGCAAACTATGTTACCATTACCGACCGGATGCAAGCGAATTCGTACTGTGTATTCAGATCGATCCCACTTATTTTTTACCAAAAACGGGCTTGTACCACGCCGCTCTCGTGATGGATAGTGATGAATTATCCGGCCTATTGGAAGTCTCTAACCCTTCAACATCAACATTGAAATTTTTCGTAAAAAAACCACAGCTAGCATTGACTTACGAAGAAGTAACTATTCATTTTCTTTCATATGCAGATGATATAGCCTTTGAACAGGCTGCAACTTAGGGTACTGATTGGTACTCTATTTTCTTTTGTGGAAAAAGAAGGGAAATACAGGTTGAGACGAGAATGAATGGATAACTTCAATAAGGAAGGGTGTATGTTATGAGTCAGCAGAATCCGACAATGATAGTAAACAATCATAATGGGTCCATCTATTTGGACACCGAGCGCGTCATTATTACTTCATCCTCAGTATTCGGTACTTTACGTAAAGATTTGATTAAAAATATTGGTTTAGATCGAATGAAAGGATTTCTCATAAGGTATGGTTGGAACCTTGGGATAAACGATGCGAAAAGAGTACTGGAACAACCGTTTTCGTCCATTCGGGAAATTTTGAGCCAAGGTCCGATTTTGCATATGATGAAAGGGTATACGAAGGTAAAAACCTCTTATTTACATATAGATCAGCAAGCAGATGGTACGGTAAAATCCGTTCATGTAGCAGGTGATTGGTTAAGTTCGTATGAAGCAGAAGAACATCTTACGCAATCAGGCCCAGCTGAACAGCCCATTTGTTATACGCTTATTGGTTATGCAAGCGGCTATTATTCTAGTATTTGCGGTCATACCGTTATTTTTAAAGAACAATCATGCAAAGCAAATGGGGCACAAACTTGCCATTATATCGGGAAATCGTTACACGATTGGGATGACACTATTCGTGAGGAACTACATTACTACGAAAATCATACAATCGTTGATGAATTAGAACAAACCTACGAAAACCTTCTAGAAGAAAGGAATAATCTCCAGACGACCCTCACCTTACATAAGCTATTAATGGATGAACTAACGAAAGGAAGTGACCTGACTTCTATTGCCCTCGTACTTTATGAAAAAACCGGTATCTCCATTTTGATAGAAGATGCTGACCACAAGCCTCTTGCTGTCGTTGGCATGGTAGAAGGATTGCCAATAGAAAGGCAAGGCGTTCAGCATACGGAGCTTTTTGAGTATGAGGAATATAAACGTATGATTACACCGATACGACTGGAGAAAAAGACGTTCGGCTACTGTTCTTTTATTTACCAAAAGGGAGAAAAGCAACCGGCAGTTGTAGACGAAATGATACTAGAACGAGTGGCGACGGCTTGTTCGTTATTTATGTTAAATGAGAAAACGTCTTTCGAAGCGATGGAACGGATGAAGGGGCATTTTTTAGAACAAATATTGAATGGACAATATCAGGCAGTAAGTGATGTTTTACAAAAAGGGAGGTATCTAAACATTTATTTAGATCGCCCTTATTACATATTAGCTATGCGTTATGTGCAGAAGACATCCTCAGAGGACAACGAACTGTTTTTCCATGAGCAGTTGCTAGCATTTATGTTCAAATATTTTCAGAAAGACGATGGTACATTAATTGGTCAACGAAATGGACAAATTATTTTTTTAATGCAGCCTTCGCAAACGGAATCAATGAAAGAGCAGTCGCTCAGGTTGCTGAGAGCGGTGAAAAGAGCTTTTCCTTCCATCCTGATAAAAATAGGCATGAGTGCGCGCGCTGAAAATATCGGTAAAGCAGCAACTCACTATGAAGAGTCGTTAACGTCACTCAGTCTTGCCACTAGTTCCCATCCATTTGTTTCGTTTGAAGAAGTGGGCGTTGTCGGAATGCTTATTCAAACAAGTGGGAATGGAACCATTTTGAAAAAAGCTAAAGACACGTTGGAACCGTTGTTGACGTATAAGAATGACCAATTATCTTTATTGAAAACACTGTACTATTTTCTTTCGAACGCATGTAATTTAGAAAAAACGATGGAAGATTTATCTTTATCGATGAGTGGTTTACGTTATCGTGTGAAGAAGATAGAAACCTTATTAGGGAAGGACGTACGGGACCCTTCATATGGTTACCAACTATACTTAACACTACAAATCTTAATCGTTAATGGTGATCTAGAAATTTTTTAGACAAAAAGATGTGAAAACGCTTAAATTTATAAGCAAGTATTGTTGTAGAAACCCTTGTTATCCTTTTATTAATAAACAAATAAATAAATGGAGGGTTTCACTATGCTAACTGGTAAAGAATATTTAGAGAGTCTACGTGATGGCCGTGTGGTTTATTTAAATGGAGAAACAGTCAAGGATGTGACCACCCATCCAGCTTATCGCAATGCAGCAAGGTCAATCGCGCGAATGTATGATGCGTTACATGATCCGAGTACGGCACCCGTCCTAACAACTGAGTCTGAATTTGGCTTCCGTACCCATAAGTTCTTCAAAGGATCAAAAAATGCGCAAGAATTGCTCGAGGCAAGAGATGCCATGGCCGAGTGGTCACGAATGAGCTATGGATTCATGGGCAGAACACCAGACTATAAGGCAGCATTTACCGGATCACTTGGACCTTATGCTGACTTTTATAAAGGGTTTGAAGACAATGCCAGAAGATGGTACAAAAAAGCACAAAAAGATGTTCCTTTTTGTAATCACACCATCGTTAATCCACAATTAGACCGCGGCCAACCGTTAGAAAAGAATAAGGATGTTTTTGTACGTGCGGTTGAAGAGAAGGAGAATGGCATTATTGTAAGCGGTGCCAAAATGGTCGGTACATCCGCGGCGCTAACCCATTATAATTTTGTCGCTAACTATGCGCCAGTGATGGATGGTGATCAGAGCCACGCCTTGATTTTCTTTGTACCGATGAATGCACCGGGTTTGAAAGTCATTAGTCGTCAATCTTATGAAGAAATCGCTACAACATTAGGCAGCCCATTTGATTATCCACTATCTAGCCGGTTTGATGAGAATGATGCCGTCATCGTGTTGGATAATGTTTTTATTCCGTGGGAAGATGTATTGGCTTATAAAAATGTAGAAATTACGAACGGTTTCCGACCGAAAACGGGCTGGATCAATCGCTATACTTTCCAAGGATGTACCCGTTTTGCCGTTAAGCTAGACTTTATGGTTGGCTTGCTAATGAAGGCAACGGAAGCAGCCGGATCTCACCAATTCCGTGGTGTGCAAGCTAGTATTGGTGAAGTCATCGCCTGGCGTAATATGTTCTGGTCGATCTCTACTGCTATGGCCCTTGATCCAGAAGAAGCGCCGGGGGGATATGTGTTGCCGAATAGCACCTATGCCACCGCTTATCGTACTTTTGCACCGGTTGTTTGGCCAAAAATCAAGGAAATCTTCGAGCAAGTAGTGGCAGGCGGTTTGATTCAGCTTCCTTCCAGTGCGAAAGATTTCCAAAATCCTGAAATCCGCACGTATTTGGATAAATATTATAAAGGATCGGACGGGATTACAGCAGAAGAACGTGTCAAACTATTGAAGCTTGTTTGGGATGCCATTGGCACCGAATTCGGCGGCCGCAATGAACTCTATGAAATTAACTACGCCGGTAATCAAGATGGCATCCGCTTAGACAACTTGAAAATGGCAGACGCCGCAGGTCACACCGCTCAATTCAAATCCTTCGTCGATCAAGCACTAAGCGATTATAACCTAGATGGCTGGGTCGGTTCTACGTGGATAAACGGTTCGGGTGGGAAAGAAAAAGTATTTTATTAATAATTAGTATGAGAGCCCGCAGTGGAGTTGTGGGCTTTTTTTGGATTTGTGTGGTGTTAGGGATGATGTTTAGTATAGTAAACATTCTGTACGGGAAACAGGAGGGGGAAGTTAGAGCTGAGAGCGGCGCGAAATGGGAAACCGAAGCAAATAGAGTGTCTGGCTGAAATATGAGCAACGTAAAAGAGGAAACCGAAGCAGATAGAGTGTCTGGCTGAAATATGAGCAACGAAAAAAGAGAAAGCAAAGCAAATAGAGTGTCTGGCTGAAATATGAGCAACGATAAAAGAGGAATGAAAGCAGATAGAGTGTCTGGTTGAAGTATGAGCAACGATAAAAGAGGAATCAAAGCAGATAGAGTGTCTGGTTGAAGTATGAGCAACGAAAAAGGGGAAACCGAAGCAGATAGAGTGTCTAGTTGAAGTATGAGCAACGAAAAAGGGGAAACCGAAGCAGATAGAGTGTCTAGTTGAAGTATGAGCAACGAAAAAGGAGGAATCAAAGCAGATAGAGTGTCTGGCTGAAATATGAGCAACGAAAAAAGAGAAAGCAAAGCAAATAGAGTCCCCATCAGAAATATGAGCAACGAAAAAAGGGGAACCCAAGCAAATAGAGCCCCCATCAGAAAAATGAGCAACGCAAAAGGAGAAAGCAAAGCAAATAGAGTCCCCATCAGAAAAATGAGCAACGGAAAAATAGAAAGCAAAGCAAACAAAGCCCCCACCAGAAAAATGAGCAACGCAAAAGGGGAAACCCAAGCAAATAGAGTCCCCATCAGAAATATGAGCAATGAAAGAGGGGGAACCCAAGCAAACAGAGTGTCTATCTGAAATATGAGCAACGAAAAAAGAGAAAGCAAAGCAAATAGAGCCCTCATCAGAAATATGAGCAACGAAAAAGGGGAAAGCCAAGCAAATAGAGCCCCCACCAGAAAAATGAGCAACGCAAACGGAGAAAGCCAAGCAAATAGAGCCCCCATCAGAAAAATGAGCAACGCAAAAGGAGAAAGCAAAGCAAACAGACCCCCCACCAGATATATGAGCAACGCAAAAGAAGAAACCCAAGCAAACAAAGCCCCCACCAGAAATATGAGCAACGCAAAAGGAGAAAGCAAAGCAAACAGAGTCCCCATCAGAAAAATGAGCAACTTAAAAATAGAAAGCAAAGCAAACAAAGCCCCCACCAGAAAAATGAGCAATGCAAAAGGGGAAAGCAAAGCAAACAGAGTCCCCATCAGAAAAATGAGCAACGCAAACGGAGAAAGCAAAGCAAACAGAGTCCCCATCAGAAAAATGAGCAACGTAAAAATAGAAAGCAAAGCAAACAAAGCCCCCACCAGAAATATGAGCAACGCAAAAGGAGAAAACCAAGCAAATAGAGCCCCTATCAGAAAAATGAGCAACACAAAAAGGGAAACCCCAGCCAACAAAGCCCCCACCAGAAATATGAGCAACACAAAAAGAGAAGAAAGTTTTAAGGCTAAAGCCTCGAATACTCGTAACCAAAAGCAAATCTAATAGTTATAAAGGAAACAAACGAATAATTAACGAGCATAGATAGCGACGACTAATAAAAGTCGTCGCTAGTAGAATTAATTGGTCTTATCTATTCGTAGTAAACACCTCTTGATTTCCCTTTTTCAGTATAGTTTTGTTGCAAAACTCTTAATATTGAATCTCCACTTATTTCCTTGCCGCACCAATCATAAATGGTACTTTTTTTGATTTTACGTTGCGGGAATAGGAGTTTGTATTGCTTGATCATTTCTAAGACTACTTTTTTTAATACAATGATTTGAGAGCAATGAGTGCATTTAAAACTTTTTTTGCTTATCCGCATCATCCTCCCACAACACCCGTTACAAAAGACGCCCTTTGCCAATTCTTCGTAGTCATATTCTGGTTTGACGAGCATTGTAAGTTTGCTCTTATGGTTGGTTAGTAAAGTATCGATGACTTTCGTATGGAGACCTGTTGGCGAGATTGTTTGATTTTTAAAGGTGTCTAGGAATGCTGGAATTTGTCCAGGGAAAATAACGTTTTGATTTGGCGTCGCACCGTATAAAACAAATTCGGGATGGACGAATATAAGGTGATAGTCAAAGGGGATTGGAAGCTGATGCTTTTTAAGAAATTGGTGAATGAGTGTTTCGTTACGTTTGATTTGGAGGAGGGGGTCTTTCATTTCCTTTTTTGTTGGGCTAAACCATTGATTATCTACTATTGAATAATTGCCTCTGTAGTTTTTGATTTCAAATATAACCATTTTGTTTTGTAGGATACAGAGGGCGTCGATTTGAAAAACGGTTTGGTTTATTTCTAAATTGAGATCATAGAGAATGGGTATGTCATCTGGCAGTTCGTTTAAGAGGGTTGTCCAACGTATTTCACCATCTGCTCCTTTTTTCATTGATTGTAGGTGATGGAGCTGGCCTGACGATAATTCTTTTCTAGCATGGAGTGCGTTGAGAAAACGGAGTTGTTGGGGAAGAAAGAGGGGTTTCATAATAGTCAAACAAAATCATCCTTTCCTATTTTTAACTATTATAAAACAAATCTACGCTAAAGCCTACAAAAATAAAGCGGTATAACATTCTCTGAAAAATCATACCATGTACTACAGCCTAGTGCTGACAAGCGTATTAGGGGGAGTTAGGAATGAATCGTTTGGCAGAGAGATTTTCAAAAATTGTTGAAAGATTTTTGCCGGATGCCTTTGTCATTGCCGTGATACTGATGTTGCTTATGATGGTTATTGCTTTAGTGATGAATCCAAGTGATCCATTGACGATTGTGGAGTCTTATGGTGATGGCTTTTGGGCCTATCTGACTTTCACTATGCAAATGATTTTATTATTAATGACAGGTATGGCGCTAGCGAAAGTCCCTTTTATTGAACGTTTTCTTATTAGAGTGGCGTCCCTAGCTAAAAGCGCAAATCAAGCTTATGTGCTAACATTTCTCGTGACTTCATTTGCTTATTATATTAATTGGGGATTGGCGGTTATTGTCGGTGCGATTATTGCTCGAGAAGTGGGGAAAAGAAATCAGAAAGCACATTTTCCCTTACTAGTAGCGGCTGCTTATGCACCAACAGTTTTATATACTGCTGGGTTATCAAGTTCAATTGGATTATCGGTGGCAACAGAAGGGCATTTCCTTGAAAGTATGATTGGTGTTATCCCCACATCAGAAACGATTTTTCATTCAGGTACCATTATCATCTTGTTAGCTTTATTGATTACTATGCCTATTTTTCTCGTCTTAATGGCTCCAAAGAAAAACATTATTCCTTTTGCGGAAAAAGAAAAAAGGATCTCTTCTCGGATAGATGGCGATGAAGCAAATAAACATTCGTTTGCCTCTCGGTTAGAACATGCCAGAATATGGGGGATAATCACAGGAATTATAGGCTTATTATATGTTTTTATTTCTTTTTTTAATGGTAGAGATTTAGACTTGAATATTATTAATCTTACATTCTTATCTCTCGGTTTATTATGTCACCAGTCTCTCTTTCGATATGCTGAGGCATTTAAAGATGCCGCAACATCGATTTCGCCGATTATCTTACAGTTTCCTTTTTATGCGGGAATTAATGCTGTTTTAGGAAGTTCTGGTTTAGCAGAAAATATTGTTAATTGGATGGCATCGGTCGCATCGACAGAAACGTTTGGGTTATTTACTTACTGGACTGCTGGGTTTGTTAATTTACTTGCTCCTTCAGGTGGGGGCCAATGGGCGTTGCAAGGTCCGTTACAAGTAGCGGCTGGAGCACAATTAGGAGTGAATCATGCAATCACGGCGATGGCTGTTGGATGGGGAGATGGCTGGACGAATCTTATACAGCCATTTTGGGCACTCCCTATTTTAAGTGTAGTAGGTCTGCATATTCGACATATTATGGGCTATTGTATTTTATTGAGTGTTTGGGTTGGTGTGATTACTTCTATTCTCATATTTTGGGTCTATTAAACCAAAGGGAGCTTTTTTACGAAGCTCCTTTAAACAATTATGCCATACAACACTACCGCATGGGAACGGGTCATTCCGTCCGATTTTTTTTTTGTCACCGGCTGTTGGAAGTACACATCTAACAGTTGTTTGGCGTGTGCCTGTTGTTGAAGAACATTGTTTTTCATTTCATTTATATAGGGCTTATCTATTTGTTGGAGCACCAAGTTTGCATAAAGAGATTCATCTAATTCTAGGATGCTCGCATCAAAACCTTCTTCTAACAAATGTTCTACTTTATGAATGGCTGCAATAGATAGTTGTTGACACAGGGCATCAGCTATTACTGTTTGAATGGATATATTCTTTGTTTGCTCAAAAAGTCGGAGTAAGGCTTTTTCAGACGCATCTGTTCTTATTTTTGCTAATATATCGATACAATGAATGTAGTTCTCGTTTAAAGCAATTTTTTCAACCTCTTTAATAACCGTATCATTACCTATTCGAATCAATGAGCGACAAGCCTCTTCTAATTATCTTTAAAAGGGCTTGAAGTGCGCCTTCGTATTTAATTTTTCCAGCAAAATATAGAAAGTAAATAGCATCGTAAGTAAAAAAAGGTTTCTTAAGGTTTTCTTCTAGAACGATATCAATTTCGCTCGTCAATAGTTCGTTCCTAAGGAGAAGTTCATCTACAATGTATATTCCATAAGGATGTAGTTCTGGGTTAAATTTCTTGTCCGGTTCGGCTAAAACCATACCAAAGTCTTCCCAGAGACTTTTGTTATTAGCTGCTTTCAAACCTTGCAACCATTCTAATAGTGATGGTTCTACATATGACTTCAATTTCTTCTTATTCGCAAGTAGTAATTCTGGTGATGCTTGTAAAAGTAAATATTGATAATGGAAAGATCTAGAGGATGGGGAAGATTCAATCCTTTTAATTAAGAGATCGATACTTTTTTTATCTAATGCATATATTTGATATGTGGAATAAGCGCATCAGCATATTGAGAATCTAATACTTTATTAAGCGTATCATGAGTTGAAAGAAAAGTATGTTCTAATGTCTCTGACGCATAAGTCCGGATGATAGAATTTGAACTTAAAAGAGCCGACTCCCAAGTTTTTAATAAATCCATAAAGAACCTCCTATAGTCTCGTGTCCTTTTAGTATAAATAGTTTGATGGCAGATGAATAGGGAAAAGATGGGGACTCTGTTTGTTTGGTTTTCCCGTTTTGCGTAGCTCATATATCTGGTGGGGGCACTATTTGCTTGGGTTTCCCCTTTTTACGTTGCACATATTTCTGATGGGGACTCTGTTTGCTTGAGTTTCCCCTTTTGCGTTGCTCATATATCTGGTGGGGGACTCTATTTGCTTGGTTTTCTCCTTTTGCGTTGCTCATATATCTGGTGGGGGCACTATTTGCTTGGGTTTCCCTTTTTACGTTGCACATATTTCTGATCGGGACTCTGTTTGCTTTGCTTTCTCTTTTTGCGTTGCACATATTTCTGATGGGGACTCTGTTTGCTTGGGTTCCCCCTTTTGCGTTGCTCATATATCTGGTGGGTGCTCTGTTTGCTTTGCTTTCTCTTTTTGCGTTGCTCATATTTCTGATGGAAGCTCTGTTTGCTTGTTTTTCTCCTTTTGCGTTGCTCATATTTCTGATAGGGGCTCTGTTTGCTTGTTTTTCTCCTTTTGCGTTGCTCATATTTCTGATGGGGACTCTGTTTGCTTTGCTTTCTCCTTTTGCGTTGCTCATATTTCAGATAGACACTCTGTTTGCATTGCTTTCTCTTTTTGCGTTGCTCATATTTCAGATGGGGACTCTGTTTGCTTTGCTTTCTCTTTTTGCGTTGCTCATATTTCTGATGGAAGCTCTGTTTGCTTGGTTTTCTCCTTTTGCGTTGCTCATATTTCTGATAGGGGCTCTATTTGCTTGGTTTTCTCCTTTTACGTTGCTCATATTTCAGGCTGGGACTCCGTTTGCTTGGGTTTCCCCTTTTGCGTTGCTCATATTTCTGATGGGGACTCTGTTTGCTTGGGTTCCCCCTTTTGCGTTGCTCATATTTCAGATAGACACTCTGTTTGCTTTGCTTTCTCTTTTTACGTTGCCCATATTTCTGATTGGGAATCTATTTGCTTTAATTTCTCTTTTTACATTGCTCATATTTCTGATGGAAGCTCTGTTTGCTTTAAGTTCAATGATTTTGAAGGGGGAAAAAATATAAGAAGATTAGAGGTTTATACATTTGTATTATACAGATTCGTTTAGAGGTCAGCATCGATTTGCCTAAAATCGCATGGGACTTCCAAAATCATCTAATCATATTGCATTTCGACACTAGTTGCAGCAAATGGGACGGTTAACTCTGTTCTCTCCCATTGCCCTAGTGATGCCACTCCACTATCTGAAACTCTCCTTGAAGTGAAAAGTAGTTGTCTTCAAAAAAGCACAAATCTCTCATTGGAGATTCATGCTTTTTCTTTCTATTATTTTGCAACCACTGTCTCCCGCACCTGCGCTACCCAATGGCCCGGCGTTACTTCTACCAGTTCAGCTTGATCGAGTTGATATGCCTCACGTCGATCTTCTTGTGCGGACAAAGTCTCGCGTTTTTTCTGCCGTTCAATCGCTGGGTCAGGGATTGGGATAGCAGCGAGGAGTGATTTTGTATATGGGTGTTGCGGATTAGCATACAGTTCTTCACTTTCTGCGAGTTCAACAATTTTCCCACCGAACATGACGGCTACACGGTCACTAATATGTTTGACCATTGAGAGGTCGTGGGCGATAAATAGATAGGTTAATCCAAGCTTTTGCTGTAAGTCTTCAAGTAATTTAACGACTTGTGCTTGGATGGATACGTCTAGTGCAGAGAGTGGTTCATCACAGACGATGAATTTTGGTTCAACGGCGAGTGCGCGGGCAATCCCAATTCGCTGTCTTTGTCCCCCTGAAAATTCATGGGGATAACGCATTGCATGCTCCTTCTCCAAACCTACCATTTCTAGTAATTCTTCAACGCGTTTCCGACGTTCTTGCTTATTTTTTACAAGCTTATGAATATCTAGTGCTTGCCCGATAATATCAATTACTTTAAAGCGCGGGTTTAACGAAGCATAAGGATCTTGAAAAATCATTTGCATATGCCTGCGCATCATCTTCATTTCCTTTGCGGTTAGTTGATTTACAGGAATACCCTGGTACAACACTTCACCAGCGGTCGGTTCGTTTAATCTTAAAATCGCACGCCCGGTTGTGGACTTACCTGAACCTGACTCCCCGACAAGACCAAGTGTCTCGCCTGGCTGAATAAAGAAGCTAATATCATCAACTGCCTTCAATACTTGGCCTTTGCCTAAATCAAAGTGTTGTTTCAATGATTTCACTTCGAGAAGAGGTTCATTTGCATTAATATGCTCGCTAATACGTGGAGCTGGTTTTGCTTTCTTTTTCTCATGAAGCTTTGGTAAAGCATTGAGTAATCGTAATGTATAAGGGTGAGTGGCTTGCTCAAAAATTTCTTCGGTGGTGCCTTTTTCAACAATTTCCCCGTCTTTCATGACGACAACACGGTCACACATGCCAGCAACAACGCCAAGGTCATGGGTGATTAAAATAATCGCAGTGCCAAATTTTTCTTGCATATGCTTCATTAGGTTCAGTATTTGCGCTTGTATAGTTACATCAAGTGCTGTTGTTGGTTCATCAGCGATCAGGAGCTTAGGACGACAAGCAAGAGCGATAGCAATCATTGCCCGTTGCCGCATCCCGCCAGAAAACTCATGTGGGTATTGAGCAAAACGAACTTCTGGCTTTGGAATCCCTACTAATCTTAAAAGCTCAATTGCTTCAGCCTTTGCTTGTGTTTTAGGTAATCCTTTTGTATGTTTAAGCATCGTTTCAGTTAATTGTTGACCAATACGCATCGTCGGATTCAACGATGTCATCGGATCTTGGAAAATCATGCTAATATCTTTCCCTCTGATCGCTTCCATTTCTTGATCACTTGCATTGACTAGATCTTTACCGGAAAATATAATCTCGCCGTCTTTTAAAAGGGAAGGAGGAGACGGGAGTAGTCTCATAATCGAGCGGGCAGTCACACTCTTGCCACTGCCTGATTCACCGACAATGCCTAATGTTTCTCCTTTATTGACAGTTAAGCTGACACCTTTCACAGCTTCAAATTCCTTCTCTCGAGACATAAAGGATACTTGTAAATTTTCTATTTTTAATAACGGTTCCACATTCTCCACCTACCAAACTTTGATGTTTACTCTCGAACGATATTGACAGTCATATTATACTAGAATTAAAATATAGTATACAACTAGGAATTATCGGGACTAGAGGGGGTGAACGGATGAATGAATACAGTGAAAAATGCGCCACAAAGACATTCATCTAGCGTTCCAAATGTGCTTTCGACACTCAGTCAAACCTTTGGGAAAATGAACCAATACCCATTTTTAAAATGGGGGATGTTGATTATAGGTTTACCAGTTTATGTAATTAGCCTCATTATTTACCTAATGAAGAGAAAAGATGATGCTTATCAGCGGTTATGGCATGAACTTCATCAAGCATGTACAGATGCCGGATTAAAAGAAAAATTAATTACAAAGCATTTAGAACAGCAAAGGCGAAAGCAAACTTTCTTTCAGCAAAAGATAGACGAGTTGAAGATAAAACAAGTAGCTGAAAAGAGAGCAGAAGATGAATTTCTTCAGATAGTAGAGGATAAAGTGCAAGAGGAATTAGCGCAGCGAGGAGAAAATCAATTAACTTTCTCAGGTATCATGCGGACATTATTAAAACATCCAGTATTTGTTGTCCTTACGTTCATACCTGGATTATTGTTCTATATCCTTATTTTCTTGTATATGAATCCGTATATAAAGTATATCTTTGAAAGGCTTGTTTCCACCCTGTTTGTCATTATAGGGGTCGCTTTTTTTGTGTTTACGATTTTGTATATTTCACCGTTTGATCCAGCTGCCAATATTTTAGGAGTAACGGCTACGAAGGAACAAATCGCAACATTTAACCAGATTTATGGGTTAGATCAACCGTATTGGGTTCAGTTATGGCAAGCCATTCAAGGTATTTTTACATTTGACTTAGGCGCTTCTTTTGCCGGAAATGAAAATGTTGTTGATGCCATCGCTAGAAAAATTCCAATTACATTATTTTTAACGTTTATTGCCTTAATTTTAGCGGTTGTTATTGCTATTCCCATTGGGATCATATCCGCTACAAGGTCTAATACGTTTTTAGATTATACGCTCATGTTCGTAGCTTTAATTGGATTATCGATTCCGAACTTTTGGCAAGGTTTAATCTTTATTTTAACATTTTCGATTGAGTTACAGTGGTTGCCGGCTACTTTTACACCAGGCAATTTACTTTCGATCATCATGCCAGCGGTTGTTCTGGGTACCGGTTTAATGGCTTCCATTGCTCGGATGACTCGTTCATCTACGCTAGAAGTCATTCATGAAGATTATATTATTACTGCAAGAGCAAAGGGGCTTAATGAGCGCCGAATACTATGGCGTCATGCTTTTGGAAATGCATTGATTCCAATTATTACTGTAATTGGTTTAATGTTTGGCGGTATGCTCGGTGGAGCTGCTGTTACAGAAAAAGTTTTTAATATAAGCGGAATAGGCAGTTATATTGTTGATAAGCAGTTTATCCCTGATATTCCCGCTATTATGGGCGGTGTTGTATACATTGCCATTACAATCTCATTAGTGAACTTATTCATTGATATTTTATATGCATTTATCGATCCAAGAATACGTTCAAAAATGAAACAATATTAAAAGTAGGTGCAGCATGTCTACTCATAAAGATAGCTTGTTAAAAAAATTCGCCTTAAAGGCGACATCTGAATATACGCAGGCAAACTTTGCCCTTGTTGTCTCGATTGCCTTAACGCTGATTTTTCTGCTTGCAGGCATTGATTTTTCCGCGGGGGCAATCAAGCCATTTTTCTTTACATTATTTATTGCTTATGCCGTTTTCTCTATCATTCAAGCTTTTATTGCTTATCAAGTAAAGCGGGATTTGAAAAGAGATGGCGTTATTCGCGCATCGACAAGAATTTGGGGTTACATTCAGCTATTAAGTGTACTGGTGGGTAATATTTTCACAACCGCTTTTGCATTTGGGCTCATTAAAAAGAAAAAAAACCCACAATACTTATTTACAATGTTTATGTTGATGACGCAATTCTATTGTTTGGCCGTATCTGCATTAAACTTATTTAAACCGTATGTAGCGAACACGTTTTTAATGGGTATGTTTCTGTTACTGGTCATTTTTGTTTTCCAGTTGGTTGTACTATTCCTTGTGATAAAGGATAAAGGCCAGTCACCGAAATGGAAGTTATATGTTGGGATTTTATTGATTATCACTTCATTTACTGGAAACTTATTTGCCCTTGCCTTAGGTCTATTTATGCTATTAGAAGTGCTTAGCAAAACGCCATCTACTGTTGCCAAATGGTATGCGATATGGGAGAAAATTGCGAGTAATATGACAGCGATGCTAGGATTATTTTTCATTCTGTTTATTTTCACCTTATCGATTTGCAGTTATTGGACCTTTGATTATGATATGGCGATTGAAAATAATTATGGTGCTACATTACAAATGCCGAGTCTTGCCTATCCTTTAGGTACAGATAATTTTGGTCGCGATGTTTTTTCCCGCATTGTCTTTGGGGCGAGAATATCTCTGATTGTAGGGGTTTTATCAACCTTAATTCCGTTTGTGGTTGGTGGGATTCTAGGAGCGATTTCTGGTTATTATGGAAAACGCACGGATAATATTTTAATGCGCTTATTAGACGTTTTATATGCGATTCCAGGTATTTTACTGGCGATTGTTATTATCGCAGCTTTCGGAGCAAGCACAACGACACTAGTGATTGCCTTAAGTGTTGGTTCCATTCCAACATATGCAAGAACAATGCGAGCAAATGTGCTGATGATTTCCAATATGGAATATGTCATGTCGGCTCGTGCGCTGGGAGCAAGTAATTTATCGATTATTTTTAAACAGATTGTCCCAAATAGTCTGGCACCAATGATTGTAAAAGCAACGTTAACAATCGGAGGCGCAGTGATTGCCACAAGTAGTTTAAGTTACTTAGGATTAGGAATTGAGCCGCATATACCGGAGTGGGGGAATATCTTAAAAGTAGGTAGTGCATATTTGGAATCACATTCTTACTTAGCCATTTACCCTGGTATTGCTATTATTGCACTTGTTTTATCGTTTAACTTTCTTGGGGATGGGTTGCGTGACGCACTTGACCCTAAGCTTGATTAATAAATTAAAAGACTTTCAGGGGGGAAAGCAGATGAAAAAGGCGGTACTATCATTCTTGTTAATATTTACATTAATTTTAACAGGATGTGTGAATACAAAATCTGATGTTGAGAATGAAGGTTCAGGTAGTGGTGATGGCTCTAAGCCAACAATAGAGATTCTTGGCATGAGCAGTAATGAAGAGGACATGAACATTGTTCGTGACCAATTAACGAAAAATGGTTTTGATGTAAAACTAAACATCCAACCTGACTATGGCAGCTTTACTGCACAACAAGATGCAGGAAACTATGATGTTGCTTTAACAAATTGGACGACTGTAACAGGAAACCCAGATTACGCTGTGCGTTCATTGTTTATTAGCGACGGAGATTACAGCATTATGGCTGATAAAGAGATTGATGAGTTAATAAATAAAGCAAGTACTGAAACACCAGAAGAATACGCGAAAACATATAAGGAATTCGAGGAAAAACTTGTATTTGATAAAGCTTATATTGCACCATTATATAGCTCATACAAAACACAAGCATTGAATAAAGATGTGCTAGTACCAGATTCTGTTCGCCTTTCTAAATCCCGCTCTTTAGCATGGGAAACGATTGATTTCCAAGATGAAGCGAAGAGAGAAACAGATCCACTCGTATTGTCACAAACACTTTCAACATTAACTTCCCTTGATCCAATTAAAGGGAATGATGGTTCGATCAATATGTTAAATTCGAATATGTATATTCGCCTTGTAAACTTAACAGATGATGATGTTGTTACGGCTGATGGTTCCCTATCTCGTAATTTTAGTATTGCAGACGGCAATTCTGAGTATTATTTCTTATTAAGAGATGACGTTAATTTTGCCAAGGTTACTGATAAAAAAGTAGAAGAAACAGATGATATTGTTGGTGCAGAGGATGTTGTCTTCTCACTAGAACGTGCGAAAGACAAAAATTCTGTACCAGATCACCGCACATATAGCTTACATGAGCATATTGAAACAGCTGAAGTGGTGACAGATGTTTCAGAATTAGAAAAGGTACAAACTTCAGGCGGCGAGGGGACGGTTAAAGCAGCACTTGAAGAAGGCTTAGAAACAGAGATTGCCGAGTTAGTGGCTGAAGATAATGCAGCAGACAATGCGGCAGGTAAATACCAAGTGGTGAAGGTAACAACAACTGAACCTTTCCCACAAGTATTAAACTATCTTGCGCACCAATCAGCAGGTATTGTATCAAAAGAACAAGTCGAATCAATCAATACGTATAAAGTAGAAGACTTTGATGTAAACAAGGACATCGCTTATGGTGACCAAAACACAATAACTGAAGGCGATAGCTATGACAATACGTTATATGCAAGTGGCCCATACATCTTATCTCATAAAAATGATTATGAAGCTGTATTCTACAAAAACCCAGGCTATATGACAGGTACCGAAAATGAACCAAACATTAACCAAGTAAACGTTCGATTCATTGCCGATATCGATAGCTCACTATCTGCCTTACGTAACGGAGAAACACATATTCAATACAGCGTTCCAGAAAATAAATATGAAACAGTGGAAGGCGATAGCAAATTACAATTACAAAGCATTCCAAGTAATGCTGTATCCTACCTTCTATTCAATACAGAAGGTCGTGCCGTTTCTGAAAGTGCCGATCTAAGAAGAGCTGTGCTTTACTCAATCAACCAAGAGGAAATCATTGATTACTACCAAGGTAATAAACTCAAAGCCTCATCTACAGTAAGTCCACTCGTAGACACTGGCAATGAATTAAAAGCCGATGCGGATAAAGTGAAGGAATTCTTAGGTAAGTATCAAGCTGAATAATGGAGAGAAACGAAAGATGCCCCTCACAGAAGTTCTAGTGGGGGGCTTTTTTATGTGGCGTCATCGACTTCATCGTTTATGGCGGCAGATGATTTACTTGCGTTTAAAAATCAGTGAATGGCCGCAATCGAACGTATTGCCAAAGTTCAAAGCGAAAAAAGGCTCAGAACAAGAAAATTAGTAACGCAGGAACATTCTAAAACTATTTACGCCCATCACCAATCAAATCCATTGTATTGAGTTCTGTGATAATCTTTTCGCATTTCCCCATTGCCCACAAGTAGTGCTTGGATGTATTAGCAGCAAAATAGCTATATAGATTGCTTGTTTTTGTCCATTTGTAATGCTTTTTCGTGATGATTTCTTCAGTGGTATGGGACCTGATAATGTTCATGATTCGCTCATGGCTTAATTTACATTTTTTGATTGCTTGGTTGAGTTTCATATCTTGGTAGTTTTCCCAAATTTGTTGATTAAGCTGTTGGATTTTGCGCCACTTATACCCGGGTGCCGGCATGGAAGGTGTATCTCCGGCCATGCCTTCTCTATACCATCGTTCCAACATCGCATGCCATTCATATAGATGCATAAGAATATCGCGGAAATTTTTATCCCGGTCAGCTGTCTCGATGGAAAGGCTTCTTTTTCTTACAGGAACAGATTCAATCAGTTGCATTAATGTGTGGAAATGTTGCTCGCTTTCCTGTATGAGGCGTTCCTTTATATCATCCATTTAGGCAATTTCCCTCCATTTTCCAATCTATTGTTGCACTCCATAAATAATAATGCTTAAAAAAACGCTAATAAATAAAGTAATCAGCCAATCTCTCTTCTTTGTCAATTTCAAGAAGATATTAAATACTGCACTAATGAGAAAGAGAATAAGAAAAATGATAAAAAGGTAGATTAATTCCATAGTATACCCCTATAAACGATATTTTCTATTAAACAATCAGGTGTATTAATCCAACAATGGCAAAAAACGAAACGCTTCTTTTCTTATGCCCTTGTTGAAAAAGTGATACTTATGAGGACAGCGAGCATTCGGTAAATTGTATTCAGTTTTCTAAATAAAGGATGCTACTACTGAAAATAATAACAAATTTTCCCTAGTTTTACATAGTGGGACTTACCATTAATTGCTGTGGTCATTTAGCTAAAGAAACAGAATACTCGTGGAATGATGAGACTTATTTGACTATTTCTCATCACTTTACGAACCTTTCCCCCACTATGTTCAAAAAAATATTTTAACTCGCTAAGATCTAATCCCTGAAGGAAATCAGAAATGAAATTTTATTTTTATTTCAAAAATAGTTTATACTAGGAATAGTAGTGTTTATACTATTGTTAGATAGTATGGTCAGGCTTGTTGTAAGCGTTTTAATGGAGCCTGAGATTACCAAGGAGGAATGTCATTATGACAAAATTAAAAGATAAAGTAGCAATTATAACTGGCGGAGCTGGTGGAATCGGGAAAGTAACAGCGAAACAATTCCTAGATGAAGGAGCAACTGTCGTACTGGTTGATTTATTTGATGAAGCATTAGCCAATACAAAGGAAGAATTGCTGTCATATGGTGAAGTACATATCATTCAAGCAGATGTGTCCAAAGAAGCAGATGTCGAAAACTATGTTCGTGAAACAGTTGAACGATATGGAAAAATAGATATCTTCTTTAACAATGCTGGTATTGAAGGAAAAGTAGCTCCAATCACGGAACAAAAAGTGGAAGATCTAGATAAAGTACTTGCAGTAAATGTTCGTGGTGTATTCCTTGGCTTAAAACACGTTCTTCGTGTCATGAAAGAACAAGGATACGGTAGTGTTATCAACACATCTTCTGTAGCGGGATTACACGGTAGTCCTGGTGTAACGCCATACATTGCTTCTAAACATGCAGTTGTTGGCCTAACCAAAGCCGCTTCCATTGAGGTTGCTCCATATAATGTTCGTGTCAATAGCGTTCATCCATCTCCTGTAAACACTCGTATGATGCGTTCACTAGAAGAAGGTATGGGAACAGATCAAGATGCGTTGGCAAAAGCGATTCCACTAGGACGATATGCTGAATCGGACGACATTTCAAACCTTGTCTTGTTCCTTGCTTCTGACGAGAGTGGCTTCATAACAGGTGGTCAATATCGTGTAGATGGTGGTATGGGCGCATTATAGGAAATAGAGTTACATTACTCACGAAGGTGGTCTATAAAGACTGCCTTCTTTTTTTATAACCATTTACTATTGACTATAATTAAACGATATTTTGTATTATGAGGACAGCGAGCATACGGTTTCACTCTTCGAAATAAAGTATGCTACTACTGAAAATAATAACAAATTTGGTTTATTAAAACATTAAGACAACATTTTTTATAAAGTACCTTGTTATTCGATGTATATCGTATTACAATATATTTAGTAACTTTCCAAATAAAGGAGAAAAAGAATGGATAAAGAGATTATGAAGGGCAGTATTGATATTTTGTTGCTTTCATTATTATCGAAAAAAGATATGTACGGATATGAGATGGTTAAGAGCTTAAAGGAAAACAGTCATGAGTTGTATAACATGAGTGAAGGGACATTGTATCCGGCTTTAAAGAGGCTGGAGAAGAATGGCTGGATTGAATCATATTGGGAAGATTCACAGCTTGGTGGTCGAAGAAAGTACTATCAATTAACAAACGGTGGAAAAACAGAATTAAGTAGGAAACTAGGCGAGTGGCAAAAAGTGAATGATTTGATTAACGTAACAACGGAGGGGCTCAAGTGGACAAAGAAATTGAATCCTATATCAAACAAATTGTAAATACTATTGATTGTAACCATGTTGAAAAACAGGAGATCATTGATGAAATGACTGACCATATTTTACTACTGAAACAAGAATATATGCTAAATGGCAAGAGTGAAAAAGAGGCCGTACAGTTGGCTCTAGCTGATTTTGGCAATCAGAAAAGCATTGCCCATGGGTATAATCAATCTATCTTCCCATTCTATCGACTCTTTAAGGTGAGTAGCTGGTTGCTGTTTTCATTGTTTGCGCTAGTCGTCTCATGGAAGTTAATTTTTGGTCGGCTTTTGGAGAGAGTGATGAATTATGCTAATGGTTATGGATATAATTTTTATTTTTTTTCAAGAGAAGAACAAATGAGCTTTTTTAACTTTAATTTTTCTGAATGGGGAATGAATTTGAATATTATCCCTTTTAAAACAACAATCAACTATCTGTTAAATGCTGATCTTTTTAATTTGGATATTATTATAACTAACACAATTGGAAATATCCTTATTTTTCTTCCATTAGGATTATTACTTCCGGTGCTTTTTAAACAATGTCGTCTTTTTTCAGTCGTAACCATCACTGCCATTACTGCGAGTTTTTCTATTGAGCTTCTACAGTTTTTCTTGCAAGTCGGGCAGTTTGATATTGATGATATTATCCTCAATACGATGGGGGCAATGATCGGTTATTTGATGTATAAAACTATCCTTAATGTGAATTTGTTCATAAGAAAAGCCAATTTAAAACTGAATAAAGGATAAAAGAGGAGTTGGTTCGAGTTTTCGGACTAACTTTTTTTAGGTATTTATTCTCAAAAATGAGATTTTTCATAAATAAACATTTTTAAACGAATTAATTAAGTGTATAATTACACTAAATTAAACAAAAAGAGGCATTTCATTTGTTTACTCCTTAGCACGCTATTTGTCATATTTGGTCAAGATTTTGCTTATTACCTTAATGCCATGTTGCCTAATAGTTATCCAATCACTTTCTTAACGATAAGCAGTTATTTATTTTATATGCTTAGGGTTGCGGTAACATTTTACAGAATAATTTAACATAAAATGTAGTTATTATAAGCTCATCATGTCAGGCTGGTCAACTTTTGTGTTAGCCGTGTGGTGGGGTTGAGAAAGGTGGAGATTATGTTGCCAAGTGATGAAGAGTTGATGATAGAAAAGGTGAAAAAGACTAGTAATAAAGTGAAAGAAGAAAGAAAAGAAGGGGAACCATCAGCAGCTTTTAAAGGTGCTTCATGGGCAGCGCTATTAATCGGTGTGGCGGCTTATATTATTGGTCTATTTAATGCGGCGATGGAATTGAATGAGAAAGGCTATTATTTTGCTGTTCTAATATTTGGATTGTATGCCGCAATTTCTTTACAAAAGGCGGTAAGGGATAAGGAAGATGGTATTCCTGTGACAGGTATTTATTATGGTATCAGTTGGTTTGCTTTAATTGTCGCCGTTTCATTAATGACCATTGGGTTATATAACGCTGGCAGTATTATTCTAAGCGAAAAAGGATTTTATGCGATGGCTTTTGTCCTTAGTTTATTTGCAAGTGTGGCAGTACAAAAGAATATTCGCGATACACAAGCTGCAAGAGAAAGAGAATGACAGTGGCGATAGGGAACGATGCAGTAAATATAGCTATCTATTGCTTTTCCCTAAAATGAAAACAAAAAGGGGTGGTTAAATGCCTTCAGAAGATAGAAAGAAGAAGGAGTTGAAGAATCATCCCACAGTTACGCTAAATGATAGCATCAATAAAAGTCAGAGTCCATCACCTGATGTAAGTGGGATGGGTTGGAAAGATTTATTGTTACTCATAATCATTGCTATTGGGGGATTTTTCTTTTATCAGTGGTTCTTTTGATATCGGGAAGAACAGCTCTCAATAGAAGCCTTTATTTTCCCTTTGCTAACATAAGCATGTAATCAATCAACAATTTAAATCGGTGGTGATCATATCAATAGACAAACAATATTTATACAGTTAGTGGAAAAAAGGGAAAACCTATATCATCCTATGCCATATGAAGATTTAACAAAGATCCATAATGATTTTGGTGAATCGTATCCTTTAGAAGATTTATCTCCAGATTTAAATACATACTGGATGAATATAGCAGGTAGTCTTAGTTACGTTAAGGGCAAATAACCTTATTGGCATCCAACTTTTTTGAGCAGTTCCCAACCTATGAGTTTTTAAAATGGGTAATGAAAGATTATCCTCTTTTTTTAGATAAATATCTGCTGTACGATGAGGTGCGTGTGTTGCTGTTAGCGTATTTGGTAGAATAGAAGTTAATAAAAAAATAATATTCTTGTATCAAAAGTTTTTGTGAAATCATTCGGGTTTTTCCGAAGGAGGGCGGAGTGGACAAGCTGTTGTTTCAGTTTATACTATTAGTAGCCTATGTGGGAAAATAAAGAGTGGCTCTATGGAAATGTTGACTATATACTAATTAAACAATAAGATATTCATTCAGTTGGGAGTAGAAATCATGGGGTTTGGGGATATGTTTGCGTTAGTTAATGGGATAATAATATTGGCTTTTGTTATTATCATTCCTACCGTACTTATCATCGTATTTGTAGCAGCGTGTAAAGTAATAAAAAGATATTTGAAAAACGGAAAACTAATGGAGGAAAAATTAAGAATGGAGCTTGCTGAAAGGCAGGAATTAGAGCATCGTGTAACGGAGCTAGAAAATAAATTAAAGATGAAGGAAAAATAAAGTAAACCGCTATTTTACAATAACGGCTTTCAAGTCATTTCTATTAATACTCCCCCTAGTGCTCCAGCTAAAACAATGAGCCACGGTGGAAGTTTCCAATAAACCAACATAAAGAATAATATGGCTGCTAAGGAAAAATCTAATGGCGTAATCATGGCACTCGTCCATATGGGCTTATAAAAGGCTGATATTAATATTCCAACAACTGCAGCATTAATGGCAATGAATGCTCCTTTTATATGTTGATTCTTTCTTAATGAATGCCAAAAAGGTAAGACACCAAAGATCAGTAGTATGGCAGGTAAAAAGATAGAAAATGTTGCAACCATACCTCCTAACCAACCATTCATATCCGCGCCAATAAATGCTGCAAAGGTAAATAGAGGTCCAGGCACAGCCTGAGCAGCCGCGTACCCTGATAAAAAGGCTTCTTCACTAATTAATCCAGTAGGAACAAATTCTCTTTCTAATAAGGGAAGAACGACATGTCCTCCTCCAAATACCAATGCCCCAGCCCGGTAGAAACTGTCAACCATACTTAGCCAAGTACTTGAAATTAAATTGTTTAAAATCGGAAGGATGGTTAAGAGCCCAAAAAATAAACTTAAGCAAACCAATCCTATCTTCTTTGATAACGGTACTTGTAATGATAAACCGTCATGCTCCTCTTTTTTACTAAACATAAAATAACCAAGCAATCCAGCTACAAGAATGACCCCAATTTGCGATAGGTTATGGGGAATAAGTAAGGTGATTAAAAGCGCGAATAAAGCGATTGATTTCCTAGTCAAGTCAGGGGTTAAACTCTTCGCCATTCCTAAAATCGCATGAGCAACAATGACCACAGCAACTATTTTCAACCCTTGGATAATACCAAATTCCAATAGACCAAGCTGTTGAGCAAAATAAGCGAATAAAATAAGAGCAATGACTGAGGGCATTGTAAAGCCAATAAAAGATACAATCCCACCTAAAACGCCACCTCTCATGACCCCAATGCCAATGCCGACTTGACTGCTTGCTGGGCCAGGTAAAAATTGACTTAATGCTACAAGATCGGCATAACTTTTTTCATCCATCCATTTTCTTTTACGAACATATTCCTGATGAAAGTAACCTAAATGCGCGACTGGTCCTCCAAAAGAGGTGAAACCAAGTCTTGTTGATACAATGAAAATTTCAAGTAGTTGTTTAAAGTATTGCATGCAGGACCCCTTTATTCTTTAATTTCTTTGAATAATTCATATGCTTTTGCTCTTGCTTCAATTAAGATAGCTGCACCTTTTTCAGTAATGCGATAATATTTTCTTATTTTTCCATCTACCAATTGCTCCTCTTTTAGCAATAAACCATCAGCTTCCATCCCGTGGAGTATTGGGTATAGTGTACCTGCGCTAATGGTATAACCATGTTCTCTTAATTCGTCCAACATCCAGCTCCCATATATGGGGTGCTCCTTCGCATGATGTAAAATATGAATATGGATAAAGCCTAAAAATAACTTTCTTATTATTTTATTGTTTTCCAAAGTAAAGACTCCTTGATTTGTAAAATCGATATCGGTTTTCGATTTCATAGTAATATAAATTTTCGTTTATGTAAATATGTAAAGAGTTTAATTCTCTTTGACTAGGGTGTTATTTTTCTGATAATATAGAAGTATCAAAATAAAATATAACCATTTTGGTCATGTGTTCATGAGAGACCTCAATAAATCGTTAGCTTAAATAGTTAATGCATTTTTTGAGGTCTTTTTTATGGTTTAGAAAGGATGAGGTTATATGTTTAAAGCAAGAAGATTGCGAAGAATATTTTCTGAAGATGGGAAAGCATTAGTTCTCGCTCTGGATGGGTTTTATTTTTCAAACAAAACAAATGGGATTGAACAATCGATTAAATTATTGCCTGAAATGATTGAACAGGGTCTAGATGCCATATTAGTTACTTACGGAATGGCTAAAATGTATGTGGAAGAGTTTTCTGGTGTAGGTATGCTATTGCGTGCAGATATGTCTAGTAAAATTTATGATCCAAGTGTACCTTTTACTCAAACTACCTTTTCAGTTGAAGATGCATTGAGAATAGGAGCAGATGGTGTGATATCCATGACTTTTCCAGGTGCTAAAAATGAGGGCGTTGCTCATGAAATTGCTTTGAAATTAGCGAAAGACGCAGATCATTGGCAGATGCCTTTTATGTGTGAAACCTTACCTTATGGTTATGCTGTAACAAATGAAGCCTCCAATAGACCTGAAGTCATTGCCACAGCTGCTAGGTTAGGTACAGAATTAGGAGCAGATATAATTAAAACAAGGTTTACAGGTACGTTGGATGATCAGTTAATTGTTCAGGCTGCTAAACGTCCAGTATTAGCATTGGGTGGGCCAAAGACAAATGATTTTAAAGAGTATTTAGAGTTTGTTCATCATTGTATGAATGTTGGGGCAAAGGGAGTAGCGGTAGGGAGAAACGTAACACAAAATGAACATCCTGTTGCTGCTATAGCGGCACTTCATACGATTATTCATAAAGGTGGCAATGTGGCCGAAGCCCATCAGGATTATAAGGCATTAAGCGAAAGATAGGGTCATAGACTGGAAGTAAAACAGATTGACACTCTTTTGTAAGCGTTTTACGATAAAATTATCAAATAATAGAAGGTGTCATATGTTTAATGAAAAAACAGTTATTCCATCCATTCGACAGTTAAAATATTTAGATGATGCTTTAAAGAGTCAGTCGCCATTTATATTGTTATCTGATGTTCATATTGGTAACTTAGGTCAATTAACGAAAAGATGCCATGAACATAATAAAAAAGTACTTGTCCATATTGATTTAGTCGAAGGATTAACAAAGGATGCAAAAGGTGTAAAGTGGTTGAAAGATTTATTTAAAGTTGATGGGGTCATTTCACCCAATCAGCGTGTTCTCCAACAAGCAAGGAAGATAGGGTTAATAGCAATATATCGAATTTTTCTATTGGATTCACGTTCTTTTGAACAATCTCTTAGTGCTTTAAATGGATCGCAATTCGATGCAGTAGAAGTTCTACCAGGTCCATTTGCGACTCAGTATATTAAACGTATTAGAGAGGTTTTGCCACATAAACCATTGTTGGCAGGGGGATTTATTGATCAAAAAGAACAACTTGATTCTGTTTTTGCAGCTGGCTTTTTGGCTGTAACAACGAGTCAACCTTCTTTATGGTTATATTAACAAAAAAATAGATTTGAGGGTTCAGTGTCCATGAGAAAACCCCCATATGGAATGGGTATGTGTAGTACCTTTTCTTTGTGGGGGAATTTTTTAATTTAAAGTGTTTAGGGGGAGCTTTATGGAACTGATAAATTGGGTAATTGATTTAGGTCCATCTGTCATGATGCCGATTATTTTCTTTATATTGGCACTATGCTTCAGGGTACCTATTGGTAAAGCATTTAAAGCTGCCATGCTAGTTGGAATTGGTTTTGTTGGTATTAATCTCATTATAACCTTATTGCTTGAAAGTATTGGACCAGCTGCAGAATCAATGGTTGAGCGTTTTAATTTGAACTTAACTATTATAGATCCAGGCTGGCCAGTAGCTGCAGCGGTTGGTTGGGGTTCACCAATAGTGCCATTCGCTGTTTTTGGGCTTATACTAGTAAATATAATACTGCTTTTCTTGAAGGCAACAAAAACAGTGAATATTGATATCTTTAATTTTTGGATTTTTATGATTGTTGGCGCAATTGTTTACACACTCTCAGGAAGTATTTGGTTAGGGGTTGTAGCATCAATTGTACATTTTCTAGTGACACTCTATATTGCGGACAAGACAGCTACCCGTATACAAGAGGATTATCAATTAAAAGGTATTTCATTTCCACATGGGACTACGGCCATATTTGTTCCTGTGGGTATAGCGATCAATTGGATAATAGAAAGAATTCCAGGTTTAAGAGATGTAAAGGCAGATCCTGAAACGGTTACAAAGAAGTTTGGGATATTTGGAGAGCCTATGACATTGGGCGCAATTATAGGAACATTATTAGGAATTTTAGCTGGGTTTGATGTAGCGGCTGTAATGACACTAGGCATAACAGTTGCGGCAGTAATGGTACTACTACCTAAAATGGTTGATGTGCTTGTGGAAGGTTTAAATATTATTAGAGAAGCTGCTGAAACTTTTCTAAAGAGAAGATTTCCAGATCGAGAGTTTTATATTGCGATGGACACGGCATTATTGATTGCAAGGCCAGCGGTGTTGGCTACTGGTTTACTAATGATACCGACGACATTATTACTCGCTGTTATTTTACCAGGTAATCGTTTATTGCCATTCACTGATTTGGCATCGCTTTCATTTCTGTTTGCCATGTGTGCGCCATATCTTAAACAAAATATGGTGAGATTATATATAACCGGAATAGCTATTATGACATTAGTGCTTTATATAGGGACAGATATTGCTGCTGGTTTTACAGAAGCTGCTAACCTATCTAATGTCACTTTACCAAGTAGTATTCATGAAAAGACAGAGCTTGCTAATCTTGTTGGTGGAGCGACCACACCGTTAGGGTGGATAATTATTAAGATTGCTGGATTATTATCTTAGGGGGTAGAACAATGGAGAAGTATATTATGGGAATCGATAATGGAGGTACGATCACAAAAGCAGCATTATATACTTTGAGTGGCAAAGAAATTGGCATAGCATCAAAAAAGACAAAAATGATTATGCCAAAACCCTATCATACTGAACGTGATATGTATGAATTATGGGAAGCGAATCTGGCAGTCATTCGAGAATTAATTAATAATTATTCAATTGATACAAGCACGATTGTGGGTCTTGCCATTACTGGACATGGGAATGGTTTATATCTATCAGATAAAAAAGGGGAGCCTGTATATAACGGGATTATCTCGACCGATAATCGTGCCAAGAAATATATAGAAGAATGGTATGGCGATAGTCGTTTTGAAGAAAAGGTGCTACCAAAGACAATGCAATCTGTTTGGGCTGGTCAGCCTGTAGCGTTACTACGATGGTTAAAGGATCACCAACCATCTGTTATAGAAGCGGCAGATTATATATTTACTGTGAAAGATTATATACGCTTCAAATTAACGGGCGAAGCTTTTCTAGAACTAACAGATGTCTCAGGAACAAATTTGTTAAATGTCCGCGACCGCTGTTATGATCAACAATTATTATCCTTTTTTGGTATCGATGATCTCATAGATAAATTACCGCCACTTAAACAGTCAACAGATTATTGTGGGGCCATTACTAAAGAGATAGCTGATATGACAGGGTTAAAAGAAGGAACGCCTGTTGCGGGTGGGATTTTTGATATCGCAGCTTCCGCAGTTGCCTCAGGTTTGGTAAAAGAAGACCGGTTAGCGATTGTTGCAGGTACATGGAGTATAAATGAATATATTACGAAGAAACCGGTCATTGATCGTGAGTTATTTATGACATCAATTTATTGCTTGGATGACTATTGGTTAACCACGGAAGCAAGCCCGACCTCAGCAAGTAATCTGGAATGGTTTATTGATCATTTTATGATAGAAGAAAAACAACAATGTGCCCTGACAGGTCAATCGATCTATGATATTTGTAATGAGCTGGTGGAAGAAACGACACCAGAGGAGAGTCAGCTTGTATTCTTCCCGTTTTTATTCGGTTCAAATACAGTGCCACATGCTACATCATGCTTTATTGGAATGAATAGTTGGCATGAAAAGAAACATTTTATTCGAGCCGTTTATGAAGGGATTGTTTTTGGACATATCTATCATATTGAAAGGTTGTTAAAATATATTGAAAAACCTGAAGCTTCTAGAATAGCTGGCGGTGTGACAAAATCTGATGTGTGGTTACAGATATTTGCTGATAGCTTGCAAATACCATTAGAAATTGTGGAAGTAAAAGAGCATGGAACATTGGGAACTGCCATGTGTGCAGCAGTTATGAACGGGGACTACGAATCAGTTAAAGAAGCAGCTGAAGCAATGGTTAAGGTGAATCGTGTTATTCAACCTCGCCCTGAAAAAAAGGCAATCTATGAAAATAAATATCAACAGTATAAAGAGACACTAGCGAAAATGGAAGAGGTATGGAAGGTAGGGAGATAAGGATGGATTTAGGTTTAAGGGGAAAAACAGCCGTTGTGACCGGCGCCTCTCGTGGCGTAGGCAAAGAGATTGCTAGAACACTTGGTAGAGAGGGGGCGAATGTTGTCCTTACTTACCAAGGGAACAGAGAACAAGCAGAGGCAGTAGTTAAAGAGATAGAAGGGTATGGACAAAAATCAGTGGCTATTCAACTGGACCTCTCGAATGAGGAAGCAGTAGCAGAGTTAGTGGAAAAGGCAAGTGAACGGATAGAAGTATCTATTGATATTTTAGTTAATAATGCTGCGGTATGGCCAACCAATTATATTAAAGATATGTCATTGCAAGAATGGCAGAAGACAATCGGAATTAATCTGGATAGTGTGTTTCTAACTTCACAAGGGTTTATCAAACACTGTTTATTTCATAAGAAAAGTGGTCGTATTTTAAATATTACTTCACAGGCAGCGTTTTATGGCTCAACAACAGGCCATTCACACTATGCAGCTAGTAAGTCTGGGATGATTGCGTTTGCGATCTCACTTGCTAGAGAACATGCAAAGGATGACATTACAGTTAATAACTTGGCACTCGGTATTGTAGAAACCGATATGATTAAAGATTCTTTACAGCAAAAAGGCGACTATTATGTCAATCGGATTCCAGTTGGTAGAGTAGCAAAACCAGAAGAAATGGCAGATATTGCGGCTTTTTTAGTATCAGAAAAATCTAAGTATATGACCGGGGCGACAGTTGATGCTACTGGCGGAATGTTAATGAGATAAGGAGAGAAGCACAGATGAAATGTTTAGCTATTGCGGATTTATTCATCACGAAGGAAATGATGGAACAAGGATTAAACACTTTAATAGATAGTGGTTTCGAGTTGACGATTCGAGAGTGGCGACATGAGAATTTAGAAGCGTTGCAAAAGGATAATCTTGCTATCGAGCAACAAGGTAGTGAGGTAGTATGTTTACCAGAAAACTTATATGACGATATCGATCAGTATGATGTGATCATTACACAATTTGCACCTATTGGCCAAAAAGTGATTGAGAAAGCCACATCTCTTAAATTAATAGGTGTTTTACGGGGTGGTGTAGAAAATATTCACATAAATGAGGCTAAAGCAAGAGGGGTAGAAGTGATTAATACTCCCGGTAGAAATGCAAGAAGTGTAGCTGAATTTACGGTGGGCATGATTCTATCTGAAATTCGAAATATTGCCCGTTCACATGCTGCCTTAAAACAAGGAGATTGGCGCAAAGATTTTAGTAATGTTGATTTCGTACCAGAATTAGAAGATAGAACAATAGGGATAATTGGATATGGTCATATTGGGCAACTTGTTGGAAAATTTCTAAGTGGTTTTGATACTAGAATTATTTTCTATGATCCTTATTTTCAGGGGGAAACAGCATTTGAAGAAGTTGATTTAGAGACTTTATTGTCAGATTCAGATGTTGTGACTCTACATGGGAGATTAACGGAGGAAACGAAGCATCTTATCCGGTATGAACAGTTAGCAATGATGAAAAATACGGCTGTTCTTATCAACACAGCTAGATCGGGATTAGTATGTGAAGATGATCTTATTCGAGCATTAAATGAGAAGCAAATTGCTGGTGCAGCTATTGATACCTTTGACCAAGAACCTTTAGGAGAGGCGAGCCCGTTTGTAGACCTTGATAATGTAACAATTACGGCGCATTTAGCTGGGACCACAATAGATGCTTTTAAAAATACGCCAAAAAAATTAGGTAAGTTAATTCTACAATGGAAAGAGAGTCAAGAGGCATAAGAGGGTTTTATTAGAAATAGAAAGTCGGGCTTGTTCGGTTTAGGGGCAGCCCGACTTTCACTTTTAAAAATAGTTGTTGCACGAATCATTTACTTCACCCGCAAAACTTGCCCTGGATAAATTGTATAATTAGCATCTAAGCCATTCCAACTTTGGATTTGTGCAATCGTGCTTCCATACCTTTGTGATAAGGCGTATACAGTATCTCCGCTGACAACTGTATGATGGATAGCGCCACCTGAAGGAACCAGGTTGAAGGCGCGTACGAGTCCATTTACATGTCCTTGGGCAATGGCTTGAATAAATGAAGCTTGTTTTAATTTATTAGCATCAGCGACTGTGTCAATAAAACCGTTCTCTGTTAAAATGGCCGGCATATTGCTTTCTCTTAATACATGAAAGTTGGCTTGTTTTTTACCACGATCGGCGAAGTTAACGACTTTCATTATTTCTTCATGAATGATATTTTGATAGGTTGTTGTAGGAGTGCTGGATCCAGGATAGATATAATCCTCATAGCCAGTACCGCCACCGGCATTAATATGAATGGATAAGTAATAATTTGCCCCCCAAGCGTTGGCATCATTTGTTCTTTGGGTAAGGGAAACGGTTTGGTCATTTGTTCGACTCATTCTCACTTCGGCATTACTATATCCTGATAATAAATCTCTCACTTTAATCGCTATTTGTAATGTGAGATTCTTTTCTTGTAAACCATTCCCGACAGCTCCTGAATCGGTACCGCCATGACCTGGATCAATGTATATTTTGACCATATGAAAAATACCTCCTTTTTTAATAGCTTTATGCAGGGAGTAGCATTACTGCTTGTACACTTAAACTATTTTTGGTGTTGATTCGTAAAAAAAAGGAGGTTTAGTAGGGGAAAGTGGAGATTAAGAGAGGTATGAAAATAAGAAGGCAGTAATTTTTTCTTTCATTACTGCTCTCCATCACGTACTACATGTGCTATCCTTTTCGATATTGGCATAATCGGTATGCTTCAATATCTTCATAGTAATCAGATAGGCAAGGAAATCGGCGATATGTACCATCCCCACTTGTTCGTTGGAGAAGGACCGTTCGTATGTCCCAAAGTTTAGCCATCTGTCCGATTTAATGGGACACCGATAAAGGCTTTGATACCAAGTGCTTCGGTCATTTTATTGCCTGCTTTTTTGGCTATCTATGCAGAATTGACATCTAAGTTTTTAGTTAACAAACCAATTATTTAGTAGAAGTATCCACTAGTGATTGGTGTACCCTCAACGAACATCTCTTCAAAATTGATTGATACTATAATTTAGAATCATTGATTACAGATGGAAGAGCTTAATTCTTTTCGTTCTTCATCAATTCTTCTTCAAAGAAAAATGTGCCAGGATATTTATCAACGACATAAGAGTACCTTTTCATATTTTTTACATACTGACTTTTTGAAATGATCACTTGCTCTTTCGTTTTTTTTATACTTACCTTTTCCCCGATACGAAACATTTCTACGCTCATCATCTCAATCCCTTTCATTAGTGAAGATAATGTGTTCTTATAGTGAATGAAAAAAAGACCCCTAGATGGAGTCTTTCATTCTATAGTAATTATGCTTTGTTAACGTTAGCAGCTTGTAGGCCACGTTGACCTTGCTCGATGTCAAATGTTACTTTTTGACCTTCGTCTAAAGATTTGAATCCTTCGCTTTGAATCGCGCTGAAATGTACGAATACATCTTCTCCGCCTTCTTGCTCAATAAATCCGAATCCTTTTTCTGCGTTAAACCATTTTACTGTACCTGTTTCCATGTTATCGTCTCCTATTGTGGGAATTCCACAAATGTATTACTACCCTTGTTCAATCATACGATCTTAAGATTAAAAATTTCTTGGAAGAGATTTCCTCTCTCTCAATTTTACACCGAACAAAAATAATTAACTTCATCATAACATCTATCCATGAGATTAGCAAATACAGGAAGGGTGTTTTTTTGTTGGAAAGATTTGCAATAGGTGATGAATAGCGTTGTTCCTATACAAATTGTGAAAAAAAAGATACCCGCTAGTAACTTAGCGAGTATCTTATCCTTATAATGAGTCATTTACTTGTACATGGTACCGTCCTCTAGGCACAACCAATGGAGAGAGGGAGACAGGATCGTTGATAACCATACAATCTAGACCAAAGACTTGTTTCACGAGGTCACTGGTGATGACTTCAGAAGGCTCACCTTCTGCAATGAGTTGTCCTTTTTCTAATGCGAAAATATAATCGGCATAGCGTGCGGAAAGATTAATATCGTGCAGCACCATGACAATCGTAGTACCATAATTCCGGTTCAAGTCTGTTAATAAATCTAGTATTTCTACTTGATAGGCAATGTCTAAAAACGTCGTGGGTTCATCTAGAAACAAAATATCCGTTTGTTGCGTCAGTGCCATAGCGATCCATACTCTTTGCCGCTGTCCACCAGATAGTTCGTCAATATTACGATCAGCCAGTTCTGCGATATTCATAATTTCCATTGCTTCTGCTACCGCTTCATAATCCTTCTTAGACCAACCACTGAACATTTTCTGGTGAGGATAACGCCCCCTACCAACGAGGTCAGTTACTGTAATCCCCTCTGGCACAATAGGGGACTGTGGTAAAATACCGAGTACCCGAGCGAGTTGCTTCGGGGGAATCTGATCAATTGATTTCCCATCAAGAATAACTTGACCGGACTGTGGTTTGATTAGTCTCGCCATCGTTTTTAACAAAGTCGATTTCCCACAAGCATTTGCCCCGATAATGACATTTATCTTATTGCTTGGAATCTCCACATCCAACCCGTGAAGAATCGTCTTTTGATCATAGCCGGCTACGACTTCCTTCGTTTCAAATTGGTGTATTGTTTTCATTATAAACTACCCTTTCGATTCATACGGATAAGTAAGTAAATTAGATATGGTGCCCCGAGTAAACCAGTAACAATACCAACAGGATATCTAGTTGTAAAAGCAAATTGACCAATCAAGTCAGCTGCTAAAACAAGATTCACACCAACGAGGCCTGCAGGAATAACATTAGAATACCCGACACCAACTAGTCTTTTTGCAATCGGTCCAGCTAAAAAGGCAACAAAAGCAATCGGTCCGGTCGTTGCAGTGGCAATGGCTAGCATGGCGACTGAGCTAAGTACAAGGAGTATTCTTGTTTGATTCGTATTGAGTCCGAGTGATGTCGCGGATTCTTCACCTAATTCAAGAATGCCGAGCTGTCTACCCAAAATTGCCACAATAGGCGCAAAAAGGATGACAGTAATCATTAATGGAATCGTTGAATCTAGCTGAGCACCATTCAAGCTACCGTTTAACCATCGTAAGGCAGTAGGTATATCTTCTTGCGCGCCTCGCATTAATAGAAAAGAAATTGCTGCACTCAACATAGCTTGGATACCAATACCGACTAGTATTAAACGTCCGATGGAAAAAGATTTTCCTTTAGATAAAATAAATATAAGGAAAACCGTTAATAATCCAGCAATGACTGATGCAATAGATACGACCGTGTTACTTGTATGGAAAATAAGAATACAAATTAAAGCGGCCACACTTGAGCCAGCAGTAATACCGAGAATATCGGGGTTAGCAAGCGGGTTCCTTAGCATCGTTTGAAATGTATTCCCTGCGATACCAAAAGCAATGCCTGCAAAAAAACCGGCTAACATTCTCGGGAGACGGATTGTATTGACGGCAAAGGAAGCACCGCCAGCAGCATCCCCTGTTAGCGCACTCCAAATCTCTTGTGGTGGATAATAAGAGTTACCAAACATAAGCATGGCGCAGCATAAGGCTAAGGCTGTAGCAAAGAGTAAGCTATTAATCAGTAACCAGCGCTGTCTTCTTTTTTTTCGTCCTTGTTTAATAACGGATAACAATGAATGTCTCATAGTGAACGCACCTTCATTCTAATCGCTAAAAATATTAATAAAGGCGCACCGATAAAGGCTGTCACAACTCCAGCTTCTAACTCCCCGGGGCTACCGATGAGTCGACCTATGATATCAGCGATTGTTAAAATGACTGCCCCTGATATCGCTGACATGGGAATGGTGAATCTAAGGTCAGCACCTAGAATGAGTCGCATCAAGTGCATCGCTAATAAACCGACAAAGCCAATTGGACCGGCTAGTGCAGTCGCGGCGCCACATAAAATGACCCCTGCAAATGCAGCGATTAAACGAATCATACCGGTTCTGACACCTTGTCCGGTAGCCACTTCGTCCCCGAGTGCTAATGCATTTAAAGCAGAAGCAGTCATAATCGCGAGCAAAATTCCTATAATTAAAAAAGGTAAGAATGTGAGGATTAAGTCCCAGTTAGCAGACCCTACGCTACCTACTTGCCAAAATCTAAACTGATCCATGACATATGTACGGGATAGCATAATGGCACTAACGAGGGAAGAGAGAGCGGCACTTGTCGCTGCCCCTGCTAAGACGAGCTTAAGTGGGGTCGCACCTGAACCCCCCATAGAACCAATTCCATATACAAAAATGGCTGTTAGCATAGCGCCAACAATCGCAAACCAAATATATTCCGCTGCACTGCTAATTTGAAAAAAAGCAATCCCACAGACGACAAAAAGCGCTGCCCCTGTATTTACGCCAAGAATACTAGGGTCAGCAATTGGATTTCTTGTTACAGATTGCATGAGTGCACCGGAAACACCAAGAGCAGCACCACATAATAAACTAAAAACTGTACGAGGGATGCGTTCTTGCACAACACTTGAACTAAAAGACGCTACTTCTGGATGAAAAAGACCGGTGATTAACTCATTCCATGTTACAAACCTTGCGCCAAATGCCAAAGAGGCAACAACACATAAGCATAATAGAATGATAGATGCGGTGAGCACAATTATCAAATGCTTTGGTAGATGCCTTTTTGGGACTTGCTTTTCAATTAGATTATTCATCAACTTTCTCAACCGCATCTGCGATTAATTCTAAGTATTCATCGATTGTATATTCGATAGAAAGCGGGTTAGGATTCCCAGAAGCTGCAAGTGGTGTGTTGTTACCAATAAAGACAACCGATCCTCTTTCTATAGCCTTGATTTTGCCAAGACGAGCGTCTGCTTTTACAGCATCATATGTGCTTTCATCATTATAACCGATGATAATATCAGCATCATTAAGTACATCAGCATTTTCAGCACTCAAAGATAAAGAGAATGCATTTTCATCTTTGATTAGATTGGTAATACTCTCAGGTGTTTCTAATCCCATTTCCATAAGGAAAGACACACGTGGATCAGCAGGTGTATAGAGGTGGAACTGAGACAAATCGTTTGCTGAGAAGTTAGCCCAAACTACTTTTTTTCCCTTTAATTCAGGATATTCCGCAACTTTTTCCGCAACTAAATCCTCTGTATCTTTAATGAGTTGTTCTCCCTCTTGCTCCATCCCCATTCCTTTGGCATTTAGAAGAACTTGTTCACGCCATGTTGTTGTCCAAGGAGTAGTTGGATAGGCAACAACTGGTGCAATTTGTGTTAATAAATCGTAATCTTCTTGTGTAATTCCAGAGTAACCAGCAAGAATAACATCTGGGTTGGAGTCTGCAATCGCTTCAAAATCAAGACCATCTGTATCTTGATAAATATTAGGGTCTTTAATATCTAGTTCTTCAAGTTTCTTCGTAGTCCATGGAAGTAAGCCACTACCATCTTCTACACCATAGTTTGCTGCAGAAAAA
The DNA here is from genome assembly GCF_038003465.1 of Cytobacillus sp. FSL K6-0265. NCBI lineage: Bacteria > Bacillati > Bacillota > Bacilli > Caryophanales > Bacillaceae > Cytobacillus > Cytobacillus sp. FSL K6-0265. The sequence goes on along the minus strand of NZ_JBBOPE010000001.1, from coordinate 3,955,234 downwards.
CCGACAGGTTCAACGCCTAAGGCTAGTACAACATCATGGTTCGCCCATTGAATCGTTGCCACTCTTTCAGGTTTTTCTTCAATCACTGTTTCACCAAAGGCGTGTTCAATCGTAATTGGATATTCTGTTTCGGATGCTTCATCTGTAGTTGTTTCTGCCTCTTTATCTTTTTCATCTTCAGAAGCAGTTGATTCATTATTTGAGCAACCAATTAAGGCAAACATGACGGTAGATACAAGTAATAGTAGTAATAAGAACGACTTCTTTGCTTTCATTTTTTTCCCCTTCTCTTCTATTAAACTGTGACAATCGTATGTAGTGATTTAATAACGATAATCATTCTCATTCAGTGTATAATTACCTAGAGTAGAAGTCAACGATTTTCGGAAATTTAAAACAACTTTATAGGTGAAGGATTAATGGAATCTAACTATTTTTGATAGGATTCTGTCATGTGGAAAATGTACAAAAGAAGAAATCATTGTTTGAAGGGAAATCCATGAATGGGGGATGGGGGGAGCATAGAAACGAGCATCACCGTACATGATCAAGAAATGGTCCACTTTCATGAGATAACTGCCAAGATGTATAGGCAAAAAGTAAATGCGCCCACAAGAGATGAGAAACCAGTCAAGATGTGTGGGCAAAAAACAAATGCGCCCACAAGAGATGAAAAACCAGTCAAGATGTGTGGACAAAAAATAAATGCACCCACAAGAGATGAAAAACCGGCTAAGATGTGTGGGCAAAAGTCAAATGCACACATAAGAGATGGGAAACTGGCTAAGATGTGTGGGCAAAAGGGAAATGCACACACAAGAGATAGGAAACTGGCTAAGATGTGTGGGCAAAAGGGAAATGCACACACAAGAGATAGGAAACCGGCTAAGATGTGTGGGCAAAAGGGAAATGCACACACAAGAGATGGGGAACTGGCTAAGATGTGTGGGCAAAAGGGAATGCGCCCACAAGAGATGAAAAACCAGCTAAGATGTGTGGGCAAAAGTCAAATGCACCCATAAGAGATGAAAAACTGGCTAAGATGTGTGGGCAAAAGTCAAATGCGCCCACAAGAGATGAAAAACCAGCTAAGATGTGTGGGCAAAAGTCAAATGCACCCATAAGAGATGAAAAACCGGCTAAGATGTGTGGGCAAAAGTCAAATGCGCCCACAAGAGATGAAAAACCAGCTAAGATGTGTGGGCAAAAGGGAAATGCGCCCACAAGAGATGAGAAACCAGCTAAGATGTGTGGGCAAAAAACAAATGCGCCCACAAGAAATGAGAAACCAGTCAAGATGTGTGGACAAAAAACAAATGCACCCACAAGAGATGAAAAACCGGCTAAGATGTATTGGCAAACCCCGTAAAACCCTACATCATATATCAAATATGTACATCGCTAGCTTGACACTGACAGTTGTAATGTAATTAGAGAGCGCAGCAAAGGAGCAGTCACGCCTTTAATATAGCCACCAGAATGCCGTGGTCGCCTCCTTTGACCGTGTGAAAACAATCACTCTAGATGACTACCAATATCATTTTGAGTGAATGTATAATAATACCAAGTGAATAAAAGGAGCTTATTCAAATTTATGAAGTTCACTCAAGCAGTTTTATCTCTGCTAGTTATCGTAACGATATTGTACTTGATGTAATCTTCATACGGTGCTATATGTCATTTTACCAAGTGTATGGGATTTTTTATGTGTGTGGTTTGCGATAAAATGCTTACATCCAAATGGGAGGAAGAAGCGTAAGCAACTTTGGTTGTTTTTTTAGCATTGGTACTGCTAATCGTATTGATTATCCTACGAGTTTTAATGAGGTCCAAGCCAAATTTAATGAACTGGATTGGAGAAATAAATCACACGAACGAGTGGGAATGATAGACGATTTGTTAAATACATATGATTTAAAAAATAGACATTATAACGAAGTGATTGAAAAACTAGGAACACCAACAGAAAACACGTATTTTATAAGTGACAATAACATCGTTTATTATTTGGATAAAAAGAGTATCATTAGTACCAATAGTGAATGGATAATAATTACATTTAAAGATAATCGAGTAGTTAATTATGAATTGAAAACAGATTAATAGGAAAAGGGGCTGCAATCAATTGCGCCCCTTTTTTATCATCATGCTTTTACTAAAGTTTGATCAACAACCTTACCCTCAAAGGCAGCTTCATAAATTGCATATATATCTTCTTTACTTAGTTCCATTGGACTTCGCGCGAGTAAACGAGTTTGTTTTGTTGCGTCTTCTGTTAACGAATCAAGTGCATCATGGCCAATGTTAAACCCTTTTAAAGAGGACGGGATGCCAACATCTTCGACTAAGCGTTTTAGTTCTTCGACACAACGGTGGGAAGCTTCTTCTTGTGAAAGATAGGTAGAGCTGAAGCCCATTGTATCGAGAATATCCTTCATTCTTTTTTCACATGCAGAACGAATATAGCCCATCACATATGGTAGGAGAACGGCATTTGAATCACCATGAGCAATATGGAATTGCCCGCCTAGTGGATAAGCAAGTGCATGAACACCAGCTACACCTGCGTTAAAGAAGGCAATACCAGCTAAATAACTACCATAGCTCAAGTCAATACGTGCTTGTTTATTGTCGCCATGATGCACAGCTGTGCGGATGGATTGACTGATTAGGCGAATAGCTTGTAGTGCTAAAGCGTCCGTGACTGGGCTCGCATTTTTTGACACATATGCTTCAATCGCATGTGTAAGGGCATCAATACCAGTAGCAGCTGTTACCTTTGCAGGTAGAGACATCGTGAGTTTTGGGTCAACAATAGCTACATCTGCAAGTAAATAATCATGTGTGACAACATCCTTTGTTGTTTCCAATGAAAGGACGGAGATATTTGTTACTTCTGATCCTGTGCCAGAAGTAGTTGGGATTAAGATACTCGGTAATCCTTTTTTCGTAATCGCTTTTGTACCGGTTAGATTTAAATAATCAGCTACATCACCTTCATGAACAGCGATGACGCCAGCTAGTTTTGTTAAGTCCAGGGCACTGCCGCCACCGATGCCGATGACCATATCAAAAGCGTGTTGGCGCGTATAGGAGACCAGTTTTTCCCCAATGGCTAGTGGTGGTTCAGGGATGACATCAGTGTAAACATCAGTGGTATATCCTGCCTCATTCAGTGGGTGTGTCACTTTATCTGTTAAGCCAATTTCTTTTAAAAAAGGGTCAGTAATTACAAGGATTTTTTTGACGTTAAACTTTTCTACTTCTTCAACGAGGTGGGAAAGGGCATCCCAACCAGTGTAGCTTATTGGGGTAAAGGTGATTTTTTCAGACATGATGGTCACTCCTCTAGTTAATTTTGGTTCCAAACAATTAATTTTGTTTCTGTCATTTCGTGAATCGCGTATTTCAAACCTTCTTTGCCAGTACCGCTTTCTTTCACTCCGCCATATGGCATTTGGTCTACACGATAGGTCGGAATATCATTAATCATCACGCCGCCCACTTCAAGCGCTTTAGAAGCATGGAAGGCAGTTTGAATATCATTAGTGAAAATCCCTGCTTGCAAACCATAGTCAGAATCATTGATTGCATGAATACCCTCTTCAATTGAAGCGATTCGGTTTACAATAACAATAGGGGCAAACACTTCTTGGCAAGAAACCTTTGCTGTCGCATCGACATTCGTTAAGATGGTTGGTAAAAATACACCATTTTCAATTTTTCCGCCTGTAATAATCTCTGCTCCTAAGGAGACTGCTTCATCAACCCAACTCAATGCTCGCTCCTGTTCAGCCGAATGAATCATCGCTGATAGGTCAGTTGTTGTATTCATTGGATCACCGATTGTTAATGCCTGAGTGGCTTCGGCAAACTTTTTAACGAAAGTAGGAAATATCTCTTCTAGTACGTAAGTGCGTTGTAGAGAAATACATACTTGACCTTGGTTAGAAAAGGCACCTGTTACGCACTTTGGAACGATTTCATCTAAGTCTACGTTTCTATCAATAATCAGTCCTGCATTCGAGCCAAGCTCTAAAGCAACTTTCTTTAGCCCTGCTTTATTGCGAATGCCAATCCCAACCGCTGGGCTACCAGTGAAAGTAATCATTTTCACAAGCGGATTTTCGACAAGTGCATCTCCAACAATATGACCACTGCCAGTAACTACGTTAAATGCACCTTTGGGTAAAGAAGTTTGGTCAATGAGTTCTGCAAGAAATAGAGCGGATAAAGGTGTTTGCGATGCTGGTTTTAATACAATCGGGTTACCAGAGGCAATCGCTGGTCCCACTTTATGTGCTACTAAATTTTGTGGAAAGTTAAATGGTGTAATGGCTCCAATTACGCCAATCGGTTCCTCGATGGTATAACCGAACCGGTTAGCCCCGTTTTTGGCTGCATCCATTGGAATCATTTCTCCTGTTAAGCGCTTTGCTTCCTCAGCGGCGAACTTATATGTTTCAATTGTACGGTCAATTTCACCGAGTGAGAATTTCAAAGGTTTCGCTGATTCTAAAGAAATGATTTCAGCCGCTTTTTGCCGATTTTCCTTAAATAATAGAACAAGCTCTTCTAGTATTTCTGCACGCTCGTAGGCCGTCAAACGAGCCATCTCTGTTCTTTTTTGATGCGCAATCTCAATGGTTTCTTCCACTTCCTCTTTTGAAGCTTGTGGAATTTGCGCAATCACTTTATTTGTATAAGGGGAGAGGAGCTCAGCATAGTTTGCTGAGTCTCTCCATTCACCATTAATATATAATTGTTTCTTCATATTAACTCACCTGCTTTTCTTGTTTTTTTAGTTCTTCACTATCTTTATTAAACGTTTTGTCAATTTCTCCTTTAAAGAAATCTTTTCCGTATAATAATAGACAAAGCATGATGCCAACTGCAAATGCCAAAGCGGCACCTTTCGTACAAAGGACAGCAGCGACGATACCCGCTACACCTAAATCTTTTTGACTTCTTGCTTCTAGAACACCGATTTTAATGTTGACATACCCTTGAATGAGTAAGGTTAATGCCATTGCTACACCTAGTATAGGTTCAACTAAACTAACAATAGGAAGCAAAAATAATCCGGTATTCGTACCCCAACGGAAAGAACCAACTCCGCCGAAAATGGAGTCCATTGCTTTTCTACCTTTCTTGTAGCGCTCAATCATTACAACTTGCATCGCGCTCCAAACAGGTCCACCCATCGTTACATCTGGACCAAGGATACTCATTGCGCTATTGCGTATACCAAAGATCCAGTGAGAGCGGTTAGGATTGTATTCTACCTTTTCGTCCGGACGAACAGATTGCCCATCTTCAACTAATGCTTTCACTTGCAGTACATCACCGAAAAGAACGATATAAGCTGCTAGGACAGTTGGGATAGCTGTAATGAACATCATCAATGGTGGCAACCCTAGACCGAATACCGTGTATTCATTCCAAAGAGTAATGAAATCAGGTGATGAGAAACCCCATTCAATCGATGGCCACTTTGCTTCACCAAATATTGGTGCAATCAGTACAGCGAGTAGGATAACAGGAAGTATACCTAATTTAGCAATGGTTTTCCAAAAAGAATTTCGGTTTTGAAATTGAGTGAAATGCTTAGAAAATAGTAAGTAAAAGCCAATGCCGATTGCAATCGAGATCGTCCAAGGGAATAGTTCAAAACGACCGCCCACTTGGAACACTGAGATAATAGCTGCCAAACCAGCCCCTAAGATGATCCCAGATTTTAGAGCAGGTGGAATAAAGCGAACAACCTTTGATGCCAATCCAGTAGCGCCGAGTAATAATGATAGAATACCGAGTGTTAATTGGAAGGCGATCAGTGAGTGAACACGTTCAGGGCCTTCCGGAAATTGCTGACAATACAACATGATCAAAGGAATGGCTGGCGTTATCCAACCAGGTACAGCCGGATCACCTAGTAAATGATGTAATAAGTAAAAAAGTCCATTTAAAACAACAATAGCAAGTGCTACTTCAAAAGGCATACCGAGTAATTCCATTAAAAGCGGGATGGCTGATAAATCAACAGCACACATTAATAGTCCTTGAACATAATCGGGCCATTCAAAGCGGTAATGGATAAAAGGTAAACGAACCTTAAAGGGTCCAGCTGGGATATACGGTGACTCCTCGCCGTATTTTCTGTTTTTCCATTTCATTAGGGTATTCTCCTCCTTATTTTGTAAACCCTTACAAGTTTGAATATTAAATTATGAATACGTAACCATTTTTTTATAAAGCGATTCCATATGAGTCGTTTAAGCTCATATGGAAGAGGGTATGGGATTATGCTTCAATGGTTACGTATTCATTTTTGCATAAATAAAAATTATTGATATGCCTTTGTTGTTTTTCTATTAAATACTTTAACAGATTCAGTGATTTTTACGCAACTATTTTTTTTATTTTCAATCATTTCAATCAGTTCGCTGATAGCGAGGTAACCTAAATTTTGCTCAGAAACGCTGCCGATTGTCGTTAATTCAATCCTACCATGTTTACTAATATCAACATTATCGATGCCAACAACACTGATGTCTAATGGCACATGAAATCCGGCTTTTGTAGCTTCATCAATCGTTTGTAAAGCGATTGCATCAGTGGCAGAACAAATAGCTGTAGGTGGAGTGGGCAAATGCATTAACTTTTCAAACGCTTCTTTGACACCTTGTTTCGTTGTATCTGTTTGAATGACATATTGCTGTGAAAGCATATGGTCACTCATGGTATGGGCAAAGCCATCATATCTATTCTTAAATGTACTAACTGTAGAAGGTCCACCAATCCAGGCAATTTGTTTATGACCAAGCTCAAGAACATGCTGAGCTGAAAGCACACCAGCTTGATAGTTATCTATTTCAACAAAATGTTTATTATTTATATGTTTGCGATTATAGGTGATAAATGGAATGTCCATTTTTTCGAACTTCTCAAAAATAGGGTCATCAAGTAAGATGCATGACATTACAACACCATCTACCTTGTTTTCAACGGCAGATGTATAGGCTTCATTCAATTTTTCATCATTCACAAATTGAACATGAACACGATATCCTTTGCTATTTGCGTAATTAACAATGGCTGCTGTTGTATCGACAAAGAATGGGTTATGAAGCGGGCCTGAAAGAAGCGCAATCGTATACGTTTTATTTTGTACAAGTGAACGCGCATGAGCATTTGGAATGTAATGAAGTTCTTCGATCGCAGCCATCACTTTATCTACTGTCGGTTTTTTAACAAGGTTTGGTGTATTGAGTACACGTGATACGGTCGTTTGAGAAACGCCAGCATGTTTGGCAACATCCTTAGAAGAGACCATCTAGTTTCCTCCTTTCAAGAAAAGCTGTGCTTCCTTATTTTATCAGATTCTATAAGGAGAGAGAAGTTAAAATGACCTAGATTAACCGGCTCAGAAAAGGGGTAAGTAGAGAGTATGAAAGGAAGCGAGTGAAATGAAAAGAATGATGATTTTAGCGTTTACGAGTATTTTGTTGTTTTCTGGCTCTGCTGTGTCGGCTAAAACAATCCATTCATTTAGCGAGCAGACAACCATTTATGATTATATCGTCTCTGAAAGCTACAGTGAGAACGGTGCAAAAATAGCGGTTATTGGCAGTAGTGTGGCTCGTGGAAAAGGGGCATCTCATCCGATGTTTTCTTGGTTTCATTTATTAGAAAAGGAAGTGCGTGAACGCCATTTACCACATAAAAAACAGCTGTCATTTCATAACTTTGCTAAAAGTGGCTACACATTAAATATGCTCCTTACGGAAGGAACGGTTGATCAATTGGTAAAAGCAGAGCCTGATTTGGTAATGATTGAAACAGGTGTTGTTAATAGTTATAAGTATCATCAAAGCATAAAAGAAACAGAGCAAGCAATTGAAAAAACCGTTGATAAAATTAAAAAGGCCACTCCTCATACGAAAATTCTATTTCTTTCTCCTAATCCTACAACTGTTCTATATAACGGAAAAATTGAAAACAAGCGCAATCATTCTTATCAAGACTATTTAAAAGCAACAGAACAGTATATTAAAGAAAACGAATGGCCATATATAGATATTTATCAACCGATGACAAAAAGATTGGCGGACAGTTCAATTGAGTTAGAAGACACATTGGCAGATGGGGTGCATCCGAATAATATTGGTTACTATATTTGGTTTCAAGTAATGAATGAGTACTTTAATCAGCCCATCCCGTGGTAAAATGAAAGAAAACCTCGGAGCTGATGAACTTTGAAACAACAATTAACTTTAATGGAAGCATATATGATTGAACTATTACGTAATCAAGGTGTAACGGATGAAGAAATTATCAAAAAATCATTGTCTAACGGCACGACAGAGTGGAGGAAGTATAACGAGCAGTTCGAATTTGAACAATTAGCTCATCTGGCACAAAAAGATGAGGCGAACTTTGTTTCAATGATTAACAATGGTTACCGCATCAAATTCCTTACTTTCCCTGGTTTGCAACGCATTCTAAGTATGAAGTTCGGATTAGAGAAAGACCAAGATTACATGCTCGTAGAAAACGGAGTGTCTAATATAAAAGTAAGTGAGGGGCAATTAAAGGAGATTGAAAAAGTTTTATCGCTCAACTGGAAAATTAAGAGAGAAGAAACTTCAATTTCTATTCAAAATGGTTAAAAGAAAGATAGCATTCGTTTTTTTACTAGGCGAATGCTTTTATCATTTCTGTTTACTAGAAGACCATAAATAATAGAATAGAGACAAGAATAAAGAAGCTCCTATTGCGTATGGTATGGGAGAGCGAAAAAGAATTAATAGACAAAGGGGCATGGCAATTACGATGGCTTTTTTCCAAAACAAGCAATGATCTTCCTTTCCAAAAAAGGTTGAATGTGCGAAAAAACAAAACATAGGAGGAAATAAACACTTGATGAATTATAAATTCTCACCTGAATTAAGTCAGGCGATTGTTGATGGGATATTAAAAGGATATAGACACTACATTCATGAGCGTGAACAGAAGAAACGTGAAATGCTTATTAGTACAGGTTATGCATGGGTAAAAGGCAATCACATTGAAGATGCCGTAGCCCAAGAATGTCGCAAACTGGGGATTCAATTTGAATTTTCTAAAGCAGGCTATGCATGGGGTTACTTGAAATTTGAAAATACGGCAACAAACTCTTTGTTTATCATTAAAAGTGGAGGCCCTTCACCTCAATCATCTCCTAGTCGAAAAGAGGAGCACTATTTAGTTGAACTCTCCAAAATTAATCGCCATATTGATTGGCAGCAATTAGAACAAATGAATGAAGGAGGCGAACAGTTAATCTTAGAAGACGTCACTTCTCAGAACTTTGAACAATTAAGCTTTGGTGAATTCGATTTTCTTAAACAAACGTTTGATCAATTTTATATTGTCTCTTATGAAATGGATGAATCAAAACTATTATCAAAAATTCAACTGCTTATGCCAACCCCAGGCATGAAGAGAATTCATTTAGTTGAAGACTGGTTACCTTTGGCATTTCATTCATCTTATCATATTACTGAGATTGAAGTAGAAGGAATTAGAGGAGAATAACAAAAGGGCTAGCTATAGTAGATAGCCCTTCTTAATATTATTTTTGTTCTTTTATCCAGTGAGTAATTGTATCGATGATCGTTTCTTGTTGTTTCTTAATAGAAATATCAGCTTGGTTGTCACCTGATTGTTCTCCGTATACACCGAAATAGGCATGGTTTCCACCTTCGATTTCTACGAAGTCGGCTTCATCTGGAAGAAGAACTTTCTTCTCCTCAATTTTAGCAGGCGTGCTTAATCCGTCATTTGAGCCACTTATGGATAAGACAGGTAATTGCGAATTTGCCAGTGTTTCATTATCAGAGGCGTAGGCACCTAATAGTATTAAACCATTTACTTGATGTATATTTTGATCAGCATACATGGCTGCTGCTGCCCCGCCCATTGAATGACCGCCAACAAACCAATTCACATCGTTATACATATGAATAATTTCGTTCGCTTTGGACACATCAAATATGGCCATGTTAAGTGTCATATGAGGTAGAGCGATAAATAAATTTTCTTTAGCTAATTCTTGAGCAAGATAGGCATAGGCTTCAGGTTCAACTTTTGCACCAGGATAAAGTATAAGCCCTACTTGGCTATTAGGGTTACCGAATAAGAGCCAATCATCTTCAACGCTCATTTGGTTGTCTAAATGGATCGTTGGCTCATTCACTGAATGATAAGTGATCTGAGTCCAGATAATAAATCCTCCGATTGCTGTCACTAATAGTGCTGATAGGATAAGGAATATTTTAGATTTGAATAGTTTCTTCATAATTTGCCTCTTATAATGTATCTACTTTTTGAAAAATTTATAGAGCGTATAGATAAAAATAACGATAAATAAAAGGATGAGGATCATCACAAACGTTTTCAAAGTATCATTAGGTGTTTTTGCATAAATACCAATGTATGCCCAAATAAAAACAAGTGTATAAATAAAGTCTTTAAATCGAATAGAGAAAAGTATCGCTATTATCGTAACAACTGATAACGTAATAAAGGTCCAAGTCAATTCATCCATTCCAAGAAATACAGTTTGTTCCATTCCTACAAACCAAACAAATACATTTAAAATGCTTGCTACAGAAACCCAACCAATATAAATGGAAAATGGAAGTTTTTCAAAGAAAGTGTGAGGTGTATTGTTTATTCTGCCATAAATCAGAATTAATGTGACAAGTAATGCAAAAATGATGACTACTGATGTAAGTAATGCTTGAGCAGTAAAGGCAAGAATCCAACAGCCATTTAATAAAAAGTTAAGAGCAGGTAGGTAGCTAGTATTTACATAAACAGCATCATTCTTTACAAAAAAAGCTCTTATCACCCAAATGAATAAAAGGAAATAAATAAAACCCCAGATGGAAAATGCAAAACCAGCAGGTTGCAATAATGGTTGATTCGCATCAGCAACATTGCCAACATTTGTAGCGGACCAATAATTTAAGAAAATCATGATAGCGAATGTAATAAGGTATACGATACCTAGTTTCTTTGACCGATTCATGAATGAACCTCCCCTTGATAATTAATTGATGGTATTCATTGTAATACCCTAAAGTGAACGGTAATAATCATGGGGAGGATGAAGTTTCTTATTTGTTAATTTGCTAGTAGATGTTTAATCTTTTCCTCAAAATCTCTTGGTTTATCCGTAGGGCCGAATCGCTCTACCACATGCCCATTTTGATCGATGAGAAACTTGGTAAAGTTCCATTTAATGCTTTTGCTTAAAAACCCTTTTGCTTCTGTCGTTAAATAATTAAATAGAGGGTGTGCTTCTTTCCCATTTACTTTTATGATTTCGTGCATAGGGAATGAAACACCGTAGGTCATCCGACAAGCTTTACTCGCTTCCTCAGCAGAGTCGAGCTCTTGTTTAAATTGATCCGATGGAAATCCTAATATAACCAGTCCCGCATCCTTATAATTTTGATAGAGGCTTTCGAGTTCTTCAAATTGTGGAGCCAAACCACATTTCGTTGCAGTATTGACAACTAATAATACCTTGCCTTCATATTCCTCCAATGTATAATTGGTCCCGTTTTCGAGTGTTACATTTATATCATATAAACTCATTTTTTCTCCTCCAAGTCATTTAAATGGGATAACAGTGTATTCAATTCTTGTAATTTTAATTTGAATTGATGATCAAATACAGTAAAAGAATCACATTCAGTAGCTTTAGTTGAAATCATTTCTGATATCGTCTTTTCGGAGTTTTTCCCCTTTGGTGTCAATGAAATGACTACAGATCGTTTGTCCATTGGTGAAGGTGTTTTTGTAACATAATCTTTTTCAACTAATTTAGAAATAATGGGGTTTAATGTGCCAATCCCTAATGATAGCTTTTCACTTAATTGTTTAATAATCATATGATCACTTTCCCACAGGACGAGTAGGACAATATATTGTGGGTAAGTTAGGTCAAATGGTTCCAGTGCTTTTCGATATAGCTTCGTATATTGATTTGTTGCTTTATAAATAGCGAAACATAATTGGTCCTCTAGAGGTTGTGCTTTTACTTTGGCCACCTCCTCATTTACATCGTATACGATCTATTATATATCGTGTGCGATGTAAATACAAAAATAAAAGATGACAATTAAATCATATGTAACAGTTGTTTTCAGATTCTGTAAATTCTTCCTTTACAAAACGTCAGTGATGTTATAATACGAGCAATCATTGCGTAAGGAGGCCTATATTCATGATACTTCAGGAAGAAATTAAAGGACTAACGACGAAAGTATTCGGAAAAAATAATCAACTCATATATGATGAAGAATTGTTTATTTTTAAAAATGCGGAATTAAGGATCACTGGTTCAAATAATAAAATCCATATTGGAAAAGGGACAAAACTATCGAATATATTAATTCACATACGAGGATCAAACAATGAAATTACAATAGGGGAAGATACCGACTTGATTGGTCATATATTATTAAAAGGCAAAAAACAATCGATTAAGATTGGTGATCGAACAACCTTTAAAAATGTTTATCTATTATCTCAAGAAGGAAAGAATATTCACATTGGCGCAGATTGTATGTTTTCTTATGACATAGCAATAAGAACAACAGATGCTCATTCCGTTCTTGACATTGAAACAAATGAAAGATTGAACGGTGCAAAGGATGTTGTCATTGGTAATCATGTTTGGATTGCTGCCAGTTGTTTGATTTCTAAAGGAGCGGTGCTACCAGACGATACGATTATCGGCGCAAGGTCTGTGGTTACAAAACCTTTCTCCGAAGCACATACAACCATTGCAGGCTCTCCAGCTAAGGTAATCAAAACAGGAACAACTTGGAGTCGAGAGCGGTTATAGGTGCGGAGCGATAATCATGTTGAATTTTGTTTTCAAAAATAATAGCCTTATTATTTTTATAATGTAATAAGGCTTTCAAAGTCTTTATAAAGCGAATGGAATCGTAAGGTGATTTTCAGTCTCTATGGAGATTGTGGAAGAATATAAATCAATAGCCTATTCTTAGCTCATTTTTTTGGCAAATCCAATACTTTTTTCTACATAACCATTCTTTTTATAAAAATGGTGCGCGTTAATCCTCTCAGGTCTATCCACACTGTTCAGCCCTATTCCTGTTGCTCCAATATTCTTTGCCCAACTTTCTGCATTTTCTAATAGTTGTTTGCCTATTCCTTTATTACGATAGTTTTTATCTACCACAAGGACGACAATACGAATATATAATCCATCCAGTTCATAGTAATATCCCTTAACAAGACCAATCATTCCAACTATTTTGCCGTTATCTGAGGCTATTAAAGTATGATAATCCGGACTTGAATAGATATTATTTAGTCTTATTTACATTTTATTGAATGTGGTAGGATACCCAAGATGCCCCATCAATTCGGTTATTCCTTTGATATCATTCATTGTTGCCTTTCTCATTTCCATTATCACTCACACCTAACAAATATTATTTCTATAAGGTTTCGATAATGATCAAAACTTTCCTTCCTTAACAACTTTATATATAGATTCTATTAAAATCAGAACGAGAGAGTATCCGTTCCACAAAAACTATTTAATTGAAAGGTTGGTATCCCTTTTTGGGAAACGTTATCTATTCACACCTACCAAAAATTGCTATACTTAGGAATAGAACAACCATTATATATCAACTACCTCAAAACCCTTCCATCCCAATATTCGAAATGCAGGTGAAGCATGTGTTAATAAATGATTCTTGGTTTACTGTGCAATTAATTGATAAGAAAACGTATGCAATTAGTGAATATGGCCACTGGGAAAAAGTGCACTCGTTTTTACTCATTGGTGAAGAAAAGGCGGTTCTCATTGATACTGGCCTTGGAATAGATGACATTAAACGTATAACCGACCAATTAACTTCCTTACCTATTGAGGTCATTACGACGCATGTTCATGTCGACCATATTGGTGGTCATGGATTGTACGATACCATTTACGTTCATGAGCTAGATAAAGACTGGTTAGTAAATGGCATTAGTGGTCTAACGATCGAGCAAATTCGCACGGATATCCAAAGGGATATAACAATCCCGACCCCAAAAACATTTAATCCTGAAACATATCAGCCTTTTACAGGAGAGCCAACCGCTTTACTGGCGGATGGTGATGTGTTGCAATTAGGGAATAGAACTCTCATTATCTATCATACGCCAGGACACTCTCCGGGACATATTACTATTTTTGATGAAACAAATAACTACTTATTCACAGGTGATTTATTGTATGATACCGAGCCGATATTCGCTTTTTATCCTTCTACGAGTCCATCTGATCTCGTGCAATCAATTGAAAAAATAGCGATGATTCCCAATGTGGAAAAAGTGTTCGGATCACATCATACATTAGGATTAGCACCGACTGTTTTGCAGGAAGCTTATGATGCCGTTCAGTATTTAAAGAGTCATCAATTGGATCAATTTGGGACAGGTATTCATTCCTTTCATCAAATTAGTTTCCGTTTTTAGTTTTTGTACAGAAAGAAGGATGAATAGTGAAAATATACATAACAAGACATGGTCAGACAGAATGGAATAGAGAAAGAAGGCTACAAGGGAGATTAGATTCTAACCTAACAACAACGGGGAGTGAGAACGCCAAATTATTAGGCGAACATTTAAGCAAAGTCCCGTTTGAAGCTATTTATGCCAGTCCAAGTGGAAGAACGATGATGACAGCGAGCCTGATTAAAGGCAATCGCTCTATTAGGATTTTTACTGATGAGGATTTACAAGAGATTTATATGGGAAGTTGGGAAGGGCAGCAACAATCAGATGTAGAAAAACAATACGCAGCTGAATTCCATGCTTTTTGGCGTGCGCCCCATCTCTATCACCCAACAGAGCGGGAAAGTTTTCAGCAAGTACAAGACCGAGCAGTAAAAATGTTAGAAAGAGTGATGACAAATCATAAGAATGGTCATGTTTTGCTTGTCACACATACGGTCGTAATTAAAACGCTTCTTGCCTACTTAAAACAAATACCTATGGAAAATCTTTGGGATGCCCCGTACATTCATGATACTTGTCTTTCAGTAATTGAAATCGTAAATGGGCAGAAAAATATCCTATTGGAAGCAGATATGTCTCACCTTCAACCGGACCAATATGAATTCACCTAGGGAGGTAAATACTGTGCAAAGAGAAATGACGGAAACTGGCCATCTTCTAAATAATAAAGGTGAGCTTATGCAGACTGGTTATGCCAAACAGCTCCTACTTACATATGATAGAAAGGCAATCAAGGCTCAAGGCTGGCGAATAAAAGAATGGGACTATTATTTAATTACTAATGATGACTTTGGTGTGGCATTAACTATTGCGGATAACTCGTACATGGCTTTAATCAGTGTTTCTTTCATCGATTTTAAACGTGCTTCCTTTCAAACGACTAGTGTGATAAAGCCTCTTACCTTTGGAAAGTTGAACTTGCCATCAACCTCTAAAAAAGGGGATATTGTATACCAAGATAAGCGAATTCAGATGTCCTTTTTGCATACGGAGAATGGAAGAAAGTTATGTTGCCGTATGAATAATTTTGATGGCAAAAAAGAGTTCGCCTGTGATATTGATTTATTTAATGAACCTCAAGATTCTATCGTAATGGCCATTCCATTTAAGGAAGATAAGAAAGCTTTTTACTATAATCAAAAGATCAATGGGATGCGCGCAAAGGGGCATGTTCATTATGGCGCAACAGAATATCAATTTCATGAGAGTACGACTTTTGCTACGTTAGACTGGGGTAGAGGGGTTTGGACATATAAAAATACTTGGTATTGGGGCGCCGCATCTGGAGTCGTGAATGGGAAATCATTTGGATTTAATATTGGCTATGGATTTGGCGACACTTCTAACGCCAGTGAAAATATGCTCTTCTATGACGGCGTGGGCCATAAACTAGATGAAGTCACTTTTCATATTCCACAAAAGAATGGAAACTTTGATTATCTAGAGCCTTGGCAGTTCACCTCAAATGACGGCAGATTTGAAATGGATTTCATCCCGATTTTAGATCGTAAAGACTACACTTCGGTTATGATCATATCCAGTGACCAGCACCAAGTATTTGGTCGTTTTACAGGAAAAGCAGTATTGGATGATGGAAGCATCATTCAGGTGAAAGACTTTCTTGGCTTTGCGGAGAAAGTGTCGAATAAGTGGTAAGGGAAAGGGGATCATTTTGGATTGGTTGAATATAGGTAGTCTTATTTTAGGAGTAACCGCTTGGGTACTACCATTTCTTCACTTTAATCGAAAGAAGGAACATGCTACACGGTGGGTTACGTATTCATTTTTAAGCTTTATTTGTTGTGGTATGGCCATTTTATTCCAATTAATGTTTCAATACCACTTGGTGAAAATAGAGGATTTTAGTGCCATGATGGATACGGCAGGTTTTGCGGTTTTTGCTGCAAGTGTGCTCCTCGTTGTAACGATTATTTTAAATATGTTTGCATGGTTGAATGATAGGCAGACGATGTAAAGGTAGAATGGGGACGAGGTCAGTGATTACACGGGAATATTAATAAGAAGAACTATGTTTCAAAAGAGAGATGCCCCCATAAGAGGGTTCAAGATCAGGAAGAAGTGTGGGTAAAAGAGAGATGCCCCCAAAAGAGGGTTCAAGATTAGGGAGAAGTGTGGGCAAAAGAGAAATGCCCCCCATGAGAGGGTTCAAGATCAGGAAGAAGTGTGGGCAAAAGAGAAATGCCCCCATGAGAGGGTTCAAGATCAGGAAGAAGTGTGGGCAAAAGAGAAATGCCCCCAAAAGAGGGTTCAAGATTAGGGAGAAGTGTGGGTAAAAGAGAGATGCCCCCAAAAGAGGGTTCAAGATTAGGGAGAAGTGTGGGTAAAAGAGAGATGCCCCCATAAGAGAGTTCAAGATCAGGAAGAAGTGTGGGCAAAAAAGAAATGCCCCCAAAAGAGGGTTCAAGATTAGGGAGAAGTGTGGGTAAAGGGGAAATGCCCCCATAAGAGAGTTTTAGAACAGAAAGAAGTGTGGGCAAAAAGGGAAAGCCCACCTAAGTGAGTTCAAAATCAGGAAGAAGTGTGAGCAAAAAGGAAATACCCCCATAAGAGAGTTCAAAACCAGCAAGAACTGTGGGCAAATCAGAAATGACGAACATACGAGGTGCCCACCCCAAAAACCCCCAGCCAATTAGAACCCCCACTCCTCCATCAAGAATGGGTGAACCTACTAATACCACCCACAACGCGCATCGACTTCCACATAAAAAGAACACGAGAAAGTTTATTCCCTCGTGTTTGTTACTAGCAATTCCTCATTTAAATTCAGCAATTGCCGATTCGGCAAGTTTTTGGATGGTGATGTTATCCATTGGCGGATTATGAAGACCCGCACGAACGTCACGATAATATCTTTGTAGCGGATTGTTACGTTGTAAGCTTTTTGCTCCTGCGACGCGCATCGCTTTATCGACAACAGTCAGTGCTGCATGCGTCACTTGATATTTAGCAACAGCTAGTTCGTTTTCAATATATTTTCTTCTATCTTTATCATCGTATACTTCGGCCACATGATAGAGTAGGTGTCTCGCAGCAAGTAAAGCGGCATCGATTTCACCGAGAAGTGTTTGTACATTCGGTAGTTCACTAATAGACCCCTTTATGCTATTTGGTTTATGCTCTAAGGCAAATTGTACGGCATAATCTCTAGCGGCTTGCGCAATTCCGAGATAGCAGGCGGGGATATGTAGTACCCATCCGTTTAAAGACTTTCCCCTGTCAGCAATTGTTTCAACGAGTGCCTCTTCAGGAATGACTACTTGCTTTAACACAAGATCATGACTTCCTGTTCCTCTCATAGCAACGACATCCCATGTTTCGTCAATAGATAATCCTGGCGTATCTTTATGAATTAAGAAAAAGCCAATCGTTTGTTTCTCTTCTATCCAGGCAGAAGTGAGAAAATAGGTTAAAGCAGGCGACATGGTTGTGAAGTTTTTACGGCCATTAATAACCCACGAACCATTTTGGCGTACAGCTGTTGTTCCGGGGCGGCCACCTCTTGTCGGGCTACCCGTTTGTGCTTCGCTCACAGACCGGTTCACGAGTGCGCCTTTTTGTACATCATTTGCAAAAGATGCTAGTTGTTGATCTGTCCATAATTGATTTTCATAGATTTCGCCTAATCCACCAACATGCCAACCGATACTTAAGGCAGTGGCACTATCGTAGGAAGCAAGGGTTTCTTGGTAAAGAACCATGTCATACACACCAAGCCCCTCACCGCCATATATTTTAGGTAATGTCACTTTTGAATAACCTAATGTCACTAATTCACGAATATTCTCATGAGGGAATTTCGCCTCTTCATCTATTTCTTGTGAACGACTAAGAAATGCCGCTTTTTTCGTCTGTAATGCATGTAACCACTTTCTCTGCTCTTCCGTCTTCACGAATAATTGTGAAACCAATGTCTCTTCCTCCTCTAATTTAACTATCTAATTCCTACTTCCTTTGTTGGTTTAAATGTTAAACAAGTGGTTCTGGTTCGTCAAGGAGGGGATGCTTGTTTGTGTAAATATTTAAAAAATAGAAAAATTCCGACTTTACATATAGAAATTGTTTTGTTAATCTTTTTTTATAAAATTCAAACACCAATGCAGTAATGCAGGAAAGTGAGGTTTAAATGATCTTACTGAAGCATATTCATAAAAAGTTCAAAAATAACCATGTATTAAAAGGGATTGATTTAGAAGTTTCAAAAGGGGATGTTGTCACAATCATTGGTCCGAGCGGTTCAGGAAAAACAACGCTCCTTAGATGTGTGAACTATTTGGAAAAACCAGACGAAGGAATAATATCAATCAATGATTTAACGATACAAACAAAAAAACCAGTGAAGAAAGATATCCTCCAATTAAGAAGAAGGACGGCGATGGTTTTTCAACACTATAATCTTTTTGAGAATAAAACGGTTCTCGAAAATGTAACAGAAGGTTTAATCATCGCACAAAAGAAATCGAAAAAAATGGCGAGGGAAATCGGGGTAGACATTCTAACTAAGGTAGGATTAGCAGATAAAATCAATGCGTATCCGCAACAACTTTCTGGCGGACAAAAACAAAGAGTGGGGATTGCCCGGGCGTTAGCGCTAAATCCGGACGTCCTATTGTTTGATGAACCAACTTCTGCACTTGACCCAGAAATGGTAGGAGAAGTGTTAGAAATTATACGAGAAATCGCGAGTGGTGGAGTTACGATGATGATTGTCACACATGAGATTGATTTTGCTCGTGAGGTTTCGAATAGAGTGGTATTTATGGATGATGGTCAGATTATCGAACAAGGGCCACCCGATGACATTCTTATTCATCCGAAACAAGAGAGAACAAGAAAGTTTTTAAAAAGAATAATGAAGGAACCAGACTTTACTATCTAGGAGAATGGAGGACTAAAATGAAAGGGTTAAAAATTACATTTCTGCTTATAATAAGCGTTTTATTCGTTGCTGGATGCTCGTCTTCAAGTAATGGGACAACTGAAGATGGTAAGAAAATTATTACTGTCGCCATAAGTGACGAGGTGAATCCACCATTCCTATATGCGGATGATGATAATAAGCCAATTGGTTACGATATGGATTATTTGAAAGAAGTAGAGAAGAAATTAGAAGACTACCATTTTGAATATGTTTGGGGAGAAGAGGAAGCTAATTTAGTTGGCGTGGATACAGGAAAATATGATTTTGCGATTAATTGGTTCTTTAAAAACCCTGAAAGAGAAGAAAAGTTTCTTTATCCAGAACAGGAATTTGGTTATTCACTAACTTCCCTCGTAACACAACCAGATCGCGATGATATCAAAACATTAGAAGATATGGTTGGCAAAAAATTAGCACCGATGTCTCCTAGTGGTGGTTTAAGAACAATATTAAATAGTTATAACAAAAACAATCCTGATGAGCAAATCGAAATTGAGAGTATTGAATTTCCTTCTAATGCAGATAACCTACAGCGCGTTAATGATGGTAAAGATGATGCCATGTTTATTAATGTAACGACATTCAATGCGGTCCAAGAAGAGTTGGATTTAAATTTGAAAGTGGCTGGGATTGTGTCAAAGGAGCCTGTCTATGCCGTTTTTAATAAAGAACAAACAGAATTAGCCAAAGAGTTCGATGAAGTGACGAAAGAACTTATTGAGGATGGCACCTTACCAGATTTAGCTGAAAAGTGGTTTAAGATCAATTTTTTTGAGAACTTAGATTATATTAATGAGGAAAACTATAAATTTAATCCGTAATCATAGCGAATTACGGATTATTCTTTGTTATTTGAAAAGGGAGAGGGTTGAATGTCTGTGATGAATGATTGGTTTAGTTTGTTTATACAAGTATTAGATAAGCTGCCAATCACCTTATTTATGTTATTGATTTCATTAGTTTGTTCATTAGTATTGGGTGTAGCTATTGCGATTGTCCGTATTAAGAGATTCACAGTACTTTATCAAATTGCAACATTCTATTTATCGTTCTGCCGCTCCACACCTTTATTAGTGCAATTATTTCTTGTTTATTTTGGGTTACCCCAGCTGTTATTAGCTTTTCAAATTGATATTAATAGTCTGGATCGGATGATTTTTGTTTTAATTAGTCTCTCGCTGCATAATGCGGCCTATCTATCAGAAGTTGTACGTTCTGCCTATTTGGCAGTTGGTGAGGATCAATTTGAAGCAGCCTATAGTGTCGGAATGACCTATACACAAGCATTATGGAGAGTCGTGTTGCCGCAAGCCTTCGTTTTATCCTTACCGAATTTAGGTAATAACATTATCGAACTATTAAAAGATACTTCTTTAGCATTCACGATTGGTATTATCGATATCATGGGTCAAGTAAGGATTATATTAGGTAATAACCATGGTATAGGTATGTTTGAGATTTATGTTGTCATTTCTCTTATATATTGGGGCACTTGTATTTTAATAGAGATGGTCATTAGCACATTAGAAAAGGTTTTAAAGAAAGGAAAAGTCAGTTTATCCAAATCATAATGAAGGAATGAACGTTTAATGCCTATTATCAATTTTGAATTTGCTATTCAGGAAATTCCAGCGGTTTTAAAAGGGGTGCCAATCACCTTAGCGATTGCCGTTGTTGCCATGGTGTTTGGGTTAATATTCGGTCTTCTGATTGCTCTTTGCCGGATTTATCGCGTCCCTATCCTTAATCGCCTATTCATTATTTATATTTCATTTATTAGAGGTACACCATTATTGGTACAATTATATGTATTCTTTTACGGTGTTCCTGTTCTATTAGATAAGATGAATCAATCTTTCGGTACAGCTTATAATGCGGATCATATTTCACCACTGCTTTACGCTTTTATTGCATTCACAATTAATGTATCAGCATATCAAGCAGAAATCATGCGGGCCTCATTAAATGCTGTACAAATCGGTCAAATGGAAGCCGCTCATTCTGTGGGAATGACTACTTTTCAAGCGTTAAAAAGAATTGTTCTTCCGCAAGCGTTCTTAGTGGCCTTACCCAACTTAGGAAATACCTTTATTGGTTTAATAAAGGCGACGTCACTAGCATTTGCGGTGAAAGTAGTAGAAGTGATGGCGCTGGCAAAAATAATTGCTAATGATGGTTATCACTTTTTGGAAATGTATTTAGTCGCTGCTCTAATTTATTGGTTAATTTGTTGGTTATTGGAAGTGTTATTTACCTTTGTAGAAGAAAAAATGAGGAATAAAGAGATAAAGCAAAAGAAAATGAACACAACAATTAGTAAAGATCTCCCTTTAAGGGTATAAAGCAAAAATGAAGTCTGCGGGCTTCTTTTTTTTTGGTGAATTTCATTCAGTACCTTGCAATGTATAATAGCACCTGCTATAGTATGGTTACAGAATTTAATAACACATATTGTTTAGTACTATATAATATATAGTAGTGGAAGGAGGAAGAAAATGAACGTTCAGTTTAAGAAGGGTGTGCTTGAGTTGTGCGTATTAGTTTTGCTTGATAAGCAGGATCATTATGGATATGAGCTAGTACAGAAGATATCTGATCAAATTCAAATATCTGAGGGTACGGTTTATCCATTATTGCGCAGGTTAACGAAGGAAGAGTATTTTACAACCTATTTACAGGAATCGAAAGAGGGCCCACCAAGAAAGTATTATCAACTAACAGATAAGGGGCGCGGCTATTTGCAGACGTTGTTAGCAGAGTGGTATGAATTTACAAACGGGGTTAATCATTTAATAAAAGAGGGTGTTAAAGATGAATAAAAGTGAATTTCTCACCACCTTAGAAGCGGAATTAAAAGGTATTGATAAACAAGAGAGAGTTGAATTACTTCAAGATTATGAAGCTCATTTTGAATTTGGGTTAGAAGAAGGGAAAACAGAAGAGGAAATTGCTAAAGATCTCGGTTCACCGAGAAGCATTGCCAAGGAGGTTAAGGCGAGTTACCATATTGAGCAAGCCAAAAGTGATGGTGGCATCCAAAATATTTTGCAGGCAACACTAGCTGTTATTGGATTAGGTCTATTTAATCTCATCATTGTCCTCGGTCCTTTTCTTGCACTCGTTAGTATGATCTTTTCCGGTTGGATCGTAAGTTTTGTAGGTATTATTTCACCCTTATTAGTACTCATCGACATTTATATAGCCTCATCATTTGAATTAGTGAACTTATTTGCGGCTATTCTTTTTTGTGGGTTAGGGTTATTATTATTGGTCGCTATGATTTATGTGACTAAATTTATGAAGAAAGTTTTTATTCGTTATCTTTCTTATAACGTATCGATTGTTAAAGGAGGTATGAAGGGTGATTAAAAAGTTATTATTAATTGGTGGACTGCTCGTTTGTGTTGGAGGAGTAGGGGTTGCTTTTACCCATGGTCAAACGCAATCAGAAAATGTCTCGGATACGAAAACAATGGAAGAAGCCTTTAATAAAGTAGAGATTAAAACAGATAATACCCAAGTAATCCTCGCCCCAACCGATGGTGAAGCAGAGGTGAGATTAAGTGGTCAAATGAAAGAAAAAGAGAAGGAAGCTTTCAAAGTATCCGTAGCAGGAGATACATTGAAAGTAGAGCATAAAACGGATAAAAGTACGTTTCGCTTATTTAATGTTGATTTAGAAGAGCTTAATAAACAAATAGAAGTTTATTTACCAAGAGAAGCATATGAAGAAATAAGTGTCGAAAGTAGCAATGGCATGATAGAGATATCGGAGTTGAATGCCAATCAAGTCATATTAGATACGAAAAATGGAAAGCTACGATTAGAGCAACTTGATAGCGATTATATTCATGCGAAAACGAGTAATGGTGCGATCATCGCAAATGATATACAAGGTGAGATAAAAGCTCAAACAAGTAACGGAGCTATCGAAATGTCACTCCCAACCATCCACTCTCCGTTAGACTTAGCCACTTCCAATGGTGCGATTAATGTGGAGGTAGATGAAGCAGTTAACAATACAACGATCACAGCTAACACTTCCAATGGTTCGGTTTATATCCTTGGATCGAATGAAGGAAATCGAATCATTGGTGACGGGTCGATAGAGGTGAAGTTGAAGACAAGTAATGGAAGAATTGAATTAACGGAAAAATAATGAAAGTAGGAGGCAGTCATTTTGAGACTGTCTTTTTTTTAGAGGCAGATGCTCATTGATGAAAAATGTGGTCTCACCAGTATACATAACGGCTAGAAATCGAAGGTTAGTGTTGAGAAAAAGAAGTAATCGCGATACTCAAGACAGGAGGAAAAAACGAATGCATTGTGCATAAAAGGGAATACGCGCAAAAGCTAAGCAAAGCCCAGTGACAATTGCGCGTAAAATACAGCTTTGATGCATGCGGTTATCACACTTTTTTAGAGGCGTATCGAACAATGACATCAACCATAATGCTACCATAAGCCTATGAAAAGAAGTATCCGCCGCTCAGTGAAACCCACATCCTTAGACTCTAAGAGTGCCTGAGAATAGATCAAAGCGTCTCAATCACAGTGTTATCAACTACACCTTGTTGTTCCATATATTTTACTGTTGCTGTGGCGAGCATATTTGCTGCAATGAGCATGCCTCTTTCATCTATATCAAATTTGGGGTGATGATGAGGGTAAGGTGTTCTGCCAACAATAGCAGCACCGGTATTGAAGAAGGTGCCAGGAACTTTTTGTAAATAGTAGGCGAAGTCTTCACCGCCCATACGAGGGGAAACTTCAATAGCTGCAGTTACACCAGGAACCTTACCAGCTAATTGGGCAATAAATTTTGTCTCAGCTTCATGGTTGACGAGAGCTGGATAGCCATGAACATATTTATAGTCATAACTTGCCGCTGCGGTTAAGCAGGTACCTTCAATTACTCGCTCGATTTCCCTTTCCATTTTATTTCGGATATTCTCATCAAAGGTTCGAACCGTTCCTGTGAGTGTGACAGAATCAGCAATGACATTGAAAGCATTCTTAGCATCGAATTCTCCAATAGAAAGAACAGCAGATTCAAGTGGATCAATACGGCGGCTGACGATTTGTTGGAGATTAACAATGAGTTGAGCGCCGAGAACAATACTGTCATTTGCTTCGTGAGGATGGGCGCCATGTCCGCCTTTTCCCTGGAGTTTAATATGGAATCGGTCAGCTGCTGCCATGAGTGGTCCAGAACGATAGCCAATTTCACCTAACGGTTCACCGGATGAAATATGTTGACCAAAGATAACATCGACCCCGTCCAAGCAACCATCTTCAATCATGGCAATCGCACCACCCGGCATATATTCTTCCGCATGTTGATGAATGAAGACAACCGTGCCCTCGATTTCATCTTGTAGTTTATTGAGTACTTTTGCTAAAACAAGTAATGTTGCTGTGTGTGTATCGTGGCCGCAAGCATGCATGACGCCAGGATTTTTTGATTTATAAGGGAAATCATTTTCCTCATGAATGGGTAATGCATCGAAATCCGCTCTTAAAGCAATGGTTTTTCCGGGCTTTGCTCCATGTAATTTAGCAACAACACCACGCTCTCCTACACCAGTTTGGACTTCATGCCCAAGCTTTTCATGATAGTTAGCAATGAACTTAGGTGTTTCTACTTCTTGGAAAGAAAGTTCAGGGTGCTGGTGCAAATGTCTTCTGATTTCAACCATTTCGTTATAATGTTCTTGTAGTAATGAATAAAGCTTTTCTAACATATAAATCCTCCTTCTATGTAAAAAAATATGGAAAATCGTCCATCACGTTTGAGTGAATATGTTTATAATAGTTGAAGAGAGGAATAAATTCCAATATATTTTTTGAATATTTCGTTTTATTTCTTTGCAGGAGGTGTTTTTCATGTTTATTGAAGACCGTTCAAAGACAAGGGAGAAGCTAGAAAGAGAGGAATTCTTGAAAGTAAGGTATTGGATGTCTCCTGATCCACCGTGTATTTCATTAGGAGACACATTAGGACAAGCCAGTGAGAAAATGAATCGTTATCAAGTAAGTAGCTTACCAGTCATTGATGATCATAAGAAGTTAGTTGGCATCGTATCTATGAAAAAATTATTCTCTTATCTACTTAAAGGTCAAGATAAAGATGTCACCATTCATCCGGTGCCAACGAAGAATTTTGCTTATGTCCGGTTGGATGATTCCATCCTCTATGCAGCGTCCTTTCCTTATGAAGAACTGCCAGTAGTAGACGAAAATGATTATGTTGTCGGAATGATTCATACAAGAGATATGATGGATGGATATAAAAAATGGATCCATCGCATGGAACAGCAAGAGAATGCATCAGAAGTATTGAAGGTTATTTTAGAGCGAGCTTACGAAGGGATTGCTGTTGTTGATCAGTATGGGGTCGTGCAGGAATTTAATGAAGCTTATAGTCAGTTTATTGGTGTGAAGAGAGAGGATGCGATTGGGCGTCATGTGACTGAAGTGATTGAAAATACGAATCTTCATCAAACGGTTAAAACAGCTACACCAGAACGTGGGGTAGTCCAAAGAATCAATGGCCAAGATATGATCGTTCACCGAATTCCACTATGGCAAGATGGGAGAGTGATTGGTGCTATTGGCATGCTTATTTTTGAAGGTGTGACGGAAGTATATAAAATCTATCAATCATTACAAAAGAATCAACAAGAAGATAATCATGTTCGCCCCTTTGTCGAACAACTTAAAAACGATCGCCATGTTACATTAGACGATATTGTTGGTGAAAGTAGGGAAATTAAAGAAATTAAGCGATTAACAAGGCGTGCTGCGCGTACCATGGCCACAACATTGATTACGGGAGAAAGCGGGACAGGTAAGGAAATGATTGCGAAAAGCATGCATGCATTGAGTCCGTTTGCCGAAGGCCCTTTTATTAGTGTGAATTGTGGGGCAATCCCAGAGAGTCTGTTTGAATCAGAGCTATTTGGCTATGAAGAAGGTGCCTTTACTGGTGCAAAAAAAGGCGGGAAATTAGGTAAATTTGAATTGGCGCAGTATGGAACGCTCTTTTTGGATGAGATTGGCGAATTACCTTTAGTCATGCAAACAAAACTGTTACGAGTCTTGCAAGAAAAAGAAGGGGAGAGAATTGGTGGAAACAAGAAATACCCGATTCGTGCCCGTATCATTGCTGCAACGAATCGTAACTTAAAAAAATGTATTCAAGAGGGGAGCTTCCGTGAAGATTTATATTACCGCTTAAATATTATCGAAATTCCCCTTCCTTCCCTCAAAGAAAGGAAAACAGACATTCCGTTATTATTAAATGACTATACGAAAAAAATCTGCAAACAATATCAAATCGAAGAGAAAACCTACACACCAGAAGCGATTGGGGTACTTGTACAACGGGATTGGCCGGGTAATATTCGTGAACTCGTTAATGTCATAGAAAGGTTAGTTACTCTCGTCGAACAAACGGTGATTGACATTACTCATGTACATACTTATTTAGCAGAACAACCAAAAGCTATAACGAAGGAGCCTTCTTTAATAGAAGAAGCGAAAGATATGGGAAGAAAACGGGAAAGAGACCTTATAATAGATACTTTACGTCAAGTAGGTGGCAATAAGAAAAAGGCTGCGGAACGTTTAGGTATTCACCGCACCACATTATATCAAAAGTTGAAAAAGTTTCAAATACAAATGTAGTGTAGTTATTTCACTACACAAAATCTACACATGTAGTGATTCTCCTACACTAAAACTCTTACAATCTTTTAAATGTAAGGGTTTTCTTTTTGGCATATCAATTGCATATAAATGAGTAATAGAGGAGGGAGAACAATGAGTACACAGATTTTTAGAACACCACAAACGGTCATATATGGAAAAGGTTCTTTTGAAAAGCTTGGCGGGGAAGCCAGTTTAAGAGGAAAGAAAGCGCTTATTATTAGTGACCAAATTATTGATGGTTTAGGGTGGACGAAAAAAGCAGAAGCCATCTTAACAAAATCTAATGTTGAAACGATTCTTTATCTAGGTGTATCTACTGAACCAACTGATAAGTTTGTATCAGAAGCATTATCTCTTTTTCAAAAGGAAGCCTGTGATTTAATTATTTCGATTGGAGGAGGAAGTTGCATTGATACCGCTAAAGCGGTAGCTGTATTAGCTACTAATAGTGGCTATATTGGTGACTATATGGGCGCGGAAAAATTAGCAAGCCGTGCAGCTATCGATCATATTTCTATTCCAACAACCGCAGGAACGGGGTCTGAAGCAACAGATGCAACCATCATTACGAATACGACTAATGATGTCAAAATGATGATTAAACAACCAGTCTTTATGCCGACTGTGGCTATTGTTGATCCAGTGCTTTCGATGACGTCTCCCCAACATGTCACTGCGGCGACCGGGGTCGATGCGCTCAGTCATGCGATAGAAGCGTACATATCGAGAAAAGCACACCCGATGACGGATATGATGGCTTTATCAGCAATGAGATTAATTGTAGAGAATATCGAGAAAGCTTTTACAGATGGTGAAGATGTTGAGGCAAGAGAGGCAATGGCATTAGGTTCTATGCAAGCAGGGATGGCATTTTCTAACGCAAGTGTTTGTCTTGTGCACGGAATGTCGAGACCGATTGGTGCACTATTCCATGTGCCCCACGGCTACTCCAATGCTATGCTATTGCCGGCTGTTTTAGAATTTAGTAGAGGGGCTTGTGTCGATCGGCTAGCCGATTTAGGAAGAATCTTTGCTAATGGAAGTGAGCCACTCACAAACGAACAAGCTGCCGATTTGGCAGTAGAAGCCGTTAAAAAGTTATGTGTGAACTTAAAAATACCTAATCTTGCTGGATGGGGAATAGATGAGAATCTATTTAAACAATCGATTAGTAAAATGACACATGATGCCATTGCAAGTGGTAGTCCAGGGAATAACCCGAGAGTGCCGACAGTTCCTGAGCTAGAAGAATTATATCTTGCTTGCTACCATTACCAATTTGCCAAAAAGGAACAAGTGAAGTAATAGTCCAGGGGAGGGCGTTTAAATGTTAGGAATGCTAGGGTTAATATTAGGTTTAGTCCTACTGATGTTTTTAACATTAAGAGGCATTAATATTATTATTGCTGCCATTCTAAGCTCAATTGTTGTTGCCATAACAGGTGGCTTAAATTTAGAGACGGCGCTGGCAGGTTATTATATGGACGGCTTCACAAATTATTTTGCCTCATGGTTCTTAATTTTCTTACTAGGAGCGATTTTTGGGAAGATTATGCATGAGACAGGTGCCGCTGAGAGCATTGCCCAATGGATTAAGAGAACATTAGGGGCGAAAAGAGCTGTATTTGCCGTAGTGGCTGCAGCCGCAATCATGACTTATGGTGGTGTAAGTTTATTTGTGGTCGGTTTTGCTGTTTATCCAATTGCAGTTTCTTTATTTAGAGCGGCGAATCTTCCACATCGATTTATCCCTGCTGCTCTTGTGTTTGGATCGATTTCATTTACGATGACGGCGCCTGGTAGTCCAGAAATTCAAAACTTAATTCCAACTGAATTTTTCGGTACAACTCCTACGGCTGGCGGCTGGGTTGGGGTACTCATGGCACTTCTTGTAATGGTTGCAGGAGGACTGTTACTAAGCAAATTCGTACAGAATGCTGTTAAAAGAGGAGAAACTTTCTCATTACCAGGTAATAGGGCAAAAGAAGAAGTATCTGCAGGTTTAGCGGAGAAAACAGAAGGAGAAATCTTAGTAGAAGAAAAATCATTACCGCATATTATTTTCTCAATTTTGCCATTAGTCTGTGTTATTGTTATGCTAAATATTATCGCACAGTTTGCTTCTTCTACTGCAGCCGCACTTATTTCTTTAACGGCTGGAATTGTCATTGCTTGTCTGACGATGTATAAGTTTTTAGCCCAATTTTGGAATGCGTTAGCAAAAGGAGCGCAAGATGCACTGGTCGCCGTTGCGAATACTTGTGCGGTCGTGGGCTTTGGTAGTGTAGCTGCTCAAGTGTCCGCATTCGATACTGTAGTCGATGGACTTGTAAGTTTGCCAGGTCCACCTTTATTAGGTTTGGCGGTGGCTGTCACATTAATTTGTGGCATTACAGGATCAGCCTCAGGAGGGCTAGGTATTGCCCTACCTATCTTAGCGCCAATCTATTTAGCTCAAGGTGTCGATCCTGGAGCCATGCACCGTGTAGCGACATTAGCTTCAGGTGGTCTAGACTCTATGCCGCATAACGGTTATGTTGTTACAACTGTGCGAGCGATTTGTGGAGAAACACATAAACGGGCGTACTGGCCAATATTCTGGCTTAGTGTAGTGATTCCAACAATTGCTATGTTCCTAGCAGTAGTCTTGTATTCTATATTTTAAAATTTGAGAGGAGTATGACAAATGACAACAACTACAACATCTACATTAAAGAATTTTATTAACGGACAATGGGTAGAAGCAAAAACGGAAAACTATCAACCGGTTCCTAATCCAGCAACTGGTGAAGAATTAGCACAAGTACCAATCTCAACTATTGATGATGTCAATGAAGCAGTAAAAGCGGCAAGTGAGGCATTCAAAACTTGGAGTCAAACACCTGTACCAAAAAGAGCTCGCGTACTTTTTAAATATCAACAACTACTCGTCGACCACTGGGATGAGTTGGCACAGCTTGTAACCGAAGAAAAT
Source organism: Cytobacillus sp. FSL K6-0265 (assembly GCF_038003465.1). NCBI lineage: Bacteria > Bacillati > Bacillota > Bacilli > Caryophanales > Bacillaceae > Cytobacillus > Cytobacillus sp. FSL K6-0265. The sequence goes on along the minus strand of NZ_JBBOPE010000001.1, from coordinate 3,925,010 downwards.
GGAAAAAGTTTTAAAGAAGCATATGGTGAAGTACAACGTGGAATAGAGTGTGTAGAATTTGCTGCGGGTGCACCGTCGTTAATGATGGGTAAACAATTACCTGATATCGCCACTAATATCGAATCTGGTATGTATCGCTATCCTGTGGGGGTAGTGGGCGGTATTACACCTTTTAATTTCCCAATGATGGTCCCATGCTGGATGTTCCCGTTAGCCATTGCTTGTGGTAACTCGTTTATCTTGAAGCCATCAGAAAGGACTCCTTTACTTGCCAATCGCCTAGCAGAATTATTTAAAGAAGCGGGATTACCAGACGGCGTATTGAATATCGTTCACGGTGCACATGATGTCGTGAATGGTTTACTTGAACATAAGGACGTACCAGCCATTTCATTTGTGGGCTCTCAACCTGTTGCTGAATATGTGTATAAAACAGCTTCCTCTCACGGCAAGCGAGTACAGGCGTTGGCGGGAGCGAAAAACCATTCTATCGTTATGCCAACAGCGGATTTAGACGCTGCTGTTAAAGAAATTATTGGTGCAGCATATGGCTCTGCAGGAGAGCGTTGCATGGCATGTTCAGTTGTCGTGGCAGTAGATGATGTGATTGAGCCATTATTGCAAAAATTAAATACCGCTGCTGATCAAATAACAATTGGTAATGGTATGGATGAAAATGTATTCTTAGGTCCAGTGATTCGCCCAGAGCATAAAGCACGTACAGCTAGTTATATTGAATCAGGGGAAGAAGAAGGTGCCGTTTTAGTACGCGATGGACGCAAGGATGAAGCTTACCATGAAGACGGTTATTTTATCGGGCCAACCATTTTTGATAAAGTAACACCGGAAATGAAGATTTGGAAGGATGAAATCTTCGCACCCGTTTTATCAATTATCCGTGTATCATCGCTCCAAGAAGCGATTGATCTAACGAACCAATCAGAATTCGGAAATGGTGCTTGCTTGTTTACGAAGAGCGGCAGTGATGTCCGTCAATTTAGGGAGCGCATCCAAGTCGGCATGCTTGGAGTTAATATCGGAGTACCAGCACCAATGGCTTTCTTCCCATTCTCAGGTTGGAAAAATTCCTTCTATGGTGATCTTCACGCAAATGGCAGTGATGGTGTAGAATTTTACACTCGTAGAAAAATGCTTACTCAACGCTGGGAGTTTTGATCGATTTAAAAGGAATTTGTCGAAAATAAAGGATTCTCTTCCTTTTTTCAAGAATATTTCTGGGGAAATAAAATGAATCGGAGGGGAATGTGTTGGCAAATGACAGTTTGTATCAAAAATCAAAGATTAGTAGGATTGGAGAATTAGGAAAGTCAGCAGCGGAAGCCAATAAAGCCTTTTTTGCTTTTGATAAGGCGGCATTAGCGGATGGCGCCATTACGGAAAGAACGAAAGAAATTATTGCTGTCGCCTGTGCTCATGTTACGGGGTGTCCGTATTGCATTGAAATCCATGTTGGTAACGCGAAGAAATTGGGGGTTTCAAAAGAGGAAATAACAGAAGCAGTCTTAGTAGCGACCGCCCTTAAAGCAGGTTCTGCTTTCGCACATGGCACTCATGCGTTAAATGCTTATGATGAAGTAGAAGCAGATAACCTCTACCGAGCGGAAAATATGAAGAGAATGACTGAGTTGAAAGACTATGCCCCAGATGCGGTAAAAGGTTTCTTCGGCTTTGATGAATCAGCTATGAAAGACGGGGCGATCAATAAGAAAGATAAAGAGCTTATTGCCGTCGCCGTTGCCCATATTACAGGTTGCGCCTACTGTATCAACATACACACAAAGAATGCGAAAAGACTCGGTATTACAAAAGAAGAACTTGTCGAAAGCATCTTTGTCGCAACGGCCTTAAAAGCTGGTTCCGCACTAGCACACGGTATCAATGCATTAAATGCCTATGATAAATAATTGAAATAGGATTATTCCACGGACATGATTGCCCGTGGATTTTTTTGAATGTTAAAGATTTGTGTTCATGGGGAGTCCAATAGTTTAGCATCCTTTCGGAAAGTAGGGGATACAACAAGGGGAAGAGGAGCTGCAAGAAGTGTTGGAAACTAGGAAATGCACACAATAGGTTAGAAAAACCCAAGTTGTCTCACATGAAGAGTGAATGCTCATCATCTAAAATAAACGTAACAAGCCCTATCTGTGGCTAACCCGTGAAGGATGTCAGCAACTAAGGTATAATAGCGTTATGACATATAAAGGACGACATGCTTATGAAAAAACTATTATATTGGCTCCCTAGTATTTTATGGATGGCAATTATTTTTATTTTATCTCATCAACCGGGGACACAATCAAGTCAATTAAGTGGTGGGATTACAGAAGTTATTGCTGCTTGGGTTCCATTTTCAATTGAAAACTTACATACTTTAGAGACTTTTATTCGTAAAAACGCGCATTTTTTTGCTTATTTTATTTTAGGTATATTTATTCTTTTTGCCATAAGACAAGGGAATATCCTTACGCGTCAAAAGCTATTTATATCCTGGATCCTCACAACACTTTATGCGGCGTCTGATGAGTTTCATCAACTTTTTATTCCAGGGCGTTCGGGTGAATTAAGGGATGTATTCATTGATAGTGTAGGAGCAGCAACCGGGCTCATTTTATTTTCTATCGCTTATTATTTGCGGAAAAGTAAAAGACGTAGATCTGTGTAGTTACAATAAGGGAGAAACGCCCACACAAGAAGGTTTCAAAACCAGTGGAAGTGTGGGCAAATTTAAATAGTCCATCACCCATTATGCAGAGCAAATCGCTTTTACCTAATCATATGCTTAATGACGAGGTGCTAGTAACATCACACCCACACCAACCAAGCAGATGGCAGCTCCAATCCAGTCATACATATCAGGCGCTTTTTTATCAATGCCCCAGCCCCAAAGGACAGACAAAACAATGAATACACCACCATAGGCAGCATACACTCGTCCGAAAGATGGGAAGGATTGAAAGGTAGCAATCACCCCATACAACGCTAAGGCAACCATGCCGCCAATTCCCCAATAAAAAGGTTTCCCCTCTCTTAGCCATAACCAAATGAAATAACCGCCGCCAATTTCTGCAATTCCGGCTAATAAAAATAGTATAATCGCACTCAAAATTTGCTCACTCCTATTCTTCATTATGGTAAAATATAGGTAGCGAAAATAACAAGAAAGAGGTTATTTGATGAAAAAATTCCTAATATTCTTACTAAGTTTTATCGTTCTCATTTATGTATTTGAAATCGGATCCGGTCTAATCTTGACACTTATGTATACACCCGAAATCACATATGGTACAACGCAAAGTCAAACAGTAGAATTTGGAACCATTGCTAACCAGTTCCCTTATTTATTTGCATTACTTGCCGGCTGTATCGCTTATTTTCTATCTCAACGATTATATCATGCGAAGTAAACTTGAGGTGATGGTTTGAAAAGGAAAAAAGACGAAGAGAGCAAAATGAAGACAGATGATGATTGGAATAGAACGTTTTACGGTGCGCCAACTGTTGGAGGAATGGTTATTGTTCTTGCCATCATAGGGTATATCATTTATCAAGTGCTAATGAGTTAGTACAATCATGATGATGTTCTTTAAGAGCATCTTTTTTTATGGAGCTTGAATATAAGGAGTGATTCCATGCTAACCTTCAGTTTTATCGGCTTCTATTTGATGCCAGTCCTATGTATTGTTTTTTGCTTAAATTTGGTTTCCCTTTTGAAGAAAATCCGTGATGAAAAAGAAACAGAAAAAAATACTTTTTGGCTGACAGTATCGTTTAGCTTAATCATTTATACGATTATGAATCTAGCAGCTATGTAGAAAATAAAAAAAGAGCCCCTTCGATTGAAGGGCTACTTTTCTTTCACTAATTGCGGGGCTCTCCGGCCACCGGCAGCTTTTTCATAGGCATACGCCATACCAAGGATGTCACCCTCGCTCCACATTGTACTGAAAAAGGCGAGGTTAAAGGGTGAGCCGTTATTGTAAAACCCTGCTGGTATTGTAATGAGTGGCAATCCACTAATATTAATTTCGGATATGGTTGAAGTCGCAACATCCTCACTATCTATAGTTGGTACATCTTCTAGCATTGTTGGGTAAACAAAGGCATCTAATTGTTGCTCAGCCATAATGTAGGTAATGGTGCGTAACAGTTCGTTCTTCGTTTCTTTAAAGCAGGTTAAATCAGGTAAGTGTTCAGCATTTTCGAAAGCTTTGTCGGTTTCAAGTGGTCGGACAAAGGAAGCTAAGGGCTGGTCTTCTGCCCAAGGTATCGCTCCCGCTTTTAAGCATACTTTTTCCATATTTAACGAAGGATCAAGGTTTTTGAAGTATTGATTAAGGTCGTAAAAAAAGGACTCTCTCCCAATCATTGTATCAATTGTTTTCATATATGGAGCCAGTGGCTTTGCATGAAAAGGATCTTCAATGACTTCTGCACCCAGTGATTGCAATATTGAAATGCTTTTTTTATAAAGTTCTTCCGTTTCTGCCGTCATTCTCGTTTCTCGCCAACTAGGGCCGTATAAACCAATCCTTTTTCCTTTTAAAGCATGTGATGAAAGGAAAGATGTATAGCCTTTCTTTGGAACCGTACTGGAAATAGTTTTAGGATCATCAGGTGAATAGCCAGCGATCACATCAAGCATGATTGCTGCATCCCGCACCGTTCTGGCATGTGGTCCAAGTACATCTCTTGTACTGCCAGCAAGCGGAGTCACACCTGTAGTAGGAATGAGTCCGAATGAAGGTTTGATCCCCACGATTCCTTGCGCTGCTGCTGGTACTTGTATGGAACCGGCTGTTTCTTCTGCTACTCCAAGAACGGTAAAATTACCAGATACGGCAGTAGCCGTGCCACTACTACTACCACCAGGTGTGAGTTTTCTATTTACCGCATTGTATGTAGGACCTTTCCAACTAGTATTTGCGTGGTAAGCACAACTAAAGGCAGGGATATTTGTTTTGCCGAGTATGATGGCATCAGCTGCTTTTAATCTAGAGATAATGGTGGCATCTTTCTGTGGTAATAATTCTATCCCACCTGCATCTTTAGCGAGTGGAGCCCAGCCAAATGTAGATGGAAACCCAACCATATCAACCGCTTCTTTTACAACTACTGGGATACCTGCTAATGGACCGAGCTTTTCCCCGCGCATTCGTTTCGCATCGATGGCTTTCGCATCAGTAAGGGCCTGTTCGTTCATAAAAGTAAAAGCATTATATGTCGATTCATATTGTTCAATACGATCAAGGAAAGATTGAATGACTTCTTCAACCGTATACTCACCTGTATCATACAATTTGTGAAGCTGTTCTATTGTTATCTCCTCGAATAAAAATAAATGCTGATTTTCTGATAGTAACGAGTTCGTTTTCATCACATAATCTCCCTTCAACATTTGTGTATTTAACCTATCTTATTACAAGCGAAGATCTTTTGCATGATTTTTGTGAGAAAATTTAACAAAAATTGTTATTGTGTTTGTAAGATTGGTAGATTAAAATCGGCCAAGAGGTGGTTACATGTTATCAAGAAAGAACGTATATATTTTACTGTTGCCAGTCTTTTTTCTCTTTGGTTGCCAAGGAACAGAAGAAGAAGTATTCCGATATAAGGGTGCTTATATTGGTGATAATAGTGCCGTGGGAAATATATTGAATGAGACAGCAGATTCGATCGATTATTTTGAATTAAAGACCGAGCAAGAACCGTATGGTGTAGAAGTATTTTATCATGAAGTCGATGATGGGGAGACATTAATGAAAAAGCAAGCGACTACTCTGTTTTCCTTAGTACAAAACGTGGAATGGATAAGCTTTCATGTAAATGGAATTGAAACGAAAGTAACAAAAGACGAAGTAAACAGTTGGTATGAAAAAGATATAGCAACTATAGGGAGCCAAGAAGAGCTAGAGCAATTGATAAACAGTTGGAACTAGATCTATTCTACCTATAACTTAAGAACTACAGGTCTACATAGACACTTTTGCAGATCCTTTTTGATACTAAAACTACATAGTAAATTGGAATGGGATATAAATATTTGGTAGAACAAGTGACCTATTAAATGCATGTAAAGGGTTGAATATTTTTCCTTATTTTTCTTGTTGTACTTATAGGTCATTGGATTTAAAAGTATTGCTAGCAAAGGAGTCGGTGCACTCATTCTCTATGATTTAAGTGGGAATGAGTGTAAATAATAGGAAGAATGAGAAAAACATAGATATCGATAATATATTCTGAATTTTTGCTAAACTATTACGTTTTTCATTATTATGCGTCTCATTTATACTACATATAGTGTTTTTTATCAAGAACAATATAGAACATATGAAAGAACAAATGACGAATGGAAGGGGGAAAGTGATGATTCTAGGATAAAAGTTGCAGCAGTGGATGACTAGCTTTGCTTTTTCCTAAAAATGAACACACATCTATGGTTGATTCCCCTACGAAAAATAAATGTGAGCAAGAAAGGACAGTATGAGGGTGAAAAAGGTAACGACCATCACAATCATTATTTGTCTCATGATTGGACTAACAGGTGTCTTCGTTCAAGCATTTTCGAGCGAATCCCTAGGAAAGTGGAGTAATGAATTAATCGAGTTAAGTGAGCAACAGACCAATATAGAACTGGCAACAGCCTATGAATCTTGGTCTGAACAAATGAAACAGCAAAAGTTAGATGCACAATTAACCTTTGAAGAGGAAATAGAAAAAAACGTAGTAGTTTCTAGTGAAGAAGCAAAAAAAGAGATCGACCAATACTTATATTTGTACAAAGTAGACCTTCAAAATATAAAAAAAGAACTAAGCGATTCATTTCATACTTATGAAGGTGAAAAGAAGGAAGAGCTAAATTCTGAGATGGATCAAGAAATACTATCATTCTTAGAAGAAACGTTAGAAAAATAAATTTCGACAAAAGGGGTCGGGAAGATGAAAAAGAAAATCATAGCTGGTGCAGTCACAGTCGGATTGCTAACGGGAGCAGGCTTTTCATTAGCAAATACAGATGCGGGACAAGCTTTAAAAACTTGGTATGATAACTTATTTAACCAAACAAGTGCTGAGGTTTTAAATGAGTCGGATGCCAATTTTGAACAGTTATTAACAGAACTCAGAGCAGAAAATGAAGCGTTAAAAGAATTAGCAGCCAGTCAAATTGATGAGAAAACATTAAGTGAAATTGAAGGGTCTACTTTAGCTATTAACCAAGCAAAATATGAACATATTACCTCATTAGATAGTGAGAAATTATTGATTCTGGAAAATATGGATTATCAATTCTATCAATTATTTTTAGAAGGCTATTTTCATATTAAGGCAAAAGGAGATTTAATGGAGGAGGAAGCAACGGCTAATTTCCAAGCTTTTGCGAGTGAAAAGGGGCAGTCGGCTTTAGAGCAAGTCACAGCGGAATTAAATCAAGCGAAAGCAGATGCAGTGACAGAACTTGAACAAGAGATTGTAGCAGCGAAACAAGAAATTGTTACAAAAGTCGAATCTCAAGTTGAAATTAGTAGCCGAAACTTACGTAGCCAGGCAAATTGGAAGGCAGAAGAAATCCGAGAGGCATTAGATGCCATCTTAGCTAATTTAGTTGCAGAACAAGAGGCTGCAATCACAGCGAAAGCTGCTGAACTAGAGGCAGATGCAAAAACGAGCTTAGATGATGTTGTCAACAATATTGTCAATGATTAATTAGTTTCAGGGCCAAGTAATTTGGTCCTGGAAATCTCGAAAAGGGAGGAAAACAAAATGAATCATAAGAAAAGAAAATATGTCAAAATATTGTTTAGTTGCCTTTTCGCAGGTTTCCTTCTGTCTGTTAGTTTTCGACTTGTGTCTGCAGGTGAAGATATGGAATCGATGCTAACGAATTGGTTCTCTGCAAAAAAAGCAGCGTCCATCGCCGAGATAGAAACGGCTGTAAACGAAGAAAAAAAGAAGCAAATTGCGAAATTAAAAGAAGAAATCCCACAAAAACTAGCGGCAGCAGATCAACAAATAAAAGAGAAAACACAGTCAGAAGTAGCCAAACGTGTAGCTGAATTAGAAGCGTACACAAATGAACTGATCCAAAATTACGATCCAACCATTGAAGAGAATCAAAAGAAAATCGCTGAGTTAGAAGCCATAATGGAAGCAGCAAAGGCTGATATGGCTGCAGTAGCTGAGGAGTAGTTGGGTCCAATCTTAACTGATTACACTACTTCATCACAATCATGGGCCCGTTCTTGATTCGATGTTGGCTGAAACCAATCAAACATAGATCCGCATTCGTAAATTTGACGCGATTCAAGTTTAAACGAATCAAAATTAGAGATACCTTCAGATAAATGACGCGATTCAAGAATAAACGAATCAAATTAAGCGATAGCTCCAGATAAATGACGCGATTCTGGAATAACCGAATCAAATTAAGCGATAGCTCCAGATAATTGGCGCGATTCTAGAATAAACGAATCAAATTAAGCGATAGCTCCAGATAAATGACGCGATTCTGGAATAACCGAATCAAATTAAGCGATAGCTCCAGATAAATGACGTGATTCAAGTTTAACCGAATCAAAATTAGAGATACCTTCAGTTAAATGACGCGATTCAAGTTTAAACGAATCAGAATTAGAGATACCTTCAGTAAATGACGCGATTCTGGAATAAACGAATCAAATTAAGCGATAGCTCCAGATAAATGACGTGATTCAAGATTAAACGAATCAAAATTAGAGATACCTTCAGATAAATGACGCGATTCTAGAATAAACGAATCAAAATAAGCGATAGCTCCAGATAAATGACGCGATTCAAGATTAAACGAATCAAAATTAGAGATACCTTCAGTTAAATGATGCGATTCTAGATAAAACGAATCAAAATTAGCGATAGCTCCAGATAATTGGCGCGATTCAAGTTTAACCGAATCAAATTAAGCGATAGCTCCAGATAAATGACGCGTTTCCAATTTAATCAAATCAATTAATTCAATATCTACCTATATTGCTACGTTTTCATATGAATCAATCAAACAGACATCAAGGTTTAAAACTTCATCTAAACACAATCAAACCTCAATCTAACCCCTATCGATTCCAATTTCAATCCATAAAGGTACGCCACACTATAAAAAAGAACAAAGGCCAAAAAACCTTTGTTCACGGGTAATGTATTTTTCAATGGTTCTGACTGATAGTAAGTGCCATTTCCGTTCTATTAATAAAACTTCGCAACGCGTTCTAGTGGTAGCCTTGTTGTATTAAAGGCGGGTGCAGCACTTTTGCCGATAGCGATTAAAGTAATTGGGAATATGTTTTCTTCTAGTTCATATTGTTTGGCGAAGGCAGCTTTATCGAAGCCTCCCATTACGATTGTATCTAGCTCGCGTTCTTTTGCTAGCAGAAGCAATTGCATAGAAATCAGACCAGCATCATAGCTTGCGATGTTCATTAGTCCTTCTTTCGGTTGGCCAGGATATAGTTGGTGTGTATTGCTGATGGTACGGTCAGCAATGGATTGATCCATGTAACCAGCTTCGACATTTTGAGTATAGATTTCCTCGACATTTTTATAAGCCTCAATATCGCCAAGTACGGCAATAACAGCAGAAGCATTTTCTACAATCGCTTGATTATTGCCAAAGACAGGTAAAGCCTTTTTCATTGCTTCCTCTTGGATAACGATAAATCTCCATGATTGTAAATTACTAGAAGAAGGAGCTGAAATAGCATGTGCTAATAATTCTTCTAAACTTTCTTGCTGTATTTTAAAAGAAGGATCGAACACCCTAACAGATTTGCGTTCATTCATAAGAGTTACTAATTCTGACATTTATCTCTCCACCTTTACTTATGTATCGTAAGTTTATTTCGTTTTTTAAACTTACCATTCGTAAGTTATGTTGTCAACCAATGAATATATGATACTATTTAATGAGGACAGGTAAAGGAGCTATAAAGAATGGATTGTAACCATAATTTGAAAACGGATTCTAAGCATATCTGTAGCAACTACCATGAAGCGATTGAATTTATAGGTCGCAGGTGGATGGGCATGATCATCTATTCCTTAATGGACGGACCGAAGAGATTTTCTGAATTAGCTGATGAAATCAATGGTATTTCTGACCGATTACTTACAGAACGATTAAATGAACTCGTTAAGGAAGAACTTGTGAGTAAAACATATTTAGAAGATTCCTCGAAAAAAGTTGAATACGCCTTAACAGAAAGAGGAATGAGCCTGAAGAAAGTCATTGAAGCCATTCTTGCTTGGATTGCAGAAAACGAAAAGTAATAGCCGAGACAAATATTTTAGTGAAGAACGAACAGATCTATAGAGGATTTGTTCTTTTTTTGACTCTTTTTCTTATTAAAAGGGTGAATGATCTCCTGTTGAAAATTTAAATGAATAATAAATTGTAAAGGAAAAGGTGGAGTAAAAAATATCTATGGATCCATAATGGTTTGAGGAAATTTTCACACGTATCGATCATTTGAGAATCGTCGATAGGGAAATCCTAACTACAGAGCAGTTGTAGGAAACTTGGCCAAAGCGATTTTATAACGACCAATTTAATTGCAGATGAAAGGGATTTTAGAAAAAATTGCTGCAATTCCATGCTGATGGACCAGAAAAGTGTACAACCTATCCCCATTCTTTTCGGTAAACTGACCGCCGAGCAATGGGGAAGGGGATATACAAACATCTGGCTCATCATCTTCGTTCTTCTTTTATCTTCTTCATCAACGCTTCACAACCAGCGCTCACTAATTCATATGTTTCTTGGAAATCTCCGGTATAGTAAGGGTCAGGCACATCTTTTACACCTTCAGTTAAATCTAACAAACGGAAAATTTTTGGATGTTGAGGTTGACCAAGTATACTGTATATATCTTTTATATTCGATTCATCCATTGCCACAATATAATCAAATGCTTCAAAGTCTTCTTTCTGTAGTTGACGCCCTTTTAATCCTTTAGAGGAAATACGATAGTCGTTTAAAATAGCGAGTGTCCCTTTATGTGGAGGCGCGTCAATATGCCAAGCGCTCGTCGCTGCAGAATCTACGAATATTTCCTTCTCTAACCCAACTTGTTCCACCTTATGTCTAAATATCGCCTCCGCCATTGGTGAACGACAAATATTACCTAAACAAACAAATAACACTTTAATCATGAGGATGCCCCTTTCCTTTTACAAAAAAAGATTCAGTCGAAACGACCATCAGTTCAACAATTTGTTCTGCCATATAAGTGGGCGTATGCGGGAAGTCCTCTTCAATCCAACGAATAATGAGACCGGCAATGCCATTGGCGCGATAAATATATAACCATTTAGCGTCAACTGAACTGTCCTTAGGTAGGACATAGTCGTATTCATCTAAAAAAAGCTGTTCAATGGCCTTTGCCATTTGATAGCGGAAATCGACGCGAATATGGTCACTTAATAATAATTGATATAGTGATGCCTGTTCTTTGAAATAATTGAATAATGTAATCTCCTCAATCGGAAGTTCTCGTAAATAAACTTGTTCATAAGCTTGATAAGGAATACCAATTTGTTCAATCATCTCATGTAATGTTTCATCAATGACCTCTTTTAGTAACTCGTCCATTGAATGAAAATTGGCGTAAAATGTTCCGCGATTATAATTTGTCTCTCTTGCAATCTCAGATATAGTAATTTGGTCGAAAGACTTTTTATATAATAATTCAATAAATTTTGTTTTAATAGCCGCGCGTGATCGTTGTACGCGTTTATCTAAAAAATCATGCTCCAAGAGAATCACCTCTTTTCTTATTATGTTGAATTCCTACATATTTTGCAATTTTACTGAACAAAATAAAATTGGTTGAACATTACTGAACAAAATAACCCAATTTGTATATTGAGACACTAAAATTGATGAGATTTAATAGAAACTGAACAAAGGAAAGGGAGGAAAGAACAATGACATTTCCAGTATTAGAAGGTAAAGTCGCTATTGTTACAGGCGCAGCAATGGGCATGGGGGAAGCGACGGCTAAACTTTTTGCAGAGGCAAAAGCGAAAGTAGTAGTAGCTGATTTTAATGAAGAAAAAGGCCAAGCCGTAGTAGAAGAAATCAAAGCTAGTGGTGGAGAGGCCGCTTTTGTAAAAGTAGATATCTCGAAATCAAAAGAAGTACAAAACATGGTGCAATTTGCTGTAGACACATACGGTAAATTAGATGTGGCTGTAAACAATGCTGCGTTAACACCAGATGATAAATTAGCTGCTGAGTTCGATGAAGATTATTGGCACCGCTTAATGTCTGTTGACTTAACAGGTACGGCTCTTTGTTTGAAATATGAGCTACAACAACTAGAAAAACAAGGAAACGGTGGTTCCATCGTTAATATCTCATCTGTAAGCGGATTCCGTCCACAACCACAAAATATTGCTTATGTAGCAGCTAAGCACGGAGTAGTTGGAATGACAAAAGTAGCTGCTATGGAATATGGTCCACAAAATATACGTGTGAATTCAGTAGCTCCTGGTGCAATTGATACACCAATGCTTAGAGGTGCTCTTGATCAGTTTGGTTTTACGGAAGAAGAGTATGCACCACAACTAAGCTTGTTGAATCGCTTTGGTCAACCAAGAGAGATTGCACAAGCAAGTCTTTGGTTAGCATCGGATGCATCATCTTATATTACAGGTACTACGATTCATGCCGACGCTGGATATACATCTAGATAAGATACAATTGTTAGGGCTCTTTTTTAAAAAGGGCTCTATTTTATTTCCTCTTAATAATCTCATCCCTCACCCATATCGCCTTTGTATAGGCAACCCTCATTCCTGCCCGCTCCATATTCCTCTGACTAACTGAGCCATAGGAGGCTTGCCCAGCGATCCATTTGCAGCCAATTTCCTGCGCATGTTGCATTCTTTGTTGAATGAGTGCAGACTGCACCCCTTTTTGACGAAAAGCAGGTAAGGTAGCAGCAGCGGCGAGGTTTGCCCCTTTTTCATTACAAAAAAGCACGCCGATTCCAGCAGGTTCATGATTGACTAGTGTTAAGTAAAATTTCCATTCAGGTAGCGGATAAAGGACGGCATTGTTCTGCGCTACGTCTTCTAGTAAGAAAGAGGGCATTTGAAAGCCTTGTATGTATATGTCAGCAAAAGTCTGGAATTCATCTTGGCGTAAAGTACGGATTTCTATTGCATGATTTACTGGTTTTATGGTATCGGGTAACTGCTTATATAAAGTGGTATGAAAATCTGTCTGATAAAAACCGCGCTTGTGCAATGCTTTTAATAATGATTGGGAATAATGACTTGGTGCAATTTCGAAGCGAGCAGGAATATGTTTCTCATCATACCAATCAATTATTTTATCAAGCAATAACTCGTCTTCCGCACAAAACCCTTTGATGACATTAAAAGCTGGCCCCGGAATATTTTTAACAGTGTAGGCCATTGTTTGTCCGAATGATTGGATGGATACACCGAGTGGATTATTTGGTCGGTTTCCAATAGCATGAAGGCGCGAAGTGAGTGTATCCATTTCGATTTGTTCCCATAATTTTTCATTCATATATTTCACATCCTCCGTTCAACCTTTTTCGACACCTTTCTGGATATTTCCTCTTTGAAAAATATTTTTCTATTTTATGTCAGCATCCGTTTCTTATGTCATCTATTTTTTATAAAAGAAATACCTACCTACGGACATAAAAAATATTTTATAAGAAGAACGGTTTGAACAATTAGAAAAAAATGTTTATTTATAGTGATTTACTCCTCGGGAATTGTAGTATTAATCCAAATCCTACTGTCATCTATCGGTAAAAAAAGTTTATTTCCATGTGATGGCAGTGAAATATTTATATATTAATATATTAATCGTGCCAATTTGACAATAAAAAAAAAGGAAAAGAGGAGGCGGGCATATGTGGATTATTGTTGTTTGCTGTCTCATTTTATTAACGGCAGGAATTATTGAAAAAAGAAAACATCGTAAAAGGCTAGATGCATTAAAGATACGAGTTAATATTAATGGAATCCGCGGGAAATCGACTGTCACAAGGCTTATTACTGGGATATTATTCGAAGCTGGTTATAAGACAGTAGGAAAAACAACGGGAACGGATGCGAGGATGATTTATTGGAATGATCCAGAAGAGAAACCAATTGTGAGAAAGCCTCAAGGGCCTAATATTGGTGAACAGAAGGAAGTAATTAAAGAGACGGTTGATCGTGGAGCAGAAGCATTAGTCAGTGAATGTATGGCGGTCAATCCCGATTACCAAATTACTTTCCAAGAAGAATTACTACAAGCGAATATCGGGGTTATCGTGAATGTCTTAGAGGACCATATGGATGTGATGGGACCAACATTAGATGAAGTTGCTGAAGCTTTTACAGCGACCATCCCTCATAACGGTTATTTAATTATTACTGATGATGCATATCGTGATTATTACGAAAAAGTAGCGGCTGAACGTAACACGACTGTGATTGTCGCTGATAATAGTAAGATTTCAGAAACATTTTTAAAACAGTTCGATTACATGGTTTTCCCTGATAATGCCTCTTTAGCACTGGCAGTAGCAGAAGCGATTGGTATTGATGAAAAAACGGCAAGACAAGGGATGCTCCATGCACCACCAGATCCAGGAGCGATGAGAATTTCGCCAATTGGACATTCGAAAGAACCATCCTATTTTGTGAATGGTTTTGCAGCAAATGATGCGTCTTCGACTTTGAATATTTGGAAGCGAGTAGAAGAAGTTGGATACCCGACAAAGGAACCAATCGTTATCATGAATTGTCGTGCAGACCGTGTCGATCGTACGGAACAATTTGCGAGAGATGTTTTACCATTTATCCCAATGAAAACGCTTGTTGTGATTGGGGAATCGGCAGAACCGATTGTGAAAGCATACGAGCTAGGACTTATCCCTGCACAATCATTAGAAAACTTAGAAGGATCGGATACGAGAGAAATTCTCGAGCATTTAAAAGGAGAAATGAAAGGTTCTACCATTTATGGAGTCGGCAATATACATGGTGCTGCAGAACCGTTAATAGAGGAAATTCAACATTTGAAAATAAAACAATTAGTCAGTTAAGGAGCGTTTTCCATGTTTGGTGATGATTTATACATATCTCTTATTCTAGGCGTCCTACTCAGTCTCTTATTTGCTGAGAAATTTGGGATCATGCCTGCTGGGTTAGTCGTGCCAGGTTATCTGGCTCTTGTATTGGACCAGCCAATCTTTGTTTTAATTATTTTGCTTGTCAGTTTATTAACCTATGTGATTGTAAAATATGGCGTATCAAAGGTCGTTATTTTATACGGACGTCGGAAGTTTGCTGCGATGCTCATTACCGGGATATGTCTCAAATTGATATTAGATTATTTTTACCCGATATTACCGTTTGAGATTAATGAATTTAGAGGGTTGGGGGTCATTGTCCCCGGATTGATTGCAAATACGATTCAAAAACAAGGAGTTACCATTACATTAGGTAGCACCCTGCTTTTATCCGCTGCAACATTTGGCATTATGTACGTGTATTATCTATTTTAAAGGAGTGAGAAGACAAGAATGGAACAAAAAAAGAAACATAGGAAGCTCAATTTCCATGAACAACTTCTTCGTTTCTTAAAGAAGCAGAAAAGACGTATTCCTATACATATCATGATTCTTTTTCCGGTGCTAATTGTCGCATTTGCTATTATTTATAGTTTTGATATTCGTACGGAGGCAGATGCTCAGCCAGAAGAAAATGCGCAAGTAACGGGCGTGGCTGTTGGAGATGTAATGGTTGGGAGACATGTGGAAGAAGTAACAAAACGTTATGGCTATGACTATTTATTCCGTTATGTTGAGCCATTATTTAATCAGGCGGACTATGTCACAGGGAATTTCGAAAATGTAGCAAGTGATCGAGAGCTTGAACCGATGGAAAACAAAGAGATTACATTGCAAGCCAATCGTGAATCGGTTGCGGCGATGAAGGACGCTGGTTTTCAAACGATGGCCATGGCAAATAATCATATGATGGATTATGGCGAACAGGGAATGATTGATACCCTTGATGCCTTTCATGAACAAGGAATCGATGCCGTTGGCGCTGGGACAAATCATACCGATGCTAGAAATCGTATTTCTTATCAGGAAATCAATGGATTAACAATTGCGACACTGAGTTTTTCTGACTTAAGTTCTGATGAAACGAAGACAGGAGAAAAAAAAGCCGGCATATTGGATTTTGATCCAGCTACTTTTATCCCTTTAACCGCAGAAGCAAAGAAAAAGGCAGATTACGTGATTGTCCATGCCCATTGGGGACGTGAATATAATAGTCGAGCGAGCGACCGCCAAAAAGAGTTGGGAAGAGCGTTGGCAGATGCTGGAGCAGATTTAGTTATTGGACACCATCCTCATGTATTAGAGTCTATTGAGGTCTATGATGACACAGTTATTTTTTATAGCTTAGGTAACTTTATTTTCGACCAAGGCTGGTCAAGAACGAGAGAAACAGCCCTCGTACAATTTCATCTCATGCCTACAGGGGAAACGAATTTCGAAATTACCCCTATGAAAATACGAGAAGCTACACCGGCCCCTTTATCAAACTGGGACAAGCTCTCAGAGCAGTCGATTATGCGTCAATTAACGAGAGATTTGGATGTGGATCACGCAACAGTTGATGATAAATTAACGTTTACAGTTAAACAAAGGGAGGGGGAAGAATGAAGAAGGTATTCAATCGTTTAGTGCCTTATTTATTTGTAGCCGGTTTATTCCTTTTCATTGTGGGCTTTAGTCAAACAGATACACTAACAGAAAAAGAAGAACAAGAAATACAAATAGAATTGTTGAAGGTGAAAGTGCAACAAAGCCAAGATTAAAGAAGGAGGAGCAATGAAGAAAAAACTTATACTGCTAGGATTGCTGGTCGTTATTCTCATTGTGATTGTTCTTCTGTGGGTTTTTGATGGAAAGGGTGAGGAAGAGGTGAGCCTCCCGATGATAGGAACAGAGAGCGGTGAATACGGGGTAAGTGCAAGCCACCCGTTAGCTGTAAAGGTAGGAATGGAAGTATTAAACGAAGGGGGCAATGCAGTTGATGCAGCTGTTGCTGTGTCTTATGCATTAGCGGTTGTCGAACCATATGGCTCAGGCCTTGGCGGTGGTGGAGAAACTCTTGTATACCAAGAAGGCGCAAAGCCATTTGTTCAGCAATACAGAGAAATGGCTCCGCTTTCTTCTGAGGAAGTAGAATCAGATTCAGGCATACCTGGATTTGTAAAGGGAATGGAAGATATTCATGAAGCTGAAGGAAGTATGTCTTTTAAAAAGATTATGGATAAAGTGATTCCTCTAGCTGCAAATGGTTTCCAGGTAGATGAGGATTTATCTTATCGTTTTAAGGTGGCATTGAATAATCGGATAGACGAGGATGACGATTTGCCTTTTATCATTGATGGCGAACCGATAGAAGTGGGTGATCGTCTCGTCCAGCCAGCTCTTGCTGAAACGTTTAAAAAAATCCGTGATGGCGGTGCGGCAGCTTTTTATCGAGGTGACATGGCAGAATCGTTTGCTGAGCAACATGATTCATTTGACCGCAGTGATTTTAGTAAGTATACTTCACAAAAAATGAAAGCAGTGCATGGAGAGTTTATGGGATATGATGTATTTTCCTCTGCCCCACCATACTCAGGGCTGACTGTTATTCAATCATTGCAGATGGCAGAGAAAGTATTAGAGGAACAAGAATGGGACGATGAACCATCTTTTGTCGCCTCTTTCGGAGAAATTAGTAAAATTGCCTACGAGCAGAGATTATCACAAATAGGGGATATGGATTATTCCGACCTTGATTTGGAAAAATCAATGAGTAAAGAGTTTACTGATGAGTTGGTAGAGGAACATAAGGACATTTTCAAAAGTGCCCGATTAAATGATTCAGAGGCAGAACGTAAAGATTATGGACATACGACTCATTTTGTTGTCGTAGATAAAAGCGGTATGATGGTGTCAACAACGAATTCATTAGGGAACTTTTTTGGAACAGGTGAGTATATGGAGGAAGGATTTTTCCTGAATAATGCACTCACCAATTACAGTGAAAATGAAAAAAGTCCGAATGTGTTTGAACCAGGAAAACGGCCAAGGAGCTTTATCTCACCAACGATTCTAGCCAATGATAAAGAAGTAATCGGCATTGGTTCACCTGGAGGAAGAAGAATTCCTGCAGTGATCACCGAATCCATTCTCTATCATCTTGTCTATGGTCATAGTTTACAACAAGCTGTAGAGCGACCACGTTTTTATATAGAAGATGACAAAATCGAAATTGAACCAGGCTTCAAACGTGAAACCTATAACGAACTACAAAGTAAAGGCTATAAAGTGAAAATCAATGACAATGCCACTTACTTCGGCAGTGTCAATGCCTTATCACTACAACTAAAAGACCGTACACTAGACGGAGCGGCAGATCCCCGTAGAATAGGGGAATGGAAGAAAGCTGAATAAATGAAACAGGCATTCAATCAAACGTTTGATTGAATGCCTTTTTTGATGAGTGCCCGTGATTTCCGGATGAGCTCGAAATGGAAAATGGTTGCATGAATAAAGCGGGGTGGACGCTATTAATTCTATGAAGAACGAAGGGCAAATTAGGTAGGATATTCAATTGTTGAGCAAACAGACGAAATCGAAGTAGATAGTGGATAGTGTTGGAAGAAGGGGATATTCGCACTCAGGGGGGTGAACCCGAACTGAGTGCGTAACAAAGAATTGCGTGCAAGTCGAATTCGCGTAAAAGTAATGAGGGAGAGGAGAAGGATTAAATCCAGAATACAAACATAAGAAGGAAAAAATCAGCAAGAAGTGTGGTCAAAGTGGGAAAGCCCACACAAGTGGGATCAAAATGAATAAGAAGTGTGGTCAAAGTGGGAAAGCCCCCACAAGTGGGATCAAAATGAATAAGAAGTGTGGGCAAAGTGGAAAAGCCCCCACAAGTGGGATCAAAATGAATAAGAAGTGTGAGCAAAAGGGAAAAGCCCCCACAAGTGGAATCAAAATGAAGAAGAAGTGTGGTCAAAAGGGAAAAGCCCACACAAGTGGAATCAAAATGAAGAAGAAGTGTGGGCAAAAGGGAAAAGCCCACATAAGTGGGATCAAAATGAAGAAGAAGTGTGGGCAAAAGGGAAAAGCCCACACAAGTGGAATCAAAATGAATAAGAAGTGTGAGCAAAAGGGAAAAGCCCCCACAAGTGGGATCAAAATGAAGAAGAAGTGTGGTCAAAGAGGAAAAACCCACACAAGTGGAATCAAAATGAAAAAGAAGTGTGGGCAAAGTGGGAAAGCCCACACAAGTGGGATCAAAATGAAGAAGAAGTGTGAGCAAAAGGGAAAAGCCTACACAAGTGGAATCAAAATGGATTAAGTCCATATAATTGTGTAAAAAGAAGAGTCATTTTATTCCTTCTTGTCAACACTGTTTTCAACGACGATAAACAATGAAAGAGGAATAAGAATGACTCAAATACAGTTTAACCTAGATTTGGATGTTTTAAAAGAAGCCGTTATAAACTCAAATATTGATACTGTGGTTAGATCTGCTATTGTCCTTGTATTAAATGAATACATGGAAAAAGAAAGAGATCAATATATACAAGCTGCTGGTTACGAACGCACGACTGACCGTTTAGATTATCGTAATGGCTACTACGAACGTGATTTTACGATGAGTATTGGGAAGCTAAAACTTAAAGTACCACGCACTAGAAATGGTGAATTTTCAACTTCCGTTTTTGAAAAATATGCACGATGTGATCAAGCCTTCGTTATCTCAATGGTCGAAATGGTGATTAATGGTATATCTACTCGTAAGGTTACACATATTGTGGAACAGCTTTGTGGGGAGAACGTTTCAAAGTCTTTTGTTTCCTCTCTTACTCAAAAGCTAGATCCTATCGTTAACGACTGGGCCAAGAGACCACTTAATGTCTCCTACTATCCTTTTATCTTTGTGGACGCTATGTATATTAAGGTGCGCGAGCACCATCGAGTTGTCTCCAAAGCGATTTATATTGCGACCGCCCTGACTGATAAAAACACTCGTGAGATTCTTGGCCTTCAAGTTGATCATGTTGAGAACTATGATAGCTGGAGTCGATTTTTTCAACAGCTTAAATCCCGTGGACTTCAGTCTCCAAAGCTCGTTATTTCAGACGCTCATCAAGGTCTTCAAAAAGCAATTCTACGGGAGTTTATCGGCACTAGCTGGCAGAGATGTAATGTACATTTTAAACGTAATATTATCGAGAAACTCCCAAAGAAAGATTCTGGTGAAATTAGGACGATGGTCAAGCGGATTTTTGAAGCGGTAACTATAGAGGATATGAGGAATTTCAAAGAGGAACTTATGAACCAATTCGGTGAAAATCCTAAATTCACAAACGCCTTAAAAATCCTTGATGAAGGCTTTGAAGATACCATTCAATATATGGGACATTCACAAGCTCTTTGGCCTCATATAAGAAGTACGAATTCATTAGAACGGTTAAATCAAGAAGTTCGTAGAAGGGAAAGAGTCATACGGATTTTTCCTAACACTCAGTCCGCTTTTCGTTTAGTGGGAGCTGTCTTACTTCATTATCAACAAACGGTTTACCAAAAGAGAAAATCCTTATGCAAATAGCCTCTACATTTGAGTGAAACTTCCATTATAGATGGTTTCATAGCCAGGGTGGACTGTCAAAGTGAGGAGCCTTTGACATCCCACCCTGGCTATGAAGGAATAGAACCATGGAAGATTCCCTCAAAAAATGTAAGGGGATAAATCATATCACTAATTAATAGTTGAAAACAGTGGTTTAGAATTTTACACAATATTAAGGACTTGACTTCAAAATGAAGAAGAAGTGTGGTCAAAGTGGAAAAGCCCACACAAGTGGAATCAAAATGAAGAAGAAGTGTGGGCAAAAGGGAAATGTCCACTTAAGAAGGTTTGAAAAACCACAAGTTGTGTTGGTAAATGAGGATTACACCCATAAGAGGGAGAAGTGCACAAATGTAACGTAAACAAAAAAATACAGAGTTTGCGATTATAAATAGAAAAACCGCCAACAAAATGATTGTCTTCCTAGAGTATGAAATAATCAAAAATCTACATCGTGAGTTTGAGGTTACACGCAAAAAAATTCGTCTAACTCAACTAAGTATTCTATAGCACATCATCCCAGTGGAGATTGTTGTGAAAAGAAAATCTAGATCTACTCCCATTATTTAAATGACTTCTTCTAAATTGTAAACTCTCTATTAACTATTATAAAAATTTTCTAACAAATGTAAATATCTATTAAATGGTTTGTAAATAATCGGTAAATCCGTCATTTTTCGGCGATTGTCATGATACACTCTAGGCAAATAAAGCGTTAAATACAGCCGATGAATTTGGAGGATGCTAATGGCTCATTTCATGTTTATTCGAGGCAATCGCAATAAGAGGCTTTTTCATGATATTGGGGCTGAGTTGGAAGGAAAAGGTCATCAAGTTCATTTAATCCAGCTTGAATTAAATGAGTTATTAATGAAAACGACCATTCCAACCGTTTTTTTACCTCATCATGTGGCGAAAGAGGAATACCCGATTAGTGACGAGGAGTTAATGGATCTACAGATATATAATATTACTTTTACAAAAAGAGTACTGCAAAAGGAGATCCCGCTAAGTGAGCTTAGGATGTATAAGCGGTACATGGCAGCACTAGATCACCTGCTTGATAGACACAACATAGAAGTTATTTGCTTGTTTAATGGCTATCACTGGATTGACCAAATATGCCGTTATTTAGCAAAGAAGAAGGGTTTGCGGACGTATTTCTTTGAAGATGGGCTGTTCAGACCGTATACGATTACGTGTGATCCGAATGGGATTAATGCCTGTTCGAGCGTCCCGAGAGACTTCTCTTTCTATCAGGATATTGAGGTTGACCGTCCGCGTCTGATGAAATATATGTTCCGCCCTGAGGAAACATCACTTAAGCAATTAAAGAGGGAAAATTTACTGAAAGTTGCTTCAGCAAAACTATTATCAATGGCAGGGTCACTTTTGCGTATCCATCCAAACTATTTTGCTCATATTAATTTCTGGCAAGGACTCAAATATTTCGTTCATAAGAAATGGTATAGCCGAAGAAAAGAAGATGAGGTTGATTTGCGTGGTGAATATATCTTTCTCCCGTTTCAAGTGTCTCGTGATACGCAAATCTTTTATCATTCACCACATATTCAATCAATGGAGCAATTACTAGAGATTACTTTAAAAGCGGTGGAACAATATAACCAAACATATCACAGGCAAATTAAAGTCATTGTAAAGGAACATCCTGAAGACTTATCACGACAAAACTATCAATCATTGAAGAACAAATATACAAATGTACAATTTGTTCAGAAATATCGGATGGACAAGCTTTTGAAGGCAAGCTTAGCTGTGGTAACGGTCAATTCAACGGTAGGAATAGAAGCGCTTGCTCACTACAAGAAAGTGATTACATTAGGAGATGCCTTATACAATATTGACCCACTTGTAGAAAAATGTCCGCATCCAGATCTTTTATATCAAAGTTTGCAAAAGTCATTATCGACTCCTTTATCTATAGATAAAATTGAAAAATTTCTCTATTATTTACGATTTCATTATCAAACAGAAGGTGTGCTTAATCGACCTAATAAACAAACAGCCAAAAATTTAGCGAATAGATTAGAAGATTATGAGAGAGGTGTATTGGATGAAAGCGATTGGAATCATTCCCGCAAGGTACGCATCGACTAGATTCCCAGGTAAACCACTTGCACTTATTGCTGGCGTTCCAATGATTGAACGAGTATATCGCCAAGTATGCCAATCGAAAGAATTAGAGCGCGTCATTGTCGCTACTGACCATGAAGAAATTAAGCGAGTAGTTGAATCAATCGGGGGTGAAGCGATATTAACAAGTGCCGCCCATGAAACGGGCTCTGACCGTATGGCTGAAGTAGCATCCAATATAGAAGGTGACTTTTTCATTAATATTCAAGGAGATGAGCCCCTCATCCAGCCTACCTTGATTGATGAGATGGTTCGAACCTCTCGAAAAGAGCAAAATAGGGCTCTAATTACCGCTATGAAAAAAATTGATCGCCCTGAAGATATCACGGATCCAAATGTGGTAAAAGTCGTGACAAATAAGGATAATGAAGCACTCTACTTTTCGAGAGCACCGATTCCTTTCCAAAGAGGAGAAAAAACTGATTATTTCAAACATATTGGCGTCTATGGTTATCCACGAGAAATATTAATGAGATTCGTTATGCTCCCACAAACACCGCTTGAACAAGCAGAAATGCTTGAGCAACTGCGGCTGATAGAAAATAATATCATGATTAAGATGATTGCAACAGATGACCCGTTTCACGGTGTAGACACGAAAGAAGATATTCAAAAAATAGAAGAGATTCTAGGGGGAAAACAGTATGTCTAAAACAGTCAGATTAAATGATGAAATCGTATTTGGCGGTGAGCGTCCTTTTGTATTGATTGCTGGACCATGCATGTTAGAAAGCAAAGAAGTAGTGATGGAGACAGCGGCAAGATTAAAAGAAATTACATCCCATTTAGGCATTCCATTTATCTTCAAAGGGTCATTTGATAAAGCCAATCGCTCTTCTATTTTTTCCGAAAGAGGGCCGGGACTTCAAGCGGGATTAAATATGTTAGCGAATGTAAAGGATGCCTTTCGCATTCCTGTGTTATCAGATATTCATGAACCTAGCCAAGCAGCACTAGCTAGTCAAGTGCTGGATATTATCCAAATCCCAGCCTTCCTTTGTAGACAAACAGACTTGCTTACTGCTGCAGCGAAAACAGGAAAAGTCATCAATGTAAAAAAGGGACAATTCCTCTCTCCTAATGACATGATCAATGTTGTGACAAAGTTAAAGGAAGCAGGTAATGACCGTATTTTACTTACAGAAAGAGGCTCAACATTTGGCTACAACAATTTAGTTGTTGATATGCGTTCATTACCAATGATGAGAGAAATGGCACCAGTTGTATTTGATGCGACACATAGTGTGCAAATTCCAGGGGGCAATGGTACGAGTACAGGAGGAAAGCGTGAATTTGTTCCTTACTTATCTCGTGCCGCGGCAGCAGTTGGTGTCGATGCCATTTTTATGGAGGTTCACCCTAACCCTGATAAAGCGTTATCTGATGGACCGAATATGGTGAAATTAAGTGATGTCGAACAAATCTTAAAACCGATTGTAGCCATGGATTGTTTATTAAAAGCGTCATCCTATGCAGGAGGGAATGAGCATGCTGAATATGAAAACGAACCAGCTGGATTATACTAATCACGTGATTTCTGTATTGGAAAAAGAAGCAACAGCTATTATGCAGTTAAAAGATCAAATCGGTCCACATATTAATGAAGCGATTGCCATGATTCTCCAATGTGAAGGAAGAGTGGTTATTACAGGCATAGGTAAATCAGGCATAATTGCCAGAAAAATCAATGCTACGATGGCGAGTACAGGTACACCTTCTATTTTCCTTCATCCATCGGAAGGGTTGCATGGAGATTTGGGGATGGTTACGGCTAAGGATGTAGTGATAGCGATATCAAATAGTGGGGAATCGGAAGAAGTATTACAGCTCATCCCGTCCATAAAAAGAATCGGTGCGAAAATGATTAGCATTGTGAAAAACCCATTATCGACATTGGCTAGAAAGTCAGAGATTGTCCTTTGCATTGGCAATGTAGTGGAAGCCTGCCCACATGGTTTAGCTCCTACAACGAGCACGACGGTTACTTTAGCTTTAGGAGACGCTTTAGCCATTGCCTTACTAGAAGCAAGAAACTTTCAGCCAGAAGATTTCGCCGTCTTTCATCCAGCAGGCTCATTAGGAAGAAGATTATTACTTAAAACAACCGATGTGGTTGCTAATACCCGCAAAAACCCGATCATTGCGACACATGCAACTGTTCAAGAAGCACTCTTCTCGATGACTTTACAAGGGATGGGCGCGATCAGTGTCGTCACAGAGAAAAATGAATTATTCGGGATTTTAACAGATGGCGATATTCGGAGAGCATTTGCGATGACGAATACAATACTCGAGGAACAAGTCCTTCAGTATTGTAACCCACAACCGTATTATCTGACAGAAAACCATCTCGCTTCTGAAGCGAAGACATTAATGGAACAGCATAAAGTAAATGTGCTACCGATTGTCAATGACAAACATGAGCCCGTAGGTATGATTCATATTCATGACCTTATGCATCTTGGGTTGTAGGAGGCACACTGATGAAAAATATTCGCTTAATCGTGTTAGATGTTGATGGTGTGTTAACCGATGGCAAACTCTTTTTATCGAGTAGTGGTGAAGAACTAAAGGCATTTCATGTACATGATGGCATGGGAATAAGCTTAGCGAAGTTTGTTGGGATAGAGGTCGCAATTATAACAGGCCGACGATCTGCGGCGGTTGAGAAACGAGCTGCGGAACTGAATATCAACCATGTGCAGCAAGGTGTGAAAGATAAAGTATCCACCCTTTTGCAATTAGCGGGTGAACTAGATATTGATGTGAATCAAATGTGTTATATCGGTGATGATCTGAATGATATAACAGCAATGAATATGGTCGGGTTAGCAGCATGTCCAGCAAACGCGATTGAGGAAGTGAAGCAAGAGGCGGAAATCGTTGCGGAACGGATGGGTGGCAATGGTGCAGTACGGGAGATTATTGAATCCATTCTTCGTCAAAGTTTTGATTACACGGCTCTTGTAAAGGATTTTCTTAACCAACAGGCGGTCAGACAGTAAGGAGTGTTTCTTTTGAATAGCTGTGCAATTTGTGAAAAACAGCTCGCTCATAAGCGTGAAGTAATTTATAAAAATGATCGGTGGATGCTTGTTGCGGTTGAATCAAAGACTGCATTAGGCTATTTACACTTGGAAACGAAGAGACATATTGAACATTGGAGCGATTTAAACGAGGCAGAACAGCATGACTTTTTTCAGATCGTCAAAGTGGTCGAAAGCGCACTGAAAGAAGTAATTGGCAGTGAACGTTTATATATGACTTCAATGAACGAGCTTGTACGGCACCTTCATTTTCATCTTATCCCACGCCTAAAAGGGAGCGCTAAGCATGGGCTGCCATTCATTTCAGACGTCATGGGTGGAGCAGCAGCCACCTCTCTTAAGGAAGTGGATTGGGTCGAAGGATTAAAAACACATTTCGTACATGTATAAAGGAAGGAGGTATTGTACGTATGGGTTGGAAAAAAACAATAAAAAAAAGTTTAAAACAACTTTCGCTAAATAAAGGGAACGAACAAAAGCCATTTATTGAAATGGGAGAGAATTGGAGCAAAAGTGAGGCATTGCCTGTCGCTTTTATGTTCGGCTTTAATCCTTGGAAGAGGGAGCATAGCAGCAAATTTTTCTCGGAATATCGCACCGCGTTTGTTTTTGGACAAGGGGATTTAAAAAGATTGCAACCTTTCATCAAAAAGGCATCTCAGGTAGTATTTATCGTCTGGGGATTTAAAGAACCTGAAGGGCTAACTGCTTATGCAGCTAAGAAAGGTATTAAAGTCCTGCGTGTGGAAGATGGTTTTGTCCGCTCAGTAGGCTTAGGTGCAGCCCATACGTTTCCTTTATCCATCGCTGTTGATTCAAAGACGCTTTATTTCAATGCTCGGCAACCATCAGACTTAGAAGAATTATTAAATACTTACGAGGTATCAGTGGAATTGTTGCAGCGAGCAAGAAAATGTCGGCTACAGCTTATTGAACAGGGCGTATCAAAATATAACCATACTGCGCAAGCTGATATCAATAAGATATATGGTGAGAAAAAGTCAAAGCGGATTTTAGTCATTGGGCAAGTAGAAGATGACGCATCCATTCAATATGGACTAGAAGCAAAAATGACCAATAATGATCTCGTTCGTGCGGCTGCAAAAGAGCACCCAGAATGTGAAATCATTTATAAACCACATCCCGATGTTCTTGGCGGATATCGTAAGGCGTTTTCTAATCCGATGGACGTGACCGATGTGGCGAAAGTCGTAACTGAACCGCTTGGTATCGTTGATGCGCTCCAGACGATTGATCATGTGTACACAATGACTTCTCTTGTTGGCTTCGAGGCGCTTATTCGCGGTATACCAGTTACTTGTTACGGATCGCCATTTTATGCAGGCTGGGGCTTAACAACAGATAAGCAACCTAACGAGAGAAGACAACGGAAACGTACGATTGACGAGTTATTTGCGATTAGCTATCTTGTGTATCCGCGCTATATGAACCCGGATACCGGTGAACATATTCAATTAGAAGAAGCAATGAAAATCTTAATTAGACAACGTGCAGAAAGTATGGAGCTAGAGGGTGATAAGAAAAGACAAGCACTTGCCTTTTCTGAAGCTGAACAATTATATAAACAAGCATTAAATTTAGTTTATCAACCTGGAAGAGAGCAAGTGTATATTGAACTTTTAAATGATGCGAGACAATATGAAAAATGCTTGCAACTAATCGAAGAAAAACAGCAACAGAGCAGCTTACCTGACCCTCTCCATTGTGAAAAGGGCATTGCTCTTGCCGGTATTGGAGATTATCAGGCAGCACTTATCTCCTTATTGAAGGTAGAGAAAAAATCTAAGCGGCAAATGCTTGCTTTAATCAGATTACTATGGAAGATTGAAGGTCCATCAGATAGGTTATTACATGCAACAGAAGAGACGTTAAAAATGTTGGATGTCGATTTTTCTAGAGAAGATATCATGCAATTTGCAGCTATTCTTAATCATTGCGGTCACCCTTATAAGGCGAAACAGCTTTTACGAGAGAAGCAAATAGAACCAATAGACGTGCCTTATCTTTCTTTGGCAGTCAATTTTGATTACGATCAATCAAACGCCTCCACTTATAGTGAGAAAGTGGTTGTTAATCAATTGATTCAATCAGAAGGCCGTTTTCAACAACTGCTGACCACGCATAAAAAAGTAGGGATTGTACTAGAAGCGACGTCACAAGAGGCGCTGCATCATTTCTGTCAAAAATTTGATAGCGTAATTTTTGTTACGCCACCATCCTTTCCATTGATTGATCGGAACAGTTCATTCATTTTATTTGGTACCATTCATCCTGAATTGCATGAGCAGGTGAACTTATCACAGGTGGAATTATTATTATGTAATGAACCTGGTCTCCTTCATCGCTATCCGCATGGCTCAGATTATATGCGTACACTGATTGAACGAGGAGTGGAGTTACAGTCTTACCCACAAGGTTTTTATCGTGAGCTAGTTAATCAACTGGGCAGAAAACCAAGCGATTGTGAATTATTACTCTACTGGGTCGTTCAACAAACAGGAGAAAAAATAGGCGAGGAACAAATTCTATATTCAGGTAGCAGTAAAGAGAAGGATATGCTCAAATCCTACATCGTAGCAGGTGTCTTACAGTGAAAAAATGGCGAGGGTTAGCAAAGAAAGGTGTTAGGAAAGTAAACGAGATACGGCAATATACAAAAACCGTTCGCCAGGTAAAAAGGAATAATGAAACAAAACCTATAGCGTTGGCATTCTACTTTTCTCATTGGAAACAAGAGTGTGTGAAAGAATTTTTTCGTGAATATGAAATTATTTTTATCCCCCATACTTTTACTACTGTATTTTTACACGGGTTGCTTCGCATAAACAGGGAAAAAGTATTCTTAATATGGGGATCTAAACAACATGTCCAACTGGAAGATATCGCCGAAGCCTATCAAGTTCCTATCTATCGTGTAGAAGACGGCTTTGTCCGCTCTGTTGGTTTAGGGGCACTGCATACTTTGCCATACTCGTTATGCATAGACAAAACAGGTATTTATTATGATAGTACCCAACCAAGTGACTTAGAGCATTTACTCAATCATCATCAGTTTGACCAAGATATCCTAGATCGTGCAGCGCACATCATAGAAGAAATAAAAGAAAATGGCTTAAGTAAATATAACCATCTTTCACATAAAGATGTGAATGTAGTCTACGGCAGGAAAATGAATAAACGGATATTAGTCATTGGACAAGTAGAAGATGATGCTTCGATTTTGATGGGAGCGGCCAGTCGATGGACGAACAATGACCTTGTCCGCTTAGCTCGGGAGGAAAATCCTCATGCACAAATTATTTATAAGCCGCATCCTGACGTACTATCCGGCAAGAGGCCGTTGCAATCCAATCCAAAAGACGTCTCTCATCTAGCACAGATTGTCAGCGAACCAATTAGCTTGCATGATTCACTAAAAACCGTCGACCATGTTTATACTATTACTTCTTTATCCGGTTTCGAAGCGCTTATGAGAGGCATTCCCGTTACAACAGTTGGAGCCCCTTTTTACTCCAACTGGGGCTTAACAGATGATCGTCAAATGGTAGCCAGAAGAAAGCGACAACGTACACTTGTTGAAGTATTCGCTGCCGCCTATTTACTTTATCCCAAATATATGAATCCTACTACCAAAGAGCCAATCACTCTAGAAGAGACAATTCGATTGATTAATGAAGAAAGGAATGCGCCTGTTCACACTTAATGGTGCGTTCCTTCTCGCCCCATCCTCTTTCTCAGGGATCTTCGTGCCCCTTCCCGCCACTGCTTCACAGCAGATATAGACACCCCCTCTTTAAGGGCAATCTCTCGAATCGAGTAATCATACATGAGCGTATACCATACCCACTTAAACTGCTTCTCCGTCAAACACCCTCGACAAATCCGCAAAAACTCTAACTCAACAGTAGAATCATCGCTCACTTCATCACTCGCCACCAATAACCAAAACTCTTCCTCTGCCACTACCCATCGCACTGAATAATTAATCGACCGCTTCAACTCATTCAACAACTTCCCCCTCACACAAGCATAAGCATAACTAATAAAAGGCTTCCCCAACCCTTCATCATATCGCTCCCATGCCTCCCACAAAGCAATCACAGCCACCTGATAATACTCCTCTTTCTCCCGATAAATCCCCAAACTCCTCATAATCTTAAAAATCATTGGCTCATACGACTGAAGCACAACCTCAAACTCCTGCACTCACCATCATCCTTATAGGAAGCGCGCTTACCGGTTTTTTCCTAGGTAGGGGTAGTTTAAAGAATTGAATAGAACATTGACAAAATAAAAAACCATATTAAATTGACGAAAAAAGTTATGCATTTCCTAAAAAATCAAAAGAATTGGTCAAAATATAGATATTTTGAAATGTTTAATTACTAAAAACAAACATGTAGTTTTAATACTTGTTGTACAAGCCAACCTAGTGAAATACTCCTAAAATTGCTATTTAAAATATAAAATTATAAATAAAGAAGGATAATAGTGGTATTGTATGGTCCTATTTTACTGATATAATAGTTTTTATGTTTGTTTTTGGACAAAGTGTATATTGTAAAATAGAGAAGATATTATTTTATCTGCACTTTTATAATGTTTGAATATACTTTAAAATGTTCATATTATAACAATTTCTTTTTTATTAGCTTTGAGAGGGGAAACAAAATGGAATTTGATATATCCGTAATTATACCTACATATAATGTAGAGCTTTATATAGATGAAGCTTTGAATTCTGTAAAGGAGCAGAGTTTCAAAGGTAGTGTTGAAGTATTAATTATAGACGATTGTTCAACTGATAAAACTCATGAACTTATTGAGGAGTTTAAAAGAGTTAATGATTCAAAAAATTTTAGTATTAAAGTTATATATCAAGAAAAAAATATGAGACAAGGTACTGCTCGGAATAGAGGTATAGAGGAATCGAAAGGGAAATACATATTCTTTTTAGATGGGGATGATATCTTAGACTCTAGTTGCTTTGAGAAATTGTTTGATAAAGCAATTGAGGGTCCCTATGATTTTGTTTTATGTGATTGGGCTTATTATTATGAGGATAAAGGGCTTGTATATGTTAATAATGATCTCTTCTTATACAAACAAGCATTATATGACATTGATTGTGAACAATTATATGAGGCACCAACTTATTTTAGTGTTAATAAGCTATATTTAAAAGAGTTTTTGATAAATAACAATATAAGGTATGGAGAGGGATATATCTATGAGGATTTTGAATTTTACGTTGATGTTGCACAAAAAGCCAATGCAATTGCAATAATCTCTAATCCTTTGTATTGGGTACGTGTAAATGAACATTCAACTACAAAAACTAATACTAAGGGGACAGAACATATAACTTCATATTTGAAAGCGGTAGAAAATAGTATTAAATTGTTTAATCCTAGAGGGAAAAGTTCATATTATCAAGTGTATAAACATTTAATACAAAAATCTATTTACTATGCTAAAAAAAGGGCTCCAATTGGATATAAAAGAAAGACTTTAAAGAAAGTTATCTCCATTTTAAATACGAAAAACCAACATTATCAAGTCCCCCTAAATATTATACCTTTAAATCATTTATTATTCCGAAGAAGGTATGTTCAGCGAAGTAAAGTTAATAGAATTTTATTTGTGGATTGGCTTCAGTCTAAAGGAAAATTAGTACCTATTTTTAAAATTGCAAAAAAATATAAAAATAAGATTAAATATAATAAGCTGACTGATTCTATTCGAAATACTAATTACTATAAAAACAAGAAGAAACAACAAAAGCTAAAGAAAATTGAGGAGTTTAATAATAGAGCGATTAATGAAAACTCTATATTATTTTTAGGGTTTGATTATAGATATATAGGAAACTCAAGATACTTTTTTGAATACCTACAGGAAAGGAAATCTCAATTTGAGATTCATTTCGTTACAAAAGATAAAAGGGTGCCTTCTGAGTTTCGAATTACTCCAAGGTCAATGAAATTCTATGAAAAATTAGCAACTTCAAAGGTTGTAATTGGAGAAAGTTGGTTGCCTCTAGATTTTAGAAAAAGACAAGGTACATATTGGCTTCAGATGTGGCATGGAACTCCCTATAAAAAATTGTTATTCGATAGTCATGAAATGTATATTTCAAAATACAACAGGAACCATAAAAAGCAGAAACAAAGAGATATTATGAGATGGGATTTTCTACTATCTGATTCCCCTAAAGCATCTGAAAAGTTTATATCTGCCTTTGTTTTTCCGAAAGAGAAAATATTAAATTTTGGTTACCCTCGAGTTCAATGGCTAAAATCAAATCAAGAAAACACAGAACTAATTGAAGTTATTAAAAAAGATTTGAATATACCAATTGGAAAAAAGGTTATTTTATACGTTCCAACATGGAGAGATTATAATTACAAATCCTCTACACCTGATAATACGTACAAATTGGATTTAAATAGCCTATTAGAAAAGTTAAACGATGATTACGTATTAATAGATAAAGATCATAGTATGAGTTTGGGTGGGAAAGAAGTAAATGGCCAGGTTATTAATCCCTCTTCAACTATTGATGTTCAAGAACTGATATTGATTTCTGACTTAATAATAAGCGACTATTCTTCAATTATATTTGATGGTCTAGCGATTAATAAGAAATTCTTATTGTATATAAATGATTTTGAGCAGTATGAAAAGGCTAGAGGGGTTTACGGAGATATTAACAAGAAATTATTAGATTTTAATTCCACAGATGTTGAAACACTAGCGAATAAAATAACTCTCTTAAATACAGAATATCCTAATGTAACTTATGAGGAAGTTAAATCAGTTTTAGCAAATATCTATACGGAAAACTCCAACTTAAAGTTAGAAAACTTTATAAAAAAGTTAGTGAATAGTAAGGAATAGAAAGGAAAAATGATGAAATTCTCAGTAATTATACCTATTTATAACTCTGGGAAGTATTTAAGTACAACTATCGAGAGTGTAATAAATCAAGATTACCCTTTAAATAATATACGAATCATCCTTATAAATGATGGTAGTACGGACAATAGCGAAAAAATATGTCATACCTATTTAGAAAAATTTCCAGATACCATAATATATAGAAAAATAAATAATAGTGGACCTTCAGTTGCTAGGAATATTGGTTTGTCCTGTGTTCCTATTACTTCGGATTATGTAGTTTTTCTTGATGCGGATGATAAGTTGAGTTTGGATTACTTAAACAATGCTTGTTTGTTCTTTACCGCTAACCCTACAGTTAATATCGCCGTTTCACCTATTATTTATTTTGGAAGAGTACAAGGAGAACATAAATTAAATTATAGATTCAGTAGTAAAAATGATAGGGTTATAGATATAACTAGAGAATATAATAGTCCACATTTCTATATTGGTGGGACAATTTTCCGGACTAGTGTTCTAAATGATCTAGGTTTGACGTTTAGGTCTGATATTAGTTTTTTTGAAGACGCTTTTTTTGTGAATCAATTTATACTTTCTGTGGAGAAATATGGTCTTATAAAAAATAGTAAATATTTTTATAGGAAAAGAGAAGAACAAAATTCTTTGGTTGATATAAATTGGGAGAAGAGGGATAGGTACATCCCTCTTTTAAAAAAATCATATAGTCCATTATTAAAGTTATCAATTGAAATGGATAATAATACTTTACCTTACATGAGTTATTTAATAATTTACCACTTAAGACTTTTTTTAATTTCTAAAAATTACAGTAAAATGTTAAATGTATTGGAAGAATCGGAAGTAGAAGAATTTATATACCTTATGCGGTTACTTTTGGGGAAAATAGAAGATAAATATATTCTAAACCAAAACTTTAAAACAATAGAAAAGAAGGTATTATTGAAGGTCAAATATGGTAAACAATACGATGTTAATAAATTTTCTTCTTTTAGGAAAATTATTATTGAGAAGTTACGACTGAAATATCTTTATTTCCAGATTGAAGGTACTTCATTTAATAGAGAAGTTTTTGTTAAATACAAAAATAAAATAATACCGTGTACTATTAAAAATAGTGAAGAATTAGTAGTACAACAATTTGCAATTACAACATCTCAAAAAAGCTTCAAATTTATAGTAGATATTCCGTGGTATATTTCGGAGTTTGAATTATTTGTAAAGGAAAATGAGGAAATTACCTCGACTCGGAAGGTGAACCTCTTTACAAAATTAATTAGCACCGTAAAAAAAGAATTAATTAGTAAGTCCATTAAAAATTAAATCTTCTATAGGGTAAAAACCTTAAGCTATTAGTTTAAGGTTTTTTTATAAGGACAAATGTAATTATAAAAAATTTTTAGATATATTTATTATGAAAAACATGGTAAATTATCTTTTATATACTATTTTTTAGAAAATTAAAACATTACAAAGGAGTCCTTCAATGTCTAGTGTAAAAAAAGCCATTATCCCAGCAGCCGGATTAGGAACAAGGTTCTTACCAGCTACAAAAGCTATGCCTAAAGAAATGCTCCCTATTGTGGATAAGCCGACTATTCAGTACATAATCGAGGAGGCTGTAGCTTCAGGTATTGAAGACATTATCATTGTAACAGGGAAAGGGAAGAGGGCAATCGAAGATCATTTTGATTATGCTCCAGAGTTAGAGAAGAACCTCTTAGATAAAGGGAAGTTAGATATTTTAGAAAGGGTAAGACACCCCTCTAAAATTGCCAATATTCATTATATAAGACAACAGGAACCAAAAGGTCTTGGACATGCAATTTGGTGTGCAAGGAATTTTATTGGCAATGAACCATTTGCTGTGTTACTAGGTGATGATATAGTGCAAAGTGATGTCCCATGTATTAAACAGTTAATAAATCAATATGATTTACTTGGGAGTTCAATTGTAGGTGTTCAGACTGTAGAAGCAGATGAAACCGATCGTTATGGTATTATTGATCCATTAAGTAATAATGGTAGACTGTATGAGGTGTGTCAATTTCTTGAAAAGCCCTTAAAAGGTACTGCCCCCTCTAACCTAGCTATAATGGGAAGGTATGTTTTGACCCCTGATATTTTTAGGTATCTAGAAAATCAAGAGATTGGTGCTGGTGGGGAAATTCAATTGACTGATGCTATTCAAGCATTGAATGAATATAAGTCGGTATTTTGCTATGATTTTGAGGGAACAAGATATGACGTAGGAGAAAAATTAGGGTTTATTAAAACTACGATAGAGTTCTCGCTCCAGAATGAGGAGTTAAAAGAAGATATTATGAAAATATTAGTAAATATAGTAGAATCAAATAAAAATAAAGAATACTCAAAATAGTAGTAATTAGCACATTTTTAATGAAAGAGGAGCAGATCATTTTGGCAAGTAATCTAATGAAATACTTCAGTCGCAAAATTCCTTTTATTAAACAACCTATACGTGATTATATTAGGAATGAACGGTTTAAGATTCGCGCGAAGTATAATTATTATGTGAATCATTTAAAAGTGGAAGATCGAGTGATTTTGTATGAGGCATATCATGGTAAGAGTTTTACGTGTAATCCATTAGCTATTTTTTTAGCATTTGAAAAAAGAACTGATTTCGATCAGTTTCTTCATATTATAGTCGTGAATGAAAAAGATTCTTTTGTAGACGCATTACCAAAAAGAAAAAATATTAAAGTTGTGGCAGTAGATGATGATCTTTATTTAAAATCCTTAGCTACTGCCAAATATTTAATTAATAATACGTCCTTTCCTTATTATTTCATAAAAAGAGAAGGTCAAGTATATGTGAATACATGGCATGGGACACCTCTTAAGACGTTAGGCAAGGATATTAAACTAGCGGGTATGACCGATCATATGAATATCCAGAGAAATCTTTTGCAAACAGATATATTAGTTAGTCCTAATCAGTTTACATATGAAAAACTATTGTCTTCCCATGATATTTATGAAATCTTTCCAGGTTATGTAGCTGATATTGGTTATCCTCGTGTCGATCAAACACTACATGCTTCAAAAGAGAATGTATTATCACAATTAGGGGTACCGAGTGGAACGAAGGTGATATTATATGCTCCAACCTGGCGGGGGACGGTAGGAGATGAGGCAGATATGAGTGAGCAATTACTTCAGGATGTCCTCCAATTAAAGAGGAAATTAGGCAGTGAATATACTGTATTACTGAAGTCTCATTATTTTGCTTTTAAGTACTTTGAGGAAAATCAAAAACAAGAGCTATGTGTACCAAATGGCATCGATACAAATTTATTACTATCAGCAGTCGATATTTTAATAACTGATTATTCTAGCATTTTCTTTGACTTCTTACCGACCGGGCGATCAGTCATTTTCTATGGAGATGATATTGAACAATATAGTCATGAGAGAGGATTCTATCTCCCGATTGATCAATTACCTGGACCACTCACTCAACAATTAGAAGAAGTGTTTGAGTATATTAAAAATATCGACTTAGAGCAAGAGAAATATAATGAGAAGTACAAAAAATATCAAGATCAGTTTTGTTATAATGATGATGGACAGGCTGCTTCAAGACTGTTATCAATCCTATTAGACAACGAACAGAAGCATTTAATCAAAACGGAAACAAATAAAGAGAAAATTATTATGTATTGCGGAGCTTTCTATAACAATGGCATAACGATGTCTGCTTTAACCTTATTAAATGCGATTGATTATGATAAATACGAAGTGGTTGTCATAGAGAATCCAAAAGGTTCTGAAGAAAAATGGGTGAATATTAAAAGAGCTAACCCTAACGTTCATTTTATTTATCGACCTGGGGTTCTTGGTAGAACAGTTCTCGATAGCTATAAACATCAGTGGATCTTGAATCGAGGTGTCAGTGGACAAATCGTAGAAAAGGT
This sequence comes from Cytobacillus sp. FSL K6-0265, assembly GCF_038003465.1. Classification (NCBI taxonomy): domain Bacteria; kingdom Bacillati; phylum Bacillota; class Bacilli; order Caryophanales; family Bacillaceae; genus Cytobacillus; species Cytobacillus sp. FSL K6-0265. The sequence goes on along the minus strand of NZ_JBBOPE010000001.1, from coordinate 3,888,184 downwards.
ACTCCCAGCACATTTATATTATAATGAGTTTCGTCGGTTAGTTGGTGATGTGAATTTTGATCATGCAATAAATTTTGGTGGTTATAATGATTTTTGGAGTCTCTTGTTTGCCTTTTCGCGAATAAAGAATAAATCTATCTATCTTCATAATGATATGATGGAAGAATTTAATAAGAAAATCAAAGGGAAATTTAAACATAAAAAGAATCTAAAAGTGATTTTCTCTATTTATAAATATTATGATAGAATCATCTCAGTAGCAGAATCGACGCATGAAACGAATATGAAAAACTTACAGCAGTTAGTGCCAGATAGTCACAAAAAAATGACTTATGTCAATAATCTAGTTGATAGTAACCGTGTAAAGACACTGATGAATCAGTATGATTATATCGAAGTTAGCGGGAATAATTATCTTGTTACGGACCAATTAGCCGAGTCTGTTAAGTTAACTATTCAAGGAGTCATTGCTCCTGAAGAGGGAGATGTGAACTTTGTCACTGTCGGTAGACTTTCACCTGAAAAGGGTCATGAAAAATTAATTCATGCATTTTGGACTCTATACCAATACGATCAAGATATTAAGCTTTATATCGTTGGGGAAGGACCACTTAAAGAATCATTGCAATCTCTTATTCATAAGTTAAAAATGAATGATCGCATTATTTTAGTGGGGCAACTATCTAATCCCTTTGCTCTTATTAATCAGTGTGATTGTTTTGTCCTTTCTTCAAATTATGAGGGGCAAGGACTCGTTCTACTCGAGACATTGATTATAGGTAAACCGATTATAGCAACAGATGTAACAGGTGTTAGAAGTGTCCTTAAAGAAGGCTATGGTGAGTTAGTAGAGAACAATCAAGAAGCATTGGCTGAAAAGTTAATTCAATTTGTTGAGCGTTACCGACAAAAATGTTTACCTGAGAGAAGTTTATTTCATGACGAACAATATAATCAAGAAGCATTAAACCAATTTTATGGTAAAGTACTAGGTAAATCATTATAATATTGTTATCGGTAATGTAAGGGAATTATTTATCTTTTAATTCCCTTTTTATTTTTGCTCTGTCGCAACAGAAAATGACAATTTCATCATTCAATGATAAAATATTTTCTCGGGGAGAGTAATTCATTGTTAAAAGAAAATTAAAGGCACGGAAAGGAAAAACGCATGCGTTCTGTAGTGACAGTTTTAAAAGAACAAATCAAAAGTTTTTATTTAGTTAGACGCCTTTCTGTTTATGAAATGAAAAGTGCGAACAGAAACAACTATTTAGGGATTCTATGGGAAATTATCAACCCTATGATTCAAATTGCGATCTATTGGTTTGTGTTTGGCTATGGGATATTTAGATCTGTTGGTAGACCTGATGTGAATATAGGTGATGAAGTTTATATCCCCTATTTTTCTTGGATGTTATCAGGTATAGTCGTTTGGTTCTTCATTAGTCAATCGATCACAATGGGGTCAAAATCAGTTTATTCAAGAATCAAGATGGTATCCAAAATGAGTTTCCCAATGAGTGTCATACCTACCTATGTGATTTTTGCAAAGCTTTATCAACATTTAATGTTACTAGTTATTGTACTCATTATGTTCCAATTTATGGGTTATCCAATTTCTGTATACTATATACAATTACCTTATATGATGTTAGCGACCCTAATATTCTTGGTTGCGCTCTCACTAATCACCTCTACTATTTCAACAATTGTACGTGATTTTCAAATGGCTATTCAATCAGTCGTGAGGATTCTTATTTATGTATCTCCATTTTTATGGCCACCATATGCACTAAAGCCCGAGATAGTGCCAACATTAATGCAGCTGAACCCGATTTATTACTTAGCAGAAGGATATCGGGCGACGATCTTAGGTCTAAATTGGTATCCATTTGTGAATTGGGAATATAGCCTCTATTTCTGGGGAATTACTATATTATTATTTGTCGTTGGTTCGATTTTACATGTGAAATTTAGAGATCGCTTCGTAGACTTTCTATAAGATGGATGTGAATTATGGAACATTCAGTTATTTTAAACAATATTACAAAAAAATATAAAATGTATGAAGGTAATAAGGAAAAGTTATTAGATATTTTATTACCAAAAAGTTACGGTGAAGATTTTTACGCATTGCAAAATGTTAGTTTTACAGCTGAAAAAGGTGATGTTGTTGGATTTATTGGAGTGAATGGTTCTGGTAAATCCACTCTGTCCAATATCCTTGCTGGCATTATCCCACCTACTACAGGTGAGGTAACCATCAATGGGAAGACGGCATTAATTGCTGTAAATTCGGGTTTGAATAACCAATTAACAGGGCGTGAAAATATTGAATTAAAATGTCTGATGCTCGGATTTAGTAAAGCGCAGATAAAAGAGCTAGAACCGGAAATTATTGATTTTGCTGATATTGGTAAATTTATTGATCAACCAGTCAAAAGCTATTCCAGTGGGATGAAATCACGTTTAGGCTTTGCCATTTCAGTAAACATTGATCCGGATATTTTAGTGATTGATGAAGCACTTTCAGTCGGTGATCAGACATTTGCGGATAAATGCTTAGATAAGATGAATGAGTTTAAAGCAAAAGGAAAAACAATTTTCTTTATTAGTCACTCGATTGGTCAAATGAATCGTTTCTGTGAAAAGGCACTTTGGCTGGAGTATGGTGAAGTGAGAGAGTTTGGTCCGATTAAAGAAGTAATGCCAAAATATCAGGCTTTCTTAAAGGAATATAAAGCGATGAGTGCTTCCGAGAAGCGTGCTTTTAAAGAGAAGGCAATGAAGAAGCAAGCAGGACTTGTTACAAATTAAATAAATGTTTATTAAGTGTGGGGCTAAATTGATTTTTAGCCTTTTTTTCTTTGCAAAATTTGGTATAGTAAAAAGGACTAATTTAATAAATAATGGGGAAAAAGACATGGCCATTGAATCAGTTCATTTTGAAAATGTAACGAAGCGTTTTAAAATGTATCAAAACAACAAAGAAAAACTATTAGATATATTCGTACCTAAAGGATACGGTGAAGATTTCTACGGCTTGCAACACATCAATTTCACTGCTTACCAAGGGGATGTCATTGGTGTAATTGGGATTAATGGTGCTGGAAAATCAACGCTGTCCAATCTTATAACGGGAGTAGTACCTCCCACCACTGGTAATATAACGATTAATGGTAGTGCGTCGCTTATTGCTATTGCATCAGGTCTTAACAATCAATTAACAGGCAGAGAGAATATTGAATTGAAATGTCTCATGCTAGGATTTAATAAGAGAGAAATTAAGCAATTGATGCCTGAGATTATTGACTTTGCTGATATTGGGAAGTTTATCGACCAACCAGTTAAAAACTATTCTAGTGGTATGAAGTCTCGATTAGGTTTTGCTATTTCTGTTAATATTGATCCTGATATTATTGTCATTGATGAAGCCCTCTCGGTTGGTGACCAAACGTTTACTGATAAATGTTTAGATAAGATGAATGAATTTAAGCAAAAAGGTAAAACAATTTTCTTCATTAGTCATAGTATTGCACAGGTAAAGAAATTCTGCGATAAAGCCTTATGGCTAGAGGCGGGAGAAGTGAGAGATTACGGCACAATCGGAGAAATCATTCCAAAGTATGAAAAGTTCCTAAAGGATTTTAAATCTTTATCTAAAGAGGAACAGAAGAAATTCAGGCAGGACATTTTAGATAGGCGTAGTCAGTTGAATGATTATACCAACACTGAACCCAAAAATACTAACATTGGTTCTGATGATAGTCAGCGAACAAAGCCTGGTTATAAAAAATGGAAATTTATTTTAGGATTAAGTACACTCTTAATATTACTATCCGTTAGCACACTATTTCTAATAAATAACAATAACTCATCGACTCCGGCTGTGAAGAACAAATCATCTGCCGCATTAGAAGAACCGAACGTTGTCGAAGAAGAGTTAAAGGGTAAATCATTAGATATAAGGTATGTAACGGTCTCAAGTGCTAATATAAGACAAGAACCAACAATGGAGAGTGAAGCAATAGACTTTGCTATTTTTGGGTTTCCATACGAAGTATTAGAAGAGAAGGATGGATGGGCTAAAATCCAACAAAATGATAATGACGAAGGCTGGGTTAGTACAACGGTTTTGGCTAGATTAAATAATACAGTTGTTGACCCAGAGATGGATGCCAAATTAAATGGCATTGTCGGCCTTGAGTTCCCTTTAGAAAGAGTTAGGAACACTTTAGGAGAAGGACAAGTGTTGGATGAACCTCTCGAACATGCAGAATATATATATAAAGATGAAGTAATTAATGGCGTGGTTATTGATATGAATGGTCCGTCTACAGATACATTGTTTAATCAATTGGGAGAACCAGATATGCAGTTAGAAGAGACGAAATCTTTCTTATATCATGGAGAAGAATTTGATTACTTATTTCAAAGTGTAGAAGATGGAACAATAAGCTCACTGCAGTTGATTAAAAGAAGTTAAAAAAAGTCTTATTCTTAACCTAATTGGTTCATAGAATAAGACTTTTCTTCTTATATATCTAAGTGTGATTTCAATTCATTTTGTACTTTTGATTTTTCTTCATTTGAAACGATTAAATACCAAATGTCATTGATGCGTTGACCATTGCCAGATATGGTTAGTTGGTCAATTTTCCCGACTGCATTTTTATAATTTTTTTGGATATCACGCATTTCATTGAAAGATAAGTTCGTTCTAACATTCTTACCTAACGCACCTAAGATGTTATCATAGTTTGTGAGGGTGTTAAGGCTCATCCCTTTTTTAATAACCCCTTGAATCACTTGACGCTGACGATCTTGACGACCGAAGTCCCCGTTTGGATCTTCTTTTCTCATTCTGACATAAGATAATGCTTCATCGCCATTTAAGGTGTTTGTCCCTTCTGAAAAAGAAGAATTCCCCTGTTCAAATGCGAGGGAACTGTTCACTGTAATACCTCCAACCGCATCAACAATATCTTTAAACCCTTCCATATTTACTTTGATATAATAATCAATTGGGATATCAAGGAAGTTTTCTACTGTGGCCATCGCCATTTCCTCATTGCCGAATGCATAAGCATGATTAATCTTATCATCAATGCCCTTACCAACAATTTCAGTACGTGTATCTCTTGGAATACTTAACATTTTCATCGATTGGTCATTTGGATTAACAGTAATAACAATGATCGTATCAGAACGCCCTTTGTCTCCACTTCTTTCATCTACTCCGAGCATTAAAACAGAAAACGGCTCTTTTTCAGTCAGTGTAAGGTCCTGCTCTCTTTTCTCTGTTTTATACTTGATTGGTTGATGCATCGTTTCCACAGCCCCTGAAACAGAACGATAGACCATAAACCCATAAATACCAACTGCAATGACCATTAGCAGAACAATGGAACCGGTTATTTTTAACCATAACCGCTTTTTTTTCTTAGGTTGGCTACGCATTTCTTTTCCCCCATACAAATGTTAATTTTTTTGATATATGTTATAGAATACCAAATTATTAGTTCAGTGGATATAAAATAAATGTAAAATAGACAATATTAGACAAAAACTCTTCTTATTCGTAAAGTGAATGTAAAAAAAATAATAAATACTGTCATATTTTAATATGTTAATATGAATGGTGGGGTATGTAGAATTTAGCACTACTGGAAAAATAGTTATAAAGTATCATAACTTTAGAAAAGGAGGAGAAAATGACTAAACTAAAGAAACATATTTCCATGTTTCTTATTGCTTTATTAGTATTCAGTGTAACTTCGAATATAGGATATGCGAATGAGATAAATGATAAAAGTGTTGAACAAGAACCAATTACATATGTTGTAAATGAAGAGCAACAAGTTGCTGTATACCTTGAAGACTCACAAGAAAGCGAGATTTTATATCATTTATTCAAAGATTCAGTGTTTGAAATCCTTGAACAAGGAGAAGAGTACTCTTATATTCAAACAAAGGATGAAGAAGAGAATGAAGTGCTTGGCTACATCCTAAATGAAGAAATTGATGAATATGCAATTGTTCAAGATAAACTTACTGAAGAAGAGCTGAGCGATGAGAAACAGGAAGAAGCGGAAGAAGCAATTGAGCCCCCTTTGACAGAAGAACCGCAAGAGAATGCTCCTAATGAGGAAGAGGCGGTAAGTGAGGAGAATACTTCTATTGACTCAACAGAAGAACAAGATAATCTTACTGAAGAGAATGAACTCACTGAAGAAAGTCAAACAGATGAATTAAAACAAGACGAAGAACAACAAGCTGTACCAGATGAACAGGAAGTAAGTGATGAGGAGCCTGTAAAATCAAGGATGCTCATGAGTAAAGCTTTAGTTACTGTACAAGGTGTTGCACTTAAAAACCCCACAAATGTTTATGCAGAATCCAGTCGAAATTCTACAGTGTTAAAGAGCTACTCACAAGGTAAAATCCTTAAATTTGAAAAGTCGAATAATCAATGGCTGCAAGCAACCGTTTATGTGAACGGTAAGGCCGTAACGGGTTACATCAATAGTGATGATGTTGACTTACTTGTTGAAAAGCAAGAGAGTTCAAGAGGAATCGTGTATAACAAAAATCTACATGTTTATGCTACGCCTTCTAAAAGCTCAAATGTCTTAAAGAGTTATAATGAAGGACATACTGTCATGTATAGTACTTATTCTGCACAATGGAATGAGGCAAGAGTTTATGCAAATGGTAAATGGCAATATGGCTTCATCCACGAAGATGATGTGATCCCAGAAAACACACCACAATCAACGTTAAATGGTGTGGTGAAAAATGAAAAACTTCATGTGTATAGCGGATTATCAAAGTCATCCAATGTGTTGAAAAGCTATAATGAAGGAAAAAGTATTAAATACAGAACACATACTGCGAATTGGTACGAAGCGACTGTCTATGTCAATGGTAAAGCAACTACAGGTTATATCCATAAAAATGATGTAATCAATGATGATGCGAAGCAAGAGACACTAAGTGGCATTGCAAAAAAACGTGTCAATGTATATAGCAGTACTTCCACTAGCTCAAGTATCCTAAAAAGCTATAGTGAAGGTAGTACTCTTAAATATAAAACCTACACGAAGAATTGGTATCAAGCTACCGTTTATGTGAATGGAAAAGCAACAACTGGATATATTCAGAAAGATGCAATGATGGATGAAGATGTAACTAGAACGAATTACAGAGGAGTTGCGACTGCTTCGCCAACAAAGGTGTATGCAGATGTATCTGCTTCATCCAATGTGCTGAAAAGCTATAGTTCAGGTTCAATCCTTAAGTATCGTTCATACACTGATAACTGGTACGAAGCAACCGTTTATGTGAATGGAAAAGCAACAAAAGGTTATATCAATAAAAAAGATGTTGAAAATAGTAAGAATCCGCAACAAAGCATCACGGGTACGGCACAGTCGGAAGTGACTGTTTATAAAAAGGCATCTACTACCTCAAGTGTACTTAAAAGTTATAGTAAAGGTTCTAAGATAAAATATAAAACTTTCACTTCGAATTGGCATGAAGTGACTGTGTATGTAAACGGAAAAGCACATACTGGTTATATTAAAACGAACACCATGGAAAAAGGCTTAAAAGGAAAAGTCATTGTGCTGGATGCTGGTCATGGTGGTCATGATCCCGGGGCAATGGGTATAGAGAAAGATTTGAATCTTAACACAGCTAATTATCTTCGCTCTTATTTAATTGCAGAAGGAGCTGAGGTAATTATGACGCGTTCTACCGATGTATATTTAACATTGGCTGAACGTGTGGAAATTAGCCATGAATATAATGCTGATGCTTTCATTAGCATTCACTATAATTCAAATCCAGACCCCAGCCCACACGGTATTGAAACCTATTATTTACCTTCTAACGAAGACGAACGAGAGTTAGCTCAGTTAATTCAAGATGGAGTTATTGCTGAAACAGGGCTAAGAGATCGTGGAGTTAAAAATAATGGGAATTTTTATGTCATACGTGAGAATCAAAATATTTCTGTATTAGTCGAACTAGGATTTTTGTCAAACCCTAATGAATACGATACTGTTACTAAAGCTGCTTATCAACAAAAGGCAGCAAAAGGAATTTTTAATGGGTTAAATCAGTATTTTAATTAATTATATTATTTCTAAAAGGTGGTTCTTACAAAAGAATCACCTTTTAAGTTATCAATAATACTAATTAGTGGTAATATAATAAAATGGTATTTCCTGATTAATATTTAATTAGCAAATTTTATATGTTATATTTAAAAAGTTATTAAATTTTTATATTGTAAAGAAATGGAGTTTGTAAAGAAATGGTGAGAGAATGGAACCTATTGCGTACAATAGCTTGTCTAAGTGTTGTGTTCCTGCATAGTTCAACACAAATTGGTAGGTCTTTCGGATATCCTAGTATAGAAAATATGTACTTTCTAAGAGTGCTCTTAACTTATGCCACTCCTACCTTTATAGTTTTATCAGAAATTATTTTAGCAAATAGATATAAGGATAAGATACCGCCCAATTTTTTCACAAAACGAATAAAGCTAATTACCATTCATTGCTTTTGCTATTATAGATGCATTAGTAGTGAACTATATGTCGGAAAGTGGTATAAACATCTTAGCTAAGATTCAAAGTAATTTAATGGGTAATTTTATAGGTTATTTTATTTTAATTATCTTTCAATTTTACATTTTACATTATCTGATAGTAAAATTCAGGATTTCGGTTTTGAAATTATTGCCCTGGAGTATCTTCATTATGGTGGCGCACTTATATATCTTAAATAGTGAAATTCCATTTGTAGTTGAGAACAGAGCTATGTTGAAATTGCCTTTTACTGCTTGGTTTGGTTATTTTACTGTTGCGTTTCTAATAGGGGCTTACTATGAAAAAATTATAGGTTTCTTGAAAACATATAAATGGATTCCGACAATTGCATTAACTTATGTAATCATACTTATTTTAATTGGATTCGAAGGCGGTTATAACCAAGTTGATTCTAGAAGACTAGATATTTTCCCACTATCTATAGCAATAAGCTTGACGATATTAGCTTGGGGGCAACTACTTCCGAACATAAATATAGTAAATAAAATTAGTAACTATTCATTAGGTATTTATCTTGTTCATTGGCAAGTACAAAGGATTTTTACGCCTTACTTGACAGAGAGTATACCTAATTTATCACCATATGTTTTGGTTGTAATATTATTTTTATTCTCTGTTGCTTTCTCAATGGTGCTCATAAAATTGATTTCGTTCCTACCCTTTGGAAAATATATAATAGGGAATACAAAACGAAAGTTTGATAAAAGTAAAACAACTCCTCAATTGAATTAATTTGGGGAGTTGTTTTACTTATTAATGAGTGAATGAATATATTTAGCTATTTCTTTACTGGAATTTCCGTTTGAATATTGATTCCATTCTTGTTTGAATTTCTTTACTTCATCTATATTAAAGTCACTTTCAATTATTGTTGAGATTATTTTTGAAGTAGATGAAACTACTGGCCCAGGAACTAATTGATGATAATCCTCCCAAAAGCCTCTTTCATTTTTATATTTGTCAAAATCATATGGATAGAAAATCATGGGCTTTTCTAAGATAGAATACTCGAAAGGCAATGATGAGTAATCAGTAATTAGAATATCAGTAATAAAGAGCAAGTCATTGGTGTTAGACATTTTTGAGAAATCATAGACAAAATGACTACAACTTTTAGGTATGTCAACACCTTGTTTAATTGCAGGATGTAATTTAAGTAATAAAATATACCCTCTTGTTGCAAGTTCTGTAGTCATCAATTCCAAATCAAGGTTTAGCTCAAAATTTTCAAGATCCTCGTTTCGATACGTAGGTGCATATAAAAGAATCTTCTTTCCGCGTAAATGTGGGAACTTACGGTATAACTGCTCTTTTTTTTCCTCTATGAGTACCTGATTATAAAAGATATCAGTTCGAGGAATACCAGATTTAATAAATCTTGAATCATCTAATCCAAAAGCCTTTTTGAATATTTCTTGCATCTTATCTGAACCAACGATAATCTTATGAAATTGATTGTAGACTTTATGAAATCGATTCATTGCTGCAGGTGTTCGTGTGTTGTTTCCGGGATCTAATAAACCGAATTTTTTTATAGCTCCATTTGCATGCCAAAGTTGGATGCAAGTTACATCCTTTTTAAACTTGATTGCGGATAAGAAGCCAAAATAATTATCTACAAAGATTACTTTAGATGTAGCTAAGTGAAATATCCCTTTTATAAATTGGAAAGGTGACCGCAAGTTAAATAATAAAATATCTGTATGAGCATCTTTATATTGTGTAAGGTAGTTAATGAAGTCTTTCCTTGTTAAAAAAATAGTGCGACAAGTATAATCTTGTCGCTTTTGTTCATTATATATATTAATATTATTCTCTAAAAAGGAAGTGACATAAACAACTTTATTTTGCACAGGAAATAGTTTAAAGAGTTGGAAAAGTAAACGAAAAGTAAATAAATAAAAGAATATTAGAAGTTCTCTAATCATCACTTTACTTTAAAGAGATCTTGTTTTATTTGTGAGGTAGAGATACCAACCGTTCTTGGTAAATAAATTACGTCACAATATTCATTTAGATAATCAAATTTCCCTTCCCAATCATCACCCATTACAAAGATGTCAATATTATGTTTAATTATGTCTTCTATTTTTTGTTCCCAGGTGTTCTCAGGGATTACTTTGTTAACATATCGAATAGATTCAAGAATCATTTTTCTGTTTTCATATGAGTGATATGCTTCTTTATTTTTTAATTTGTTAAATTCGTCGGAAGAAATAGCGACTGTTAAGTGGTCACCAAGGCTTTTAGCGCGTTTTAAAAGATTAATATGACCCCAGTGAAGTAGGTCGAATGTGCCGTATGTTATTACCTTTTTCATTAGAGTTACCTCCGAGTATTTGACATAAACTTTATATGGTTTGATAATATTTTCTATAGATGATACTCATTATTTTATTTTATGATATATAAATTTTTTTATCAAGTATTAGTAAGTATTACATAGAAGTGGCAAATGTTAATTAATTAAGTAATTGTTGAATAGCATTTAATATTCGTCTAAAATTGCTATTAGATAAAAATGGAGTATTTTTAAATGTTTACTGAAAGAAGGTTTTTACAATAAACACGAAAAACATGTTTGACTTTGCGAAAAAAGTTAAAAGAAAAGTTAGTCGTAAATTAAAAACTGAAAAGCAAAAGACAAAAGAGTATATTATCAATAATTTACTGAGTTATGGTGAATTAATGGACATAAAAGATGATGACTCAAAAATTGTTTTTAAAATAAAAGTTGAAAATAAGTTAGCTAATCATAAAAACATAAAACTTCTCTTTCATACAAAAGATGGTGAAGTATTCCAACAAATAGAAGGTATTAATCAAGAGAAACAGTCAAATGTCATTGAATTTATTATATCCAAAAGTGATATTTTGTTACCACCCAATAAGCGAACCTACCATGTTTCATTATTGATAGGAAAGAAAAAAATCAGGGTAAGGTTTTCGGATTGTTTCGTTCACAAAGATTTTCAGTACTTTTTAAGTAATTCCCATCTATTCTTACTTAGATGGGATAGGCACAATCGAGTTTTCTTCAAAATAAGTTATCTAAATGGAGAAATGGAATCTATATACGATATACCCAATACAATTGAATCGATTCGTTATGAAGAGAAGATCATTAAATTAAGTGGCTCTATTTATTTGAACTTCCTGGATGAAGAAATATTAAAAGAACAATTTTTCTTGGAAATAAGAAGACCTAACGGATATAGTGTAAAAACACCGATGAGTATAAATGGAAACCAATACACAGCAAATATTATACTGGAAAACACTTCTTTTTCTATAAAAGGAAAATGGAAGTTTTTTATTACAGTTAATCATGATACACAAAGTTTTCGCTTTCCTATGTACGTGCGAAATGAAAAAGCGAAAGAAAATACTGTTGAATTTTTTCTCCCTACCCATCGTGAAACGATGCATTTTCGTACTAAAGTAATCAACGGAAAAATATACGCTCATACAAGGTATTTATCTATCCGACCTAATAATATTTACTTTAAAAGAGAACAGAACATAGTAACTGTAACTCTGGAATTTACAAAAGATAAGATAGAAATCTTTAACGAGAGCGAGTCAGATATATTCTTACGTTTAAGGCAAAGGGATACAAATGAATTTACTAGCATTAAAATGGATAAAGAAGTAAAAGAAGACGTTTTAATGATATATACCAAATTGGATTATTCAATATTAGGTTATGATGCACTTGATAGACCAAGAAGATGGGATTTATTTATTGGTGTTGAAACAATTGAATCACAATATATTGATTTTCGGATTATTAATAATGTCATAAATAAAATTAAAAATTCGACAACTTATATTTTTGAGAATCAAAGGGATTGTTATTTCTTTGAATTCTACGGTACGAGGTATAATAAGCTTTCGTTAGTATATTCTCGTGCAAGGTTGAACAAATTTGTTAGCAAGTTCTATATGAAAGATCATCATTTTTATTTAGAAGGACAAATATATTTCGAATCGGAGTTCGTTAGAGAAAATATACAATATCACCCTTATATTGAATTAATTAATAGAAGAAATATGGAGGCTATCAGATATGAGGCCTCGGTTAAAAATGAGAGAGACTTCATCGTCTCCATTCCGATAAGTGAGTTCAAATCAATTGTGGATGAATTTAAAGAGATAATAGACTTTTATTTGATATTAGAAGGAGAATCGATTTTTCGGAAAGTGAAATTAGGATTAAGAGAGTATACGTATCACAAAGATAAAGTATTTCTTGATTTTATTTCAGAAGATGATACTCAAACGTATGAGTATAACTTAACTACTACTCCGAAAGGTAATATTAAATTTGAAAGCTTTATTTTTGAAAATAAGATCTATAAAGAAATGAAGACTATTTCTAAAACGCCCCAAAGTAATGAAATATGGCTTGTTGGGGAAAGGCCTGATACTGCTCAGGATAATGGCTATAGATTTTTTGAGTACTGCCGTAATCACTTTCCTGAGTTGCAGGTTTATTATGTAATTGATGGAAAATCCCCTGATATAGAGAAAGTTTCAGCATTCGGTAACGTCCTAGAAATAGGTAGCATTGAACACATTAAAAAGAGCTTACAGGCAAGTGCATTTATTGGTACTCATGATTTGGATTATATTCTTCCTTTTAAAGGAATAAAATATGAAAACTATAGAAAAGCAAAAAAAATCTTTTTGCAGCATGGTGTTTTAGGTAGAAAAAATGTTCCATATCATAAGGTTTACTATGAGTACCCTTTTGATTTATTCATTGTATCGTCTCAGGCAGAGAAGGATATGGTTATTGAGCAGTTTGGATATAATGAAGTTGAAGTGGTAGTTACTGGTTTGGCTAGATTCGATAAATTACAAGAGAATCATCACCCAAAAAGAGAAATCTTACTTATTCCTACATGGAGAGAATGGATTAATAGTGAAGATAATTTAATCCAATCAAGTTACTTTGAAAAATACATGGGATTTATTCAATCGCAAGAATTATCATTAGTGCTTGAAAAATATAATTTAAGATTGAATTTCTATCCTCATTATAGAATGCAACAATATATTAAGGATCATGTTCCTATGAATAACAATAGGATTAAACTTGTAGAATTTGGAGAAAAAAGTGTTCAGGAGCTTTTGAAAGAAAATTCAATAATGGTTACAGATTACTCTTCAGTTTCCTTTGATTTTACTTTCTTAGGTAAGCCTGTAATCTATTTTCACTTTGATTCCGATTTATTTTTTGCAAATGGCATACTAAGACCAATAGAAGAAACTTTTCTAGGAGATATTGTTTCTTCACATGAAGAATTAGTCAATAAAATTGAAGAGGCAGTATTAAGGGATTTTAAAGAAAGGCCTGATATAATGACACGGAAATCTGATATATTTTCGGTGTTAGATAAAAATAATAATGAAAGAATTTTTAATTGCATTAACCATTTAAGAAAATAGTAAAGAGATGGGTCTTAAATAGGTATTAATGAATATTTAAAAAATAAATAAGATAAAAAAATTCCCCATCTAGTTTGTTTGGGAGGAAGATTCAGTGATTAGGAAGTTGTTAACAAAGGTTAAAAGACACCGTTGGATAAAAAAGGCTTATCAATTAGCTTTTAAAATAGTTGGTTTATTACCTAAGAAGAATAACCTAATCATTTTTGAAAGTTTTTTGGGTAAACAGTTTAGTTGTAATCCTCGTTCGATATACGAGTATTTAGAAGCAAATTATCCCGATTATGAAATGTATTGGAGCGTTGATCCTAGATACTCGGCTTCGTTTCAAAACAAAGGAGTTAAAACAATAAACCGTTTTTCTATACAGTGGCTCTTTAAAATGGCGAGGGCTAAATATTGGGTGTTTAATAGTAGAACACCTTCATGGATTCCGAAACCTAAGAATACAATATATTTACAGACATGGCACGGTACACCGTTAAAAAAACTTGCTGCTGATATGGAAGAAGTGCATATGCCTGGAACTGACACGGATCGTTATAAGCGAAATTTCTTAAATGAATCTGGAAAGTGGGATTATTTAATCTCTCCAAATCGGTATTCAACAGATATTTTTAGAAGAGCATTTGGATTTGATAAAGATATGATCGAATCTGGCTATCCAAGAAATGATTTTTTACTCTTAAATAATGGAAATGAAGCAGTTATTAATGGCATAAAAGAAAAATTAAAAATACCGCCTAACAAGAAAGTTATTTTATATGCACCGACTTGGAGAGATAATGAATATTATAGTGTGGGTAAATATAAATTTAACCTAAAATTAGATTTAGAAAAAATGAAAAAAGAATTAGGTAATCAGTACATTATATTAATGCGGATGCATTATTTAATTGCGGAAAATATGGATTTATCTATGTATGAAGGATTTGCAAAAGATGTATCCAGTTATGAGGATATAAGAGAGCTATATCTCATATCAGACATCTTGATTACGGATTATTCATCCGTGTTTTTTGATTATGGAAACTTGAAACGTCCAATGATATTCTTTACCTATGATATAGATAACTATAGGGATCAGTTAAGAGGGTTCTATTTTGATTTCGAAAAAGAAGCACCAGGCCCGTTAGTTAAAACAACTTCTGAAGTGTTAAAGGAAATTCGATTAATTGAAGAAGGTAAGATGTTAGATGAAAGTTTTGAACCGTTCTTTAATCGATTTTGTTATTTAGAGAAAGGGACTTCAAGTAGGCAAGTAGTAATGGAAGTTTTTAAGCGCTAAAAAGTAATGCATTAAAACAAACCCTAAAAATTTTGGGGTTTGTTTTTTATTGTTATAGATTATTTCATGATCTAATAAAATACCCAAATTAGATTAAAAGACAATGATTTTTGTCGATATAATAGTTGTTATTGTAATTGATTAAGTTAGTTAATCATATTTTGGGGAAATTAGGAGGTGTTTAACGGAGATAATTTCATATTTTTACAGTTTAATATAACTAAATCAGCTTAGTAGATAAATGACAATAGGATGTTATTTTAGTCTGTGTAATCTTTATATGTGGGGGAAACAGAAGTTGAAAAGTGTTCGCAAGTTGGCTATGTTAATGATGATTTTTTTATTAACATTTAATGGTGTTGTTAATTTTCAATACATAGCAAAGGCGCAAGAAAATACTATAGGTGAAGATTTAGTTTACGGTTTTATTTTTGGAGAATCAGTTGGAGCTCAAGTAAATGTTTATGAAAAGCCTGAAGTTGAGTCAGAGGTTAGTATTCAAATTGATGATGATACCAAAGTTAGAATTTTAGAACAGGAAGAGGAATTTTCTAAAATCGAACTACTAAATGAATCAAATCTGATTTCAAGTGTGAATAATATTGGTTATGTACAAAATCAGTATTTAGTAAAGGAAGAAGAAGCTGACATTTATCGTATTAATCGTTTAGATGGGGTAGACGATTCTACGGGTGCTCCAGAAATAGAAACTCCAGAAAATTCTTCTGAGGATTCTCCAGAAATAGAAACCCCAGAAAATCCTGATTTGAATTCTGAGGATACTCCTGAAGAGGATATTGAGAATAGTATTGATGATGATTTAATAAAGGATAGTGAAGAACCTATTCTTGAAGAAGAAGCTGAGTTAGAGTCAGAAGGTAGTATATTAGAAGAAGATTCACAAACAAATATTGATCAATCTGTTAATGAAAAAAACACAAAGGCTGATAATATTAATATACAAAGCCGGTTATCAACCTTCAGTTCTACAACCAACAAACTAGTTCAAGGGTTAGCCTTAAAAGAACCGACTTATGTATATGACTCTGCCAGTCAAAATGCCAAGTCATTAAAGCGTTACTCTCAAGGTAGCATTTTATATTATGAACACTATAATTCTAACTGGTATAGAACAGGTGTATATTTTAATGGAATTAAGGTAGAATCTTTTATCAAAAAAAATGATGTAGAAACAATAAAAGAAAATACTTTAGTAACGGGTATTGCGAAATCTAATAAAACAAATGTGTATGAAAAGGCTGCAGACGGTTCAAAAGTAATTAAATCCTATTCAAGTGGATCTTTTCTACAGTTTAGAGCTTTTACTTCTGGTTGGTACTTAGCGACGGTATATGTAAATGGAGTTGCGAAAAAAGGATATATAAGGGCTAGTGATATTGAAGTAGGATCAACTGATGAAACAGTTATCAGTGGTATAGGAATGGCCTCCCCTACAAAAGTGTATCAAAAAACTTCAACCGGTTCTAAAGTGCTTAAATCATATAGCCAGGGTAATACCCTGATGTTTAAAAAGTTTGTTACTGGTTGGTATCAAACAAATGTATATGTTAATGGAAAATCTCAAAAGGGTTACATTAATGCTAATGATATAAGAATTCCAACAGAGAATAAAGTCAGTCATATTGGTGTGGGCCTAAAAGCGCCAACTAAAGTGTATAGCAATGCGTCAAATAATGCATCTGCACTAAAAGAATATTCATTAGGTAGTATCCTGCAGTATTCTACATTTATTGATGGTTGGTATTCCACCAATGTATATGTAAATGGTAAGAAACGCGCTGGTTTTATTAAACACGAAGATGTCGAAAACAGCACATCAACCCCTAAGTTAGTTTCACTTTATGCTGCAATTGACAAAGTTCACGTCTATACATCAGCTTCTAAGTCAGCTAAAGTTATAAAGTCATACAATAGTGGACATTTATTAAAAGTTAATACCTTTACTTCAAACTGGTACAAAGCAACTGTATATGTAAATGGGAAGAAATATACAGGCTACATCCACAAAGGTGACCTCAGCACTGAAAAACCAGGTTATCTCAATCTTGATTTAAGAAAACCAGCAAAGCTGACTGTACAGGAGATCAAAGCGCTATTTGATCGTAAAGGTCATGGGGATAGTAAGTTAAAGGATTATGCTCAAGAGTTTATTAATGTCCAAAATAAATATGGGGTAAATGCAACTTACTTAGTAGCACATACCATTTTAGAGACTGGTTGGGGAAAGAAATCCAACTTATTCGATTATAAAAATAACTTATATGGATACGGGGCGTATGATGTTTGTCCGTTCACTTGCGGTTACTATTTTGATAGTGTAGAAGATAGTATTAGTAATGTAGCGTACCAAGTGAAATCGGATTATTTAACGCCTAATGGTAAATGGTACAATGGGCCAGATCTAGTTGGCATGAATGTGAAATATGCAACGGATAAAGATTGGCAAAATAAGATTGCTCGGTTAATGGAAGATTTACAGCCGTATGATGCGAAGTACTACTCTTCTACAAATGTTATAACGAGTAATGGTCCTGTACCATCAGGTAATTGGAGCAGGGATATTCCAGCAGGCAAGCCATATCCATCAGATGTTGTTAAAAACATGCCGGCTGGTACTACGGCAACAATTAACACCAATGCAAATTGGAGATCGTTCCCTTATGTGAATAATAATAGTAATGTCCTGGGCTCATTAAAAGTTTCAACTCAAGTGATTGTATTAGGATATAACACGGATGTAAAATCTAATGGCAGCTATCCTTATGATACAACTTGGTATCGCATTTCAGTTAATGGTAAACAGGGCTGGATTTACGGTGACTATTTAACCTTTACAAATGCAAAACAAGCAAAAGTTTTTACTTCTTCTTATGATTTACTACAGCAATTCAAATAATGACTATACCGAGGGATTTTTCCTCGGTTTTTTTCATTTTTCTAATAGAAAATCAATTTCAGAAGCACTTTTTTTGTACCTCTATAGTAAATTCCCAATTTCCTCACATACTAAAACCATAAAAATTCCACCAAAGGGTTGTTTATTTATGCTGAGGATTGAAAAGGGAAATCGGATGTTGTGGCTGATTATGGTTTTTTTGTTATTGCAGCCGGTGATTGATGTGCTTACATCTTTGTCTATTCGTTTGAATGATCAGGCATTTACGCTTGGTTTAGCGATGCGTTTTGGTTTCTTATTATTTATATGTGTTTACTTGTTATTGGCATCTTATGTAAGAAAGCCCGTGATTTTAGGGTATTTGTTGTTGTTTTGCTTGTTTGTTGTGTTATCGATTGGAGTTCAGTTTACGATGAAACCTGTTTTTATGTGGGGACCTGAGTTGAAATGGCTATTAAAAAATGTTTATTTTGTTGGCTGTTTTCTATTCTTTCTCGTGGTTTTTCGCAGAGGGTTTAGGATTTCTCCACTCTTTTATTTGATGTTAGCGGTGATTTTGACAGGGGCAATAATGACGGTAGCGGGGCTTTCTAATACTGCGTTTGCTAGTTATGATTATTGGAAAAGTGGCCATGTTGGCTGGTTTTATGCTGGTAATGAGATTGGCGCCATTTTGGCTATGGGTTTACCAGTTGTATTATATTTTGCCTTAAAAGGCTCATGGTGGCTGATGGTAGGATTACTCATGGTAATGTATGGGTTGCTCGCTTTGGGGACGAAAGTAGGTTATGGGGCGATTTTGATTACATTGCTTATCGGGATCTGTACTTCTATTGTTCTTCGTTTGGTAAAAAGAGAATACATTCAAACATTCAAATTCGTTACGCTTAGCATTTTGTTTGTTGTTTTTATTCTTTTGACACCTTATACCCCAGTTGCCCATAACATGGAGCTACAACTTGATTGGCTAGGTGTTTCAAAAGAAGAAGGCGAAACGCCAGTGATGACAAGTGCACAACAGGATAACATCATCTATAGCGGTCGCGAAACTTATTGGGAAGATTATCAGGCTTATTTTCAAGCGGCACCATGGATGCAAAAACTTTTTGGCATGGGTTATGGTGGCAACTTTACGGATGAAGCGAAAACGATTGAGATGGATTTTTTAGACTTATTCTATTCATTAGGAATCATAGGGTTTAGTTTATATTTGCTGCCCTTTATCTATATGCTTTGGCAATTGATTAAACAAACATTTCAAAATAGGAAGCAAATGATGGAATTAGAGGTTATTTTAGTACTCACTGGAATAGCGCTAGGTCTTGGGATTGCTTTTATCGCTGGGCATGTATTAACAGCGCCTGGTGTGAGTATATATTTAGCTGTATTGATGGCTTGGTTGACGTGTAGGATCCAATACGTGCAAGCTGAGAATTCTCTGAACTAAGAGTTCTCAGCTGCCAATTTCGAATGAACGCATTTTTAAAACAAACGTTTGTTTGAATCTGTTACGTCCTTCTCTTCAGTGTCCTAGTCCATTCAGCGAACTTTTCCATTTCAGATATTCTTAATAATGTAGCCACTAGTATGGTGGCAATGATGGCAATGATGGTTGTCACTGATAATGACAGTAGTGCTGGTAAGTAGGTATGATAGAGCTTATGTAAGCCAAAAAGAACGCCAGTTACGAGTAAGAACATCGCGAGTACTTTCCCTTGGGAAAACAATAATTCCTTCATCTCTTGTCTCGGTATGCCTAAATCCTTCCGTAAAAAATACAGCAAAACAACGGTCTGAGAGACCATGCTGATAGAAGTAGCCAAGGCTACACCACCAATGCCCATTAACGGTGTTAAAATCAAACTAAAAATGATATTGACGATAATAGAGACGAGTGCAGCTATCATGGTCATTTTCTCATTTTGTAAGGCAATAAAAGAACGATTTAAAAATTCCTTTAATGCGATTGCGATCATACCAATTGTATAAAAGAAAAAAGCAATGGTCGTTAAACGAGTTGCCTCCGTATTGAATGCGCCTCTCTCATAAGCTACTTCAATCAATGTCCGACTTTCTATTAACATGACAGCACTAATAGGTATGCCTACTAAGCTGATAATCGTCATACCGCTAATAATCAGTGGAATAAGCTCTTTCTTATTCTCTGCCGCCGTATCAATAATGGATGGAAACAACACGGTGATAAAGGATAGGAGAATGATACTTAACGGCAAAAACATCAGCTTGTTCGCATAGTTTAAGGCCGAAACACTTCCATCTACCAATCCAGATGCAAAAAAACGATCAATGACTGTATTAAACTGAAAAGCAATGGACGTCATAATTAATGGCATAAAAGAAAAAAAGGTTCTTTTAATGAATGGAGAATAGGTTTTAAAATGAAAATTAAGTCGAATTACTTTATACTTCTTTATAAATGGGTATTGTACAAGAAATTGACTAATGGCTCCTAATAAAGTGGCAATGGCTACACCATATATTCCATAGAACTGTGAGAGTACGACAATACTAATGATAATTAGAATATTTTGCGGAATGGCTCCCATCGCTGGTGGTGCGAATTCTTTTTCGTATTCTAAAATGCCAGTTGAAACGGCAGATAAAACATAGAAGCAGAAGCTTGGAAGCATGATTATCGTTAATACATTTGTGACATGCCATTGTTCTTTGGTAAACCCTGGTGCCATCCATTGGGTAACGATAGGGGTGATTAGAATGGCGATGATAGTAATCACTAATGCTACTATGAGGAATAAAGTCGTAAGTACCCCTACTACGTTTCGTGCTTCTAGTGAATGTCGTTTTTTTAATTCAGCATATAGAGGGATGATCCCTGTTGTAATCGACATGCCAACTGCTGAGAATAATAAAACAGGGATAATGGATGCTACAAAGTAAGCATCAGCCACTGTTGACGTACCGAAATAGGAGGCCATAAGCAATTCTCTTACAAAACCTAGAACCTTACTAATGATTGCAATACCTGTTATGAGTCCCGCAGCTTGGATAAGCTGTTTTTTCATCATGAATCTCCTTAAGGAAAAGTGCTTTTTATTATTAGTATAATCAGAACGGTGTAAACTAAAACACCGACCATTAAGATAAAGATTGAGGTTATAGAATGAGTCATGATTACGTAAATATACTTGGGGTTCCTTTTATTAATACAAGCTTTGCAGAAATGGAATCCATTTTAACCAATCATATAGACAAGCAAGAAAAAACATTTGTCGTGACAGCGAACCCGGAAATCGTTATGTATGCCAAAGAAAATAAGGATTATCAAAAGATCATTCAATCTGCTCATTACGTAGTGCCTGATGGTAATGGCATTCTACTTGCAGCTAATATGCTTAAAAAGCCGATAACAGAGCGTGTAACAGGCTTTGATTTAACAATGGCCTTACTAGAAGAAGGAAATAAAAAAGGCTGGCATGTATATCTGCTCGGAGGAAGGGAACAAGTAAATAAAAGAGCAGCTGAAAATATAGCAAAAGATTATCCGGGAATTAACCTTGTCGGCAGACATAATGGTTATTTTGATTGGGCAGATGGGAAAGTGGCTGAAGAAGTAGCATCTTTAGCGCCAGATATTGTCTTGGTTGCTTTAGGCTTTCCACGTCAGGAAGAATGGATCACCACCAATTATCATCGCTTCTCTAAAGGGTTGTTTATTGGGGTTGGTGGCACGATTGACATTATTTCTGGTGAAATGAAACGAGCGCCTGAATTTTGGCAAAACCTTAAGTTAGAGTGGTTTTACCGTCTATTGAAGCAGCCCTCTCGTTGGAGAAGGATGCTTGTTTTACCTCAATTTGTGCAGCAAGTACGGCAATCCAGAAAGCGAGATTGAAGTAAAAATTCCTAGAATCTGCAACTATTTTCTAAGCTGTTCCGTCTGATACTATGAAGAAGGATGGAATATCAACGATGAAAGTACTCCATTTAAATGCAGGGAATGATACAGGTGGTGGCATGACACATATTCTTGATTTATTAGAGGATAGTGACCCTTCTGTTTTTACGCTAGGGATTTTTGAACCTGGGCCGATTTATCAGAAAGCATTACAGCGGGGGATTCGCGTAAAACTTTTCGCTACGAAAAAAAGATATGATCTATCAGTCATTCAGCGTTTAAAGAAATATATAAAATCTGAGCAAATGACGATGATTCATACACATGGTGCACGAGCAAATCTTTACGGTTACTTGCTAAAAAAATCCTACCGAGATTGTAAGTGGGTGACAACATTACATAGCAATCCCTATGATGATTTTCTTAATCAGGGCTTGAAAGGAAAAGCCTTCACTAGTTTACATTTATGGCTTTTGAAGCACCCAGATTATTATTTCGCCATTTCTAATCGTTCGAAAGAGCTCTTGCTTTCACATGGTGTGGAAGGGAGTAAAGTGAAGACTATTTTCAATGGCATCGATTTTAATAGACAGATGCAGTCTTGCACCCTTGAACGTAAAGAATTAGGACTTGAAGCGAATGATTTTGTCATTGCTATGGTGGCAAGACTTACACCTGTAAAGGGCCATCGTATTGCTTTAGAAGCCATCAGCCGTGTCATGGCTAAAGCACCTCAAGTCAAACTGCTTTTAATAGGAGATGGCTTTTTAGAACAAGAATTAAAAGCTTTTGTGAACAACAAAGGATTAGGAAAAAAAATAAAATTTCTAGGATATAGACAGGATATTGATGCCTTATTACAAATTTCGGATCTCCATCTATTATCATCATTAAGTGAGAATTTCCCAATTGTCTTATTAGAGGCAGCCAGAGCGAAAAAGCCAGTGATTTCGACCGATGTTGGTGGAGTCTGTGAATTGATTCCATCGAAAGAGTATGGCTGGCTTGTCCCGGTGAAAGATGTGGATGCCTTAACTCAAGCAATTGAAGAGGCGATAAATGCCCATTATGTAGGTTCCTTAAAAAAAATTGGTGAAAATCTATATAAACATGCATCAAGGTGGTTTAGTGTGGAGCATTTTCGGGAAAATGTGATGGACGCCTACAAAAATTGGACATAAATATTGCGGATTTTGTCAAAAAAAGTACCTTTTTAAATGGTACAACTGTGATATAATAGGTTCGATATACAATTGTACGAATTTGTAAATTATGCCTGGTTCCAAGTGTGAAAGCGGGGCATGCTATCCATAAGGAGGGTCTTTATGATTTATTTGACCTTAATATTATGTTTTATATGCTCCGTTCTTTTAACACCGCTGGTAAAACGACTAGCCTTTAAGATAGGAGCAACAGATAAACCAAATAATCGCAAAGTCCATGAAAAAGTGATGCCTCGATTAGGTGGTTTAGCGATCTATTTAAGCTTCATGCTTGGTGTGCTGATTTTCTCACCAAATAAAGAAGTGCATATCCCGATTATGGTCGGTGCGTTTATTATCGTCGTAATAGGTATGTTAGATGATAAATATCAATTACCTGCTAAGTATAAATTGCTAGGGCAAATTGCTGCTGCATTAATCGTCGTCTTTTGGGGAAATGTTGAAGTGGAGTTTATTAACAACCCATTCTTTGGCGATAATCGAATCGACTTTGGTTATTTTGCTATCCCGATTACAATCTTATGGATTGTTGGTGTGACCAATGCAATTAACTTAATTGATGGCCTAGACGGATTAGCAGCAGGAGTATCATCGATTGCGCTATTTACGATTGCTGGGATGGCAATATTTATGGGGAATACGTATGTAATTGCTATGGCTTCTTTGTTAATGGTAGCTACACTAGGATTCCTTGTCTTTAACTTTCATCCAGCGAAAATATTTATGGGCGATACAGGGGCTCTCTTTTTAGGATATATGATCGCTGTCTTGTCATTACTCGGCTTTAAAAATGTAACAGTGATCTCGTTTATTATCCCGATTTTAATATTAGGTGTCCCATTATCAGATACGATTTTTGCGATATTTAGAAGGATTTTAAACAAACAACCAATATCAGCGCCAGATAAATCACATCTCCATCATTGCTTATTGAATGCAGGCTTTACCCATCGCCAAACGGTCTTATTAATTTATGCGATGGCAGCCACATTTGGCATGATTGCCATTATTTTCTCTCAAGCAAAAGTATGGGGAGCCATCTTACTAATAGCCGTTGTCCTTGTCATGCTCGAACTATTTGCCGAACTGATCGGTCTACTCGGCAAAGACTACCAGCCACTCTTAAAAAGACTCAAAGGAAAAGGCAATTGATAAAAAACTAACCAATTTGGTTAGTTTTTTTGTAGATTAAGAGGTTTGCAGACAGTTGTTAAGAGGGAGGGCCATGATAGAGACCCGTATGCTAGCTTCAAATAAATAAAACCCCCAAACAAAATACTGTTTGGGGGTTTTATAAAGAATAATTCTATTAATATCCGCTATTGTAACCAGCTTCACTTGATTCAGAAGAAATTTCGCCACCTGTTGAACTCTCGCCATTTGTCGGATTAGTAGATTCATTTTGTCCGAGGTTTGTAGTCCCTAAATCAAGATGGCTTTGTAAATCTGAAATGACTTCCTGTAATCCAGTGTCATCTATTTGATAATAGTACACGCGATTCCCATTAGAATTAGGCAAGTACATATCTTGACCTTTGAGATTGAGCGTTTCAATATCTGGTGTCATGCCACTAGAAGTCGCATAACTAATAAGTGATTTCATTTGGTCGAAGGAAAGGTCTGTCTCCATATTGTTTCCAACTGCTTCGATGACATTTCCGTATTTTGAAATAGCATCAACTGATACGGCTTTTTTCATCATCGCTTTCACGATTTCTTGTTGTCTTTGCCCGCGCATAATGTCATTATCTTGCTTTCTCGTTCGTGCTAGAGCTAATGCTTCTTCACCATTTAATGTTTGCAAGCCCTCTTCTAATTGAATAGCCCCGGCCTTGTCATTAGAGTCTTGCTCAGATAAGGCATAAGGTACTTCTACTTCAATTCCACCTAGTGCATCAATGATCTCAATGAATGCATCAAAATTTAACTTTAAGTAAAAATCAATGGGAATATCGAGTAGCTGCTCAACCGTTTCAATAGAAGTGAGTGGTCCGCCGTGAGCGTGAGCATGGGTGATTTTGTCTTGATAACCAAGCTTAGGAATCTGTACATAAGAATCTCGGGGGATGCTTAATAGTTTAATAGATTTCGATTCCTTATTAAATGTTGCAACCATTAATGCATCTGAACGCGCTGAATTACTAAAACCCCGCTTACTACTATCATCGACTCCGATAATGAGTAGTGAAAAGTTATCAACATCAGGTTGTACAGCGACATCTCGCTTGGTTTCTCTTTCTAGTGGGTTATATGTGCTGTTCATCGCTGTTTCTGCTTTATTATAGAGATAGGCACCGTAGGCTGTGGCACTTAGGGCAAGGACTAGTAGAGGAAGAAGGATAAATGCGAAAACACGTCTTCTGCGCTTCACTTTACGTCTACTCACCTTTTGGGCATTGCGACCATCATAAGACATATGATTGCTCCTTTATTATTAAAAATTTATCGTTTCTTTACATAGTTAATGTTTATTTTACAATGGATTAGCATATACGTAAAATATTTACTCAGAAATTGTCGATTCTAAATATAACACGTCGCCTTCTGTTATTTCTGCTTGTCCATTTGTTAATTCAATCATCCAGTCATTGAAATTTGTGGTTTCGTCGTCTTTTACATAAGTTTCAATTTCAACCAAATCGGCATAATGGATTTCTTTTATTGGATAAATTGAACTTCGTAATTCATTTTCAAGTTTTCCAAGAAACGTGTAATCCACTTTTGTATGCATAATGCGCATTAGCTTTCTTTCAACAATACCTGTAGCAAGTAAACCTTCGGATGTCGCTTTACCGTAAGCGCGAATTAAACCGCCAGCCCCAAGCTTAATGCCACCAAAGTAACGGGTGACTACCACAACAGTATCCTTTAATTGTCTCTTTTTTAACACTTCAAGCATCGGTACACCAGCTGTTCCACTCGGTTCACCATCATCGTTAGCTTTCTGAATTAAATCATGCTCACCAATTAAATAAGCAGAGCAATTATGCGTGGCATTCCAGTTTTGCTTCTTTATTTTTTGAATAAATTCTTGCGCTTCTTCTTCTGTTTCTGCTCGGTCAATATATGCAATAAATCTTGATTTTTGTATAATAATTTCATGTTCCCCGTAACCTTTGACGGTATGATATTGTGGAAGCAAAAATATCCGCTCCTTCCTGCAAGTCTCTTCCTATTATAATTCGACAATCTTCGGAAAACATAAATATTAATAGATTGTAAACAAACTTTAATATTGTCGAATCGTTGAAGTGATATAATAAGTTTATATCTGAGGATAACTAATAGAAATTGCTAATAATCCTCTTTTTTTAACATAAAATTAGGATATATGACATATAAATAATTTTCAAGCGTGCGACTATTTATCGAATTTTGTGTCAAATGGTATTATTTTCTGCCGCTACACATGGTCGAATACCGCTTTTCAAGGTAAAATAAGGAATAGCAGCAACAGGGTTATACCCTTGGAGGAATCGCGAATGAGTATAAAAAAGTTTGATACGAAGTCGCTCGATTTAATTTTAGAAAAAATGATAGAAACGGTCAGCACGAGTAAGAATGAAATTTTCCGGATTGGTGAGCAATGTCGAAAAGATTATGAGACTTTAACCGAAGAGCTGAAAGATGTAAAGGTAATGGTTATTAAAGTCATTGATGAAGGCGACCGTTTAGAAAGTCAAACACGTTTTGCGCGTAAACGATTATCTGAAGTCAGTATGCATTTCAAAGATTACACGGAAGCGCAAGTACGTGATGCATATGAAAAAGCCCATCAATTACAAATGGATTTATCGATGAATCGACAAATGGAAAAGCAGCTTCGGGACCGTAGAGACGACATTGAAAGAAGATTAGTGGGCGTTAGTGATACGATTGAGCGTGCCGAGCACTTAATCTCCCAAATTACTGTTGTCATGAACTACTTGATGAGTGACATCAAGCAAATGGGTGAGATGCTTGAAGATGCGAAGATGAAACAAGAATTTGGCTTACAAATCATTGAGGCGCAAGAAGAAGAGCGTAAAAGGCTCTCACGTGAAATACATGACGGTCCAGCGCAAATGATGGCGAATGTGATGATGCGCTCTGATTTAATTGAACGTGTATATAAAGAGCGTGGCACAGATGAGGCCATGGAGGAAATAAGGAATTTAAAGAAAATGGTCAGAAGTGCTTTATATGAGGTCCGTAGAATTATTTATGACTTGAGACCAATGGCTTTAGATGACTTAGGTCTTGTTCCTACACTAAAGAAGTATCTACAAACAATCGAAGAATATCATAATTCGACCAAAATTACTTTCATGAATGTCGGTAAAGAAGTCCGTTTACCAAGTCAATATGAAGTGGCGCTCTTCCGACTCATTCAAGAAGCTGTGCAAAATGCAATGAAGCATGCTGATGCAGATGAGATTATTGTTAAAACTGAGATTAATAATGATCGAATAGCAGTCGTAATTAGAGATAATGGTAAAGGCTTTGATATTAATGAGAAAAAAGCACAATCCTTTGGTATTATCGGCATGAGAGAAAGAGTTGAACTTCTGGAGGGCCAGCTTTCGATAGATTCCAATATTGGTAAAGGCACAATTATTATCATTCAAGTACCTTATATGAAATAATAATTGATGATTTTGAAACTGGTCAAACATCATGATAGATATAAAACAGTTGAAGATTGGGAGGGGAAGAACTTGAATACTAAAATAGTAATTATTGACGACCATCAACTTTTCCGAGAGGGCGTAAAACGTATTCTTGATTTTGAAAAAACATTTAACGTGGTAGCAGAAGGTGACGATGGCGACGAAGCGATCAGACTCGTTGAAGAATATCAACCAGACGTAATTATCATGGATATTAACATGCCGAATATTAATGGTGTTGAAGCAACGCGTCAATTAGTAGAGAAATATCCAGATTCTAAAGTAATCATTCTTTCAATCCATGATGATGAAAACTATGTAACGCACGCTTTAAAAACGGGAGCAAGTGGTTACCTGCTGAAAGAAATGGATGCAGATGCATTAGTTGAGGCTGTAAAAGTAGTTGCAGAAGGTGGTTCTTACCTTCATCCGAAAGTAACGCACAACCTTGTTAACGAATACCGTCGCCTTGCTTCAGAAGGAACTGGTACAACAGGCGCTTACGGACAAATTGAAATCCGTCGTCCGCTCCATTTACTTACACGTCGCGAATGTGAAGTACTACAACTCCTTGCAGACGGAAAAAGTAACCGTGGCATCGGTGAAGCACTATATATTAGTGAAAAAACAGTCAAAAACCATGTAAGTAACATTCTACAAAAAATGAACGTCAATGACCGTACACAAGCGGTTGTCGTAGCCATCAAAAACGGTTGGGTAGAAGTTCGCTAATCCCAGCTGTTGATACATATGAAAGAAACACTCCACATGTGAAGTGACCCCCTTAAGTTGGACTAAAGAGTCCACTTAGGGGGTTTTTAGTTTGGTTAAGTTCTCAAGTGAATATAGAAAAAAGGTTGTAATGGATTATTTGAATGGAGGAGGAGGGGTATAAGTGATGTAAAAGCAAAATCGAAGCAAATGGAAGAAGAGAGGGGGATATGAGCAACGTAAAAGCGTAAATCGAAGCAAATAGAGGAAGAGAGTAAGATATGAGCAACGCAAAAGCAGAAATCGAAGTAAATAGAAGAAGAGGGGAAGATATAAGCAACGCAAAAGTGGAAATCGAAGCAAATGGAAGAAGAGAGTAAGATATGAGCAACGCAAAAGCGGAAATCGAAGCAAATAGAAGAAGAGGGGAAGATATAAGCAACGCAAAAGCAGAAATCGAAGCAAATAAAAGAAGAGAGTAAGATATGAGCAACGCAAAAGCAGAAATCGAAGCAAATAGAAGAAGAGAGGGAGATATAAGCAACGCAAAAGCGTAAATCGAAGCAAATAGAAGAAGAGAGTAGGATATGAGCAACGCAAAAGTAGAAATCGAAGCAAATAGAAGAAGAGAGTAAGATATGAGCAACGCAAAAGCGAAAAACAAAGCAAATAGAAGAAGAGAGTAAGATATGAGCAACGCAAAAGCGTAAATCGAAGCAAATGGAAGGAGAGGGTAAGATATGAGCAACGCAAAAGCGTAAATCGAAGCAAATGGAAGAAGAGAGGGAGATATAAGCAACGTAAAAGCGTAAATCGAAGCAAATAGAAGAAGGGAGTAGGATATGAGCAACGCAAAAGCGGAAAACAAAGCAAATAGAAGAAGAGAGTAAGATATGAGCAACGCAAAAGCGGAAAACAAAGCAAATAGAAGAAGAGAGTAAGATATGAGCAACGCAAAAGCGTAAATCGAAGCAAATAGAAGGAGAGGGTAAGATATGAGCAACGCAAAAGCGTAAATCGAAGCAAATAGAAGGAGAGGGTAAGATATGAGCAACGCAAAAGCGTAAATCGAAGCAAATAGAAGAAGAGAGTAAGATATAAGCAACGCAAAAGCGGAAAACAAAGCAAATGGAAGGAGAGGGTAAGATATGAGCAACGCAAAAGCGGAAAACAAAGCAAATAGAAGAAGAGAGTAAGATATAAGCAACGCAAAAGCGTAAATCGAAGCAAATAGAAGAAGAGAGGGAGATATAAGCAACGCAAAAGTAGAAAACAAAGCAAATAGAAGAAGGAAAGAAAATATAAGCAACGCAAGAGCAGAAAACAAAGCAAATAAAAGAAGAGAAGAAGTTATGAGCAACGCAAAAAAACATAGATAAATAGTGGTCCCTTTTGATAAGAACTACTAAATTTTTTAAAATCTAGTTGATTAGCCGAACTAGAAACAAACTCAAAGGTTTCTTAGATCACTCTTGAGCCCGAGACGTTGTAAAAAGTGATTTCTCTGAAGAAAGAAAAGGAATCGAGCAAAGAACACCGCAAAAAAAATCGCCAGTCTCAAAAAAATCCCCAGCTCAGAAAACCGCAAAAGAAAAAAATAACCAGCCTCAACCAAAGTACACGATCTGATACCGTCGTAAAAGTGAAAACCCCAGCCCTCGAGTAAAACCCCTATCCAGCCCATTATAACAAAAATTAAAACCACACCCTGAGACCCTCACAAAACCAAACTCCGCAAACGAACGTCCACCCATCTCTATCCCGTTCCACAAAAAAGCGAGCACAGCCCCAAGCCCACGAAAGAAAAAGATTTCCCCTTAAACCTCTCTAAACTTAATGCATTTTTTTTTACTTTCATATAGAATGGTAACAGAACATATAGTAGAGAAAAAAGAGAAGGAGTTACTCTATTTATGAAAACGGCCGTAGTAACGGATAGTACATCTTATATCCCACAAGAATTGAGAGAAAAGCTGAATATACGCATGATCCCGCTGAGTGTGATATTTGGCAATGAATCATATAAAGAAGAAATTGAAATCACAGCAGAAAGTTTTTATGAAGAAGTCAAACATAAGGATTTGCCGAAAACATCGCAGCCATCTGTAGGTGATTTTGTTACATTGTTTGAAACGTTAAAACAAGACTATGATGCCATCATCTCCATCCACTTATCAAGCGGGATTAGTGGCACCTATCAAGGGGCAGTCTCTGCCGGTAATATGGTTGAAGGCATTACCGTATACCCTTTTGACTCTGAGATTAGCGCACGAGTACAAGGTTTCTATGTCGTCAAAGCAGCTGAAATGGCAGCTGATGGGAAGTCACCAGCAGAAATTATGGACAAACTGAATGAAATGAAACAATCCATTCGTGCATATTTCATGGTTGATGATCTGTCACATCTACAAAGAGGTGGCCGCTTATCAAGTGCACAAGCAATTTTAGGTAGCCTTCTCCAAGTGAAGCCATTGCTTCATTTTGAAAATAAGCTCATCGTGCCATTTGAAAAAATCCGTACCCGTAAAAAAGCAATGAAACGGATCGTTGACTTGCTAGCGGAAGATGCGGCGGATGGAGAAGCTTATGAAGCCTCTATTATTCATGCAAACCGTTATGAAGAAGCGCAGAAATGGAAGGAAGAATTAGAAGCACAATTCCCGAATGTCACCTTTGGTATTAGCTATTTTGGGGCAGTTATTGGTACACATCTCGGCGAAGGCTCCATGGGTCTTGGCTGGGTAAAAAAATAATACATCTACTAAGGAGTTATTATCGCAGACAAAACCAAACCCTGCTGAAATAACTCCTTTTTGTAGCAAAGAAAGGAGTCCATATGCGAATACTCATGAAAGGTCACCTACTCACCCCCGCATTTCACCACGACTCAGCTTCTCACACGATTACAGAACTTCCGAACATTCCTCATCACAATCCCAACCCTACATTCCCTTTTAATCCACAAATCCAGACATTCCTATTCGGCAAACAATTACTGCTAGATGAAATCCCTCACCCTGTAGAAGAATTATTCACCCATGTGAACGCAGGTTATATTACGCTTCGACGACCCTTTATAAAAGACGGCAGAAAAATCAAATGTGCTCGCTGTGGCAGTAGTGATCATATAGCGACATATCCTTGTGCTCGTTGTGGAAATGAGCAGTGCCATTATTGTCGCAACTGCTTGATGATGGGAAGAGTGTCTGCTTGTACACCACTTTTTCATTGGAGTGGACCAAGCCCGAGCACTCTAATAGTCGAACAACCGTTAAAATGGGATGGGACGCTTTCTACTGGACAGCAACAAGCATCCACAGCAGTAGTCGAAGCCATCGAAAACAAAAAGGAGTACCTTGTTTGGGCGGTATGTGGCGCAGGTAAAACCGAGGTGCTTTTTGCAGGAATCGCTCATGCACTAAAGCAGGGTCAGCGTGTTTGCCTTGCTACTCCAAGAACAGATGTTGTCTTAGAACTCGCACCCCGTCTAAAAAAAGTGTTTCCCCATACCACGATTGCTGCATTGTATGGTGGAAGTGAAGACCGGCAACTTTTTGCCAATCTAGTCATCAGCACAACACATCAGTTGTTTCGCTTTTATCATGCCTTTGATACAGTCATTGTTGATGAAGTGGATGCCTTTCCTTACACGATGGATGCCACACTTCAGTATGCTGTCCAACAAGCGAAAAAGGCTACAGCTGCGACGATTTATTTAACAGCTACTCCTTCAAGAAAGTGGCAAAAAGAGTGTCGGCAAAATAAAAGAGCGTATATAACCATCCCGGCTCGCTTCCATCGCTTTCCTTTACCGATTCCCCAATTTAAATGGATTGGACAATGGACAATCCCCCTGAAAAAAGCCCGTCTCCCTTTCGTATTAAAAAAATGGTTGCAGTATCGTATTGAAAAAGAGAAACAGGTTTTGCTGTTTATCCCGAAAATTAAGCTAATAGATGAAATTCTCCCCCTCGTGCAAAAACTTCATCCTAAAGTGGACGCGGTGCATGCGGAAGATCCTTTAAGAAAAGAAAAAGTCCAGAAAATGAGAAAGAAAGAAACGCTCATTTTATTGACAACAACGATTTTAGAAAGAGGGGTCACTTTTCCTCATATAGATGTCGCGGTATTAGGAGCAGAAGATCGTATTTTCACAGAAAGTGCCCTTGTTCAAATAGCTGGAAGGGTTGGGAGAAGTGTTGACGCACCAACAGGAGATATTATTTTTTTCCATTATGGTAAAACAACTGCAATGGTAAGGGCTAAAAAACAAATACTGCAAATGAATAAAGAAGCAAAAATAAGGGGTTTTCTTTATGAATAGCTGTCTCTTTTGTCAGAAAGAAATGCAACTTCCTGGTGGATGGCAAGCATTGTTTCAAAAAGCTGCGCAGTCATTTTGGTGTGAAGACTGCCTATCGAAATGGGCATTCATCAAAGGTCCCACTTGCCCTACATGTCATCGAGGGATGGAAACGACTGAATTCTGTCTCGATTGTAAGAAGTGGCAAGCGGACTCAACATATAAAGGTAGTCTAGACGAGAATATTTCCGTGTTAGCATACAACTCATTCTGTCAGCAAGTACTCGCTCAATATAAGTATCGTGGCGATTATATTCTCGCATATGCTATTGCAGATTTGCTAAAGTCGAAATTAAAACAGATAAGCTTTGACCTGATTACCCCGATTCCGCTGAGTGAAGAAAGACACTATGAAAGAGGATTCAATCAGTCAGAAGCATTAATCACAGCATTAGGAAAAAAGCCCACCATTCTCCTCACCCGTATGCATACAGAAAAACAATCGAAGAAAACAAGAAAGGAAAGATTAGAGACACCACAAGTTTTTCGTTTCACGGGACAACAAGAAATGAGTGGGAAGAAAGTGTTAATAGTCGACGATATATATACGACAGGTACAACTCTTTATCATGCAGCTAAAGTGCTAAAAGAGGCCGGAGCAAGTGAGGTTCGGTCATTGACGATAGCAAGAAGTTAAAAAAGTTAGTTGAACCTGACGATATATAGAATAGAAGCAATCAGTAGAGGTGAAAAGAATGACGGAGATCGCAAACTGCCCTAGATGTAATGCTTTATTTATGAAAAATCAAATCAACACCATTTGCCAAGCATGTTTTAAAAAAGAAGAAGAAGCGTACGAAGTCGTATATGCCTTTCTAAGAAAAAGAGAAAATCGTGCCGCTACAATGCAAAGAATAACAGAAGTAACAGGCGTAGAGGAGTGGCTCCTGTATAAGTTTGTTCGATCAGGTCGACTAAAGGTGACGCAATTTCCCCAGCTAGGCTATCCTTGCGATCAGTGTGGCTCATTTATTCAAGAAGGAAGAATTTGTGAGAATTGTCGCAAAGCATTTCAAAAAGAATTAGAGCAATTTGAACGAGAACAGGATCGGATAAAGGAAAGAGAGAGAACCTACTATTCTTTTAAAGGTAAACAGTCTTAAAGAAGGAAGTCTAAAGGACTAATGATTTCTTTCGGAACCATCGTATGTATGTAAATTTTACTAAAAGTGTAATATCACTTTAAACTCATTCTATTTATACCGATAATAGGAGTAATAAAAGACGAAGAAAGCGGGGGATTTATAATGAAGGTTAATCATTTTAACGCGGCAAATCAGGTTAATCCCTACCAACGCCAAGCGAATATGACAAAACAAGTAGAGCAAGCGAAAACGAATCAAGCAGATAAACTTGAAATTTCTTCAAAAGCATTAGAAATGCAAAAAACATCACAATCAGATCCTGCTCGCCAAGCAAAGGTGGAGCAATTAAAAATGCAAGTGGAAAATGGTACGTATCATGTTGATGCGAATGAATTGGCGAAAAGTCTCGTTCAACATTTTCAACAAAAACGCTCTTAAGGAGGATGGGATATGTCTGCTGAAGCACTTCTCACTGTGATGGAACGACTAATATCTTATCATCAAAGCCTTTATGAGCTTGCAGGCAAGAAGACAGATATGATTAAAAAGGGCGATATGGCAGCATTAGATCAGATGCTAAAAGATGAACAAACCCATGTCGCAACAATTAAGAAGCTTGAACAAGCGCGTATCCAGATCGCAGCAACTCTTGTACCTAGTATAGAAAAGCCAACGATAGCAGACTGTATTCAAGGACTGGAACAACATGACCAACAAGCATTACTTGAAAAACGAGAGCAGTTAGCATCCGTTATTGCCAAACTAAAAGAAAAAAATCAATTGAACCAACAACTGATTTATCACTCCTTGCAATATGTGAATTTATCTATGAATCTCGTCAATCCGAAAGCAGCTGCGCAAAATATGAATTATATTCATCCGCAAAAAGCGAAATCTCAGGCAGCAACAGGAATGTTCCAGTCTAAAGTGTAGGATAGAGAAAAGAGAGGAAACGTTATGAAATCTACTTTTATGGGGTTAGAAACGGCGAAGAGAGCCATACATACACAACAAAGTGCACTCTATACAACCGGGCATAATATCGCCAATGCGAATACTGTAGGCTATACGAGACAACGGGTGAACTTTACACAAACAAATGCTTTTCCGTCTGTTGGAATGAATGCGCCATACATGCCAGGGCAAATTGGAACGGGTGTTCAGGCAGGCTCGGTTCAACGCATACGCGAAGACTATTTGGATGTACAGTATCGTAATGAGTACAATAAATTCGGTTATTGGAATACGAGAAGCAGTGAGCTTTCACGAATTGAAAGTGTCATGAATGAGCCGTCAGATACTGGCCTTGCGAATACATTAGATCAGTTTTGGAATGCTTTGCAAGACTTATCAACTAACCCTGAAGATTCAGGTGCTCGTTCGGTTGTTCGCCAGCGTGGGATTGCCGTCAGTGACACTTTTAATTATTTAGCTGGCCAACTGAGTGCTCAGAAAGCTGATGTCGGTGAGCAAATTGATATGAATGTGCAAACAATCAATTCAATCCTCACACAAATTAACCAGATCAATGAACAAATTTCCAGCATTGAACCACATGGCTATTTGCCGAATGATTTATATGATAAAAGGGACGTACTTGTTGACCAACTCTCCGGCTTAGTCAACATTAAAGTGAGTGCTACTCCTAGTGGTGGAAATGCTAGCAGTCAAGCTGCAGGGAAATATTCGATTGAATTAGTCGATGCGAATGGTAAAAGTGTCGGTACTTTACTCGATGGGAAAAATGATATCGTCCAATCATTGAGTGTGAAAAAAGACCCTGAAACACAAGCCATTGCTAGTTTGCAAATCGGTAATAAATCATTGACTGCATCTGATTTCACTTCGAAAGGGAGTTTGCTTGCGAATATAGATATGTACGGCAAAATAGATGCCACTGGGAAGGAAACAGGCGTTTATTCTGATATGCTTGCGAATCTGGACTTAATGGCTTTCCGCTTTGCCACGGCCTTTAATGCTGTCCATCAAAGTGGTTGGAGTTTATCTGAAATTGAGAGCGGCGTAAAGAACGGTGTGGACTTCTTTGAAATAGGCGATAATGCAGCCGGGGCTGCAGCCAATATAAAAGTGTCTGATTCAATTATGAATAATTTAAATCATATTGCCGCTTCCTCAAGTGGTGAGTTATTTACGGGTTCTATTACGAAACATGCGGACAACCCATCGACTGGTTACCCAACGATTCTAGGTGCGTTCAGTGGTATTCAAACATATGATACCCCGCCGATCACGATTAGTGAGGCAAAAATTGAGTTGACTTATGATAATGGTTCATGGAAATACTCCGCTTATGATTTAGACGGCAACCCAATAGCCGACCATCAAAATCAAGCAGTGAAAGAAAATATGAATCTCTTTGGCCTTAAAATAGATGCTAGAACAATCTCTAATTTACAATCTGGTTCTACTTGGTCATTTGAGTTAACAGGTATTGGACAAAATCCTTCAAGCGAAAGCTTTGTTGGTGACGGTTCTAATGCGGTTGCTCTCGCAAATGTAAAAGACATGATGCTCGATTTTAATGGATCAGATACAAATATGATGAGCTTTTACCAAGGGATGATTGGTGAATTAGGAGTCACGACACAAGAAGCAAATCGAATGACGGAAAATGCTGCTACGCTAGCCGACACGGTTCAATTTAATCGTTCTTCTGTTAGTTCGGTCTCTCTTGATGAAGAAATGTCCAATATGATTATGTTTCAGCATGCTTATAGTGCAGCGGCTAGACAAATTACTGCAATAGACGAAATGCTTGATACCATTATTAATGGTATGGGCAGAGTCGGAAGATAAGGAGGTAATGACTGATGCGCGTAACACAATCCATGCTTTCACAAAATTCACTAAAACATATTCAAAACAACTATCAAAAGCTTGGTAAATTAGAAGAACAACTATATACAGGCAAAAAAGTGAATCGTCCGTCTGATGATCCTGTAGCAGCGATGAAAGGGGTCAATTACCGTTCCCAAGTAACGGCTGTATCCCAATATCAACGCAATCTAGGCGAGGTATATAACTGGATGGATAATACGGAATCGGCACTAGATGAAACGAATAAAATTATCCAGCGTATCCGCGA
The DNA here is from genome assembly GCF_038003465.1 of Cytobacillus sp. FSL K6-0265. NCBI lineage: Bacteria > Bacillati > Bacillota > Bacilli > Caryophanales > Bacillaceae > Cytobacillus > Cytobacillus sp. FSL K6-0265. The sequence continues at coordinate 3,850,890 of NZ_JBBOPE010000001.1, read as the reverse complement.
TCTTACGGTACAGGCTTCCAATGATTCATATGATGCGGGTCAACGTAAGAACGTGGCTAGTGAAATTGAGCAGCTGCGAAATCAATTAGAATCGATTGCCAATACAAAAGTGAATAATAAGTATATTTTTAACGGCTCAGATACAACGAATAAGCCAGTCGATTTAAAGAAGATTGATCAAAATGTCGATATCACTACAATTGATGCGAATAATGCCAAGAATTATGTACTTTTCGATGATAAAGGTAGTCAGCTTGTTTGGAATGAAGCTTCGAATGCATTTAAAGCTCAAGATGGCACTGAAATCGGATTCCCGTTACCAGATTCTTTCGTCGCGAAAGAAAAAGGTGCGGTTGCTAGTAATACTGAAGGCGTGAAAATTGAAGTTTCTGCAGGTATTCACCTCGATGTGAATAGTAAGCCGCAAAATGTCTTTTCATTAGATTTATTTAAAGATATTGGCAACTTAATTGATAAGTTAAAATCACCTGATACAACAGCGGCTGATTTATCTGGAGAGCTGGATATTATTGATCATCATCATAATAATGTGATCTCGGAAATGGCAGAAATCGGGGCTAAATCTAATCGGGTAGAAATGGTTGAAAGTCGTTTAGGCAATCAAGAGATACTTGCCAAAACCATGATGTCTAATAATGAAGATATCGATGCAGAGAAGGTCATTATTGAGTTAACATCCCAAGAAGCCCTCCACCGTGCTTCTTTAGCAGTTGGAGCAAGCATTATTCAACCAACCTTAATGGACTTTTTACGATAAAAAACGTTGACGACGGTTCATCTTTATAGATGGGCCGCTCGTTCTATAAAGAGTGGTGAACTCTATGCATACCCCTTATTTAGAAATAACAACAAAACAAGCGCATCTTGGTATAGATTATTTTCAACCTGTGATGAAAATCAAACAGTCGCAAGCCGATGTTTCGATGCATCAGCCACCAGCAAAGCTTACAATTAGTCATGAAGCATCCCAGCTTTTTATTGATCAATCAGAGGCACGAGCTGATCTGGATAATAAAGGGGCAGGCCGGCGAGTCGCGGAGGCGGCAGAACAAGCAAAGATGACGGCAATAACAGGGATCTCTAGACGAGTCCGTGAAGGTGATGCGATGATGAAAATTGAAAACGGAGCAGGTGCCATCTCACAAATTGCGAAACAAAATAGTGAGCCTAACCAAAAGACACCAGGGATCGGCTATTTACCGAAAACCCATTTCCGGGTACAAATCGATTATGATCCAGGGAGCGTCGATGTGAACGTAACCCCGCAAAAGCCAGTCATTGATGTAAGTATCAATCGCCCACAAATCGCTCATGAAAACTGGCAAGCACAAATTTATTTACAGCAAAAAGAAGCGATTAACTTTGAACTAAGAGATTTTCAAGTGGATCAGCTTATATAAGGAAGTGTTACGATGAAAATTGAGACAAAATATCAAGGGACAGTTGAAGTGTCAGCAGAGCAACAATTTCATTTTCCTGCAGGCTTGCCAGGATTTCCAGAAGAGCAACAATATGTGCTCCTTCCTTTTTTAGAAGAACTCCCTTATTTCATTTTACAATCAATCAATACAGTCGAGTTAGCGTTTGTCGTCGTCGATCCGTATGCCTTTTTTGCTGATTACGAATATCAGCTCAATGAAGCATCCCAACATGCGCTGCAAATTGAACAAGCGCAAGACGTAGCTACCTTCGTCATTCTTACATTGAAGGAACCATTTAAGTCTTCAACCGCGAATTTGCAAGGTCCTTTAGTGATGAATATGAAAAAAAGAATGGGGAAACAGCTCGTATTAAATGATGCCCGCTATAAAACAAAGCATCCATTATTCCAAGCGAAGGAGGAGGATGCCACATGCTCGTACTAACCCGTCGCAAAAACGAATCGATTATCATTAATGAAAACATCGAAATCACTATCGTCGCCGTTGAAGGAGACCAAATCAAGCTTGGCATCCAAGCACCAAAAGACATCGACATCTACAGAAAAGAAGTCTACCTACAGATTCAGACAGAAAACAACGAAGCTGCGCAAAACCCTGTGGACTTAATGACATTATTAAAAGATAACCCTCTGAAATAAGCCGGTTGGGAGACATCGGTTTATTTTTTTCTAAGTATAAGCATACGCAACAAGTGATTTTTAAAATTATTCATTTAATTTATAAAAAGTATTAAACAAACTTTAGAGCACTCCGATAATAAATAAGAAGAAAGCAACAAGCTTTACTTCACTCCACAAGGATGTGGAAAAATAAAACTCATGGAGGAATTCATATGATTATCAACAATAATATTTCAGCATTAAATACTTATCGTCAGCTTGGTGTTAACAACGCTGCTGGTGCAAAAGCAATGGAAAAATTATCTTCTGGTCTTCGTATCAACCGTGCTGGTGACGATGCGGCAGGTCTAGCAATCTCTGAAAAAATGCGCGCTCAAGTTCGTGGTTTAGACCAAGCTAGCCGTAACTCTCAAGATGGTATCTCAATGATCCAAACGGCTGAAGGTGCCCTTCAAGAAACACAAAATATCCTACAACGTATGCGTGAGCTAGCTACACAAGCTGCCAATGATACTAATGTAGGCGTTGACCGTGGAGAAATCCAAAAAGAAATTAATGCTCTAACTTCTGAAATTAATAGAATTGGTAATACTACAGAATTTAACCAACAAAGTCTACTAAATGGTGGAGAAACTAAAGCAGATGATGGCACAATTACACCTGGAACTGGATTCTCAGCTGCATTCCAAATTGGTGCAAACCAAGGTCAATCTATGACAATAGATATTAATGATATGCGTTCAGCAGCTTTAGGTATTTCAGGTACTGCTGCATATGATGGAGACGTTGATGGAGCTGCCTTCACTGCAACTAATGTTGTAACTAATGGTAGTACTAATACTGCTGAAGAAATGGCACTTGATGTTTCTTCACATGAGTCTGCATCAGCTGCAATTAAAGTAATTAACAATGCTATTGAAACAGTTTCTGCAGAACGTTCAAACCTTGGTGCATATCAAAACCGCCTAGAGCACACAATCTCTAACTTAAACAACTCTTCCGAAAACCTTCAAGCAGCTGAATCACGTATCCGTGACGTTGATATGGCGAAAGAAGTAATGGAAATGACACGTACGAACATTCTTTCTCAAGCTTCTCAAGCAATGCTTGCACAAGCAAATCAAAAACCACAAGCGGTTCTACAATTATTAGGTTAATTCACCGCTTACTGGTATTTTCATCTAAGAAGTCTCAGCTTTGTCTGGGGCTTCTTTTTGTTTTTTTTTAGGTAAAACGACCTACTTCATAAGAAAAAGGTCGTTGTTTTCTCTCTAACAAAAACCGAACTTTTGGTTGATAGAGAGCCTTATGGTTATTTCCGATATAAAGAGAAAATAGGTGATTCGGTAAGGGGCGAATAGGGATGAGAGTAGAGTCGAATAGGGGAATGATGGTGGACTCACCTTTTGTTATTCAGCAGAAAGAAAAAAGTCAATCTGAGAGAAATAGTATAATACAAGATAAAGAAAAGGTGTCGGCTTCTGAAGTACAAAAGGACTTCTTGCAATCAAAGGTGGAGCAGGCGAATAATCATTTGCAGACGCATTATACTTCGGTACAGTTTCAATTACATGAAAAGCTCGATCGTTATTATGTAGAAGTCGTCGATGCGGATACCAAAGAAGTCGTTCGTGAAATCCCACCGAAGGATTTCCTCGATATGATTGCAGAAATGACAGAATTTCAAGGGCTTATGGTGGATCAAAAAGTCTAGAAGCTACTGGCTGATGCTAGTGGCTTTTTATTCGTGAACAGTGGCAATTAGTCATATTTTTACTGTAAACGATAGGACTATAGTCGATATAATAAATAGATTGAGAGAAAAGGGGACGGATGGTCATGGCGAATTTTCGAATAGGTGGTTTAGCATCTGGTTTAGATACAGAATCCTTAATTAATGATTTAATGAGAGTACAAAGAGTACCGATTGATAAATTGTCACAAAAGAAACAAACGCTCGAATGGCAGCGCGATTCTTATAGAGATATTAATTTAAAACTAGCATCTTTCCGCGATATGACATTAAATATGCGCTTGCAATCTTCATTTTTATCAAAAGTCACAACTTCTTCTAATAGCAACAAAGTCACAGCAACGGCTGATTCCACAGCAGGGAGCGGGTCTTATACATTGTCTGCCGTGAGTCGATTGGCGACTTCTGCTACGAATGCGAGTACAGCGGGAATTTCCGCCAATGGACAAAAGGTTGATACAACGAAAAGTATTTATAGCCAAATCAGTCAATTTGTTGGGCTAGATGAGGAGGAAATATTTAAAGATACTGCAGATGGTATGAACGAAGAGATTTTAGTAAAGAAAGCAGGCAAAGAGTTCTCTTTACAAAAGCTAGGCAAGCATAGTTTAGAAAAAATGGGTAGTGTGACTGTTGGTGCAGATAATTATCAAGTGGTAACGAGCCTAGATGACTTAGATGCGAATCAAAAGCAAGTGTTTGTAGATGAGAAAACAGGAAAAATGACTTTCAGCCAACAAATTCCCGCGGACAGTAAAATTGGAGTGGAATATGAGATGGTGCAAAAAGATACGATCTCTGTTGGCTCTTCAACAAAAGAAGTGCAACTTTCACAAATAGGAATCACAGAATTTGAGGAAAGCATTACTTTTACATGGGACAAAAAGGATACAGATGGTAACGTTATAAAAGACGAGAATGGGGACCCAATAAAAGAAACGAAAACATTTACTGCTGGTACGGATGTGAATAATTTAACAGAAAACCAATTTTATTTAGATAAAGAAACAGGCAAAATCACTTTCGGCTCTGACCTACAAGCAGGTGCAAAAGCGGAAGTGAGCTATGACCACCAATACTTTGAATTTAACATGTCTACATACAATGAAACGGGAGAAGTGAACCAAACATTTACTTTCGATGCCCGTGATTCTTTAACGACAGTTATTGATAAAGTGAATAAATCTTCATTAGGTGTCAATATGTTTTATGACCAACATTCTGATAAAGTAACGATTGCCCGAACGTCAACAGGTGATTTTAATCAAAGTGGTGATGGGAAAGAGATCTCATTTAATGGGAGTCCGTTTTTAACTAATGTTTTAAAACTTGATAGCAATAATGAAAAAGGTGGAGAAAATGCGAAATTTACCTTAAATGGTTTAGAAACGGAGAGAACTTCTAATACGTTTACAGTAAACGGTGTTTCTTTTACTTTGAAGGATACCTTTGATGCTGTGAATGGTGATTCACCTGTTACGATTTCAATCAATAATGATACCGATAAAGCTATAGAAAATATCAAAGAATTCGTAGAAAAATACAATGAATTAATAGATAATATACAAGGACAGTTATCTGAAGAGAAATACCGTGATTATGCGCCGTTAACTAAGGATCAACGGGCGGCGATGTCTGAAAAGGATATTGAGCTCTGGGAGGAAAAAGCCAAGAGCGGTTTACTCCGTTCAGATCAACAATTGAGTAGTTTACTAAGTAATATGCGTATGAACTTTTATACACCGCTAGAAGGTGCTACGAGTGAATATAACCAGCTGTCAGCTATTGGTATTACCACAACGAAAAATTATTTAGAGGGTGGTAAGCTCGAAATCAATGAAGATAAGCTGAAGGAAGCATTGGAAAATGACGCAGAAGGTGTATTTAATTTGTTCGCAGCGGACGGCGATACACTTGGTGAGCAAGGAATTTCTAGACGATTGCGAGATACTGTTACACAATCAATCGATGCGATTACGTTAAAAGCTGGTAATGGCATGAAGACGAATAGTCAATTTTCTATTGGAAAAAATTTGGATGATATCAATAAACGTATAACTGAACTAGAATCGAAGTTAGCAGATAAAGAGCAAAGGTATTGGTCACAATTTGCAGCGATGGAGACACAAATGCAAAAAATGAATGAGCAAATGAATTATATGCTCACACAATTCGGCTATAGCTCGCAATAAGGAGTGAAAAGATGGCAACCAATCCGTACCAAAAATATCAACAAACTTCTATTAATACAGCAACACCGGCAGAACTAACAATGATGCTTTACAATGGTTGTTTGAAGTTTATCAGTATTGCCAAGCAAGCAATAGAGCAAGGTGAAGTTGCGAAGCGCAATGAAAATATGCAAAAGGCGCAAAATATCATTCAAGAATTTATGGTAACACTCAATCAAGAGGTCGAATTATCTAGTGATTTGCTACGAATCTATGATTATGTGTGGAGAACCTTAGTTGACGCTAATACACGCAATGATCTCACAGCCTTAAAAGAAGCGGAATCAATTATCATGGATCTTCGCAACACATGGAAAGAAATGATGTTAGAGCAGAAAAAACCGCAAATGGTTGGCAGTGAACAATCATGACAGCGACGACAACTGATTTGATCGTTTGTACGCGTGAGTTATTGCTTCATCTAAACCAAGGATTACCTGAAAATGATCGGGAAGCTTACATAAAGAAGACGGATGATCTGCTTGATCAACGCTTTACTTTAATGAGACAAGTAGATTTTCAATCGGTAGAAGCTCAGAAGATGAAAGACGTTTTGCTGAAGCAGGATCGCGCGATTAAACAATTATTAGCTCAGCACCAGCAAATCATTAAGGATGATATGAAAAGATTGAAGGTGCAGAAAGTAAAGAGTAAGCAATATGCGAATCCGTATGAAGCCGTTGGGATGAGCGATGGTGTTTTTTATGATAAACGAAATTAGGTGATGATGTTGAAGGAGGAACAGTATATTCTCCTCAGAGAGTATTGTTCTGTGTTAAATACACTAGAAGAAAGCTTTACCTATATTGTAGATAGCTTCACAGATTTAGATAAAGATGATGGCGATGAGCTCCTATTTGAGGTCATTGATTCTTTTCCACAAATAAAAGCAGTGAATGAGCAATTACTGCATTTGTTTAAGGAAAACAGTGAAATGGTTCATATTATGCATGTGTTTGAAAAGGTACAGGAACAAGCTGATCGACTGGAGCAAATCATCGGTAATGCCCCAGAAAAACAAGAAATATTACGTGAGCAATTTTTCCCTTTGTTTGCAGCTTGGCACCGAATGATAGACTATGAATTGCAACCTTATTTAATTTCTTAATTTCGTTAAAAAGGTTTTAGCAGGACTTTTTACGGGTAATATAGAAATATAGAGTATAGTCTTATTTAAGACTAGCTGATAAGGATTGAAGGACAGGCTTCATCCTTATGACTCTTATAAAGAGAAGGAGGAGTTCACTTATGAATTTTAACATTCGGGGTGAAAACATTGAGGTAACTCCAGCAATCAGAGACTACGTCGAAAAGAAAATTATGAAGTTGGAAAGATATTTTTCTGAAACTCCTAACGTAAATGTAAACGTAAACCTGAAAACCAATAATGATAAAACGTCAAAAGTTGAAGTAACGATTCCGATGACGAATCTTGTACTTCGAGCAGAAGAGGCTCATGCTGATATGTATGCTGCCATCGACTTAATCAACGACAAGTTGGAAAGACAGATTCGTAAACATAAAACAAAAGTCAATCGTAAATTCCGTGAAAAAGGCGGGATTAACGAATTATTCACTAGCTTTGAAGAGCCAGATGAACATCCAGAAGAAGACAATGACTTAGAGGTCGTTCGCCAAAAGCATTTTGACCTTAAGCCAATGGACAGTGAAGAGGCCATTTTACAAATGAACATGCTCGGCCATAGCTTCTTCGTCTTTACCAACGCAGCCACAAGCTTAACGAATGTCGTATACAAACGAAAAGATGGGCGCTACGGACTCATCGAAGCGCAATAATATAAAAGCAAGCAGGTAGGTGCTATGGCACCGCCTGCTTTTTTCATGTGCGATAAGTTGATGCTACAGGAGATAAATAGGAGCAGGGCATGAATATGTATGCCTTATATAGCTCCCATTATTAAGATGCGTTCTCTAATTTGTGCTCGCCATTCTTTTAATAGTTCTTTTGTTTGTTCGTACTCCTTTGCTTCAATGGATTGGTAAAGTGCTTCATTGTAATGAGCACCAGAGAAAATCCGTTTTTCTGGGTAAAGTAAGTAATTGGATACAGAACCGATGATGATTTTGTCCATATGCTGATCCATAATTTGAAGCATGATTTGGTTTTGGCCGGCAGCGATGATTTGTCTTATGAATTGTAGTGAGTGCGTCGCATAAGAGAAATAACGATCGTTTTCTTTATCTAGTAGTTGTTGCTCTAGATGTTCATTTAAAAGTGATAAGTTAAATGAATAAAGCGGATTTGTTTCTACTTTTTCAAGCGCATACATTTGGTGGGTGAAGATGACTTCGAACATATCTAGTATCTCTTTTGATGATACCTCTTTTACCATAACACCTCTATTCTTTAAGGAGATCACTAACCCTTCTAGTTCAAGTTTAGCAACCGCATTTGAGATAGGTGTGCGACTCATAGCTAATTCCTCTGATAATTTATATATGGATAGTAAGCTTCCCGGTAGGTATTCACAAGTAAGAATTTTCGTTCGAATGGTGTGATAAGCGGTATCTATTAAAGATTTTGTCATTGTTCTAATTCCTCTCTATCTAAATCCATTAATTAACATCCTATGATTATACAATTATAGCGATGATTTCCTAAGAAAACATCTTGTAACCTTCTTATTTACACTAAATTTAAAAATTTCATTAAACTCATAAAATGATTCATGTTAGATTAACATCTGATTAACATGCTAGTTGTATACTTCAGTTGTATTTAAAAAAAGGAGGGACAATGGGATGCATGTAATAGATCAAAAAAAGGTTGGCCCGCAACATTATTTTAAAGAGGATTTTTCTGAGAATGGTAAGAGACCTTGGTTTGGAAACATGTCCACTAACCTTGAAAATGATTTTTCGTTTGCAGTTGTTGGTGATCGCTGTGGGATTACAACACCAGGCATTTTTGAGAAAGGTTTGCAAGTAGTGAAAGGCCTTAATCCTGATTTTGTCCTTTCGGTTGGTGATTTTATTGAAGGTTATTGGGATCAAGAAGAAGCGGCCCATGGAGAGTGGGACTATATTGATCAGTTAATTAAAGATGTAGACATTCCATTTTATTTAACGGTCGGCAACCATGACTATGGAAATGACACAATGGTTAAAGTTTGGCGTGAGCGAAAAGGTTTTGAGTATTACGCTTTTCGATTAAATGATTATTTATTTTTAGTGATGAATACAGAGGAAAATCCGATAGGTATGCCTGAAGCATTTGTAAAGAGTTTTAGGGAGATTACCAATCAAGTAGTTGAAAATCCAACTAAAGCAAGAGGGTACATTGAAGAATTCTTCGGACAAATGACTGAAGGGGCTTCGGAGGAAGATATTGAGAAGGGCAACTTACCCCATATTTCAGATGAGCAATTACAGTTTTTTGCAGATGTATTACATGAGAATCATGATGTTCAACATACTTTTGTATTTATGCATAAGCCAGCATGGAAAACGAAGGACCTTAAGTTCAGCCAATTCGAGAATATGCTTGAATCAAGACCGTATACGATGTTTGCAGGACATCTTCATCAATTGGAAGTAACGAAGAAGAACAATAGAAATTATATTCAAATGGGGCGAACGGGTGCATGTTGGCACGGTGATAGTGTTGGTTCGATCGATCATATCCTTTTAGTAACAGTAAAAAATGGCGAAGTTGGTTTTCAAGTTATTGAACTAGATGGTGTCAGTGATTTGGAAAAGTATAAGGTGAATACATGACACCAAATGGACTTTACTCCCGAACCGTTCCGCTAAAAGGGGCCTTGAACTTTCGTGATATGGGTGGTCTCGTTACTGTAGATGGACGAACAGTACGAAAAGGCATCCTATATCGAGCAGGTGATTTAAGTGGATTAACGGATGATGATATTTCTCAACTAACAAAACAAAAAATCAAATATATATTTGACTATCGTAGAGATGATGAAGCAAATGAAAAACCTGATCCGCAAATTGGTAGTGCCAAACTTTTACGAGTACCGGTAATCGCTGAGGATAATATAGCTGAGCAAGTGTCAAAAGTATCGGAAAAAGATGATGGATTCAAACACTATACTAAGGAAATGTTTATAACACTCTATTCCACTTTTCCGGTTCGAAATGCTTCTTACCAAGCTTTGATGAATTTATTAAAAGAACCAGAAAAAAACTTGCCGCTAATCCATCATTGTGCTGGAGGAAGAGATCGCACAGGTATAGGTGCCATGATTATATTACTTACACTCGGTGTGCCATTTTCAACTGTGATGGAAGATTACCTTTATTCTAACGTTGCTTTAGCCACATTTCATGAGCAAATGTTTCTGCAAGCAGAAGCAGCACTTGTGGAAGAGGAGGTATTGCAATTAAAATCAGCTTTTTTATTACAAGAAGAATATTTACTTGCAACTAAATCTGCCATAGAGGAAATATACGGCGATTTTGACACTTATTTGTTGTTAGAGTTTGGAATAACAAATGAAATAAGAAATAAAATAAAAGATTTCTGCTTGCAAGAGTAATCTTCTAAAAGGAGAAATGAACATGGAGAAATTAAGGTTTGCTCATTTATCTGATACACATATTTTAAGAGAATACAAAGGCAGTTTAATTGAAACATTAACAGGTGTTGACAATAATCCAACTGAAACATTGAAAAAAATATTACAGGCAATCACACAAGATGAGAAGGCGCTAGATTTCATTTTAATTAGTGGAGATCTTGTTCACGAAGGGACAGTTGAAGATTATGTTTTTTTAAATAAGTTATTAGAAGAGCATATCACAGATATTCCTTATTATTTAGCTTTAGGGAATCATGACGTGACAGAAGCTTACTGGGAAGGTCTGGGGAAAGTAGAAAAAAAGAAACAGGAATTATTTTACGAAACAATCATTCAAAACTATCGCCTAATCGTGCTAGATTCTAGCTATGATCATAGTGGAAAAGGTGTAGTGAGTGAAGAGCAATTACATTGGTTAAAGAAGACATTAGCTCAGCCAACTCCTAATGGGTCGATTGTTGTTGTCCATCATCCATTAGAAGCAGGACATGTAGTTGATGGTCATAGCTTATCAAACTCAGCAGAGGTGTTGGCAATCATAAAAAATACGGATGTCAAACTAGTTCTGAGTGGTCATACTCACCAGAATAAAGTAACTACCTATGAAAATATTCTATTATCTACTGCGGGAGGGACTTCGTTTAGTATGGAAATTGGCCAAGAGTTAGCTTCATTTAATAATCGTACGGGCTATAGCATTTGTACGTTAGATGAAAATGGAGCGAGCGTAGAACATGTTAGGTACCCAGACAAGTTTGATACGTTTTTATCAGTAGATTTGAAGCAGATGCTTCAGCATTCTTAATTGTGGGGGAGAGAAGATGGTTAAACTGAAAAGTAAGAGGCTCTCGATTATGTTCATTCTGTTGTTAGGTATGACTCTAGTGTTAAGTGCATGTAGTTCTTCTAATGCCACAACCGTCTCACAAGAAATGGGAGAATTAGACCCTGAGAACCCTACAAAGGTAACTTTTTATTCTTATAGTTTAGCTGCTCCAACAATGAAAGAGGGGATGGAACACCTAATTAATGAGTTCAATGACACAATTGGAAAAGAAAAAGGTGTCATTGTTGAAGGGGTTGCGGATGCCTCTTATCAACAGTTTAAGGCAGATATTGCGGCTGGAAAAGCGGTTGATATTGTCCAGCATACTTTTTCCACACTAGATAACTCAAGAGAAACGCTCGGCTTCCAAGCCTATGAAGATGTGTTTCCAGCAGAAGAGTTAAACAATCATCTCAATGGCATTTCAGACAATGCATTGAGTTTAGGAAAAATTGATGGAAAGACATATGGTTTAGCGTTTACATTTAGCACACCTATTGTTTTTATGAATGGACAATTATTCGAAGAAGCGGGTTTAGATCCAACCAAGCCACCACAGACATGGGAAGAAATTAAAGAATATTCACTCAAAATAAACGAAGCGACAGGCAAAGATGGCTTTGCGTTAGCACCGGATAATGGTTGGACAACTGAAGGTGTGATATTAAGTAATGGAGGCAAAGTACTTTCTGATGATCGTAAGGAAGCGCAATTTGCTAATCAAGAAAGTATTGAAGCGATTGAAATGTGGAAGGATCTCTATCAAAACGGTGCCCATGCAGTTGGGAGTGACACGGAATTACCCGAGCAATTCATGGCTGGTAATTTAGGAATGTACATTACTTCTACTGCAATGCATAGCGGATTTAAAAACGCATCCGAAGCGGGTGGCTGGGAACTTTATGGCGCTGGTTTACCCTCATTTGGAAACAATCCGTCTGTTCCAGTGAACTCGGGAAGTGTATTAGCTGTTAGACCAGATAATGATGTGAAAAAGGCAGCGATTTGGGAGTTTATTAAATATGTTACTGGTAATGAAGGTTATACAATCATCACTTCTGAGGTAGGTTATTTACCTCTCAGAACAGAGTTAGCTGATGATCCTAACTATTTAAAAGGATTTATTGAAGAAAATCCATTATATAAAATCAACTTGGAGCAATTGAACAACATCCAACCAGCAGTAATTTGGCCAGCGGAATATGCAACGGAGATGTCCGATATATTTAGAGATGCGATTGTTCAATCGGTTTCAACGGATGCAGATGTAGAAAAAACTTTACAAGCAGCTGAAGAAGAAATTAACCAATTAATCCAATAGGTGTTCATGAGAGAAGGGAATCTTATGAGTGAGGTAAAAAGAATAATCGTATCAGAGCAAGAAAAAAAAGTGACCGAGCAGAAAAGCAGACGTGCTGCTCGTTCACTTATTAAATGGAAACCTTATTTATTTTTACTACCGGCTATCCTTTTATTAGGTGTTTGGATGTATAAACCGTTATTATCTACTTTTGTTTTAGCCTTTCAAAAGTGGAGTATGGTCCCAGGGACAGAACCTATTACCGTGGGATTAGATAATTTTATTCGTTTGTTCCAAACTAAGGACTTCATTCATTCAATCGAAAATACAATTTTTTATACGATAGGTATACTGCCGTTCTCGATCATTATTCCAATGCTTTTAGCGGTGGCAACAAATGGATTAAATGGCAGAGTGAAAAATGTGTACAGGGCAATGTTTTTTATCCCAATGATATTGGCACCAGTAACTGTAGGGGCAATTTGGAGATGGCTCTTTCATCCTGCCAATGGATTAGTCAATCTTACATTACAAAAACTTGGAATCACCGATGGAAACATCTCTTTCTTTACTGATCCTGTATATGCGAAATGGCTGATTCTTTTTATGACAGGATGGGGACTGATTGGATTTAGTACGATTATTTTCTCTGCCGCATTGACCAATATTAATCGAGATTATTTTGAAGCAGCGGCTTTAGATGGTGCAACGAAATGGAAGCAATTACTAACGATCACTATTCCTTTATTGTCACCAACAATATTATTTATGCTCACAATGAGTATTCTATTTTCCAGTCAATTTACTTTCGCTTATATTGATATTTTAACGGCAGGTGGGCCGTTCGGTTCGTCAACGAATATTTATTATGAGATGTATAAATATGGATTCAGTAACTTGAATGCAGGATTAAGTTCTGCAGCAGCGACGTTATTTTTTATTGTATTTGCGATCATTGCGATTGGTCTAAACTTATTAACAAAAAAATTTGCATTCTATGATAATTAAGGGAGTAAAAGTGATGAAACGGATAAAATCAATAACAGTCCTTCAGCATTTTTTATTAATAATGATGAGTATCATCGCTATTTTCCCACTTTATTGGATGATTATCTCTTCATTTAAAAATGAATCTGAAATCTTTACAAGTTCTTTTATACCACAGGCACCAACATGGCAAAATTATCTATATGCATTCGCAGAAATGCCAATTATACAAATGTTATTCAACTCATTTGTAGTGGCAACTTTAATGACAATTTTTCAGTTGGCAACCAGTTTATTAGCCGGTTATGCATTAGTGAGATGGAATTTTAAAGGGAAACTTTTAATTTTTACATTACTTAGCTTAACTTGGTTGATTCCTTTCCAAGCGGTAATGATTCCAAACTATGTATTGATTAATCAAATCGGCTTAAATGAAAATCCATTAGGCATTGTCTTACCATTCGCTGCATCGACCTTTGCCATTTTATCAATCTATCAAAGTTTTAAGTCCTTTCCTACTGCATTAATTGATGCGGCAAGGTTAGATGGCGAGTCTGATCTCGGTATTTTATTCAGAATTATCCTACCCAATATCCGTTCAACGGTAGTTTCATTGGGCATCATTCTGTTCATTAATGCTTGGAATGAGTATTTATGGCCAATGTTAGTAACGAAGGAAATGGAAAATGCACCTATTCAAATTGGCTTGAAGTCATTTGTCAATTCGGATGTGAATATGTGGGGATCACTAATGGCAGCTACAACTATCTCATGTATACCGATACTACTTATCTACTTATTTTTACAGAAACATATCGTTGACTCTTTTGTTCGATTTGGCATCAAATAAATAAGCTGGGGGCGTAAAATATGGGGAGTATCAAAGTTGAACAAATAAAGAAATCTTTCGGTCAAAAAGAGATACTAAAAGGAATCGATGTTGATATACCAGATGGCTCCTTTGCCATTTTACTAGGTCCATCAGGATGCGGAAAGTCAACGCTGTTGCGTATGATAGCAGGTTTAGAAGAACCGACAAGTGGGTCTATTTTTATTAATGACCAAGATATTACCTATAGCGAACCTAAAGATCGTGATATCGGCATGGTTTTTCAAAATTATGCATTGTACCCACATATGACAGTATTTAAGAACATTGAATACGGGTTGAAAATAAAGAAAATAGACAAAAGCAAACGGCTTAACATGGTAAATAAAGTGATTGAGATGGTGGAGTTAACAGAGCATGCCAATAAGCGTCCAGGTGAGTTATCAGGGGGGCAGAGGCAACGAGTGGCGTTGGCAAGGGCTATTGTTAAAAGGCCGCACGCGTTTCTAATGGATGAGCCTTTGTCCAACTTGGATGCAAAATTAAGAAATCAAATGAGACAAGAACTGATTGAATTACAAAAAGAATTACAAACTACCTTTCTTTATGTCACTCATGACCAAATTGAAGCGATGTCGATGGGATCATACATCATTATTATGAACAATGGCCATATCATGCAAAAAGGCACACCGAAGGAGATCTATACAAATCCAGCCAATCTATTCGTAGCGCAATTTATCGGTTCACCCCCAACAAATATATTGTCTTATGGTGATTATTCCATTGGTATCCGACCAGAAAATATGAGTATGAAAGAAGATGGCCATAATGTGAATGCTGATTATATATTAACAGGTGCCGTTGTTTCTACTGAACATTTAGGTGGAGAATCTATCTATTGTCTTACAACGGATTGGGGGAAAGTTTTTGTAAAAGGTGAATCCACATGGCAAACACCTAATAAAGAGTCACAGATCGCATTTTCAAAAAAAGATGTCTTGGTATTTGACAAGAAGGGGGAAAGAGTAAGAGATGTTGATTTGATAGAAAATCTGTTAGCAGAAATGCAGGTAAGTAATCATAGAGGAGAAGCAGTAGTTTTATAGCAGGTAAGCGCAATTCCAGTTAGGAGATTGCGCTTTTTTTAAGTTTGGTAGGGGTCACCGGGAATCATTCATTTGCCGAGTCCTTGGAATCGATTTTTTCTGGTGCTTCTTTTATTTGTGCCCCACACAGTCTTATCTGAGCGGAGAAGCAAATAGAAAAATCATTAGCAAAAGCCCCTTCTAAAGTAGAAGAAAGGGCTGATTTAAAACTTTCATTAATCTTGCGGAAGAGCTGAAACTTGCCACTCTACTCCATATTTATCAGTTACTTGTCCATATGATGGGCTCCAAAACGTTTCTTGTAGAGGCATTGTCACTTTCCCCTCTTTAGCCAATTTCTCAAATATTTGTTTTGATGAATCCACTGAATCGATTTGAATCGCAATGGTTACTTGATTTCCAATCGTATAAGGAGCCCCAGGAAAATTATCGGAAAGCATCATAGTGGTATTCCCTACTTTAAATTGAGCATTCAATACACGGTCCTGTGCTTCACTTGGAAGTGGGTGATCCGGATCCTCTGGCATCTCTCCAAATGTTTGCAACGAAATAAGCTCTGCGTTAAAAACATCAACGTAAAATTGCACTGCTTCTTTTCCATTTCCATTTGTTACTACATAAGGATTCACTGCTACAATCATTTTTAGCACCTCATCGTCTCATTTTTTGACCACAGAATATTTATTTGTATATCTTGTATAAACTTTATTTCTATATTTCTACTAAAACAGATTTACACCTTCTTATTTCGTCAAAAAAAGAGAAGCATTTAATAACTTCATTTTTTAGATAATCCGAAAATAGTGTTAATAAGTACCCTCTACCATAGCCTTAACCTGCCTGGGAAAAATCAACAGGCATACGTTTCTTTAGATTCCCCTTCATATCTGGTTTACAAACTGGGAGATTACGCAAGGAATATTCTTGGAAAGTCACCTTAGCCTTGAGTAAATAAAAATCATTGCTTCAATAGCTTCCAAAGAGTAACATAACCAACATTGATTCATTGTCTTAATTAAACGCAAAAAAAGCCCTCAACAAGAACAGAGGACCATCCACATATAACATTTATTTCTTCACGGGTTTCTGGTTGTCATCCAAGAGCTTCGAGTACTTCAGTTTCAACCGGTCTGGTGCATATTTCACCATGCTTTGTAGGATAAAGGTTGTGAAGAGGACATCATCTGTGATACCGATGATATATAGAAAATCAGGGATTAAATCAACAGGTATAAAGATATAGGCAATCGAAACACCTACAGGGAGTAGTTTCTTCCATAAAGGAATATCTCTAGCTGCTAAGTATTCAAAGAAAAAAGGAATGAATCTCCAGAATGTTAGGACGAAGCCAACACGTTTAAAGAATTTTTTCATCTTCCTCTTCCTTTCCGATTGTTGTCTGTTATTTCCCTCATCATACCTGTTAAGACGGTTATTGACAAACTAAAGGCTGTTTTTATTGTTTAGTCCCTCATTGTCTTTTACTCGACCAAAAGAATGAAACTGAATCATTGGATAGTTTCTAATTTTCTATTAAATGACCTTGGCCCTAGATTAATGTTAGTATAGAATAGCGATAATTTTGTAGGTTAGCCGGGGGCACTTATTGTGAGTCGGCTTTTAGTTGAGTTGGAATATCCGTGATCAACGAAAGTAGATAACTAATCGTATATAATAGAACAAGCTGTTCCTAGGTGATGAGAGGAGAATGAAATATGCAAACAGCTGTGAAAATTAATCGAAATGACCCTTGTCCTTGTGGCAGTGGTAAAAAATACAAGAAATGCTGTGCAAAAAAAGAAACAATTACCATTACAGAACTCATTGATAATGAAGTGAGCGAATTACAAAAAGAATTACGTATTTTTGCGTATCAAAGATATGGTAATGCCATTAGAAGTGAGTATCAACAATTAATGGACAAACTGGAAGATACCGATAAAGATGACGCAGAATTTTTCGAATTTATGATGCCTTTTTGGTATATTCCGTTTAAAACGGTTGAAGACGGTGAAACGATTCTACATAAGTTTATTGAACATAAAGAATCAGCTGTCTTAAGACCAAGATTACAAGAAATTCTACAATCTTGGAAAGTGGCGATCCCAGTAGCTGGGAAAGTGACTGGACTTGATGATAGAGACCTACATTTTGTAGATACACTGACAAATGAATCGTATACAGTCGTATTAGATGAAGCGATGAATGATTTTTCTGAAGGTTGGTTTGCTTTCGGTGTATTATTCCCATATGAGGACAAATATACGGCTTTCCCTTGCTTATTCGAAGTATCAGAAGGAAAAGCAGCCGATTATGAAGGTTATCTGAAAGATGATTTCGTAGCAATCGGAAATAATAATGCTATCCAATATCTTGAAGATCACTTCTTGGAGCTCATGCATCGCCTTCCAGAAGCAGCTGCAAGTGTAGATATGGATGCTTACGAATGGCCAACTGAAGGGGCTAAACAAGTGGCAGAGCAATTTGAAAAAGATATGAATGCAGCAGGCGAACCACAATGGGTCATTAACTTCGGTGTAGGTGTGTGGGTAGAATACATTAAACAAACGAATAAACGTATTCAAAAAGCAGAAAATTATATTGCTGCACTACGTTATTTTGTTTATGAACAGTCAAGTGTCGAATCAAGTATGACACAAAAAGAACTTGGCGAAAAATACGGGCTAACAGCTGGCCGAGTATCTACTTACTATAGAGATATTCAAAGCCAAGTAGCTGCATTTATTGACGATATTTTTAATAAAACAAAGCAAGAGGCTTAAATAGAGGTTGGAACATAAGTATTCTAACTAACAATTTATCCGAATGATTAGGCGTATCTATCTAATCATTCGGTTTTTTTTATGTGGTTTGAACCCTTATTATGTAAAGAAGAGTGAAATGGAGCAGAAGACACTAGACTCCTTCGGGAAATAGAGGGAAAGCGGAGACCCACAGGCGCTCAGCCCCTCCCCGCGGAAAGTGAGTGTACGTGAGCGCAATGGAACGAACTTTTTTTTGCAAATCATGTTCAGCCTCTTATTCTTTCGCAACCCTAAATGACAAAAAATATTCCTTCACACCTGACAAAAGTTGTCTCTACCCATGCGAAGTGGTATCATTAATACCATATATCATTGTTTCAGGAAGACTCTTAAAATAGACATCTCCAATAGATAAAGGAGCGTTTGTATGCTTGGGATTTTAAATAAGGTTTTTGATGTGAATAAACGTGAATTAAAACGCCTAACGAAAACGGCTGAACAAATAGAAGCATTAGCTTCGAAAATGGAAGCACTTAGTGATGAACAGTTAAAAGCGAAAACGGATGAGTTCAAAGAGCGTCATCAAAAAGGTGAATCCCTTGATGATTTATTAGTGGAAGCATTTGCTGTGGTTAGAGAAGCGTCAAGACGTGTATTTGGCTTATACCCTTATTCTGTACAGTTAATGGGTGGGGCAGCACTTCATGATGGTAATATATCTGAAATGAAAACCGGTGAAGGTAAAACTTTAACTTCCACGATGCCGGTTTATTTAAATGCGATTTCAGGAAAAGGTGTACATGTTGTAACAGTCAATGAATACTTAGTGACACGTGATGCTACTGAAATGGGACAACTATATGATTATCTTGGACTTACTGTTGGTTTGAACTTAAATGGTATGTCTAAAGAAGAAAAACAAGCAGCCTATGCAGCTGATATTACTTATAGCACAAACAATGAATTAGGATTTGATTATTTACGAGACAATATGGTGTTATACAAAGAGCAAAAAGTGCAACGCCCATTAAATTTTGCAGTCATTGATGAGGTTGACTCAATTTTAATTGATGAAGCGCGTACACCATTGATTATTTCAGGGTCCGCCCAAAAATCAACGAAACTTTATTTACAAGCGAATGCATTTGTTAGTCGCTTAAAGGTAGAGGAAGACTTCACTTACGATGAAAAAACAAAAGGTGTGCAATTAACGGAAGAAGGGATGACAAAGGCCGAGAAAGCTTTTGGTATTGAAAATTTATTTGATGTCTCTCATGTTTCGTTAAATCACCATATTACGCAAGCGTTAAAGGCACATACAAGTATGCATAAAGATGTGGACTATGTTGTACAAGAAGGCGAAATAGTGATTGTCGACCAATTCACTGGCCGCCTCATGAAGGGCCGTCGTTATAGTGATGGTCTTCATCAATCGATTGAAGCGAAGGAAGGTTTAGAAATTCAAAATGAAAGTATGACCCTTGCTTCCATTACATTCCAGAACTATTTCCGTATGTATGAAAAATTATCAGGTATGACAGGGACAGCTAAAACAGAAGAAGAGGAATTCCGCAATATTTACAATATGAATGTCATTGCGATTCCGACAAACCGTCCTGTTGCCCGTGATGATCGTTCGGATTTAATTTATGCAACGGTTGATGGAAAATATCGTGCTTTAGTGGAAGACATAGCAGAACGTCATAAAAATGGGCAACCAGTCCTTGTTGGTACAGTAGCCATTGAAACGTCTGAAATTATCTCAAAATATTTAACGAAAAAAGGAATTCCGCATAATGTCTTGAATGCGAAAAACCATGGCCGTGAAGCAGATATCATTTTAGATGCTGGTAAGTCTGGCGCCGTTACGATTGCCACTAATATGGCTGGTCGTGGTACTGATATCAAACTTGGTGAAGGTGTCAAAGAAGTCGGCGGCTTAGCTGTTATCGGTACAGAGCGACATGAAAGTCGTCGAATTGATAACCAGCTCCGTGGTCGTTCTGGTCGTCAAGGTGACCCTGGGGTGACACAGTTCTATTTATCAATGGAAGATGAATTAATGCGTCGCTTTGGTTCGGATAATATGAAAAACATGATGTCGAAGCTCGGCATGGATGATTCGCAACCGATTCAAAGTAAAATGGTTTCCCGTGCAGTTGAATCCGCACAAAAACGTGTAGAAGGAAATAACTTCGACGCGCGTAAACAGTTACTTTCTTATGATGATGTTTTGCGTCAGCAACGTGAGATCATTTATACACAAAGAAATGAAGTGCTTGATTCAGAGAACTTAAGAGAAATTGTTGAGCGTATGGTTCATAGTGTCTTAACACGGAACGTTCATGCTTTTTCTTCACAAACAGAAGAAGATGGTGACGATGAATGGAACTATGAAGGATTAGTTGATTACGTTAAGGGAAATCTTCTTCCAGAAGGAACGGTTACTGTGGACGATATTCGCAGAAAAGAAGCGGATGAAGTAATCGATCATATTTGGGATAAAATCATTGCCTTCTATAATGAAAAAGAAGAAAAAATGCAAACTGAACAAATGCGTGAATTCGAAAAAGTGATTATGCTTCGTGCCGTTGATACAAAATGGATTGATCATATTGATGCCATGGATCAGCTTCGCCAAGGGATTCACCTGCGTGCGTATGGACAAATTGATCCACTACGCGAATATCAAAAAGAAGGTTTCCACATGTTTGAAATGATGATTGCTGCTATTGAAGAAGATGTAGCGAAGTATGTGATGAAAGCAGAAATTCGTGACAATCTTCAACGTCAGGAAGTAGCAAAAGGCCAAGCTGTCAACCCGAAAGAAAGTGAAGGCGGCAAACAGAAGAAGAAAAAACCTGTTGTCAAACAAATGGATGTTGGGCGTAATGATCCATGTATTTGCGGCAGTGGGAAAAAATATAAAAACTGCTGTGGTACAAAAGGTTAACAGTATCTCAATAAGAGCCGGCAAAAACCTGTTTATAACGGTCGCTGCCGGCTTTTTACACGAAGTGTTTCACTTTGTCTGGAGAAGTTATATAATATAAAGGTTAAAAATATGTGTAGAGGTGACCAAGATGGAATTAGCAGAGATTCGTCATGAGTTAGAAAAAACAGCTAAGATTTTAGCGGACTTTAGGGGGTCTCTTTGACTTAGAAAACAAAGAGGCACGTATTGCAGAACTTGATAACGAGATGCTTCATCCTAGTTTTTGGGATGATCAACAAGCAGCACAAGTAGTAATTAATGAGTCCAATGCATTAAAAGAACAAGTCAATGAGTTCAATGATTTAAATGAGACGTTCGAGAATCTCGAATTAACATATGAATTAGTAAAAGAAGAAGCAGATGTTGAACTGCAAGAAGAGCTTGAAACGGAAATCATTGCTTTATCAAAGCGTTTAGCTGATTTTGAGTTGCAATTGCTTCTAAGTGAAGAATACGATAAAAACAACGCGATTTTAGAACTTCATCCAGGTGCTGGTGGTACAGAGTCTCAGGACTGGGGTTCCATGTTATTACGTATGTACACACGATGGGCAGAGAAAAAAGGATTTAAAGTAGAAACATTAGATTACCTCCCAGGTGACGAAGCGGGAATTAAAAGCGTAACATTGTCTATTAAAGGACATAATGCTTATGGCTATTTAAAAGCGGAAAAAGGCGTTCATCGACTTGTACGTATTTCACCATTTGATTCTTCTGGCCGTCGCCATACTTCCTTTGTATCTTGTGAAGTAATGCCAGAATTTAACGATGAGATTGAAATTGATATCCGTACCGAGGATTTAAAAATCGATACGTACCGGGCAAGTGGAGCAGGTGGACAGCATATCAATACAACTGATTCAGCGGTAAGGATTACGCATTTACCAACAAATGTCGTTGTTACATGCCAATCAGAACGTTCCCAAATTAAAAACCGCGAACAAGCAATGAAAATGCTGAAAGCGAAACTTTACCAAAAGAAAATCGAAGAACAAGAGCAAGAATTACTAGAAATTCGTGGAGAACAAAAAGAAATTGGTTGGGGAAGCCAAATTCGTTCATACGTCTTCCATCCATACTCTATGGTAAAAGACCACCGTACAAGCACCGAATCAGGCAATGTACAAGGCGTTATGGACGGGGACCTAGACATCTTCATCAATGCTTACCTTCGTTCTAAATTGAGCTTAGGTGAATAAGGAGTAAAGCAGCGCCCGCAATAGTGGGCGCTGTTATTTTATGAGCGACATTTGAATCTGAAAGTGAGGGTGAGCGTACAAAAGGGAATCGCAAGTCACTCAGAAGGAAACTCGCGATGTAAGCACAGCTAGCACGGAAATTCTCACATTGAAAGTTGAGCAAAAAACATCCTTGCCACAATAGAACAAACTGGTGAAACCAAGTAGCTACCCTCAAAATGGTCTTCTGCTTGCACCACTATGTGCAGCGCCCGATTTTTAAAAATGTAAAAGGGAGAACGGAGAGTCTCCTCGCATAATCCCACCCACCACAACTCATAATAAACTTTATATCTTTGTTTATTTACCCCTTTAACACAGTAGTTTAATGTCATTTACATAGGATAAAAGGCATGCTATACTCACTCTCGGAAAAGACAAAGGTGATGAATAGATTGAATTATGCGCATTGACTCTTAATTGAGACGATTTCTTATTGCCTCGTGTCTCTTAGCAAATAACTATCATTTTAGACTGGCACTAAGGAGGCATTTTACGTAAATGAATGGTCAAAAGGAAAATAAAAAGAAGCGAAAGACAGTAACAGAGAACTCAAAGTTAGTGGAATACTTATTTGTATTGATTGGATCGGCACTTGTCGCTATTAGTTTTAACTTATTTTTACTACCAAATGAGGTGGCCTCAGGGGGAGTAAGTGGGATTAGTACGATCTTGAAGGCAGTTACAGGGTGGGAACCAGCTTATGTGCAGTGGGCGCTAAATATTCCCTTATTTATTGCTGGTGTCATATTATTAGGTGGATCATTCGGTATTAAGACATTAGTTGGAACCATATTCCTACCTTTCGTTGTTTTCTTAACAAAAGACTTGGAGCCTTGGACGATGGATCCGCTACTTGCCTCTTTGTTCGGTTGTATCGGTGTTGGTTTGGGTCTAGGAATTACCTTCCGCGGAAAGGCATCTACAGGTGGGACGGATTTAGCAGCCCAGATTATTCATAAATATACCGGTTTATCTCTAGGTATATGTGTGGCACTTATTGATGGATTGATCGTAATCGCAGCGGCAGTTGTGTTTGATATTGAAAAAGGTTTATATGCATTAATCGGTCTGTATGTAACGAGTAAAACCATTGATATCGTTCAGGTTGGTCTTGGTAGAAAAAAAATGGCACTCATTATTACGAACCGTCAAGATGAAGTTCGTGATGGAATTTTGAATAAAATTGATAGAGGTGTGACAAAACTATCAGCATACGGTGGATATACAGATCATGAACGTCCTGTTTTAATGTGTGTGGTTGATCAGACAGAGTTCACGAAATTGAAACAACTTGTTCAATCAATTGACCCATCTGCTTTTATCATTGTTAGCGATGCTTCTGAGGTACTTGGAGAGGGTTTTAAACGGGCGTAAGATTGGTATAATTTCACTGTAATCTGTAAATTTTCCTATAAGGGGAGGTAATTGTAATGAAGAAAAAGCTTTTATCAATTCTTTTCGGCTCAGCTCTTGTTTTTTCACTCGCTGCATGTGGCGGTAATGATGAAGCAGGCGAAGACACAGCAACAGATGATAATACGAGTGGTGAAGAGTCAACAGCGGATGCAGGAGATGCACAAAAGCTTTATGACAATAACTGTATGAGTTGTCATGGAGGAGACCTTTCAGGGGGTGCTGGACCTGCGCTAGATAAAATCGGTTCTAATTACTCTGCTGAAGAAATTCACGATATTATTATCAATGGTAAAGGTGCTATGCCTGGTGGTCTCTTAAATGAAGAAGAAGCGAATACCGTTGCCGAATGGCTTGCTGCAAAGAAATAATTAAAGGAAACGCGCTCAGAGCGCGTTTTTTCTTTGAGAAAAATAAAGAAAAATCGACAAATATCACGTGATCTCGTCAGTAAACAATGACACTAGCCTATCCTTTCAAATATTGAGCTACTTACATGACTTTAAACGGAAAATTGCGACAAAAGAAAGGTCTAATTATCTAATATTGGAAAATAATACTATTATAATTCCTTAAAAATAGACATATTCACCTAAAATATTACCGTCTTGAAAAGAAAATGTAATAATTTTATTCGTTATTTTGACAATATATGATGTTATAATGAGTGAAGTAAACTTAAGAAATGTTGTTTGATCCCTCGAGTCAATGGTTTTTAGAAGAAGATGTCAGTTTTTGTCGATTAAATGCATCTTTATCATTCACACACCGCAATTGCCCCGCCTAAGTAAAAAGAAACCCACTTTAACTGATGATTATTTTATAAAAAAATAATTGGGGTTAGGCTTGCGCAATTTTTAACTAAAAATAAACTCCGGATATAAGGTGATCTACATGTTAGAAATGAAAAATGTATATAAAAAATATAAAAATGGTGTTACTGCAACAAATGGCATTGACGTAAAGATCGACCAAGGTGAGTTTGTCTATATCGTTGGTCCAAGTGGTGCAGGTAAATCTACATTTATAAAAATGATGTATCGAGAAGAAAAGCCAACAAGCGGTACAATCACGCTAAATGGAATAGATATGGGCTCATTAAAAAATAGCAAAGTGCCACTCATTAGGCGTAATATCGGGGTAGTCTTCCAGGACTTTAAGTTGCTACCGAAGTTGAATGTTTATGAAAATGTAGCTTATACACTTGAAGTTATTGAAGAGAATCCGAAAAATATAAAGAAGAAAGTAATGGATACACTAGATTTAGTTGGTTTAAAACATAAGGTACGTATGTTTCCTGATGAGCTTTCAGGAGGAGAACAGCAGCGTGTTTCTATAGCTCGCTCGATCGTCAATCAGCCAAAGTTGGTCATTGCCGATGAACCAACAGGAAACTTAGACCCTGATACATCTTGGGAAATCATGAATATCTTTGAAGAAATCAACACGAGAGGTACAACGGTTATCATGGCTACCCACAATAAAACGATCGTTAACACGATGAAGCATCGTGTCATTGCGATTGAAAGTGGCAGAATTGTCCGTGATGAGCAAAGAGGTGATTACGGATATGAAATCTAATACTTTTTTAAGACATGTGAGAGAAAGTTTTAAGAGCTTAGGTCGTAACGGATGGATGACATTTGCTTCTGCAAGTGCAGTGACAGTTACATTGATTCTTGTTGGTGTATTCTTTGCCATTATGATGAACCTCAACCATATGGCAAGCAGCATTGAAAGTGATGTTGAAATAAGAGTCTACATTGACCGTACTGCTTCAGAAGAAGATGCGACAGCATTAGAAGAGAAAATTGCTGCACTTCCAAAAGTTGATTCTGTTACATTCTCTGGGAAAGATGAAGAACTAGATAGCTTAATTAGTAGCTTAGGTGAAGAGGGAGAAGCTTTTAAGCTTTTCCAACAGGACAACCCTTTAAATGATGTTTACGTTGTGCAAGCAAAAACACCAAGTGATACAATTCCATTAGCTGAGGAAATCGATGAAATGGAATTTACTGCTAACGTGAATTATGGACAAGGAACGGTTGAGAATTTATTTTCTACCATTAATTTTGGCCGTAATATAGGGATTATTTTAATTGTGGGCTTATTATTTACTGCTATGTTCTTAATCTCAAACACGATTAAAATTACTATCGTTTCAAGACGTCGCGAAATTGAGATTATGAGATTAGTTGGGGCAACAAATTCCTTTATACGCTGGCCATTCTTCTTAGAAGGTCTATGGCTAGGGTTGCTCGGATCAGTTATTCCAGTCATATCTGTAGGTACAGCGTATTATTACTTTTATGATTACGTATCACCAAAACTTCAAGGTCATTTTATTCAATTGCTAGAGGTGACACCATTTATTTACCAAGTGGGCGCGATCCTTATTATATTAGGTGCAATTATTGGCGTTTGGGGAAGTTTAATGTCTGTTCGTAAGTTTTTGAAAATATAAGGATGCTTGAGCTGGGTTGGCATGACATGCTGACTTAGCTCTTTATACATATTTGCCACGGGGAGAAACATACGAGAGGGGAAATAAAATTGAAGAAAAAGATTGTTACATTATCTTTAGCCGCAATGATGAGTGTTGGAACGGTTACGGCAACAATGCCAACGAATGTTTTCGCCGATAAGCTTGGGGATTTAGAAAGTCAAAGTGAAGAGCTTAAGAAGGAGAAATCTAATATTGATTCGCAAATTAATAAGTCTCAAAAAGAGATTGAGAGATTAGTAGGCGAGCAAGAGGATGCTAAAGCAGCTGTTGAAAGATTAACGAAAGAAATCTCTGATGCAGAAGCGCAAATAGATGAGAAAAACAAAGAGATTGAAGCTAAGAAAGCAGAAATTAAAAAGCTAGAACAAGAAATTGAAGATTTAAAAGAACGTATTAAACAAAGAAACGAACTTTTAAAAGACCGAGCCCGTTCGATGCAAGAATCAGGTGGAACTGTTAATTACATAGACGTATTACTTGGCGCACAAAGTTTCAGTGATTTTATTGGACGAGTTGGAGCAGTTGCGACAATTGTTGAAGCTGACCAAGAGATTGTAAGACAGCAAGAAGAAGATAAGAAATCTTTAGAACAAAAACAAGCAAAAGTAAAAGAAGATTTAGCTTCGCTTGAAGGTATGCGTAAAGAATTAGAAAAAATGAAAGCAAATCTGGATAACCAGAAAAAAGAGAAGGCTAATCTTATTACAATCTTAAAAGAAGAAGAAGATCATCATCATGCTGAGAAAATAAGTGGTGAAGAAGAAAAAGAATTATTAGCCGCTCAAGAGAAAGCGATTGAAAAAGCGATACAAGCAGAGAAAGACCGCCAAGCTGAAGAAGCACGAAAAGCTGAAGAAGCGAAACAAGCTGAACTCGCAAGACAGGCAGAAGCGAAAAAAGCAGCTGAAGCGCCAGCCAAATCAGCAAAACAAGAAACTGGAGCGACTAATAGTTCAGGCAACAGTGGTTCCGATAGTTCTTCAGAATCAAGTGGTGGACAAGAACAAGTACAAACACCACCTCCGTCAAGTGGAGATTGGATTCGTCCTTCAGCAGGTGTATTAACTTCAGGTTTAGGACAACGATGGGGCTCTTACCATGCTGGAATTGATTTAGCAGCAGCAGGAACAGTACCTATTTATGCCGCGGCTGATGGTGTTGTCATTCAATCTTACCATTCATCAAGCTATGGTGAAGTCGTATTTATTGCACATTCTATTAATGGGCAAACGTATACAACGGTTTATGCACATATGAGAAGTGGCTCAAGATCTGTAAGTAATGGCCAAACAGTTTCACAAGGTCAACAAATTGGCCTAATGGGTAACACAGGACAATCAACAGGACAACATTTACACTTTGAACTGCATAAAGGTGGTTGGAACCAATCGAAATCTAATGCAATTAACCCGGTTGGCGTTGTACCATTGTAAGAGAGGAGCTTTTAAAGCTTCTCTTTTTTTTTACCCATTGTACGATATATAAAACAATTTTAACATAAAATGACTCTTTTGATACCTTTATCGAGGTAGAAAAGAGTCATTTTTCACTATTTTGGATATTTGAAGACTCTTGTTGCTTTTTTAAGAACAGGAAAGACCTTTGTAGTGAAACAATTTCCTAATCATAACTCGTCCTATTCATTCATATATTGGTTAAAGAGCCACAGTTACATAAAGAAGGGACGGCGGTTAAGTGGGCAAAAAGAAAGTAGTTATATTAATGGTCATATCATTACTTGTAGGCGTGATAGGTTCCTATGCAGGCTTTCAATTAAAGTTCAATATATCGCAAACAAAACAGTTAGAAGAAGAAGAAGGTAGTCAACAGCTAGCATCTGATTTGGAGAAAATGAACGCTGCCTATCAGCTCATTTACAAAAATTATGTTGAAGAAGTAGATGCACATAAGTTAACAGAAGGCGCGATTCAAGGGATGCTATCCACATTAAACGATGATTATTCCGTTTATATGGATGAAAGTACAGCAAAACAATTTAGTGAAACACTCGATTCCTCATTTGAAGGGATTGGGGCCGAAGTTAGTTTAGTAGATGGTAAGATCATTATTGTCTCTCCAGTCAAAAATTCACCAGCAGAGCAAGCTGGTTTAAAACCAAATGACCAAATCATCAAAATTGATGATGAAAGTGTTGAAGGGTTTAATTTATTGCAAGCGACATTAAAGATAAAAGGAAAAAAAGGCACAAAAGTCAAACTGACCATTAAGAGAGAAGGCATGCAAAACCCGTTAGAAATAGAAATTGTCCGTGCGGAAATACCTCATATTACAGTCAATTCAGAGCTGTTAACGCATGACAATGAAAAAGTTGGCTATGTTGAAATTACTTCTTTTGCTACGGATACAGCTAAGGAGTTTAAGATTGCTCTCAAGGATCTAGAAGAAAAGGAAATGGATAGTTTGTTAATTGATGTACGAAATAACCCTGGTGGACTACTAAAAGTAGTTGACGAAATATTGGAAGAGTTGGTTACGAAGGAGAA
Organism: Cytobacillus sp. FSL K6-0265; assembly: GCF_038003465.1. Lineage (NCBI taxonomy): Bacteria > Bacillati > Bacillota > Bacilli > Caryophanales > Bacillaceae > Cytobacillus > Cytobacillus sp. FSL K6-0265. Next base: position 3,821,786 of record NZ_JBBOPE010000001.1, on the reverse strand, counting down.
ACCATATGTGCAGATAGAACAAAGAAATGGTGAAAGAATCATGAGTTTTTCTCCATTAGAAGAGAAGAAGTCGTATCCAATCGGCGTCCTTATTGATAAGGGCAGTGCTTCAGCATCAGAAATTTTAGCAGCAGGCCTGAAAGAAGCAGGCGATTATCCGCTAATTGGTACCCAAACATTTGGTAAAGGAACCGTTCAGCAACCTGTTCCAATGGGGGATGGAAGTAATATTAAATTGACCTTATATAAATGGCTTACACCTGATGGGAATTGGATTCATAAAAAAGGGGTGGAACCTACCTATGAAGTAAAACAATCTGAACTGTATGAGACTCACCCCATCCAAGTCGAGAAAACGTTAAAAACGGACATGAATAATGATCAAGTGAAGAATGCGCAATTTATTTTAAAAACCTTAGGTTATGAACCTGGCCGAGAGGATGGCTATTTTAGTGCCGCTACGGCAACAGCAGTTAGAGCGTTTCAACATGCAGCGGGCCTAAAAGCAAACGGACAAATTGATGAAAAAACAGCCGAATCTCTTGAAAAAGAAGTCATTAAGCAAAGAAATGATCAGGACAATGATATGCAATTACAAACAGGCTTGCGTATTATGGCAAACCAATAACGATTGGTTTGATTGAAATCAAAACCGGACAAACTCAATGTTTGTTCGGTTTTTAATATGAGGTTGTTGTTTCGAAATGTTCCGACGGGTAAAGGGAGGGTTGGGGAGAATGCAAAAAAAGCCATAAAGATATCTTCGCTTTCGAAAAACGGTTTTGCACGTCACAAGGGAAATTGATAATGAAGCTATGCAAAAATGGTTACACATCATTCAAATCACAACCCGGAAATAAACGCAGAACCAAATGCCAGGCGAGAAATCTTTCTCCTTGCCTTTAGAATTTCCCCCTACTTCAAAAAAATTAAATAGAAGCACTAGAGGTTTTCTCACTTGTATTTTGGAAATGGTTTGTTACAAAAAGGAAGAAGACAATGGGTTGGCTATGTTTTTAGAGGGATATTTGGTAGAATATAGTCAGATTAATAGATTAGATTAATGGTAGAGGTTGGTGGGAAGCTTGGCTGAGGCTTGGGCAATAGAGTTATTGAAGGGGTTAGGAAGGTTATTTCTAAACCCGGTCTTTTATTTAGTATTTCTAGCAGCTGCTTATTACGGTATACAACGAGTCAACAGGGAAAGACAGCATTTTTTAGTCCGTGCTGAAAATGCCTATTTTGAGCTGAAGCAATTATTGCCTTTAGGACTCATTCTCGGTGTTTCTCTTTCACTAATTATCGTAATAGCTGGTTTAACTGTTCCTGTTGAGTTACTTGTTTTTGCAACCGCTGCAACAATCATCTTGATGCTGACTCCAAAAGCAAGATGGGCTACACCTGCTTATACGGTAAGCATTGGTTTTATTCTGACTTTCTTTGCATTAGAACAGAACTGGCCGCTGCCTGCTTTCATCTCATCACAAGTGGAGGGCGCAGTGTATTTTTTGCCAGCTGTCGCAATAATCATTGCCTTACTTGTAGTTGCTGAAGGAATAATGATCACAATCAATGGTCCAAAAGGGACGTCACCAAGACTTATGAAGAGTCGCCGTGGTCAGATTGTGGGCATGCATGAAGCAAAAAGAATGTGGCTTTTACCACTGTTTTTATTAATACCTGGTGATGCCCTTAGTTTGGATGCAACATGGTGGCCATTATTTTCAATTGGAGATCAATCGTATGCTTTAGTAGCTGTTCCTTTCGCTATTGGTTTTCAACAACAAATCCAAAGCAAATTTCCAGCTATAGCCGTCGCGGCTTATGGGAAAAAAGTCATTTTCTTTGGTGCGTTGTTGCTCTTTATTGCCAGTGGTGCATTTGTTTATCCAATAGTAAGCTTAGCGATACCGGTACTAGCAATCGTAGGGAGAGAGTGGTTAAATTATCGCCAACGCTCTGTGGATGCAAAGGCAGCGTTTTACTTTGCTAAAAAGAATGAAGGCCTAATGATCATTGGTGTTGTTCCTCATTCTCCAGCAGACAAAATGGGATTAAAAGTAGGAGAGACCGTTCTTAAAGTGAATGGTTTGCAAGTGAATGATGAAAAGGGATTTTATCAAGCATTGCAAAAAAATGCAGCTCATTGCAAACTTGAAGTCATTGATATCAATAATGAAAATCGCTTTGTCCAAAGAGCACTTTATAAAACAGATCATCATGAATTAGGAATTCTCTTTATTAAAGACGAATTTAAGAAAAATCACCAAGCAGTTTAACATCTTTACCGGTTGTCTCTATGGGGCAATCGGTTTTTTAAGGTTGAGAAAAGCATATGTCCTTTATCATGAGTACGAGTGGGACTAATTTTGAATTACTGAACGGCAATATTGGGGCGCGATGAGTATGAAATAATTAGACCGTTTATAATTTTGAAGTGGATCCATTATTGCAGATATAGTTAATCATAGATGATAAAGCAAGCGTCTTGAGTATGATCGACCGGTAAAGGGAGAAAACAAAGCAAATAGGTTGAGCCTCGGAAAGGTGAGCAACGTAAAAGGAGAAAGCAAAGCAAACAGATCGAGCCTCGGAAAGGTGAGCAACGTAAAAGGAGAAAGCAAAGCAAACAGATCGAGCCTCGGAAGAATGAGCAACGCAAAAGGAGAAAGCAAAGCAAATAGAGCAAGTCTCGGAAAAATGAGCAACGCAAAAGGAGAAAGCAAAGCAAATAGAGCAAGCCTCGTAAAAATGAGCAACGTAAAAGGAGAAAGCAGAGCAAATAGAGCAAGCCTCGGGAAAATGAGCAACGTAATAAGAGAAAGCAAAGCAAACAGAGCAAGTCTCGTGAAAATGAGCAATGCAAAAGAAGAAACCAAAGCAAACAGATCGAGCCTCGGAAAAATGAGCAACGTAAAAAGAGAAAGTAAAGCAAATAGAGCAAGTCTTAGAAAGATGAGCAACTTAACAAGAGAAAACAAAGCAAACAGAGCAAGCCTTGGAAAAATGAGCAACGGAAAAAGAGAAAACAAGGCAAATAGATCAAGTATCGGAAAGATTAGCAACGTAAAAGGAGAAAGCAAAGCAAACAGATCGAGCCTCGGAAGAATGAGCAACGCAAAAGGAGAAAGCAAAGCAAATAGAGCAAGCCTTGGAAAGATGAGCAACGTAAAAGAAGAAAGCAAAGCAAACAGAGCAAGCCTCGGGAAAATGAGCAACGCAAAAGAAGAAAGCAAAGCAAACAGATCGAGCCTCGTAAAAATGAGCAACGCAAAAGGAGAAAGTAAAGCAAACAGATCGAGCCTCGTAAAAATGAGCAACGTAAAAGAAGAAAGCAAAGCAAACAGAGCAAGCCTCGGGAAAATGAGCAACGTAAAAGAAGAAAGCAAAGCAAATAGAGCAAGTCTTAGAAAGATGAGCGACGTAAATGGAGAAAGCAAAGCAAATAGAGCAAGCCTCGTAAAGATGAGCAACGTAACAAAAGAACCGAAGCAAACAGAGCAAACATCCAAAAAATAAGCAACGTAAACGAAATAAACAATACAAATAAAGATAACAAGCCAAATATATGCAACACAAAGTGAGCTAAATAACTCCCACCATTAAATTAAATACACCCTCTATCTCTTCTAATTAAAAGGGTTACAATCTACTGAAGCCCCTGAACGTGATGAAAAACATGCGGCCCTTAAATGAACGAGAAAATAAAAAAGTTCAAAATAGGATTGACATTAGTTTGAATTCGAGATATTATTATCTCATATTCAAGATAATTAAATTAAAGATAAAAAGTGAGGCGATGAAAATGGTTCATAAGACGACATTAGATTCATTCGCTTGCTTAATGCAAACTAACAGATATATGCAAGATCAGATGAAAGACTGGTTAAACAAATATAAGCTCACCTTAACAGAGTATTCTGTACTTCAAGTCCTGCATCAAAAGGGGCGACAATCCGTACAGCAAATTAGTAAAAGTGTTTGGTTAACGAGCGGCAGTATGACTTATGTGATTGACCGCCTGCAAGAAAAGGGTTATTTATCTAGAAGTGATTGCAAAGAGGATCGACGGGTTGTTTTTGTAACGATAACAAATGCAGGTAAGGAATTAATGGATGTGATCAGTCCATTCTTAAAAGAAGAGATTTCAACCTTATTTCAACAAACAACCCAAGAAGAACAACAATTAGTAATTGATATTCTTCATAAAATAACACAAAATAAATTAACTCACACCTAATATCTCAATTTCGAGATACTTGAAGGTTAGAGACGTGAAAGGATGTTCAAAATGGAAAAACAAACAATGGGGATTCATCACATTACAGCGATTGTCGGCCATCCACAGGAAAATGTAGATTTTTATGCTGGAATTTTAGGTTTACGTCTTGTTAAAAAAACAGTTAACTTTGATGACCCGGGAACGTATCACCTTTATTTCGGTGATGAGGGAGGTAAACCAGGTACAATTATTACTTTCTTCCCTTGGGCAGATGCTTATCATGGCATCATTGGTGACGGGCAAGTGGGTATTACTGCTTATGCTGTTCCATCTGGCGCACTTCCTTTTTGGGAGGAACGTTTAACGAGTAGAGGCATTTCTTTTGAAAAACAAATGCGCTTTGGTGAACAAGTACTAAGCTTCGATGACCCACATGGCTTACATTTAGAGCTTGTTGAAAGAGAAGCTGGGGAAGAGAATACTTGGACATTTAATGGAATTTCTAAAGAAGTGGCGATTAAAGGTTTCGCCGGGGCCGTTCTTTATTCTAGCAATGGTGGGAAAACAGGTGAGCTACTTGAAACAATGGGTTTAACAAAAGTGGCTGAAGAAGGAGCATTCGTCAGATATCAATCAAAAAGCGATATTGGCAATATTGTTGATGTGAAGTTAACAAGCTCAGGAAAAGGAAGAATGGGTGTCGGAACAGTCCACCACATTGCATGGCGTGCAGCAGATGATGCTGACCAATTAGATTGGAAAAAATATATTGAAAGCTTTGGTTATGGCGTCACACCGGTGCAAGACAGAAATTACTTTAACGCGATTTACTTCAGAGAATATGGCGATATTCTTTTTGAAATTGCAACTGATCCGCCAGGCTTTGCTCATGATGAAAGTCAGGAAACGATGGGAACAGAATTAATGCTTCCAGAGCAATATGAAAAATATCGTGGACAATTACAGAGAAGATTAATTCCGATTGATGTGAGAGAAGTGTGATTGAAAAGGAGGATGAAAGCAATGGTAAGTATTGATCCGACCACGCAAACCGAGAGGGAGAATTACAAGTTATTGATCGGAAGTATTATTCCGAGACCGATTGCCTTTGTCACTTCACAATCAACTGCTGGTGTAATGAATGGTGCACCGTTCAGTTTCTTTAATATCGTATCTTCTAATCCGCCGATGATTGCTGTTTCTGTAGCAAGAAGAGCAGGTGAGATGAAAGATACTGCTAAAAATGTAAGTGATACGAAGGAGTTTGTCGTCCATCTTGTTGATGAGTCGAATGTTACGCAAATTAATGAAACAGCGGCTACTCTCTCACCAGATGTGGATGAATTAGAGCTAAATGGATTAGAGACAACTTCGAGTACAGTTGTTAATGTACCAGGAATCGTGAAAGCAAAAGTGAGGATGGAATGTCAGCTTGCTCATCATATAGAACTTGAAGGGAATGCTGACCTACTTATCGGTAAAGTTGTCTACTTCCATTTTAATGATGAAATTTATGAAGCAGGCAAAATCAACGCTGAAAAATTAGGGGCAATCAGTCGCTTGGCTGGAAACGATTATGCGAAAGTAGGAGAAGTATTTACAATTGTTCGACCGAAATAATGGAGGGGATATACATGAAACATATTTTTGAAAAGGGTAGTGACGCATCAAAACAAACCCTATTATTACTTCATGGAACAGGAGGAAATGAGCTTGACCTTCTCCCGTTAGCTGGCAAAATTGACGAGGGTGCATCCGTGCTAAGTGTCCGAGGTAATGTTCTTGAAAATGGGATGCCACGCTTTTTTAGAAGGTTAGCAGAAGGGGTTTTTGATGAGGAGGACTTAATCTTCCGTACGAAAGAGCTTTATCAATTTTTAGATGAAGCAGCTGAAAAATATGGTTTTGACCGTCAGAAGATCGTTGCATTAGGATATTCAAATGGTGCTAATATTGCGGCCAGCATGATGTTCCATTATAAAGACGCTGTGAAAGCAGCAATCTTGCATCATCCAATGGTACCGAGAAGAGGGATAGAATTGCCTGATTTAACAGGCAAAAAAGTATTCATTGGCGCAGGGACGAATGATCCAATTTGTTCACCAGAAGAATCCGAAGAGTTAAAGCGTTTATTAGAAAATGCGGGAGCCGATGTCCACCTTCATTGGGAACATATGGGGCATCAGCTTTCATTCAAAGAAGTTGAAGAAGCAGCACAATGGTATAAAGCCAGCATCTAAGAAATGGGGAGAGGCAACATGAGCTTTTTAAATAAATTATTCAAGAAAAATAAACAACATCCTGAGGAGGAAATGAAAATGGAAAAATTAAATATCGGTATTATTTTAGGAAGCACAAGAGAAGGTCGCGTAAGCCCACAAGTAGGCCAATGGGTGAAAGAAATAGCTGATGCACGTGGGGATGCAAATTACGAAATTATTGATATTGCTGACTTTCAACTACCGTTCCTTGGTACAACAGATGGCACAGAGCCTGGTATTGCAGCATGGGGAGATAAGCTAGATAGTATGGATGGCTTTGTGTTTATTGTACAGGAATACAACCATAGTATTAGTGGTGCTTTAAAAAATGCGATCGACTTTGCTCGCGATCAATGGGCGAATAAAGCAGCGGGTATTGTTAGTTATGGATCTACTGGTGGTGCTCGTGCGGCGGAACATCTTCGTGGCATTTTAGGCGAGTTACAAGTCGCAGATGTGCGCACACATCCAACACTTTCACTTTTTACTGATTTCGTAAATGGTAATGAATTTAAGCCTCAGGACTTGCACCAAGCAAATATGAAAATGATGCTTGATCAAGTGCTAGCATGGAGCGGTGCATTAAAAACATTAAGATAAGTTTAATGCATAGTGTTGGAAGGAATAGAAACAATATAGATGTATATGAGATATCAAGGAGGATTCTATTCAGATGAGTATTAAATTAGCAGTGATTTATTATAGTTCAACAGGTACGAACTACCAAATGGCACAGTGGGCAGAACAAGGGGCAAAAGAAGCCGGCGCTGAAGTGAAATTGTTAAAGATTCCTGAAACAGCGCCTGAGGCAGCCATCGATTCTAATCCTGCATGGCGTGCCAATGCGGATGCTACGAAAGATGTACCAGAAGTTACACTTGCCGACCTTGAATGGGCAGACGCGATTGTTTTTAGTTTCCCAACTCGTTTTGGTAACATTGCTTCACAAGTGCAAGCTTTTATTGATACTGCTGGTGGACTTTGGGCACAAGGCAAACTTGCGAATAAAGTAGTGAGTGCAATGAGCTCTGCTTCTAATCCTCACGGTGGTCAAGAAGCAACCCTTCTTTCATTCTATACAACCATGTTCCATTGGGGAGCAATTGTTGCCGCACCAGGCTTCACTGACCCAAGCATTTTTGCTGGTGGAGGAAATCCTTACGGCGCAAGTTCAACCCAAGGACAAGATGGCAAGATCGTTGAAGATAATGAAGCAGCAGTTAAACATCAAGCTAAACGTACTGCAACTGTTGCTGAATGGATTCAAAAAGGTCAACAATAACCATGATTTACAAAGGTATTTTAGGGAGACTCCTAAAATGCCTTTTTTAGATATTGAGAAAAATATCGATCTTAACAGAATACCAAGCGGTTTTGCGTCTAACTCAGGAGTAGAGTGCTGGGGGAAACCTGCAAAATAGACTGAGCAAAAGTGGATTGTGCATCACAGTAAAAAACGACAAAGATAGCGGAGCAAATTAAGTTTGCACGTGCAACACAGCGAAAAAGCAGGAAGATAGCTGAGCAAAAGAGGTTTGCACATACAACACAGCCAAAAAGCTAGAAGATAGCGGAGCAAATTAAGTTTGCGCGTGCATCACAGGAAAAAGTAGCAAAGATAGCGGAACAAAAAAGTTTGCGTGTCCATCGCCAGGTTCTAAATACCCTAATTCTAAAATCACTCCAACTCCCCCGAAAAGAAGCCTTTGGGACGAATCGTTACAACGATTGACTAATTAATCAGAAGAAAATAATCCCAGTAGGACGTGGATAATCCTATCTAATGCTGATGCGGTGGTCTGAATGGATAATGAGATTTCCTTAACACGTGGCAGATTATATAAGTGATTGATGTTGGTTAAAATAACCAAAAGGAAATATTTGTCGAAAAATATTCACGGAAAATATCCTTATGAGGCGACATTTTGTGGGGGATGCATTACAATAATACATACAAATAAAGTTCTAGTGGTTTTCCTTTTTGTGAAAAAGGGAACTACAAATGAAAGTGTAGTCTATAGAGAAAAATTTATTTTTGGGAAAAGGTGAGAATGTGAACAAGAAGAAATTCCAGTACTGGTCTCTTCAAATTCTAATTATTTTGTCCGTCATTTTAGTAGCTTCAAAAATCTCTTTTTTATTTGAACCGATTGGAATCTTTTTTTCCACGTTGTTCTTCCCTATTATTATCTCAGGGTTTTTATTCTTCATTTTAAATCCATTTGTGCATTTAATTCAAAAAGCAAAAATACCTAAGATATTATCGATCATCTTATTATTTGCAATCGTTGCTGGGTTGCTCGTACTTGTCTTTAGTATTTTTGTACCGAAAATTTCAGCCCAATTGGCTGGTTTATTAAATCAACTACCTACTTATGTTAAACAAACAGAGCAGTTCTTTAACAACTTCTCGCAATCTGAGGGTTTTCGCTGGTTAATGAATCAAGATTATGTAACACAAGAAGAAATAATGGGTTATTTAATTGATTACGCCAATCAACTTCCGCAAAGGATAACGAATGGCCTCAGCGATTTAGTCGGATTAGTAGCAAATATTGCCATAACGATTATTACCGTACCATTCCTATTGTTCTTTATGCTAAAAGACGGGGAGAAGTTCCCCCCTGCACTAGGGAAATTCGTTCCAAAAAGCTATCGTGCCGAAGCAATTGATACTTTAAAAGAAACAGGTAAAACACTTTCTTCTTATATCCAAGGTCAGATTACTGTCGCATTATTCGTCGGGACGGCCTCTTTTATCGGTTTCTTAATCATTGACCTACCATACGCAATTGTATTGGCATTAATTATTTCAGTAACGAATATTATTCCATATGTTGGACCATTTATTGGTGGTGCACCGGCGGTTATTGTTGGTCTATTTGAATCACCTACGATGGCGATTTTAGCATTATTAGTCATTGTCGCTGCTCAACAATTAGAAGGTAATTTAATTTCTCCTTTAATTTTAGGAAAAACATTAAATACCCATCCAGCAACAATCATTATTCTCTTATTGGTAGCAGGAAACTTAGCTGGTATATTAGGTATGTTACTTGCTGTACCAACATATGCCGTAGGTAAAACCATTGTATTAAGCGGTGTCCAATTTATAAAAGCAAGGAAAATGGCGAAAGAGATGGAAGCTCAAAAGGGTCCGCATCCAGCAGACATATAAATAAGTAAAGTAAGTAGAACCCCATCAGCGTGTATTGGGGTTCTACTTACTTTTTAGGGCAAAGTGTTTAGTTTTATAAGAAGAAAGGTACATAAATTGATTGTTGAGGACGTTGTTGAATTAGTAGGAGGGTTTAAGAGGACAGACATGATTTGCTCTTATAACTTTTGAATAAGTACAGTTCGTTAAATTATATGTTCATATTTACTAAATACACCTTAATACGGACTTAAAACTAATATGATTGCTCGTTTATGTAGAAGAAAATCGCAGTTAGCTAACCCAAATTACAATACTAATTACACCAATGGGGAATAGAAAATAAATAGGGATAAGCCATTTTCGATATTTATAACTAAATGTATAATCTTCTTTGTTACGGTCAAAGGTGTTTTTAGAAAAGAGTATTCTGTAGGTGAAAAAGGCGTAAATGACAATCAATACTAGTAGAAATGTAGAGAGAAACAGCCACTTCATCTCAGCGAAGCCTAAGTTTGCAAGGCGAAGTATCTCTGCTATAACAAAAAGCCCTGATAGGCATACGGCTCCAACTATTTTAATGACGAAGTCTTTTTCATACGCTTTTTCCTCATCATTACTGTTTATATAATCTTTAATGGTTTTTAGGGCATAAATAAAAACGGTTAGCCATGCAAATATAAAAATAAAGCCAAACAAATAATCACCTCGTCAATTTCACCATATAACAAAAGACGATTTTATATAGGGTAAAGTTTCAAAATAATGAAAGTTCTTTTTACCTTCGTACCCTTTTATTTTCATCCTAGCCATCTTTCAATCTCTTTGTCGAACGATAATCGAATATTTGTTCGCTTTTTTGTGGTTTAGATAAGAGAATTTGTGGTAGAATGAGGATATAGAAAATCGGAATGTAATAATGATTAAACATGCTTTACTTTTTACATAGAGGAGGTTTCTGATGTGGAACAAACATTTGAGTTAGTTTCAAAATATTCCCCACAGGGTGATCAACCTGCAGCGATTAAAGAGCTTGTAAATGGGATTCAAGAAGGGAAAAAGCATCAAACATTACTAGGTGCAACTGGAACTGGGAAAACGTTCACGGTTTCTAATGTAATTAAAGAAGTGAATAAACCCACTTTAGTGATTGCTCATAATAAGACGTTAGCAGGACAATTATATAGTGAATTTAAAGAGTTCTTTCCTAATAATGCGGTGGAGTATTTTGTTAGTTACTATGACTATTATCAACCGGAAGCATATGTTCCATCCACTGATACATTTATTGAGAAAGATGCAAGTATTAATGATGAAATTGATAAGCTCCGCCATTCAGCTACCTCCTCATTATTTGAAAGAAACGATGTAATCATCATCGCTAGTGTTTCTTGTATCTATGGTTTAGGATCCCCGGAGGAATATAGAGAACTTGTTTTAAGCTTGAGAACGGGATTGGAAATTGAGCGCAATCAATTATTAAGGAAACTAGTCGACATACAATACGAGCGCAATGATATGAACTTTATACGTGGGACATTTCGTGTACGTGGTGATGTTGTAGAGATATTCCCTGCTTCGAAAGATGAGCATTGTTTACGTGTGGAGTTTTTTGGAGATGAAATTGATCGGATTCGTGAAGTTGATGCTTTGACCGGTGAAATTTTAGGTGACCGTGATCATGTAGCCATATTCCCGGCATCTCACTTCGTTACGCGAGAAGAAAAAATGCGTGTAGCCGTCGAAAATATTGAAAAAGAATTAGAAGAAAGACTGGCTAACTTACATGAAGAAGGACATTTATTACAAGCGCAACGTTTAGAACAAAGAACACGATATGATCTAGAAATGATGAGAGAGATGGGTTTTTGTTCAGGGATTGAAAACTACTCCCGCCATTTAACTCTTCGTCCGGCTGGTTCGACTCCCTATACTTTACTTGACTACTTTCCAAAGGACTTCTTACTTGTTATTGATGAATCTCATGTGACATTGCCGCAAATAAGAGGGATGTATAATGGTGACCAAGCTCGTAAGAATGTGTTAGTAGAACATGGTTTTCGTCTTCCTTCGGCAATGGATAACCGTCCTCTTACTTTTTCTGAGTTTGAAGATCATATTAACCAGATTGTATATGTATCTGCAACTCCAGGCCCATATGAATTAGAACACACGCCTGAAATGATTGAACAAATCATTAGACCTACAGGACTGTTAGATCCGATTATTGATGTCCGACCGATAGAGGGTCAAATTGATGATTTAATTGGTGAAATTAATGACAGAATTGAGAAAAATGAACGTGTACTCATAACAACTTTAACGAAAAAAATGTCTGAGGATTTAACGGATTATTTAAAGGAAATTGGCATGAAGGTTCAATACCTACATTCCGAAGTAAAAACCCTTGAGCGAATTGAGATTATTAGGGAGCTTCGTATGGGTACCTATGATGTGTTAATAGGTATTAATTTATTGCGAGAAGGGCTTGATATTCCGGAAGTATCACTCGTAGCGATACTTGATGCCGACAAAGAAGGATTTTTACGTTCAGAGCGTTCACTGATTCAAACGATTGGGCGGGCTGCTCGTAATGCGAATGGTCAAGTAATCATGTATGCGGACCGAATGACAGACTCGATGACAAAGGCTATAAGCGAAACGGAACGCCGTCGTAGCATCCAAGAAGACTACAACACAGAACATGGTATCACGCCACAGACAATACAAAAAGAAATTCGTGATGTGATTAGAGCGACACAAGCTGCGGAAACGCCAGAAGAGTATAATAGTGCTGATAAATTAAGTCAATTAAATAAAAAAGAACGTCAAAAATTAATAGCGGATATGGAGAAAGAGATGAAGACTGCAGCGAAGGATTTAAATTTCGAACGTGCGGCAGAGCTTCGTGATCTAATTCTTGAACTGAAGGCGGAAGGATGATGAACGGAAATGGCAATGGAGAAATTGATTGTTAAAGGTGCGAGGGCACATAATTTAAAAAATATCGATGTTTCAATCCCAAGGGATAAACTTGTTGTTCTAACGGGGTTATCAGGATCGGGAAAATCATCCTTAGCTTTTGATACGATTTATGCAGAAGGACAGCGCCGTTATGTTGAATCCCTCTCTGCCTATGCAAGACAGTTCTTAGGACAAATGGATAAGCCCGATGTGGATACGATTGAAGGTTTATCCCCTGCGATTTCTATCGACCAAAAGACAACAAGTAAAAACCCACGATCAACGGTAGGAACTGTGACAGAAATCTATGATTATTTGCGTCTGTTATTTGCGAGAGTAGGACACCCAACCTGCCCTAACCATAATATTGAAATTTCTTCTCAAACCGTTGAACAAATGGTAGATCGTATTATGGAATATCCGGAAAGAACACGCTTGCAAGTACTCGGACCTGTTGTGTCTGGTAGAAAAGGAACACATGTAAAGGTATTGGAAGAGGTAAAGAAACAAGGGTTTGTTCGTGTTCGGGTTGATGGCGAAATGCTCGATTTAGGAGAAGAAATCGAGCTTGAGAAAAATAAAAAACATTCTATTGAAGTCGTCATTGACAGAATTGTCGTGAAGGAGGGCGTGGAAGCCAGATTAGCTGACTCGCTCGAAACAGCACTGAAAATGGGCGAAGGAAAAGTCATAGTTGATGTGATTGGGGAAGAGGAATTATTATTTAGCGAAAACCATGCTTGTCCTATTTGTGGTTTTTCAATTGGAGAACTTGAGCCGAGAATGTTTTCGTTTAATAGTCCTTTCGGTGCCTGTCCCGATTGTGACGGCTTAGGGGTAAAGCTAGAAGTAGATCCAGATTTAGTAATCCCTAATAAAGATCTCACGTTGAAGCAGCATGCGATTGCACCTTGGGAACCGAATAGCTCACAATACTACCCCCAACTTTTGGAAGCAGTATGTACGCACTATGGCATTGATATGGATATCTCCGTATCAGCTATTCCAGATGAACAACTAGATAAGATCCTTTATGGTTCGGGTAGAGAAAAAATTTATTTTAAATATGAAAATGATTATGGTCAAGTGCGTGAATCCCATATTGTCTTTGAAGGTGTTATGAATAATATCAAGAGAAGATATAAGGAGACGAGCTCTGATTATATCCGTGAACAGATGGAGAAGTACATGGGGGAACATAAATGTCCTACTTGTAAAGGCTACCGTCTTAAGAAAGAAAGCTTGGCAGTCTTGATTGATGGTCATCATGTTGGGAAACTTACAGATTTATCTGTTGAGGAAGCTTATGACTTTTTTGGCCAATTGCACTTATCAGAAAAAGAAATGAAAATCGCTACTTTGATCATGAGAGAAATTAAAGAACGTCTTGGATTTCTTATTAATGTTGGCTTGGATTATTTAACGCTCAGTCGGGCTGCTGGTACTCTCTCAGGTGGGGAAGCTCAACGTATTCGTTTAGCCACCCAAATTGGTTCACGGCTGACTGGAGTGTTGTATATTCTTGATGAACCTTCTATTGGATTGCATCAAAGGGATAATGACCGCTTAATCGAAACATTAAAGAACATGCGTGATATCGGTAATACGTTAATTGTGGTCGAGCATGATGAAGATACGATGCTTGCAGCGGATTATTTAATTGATGTGGGTCCAGGTGCAGGGGTGCACGGTGGTGAAATTGTTTCCAAAGGTACACCAGAAGAAGTTATGAAAGATGATTACTCTTTAACCGGTCAATATTTATCAGGGAAAAAATTTATCCCTCTGCCGATAGAAAGAAGAAAAGGTGACGGTCGTTTTATTGAGATCAAAGGAGCTAAAGAGAATAACTTGAAGAATGTGAACGTCAAGTTCCCTCTTGGTACATTCACGGCTGTAACCGGTGTCTCAGGCTCAGGGAAGAGTACGTTAATCAATGAGATTCTCCATAAAAGCTTAGCGCAAAAACTACATCGAGCGAAAAGTAAGCCTGGTGCACATAAGGAAGTGAAAGGAATTGATCAATTAGACAAAGTTATTGATATTGATCAATCACCTATTGGAAGAACGCCACGTTCTAATCCAGCTACCTATACAGGCGTATTCGATGACATTCGTGATGTGTATGCCTCTACAAATGAAGCGAAAGTAAGAGGCTATAAAAAAGGGCGCTTTAGTTTTAACGTCAAAGGTGGCCGATGTGAAGCCTGTCGTGGAGATGGAATCATTAAAATTGAAATGCATTTTCTTCCTGATGTATATGTGCCATGTGAAGTCTGCCATGGAAAACGATATAATCGAGAGACGTTAGAAGTAAAATATAAAGGGAAGAGCATTGCAGAGATCTTAGAAATGACCGTGGAAGATGCACTTACTTTCTTTGAAAATATCCCTAAAATTCGTCGTAAGTTGCAAACAATCTATGATGTCGGATTGAGTTATGTTAAATTGGGCCAACCAGCGACAACCTTATCAGGTGGGGAAGCGCAAAGGGTAAAGCTTGCTTCTGAGCTACATCGTCGTTCTAATGGTAAATCATTTTACATTTTAGACGAACCGACAACGGGCTTGCATGTCGATGATATTGCTCGTTTACTTAATGTGTTACAGCGTCTTGTTGAAAATGGAGATACTGTACTCGTGATTGAACATAATTTAGATGTAATTAAAGCTGCTGACCATTTAATTGATTTAGGTCCTGAAGGTGGACTCAAAGGGGGAACAATCCTAGCTACAGGTACCCCTGAAGTGATTGCAGAAACAGCCGAGTCTTATACAGGGAAATATTTAAAACCGATTCTTGAACGTGATCGCAAAAGAATGAAAGTGCAAATTGAGGATAAAGAAGCAAGTGTAACTAATGCTTAATGTTTTAATAAGAAATACCACGGGTCTATCGGCTCGTGGTATTTCCTATTAAAAAAGATAAAGTTTTGTAACTCTATAGCAAAAGGGATGTAACTATCCTTCGTTATAATCATAGTATTATATGGGGAGAGGGTGACTATACAGTTATGGAAGATTATTTAGCTAAATCATTAGAGGAATGGAAAGAAGATATCTCTGAAGTGCTTAGTCAAATTAATGAGGAATATGATCAAATTAAGCTTGAGCTAAAACTTTACTCCTATAAATATGGAATTACTAAACAAGTCATTCAATCTACTGTCAATGATGAGATTATTGAAAGTATAAGAGAACGTTATCACCGTCCGTTTGAAGAGAAGTATAATGATTTAAAAGAACATGCAAAAGATTTAGAAGAAAAAAGAAAAGTATTTCAAATGTTTGTTAACAAGATTGATGAGGTTAAGCGTAAGGAATCTCCTCGCACAACTGACTTGGCGGCCTATCAATAAATCATTATAGTTACATAGGTTAAAGCAGGTCCTAGGTCATAAATAGACAGGACCTGTTTGGATTTCGCTAATTTGTTAGGAACGATGATCATACGGAGTTATTAACTTAACGACTTCAACTCTTCATTTTACCGATACCTCAGGAAACGAACCTTCATATCTAGACCTCATGACATAAATCCCAGTCAGACTTGAGACTGGTTTTTTTATTTAAGTGAAACTTTTGCCCCTTACTATCGTACAATTGAGTATAGAAAAATCGAAGTATAAGCGTAATTTTCGCTGATTGGGGGTAAAAATGAAATATAACCAACTTTCATTTTTCAATACTAATCATGCTGGAGATTGTCCTAAGCATACTTATTAGATATTAATACTTATTTAGCCTAAGATAAAAAGGATAATAGGGCATAGACAAAATGAACCTTATGGAGGGAATAGAATGAAGGAAGAAAGAAAACGCATTTTAAAAATGGTGGAGGATGGAAAATTATCGGTTGAAGAAGCTTTAACTTTATTAGAGAAACTAGAAAAAGCCGAAGATACGGCCGAGCAAAAGCAAGAAGAAATTATTAAAGAATTATCTACAGCGGTCAAATTTGAAGAAGAGAAAAAAGAAGAACCCTTTAATTATAAATTTAATTCAGCAAAAGATAAGATCATTGATTTTGTCGACTCTGCATTTAAAAAGATTAAAGATGTCGATTTAGACTTCAACTTCGGACAGTCACATAGTTTATCACATATTTTCCATCAATCTGACGGTGCCTTTAATGAAATTGAAGTAGATATTGCTAACGGAGCCATCAAAGTTGTACCGTGGTCACAGACTGATGTAAGGGCAGAGTGTGAAGTAAAAGTGTATCGTGCAGAATCTCAAGATGAGGCTCGAAAAAAGTTCTTGGAGGATACTGTATTTACCATTTCAGATGATAAGCTGAAGTTCTCTACGCAACAAAAGTGGATAAAGTTAGATGCGGTACTATATGTACCTGAGAAGGAGTATAATAAATTAAAACTTCGTACCTTCAATGGACCGATTGAAAGTGAAAAGCTACATGCGAAAAACTTTAAGGCGAAAACGGCAAACGGTAAAATTACAGCAAAACAATTACATGGTAAGCATGCAGAGTTAGAAACCGTTCATGGGAAAATTCATGTTGAAAATGGCACGGTGGATATAATTGAAGCAGAGACGATAAACGGTGCTGTTCATGTAGATGGAGATTATGAGAGAGTGAATGCACACTCATTTAATGGGAATGTGGCTTGCGCTGTTGAGGGTTCACGTTGCGAATCGATTGAAGCAAAAGCAACAACAGGAAATGTAGAAGTAACGCTTCCACCATTAGAAGTAAGTGGAGAACTAAAAACGAATTTAGGAAGTTTTGATATTCATATTGAGGGAATTGAGATATTAGAGGAAAAAAGTGATGTGATTCAGAAGGTTCTTCGTTTCCGCTCAATCAAAGAGCCTCAAGGCGGTCTAAGATTAAATGCGGATACAAAAACAGGGTCTGTCACAGTAAAAAAATCTAGCTCAGTTTTGTAATGGAAAGGTGTCTTATGTATGAAATGGTTAATTGGTATTGTCATTAATGCTGTATTATTTATTGCTTTATCAGGCTTTATAGGAGATTCTTTTTATTTATCAGGTTTTGGCTCTGCATTATTAGCTAGTTTTATTCTATCCATTCTCAATATAATTGTTAGACCGATATTTATTTTACTGACATTGCCAATTACGGTCATTTCGTTAGGGTTATTCTTATTTGTTATCAATGCAGTAACCTTGATGATTACGAGTGGATTAATGGGAGATACATTTGAGATTGCCGGCTTTGGCACAGCTATTCTGGTGGCAATTATTATGTCTGTAGCAAATTTGATTATACAAAAGGTTCTCTGGGATTAAGCAAAAACACACCACCTTTTTAAATGGGAGGTGTGTTTTTACTTTTAGTTGCAATTGAAAACTCTTTAGCAAATGAATGTAATATTTGAATCAAGCGTAGACTCATGTCATCAGGGCTGACATCATAACCATTTTCAATCCAATTGACAATTAGTCCAGCCGTACCGTGAGCCATATAGAGTTTATGGACTGAGTAGTTAATATCTAGTTGATTAATTGCTGATAAGATAAAGCTCTCTTCCAATACTTCATAAATTGCTTTCGGTAGATCTCGGTGCAATCCAGGGATGGTATCGTTTTTTAATAAGAGATTGAAATAAGCTTGCTCTGAGTATATGAAGTGTGTTAGTTCAAATGATTTTGGGTCCATCTCGGTAATACTGATGGCTTTGCCTTTTTCATATTTATTCATGCTTTTTTCTTTTACTTGTTCGAACATTTCCCTTTGTAATTCTTGCGCTAGGCATTGCTTATCTTGAAAATGAAGATAAAACGTCGTGCGATTATAATCGGCGCGTTTAATAATGTCCGTCACTGTTACATGGCTATAACCTTTTTCATGGATAAGGTCAATGAAAGCTTTTTTGAAAGATAGTTTAGTGCGCTCACTTTGCTTAGAAATAATATTTTTATACTCAACCAATGTATTTTTCCTCCTAAAATAAACACATTATAGTAATGTGTAGATTCTATCGACAGATTCAAAAGAATTACTGATTGTTGCTAAATATGAATCCGTTTACACTAAAAGAGAAGTTGTGAAAATAGTACCACAACGCATGTGAAAGGGGTAGTTTTATATGAATCGTTTTGAAGATAAAGTCGTTATTATTACAGGTGGGGGATCTGGACTTGGTAGAGCGGCAGCAAAACAAGTAGCGGTAGAAGGCGGTAAACTTGTTTTAGTGGATCTAAATGCAAAAGGCTTAGAGGAAAGTAAACAAGAATTACTTGAAGTTGCACCTCAAGCAGAAATAGAAACAATCGAAGCGAACGTAGCGAATGAAGAAGATGTAAAAAAATACGTGGCGTTTACTGTTGAGAAATTCGGTAAAATCGATGGCTTCTTTAATAATGCAGGTATCGAAGGGAAACAAAACTTAACAGAAGACTTCGGTATCGAAGAATTCCAACGTGTAGTTGATATTAACTTAAACGGTGTATTCTATGGTATGAAGCATGTGTTAAAAGTAATGAAAGAACAAGGTCAAGGTTCAATTGTTAATACCGCATCTGTTGGGGGAATCCGTGGAGTTGGTAATCAATCAGGATATGCTGCAAGTAAACATGGTGTAGTAGGCTTAACAAGAAACTCTGGAATCGAATATGGCCAATTTGGTGTTAGTATTAAAGCGATCGCTCCTGGTGCGATTTTGACGCCAATGGTTGAAGGATCATTAAAACAAATGGGCGGAGATAATTGGGAAGAAGCTGGAAAAGAATTTGTTAGCGTCAATCCAATGAAACGCTTTGGTAAACCAGAGGAAGTCGGATACCTTGTCGCATTCTTATTATCAAACCAAGCAGACTTCATTAATGCAACGGTTGTACCAATCGATGGTGGACAATCTTACAAATATTAATATTAATGGTGATTGGAGCAGGGAGATGAGACATCTTCCTGCTTTTTTGAGTTTTTAATGTCATCACACGATTGTGTTTCACTATCAGATTAGTGTAGCCGTTCAAATATCTCGTTAATTACAAAAGAGGTGCACAGCCTAGCTATTAAAGCGATAATATGGTTTGCGGAAACAGAATAGACTCTCTTAACTAAACATCCTTTCACCTTTACAAAAGGTGTCTATTACATTTAATTCCTTGTCTAAAATCACTAAATCAGCTTCTTTGCCACGATCGATACTACCAATACAATGAAAGTGTCCGATTTTTTTTGCTGGGTTGACGGTAGCCATGTGGATGGCTTCGTGCAAGGCGATACCAGTGAAATGTCTGATATTTTTAATCGCGTCATTCATCTTTAGTATACTTCCGGCAAGCGTTCCATCTACTAATGTTGCCACACCTGATTGCAAATGAACCGTTTGCCCACCTAACTCATAATCCCCATCTTCCATATGCTTTGCCCTCATACTGTCAGTGATTAATATCAGGTTTTGATAGCCTTTAACCTTTAACAGCAGTTGAATCATTTCTGGGCTAATATGTCGACCATCAGCAATGATTTCGGCAGTAAAGGAATCAAGTAAAAGTGCGGCACCTGCTGTCCCAATTTCACGGTGATGTATGCCTAGCATACCATTGAATAGGTGAGTCATATGAGAGACGCCGTAAGAATGAACGGTTTCGACTTGTTCATAAGTAGCTTCTGAATGCCCAATTGATGGAATGGCTCCATCAGCAATTATTTGATGTAATAACTTTTGGTTAGAATCCATCTCGGGTGCATACGTAACAAGCTTGATTCGATTTTGGGAGAGAGATTGCCAGTAGGAAAATAATTCGGGATTGGGCTCTTGTATATCCCCTTTTGGCTGTGCACCTGCCTGATGACGATTGATAAAAGGTCCTTCTAGATGAATGCCAAGTATTTTTGCCCCTTTATAGGAATGGAAATGGGCGATATTTTCAATGGCCTGACTTATTTTTTTTGTTGGGGAAGTAATGGTAGTTGCTAAAAAACTTGTTGTTCCTTCTTTAGGTAATATTTGTGACAGGGTCTTTAAGGCAGTTGCTGTACCATCCATCACATCCGCACCAGCCACACCGTGTATATGGAGATCAATAAAACCAGGACTAATATATCTCCTGTTTTTTAAATCATAGATTTTATCGTAGCCAGTAGTCGGTGGACATGAAGCCATTTCACCGAAATCTTCAATCAGGTGTCCAGTCGTTGTCAGATAACAGTTTGATAATACGCAATGTGGAAAAATAATATCAGCATTTATAAAAAGGGTCTTCTTATCCATTCGCTTCATCCCTTCTTTTGTTCATTGTATTGATTAGTCATTCTCTCCATTTATTTCGTTTCAGTGTATAATAAACAACGAGAGTCGACAATGGTATGGAACTGTTTATTTTCGTATACAAGGGCAGTTTCAATATAAAGGCGTTTGGTTCTCGTGTAAAAAGTGCTAAAATAAAGAGCGTATCAGATGAGAATGGATGAAAGAAGAATAGATAACTACAGGATAAGGAGGGGACAAGAGTGGCAAAGGTTCGCACAAAGGATGTTATCGAAAAATTCGGGTTAGAATTACTAAGCGGTGAAGAAGGTATTAACCGTCCGATTGTTACGAGTGATATTTCTCGACCAGGTCTAGAATTGGCTGGCTATTTTGATTATTTTCCGGCAGAACGTATACAATTATTAGGAAAGACAGAACTATCATTTGCTGAAAAACTAAATGATGAAGAGAGAGAAGCAAGACTGGAGATGTTATGTTCAGACATCACTCCAGCAATCATTATTACGAGAGAGCTAGAAGTACCAGAAGAATTACTTGAAGCGGCTGAAAGAGAAGCTGTGCCGATTTTAAGAACTAAGCAAAAAACAACGCGTTTTTCTAGTCTTTTGACGAATTTCCTAGAAAGTAAGTTAGCCCCTACGACGGCCATTCATGGGGTGTTAGTCGATATATATGGTGTGGGAGTCCTGATTACTGGAAAGAGTGGTGTCGGTAAGAGTGAAACGGCATTAGAACTTGTCAAAAGAGGACATCGCTTAGTGGCGGATGATTGTGTAGAAATTAGACAAGAGGATGAAGACACATTAGTCGGTAGTGCGCCAGAACTCATTGAGCATTTATTAGAAATTCGCGGACTCGGTATTATTAATGTCATGACCTTGTTTGGGGCAGGTGCCATTCGCCGATTTAAAAAGATTTCCCTCGTAATGGACTTAGAAATATGGGATGCGCAAAAGCAGTATGATCGTTTAGGGTTAGAAGAAGAAAAGATGAAGATTATTGATACGGAGTTAAATAAAATGACCATTCCTGTTCGTCCAGGTCGAAACTTAGCGGTCATTATTGAGGTAGCAGCAATGAACTTTAGATTAAAACGTATGGGTGTAAATGCAGCAGAGCAATTTACCAATCGTTTAACGGATGTAATTGAAGATGGCGATCATGAAGATCGTTAAGTTTTATTAATACATAATTAAAGGAGATATGACTATGTTGTTAACAGTGGCGCCAATTGACCCGGTTGCCTTTAGTTTAGGGCCATTGTCTGTAAGATGGTATGGCCTGATCATCGGTATCGGCATTGCACTCGGTCTTATTTTGGCGATGAGAGAGTCAGACAAAAGAGGACTCGGTAAGGATTTATTTGCTGATTTATTGTTGTGGGCTATTCCTATTTCAATTATTTGTGCAAGGATTTATTATGTGATTTTTGAGTGGGATTACTATTCTCAGTATCCAGGCGAAATCATTAAAATTTGGAACGGGGGCATCGCCATTCACGGTGCATTAATCGGAGCAGTGATCACTGCGATTATTTTTGCGAAGAAGCGTGGTGTATCCTTTTGGCAATTAGCGGATATTGCTGCACCAAGTATCATCCTAGGCCAAGCAATTGGACGTTGGGGGAACTTCGTCAATCAAGAGGCACACGGTAGTGAAGTAAGTCGACAATTCTTAGAAAACATGCATCTACCAGAATTTATTATTAATGGGATGTACATTAACGGGGCTTATTATCATCCGACATTTTTATATGAATCACTTTGGAATTTCGCTGGATTTGCACTTCTACTCCTACTAAGACGTGCAAATTTAAAAAGAGGGGAACTATTCCTTAGCTACGTTATTTGGTACTCTATCGGTAGATACTTTATCGAGGGGATGAGAACTGATAGTTTAATGGTGACTGAAATGTTAAGAGCAGCGCAAATGCTTTCGATTATATTAATTGTTGGAGCTATCGCCATTATTATATATAGAAGAGTAAGTGGGACGGCAAAAGAGAGGTATTTAGATCCACCACAGAAAAAAGCGAAAGCAAAGTAAGGGTCAACAGAGGGGGAGTAGCAGGTGATACATTCTGTTAAGGCAGGATTAAAGGTTGGTTTTAAAACGACTTGGACATTGGGGAAAATTATCTTTCCTGTTACGTTAATTGTTGCATTATTGCAGCATACGCCAGTTTTACCGTGGGTGATTGAATTAATTGCACCAATTATGGGGATATTTGGTCTATCGGGGGATGCGGCCATTCCTTTAGTTTTAGGAAACTTCTTAAATGTTTATGCTGGTATTGGTGCGATTCTCACGTTGGATTTAACGGTAAAAGAAGTATTTATACTAGCGGTCATGCTCTCGTTTTCTCATAACTTACTGATTGAAACAAGTGTAGCCATGAAAGTAGGCGTTAAACTATGGATTGTGCTCGCTGTTCGACTCGGTTTAGCTTTTCTATCGGGAATTATTATTAATCTCGTCTGGCATGGTGGTTCTGAGATGGCGGAGTATGGGCTTGTTGGAGCAAGTGAAGAAACGGTTGAAGGGGTATGGCCGATTATTTGGAATGCAGTAGAAAAAGCAGGTCTGGGTATTTTCCAATTAGCGATCATTGTTATTCCATTAATGGTTATCGTACAGATTATGAAGGACCGTAAATGGCTTGCCGTATTCTCCAAATGGATGGCACCATTAACAAGAAAGCTAGGGATGAAAGAAAATACATCGACTACTTTAGCATCAGGATTATTATTCGGCTTAGCATTCGGAGCCGGTGTGATGATTCAAGCAGTAGAAGAGGATGGCGTTAGTCATAAAGATGTAACTTTAGCGTTTATTTTCTTAGTAGCTTGTCATGCTGTTGTTGAAGATACTCTGATCTTTGTACCTCTAGGAATACCTGTGTTACCACTTCTTCTTATTCGTATCGTCGTCGCTGTGATTTTAACAATGATTGTCGGGATGATTTGGAAGAAGCTTGAAGCAACACCGAGAAAGGAAGCGTATTATGGCTAAGATTGATACAATATTATTCGATTTAGATGGAACGTTGATAGATACGAATGAACTCATTATCTCTTCATTTTTGCATACATTAAATCATTATTATCCAGAAAGATATCAGCGTCAGGATGTTTTGCCTTTTATGGGTCCAACGTTAGTCGAGACATTTACATCAATTGATAAGGACCGTGCAGATGAGATGGTTCATATGTATCGTGCATTCAATAAAGAAAACCATGATGTATTAGTGAAAGAGTTCTCAGGAGTATATGAGACGGTCCGCACACTAAAGGAATCTGGTTATAAATTGGGCATCGTTACAACAAAGATGCTAGACGTTGTTGAAAAGGGTTTACGCTTAACAAAGCTAGATGAATTTTTTGAAGTGATTGTTGCCCTTGATCATGTAGAAAAACCGAAACCCGATGCTGAGCCCGTTTTAAAAGCATTATCACTATTGGGTTCAGAACCACATGCAGCCATTATGATTGGTGATAATCATCATGATATTATAGGTGGCAGAAATGCAGGTACGGTGACAGCTGGAGTCGCTTGGTCAAGTAAAGGAAGAGATCATCTTCTTCAATTCGATCCTGACTATATGCTAGAGACTATGCCGGATTTATTAACGATCTTAGAGGAAGTAAATAGATGAGAAGAACCGAACGCTATCCAGTTGAAGGAGCGAACTCCCTATGGCATGTGTATAAAACGGTTCCTTTTTTGAAAGTAGTAAAGAACTTTATTGTGATTCAGCTGGCGCGTTATACTCCGTTCTTAGGAGTAAAAAGCTGGCTTTATCGCACTTTTTTACGAATGAAAATCGGTGAGCAAACATCATTTGCGCTTATGGTGATGCTTGATGTTATGTTCCCCGAGAAAATCAGTGTTGGGCGCAATAGTGTGATTGGATACAATACCACTATTTTGGCCCATGAATATTTAATTAAAGAATACCGCCTCGGTCCTGTAAAAATCGGGAGCGAAGTCATGATTGGTGCCAACTGCACGATACTTCCAGGCGTAGTGATTGGAGATGGTGCGATTGTTTCCGCAGGTACACTTGTCCATAAAGACGTACCCCCTGGTGCTTTCGTAGGTGGTAACCCAATGAAAATCATATTTACAAAAGAAGAAATGGAGCAACGGTCATAAGCATCTGCTAATTTCGCTTTCGAAAAGAGAGTGAGATGGCAGGTGTTTTTTTGTGATGAAGAGAAAAAAGACGGATAGTGGGTACGTGTTTAAACAAAGTTTACGAAAAGGAATTCGTTGCCCTTAAGCACCCACTGAAACAGGAGAACTCGCTACATCCACCGTTAGATTTTAGAAAACGTTCCTTTCTTGTGGATTTCTCTCATTTTTCTCAAAATTAAGTGTTTAGGGTTGACGTTTAAAGTTGAGAAGCGTACACTACTAAGTAACTTCAATTTATTAGCATGGTAGCGAACTAAAGTAAAAATGAGGTGAACGAGTTGAGTCGGTTATTTATGTTTGAAAAGCCTTTAGGTATGAGGGATACCTTGCCTAATCTATATATGATGAAGGAAGAAGTACGGGTGACAATGGCCAATGAAATGAAATGCTGGGGCTATCAATTTATTGAAACGCCTACGTTGGAATATTATGAGACAGTTGGTGCGGCTTCAGCTATTCTCGATCAACAATTGTTCAAACTGCTGGATCATGAGGGACATACACTTGTATTAAGGCCAGATATGACAGCACCGATTGCCCGTGTGGCTGCGTCTAAGTTACTAAAGGAAAAGTTGCCACAGCGTTTAGCTTATTCTGCTAATGTGTTTCGAACGCAGCAGCGCGAAGGTGGACGTCCGGCAGAATTTGAGCAAATCGGTGTCGAATGTATTGGTGATCCAACAGTAAGTGCGGATGGAGAGTGCTTAGGATTAATATCCTCGGCTTTAATGAAAACAGGACTGGAGCAATTCCAGATTTCTGTTGGTCATATTGCCTTTGTAAGAAGCTTTTTCCAAGAGATACTCGGTACAGATGAAAGAGTGGAGCAATTGATGCGATTCCTATACGAGAAAAATTATGTTGGTTATCGCGTACATGTGGATCAGCTATCATTGTCATCCATTGATAAACAAAGGCTGAAAAAGTTTCTAAAATTAAGGGGCGGACCGGAAGTCATTAAGGAAGCGGAAGCCCTATTAGAGTGCAATGCCGGTGTGGAAGCATTAAATGAATTGAAAACCTTATGGGGGGTTATCACTGACTATCAACAAGATGCCCTCATAAAATTGGATCTAACATTAGTTAGTCATATGAGTTATTACACAGGCATTGTTTATGAAGTGTATGCAGATAATGTTGGTTTTCCAATTGGCAGTGGTGGGCGGTATGATTTATTACTAGAAAAGTTCGGGAAAGCCAAAAGTGCAACGGGCTTTGCCATTCGATTAGATCATCTGCTTGAATCTTTAGATAAACCATTTGAACAACCACCTCTTTCCTGCATTGTGTTTAGTTTAGAAAGAAGAAAAGAAGCCTTTATGTTAGCTGAACAGCAACGTCTTGAAGGGAAGAAGGTCGTTTTGCAAGATATTAATGGGGTAGAAGATATCGATGCTTGTTCGGCACTTTATGAAGATATTACTTATTTAGTTGGTAAACAGAAGGAGGGATCGCGATGAAAGATTGGTTAACAGTTGCGATGCCAAAAGGAAGAATTTTTACTGAGGCAGTGGAGATGCTGAGAATGGCGGGCTTCGAGTTGCCTCCTGAGTTCGATGATTCGCGGAAATTAATTATCGATGTACCTGAAGAATGTTTCCGCTTTATTTTAGCTAAACCGATGGATGTGCCGACATATGTGGAATATGGTGTTGCCGATCTTGGAATAGCCGGGAAAGATGTCATGCTTGAAGAAGAGCGTGATGTATATGAATTACTTGATCTGCAGATTAGTGCTTGCTATTTAGCAGTTGCTGGCTTGCCTCATACGCAAATGAATGATGTCGCACCGAAAATCGCTACAAAATATCCGAATGTAGCAGCAGCTTATTTCCGCGAACAAGGCGAGCAAGTAGAGATTATTAAATTGAACGGTTCGATTGAATTGGCACCGCTGATTGGTTTAGCTGATCGTATTGTTGACATTGTTTCTACAGGAAGAACATTAAAAGAAAATGGATTAAGAGAATATGAAGACATTGTCAATATTACCTCAAGGCTCATCGTCAATCCTGTTAGTTACCGTATGAAAGACGCACGTATAAGTGATGTAGTTGAGAGACTGACAGAAGTAATCGAGCAGGAAAAGGTGGTTAAGTAAAGGTGGATATATTAAAAGTAACAGACGACCTTTCAATCAAGCGTTCCATTGACGGTGGTACAGAAGAACAAAGGCAAACAGTAAAGGAAATCATAGCAGCTGTACGTCAAGAAGGTGATCAAGCGGTCATTCGTTATACGGAAAAATTTGATGGGATTCTATTAGATGATTATCAAGTGAAGGATGCAGATATAGACCAAGCTTATCAAGAATTATCTAAAGAAACGATTTCAATTATAAAAGAAGCAGCAGAAAATATAAAAAACTATCATCAGAAGCAATTACAAAATTCATGGATGACGACTGAAGAAGATGGTACCTTGCTTGGGCAAAAAATAACGGCACTTGATTCTGTTGGTGTATACGTACCAGGTGGAAAAGCCGCTTATCCTTCCTCTGTGTTAATGAATGTTTTGCCGGCAAAAGTAGCAGGAGTAGAAAGAATTGTGATGGTTTCTCCTGTAGATCGCCAAACAGGAAAAATACCAGCTGCTGTCCTAGTAGCGGCGAATATTGCCGGAGTAACAGATATATATAAAGTAGGTGGAGCTCAAGCGGTAGCTGCACTTGCCTATGGAACAGAGACAATCGCACCGGTGGATAAAATTACAGGTCCAGGTAATATTTACGTCGCATTGGCGAAGCGAGAAGTGTATGGTGATGTCGATATCGATATGATTGCTGGGCCAAGTGAAATTGCTATTCTCGCTGATGACTCAGCGCTACCAACTGAAGTAGCGGCAGACTTATTATCACAAGCAGAACATGATGAAATGGCTTGTAGCATCCTTGTTACGAATAGCGAAAAACTCGCTAACGAAGTGGCCATCGAGGTGGAAGAACAGTTAGCTACTCTACCAAAATACGATATTGCCAGCCAGTCGATTAAGCAATTTGGTCGGATTTATGTAACAGAAACGATAGAAGAAGCGATTGCAGTGATTAATACAATTGCTCCTGAACATTTGGAGGTTTTAACGGCTCATCCTTTAGCGCTTTTAGGAGCTATCCGCCATGCAGGTGCAATATTTTTAGGTAGATATAGCCCTGAGCCTGTTGGTGATTATTTTGCTGGTCCTAATCATGTCTTACCAACTAACGGTACAGCACGATTTTCAAGCCCACTGAATGTAGATGATTTTCGCAAAAAATCGAGCATTATTTACTACAGTGAAAGTAGATTTACAGCAAATGCGGGAAAAATCGCTTCATTTGCGAGACTAGAAGGTTTAGAGGCTCATGCAAGAGCGATTGAAAAAAGACTCCAAAGTGAAAGGAAAGAAGGGAAATGACGAGAACGGCTGAGTTGCTAAGAAAGACAAATGAAACTGAAATTCAACTATCCCTCAATATTGATGGAGAAGGAACAAGTGATTTGGAGACAGGCGTTCCTTTTATGACACATATGCTTGATTTATTTGCTAAGCATGGGCAATTTGATTTAACAATCGATGCAAAAGGTGATGTCGAAATTGATGATCACCATACGACGGAGGATATAGGGATTTGCCTCGGACAGGCATTGCGAGAGGGTCTCGGTGACAAAAGAGGGATTAAAAGATACGGCAATGCCTTTGTTCCGATGGATGAAGCACTAGCGCAAGTGGTTGTCGACTTAAGTAATCGACCACATTTAGAAATGCGGGCTACTTTTCCTAATCAAAAGGTAGGTACATTTGATACCGAACTAGTGCATGAATTCTTATGGAAATTCGCACTCGAGGCGAGAATGAATCTTCATGTAATCGTTCACTATGGTCAGAATACCCATCATATGATTGAAGCAGTATTTAAAGCACTTGGTCGAGCCTTGGATGAAGCAACAACGGTTGATCCAAGAATAAAAGGCATTCCTTCCACGAAAGGGATGTTATAAATGATTGCGATCATTGATTATGGTATGGGTAATTTATTCAGTGTGAGTAAAGCTCTGGAAAGGTTAGGCGAACCTTATTTTATTACAAATAATAAGAATGAGATCCTTTCAGCCGATGGTGTGATTGTCCCTGGAGTTGGAGCAATCAGTGATGCCATGCGACTTTTAAATGAAACGGGTATGGCAGATGTTCTCAAAGACTATGCGGCTAGTGGTAAACCAATATTAGGTATTTGTCTAGGGATGCAATTACTGTTTGAAGCAAGTGAAGAAAACGGTGGATGCCGTGGACTAGGATTGCTTCCTGGAACGGTTGTGAAAATTCCTGGTGTAACAATTCAAGGTGAAAAATATAAAGTCCCACATATGGGCTGGAACTTATTACAGTTACGACGACAATCACCGATTTTAAAGAATGTCGAAGAGGGGTTTGCTTATTTTGTTCATTCTTATTATGTAACAACAGAAAACGAAGAAATTATTTTGGCAGATAGCTTATATGATGTTAGTGTCCCAGCAGTTGTAGGAAGAAATAATGTATTTGGTACTCAATTTCATCCGGAGAAAAGCAGTATGACTGGCATGGAAATATTAAAAAACTTTACAGTGCTTGTATCAGAAAGGGTGAGTGTAAAATGAGTCTAACCATCTATCCTGCGATTGATATGCGGGGAGGGAAATGTGTCCGGTTATTACAAGGCGACTACGATAAGGAAACGGTATACGGAGACTCTCCTTTTGATATGGCAAAAACCTTTGTAGAAGATGGGGCTAGCTGGGTGCATATGGTGGACCTCGACGGGGCGAAATCCGGTAAGCCGGTGAACGATCGTTATGTCATTCAAGCAGCAAAACAGTTAAATGCGCATATCCAAATTGGTGGCGGTATTCGAACCGAGGAAGATATACATTTCTATCTAGATGCTGGGGTATCAAGAGTAATTATCGGCAGTGTAGCCATTTCAAACCCTCAATTTGCGATTGAAATGATTAGGAAGTATAAAGAGCGTATTGTCATTGGTTTAGATGCTAAAGACGGTTTTGTGGCAACAAATGGCTGGTTGAATACATCACAAGCAACAGCTGTTGAGGTAGGTAAACAATTCGCTGACATCGGTTGCGAAACGTTTATTTTTACAGATATTGCAACAGATGGTACGTTATCTGGACCGAATATTGACGCAACTGTTCAATTAGCACAAGCAACAGGTAAAGAGGTCATTGCTTCAGGTGGAGTCAGTTCTCTTGCTGATTTACAATGCATTGATCAAGCAGGGATTCCTGGTGCTATTGTAGGTAAAGCCATATATGAGAGATGTTTTACCGTGAAGGAAGCATTGGAAGGGGTGTCTTTTCGTGCTTACTAAACGAATTATTCCTTGTCTCGATGTAAAAGAAGGAAGGGTTGTAAAGGGTATCCAATTTGTTCAATTAAGAGATGCAGGTGACCCAGTGGAATTAGCACGTTTTTATGACGCGCAAGGAGCAGATGAGCTTGTATTTCTTGATATTTCTGCTTCACATGAGGGAAGAAAAACAATGGTTGATGTTGTTCAAGCAGTAGCGGCGGAACTAGCCATTCCATTTACAGTGGGTGGTGGTATTCATACACTTGATGATATGAAAAAGATTCTTCGTGCCGGTGCAGATAAAGTCTCACTAAATACGGCAGCTGTCAATCGGCCAGAGTTGATTACTGAAGGTGCAGATTTCTTTGGGGCACAGTGTATGGTTGTAGCTGTCGATGCTAAGTACGATGAAGATTGCGGTACATGGGTAGTGTATACACATGGTGGAAGAGTAAAAACAGATTGGAAAGTACTTGATTGGGTAAAAGAAGCCGTGCGAAGAGGTGCGGGTGAAATTCTTCTCACAAGCATGGACTGTGATGGTGAAAAGAAAGGCTTTGATATTGCCTTAACGAAAGCTGTAAGTACGGCAGTAACCGTTCCTGTCATTGCTTCAGGTGGAGCAGGTGGAGCTAGTCATTTTTCTGATATATTCCTTGATGGTAAAGCAGATGCTGCCCTCGCTGCTTCTATTTTTCATTATAAAGAAACTTCTGTCGCAGAAGTGAAGGCATATATAAAAGATAAGGGAGTGTATGTAAGATGATTGATCAAGTGCAATTCAATGATCAAGGCCTTGTGCCAGCAATTATTCAAGATAGTGAAACGAAAGAAGTCTTAACACTTGCGTACATGAATAAAGAATCTTTAGCAAAGACGATTGAAACAGGGGAAACTTGGTTGTTCAGCCGTTCACGTAATGAACTTTGGCATAAAGGTGAAACCAGTGGTCACACGCAAAAGGTAGTAGAAATGAAGTGGGATTGTGATCGGGATGCCATTTTAGTGCAAGTATTACCAAACGGTGTAGCTTGTCATAAAGGCGAAGTTAGCTGTTTTCATGAAACGATTTATACCGAGGAAGAAAAAAGCATTGCTGCAGATTATCAAATTCTTAAAAGGTTGGAAGAGGTAATAGCTGAGCGTGAACACGCCCGTCCCGATGGAGCTTATACGACCTATTTATTCGATAGTGGCATCGACAAAATATTGAAGAAAGTGGGCGAGGAATCAGCAGAAGTAATCATTGCTGCTAAAAATCGTGATCGAGAAGAACTTAAATGGGAATCTGCTGATTTACTCTATCATTTAATGGTGCTTTTACGTGAACAAGAACTGCCTTTTGCAGAAGTATTAAATGTCTTGAAGAAAAGACATGAAGAGAAAAAGCCAGTTTCATAAACGATTGAATGGGACGATTTCTGTGGAATAGAAATCGTCTTTTGGTGCGCCTGCTGTTGGGATTATAAGGTTAGTAGAAACGACTAGATGTGAAAAAGGGAATAGGTGGGCAAGAGTGTAGGAAGTGTATCGGAAGAGTGAATAAATAGGTAATGCCCCCATAAGAGTGTAGGGATTGAACTGGAAGAGTGGGCAAATGGGTAATGCCCCCATAAGAGTGTAGGAAGTGAACCGGAAGAGTGGGCAAATGGGAAATGCCCCCACAAGAGTGTAGGAAGAGAGCAGGAAGTGTAGGCAAATAGGTAATGCCCCCACAAGAGTGTAGGAAGAGAGCAGTAAGAGTGGGCAAATGGGTAATGCCCCCATAAGAGTGTAGGGATTGAACCGGAAGAGTGGGCAAATGGGAAATGCCCCCACAAGAGTGTAGGGAAGTGAACCGGAAGAGTGGGCAAAAAGGTAATGCCCCCACAAGAGTGTAGGAAGAGAGCAGTAAGAGTGAGCAAAAACCGGAAGAGAAGGGCAATCAAATCGTTCACTATCAAATAATCAGGACTGACATTTATAATATGTTCATACAAAACTGTTCATTACCCTCATTTGTTGCTCATTCAATTTCCATCCATTCTAATTCCACAGTTATTCCTTTGCTATAGTGCGAGGTTCCACTTTATTAATAAAAAATATCATAAAATAGTCATATTTTTCGAAAATGTTGATTTTTTAAGCTGAGTTAGATAATCTTTCTATCTTCGCTTTTTTCCTTATCTTGTCACCCCCTTCTCGAGCGGTTGTTCGTATGTTATACTCAATTGGTTAATATATTTTATGGAGGATTCCATGCGTAAAGACTCTAAAGCAAGAGATCATAAAGGAAAAATTTTATCATTTATCCCTACAGGTGAGTATTATTTTTCAAAAGGCATTAAAGCATACCACCGCAGGGATTTTCATAGAGCGAAGAAGTACCTCCAACGTGCAATGCATTTAGAGCCAGGCGAACCGATGATTGTTTGTCAATTGGCAGTGGTGCATGCCGAAATGGGAGAATATCAAGATTCTAATCAGCTACTCCGATTGATCTTAGAGGAATTAGACGGAGAGATGATCGAGTGCCATTATTTTTTAGCAAATAATTATGCACATTTAGGTTTTTTCAAAGACGCTTACCATCATGCGACATTATATATAGAATTAGACCCAGAAGGCGAGTTTGTTGAAGATACAGAAGAGTTGTTGGAGCTTCTTACATTAGAGGACGACGACCTAAATGAACATCTATATGAGCAGGACGACTTAATGATCAAACAGGAACAAGCAAGGGAGTTACTTGAGACGGGTTATTTTCCAAAAGCTGTCGAATTACTCAATGGTGTCATTGAAGAGTACCCCGAATATTGGTCTGCTTATAATAATTTAGCGCTAGCTTATTTTTATCTAGGTGAAACAGATAAAGCCTCGGATGTGTTGAAACAAGTATTCAAAGACAATCCGGGGAATTTGCATGCCCTTTGTAATAAGCTTGTTTTTGCTTTTTACGAAAACGACTTTATAGAGATGCGAGTGCTAAAAGATGCTTTATTAAAGGTACATCCTATATCAGTTGAGCATCAATTTAAATTAGGGGCCACTTTAGCACTTATTGGTGAATATGATAAAGCTTATGCATGGCTCGGTCGCCTCTATAAACTAGGGTTTAACGGGGACGCTTCATTTTACTACTGGCTCGCATACGCTGCTTATCATACTGGTAAAGAATCTGTTGCTCAAGTGGCATGGAAAAGGGCTGTTGAATTAAATCCAGAAAAAGAAGGATTGGAGCCTTGGAGTGAATCATCAAAAAGTGCCCAAGGGTTCGAAGATCATGTTTCTTCTATTCAACAAAGGTTAGAAAGTGACTATCCAGAAGAACGATTGTTTGCCTTGTTTTTAACAGCCGTTTCAGGCAAGAAAGAACAATTACTAGACTCTGACCATTTAAAAGGGAATAGGAAGTTCTCTGCGTTAGAGAGGGATTATTTAGCTTATTTAAAATTTGGTGAGGCGTCTCAAGATACCTCAACGGCACATGATATCGCTGGATTGCTTTATGAAAATTACTCACCAGTTGGGGCAAAAGAAGCAAGTTTATATTTAATGTGGTTTTCTGCCTATTTACAGTTAACCCAAGCAGGCGTGACAATTAAAAACCCTCATGCATATGCCGGTGCAATCACTTACTCTTGGCATAAGCTAAGAAATGAGACGGTATCACAAGCAACAATAGCAAAGAATTTCGGAATTTCTACATCAACTTTAAGAAAATATTTGCGTTTATTGAATGAATACCTTCGTTGAGCAAAAACTTGGACGTTTTCCTATAAATTTTATAGGATAAAACCAAGAAGGTCATAATAGAACAGAAGGCTTCAAGACAAAGGAGTGGGAATGATGGCTGAAGAAAAAATTTACGATGTCATTATTGCAGGGGCAGGTCCAGCAGGAATGACCGCGGCAGTATATACATCTCGTGCAAATTTATCTACATTAATGCTTGAACGCGGGGTACCAGGCGGGCAAATGGCGAATACGGAAGAAGTGGAGAACTATCCAGGGTTTGATCATATTCTTGGACCTGAACTCTCTACAAAAATGTTCGATCATGCGAAAAAATTTGGTGCGGAATATGCATACGGAGATATTAAAGAAATCATCGATGGCAAGGAATATAAAACAGTCATTGCTGGTTCTAAAGAATACAAAGCACGTGCGGTTATTATTACAACAGGTGCAGAATATAAAAAACTAGGCATTCCTGGTGAAAAAGAGCTAGGCGGCCGCGGTGTATCTTATTGCGCGGTTTGTGATGGTGCATTCTTTAAAGAAAGAGAACTTGTCGTTATTGGTGGAGGCGACTCTGCGGTTGAAGAAGGTGTTTACTTAACACGCTTTGCAAGTAAAGTAACAATCATTCACCGTCGCGATAAACTACGTGCACAACAAATTTTACAACAACGTGCCTTTGATAATGATAAAATTGATTTCATTTGGAACCATACAGTGAAAGAAGTCAATGATAAGGACGGAAAAGTAGGCAGTGTCACGATTGTATCTACAGAAACAGGTGAAGAAAAAGAATTCAAAGCGGATGGCGTGTTCGTTTACATCGGTATGAATCCACTATCTAAACCTTTTGCAAGTCTTGGTATTACAAATGAAGAAGGCTATATTGTAACCAATGATCAAATGGAAACAAAAGTTCCTGGTATCTTCGCTGCTGGGGATATTCGTGAAAAAACATTGCGCCAAATCGTTACTGCAACTGGTGATGGTAGCATTGCAGCCCAAGCGGCTCAGCACTATATTGAAGAACTTCAAGAAAGTCTAAAAACAGCTGCAAATTAATGAAAAAAGGGGATCATAAACCGACTTTATCCATCATTTACAAAAAGTCATTTTGTTTTAACTCTACTGTAACCTGGGTGAAACAAATTTCGGTTATGATAATAATAGAAATTGACCCCCTTTTAAAGATATATTCCTTTTACAGCACAGGTAGCTCCTGTGCTCTTTTTTTGGTTCAAGTACAATTCTCATAATATATGGATGTTTAAACAGAGCAATATCAGTAACTACTTGTACAAGTAGGAGAAAAAGGAACGAACGTACTCCGAATATAGAAATAAGAGTGGAGGAAAATGTATTTGCGAATCACTCTGAAGTTTTTTTCCACAGATTATATGAAAGATGACATTCTACTAAAGAAGACCGTGACAATTTGCTTAGAACGGTTTTTTAAGGGCGAAGAATCATGTTCAACCTGTATCGTTGTAGCGCTATGACAAAAATAGTATAATATAATGATAAATACTATGCTTTCATTCATTAGAGTATTTTTCCTTTAAGTCTAGTCTGTTCTCTAATAATGAGTAGCACAAAGTAAGAGGTGAATAGGATGCAGCGGGTCACAAACTGCGTATTATTAAAAGATGACCAAGTATTGTTGCTACAAAAGCCACGCCGTGGATGGTGGGTTGCACCGGGCGGAAAGATGGAGCCAGGTGAATCGGTGCGTGACTCTTGTATCAGAGAATATAGAGAAGAAACGGGGATTTACTTAAGGAATCCAAACATAAAAGGGATATTTACTTTCATTATGAAGGATGGAGATCAAGTACTTTCGGAATGGATGATGTTTACATTTTTTGCTACAGATGCGGACGGGTTGAATGTAGATGAGTCTGAAGAAGGAAAATTGCGATGGGTCGAAGTGGATAAAGTGAAAGATTTACCAATGGCTGCAGGAGATCATCATATTCTTGAATATATGATTAATGGTAATCGCATGATTTACGGTACATTTACTTATACACCTGATTTTGAATTAATTAGTTACCGCTTAGATCCAAGCTAAAAATGAATACAGGGGGAAGCGAGAAATGAGTTCGGTTGTAGCAAAAGAAACACAAATGGTCATTATTACAGGAATGTCTGGCGCAGGTAAAACAGTGGCGATTCAAAGCTTCGAAGATTTAGGCTTTTTTTGTGTAGATAATTTACCACCGACCTTATTGCCGAAATTTCTTGAACTGATGAAGGATTCAGGGAATAAGATGAATAAGGTTGCGCTTGTGATGGATTTACGTGGCCGTGAGTTTTTTGAGCATCTTTTCAAAGCGTTAGATGATTTAGCAGATACGTCATGGGTCACACCAGAAATTCTTTTCCTTGATGCGGACGATGCAACCCTTGTAAGTAGATATAAAGAAACGCGTCGCTCTCATCCATTAGCGCCATCAGGCTTACCGATGGAAGGCATCAAATTGGAGAGAGAATTATTAGATGATCTAAAAGGTAGGGCGCAGATTATCTATAAGACATCTAATATGAAGCCGCGTGAATTAAGAGAAAAGATACTCCATGAGTTTTCTGTGAATAAACAATCTATCTTCACTGTCAATGTGATGTCATTTGGTTTTAAACATGGATTACCGATTGATGCCGATCTTGTATTTGATGTTCGCTTCTTGCCAAACCCGCATTATATTGAGCATATGCGTCCGAAGACAGGCTTGGATGAAGAAGTGTCTAACTATGTTTTGAAATGGAATGAAACAAATAAATTTTTAGAAAAGGTCACGGATTTACTAGCATTTATGCTCCCGCATTATAAACGTGAAGGAAAATCCCAACTTGTTATTGCGATTGGATGTACGGGTGGACAGCATCGATCTGTAGCACTAACCGAGTATATCGCTAACCATTTTAAGCAAGACTACAACACTCGCATCACTCACCGTGACATTGAGAGGAGAAGGCAAACAACATGAATAGAAAGCCGAGGGTCGTTATCATTGGCGGTGGAACAGGGTTGCCAGTTTTATTAAGAGGATTAAAAAAATATCCCCTTGATTTGACAGCCATTGTGACAGTTGCTGATGATGGCGGTAGCTCTGGTAGGTTGAGAGAAGAATTAAATATCCCACCTCCAGGAGATATTCGTAATGTTTTGGCAGCGTTATCAGATGTGGAACCTCTTGTGGAAGAAATGTTTCAGCATCGTTTTAAAACGTCCAATGAATTATCGGGTCATTCTTTAGGTAATCTGATTCTAGCAGCGATGACTTCTATTACTGGTGACTTTGTTCATGCGATTCAAGAGATGAGTAAAGTATTGAATGTTAATGGAAGAGTCTTACCTGCAGCTGAACAGAGTGTTGTATTACATGCAGAAATGGAAGATGGCAGTATCGTTTCAGGAGAATCAAAAATCCCTTACTCTGGCAAAAAGATTAAGAAAGTATTTTTGACACCTGAGACGGTAAGTCCACTTTCGGAAACGATTGAAGCGATTCGAGAGGCTG
Source organism: Cytobacillus sp. FSL K6-0265 (assembly GCF_038003465.1). Lineage (NCBI taxonomy): Bacteria > Bacillati > Bacillota > Bacilli > Caryophanales > Bacillaceae > Cytobacillus > Cytobacillus sp. FSL K6-0265. Next base: position 3,784,211 of record NZ_JBBOPE010000001.1, on the reverse strand, counting down.
ATCTCATTATCATTGGTCCCGGAAGCCTTTACACAAGCATACTTCCCAATCTACTTGTACCGTCTGTAGGTAAGGAAGTGTGCCGTTCTCATGCCAAAAAGCTGTATATCTGTAATTTAATGACGCAGGCAGGGGAAACATTGGACTATCGTGCCAGTGACCACGTACAGGCAATATTTGATCATATGGCTGAGCCGTGTTTAGATCTGATTCTTGTCAATCATGAAGAAATACCAGAAGATATTCAAGAACGTTATGAAGAGCAACGTGCGAAGCCTGTTTATTATGACCGTGATCGATTAGTCGAACAGGGCTTGCAAGTGCTACAGGGTGAGATTGTTAGCCTTGAAAAAGGAGCAATCCGTCATAAAACGAATGAAGTTGCAAAAATGATTTATCAATTAATTGTAGATGATATAATGAAAAACTAGTATTTGTCTGGTTAGGGGGGAGAAAGTATGTCTTTTGCTTCGGAAACGAAAAAAGAATTAACGAACTTGGAGACAAAGGATTGTTGCGGAAAGGCAGAACTATCCGCTTTGATCCGTATGAACGGATCTCTCTCTTTTTCAAATAAAATGTTAATTGTAGATATTCAAACTGAGAATGCAGCGATCGCCAGAAGAATCTATACGCTTATCAAAAGGAATTATGATGTGCAAGTTGAATTGCTTGTTCGAAAGAAAATGAGACTTAAGAAAAATAATGTTTATATTGTTAGACTTATGGAGCAAGCACAAAAAATTCTTGATGATCTGCACATTATTAGTGCTGGCTTTCAATTTATCCATGATATCTCAATGGATTTAATTAAAAAGAAATGCTGTAAACGTGCGTATTTAAGAGGAGCTTTTTTAGCAGGGGGATCAGTCAATAACCCTGAAACCTCTTCGTATCATTTAGAAATTGCTTCGATGTATAAGGAACATAATGACGCCTTGTCGAAATTAATGAATACTTTTGGATTGAATAGTAAAACATTGGAAAGAAAGAAAGGTTTTATTACCTACTTAAAAGAGGCGGAAAAAATTACAGAATTCCTTAATATTATTGGTGCTCATAGTGCGCTTTTACGATTTGAAGATATACGGATTGTTAGAGATATGCGAAACTCGGTTAACCGCTTGGTCAATTGCGAAACAGCCAATTTAAATAAAACAATTGGAGCTGCCTTAAGACAAGTCGAAAACATAAGATATATAGAGGGTACCGTTGGACTAAAGGTGTTACCTGAGAAATTACGCGAAATTGCAGAATTGCGTGTGACGTATCAAGATGTGACTTTAAAGGAACTCGGAGAAATGGTCTCTGGTGGCACGATAAGCAAATCGGGTATCAATCATCGCCTAAGAAAAATTGATGAAATTGCAGAAAAAATTAAAACAGGGCAATGGAAGGAATCTTAAGTTTTTTGGAGGTTAGGACATGGTAGAAAGACAAGTGAAAGTCAAACTAAAAACAGGCTTACAGGCACGCCCAGCTGCAAAGTTAGTGCAGGAAGCCAATCGCTTCACAGCCGATCTCTTTATCGAAAAAGGCGGAAAAAAAGTAAATGCCAAAAGTATCATGGGATTAATGAGCCTATCTCTAAGTGCTGGTTCAACCGTCACCCTCCTTGCTGAAGGCAACGATGAAAACGAAGCCTTAAATAAACTGACTGCCCTCTTACAAGAGGACATTGTTTCATAATCTGCTTAAAACCCGAATAAGTGCGCACCCTCATTGCTAGATGTTTCTACCGATGGCGGTGCGCTTTATTGTGAAGAATGAGTGAAAAGAAATTGTTCAGCTATCGAGAAGAGAAATGGCAAAGAAGACTGAGTAAAGTGAAATTGCGCAGCTATGTAATTTCTCCTCTTATATCGATTGAAATGGCCACTCAAAAATCAAACGCAACAAGTTATTCTATTTCTACTACTTTTATCCCCTCATTTTTCGTTCACCTCAACTATTTGTAAATCCATAATGAAACGTAATCTTATTTAACTATGCATGATCACTAAATAGTTAATCTAACAACTACCGATTTTTTGCAGAACAAAAGCCATCAGCAAATGAAATGCTGATGGCTTTTGTTCTTTGTGATGCTTATTTTTTCGCTTCTGGTGTATTGTTTGTAATGATCTTGTCGATAAGACCATATTCTAGTGCTCTTTCTGCAGTCATGAAGTTATCACGATCTGTGTCTTTAGAAATCACATCTAAAGGTTGGCCAGTGCGTTCAGCTAGAATTTGGTTCAATTTTTCACGTAAGAATAGGATGCGTTTAGCAGCAATCTCGATTTCAGTTGCTTGCCCTTGAGCGCCACCTAGTGGTTGGTGAATCATGACTTCACTATTTGGAAGCGCAAAACGTTTTCCTTTTTCACCAGCTGCTAGTAAGAATGCACCCATGGATGCAGCCATACCAGTACAGATTGTTGAAACATTTGGTTTGATGTATTGCATCGTATCATAGATGGCCATACCAGCAGTGATACTTCCGCCTGGGCTATTAATATAAAGCGTGATGTCCTTTTCAGGATTATCTGCTTCTAAGAATAATAGCTGAGCCACGATGGAGTTAGCCACATTATCGTCAATCGCACTGCCTAACATGATAATGCGATCTTTTAATAGGCGAGAGTAAATGTCATAAGCGCGTTCCCCTCGGTTTGTTTGTTCGATTACTGTAGGGATTAAGTTCATTTCCAATTCCTCCTTTAAAGGTCAAAAAAAGTTTTGGAAAGGTATTTTATACCTCGCCATTGGTAAATGTATGTAGTTTCATCATACATGGTTGGTCAATTAAGGTCAAACGAATCGCTTGATTATTTCAAGAGAATTATTCGACATTTTTTTCTAAGTTGATTTACTCGTATCCATGATACCCACAAATTTTCGCTTTTAAACAACGAATGCTTGCAAATAAAGGGCTTTTCCCATATAATTAATATTCGTAACACCAAGAAAAAACGTGTTCTTACATAAAAAAATGCCCTCGTGGTGCAACGGATAGCACGTAAGATTCCGGTTCTTAAAATGGGGGTTCGATTCCCTCCGAGGGCGCTAAAAGTGATGATATAAGAGATTGTAGGCGTTTTTTATTTTTTTGCCCGACTTTTGTCCGGCAAAGAATAAAAAACGCCTATTTTATTTGCCTTAATCGGATGTACATGAATCAATGTACTCTTGAATTATTCTTAATATTCTACTATTTAAGAAGTTTTTCTAAAAAACGCCTCTTATTAGCTCTCGATATACATCATTATTCGCAACAAAAAAGAAGAGCCAAGCAGTGACTCTTCAATAGAGAATATAATAGGCGATTTTATGATGACTAAAGGGTAATCAGCAATTTAAGAAAATTTCTCCTAAAGAAAAGTATGTGAGCGTGAGCAGGCCCTGTCGAAAGGGATAATTGGTTGGTGAACAATATAATCATTTATTTTATGTTCAATCATTTTAATGCTTGGATGCCATAAATTATGCTTCATAAAAAGAGCCTGCTCATAAATCTATAAAAACGCTGAAAAGAAACATGACAACTATAATATTTATGTACATGGCTGCTATGACTATGCCATAATGAATTTTTTTAAAAAAGAACAATGACGTTGGGGCTAACAATCCCCCGAAAATGAGCATTCCGAATATTTCATTTGAATAGAAGAAGATAATCACCTACAGCAAGTTTTTCTAATTAGTTTGTTTACTAAATAAATTTCTATGTATGAAGAATAAAAAAACATTTTAATCCGAAGTTTAACGAAGTAGTTTTAATTCAGTAAGTTTTGACAGTCTATAGGCTAACTCGTATGAATTTCCTTCATAAAGATGAAATGAGAGTGAGTCATCGAGGTATTCTACTTTTTGTTGGAATTCATCTAAACAACCTATTTGTGCTGACCAATGGAGATCAGGAATAGAGACAATATATTTTTCATCTGGAGTTTTAATTATGTATACATTTGAGTGTCTTTCTCCTAATAAATGCATTTTTTCTTGAAGATATTTCATCTGTTCTACACCTCAACTTCTCCCTTTATTAAAAGTATTATATAAATGAAAAGTATGCAAAGGAAGCAAAAGCTATTAGAAACACTGAAAAGGTGACAAAAGGCTCTAGGGAGAAAGTCTACAATAATTACTGGAATGTTAACTGCTTCAAAATAAATATTAATCAAATTAATTAACAAAAGATGGATTAAAAAAAGAGCCGATAATCCTGCGGCTTTTTGAAATAAAAATTACGTAACGGAGAGATGATAGATCCTGAAAAATTTAATTGTATGTGAATGTAAAAAAACTGGGAATGTTTCCTTGAGGTTAAGGACACGCTAAAGATAATCTTTCAGTGGGAGGGTTAATATGGCGGAGAAAGATCAAAGGTTAACGGCATCTGAGTTAGCGCAGCTATGGAATGCCTATATGAATAATAAAATGTATAAATGCGTCCTGCAGTATTTTTATGAAAAAGCTGATAAAGGCGATATTAAGGAATTTATTGAGACGGCTATCGAGATGTGTGATGAAATTATTTTTGATATAACGACGATCTACAATAAGAACAACCATCCATTGCCGAAAGCCTTTAGTGAAGAAGAAGATGTCAATGTAACTGCTCCAAAGCTTTACTCAGATGTATTTATCCTTGCGTATATGCATGATATGACCCGTTATGGCATGATTGGTTATGGAACTGCATTAGCTATTGCGATTCATGAAGATGTGGACCAAATTTTCTCAAAGGCATTAAAAAAATGTTCACAATTATATAGAAACGCGATTAAATTGCAGCAAGATAAGGGTGTTTTTCACCCCTCACCGTCTATTCCTATCCCAGAAAAAATTGAAATCGCTGAAAAAAATAGTTACTTAAGTGGCTTTATAGGTGAACAGCGAGCATTATCAGTCATTGAAATTATGAATGTATACAATGATATGCAAAGAAATGCTTTAGGAAAGGCCCTGTTTTTAGGTCTTTGTCAAACAGTTAGTTCAGATGATATCAAGAAATTTTTGCGGAAAGGCCTTGATTTATTCGATGAAAATGTCCAAGAATTTGCTAATGCTTTAATTAAAGATAGCATTTCTGTTTCACCAACTTGGGACTCAGAAGTGCTTAATTCCACGACACCACCTTTTTCAGAAAAGTTAATGCTATACCAAGTAGTGATGTTTATTGCTACGTTGTCCGGCTATTATGGGACAGCATTAGGTACGACTACAAGACGGGATTTAACGGTAATGTATGCAAAGATAATGACCGAAACATTAGACTTAGGCAATCAATCGGCAAGTTTATTAATTAAATACGGTTGGCTTGAACAAGCCCCTCAATCAGTAAATCATAGAAATATTTCCAAAAAGAAAAGGAAATAGGGATGTTCTGTGAAAAAAAATAACCCGATTGAAAAATTGTTTTGGTCGATTGCTTTTCCCGGTTTTGGTCAATATTTAAATGGAAGATTGTTTAAAGGTACTGTATTTTTAGTTTTAGAAATTTTATTTAATGTCATGGGTAATTTTAATGAAATTATTATGTTGAGCTTTCAAGGTAAAGTTCATCAAGCTGCTGAGGCCGCAAACTATGGATGGCTTATGTTTTATCCTTGTTTATACTTCTTCGCTATTTGGGATGCTTATAAGGATGCTGGAGGAGAAGGGAGTAAGTATTCATTCTTACCATTTGTATTTTGTGCGTATTTTGTAACGGTTGGTCTGATGTATTCAACAGAGGTATCAATATTTGGCGTGTTTTTTGGGCCCGTATGGTTACCGATGTTAGCTGTCATTCCTGGTATCATAATTGGTTGGCTGATTCGCTTTGTCATCCTTAAATTTTCAACTTCATCATAAAAGCCAACCCTCGGATTAAGAGATGGTTGGCTTTTAAATTTGGTATGTATACTATTAATCCTCATTTACTGTTGCTTTGCATACGGGACAAGTGATTTTTTCATTCGATCTAAATTGGATTTTCTTCAAATCTTTCCTCGTAAATGTAGCAAAAACATTATAGCGGAAACCGCATATACAAGAGTGTTGGTCTTTGACAATATGGGTTAAATGGGTTTCTTCGCTTTGTACGGTTGGATAGATCATAAGACACGCCTTTCTTTTTTGTGGGAAATTTAGGCAAAATTAGAAAGGTTTTTATATAGGAGACTTTTAGAAAGTCCGTAAAGAGGTAAGAATGATTCAAGCGAAAAATAATCACCTTACACATCTGCAACCCGGCTGCCATGACAATATATGCTTTAGGCCCGTGGCTTTGCGTCTTTTACTTTCGTAAAATTTGCCCAATATGATAGATTTTATCATATATTCATAAAGTGTGGTCGACAAAGGCCCTTTTGTAACTAAAGGGAAAAATAACTGAAAAATCTAATAATTGTTTAGTTTCCACAATCGTTGCATTCGAACTTTTACTAAACAAACGTGGCTTTTTGCAGGCAATCATTTTTATTACAATTCATCAAACGAACTATTTCACTGATTTCCAAATTGTCCATCTGTCTTTTTCAACTATGTGATGATCTGCTGTTATTGACTCATCAATATGATCTATTAAATGTTCTAATTCTTCATCGTTTAGCTCATGTAAAATGCTTCTTCCTGTTCTTTCACTTAGGTCTTTAAACAATTCCCCTTTACTTTCATACACTTTTCTTACTTCCCACAACTTCACTTCTTCAATATCTTTAAATCCTGCGGCCTTAAGGTTTTTAATTATAAATTGACTATTATATCTGCGATTCTTCTCTTTTTTAGCTAACCTTGGGAAAAGTTCAAAGAAATATCCTCTAATATGACTCTCACTACCCTTCACCAAACAATCATCAGGAGTACGGTCTTGAACAATATAAAAGCCGTTGTCTTTCAGCATTCTATATGCTTCTTTAAAACAGGATTCTAAATCTTTAATGTGATGGATCAACGCTCTTTCAAGCACTAAGTTGAAACTCTTATCATTTAAACCTGTTTCCAAAGCATCACCATGCTTAAACGAAATACTTTCGTATGCTTTGCAATTTTCTTTTGCACCTTCTAGAATAACTTTTGAAAAATCAATACCAGTAACGGAATCAATCCCCATGTCTGCCATTGCCTTGGAATAGATACCTCCACCACATCCAACATCTAAGGCATTTGATATATTTTCGATGGGCACGAGATTGTGTATTACTTCCATCCATGAGTCGTCAGCTCTTCGTGTTGTATAAGTATCGCGATTTCCTTTGTTATGAAAGTCAATTCCCATTTAATATCTCCTCCTTCTCTTTTGCAACCCTCTCTGTCAATAAATAGTATATCTATCATTCAGCATAAGCAAAAATACTAATTTATTATAAAATATGATAAGCATTACTTATTATTGTCTTTCCCTTATGCAACAATCTCGCCAATTTGCGGAATAACCTAATCAAGTAATTTAAAACAACAAATGTTGCAAAAGAGACACTCCCTTATGTTGAAATAGTTTACTCCACCATAATTTCTTTCCCTTTTTTTCTTCCTGTACCGCTGCAATCTCAAATCGTCTTTCCGCCATCGATTAATCTTCCTTTTTCTTTTTTGATGATATTTACTCTAGAAAATGAATAGTTATGTGGTGAGTACCAATTTATTTCTATACACTAATTCTGATGAATATTGTAGAATGGGGTTAAGGGGGGATTAGAATGAACTTGAAAGCAGGGTTGTGGCAACAGCAAACATTAAAATTGACCATGACGCAAGAGCTTACACAAGCGATTGCGCTGTTACAATATAATACACAAGAATTATCTGCCTTTTTGGAAAGTAAGGCGTTAGAAAATCCCCTTATGCAAATTGAAGAGAGTCCTGCACAAGCAGCCGAACCGAGATTTGATCGAATGAAATCATCGAAACAAAAAGTAGATGACAATAAACAAAACTGGATTGAACAAATCGGTTCGAAAAACCATACAACATTACAAGAATACTTACATTCGCAGTTAGCGATTGCAGAATTAAATCATATGGAATTTAAGCTCATTTCCTATCTTATTGGCTGTTTAGATGAAAACGGTTACTTACAAACAGATCTACAAGCTGTTGCGGAAAAATTCAATGTAAGTGAAGAGGATATGACTGAAGCTTTGATTGAGATACAAAGTTTAGAGCCAGCAGGAGTAGCAGCGAGAGACTTACAGGAGTGTCTATGGTTACAATTAGAGAGACTTCACCCTTATAATGAAATCGCTGAGAAAGTCATTAGTGATTATTTTATTCTTTTTGCTGAAAAGAAATGGAAAGAAATTGCGAAAAAACTGAAAGTAGAACTAAAAGAAATCCAAGCAGTGTTTGATCTTGTGCAAACATTAAACCCAAGACCAGCGGCAGCCTTCCAAAATGAGTTAGCACCTTATATTACACCAGAGGTCGTTATTCAGTGGGAAGATGGGGATTTTTCTGTAAGTATATATGATGATGTACTACCAAAGATTCGTTTTAATGAAGGTTATTTTCGCAAGTTTCAAACAGATGGAGATCAGGATGTAAATCGTTTTTTACAAGAGAAAAAAACGGATTTTCAATGGATTGCTAGAAGTATAGAACAAAGAAAAGAAACATTATTAAAAGTAGCATTAAAAATTGTAGAAAAACAGCCTGAATTCTTCTGGAAAGGCCCAAATTATTTGCAACCGATGACAATGAAAGAGATCGCTGATGAGTTAGAGATACATGAATCAACTGTCAGTCGGGCGGTCCGTGAAAAATATGCGCAAACACCATTTGGAACGATTGAATTGCGATCCTTTTTCTCTAGTACAATCAAGACGACGTCCTTTGAGAATACATCATCTGAGCAGGCGAAAAACGCAATAAGTGAAATGGTCAAAGGTGAAGATAAGAAGAAACCTCTTTCAGATCAAGTGATAGTTCAGCGACTAGAAGAGGAAAAAGGTATTGTAATATCAAGAAGAACAGTAGCAAAATATCGTGATCAATTAAAAATTCCTTCTTCCTCAAAAAGAAAAAGGTACGAATAGAGAGTGGGGTGGGCCGATTGCATAGTGTTAAACTGTATACAAGAAAAAATTGCCCCTTATGTGAGCAAGCTGAGCTTGTCATTGATATGGTCCAAGAAGATTGTTTATTTCAATATGAAGCCATTGATATTGAAACGAGTGATGATCTAACAGAACGCTTTGGATTAATGATTCCAGTTATTGAAGTAGATGGTGAGATTCTTCAATATGGGCAAGTGGATTATGTCACTCTTTCTGAGAAGTTAAGTGGAAAAACGTTAAATGATTGAAAAATAAAAATAACCCTGCTAATATAATGTTGTAGGGTTATTTTATAAAATTTATGATTAAAGTTTTGTAAAAAGGGTATAAGAATAAAGAAGAAAAAAATGAAGTTTACACTTCATTATATATTTTTATTCTAGCGGGACACAAAACGTCTCGCATGGACATATAATGTCCATGTAAAGGAGTAAACAATTGAATAAGTGGATGAATGTTACCCAAAAAGTAATTCCAGATTTAATGGAAATAATGAAAAGAAGATATGAAATTTTGCAACAAACCTCTTTGATGGAGCCTGTAGGAAGAAGGAGTTTAGCGGCAAAAGTAGGGATGACCGAAAGAGTATTACGAGCTGAACTCGATTTTTTAAGAGAACAAGGGTTAATGATTGTAGATGCACAAGGAACGAGACTATCGGAAGCTGGAAAGCATCTCCTTGTAGATCTGCACGAGGTGATTAAAGAATGGTCGGGATTAAATGATAAAGAAATAAATTTGACAAAAATGCTTCAAATAGAAAAGGTGTTACTTACTTATGGGGATACTGATAAGGATGAAACAGTAAAGTCTGAGTTAGGAAAAGAAGTAGCACGTCTTATTCAGGTGTTAGCTAATGGAGGGATGACCATTGCAGTAACGGGTGGATCCACGATTTCAACTGTAGCTGATGCGCTTAAGAAACAGCAACATATGTCGGATGTCTTATTTGTTCCAGCCCGTGGAGGTGTCGGGACAGATATGAAATTCCAAGCCAATACATTAGCGGCGCGTATGGCAGAAGAATCGGGTGCCACATATCAAACATTGTATGTACCAGATGTTGTCGGTGAAGATGCGTATCAATCCATCATCAAGGAACCAGAAATAAAGCAAGTGCTGACAGTTATTAAAAAAGCGGATATCGTCATTCACGGTATTGGCAACGCACTTGAGATGGCAGAAAGACGTGGCACCCATACGGAGAACATAAAGGAATTAACTGAATCAGGTGCGATTGCTGAAGCATTCGGGTATTACTTTAATGAAGAGGGCAAAGTGGTTCATCGATTGCAAACAGTAGGACTACAACTAGAAGATTTGCAACAGGCAGATTATGTGATTGCTGTTGCAGGTGGATCGACAAAGGCTAAAGCGATTGCTGCGTACATGAAGCAAGCACCGAAGCAAACAATACTTGTCACAGATGAGGTTGTGGCAGAGGAATTACTAAAAAACAATTAATTAATGGAGGTTTTATGATATGACAATTAAAGTGGGAATAAACGGTTTTGGAAGAATTGGTAGAAACGTATTCCGTGCGAGCTTTGAAAAGGAAAATGTAGAAATCGTGGCGATAAATGACTTAACAGATGCGAATATGCTTGCTCATTTATTAAAGTATGACTCTATTCATGGCGCATTTCCGCACGAGGTAAAAGTAGATGGCGATCACTTAATCGTAGGTGGCAAAAAGGTTAAAGTGTTAGCAGAAAGAAATCCAGTTGATATTGGCTGGGGTGATTTAGGTGTTGAGTTAGTTGTTGAATCTACAGGTCGCTTTACAAAACGAGCAGATGCAGCGAAACACTTAGAAGCAGGTGCGAAAAAAGTGGTTATATCTGCTCCAGCAACTGACGAAGATTTAACAGTTGTAATGGGTGTAAACCACGAGTCATATGATCCCGACAAACATCATATCGTATCAAATGCTTCTTGTACGACGAATTGCTTAGCACCGTTGGCGAAAGTGTTACATGATTCATTTACGATTAAACGTGGAATGATGACAACTGTTCATTCCTATACAAATGACCAGCAAATACTTGATTTACCTCATAAGGATTATCGTCGAGCAAGAGCAGCTGCAGAAAATATTATTCCAACAACCACTGGAGCAGCAAAAGCCGTTTCCCTTGTTTTACCAGAATTAAAAGGGAAACTAAATGGTGGAGCCATTCGTGTTCCAACACCGAATGTATCTCTAGTCGATTTAGTTGCTGAACTTGATAAAGATGTTACAATCGATGAAGTGAATGAAGCATTGAAATCTGCCGCAAATGGAGAGTTAAAAGATATTCTTAGCTTTAGTGAGGAACCATTAGTTTCAGGTGATTACAATGGCAATCCTGCCTCATCAACCGTTGATGGTTTATCTACAATGGTCATGGAAGGCAATATGGTCAAAGTCATTTCATGGTACGACAATGAAAGTGGTTATTCTCACAGAGTGATTGATTTAATGGAATATATGGCTGAAAAAGGATTATAAATATAAGTTAAGTAAACATTAAAAATAAAATTTTTGCTTACAAACTCACATCTTTATGGATATTACATGAATGAACGTCTATAATGATAAATGGTGAAGGGAGAAAGGGACCATACCTCTCCCTTTTATTTTGACTTTTTCTAAACGTTTTCGCGCTTTTCTTGCGCGAGTAAGAAAGAAAACGGTGATTTTTATACATATAAATGAATGAACATTCGCCTTTCTTGTAGTACAAGCAGCTAACTAGAAAATAGTCATTATTATGTTTAGGAGGGCCTTTTACTATGAACAAAAAGAGCGTAAAAGATGTTGAACTAAAAGGAAAACGCGTATTTTGTCGTGTAGACTTTAATGTGCCGATGAAAGAGGGACAAATCACGGATGAAACACGTATTCGCGCAGCGATTCCGACTATTAACTATCTAATTGACCAAGGAGCGAAAGTGATTTTAGCTTCTCATTTAGGACGTCCAAAAGGACAAGTAGTAGAAGAGTTAAGGTTAACTCCTGTTGCAGAAAGATTATCTGCCTTGCTTGGAAAAAATGTTGCCTATGCAGATGAGGCGTACGGAGAAAAAGTTGAACAGGCAGTAGACGGTTTAGAAGAGGGCGATGTTCTATTATTAGAGAATGTTCGCTTCTACCCAGGTGAAGAAAAGAATGATCCTGAACTTGCAAAAGCTTTTGCCCAATTAGCAGATGTTTATGTAAATGATGCGTTTGGTGCGGCCCATCGTGCACATGCATCGACAGAAGGAATTGCCCATCATATCCCAGCGGTTTCTGGTTTACTAATGGAAAAGGAATTAGAAGTGTTAGGCAAAGCATTGTCAAACCCTGATAGACCATTTACAGCTATCATTGGTGGTGCAAAAGTTAAAGACAAAATCGATGTCATTGATAATCTATTAGATAAAGTAGATAATTTAATTATCGGTGGCGGTTTAGCCTTTACGTTTGTAAAAGCACAAGGTCATGATATCGGCAATTCTCTATTAGAAGAAGATAAACTAGAATTAGCGAAAACATTTATGCAAAAAGCAGAAGAAAAAGGCGTGAACTTTCTGATGCCAATTGATGCTGTCGTTGCCGATCGTTTTGCTGAAGACGCAGATAGTAAAACAGTTGCGATTAACGAGATTCCAGCAGAGTGGATGGCATTAGATATTGGTCCTGAAACGGCTAATTTATATAGTGAAGTCATTGCAGATAGTAAGCTAGTCATTTGGAATGGACCGATGGGTGTATTTGAAATGGATCAGTTTGCTGGTGGAACCAAAGCAGTAGCAGAAGCATTAGCGGAAGCAAATGACACGTACTCTGTTATCGGTGGTGGTGATTCAGCTGCAGCTGTTGAGAAATTCCATTTTGCTGATCGCATGAGCCATATTTCAACAGGTGGCGGTGCATCATTAGAATTCATGGAAGGAAAAGCGCTTCCAGGTGTTGTTGCTTTAAATGATAAATAAGTAATAAAAGAAAGGACGAGATAGTATGCGTAAGCCGATTATTGCAGGTAACTGGAAAATGCATAAAACAATGAATGAGGCGAAGTCATTTATTGAGGAAATTAACGGTCTTGTTCCAGGTGAAATGGATATGGATACAGTCGTATGTGCACCTGCTCTATTCTTGGAGCGCCTTGTAGATGGTGTAGAAGGTTCACCTGTTGCCATCGGTGCACAAAACATGCATTTTGAAGAGAATGGCGCATTCACTGGCGAAATCAGCCCTGTTGCACTTCAAGACTTAGGTGTATCTTATGTCATCATTGGGCATTCAGAACGTCGCGAAATGTTCAATGAAACAGATGAGACTGTAAATAAAAAAGCGAAGTCAGCATTTGCTCATAACCTCACTCCAATCATTTGTGTAGGTGAAACGCTTGAGCAAAGAGAAAACAATGAAACAATGAGTTTTGTTGGGCATCAAGTGGAAGCAGCGTTGTCAGGGTTATCTGATGAGCAATTAAAACAGGTTGTCATCGCTTATGAACCGATTTGGGCTATTGGTACAGGCAAGTCATCTTCAGCGGAAGATGCGAACGAAGTATGTGCCCATATTCGTTCGGTCGTCAGTAAACAGTTTTCTGAGGAGATTGCTGAAGCTCTTCGCATTCAATACGGTGGGAGCGTAAAACCAGCAAATATTAAAGAATATATGAGTCAAGCGGATATTGACGGTGCACTTGTCGGTGGCGCAAGTCTTGAACCATCTTCTTTCCTGCAATTATTGGAGGCGGGTAAGTATGAGTAAATCACCTGTTGCTTTGATTATTCTTGATGGCTTTGCTCATAGAGAAGAAGTCAAAGGCAATGCTGTTGCTCAAGCGAAAAAACCGAACTTTGATCGGTTATGGAATGAGTATCCACATGCTTATTTAACAGCAAGTGGAGAAGCGGTTGGCTTACCACAAGGACAAATGGGAAACTCTGAAGTGGGTCATATGAATATCGGGGCCGGGCGTATTGTTTATCAAAGCTTAACAAGAGTAAATGTTGCCATTCGTGAGGGGCACTTTGAGCAGAATGAAACATTCCTTGCAGCGATTAATCATGCGAAGCAAAACAATACAAGCCTGCATCTAATGGGGCTTTTATCTGATGGTGGTGTGCATAGTCATATTAATCACTTATATGCCCTCCTTCAGCTTGCAAGTGACGAAGGCTTGAAAAAAGTTTATGTCCATGGTTTTCTTGATGGCCGAGATGTGGGACCACAGACAGCTAAAGGATATATTCAAGCGGCAGAAGAGAAAATGAAAGAAATCGGTGTAGGTGAGTTTGCTTCTATTTCTGGTCGTTATTACTCAATGGATCGTGACAATCGTTGGGAACGTGTGGAAAAGTCATATCGTTCGATGGTATACGGAGAAGGGCCAACTTATCATAGTGCGCACGAGTTAGTAGAAGATAGTTATGCGAACGGTATTTATGACGAATTTGTTATTCCTTCTGTTATTGTGAAGGAAGATGGATTACCTGTTGGAAAAGTTAGTGATAACGACGCCATGATTTTTTACAACTTTAGACCTGACCGAGCAATTCAAATTTCGAATACGTTTACAAACACAGACTTCCGTTCCTTTGATCGTGGAATAGGCCATCCAAAGTCTTTATTCTTTGTTTGCTTAACCCATTTTAGTGAAACAGTTGACGGGTATGTTGCATTTAAACCGACAAACCTAGATAATACTCTAGGAGAAGTACTCTCACAAAATCATTTAACTCAACTGAGAATTGCTGAAACAGAGAAGTATCCTCATGTTACCTTCTTTATGAGTGGCGGAAGAGAAGCGAAATTCCCTGGTGAAGAACGAATTTTGATTAACTCACCTAAAGTCGCTACTTATGATTTGAAGCCGGAAATGAGCGCTTACGAAGTAACAGATGCTTTGCTTGATGAAATTAGTCAGGATAAGCATGATGCCATTATATTGAATTTTGCTAACCCTGATATGGTGGGGCACTCAGGAATGCTAGAACCAACAATTAAAGCAGTTGAAACGGTTGATGAATGTCTTGGAAAAGTGATTGACGCCATTATTGCTAAAGGTGGAAAAGCGATTATCACAGCTGACCACGGTAATGCGGATGAGGTGATTACCCTTGATGATCATCCAATGACAGCTCATACAACTAATCCTGTGCCTGTGATTGTAACGGAAAAAGGTCTAATATTACGTGAAGATGGAATATTAGGAGATTTAGCTCCAACTATGCTTGATTTATTAAAGGTGACTAAACCTGAAGAAATGACTGGTTCTACGTTAATTAAATAAGTGCCGGTGTTCACTTTTTAGTGAATATCCGTGCCTTACATATAAATGAAGTTTGACAAGATGACAGCCAATGAAAAAGGAGAGATTATCATGCCATTTATCCAACATGTATATGCTCGTGAAGTATTAGATTCACGTGGAAATCCAACAGTAGAAGTAGAAGTATTAACAGAGTCTGGTTTTTTCGGCCGTGCGATTGTACCATCTGGTGCATCAACTGGTGAATATGAAGCAGTTGAGCTTCGTGACGGAGACAAGGATCGTTATTTAGGTAAAGGTGTTCAAAAAGCAGTAGATAATGTGAATAACTTAATTTCTGAAGCAATTATCGGTTTTGACGTAACGGATCAAGCAGGGATTGACCGTACAATGATCGCCCTTGATGGCACAGAAAATAAAGGCAAATTAGGTGCTAACGCGATTCTTGGTGTATCTATGGCTTGTGCCCATGCAGCAGCAGAGTCTGTTGGTTTACCACTATACCGCTATCTTGGTGGTTTCAATGCAAAACAATTACCAACACCAATGATGAACATCATTAACGGTGGTTCTCATGCGGATAACAATGTTGATTTCCAAGAATTCATGATTATGCCTGTTGGCGCTCCTTCTTTCAAAGAAGCGATCCGTATGGGTGCTGAAGTTTTCCATTCATTAAAAAAAGTTCTTTCATCTAAAGGCTTAAACACGGCAGTAGGTGACGAAGGTGGCTTCGCTCCAAACCTTGGGTCAAACCGTGAAGCGCTAGAAGTCATCATTGAAGCAATTAGCAATGCAGGTTACGAAGCAGGTAAAGATATTTACCTTGCAATGGACGTTGC
This sequence comes from Cytobacillus sp. FSL K6-0265, assembly GCF_038003465.1. Taxonomy (NCBI): domain Bacteria; kingdom Bacillati; phylum Bacillota; class Bacilli; order Caryophanales; family Bacillaceae; genus Cytobacillus; species Cytobacillus sp. FSL K6-0265. The sequence continues at coordinate 3,768,095 of NZ_JBBOPE010000001.1, read as the reverse complement.
TTCATCTGAGTTCTTTAACAAAGAAACAGGCAAATATGATTTAACAGGTGAAGGTCGCCTTGGATTATCTTCAGAAGAAATGGTTTCTTTCTATGAGGAGCTTGTATCTGAATTCCCAATTATCTCTATTGAAGATGGTTTAGATGAAAACGATTGGAAAGGCCACAAATTGCTAACTGAACGTATCGGTGGAAAAGTTCAACTAGTAGGTGATGACCTATTCGTTACAAACACGAAAAAACTAGCAGAAGGAATCGAACAAGGCGTAGGAAACTCGATCCTTATTAAAGTTAACCAAATCGGTACATTAACTGAAACGTTTGAAGCGATCGAAATGGCGAAACGTGCGGGATACACAGCAGTTGTTTCTCACCGTTCTGGTGAATCAGAAGACGCAACAATCGCTGATATCGCTGTTGCTACAAATGCTGGTCAAATCAAAACAGGTTCAATGAGCCGTACAGATCGTATCGCAAAATACAACCAACTTCTTCGCATTGAAGATGAGCTTGGTGATTTAGCTGTGTATGATGGATTGAAATCTTTTTATAATTTGAGTAAATAATGAAATAAAATGACTATATAAACAAACATCATTTTTGTAAATGGTGTTTGTTTTTTTCGTTGGTACAAGTAGTGACGGAAAGCCCCTGAATAGTTTGCAAATGAAAGTACGGTAAGAAAAAGAATTGCGCGCAAAAAGTCATATGCGCGCACAAGTGAGAACAAAAAGTCTAAGAGTTATGACTACAAGAAAGCCACTCAGCAATTAGACTAAATTTTAGCTTGCTTTTCGTGGAAATAGGGTATAAGAAAGCGATATGATACCATCAATAACTAATATAATGACCCAAATGCGACTAATATTATTTACCGTGGAATGAGTAAACGGGAAGACAGCGTCGTTTGCAGCAAACCATTGGTTCCCTAGCTCAGTAATAGAATCAATAGAACGGGCCTCTTCTGAAAGTCCGAGGAATAGAGCCAAAACAATATGAGCTAAAACAAATACAAGCAAGTGGAGAAAGAATTGTTTTCTCTCTAACGCTGCATGCTCCCGACCAGAGAGCTTTGCCGGCTTGTCGATTGAAACTGATTCGCCTTTCCATTGCGCGACTTTTCTTTTAATAAAGTGATCTAGTTTTTTAAAATCGGATTTTCCGTAAGTAAAGGCATAGATAATAATAATTAAAATAATGATTTGATAGCTAGAAAACTCGCCCGTCCTTCTATAATCCATATAACCCATCGTAGCAATCCAAATATCATTCAAAAGAAAAATGCCTAAAAATAAGAAGCTCCATTTATCCAACTTGAACCAATATCTGAGGATTAAGAAGGCAAGTATAGATAGCCAGAAAATCACTTCAGCGGTGATTAAAAAAGCCCATTTATGATCTAAAATAAAGTCCATTTTCCACCTCCATTTAGTTAAAATCATTATATAATAAATGGTTACCTGCTTAAATAAAAAATATCTTTCCGAAGTGTACATAGGCATGTGCGCATGAACTTGACTTTTCGCGATAGATTAACTTGTCTGGACATAGTAAATATGCTAAAATTTGAGTATTATCATTGTACGTAAATGACCGAGTTGGAGGTACTGTTATGCATACACTTTTAATTACATTGCTAGTCATTGTGTCTATCGGTTTAATTGCCGTTGTTTTACTTCAATCAGGAAAAAGTGCAGGTCTTTCAGGTGCGATTTCTGGTGGAGCGGAGCAACTTTTTGGTAAACAAAAAGCACGCGGCTTAGATTTGATTTTACATCGTTTGACGATTGTTTTAGCTGTTTTATTCTTTATTTTAACAATCGCAGTTTCTTATTTTGCTCTATAAATAGAGACGAACAATGCAATGCCTGGCCTCAACGAAAGGTCGGGTTTTTATTTTGCCTATGACAGGGAAAACTAATAATGTTAAACAAACGTTTGATTGAAAGGAAGTTTACATAATGAAAGTAGTTCAACCAAAACCATTCACATTTGGAAACGGTAAACGAGCAGTATTATTATTACATGGGTTTACTGGCAATACAGCAGATGTTCGCATGATGGCAAGATTCCTAGAAGGGAAAGGTTATACTTGTCATGCGCCATTATATAAAGGTCATGGTGTCCCGCCGGAAGAACTTGTGTATACGGGGCCAGAAGATTGGTGGCAAGATGTCATGAATGGTTATCAACACCTAAAGGAAATGGGGCATGAAGAAATCGCGATTGCCGGCTTATCTCTTGGTGGGGTATTTTCCTTGAAATTAGGTTACACTGTACCTGTAAAGGGTATTGTAACAATGTGTGCACCTATGCATATTAAGTCTGAAGAAGTGATGTACGATAACGTCGTTGATTATGCCCGTCAATATAAGAAGCTAGAAGGAAAATCACCTGAACAAATCGAAGAAGAAGTAGCTAAGTTTAAAGAAACACCAATGAACACATTAAAGGCATTACAAGCTTTAATTGCAGATGTCCGTCATAATGTGGATATGATTTATTCTCCGACTTTTGTTGTGCAATCAAGAGAAGATCATATGATTAATACTGAAAGCGCGAATATTATATACAATGAAGTAGAAAATGATCAAAAACAAATTAAATGGTATGAAGAATCCGGTCATGTCATTACACTTGATAAGGAAAGAGATCAACTGCATGAAGATGTGTATCAATTTTTAGAGCAGCTTGATTGGCAAGTGTAAGTCAGATCGAAGTTTGAGGAGTGTTGTCAATCGTGGATAACCACAAAAAAGAGCTGGTCGATAAACTATTAAATTATATGAAGGACGAGGCGTACAAGCCGCTAACAGTACAAGAAATGGAGGAGGCTTTTGGGATAGAAGACTCCACCCAATTTAAGGATTTTGTCAAGACATTAGTTATTATGGAGGAACAAGGTTTAGTTGTGCGGACAAGAAGTAATCGCTACGGATTACCTGAAAAAATGAATCTTGTGCGCGGGAAATTATCTGGCCATGCCAAGGGGTTTGCCTTTGTTATTCCAGACGAACCTGGACTCGATGATTTATTTATCCCACCAAATGAAACAAATAATGCTATGCACGGTGATATTGTTTTAGCACGTGTAGCAGCAGAAAGCGCTGGTCAAAGAAAAGAAGGAACCATCGTCCGCATTTTAGAACGTGGTGTGCAACAAATCGTTGGTACATACACTGAGAGTAAGCATTTTGGCTTTGTTATTCCAGATGATAAAAAGTTTGCCAGTGATATCTTTATCCCGAAAGCTGCTTCTAAAGGGGCAGTAGAAGGACATAAAGTCGTTGTTAAACTCACTACTTATCCTGAAGGAAGAAAGAGTGCGGAAGGTGAAGTAATGGAAATTCTGGGTCATAAAAACGATCCAGGTGTTGATATTCTTTCCATTATTCACAAACATGGCTTACCGATGGAATTCCCCGATGATGTGTTAAAGCAGGCAGAAGAAACGCCTGATGAAATCGATGAAAAAGAAATTGAAAATCGCCGGGACCTAAGAGGCGAAACGATTGTTACGATTGATGGGGCAGATGCGAAAGATTTAGATGATGCTGTTACTGTGACGAAGCTTGATAATGGTCATTATAAATTAGGTGTGCATATTGCTGATGTATCTTATTACGTAACTGAAGGATCACCGATTGATGTCGAAGCAGAGGAACGAGCAACAAGTGTGTACTTAGTCGATCGTGTGATTCCAATGATTCCTCATCGCCTATCGAATGGGATTTGTTCATTGAATCCAAAAGTAGATCGTCTCACGCTTTCATGTGAGATGGAAATTACGCCTGATGGTGAAGTGGTCAATCATGAGATTTTCCAAAGCGTCATCAAAACAACGGAAAGAATGACTTATTCGGACGTGAATAAGATTTTAGAAGACAATGATGAACAATTAATTGAACGCTATGAGCCACTTGTACCGATGTTTAAACGTATGGAAGAATTAGCTGCGATTCTTCGCAAAAAGCGTATGCATCGTGGTGCCATTGATTTTGATTTTAAAGAAGCGAAAGTGTTAGTAAATGAAGAGGGTGACCCAAAAGATGTGGTCATTCGCGAACGTTCAGTAGCAGAAAGACTCATTGAAGAATTTATGTTAGCTGCGAATGAAACGGTTGCCGAGCATTTTCATTGGATGGAAGTTCCGTTCATCTACCGTATTCACGAAGATCCGAAAGAAGATAAGCTCAGAAGATTCTTTGAGTTTATTACAAACTTTGGTTATATCGTGAAAGGAACAGCCAACTCCGTTCATCCGCGGGCATTACAAGATATTATAGAAGAAGTACAAGGAACACCAGAGGAAATGGTGATTTCAACAATGATGCTTCGTTCTATGCAACAAGCGAAGTATGATCCAGAAAGCTTGGGTCACTTTGGGTTATCAACAGAGTTTTATACACACTTCACCTCACCTATTCGTCGATATCCAGATACGATTGTTCACCGTCTCATTCGTACGTATTTGATCGAAGGTAAGATAGACGATCGCACCCAAGAAAAATGGAATGCGATGTTACCTGAAATCGCGGATCATGCTTCTGAAATGGAGCGCAGAGCAGTCGATGCCGAACGTGAAACCGATGAATTGAAAAAGGCAGAATATATGCTTGATAAAATTGGCGAAGAATATGATGGTATGATTAGCTCTGTCACGAACTTTGGGATGTTTGTTGAACTACCAAACACGATAGAAGGTTTAATCCATGTCAGCTATATGACCGATGACTATTATCGCTATGAAGAACGACAAATGGCGATGATCGGCGAACGTACAGGCAATGTATTCCGCATTGGTGATGAAATTACCGTTCGCGTCATTAATGTCAATAAAGACGAACGTGCGATTGACTTTGAGATTGTCGGAATGAAAGGTACGCCTAGAAGAGAACGCCGACAAGAAACAAAAGTGTTTAAAACAGGCAGTTCAGAAAGAAAACCAAGGAAATCTGCGGCGCCAGAACGAGGCGCAAAACCTGGTAAGCCAGATGGTAAAAAAAAGAAAAAGCGCAAATTCTATGAGAATGCGCCGAAAGCCAAACGAAAAAAGAAGCGTTAATAATCTAATGGAGGAAGCCTTTTTTGTAAGGCTTTCTTCCTTCTTCCCATTGTTTTTGCTAAAATAAATAAAACTGCTGTGATTTAAGGGAGATGAGAAAGAGATGCCAAAAGGTACAGGGAAAACAATCGCCCAAAATAAAAAAGCCTATCATGATTATACGGTCGAAGAAACATATGAAGCGGGTATTGTTTTACAAGGAACAGAGATTAAATCTATTCGTAACGGACGTGTGAACCTAAAAGATGCTTATGCACGAATTGTTAATAATGAATTATTCATTATTGGTATGCATATTAGTCCTTACGAGCAAGGTAATATTCATAACCACGATCCATTAAGAACGAGAAAGCTTTTACTACACCGGAAAGAAATCAACAAACTAATTGGTGAGTCAAAAGAAAGCGGCTATGCCCTTGTTCCATTAAAACTATATTTAAAAAATGGTTTCGCAAAGGTTTTAGTTGGATTAGCAAAGGGTAAAAAGAAATATGACAAGCGCGAAGACTTAAAACGCAAAGAAGCGAAACGAGAAGTGGAGCGTGCCTTCCGCGAAAGACAAAAAATGTAATATACCAAAAGCTTACAATTGATATTTTGTTTGTTTGTGCTATAATAGTAATTGTCACTTCAAAAAGAAGTGCACAATCTATGCTCAAAGTTCATCGAGCATTCCGTATGCTGCAACGATACAGTTGCGCACCTAATACAGCTAGCAGCTTTAAAAACTGCTACTAAACAATGGGGACGCTACGGATTCGACAGGGATAGTTTGAGCTTAGGTTGCGAGTCGAGGGGATCGTCCTCGTTAAAACGTCAAAGCCTATAACTGGCAAACAACAAAACAACTTCGCTTTAGCTGCCTAATAGGCCTTTAGCGGTTCCTCCCACCATCGCCCATGTGGTAGGGTAAGGGACTCAAATTAAGTGGGCTACGCCGGATTCCACCGTCTGAGGATGAAGGAAGAGAACAACCAGACTAGCTGCCCGGACGCCCGTCGATAGGCATAAGGAGCAGCGAAACACGAATATATCGACTACACTCGTAGAAGCTTAAGTGCCAATATCTTTGGACGAGGGTTCGACTCCCTCCGTCTCCACCAAATACATATTTGGTGGTTTTTTATTTGATTAAAAAATTTCAAGCACTAATTATAGTAACAACCATGCATAGATTTGTACTAAAAATTAATCATTCTTTAATAAGTTAACATCAAACTTCTCTTTATTTCCATTCCATTCTATTTCGAATGTATGCATTTTATTTGGAGTAAACATGAATGTCCCTTCATCTCTTTTACTAAGCTGGTTATTTTCATCAAGCGTTTGTTCACCGCCACCGGTTCCGAATTGTGGAGACCTATAAAGCCAACGATCAACTAACACATTTTCTTCATCACCAGTATATTCTATTATTACCTCATGCCTATAGTTATTCTGATGAATAGATGTATATTTAGATGTTACAAGCCAATCTGTTCCTTCACCCCTAAAAGAATAAACTGCACTAACAAGTCTATTATTATTTATATAATAATACGCTATATAAATAATGACACTTAATAGAATCAATAGAACAAATATTTTATAGTATTTTTTCTTTAACAGGGCTTATTCCTCCTTTTTTATAAATTGGTGGTTATGAAGTTCAAAAGTAACTTGCAACTCTAGCTTTGAAAAAAATAATTAGTTGGGGCTATGCAAACAAGCGGATGAGTGATCATTGCTGAAATTTCGGATTTTAACTGATTAAGGAAGTTCTCAAAAAATTATCGTTCACCTATAAAGAAGACCAAGCATTTAGAATTACGGAACAAAAAAACATTATCCCTTATCTATTCACACAACATTCCTCATTCTGAACCCCACGATCCGCCTTCGTATAAAAAAACTCCCACTCATTCCCATCCGGATCAGTGATCCAAAACTTGTCTTGTAGGGCGTAGCAGCAAGTGGTATCGCGTTCTTCACGTGCGAAGAATCCTTCTTTTTCTAATCGTTGTTTATGGTGATCGATTTCTTCTTGTGTTTCTACTTGGAAGCCAAAGTGATTCACTTTGATTACCGTTTACTTCGTCTTTAACATTAAGGGTAAAGTTGAGTCCAGGTTGTTCTAGTAAAAACTTACTGTAAGTGGGTTTGACCTTGATTGGAGAAACACCGAATACTTTTGAATAAAAGGCAATGGATGCTTCTAAATTGCTTACGTTCATACCGATATGCACATATTTCATTTGAAATGCCTCCTTTTTTTAATTACAACACGAATGACTTGATTTTCTAAAGATACAACAAAGTTCTTCTGATAAGAGATGATTCACGGATTGCTCATTTAATTCATAGTAATTCCATTTTCCTTTTGTCTCTTTTGTAATTAAACCAGCTTCGAGCAAAATCTTTAAATGATAGGATAATTTCGATTGCGGAAGGGAGAAAATCTCAGATAAATCACAAACGCATGTCTGTCCGCGTTGGCATAACTCATACATAATTTCTAGCCTTTTTTGGTCGGCTAATGCTTTAAATTGTTTTTCATATTCAATAAATGGTTTCAATAGATTACACTTCCTATCAAATTTTTTTGATGTGACTTCAGTATACTTTAACTATAATTGGAAAAACAAGCTATATATCAAAAAAAATTGATGTGTTTTTTACAAAAGGGATTGCCTAACCATACATTTACCTATAAAATAGCATAAGAATATAAGCATTTACTTATATAATAAAGGAGTACCTAAATGAAAAGTACAATTGAGGAAGTTGCGCTTGTGTTAAAGCTGTTAGGCGATAAAACAAGGTTAAAGATGGTGAAGATTCTTGAATCAAGGGAATGCTGTGTATGTGAGCTAGTTCATTTATTTGATATGAGTCAGCCGGCTATTAGTCAGCATTTACGGAAGTTACGTGATGTTGGTTTGATCATTGAATCGAGAAAAGGACAATGGGTTTATTACGGTTTGAATAAACAATATGAGAACTTTCCCTTCGTCTGTACTTTATTAAATCAGCTTCCTAGTCAAGAGGGGTTACTCGAAAGTCTTGAAAAACAAGGGTTGCGCGTTATGTGTGATTAAGGAGGATTTGTATGACAACGTCAGTGGTTTTGGCATCGGTGATTTTTTTAATCACACTTATTTTAGTCATCTGGCAACCTAAAGGTTTGTCTATTGGTTGGTCAGCCTGTGGTGGAGCGATATTTGCTTTACTAGTTGGTGTAGTAGATTTCCAAGATGTTTTGGATGTGACATCAATTGTCTGGAATGCAACGTTAACATTTATCGCTATTATTATTATTTCTTTAATTTTAGATGAGATTGGTTTCTTTGAATGGTCTGCCTTGCATATGGCTAGAGCGGCAAAAGGACATGGTGTAAAAATGTTTGTCTATGTGATTTTGCTTGGAGCGATTGTATCGGCTCTGTTTGCGAATGATGGGGCTGCCTTGATTTTGACACCGATTGTTCTTTCGATGGTAAGGAACTTGAATTTTAATGAGAAAATGGTCTTTCCGTTCATTATTGCAAGTGGTTTTATCGCTGACACAGCGTCATTACCCCTTGTGGTTAGTAATCTTGTTAATATTGTATCGGCTGATTTCTTTGGCATCGGATTTGTGGAATTTTTCACTGTCATGATTGTGCCGAATTTATTTTCTGTTGCAGCAAGTATTTTGGTTCTCTATTTGTTTTTTAGAAAAAGCATACCCGGTCGTTATGATGGTACGCAATTGCGGGAGCCGCGTGTAGCGATAAAAGATCCACGATTATTCAAACTCTCATGGTGGATTTTGGCGATCTTACTAGTTGGCTATTTTGCTAGTGAGTTTGTTGGTGTGCCGGTATCGATTATTGCTAGTATTATAGCGTTTGTTTTTCTGATTATTTCCAGGAGAAGTGAAGCGGTTGATGTAAAAACCGTCATGAAGGGCGCACCGTGGAATATTGTTTTCTTCTCAGTCGGGATGTATGTTGTTGTGTATGGTTTACGGAATGTCGGGTTAACGAGCTTGTTAACAGATGTTCTTCAAATAACCGTTGATCAAGGATTGTTTGCCGCAACAATGGGCATGGGCTTTATTGCCGCCATTTTGTCTTCGGTCATGAATAATCTACCGACAGTGATGATTGATGCGTTAGCGATTGCTGATACGAATGCAACAGGTGTAATGAAAGATGCCTTGATTTATGCCAATGTGATCGGTTCTGACCTTGGACCTAAAATCACGCCAATAGGGTCACTTGCTACTTTATTATGGTTACATGTGTTATCGCTTAAAGGGGTGAAGATTTCTTGGGGTACCTACTTTAAAACTGGTATCATCCTAACGATTCCCACCTTATTTATCACCTTATTAGGTCTCTATATATGGTTATTGATTATTCATTAAGGAGTGTTTATATGACGAAAAAGATCATTTATTTTCTTTGTACAGGGAATTCTTGCCGAAGTCAAATGGCTGAAGGTTGGGCAAAGCATTATTTAAGTAACGACTGGCAAGTTTACAGTGCAGGAATCGAAGCACATGGACTGAATCCAAAAGCGGTAGAAGCGATGAAAGAAGCGGGGATAGATATCTCAAAGCAAACATCGGATGTGATAAATGACGCCATCTTAAATCAAGCGGATTTGGTTGTCACCTTATGTGGCGATGCTGCTGATAAATGTCCAATGACGCCTTCAAAAGTGAAACGAGAACATTGGGGATTTGATGATCCTGCCAAAGCAATCGGCACGGAAGAGGAAAAGTGGCAGATGTTTACCCGTGTAAGAGATGAAATAGGCGAGCGGTTGAAGCGGTTTGCTGAGGAAAATGAAAACCTTCGTTGAAGAGCGACAATTATTTTTTTTCACCAACAAAAACAGATCTAGGTATTCGATTTAATCCTAGATCTGTTTTTTCTTTTCATTAATAAGAAAACGACCGGTATACTAAAAGGGATAAGTGAAAGGACCAAAAGTGAGGCAACGAGGTGTTGTTCTACAATTGGCATTTGCCCCAATAAAAGTCCAGCTAATAACCAAAAAAACACCCAGAGAAAGCCGCCAAGGGCATTATGTTTAAAGAAAGATCGATAAGAATAATTCATCATCGCACTTGCTACCGGGACAGTTGTACGCATAAGTGGAATAAATCTAGCAGTGATAATAGATATCTTACCGTAACGATTCATAAATTGCTCTGCTCGTTGGAGTTGTGTTTCTTTAAATAAAAATGGCTTTAATCTTTTACTATTCCAGCCTTTGATTACTCTTCCAATCGAAAAGTTTTGGTTATCTCCACAGATTGTAGCAAGGAAAAAGACGATGGCTAGTGTTTCGATATTCAAATTACCGACTGCTGCAAGAGCGCCGCTTGCAAAGACGAGTGAATCACCTGGAATAAAGGTAAGTACGATGAATGCTGTTTTTAAATATATAAACAAAAATAACAGTGCATAAATATATAAACCATAAGAAGCAAGGAATTCCCCCAGTTGTTTATCAAATGTGCTCATCGTGTAAAAAATTGTCTCCATTATACCCGCCCCTGATATTAGACTCATTAGAGGCATCATATTCATTCAATGTGAAGAAGGAAATAAGAAATCCGCCCTTTTTGTTACATAGAAAAAAAGAGTCATATGTGTTCCTGAGAGGTATACACATGATGACTCTTTTTAATTATTCCGCTGTACTTTCAACAAACTCTTTCTCACGCCATAAATACGTTATCCCCAGACCCAGCAGCATCACAACACCTGCAAATAGGAAAGGGTAATGGATATTGACATCGAATAGAATGCCTGCAACTGCTGGTCCGGCAATATTACCGAGACTTGTGTAAGTTGAGTTCATTCCAGCGACAAAGCCTTGTTCTTTCCCAGCTGATCGGGAAAGGAATGTGGTAAGTGCCGGACGTAGTAAATCAAATGCTAAGAAGATGAAGGCCGTCACTAATAGCACCATCCAGAATCCAGATATAACTGTTGAAGCAAATGCTAAGACTACCCCCATGATTAAACAAAACTGGATCACTTTTTTCTCACCAATTTTGTCGACCATTTTTCCGAATAAGAAGATTTGGACGATGACCCCGAATATTGAGCTGACCGTTATAATGATCGCAATATCTTGTGGTGTAAAGCCAAATTTATGGTCTGAGAATAAGCTAAATACGGTTTCATAGGCAGATAAACCGAAAGCTAGAATAAAGACGATGATAAACGCAATAAAGTATAACGGATTGAAGGAGCGTTTAAAGTCTGCGATAAAGCTAGTTTTCTTTGCATTTTCAGAAAGCTCTTTCATCTGCTCTTTTGTAAGTGGTTCTTTTAATATAAAGATGGATAAAATACATGCCAAGAAGGCAATACCTGCTGCAAAGAAGAAAGGCAGGCGAATCCCATACTCGGCGATAAAGCCACCGATTCCTGGCCCTATAATGAATCCAGTGCTAATGGCCGCTGACACGTATCCCATTGCCTTTGGCCGATCTTTTAATGTAGTGATATCGGCTACATAGGCTGTTACCCCAGGCATAATAAAAGCTGCACTGATCCCGCCTAAAATTCTGGATAGATATAAGGCAGAAATATGAGTACCTAATCCAAAAACCAACTCACTGATAGCGAATAGAAATAACCCAATTGTAATGATTTTTTTTCGACCAAATCGGTCAACGAATCTACCTGCAAAAGGGGAAGTAATCAATTGAGCTAAAGCAAAGACAGCAACTAAATAGCCCATTGTACTTCCAGATAAGTCCATAATATTCATAAATGAAGGCATGACCGGAATAATGAGTCCTATGCCTAAAAAGGCAATGAAAATATTGCTTAATAAAATAAGTAAGACAGTTTTTTGTTCTTTTAACGGTTTTTGTTCCATTTGAAACACCTCTTTTTTCTTAACGTATCGAGATGCCTCTCCAGAATACTTTCCATGAGGCTTCTAGTTTTTCTTGTAATCGTTTTGTATCACTCATATAGACAAGCTCAAGCATGATGCTATCGACAACACCAAAGAATGCAAGTGTAGGTATGCGTGGATGTTCCGCATGCAATAGCCCTTCATTTATCCATTGCTGGAATTTTTCCTGTAATAAGGCTTGCGTTTTTTCTTCTATATCAATGACTTCAAGGTCAACCTCTTTTTGAAGATGAGCAGGTGGGAAGAAAGACATTCTTAGCCAGAACTTCAATTGCTCATTCTGTTGAAAGAGATCAACAATTAGTTGTAAAAATCCGTATAAATCTTTTTCTGGTTGTGAGCTACGAAGGTTACTAAAATATTGTAATTTGCTTAGTAGTTCAGTTTCTTTGGCATCATGTAACACCTGAAGAAATAAATCATCTTTCCCGCGAAAATGAGCATATAATGATTGTTTCTTCATGCCAACTTCTTCTGCTATTTGGGAAAGGGAAGCACCTTCATATCCATGTATCGTAAAATATTTCAAAGCTGCTTCCTTTATATCATCACTTTTCATTTCACTCACCCCTGATTAACGAACGTTCGTAAGTTATCTTATCAGAGGGTTTAAGTAAAAGCAATAAAAATTAGTTGGCAAATTTCAGCAATATTAGTCGCTAAACGAAGTAGAAATACATTATTTAGAATCTGTAGATGGTGGGATAGAAATACCATTAGATATACAAAAGGTTTGATATGTTAAAATAAACTCTTAAAGGATGGATAGGTGAGATGGAGGTAGATAATCATGTGTGAGTCTCTTCGGGAAGATATAAAAGAAAAGCTAGAAAGTGGTTATTACCACTGTGCGAAGGAGTTCACTTTATCAGTGATAAGTGGCAAGTACAAAGTTGTCATCCTTTGGCATTTAGGTGTAGAAGGTCCTTACCGTTTTAATGGCCTCCAAAAACTTTTTGATGGTGTATCGCATAAAACGCTATCTAATCAATTAAAAGAGTTAGTAGAAGACGGGATGATCAGTAGAAAAGTGTATCCGGAGATGCCGCCGAAAGTGGAGTATTCTATGACGGAATTAGGTTATTCGTTATTACCTATCATAGAAATGATGTATGAATGGGGTACGAACCGCATCCAACAGCTACAAGAAGAAGGCATTTTAAAAACCAGCTTTGAGGAGAAGTAATCCTAAGCTGGTTTTTATTGTTAGCTAAGCTTTAGCCTTATTATTAGTTATTTAATAATTTCAATGCCTCACGATTAAAAGCAGGTAAGTCATCTGGTGTACGACTTGTTACAAGTTGCTGATCAACAACTACTTCTTCATCGACAAATTGTGCTCCAGCATTGATTAAGTCTTTACGAACAGAAATGAAGCTCGTCACCCTTTTTCCTTCTAATAAATCTGTATCAATTAAAAATTGAGGTCCATGACAAATAGCGAATACCGGTTTGCCTTCTGCGATAAAATGTTTGGCAAATGTGGCGTGGTCAGGATTAATTCTTAATAAATCCGGAGAAAACCCTCCAGGAATAAGCAAAGCGTCAAAGTCTTCTGGACTTACTTCATCAAGCCCTTTATCCACAGTGAAAGTTTGGCCATTTTTTCCTCTGATTTCTTTTCCTACTTCAGCATTTACAATGGACACCGTGTGGCCAGCTTCTCTCATTTTCTCAGCCGGATCAGTTAATTCAATTTCTTCCACCATATCTGTTACAAGAGCGGCAATTTTTTTACCCATTTCAATATCACTCCTACTTTGTAATCTATTCTTATCGTAAATCGTTAAACAACAAATGTGAAGAACGCACTTTCGTTACACATAGTTACTTTGAAGTAACTATGAAGTATCAGAATATACACTTGATTTGCATATATTAAAATAATGATTGACATAGATTTGACTCATATGATAGATTTGTTTTATCACTCTAATATATTAGCAGACTAAAGTATTTGTATATTTATAAATTGGGGGCTTAATCATGGGGAAAAAATTAACGCTTTTTGTTTTATCACTTTTAGCAGTCGGATTTCTAGCTGCTTGCGGCTCAACAACATCTAGTGAGGAGAAAGGTTCAGAAGAAGGAAAGGAAATCGTTATCGGAATAGATGATAAGTTTGCACCAATGGGGTTCCGGGATGAGAATAATGAAATTGTCGGTTTTGACATTGATTTAGCAAAAGCGGTAGTAGAAAAAATGGGAGCAACACCTGTCTTTCAACCGATTGATTGGAAAACAAAAGAGTCTGAATTAAGTAGTGGTCGTATCGATCTCATATGGAATGGTTATACGATTACAGATGAAAGAAAAGAGAAGGTCTTATTTACTAAGCCATATTTAAGTAATGCACAAGTGGTTGTGACGCAGGCAGATTCTAATATTGAAACTATTAATGATTTAGAAGGAAAAGTAGTAGGCTTACAATCCTTATCATCGGCTGCTGATGCCTTAAGTGGAAATGAAATTAGTGAAAAAGTAAAAGAGGTTACAGAGTTCTCAGATAATGTTTTAGCGTTAGCAGATTTGAAGAATGGTCGCGTCGAAGCAGTAGTCATTGATGAAATCGTCATTGATTATTATATGACAAAGGAAAATGAAAATTTTAAAGTCCTTGAGGAATCACTGGCACCAGAAGAGTATGGTATTGGTGTGAAAAAAGGAAATGAAGAATTGTTAGCAGATTTACAAGCAGCATTAGATGAAATGATTGCGGATGGTACGGCGGCAGATATTTCCGAGAAATGGTTTGGTGAAGATTTATTATTGAAATAATAAATGAATAACAGCAGGATTTCCTAATTGGAGGAAACCCTGTTTTGTTTTTGGAGGATGAACGATGTCACTTGATTATATTATGACGTTACTTAAACCTATGCTAGAAGGCGCGCAAATTACAGTGTTGCTCTTTATCATTGCCATTATTGCCTCAATTCCACTTGGATTTTTATTAACACTAGCAGCTCGTAGTAAGATCAAGCCTTTATCTTGGTTTGCCCATACGTATATTTATGTGATGCGGGGAACACCTTTACTATTGCAATTATTATTTATTTGTTTCGGGTTACCGATGCTTCCAGTCGTAGGTGAATATTTAGTCCTTGATCGCTTTGTTGCCGCAGCTTTAGGGTTTATCTTGAATTATGCCGCTTATTTTGCTGAGATATTTCGCGGGGGCTTAATCTCAATAGATAAAGGTCAATATGAAGCAGCGCATGTACTAGGGTTAAATCGCTGGCAAACAATGACACGTATCATCATTCCTCAAATGATCCGGGTGGCATTACCAGCGATTGCGAATGAATCTATTACGTTAGTAAAGGATACAGCGTTATTATATGCAGTCGCTGTTCCGGAACTTTTACACTTTGCTCAAACGGCAGTCAATCGTGATTTTACTATCATGCCATTCTTCTTAGCAGGCATCATCTATCTACTGATGACACTTGTGCTTTCGTTTATTTTTAAATGGATTGAAAGAAGATTTAGATACGCATAGGAAGGAGCGCTTAGTATGACAGTTATTTCTGTGGTTGATGTAAAAAAGTCATTCGGTAAAACAGAAGTATTAAAAGGAATCAGCCTTAATATTAAGAAAAATGAAGTGGTGTCAATTATCGGTCCTTCAGGTTCAGGAAAAAGTACGCTACTTCGCAGTATGATTAAATTAGAAGAAATCAACAGCGGTTCAATCATCATTGATGGGGAGGCATTAGTGGAAAATGGAAAGTATGCTAAACCTCAAAATGTGAAAAATATGATTGCGAAAATGGGTATGGTGTTTCAACATTTTAATTTATTCCCACATTTAACAGTCCGAGAGAACTTAGAAATCGCACCGAACATGGCTAAAATGGGGACAAAAGCGGAAATCAGACAACGAAGCGAGACATTATTAGCTAAGGTAGGATTAAGGGAATGGATGGATGCCTTTCCTGGTAATTTATCCGGTGGGCAAAAGCAACGGGTGGCCATTGCAAGAGCTCTAATGATGGAACCAGAAATTCTGTTGTTCGATGAACCGACCTCGGCATTGGACCCTGAGCTAACCGTTGAAGTATTGCAAGTAATGAAGGAATTAGCAAAAGAAAAAATGACGATGATCGTTGTGACCCATGAAATGGGCTTCGCCAAAGAAGTCTCAACAAAAAGCATATTTATGGATCAAGGTGAAGTGGTTGAAGAAGGTAAGCCAGATCAATTATTTACTTCACCTCAACATGAGCGAACAAAAGCGTTTCTAAAGAGAAATCTAAAATAAAGTATAATACCCTCTATCTAATTGGTAGAGGGTGTTACTATGATGCCTTATGATTCAGAAGAGGAGCTAGAATAAAAGAAGTTTCCTTCGAAACAATGTTAAATGCGATAGAATCCCCGATTCTAACATACAACAGCTTACCACCGGCTATAGTCTAAATACAAAAATGTGAACGGAGTACCATCGTTTGTACACTCCGTTCACACTTTCATTAAGCATCAAAATAGGCTTTTGCCTTCGCGATAAAAGAATCTTCCTCATCAGGTACATCTTCTTCATAGAAGATAGCATCTACTGGACAAACCGCTTCACATGCGCCGCAATCAATACAAATTGAAGGATC
Source organism: Cytobacillus sp. FSL K6-0265 (assembly GCF_038003465.1). Classification (NCBI taxonomy): domain Bacteria; kingdom Bacillati; phylum Bacillota; class Bacilli; order Caryophanales; family Bacillaceae; genus Cytobacillus; species Cytobacillus sp. FSL K6-0265. The sequence goes on along the minus strand of NZ_JBBOPE010000001.1, from coordinate 3,751,512 downwards.
AATCAAATATTGATCTTCCCCTTTTTCAATGCAATCGACCGGGCATGAGTCAAGGCAATCAGCGGCCTGTTCATCAATACAAGGAGATGTAATTACGTAAGCCATATTTCTCTTCCCTCCCATCGTTTATATCTGAAGTGTTTTCTTCACAAATGTGTGTCTATTGTATAATTAAATATTTTTACCTGTATTCCTCTTTTCTCTTGCATTTAAACCTATTTTTGGCAATTGAGTATAGAAATGCTCATTACTTTTGAAATATTCTTCCTTTTTTCTTTGACAATAACCACTTCCATTACATAGACTGAAGATATAATCAAATATTCGTTTGAATGAGGTGCTTTTATTTTGGTTGCCAAGGTGAAGATAGATGCTGAGGTTTGTGAAGTGATTTGTAATGATGAAGAGAAGGTTAGTCGCGTCAAGCAAGAAATGAACGATATAACAGGACTTGAGCTAATCTTTAAAGCTTTATCGGATGCTACACGTATAAAAATTGCTTATGCTCTTACAATAGAAGAAGAACTTTGTGTTTGTGACGTTGCAACAATCATTGGTTGTTCAATGGCAACTGCTTCCCATCATTTAAGATTATTAAAAAATATTGGATTAGCGAAATTTCGCAAAGAAGGAAAGCTTGTTTATTATTCTTTAGATGATCTCCATGTGAAACAATTAATTCAGATTGCATATATTCATCATCAGGAAGGGCGGCCAAATCAATGAGTGAAGGTGAAGCTAAACAGAACTATCGGATTGAAGGATTTTCATGCGCTCATTGTGCTGGGAAATTTGAGAAAAACGTACAAAACATACCCGGAGTAAAAGAAGCGCATGTAAATTTCGGTGCTTCTAAACTTTCAATTGTAGGAGAAGCCCCTCTTAGCGACATTGAAAAAGCGGGTGCATTTGAAAAACTTAAAGTTATTCCTGAACAGAGAATAACTGAAAAGACTTATCGTGTGGAAGGATTTTCTTGTGCAAATTGTGCTGCCAAGTTTGAAAGAAATGTAAAGAATTTGTCTGGTGTACAAGATGCCCATGTGAATTTTGGTGCAAGTAAACTCTCTGTACAGGGGGAAGTATCGATTGCAGCATTAGAACAAGCAGGCGCTTTTGAAAATTTAAAGGTAGTCGAAGAAAATGCCCATGTCGGATTAAATGAAAAGGAGTCAACTTCGTTTATACAAAAATACAGTCGTGTGCTTATTGCTAGTTTGTTTGTAATATTTGGCTATCTATCCTGGATTGGGTTAGGAGAGAGCCATTATCTTACGGTTTCAATGTTTCTTTTCTCGATAATTATTGGTGGCTTAGATTTATTAAAGATAGGTGTAAAGAATCTAATAAAGCTAGATTTTGATATGAAAACATTAATGACTGTAGCCGTCATTGGTGGGGCGATCATAGGCGAGTGGGGTGAAGTAGCCGTTGTTGTCATTTTATTTGCCATAAGTGAAGAACTGGAGCGCTATTCGATGGAAAAAGCACGACAGTCTATTCGCTCCCTTATGAAAATTGCTCCGAAGAAAGCAACCATTAGAAGGGGCGATATAGAGCAGGTTGTGTCTGTTGAAGAAATTCTAGTTGGCGATATTATGTTAGTGAAGCCAGGACAAAAAATTGCCATGGATGGCATGATTGTTAAAGGTTTATCATCCATCAATCAGGCATCGATTACTGGTGAGTCCATTCCAGTTGAAAAAGGTGTAGATGATGAGGTATATGCAGGTACTCTGAATCAAGACGGTTATTTAGAAGTGAAGATTACAAAATTGGTTGGTGATACGACAATTGCCAAAATCATTCACTTAGTAGAGGAAGCACAGGGTGAAAAAGCACCTGCACAAGCTTTCATCGACCGTTTTGCAAGATACTACACACCAGTGATTATGTTCATAGCTGTTCTCATTGCCATCATCCCGCCATTATTGTTAAATGGGAGCTGGGAAACTTGGGTTTACCAAGCATTAGCCGTTTTAGTCGTTGGTTGTCCTTGTGCCCTTGTCATTTCGACACCAATTGCCCTTGTTTCAGCAATCGGGAATGCAGCTAGACACGGCGTGCTCATTAAAGGTGGTATCTATTTAGAAGAGTTGTCGCATATACAAACAGTAGCTTTTGATAAAACAGGGACGTTAACAAGAGGGGAACCGGTAGTTACTGATTTTAATGTCCATGATGATGAGAAAGAAAGCGATGAGTGGCTACGAATGATTGCTAGTATTGAAAAACTTTCTCAACATCCATTAGCTGCTGCTGTTATTCATTTAGCAGATGAAAAAGGGTTAAAAGATAAAGACATTGAAGTAACAGACTTTGCTTCACTAACAGGTAAAGGGGTTCAGGCAAAGATAAATGGAGATAAATACTATATTGGAAATCCGCAACTTTTTACCCAATTACAAGTAATGCCTGAGATTATAAGTGAAATAATTGGAAGACAACAAAGTGAAGGAAAAACAGTCATTGTTTTTGGAACAGAAAAAAAGATACTCGTAACAATGGCCATTGCTGATGAAATCCGCCAAGTAAGCAAAGCGGTAATAGAAAAGCTACACCAATTAGGTATTAAACAAACGGTGATGTTGACAGGAGATCACCATAAGGCTGCCAGTAGAATCGGGGAATTAGCTGGAGTATCGAAAGTGTATGCAGAATTATTACCGGAAGAAAAATTAGCACTCGTAAAAAGACTGCAAAAAGAGTCCGGACATGTAGCAATGGTCGGTGATGGCGTAAATGATGCTCCTGCTCTTGCTTCTGCACAAGTGGGGATTGCGATGGGAGGAGCAGGTACGGATGCGGCCTTAGAAACGGCGGATATTGCTCTCATGGGTGATGATTTATCAAAGCTTCCTTTTGCGATGAAGTTAAGTAGAAAAACAATGAGAATCATAAAAGGAAACATTATCTTCTCACTTACGATTAAGCTGATTGCTCTACTACTCGTTGTCCCAAGTTGGTTAACTTTATGGATTGCAATTGTAGCAGATATTGGTGCTACTTTAATTGTGGCCTTAAATAGTATGCGCTTAATGAAAGTGAAAGAGTAGGGAGGCGTAATGCCTCCTTTTTGTTTGAATAGTACCATATTACTTCAGTTGCTCTATTGTTTTTCCGAAAAATTCTGCAAACTTAATCAATGTTTTTTCCTTTGGATTTGCTTGATTCAATTCATACCGTGAAATCGTACGGGCACTAATGCCTATGCGCTCACTTAATTCCTTTTGCGTCATATGCTTCTTTAATCTTTCTACTTTTAAGTTCAATCCTAATTGTTTAGACATAGAGGCTCCTTGGTTATTTTTACAAATGAAGTTAACTAGTTATATAGTACCATAAAAAATGAGTGTTTTCAGTATTTTTGTGCATTTACACTGTGGTAATAGGAGAAAAGGTGGTGGAGAGATGGAAATAAGAAATGCAAGTAGAGCGATAACAATAGAAGGCGAACGCTTGTTATTAGTTAAATGTATTGATGAATGTGGCATCTTTTATGTTTTTCCTGGGGGAGGACAAAACCATGGGGAAACCCTTGAAGAAACAGTGAAAAGAGAGTGTTTAGAAGAAACGGGAGCAATTATTAAAGTAGGAAATCTTCGTTATATTCGTGAATACATAGGGAGAAATCATGAGTTTTCATCACAGCATAAAGAGGTACATCAAGTTGAATTCTTCTTCACCTGTCATCTGTTAGAGCAGAATGATGCGATTCTGGAAGATGATCACCAAGTGGGGATAGATTGGATACCCTTAAAAAGCATTGAGGCACTTCGGATATATCCTCAAGAGCTAACAAAATACATTCTCGATGATCATTCTCCTGTATATCTTGGGGATGTGAACTGAGAGACAAGAATTTAGTTTTGCACGCCTATATAGAAAATGATCAAAAGTATCCATACTTTTGACCATACACTCTCCATATATACAATCTATATTTAATACGTGAAATTATTTATAGATTTTCTTCTTCAATTCCTTATTCCGCTCACTAAACAATTCGTTATGTGAAGAAACCATTCCAAATCCATTGGCTTCTGGATCGATATAGGTCTTCGCATGGTTGACAGCATTGGCAGCGTCTTGGAAGGCGCCGGCAATGAGGTGAACTTTACCATCATGTTTCAGAATATCTCCTGCTGCATATAAGCCAGGGATAGATGATTCACTTCTGCTACTACCTGCAATATAAAAATCATCAATCATGTCGATTTGCATATCACAATTATTGAGGAGGGCTGAATCTCTTTCGTATCCATGGTTGATAATCACATCATCTATAGCAAGGGTGGATATTTCACCTGATTCATGATTAGTTAATTCAACATGTTCAATACGATCTTGTCTCTCACCAGCAACAAGCTTAGTAATAGAAGAGTGGAAAATGACTTCAGCTGAGCTATTCTTCAGTTGTTCTACTTGTGCCTCATGTCCGCTTAATTCACCTTTACGGTAAGTCAAATAAACTTTTTTTGCATAAGGAACAAGTTCATTTGCCCAATCGACAGCTGAGTTTCCTCCACCTGATATCACAACCGTTTTATCACGGAAGCTTTGAATGGATTTCACTGTATAGTGGAGATTGGATACTTCATATTTTTCTGCACCTTCGATTTGAAGCTTCTGTGGTTTTAAGATCCCCCCACCTACAGCGACAATGACCGTTTTGGAAAAATGTATTTGTCCTGATGCGGTATGTAGATGAAAGATACGGTTGTCATCTTGATCGATTTTTACAATTTTTTCATTTAGTACAACAGTGGGATCAAATGTTAAGCCTTGAGTAACGAGTTGTTCGATTAGTTTCTCACCAGGCACAGGAGCTAGGCCACCTACGTCCCAAATCATCTTTTCTGGGTACACATGAATTTTCCCGCCAAGCTGTGGTTGAAATTCAATAATCTTGGTCTTCATGGAACGTAACCCACTATAAAAAGTAGAGTACAAGCCTGCTGGACCTCCACCAATAACCGTCACATCAAATAACTCGTGCTGTTCCATCTTGATCCCTCCTAATTTCCGCAATTGATTATCATTCTCATTAAAGGATAACGCTTTTTCCTCTTTTCTGCAAGAGGAACTTCCTACTTTTTCATTATAAGAATCATAGGCCAATTGATTTAGCAAAAAAATCGCAGAGTGTGTGGATAATCTCTACGATTTTTTTATTCTTTTACTCTAATCGTTAAAAGGATGATAAAGGAAATAATAATCATAGCACCTACCCATAGCCAAGCCATGGTCATTTGACCGGAATCGATGGCTAGATAGATAGCAATAGGAATCGTTTGTGTTTCCCCAGGAATATTACCTGCAAACATTAATGTTGCGCCGAATTCTCCTAGTGCTCTGGCAAAGCTTAAAATAGCGCCAGAAATAAGCGCTTTAGAAGCTAATGGAACAGATATTAGCCAAAATACTTTCCAATCATTTGCACCATCCACACGTGCGGCATCCTCGATATCACGATCAATACTGAGAAAGCCAGATTTAGCTGATTGATACATTAAAGGGAAAGCGACGACGATGGCGGCAAGGACTGCAGCCGACCAAGTGAAAATAATGGGCCGATCGAATAACCAAGTGAGGGCTTGACCAGCCCAACTATTTTTACCAAAAATGACAATTAATAAGAAGCCGACGACCGTCGGTGGTAGTACCATTGGCAACATTAAAATCGTTTCGACGACTGCTTTTCCTTTAAAAGACTTCCTTGCTAGAAAATAGCCAGCAATTGTTCCGATGATTACTACGATTATTCCAGCGAGAATGGAAATTTTTAAAGAGATCCATATGGGACTTAAAAAGGTTGGACTGGTAATATTATTGAGCAGTGAATCCATATTTTTCAAAGACCTTTAATGCTTCATCGGTTTGTAAGAAGGTATAGAATTCCTTCGCTGCATCGTAATTTTTTGTGTCTTTTACGATACCAACAGGGTAAATAATGGGTGTATGTGTATCTGCACCTGCTGTATCAATAATTTCAACTTTATCAGAAACGAGTGCATCTGTTTTATAAACAATGCCTGCATTTACGTTGCCGGTTTCCACATAAGAAAGAACTTGTCTCACATCTTTTGCGTAAACGGTTTTAGCTTTTAGCTCGTTCCATAAGCCCATATTTTCAAGTGATTCGACACCGTAAGCACCTGCTGGAACAGATTCGGGTGTACCAAGTGAAATTTGTTCAACATCCTCTTGCGTTAAATCTGTAAAACTTGTTAAATTTTCTTCATTTCTTGGCGCGATTAACACTAAGCTATTCCCTAATAGATCCACACCATCTTCTTTTGCAATATTTCCTTCTTCTACTAAAGTATCGAATTTATCTTCTGCAGCTGAGAAGAAGAGGTCAACTGGTGCGCCTTGGGATATTTGTTGTTGGAGAGAACCTGAACCACCGAAATTGAATGTTAGTTTTGTCTCAGGGTGTTGATCTGCATACATTTCATCGATTTCTGACAGGGCATCTTGCAAACTGGCAGCAGCAGAAATTGTTAATTCTACGGATTCTTTTCCTTCATGATCTGTTTCTTTTGGGGCAGCTTCTTCTTCATTTGGAGAACACGCTACGGTAAATAAAGTGACTAAGAGTAATAAACAGATAAGCTTTAATTGTTTTGACAAGTTGAATCATCTCCATCTTTCCTCTAATTGGTTATATCTTTTTATATCTTATTATAACTAGTTATAAAATAAAATACTTTTTATACTAAAGAATTACTTTTTTTGACGCTTTATCAAATAGAAGGAGATGTTCATCGGCGATTGATAAAGGTAATTGGTCACCTTTAGTGAAGGATAATAATCCAGGTGCTTTGATCGTTAAATGAATCTGGTTGTGTTTTGCATAAATAATAGTATCTGCACCAAGAGTTTCTAAGTCTTCAACGGTGGCGGTCAAGAGTGAATTATATTCATCTATGATTAAATGCTCTGGACGAATGCCAACTAGGACCTCCTTAGTTGTTCTTAAGTTTTTACGTGAGAAAATAGTCGGAATTCCGTCAATTGTAATGACATTGGATTCGATCTTTCCGTTTAAAACATTAATAGCTGGTGATCCTATAAAGCTGGCGACAAAAAGATTAGCTGGCGTTTCGTATATTTCATGTGGTGTACCCACTTGTTGAATACTTCCATCTTTTAATACGATAATACGATCAGCCATTGTCATTGCCTCTGTTTGATCATGGGTGACATAAATTGTCGTAGTGGCTAGCCTTTCATGCAAAAGTGTAATTTCTCTGCGCATTTGTGTACGCAGCTTGGCATCTAGGTTAGAAAGTGGTTCATCCATTAGAAAAACGGGATTATCGCAAACGATTGCCCGAGCAAGGGCTACACGCTGCCTTTGTCCTCCGGATAGATCTGCCGGTTTTCTTGTCAACAAATTTGTTAAGCCAGTAATCTCTGCGGTTTTCAACACTTTTTTCTTTATATCAGTTTTCTTTTCTTTCCTCATCTTTAAACCGAAAGCGATGTTTTGATATACTGTCATATGAGGATATAATGCATAATTTTGAAAGACCATTGATAGATTGCGCTCTCTAGTAGGGACGTTATTCATTTCTTTCCCATCAATCAGTAATCTTCCGGAAGTGATGTCTTCTAAGCCGGCTATCATTTTTAGAATCGTTGATTTTCCACAACCAGATGGTCCAACAAAGACAATGAACTCTTGTTCTTTTGTTTCAAAGTGGAAGTCTTTTATGACTGGTTCACCAACCTGGTAAGATTTAGAAATATGTTCAAAGATTAATTGTGTCATTTTGCCCGCCTTTTAATTAGTTATAATTAGTTATTGTTTATTATAATAAAAACATAAACAAAAGACGAACCTTTTTTGAAATATCCTGGAGGTGATGCGCTTGACGAATGATGCATCTTATACAATTGAAGAAGTTTCACAATTATTAAAGGTTTCAAAGCTAACAGTATATGATCTTATTAAAAAGGATCAACTCCCTGCTTATCGAGTAGGGAGGCAAATGAGAATTGATGCCATTGATTTGGAGCGTTACAAATCCAAAAGTAAAACAGGCATCACCAAGAATAAACCTGTGAAAGAAGGAAAAGAGAAAGATCAATCCATTGATGATGGTCATGTGATTATAAGTGGACAAGATATTGTTCTAGATATACTGGCTAAGCATATAGAAAATAAAAAAGGACAATCGCCATTAAGGCTATATAGTGGGAGCTTGAATAGTTTATTTTCGATGTATCGCGGAGAATGTAATGTCGTTAGTTGTCATTTGTTTGATGGTGATACTGGAGAATATAATACGTCCTATGTGAAGAAGATTCTTGTCAGTCAACCGTTTATCCAGCTGAATCTTGTTTACCGTACGGCGGGTATCTACGTACAAAAAGGAAACCCTCTTCATATTCAAGGGTGGGCAGATCTTGGACGTTCGGATGTTACGATCATGAATCGGGAAGTTGGCTCAGGGGCAAGAGTATTATTGGATGAACAACTTAGAGTTCATGGATTCAATGCTAACAAGCTGAATGGGTATGATCATGTGTTAACAAGCCATTACTCAGTTGCATCAGCTGTCGCGAGCGGTCAGGCTGATATTGGTATAGGTATTGAAAACGTAACAAAAATGGTCAATGTTGACTTTATTCCATTAATATCTGAACAATATGATCTCATCATTCTTAAGGAAAATGAAGAACTCGTGCAATTGCTGAAAGAAACGGTTAATTCTTCTAGTTATAAAAAGGAAATCGAACAGCTATACGGCTATGATTTAGGCAAATGTGGAGAAGTTATTTACGAATCATAAGTGAAGGAAAAACCTATTGTCTGAAAAAGACAGTAGGTTTTTTGTTGAGAATAACATGTCTTGCCATCCGTCACTTCTTTCTATGGTAAAATTAGTGTAACAAAATTCTGATTTTTCTATGAAAGGGGGATGTACATGATAAAAATCATGCAAGCTAATTCAACCCATGTTAATGGGATTATTAAGGTGTGTTCGGATGGATATCGGGCGACCTATAAGGATTTATATACAAAGGAATATATTGAGAGCGTGATCAGTGATTTTTACAATGTTGCTAGAGTTTCAGCAGAAGTTGAAACGAGGAATCGACAATGGGGAGGTTATTTTGTAGCAGTAGATAATGAGCATGTTATTGGTGCAGGTGGCGGTGGATTGACTGGTGAAGGAATCGGGGAAATCTTTGTTTTATACCTTGATCCAACTAGGAAAAACCAAGGTATCGGCACAAAATTATTACATGCAATCACGAAACAACAAAAAGAAATCTACGGTGTAAAAGAACAATGGGTTTCTGTTCAAAAGGGAAATAGAATGGGCATTCCCTTTTATGAGGCAAAAGGTTTCGTTTTGCAACATGAACAGAAAGGTTGGTATAACAAGGGGCAAGGCGAATATAAAACTTTGCGATATGCGCGGGATATTTAGTAGCAAAAAGAGTTGGTAAAATTTTGGGATGTAGGTATATACAAAATAACTAAGCTACAGGACATAATTAAAAATCGGTGGTGGGAAATGGATGAAACTAGTTTTTTTGCATGGATTAGGCCAAACCAATGATAGTTGGATTAAGGTTAAGAAGTTTATGGGGGACGGATACGATACTACGTTCATTTCTATAGATGAATTAGTGAAAACATCTGACACTATTACTTTCAATCAGTTATCTAAGTCTTTAACAAATGTGCTTCATACAATAAATACCCCGTTTATCATCATTGGGCTATCATTAGGCGGGTGTTTTGCATTGCAACAAGCACTTATCACAAACCCTCATTTAAGAGGTATGGTGTTATCAGGAACACCGTACTCATTAGTAAATGGGTGGCAAATCAAAAGCATATTTCAGCTGCAAAAATATATATTTAAGCTAATACCAGCAAAAGTGTGGCGAAAGCAAGGGATAGAAAAATCAACGATCATTCCCCTTTACCAATCAATGGTTAGTTATGATTTATCTCATTCATTGCATCAAATCAACATTCCCACCTTAGTGTTGGTTGGTTCAAAAGACCGTATCAATATGCCTGCTGCAAAAGAATTGACAGAATTGATCCCTCGTGCTCAATTACAAATCATAGAGAAGGGTAACCATGAACTGAATATACAAATGCCGCAACAATTTGCAAAGGAAGTGGAAACTTTCTTAGTGAATACGGATTTAAAATAAGCGATTTAACTTAAGGAGGATAAATGGTGATTCTTTCAATTTTGATGATTGTTTTTATTGCCATTGCCAATATAGTTGGAGCGTATGCAGCGTTTAACAAAAGAAGTATATACAAGGGGAGCACTCATTATTCTAGCATTTGCCCCTGTATTTGGTGGTATGGGGAGTTTAATAGCTGTCTCTATAATCTGCGGTCCGTTTACCGTTTTTTATGGTCTGCAAATAGGATATATATTGCTTGTTAATAGTGGGATAGTATTATTTATCGCCGTGATAGTAAGTTGCTTACAAAAAGTTCTCAAAATGATGTAAATACAATTAAAAGAAGTACTGATAAGGAGCAGCACTTCTTTTAGTTTGATTCTAGCTTTCTCTTTTTGGCACTTATTGCGCCGTATACCCACCATCCATCACGATCGCTTGACCAGTTACGCCTCCTGCTAAATCACTGGCTAGGAACATAGCGTAGTCAGCAATTTCTTTTACTTGTAGTAAGCGTTTTTGTGGAACGAGCGGATAGATGACTTCTTCAAGTACATTTTCTAATGGAACATTTCTAGTTGTGGCTAAGTCTTGTAATTGGTTTTGGACTAGTGGTGTGTCAACATAACCAGGGCAAAGGGCGTTGACTGTAATGCCATCTGCTGCTGACTCTAGTGCGGCCACTTTTGTTAAGCCGATCACACCATGTTTCGCACTATTGTAGGCTGCTTTGTTGGCAAAACCGATTAATCCATTAATGGATGCAATATTTAAGATGCGACCAGATTGTTGTTCTTTCATTATTGGTAGTACGTGTTTGAGTGCAATAAATGGTGCTGTGAGCATGATTTTAATCATCAGCTCAAATTTCTCAGTAGGGAAATCTTCTATCGGTGCAACATGCTGCAAACCGGCATTATTAATAAAGATATCAATGCTTCCGTGCGTTTTTTTTGTTTCTTCAATCAGGCTGATAATGTCTTCCTCTTTTGTTACATCAGCTTTCAAGCCAGACACTTCTAACCCTTTTTCTTGAAGTAATTGCGCAGATTTTTTGACTTCCTCTTCATTCATATCAGATAGAACGACCTTTGCTCCGTTTTCGGCAAAAATTTTGCCTATCTCATAGCCAATGCCTCGTGCTGAACCTGTTATAATTGCCACTTTATTAGATACCATTTTGACATTCCTCCATATCAATCTAGTGGCTTATTTCAGTATGAAGATGTGTAAAGTAGTAATAGGGAGTTGGGGAGTTAAAACTGGAAAAATCGTAACATACATTCATGGTTTTCGCAATTATTTTATTTTTGGCACAGTTATTGCATTTTTATGATTGAAAAGTTAAAGGAGGTTACAACGATGATAAGAAATATCACTGTGATTGGTTCAGGTGTAATGGGGACAGGTATTGCGATATCGTTTGCGACTAAAGGATACGACGTGATACTGAATGATTTAAACGATGAATTATTACATAAGGCAGAAAAAAGAATATCAGCAGATGTAGCATTACTTGTTGAAGAGGAAGTGTTATCAGAAAAGGAAGCGGATACAAGCTTGAATGCTATTGGATATGTTGCTGACTTATCTCAAGCTGTTCAAAAAGCAGATTTAATTATTGAAGCAATACCAGAAGTGATTGAATGGAAGTGGGATTTATATAAACAGTTGGAAGAATTGAAGCAACCAACAGCAATTGTTGCCTCAAATACATCTACTTTTCCAATTACGAGATTAATGGAGAAGTCCACGTTTGCTAATCAAATGATGATCACGCATTTCTTTAATCCAGCACATCTAGTTCCGTTAGTAGAAATGATTAAACATGAACAGACTTCTGATGCAATTGTTGAAGAAGTAGGAAGCATTATGAAAGATATCGGCAAAGCACCTGTCATTTTACAAAAAGAAAAGTCTGGCTTTATTGCTAATCGATTACAAACAGCCTTAATGAGAGAAGCTTTTTCTCTATTGGCTGAAGGGGTGGCAACAGCTGAAGATATAGATACGGCTATTACCGCAGGACCGGGGTTCCGCTGGGCATTTACAGGGCCGATTGAGATTGCTGACTTCGGGGGATTAGATACTTGGGAAAGAGTATTTCATAACGTTGCTCCAGAATTAAATGACACAAAGGAAGCGCCAGCAATCATCTCTGACTTAGTAGCCGATAAGAAGCTTGGTGTGAAGACAGGTGAAGGGATTTTCCAATATGAAGGAGAGATGGTTTCTAATAAACTATTAGAAAGAGACCGTTCCTTTATTCGCTTAGCAAAAATGAAAAAATGATTCTTAGGTGTAGGACGACAAAAAGTTCTACACCTTTTTTGTGATTAAAAATAATCTATTGCCTGGCTATGATATAATAATGAAAATTATCAGATAGTAATCAGCGAGCGTAAGGAGAGATCTCAGATGCAAAACAGTCATGTCATCCAGAATGAACAGTTATTTAACAAAATCATAGATGAGCTGCCGTTAGGGGTGATGATCCTTAATCACCAAAAGGAGCTACTGTTTTGTAATCAAAGATTGTTGTGGATGATGGATGATGAAAGCGAAATGACTCATCTTCTCCAACAAGACTTCCCTCTCAGTACAATTGTGAAGATGAAAATAAATAAAAAAGAGCTATTAATTAAGGGTGAACGGTTAGAAGGGATAAATGGCGCTGCCTATATGTATCTTTGTGCACTGTCAAATGAACCTATTGCAGAGATGCTAACTACCGGCCAAGGACAGCAAGAGAATGAGATGTTAATAGAAGACATTCTCGAATATGCTTATGACGGCTTAGTACTTGTCGATGCAAAAGGCTATGTCGTTCTGTTGACGCAAGCATATGCCGAATTTTTGAAGGTCGATCAGAAAAGCTCAATAGGCAAGCATGTTACAGAAGTAATCGAAAATACGAGAATGCATATCGTTGTAAAAACAGGTAAGCAAGAAACAGCCTCTTTACAGAAAGTAAATGGTGGCTATATGATTGCGACCCGTTCGCCTATTTTTAAAAATGGCAAAGTAGTTGGTGCGGTTGGTAAGCTCCTATTTAAAAATGTTGGTCAGTTTTCCGCATTGTTTAAACGATTACACTCATTAGAAAAAGAGTTGAAGAAATATAAAGGTGATTTTAGAGAAAGTAATAAAGCATCATACTCTTTTCATCATTTGATTGGTGAATCTCCTGCTTTTAAACAAGTAAAAGCACAAGCGATCAAAGTGGCTGAAAATGATTCCAATGTCCTGCTATTAGGTGAGAGCGGAACAGGAAAGGAACTATTTGCACATGCAATTCATCAGGCGAGCAGTAGAGGAATGGGGCTATTTGTAAAAGTGAATTGTGCGGCTATTCCAGCTGAATTAATTGAGTCCGAACTCTTTGGTTATGAAGAGGGAGCGTTTACAGGTGCGAGAAAAGGCGGCAAAGCAGGAAAGTTTGAAACAGCAGATGGAGGCACGATTTTTTTAGATGAAATAGGTGAGCTGCCAATTCATATGCAAGTGAAGTTATTGCGCGTGTTGCAAGAAAAAGAAGTTGAACGAGTCGGTTCAACTAATAGTAAAGCCATCGATGTCCGTATTATTGCAGCCACTAACCGAAACTTAGAGGAAATGGTAGATAAAGGTGAATTCAGATTAGATCTTTATTATCGCCTAAAAGTGATGGAAATAACGATCCCTTCTTTAAAAGAAAGAAAAGAAGATATCTCACGACTGTCTCATTATTTTACTGAAAAATATGCAAACATAATGGCAAAGCCAGTCAAGGGGATTGGCGAAAAGGCACTCCATATCTTGAAAAACTACCATTGGCCAGGCAATATTCGCGAACTTGAAAATGTAATAGAACGCGCGATGAATATGGTTGATCTCAATTGTTTGATTGAACCGAAGCACTTGTCGGCAAATATTAAATTACAAGAAACAGAAGTACCTACACGTACATTAGCTGAAGTTATAGAAGAAACAGAAAAACAAACCATTATACAATGTCTAACAGCAGTTGGTGGCAAGAAAACAGAAGCAGCCAAACGTCTCGGCATTAGCCGTACGACATTGTATGAAAAAATGAACAAATATCATTTGCTAGAGGTGTAAGTAAGGTATGAACGAGATCCTATCAAATTTGGTAGGGTTTTTTTAGTGTAGTTGTTAATTGTCCACACAAAAAGAACGGAAACCCCCAAAGGAGTGTGGGCAATTGGAGTTTGCCCACACTAAAGAGTGGAAATCCCAAGAGAATTGTGGATATCAACGTTTTATCCACATTATCCGTACCCCCCTATTCCCCACAAAAATAAAATAGATTAACGGCAGTTGGAAATGAAGCGATTTTACATAAATCTGTTAAGTAATCCGTACAAGAACGTGGTAGAAATTTATAAGATGTACGTAAATCCATACAGAAATATTTTGATGTTTTAAAAATGACAGTTATTCTGAACGGTTTTTGTTGAAAAAAACGCGTATGAATTAAAAAAAAGAATAAGAATAGAGTGAATCCTTCAGTTGGCACGTTCATTGCATAGTATGGACAGATGGTTTATTGTCAGTATGACTCTAAAGAAGATTTGTAAATGGAAATGAAAACGTTTTCTGTATGTAACGTAATAGGGGGTTACAAAAGGGGGAGAATAGCAACAATCAGATGACTCTGGGGAGAAGTCAGTTTGAATTGTTAGCGAAAATAAAGGGGGATTTCATTGTTTATTGAGATTTTTGCTATTATACTAGCATTAGGACTTTTAATTTTCTTAGCTTATCGTGGTTATCCAGTTATTATTATTGCCCCAATTGTTACGTTATTAGCTGTTGTAATATCTGGCGGGTTATTATTACCGAGTTATACAGAGACATATATGTCGAACGCAGCTAATTATATCAAATCATTTTTCCCAATCTTCTTACTAGGTGCGATTTTCGGAAAAGTGATGGAAATGACAGGAGCAGCAGCAGCCATTGCAAAGACAATTGTATCCTCACTAGGATCAAAACATGCCATTTTAGCTGTTGTCCTTGCTTGTTCTGCGTTAACATATGGAGGCGTTTCTCTATTTGTTGTCGCATTTGCTGTTTATCCTTTTGCAGCAGCTATCTTCAAAGAAGCAGATATTCCTAAACGTTTAATTCCAGGTGCAATTGCATTAGGAGCATTCACGTATACAATGGACGCACTACCTGGTACACCACAAATTCAAAATATTATTCCAACGAATTATTTTGGTACAGATGCTTATGCGGCCCCTCTTGTAGGTATTATTGGAGCCATTATTATCTTCACTGGCGGGATGATTTGGTTAGAACGTCGTAGAAGGAAAGCGCTTGCCAATGGCGAAGGTTATGGTACAGGGCATAAAAACGAGCCTGAAAAAGTTGATCCGAATACGTTACCGAGTTTTTGGTTAGCGATTTTACCACTCGTTGTTGTTATTGCATTAAACTTTATTTTTAGCCGCACAAGTTGGTCTGCGAAATTCTGGTACGATGCATCGCAGCTTTCTGAACAATATAATATTGCTGATCCAAGTACAGTCACTTCAACATGGGCGCTCGTTGCAGCATTAACTATCGGGATAATTGTCGCAATGCTCACGAATGTGAGAAAAATCAAAACAGGTTTAGCAGCAGGGTTAACGACAGCAGCGATGGGTTCATTACTAGCAATCTTTAATACTGCTTCTGAAGTTGGGTTTGGTAATGTTGTAAAAACGCTACCGGGCTTTACAGCTATTCAAGACTGGGTATTTAATGCAAGCAATAATCCGCTAGTCTCGGAAGCAATTGCTGTAAACGTACTTTCAGGGGTAACTGGGTCAGCCTCTGGTGGGTTATCGATCGCATTAGAGGTAATGGGCGCACAATATTTACAGATGGCACAAACATTAGGTATTTCACCAGAGTTACTTCATCGGATTGCTTCTATGGCTTCAGGTGGTATGGATACCCTTCCTCACAACGGAGCTGTTATTACGTTATTAGCGATTACAGGCTTAACACATAGACAATCATATGGAGACATCTTTGTATTGACAATATTAAAAACGGTTACTGTATTTGCATTAGCTTTTGCTATTTCACTATTTATTTAATTTTATCGTTTATAAAATGGAAGGAGAGTCATACCATGAGTAAAATAATTACATCTTTAGATGAAGTGTTAGAACAAGTTCAGGATGGTGCTTCTATAGCAGTAGGTGGTTTTGGTTTATGCGGAATTCCAGAGAAACTCATTATAGCCCTACAAGAAAAAGGAACGAAGGAACTAACGGTATACAGTAATAACTGTGGTGTGGATGATTGGGGATTAGGCTTACTTCTACAAAATAAACAAATCAAAAAAATGGTCGCCTCTTATGTAGGAGAAAATAAAACATTTGAAAAACAATTTTTAAGCGGCGAGCTTGAAGTTGAACTCGTTCCTCAAGGTACATTAGCTGAAAGGTTAAGAGCTGGTGGCGCTGGAATTCCAGGATTTTATACAGCAACTGGTGTAGGCACAGAGGTAGCAAAAGGTAAAGAGCATAAAGAATTTGACGGAAAAACATATATTTTAGAAAGAGGAATTGTAGCGGATTTCGCTTTTGTAAAAGCATGGAAAGCAGATCCATTTGGCAACTTAGTCTTTAGAAAAACAGCCCGTAATTTTAATCCAACTGTGGCGACGGCAGGAAAAATAACGATTGTTGAAGTAGAAGAATTAGTTGGAGCGGGAGAATTAGATCCAGATGAGATTCATACACCGGGCGTATATGTTCAACATGTATATGAAGGAAAAACTTACGAGAAAAGAATTGAGAGACTAACAACGAGAAAAGAAGCTTAAAAGGAGGACATAATCATGATTGGAAGAGAGAAAATACTCAATCGAGCAGTAAAAGAAATTAAAGATGGTATGTGTGTAAACCTTGGTATTGGTATGCCTACTTTAATTGCCGATCGTATCCCTGAAGAATTTGATGTGATGCTTCAATCCGAAAATGGTTTATTGGGCATTGGTAGCTACCCGAAAGAGTCTGAAGTAGACGCAGATCTTATCAATGCTGGAAAAGAAACAGTGACAGCTAAACGCAATGCTTCGTATTTTGATAGCGCAGAGTCCTTCTCTATGATTCGTGGCGGTCATATCGACCTTGCTATCCTTGGTGGTATGGAAGTATCTGAAACAGGTGATTTAGCCAACTGGATGATACCAGGAAAAATGGTTAAAGGTATGGGCGGTGCCATGGACCTTGTTCAAGGGGCAAAACGCATTGTTGTCATCATGGACCATCGTAATAAATATGGTGAGTCTAAAGTGAAAAAGAGTTGTGAGTTGCCACTAACTGGTGAAGGAGTTGTTCATGTACTTATTACGGACATGGCAGTCTTCGAATTCACTGAAAAAGGTATGGAACTTGTAGAACTACAAGAAGGTGTGACATTAGAAGAATTAAAAGAGGCAACTGCGGCTTCTTTTATTGTACGTGAATCGGTGAAGTAAAATGGCTCTAGGGCTGACTCTAATTATTGAGTCAGTCTTTTTAAATTGAGAACTGTAACTAGACGTTACATGGAAACATGAAGCTAGATGCACCCACAAGATACCGGGAAATCATCAAGATGTGTAAGGAAAAGTGAAATGCACCCACAAGCTGGCATAACCTCCAGTCAACACTTTTGTTTGCATCGCATTCGGTTATTCTGAGGCACATATTTCAGCGACTTCTCATATTTGTATTTGCAACGATTCCAGCCTTTCCGATGCACATGTTCCAGGCAATATACTTATTTGCAGTGCTTTCGTTTTTTCCGAGGCACATATGTCAGCGCCTTCTTTTATTTGCAATGATTCTAGCTTTTCCGAGGCTCATACCCCAGCCAACACACATATTAGCAATGCTTTCGTTTTTTACAAGGCAGATACCCCAGCGACTTCTCAAATTTGCAACGCATTCGGGTAATTCCGATGCACAAAATCCATCGCCTTCTCTTGTTTGCAATGCATTCGGTAATTCCGAAGCACATACTTCAGCGCCTTCTTTTATTTGCAATGATTCCAGCTTTTCCGAGGCTCATACCCCAGCCAACACACATATTAGCAATGCATTCGGTTATTCCAAGGCACAAAATCCATCGCCTTCTCGTATTTGCAACGCATTCGGCTATTCCGATGCACATCCTTCAGCGCCTTCTCTTATGTGCAACGCTTCCAGCTTTTCCGATGCACATACCCCAGCCAACACACATATTTGCAGTGCTTTCGTTTTTTTCGATGCACATACTTCAGCGCCTTCTCATATTTGCAAAGCATTCGGTTATTCCGATGCACATACTTCAGCGCCTTCTCTTATTTGCAGTGCTTTCGTTTTTTTCGATGCACAAAATCCATCGCCTTTTCTTTTTTGCAACGCATTCGGTTATTCCGATGCACATATATCAACCACTTCTCTTATTTGCAACGCATTCGGTTATTCCGAAGCACATATATCAGCAACTTCTCATATGTGCATCGCTTCCAGCTTTTCCGATGCACATATCCCAGCCAACATACATATTTGCAATGCTTTCGATTATTACAAGGCTCATATTCCGGGACTGCTTCTCGTTTGCATTGATTCAAGCATTTGCGTGGCACATAATTTAGCCACTTCTTTTGTTTGCATTTGAAAATACCATCAAGATGTGTGAGCAAACGCGAAATGCACCTACAAAAAGAAATTAGTAAAGACGCAAATAAGTGTAACTAAAAAGCTAACGTATAAGAAGTGAAATCATAAACCTTTGCACAACGCATGTTATATTTGTCAAATAGAAAAAAATATATTATTCTACTCTATATAGGAATGAATATTCATTCCTAATCATATGTTGATTGAAGTAAGGAGAGAGTGTATGACTGAGACAAAAAAGTCTAAGCGGCAAGACATTTTAGATGCCGCGATTGTTTTGTTTGCAGAGAGGGGGTATAACGGGACGACGGTACCGATGATTGCTGATGCTGCAAAGGTTGGTGCGGGAACGATTTATCGTTATTTTGATCATAAAGAGAGCTTAGTTAATGTGCTCTTCCAAGAAAAACTAAATGCGTTATTTGAACAATTATTAAAGGATTATCCGACCGAATCAAGTATCCGTGAACAATTTCATCATATCTTTGAGAGTATTCACCACTTTGCGATGGAAGATACACATGCGCTACACTTCATTGATTCTCATTGTAATGAAATATTTTTAACAAAAGAAAGCCAGGAACTATTTGATTCGTTTATAGAATATATCTCCAATGTTGTTAGAGTTGGTCAAGAAAGAGGAGAAATTATCGTTCTCCAAACTGAGGCTTTGATAGGTGTTGTTTATGGTGCCATTGTTCAAATATTAAAAATGGTGCGGGCAGGAACTATCGATGGTAGTTCTCCTTTAATGGATAACTTAGAGGATTGTTGTTGGAATGCGATTAAGGCCAACTAGTTAAACATTAGCTTGAAAGTTTATTTCAAGCTGAATATAAATAGGAATGAATATTCATTCCGTCAGTCACATAAAAAAGAAAGGAGTCAGATCGTGTCAAAGTTAAAAAATGTAAGAACCCTATTATTTTTCGGGTGGGTTGTTATCTCAGTATTAAGTTTCCTATGGATGCCGAATATGGATGACCTCGTTAGAGAAAAGGGGCAAATAACAATACCAGATAATGCCTTAAGTAGAGAAGCGTCACAATTGTTAGAGGAAATGGATGAGAATGCAGATACGTATGATTTTATCGCAGTTATAGGATCAAAAGATGGCAAGGAAATGTCTAATCAGGAGCAAAAGGAATTAGATAAACTGCTTTCAGATGTAAAAGCCAGACAATCATCACTTGGTATCGAAGAGATGACAACGCATTTGGATGGTGAAGA
The DNA here is from genome assembly GCF_038003465.1 of Cytobacillus sp. FSL K6-0265. Taxonomy (NCBI): domain Bacteria; kingdom Bacillati; phylum Bacillota; class Bacilli; order Caryophanales; family Bacillaceae; genus Cytobacillus; species Cytobacillus sp. FSL K6-0265. Next base: position 3,731,458 of record NZ_JBBOPE010000001.1, on the reverse strand, counting down.
AGCAGCATCGGTTCTGACAGCTGAAGATGGTTCGACCATACTAGCGCAGATTTCTATTGACCGGGAGCAGGGTGAATTACAGGAAGTCGCTAATTCTCTTAGAAGTGAGTTCATAACAGATACACTCGAAGTTTCTATTACTGGCAACGAACTTGTCATGGAAGACTTTGTACAGGCGACGCAAGATGGGATTAAGAAAACCGAGGCAATTGCCGTCGTATTCATCCTACTCGTATTAATTCTTGTTTTCCGTTCGCCGATTATACCGTTTATCTCATTATTATCTGTGGGTGTATCCTATATTGTCTCCATGTCTATTATTGCCAACTTAGTAGATTCATTTAATTACCCATTTTCAAATTTCACGCAAGTATTTTTAGTAGTGATTTTATTTGGAATAGGTACTGACTATAATATCTTACTATTTACGAGATTTAAAGAAGAGCTGAGTAAGCAGGAAACCATTTTAGAGGCACTTAAAGTTACCTATCGTACGGCAGGAATTACTGTTCTATATAGTGGTTTAGCCGTGTTTATTGGTTTTATTGTATTAATGTTTGCTCAATTTAGCTTGTATCAAGCTAGTTCGGCGGTAGCTATCGGTGTAGCAGTCCTTGTAGCAGTGTTGTATACATTTAATCCATTTTTCATGTACGTGTTAGGGAAAAAGATGTTTTGGCCATCTAAGAAATTTGACGGTCATGCGGACAGTAAATTTTGGGGATTTCTCTCAGGACATTCAATAAAGCGTCCTTTTCTCTCATTACTTATTGTTCTTCTTATCTCTCTACCATTTGTATTCAAATACTCAGGAGAATTAAGCTATAACGACCTTCTTGAAGTAGATGATTCTTTTGAATCAAAACAGGGAATCAATCGGATAGAAGACCATTTTCCTTCTGGGTTCTCAGCACCGGCAACATTAGTTATAAAAAATGAGCAATCACTCAATCAACAAGAATCATTGCAAGCGATTGATGAATTGACAGAGAAAATATTAGCTGTCGATGGCGTATCCAAGGTACAATCTGTCACAAGACCAGCTGGAGAAAAAATACCAGAACTCTATTTAAATGATCAAACAGATCAATTAAATCAAGGGATTGGGGATGCTAACAAAGGGGTAGGAACGATACATGATGGTTTATCTTCTGCTGAAGGAGAATTATCAGCCAATCAAAATAGTAATCAATTAGAAGATGTGCAAACACTCATTGATGGAACAACAAATGCTAAAAACGGAGCGTCCACTTTAGTAGAGGCACTGAATGAATTAACAACTGGAATTCAATCAGGTAGTAGTGGGGCAAGTGAGTTAAATCAAGGGATTGCAGATGTGAAGAAAAGTGTGGAACAGCTTTCTGGTGCAACTGGCACATTATTGAATGGTTATACGGAACTGCAAAAAGGGCTTTCCAATACAGGCAATGTATTTACGCAGATGAATACTGCTGTAACAAGTATGACTTTAGCATTTACGCAAATTGAGCAATCATTAACAAACTATATTGAGGAAAATCCAGAAGATGCTACAGATGAGCAAATACAACTGGCATTAGGAACAGCCAGAGAGGCGAAGCTACAAGTTGATGGGTTAAGTACGCAATTAGAATCTGCTTATCCACAATATGAAACGGCGATGGCTCGGTTTGCTGAAGTGAATGCAGGACTTGAGCAAGTTCATACTGGCTTAGGAGAACTTCGAAGCGGTTTAGATGCATTAGAGTCAGGTGCGAATGAGTTGCAAACAGGTTTAGCAAATGGTGCAAGGGCATCAAATGAAATGGCGACAAAAACGGGTGAATTAACGTCTGGATTAGCCCAAATTAATGAGGGGCAAATCATGCTCCAAACAGGTTTAGATGATTTAAGTGAGAAAATGGTGGAATTAGAAAAGGGATTAGCAGAAAGTACAGATGGATTAAATCAAGTAGGTGAGGGTTTACAGGATGCAAATAAGTATCTTAGTGGCTTAAGTGACTCGAAAGCTTCAGAAAAATTCTTTATTCCTGAGGAAGTATTAAATGGAGAGGAATTTCAGCAAGCACTTGATATGTATGTATCAGATAATCAAAAAATGACGACATTGACGATTGTGTTAGAAGAGAACCCTTATACAAATGAAGCGATGAAGGTAATGGAAGAAGTCAATCGTCAAGTGCCGGCAAGTATGAATGCAACCGTTTTACAAGATGCTGAATATGCAATCGGTGGGCAAACACAGCAAAATCTAGACTTACAAAATATTGCTACAGAAGATTTCGCTCGAACAGCAACCATTATGCTAATTGGCATTGGCATCGTTCTAATGGTTATCACACGATCTGTGATGCAGCCATTATATATTATTGCGGCACTCCTATTAGCCTACTATACTTCATTAGGTATTAGTGAATGGATGAGTCAATCTATTCTCGGCGCAAGTGAGCTCGCATGGAATGTACCATTTTTTGGATTTATTATGATTATCGCTCTTGGAGTCGATTATAGTATCTTTCTAATGATGCGTTTTAATGAAGTCGATGGTAATCCGGTAAATGCGATCTTAACGGCAGCGAAAAATATAGGTGGAGTAGTGATATCGGCTGCCATTATTTTAGGAGGGACCTTTGCTGCATTAATCCCTTCAGGCGTCATTACACTGATCGAAGTGGCGCTCGTTGTGCTAATTGGTCTAATCATGCTGAGCTTGCTTATGCTACCAATTTTAGTCCCATCATTTTTAGCAATTGGGGAAAAATTAAAGAGAAGAAGAGAAGAGGGCTAAAGTTAAGTAGAACAATTTCTTCGCCAGTTTTCTTAAGAGCTTGCAAGCAGAAATAAGAAAAGAGCCGAACATTTGCTTTCGGCTCTTTTTCTTTAATCCTTCTTCAACTTAGCAGCCCAAAAATTCCCCAACGACTGCAAGCCCTGTACTAATATAATCAGTAAAATGACGGTGACATACATCACATCAACTTCATATCTCAAATGGCCATAACGGTAGGCTAAGTCACCAAGCCCTCCACCGCCAACGAGTCCCGCCATTGCTGTAGCACCAATTAATCCAATTGTAGCAATCGTTAGTCCAAGAACGATTGAGGAGCGCGACTCTCTAACAAGTACATTCCATATAATATGTCTTGTTTTAATTCCCATTGCTTCATACGCTTCGACAACACCACGGTCAACCTCAAGTAATGCCGATTCCATTAAGCGCGCAATATATGGGGCGGTATAAATGACAAGTGGGACAATCACGCCTTTAACACCAATCGATGTACCAACAATAAACTTGGTAAACGGTAGAATGAAAAATAATAAGATAATAAAAGGTACGGAACGAATGACGTTAATCACTACGTTGAGCACATTATATACAAATTTATTATCTAAAGCTTTACCTGGTCTAGTTAAAACAAGAAAAATACCTAGTGGTAACCCGATCAAAATGGAAATCGCGAGAGAGATACCAACCATTTGGAAAGTTTGTATCGTTGACTCCCATAAATCAGCACCCCATGCATCAAGAAATTCGTTGATGGCGTTCATTGAGTGTCACTCCTTCCACATGGACTTGTTTCTCTTGTAAAAATTGAATGGCTTTGTGAATCTCTGCTGTATCGCCTTTAAAATGGACAAGCAACTGTCCGAATGCTTCATCTTTTAATCTTGTAATATTACCAGATAAGATATTAGGGAAAATATCATATTTTTTCGTTACTAATGCAAGTGCAGGATCACCTGATGATTCACCAAAGAAAGATAATGTTGCCACTTGGCCACTTTCACTTAATTCCTCTAATAGATCATCGGGGATATCATGTGAAAATAAGCTATTGACGAATCTTTTGGTTGTACTGTGTTGAGGAGAGGTAAAGATATCCTTCGTTCGCCCCTCTTCGATAATTTCCCCATTTTCCATAACGGCCACACAATCGCAAATCCTTTGGATAACATTCATCTCATGTGTAATAAGGAGAATCGTAATTCCTAATTCTTTATTGATTTTTAAAAGCAAATCAAGAATTGCCTCTGTTGTATCTGGATCTAAGGCGCTTGTTGCTTCATCGCTGAGTAATACTTCTGGTTCATGCGATAATGCACGGGCAATAGCAACCCGTTGCTTTTGGCCACCAGATAACTCAGCTGGATAAGCATTTTGTTTTTCACTTAAACCGACAATCTCTAAATATTTATTCACTCGACTCTTTACTTCTTTCTTATCTAATCCTGTTAGTTTAAGAGGAATCGCAATATTATCATAAACTGTTGCGGTTTTTAATAAGTTAAACCCTTGAAAAATCATGCCGATATGACTTCTTGCTTCACGGAGTTTTCCTGATGTCAGCGTGGTTAAATCCACCCCATTTACTTTTACAGAACCACTATCAGGTTTTTCAAGTAAGTTCACACAGCGAATTAATGTACTTTTACCAGCGCCGCTGTATCCGATAACCCCGTAGATTTCTCCTTGATTCACTGATAGTGAAACATCCTTTAATGCATGGATGTTTCCTTGTTTTCCTGTAAAGGTTTTGGTTATATTTTTAAGCTCTATCATGATTTGATACTCCCTCCGTAACGCTCATTTTTGATCAGTTTACCAAGAGACGATAACTGAACCGTCAAATTCCTCTTCAACAAACTTTTCAATTTCTTCACTGCGGTAGATTTCAGCTAATTTTTCAAGAATTTCATCATCTTTATTCTCCGTACGGACAGCAGCGTGGTTTACGTAAGGTGAATCTTTAGGCTCGATAAAGATAGCGTCTTTAGAAGGGACAAAACCAGCTTCAATCGCAAAGTTTGTGTTAATTGCAGCAGCGTCTAACTCTTCTAGTTGTCGAGCGATTTGGGCAGAGTCAAGTTCAATAAATTCATAGTTGCCATTGTTTTTTTCGATATCACGTACAGTTGAATTGATACCTGTTTCAGGATCTAATTCGATTAATCCAGCTTTTTCAAAAAGTAATAGTGCCCGGCCACTATTTGTTGGGTCACTCGGTAGACCGATTTTTGCGCCGTCTTTTAATTCAGCGACATCTTTTACATCGAGTGCATAGATGCCCATTGGGAATGAAACGGTATCAAAAGATTTAACTAAATCTAAATTTCTATCTTCTTTAAATGCATTAAAATAAGGCTCTGTTTGAAAAATGTTTAAGTCAATCTCTTTTTCAGCTAATGCGACATTTGGCATCACATAATCAGTAAAAACTTGTGGTTTAATATTGATATCTTCTTCTTTAGCTAATTCAATTACTTTTTCTAAGATTTGCTCATGTGGACCTGCAGTGACACCAATGACTAATTCTTCATCGTCATATAATCCTTCTGTAGAGTTGCTGGTTTCATCACTACCACATGCAGCTAAGCCTGTTAAAGATAATAAGAATGTACCTGTTAATAACCATTTTTTCATGATGATCGAACTCCCTTTTGTTTATTTTGTACTTCTAATAATTGAAGTGCTTGTAAAACAGATTGTTCATTTATCTCGTTTTTCATCAAGTGAATAGATTCAGTTGGGCGTATAGCCTTTTTCACAATTGTCTTAATGAATCGCTCATCATTCACATCTATATTTAGAGCAGAGAGGCTACTTGGCAATTGCCAGCTCTCATAAAACGGAAGAAGGTAATCAATTTCTGTCCATTTTTCTTCGATGGCCAATTGACCAAGTATCCCGTAAGCGACTAATTCCCCATGGAGAAAGTCATGGACCGTATCCGCAACGGTTAGTCCGTTGTGAAGTGAATGGGCACCAGCAATTCTCCCTGCCTTTTCGCCGAATCCACCGACCATCCCCCCAGTCATGATAATCGTTTCAATCACTCGAATAAGTGCTGGTGAGGTTTCGTTTTGGGCTACTGCTTGTAGTGCGGCTTCCCCATCATTAAGCAATGTCTCTCGACAAATTTTGGCTGAAAATTGAGAAATTTGTTTAGGCACAGGTAGTGTTTCTTCAGGATAAAAACTTTCAATTAGGGCTTCAGCTTCATAAAACTTGGCTAATGTATCCCCGATTCCTGCTTTTAAATAAGCAAGAGGCGCTTTAGCAATGATTTCAGGTTCAACCAATACGAGGGTTGTCGCAATAGGAAACTCGGTATAATGAGTAAAGCTTCCTTCTTCATTATAAAAAACACTTAATGGTGTCCATGCGGCACAGGTTGCAGCGATTGTCGGTATAAGAATGGATTGAACTGATGCTTCAATCGCAACTGCTTTTGTTATATCCAATGCTGTTCCACCACCAATCCCAATTACGCCATTAGCACCATCATTTGTTAATACTTCTTGGATGGCATGGACCTTTTTTAAAGTAGTGTGACCATCTATGTAATGAAGGCGAATGTTGTGATCGATTACTTCCTTAGGCAAGTATGGCTGTACGGCTTGCCAAGCTTTTTTACCGGTTATTATATGGTATTTGGAAACAGAAATTTCTTTAAGTAGGTTGGGGAGTTCTGTTAAGATACCTGAATCTAATAAATAATATCCAGGCGCCCCTTTAACGATTGTTGCAGTCATTTCCTCTCCTCGTTTCTCTTTGATGTGATAATAAAAAACAAAAATGCCTCTCATCATGAGAGGCATAAATATACTAGAATAGTAGTAACCTCTCTCATATATCAAAATACCAAAAAGTATTTTGCAGGATTTAGCACCTGTTCATATGGGTATATGAATGGTTGCCGGGCGTCGCAGGGCCAGTCCCTCAGCCGCTCTTTATAAGAGAAAATGCTTTATTAAATTATATTCATAATATTATCTATTACATGAAAAGTCAATAATGTAATTAAAATTATTCAAAAAATTAGTGATGGTGTTCTACCTGTGGGGTGTTTTCTTCTATCGGATGAATTGGGTTCCTCACTTCTTGATGAATGCCCGATGCACAGATAATGGCGATGCTTAATAAGAATGTTAGATAGAAGGGAAGAGGTCGAGTTTTCAATGCTTCCTTTAATGAATGTTTTTTGTGCATGAGAAGCATCATGGCAAAAATACTAATTAAATAAATCAAATCCATGCTAATGATCATAAATGTAACTTCACTTGGTACTAACATGATGCCTAGCATTGCCCCCATCATACTTCCCATGAGACTTGACGCTTGAGCTTCAACGAGTCCGTTTGTTTTAAACGGCAGTCCTATAAAAACGGCAATGACAGCGCTAATGAGAATAGATAATACAGTTGCTTTCGCCATTTCTGGTAACCATACAGATATAATTAAACCGATTGTTAAACTACTTGTCATACCAACCACCATGGGAATACATTTAGAATATTGGGTAGCTATATCTTTGTTTTTTCTAACGGCACTAATAAAGAAAAAGAAACTGTAACCGACAATTAGAAATAGACTGAACAAAGCAAGCATATGCAAATGACCCTCCTTTAGATGCTGATTAAATATCTCGATGCCTCCTTTCATATATATTTTGTATCGTAGTGATTATGTCAGTAAGGAACTTTTTATATTGTTCATTCGTAAATAGATAAAGTTTTATAAGTTTTCATTCAGAACAGTTTTACAAAAAAAGGAGTTTTTATATGGGAGAAGAAATAAAGATTAGACCGATACATATAAATGATGCAAGAGATATTCATGAAATGCATAGGCAAGATTCTATTATTCAGCAGACTATGGCCTTATCATCAGGGCGATTAAAAAATATTGAAGATTATATTGAAGGACTTACGCATCAAGACCATGTATTTGTTGCAGAATGGAACGGTCATGTTATGGGAATAGCCTCTTTAGAAGAGAGAAGTGGAAAGTTGAGGTATAGTGGTAATGTGTCCATCTCAATTAATGAAGAAGTACAAGGGAAAGGGATTGGTAAGACGCTTCTTGAGCGAATAGTAAAGCTAGCCGATGAAGAATTAGGGCTCATCAGATTAGAGTTAGATGTATGTGCAGATAATATAAGGGCAATCGCTTTATATGAACTTTTTCATTTTAGACAAGAAGGTTATTTGCATAAGGCTCATTTCAGCCAGGGTGAATTTAAAGATGTCATAATTATGGGAAGAATTAAAGAGAACCTTAAAATAGAAACGATTGAATGTTAACTTTTCATTTCCTGTATACTAATTAAATCATATCTAAAGGAGAACAGCTGCTTTGAATCACTTAATAATGGAACAACTTAAAATCTATTTTAAAGGAATCAATCCAGATGATTTAGTTATGGAGCAGATGGAATTTGAAGAAAATGTGTATGATATCCTGCTGGAAGATTGGGGAGAGTCAATTGGCTCGGTTCGTATGGATGAATTAGGCGTGGCAGAATTTTTCATTTATACAGATGAACTGGATGAAATCCCAGGGGAAATGAGTAAGTTTGCTATGATCATGCAAGCAGAGCAGTTTATAGAAAAGTTCTATGATTCGACTTTCAGACATGGGTTATATTTGTCAGCATATATTGACTTAGGTGAATATCATATGATTTTATATAATCGCAAAGATGAACGATTGAATAAGGAACTTCCTCATTCCGGCATTAGTTTTACAATGCTGAGTAATGGTGTATTAAGTGCAGTCGAAAGAGAAAGCATGGATTTTGAACTAGTCTATCCAAAAAAACTGATTACGAATGAAGAGGCGAAGCGGATTTATTTAAACCATTTACACATGGTTCCTGTCATAGCGAAATATGATAAAGACGTATTTGTCGATGGGGACGATGGCTATCACTATGTTTATCAGTTGGAGGATTTTATTTATGGTGTACACACAAATGGGGAGGTACTTACCTCGGATTCATTTGGTGTAAGCAAAACGCTAGTGACATCATTACCCCATTTAGCCGATGATATTGATATTTATACTTTGGCAGGAATGACGGAAGACCATATGCTTGTAGCTGAAGTAAAAAAGAAGAGTGGTAGACTAGAGGTATGGAGTCAATTATCTAAAGAGTCCTTACGGGTGAGTGAGGAAGATTTATTAGATGATGAACTAGATATCCCTCATGCTATAAAATTTGTATTCAATTCGGAAGGAAGACTGCTTAAATTAATGGGCTTAGATGATTCTGAAACGGTTGCTTCTCGACATGTTCAGTCGAAAGTGGCGCTTTTAACTGCTACATCAGTGTTGCAAGCCATTTATCATAACCCTCATGATTATTTTAAACTGCAACAATTAGACGATGATGTAATCAATCAAAAACCGACAAACGGCATATATGATTATACGTTTATTCGACAAGAAAGAGGCGTCCAAGTTGCTGATGCTTTTGTTCATATTCAAATAGACGATAAGGGTTTGGTGAAATACGTAGACGTAGATAGTGAGGTACTCCAAGATTTCTCACATGTATCATTTGCTTCAACCCTTTCATTCAAAGATGCAACACAATTGATTAAGGAAAAACTTTTTATGGAATTAAGCTGGGGAAAGAATATAGAAAAGCATCAATACACATTAACTTATTTACCGACCTATCCACTTACGACTGGTCATATTAAGATGATTGATATGAATACTGGGGAACCGTGGATTATTGATACAAGTTGTATGGATCAATATTAAATCGAAAAATGCCTTCTATGCTGATAATGGATAGAGGCATTTTTTTTATTTTATAAGTGGACTGGTGCAAAGATACAAGGCTAACGCTTAGAGAATCGAGTTTAAGTTATATTTATTTGGGTAAAAAGTGTAAGGGGTTTATCGAACGGTTGTGTATTCTGTCAGACAAAGAATAATAAATAAAATTTGTCTTAAACTATAACAAAGGAATTTTAGAAGCAGATTAAAGTGTAGAAAAGATTTTTGGGAAAGGAATAATCTATGAAGAGAGTATCGAATGTTTTTTGGATTACTGTAGTAATTGTATTTATTTTTGTGGCTGTAGGTGTAGCTATTCCTAATGTGTTCGAGAGGGTAACGGCTAATTTACAAGGTTTTTTAACAAATGGTTTTGGATGGTATTATCTTATTTTGGTTACAATCATAGTGGCTTTTTGTCTGTTTCTTATTTTCAGTCCCATAGGCTCGATTAAGTTAGGAAAACAAGATTCTAAACCGGAATTCTCTACTATCTCTTGGTTTGCGATGTTGTTTAGTGCTGGTATGGGCATTGGGCTTGTGTTCTGGGGAGCGGCAGAACCCGTATCTCATTATGTGACACCTCCACTGGCTAACGGAGAAACAGACGAAGCGTTTAGAGAATCTTTACGATATACTTTTTTCCATTGGGGCATACATGCGTGGGCTATATATGGAATTGTCGCTTTAGTATTAGCGTATTTTCAATTTAGAAAAGACGAACCTGGTTTAATCTCTGCAACATTAAAGCCTCTTTTTGGAAAAGCGATGGACGGTTTTTGGGGTACACTGATTGATGTATTGGCTGTATTTGCAACAGTTGTCGGTGTAGCAACAACCTTAGGGTTTGGTGCAGCACAAATTAATGGAGGATTAACGTATTTATTCGGGATCCCTGACAGTTTTCTAGTACAAGTAATCATCGTTGCGATTGTAACAGTATTATTTATGCTTTCCGCTTGGTCAGGCTTGAGTAAAGGTATTCAATATTTAAGTAATGTAAATATGGTATTAGCAGTTATATTGGTACTACTTGTATTTGTGTTAGGACCAACAGTACTTATTATAAATATGTTCACTGATACGATAGGTGGTTATATACAAAATATAATGCGAATGAGTTTTAGTATCTCTCCACTGAATGAGGAACATCGATCATGGATAAATGACTGGACCATTTTTTATTGGGCATGGTGGATTTCATGGTCTCCATTTGTCGGGATTTTTATCGCGCGTGTTTCAAAAGGCAGAACAATAAGGGAGTTTATCTCAGGTGTATTATTAGCTCCAGCATTGGTTAGCATGTTCTGGTTTGCGGTATTTGGCACATCAGCCATTGACGTTCAAAGAAGTGGAGCGGTGGATTTAAGTCAATTTCCAACGGAACAAGTATTATTTGCCGTCTTTGGCGAGTTTCCATGGTCAATGGTAATTTCGATTATTGCCATCGTATTAGTAGCGATTTTCTTCATTACTTCAGCAGATTCCGCCACATTTGTACTAGGTATGCAAACAACTTATGGATCTTTGAATCCTCTTAATTCAGTCAAGCTGACTTGGGGAGTTGCCCAATCATTAGTAGCCTTAATACTCCTATATAGTGGAGGATTACAAGGTTTACAAAACGCATTAATTATATCCGCTTTTCCTTTCTCATTTATAATGATATTAATGATGATTTCAATTTATCGTTCATTAATGCAAGAAAAGAAAGAATTGGGTTTATATATTAAGCCGAAGAAAAGACAAAAAGAACAATAACTAAAAGAAGCGCGGACTTTCGTTCGCGCTTCTTTTTAGTTACAGTAAAGTATCATTTTTTATTTTGCTTTTCTTAAATCCATCATATGAAGCATAAACAGCTGAAATGATTGTAACAGCAATAGAGACCCCGATAATTGTGTCAAGAATGGAACTTATATTTGCTGCTGTTGTGTTGAAAATTTGGCTAAGTTCATTGATTAAATCGCTATGAAAAAGGTTTGGTTGCAGAATAATTAACAGGAACACGATAGTATACAAGAGTTGATATACCGTATTAATGGTTGCTAAAGATTTTGTCCACTGCCTCTTCACCCATTTGTATACCGTCAATGTGAGCTCGCATAAAAGAACAATTAAAACAAGTGGCCAGAATGAGAGAAGAAATTCTTGGTTGAAGATCGGTGTCAGTAGGGTTAACCCTGTTTCTTGATTATTTTGTGTATAGATACCGACTATATCAAGGGCGAAGAAATAAATACTACCCCAAATGGCAGTCCAGAGGAAGGCGGCAAAAATATCGACCTTCGTGATTCCTTTTTTCTTAGGAATAACAGTAATATTTTTTAAATCATCTGGTGTCCATTTTGCTCCTGTACCAGCGATTTCATAAGGTGCGACGCCAGTTCTTTCCATAATGATGAAGACAAAAGCGACCCAGAATACAACTTGGATAGCTGTGGATAGAACCGTCCAAATTCCTTTACCAAAGACAGTGAAAATATAAGTCCAATCTTGGTTGCTGTCTAGGTATGTGACTACTCCTTCAAAAACGATATAAGCAATAGCAAAGCCTATGGCAAGCTGTAAAATCATCTTCACAGTAGTCATGAATAAATCATAATAATCAGGACCGATTAAGTAGGAGGGGGCGTCGCGGTAATTCTTCGCGATTTCTGCAGGATCTCCTAAGTCCGCCAATACAGCTTTTTCATCGTCGAGCGTATAATTCTCTGGTAGTGCATCTAAAATGGACGACTTTAGCTCTAAAGCAATGTCATTCCGTTGTTTTTCAGGAAGGCGCTTTGTTACTTCATGTATATAGACCTCAATCCATTCCATTCTTCTTTTCCCCCTCTAATAATAAATTCATTTCAGTAGACATTTTTGTCCACTCCTCCTTTAATGCTGCGAATATTGTTTTCCCATAGTCACTAAGCTGATAATATTTTCTCGGTCTGCTTTCGGTTGTGTCCCAGCTACTAGTGACAAGTTCTTGTTTTTCCAACCGTCTAAGTAAAGGGTATAAAGTACTTTGCTCTATTTCTATGCCTGATTGTTCTAAGTTTTGTACTAAAGAGTATCCGTATTGTGGTTGGTCTAACTGACTTAAAACCGCTAATGTAAGAGTTCCGCGTTTAAGCTCCGTGGTAAGGGAATGTAATAGTTCTTTCAATTGTTATCACCTCGTTAATAACTATAGTGTATATCATACAGTATTATAAAATCAATAATAATGTGCATAATATTTTTCGACAACATTACTTAACATAAATCTCCAAGGTAGAATAGTTAAAAATGAGAAAGAATAAGAAGGCAGAGAGAAAGAGGCATTCGCATTATTTTCGTTCATCAGGTTTGTTAACTTGTGGGACAGTTATTTACATAAAGGAATATTTTTTACTAATGGTAACAAGCGGTGTTATGTTATGATAAACACTAGATTATAAGGAGGGGCAGATAAATGGAAGGCGCTTTTTCATTCCTTGATTCTGATAACACCTGGATTCAGCTAGGGATATCAATAGGAATCTTGATACTTTTTTTGATTTTTCGCGGTATTTTTGCAAAATATTTGTTTCAGCTATTAATGAAGGTGAGTAATAAGGCAAACTCTCAGCTTTTATCTCATATCTTTCTTTCATTTGAAAAACCGGTGAAATGGATTTTCATCATTGTGGGTCTATATATCGCAATGGACTTTTTCCCATATTTTGAACAACATAATAGGATATTTGTTGCTCTTGTAAAATCCGCTTTTATCACTATGATCGCTTGGGGATTATATAATGTGGCATCAGCTTCATCAGCGGTCTTTATAAAAATGCGTGATAAGTATAAGTTAGAGGTGGATGATATTCTCATTCCATTTTTATCACGTATGTTAAGAATAGTGATTATGGTTATTGCTGCAAGTATTATCTTGCAAGAATTTGGATACCAAATCAGTGGTCTTGTAGCAGGGCTTGGTATCGGTGGTGCTGCTATTGCTTTTGCGGCGAAGGATGCTATCGGTAATTTATTCGGAGGTTTTGTCATCATTACCGAGAAACCATTTACAATCGGTGATTGGATTATGACGCCGAGCGTGGAAGGGACGGTAGAGGATATTTCCTTTAGAAGTACAAAAGTCCGGACATTCGCACAAGCGATTGTTACGTTACCAAATGGGACAATTGCGAATGAACCTATAACGAATTGGAGCCGAATGGGAAAAAGACAAATTACGTTTAATTTATCAATCTCACATGAGACACCAAGACATAAACTGCAACGTATTGTCGATAGGATTCATACAACTTTAGTAAATAATGATGACATCCATCCAGAAACCATCTTTGTTACTTTCGATGAAATCAAAGATAATTCATATGACTTATTTTTATATTTCTTTACGAACACAACCAATTGGGGAGAATTCCTTAAAATTAAAGAGAATATTAACTTTCAAATCCTTGATATTCTAGAGCAAGAAGGTGTCATCATTGCGCTAGAAAGCACTCGCGTATATGTTGATTCCGACAAGCTCCTTACAGATCACAAGGAAAACAATGATCAATTAATGTTAGGGAAAGATTCTTAAAAACGAAATCGCTTCTTGTTTTAATACAGAAGCGTTTCTCTTTTTGAACAAATGATTGAATATTCTACATAATGGAAGGTGAGAAAGTGCAAAAATTATTATTAACCGGTTTTGAACCTTTTTTAGATTTTCCAATTAATCCAACCATGGAAGTTGTAGAAGCATTGGATGGCAAAGTAATCGGGGATTATCATGTTCAAACGGCCTTGCTCCCCGTCTCTTTTAAACATGTAAAGCAGGCAATGATAACCAAACTAGAAGAAATGAACCCAGATGCCGTGATACTACTGGGACTAGCAGCTGGTAGAGATAAAATAACACCCGAGCGGATAGCGATTAATGTAAATGATGGCCCCGTTGATAATAATGGAGTTCAACCAATGGATGAGCCCATTCATATGGATGGCGACGATGGTTATTTCTCTACACTACCTATTAGGCAAATGGTCGAAAGGCTTCATCATCAGGGTTTCCCAGCAAAAATCTCTAATACTGCAGGAGCTTATTTATGTAACCATGTGATGTACCAAGTACTGTATTATTTAAAAAAGCAAAACATCAATATCCCAGCAGGGTTTATTCATATTCCCGCGTCTCATCGATTAGCTTTAACCAATAGTAAACTGCCTAGTTGGAGTCAACATGATTTAACAAGGGCAATCGAAATATGTATAGAAACATTAGAATAGTTAGGGGAATCTAATGTGGTTTTTGATAGTAAGTTGGATAAGCAATTAAAGAAAGAAATTCGAATAGCATTAGAATCTGAAGGGTCTTGGCAATTGGAGGATATATCCTTTATAGGAAGAGGCGTAGTGAATGCTGTTTATCTAATTCAAGACCGATTAAAAGGAAAGTTTGCAGTAAGAACCCCTTGGCAAATAGAAGGAGAGAGTGGTGAAATTTCTTTAAAAAAAGAATATCAACTCTCTAAACATTGCTATGCTCATGGTTTCCCAGTTGCAAAAGTGTATCAATTATATATAGGAGAGAATATCAATTTTCTATTATCTGAGTACATATCTGGTCAACATGATAACTACAGAAGTGATCAAATTGGTGAAAAAATAAATGAATTACACCAACTCCCTGTTGAGGGCCTATCTATAATAGATCAACATAATCAATCCTTACCTAACATAATTTCTACAAGAATAGTGGATCGCCTACATCAAGTGAATACATTGTTATCTGCTGAATTTACTGTTCCTAATAAAGCTGAGATCGAAAAAATACTAAATACATCAACAAATCCAAATGTACTAATGCATTTAGATGTTAGACCACCGAATATCTTTACAGAGAATGGACGTTTAAGGGCGTTTATTGATTGGGACAATGCCTTTATAGGTGATCCTATTATGGAATTGACGCGAATCTTCGAGTCAAAGGAATTGGATGAAAAGGAATTTATGAAGGGGTACGGTGAGAGTCTCCTTGAACAGACTGACTCCCTCATCCAAAATATATATAGATTAGATACAACATTAATGTTAAGCCTTTTATTTGCGATAGACCTTAAAGATGGGAAGAAAAGGACGTACTATATGAACAGAACGAAAAATCTGTTAATAGATATAACAAAGAGGATGTAACAATAAGTAAAAAGGAGAATGCAACAATTGGATGCTAGGTAAACTTGCCTCTAAGTCTAAGCAGGTCATAAAAAAACTGCCACAAAACTTTATTTGTGGCAGTGAAAAACATTTATTACCCATTCTATTTGTTATGGACTGACTTTTCTTTTTCCGGTTGTTTATCTTTCTCTAATAAAACAATTAATCCTGGTAAAAGTACACCTCTTATAAGGAATGTATCTAACAAAATGCCGACAGCTACAATAAAGCCGAATACAAATAGTAGTTCAATAGGTTGTGTCATTAAAACAGCGAATGTTGCGGCTAAAATCAAGCCGGCAGAAGAAATGACGCCACCTGTATGAGAAACAGCTAATTGAACAGCTTCTTTTACACTATGGTGCTTTCTTTCTTCTTGAAAGCGGGAAACGAGCATAATATTATAATCGATTCCAAGTGCAACAAGAAATACGAAGGCATATAAAGGAACGCGGTTACTTACAGCATCGATACCGAAGAATATCTCTGTTAAAAATGTTCCCAATCCTAATGCTGCCAAGAATGATACGAGAATGGTACCCATCATATAGATTGGCATTTTGATCGATTTGGTCAAAACAATAAGGAGCAAGAAGATGAGGACCGTTTCAAGTGTAACAATCAAAAGGATATCATTATTATTCACTTTACGATCATCTAATGATGATGCTGTTTCACCTGCAAAATATATGTCGCCATCGATATTACTGTTGTCTAATAACGCTTTTTCCTCATTTACTATTTTTTCTAGTTCATTAATACTTTCAATTGCATAAGGACTATCATTGAAAGTCATGCGCAGTTGAAGAACTTGACCGTTTTCAGTTGTTCCCGAAGGTCTAACTTCATTTACTTCTGATCTTGTTGAAAGTTGTTCGACAAGAGAAGCAATTTGTT
The DNA here is from genome assembly GCF_038003465.1 of Cytobacillus sp. FSL K6-0265. Classification (NCBI taxonomy): domain Bacteria; kingdom Bacillati; phylum Bacillota; class Bacilli; order Caryophanales; family Bacillaceae; genus Cytobacillus; species Cytobacillus sp. FSL K6-0265. Next base: position 3,714,828 of record NZ_JBBOPE010000001.1, on the reverse strand, counting down.
CTTCAGATAATGTCTGTGATGATTCAACTAAAACAGTTGTTGGTGCAAGGTCTCCGCTAGAGAAGTTTTCTTCTAATACCTCATAACCGACCCGAGATGGCATATCTTCAGGGAAAGATTTAATCGTATCAAATTCATAGTCTAAGTTTGAAATATTTAATGCTGAAACGACTAAGATAATCCCGACAGATATAACTGATACAATCGGTTTTTTGATAACGAATTGCCCTACCTTGCTCCAGAAAGAACTTCCTTTCACTGAATGCTCTCCCACTTGCGGTACTTTTGGCCAAAATGCTTTTCTCCCAAATAGCGCAAATAAAGCAGGAATGAGCGTTATTGATGAGATCATGATAATCGCCATTGCTGTTGCGAAAGTTGGTGCAAAGTTTCGATAATCACCAAACTCGGCAAAAAACAGAACAAGCATAGCGGCGAGAACTGTCCCTCCAGAGAAGAAAACAGGTGTGCCAACGCTTCTCATTGCCACTTTCATCGCTTCAAAAGAGTTTTCTTGGTTTTTTAATGCTTCTCTAAAACGGGAAAATACGAAAAGCGAATAGTCAACTACTGCTGCAAATAACAAGATCAACATAATCGAAATCGTTTGTTGACTAAGATCTAATCCTAGACTTCCGAAAATACCTAATGACTTCATAACGACTTCATAAACAAAACCAGCTGCTAATAGAGGGATGATAGCAAGCAGTGGCGACCGATAAATAACAATCAGTAAGACTAATATTAAAGCGACAGTTGATAAAATAAGGACAACATCAGCTCTTGAAAATAGGTCAAGAGAGTCAGCACTAATGCCAGCAGGCCCAGTTACCCAAAAGTTTAGGTCTGTTTGATCCTTGACGATATCTTGCATTTGGTGAATGGAAGTTTGAATATCTCCGCTCTCCATACTTGATGCAAATTGTAGTGGAATGACTGCTATAGATTGATCATCAGAGAAAAACCCTTTAAGTGCTTCAGGTGGTAATTGTTCTAGTGGAATGGTTTCAGTTATTCCTTTAATGTCATTATTTTTAAAACTATTTAGCTGTTCTGCTAATACAGAGGTTGCGAGTTGCTCATCATTTTTATCCTGAAAGACAAGGATAGCAGGAATACCGTCAGCGCTTGGAAAATATTTTTCTAATTTGTTTTGGGCGATAATCGATTGGCTATCTTCTGGGAGCGTAGCAATTCTCCCCACTTGATAATCTTTCGCATTAGGAGCAAAAAATGCTAAGCCTAGTGCGATGACTAGCCAACAGACGATGGTAGTCCACGCCCCTTTTTTCGTTGCTACTCGATCGGTAATAGTATGGAGCAAGTTTTTCATTTGATAGGACTTCCTTTCAAATTAGGTTGAGGTAAATATCATAAAAATTCAATTGTTCTATCATATTCTGCTCCAAAGTGACACATGTGTCAATTATTAAGTGCGTATCCCGTTACTTACCATTTCAATTATGGATTGAATCCATTTCTCACGGGGTAACTGAAAATGATTTGGAATGGCTACTGATTGAAAAATAAAGCCTAATATCATTGTATCTGGCAAGGAGGGGTTTAACTTTCCTTCTTGCTTTCCTAATCGGATAAAGTTTTGTAAGCATGTATACATATTGATTCTCATGTCTTTGAAATAAGTTTGATTTGCGACCGCTTTTTCGTTTGTTGCATTCACTTGCATAGTAATATTGATTAATTCCTGAATTTCAGTTCGTTCAAAGATAATTTCCATTAAGTACGCAAATTGCTGCTCAAAATCCCCTTTCTCCTCGATTTGTTCTAATTTTTTCATAAATTGATTCATTTCATAAATCATAAAAGCCGTAATAAGTTCATCCTTATTATCAAAATACTTATAAATTGTCCCTCTTGCTACATTTAGCCTTTCTGCCAATAAACTAAACGTAAATGCTTCATATCCAACTTCTAGTAATAATACTTGTGTATGTTCGTATAATTCTGTAATGGAGAACTTTCTATCTCTACCCAAATTTATTCACCTCATCAATAGTATAATCGTTTGGCATTTGTAATCTAAAGATATATCGCTTTCATTAATTAATACGTCAAAAGAAGGTAAAATGTTATATTGAAAACTACTTTCCTGAAACGATCCCGGAACAATTAATGAAGAAAAGGGATGGTAAGATGTTGCCCGTTTTGCAAAAAAAGAATATTAATCTGATTAGTAGAATAGGTATTTAGCATGAGCGTTAGTTAAACAATCATACATGATTAAGAAATACTGTTCATTTGAAAGTGCACCTCATTAGACCCCATTAGTATAGGAAGAGATTACTTTTTAGTAAAGTACAATAATATATTTATTAATTATGAATAGTTTAATTTTTAAGAAAATTAAAAATGTGATGTTGACTATAAAAAACAATAAAGTTAATATATAACATATGGTGGTAGACAATCTTACATAGTGAATCTATTACTATTGTTAAATATCTAAAAATTCTGTTAAACAACAGAATAAAGGGGGGCAATGATGAAGAAGATTTCTTTTGTGTTTATGAGTTGCGTTTTAGTAGTGTTGCTTACGCTAACAGGTTGCTCAAATGAAGACACAGGCGGAAAGGAAAGCGGGGATTCAAGTAACGGATCATCTGGAAGTTCTATTCTTAGTAAGGTGATTGATAATAAGAAGTTAGTAGCTGGAGTGAATGATGAATTGCCAGGGTTTGGATACATTGATGAGAGTGGTAAGAACGTTGGGTTTGATGTTGATTTCGCTAGAGTACTTGCAGCGGGTGCGATAGGGGATGCAGAAGCCGTTGAATTTAGACCTTTATCTGCTCAAGAGAGATTTACAGCTGTGCAAACAGGCGAAGTTGATGTGTTAATTAGAAATACAACTTGGACAACAAACCGTGATTCGGAAGTTGGCTTGAATTTTGCTCCAACAACATTTTATGATGGCCAAGGTATTATGGTAAGAGCTGACAGTGGAGTAGAGTCTCTTGAGGACTTAAAAGGTATGCGTATTGGTGTAGATACAGGAACCACAACAGAACTGAACTTAGCAGATCAGATGAGAGCGCTTGGTATTGAGCATGATGCGGTTGTGTTTGATGGTCAAGATGCAGTAGTAGCAGCGTATGAATCAGGAAGTATTGATGCTTGGACTACAGATAAATCAGGATTAGTTGCAAGGCAGGCGGTTATGGAAAATCCTGATGACCACAAGATTTTAGAAGAGAACTTATCGAAAGAGCCCCTAGGACCATCAGTAAAAGGTGGAGATGATAAATGGTTCGATGCGGTTAATTGGATGGTTTTTGCTACGATTCAAGCTGAAGAATTTGGTATCACTTCTAAAAATGTGGATGAATTTTTAGAATCGGAAAATCCTGAAATTAGAAGATTGTTAGGAACTGAAGGGAATCTTGGAGAACAGTTAGGTCTACCAAAAGACTTTGCCTACCAGATTATTAAGCAAGTAGGGAACTATGGTGAGATTTTTGAGAAGAATCTTGGGGCTGAAACCATATTCAAATTAGATAGAGGATTAAACGCATTACACACTGATGGCGGAATTCTTTATTCTCCTCCATTCCGTTAAGTAAAGATAGACCTGCTTGATGAGACTTCTCTATAGCAGGTCTTTTTTTAACCCTTAGTCAAATAGTTACCTTTAGAAGGGAGTGTAAGATGTGAGTAAACTGTTGAATCAGAAGAAGACGATTTCTCCACCATTTTGGCGAAATAAGAAGATTATCCCGATAATTCTACAAGTTGTATTTGCCATAATCATTTTAGCGTTAGGCTATCTTTTAATTAATAATGCATTAAGTGGGCTTAAACAAATAGGTATACAGTTAGGTTTCGATTTCCTTGCCAATACAGCGGGGTTTTCAATTTCTGAGGCGATGATTGATTATCAACCGACAGATACATATGGAAAAGCTTTAGTCATAGGCATGCTTAATACTTTGAGGGTTGCATTTTTTGGTATCATTTTGACGACTATTCTTGGATTGATTGTCGGTTTGTCAAGAATGTCGAAAAACTGGTTATTAAGTAAACTTGCTGGAGCATACATCGAAATTTTTCGAAATACGCCATTGCTTGTACAAATATTCATTTGGTTTTATGCCGTTTTCTTACCAATGCCAAAAATTCAAGAAGCCCTTCAAATGGGACCTATGCTTTTCTCAAATCGAGGGACAGCTATTCCTTGGTACGAAAAAAATCAAGGGATTTTACTCTGGGGCATTTTATTTCTCGTATCTTTCGTTATTGCATTCTTTGTATATCGTTTGATGTTAAAGAAACAAATAGAGTCAGGGAAGAAAAATTTCCCATCATTATGGGCGCTAGGTGTTATTGTGGTGGTTGCTATTGTCTCTTACGTAGTTACTGGAAACGCACCGGTATCCTTCCATACTCCGACTGTTGCAGGAAATGGGTTTGATGGTGGTTTTGTCCTATCACCTGGATTTTCCGCAATATTACTCGGGTTAGTCATTTATACATCGACGTTTATTGCAGAGATCATACGCGCTGGTGTCAATGGAGTCAATAAGGGACAATCTGAAGCCGCAAAGGCATTAGGGTTAAAGAATTCTACAGCTCTAAGATTAGTGATTTTCCCCCAAGCCATTAGAATTATCATTCCGCCTTTAACAAGTCAATATTTGAACTTAACTAAGAATTCAAGTTTGGCGGTTGCTGTTGGTTATCAAGAGATTGTGAGTATTGGAAACACAGTAATGAATCAAGCTGGACGACCGATAGAGGCCATTGCGATAATGATTGCTGTTTATTTAACCTTTAGTTTAATTACTTCTTTATTGATGAACTACTTTAATAAAAAAGCACAACTCGTTGAAAGGTAGGTGTAAGCATGAACAATGAACCTCAAATAAATGCAACTTCTGATTCATCGGTTGTGGGGCCCCCTAAAAACACAGTCGGTGTAGGTGGTTGGTTAAAGACGAACTTATTCAGTGGTTGGGCAAACATTATATTAACCATCGTGTCAGCTACCATTATTTCATATGTTGTCTTCCATACAGGCAAATTTATTTTTTTAGCTGATTGGACAGTTATAGAATCGAACTTTCGTTTACTCATGGTTGGTCAATTTCCATTAGAGGAGACTTGGAGAGTTTGGGCAGCTGTATTTCTCATTTCTGCTCTTTTAGGAAGTTCATGGGGGCTATGGCGAGGAGTGATGAGACATGTGGCGTTGGTTATTGCTGGGCTAATGGTCGTTTCGCTTATCCTACCATTTATTCAAACAAATACGAGGCTCATTCTCGTTGGAAATATTATTTGCATTTTCCTCTTTTATATCATAGGAAGAAAAGTAACAAAACTAAAAATACCAGTCTTATTACTATGGATTCTATTTATTCCGCTTGTTATTTCTCTATTTAATGGTTTCGGTATTTTGCCAAAAGTAAATTCTAATATTTGGGGAGGTTTCTTGTTAACGCTACTTATTGCAAGCGTGGCAATTGTTTGTTCTTTCCCATTGGGCGTTTTATTAGCTCTAGGAAGAAGAAGTAAACTCCCTGTAGTGAAATGGTTTTGTATCATTTATATTGAATTGATAAGAGGAATTCCTCTAATTACTATTCTGTTTGTATTTCAGTTAATGTTGCCGTTGTTTCTAGGCAATAGTATTGAAGTGAGTAATGTCCTAAGGGCGATGGTTGGTTTCACATTATTTAGTGCGGCGTATTTAGCTGAAAATATTAGAGGCGGATTGCAATCGATCCCGAGAGGACAGTTCGAGGCAGCACATGCTTTAGGTTTAAATTCCACATATACTATGGGTTTTATTGTTCTTCCTCAGGCTATCAAAGCTGTTATTCCGGCTTGTGTCGGTCAGTTTATCTCAATTTTCAAAGATACTTCTCTAGTAGCGATTGTAGGATTAACTGAATTATTAGGAATGGGACAAAAGGTGATTGCAAATCCCGCTTTTTTAGGTAAGAACATGGAAGTATTTCTTTTTATCGCGTTTATTTACTTTATATTCTGTTCGCTTATGTCATATGTAAGTAGAAGATTAGAAAATACATTAGGTGCCGGAGAGCGTTAGGAGGATATATAGACATGGAAAGTATATTTGGAGTTGAGAAATTAGATATACCTATTGAAAGAAGAGAAAATATAATAGAAGTGAAGGAATTAAATAAATGGTTTGGACAACTGCATGTTTTAAAAAATGTAAATATTAATGTGAAACAAGGTGAGGTTGTTGTTGTACTGGGACCATCTGGTTCAGGGAAGTCTACTTTTATTCGCACCCTTAATGCTTTAGAAGAGTTTCAACAAGGACAAATAAAAATAGATGGTATTGAGTTGACTGATGATTTAAGGAATATAGAAGAAATAAGAAAAGAAACAGGAATGGTTTTTCAATCTTTTAATCTCTTTCCACATATGACAATTCTAAAGAACATTTCTTTAGCACCGATTTGGGTTCGGAGGTGGAAGAAGAATAAAGCTGAACAAATCGCGAAGGAATTGCTTGAAAGAGTGGGTATTCCTGAACAAGCTGAAAAATACCCAGGTCAACTTTCAGGTGGGCAACAACAAAGGGTAGCAATTGCGAGAGCGTTGGCAATGCAACCGAAAATCATGTTATTTGATGAACCGACCTCAGCGTTAGATCCTGAAATGGTAAAAGAAGTATTGGATGTAATGAAGACGTTAGCTGAATCTGGAATGACAATGGTAGTTGTTACACATGAAATGGGGTTTGCTCGCCAAGTAGCTGACCGTATTGTTCTATTCGATTACGGTGAAATTGTTGAAGAGGGTACTCCAGAAGAATTATTTGATAACCCACAACATGAAAGGACGAAAGCATTCTTATCGCAAATATTATAATGTAAAAGGTGTTAGCATAAAATGAAAGTGCTGACACCTTTTTATTTATATAAAGGGATTAATTGAAATGGTTTAATTTTATTTAAAAAAAGTTATTGACGAATAATAATAACAAGTGCTACTATATTAAAGCAGTCGTTAATGACGCAGTAACTTACATAAGATTTTTTAAAAAAGTTATTGACATCAAACGCACTGGGTGATATATTAAGAAAGTCGCTTATGAAGCGAACGAGATTGTTCTTTGAAAACTGAACGAACATAAAACGTCAAGCGTAATTCTAAAAAAGCTGATTTATCAGCAACAAAGCACCATAGGTGCAAACGAGCTAATCAAACACTTTATTGGAGAGTTTGATCCTGGCTCAGGACGAACGCTGGCGGCGTGCCTAATACATGCAAGTCGAGCGAATCGGAGGGAGCTTGCTCCCGATGATTAGCGGCGGACGGGTGAGTAACACGTGGGCAACCTGCCTGTAAGACTGGGATAACTCCGGGAAACCGGGGCTAATACCGGATAATATCTATTTATACATATAATTAGATTGAAAGATGGTTCTGCTATCACTTACAGATGGGCCCGCGGCGCATTAGCTAGTTGGTGAGGTAACGGCTCACCAAGGCGACGATGCGTAGCCGACCTGAGAGGGTGATCGGCCACACTGGGACTGAGACACGGCCCAGACTCCTACGGGAGGCAGCAGTAGGGAATCTTCCGCAATGGACGAAAGTCTGACGGAGCAACGCCGCGTGAGTGATGAAGGTTTTCGGATCGTAAAACTCTGTTGTTAGGGAAGAACAAGTATCGGAGTAACTGCCGGTACCTTGACGGTACCTAACCAGAAAGCCACGGCTAACTACGTGCCAGCAGCCGCGGTAATACGTAGGTGGCAAGCGTTGTCCGGAATTATTGGGCGTAAAGCGCGCGCAGGCGGTTCCTTAAGTCTGATGTGAAAGCCCACGGCTCAACCGTGGAGGGTCATTGGAAACTGGGGAACTTGAGTGCAGAAGAGGAAAGTGGAATTCCAAGTGTAGCGGTGAAATGCGTAGAGATTTGGAGGAACACCAGTGGCGAAGGCGACTTTCTGGTCTGTAACTGACGCTGAGGCGCGAAAGCGTGGGGAGCAAACAGGATTAGATACCCTGGTAGTCCACGCCGTAAACGATGAGTGCTAAGTGTTAGAGGGTTTCCGCCCTTTAGTGCTGCAGCAAACGCATTAAGCACTCCGCCTGGGGAGTACGACCGCAAGGTTGAAACTCAAAGGAATTGACGGGGGCCCGCACAAGCGGTGGAGCATGTGGTTTAATTCGAAGCAACGCGAAGAACCTTACCAGGTCTTGACATCCTCTGACAATCCTAGAGATAGGACTTTCCCCTTCGGGGGACAGAGTGACAGGTGGTGCATGGTTGTCGTCAGCTCGTGTCGTGAGATGTTGGGTTAAGTCCCGCAACGAGCGCAACCCTTGATCTTAGTTGCCAGCATTTAGTTGGGCACTCTAAGGTGACTGCCGGTGACAAACCGGAGGAAGGTGGGGATGACGTCAAATCATCATGCCCCTTATGACCTGGGCTACACACGTGCTACAATGGATGGTACAAAGGGCTGCAAGACCGCGAGGTTTAGCCAATCCCATAAAACCATTCTCAGTTCGGATTGTAGGCTGCAACTCGCCTACATGAAGCCGGAATCGCTAGTAATCGCGGATCAGCATGCCGCGGTGAATACGTTCCCGGGCCTTGTACACACCGCCCGTCACACCACGAGAGTTTGTAACACCCGAAGTCGGTGGGGTAACCTTTTGGAGCCAGCCGCCTAAGGTGGGACAGATGATTGGGGTGAAGTCGTAACAAGGTAGCCGTATCGGAAGGTGCGGCTGGATCACCTCCTTTCTAAGGAATATACGGAATTAACTTGATGTTAGATTGTTCGTTCAGTTTTGAGAGTATAATCTCTCAATTCAATCGTTCTTTGAAAACTAGATAATGTAATGAAGAAGATTACCGAGTAATCGCCACCTTAGTTATTTTCTCTCTATATTATATAGAGCATGAAATACTAAACTTTTTTTAATGAACACAACCGTGAGGGAAGCGAAAGCAACCCAAACATAGGTTAAGTTAATAAGGGCGCACGGTGAATGCCTTGGCACTAGGAGCCGATGAAGGACGGGACTAACACCGATATGCTTCGGGGAGCTGTAAGTAAGCTTTGATCCGGAGATTTCCGAATGGGGAAACCCCCTATCCGTTATGGGATAGGATCCATACCTGAATACATAGGGTATGGAAGGCAGACCCGGGGAACTGAAACATCTAAGTACCCGGAGGAAGAGAAAGCAAACGCGATTCCCTGAGTAGCGGCGAGCGAAACGGGATTAGCCCAAACCAAGAGGCTTGCCTCTTGGGGTTGTAGGACATTCTATACGGAGTTACAAAGGAACGAGATAGACGAAGAGGTCTGGAAAGGCCCGCCATAGGAGGTAAAAGCCCTGTAGTCGAAACTTCGTTCCCTCCAGAGTGGATCCTGAGTACGGCGGGACACGAGAAATCCCGTCGGAAGCAGGGAGGACCATCTCCCAAGGCTAAATACTCCCTAGTGACCGATAGTGAACCAGTACCGTGAGGGAAAGGTGAAAAGCACCCCGGAAGGGGAGTGAAAGAGATCCTGAAACCGTGTGCCTACAAGTAGTTAGAGCCCGTTAATGGGTGATAGCGTGCCTTTTGTAGAATGAACCGGCGAGTTACGATTACATGCGAGGTTAAGTTGGACAGACGGAGCCGTAGCGAAAGCGAGTCTGAATAGGGCGAATATAGTATGTGGTCGTAGACCCGAAACCAGGTGATCTACCCATGTCCAGGGTGAAGTCCAGGTAACACTGGATGGAGGCCCGAACCCACGTACGTTGAAAAGTGCGGGGATGAGGTGTGGGTAGCGGAGAAATTCCAATCGAACTTGGAGATAGCTGGTTCTCTCCGAAATAGCTTTAGGGCTAGCCTCATGCGTAAGAATCTTGGAGGTAGAGCACTGTTTGGACTAGGGGCCCTCATCGGGTTACCGAATTCAGACAAACTCCGAATGCCAAAGATTTATCCATGGGAGTCAGACTGCGAGTGATAAGATCCGTAGTCAAGAGGGAAACAGCCCAGACCACCAGCTAAGGTCCCAAAGTATACGTTAAGTGGAAAAGGATGTGGAGTTGCTTAGACAACCAGGATGTTGGCTTAGAAGCAGCCACCATTTAAAGAGTGCGTAATAGCTCACTGGTCGAGTGACTCCGCGCCGAAAATGTACCGGGGCTAAACGTATCACCGAAGCTGTGGATTGAACATCGTAGATGTTCAGTGGTAGGAGAGCGTTCTAAGGGCGTTGAAGCTAGACCGTAAGGACTGGTGGAGCGCTTAGAAGTGAGAATGCCGGTATGAGTAGCGAAAGATGGGTGAGAATCCCATCCACCGAATGCCTAAGGTTTCCTGAGGAAGGCTCGTCCGCTCAGGGTTAGTCGGGACCTAAGCCGAGGCTGAAAAGCGTAGGCGATGGACAACAGGTTGATATTCCTGTACCACCGTATTCTGTTTGAGTGATGGGGGGACGCAGGAGGATAGGGTAAGCGCACTATTGGATGTGCGTCTAAGCAGTTAGAGGGACCATGAGGCAAATCCCATGGTCACATACCTTGAGCTGTGATAGCGAGGGAAATTTAGTACCGAAGTTCTTGATTCCACACTGCCAAGAAAAGCCTCTAGCGAGGAATAAGGTGCCCGTACCGCAAACCGACACAGGTAGGCGAGGAGAGAATCCTAAGGTGAGCGAGAGAACTCTCGTTAAGGAACTCGGCAAAATGACCCCGTAACTTCGGGAGAAGGGGTGCTCATTAGGGTGTTAAAGCCTTGATGAGCCGCAGTGAATAGGCCCAGGCGACTGTTTAGCAAAAACACAGGTCTCTGCGAAGCCGCAAGGCGAAGTATAGGGGCTGACGCCTGCCCGGTGCTGGAAGGTTAAGAGGAGAGGTTAGCTCACGCGAAGCTTTGAATCGAAGCCCCAGTAAACGGCGGCCGTAACTATAACGGTCCTAAGGTAGCGAAATTCCTTGTCGGGTAAGTTCCGACCCGCACGAAAGGCGTAACGATCTGGGCACTGTCTCAACGAGAGACTCGGTGAAATTATAGTACCTGTGAAGATGCAGGTTACCCGCGACAGGACGGAAAGACCCCGTGGAGCTTTACTGTAGCCTGATATTGAATTTTGGTACAGCTTGTACAGGATAGGTAGGAGCCTTAGAAGCCGGAGCGCTAGCTTCGGTGGAGGCGTCGGTGGGATACTACCCCCGCTGTATTGAAATTCTAACCCACATCCCTTATCGGGATGGGAGACAGTGTCAGGTGGGCAGTTTGACTGGGGCGGTCGCCTCCTAAAGAGTAACGGAGGCGCCCAAAGGTTCCCTCAGAATGGTTGGAAATCATTCGTAGAGTGTAAAGGCACAAGGGAGCTTGACTGCGAGACCTACAAGTCGAGCAGGGACGAAAGTCGGGCTTAGTGATCCGGTGGTTCCGCATGGAAGGGCCATCGCTCAACGGATAAAAGCTACCCCGGGGATAACAGGCTTATCTCCCCCAAGAGTCCACATCGACGGGGAGGTTTGGCACCTCGATGTCGGCTCATCGCATCCTGGGGCTGTAGTCGGTCCCAAGGGTTGGGCTGTTCGCCCATTAAAGCGGTACGCGAGCTGGGTTCAGAACGTCGTGAGACAGTTCGGTCCCTATCCGTCGTGGGCGCAGGAAATTTGAGAGGAGCTGTCCTTAGTACGAGAGGACCGGGATGGACGCACCGCTGGTGTACCAGTTGTCTTGCCAAAGGCATCGCTGGGTAGCTATGTGCGGAAGGGATAAGTGCTGAAAGCATCTAAGCATGAAGCCCCCCTCGAGATGAGATTTCCCATAGCGTAAGCTAGTAAGATCCCTGAAAGATGATCAGGTTGATAGGTTAGAGGTGGAAGTGTGGCGACACATGCAGCTGACTAATACTAATCGATCGAGGACTTAACCAATTCGAAATGCGGAGGCGCCTTGCCCAGGTGCGACAAGCATAAGCCAAATTTGACAGGAGGTTGTTCTTTAACCTCATGACAAATTTGGCTTATGACCTCGAGCACCTAGGCGCCGCAGCTAGACAGCACTACGTAAGTAGTAGCCAACTAGCAACGCATAGGCGATTACTCAAAACAATCTTCTTCAACATTACCTAGTTTTGAGGGAACGATTCCCTTACAATTTCATAGTCCGGTGGCGATAGCGAGAAGGTCACACCCGTTCCCATACCGAACACGGAAGTTAAGCTTCTCAGCGCCGATGGTAGTTAGGGGCTGTCCCCTTGTGAGAGTAGGACGCTGCCGGGCAAGCTACCCCATTTTTGGGGTTATTTTTTGGCCCCTTGGTCAAGCGGTTAAGACACCGCCCTTTCACGGCGGTAACACGGGTTCGAATCCCGTAGGGGTCACCATTTTGGAGGATTAGCTCAGCTGGGAGAGCATCTGCCTTACAAGCAGAGGGTCGGCGGTTCGATCCCGTCATCCTCCACCATTTTTGTGCATATTTGCCGGCCTAGCTCAATTGGTAGAGCAACTGACTTGTAATCAGTAGGTTGGGGGTTCAAGTCCTCTGGCCGGCACCACTTGTACGAGCCATTAGCTCAGTTGGTAGAGCATCTGACTTTTAATCAGAGGGTCGAAGGTTCGAGTCCTTCATGGCTCACCATTTATATATGCGGGTGTGGCGGAATTGGCAGACGCACCAGACTTAGGATCTGGCGCCGCAAGGCGTGGGGGTTCGACTCCCTTCACCCGCACCATTTTTATTTTCAATATTTGCGGAAGTAGTTCAGTGGTAGAACATCACCTTGCCAAGGTGAGGGTCGCGGGTTCGAATCCCGTCTTCCGCTCCATATGCGCCCGTAGCTCAATTGGATAGAGCGTTTGACTACGGATCAAAAGGTTAGGGGTTCGACTCCTCTCGGGCGCGTTTTGTTTCGGGAAGTAGCTCAGCTTGGTAGAGCACTTGGTTTGGGACCAAGGGGTCGCAGGTTCGAATCCTGTCTTCCCGACCACGAATACTTTCTAGGGGCCTTAGCTCAGCTGGGAGAGCGCCTGCTTTGCACGCAGGAGGTCAGCGGTTCGATCCCGCTAGGCTCCACCAATTCAATTTTTATACAATATATACTATGGCGGTGTAGCTCAGCTGGCTAGAGCGTACGGTTCATACCCGTGAGGTCGGGGGTTCGATCCCCTCCGCCGCTATTGCTTTTCTATTAATGGAGGAATACCCAAGTCTGGCTGAAGGGATCGGTCTTGAAAACCGACAGGGGTGTTAAAGCCCGCGGGGGTTCGAATCCCTCTTCCTCCGCCATTAATATTTATTATCGCGGGGTGGAGCAGTCCGGTAGCTCGTCGGGCTCATAACCCGAAGGTCGCAGGTTCAAATCCTGCCCCCGCAATCTGGTCCGGTAGTTCAGTTGGTTAGAATGCCTGCCTGTCACGCAGGAGGTCGCGGGTTCGAGTCCCGTCCGGACCGCCATTTACATATTCATTATTTTGGCTCAGTAGCTCAGTCGGTAGAGCAAAGGACTGAAAATCCTTGTGTCGGCGGTTCGATTCCGTCCTGAGCCACCATTTAGTCTTTTTTGGAGGGGTAGCGAAGTGGCTAAACGCGGCGGACTGTAAATCCGCTCCTTCGGGTTCGGCAGTTCGAATCTGCCCCCCTCCACCATCTAGGGGTATAGTTTAATGGTAAAACGAAGGTCTCCAAAACCTTTGATGTGGGTTCGATTCCTACTACCCCTGCCAATTATGGCGGTTGTGGCGAAGTGGTTAACGCATCGGATTGTGGTTCCGACATTCGTGGGTTCGATTCCCATCAGCCGCCCCATTTTAAATATTTTTATTGGGCTATAGCCAAGTGGTAAGGCAACGGATTTTGATTCCGTCATTCGTAGGTTCGAACCCTACTAGCCCAGTTATGGCAGCATAGCCAAGTGGTAAGGCAGAGGTCTGCAAAACCTTTATCCCCGGTTCAAATCCGGGTGTTGCCTTTATGCCGGTGTGGCGGAATTGGCAGACGCGCACGACTCAAAATCGTGTTCCTTCGGGAGTGTCGGTTCGACCCCGACCACCGGTATGTTGAATTTCTTAAATGCGGGTGTAGTTTAGTGGTAAAACCTCAGCCTTCCAAGCTGATGATGAGGGTTCGATTCCCTTCACCCGCTTAAATAGGGGCCTATAGCTCAGCTGGTTAGAGCGCACGCCTGATAAGCGTGAGGTCGATGGTTCGAGTCCATTTAGGCCCACCATTTATATTATTCCGCAGTAGCTCAGTGGTAGAGCATTCGGCTGTTAACCGAACGGTCGTAGGTTCGAATCCTACCTGCGGAGCCATACATATTTTTAGTTTGCGCCTTTAGCTCAGCTGGATAGAGCAACAGCCTTCTAAGCTGTGGGTCAGAGGTTCGAATCCTCTAAGGCGCGTCAAAGCTCATAAATCTTTTATAAGATTTATGAGCTTTTTTTGTATGATTAAGTTTTAAAACCAGCTTCTAGCATCTAGTTAAAGCTATATTGAATAGTCCATAAAAAAAGCTTCCATAAATGGAAGCTAAAAAGGGGGATTTACACTTGTAATAAAAGTTTCTCCAAATGAATCTTTTCTTATACCTATTATTTCTTCACTTTACTTATTTTTATTATTAACAAATTATTTCACTTTTCTAACACATATTATTAGTAAAATAAAATAAGAAGGATTAGAAGTTTAAGAAAGAGGGGCTTTTTATGAAGAAGTGGATATCAACAATGTTTTCTGTAATCATGATTACTTTTCTAGCTGCTTGTGGAAGTGCGGGGAATGATGCAGATTCTAGTGGTAGCGAAGGATCAGTTCCTGCTGCAATCGATGCCAGTATCTCAATACCAAGTCAGATTACAAGGAACGAAGAAGTGCGTTTGGAAGTGAGCGTTACTCAGGGAGACGAGTCTGTGGAAGATGCAGATGAAGTGAAATTTGAAGTGTGGGAAGATGGGAAAAAGGATAATAGTGAATTAATAGAAGCTGATCACGAGAATGATGGAAAGTATGTGGCATCTTATACATTTGAAAAAGATGCTATCTATCATATTCAGTCACATGTCACAGCAAGAAGTATGCACACGATGCCTAAGGTTAAAGTGGCGGTAGGTAGTGCTATAATAGATAACGAAGAAGAAAATCAAGGCCACAGCGCACATGAGCATGATGGAAATGTAGCGATACATATAAGTCCTACTGCTGATATTAAGACGAATGAGGAAACGCCATTTGATATTCATATAACTAAAGAAGAACATGGACTTGAAGAGGCAAATGTGAGGTTAGAAATCGTTCAAACAATTGATGAACATCAGGTGGCTTGGGTAGATGCAGCAGAGCAAACTAGTGGGATGTATACAGCAACCTATGCATTTACTGATAATGGAACATACAAGATTGTCGTTCATGTTGAAAACGATGAAGGTTTACATGAACATAGTGAGTTTGAGGTCATAGTAAATTAACGGTAAAAGAAAGATATTTGCATATGCAGATATCTTTTTTAGCTTATTTAATAGGTAGTTTTCTTGTTAAGCAAGTGAAGTTGCCTTTAATATTGATGAATTTTATACTAATCATAATCAAACTTTCACACTATAAAGAAGAAGCCCTTTATAATAGAAGTAAGTAATTGAAATCAGGAGAGAATAGCTAATGACAAATACTCATTTATTTTTTAATACAAGCATTGGTAAACAGAAACCTAATAGTATAAGGAATAAAGAACAAGTGTGTCCATTCTGTCAGAGAGAGCAATTGACGAATATTATTGCGGAGGAAGGTCCAATCATTTGGTTGGAGAATAAATATCCCGTTTTAGAAAATGCTCATCAAACGGTCTTAATCGAGACAGATAAGTGTAACTCGGAACTTTCACAATATGATGACAAGCATTTAGTCAGCTTGATTACATTTGGTTTAGACAAATGGTTAAGTATGGAGAAAAGTGATAAATATAAATCTGTGATTTTTTTCAAGAATCATGGACCTCATTCAGGTGGAAGCATTGCTCATCCTCATATGCAAATTGTTGGCTTATATGATATTGTGTATCAACATAAAGTTCAGGTTGACGATTTTGTAGGAGAATTAATTGATCAACATGGTGATACTGAATTTTCTCTATCGAATAAACCACGTATTGGCTTTTATGAATTTAATGTTAAATTAGGTGAGAAAAGGGATATAGCAGCGTTTGCTAAATATATTCAAATGGCAACGAAATATATTCTGAGAGATTTTCCATTTACATGTAACAGTTATAATCTATTTTTTTACCATTTTGAGAATGAGATATATGCAAAGATTGTCCCTCGATACGTAACAAGTCCGCTTTTTATCGGATTTTTCTTGCCGCAAGTACCTAATAATATTATGTGGATGGTAAAAGATATTCAAAGTAAATATGTACAATTATAGGTGAATGATTACTCTGTTACAAAAAAGAAATATACGTAGCAGTTGTGATTTTTATCTAAAAAAAATATAATGAAGTATTGTACACAGATTATTTTTAATGAAGAGCCTTTGTTTCATAAGGAGATTGATTAATGACTTCTAAACGAACGACAACATCGAGAATTGATTATACTTTAGTTCTTATTTTATTTTTATTGTTTTTAGTTAGCTGTATTTCCATATATAGTGCACAAACAACTGAACAATACGGTGAAAATTTTTTACTTAAGCAAATTGTATGGTATGTAGTGGGTATAGGGATTATACTAGCGGTCATAACATTAGATGCTGAGCAATTAAAGAAAATCTCTTGGTATGCTTACGGTTTTGGACTATTGCTACTTGGATTTCTTGTTGTCGCACCTGAGAGTATTGCTCCGGTAATTAATGGCGCTAAATCATGGATACGACTGCCTGGTCTTGGGCAAATACAGCCAGCTGAGTTAGTTAAGGTTTTTCTTATACTCGCTCTAGCCAGGGTCATCGATGATCATCATCAAAAGACACAATTAAAAACAGTAAAAACAGATTTTTTCCTATTATTTAAAATGCTAGTTGTTACGGGATTCCCTTTATTACTCATCATGCAACAACCGGATTTAGGCACTTCCTTAGTAATTTTAGCCATAATGCTCGGAATGGTTTTCATTTCAGGTATTACATGGAAAATACTCGCACCTATTGTAAGTGTAGGTGTTACGCTAGTTGTTTCTATTTTTTATTTTGTATTGTGGCACCCAGAGTTGTTGGAAAAATATTTGGGCGTGAAGGAATACCAATTAGGGCGAATTTATTCTTGGATCGATCCTTATAATTATCAAAGTTCTACAGGATTTCAATTAACGCGTTCCTTACTTGCAATTGGTTCTGGAGAGACAACAGGAAAGGGATATGGCACAAGAGAAGTTTACTTACCAGAGAGTCACACAGATTTTATCTTTAGTATTATAGGAGAAGAGTTCGGTTTTGTTGGGGCAAGTGTGGTAGTGAGTTTATTTTTCTTATTAATTTATCATTTGACTAAAGTAGGCATTAGTACGAGAACGCCATTCTATACCTATGTTTGTGTAGGGGTAATTAGTTTAATTACCTTTCATGTCTTTCAAAATATCGGAATGACAATTGGTGTTTTACCGATTACTGGGATTCCACTACCATTCATAAGTTATGGAGGAAGCTCGCTCATGGGCAATATGCTGGCCATGGGGCTGATTTTTTCAATTGGTTTTCATAGTAAACGATACATGTTTTCCAGATCATCGTAAGAAAAAACCCGAGAATCTTTATTCTCGGGTTAATGCTATTTAGATAGATGTACCAATATCCAATATAACTACCTTCGTATCAACTTTAATGTTTAAGTCGGGATATCCCTTTTTCCATTCTTCATAATCAAAATTCCTGATTTTTGTGCTATATTCCTTCCCTATTCCGATTGGATCGACATTATCTTCTTGAAAAGACTGAATAAGCGCTGTACATTCATTTTTTATTTTCTTATCGATAAATTTCGTTATTTCTTTTATTTTATCATCATTCAAATTATTTCCGGAATATTCCTTTATATTCCCTTGGACTTTGATTTTAATGGTGATGTTTGTTGGATTATTGGTGTCTAATTTATATTTATGACTGGAATGTATACTTTTAATAGCTAATTTTTCACCATCCGGCAAGTCGATAGCGAAATCGCCTTTACTATAACGGTCAACTAGTAATTTAAAATAAAATAATTTATCACTTGGAAGAATTTTATATGAAGCATGATCTTTAAATAAAGATATCCCGTCTAGTTCAATTTCCTGCTCATTTATTTTTTTGATGTGTGGTAAAAAAACATCCTTCCCTTCTTGATAAAAATCTCTCATAAATAAGGTTAAGTTCGTTTTAGGTAAATCACCATATTCAATATTATGATCAATTAAGTCTGATATAAAGGTTCCATTCCCTTGGGGGCCGTATTCTCCTTTTAATATTTCTTCTGTACTACTATCTGTGGTTGCGAAGTAGATTCGTTTTCCAATGGATGCATCTCGCTGATAAGCATCTACATAAGGAGTTAATCCACGTTCGGCAATGGCAATATTATATAAAGTAAGCCTTAAACCTCCGACCACAATAGGCGAGGGTGATTGCCGGTTTGCTTTATACAATGTCTCTCTCCTGAGGTCGCCGCTTGTTGTGACAGTTTTGTTCTCTACACTCATTTCTTTATTAAATATTTGCATAAGAAAAGTTGTCTTTAACAAATGCTCATCACTCGTATCAGGATCAAAGCCAGTTGCGACCGCAATATTAAGTTCATCTATAATCCTTTTTTCTACACACCCAGATAGTATGAACAGGCAGCAAATGATACAAATCCATTTTCTCATGTTTTCACCTTCTTTATAATGAGGGATAAACAGTACAATAAGGGAATATAAACGAATACAAAAGCAACAGTCATCTGTTCAACAATGTTATTAAAACTTTCAATGTCTACGCCTTTCTCAAAAAGAGTAACAATAATAACAGCGATGGTTGAAATCAGTATGGCACCTTTTCTTTGCTTTAGTTTAGTGGCTCTTTTTAGTAACCTAGAAGCGACCCAAAGAGAGAGACATATATTCGGTAATAATATCAAACACCAATTGGCGACCCCAATATACTCGAAGCGTTCAACAAATGGAAATTGCACCATTTGCCACATAGAAAGTGTAGCCCAAATTGTATTTTCTAATTGCTTTTTTGAGAAATAGGAAAAAGCAATAATCGCTAATACCGTATAAAAAATTGTTGTGGTGGCGACTCCGATATGTGCCCATTTTTTCGACTTCTCTGGTTTGTTAATAAATGGATAGATGAATAAAATAGCTTCAAATCCAACAGAAGTGAGGGACATATGATAGGAAGCTTGTAGTAACTCAGTAATATTATGTTCCCAAATCGGTAATAAGTGGGTGAAGTCGGCGTACTTTAGAGTAAAGGTGAATGTAAATATTAAATAGACTGGTAATATAGTTCCAAAAAAACAAATACCCACAACTGTCCTAAGACCACCGTATACAATATATATGGATAAAAGTAAGAAAAACAATGAAAAGACAAAATTATTTATATCTGGAAACATCCATATTTGAATAACTTCAATAAAATTCAATATAAAGGATAGAAGATAAATGATATAAAATAAAATAAAGGCGAAGCTTACCACCTTACTAATGAATCGGCCAAAAAGAAACTCATGAACGGTAATAATATCTCCATTAACCATTTCACATAATTTGTACATCATCCATAATACAAGATGAATATAACTACCAAGAATGAGAATGGAAATCCATGCATCATGTCCAGCATAGTCGGCAATAATTCTTTGGTATCCTAGAACGCCAATGCCAATTTGCATAGAGATAATCACATAAAAAACGAGATAGGGAGATATTTTTAAGTTATTGGGAATCGTTTGGCTTTGCATATTAATCACCTCTACTAAGGCTGGGATTATTCATCAATGTCTTTTGGGGTTTCTGCTTTCTTCTTATTAAATCGTTTTGGTTTTTGCGTTCTTAAGACTTGTGGACGCTTGGACATTTTTTGTAATGGTGTGCGAATAAGTGTATCTTTCATATCAGCTAATCTAAGTGGATATATCGGCGCCAAAAAAGGTCTTCCTAGTGAAGTCAGACGTAATAAGTGGGCAATGAGAATACAGAAACAAAAAACGATCCCTAACACACCCCAAAATTGTGCAAAAAGAAGAAAGGGAAAGCGTAGAACCCTGATTGTATTACCCATTTTATAAACAGGTGTTGTAAAGGAGCCTAATGCGCCTAATGCAACAAAGATTAATAGTACGTTACTCGTAAGACCGGCTTCAACAGATGCTGTACCAATAACAATACCGCCTACGATACCAATTGTTTGCCCGACTTTTGTAGGGAGGCGTGCTCCGGCTTCGCGCAATAATTCAATAGTTAGCTCAAGAAATAATGCTTCGAGAATGGGTGGGAGCGGAATGGTTCTTCTTGAAGTGACCAATATCCCTAATAAGTCTGGCGGAATGAGCTCATATTGATAAGTCATAGCTGCAACGTAAACCGGTGTAACCAGAACTGAAAAGACAACAGCAAAAAATCGCACTAAACGAAAAAATGTAGCGACAATCCAATTGAGAAAATAATCTTCGAAAGCGCTAAAAAATTCAATTAACGTTGTGGGCGCTATTAACACATGTGGTGATCCATCCACAATGATGGCGATTTTTCCTTCAGCAAGAATAGCTGCTACACGATCGGGTCTCTCGGTGTCAAGCAATTGTGGAAATAGTGAATTGGAATTATCACTTAATAATTCAACAATATTAGAACTATCGGAAATCGTGTCTATCTCAATATTTCGTATACGTTGTTTCACAGTATCGACATTGTCTTTATTCGTAATTCCTTCTATATGTAAGACAGCTACTTTTGTTTTCGAAAGTTTTCCAACAGTATACTCTTGCGAAATTAATTCTTTAATAGGTAATCTTTTTCTAATCAAGTTTAAATTTTGACCGATAGCCTCAACAAACGCTTCCTTCGGTCCGATTACAGAAAACTCAATTTCAGGTTGACTGAGAGAACGGACAATTTCTTTTTGAGCGGCAATAAACCCAAAACGATTTTTATCAGAATCTAGTGTGACAAGTACATATCCATTCAATAGCTTTTGTTCTATATCCTTTGGGTTTTTTAAAATATGAATGTCTGCTATGGGAACAATTTTGTGCAAATCATCCAGTGATTCAAATTTTTTGGTTAAAAGCGCCGGTAAAGCACTTTCCTGGATAATTTGTTCATCTACTAAAGTCGCATAAAAATGAAAACCAAATCGTTCATTCGTTTTTTCATTAAAATAATAGGTAGATTGAAAATCAGTTGACTGCTTTAATAAAGATTTCCAACCATCATCTTTGATTTTTTTAAACTTATCCCATATGCTCAAAGGTATCACCGTCAATCAGAAGTATTAAATGCATCTACTGAATATTGTTACCAAATTTGTTGTCATTATGAATGAGGATTAAAAATGGTAAAGGAGAGATATAAGTTGGCTTACGATATGGAGCAAAAGATAGAGGCACTAGTAGAAAAATATACGGAATTGTTAGTAGGAGAAAGTGATGAAACATTGCAAAGAGAAGTAAAATCATGGATAATTTACTCATTTATCGCTAAACAGATGCCACCTTTAGTGAAGCATTGGAATCAATTGTACCCTGATGGGAAGCAAGAAATGATGGAAATGATTAAAAAGATAAAAGAATTAAATGAAAAACAGCGGCTTCAACAAAAAACTGATGAATAAATAGAGATAACAAGAACAGATGATGATTGCTTGTCAACATCTGTTCTTGTTTTATCACTTCTTTATCCTAACTATTGAATGTTACCGTTTGTTCCATAGGGAAATTGTGTAGAGTATCCCTGGAATTGTTGGTAAGATTGTTGCAGACTTTGTTGATCTGCTGCATCAAGACTGTACCAACCTCTTTCAAACATAAGGTTATATAGATGACGTTGTTCATTCTTCGTTTCAGTAAATATACGCATAAAATCTCCATACAGCGTTTGATTACTAGCTTCATTTAAATAAATGCTATAAGAATCACTCATGTACTTTTCCATTGCTAGTAGGTCGTTTGTAAAATCACGATCATTCATTTGAGATGTTTTAGCTATTTGTTTTTCAGGATTTTGTACTTTTTTTGAATTAGTCATTGAGTCTCCTCCTTATTGCATATTATTAAACGGTTGTGTCGTATTAAGATGTTTCAAAACTTGCTCATAATGACGTTGATGCATTTGTCCACATTGTTCGAAAGCAGTTTTTAAAGCAGGATCTTGACAATGTTCGGCGTAAAAATGAGCTTTTTTCATCGCTAATAAATTCCAAGAAAGCATATCATTAAAGTAAAGTGCATCTTTTGTCGAAACCATAACTGGGGGTTGTTGCATAATTCCTTGTTGATTCGAAAAGTTTGTATTTTGTTGTTGCATCCCAATACCTCCATTTTGATGATTCTCTTCAAAAATAGTTTGTCAATTGCTGAAAAATTTATGCAGAAAGAAAAAAGAGAAAAAGAAATGAAAATCTGTAAGGAAAATGATTGATTAAATTTTGCAAATATTTTATTATTATAAGTATCAAAGGAATTTCCAAAATTTTTTACAGAAAAAATGAATGAGCATTCATTCAAAATCGAAGGAGGAAGAACAGTTGACCAAACAGATTAGAAAGGCTGCTGTTTTAGGCTCAGGTGTTATGGGTTCTGGAATAGCCGCACATTTAGCGAATATTGGTATACCAACACTTTTATTAGATATTGTTCCTCGCGAATTAAGTAAAGAAGAAGTAGTAAAGGGGATCACCCTTAAGGATAAAAAGTTCAAAAATAAAATTGCTGAAAGTGGTAAGCAAAAACTATTAAAGCAAAAACCTGCACCGTTAACAGCAAAGAAAAATATCCATCTTATTGAGGCGGGTAACTTCGAGGATGATATGGAGCGCTTGAAAGAAGTTGATTGGATCATTGAGGTTGTTGTAGAAAATCTCAGCGTGAAAAAAGATGTATTTGCCCAAGTTGACAAATATCGTCGCCCTGGGACAATTGTCAGTTCTAATACATCTGGTATTTCTATCGAAGCAATGGCTGAAGGACGTTCAGAAGACTTTAAAAAGCATTTCCTAGGCACTCATTTCTTCAATCCGCCGCGTTATTTAAAACTATTGGAAGTCATCCCAACTAAGGAAACATCGCCTGAAGTCCTTTCCTTTATGCAAACTTTTGGTGAGGATGTTTTAGGAAAAGGTGTGGTTATAGCAAAGGATACGCCGAACTTTATTGCCAATAGAATCGGCACATACGGTCTCCTTGTAACCGTACAAGAAATGTTAAAGGGCGGGTTTACTGTTGGGGAAGTTGATTCAATTACGGGACCACTCATTGGTAGACCGAAAAGTGCGACTTTCCGTACACTAGACGTTGTCGGTTTAGATACGTTTGCCCATGTTGCGAAAAATGTCTATGACCAAGTAGATGGCGAAGAAAAACAAGTATTCGATGTACCAGATTTTATGAATAAGATGTTAGACAAAGGCTGGTTAGGCAGTAAGACAGGCCAAGGATTTTTCTTAAAACAAGGGAAAGAAATTTTAGAATTAAATCCTAATACATTGGAATACGGTCCTCGTAAAAAGTTGAAAACGGCAGCGGTAGAAATAGCTAAACAACAAAAAGGGACAGCAAACAAAATGAAAGCGCTTGTATACGCAGATGACCCTGCTGGAGAATTATTGTGGAAGGTGTTATCACCAACATTAATTTATTCTGCCCAACTCCTAGGGGAAATTGCCGATGATATTCAATCCATTGATGATGCAATGAAATGGGGTTTTGGTTGGAATATGGGCCCATTTGAAACATGGGATGCCATTGGCTTGGAACAGTCAGTAAACAAAATGAAAGCGGAAGGGATAGACATTCCACACTGGGTCGAAAAAATGATCGCTGATGGACATACACAGTTTTATAAGGAAGAGAACGCGACAACTTTTGTGTATGAGAATGGAGAGTATCAGCCGATTAAATTGAACCCAAAAGTAATAAACTTAAAGCAATTAAAAGAAAAGCAAGGTGTCATTAAGAAAAATACTGGAGCAAGCTTAATCGATTTAGGCGATGGCGTCGCTATCTTAGAATTTCATTCAAAGAGTAATGCGATTGGTTTAGACATTATTCAAATGATAAATTTTGCTATTGATGAGGTAGAGAAAAATTATAAAGGTCTTGTTATCTCCAATCAAGGGAAGAACTTCTGTGTCGGTGCCAATATCGGAATGATGTTAATGGAAGCTCAAGATGATAATTACTTCGAATTAGATA
This sequence comes from Cytobacillus sp. FSL K6-0265, assembly GCF_038003465.1. NCBI lineage: Bacteria > Bacillati > Bacillota > Bacilli > Caryophanales > Bacillaceae > Cytobacillus > Cytobacillus sp. FSL K6-0265. The sequence goes on along the minus strand of NZ_JBBOPE010000001.1, from coordinate 3,690,487 downwards.
TGGTCATTAAGCATTTCCAAAACGCAATGACGAAAATCAAGTATAGTGCAAAACCAGTCGTCGTGGCACCATTCGGTATGACACTTGGTGGGGGTGCGGAAGTAGCTTTAAGTGCGGCGCATATTCAAGCATCTAGTGAAACTTACATGGGCTTGGTGGAAGCAGGAGTTGGCTTAATTCCTGGCGGTGCAGGTAACAAGTCACTATATTTGAAGCATTTAGCAAGCATGCCTAAAGGAGTTCAGTTTGATCTACAAAGCGTAGCAAATAAAGTCTTTGAAACAATTGCGATGGCAAAGGTATCTTCTTCAGGAGAAGAGGCTAGAGAAAATAATTTCTTGAATGCTTCGGATGCAATTAGTGTGAATGGAGATCATCTCATTTATGATGCCAAACAAGCAGTATTAGCATTGGCAGCTGCAGGCTACGTTCCACCAGCAAAAGCGAAATTCCCAGTTGTAGGTGAAACAGGGTATGCTGCATTACTTTTAGGTGCTAATTCTATGCATTTATCTGGTTATATTTCTGAACATGATTTAAAAATTGCCAAAGCACTGGCGTATGTAATTGCTGGCGGTAAGGTGCCTTTTGGTACAGAAGTGGATGAACAATATATGTTAGACCTTGAAAGAGAAGCATTTCTAAAACTTATTGCAGAGCCAAAATCTCAACAACGGATGCAACATATGCTCTTAAAGGGTAAACCACTCCGTAACTAAACATAGATTGCTAGAAAGAATAAGAGATACAAAGAGTAGAAGGAGAGGGAAAAAGCAATGAAAGAAGCGGTTATTGTTGCAGGTGCTAGAACACCTGTCGGTAAAGCAAAAAAAGGCTCACTTGCCACTGTTCGCCCGGATGACTTAGGTGCACTTGTTGTAAAAGAAACATTGAAACGAGCTGGAAATTATGAAGGCAATATTGATGATTTAATTATCGGATGTGCCATGCCAGAAGCAGAGCAAGGTTTGAATATGGCTAGAAATATTGGTGCATTAGCTGGGCTTCCAGACTCGGTACCAGCAATCACCGTCAATCGCTATTGCTCATCAGGGTTGCAGTCTATCGCGTATGGCGCGGAAAAAATCATGCTTGGTCACGCTGATACAGTGATTGCCGGTGGAGCAGAATCAATGAGTCTTGTACCAATGATGGGTCATGTTGTCCGTCCTAATTTAACTTTAGCCGAGACAGCTCCTGAATATTATATGAGTATGGGGCATACAGCTGAGCAAGTTGCTGGAAAATACGGCATTTCAAGAGAAGAGCAAGATGCCTTCGCTGTTCGTAGTCATCAAAAAGCAGCGAAAGCAATAAGTGAAGGTAAATTTGCTGATGAGATTACTCCGGTTGATGTAACACTCCGTCAAATTGCAGCGGATAATAAAGTGAAAGAACGCTCCTTTCAGTTTTCACAAGATGAGGGTGTACGGAGCGATTCAACAGTTGCCACTTTAGGGAAACTGAGACCAGCATTTAATGTGAAAGGCTCAGTTACAGCGGGAAATTCATCACAAACAAGTGATGGTGCAGCAGCTGTAATGATTATGGACAGAGAGAAAGCAGATGCCCAAGGACTGCAGTCCTTAGTGAAGTTCCGTTCCTTTGCTGTCGGTGGCGTACCGCCAGAGATTATGGGGATTGGACCGATTGTAGCGATTCCAAAAGCTTTAAAACTAGCTGGGTTAGAACTATCAGATGTCGGATTATTCGAACTAAATGAAGCCTTTGCTTCTCAATCCATTCAAGTAATTAGAGAGTTAGGGTTGGATGAAGAGAAAGTGAATGTTAACGGAGGAGCTATCGCTTTAGGACATCCACTTGGGTGTACAGGTGCTAAGCTAACACTATCATTAATTCATGAAATGAAGCGTAGAAACGAGCAATTTGGTGTGGTAACGATGTGCATTGGTGGCGGAATGGGTGCCGCAGGTGTGTTTGAACTTCTTTAAAAACACTATGTTCGTAACGATTGAACTTTTGACTACTTTTTAAAACTAATCGTGTGATAGAGCGGAAGACACTTGACTCCTACAGGAAATAGATCAAAGAAGTTTTGAGTCAGCCTGCAGAAAACGAGTGTCTAAGGAGCAATGAAGCGAAATAGAAATTTGTAAATAACAAAGTTAACGAAACTGCAAAAAGAATGAAGATGGAGGATGAAGAACATGTCAAAACAAACTGAAAAATTTATTAAAGGTGGAAGCTTTTTAATTGAAGATATTTCTTATGAAAATATGTACACACCAGAGGATTTTAGCGAAGAGCAAATCATGATTGCGAAAACGACAGAAGATTATGTGACAAACGAAGTGGTACCACAAGTGGATTATTTAGAACAACATGAATTCGATCGCTCTGTAAAACTATTGAAAAAAGCTGGTGACTTAGGCTTACTTGGTACAGATGTGCCAGAAGAATACGGTGGACTTGGCTTAGATAAGGTAAGTTCAGCCCTTATCGCTGAAAAAATGTCACGTGTTGGTGGTTTCTCTATCTCACACGGTGCCCATGTGGGTATTGGTTCTCTTCCAATTGTATTGTTTGGAAATGAAGAGCAAAAGCAAAAATACTTACCTGTGCTGGCGACAGGTGAAAAATTAGCTGCCTATGCACTAACAGAACCAAGTTCAGGATCTGATGCATTAGGAGCAAAAACAACCGCTAAATTAAACGCAGAAGGCACACATTATGTATTAAATGGGGAAAAACAATGGATTACGAATGCTGGGTTTGCCGATGTGTTCGTTGTTTATGCCAAAATAAACGGTGACCAATTCACAGCATTTATTGTTGAGAGAGAATATCCGGGCGTATCAACAGGTGCTGAAGAAAAGAAAATGGGTATTAAGAGCTCGTCGACAAGAACACTTATTTTAGAAGATGCACAAGTACCAGTTGAAAATGTATTAGGTGAAATTGGCCGTGGTCATGTCATTGCCTTTAACATTTTAAATATTGGTCGTTACAAACTTGGTGTAGGTGCAGTAGGGGGTTCTAAGCATGCCTTTAAATTAGGGGTCACTTATGCTAACCAACGTCAACAATTCAGTACGCCTATTTCTGCCTTTAATTTAACGAAGGAAAAATTCGGAACAATGGCAAGTAAAATTTATGCAGCTGAAAGCTCTGTCTACCGTACAGTGGGTCTATTTGATGACAGAATGAGTCAACTGAGTGATGAAGAAGTCAAAGACGGTAAAGAAGTAGCGAAGTCTATAGCTGAATATGCAATAGAATGCTCACTAAATAAGTTCTTCTCTACAGAAGTTCTAGATTATGTAGTGGATGAGGCGGTTCAATTACATGGTGGTTATGGCTTTATGGCAGAATACGAAGTGGAAAGAGCTTACCGTGATTCTAGAATCAACCGGATCTTTGAAGGAACAAACGAAATCAACCGTCTTTTAGTACCAGGAACGTATGTTAGAAAAGCAATGAAAGGTGAACTGCCTTTATTCGAAAAAGCAATGGCACTTCAAGAGGAATTGATGATGATGATGCCAGAAGAGCCGGGGACTGAAGCATTAGAGCAAGAAAAATATCTTGTAAAGAATGCTAAGAAAATCGCATTACTTGCAGCAGGTTTAGGTGCACAAAAATACGGAAAAGCCTTGGATAAAGAGCAAGAAGTTCTTGTAAACATTGCTGATCTTGTTTCTTACGCCTATTCTATGGAATCTACGGTTCTACGTACGGAAAAAGCCATTGTAAAAGACGGATTAGAAAAAGCTGAGCAAAAGTTATTGTACACACAAATTTTCTGTCAGGAAGCATTTAATCAAATTGAGCTAATTGCGAAAGAAACTTTAGTAGGTGTGGAAGAAGGAGATACATTACGTATGATGCTTTCAGCGCTTAAGAAGTTTACGAGACATACCCCAACAAATGTAATTGCGAAAAAACGTCAAGTGGCTGAGAAAATTATTGAAGCTGAAAGGTTCGTAGTATAATATTTCACTGGAATGAGATGAAGGATAGTAACCCTATTTACTTCAACTATTTGCGAAGTTATAACTTGAGGCTCAAGAACGAATTTGAGCCTCTTTGTTTTGTTTTTAATATGATAATAATTACAATTCATCGTTATGAAAATAAAAAGAAATATGTTATGCTAATGAAACGATAGTATTCATGAATAGAGGTATGATAAAATAGGTGGTGAAAAAAACATGGCACTTACTTTCTATTGGTATCCTAAATGTGGTACTTGCCGAAAAGCGAAAAAATGGCTAGATGAACATGAAATAGCCTATGAAGCGATACATATAGTGGAAAATCCTCCATCCCGCAAGGAAATAGAAGATTTATACAAAAAGAGCGGGTTAGAACTGAAAAAGTTTTTCAATACGAGCGGTCAAAAGTATCGTGAGTTAGGATTAAAAGACCGAGTGAAAACTGCCTCAGAGTCTGAACTGTTGGATTTATTAGCATCTGATGGGATGTTAATTAAACGCCCATTAACAACAAACGGAACGAAAGTCACAGTTGGATTTAAAGAGCCGGAGTTTGAACAAAATTGGCTGTAAATGGTGGATGAGCTTTATACGTTTTAAACGATCGTTTATACGGTCATTAAAATAAACAATTTCCTAAATTAATGGAGGTATGAAACATGAGCACACCTAAAGAGTTACGTTATTCAGAAGAACACGAGTGGGTAAAAACAGAAGGAGATAAAGTTCGTATTGGTATTACATACTTTGCTCAATCAGAACTTGGAGATATCGTATTTGTTGAGCTTCCAGAAGTAGGAGATGAAGTAACTGCTGATGAACCATTTGGTAGCGTAGAATCTGTTAAAACAGTTTCTGAGTTATATGCACCAATTAGTGGTAAAATCGTTGAGATTAACGAAGAACTTAGCGATAGTCCAGAATTTGTGAATGAATCTCCTTACGAGAAAGCATGGATGATTGTTGTTGAGCCATCCGATGCAAGTGAAATTGACAAGCTCATGACAGCTGAACAATATGAAGAAATGACAAAAGAAGATTAATTGCCGTTAAAATAGAGGAGGTCAAATCATTACATGGTTTGACCTTTTTCTAAATTTTTATATAAACATGATGAGTGCTGAAAAGTGTTCAAATGTAAGAATGCATTATATTATAAAATATATAAACGATATATATTAGGTGATGAGCATGCATGTAGAATCTGGCAACAAAGTGATTATTGTTGAAGGTAAATCTGACAAACGTAAAGTGAAAGGGATCATCAGAGAACCTGTAGAGATCTTATGTACAAATGGGACGATTGGCACATCGAAGTTGGATGAATTAATTGATTACTTAATAGGTAAGGAAGTCTATATATTAGTCGATGCTGACGCATCAGGAGAAAAACTCCGTAAACAATTTAAGAGAGAGTTACCAGAGGCAGAGCATATCTATATTGATAAAATGTATCGTGAAGTCGAGGCGGCACCCGCACATCATTTAGCGACAGTCTTAATAAGTGCAAATATAGATATATATACCGAGTATTTAGATAAAGGATGATAACATGATTGAATGGTCAAACAATGACTTAAATGATTTGATCGCACAGGAGCAATCTGGCTTATTTTATTTATTTACTCCTATGTGTGGGACATGTCAAGTTGCTGGGAAAATGTTGACAATTACTGAGCAAATGTTGAAGAACCTTCCCATAGGTAAAGCCGACTTGAATTTTTTGCCACAAGTAGCAGAAAAATATGAAATTGAAAGTGTACCATGTTTACTTGTGTTTAAAAAAGGAGAGTTAGTTGATAAGCTATATGCTTTCCATTCCGTACCTTATTTACTTGAGCAAATTCAATCATATGAATTACAGTCTCAATTTTAAAACCACTTATTGTTCAGGAATAAGTGGTTTTTTTATGCTTTAAAGTTGGGGGATTTTACGTGAAGTCTACCTTGCTCATTTTAGACAGAGAAGCCATTGGCAATATCTCTTTTCTGTCGATAGGTCTAGCTTTTGACATATTTCTCGGGAAATAGGTGTGAAGGTTGTTGGAAATGAAATGTTCTGTCAGTTAAAGTCGACAGTTAGGAGAAGGAATTCATTTTTTGGAACAGAATAATAGAATGTAAGACGTGGCAGGAGGTGGTTTCAATAGAGGAACTCATTTACCATTTCAATCAATCCTTAAGAGTAAACGATCATATTTTAACGATGTTAAAGGAACCTATAAGAATTCGAGTAGAATTAGAACAAAACCTATTGTATTTTACATTAGACCGGAAAAAGCTGTTAATTAAACATACTCGGCCATTGAAAAGTTATCATATCCACATTCAAACTACTGCTAATCATTTTTATCCATTGCTTCAAGGACGTACGAGTCTAAAGAAGAAAGTGGATGAAAAGCATATCATTCTTAAATCTACTTTTAGACAATTATTGAAATTAGATGCGATTTTCTTATTAAATCAGCAATAATCATAAATATATATATCAAATGTCCTAAAAAAAAGATTGACTTCCCAAAAAAAGGTTGTTATTCTATCCTTAGAATAATTAGAAAATTAAATATTCTTATCGAGAGTGGTGGAGGGACTGGCCCTATGAAACCCGGCAACCGGTTGTTTAATACACGGTGCTAATTCCAGCAGAGCATAAAAGCTCTGGTAGATAAGAAGAGATGATAACCCCTCTTCTTTGTGAAGAGGGGTTTTGGTCGTCTTTTCTTTCCAATTAAAAAAGAGGAGAGATGTAAAATGGCAGAAAAAGAAAAGCAATTGCGATTTGAAACAATTGGTGTGCATGGTGGGCTAAAACCTGATCCAGTAACAGGGGCAAGAGCGGTGCCAATCTATCAAAATAATGCTTATCAATTCGAAAATACAGAGCATGCACAAGACTTATTTGGCCTAAAAGAAACAGGATATATTTATTCTCGTATTCATAACCCAACGGTTACTGTGTTTGAAGAAAGAGTAGCATTGTTGGAAGGGGGAACAGGTGCATTAGCATTAGCAAGTGGTCAAGCAGCCATTTACTTAGCTCTTCTTAATATTGTTCAAGCGGGCGATGAAATTGTAGCTGCCTCTAATTTATATGGAGGTACATATAATTTATTTACAGTCACTTTACCAAAGTTCGGCATCTATGTCAGGCTTATAGATATTAATAATGAAGAGGAACTACGAGCAGCAATCAATGAAAAGACACGAGCTGTATTTGCTGAAACCATTGGTAATCCGAGTTTACAAGTACTAGATATTGAAGCTGTTGCAAATATCGCCCATGAAAATGGTGTACCGTTAGTGGTTGATAACACATTTGCAACTCCTTATCTGTGTCGACCAATTGAGCATGGCGCAGACATTGTTGTTCATTCTGCAACGAAATGGTTACTTGGGAATGGGACGACAATGGGAGGAGTCATTGTTGACGGTGGTAAATTTGATTGGAATTCAGAGAAGTATCCAGGATTAAGTCAGCCAGATTCGAGTTATAATGATTTAGTATATAGTGAGGCACTTGGTCCTGTCGCGTATATTACAAAAGCGAGAGTGCAACTTCTAAGAGATTTAGGACCAGCCTTAAGTGCCCAAAGTGCTTTTCAATTCACTTTAGGTTTAGAAACGTTAACCGTTCGAATGAAAGAACATATTGCGAATACGAAGAAAATTGTGCAATATTTAAATAATCACCCTGCTGTTAATTGGGTACTTTATCCGGGCGATGAAAACCATCCTAATAAAGAATTAGCAGATAAATATTTAGCTAAAGGGGCAGGGGCAGTTGTCGTTTTTGGCATATCGGGTGGCCGAGAAGCAGGTGCTAAGGTTATTAATTCGGTTGAGCTCTTCGCGCATGTAGCGAATGTAGGTGATGCAAAAAGTCTTATTATACATCCAGCGAGCACAACACATCAACAACTTAATCAAGAGGGGTTAAAACAAGCTGGTGTACCTGAAGACTTAATTCGATTATCAATTGGAATTGAGAACGTAGAAGATTTAATCGATGATCTTGAATCTGCTATTGAAGCGGCAACGGGTATTGCTTCATTAAATATAAGGGCCTAACATCTATTATTTCACATTTGACATCTTCTTCAATGACATGATACTATTACACAGGTACACAAAAAATTCAATATATTCATAGATTGCTCTTATTTAGAGAGGTGGAGGGAAGTGCCCTTTGAAGCCCGGCAACCGTCATTTAATTGAAATGGTGCCAATTCACTCAAAGCTGTAGCTTTGAAAGATGAGAGAAAGGAATTTTCATAACAAGCCTTTCTGCTCACAAGCAGAAAGGCTTTTTTTAAAACTATGGATAGGCTATCAATGTGTTTGTTTTCTGGATTGAAGAGGTGAAGAAAGATGATTTCAATTAAAGATGTAAAAAAGATTTTCTCAACGAAAAATGGGAAAGTAAATGCAGTAGACAATGTTAACCTCGAAATTAACGAGGGTGAAATATTCGGTGTAATCGGATACAGTGGTGCCGGTAAAAGTACATTGATCCGTATGTTAAATGGTCTTGAAATCCCGACTGAAGGCGTTGTATCTGTAGCAGGGAATGAAGTTTCTCGCATAAAAGGTGCTAGCTTAAGAAAGGCTAGACAAGAAATCAGCATGATTTTTCAACATTTTAATTTATTGTGGTCACGAACAGTAAGAGAAAACATTGCGTTTCCATTAGAAATTGCTGGTGTACCTAAGAAAGAGCGACTAGAGAGAGTGAATGAGCTAATTAAATTGGTCGGTCTAGATGGTCGAGAGGATGCCTATCCTTCACAATTAAGTGGTGGACAAAAACAGCGAGTAGGCATTGCTAGAGCACTTGCCAATAATCCTAAAGTACTGTTATGTGATGAGGCGACAAGTGCTCTAGATCCGCAAACAACTGATAGTATTCTCGACTTACTTGTTGATATTAATGAACGTTTAGGGTTAACTATTGTGTTAATTACGCATGAAATGCATGTCATTCGCAAGATTTGCCACCGTGTGGCTGTCATGGAAGGTGGAAGAATTGTTGAAATTGGCGAAGTGCTAGATGTGTTCCAAAAGCCAAAAGAACCTATTACGAAGCGATTTGTTCAACAAGTGACCGAACCGGAAGAAACGAAGGAAACGATTACACATTTACTAAATGCTTATCCAAATGGTCAAATTGTTCAACTTGGTTTTGTAGGTGGATCAGCGGAACAACCGTTAATCACAAACTTAATTCGCCACTACAATGTAACAGTGAATGTATTACAAGGAAAGATATCCCAAACACAAAGTGGCTCTTACGGTACCTTATTTATTCATATAGATGGAGAGTCGGATGAGGTTACCCGCGCGATTGAATATATTCATTCGCAGAAGGTTGGCGTGGAGGTGATTTCCCATGCTTAATGAATGGCTACCAAATGTGGATTGGGAAAGAATGTGGGAAGCAACAAAAGAAACTTTATATATGACAAGTATTTCTGTTGTAGCCACATTTATTTTAGGAATTATTCTTGGACTACTCTTGTTCTTAACTTCTAAAGGTAATATATGGCAAAATCAGTTTGTTAATAAGATCATTGCGGCATTCGTCAATGTCTTTCGATCCATTCCGTTCTTAATCTTAATTGTGTTACTCATCCCTTTCACAAAAATGATATTAGGAACAATGATTGGAGAAAATGCAGCCTTGCCAGCACTCATAATTGGTGCAGCACCTTTCTATGCAAGAATGGTCGAAATTGGCTTACGTGAGATTGATAAAGGAGTCATTGAAGCCTCTAAATCGATGGGTGCCAAAACAAGTACGATTATATGGAAAGTACTCATTCCTGAATCTATGCCAGCGCTTGTTTCGGGGATTACTGTTACAGCGATTGCGCTAGTCGGATATACGGCGATGGCAGGTGTCATAGGTGCAGGTGGATTAGGGAACCTTGCCTACTTAGAAGGTTTCCAAAGAAGTAGATATGACGTTGTATGGATTGCAACGATTATCATTTTAATTATCGTGTTTATCATCCAAATGATTGGTGATTTGATTACTTCCAAACTAGACAAACGATAGGAGAGCTAAAAAATGAAAAAATGGTTATCTGTTTTAATGATTGCGGCTGTTACTTTATTTATTGCTGCTTGTGGTTCTTCAGATGAAGGTAACGAAGGATCTGATGAAGGAACAAAAACATTAAAAATTGGGGCATCTAATGTACCGCATGCTGAAATCCTAAATGAAGCAAAACCATTATTAGAAGAAAAAGGAATTGAGTTGGATATCACAACGTTCCAAGATTATATTGTACCGAACCAAGCGTTAGAGGGTGGCGATATTGATGCGAACTACTTCCAACACATCCCTTATTTAGAATCGCAAATGGCAGAAAACGGTTATGATTTTGTGAATGCTGGTGGCGTTCATATTGAACCAATTGGTGTTTATTCACAAGAATATGATAGCTTAGATGATCTTCCAGAAGGAGCAACCATTATTATGAGCAGCTCTGTTCCTGACCATGGTCGTATTTTGACTATGTTAGAAAAGGAAGGTTTGATTACACTAAAAGCTGATGTCGATAAAACAACAGCGACAATTGATGATATTGAGGAAAATACGAAAAATATAAAGTTTGATACGGAGTATGAAGCAGCACTTCTTCCACAAATATATAATAATGGTGAAGGTGACGCCGTTCTTATTAACTCTAACTATGCGATTGATGCTGGCTTAAATCCAGTAGAAGATGCAATTGCACTTGAAGAAAGTGATTCTCCATATGTGAATGTTATCGCAGTTAAAGCTGGGGATGAAGACAAAGAAGAAATAAAAGCATTACTAGAAGTATTACACTCTGAAGAAATCCAAAGTTTCATTGAAGAACAATATGAAGGTGCAGTTGTACCTGTAACTGAATAATCGATATTTATCGAAGAAGTCTACATAGTTGTAGGCTTCTTTTTTTAGTAAGGTAATGGAAAAAATACATTGCACTGAGTCAATTGATTCAAATAAAGGTTAATGGCTATTGGAGAAACAAGTAGTGTGGATAATTTGTATTAAGACAAATAATCAAGTTTACAAGCTTTTCCCCCATGATCGGGTTTGCGCGAACATCAAGGTTTACGAAAAATAGCTAAATAAATAGGGATTGTTCGTACATCGAGAGTGAAAATGCCAAAGGTAGCGGAACAAAAGTGAATTGCTCGTACATCAAGAGTGAAAAACCTAAAGATAGCGGAACAAAATGGATTTGCACGTGCATCAAGAGTAAAAAAACCAGAGATACCAGAACAAAGTCTATTAGCTCGTATAAGAAGATAATAATTCTCTGTATATTGCTTAATCTCACAAAGGTGGCCTGAACTGTTGATTAGAGGTATTTTGCGCAGACAAAATAATCATTTCTAACTTGTGTATGAGTAAAGGTGAATATTTGTAAGGAATGACCCATTAATTTATGAATAAAGGAGGTGGATAAAACGAATCACGGTAAATTCAGAAAAAAAGCGTATTTTCATGTTTTATCGTGTTTGAGTGGGGTACGCTTATAGTGTAGTATTTTTATTGTAATCATTATAACGCTTTAAACGGCGAAAATTTGAAAGGATTGATTCATTATTAGTCAGCTACAGCTGAATTACACGAGCGAAATGGAAAAAGCCATGCACGGAGCATACGGAGTAGGATATGAAACGTATTGCCAAAGTCAGGATGTAAGGATGCGCGTAGAAAAACAGCGTGAAAGAGATTACTTAAAAAGTCAAAGAATTGTTGCCGATATCGAACGTAAAGCACATGCTTAAATAAAGAGAGGAGCTGTCAGATAGACGGCTCTTTTTGTATATAATAAAGTGACATGAGGTTTAATTTCGTCAATGATTAGGAAGCGTGAAACCTTATATATATATATATATCGGGAATCTGACTTCTCTTTTGCTTGTAAACAAGATGATTATGATGATTTTAATTTGGACATAAATGCAAGTAGAGAAGAATATACCAACAAGTGATATATAAATAGAAGAAAAATGAGTTTTTTTCACTAAATTTAGTGTAGAATAATGTAGGGTGATAGGTTTACAACATATACATAGTGGAAATATCGTCTAATATGTGCAAAGAGTTGATATCACATTTAATTTGTTATAAGATTGTAATGAGAATAAAGTGAGAATTAAACTAGAAATGAGATTTGACTTAACAGGGCAAATCTTTTTTATTACGGAGGTATAAACATGGCATCTACATTAACAATTAAAGACCTTCATGTTGAAATTGAAGGAAAAGAGATTTTAAAAGGTGTTAACCTTGAGATAAAGGGTGGAGAAATCCACGCAATTATGGGTCCTAACGGAACAGGTAAATCAACATTATCTTCCGCAATTATGGGACATCCGAAATATGAAGTAACAAAAGGAAGTATTATTTTAGACGGTGAAGATGTACTAGAAATGGAAGTAGATGAACGCGCGCGTGCAGGTCTATTCCTTGCAATGCAGTACCCAAGTGAAATCAGTGGCGTAACTAATGCCGATTTTCTACGTTCAGCAATTAATAGCCGTCGCGAAGAAGGCGAAGAGATTTCTCTAATGAAATTCATTCGTAAAATGGATAAAAACATGGAGTATCTTGAAATGGATACAGATATGGCCCAACGTTACTTAAACGAAGGCTTCTCTGGTGGGGAGAAAAAGCGTAATGAAATCCTACAAATGATGATGATTGAGCCTAAGATTGCGATCCTTGATGAAATTGATTCTGGATTAGATATCGATGCATTGAAAGTCGTTTCTAAAGGGATTAACGAAATGCGCGGTGAGGAATTTGGTTGCTTAATTATTACTCACTACCAACGTCTATTAAACTACATCACACCTGATCACGTGCATGTAATGATGCAAGGTCGTGTTGTAAAGTCTGGTGGACCAGAATTAGCACAAAGACTAGAAGCTGAAGGTTATGACTGGATTAAAAAAGAATTAGGTATCGAAGACGAATCAGTTGAGCAAGAAGCGTAAGAGTTAGGAGGATCACTATGTCAACAGAAATAAAGTTACCATTTGATAAAGAATACGTACATTCTTTTTCAAAAGATATGGGCGAGCCTGCATGGATGACAGAACTCCGTGTAAACGCACTGGAGAAAGCTGAAGATCTTCCAATGCCTAAGCCTGATAAAACAAATATTTCAAAATGGAATTTCACTCAATTTGATAAGCATATCGTGGGGAGTGAAGATTACTCTTCATTAACAGACTTGCCAGAAGAAGTAAGAAGCTTAATCAATTTAGAATCAGCTGACCAAAATTTATATATACAGCGTAATAACCGTCCGGCATATATCTCTTTATCAAAGACAGTTCTTGATCAAGGTGTTATTTTCACTGACATCTTTACTGCTGCTAGAGAGCACGGAGATCTATTACAAAAATATTATATGACAGATGGGGTAAAGGTTGACGAACATAAGTTAACAGCTTTACATGCTGCATTGATGAATGGTGGCGCATTTGTCTATATTCCTAAAAATGTTGAAATCACAGAGCCATTACACTCTGTATTTATTCATGACGATCAAGAGGCAAACCTATTCAATCATGTATTATTGGTTGCTGAAGATAATAGTTCTGTAACTTATGTAGAAAACTACATTTCAACAATGGAAGAAAGCAAAGGCATCTTTAACATCATTTCAGAAGTTGTTGCTAATACAAATGCGAAAGTAACTTATGGAGCGGTAGACACTTTATCTGCTGGAACTACTGTTTATGTGAATCGTCGTGGAGTTGCTGGCAGAGATGCACGTATTGAATGGGCATTGGGCTTAATGAATGATGGCGATACAGTATCTGATAATAAAACGAATTTAATCGGTGATGGTTCATACGGAGATATGAAAACAGTCGTTGTAGGTCGCGGGAAACAAACGCAAAACTTTACAACAAACATCGTACACTTTGGTAAAGCATCTGAAGGTTACATCTTAAAACATGGTGTAATGAAGGATGCAGCTACTTCCATCTTTAATGGAATCGGTAAAATTGAGCACGGTGCGACAAAGGCGAATGCAGAACAAGAATCTCGTGTATTAATGCTAAGTGAAAAAGCACGTGGAGATGCCAACCCAATTTTATTGATTGATGAAGATGATGTAACAGCCGGTCACGCAGCTTCTGTTGGTCGTGTCGATCCGTTACAATTATATTATTTGATGAGTCGGGGTATTTCACAAAAAGAAGCAGAACGCCTTGTTATTCATGGCTTCCTTGCGCCAGTAGTTAATGCGCTTCCTATCGAAGGGGTTAAAAAGCAATTAACAGCTGTGATTGAAGGGAAAGTTCAATAATGAATGCAAAAGAGATTCGCGAGCTATTTCCTATACTAAATCAAGAAGTCAATGGCCATCCATTAGTGTATTTAGATAGCGGTGCTACATCACAAAAACCAATTCAAGTGATTGAGGCGGTACAAAAATATTATCATTACGATAATTCAAATGTTCATAGAGGTGTACACACTTTAGGTACAAGGGCTACTGACGGCTATGAAGGCGCCAGAGAAAAAGTCCGCAAGTTTATTCAAGCAAAATCCACTGAAGAAATCATCTTTACTAGAGGGACAACGACTAGTATAAACACAGTGGCTGCAAGCTATGCGAAAGCGAATCTGTCAGAAGGAGATGAAATTGTGATCTCCTACATGGAGCACCATAGTAATATTATTCCTTGGCAACAAGTGGCTAAGGAAACTGGTGCAACATTAAAATATTTACCATTACAAGAAGATGGAACAATTGCTTTGAGTGATGTTTCCGCTACAATTACAGACCAAACGAAAATTGTTTCTGTTACACTTGTATCTAATGTATTGGGTGTAATCAATCCTATTAAAGATATTGCCAAGATTGCTCATCAGCATGGAGCTGTAATGGTTGTTGATGCTGCACAAGGGGCACCTCATTTAAAAATTGATGTGCAAGATCTAGATTGTGATTTTCTTGCTTTCTCAGGACATAAAATGTGTGGACCTACTGGTATTGGTGTTCTATATGGAAAGAAACAACTTTTAGAAAACATGGAGCCAGTTGAATTTGGTGGAGAAATGATTGATTTTGTTGGCTTATATGAATCTACATGGAAAGAACTTCCGTGGAAGTTTGAAGGTGGCACTCCAATCATTGCTGGAGCGATTGGACTAGGTGCAGCGATTGATTTCTTAGAAGAAATCGGTCTAGACCAAATTGAAGCTCATGAACACAAGCTTGCTGCTTATGCTTTAGAGAGACTTTCTGAAGTTGAAGGCATGAAAATTTTCGGCCCAAAAACAGCAGCAAATCGTGCAGGGATTGTTACATTTAATTTAGATGATGTTCACCCGCATGATGTGGCAACGGTATTAGATGCTGAAGGAATCGCTATTAGAGCGGGGCATCATTGTGCACAACCGTTAATGAAATGGTTGAAGCAATCAGCAACAGCTAGAGCAAGCTTCTATTTATATAACACAGAAGAAGATATTGATAAGCTTACAGCAGGGCTTATTAAAACGAAGGAGTATTTCAGCGATGTCTTTTAATAACTTAGATACCCTCTATCGCCAAGTGATTATGGATCATTACAAGAACCCTCGAAACAAAGGCGTACTTGAAGATGATAGCTTAACAGTTAATATGAATAATCCGACTTGTGGAGATAGAATTCAGTTAACATTAAAGCTCGAAGATGGGAAAGTCGCTGATGCCAAATTTGAAGGTGAAGGCTGTTCTATCTCAATGTCATCGGCATCTATGATGACACAGGCAATTAAGGGAAAAACAAAGGAAGAAGCAGTAAAGCTATCTCATATTTTTTCTGAAATGATGCTTGGGAAAGATTATGACGATGATATCGATTTGGGTGATATTGAAGCACTTCAAGGTGTTTCCCAATTTCCGGCCCGTATTAAGTGTGCGACACTAGCGTGGAAGGCAATGGAAAAGGGAATGAACGAGGAAGATACAGCTAAGTAGTCATAATTGTGACGTTAAAATAAATCATGGTGAAGGTTTTTTCTAACCATAAGAATGGAGGAAGACGAAATGGCAAAAAAAGCACCTGAAATCGGCGATTACAAGTATGGATTTGCCGATAAGGACATTTCCATTTTCCGGTCAAAACGCGGTTTAACAAAAGAAATCGTGCAAGAGATTTCTAAAATGAAGGAAGAGCCTCAATGGATGCTTGACTTCCGATTGAAATCTTTAGAGCACTTCTACAATATGCCAATGCCTCAATGGGGTGGCGATCTATCAGCACTTAACTTTGATGAGATTACGTATTATGTAAAACCATCTGAGAAAACTGAGCGTTCTTGGGATGAGGTTCCTGAAGAAATCAAACAAACTTTTGATAAGTTAGGTATTCCAGAAGCGGAGCAAAAATATCTTGCAGGGGTTTCTGCTCAATACGAATCTGAGGTAGTTTACCATAATATGCAAGAGGATCTTGAGTCAAAAGGGATCGTCTTTAAAGATACAGATTCTGCACTACGTGAAAACGAAGATATTTTCCGTGAGCACTGGGCAAAAGTAATCCCACCAACAGATAATAAATTCGCTGCATTAAACTCAGCAGTTTGGTCTGGTGGTTCATTCATCTACGTTCCTAAAGGAATTAAAGTAGATACACCATTACAAGCTTACTTCCGTATTAACTCTGAGAATATGGGTCAGTTTGAGCGTACGTTAATCATTGTAGATGAAGGCGCACATGTACATTATGTTGAAGGTTGTACTGCACCTGTTTATACAACCAATTCACTGCATAGTGCCGTAGTTGAAATTATCATCAAAAAAGGCGCATATTGCCGTTATACAACGATTCAAAACTGGGCAAATAACGTGTTTAACCTCGTTACAAAACGCGCAGTTTGTGAAGAAAATGCAACAATGGAATGGATTGATGGTAACATCGGATCTAAACTAACAATGAAATATCCAGCCGTTATCCTTAAAGGTGAAGGCGCACGTGGTATGACATTGTCCATCGCATTAGCAGGTAAAGGACAACACCAAGATGCAGGTGCGAAAATGCTACACTTAGCACCGAATACATCTTCAACAATTGTTTCTAAATCAATTGCTAAACAAGGTGGTAAAGTAACTTACCGCGGAATTGTTCAATTTGGACGTAAAGCAACTGGTGCACGTTCAAATATTGAATGTGATACATTAATTATGGATAATCAATCAACTTCTGATACGATCCCTTACAATGAAATCATGAATGACAATATTTCATTAGAGCACGAAGCGAAGGTATCTAAAGTATCTGAAGAACAATTATTTTATCTAATGAGCAGAGGTATTTCTGAAGAAGAGGCAACAGAAATGATTGTCATGGGCTTCATCGAACCATTTACAAAAGAACTTCCAATGGAATATGCTGTTGAAATGAACCGTTTGATCAAGTTTGAGATGGAAGGTTCAATTGGATAAATGCTTAAAACCCTTATTATATAAGGGTTTTTTGTTTGGAGTGAAAATTATTCGTGCCGATTTCGGGCAGATACAGTTTTTTTCTCGTTTATTTTAGTGTATGAGGCGAACTTTTTTAGTTCGTCTTCTTCTTTTTTTGAGTTAAGTCAGAGGTCAGAGGTTATATATGGTTTGATCAGTCATGCTACTTCTTCATATTTGTCTACAGAGAGAGAGGCATGCAAGGAATTTCCCACCCAAAAACCTTAGCAAGTCGTTCGTTATTGTCATAATTTTGAATGTCAATCATGTCTTAGGTTGCTACGCTATATTTTGGGGAGCAAAATGCATTTGTACTAACAACAAGGTTGAAACAATAAAGTAGCAAATGCATCTATTATACTCAGATCAGTAAATTGATCATTATATCTTTTCACTCTTCCATTCTATAGAAAAAATAGGCTTTCTATATGTATTTTTTATGAAGGGCTGTCCACACGGGCAGTCCTTTTTACTTATATATTATAGAAAGGAGAGGGTTATGTATGGTTAATGTGATAAAGCAACTTGTATCTCAGGAAGTAGTTAATCAACGCTCTTATGGTAAAGGTAATAAAATTCAATATATTACACCACATCAAACAGGTAATATGGGAATCGGAGCAAATGCGCAGATGCATGCTAATTTACAGTCGAACTTAAATTCAAGACAAGCTAGTTGGCATTACCAAGTCGATGACCGGATAGCGATCCAATCATTTGAAGATGATGTGATGTGCTGGGCAGCAGGAGATGGGCGAGGGCCTGGGAATACGGCGTCGATTCATATTGAGATGTGCATCAATGCCGATGGTGACTATGAACAGACAATCAATAATGGCGCAGCATTAGTTAAAATGTTAATGGACAAGTATGGGTTGGATCGGAGTCGAATTAAACAGCATCATGATTGGTCAGGAAAAAATTGTCCCGCACAATTGCGCGCGGGTTATAAGGGCATTACATGGGAGGATTTTTTGAATAAAGTAGATGGAGTGCAGGTAGAGGAAAACTTTGGGTCCCCTCAGCCTAGTCCTACTCAACCGAAACCGGTTCAGAGTGGAAATAGTATTGTCGACTATCTAAACGCACAAGGAATAGACTCATCTTTCAAGAACCGAGCAAAATTAGCAAAGCAATATGGTATGAATAATTATCAAGGTACGGCGGCGCAAAACATTGCTTTATTAGAAAAAATCAAAAAAGGAGTCTCGAAGAAACCATCAACAAAAGCAAATCTGAACGTAGACGGAAAATGGGGGAAATCAACAACGAGAGCACTACAAAAAGCATTGGGTACTCCTGTTGATGGTATCATCAGTAATCAGCCGAAAAATAGTGTAACGAATGCCTTCTATGATGGAACGATTCACTTTGCTAATGGAAAACAAGGAAGTAATGTGATAATAGCATTACAACGACTGATTGGTGCAAATCCTGATGGTTTAATGGGTCCTCATACAATACGAGCGTTACAAATATATTTGGGGACGGTTGTCGATGGTGTATTAAGTCGTCCATCTCTCGTCGTAAAAGAAATGCAACGCCGACTAAATGCAGGAACCTTTGTTAAATAAATGAACATAAAAAAGCAAGGGTACTGTAAAGATGAAATATACACCTTGCTTTTTTTTTATTATTGCTTTCTATAAAGTTAGTCATTTATTCATTTCTGTATGTGAAGCCGACCAATCTGTAGTCCCTATTTTTCTTAATTCTATAGCAGCTTCCTCAGGGCTCATTTGAAAAGAGTCATATACCCATTCAGCCAGAAAGCCCACTGTGCCATAGCTAGAAAAGGAGGCGTAACTTTTATGGTTATAGACATGCATTAATGTTGCAGATAGTTCTCGTGATAATTGGTGAATGAATTGTGGGTTTTTTAACTGTTCTTTATAGAAAGATTGATAAGAAAAGACATGATTACATATATCCTTGGTTGTTTGTTCTACCTGTAAATGGGGATTGTGCTTTTTTTTAGCTTGTTGATAAAATGCTATGAATTCGATGATGATGTCCTTTGAGAGTTGCTCAAGTAAATCAAATTTATCATAATAATAGACATAGAAGGTAGAGCGACTAATGCCTGCTCTTTTTACTATCTCTTTTACTGTAATAGAAGAGAATGTCCTTTGCTGTAAAAGTTCAAGTAGTGCTGTGATGATATACGTTTTCGCAGATGGATTTTGTAGCATTGTTTCCTCAACTCCTTAAATTGGACATTTAGAGTGAAAATGTCGTTTGTTTGTATTGGCTTTCTTTTTTACAATTATAGTGAGTCGTAATTTGAAGTATAACGGAGGGGAACTTAAGTGACAAATGTTCATGTAATAACTGGTGGTACAGGTGGTATGGGAAAAGCGATTGCAGAAGCGCTAAACAAGGAAGATATCTTTTTGCTAGCTGATGTGAATGAAGAGAGATTACAACAGACCCAACGAGAGTTAAATGACAAAGGAATGGCTCATGTACATTATCAAACAGTAGATATAACAGATCAAGAAAATGTCCAAGCATTGGTGCAGAAAGCTGATTCATTAGGTGAATTAAAATCGATCATTAATACAGCGGGATTATCACCGACAATGGCTGATGCGGAAAGAATTCTTGATGTTAATTTAAAAGGAACGGGTATCATTTTAGATGCTTTCTATGAGATCGCACAAAGAGGGACAGTTGCCGTCTGTATTTCCTCAATGAGTGGACATATGGTGCCAAAAGAAGGCCCATATACAGAGATACTTAAGACGCCGTTGGCTAAAGATCTGCACGAGAAGATGGAGCCTTTCAATCAAGCAAATGCTGGTACTGCCTATAGCCTTTCGAAATTAGGGGTTTTATTAATTGTAGAAGACCAAGCATGGAAGTGGGGACAGAAAGGAGCGCGCATTGTTTCTGTTTCTCCTGGTACGATTAATACACCAATGGGTAGACAGGAAGCTAGTCAATCTGAGCAAATGAAGGTGTTACTAGAAAAGACACCATTGCAACGTGAAGGTGAACCTACGGAAATTGCTTCAGCTGTGGCGTTTTTAGTAAGTGATGCTGCAAGCTATATTACTGGAACAGATTTAAGAGTCGATGGAGGCACTGTCGCTAATCTCAAATAAAGAAGAAACCCTGCTGATTGGATTCTCATCAAGCAGGGTCTTTATTGTCTAGTGTTTCGGTGAAAATTGTTGAAAAACCGTTTTTGTTGGTTCTGGATAGATTTCTTTTCCAGCAATTGAATTGATGATTTTTTGATTTCTGAAAACAGATAGTCCTAGATTTGTTGCGCTAGCCCCATGTGAATGTTCAATATTAGTTAAGGTATAGATTTGATTTGTTTTCTTTTTCTTAAAGTCAATTTGATAATTTTCCGTTACTTTAAATCGTTTATTGTCTTCCCAAATGATTTCATTGGCAAATTGCGATAACCAATTCGGTAGGGCAGGTTTATAACCAGTTGCTAAGACAACCTTTTCCGTTTGGTGAATGAATTTTTTCTTCTGCTGCCATTGTTGACAATGTAGATGGTACGTATTCTCTATTTTCTCTATTTTATTCGCTTCTGTTAAGGGTTGAATGGTTACATTGAGCTTTTCCCCACTGATAGAGCGATGGTAAAGCAGATTATAAATTTTCTTTAAAGTTTCGGGGTCGATTCCATTTCGCAGTTGATTTAAAGAATCCAATGCTTCTAGACGATTGTCAAAATCAAGTTGATGGAAATAATGAATATATTCAGGTGAGAAAAATTCTTTCCCTAATTTGGCATCTTCTTTTTGGAAAATGCCTGATGATCTTGTAAACCAGGTTAGTTCATAATCATGGTATTTCTGATCCATCAATAAGTCGTAAAAAATCTCAGATGCACTTTGACCAGAACCGATCACAGTGACAGAGTGACCACTTTTCAATTGCTCCTCATGAAACAAATACTCACTTGAGTGACTAATATCATTGTTTATCCAATCTCCATCTAATCCCTTTGGAACCATTGGTATACTGCCAGTTCCGATAATGAGATTTTTTGTTAAATAGTTGGCTACTTCTTTTTTTAGTAGATTCTCTACGGTTACTTGATAAAGATGATCCTCTGTTTCTGTCACATTTGTTACGCGGTGATTGAAATAACAATGTGATAATTGATGGGCTACCCAATTACAATAGTCACTATATTCTTTGCGCGGTATGGTGAATTGGTTGAGAAAGTAGAACGCATATAAGCGCTCATTACTATGTAGATAATTGATAAATGTATATGGACTGGTTGGATCGGCAAATGTTACCAAATCAGCTAAAAAGGGTGTCTGTAAATCAGTGCCTTCTATAAGCATACCCGGGTGCCAAACAAACGCCTCTTCTTGTTCAAAAAATAATCCATCTATCTCTTTGACTCGATCAGTTAAAGCTGCAAGACTTAAATTGAAAGGCCCTAAGCCAATGCCAATAAAATCATAAACGACAGGTGTAACCAATAGTATCCCTTCTTCCATTAATAGGTGAAATAACTATTCTATATTTTCCTTTCTCTCTAACATTCTAAACATAGAGGGAATGGATGAGAGGTTTAAGTGTTTTTTTTCTGGGGTATTTAAAAGTATCGAACAAATAAACAACAGAAAGGACAATGTAAAATGCTCTGGACGATTATCGGTATTTTAATTATTTTATGGATTTTGGGATTTAGCTTTGATGTCGCAGGAGGACTTGTCCACCTATTATTAGTCATCGCACTTGTCGTTTTATTATTCCAATTATTCACTGGAAGACGTAGACCTTAACGGGACATCTGAGGGTAAATAAATATAAAAAGGAACGCCCACCACAATGAAGGTGGGCGTTTTCATTGTGTTTGTTTATGAATGTTCACCCAGGACATAATCGAGATTTTATATGATTTAATTAAAAAAACGTTTGCAATGAATAGTGTATTGCCAAACTTCATTTTTTACATTAAAATGAGAATGATTATCATTGTTAAAAGAGGAAAAACAAATTAAGTTCCAATATGATTAGTTGCTAATATTTCGGAATCTTCTTTATTTTAAATGCAATAACTGTGATAATTAAATTTTTTGGAAATGGAGCTTTGATTAATGAAGAAATTATATTTTATTATGCTTTTATTTGTTCTTGTTTTAACTGGTTGTATGCAAAAGGAAGAAGTGAGTAATAGTGGAGAAGAGAATAATAATGATCAAACCATTGTTATTGAAGATGCGTCAGGTGAACGCAGCTTTGAGGGAGTTCAGGAAAAAGTAGTTGCTCTTGAATGGAGCGTTGCTGAAGAGTTATTAGCTGTTGGTGTACAACCAGCTGCAGTAGCGGATGTAGAGGGGTTTAATAAGTGGGTAACAATTGATGCTAAATTAGATGATAGTGTTGTGGATATTGGTTTAAGGACAGAACCAAATATTGAGGAAATAGCAAAGTTAGAGCCTGATGTGATTATTGGTATGGAATATCAAGAGCAGTTTAAAACGGACCTTGAAAAAATAGCTCCTGTCGTGATTTTTGATAGTTCGACAGATGAAGCTCAAAAAGACTTATATGCTTACATGTTACATACATTAAAACAGACAGGTAAGCTAGTAGGTAAAGAGCAAGAGGCTGATGAGGCAGTTGCTCATTTAGAGGGAAAAATGGCAGAAGCGAAAGAGAATATTTCTGCAGCTCAATTAAAGACAAATGAATTTGTTTTTACACAAGCTTATTCTGCGAATCAAGCACCGACCTTTCGATTATTTACAGAAAACTCAACGGTGAGCCATACACTTGAAGGTATAGGATTGACGAATAAAATCCAGGACCAAGATCCACAGCCGAGTGGTTTTATTACAACAAATGTAGAGGGTGTATCTAAGTACGAAGAAGCTTTATTTCTTCATACTGTACAAAAAGATGATCCGTTATTTAGTAATTTAGAAGGAAACAAAGCTTGGAATTCTTTATACTTTGTAGAAAAAGACTTGATGTATGATGTAGGAGCAGGTGTCTGGACGTTTGGTAGTGTTCTTTCAATGGAAACTTTAGTTGCTCATGTTGAAGAGACATTAGTGAAGTAATGTTATGAGAGCTAAACCCTTTTTATTATTTGCGACATGTGTGTTCTTGTTTATTATTCTTGGCCTCATCCACTTAAGTCAAGGACAAGCTTCAACAGGTTTACTCAGCTTTTGGATGGAAGTATGGGATAATGAACAGGAACTGAATTTTCTCCTTTATAGTAGAATGCCGAGGTTTTTAATTGGTTGTTTAGTTGGAGCTGCACTTGCCGTAGCAGGGATGTTATTACAAACAATGACAAGAAATCCGCTCGCAAGTGCAAGTACATTAGGCATTCATGCAGGAGCATTTTTCTTTGTTGTTCTTTTTTCTATTTTCTTTCCTTCTATAAAGGGTGCCTTTCCATTTTTCGTGACGATGCTTGGGGGGATCATAGCAGCTTTAATTGTTAGTTTTCTAGTAGGTAGAGCATTGGATCCTATTAGAATCGCATTAACTGGATTGATAGTAACCATGTTGTTTTCTTCATTTACTAGTGCCCTGCAGCTGATATATGAAAATGAAGTGTCCGGGTTGTTTTTATGGGGAGCGGGAACATTGTTACAGCTTGATTGGAGTGGTGTTCAATTCGCTTTGCCATGGATTCTTTTTACTCTTCTTTTTGCCTTTATAATAGGTCATCGTTTTGACGCCTTACTGTTGGGGGAAGATGTAGCTGTAGGCTTAGGACAAAATGTGATGATTAGTAAATTAATAGGTTGGGGCATTGCAATTATATTAGCTGCTGTCTCTGTTACAGTAGTAGGCCCAATTGGCTTTGTTGGTATTATGGCTCCACATATTGTGCGTCTAATGGGATTTAGAAAGCATCGATCCATGCTAATAGGAAATATAGTGGTTGGTGCAGGCTTACTCATATGTGCTGACATCTTTGTTCGTATGATATCGAGTATGTCCGAGTTACCTGTAGGAGCAATGACGGCCATTATAGGAGCACCTTGGTTAGTATATTTAGCCTTAAAGGTAAGTAGGAAAACTAGAACGGCTGGAGGAGCATTAGAGGGGAAAGTGCGTATTAAGCATGTAAAAAGATTTTATTTCCTCATATTTCTCGCCGTCCTTGGATTAGTAGGGCTTAGCCTTTCGTTTGGGGGAACAAGTTTCACTAGTCTTTTAGAATTGCCAAGAGAATTGATGTATAATACCTTCGTTTGGGATTTTCGCTTGCCTCGAGTGATCGTCAGCTTCGGAATTGGCATGATGATGGCGGCTAGCGGTTTAATGATGCAGACTGTTTTACGTAACCCACTTGCTGATGCTTCTGTTTTAGGTGTAACTTCAGGTGCTAGTGTAGTGGCGATGTTGGTTCTCATTGTTTTTCCACAAGCCCCCTTTGTCCTTATTCCATTTGGTGCATTAATTGGTGCACTTGTCACAATGGGCATTGTATTGTTTATTAGTGCGCGGAGCGGTTATCAACCGATGATTCTATTATTAATGGGTGTCGCTATCTCTGCGGTAGGTTCTGCTATTATACAGATTTTATTAGTGCGTGCTAATCTTCATGCATCACAAGCTTTGACATGGCTTGCTGGTAGCACCTATGGTACGAGCTGGAGTGATATAGTAATAGTGATGATAACATCGTTGCTACTATTTCCGGTTATTCTCTATATGGCCAATACATTCGAAATCTTATCATTGAGTGATGAACTATCCATCGGTCTAGGTGTGAAAACAAGTAAAATGCGTATGTTTATGATTATATTAGCTGTTATGTTGTCAAGCATAAGTGTATCGGTGGTTGGAGCTATTGGATTTATCGGTTTACTGGCTCCTCATATTGCTAGGCAACTGGTAGGTCCGAAGCTACTACAGTTACTGCCATTAACCTTAGTAATTGGCGGAATTTTACTTATTTCAGCTGATTTTCTTGGAAGGGTAGTATTAGCACCAAAAGAAATACCAGCAGGAGTAATTGTTTCTTTAATCGGTGCACCTTACTTACTTTATTTATTGAAAAAAACAAACAAAATCAAATCGAGTTAATCTGTTTAATAAAAAATAATCTGAACAATAGTTCGGGTTATTTTTTATTTCTTTTTCACTTATTTTTGCGCGTTTTCTTGTTTATGGTTGTATCCTTTAGGTAAAATAATCTGTATGAAGATGATTGGTAGATGAGGTGATGGAATGATTAGGATTGGTCTTACTGGATGGGGAGATCATGATAGCCTATATACGGAGCGTGTATCTAACCGTGATAAACTATTAGAATATGGCGCTCATTTTCCAACAGTTGAGGTTGATGCTTCCTTTTATGCCGTACAGCCGGAAAGGAACGGGGAAAAGTGGGTAAGAGAAACCCCTGCTTCATTTAAATTTGTTGTGAAAGCTTATCAAGGGATGACGGGGCATCAAAGAGGTGAGATTCCATTTGAGTCAAAGGAAGAAATGTTTGCTGCTTTTAAAGCTTCGCTAGCCCCTTATATAAGAGAAAATAAATTAGCGATGGTCCTATTTCAATTTCCACCTTGGTTTAATTGTAAAAAGGAAAATGTCCAATATTTACGTTGGTGTAAACAGCAAATGGGAGAAATACCATGTGCAGTTGAATTTCGACATCAGTCTTGGTATCAAGAAACGTTTATAGAAGGTACTCTAAATTTTATCAAAGAAGAGAAATGGATACATACTGTTTGTGATGAACCACAAGCAGGGGAGGGGTCTGTTCCAATTGCGTTGCATACTTGCGGTCACCCAATTGTGCTTGTCAGGTTTCATGGTCGAAATGTTCATGGGTGGCAAAATAAAAAACAACCAAATTGGCGTGAAGTTCGATATCTATACCGTTATAATAACCAGGAATTATTGGAATGGGCAGACCGATTAAAGCAATTACAAAAAGAGGCGAAGGAGGTCTATGTGCTTTTTAATAATAATTCTGGTGGTGACGCAGCGGATAATGCAAAGGAAATGCTTCACATATTGGGCATTGAATATGATGGATTAGCTCCAAAACAACTCGGTTTATTTTAATGAAAGAGTACACCGAATCTCTACCTATAACATAAATTGTTAAAGGGAAGGGGGGACGGTCATGGTTGAATTAAAGCCTGTTATTTTGGATGGTCATACGTTTATGACTGTATCCGTTGAGCTGCCAAAGACTAATTTGTTAGTCGTATCAAATGATAAAGGATATATCATGTGTGGTGCATTAGACGTTGCGTTATTAAATGAGAAATTAAAAGATCGCAAGGTAATTGCTGGAAGAGCAGTTGGGGTGAAAACGATTCAGCAGCTAATCGATGCACCACTTGAATCAGTCACTTTTGCTGCGGAGGATTTAGGAATAAAAAAAGGGATGAGCGGAAGAGAAGCGTTATTAAGAATGGTATAGTTTATCCTACTATATCTTCAAAACAATAAATTTAAGAATATTTAAGGTTTTGATAGAGTTTTGCATAAATATTTATATTTTGATATAATGTATAGCAATTGAATAATGCCTTATCAATCCGATGGGGTAGAGGCGCAAATCATCATTAGTAATCAATGTGAGGATGACAACAGTGAACATTGATAAAAGGGAGATTTGCCGAAGCAAATAGGTACGTCAATATTTATTTGTTGGGGTTGCTCTAAATAAGAGTAACACTGTCATTATGGAGGTATATTAACCATAATGGGGAGCTACAGTCGTGATGGAGAATAACGTTACTTCTAGAAGAGTAATGATAGAATCTCTATCGTTACTCTTTTTTATTATCAATTAAGGATCAAAGAAAAGTGGGGACACCTTTCTCTGATCGTTAATTGATATGAGACGCATTCGTTCATGTCTATAGCTCCTATACTAATAGGAGGTCTTTTTTTATGACAGGTACATTTATTTCTGTGCTGCCACCTTTGGTAGCTATGCTTTTGGTTATTCTAACAAAAAGAGTAATTCTCTCCCTTGGTTTAGGGGCGTTAACAGCAGCTATCTTAATTGCAGGATATCAACCGCTAGATACGTTGCAAATATTTTTCTCGTCGTTCATAGAACTTTTTATAACGGATGAAGGGTTAAATACTTGGAATGTTTATATTCTATTATTCTTACTTATTCTTGGTAGCATTACTGCCTTTATTTCAATATCTGGTGGTAGTCGTGCTTTTGGTGAATGGGCAATGAAGCGTGTAAAAACAAGAGTGGGTGCACAGTTATTAACCGTAGTTTTAGGTATGATTTTGTTTATAGATGATTATTTTAATGCGTTAACAGTCGGACAAGTATCTCGCCCTGTTACAGATCGACAAAAGGTTTCACGTGTAAAGCTTGCCTATTTGATTGATTCTACATCCGCACCCTTATGTGTGATTTCGCCCATCTCGAGTTGGGGAGCATCAATTATTGCCTTAATTGGCTCGATTTTAGTGGCTCATGAAATAACGGATTATAGTGCATTCTCTGCCTTCATGCAAATCATTCCGTTAAATTTTTATGTATGGGCTGCAATTATAATGGTATTTATCATCGTTGTTGGGCAAATTGATTTTGGTCCAATGAAGAAACATGAGAACCAAGCTATTCAACAAGGAATTCTATTTGATAAGAAGAAACAGTTGAAAGACGAGGTTCAAGAGGAACTACCTACTAGTACGAAAGGGACTGTAGGTCATCTTATTTGGCCAATCATTGTTTTATTTATAGGGACAGTGAGTATGATGGCATGGACAGGCATTAGTGGTGCAGAGGGGAATTTGTCAATCGTATCCTTATTAGAAAACACAGATGTGGCCTTGTCACTCATTGTCGGAGGATTATTGAGTTTAGTTGTTGCTTACGTACAATTTGCTCAAGTAATAAAAAAAGACGATAAACTAACGAATAAGTTTTATTTGAAAGCAACATGGGTTGGGATGAAATCTATGTTTGGTTCAGTATTAATCTTAATCTTTGCCTGGTTACTCGGAGATTTAATTAGTCAAATAGGTACAGGGGAATATTTGGCTAGCGTAATTAATCAATCGAATCTTAGTCATGACTTTATCCCTGTTATCCTATTTATTATTGCGGCACTTATGGCCTTTAGTACAGGTACATCTTGGGGATCATTTGGCATTCTGCTTCCGATAGCTGGTGATATTGCAGTAGCAACGGATATATCCCTGTTGATTCCTGCAATGGCAGCTGTACTTGGAGGAGCAGTATTCGGAGATCACGCTTCACCGATTTCTGATACATCTATTTTATCCGCCACAGGTGCAGGTAGTAATTTGATTGATCATGTCATTACGCAGTTTCCTTATGCCTTTACAGCAGCTGTTGTTGCAGCCATCTCTTATATCATTTTGGGTGTAAGTGGAAGTGTACTTATTTCATTAGCTGCTTTGATTGTGATGATGGTTGGGATTTTATTTGTTGTTAAAATGTTCGGTACAAAAACCGAAAAGATGATATGATCGCTTTTTTGAAAATAAAGGAAGGAGGAATGAACTCATCGGTTTATTCCTCTTTTTCTATTCTACAAGTCTAAAATCACTACATAAGCAAAATTATTTTACCTCCAATAGAATTCCAAATTATTAACAATTATAAAAACTACATTATATCTATCTACTTTTAACTATTTTTTGAATATAATGATAGAGTTTTATAAACAAAACATAAGAGAGAAAAAACCTTTAACGCTCTAAACGGTTGATAGATTTCTAAATATTAATACTATTCGTAAAGATTGTTTTGACAGATGAATAAAATGATACTATACTATTTTTAGATTTATAGCAATTATCAGAAAAATATTTTATTTTGGTTATTTTAGTCTATTTCTTGTATGGTATCTTTTCTTGTGGGGGTTATATGGGGGATTTGAACCATGACCTTAGTTGTTGGAATAATCAAAAAAGGGGGATCTTTATGTTTTTTAAAAAGAGAATGACCGCTGTTCTTCTAGCTTCTACTATAGGAGCTGCAGGTTTCCTTGCTGGCTGTGGTAGTGATAGTGCAGGTGGTGGTGAGTCTGGCGATACTGTCAAAATAGGTGCCAACCTAGAACTCTCTGGTGCTGTTGCCTCATATGGTGAAGGAATTGCCGAAGGAATTGAATTGGCTGTGGATGAAATTAATAAAGATGGTGGGATTGACGGTAAAGAAATAGAAATCGTAAAAGTCGATAATAAATCGGATGCAGCAGAAGCAACAAATGCAGCAATTAAATTAACGGAAAATGATGATGTCGTAGCTATTATTGGGTCTGCTACAAGTGGTAACACAGTTGCTCAAGCACAAGTGGCTAATAATTCCGAGACGGTATTGCTTTCTCCATCAGGTACGAGTCCCAATGTCACAGTGAATGAAGATGGAAGCTTAAATGATTTTGTCTTCCGTACATCGTTTATTGATCCTTTCCAAGGAACGGTCGCAGCGAATTTTGCTGCAAATGAATTAGGAGTTAAAAATGTAGCTATCTATGCTGATAATGCAAGTGATTATGCAAAAGGTTTAGCAGCTTCCTTTAAAGAAACTTTCGAAGCAGCAGGTGGGAAAATAGTTGCCGAAGAATCGTATGTGGCAAAGGATACTGATTTCAGGTCCACACTTACAAGAATTAAATCAGCTAATCCAGAATTTATTTTTATCCCCGGTTATTATGAAGAAGTAGGACTTATTGTCAAACAAGGCCGTGAGATGGGTATTGACGTACCGCTAATGGGGGCTGACGGTTGGGATTCACCAAAGCTAGTTGAATTAGCCGGAGGGGATTCCTTAAATAATACATTTATTACAAACCATTATTCTTCTGGTGATCCAGATGAGACGATCCAATCCTTTGTAACAAAGTTCGGGGAAAAATATAATGGCTCATCACCAGACGCTTTTAATGCATTAGGTTATGACTCTGTATATATGTTGAAAGATGCCATGGAGCGTGCCAAAAGTACAAGTGATGCAAAGAAAATTAAAGATGCCTTAGCTGAGACGAAAGATTTAACTCTTGTAACGGGTATCATTTCAGTCGATGAAGATCATAACCCAATTAAATCAGCTACTGTATTGGAATATAAGGATGGGGAACAAGTCTTCAAAACGAAAGTAAATCCTTAAATTAAGGCTGTATTGAAATGGGAGGAGCGAAAGAGGCCTTCCATTTTTTTATCAGATAAGGGCAAATTTTAGATGCCATTGCCAATACCTATAGTCCAAGGTTACTTGGGACAAAGAAAAGAGTGAATGATCTTTGTCCGGTCGGTGTTTGTGGATTATCAAAGATCATCAGCTTTTTTAGAATAAGCGTGTCAATTACCTTAAAAGGAGATATTCAGCATAGCGTTTTCGCTAGCTGTCACTCTCTATCTGAAGCTATTCGGGTTATTTGAAGAGGAGTGGGGATTCATGGATTGGATTCAACAGTTAGTAAATGGGATATCGTTAGGAAGTATTTATGCACTAATTGCTTTAGGTTATACAATGGTTTATGGAATTATCAAATTGATCAACTTTGCCCACGGTGAAGTATTTATGATTGGGGCTTTTGTCGGTTTTTATGCTATTGCTGGATGGGGATTAGGGTTCTTCCCTGCTTTAATTATTGCAATGGCTGTCTGTGCAGGAATGGGTATGTTAATTGAGCGTGTAGCATATCGAAGGTTGAGAGGTTCTACTCGAATTGCTGCTCTCATAACAGCGATAGGAATTTCTTTATTTATACAGTACTTATTTATTTACTTTAGAGGGGCACAACCAGAGGCTTATCCTGAAGTCATTAGCAATCAAACATTTAACATTTTTGGTGCACAAATCAGTAGTCAATCACTCATGATTTTAGGCACTTCTATTGTACTAATGATCGTTTTACAATTTATTGTTCATAAAACAAAAATCGGTAAAGCGATGCGCGCTGTGTCACATGATATGGATGCGGCAAGGTTGATGGGGATTAATGTAAACACAACCATTTCAGCTACTTTTGCTATTGGCTCTTCGTTGGCTGGGGCAGCAGGCGTTTTCTTTGGCGTGTATTATACAAAAATAGAACCGTTAATGGGTGTGATTCCAGGAGTAAAGGCCTTTGTTGCAGCTGTACTAGGTGGCATCGGAATAATTCCTGGAGCGATGGTTGGAGGTCTTGTGCTAGGAGTAGTTGAAACGGTTGTTAGTGGCCTTGGTTACTCTTTATGGAGAGACGCGGCAGCATTTGTCATTCTGATTTTAATCCTTTTATTTAAGCCATCAGGTATCTTTGGCAAAAATGCAAGAGAGAAGGTGTAAAAGGATGAATACGAAGAAGATTAAAGGTTTCTGGTTGTTTGTTATTCTCTCTATTATTGTATACTTTGCAGTTCAGATGGCTGCAAATATCGGGATGATTAATAATTATCATGTAAATACACTTGTTTATATATGTATTAATATTATTCTGGCTGTAAGTTTACATTTAGTTATCGGAATTACTGGACAATTTTCAATCGGACATGCTGGTTTTTTAGCTGTTGGGGCTTATATTTCAGCAATTGTGACGATGAAACTTTCACTTCCATTTCCTATTGCCCTTATTATTGGTGGGATTGTTGCCGCTTTAACTGGATTAATTGTTGGCATTCCGTCTTTAAGATTACGGGGTGATTATTTAGCGATTGCAACTTTAGGATTTGCAGAGATTATCCGCATCATTTTCTTAAATATTGATGCAGTAGGTGGAGCAGCAGGTATGCAGGTCACAAAGATGACAACTTGGACTTCTGCTTTCATTTGCCTATTTATCACCGTATTAGTGATTGTAAATTTTACAAATTCAAGGCATGGGCGGGCGTGTATTTCGATTAGAGAAAATGAAATTGCTGCAGATGCGATGGGCATTAATACGACCTATTATAAAGTAGCGGCATTTGCTATTGGGTCTTTTTTTGCAGGAATCGCAGGTGGATTATACGCCCATAACTTTTATATTATTCAACCCGTTCAATTTGGGTTTTTGAAGTCATTTGATATCCTCATTTTTGTCGTATTAGGGGGATTAGGCAGTCTCTCTGGGGCGGTTATCTCGGCTATCTTGTTAACAATTGTCTCCACATTTTTACAAAGTTATCCTGAAACACGAATGATTATCTATAGTGCCGTGCTCATTCTAGTTATGCTTTACCGTCCGCAAGGTTTATTGGGGACAAAGGAAATTACGGACCTCTTTAAACGTAAAAGCGTGAAAGGAGGAAGTTAAAATGGAGAAACATCCATTATTAAAAGTCAATCAAGCAGGTATTTCTTTTGGCGGTTTAAAGGCTGTTTCAGGATTCGATTTGGAAATTCACCAAGGGGAACTGGTCGGTTTGATTGGCCCGAACGGAGCAGGGAAAACGACCAGCTTCAACCTATTAACCGGTGTCTATGTGCCAACTGAAGGAGATATTTTCTTAGAAGGGGTACGTTTAAATGGGCTCCCTCCCTATCAAGTGACAAGGAAAGGAATCAGTAGGACATTTCAAAACATTCGTTTATTCAATGATCTTTCTGTGTTAGATAATGTAAAGGTAGCCAATCATTCGCGTGCGAAACATTCGATGTTAAGCTCGATTCTGCGGTTGCCTTCTCATTTTAATGGGGAAAAAGAAATGGAAGACAAATCAATAGAACTATTACGTATTTTTCAGCTTGAACATGTAAAGGGTGAATTGGCTAAAAACTTGCCATATGGGCAACAAAGGCGATTAGAAATCGCAAGGGCATTAGCGGCTGGACCAAAACTTTTGCTATTAGATGAGCCGGCTGCCGGAATGAATCCACAAGAAACACATGACCTTATGGAGCTCATTCGCTTTATTAGAGAGAAGTTTGATCTAACGATACTCTTAATCGAACACGATATGAATTTAGTTATGGGGATATGTGAAAGAATATATGTACTTGACCATGGGCAATTAATTGCCGAAGGATTGCCAGAAGAAATTAGAAGCAACCCAAAAGTGATCGAGGCTTATCTCGGAGAGGAGGTTTCTTCGGATGCTTAAGGTTGATGGAATCGATGTTTACTATGGAAATATTCATGCATTAAAGGGCGTCTCATTAGAGGTATTAGAAGGTGAGATTGTCACTTTAATTGGTGCAAACGGAGCAGGGAAAAGTACGCTATTAAAAACGTTATCAGGATTATTAAAGCCGAAGCAAGGCGTGATTCAATATGAGAATCAATCGATTGTTGGTAAACAAGCACAAACGATTGTAAAGGCTGGGATATCCCATGTACCAGAGGGAAGACGAGTGTTCTCAAATATGACTGTAGAAGAAAATTTAGAACTAGGCGCTTTTGTGAGAAAAGATAAAGAAGTACAAAAAGATATCCAAAAAGTATATGAACTTTTCCCGCGATTATTCGAAAGAAAAGGACAGCTTTCCGGAACTTTATCAGGCGGAGAACAACAAATGTTAGCGATGGGCAGAGCCATTATGGCTAGACCTAGGTTGCTATTGTTAGATGAACCATCCATGGGCCTGGCCCCAATTATGGTTAAGACCATCTTCAGTATTATAGAAGAAATTAATGAAACAAACGGAACAACGATTTTGCTTGTTGAACAAAATGCGCATATGGCCCTTTCTATTGCGAAAAGAGGCTATGTCCTTGAAACTGGAAAAGTGGTGCTTACCGGATCAGCAAAAGATTTACGTGAAAGTGATGAAATCCGTACGGCTTATTTGGGCGGATAAAAAAGAACCAGTGGAAGCCCGTATATCAAAAAAGAGAAGATGAATCAAGAGACGGAACATTTAAAAGCGAGGAATGAGATGCCGCTTCTAACGAGAAGGCGCCATCTATTCCTCGTTTATTTTGCTTTTTCTTGTCTTTCCCATAGTTTCAAATGAGGATACGGATCGTATGACCATTCAGTATAGCCATTATCCTTATACATCCCATAATGGAGGTGTGGAGGGAATTTTCCCGAAGTACCTTTTGGGCCATAGCCAGAACTTCCGACACCACCAATGACTTTACCAGGTTCAACAACTTGCCCCACTGTTAAATCATCAGAAAATCCACTTAGGTGAGCGTAATAGTGATAGTTATTGTTGATATCGCGAATACCGACTCGCCAACCACCATATTTATTCCAGCCTTTCATTTCGACAATACCATAACTGGTGGCTCTAACGGGTAAGCCGTAATCAGCAAAAATATCCGTTCCTTCATGAATTCTTCTACCACCCCAACCTCTCGCGCTGCCCCATGTACTACGATAGCTATAATGAGTACCAATTGGGACAGGAAAAACATGTTCGTCTAAATCAAGTCTCCCATAGTTTTGATAAAGCTTTGCTTTTCCCATAATTATTCTTACTGATTTATCACGCTTATAATAGTTCCAAATACCAATTTTAATGTTCTCATAGTCCGTTCCATAACGAAGTAGAAAGTTGGCAAATGCGTACAATACATCGTCATCACTATGCAAACTTGCTTTTCCGTCACCATCACCATCAAAGCCAATACCGTTAAAAAACTTAATCGTCTTTGGGTCTTCATCATTTATATTTGGGTTTGTGAATCCAACCCATTCCTCCGGTTTAAAGTAAATGCCAGTAATCCCTTCAGCTTTAGGTAATTCTCTCCTAGATTGTCTTACATTTCTTTCATATTGATCAATGGCAGCAAGATAATACCAAGGAATGGTTGTAACTGCTTCAATTCTTTCATAAAGTGCCATTCTTTTTGTGTAAACATCATCTACTTCGGAGGCTGCTGTCGTATCTGGTTGGATAAAAGATAAGACCGTTATTAAGGTGAAAAGTAATGTGAAAAATCGCACCAATAAACCTCCCTTCTCTTCTAATTACTGTTATAGTTTGTGATAAAATAAAAAAACGATAAATATAAAATATTGGAAGGTTTTGATGAACGAGGTTGTTCTATCTACTTCCATGTGTTAAAGTTGCTTCTGTAAGAACCTCTAGATAATAATGATGATAAAAAAAAGCGTCTTTTTGAAATTCTGGGATGGAGTGAAGAAGAATGACGACTATGAAAAATGATCATTTACGTAAGCCGGATTGGTTGAAAATAAAGTTAAACACAAATAAAAACTACACCGGATTAAAGAAAATGATGCGAGAAAAGAATCTTCATACTGTATGCGAAGAGGCAAAATGCCCTAATATTCATGAATGTTGGGCGGTAAGAAGAACAGCAACATTTATGATTTTAGGTTCTGTTTGTACAAGAGCCTGTCGTTTTTGTGCGGTCAAAACGGGACTTCCAACTGAGCTTGATTGGGAAGAACCAGAACGCGTAGCTGATTCAGTTGCTTTAATGAATTTAAAACATGCAGTTATTACAGTGGTTGCACGAGATGATTTAAAAGATGGTGGTTCAGCTATTTTAGCGGAAACGATTCGTGCAATTAGAAGAAAAAGTCCATTTACAACTGTAGAGGTTTTGCCTTCTGATATGGGCGGGGTATATGATAATCTTAAAACAGTCATGGATGCGAAACCAGATATCTTAAACCATAATATTGAAACAGTAGAAAGACTGACGCCAAGAGTAAGAGCGCGTGCTACATATAAACGATCACTTGAATTTTTACAACGTTCTAAAGAGATGCAACCAGATATTCCGACCAAATCGAGTTTAATGGTAGGGTTAGGGGAAACAAAAGAAGAAATCATTCAAACGATGGATGATTTGCGCGCACATGATGTAGATATTATGACGATTGGTCAATATCTACAACCATCGAAAAAACATATAAAAGTTGTGAAATATTATCACCCAGATGAGTTTAATGAATTAAAGGAGATTGCAATGTCCAAAGGATTTAGTCATTGTGAAGCAGGTCCAATGGTTCGTTCTTCCTATCATGCAGATGAACAAGTCAATGCTGCAGCTAAGCAAAGGCAACAAATGGGTGATATAGACGCGAAAGAAGCATAAACGTAAGAAAGAGGATTAGCTTATAGGAGCTAATCCTCTTTTGATATTTAACAGCGTTACTTATTTGACATCTTTTCAGAATGGTTAATATCGGCCTTTTTCATTTGGCTCGTTAATTGTTCAATCCCATAATGGGTATGCTCACTATCAGCATCCATTGTAGAATAACTTTCTATTTCTTTACGTAGATGGGTATTGTCAGTCGTATAAATATCAAACCACCCTGGAACAACTGATTCAGCCATTTTTTGTACTTGTGTAGCAGTTGATTCACGATTTTCTGAATCCGTATTGTAAACAATTAACACTTCATTGTCTGTCACTAATGTCGATACATCATCCACATTTGGCAGTTCAGTGCAATATTTTCCGATAATATCTGCCACCTTTTCACGATTGATGGCAGCATAATGTTCATTGGATACCTTTTCTCCATAAATTGGACTTTTTTGATGGCGAACGTATCCAAAATCTTCACTACTTTGCTGACTTGTATTGTAAATATCTGTTCGCTGATCATTCACATTAACTGTATTGCCACTTTCGGGATAAATATCGCCTTTAGCGGAGTGATCAGCTGCTTGACATCCAGTGAGTGCAATCATACTGGATATCCCGATGAACATGATCATTTTTTTCATCAGAAACACCCCCTTAACAATATCTTTTCCGATTCTTTCGTTTTTTTCCTTAGTAATTGATGGTGAATCAGTTATAATTTAAAATAGGACGATTGTACATAGACGTTAACTTTCTTTATAATTTAAATATAGTGAGCCAATGAAAAAGAGGTGAGATCAATTGGTTTGTATACAAAACGCTTGTTATGAAGTAATTGAAGATATGAGAGACGGATTTAATGAAGAAGCTTTTCGTGGCCGATATAGTGAAATATTAAATCGTTATGATTATATTGTAGGTGACTGGGGTTACGGCCAACTCAGACTAAGAGGATTTTTTGATGATCAGAATCAAAAAGCGACGTATGATACGAAAATAAGTACTTTGACAGAGTATTTATACGAATACTGTAATTTTGGTTGTCCTTATTTCGTTGTAAAAAGGGTGAAGCAATAGAAAAAGCTGAACGGAAATCGTCCAGCTTTTTTCTGCTATAAGCTACTCATTTTCAGCTTCTGAATGAGGATCGTGTGCTCCAGGCATTTCTCTAGGAATATCAGCATGAAGTTCCCTGTTTTCATAAACAAATGCACTAGATTGGTGTTGACCTTCTTCCCACTCTGAACTCTTGTTCTCAACAGGTGTATGCTTCCCTCTTGGTGAACCATATGGGCCCTCAGGTAGATCTTCCACTGCGAGGTTTTCCTTTTGTGATTCAACATTGTCAAAATCCGAGTATTTCTTGTTTTGATCCATTGATATCACTCCTAATCATATGAGAAAAATGAAAGCCTAACTACGCTCTCATTTGATATTATTTGCAGGAGCAATCAATTTATCCAATCAGTTAAATAACCTCATATAAAAAGGCTCTTAACTCTTCTGCATCTTCGTACTCTAGTTGAAAAGCATGTTCTAAATAACCCTCTTCTTCAAGGTCATCGGTACCAATAATTGCAAAGCGGCTTCCTTGAATATCAAGAACGAGTTGTTTTCCATAATACCGATCTGAACGTACAAGCGCTAAATCAAAGCGTTGATTTTCACCCATAAAACTAACAAAGCGTGTTTTTGTATCTTCTAAGTCATCATATAAAAAGAATCTCTCGGTCATTTAACGTATAGACCCCTTTCTAACTATCCATGCTACATTTATCATAACAAAATCTCATCGGACAGGAAATTGATTTTATACTCATATAAGGGAGAACTTTCTTCATTGTGATGAATGAGATACAATAGATAGGAAGTATGGGATGAGAAAGGTGAGGGACATGTATTTTGTTGATCGAGAAAAGATTGAAGAAATCCTTGTTTATTTGGATAAACAACTATCACTATTAGGGAAACATACAGCACTTCATTCGGATATAGAAAAACTGGCGCTTGAAAGATTGAGCCATATGATCATTGAAGCGATCTTAGATGTAGGAAATGCAATGATTGATGGCTTTATTATGAGGGACCCAGGTAGTTATGAGGATATTATTGATATTCTGGAAGATGAAAAAGTCATTGACCATGAAATGGCTATCAGCTATAAAAAGATTATTGCATACCGAAAGCCTTTAGTGCAAAGCTATACAGGCATTCAACATGATGAATTAAGCAAGAGCTTCCAATTAGAATTAGCTCAATTAGAAAAATTCCCTTCAGCTGTTAGAGACTATTTAATAAAGGAACTTGGTCCTGTATCAGCTTTTAGAAATTAAGGGGGAACCTAAATGACTAAATATAAAGGTTATTTAATTGATTTAGATGGGACGATGTACAAAGGAAAACAGTTAATTCATGAAGCCGTTTCCTTTATACAAGGGTTAAAAGAAAGAGACATTCCCTATCTTTTTGTCACAAATAATTCATCTAGAACGCCGAAACAAGTTGCTGAAAAATTACAGAATTTTGGCATTGAGGCGACAGAAGATAAAGTATTTACAACGAGTATGGCAACGGCGAATTATATTTATCAAAGAAGTCCGGAAGCGTCTATATTTGTGATCGGAGAAGAAGGGATTCGCCAGGCATTAGAAGAAAAGGGATTTCAATTTGCAGGTGAGCACGCCGATTATGTTGTTTCAGGGATTGATCGTGATATCAATTACGAGAAACTTGCAACGGCTTGTTTGGCTGTAAGAAATGGAGCTACCTTTATCTCTACAAACGGAGATATTGCCATCCCAACTGAAAGAGGACTTTTACCTGGCAATGGCTCATTAACCTCAGTCATTAGTGTATCGACGCAAACTATCCCAACATTTATTGGCAAGCCAGAAGCGATCATTATGGAGCAAGCGTTAAAAGTTTTAGGCACAGATAAAGCTCATACATTGATGGTTGGAGATAACTATGATACAGATATCAAGGCAGGAATGAATGCTGGTATAGACACATTATTGGTTCATACAGGCGTAACAACAAAAGAACTACTAAAAGGCTATGAGCAGCAACCAACCTTTGTTGTGGATACACTAAATCAGTGGAAATACTTATAAGAATGAAGAGCAGCAGTACGAAAAATGTACTTGCTGTTTTTTTATATTGTTGGTAAAGCTTAAAATGGTATCGGTAATAAAAAGGAGAGCAAATTAAAATAGCAGGCTCACTATAAAGTGACGTCCCACTATTTTTTCTAGCTATTCTACATGATGCGCACGGTGGGCAAGGCGGCTTGAGGCTGCTGCAGCAATGGCGCCAACAATATCGTCTAGAAAAGTATGGCATCTTTCAGAGTTTTTATCATTTAATGGCCCTAAAATACCGGGTTTTAATTTATCTACATAACCAAAATTCGTCATGCCGATAGAACCATACACATTTACAATTGATAACGCTAATACTTCGTCAACCCCATATAATCCTTCGTCTGTTTCAATAATTGATTGCAGTGGCTCCATTAATTTCTTTTCTTCTGCAAGCATATCTAATTGAATACCGGTGAGAATGGCATTTTGTACTTCACGTTTGGATAATACTCTTTCTACATTGTCGATACACGTTTCTATTTTCAAGTTTTGATGATATTTCTCTTGAAGAAAATACACTAACTCAGCAATATCAACAATCTCTACTCCTCTTTCTTTGAGCCATTTTCTTGCTGTTTTCTCTGTTAAAGTAATTGCTTTTTCTTCACTCATGAGTTCACCTTTTTCTATAATTTTATTCGCTTTATGCTGCTCTTTACTACTATATGATAGTAATGATAGCTTGCGAACTTTCAAACCATCATATCCCCTAAAAATAAATCAACAAGTTTTAGCTATTTTTTCATATATTTGAATAAAATGCATCTTTTTAGCTTGATTAAAAGGGGGTTATGACGAATGTTAAGACGTTTACTAAAGGAAAAATATAATATTCAGGCGGAAGAAGAGTTTCGATTTGATCATTATAATGCTTGTAAATCACAAAATGAAGTGTA
The DNA here is from genome assembly GCF_038003465.1 of Cytobacillus sp. FSL K6-0265. Lineage (NCBI taxonomy): Bacteria > Bacillati > Bacillota > Bacilli > Caryophanales > Bacillaceae > Cytobacillus > Cytobacillus sp. FSL K6-0265. The sequence continues at coordinate 3,650,109 of NZ_JBBOPE010000001.1, read as the reverse complement.
TATATTAGTCCCTGCTAATCATTTAAAAGAAGAGGCGCTAACTGAACTGGATCAAATTGCAGAGCATTTAAGAATGAGTGGGGATAAGAATATTGCTGGATTTAAAAAAACAACAGAAGGAAAGCCTTATACTGAGTGGGAGGAAGCGAGATATGCAGTTTTAAGTAATCAACGTTTACAGCCAAGAAAAGAAGGGCATTTCGGCAGGAAGTTGGCAAAATTCCACTTTCGAGGGAGAACGGTTAATTTTGCAGTGGAACAAACAAGTCGAATCGGTCAATGGAAAACACTGTGGGAAACAAGACTCGATCAAATGGAAAAGGTATGGAATGATATGGTATTTCAATTTGATGGAGAAAGTGAATTTGACCGCCTATTTTTAGAATCATTTCCTTATTACATGGGAATGGCTGAAAATGCGATCCAATATATTGTGGATACGGAATTTGATGATGAACCGATGATGACTGATACTGGCACTGTCTGCCATGAAAGATTTTCTAATCGTACATGGGGAGAACAATATTATGTGAAAAACCCTTTTGATTGGGTATTTGACCATGCCACAAGAGATTTAGCCGAATGGACGAGAGAGAAGTACTTCAAGAATATAAAAACCTATCAACCAGACGTAAGAAAGTTTGTTGAAGAATATGAATCGATCAGTCCGTTATCAAGTTTTTCATGGCGTTTATATTATGCGAGAATGATGTTCCCCCTTCATTACTTTGAATGCATTGAAAGCTATTATGGTGCACAAACAGAACAAGAACGGAATATTTTGAAGGAAAAATTAGAAAAGTATTTACATCAATCGCCAGAATACGAACAATTCATCTCGCGGTTTTTTGAAATCGTCAACCATCAGGAAGTAGCTAAACAATGGTATATTCCAATGCCTGAATGGCTGGAATCGAAATAAATAAATTTTATATTTGTACACTTCATCAGTCAAAAAGTTTGGAAAGGGTGGGGAAATCTGAAATCAGCACACCTTCATTCCAATAATGTAGCAATTATGATGAGTTTTCACCTAAAGCTAAAGATCAACCATTTATAAGCACGAGCCAAGTTCAAGCTGGATCGTGCTTTCTCACCAAGAAAATCACTTCCACCAAATGAAAAAATTGCCTATAATGAAAAGAAAATGGGAAGTGGTGAAAGAATGGGTAAGAAATTGTTTATTACAAGGAAACTTCCAAATGAGATCATTGAGCCATTACAAGCGAAATACGATGTTGAGATGTGGGACAAGGAGGATGTAGTGATTCCTCGTCATGTTTTACTCGATAAGGTGAAAGATGCAGAAGGCTTAATAACAATGTTATCAGAAAAAGTCGATGAGGAATTATTTCAATATGCCCCCGAGTTAAAGATTGTCGCCAATATGGCAGTTGGTTATGACAATATCGATATTCACGCGGCAGAGCGTGCGAATGTCACAATCACCAATACACCTGATGTCCTAACAGAATCAACAGCAGATCTGACTTTTTCACTATTATTAGCAACGGCTAGAAGAATGATTGAGGCAGCAGAATATGTGAAAAATAGTCAGTGGAAAAGCTGGAGCCCCCTGCTATTAGCTGGACATGACGTCCATAGGAAAACCATTGGAATTGTTGGAATGGGGAGTATTGGTGAAGTGGTTGCTAAACGGGCAAAAGGATTTGATATGCATATCCTATATTATAATCGTTCTAGGAAAATGAGAGCGGAAGAAGAACTTCATGCTCAGTATGTTTCATTTGAAGAACTTGTCAGTCAATCTGACTTTATCGTCTGTTTAACGCCTTTAACAAATGAAACAAGAAATCTTTTCACAAAAGAAGTCTTTCAGCAAATGAAATCTTCAGCTATTTTTGTTAATGCCTCACGTGGACCAGTAGTCAATGAAGATGATCTCTACATAGCCTTAGTAGAGGGTGAAATTGCGGGAGCTGGATTAGATGTGTTCGCAGAAGAACCAATCTCAGGAGATCATCCTCTATTACAATTAAAACAAGTAGTCGCATTGCCTCATATTGGAAGTGCAACAACTGAAACAAGATATAAAATGATGGAATTATGCGTACAGAACATTGACCGAGTATTTTCAGGTGAGGCCCCACTTACACCAGTAAAATAATCAACCATATTGGATGAATCGAAAAAAGTTAAAGAGGTTGGGACATAAGTATTCTAGTTTATGTTTTATCCGAATGATTTCCTTAATAAATATCCACAAGCACATTTCTTTTCATCATTATTTTTAAAAAAATGAGAAAAAAACGATACATTATGAAGAGCAAACCTTATTTGGTATATCACTTATTATCATGGCACTTGTTGAGTGTATAGTTATTTTTGTGAAAAAAATAAAGAATAAGCAGGGTGAAGACATTTTCAGATTTTATGGAAATGTCTTTTTTGTCTTCAAGCGTTCATAGAAAAATAGATAAAAACTACTTTCTCCTATTGTCAAATACAAGAAACAGGTCTATAATGTCTACTATACAAATACAAATGTACTTTCTATAAGAACAATCTGAGGGGGAACGGAAATGGAAGCAATCTCGATCGGTTTATTAGGTTTGGGCACAGTAGGTTCAGGTGTGGTAAAAATCATTGAAAGAAACCAGGATAAGCTTATGCATCAAATTGGATGCCCGGTAAAGGTGAGTAAAATTCTGGTGAGAGAGTTAGATAAACAGCGAGAGGTAGAAATAAACCCAGATTTACTTACAGCGAACCCTGATGATATCTTAAAGAACGCTAATATAGATGTAGTCATCGAAGTGATGGGCGGACTAGAGAAAACGAAGGAATATCTCCAAGAAGCAATCAATCATCATAAGCATATTGTGACAGCTAATAAGGATTTAATGGCGGTTTATGGGCCGGAATTATTACAATCCGCTTCGGAGAATCAATGTGACTTATTTTATGAAGCAAGTGTAGCTGGTGGTATTCCTATTTTAAGAGGGCTAGTAGATGGTTTAGCATCAGACCGTATTACGAAAATGATGGGCATTGTTAACGGCACGACAAACTTTATTTTGACAAAAATGAGTAAAGAGGGCAGTGCTTACGAAGAGGTTCTAAAAGAAGCACAAGCACTTGGTTATGCAGAAAGTGATCCTACTGCTGATGTAGAAGGATTGGATGCAGCTAGAAAGATGGCCATCTTATCGACATTAGGCTTTTCTATGAATATTGATTTAGATGATGTGAAAGTTAACGGGATTACAGAAATAACAGAAGAAGATTTACAATATGCGAAACAACTCGGCTATTCAATGAAATTAATTGGAATCGCTCACCGAGAAGGCGAAAAAGTGGAAGTGAGTGTACAACCGACGATGTTGGCAGAAACCCATCCACTTGCGGGTGTACAAGATGAATATAACGCCGTATATGTGTATGGTGAGGCAGTTGGTGAAACAATGTTTTATGGACCTGGTGCGGGGAGCTTACCTACAGCAACAGCTGTTGTTTCAGACTTAGTTGCGGTTATGAAGAATATGCGATTAGGAGTCAATGGAAGAAGTGCGGCAGTTCCACAGTTTGAGAAGAAATTAAAAGACGATAACGAAATTTTTGCGAAATACTTCCTGCGTTTACATGTAAGTGATGAAGTCGGTGTTTTCGCTAATATCACAAATGTTTTCTCGCAAAGAGGTGTGAGTTTCGAGAAGATTCTTCAAGTACCGGTTAAAGAGAAAGAGCTAGCAGAAATTGTTGTTGTTACACACCAAGCATCGTTAGAAGACTATGAAAATATTATGCATCATTTAAGAGACTTAGAGGCAGTAAAAGAAATTAAAAGTTCGTATCGTGTAGAAGGAGGAGCCAAACGATGAGATGGGAAGGCTTATTACAATCATATAAAGAATTTTTACCAATAACTGAAAATACTCCGATGCTCACATTAAATGAAGGCAACACGCCTTTAATTCGGTTAGATAACCTTTCAAGAGAATGGGGAATTGATTTATATGTGAAAACAGAAGGAGCGAACCCAACAGGCTCATTTAAAGACCGCGGTATGGTGATGGCAGTAGCTAAAGCGAAAGAAGCTGGAAGCGAAGCGATTATTTGTGCATCGACAGGTAATACTTCTGCAGCAGCAGCAGCGTATGCAGCGAGATCTGGTTTAAGATGTATTGTCGTGATTCCTGAAGGTAAAATCGCTATGGGTAAATTAGCACAGGCAGTCATGTACGGGGCAGAAGTGGTTTCGATTGAAGGGAATTTTGATCAAGCATTGTCAATGGTTAGAAGAATTAGTGAAACAGAAGCTATTACATTGGTAAACTCTGTAAACCCTTATCGTCTTGAGGGGCAAAAAACAGCTGCATTTGAAATTTGTGATCAGCTAGGTGGAATGGCGCCAGATATTCTCGCTTTACCAGTTGGAAACGCGGGCAATATTAGCGCTTACTGGAAAGGGTTTAAAGAATATCATCAAGCAAAACAAACAGGCCTACCAAAAATGCATGGATTTGAAGCAGAAGGAGCAGCAGCCATTGTTCATAATCGGGTTTTTGAAAACCCTGAAACAGTTGCTACCGCTATCCGCATCGGTAATCCAGCAAGCTGGGATTTAGCGGTGAATGCAGCGAAAGAATCGCAAGGTAAAATTGATGAAGTCAGTGACGAAGAAATTCTTTGTATGTATAGAAAATTAGCTTCATCAGAGGGGATTTTTGCTGAACCGGCATCATGTGCCTCTCTAGCAGGTGTATATAAGCAATTACGTAATGGAGAAATTAAGCATCAAACAAAAGTAGTAGCAGTTTTAACTGGAAATGGATTGAAAGATCCGAATACGGCGATTGATGCGAGTCCTATTCAACCTGTGAAATTGCCAAATGATGAGCAAGCTGTGGCAGCGCATATTAAGGGAGTTGTCCACGTATGATGGCAGGTGAAATGCTCGTCATTGAAGTACCTGCTAGTACAGCAAATTTAGGGCCAGGCTTTGATTCCATTGGTTTGGCTCTCAATTTGTATTTGCGACTCGAGGTAACAACCCATGATCAATGGGAAGTCATTCCTCTTTCAGAAGGATTGATGACTTTTCCAACAGATGAGCGGAATTATATTATTCAAGTGGCTATGCAAACAGCAAAGAAATACAATCAGGAATGCCCGCCGTGTCGGTTAACGGTGAGCAGTGATATCCCCATTGCTAGAGGGTTAGGTTCAAGTGCGGCAGCGATTGTGGCGGGAATCGAACTTGCTGATACATTATGTGATTTACAATTAACAAAACAACAAAAACTCGAATGGGCAACCGAAATAGAAGGACACCCTGATAATGTTGGTGCTTCCCTACTTGGAGGATTGCTCATCGGTAGTCAAACAGATGATGGTGTAGATGCTTTATCACTATATCACCTTCAAGTTGATTTTGTCGCTTGTATCCCAACATCTGAATTATTAACGAAGAAATCGCGCCAAGTATTGCCAACGGAACTTTCTTATAAGCAGGCTGTGCATGCAGGGGCAGTTGGCAATGTGTTTATTGCTTCACTTATTAGTGGGAATTATGAACAAGCAGGCCAAATGATGATGAAAGATCTTTATCATCAACCTTATCGTAAGGAAATTGTACCGGAGCTTGAAGGAGTAGAAAAAGTTGCGATGGCGAATGGAGCACTTGGTGTTGCCCTAAGTGGCGCAGGACCGACTGTATTTTGTTTAGCTCGTGATGGGGAAGGACAAAAACTAGCAACGCATTTGAGTGCAGGTTTACATGGAATGCAAGTAGTTCCATTGCAAATGGATCTAATCGGTAGTCGCGTTTATAAAGAAAATGATTCAAAAATAAAAAGCGATGTCATGTGACATCGCTTTTTTATTCGTAGGCATTAGAAAACTTGTTCTACTTCCACAACACCAGGAACTTCTTCTAAAAGAGCGCGCTCAATACCAGCTTTAAGGGTAATTGTAGAACTTGGGCAACTACCACATGCGCCTAAAAGACGTAATTTTACAATCCCGTCTTCTACATCTACTAATTCACAATCTCCTCCATCACGAAGAAGGAATGGTCTTAATTTATCTAGTACTTCTTGGACTTGACCTGTCATTTCTGCTTGTTCTGCCATTTAAAATCGACTCCTTTCATATCTATATTATAATCAAGATAACCATAAAAATCTATGATAAGGAAACATTTACTTATGTCTGTTATTATACTATATTGTAAAATAGAATGAAGAGTGAAATTATTTTTTTTATTGAAAAAGGGGGAAGCATTTGATGGCTGACCAATTAGAGATTATCGTCTATGGAGCAGATGTCCTATGTGCAAGCTGTGTGAATTTACCGTCATCTAAAGAGACATACGAATGGCTTGAAGCGGCACTGGCAAGAAAGTTTGAAAATCAAAAATTTAAAGTATCTTATGTCGATATATTTAACCCACCATTAGATGAGGAAAAACAAGCATTCGCTTCTCGTGTAATTGAAGAAGATATGTTTTATCCAGTAGTCAAAATCAAAGATCAAATTGTTGGAGAAGGCAACCCTAGATTGAAAGTCATTTATGCAGAGATGGAAAAATACGGATTCACAGCGGTGTAAATGAAAAAATGCAACCTCAGACCCTCAGATTAAATGAGATAGAGGTTGCATTTTTTGGTTAAAGAAGAATTTATTCATACATAATCGGTGCACCTGGTCCAAGCTCTATACCAAGTAACATCCACACAATTAACATAAGTGTCCATCCGATTAAGAAGAACATTGAATAAGGAATCATTGTTGATACAAGGGTACCAATTCCCATTTTTTTATCATATTTCTGTGCAAAAGCAATAATAATGGCAAAATACGTCATCAACGGAGAAATGATATTTGTTGATGAATCTGCCATTCGATAGGCCAGGCCATCTGAGTAAGTTCAGGTGAATAACCTAATTGCATCATAATTGGAACGAATACCGGAGCCATCATTGCCCATTTTGCAGAAGCACTGCTGTTAATGAACGTTTCTTGGAAGCTGAATGATTCTTAAACTGCTAAATAATAAGTGGAAAAGGAGAGAAGGAATGAAAGATTTTATTATCCTTTTTTTGTTGCTTATGGGATTGAATTATTTCGTGTATATGCAATTCCCTTCCGCTTCTTCTGAATATGATGAAAGATCACATATAGGCTATCTCCTAGTAGATAAGCATCTATTAATTGGTGATGCAGATTTTAAAAAGGCAGACCTTCATCTTGATGTAAATCGTTTAAGAGAAAAGTATGAAATCATCCACTATCTATCATATAAAGAATCTCAGCTTCCAGACAGTATAAAGAACGGCGATAAAGTGAAGGTGAGATATAGTGAGATGTATCAAACAAAAATTCCTCAAATCGCTGTAAAACGTATGGAATTGTATACATCATCTTGTGAAAAAAAGAGTGAACTGGTAGGACATATACATATAGAAGAAAAAATTTTAATAGAAGATGGAAATTTCCATGCCAATGACATCCATTTAGATATGGATGAATTACAAGCAAAATACCAAATTGTATTATTACATATAGAGTCCCCACTTCTTTTAGAGAGGATTGTTACTGGTGATCAAGTAGCTATCGGATATAGTCGCATGCTTGAATCTTATCCACCGAAAGCATTGGTTACCTGTATAGAAAAATTGAATTAAAAACTTATAAGCAAGATAACGATGATATCAGAGGGAATTATGTAGTTTTTGCCGCACAGCTGTCTGTTTAAATGGTTATAGATGTCCGCGGAAATTCCGTGTGTGCAGTAATTATTAGTGAAATTGCTCAAAATGTACGCGCAATTTACATTTGCGTAGCTAACTTAGTTGTAATTGCTAAAGCTTGATGAGCAAACGCAATTTGCGCAGCTAACTCAGTTGAAATAGTTAAAGTTGAACAAAGTGTTGTTTTCATGACCCGCCTTTCATATTTAAAAATGAAGTCACTGTTAAAAATTTAAAGATAATTGTATACTTTTTTCTTTCTCATTCGTCTTATAATTGCAGGGGGGAGAAATGGATAATTCAGATGATTTAAAAAGTTTAAATGAGGAACTGAATTTTGTTTACCGATATTTAAGAAAATTGAAGATATCTCATGAAGATGCAGAAGATATTGTACAAGAAACGGCTTATAAATTTCTTCAGTATTATGATTCAATAAGAACTCCTAAAATTCGGAGTTGGTTAATCCGTGTCGCTATCAATTTTCATTATGATCAATTTCGTAAAAATAGTAGAGTTAAGCTTGATTTAAGGGAAGATCAAGTAAAAACACTTTCAAAAGATTTACCTGAGGAGATTCTTATAAGTTATGAACATTGGTCTGAAATTGAATGTATTTTATCTAAACTTAAACCAACATACAGGGAAGTATTACTTCTTAAATACAAATGGGAATTAAAATACGATGAGATAGCTAAAATTCTTGATTTGAAGGTTAACACGATAAAAACATTCTTAGCTCGAGCCAGGAAGGAATTTGCGAAACTTTACAGGGAGGTATACAAATGAGTAATAATGATAAGGAATATGAATCAGAAGAAAATAACAAAGACCTGGATTTTGTTACAAGTCCATCCTTGCAAAAGTCAATCAAAAAAGCCAAATCGAAACAAACAATTAAAATTTTAATTATTAGCTTGTTAAGTACTTGTATTTTATTTTTTGGAGTTTTTTCTACTGGTCAATATCTTCTGCAAAAGCGACTTGTAAATGATGACCAATCGTTGTTTAATCAAATCAATGGGGCAAATGTTTATACTGTTAGCGAGATGCATGTTTATGGATTTTTAAATCTAAGCGCTGTAAAGCATATTACAGTTAATAAGACAATCGGTGATCGTGAAATCGTTTGGAATAAAAAAGAAGTAGAAATTCCTTTTATCGGAAAAAAAACTGTAATTGATAATGAACGGTTTACTGAGAGAACAAATTTTAGTGAGCGGCTTAACAGAGAGGTCCAATATAATAGTTTTAACGGTGAAAGAGAAGTAAGTTTTTATTATCCTCAACAAAAATATGATTATTATCCAAATGAGTTGGAAATTGCCACGCAATTAGATGATAATACATTGGCAGAAGTGGCATTATCATTTGATAAAAACTATACTCTTAAAGAAATTCAAAATCTGATGGGATTGGAAAATATCAACTGGGTATGGGTGAAAACAATTAAAGAAGATAAGCTAGGCAATGTAAAATCTGATTCTAATTCTAGAATAGTAGATGGTCCATCTGCGGACGGTTTTCAAGTAAGGGGGGATGATTTAAATTCGGCAGCTAAGACTTTTATAAGTAACATCGAACTGTTGAGTAAGGAAGGGAAATACCAAACTACTGTAAAAAAACTGGCTGAGGGAATTAATCCAAATTCCTTTCCGGAGGTTGATGATCTTCGAATATCTGGAGTAATTGTTTCTGGGACACCTAATGAATTGGAAAAATTTCAAGATTTAGAGATTATTCAAGCTTCAACTATTGGAGCAACAATAGATTTGTATTAATATTGCTAAAAATTGTTGTAAAGTCAATCACCTTAATAACACGATTATGGGAGGTAGAGAAAAATGGATAAGAAAAAACTCGCAAAAAAAATTTTAACTATAATTTTTTTAATTAGCTTTTTAATATCATTAGGATTTAATTATTCATTATGGAATCAATTAAAAATAAGTGAAAACAGGGTAAACGCTTTATTGTCATCTGGTATGTTTGATAAGGAAAAGTAGAATTAATAGAAATTAGTGTACCTTAATTAATATAGATCACTCAAGTGTTTTATATATAGGAAAAATATAATTGTCTATTTGCACTTGAGTTAATAATTTCTTTTATGTCAGTATGTATTTTTATGTAAATCTATTGCACTTCTGGGTGCCTCTTAGATATTTATCTATGGACTGAATGGTAAAAAACGTAATCTAGTTCTATCAATAAGGGTGGTAATTTTAATAAAAATAACTGTAATTATATTTAAAGTGAAATCCTAGCATATATATCTTTCCAATTTTTAAATAGGAGATCTTTGAAGTGTGGTTCAGGAAACCCTGAAACTTTTTCTAATTCTCAAAAAGCAGTGGTTTAAATTTAACTAGTTTTTTAACAATGTTCCTTCTACTTAAAAAAGAGCCGTAGTTTTAAAAGGACAATGAAGAACTATCGACTCTGAAAGAAATTCAATTAAAAAACGGCCCGTTTGGAGTTGATTTATTCCAAACGGCCGTTTTTCTACAGAGAAGGGGCCTATCTCCTTTGTATGCGCATGCCTTTTTAGACCCGAAGATGAGGTGACCTCATAACCGTGTCTGTGCTTCAATTCACTATTTTCCCTTCGATTTTGTATCGTTCTTTCGCTCTCTCCTTAAAATGGTCACTATTTTGAAATTTGATTTGGTTTGCATGTTCTTCCGATTATATACTGACCGAATATGATTTGGTTTTCGCTCCAGGCTTATAACACCCTGCTTGGAAAGGACAACACTTACACTTTTCTACGTATCTGTTTGGTTTGTAGATTGGTTTTTCTTCCCTTGTCGCGCTTTCCTTATCGCCATATGCCCCGCAGGACAAACGTACATACTGGCATCTTTATATGTACTCAAATTCATCACCCTTTTTCGATATCCATGGGAGACAGAAGGATTCACTTTGCGATTAACTCAATCTCATGTTCTTTCACGTACGTGAGGTTTTTCTTCTCCGAATAAGCCGCATCACCTGACTTCTTTTATATCAATGCCTTCTTCTTTGCTTTTTTCAATTAACGTGGATAACGTCTTTTCTCCAGTTATAATCGTTGCGGCAGTAATGATTCGCTCTTGGATCATAGCTAAGTGCGTTTTGTATCCAAAAAAGGATGAATCCGCTGATTTATGACCGACTCTTGCGTCTGGATCTTCTGACTGTTGAAGTTCTAGTAAATCATCTTCTACTGTCTCTTTGAGTAGTTTTAATGGTTCTTTTACTTTGGGAAAGTCGGTTAATATGGGTTCTTTCTCAATGACTTCCAAAAGCTTTTGTGTATAATCCAACTCGGCTTCGATTGTATCCTCCGTTGGTTTAGTCGGAAACTTTTCCTTCATCGATTCATCAATGGTATAAATCATTTTCCGCACTTTTTTCGAACGCTTTCTCAACACCTCAACAGGAGAGGTCTGATTATAACGAGACCTTGTGTGAGTAGCGTCTACAATGACCGACTTGGATCGAATGACGCCTTTTTCAAGAGCGATTCTACCGTCTTGTTAATCAATGTGTCTAATAAGTCTTCGTCCTCCAATCGCTTACGTCGAAAGTAGGCCAATAAACTTGGATCAATCACATCGTCTTCCGGTGCCATTTCTAAGAAAAACTTAAACGACATATCAACTCGGGCTCTTTCAATAAGGTCAACGTCGGATAACGTGTAAATGGTCTTTAGAAGAAGATATTTGAATATACGAATAGGATGGACAAAGTTACGTCCATTCGTATGACAATACTTATCCTTTAATTTGTCCTAGACAAAGGAGAAGTCCACAAGTTTATTAATTTTACGAAGAAGGTGATCTTGTGGTACAACCCCATCATACAATCCCCCGTATTGAGTTATATTCATTGACAACTGATGATCAAGCATCCAATCCCTCACTTTTATGTAGTACATCCATTTTACAAGAAAACAGCGTATCTTTCTTTGATTTCTCGAAGAAAGATACGCTGTTTAGTAAATAAAAGACTTTTTCAGTGGTATCAGTTTTAATGTCTCTTTTTTAACTGGATTAGTTATTAATCATAATATCTTACATTTTGTAAATTTTCACCCAATACATAGTAATTATAATGCATTGTATATGTTTCAACTAGTTTATTATCCCCATCTATATAATTGTTTAATCCTGACCATGTAACCCGTGTAGCTACTTTGGTAGAAGTAGTTACAGTTTTTGTACCTATAAACTCATCTTTGTTAAAATTTGGATCATGATCATATAACCGTATTACTGTTTCATTTTTAAAATTATTATGTTTAGGTATTAGTACACTATAATTTCCACCATGTGAATGCCAAACTGTATCAGTTTGCCAACTGAAATTTATTTTCCAATATTCTGTTCCAACTAAATCCCAGCCACTAGTATCTTTACCAAAAGGTTTAATTGTAGGATTAGGCAGTAAAGATTCATTTTCGAATTTTTCAAGATTTTCATTTCCCGGATGTTTATGAGTTTCTAAAGAAGCATCCTTATCTTTTATAATTTTAACTTTTGTAACTTTATCAGGATACCCTACTTCTTCCTTTGCAATAATAGCTTCTTCTGCATTCACTGCTCTAACTTCTCCTCTTACACCTGTAGATTCAGATTGGAATACCTCTAATAAAGTATCCTCAGTTTCAGAGCCATCACTTCTCATGTCTAATACTTTTTTTGCCTTTTCTACTGATTTTCCTGCATTTTTTACAGCCTCAGCTTGCAAGCAATCTGCAGTTTCAAAAGAAACTTCATAATATTCGTTACCATGTTCTGATTGAATATTTAATGAAGATTCATCTATGCATGTAGATCCTGTTTCTTCGGCTTGGGCGTGAACCGAATTAATTCCACTAACTAGCGTCAATGATAATACGGCAACCCCTATTAACGATACAATCTTCTTAATCATACTATTCCCCCTGAATTATTTTTTATTTTCACTTCTATATAATAATTTAAAATTTTAAAAATTTCTACAAAAATTTACAAAAATTATGTTAATTACCAAAAAGTAGACAAATATTTCTATATACTCCAAATAATGATTTTAAGTAATAGATATGGAAATAATAGAATTATTTCTTCTCAAGGTAAGAACGTAGGATAGGAAAAATGCTACTGATTAGGTCAAGATCTTATGTGCCTAGTGGAATATACATCTGCAATTAGAGGATTTTTAAAGAAGCTACTACACGATGTATTGAGATTGATTTTAAATCCTTTTAATAGAATAATTGATATTAATCAGTGGATTAACTCTTATTATTTAATAAATGTGCTAAATCATTAGGCATTTTAGTTTAACGGTTAAAAGTTATAATCAAATGGAGCACTTGGGTATGTGCTTATACAAATTATGCCGATGTTGTTGAAAGTTTTGAAGGAAGTTGGAATCGCAATACAAAAACCCAACAAAAAAAGTACAATCTCCTGAAAGAAATTGTACTTTCTGAAGTTAAAAGGATTGAAAAACCCTTTTAAATCAATGAATGATAAAATTGCAGATAATCTAGTGAATGATTACCCGTTATGATATTTATACATCCAAAGAATGCCTGATTTAATAAGGCGTGCAACTCGTCCTGTAATTGGGCGTTCAGCAACTAAACCAAAACCATGTTTTTTACCTAGAGAACCCATGATTCCTTTTAGTTTTATAACTGGAAGGGTCTCAGGTAGGTCTTCATTTTTCCAACGTTTTAAAAGGACTTGTACAATTTGCTCTGCTTGCCCTTCAGCTAGTTGCGCACTTGGTGCATGGGGAAGGCTCGCGCAGTCACCTACTACATACACATGCTCGTCATCAGGGATATTGTGATACTTTGTTAATACGACTCTACCCTGTTTGTCTTTTTCAACATCCATCGCACGTACAACATGTGTCGGTTGAATACCTGCAGTCCATACAACGACATCACTTTCAATCCGATCATCATGGTTGTATAGAGCGCCTTCCTCGACTTTAGTAATATTAGAGTTGTTAATGACATGTACGCTTCGAGAGTTAAACCAGTTTTGTACATAATTACTTAATCTCTCTGGGAAGGCAGATAAGATGCGATTTCCCCGATCAAACAATTTGACCGTTAAATCAGGTCTACTTTCATTCAGTTCAGATGCTAACTCAATACCACTTAGACCAGCACCAACAATTGAAACAATGGCGCCTGCTGGCAAATTATTGAGCGTTTCATATGTTTTGCGTGACTTAGCAATAGATTGAATACTGTGAGTATATACATCTGCCCCAGGAACATTATGATATTTATCTTCACAACCAAGCCCAACAATAAGATCGTCATATGAAATTGGTTGTTGATCCTTTAAATGGACTGTCTTTTCTTTTGTGTCAATTTTTGTAATATCTCCATATTGAATGTTCAAGCGAGGGTGTTCTGGAAAAGCAACACGTACATGTTGATCGGAAATCGTTCCAGCGGCCAGTGCATAGTATTCTGTTTTTAAACAATGATAAGGTACCCGGTCGACGAGAGTAATCGAAACATCATCCGGCAGTTGATTCGGTAAAAGGCGAGCAAGTACTCGCATTCCTCCGTATCCTCCCCCAAGAATAACAAGATTTTTCATTTGTTGATATCCCCTTTATTTTGTCCGTTCTCATACAAGAAGATAATCTGATACAATGGAAAAAACATAAGTGTCCAAATTATCTTAAAAAAATAAATATAACCATCCATATTGCATAATCCCATAAAAAGTATAACGAAATTATCTCTAAATCACAACAGAAAACGAAAGGAAACTTATGCAGGTGAGTTAGAGTAAAAATATTCTGATATTTGTAGTTTCTAGAAAAAGAAAGAAAATAAGGAGTTAATCATATGAGGAAGAGTGTTGTAGAATTTTGTGTAACAAATATGGCCAATGGTTCTCACCATGCCTTTGCCAAGTTAAAAAAAGATTATGATTTAGATGTCATTGAATATGGCTGTTTAGGATATTGTGGGAAGTGCCGTCATTTATTATTTGCTCTAGTTGACAATGACATCATTCATGGAGAGAATGCAGAGGAACTGGTTTATAACATTTATCAACATTTGGATGAATAACTTTTGTTCCTTTACTCGTTTGTTGCCATATAATAAGGTATAGTGACGTTAATGAAGGCAGTAAGTTTGTGAAACACTGTAAAGAAGTATATACTAAGCCTATAATATAAACTTGGAGGGATTATGATGAATCAAGTTGTTGAGATTACAGAAGCGGCAGCCCTTCACATTAAAGAAATGATGAAACAAAATGAAGAAGAGAATGCCAAGTTACGTGTAGCTGTTAAGGGCGGTGGCTGTAGCGGATTGTCTTACGGAATGGGCTTTGCTCAAGAAGTGGAAGAAGACGACATTCCTTTTGAATTACATGGCCTTGAAATCGTTGTAAGCAAAGAAGATGCACCGATTCTACAAGGAACAAAAATAGACTATAAAGAATCCATGATGGGTGGCGGTTTCACCATCGACAACCCAAATGCGATTGCCAATTGCGGCTGTGGATCTTCTTTTAGAACAGCAACAAAGGTTGGCACGCCTGAAGAGTGCTAACTCATTTTATTAGTGAAGAGATCTTCCTTTAATTAGGGGAGATCTTTTTTTTACTTAGCATGCTTATGTAAAGTTAGAAAGTTAAAACTTATCATATAAGGATTGTTAGTTGAAATTAGTAAAGTAAAAATGGTGAGAAACCGTATATTGGTTTTGAAGGTGTAGAAAAACCCGGAAACGATTTCCGGGCTTTTTTCTTAAAACATTGAAGTACTATGCTTAGGTTGTACTCTTGCTTTAGGGTCAATATATGTTTTTGCGTGACTGACTGCAACTGGTGCTTCGCCAAATCCACAAGCAATTAATTTTACTTTGCCGTCGTAAGTACAAATATCTCCAGCGGCATATACGCCTTCAATATTCGTTTCCATCTTTTGGTTAACTACGATAGAGTTCTTTTGAATGTCAAAGCCCCATTCTTTAATTGGACCTAATGAAGAGACAAAACCATAGTTAACAACAACTGCATCGACGTCGATTACTTCTTTCTCTTCTTCACCAACTTTTTCGAGGATAACTTGGTTAACGCCGCTTTCATCGCCCACTAATTCGGCTGGAATATATGGTGTTTTAATATCGACTTTAGAGTTTTCGAGGTTTTCAACACTATGTTCATGGGCACGGAATTTGTCTCTACGGTGAACAATTGTGACCTTTTCTGCGATAGGCTCAAGCATTAAAGCCCAGTCTACTGCAGAGTCTCCTCCACCAAATACGACGACTCTTTTGCCGGCAAAATGGTTGAGGTCGTTAATAAAGTAATGAAGGTTTTTTCCTTCGTATTCTTTTGCGCTTTCCAATTCTAAACGACGTGGTTGGAATGCGCCGTTACCAGCAGTGATAATGACAGATTTTGAAAAGTGGACATCTTTATCTGTCGTAATTTTGAATGTTCCATCTGCTAGTTTCTCCAAAGTTTGTACAGATTGCTCTAAAGATATCGTTGGGTCAAATTTGTCCATCTGTTCAACAAGATTATCTATTAACTCTTGTGCGCGGATTTTCGGAAATCCAGCAACATCGTAGATATATTTTTCAGGATAAAGGGCAGAAAGCTGCCCACCTAGTTGAGGTAAGCTTTCAATAATGTTAACAGATGCTTGTCTCATCCCACCGTAAAAAGCGGTGAATAGCCCAGTTGGCCCCCCGCCAATAATCGTGATGTCAAAAATCTTCTGTTCAGTCAAAGTGATTCCCCCTAATTATATATTATGGTGTTTTAATTAGTTTATCATAATATTAGACTATTCTGTATCATTTGGCGTTACATGTCAAAAGAAGTCCCTTCATATTATCTTTTGGAAATAATGCGATGACTAGAAAAATACGGTTAAATTTCCTTTAGGAAGGTAAAACATGAAAGCGGTACCAATGTTGATTTGATAGTATTGAAAATCATTATTAAATAAAAAAATCTTAAAATTCTCAAAGTGTCAATTTAGCTTGAAAATAAGATAGAAAAGGAATACTATGTAATAGAAGATATATTTATTAATTTTTTGTGACATTTTTCGAACATTTTTTTGTCCGTGTTAGTGAAGGATATCACAATCTTTTATTTTTAAAAAAATAGGGGATAAGAAGTACTATAAAATATATTAAAGGTGGAAGTGATACACTTGAAAAAGCCAAAAATCGTTATTTTAGGTGCAGGTTACGGTGGATTAATGACTGCAACTCGTTTGCAGAAACAAATCGGAGCAAATGATGCTGAAATTATTCTTGTGAATAAAAATGATTACCATTATGAAACAACTTGGTTACATGAAGCATCTGCCGGTACATTACATCACGACCGAGTACGTTATGATATAAGTAAAGTAATTGACAACGGTAAAGTTGAGTTTGTAAAAGGCACCGCTGTTGAAATTAAAACAGATGAGAAGAAAGTTCTTCTTGAAAAAGGTGAGCTTGAATACGACTATTTAGTTGTTGCACTAGGCGGAGAATCAGAAACATTTGGTATTAAAGGATTAAAAGAATACGCTTTCTCAATTTCTAATATCAATTCTGCGCGTCAAATTCGTGAGCATATCGAGTATCAATTTGCTACTTATAATACAGAAGAAGTAAAAGATGATACACGCCTATCAATCGTTGTTGGTGGTGCTGGTTTCACAGGTATCGAGTTCCTTGGTGAATTAGGTAACCGTATTCCTGAACTATGCAAAGAATATGATGTACCTTTTGAAAAGGTGAAAATTGTTTGTGTTGAGGCAGCTCCAATGGTATTACCAGGTTTTGATCCTGAATTAGTTGAATATGCAGTTGCTCATCTTGAGAAGAAAGGTGTTCAATTCCGCATTGGTACAGCGATTAAAGAAGGTACACCTGATGGTATTATCGTGGCAAAAGGCGAAGATGATGTAGAAGAAATTAAAGCTGGTACTGTCATCTGGGCTGCTGGTATTCGTGGGAATGCAATTATTGAAAAATCTGGATTCGAAGCTATGCGTGGACGTATAAAAGTAGATGAGAACTTAAGAGCACCAGGACATGACAATATCTTTGTTATTGGTGACAGTTCATTAGTCATTAATGAAGAGATTAATCGTCCTTATCCACCAACTGCACAAATTGCTATGCAACAAGGTGAATTAGTTGCAAAAAATATTGCTGCACTTATTCAAAATAAAGACCTAGGAACATTTACTTTTGATAACAAAGGTACAGTATGTTCTTTAGGTGAAGATGATGCAATTGGTGTTGTATTTGGTAAAAAAGTGGTTGGTAAAAAAGCTTCATTTATGAAGAAAATGGTTGATAACCGTGCATTATTAATGATCGGTGGCGCTTCATTAGTTGCGAAAAAAGGTAAATTCAACGTTCTTTAATAAGTTAAATATATGAGGGCAAACGATATGTTTGCTCTTTTTTTTATCAATTAATCCATCTGAGGAGGGATAAAATGGGGAAAGCTGATAGAGGGAAAGTGTGGCTCGGGGTTTGCGGCCTGTTAATCAATGAAAAGAATGAATGGTTAGTTGTAAACAAGACATACGGTGGTTTAAAAGGAAAGTGGTCATTACCTGCCGGTTTTGTAGAGCGAGATGAAACAGCAGATGAAGCCATTATTAGAGAAGTGAAAGAAGAAACTGGGCTATCTTGTCGTGTGAAAGAGATGATAGGGCTTCGTACGGGAGTGATTAAAAATGACATTAGCGACAATATGGTCATCTTTCTTTTGGAAGCTGATGTAAATCAGGCAATTGTAAAAGAAGAAAAAGAAATAGATGATGTCCAATTTATGGATCCACTGGAACTTATCCATCACCAACCAACCTCAGTCATGATTCAGTACATATGGGAGAACCTCAATCATAACAACAAAACATTAATTGATGGTATTAATCCTGGAGATCAATTTGGCTACACTGCTTATAAACTATTTTTGTAACCCTGCGATATATTGCATAATTTAAAGCATAAGAAAGAGAATAACGCTTGTATGCGTTTACATAAAGGGTTTTTACAGTTTTTTGAACCTTTCTATTTTTGATATTTTTCTGTATTATTTAGTTATTATCAGAAAATTCAATTATTCCAAGGGGGATGAACAACATGACAGTAAAAAATGAATCTAAAGTTTGTATCTATTGTGCAGGTCAAGGATATTTCCAACTGATCCTTGGAGGATCGGAAACATGCGCTTGTTGCGGTGGTTCTGGTAAACATAAAAAATAATTCGCAAATGAATAAAAATGTTATGGTGGCGCTCTAAGTTCTAGAGTGCTTTTAATTTTGTTGAAAAACCGAAGAATTTCATCCATGTTATGAAATGTCAAAATTTTTAAATAAAATTCTGCTATAATAAAGTTTATTAATTGGCGAAGTTTGTAATGGAGGTTTTGTAATTTATGCGTATCGTTAAACCTGAGTCTCTGCATCAACAGGCATATCATATAATCAAGAGCGAAATTCTTGAAGGGGTATATCAACCTTCTGAGAGAATTGTAGAAGCAAAAGCGGCAAGTAAATTAGGTATAAGTAGAGGACCCGTTAGAGAAGCGATTCGAATGCTCATTCAAGATGGTCTTCTTGTCTATAACGATGGCTATGTAAAGGTTTATACGCCGACGGTTCAAGATGTAGTAGATCTTTTCCAATGTCGAGAAAGTTTAGAAGCGCTCGCTATCAGCTTAGCTATTCATAATATTTCTGAGATGGAAAAAGAAAAGCTACAGGAGAATTTAGTAGCTAGTTATCAGGCGAATGAAAAGAAAGATATAATCGAACTAGGAAAGCTCGACCAAGCCTTTCATGATATGATCATTTATGCCTCAAAGAATAAGCAGTTAACAGAGTTATTAGAAATGATTAGAGCAAAAATTCATTATATGCGTAGTAATATGGTAAAGGAAAACTTTTATCCGACATTAGTAGAAGAACATGAAAAAATCATAGATTTATTATTTAGCGGGGATGAAAGAGGAGCACAAGAGTATATTAGACAGCATATTAAAAAAGGGCTTGATGGCGTCCTTATGCATATAGATAAAAACGCGTCTAAGTAAAACAAAGCTACTCTAAGTAGAGTCTACATAGAGTAGCTTTGTTTTTGAATTTTAAGGCAGATCGGTTTGAAGGTCTGACTGTTGCACTGGTGAGGCAAGTCAGCTTGTTTCATCCTTAAATATTACCGTATGGAAGAAGAGAGAGGTTGTCTTGGTTTGGCAGAGCTTTTTTGTAATTCTGTGTTTTTTAGTGACAGAAGTGCCATTATAGATCCAATCCCTTTTACTAAATTAGTTAGTTCAATCATTCATCAATAGTGCACAAAATAATTCCATCCATATGTAGCTAAATTTCGAGCCTCGCTGTAGCTATCTTATATTTGATCTGACAGCAACCGCGTCACTAACGGAGGATTGGATTTTTTCAATCCTCAGGTGCCTCCCGTCAAAGTATTCTCCTTCTTTTTCCGCATTTCCTAATGTAACCCTTACTTCTATTGTACAAAGTGAGTATGTCTTTTTTATCCGTTTTTTACATAAAGTATGTAGGAAAAGACCAATTTTCAGCTTTAACTCTTTACACTCTTTCAAGTCTATGAAGGCGATTCATAAACTAAGAGGTATGTTGGTTAACTGTTTTCCGTTGACTAAAAAAAGGAAATGTTGTAATATCCGAAATATAAAGAAAATTCAGAAGTATGATTTTGTATAAATAACTAAACAAGCAGTAATTTTCTTTTGTTACTACAATGAAAGCGCATACACGAAAGGTGGTTTGTAGCAATGAAAGACGGATTACATATGGGTCTATCAGAAGTAATGACAATTGAAGTGACAAAGGATATGTTTGCGCAGTTTGACGGAGAGGTGGTTCACCCCGTCTATTCTACTGCATCCATGGTGTATCACATGGAGTGGGTTTCAAGAAAAATTCTTCTTCCGTTTCTTGAGGATCATGAAGAAGGAATGGGGGCAGCTGTCCACATGCAACATGTTGCACCATCTGCAGAAAATTCTAAAGTAACTTTAATAGCGACCGTTACGGCAGTTACTGAACGTACTTTAGTAACAGAGGTTACTGTGACCAATGAAAGTGGACTAATTGGAAAAGGGGAAGTCAAACAAGCGGTTCTTCCGAAAGAAGTGATTGCGAAGAAAGTTTTAGCTACCAACAATTAAGGGGGAGCAAGGATGGAAAAGCTTAATCATTCTCAAGAAGTAGAAAACGATATTTTTAAGAAGATGGCTAATCATGAACAAGTAGTATTTTGTAATGACCCGAGTACAGGTTTACGAGCAATTATAGCCATTCATAATACCACATTAGGTCCAGCTCTTGGTGGAACACGGATGTACCCTTATGAAAATATGGATGCCGCCTTAGAAGATGCTTTACGTTTAGCTGAAGGCATGACAGCAAAATGTGCAGCAGCAGATGTTGATTTTGGAGGGGGAAAGGCAGTCATTATTGGTGATCCGAAAAAGGATAAAACACCTGCCTTATTTCGTGCATTTGGTCAATTTGTAGATTCATTGAATGGTAGATTTTATACAGGGACGGATATGGGAACAACGATGGAAGACTTTGTCCATGCTTCAAAAGAAACGCAATTTATTAATGGGATACCTGAGGCATATGGAGGTGGGGGAGATTCGTCAATTCCTACGGCTCAAGGGGTTATCTATGCTATACAGGCAACGAATCAATATTTACATGGTACAGATCTTTTGGAAGGACGCACTTACAGTATTCAAGGATTAGGCAAAGTGGGGATGAAGATTGCAGAATCACTGCTTGAAGCTGGTGGTGACGTGTTTGTCACAGATATTAATCAAGAGGCAATAACAGATCTTGTAGAAAAGGCTGAAACGTTAAGAGGGAATGTGCAAGTAGTTGATCATCTAGAAATTTATCGTGTATCGGCCGATGTATTCATTCCATGTGCAATGGGTGGCGTGTTAAACGAAAGAACCATCAATGAATTAAGAGTCCAGGCCATTGTCGGATCTGCTAATAACCAACTGGCACATTCTACTGACGCCGCTCTTTTACATGACAAGGGTATCCTATATGCGCCTGATTATATTGTGAATGCTGGAGGACTCATTCAAGTAGCAGATGAATTATATGGTCCGAGTAAAGAGCGAGTACTGCAAAAAACAAGGACGATTTATCATACTTTACTGCAATTATATCGAGAATCTGCTGCAACTGGAAAAAACACAGTAGAAGCCGCACAAGATCGTCTGCAAAGACAGATGAAAGAGCAGCAACATAGAAGCAATTTTTTCTCTCGGAATGTAAGACCTAAGTGGGATTTTAAATGATGGGAGGCGTTACTATGGAAAATTATCCACTATATCAAATCATCGATGAGAACGGGGAATGGGTTAATAAGTCATATGAAAAAGAATTAAATGAGGAAAAGGTAAAAGAATTTTATTATCACATGTTGCGTATACGCACTTATGACCAGAAGGGAGTTGCGTTGCAGCGCCAAGGGAGGATTGGTACATATGTGCCTTTTCCAGGTCATGAAGGAGCACAAGTAGGAAGTGCGCTTGCATTATCAGAAAATGATTGGATGTTCCCTACTTATCGTGATCATGGTGCCTCTCTCACATTTGGTGCAGATTTAGATCGGATGCTCCTTCATTGGAACGGTAGAATAGAAGGTTGTTTACCATCTAGAGAAAAGCGAATCATGCCAGCTTCGATACCAATTGCTACTCATTTACCACATGCTACTGGCGCTGCAATAGCTGAGGTTTATAAAGGAACTGACAATGCTGCCATTGCTTATTTTGGAGATGGTGCAACCTCTGAAGGTGATTTTCATGAAGGGTTAAATATTGCAAGTGTATTTAAGGCACCAGTCGTTTTCTTTAATCAAAATAATGGTTACGCTATTTCGTTACCTATTGAAAAACAGATGAATTCCGAAACGATTGCACAGAAAGCTGTTGCTTATGGGATACCGGGTGTGAGAGTAGATGGTATGGATGTTTTTGCTGTACATTATGCAGTGAAAGAAGCTTTAGAACGAGCGCGAAAAGGGGAGGGACCGACGCTTATTGAGGCGGTTGTTATTCGTTTTGGGGCTCATACAACAGCTGATGACCCTTCAAAGTATCGTGATCAAGAAGAAATCAATCGTCAAAAAGAAGCAAAAGATCCTCTTCTACGACTGAAAAAGCATATGCAATTCCGCGGCTTTTGGAGTGAAGAGTGGGTAGAAAGTATCCAATCTGATATACGTACGGAGATAGAATCTGCTGTAGTGAAAATGGAAAGTGCACCAACTGCTAATACAGACGACATGTTTGATCATGTCTTTAATGAACCTACATGGACGATATCAAGGCAAAAAGAACAATTAGGCTTGATTGGGGGGAATCGATAATCATGGTCATGTCAAATGAAATAATAAAAACGAAGGCAACAAGTCAGTCGTTAACGATGATTCAAGCAATCACGGATGGATTAAAGACGATGCTCGAAAGTGATCAAAACACGATTATTATGGGTGAAGATGTTGGACGTAATGGAGGTGTGTTTAGAGCAACAGATGGTTTGCAGGAGACTTTTGGTGAGAAAAGAGTCATCGATACACCATTAAGTGAAGCAGGGTTCGTCGGAACAGCGGTAGGGATGGCGTTAGCCGGATTGAAACCAGTCGTCGAAATTCAATTTCTCGGTTTTATCTATCCGGCATTTGAACAAATTGCGACACATGTCACAAGAATGCGTATGCGCACACTCGGTCAATATCATATTCCTATGGTGATTCGTGCCCCATACGGTGCAGGCGTTCGCTCCCCAGAAATCCATTCGGAAAGTGTCGAAGCATTATTTACCCATTTACCAGGGATAAAAGTCGTATGTCCATCTAACGCTTATGATGCCAAAGGCTTATTGTTAGCAGCAGTAGAAGACCCGGATCCTGTCCTATTTTTAGAACCTATGCGTCTATACCGTGGCAGTAGAGTAGATGTGCCTACGGGTGATTATCGTATTGAAATAGGTAAAGGCACTCGTGTACAAGAAGGAAATGATGTCACCATTTTTGCTTGGGGGGCAATGATTCCTTTAGTCATGAAAGCTAGTGAACAAATGAAAAAAGACGGTATTTCATGTGATGTGATTGATCTAAGAAGCCTTTATCCACTAGACCGTGACTTAATTGCTGATTCTGTGCAAAAAACAGGGAGGGTTGTCATAGTTCACGAAGGACATGAGACAGGCGGGTTAGGTAGCGAGATTATTTCTATTATAAACGATACTTCTTTTCTCTATTTGAAAGCACCAGTGGAGAAAGTGACAGGCTTTGATGTACCTGTGCCATTATTTTCTTTGGAGAATGATTATTTACCATCAACAGAACGAGTAGAGACAGCCATTCGTAAAGCTTATACATTTTAGAGGGGAGGGTGAGATGATATGACTGATGTGAAATTTAGCGATATAGGAGAAGGAATGACAGAAGGAGAGATTATCCATTACTTTGTCCAAGAAGGAGATACAGTGGAAATAGATCAGCCATTGGTTGAACTACAAACCGATAAAATGGTGGCTGAAATTCCTGCTCCTTCAGCTGGTGTCATCACCTCCATTCCTTTTCAAACAGGAGAAGTCGTTACGGTTGGAACGGTGATTATGACAATCGATAATGGACAGAGCCTTGCAAAGAGAGAAGAAGTGGTGATTGAAACCGTACCACCGCGTGTGGAAAAAGAGGTTCTTCCTGAAGCGAATCGAAATCGCTATCAGCGGATACTTGCAGCACCTTATACAAGAAAAATTGCAAGAGATCTAAATGTAGATATAGAAAGAATTGTTGGTACAGGACCAGCAGGAAGAGTAATGGATGATGATGTGTATCAATTTGTGGAAGGCTATCGTGCTAAAGAAACGAAAAAAGAGAGACCAGAGCCACAAATAGAAACAACAAAATCAGAGGAGACGATTCTTTTTACAGGAATCAGAAAAGTCATCGCTCAACGAATGAGTCATTCCCTACAAACGATTCCTCATGTTACGCATTACGATGAGGTCGATGTTACCCAATTAGTAGAAGCGCGAAATGAATTAAAGGATTTAGGTGATCGTCTTTCTCCAGCCGCATTTTTCTTAAAAGCAGTTGTGATCTGCTTAAAAGAACACCCATTATTTAATGCAAGATTAGATGAAGAAGCAGGGGTCATTCGGTTGTTAAAGGATTATCATATAGGTGTGGCGACACATGGAAAAGAAGGATTAATGGTACCGGTCATTCACCAAGCTGATAAAAAGTCAGTTCGAGCGATCCATGAGGAGATGAAATCGTTAACGAAAAAAGCACAAGAAGGTAAGCTAACTCCGAGTGATATGAAGGGCGGAACGTTTACAGTTAATAATGTTGGCCCGCTTGGCCGCGGAACAGGAGCAACGCCAATTATTAATCATCCTGAAACGAGTATTATTACTTTCCATGCAGTGAAGAAAAAACCGGTAGTAAATGCTGAAAATGAAATCGTTATTCGTTCAATCATGAATATTTCTATCTCTTTTGATCATCGTGTTATAGATGGTGCGCAATCAATTGCTTTTTCTAACCGTTTCATTGAATTAATTGAACAACCAACAAAATTATTAGTGGAGTTGATTTAAATGGTTGTAGGCGAATTCGCTGAAAAGCGGGATTTAATCATTATTGGAGGCGGTCCTGGAGGATACAACGCGGCGATTCGGGCAGCGCAATTAGGGTTGAAGGTAACTTTAGTTGAACAGCATGAATTGGGTGGTGTTTGCTTAAATTCTGGTTGTATACCTTCAAAGGTTTACGCGCAAGCTGCAAAGAAGTTAGATGCGCTAGGGCAATATGCTTCTTTTGGTATTGCTATTCATGAACCTACTTTTGCGATCGAACCGTTAAATGATTATAAAAATATTACCATCGAGCGGTTGCGTAAAGGGGTAGAAGAATTATGTAAGGCAAATAAAATAGAGGTCATTCGGGGTAAAGCCCAATTTATTAATCAGAAACGTCTAGGTATTGAAATATCTCATCACTTTGATTTATATGATTTTGAGAGAGTCATTATAGCGACCGGAAGCACTGTTGAAATACCTAAAAAATATCGCTCTGCAAAAGTTTTAACAGAAGCTGAACTTTATCAGTTAAATGAGATCCCTCCTCATCTTATCATATATGGACAAAGTTATATTGCATTAGAAGCCGCGTTTACTTATCGTCAACTTGGTACAGATGTTACACTCATTTTAACTAAAGAACATTTTTCCTTTGATGAAAGTATAAATAGGGAGTTACTGCGATTATTAAAGAAACAAAAAATTAAAGTATACCGTGATTATCAATTAAAAGATTTAGTAGAAAGTCATACGCTCTTGCAATTGAAGTTATCTAATTCAAACCAGGAATTGACATGTGAAGGTAGCCATTTATTTATGGAAGGAACGCGTCGGGGGAATATAGAGACACTCGATTTACAAAGAATAGGTGTAGAATGTACAACGGATGGTTTTATTAAAGTCAACAAGCAATTGCAAACGAATATACCAACAATATACGCTATTGGTGATGTCACGGGTGGAGAGCAATTGGCTGTTAAGTCGATTAAAGAAGGGAAAGTGGTTGCTGAAAGGATTGCAGGCTTGAATAGTGAAGTGGATTTAAGCTTAATGCCTACAGTTGTCCATACGATCCCACCTCTCGCTACTGTGGGGATGACAGAACAAGAAGCAAGAGAGAAAGGCTTAAATATTGCTGTTAGTCAATTCAATTATAGTGGCAATGGCTATGCGATGGTAACTAGTGAAAAAAGTGGCATAATGAAAATAATTAAAGACGCAGATAATGATGTTCTGCTCGGCTTTCATGCCATTGGCTCTTCCGCTATTGAATTAATTAGTACGGCGGTTACGGCAATGGAGTTCGTTGGTCGTGATGAAGACTTGAATTTCCCACTATACCCTCATCCAAGTTTTAACGAAACGATTTTAGAAGCCATTGAGGGCTTGAATAACCGTGCGATTCATATGAAACCGAATGAGAAGAAATCTGTTAAGGTATGAACGAATTATATTGAAGCTAGGCGTGCGTATTTGATGTGCACCTCTAGCTTTTTTAGGTTTGGAGTAAGGGACCAATTGCAAGGTACAAAAAAGAGCTGGAAGTAGAAAAATCTTCATTTTTTGTCATTTCTATTGTAAGAACATGTTGACGCATAGAGTGAAGTTTCAGTAAACTTAATACTGATGTGCAAGGGAGGACAAGCTGAATGCAGATGACCATTTTCGTATTGCCGATTTCTATGTTACTCTTTTTTGTTTTATTTTTCGGAATTGGTTTTATATTAAATATGCTTTTAAGAATGTCATGGATCATGGCAATTGTATATCCAATTGTCGTTATTAGAATTGTTGATAAGGTTCGACTCATTGAATATTTTAATGACACCCGGGCTTCTTTTTCTAGTCTATGGGCGGAACTCACGAGCCTTCAATTAGCTGATATTCTCATCTTAAGCAGTGGCTTTGTTGGTGCCATTGTTGCTGGCATAGTCATTAACATGCTTCGCAAAAGAGGATATCGCATGTTTTAGTCTATACATAATGAAAGAACTCTACTAAAAGTAAAGTAGAGTTTTTTGTTTTGTAAAATAATGTCGTTTATTGAGGTGGAATCTTTTATAATGGATAAAAAGAAAGGCGGTGCAAAATGGTAGTTATTAAACCCCTCAAACCTTCACATCAGCTCCAATTATTTCGTGCACTGAGTGCGCGCAAGGAATTTTCCCCAGAAGAAAGCCAATATTTTCACTCATTGCAAAAAGGCTATGAAGGAGAAAAAAGGTGGCAAGATTATTTAAAGGAGCTTCCCCCTGAGATTCCTATTCTGTATGATCTCACGCTAAATATTAATCACACGACTTTCCAGATAGATGCACTCATCATTTACCAACAACATATTACTTTCTTTGAAGTTAAAAATTATAGCGGCAACTTCACTAGTCAAGATAGGCATTGGTATCACTCAACAGATAAAGAAATAAAAAATCCATCTATTCAAATAGAACGGAATGAAACGCTCATTAGACAATTTTTCAAACAACATCATTTGCATCTGACTTTTGACTATTTATTGATTTTTGTCAATCCTGAATTTATGCTTTATGATGCTACGCCAAGGAAGAATCTCATTCTCCCCCCACAAATTCCAAGTTTAATAAAAAAGCTTAAGCAAATTCGCTATACCCCCACAATCCATCACACAAAGATAATCCAAATGCTATTATCCCATCAAACTGAACAACCATTGTTTGTTATACCCGACTATACCTATCATGATGTTGCTAAAGGACTTTTTTGTAAAAAATGTAATCAAAGAATGGAGAGAATGGCTAATAGGAATAGGATGATCTGTACTTCCTGTAAAACTGTGTATTCTTTCGAAAGCGCACTGTTAAACCTAATCGATGAATTTTCTATTCTCTTTGCTCCTATGAGAATAACAAACCAAGTGATATATGAGTGGTGTAACCGCATAATAAGCAAATCAACTATAAGAAGAGTCCTCGGCCATCATTACGCATTAAAAGGCAATGGTCGTGGAGCATATTATGAAAAAAGAATAAAACATATCAAAGCAAATGAAGAAGTGGATCAATGATGAAGTTAAAACGAACGGAAACGAGTCAAAAAAGCGTGTCGGAGAAAAGGTTGATTGGATTCGAGTGGAAACGAGTCAAAAAAGCGTGTCCGAGCAAAAATTTGAGTAGATTCAAGTGGGAACAAGTCAAAAAAGCGTGTCCGAGTAAAAATTTGAGTAGATTCAAGTGGGAACGAGTCAAAAAAGCGTGTTGGAGGAAAAGTTTGGATTAAGTCCATATAATTGTGTAAAAAGAAGAGTCATTTTATTCCTTCTTGTCAACACTGTTTTCAACGACGATAAACAATGAAAGAGGAATAAGAATGACTCAAATACAGTTTAACCTAGATTTGGATGTTTTAAAAGAAGCCGTTATAAACTCAAATATTGATACTGTGGTTAGATCTGCTATTGTCCTTGTATTAAATGAATACATGGAAAAAGAAAGAGATCAATATATACAAGCTGCTGGTTACGAACGCACGACTGACCGTTTAGATTATCGTAATGGCTACTACGAACGTGATTTTACGATGAGTATTGGGAAGCTAAAACTTAAAGTACCACGCACTAGAAATGGTGAATTTTCAACTTCCGTTTTTGAAAAATATGCACGATGTGATCAAGCCTTCGTTATCTCAATGGTCGAAATGGTGATTAATGGTATATCTACTCGTAAGGTTACACATATTGTGGAACAGCTTTGTGGGGAGAACGTTTCAAAGTCTTTTGTTTCCTCTCTTACTCAAAAGCTAGATCCTATCGTTAACGACTGGGCCAAGAGACCACTTAATGTCTCCTACTATCCTTTTATCTTTGTGGACGCTATGTATATTAAGGTGCGCGAGCACCATCGAGTTGTCTCCAAAGCGATTTATATTGCGACCGCCCTGACTGATAAAAACACTCGTGAGATTCTTGGCCTTCAAGTTGATCATGTTGAGAACTATGATAGCTGGAGTCGATTTTTTCAACAGCTTAAATCCCGTGGACTTCAGTCTCCAAAGCTCGTTATTTCAGACGCTCATCAAGGTCTTCAAAAAGCAATTCTACGGGAGTTTATCGGCACTAGCTGGCAGAGATGTAATGTACATTTTAAACGTAATATTATCGAGAAACTCCCAAAGAAAGATTCTGGTGAAATTAGGACGATGGTCAAGCGGATTTTTGAAGCGGTAACTATAGAGGATATGAGGAATTTCAAAGAGGAACTTATGAACCAATTCGGTGAAAACCCTAAATTCACAAACGCCTTAAAAATTCTTGATGAAGGCTTTGAAGATACCATTCAATATATGGAACATTCACAAGCTCTCTGGCCTCATATAAGAAGTACGAATTCATTAGAACGGTTAAATCAAGAAGTTCGCAGAAGGGAAAGAGTCATACGGATTTTTCCTAACACTCAGTCCGCTTTTCGTTTAGTGGGAGCTGTCTTACTTCATTATCAACAAACAGTTTACTCAAAGAGAAAATCCTTATGCAAATAGCCTCTACATTTGAGGTGAAACTTCCATTATAGATGGTTTCATAGCCAGGGTGGACTGTCAAAGTGAGGAGCCTTTGACATCCCACCCTGGCTATGAAGGAATAGAACCATGGAAGATTCCCTCAAAAAATGTAAGGGGATAAATCATATCACTAGTTAATAGTTGAAAACAGTGGTTTAGAATTTTACACAATATTAAGGACTTGACTAAAGTTTGATTGGATTCGAGTGGAAACGAGTCAAAAAAGCATGCCCGAGGAAAAGTTTGATTGGATTCAAGCGGAAACGAGTCAAAAAAGCATGCCCGAGCAAAAATTTGATTAGATTCAAGTGGGAACAAGTCAAAAAAAGATGTCCGAGTAAAAAATTGATTGGGTTCAAGCAGAAACGAGTCAAAAAAGCATGCCCGAGTAAAAAATTGATTAGATTCAAGCAGAAACGAGTCAAAAAAGCGTGCCCGAGTAAAAATTTGATTAGATTCAAGCAGAAACGAGTCAAAAAAGCGTGTTTGAGCAAAAATTTGATTAGATTCAAGTGGGAACGAGTCAAAAAAGCGTGTCCGAGTAAAAGCTTGATTGGATTCAAGCGGAAACGAGTCAAAAAAGATGTCCGAGTAAAAATTTGATTGGATTCAAGCAGAAACGAGTCAAAAAAGCATGCCCGAGTAAAAATTTGATTGGATTCAAGCAGAAACGAGTCAAAAAAGCGTATCCAAGCCAAAATTTGATTGGATTCAAGCAGAAACGAGTCAAAAAAGCATGCCCCAAGCAAAAATTTGATTGAATTACTCTATATAAGAAAACAACAAATATAACCATTTGCAAGTGGTAAAACAAACGAATGTCAGCTAGAGAAGTAGAACGAATAAGAAGTTCCTCTGATCATTTCCAACTATCGTTTTTAGTAGGGGATAAGACCGTACGTTCCTCTCTTTTCTCAAAAAAATGAATATTTCCTTGAATGAAGGGAAATGACTATTGTTGGGAGGAGTGATTAACTATGAATGATATAAAAAAATGGGCGAAACGAATGGTCATGTCCCTTGCTTTTTCTGTCGCTTTATTATCCACATTCCAAACGATTTCAGGTGTAGAAGCAAAGCAAGTGATTGATTATATGAGTGAACAAGCGAATGAAGGAGAGGGAGCTGCTCTATCTTTCAAACATGCATTAAAATCGATTGGACTGGCATTTAAAGATCTAAACAAGACATTGGAAGGGGAACACTTGAAATTATTAACAAGCACAGTCGCTGAAGAACCGCCTTCTTTGAATGATTGGGATTGGTCACAATACGATACCAAAGAAGTCATCGCAACCGGATACACAGCTTATTATGAGTCGACAGGTAAAAATCCTGGACATCCTGAATTTGGTATTACATATTCTGGTGTAAAGGTGAAAAGGGATTTATATTCTACGATTGCTGCAGATTTAACTGTTTTCCCTATTGGTACGATACTGTGGATTCCTGATTATGGGTTTGGCGTAGTTGCTGACAAAGGTGGCGCTATTAAAGGAAATAAATTGGACTTATATTATGAAACAGTAGATGATGTATATAATTCTTGGGGGAAGAAAACGTTGGATGTCTATGTAATATCAATCGGTGATGGTACGTTAACTGAAGAAGATTTACAAGAGTTAAATGAAACGGAATCACTACAAGTATTTAGACAGCAGTATACAAAAGAATAACTTAACTAAAAAAGTAATGGGGATGAATACCCATTACTTTTTTATTGGAGAAGAAAATATATTCGGATGTAATAACTGTCCCAATTTGATTGCCCCTTCGATTAATCTTGGTGAAGGGCGACAAAACAATTCTTCTTCGAGGACATAAACAGTATTATTTTTCAATGCGTCCATATTTGACCAACCTGGACGTTTCTGTAAAATGGCTGGATTGATTTTCTCCTGCCTTACACCTACCCAGGCTAAACAGATTACATCGGGATTTTGCATACGAATGGCGTCCCAATCTGTTTGGATATTTGCTTGTTCTTTAGATGCGAAAAGGTTTTCACCGCCAACAAGTTCACTAATTTCAGTGAGCCAGTTTGTACCACCTGGTGTAAAAATGGGCTTTGGCCACCATTCCCAATAGATAGAGAGAGGCGTGCTCACCTGTTTAGCTAGGTTCTTTAGGTTCATGACTTTTTCATGAAAGTTTGCTGCAGCTTGCATACCGACTTCTTTTTTACCTAAGGCTGTGGCTACGGTGATTAAGTCATTTTCAATATCTGTTAAGCTTTGTGGATTTAATGTTATGTAAGGAATGTTCCGTTCATCCAATGCCAGAATATTCTTTTCCATTCCCGGTACACTTAATGATGCCAACACAAGGTCCGGTTTAGCTTTTTCTACAGCATTCATATCTATGGATAGGTCTGGACCGAGTTTTGGTAGAGTATTTACCGCTGCTGGCCAATCAGAGTAATCATCAACTGCAACAAGTTGATCGATTAATCCTAAGTAGGCGATAATTTCTGTATTGCTTGGGCAAAGAGAAGCGATTCGCATGATTGAAAACCTCCAATATCTTAAAATATTAATGCATATAAGAGTAATGTTAGTAAAATACCTGTTAACCCTCCGAAAAACACTTCTACTGGTTTATGGCCTAATAATTCTTTCAGTTCTTTACGTTTTACTTGGTCTGGTTTTTTGGGCCATGATTTTGCTTCATCGACAAAACGGTTAAAGTCATTGACAAGTTGATTAAGGACAATGGCTTGTTCCCCTGCTTGCCTTCGTACTCCGGTTGCATCAAACATAGTAATGATAGCAAACATGGCTGATATCGCGAAGGGAATGGAATCTAATCCAGCTTCGATGGCTACCCCTGTAGATAAAGCTGTAACGGCAGCAGAGTGTGAGCTTGGCATCCCCCCTGTACTTGTTAACAGTGACCAATCTAACTTTCTAGTAGCAAAAAAAGTAATGGGGACTTTTACAAATTGTGCAAAGAGAATGGCAGCTAATGCTGACCAAAGAGGAAAGTTCAAAAATATTTCCATTATTTAACCACCTTATCGATGTTTGTATTCTTTACTAAAAGGAAGGATTTTCTATTAGTAACAGATTAGCACAAAGTATTTTGATTTGAAAATCAGATCCTCTTGAAGGTTAAAGTAAGCTAGTCGAAATAATATGAAAGATTAGATATAATGATTATATATCTTATGGAGGTGTTTAAAATGTTTACAGTCAAAAAAGAAAATCTTTATGACTCAGCCCATGAAGTTTTAATCATCGGTTTGTTCGATGAACCGAATATCATAAAAGATGGACTATCTTCTTTAGACGAAAAATTTGAAGGACAAATGACTGATTTTCTTAAGCAAGGTGATATATCAGGGAAGTTAAAATCAATAAGCAAAGTACATACATTCAATAAAATTGCTGCGAAGAGATTATTATTTGTGGGTCTAGGTAAGAAGAAGGCCTTACAATTCAATGAATTAAAAGAAGCGATAGGATTAGCCTTTAAAGAAATTCAAAAAAGTAAACTTTCGGAAGTAGCCGTTTATTTAGACACATTTACTGTTGCTGATCAGCTTGATGCGCTCGATGTTGGTCACGCCGTCAGTGAAGCATATACACTCGCTACCTATCGTTTTGAAGGATATAAACAAAAGTCAAATGAACCTGAAAAGAAGATTGATAAAATCACAGCTTATACGACTGAAAATAGAGAAGATGTACTATCTGCTTTAACAGTTGGTTATGCCTATGGTAAGGGGACAAACTCTGCAAGAACTTTAGTGAATATGCCTGGGAATATGTTAACTGCCACAACGATGGCAGAGTACGCCATGGAGCTAGCAAAGAAATATGATTTTGAAATAGAAATATTAGATAAGAAAGAAATGTTAGAGCTTGGGATGGGTGCGCTGTTAGCAGTAAACCAAGGTTCAACAGAGCCACCGAAAATGATTGTTCTAAAATATCAAGGGAAAGATCAGTGGGAAGATGTCATTAGTTTAGTCGGAAAAGGAATTACCTTCGATACTGGTGGTTACTCGATAAAGCCGAAATCAGGGATTGTTGGAATGAAAACAGATATGGGCGGAGCTGCAGCCGTTCTGGGGGCGATGGAAATCATCGGTGAGTTAAGACCAGAACAGAATGTATTAGCTGTTATTCCATCAACAGATAATATGATAAGTGGATCTGCTTTTAAACCAGATGATGTTATTACTTCGTTAAGTGGAAAAACAATAGAGATCTTAAATACGGATGCAGAAGGACGTCTCGTTTTAGCTGATGCCATTACGTACGCTAAACAGCATGGTGCTAATTATTTAGTCGATGTTGCTACTTTAACAGGAGGAGTCATTGTTGCCTTAGGAGAAGAAACAACAGGTGCGATTACTAATCATGAAACCTTCTTCGAACAAGTATTAGAAGCGTCATTCGAAGCAGGTGAAGCGATGTGGAGACTCCCATTATTTGAAAAAGATAAACAAAGAATTCGCAATAGCCCAGTGGCAGATTTAAACAATTCCCCTGGAAGAGAAGGCCATGCAATTATGGCAGGTGGTTTTATTGGAGAATTTGCTGAAGATACGCCATGGGTGCATTTAGATATAGCAGGTACATCTACAACAAATAAACCTTATGAATTAGGTCCTGCTGGTGCCACAGGTGTAATGACACGTACGTTAGCTCTACTTGTAGAAAGATTTGAAGTGAAATAATAAATCATTTATTAAAAGCATATTAAAGGTGATCTGACAAAAGGACCTGAGTTCGGTTTTCCACTGGGCTTAGGTCTTTTAATTTTCCCTTGTTTGAAAGATCTTATTTTACTTGCGCTTTGATTTGGTTGGTAATTTGTCTTTCATTTGAACTAAAGAATTTAACTTTTTTAAGTAGGCATTCTCCATTTCCAGTTGCTTTATACATGCCTCCAATTCCTCTACAGATCCTTTTCAGTAGGCGTAGATTTCCTTGTATTCTTCGTCTCCTTATTCATAGATAATCACCCCTTTTTCCGAGAAACAAGCGCATCAAACTTCTTCAATAAAAGCAGAAGATGAAATGTTAAATATTTGCCTGTGTCAATAGAAGATGTACCTGTTTTGTTCAAAGTTAAGTACATTCATTTTATATACTCAGGGAAATAATTTGCATAGGGTTTAATAAAAGTGTGAATTATCCTATTTTTCCTAAAAGTCCATTATTTGACGAACATGAATGAGTATGTTAATTTATTACTCTAACACTTTACTAAAATAAAGCAAAAATAAATAGAAAGAAAGGTTTTAATCATGAATGCTGTTTTACTTGCTGTATTAGTCATGTTGATACTAAGTTTATTACGTGTAAATGTCGTGTTATCCCTTATTATTGGTGCATTGGTGGGAGGTTTAACAGGTGGACTTGGTATAACAAACACAATTGAAGTCTTTACAAATGGATTAGGTGGCAGTGCAGAAGTAGCACTTAGTTATGCTTTATTAGGAGGCTTTGCGATTGCTATCTCTCGTACAGGCCTACCGAATCTCCTTGTTGATAAAATTATTCAAAAGGTAGGGAAAGAGGGAGAGGAAAGGAAGAAAGGTTTATCTAAAACGTTAGTCATTTTATCATTATTAATGATGGCGTGTTTCTCACAAAACCTTATTCCTATTCATATTGCGTTTATTCCCATATTAGTTCCACCTTTATTAAAAGTATTGAATGAACTTAAAATAGATAGGAGATTAATTGCCTCCGTCCTTACATTTGGTTTAGTCACTCCTTATATGCTTATCCCTGCAGGATTTGGACAAATATTTCACCAAATCTTAGCAGATAATATGACAAGTAGCGGTTTAGATGTTGATATGCAACAAATACCAGTAGCTATGCTACTTCCTGCTTTAGGTATGGTTGTTGGCCTAATAATAGCCGTTTTCATATCTTATCGAAAACCGAGAGTTTATCAATCAACAGAAATCATAGAAACTGAAAGAGTATCTTATAGTAAGCGCGGTATCTTATTTGCCGTTTTAGCAATCATTATTGCGTTAGTTGTACAAATACAATTAGATTCAATGATTATGGGCGCAGTGGCCGGTATTATTACTGTCTATTTAAGTGGAACGATAAAGGGTACTGAAGCAGATAGCTTATTAACAGATGGAATGAAAATGATGGCATTTATCGGGTTTGTCATGCTCGCGGCATTTGGTTTCGGTGATGTGCTGAAAGAAACAGGGGATGTTGGAGTCCTTGTGTCGAATGTAGCTGAGATGATAGGGAATAATCAAGCCTTAGGTGCGTTATTAATGCTTTTAGTAGGTTTGTTAGTCACCATTGGTATTGGTTCATCGTTTTCAACTATTCCAATTATCACGACCATTTTTGTGCCATTATGTTTAGAACTAGGGTTTAGTCCAATGGCTACGATTGCGTTAATTGGTGCATCTGCTGCTTTAGGTGATGCTGGATCTCCTGCTTCAGACAGTACACTTGGACCGACATCAGGATTGAATGTGGATGGTCATCATAATCATATTTGGGATACATGTGTACCAACATTTATTCATTATAATATTCCTGTCATTATATTTGGCTGGATTGCTGCAATGGTATTATAAAAGAAATAAATTAGTATTATTTAAACTCAATCATATTTGATTGGGTTTATTTTTAGTGGGCTTGACCTTGGTGCAATGTATATAGGTTCCGAAACACGAATAAGAATGACTATCAAAAAGCAGAATGTAGTCGTACTTTGCCTTTAGAATAAGAAAGATACGGACATAAAAGGAATTTTAACGATAGGATCATTACTCTCAGTCATTCAAAAAGATAATATTTTCTTCTTTTAGGAATGGTGATTCTTCTACTGATGAAAGAATCGAAATCGATTACTGACTCACCTTACCACTCGCTTTGACGCTATATATGTATCTAACTGTGGAGGATGATGGAATTTAGTTTCAACTCACCTTAATGCAGGAGCAGCAGCAGAAGTTACTGGTGCAACATCTTCTGTAAGTGTAGTTGGAGCTGATGCTGTAGAAGGTAAAAGCGCTGAGGAAACAAGCCTTAAATTCCAAATTGGTGCAAATGAAAATCAAGCATGAGCCTTAATATCCTGATATGAGAGCATCTGCTCTAGGAATTACTACTGATGATACTACTAAATTATTTATTTAGGAAAAATTTCAAAACCAAAATCTAAAATTAAGTATGTAACAAATACTATTCCTAAAAGAGTCAAAGACGCCCTATTCTTTTTGAAATAACTATTTAAACCAACGAAAATTAAAGATAATATCAAAAATAATCTGAAGTAATTGAAAGACAAATTATCACTAATATCAAATTGATAAATAAGACCAACCACTATAAAATTAATAGTGAAAATACCGCCTAATACTTTTATTTTTTTTAAAAAATGATTTGAAGTAGGTGATTCGCAGTTTTGTTGCATAATATCTCCTCCATAAATACACGTTTTTAATTATAACACAAAATATTGCATTTCCGGTTTTTTCCTTTTCTCCCCCATGCTTTCAATTTTTTATTTTTATTGTCCATAAAGGTACACGTTTATAGATGATTGAAAAATACGCCATATCAGTCACCCTCCTGTTAGTTTGTCTACGTGACCTTTAACAGGATTTTCGTTAAGTATTACCGCTATAAGTATAAAAAAATGGTTCCATCCAAATCTGAGGTGGAACCATTTTTGTTTAAAATTTAATGCCGAAAAGCATTGTAAGGATATTACGCTTTTTTATTCTTTTTTTGGGAAAGATACTAGCAGTAGAACTGTCAGAGGGAATAGGAGATACTTGCACGAAATTCTTTTTTTCTAGAATGTGTAAACGCTCATGTAAACGTTCAATTTCGGCGTGTAATTCTTCTAACTCTTGGCGGTGATGGAGCAATTGATAAGAAGTCACATCATCTGCTTTCGCATTTAAGCGTTGTTCTAACAGATCCATTCTTGCGCTTAGTTCATCATTAGATTTCTGTGGACTAGTTATAGTGGCGTGGCGAATTTTTTTGCTAGTAACTTTTACGTCTTGAAGAAGGACACCTTTATTTAATTGTTCATGAACTTTTTTTAATAATTGAATATCTTCTTCTGAATAAGCATAATGTCCTTGCTCATTTTTTGTCATATTTAAATTTAGCTGCTTTATCCATCGCTGAATCGTACTTTGGGATACACCGAGTAGTTTTGCTACAGCGCCTGTATTCAAAAGTAATCTCCTCCTTATCATTACTTTATTAAAAGCATTCGCTTAAGAAATACATTTCCCTTTACGTTTGACAAAACAAGTGTTGCTTCGTCAAAGATAGTGAATATTTTACAACTTGAGGAGTAATAAACGCTCTTAGTGGGGACAATGAAGAAAACAGATGGGGGTATAGGTGAAATGACAGAATACGAATTAGAAGACATCTTCCATGAGTCAGGGCATTACCACTTATATGAACGATTAAAGTACAAATTATGGATTGCTTATCAATGGCTAGAGGCAGATCGAAATATATTATCTGAGTTTCTAACTATATATGATTTTGACCACGATGAAGAATTATATTGTAAAGAATTCTTATTTCATTACAAAATCTTTAAAAACATAAAGAAGAAGAATGCTTTTTATTAAATGAACAAGTAAATGATAAAAAAAGCCCCCAAATTATCACATTTGTGAGGCTCCTATTTCTTATGTCATTAAGACAGTTATTTTGTTTTATAATGTTTAGTAAAGAATTCGTCTGTTTCTTGTACAACGACTTTCCTCAATAGAAGAAGACCAACTAAGTTCGGAATCATCATTAATGCGTTAGCCATATCTGCAAATGCCCAAACGGTAGCTAAGTTAACCATTGCACCAGCCGCACAAGCAATAATATAAATCGCACGGTAGCCAGCAATTCCTTTTGTACCAGCTATATATTCAAAGCATTTCTCGCCGTATACATACCAGCCGACAATTGTTGTAAATCCGAAAAAAATAACAGAGAAAGCGACGATATATTCTCCTGCTGTTCCTAATACTGAGGCAAATGCTGCACTCGTTAATGCCCCACCATCGAGATTAGGGTCATGGGTTACGCCAGAAAGTAATCCGCCTGTATAATCCCAAAAACCAGTAATGATTAATACAAGTCCAGTCATCGTACACACGATGATGGTAACAATGAAAGTCCCTGTCATGGCAACAAGTGCTTGCTTCACAGGATGGTCTGTTTTAGCATTACCTGCGATTAAAGCAGCAGTACCTAAACCAGCTTCATTAGAAAAGATACCCTTTGACACACCATTTTTAATTGCCTCTGATACGACAACCCCTACAAAACCACCGGTTGCTGCAATCGGATTAAAAGCATAATGGAAAATTAACTGAAATGACGGAATAATCATTTCATAATTGACCGCAATGATGATTAAAGCGCCACCAATATAAAGAAACGCCATAATGGGTACAAAGAAGCCAGCGACCGTACTAATTCTTTGAAGGCCTCCAAAAATAATAAGCGAAGCAAAGACAGCTAAAACGATGCCAGTAACAATACTGTTGATACCAAAAGATTCACTAGCTACTTGAGCAATCGTATTAGATTGCACACTATTTCCTATACCTAAAGCGGCAAAAGCACCAAAAATGGCAAAGGCAACGGCTAACCATTTATACTTAGATCCTAGACCTCTCTCAATATAGTACATGGGTCCACTGGAATATTCACCATTGGCATTCTTTACGCGATATTTCATTGCTAGTAAGGCTTCCGCGTATTTAGTAGCCATTCCGAAAAGCCCTACAACCCACATCCAAAAAATGGCGCCTGGTCCACCTAAGGTGATAGCTGTGGCGACACCAGCTATGTTTCCGTTACCTATCGTTGCGGCCAGTGCAGTCATTAATGCTTTGAAATTACTTACATCACCTTCATCATTTGTATTCTTAGCGTTCCCTTCCTTTGTAAATGCTAATTTAAAAGCATAAAAGAGTTTCGTAAATGTACGACCTTTAAGCATGATCGTTAGGAGTAGGCCCGTCCCAAATAGTAAGATTAAACTGGGTGTTCCCCACAAAAAGGAATTAATTTTTTCAAGTATGTTCATAATGTCCACAGATGAATCTTCCTCTCTTTAATTGTGTATCATGCTAAATATGTATCAAGAATTTTTTGGAATGTAATCGCTTTCCTAAATGGATAAACCAAAACTACTTTAATCTTGGTAAAATTCTTGAAGAGCACGGAAAATTGTAAGAATACTTATTATTGTAAAATTATACAAGGATAACTTCAATCAATTTTAAAAAAGTTTAACTATTTATAATAATTAGATAGTATAGATTGAGCTTTCGACAGCATGTAAAGGTTTAGATATAATAAAAAAAAGAGGCAGTTGGAGGTTTGAAATGGAGAGAGAAAAACAGTACGGTAAAGATCCATTTAAACGATCATTTGATAACTTAGAAACATTTGTGGATAAAATTAGAGATGTTCTTGAATGTCCTGTAACTATTGAAGATGCAAATCATCGGTTATTAGCATATAGTACGCATGATGATCAAACGGATCAGGCTAGGATTGCAACGATTATTAGCAGAAAAGTGCCCGAAAAGGTAATAAATAGTTTATGGAAGGCAGATGCTATTCCTCAATTATTAAGGAGCGCTGAACCATTAAAAATTCCAGAAATTAAAGAAATTGGGCTGGGTAATAGGGTAGCAATTTCTATCAGGCATCAAGAAGAAGTGCTTGGGTATATATGGGTGGTTGAACGAGATAAGTCCCTTACGGCCGAAGATATGTATTTATTAAAACTGGCTGCACAATCGGCAAGAATTGAATTGTTGAAGCTTTATCGTCAAAAAAAGAAAAGAGAAGAAAGCTATCAGGATTTTTTCTGGCAGTTATTAACTGGCAGATATCCCAAACATACAGAAGTAATAGAAAAGTTAGATGATTTTCATATCAAACCATCTCTCTATTCTGCTGTCATTATTTTTCGCTTTATAGACGATATAGACATGCAAACGGAACAAAGCATGATTTATCTCATTTCAACGAGCCAAAAAATCCATATGACGTTTTATGCAACGATGGGCAATGACTTTATCTTACTAGCATCTCCGCCATCTACACAGGCAAATGAAACAGATTTATCTGAGTTTATACAGTTTGTTATTAATCAAATGTATATAAGGTTTGATATTGATCATATCATCAGTGGTAGCAGCAGTTTGAAATTGACATATGACCATGTTGAAGATCGCTATTCAGAATGCTTAGAAGTACTTCGTTTAAAATCACAATATCCGCAAGAAATGCAAGAAATCTATACTTATCACCAATTGGGTGTTTTTAAATATTTGGATGCCATTCTTGAAATAAGAAGCCGTGATGCTTATGAACATCCTGTCATCCAACGTTTAATAGATTATGATCATGCTCATCGAACGGAGCTATTAATGTCTTTAGAAGCCTTTATTTTAAATGATAGCAATGTAAATGACGCTGCTAAAGTATTACATGTTCACGTTAATACATTAAATTATCGTTTGAAGAGAATTACAGAGCTCACTCATGTGAACTTTAAAAGTACACATGAGAAATTTTCCTTGTATTTAGAACTGCAAATCCGCAAATACATAGAAAAAAAGCGTCGTTTGTGAAATTACACAAACGACGCTTTTTCATTTTTCAAATATAAACAAAGTCATTTCAACATTCTATTATTATACTGACAATAGGGAAACATAAAATTGTCATTTATTATTTGACAATTTATTCTATGCAATTTATTCATACTTAAAAATTAATATCATAAATGGAAGGGGCCAAAAGGATATGATTATCGGCGTACCTAAAGAAATTAAAAACAACGAGAACCGTGTTGCAATGACACCAGCGGGGGTAGATGCATTAGTAAAAGCTGGGCATGAAGTACTTATTGAAACGACTGCAGGACTCGGAAGTGGATTTCAAGACCAAGATTACGAGCTAACAGGCGCGAAAATCGTAGGCACGGCAAAAGAAGCATGGGCAGCGGAGATGGTAATGAAGGTAAAAGAACCGCTACCAACTGAATATGACTATTTCCGTAAAGGCCTAGTGTTGTTTACTTATTTGCATTTAGCAGCAGAACCAGAATTGGCAGATGCGCTAGTGAAAAGTGGAGTAACGGCTATTGCATATGAAACAGTCGAGGTGAACCGTACACTTCCATTACTAACACCAATGAGTGAAGTTGCTGGTAGAATGGCTACACAAGTTGGAGCGCAATTCTTACAAAAAACAAACGGCGGCCAAGGAATATTACTTGCAGGTGTGCCAGGCGTATCTCGAGGAAAAGTGACGATTATTGGTGGGGGCGTTGTGGGCATTAATGCAGCGAAAATGGCTATCGGTCTTGGTGCAGATGTAACAATCATTGATTTAAGTCCTGAAAGACTCCGTCAACTTGATGATATTTTTGGTAATAGTATTCAAACATTAATGTCTAATCCATTTAATATTGCTGAATCTGTTAAGGAAGCTGACCTTGTAATTGGTGCTGTCCTTATTCCGGGAGCAAAAGCGCCAAAATTAGTAACAGAAGAAATGATTCAAACAATGAAACCTGGCGCAGTCGTGATTGATGTTGCGGTTGACCAAGGTGGTATTCTAGAAACGGTTGATCATGTAACTACACATGATGATCCAACTTATATTAAACATGGTGTTGTTCATTATGCCGTGGCAAATATGCCAGGTGCTGTACCTAGAACATCAACAATTGCTTTAACAAATGTAACGATTCCTTATGCATTACAAATAGCAACAAAAGGGGCACATCTAGCTGTTGAGCAAAACCCAGCATTGAAATTAGGGGTAAACGTAGTAAATGGGCATGTAACGTATGAAGCAGTTGCAAGGGACCTAGGTTATGACTATGTTCAAGTCGATGCAGCATTCACAAATGAAGGCATAACAAACTAATGATACAATCTCCTACCTCATAATTGGGGTAGGTTTTTTTATTTTGATTCCTTATTTATATGGATTTCATTCAAATTAAAATGGTTCTTGTCTCATTCTGTTAATAATCATCTTATTTTTGCATCCTCATTGTATACCCATTCGTCTCCTAATAAAAAATGTTCACTTAAGGTGGCTATAGAGAAGTAAAAAGCCATTAGACCAAGGATCTTTAACCAAAAGTTGACTTTTTCCATTAAACTCTATATAATCTTCAAAAAATAGATAATCGTTGATGAGGAATA
Source organism: Cytobacillus sp. FSL K6-0265 (assembly GCF_038003465.1). NCBI lineage: Bacteria > Bacillati > Bacillota > Bacilli > Caryophanales > Bacillaceae > Cytobacillus > Cytobacillus sp. FSL K6-0265. The sequence goes on along the minus strand of NZ_JBBOPE010000001.1, from coordinate 3,606,992 downwards.
GTAAGTTTTTATCATTATTTTCAGAGAAGGTATCCGTTTGTGCTGTGAGATATCTATTAGTGAAAAGCTGAACCTGCCCTCTGAGTACATATTCTCTAGAATATGCGGTTTACTTGTTGAACCGTTATCAATAAGAGTGCAAAGCTTTGCTTTGAAATAGGGTGGTACCACCAGTCATTGGGTCCCTATTTGAAAGCAGGGCTTTTTTTGTGTCTTTGAATAAAAAAATAAAATGAGGTGTTAATATGGGTAAGCAATTTGTGAAAGAGATAACGTCAATGAATGAAGATTTTCCACAATGGTATACAGATGTCGTAAAGAAAGCTGATTTAGTGGATTATTCGAGTGTTAGAGGTTCTATGATTATTCGTCCATATGGTTATGCCCTTTGGGAGAACATTAAGTCAGCACTTGATCAAATGATAAAAGAAACCGGGCATGAAAATGTTTATATGCCTCTATTTATTCCTGAGAGCCTTCTTCAAAAAGAGAAAGATCATATTGAAGGATTTGCCCCAGAAGTGGCTTGGGTAACTCATGGTGGGGAAGAGGAGCTTGCTGAGAGACTTTGCGTGCGTCCGACATCAGAAGTACTATTCGGTGAACATTATAGAAATATTATTCACTCTTATCGTGATTTACCAAAGCTTTATAATCAATGGTCCAATGTAGTTCGTTGGGAGAAAACAACAAGACCATTTTTACGAACGTTGGAGTTTTTATGGCAAGAAGGCCATACTTGTCATGCTACAGATGAAGAAGCGTTAGAAGAAACCGTAAAGATGCTTGATGTCTACGCAGATATATGTGAAAACTTTCTAGCTATTCCTGTTGTTAAAGGCAAAAAAACGGAGAAAGAAAAGTTTGCTGGTGCTAAATTAACTTATACAATTGAAAGCTTAATGCACGATGGTAAAGCATTACAATCAGGGACATCTCATCATTTAGGTGATGGCTTTGCGAGAGCATTTGGTATTCAGTTTACTGACAAAGATGGAAAAGAGCAGTATGTGCAGCAAACTTCCTGGGGCTTCACAACGAGAATTATCGGTGCGATGATTATGGTCCACGGTAATGACAGAGGATTAGTAATCCCGCCAAAGGCTGCCCCAAAGCAGGTGATGATTGTTCCTATTGCGCAACATAAGGAAGGCGTATTAGATTTCGCCTATGATTTAAAAGAAAAACTAAGTAAAGTGGCTCGCGTAGATATTGATGCTAGTGATAAAAAGCCAGGTTGGAAGTTTAATGAATATGAAATGAAGGGTGTACCAATTCGCTTAGAAGTAGGTCCTAAAGATATCGAAAAGGGTCAAGTCGTACTAGCTAGAAGAGATACAGGAGAGAAAATTTTTGCTCCATTAGAAAATCTAGAAGAAAAGATTGTTCAACTTTTAGAAGAAATTCAAACTTCCCTATATAATAAGGCAAAAGAACATCGCAACGATCATACGTATGAAGCATATACTTATGAGGAGTTTAAGCAGATATTTAATGAAAAACAAGGGTTTGTCAAAGCGATGTGGTGTGGCAATCAAGCGTGCGAAGAGAAAATAAAAGAAGATACAAGTGTTACTTCCCGTTGCATGCCATTTGATGAAGCGGCGATTGCCAAAGCATGTGTTTGTTGTAAAGAAGAAGCAAAGCATCTTGTCTATTGGGCAAAAGCTTATTAAGAAAAAATTTTATTGACCCATATCTTTTTTTCACTTACAGCCGTTTAAGTAATAGAAAGTGTGAAGGGGTGAAACAAACAATGCATAACGAGCAGATGGCAAGGCGGTCAGCAACGTTAGATATGATTGGGAAAAAGTATTACCAAGACTTAGTAAGCTATTGCACCTTTCTTTGCCAAAATGAGTGGGATGGTGAGGATGTCGCTCAAGAAACCATCTTAAAGGCAATGAAGTATAACGAGGCTAAAATAACACGAGCTTTGTTAAAGAAAATTGCTTATCATCAATGGATCGATGTCGTTAGAAAAAAGAAAAAAGAACAATTAACAGAAGATCATGTGGATATTGAAACGAGCAATCATGATTTGACGGAAACAATTGAATTATTATTAGAGAAATTAACGGTGCAACAGGCGTTAGCTTTTTCATTAAAAGAAGCGTTTTTATTTAAGAATAGTGAAATTGCAGAAATGCTTAATATGAAAGAAGTCACTGTTAAAAGTTTATTGCATCGGGCAAGAAAACGTTTAGCAATGGATATGAAAGAATTGAATCAGCAGTGGGATGAGCCGGTAAAGAGGAGAATTTTTCAAGTTTTCCATCGGGCACTTGAACAGCAAAATCCCATTGAGCTCATCAAAATACTGCCAATAATTAGCCATTATCATACCTCAAAGCAAAGCACCCCTTCCAATGCTTTCAATATGATGGCAGCATAATGCTTGCCTTTTTGGAGGTTTTATAATGAGTACGATCCCTTATGTAATTGAACAAACGGCTAAAGGTGAAAGGTCCTATGACATTTATTCAAGATTGTTGAGAGATCGGATTATTATGATTGGTGAAGAAATCAATGATCATATGGCGAATAATATTGTCGCCCAAATATTATTTTTAGCTGCAGAAGATGAGAAAAAAGATATTTCACTTTATATTAATAGTCCTGGAGGATCAACAACAGCGGGCTTTGCTATTTTAGATACCCTCGACTATGTAAAATGCGATATTCGCACCATCTGTACAGGAATGGCTGCCTCATTTGGTGCACTACTGCTTCTATCTGGGACGAAAGGAAAACGGTTTGTGCTCCCTCATAGTGAAGTAATGATTCATCAACCCTTAGGTGGCGCAAGAGGGCAAGCGACAGATATTGAAATCTCTGCAAGAAGGATATTAAAGCTAAAAGACGTAACCAATCAAATGATTGCTGAGAAAACAAATCAACCATTAGAAAAGGTGAAATTGGATACAGAACGTGATTATTTTATGAGCGCTCAAGAAGCGGTTAATTATGGGATTGCAGATGCAATTTTAACGAAAAGTGAATGATGAATAACTCATATTAAGCCCACGCTTAATTGGTGATAGATGCATATGTAATAGGGAAGGTACCCAGCTCTTAATTAAAGGAGGTAATCCCTAGTGCATTATTATTATCGACATCCTGGTGTCGCGGACGAACGCTTTTTTCCCTTTTTCGCTGCACCATTCGTGGGCGGTTTTCTTGGCGGATTAGCAGGAGGTGCTTTAGCCGCACCGTTGTTCTTTAGACCAAGACCATGTTTTGGTGGACCTTGCCCGCCGTATGGATATGGACCCGGCCCTGTTCCATATGGCAATCAAGGTTTTGGTGGCTATCCAAATGCCTATCCTGGTAACCCCAATCCTTATGGACCGTATATTAATATAAATAATGAGATTAACTAGATAAAACTGATGCCACAGATAGTGCTGTGGTATTTTTTTGTCCGCTTCATAGGCATGTGAGAGATTACTTTACGAAAATAAAAGAGCAGTCGTACAAAGACTGCTCTTGTAAAAATTCTATATTAGGTTTGAAAATAAGCCATTACCCTACATTTGCATCGTAGTCCATTTTAATTTTAATGACAAGTTCGCACTTTGATCACCCGCAGATTGAAAATTTAAAGTCAATCCATCTGGCGTATAAGTAACTTTCGGATGACTGTTAAGGTCTGCAGATTCAATGAGTTGATTAACTTTAGTTTGATTTGATTCTTGAGCAGCAGTCATAATATTATAGGAGTATTCTCTAGACTTCGCCATTTTATCAAGTAATTTACTTGCACTGTTCATCAATACTTCCATTTCTTTTGCAGATTTGATGAACTGATCCGGATTCACTGGAGGAAATGAACGTGTATGTATTGGTGGATACGGTCGGCAATAGGTAGGATATGTATACGGATACGGGCAAATAGGAGAGGGATTAAAACATATAGGATACATCTTAGGTCTCCTTTCAACATCTCATTAGCATAAATATATGTATCGAGGGCTTATTCTATGATTAAACAGAATATTCCCATAAAATATATGTTCGGTTATAATGGTAGTTGAGAGGAGGCGTACATATGTATTCAGAAACAATGATAGAAACATTAGGTATTGAAATTACAAGTCTTGAGAAGGGGAAGGTTGTTGCTACGATGCCTGTAGACGGCAGAACAAGACAACCATTTGGTATCCTTCATGGAGGAGCTTCTGTAGCGCTTGCTGAAACTGTAGCAAGCTTAGGTGCTTATGAACTTGTTGATAAAGAAACAGAAGGCGTAGCAGGATTAGAGATTAATGCTAACCATATTAAGTCAAAGAAAGACGGCGTTGTAACAGCCATTGCAACAGTCCTACATCAAGGAAAAACAACGATGGTTTGGGAAATAAAGATCGTTGATGAACAAGAAAAATTAATATGTGCTTCAAGATGTACAATGGCTGTTTTAAAATTGAAAAAGTCTTAATAGGAATCGGGGTGGAAAGTTAATTTTTCCACCCTATTTTTTCGTGGTATTTTAGCCTAGTAGATACTGAGTCCATAAGTTTAATGTGGAAATCAACGGCTAGCATTGTATCTAGTTTAATTACCAACCTGCTACAATCCCCTGATGAAAGGTTTAACTTATTGAAAAAATGAAAGTGCCTCGAAACCTTCGACATAATGAATCCCCCAACTTAATTACATATCATTCATTTGATTAATGATGCTGTTTGAGAAACTGGTTTCATAAAATATGAAAAAACGCTACCTACATGAAGTTCATACTGCATGTGGTAGCGTTTTTTTTTATAAATTTTTCTCTAATTTCTTTTTATATGCTTCATACTTCTTTGGTTCATTAGATTTTTTTACCTTAATGTATTCTTCGTATTCATCAACTTTACTGCCTTCCATTTTTACACCATGATGATAAGCGGCTCTTCCAAGTAAATGTCCAGCAACTGGAGCTGTTAAAAACATAAAGACGATACAGAGAAGTACTCTTGTATTAAATTCACTTTCATGAAAATAAAAGTAAAAGAATGTAGCTAATAATATACAAAGGACACCAAGTGTAGCAGCTTTTGAAGCAGCGTGGTTTCTCGTATATACATCAGGTAATCTCAACACGCCAAGCGCAGCTATTAAGTGAAAGAATGCCCCGAGAATTATAAATAGGACAATAATTATATTAGCGATCTCTATCATGATCAATGATGACTCCCTTCTCTAGATATTTGGAGAAGGCTACTGTCCCGATAAACGCTAATATGCCAAATAGCAAAATGAACTCTACATAGGCAGTTGTATCCACTTTGATACATATTAACGCGACAATACCAACAATGTTTACTCCAACTGCGTCTAAAGCAACGATACGATCCGGCAATGTTGGGCCTTTTATGATTCGGTAGACTAATGCAAGCATGGACAGAGCTAAACAAATGATTGCAATTGTAACAGCAGTTTGTATCATTTTCGGCTCACCTCCATAATTGCTTTTTCAAAGCTTGTTTGAATCGCTTCTATTTCATCCTGCACATCATTCATATCTACTGCATGAACAAAGAGAATCTTTTTATCTTCTGATATATCTACAACTAACGTACCCGGTGTTAACGTAATTAAATTAGATAAGGTAGTTATTTCCCAATCCTTCTCTAACCGTGTTGGATAAGCAAAAATCCCGGGAGTGTTGTGTAACTTAGGTGTTAAAACAATTTTAACAACAGCAATGTTGGCTAGAATTAACTCTTTTATAAAAATAAAGAGTAATTTCACGACCGCATATACACGGTATAAATAAAAACGGCTACTGAAGAAGTTTCTAAAGACAAACAGGATGAGTAGGCCGAAGAAATATCCTTTGATAAATGCCACTAGATCATACGTTGTTGTTAGAAACATCCACATAAAACCAAGACAAACATTTAATAAAATTTGAACTGCCATACTCACTACTCCTTTAGAACTGCATCGATATATATATTGGTGTTGATTAAGCTTTCAGCAGCTTGAGAGATATAAGGATAAACAAAATCTGCACCTACACCATAGCAGATAGAAAGAATGACTAAGATTACTGGCGCGATTAATAACTGCTTATAAGGAACTGACTTTTCATTTGCATATGTCTTTGGTTCGCCCCAAACGCCATTAATAAAGATTTTCATAATAGAGATGAGCACGAACAAGCTAGATGCTAATACAATTGCAGCGCCAATGAAGTATTCAGATGAAAATCCACCTTGAACGATAAGCACTTTTCCTACGAAACCACTTAATGGTGGGATACCGGATAGTGCAAGTGCTGCAAGGAAGAAGGTCCAGCTAAATCCTGGATAATTTTTAATCAATCCACCCATTTGTTTCAAGTTATTTGTCCCCGAGATGGTCGCCATTAAACCAACGAGTAGGAATAAAGCTGCTTTTATAATCATGTCATGAATGAGGTAGAATATTGATCCCGTTAAGGCATTTTCATTCATTGTACTGACACCGAATAGGATAACACCTACTGCAACAATAATATTGTATATGATAATTTTCTTAACATCCCAATAAGCCAGTGCCCCGATAATCCCAGCAATTATGGTTAATATTGCTAGAATCATGATGACTTGTTGAACATACCCGCCGTCTTCGTAAAAGAATAAAGAGTAGGTCCTGATAATGGAATAAACACCGACCTTCGTAAGAAGTGCCCCGAAAATGGCCATTACAGGTGCGGGAGGTGCATAATATGAGCCCGGGAGCCAGAAATATAGCGGGAAGATTGCACCTTTCAAACCGAATACAATGAGAAATATGATTCCGATAATGGAAATCACACCAGGTTGAGAGATACCGCTTATTTCACTAATTCTTTCGGCAATATGCGCCATATTCAATGTTCCAACAACTGAATAAAGATAACCAACAGCAATTACGAACAAACCAGATGAAATAACGTTAACGAGAATATACTTGATGGATTCTCTTAATTGAATGTTCGTTCCACCTAATAGTATGAGGGCGTAAGAAGACATTAACATGACTTCGAAAAAGACGAAAAGGTTAAAGATATCGCCTGTTGTGAAAGCACCATTCACACCTACAATGAGAAATTGTAATGCAGCATAAAAATGATGTTTTTCGCGTGCTTCGCCAATGCCCTTAAACGAATAAATGATACAAGCAAATGCGACGATACTCGTTGTTAATACAAGTAAAGCAGATAACATATCAGAGACGAGGGTAATGCCAAAAGGCGCATCCCAGTTTGATAAGTTTAATGTTTGTATGCCGTCATTTTTCACCTTATTTACTAACAAGGCAGATAGAATGACTGTTACAAACGCCGATAGACCAGAAACCCACCTTTGAGCAATAACTGACTTATTTAAGAAGATCAGAATGACGGCGGTAATTAATGGGACTAAAATTGGTAGTATTAAAAAATTAATCATTGCCATCATTTCCTCTCAATTTCTCCATATTGTCTGTTCCAAGTTCTTTATAAGAGCGATACCCTAATACGAGAAATAGAGCAGTAACCCCAAAAGCTATAACAATCGCTGTTAAAATAAGTGCTTGAGGAAGCGGGTCTGTATATGCACTTGCCTCTTCACCTACTAGAGGTGGTGCTCCTCTCTTCAAGCCGCCCATTGTTAATAAGAGAAGATGTACGCCATGACTTAATACGGTTGTCCCTAAAATGATTCGTACAACACTTCGTGAGAGCATCAAATAGGTCGCTGACATGAATAAAATGCCGGCAATAAAAATCATTAGTATTTCCATTATTCATCATCTCCTCCTATCGTTTGAATAATGGACATTGTCACACCTACAACAACAAGATATACCCCTAAATCAAACAATGTAGCTGTATGCAAGTGAAGTTCACCTAAAATAGGTACATGAATGTCTCCAAATGCATGTGTTAAAAAAGGTTTGTCGAAAATGAGTGAGCCAACACCAGTTCCGATGGCAAAAACTAAACCGACTGCAACCATATATAAAAAGTTGACTGGTAAAATATTTCTTACTGTTTGGAGGTCATAGGCCAAGAGTAAGAGCAGGATGGCTCCTGAAGTTAATAAGCCACCAACAAAGCCGCCCCCAGGTGTATAATGTCCGGCAAAAAAGATATAAATGGAGAAAATCATGATGAGAAATAATAATACTTTCGTCATCGATTGCAAGATAACATTACTTGTTTTCAATTTTCTTTCCTCCATTTCTCCTTAACTTAATCAGACCGAAAATAGCTAGTGCAGCAATACCCAGCACGGCGATTTCAAACATTGTATCAAAGCCCCTAAAGTCAACGAGAATAACATTGACCATGTTTTTACCAGCAGCTTCACTATACGTGTTTTCAATATAATATTGCGAGATCGAATCGAATAGTTTTGTACTATGCGCGGTTAAACCAACTAAAATCACGAATAAACCTACTCCGACTGAGATAACCGCATTACGGACTTTAACTGGCATCGGATCATCCGTTAGTTTTTTCGGTAAATGGTAGAAGCATAGTAAAAATAATGATACAGAAATCGTTTCAATCACTAATTGTGTCAGTGCTAAATCTGGCGCTCGAAATACAATGAATAACAAGGAAACCATATATCCTATTGTTCCAGTTAAAAGAATCGAAACGATACGAGACTTAACAAATAATAATGCGATTGATGAGACAGCAACTATCAATGTGAGTATCACTTCGTAAAACTCAATCGGTGCTAAATTATCGGTACTAAAGGTAAAGGCATTTTGTCCAAATAACGAACCAATAATAAGAACCACCATGAAGATAAACATATAACTCAAATAATGGTTAATGGATCCAGACATTACATTGCGGTTTAAGCTGTAAGAACCTTTATGCATTGAATCAAGGAGCCCATCATAAAACCGATTAAGGGCAAGCTTCTCTGGGAATATCCCATAAATTCCACGCCACTTATTTAATCCGAGATACATGAGAACCCCAACGACAATCACGCCTATTGTCATAAATAATTCTGTATTAAAGCCATGCCACATAGAAATATGAACATCAAACTCGTACATTGGCATAATGGTTTCAATAGCAGGAACTAATATCGGTTTTACGATATTAGGGAAAATGCCAATAACAATAACTAAAGATGCCAAAATAATAGGAGAAATAAGCATGCCAATTGGCGCTTCATGCGGTTTTTTCTCTAACTTTTCTGGTTGATATTTCCCTGTAAATGTTTTGAAAACAAGGATCATGCTATAAATGAACGTAAAAACACTTGCAATCCAAGCGATAACTGGAATAATAATACTCCAATCAAAGTCCATATGGAGCGCATTAATCATGCCAGTAAAGAACATCTCTTTACTCAGAAAACCGTTGAATGGTGGTAGACCGGCCATTGCAAAGGTGCCAATTATCGCAATGGTAAAGGTGATAGGCATGAGATTCATCAAACCACCAAGCTTACGGATATCCCTCGTACCTGTTTCATGATCGACGATTCCTACTACCATAAACAAACTTCCTTTAAAAGTAGCATGGTTCATCAAATGAAAAATTGCGGCAGTAGTTGCTACCATAAAGTATTCAGGATGATCGAAATGTAGGGCAGCTGCCCCAACCCCTAATAAAGACATAATTAAGCCAAGTTGGCTAACGGTCGAAAAGGCAAGGATTGATTTTAAATCCGTTTGCTTGACCGCTGAGAAAGATCCCCAGAATAATGTGAACAATCCGAAAGCAATGATGAGTCCCATCCATAATGTATGTTCTGCAAAAACCGGACTCATTCTAGCTACTAGATAAATTCCCGCTTTAACCATTGTCGCTGAGTGAAGATAAGCACTAACAGGTGTAGGTGCTTCCATCGCATCAGGTAACCAGATATGAAATGGGAATTGCGCGGATTTTGTAAATGCTCCTAATAAAATACATAAAAGAGCGGCAACAAAGAGTGGGTGATTAATGATTGTATCAGCTTGTGCGACAATCTCGGTAATGCTGAATGTGCCCGTCATATTATAAAGAAGGATGATACCACCCAACATAGCTAGTCCACCTAGAACGGTGATGATCATAGATTTTTGGGCACCATAACGCGATTTTTCCCGATTATACCAGTAGCCAATTAAGAGAAAGGATGAAAAACTAGTTAATTCCCAAAAAGCATAAAGGACAATTAAATTGTCTGATAAAACAACGCCAAGCATTGCCCCCATAAATAGCAATAAATAAACATAGAATGTATTTAATTTCTCTCTTTGTTTAGAAAGATAATAAATTGAATACAAAATAACTAATGAACCAATTCCGGTAATTAATAAAGCGAATAATAATCCAAGTCCATCCACTTTAACTGTGAAGTCAATTCCTAAGGAAGAGATCCATGAAAACGATTCCATTGTTACTTGTTTATTTGCTGTTTTTGAAATGTAACTACTAAAGTAAACGAACAGCAGAATAGGAAGTGGTAGTATAAACCACCCTGTATGTACTGACTTAATATGTTTATATATAAGCGGTACAAACACTGCGATAATAAATGGCGCAATAATCGCCAAGTGTAACAGTGACAAGAAATTACCCCCTTTGAAGAAAAATCATGAATTGCAAGTTAATGCACTCTAATATACTCATTCCTATTAGAACCTAACGGCTACGGTAGTAATTATAACGTAAATTGTTGTTACTTGCATTGAAGAAATCGTTTGCCAGTAGGATTCCCAATTAACTTTTTAAATAGGTAGAAACACGTATTTTTTGAGAAAAAAATTTTTGAAGGAATAAATTTTTGAATAAATATACAAACTACTTTTAGGTGGTGGTTTGTATATGTATGGAAAAATAATCATTTCTCTAGGGATTTTCTTTGCCATTTTCTTTAGTGTTTGGTTAATTGAAGCAAAAGAAATGACAAGTAAGTTTAAAACCGATCAATCTAATCGATATGAAAGTGAATGGAGTGACCTAGAAATTGAAGCAGGTGTGACTGAATTTGCACCAAGAGAATATGTTAAAATCAGAAGTGTCTCATAAAAGCTTAGCATTTGTTGAGAAAGGGTTAGAGTTACTGAAATAATAACCCAATGGATTTGCTGAAGGGAGAGGCTCTTAATTATGAGACTAATGATACTCATAAAATAAAAAGAACCAATTCTATTGTGTAAAAGAATTGGTTCGTTTTTGCATGACTAAGAAGCCAATTTTTATTTATTTTTTTCGTCGAATACGATAAGCAATAAATAGAGCAATAAACCAAATAGGTGTAAGCACTAATGGTATTCGTGTGTCATCTGAAAAGAACATGATTACTAGTATAGCGGCAAAAGCTACAAGGACTACATAGTTCACAAAAGGTGTCAGTGGAGCTCTAAATGTAGATGCCTTGTGCAAGTCCGGTCGAGTTTTTGTATAACGAATATGAGAAACAAGAATGACCCCCCATACCCAGAAGAAACAGATTGTACTAATAGTTGTAACAACCGTGAATGCTTGATCAGGAATGACATAGCTTAGTAACGCACCTAATGCAACGATGATTGTAGAAACAAAAAGTGCATTACTTGGTACATGGTTTTTATTTACTTTCCCAAGTTTTTTCGGTGCATCCTCATTTTTACCTAAAGTATATAGCATTCTACTTGTTGAGAATAAACTACTATTACCTGCTGATGCTGCGGAAGTAATAACAACAAAATTAATGATACCTGCAGCAACCGGAATACCTATTAAACCAAACACAGAGACAAACGGACTACTGGAAGCAGATAGCTCTGTCCATGGTGTGATACTTAAGATTACGAATAATGCTCCAATATAGAAAATGAGAATACGCAGTGGTATTTTGTTAATGGCAGATGGAATATTCTTTTTTGGATTTTCAGTTTCTGCAGCCGTTACACCAATTAATTCAACACCTACAAATGCGAAAACAACCATTTGAAGAGCGAACAAGAAGCCGGTTATACCGTTTGGTAACATACCACCATGTTCCCATAAATTACTTACTGAGACAGTTCCATAATCTGTTTGGAATCCTATCACTAAAAGAATGATACCAATAATGATTAAAGCGATTATGGTAATAATTTTAATTAATGCAAACCAAAATTCAATTTCTCCGAAAAGTTTTACTGTTAGTAAATTGAGCGTCAATAACAAGATTAAACAAATGATGGCTGGAATCCATTGGGGTATATCAAACCAATATTGCATGTACACGCCAACAGCAATGATATCTGCCATCCCAATCATGATCCAACAGAACCAATAAGTCCAGCCAGTCACATACCCGGCCCAAGGACCAATATAATCAATGGAAAAATCGGTAAAAGTCTGATAATCAGAGTTAGATAATAAAAGCTCACCTAATGCCCTCATGATAAAAAATACAAGTATCCCAATCATTATGTAGGCGAATAAAATAGCAGGTCCAGCCATCTGAATCGATTTACCTGCTCCTAAGAATAAGCCTGTCCCAATCGTTCCTCCAATGGCTATTAACTGAACATGTCTGTTCTTTAAATCTCTCTTTAACTCTTGCTTAGCCATACTAAACCCCTCTCTGTACAATAATGACAAATGTGTGTAATTGTTAAAAGATTGTCCATCTTTTTAACATTTGCCTGCATTTCTCGTGTTGTTAATTATTTAAATATTATAAATTTACTACTAACCTTTAATAAATACAAATAAGTTGTGTATGAATTCTATTATATATTTGAGAGATCTTAAATCAAGTTGTTATAGCACACAATCATATAAAATGATACAAAGTACCTTGAGTAAATTTTACAAAAAATGTTATTTTACTCGACGGTAAAATTATAAAGAAATAATACAATCGGACAAAAGAAGGTATTGTAACACGCTTATTTAAACGAAACAATACATATTTTGGACAATCGCGAAATATGATTGAGTAAGTTTGAGATTAGTTATTTCAATATGAATAACTGAAAAATAAAAAAATAGCATGTTATAATAAGAATAAAGGAGTTGCACCAACATATAGAAGCTTTTCTTATGAATATCACAAAGGGGGGCGTAAATGGTGGAAGGTAAGAGGTACTTATTTATTGACTTTGAATTTACAATGCCTGAGCGGAATTGGAAAGGGTTTTATCCGGAAATCATCGAAGTCGGTTATATTTTAGTAGAGAATGGGAAAATTATTGAACAGTTTTCATCTTTTGTAAAACCGATCAAATATCCTCATTTATCTAAAAGGTGTAGCACGTTTTTGAAAATTTCTCAACAACAGGTGGATGAAGGAATAACTTTTCAACAAATGTTAGAACAGTTAAGGAAAATACAAAGTAAAAACGCTTTGCATATTGTGACATGGGGAAATATGGACATGAAGGTGCTCCGTAATAATTGCCTACATACGAAATTACCTTTCCCTTTTGATGGTAAAGAAATAGATTTATCAATGGAGTATAAAAGATTCTTCGGCAATCAGAATCAGACAGGTTTATGGAAGGCGGTGCAAGAGTATGGAAAAGAAGGCACGGGTAAGCATCATAAAGCATTGGATGATGCCCTAACGACTTATCAAATCTTTAAGCTCGTTGAAAAAGATAAGCGCTATTTAAAAAAGCCAAAGCCTGCTACTATCGGTGATGTCATAGATTTCTCGAAAGTGTTAAAACAGCATGTGTAAAGACTCAAAGTAAACTTGGGTCTTATTTTTTTGCCCTTTTTGCGTTTTCTATAGGTTATCAAGGAAGTGGTCAAATGAACCTAAATACTGAATATTTTACAATCCATCTTACAGGACTAGTTTGGATTAATAATTTGGGGTATTAATGACAGCAGTAAAACAGTTCAGTGTGTAAAGGAAAATATAAACAAGACCCCTGAACAATCGCTATTATTCAGGGGCATTGTAAAATATTATCTAAAATAGTCTTTTTCTAATGATGTTAAGTTCATTAAGCTTTTTTCTGCCCATGGTGTGCTTTTGCTAAGTAAGTCCGTGCGCATTTTTTCTATCGCTTCTTGAAGAGAAGCTTGATAGTCGGGAATTTCTTCCGTAAAAGGTTTCACCATTTTTAAAGGGATATTCGTTTGTTCTTTATAGGCCAATGCTCTTCTTTCTTGAAAGAAAACGCCATCTACTTCTTTAGGATGATGTAAATCACCTTGTGTAGGATGTTTCAGGACTGCTAAGACCCTTACTAAATAACTTTGCGGACGAATGTCTGTGATTTCTCCAATATATTTCCCTGTTTTGTATATTCCGGTAACTTTATCTCCGATGTTTAATTCACTCATTGATGTACCCCCTGACAAATGATCTTTTTTTTATTATGAAGGATAAATAAGGGAAAGACAATCTATAAAACAGATAGATAGGCTCTTTACAAAATGGCTTATTTTAAAAATAATGGTAGTACAATACATATGTTTGGGAGTGAGAAAATGAGAAAAAAATGGTTCGTTTTATTTGCCACTCTTCTTTTATTACTTGCTGGTTGTGGTGAGAATAACGATACAACTGATGCTGAAAAAGTGGACGAGTCGAAAACAGAAGAAAAAAAGCAAAAGAATACAAGTGAAACTGATGCAGTAAAGGATTTCCCGCAGCTTTCAAATGAAGTAGGGGACAATGAGCAAGTGGTTAAGATGGTAACATCATTAGGCGAAATCACGATTAAACTTTTTCCGGATATTGCACCAAAGACAGTAGAAAACTTTATCACCCATAGTAAAGAAGGCTATTATGACGGGGTTATCTTTCATCGTGTGATGGAAGAGTTTATGGTTCAAGGGGGAGACCCTGAAGGTACAGGTCTTGGTGGAGAAAGTATTTACGGGGAATTCTTTGAGGATGAGTTCTCCAATCAATTATTTAATATTCGTGGTGCATTATCGATGGCTAACAAAGGTGCTGATACAAATGGTAGCCAATTCTTTATTGTTCAGAATACAACATTAGGGGATGGCCTAGAACAACAAATGAAAGATAATGAATATCCAGCTGACATCATTGAGACTTATGTGGAAAATGGTGGGACGCCATGGCTAGATGGGCGTCATACTGTTTTTGGACAAGTGATAGATGGGATGGATATTGTTGATGAAATTGCACAAGTGGAAGTAAATGAAAACCATAAACCAGTAGAAGACGTGATTATTGAGAAAATACAAGTCATCGAATAAAGGTTGGTATAGATTACATCGACTGTTATAATAAGGATATCCAACGAAGGTAAGAAAGGAACATAGCCGTGCTTCAAACTTATGTGTTTTCTTTATTTCTTTATTTTCCTGAAGACAAGACAGAATATATTCCGGCCGTTATATGGTTAGTTGCCTTTATGATTTTAGCTGCATTGGCAATGAGATGGTTTATTCACCACTCAAAAAAAGAGAGTGAAAAAACACGCGAACTCGAAAATCAATTAAAACAAAAAAGTAAAAATTCTTCAGTTGATTGAAGGCGACTTTCATGTTTGTAAACTTTTCAACAACCACTTTGAGTAGTGGTTGTATTTTTTTTTGATTGGGAAAAGCTAAGGGCATGATTTTCTTTTTGGAGGCTTTCTTTATGAATAAGAAGATGGTTTATTTATTATTTAGTCTATCTGTTTTATTAATGGGTTGTACTGAACAGGAAGTAAAAAAAGTAGATGTAGAAATGTTTAATGCAGTTGGGGATTCTCTTGGTACAGTTAAATTAGAAGAGCAGGCCAGTGGGGTCAAGGTAGGGTTAGATTTAAAGGGTCTGCCACCAGGGGATCATGCGATTCATATCCATGAGAAAGGTGAGTGTGAGGCACCTGACTTTAAATCGGCTGGCAATCACTTTAATCCCGAAGATAAAGATCATGGTTTACTGAATCAAGATGGTCATCATGCGGGGGATTTACCTAATATTATTGTGGAAGATGATGGGAAAGTGAAGACGGATTTAGTTGCAGCTGAGGTTACAATGAAAGATGAAAAGTCGTCATTATTAACAAAAGATGGTACATCTATTGTCATTGATGAAAAAAACGATGATGGCATAACACAGCCTTCTGGCGATTCAGGAGAAAGAATTGCATGTGGAGTGATTTCAAAAGACAAAGAACCAAAGCAGAAAGAAGCACAAAATAGTAAAAGTTAATCATCATTATAGGCATGGAAGAAAGAACAGATTCTAATGGAATGGATTTGTTCTTTTTTTCATTGTTTAGAGAACGATAAAAAACTAGGCTTGTTAATCGATGGAAATGGCAGTAACCGATTAAAGTGAGCCAAGTTTGTCATAAGTTATGAAATAAATTTAATGAAAATCAACTCGGAAATAAAATTAAGAATATTAAGTAAAAACCTGTATTATTTGACTGTAAATATGCTTTAATAGGTTAAAGGAGAGGAGTTTTATGAAGGTATTAGAAAATAGTGTAGTACAACTGGTTCCACTAGAAACTTGTCATATAGAAGGGATAAGTAAGGCAGCGAAAGAGGAGTCAATTTGGACACATATGTCAGTGGACTTAACTCAATATAATGACGTCGTTACATATGTAGAATCAGGTATCAAAAAGCGTGAAGAAGGAAGAGAGTTCCCTTTTGTTATTTTTAATAAAAAGGAGCAGCAAATTATTGGCTGCACCTGGTTTTTAGATGTGGATCTTACCCATAAAAAGTTAGAAATCGGATCAACATGGCTTCATCCTCAGTATTGGCGCAGTGCAATCAATACAAATTGTAAATACCTTTTATTATCTTATTGTTTTGAAGAACTGAAATTAAATCGAGTACAAATAAAAACAGGCCACGAGAACCTCCAATCACAAAGGGCAATTGAGAGAATTGGTGCGAAAAAGGAAGGGGTATTACGCAATCATATGATTCGCAGGAATGGAGAAATTCGTCACACAGTGATGTATAGTGTGACAATAGAAGATTGGATAGAAACAAAAAAGCATATAGAGAATTTATTAAAATAAAAAACATGTCGGAGATAGTTCTTCCGACATGTTTTTATTTAAGAAAAAGCTGTTTTTAAACGGTGAAGTCCTTCCATAAGTAAGTCATGAGGGCAGGCAATATTCATACGGACAAACCCTTCTCCACCTGGGCCGTATTTAGGTCCTGGCTCTAATCCAAGTTTCCCCTTCTTTACAAGCTTTTGCTGAATGTCCTCATCAGTTAAGCCGAGTTGACGACAATCTAGCCAGATTAAATACGTCCCTTCTGGTTCAATGACATTAATATCAGGCAATTCCTTTTCTATAAAACTTTTTACACTCTGGATATTTTGTTGTAAATAAGAGAGTAAAGCTTCTAACCAATCTGCTCCATAAGTATAGGCAGCTTCCATACCGATCATTCCAAAAATGGATAACTGATGGAAGCCTTGTTTTGCTTGAAAATCTGCAAATTTCTTCTTTAATGTCTCATTGGGAATGATAAGGGCTGATGCTTGCAAACCAGCAATATTAAAAGTTTTCGTTGGTGCAATACATGTAATCGTCTGATCTCGCAATTCTTCACTTAAGCTGGCAATAGCCACATGTTTTTTTGGCTTATAGACTAGATCCGCATGAATTTCATCCGATAGGATTAAACAATCATAAGCGATACATAGGTCTCCGATCTGCTGTAAATCCTCTTTTGACCATACATTCCCTCCTGGATTATGAGGGTTACAGAGAATAAACATCTTCGCCCCTTTTTTAAGTTGTTGTTCAAAATCATCAAAATCAATTTTGTAATGTCCATTGACAAGATTTAATGGAGACCGTAAAACTTTACGATGATTACTTTCAATGACATTTGTAAATGGCGGATAAACAGGGGTATGTATTAATATATTGTCCCCTTCTTCTGTATAGGTCTGTACAGCCGCTGCCAAGGAAGGAACCACACCGCTATTGTATAATATGGATTGCAGGGGAATATCCCAGCCGTGATGTGCACTTACCCAATCCTTGATTGCTTTTGGTAAGGATGGGGAAGCAAATGTATACCCATAAATTCCGTGATTTAAACGTTTTTGAAGTGCATTTGTCACCTTTTTAGGCGGTTTGAAATCCATATCTGCGACCCACATTGGTAGGACGTCTTCTTCTCCAAAAACCATTTTGGTCATTTCCCACTTCACTGATGACGTATTTTTACGATCAAAAATTTCATGAAAATATTGATTTTCCAATTCTATCCCACCATTTCTTTATTTATCGATTTCTATCTATATGATAAGATATGTAAACATAAATGAAAAATAATTAGGTGAATGTATAATGAATACACAACAAATGAATCTTTTGTTAGTAGATTGTTTAAATGATTGGGACCCGTTTCATGTCGGTACTGGCAATTACGATACGGAAATTGCGGATATCCTCCAAATGGTCCAAACTGTTGACGATACTGATGAATTAGCCCGTTATATCCAAGCAACCTATGAATTCTCTTTTGATGAAGTAATTCCTCTCGATCAATGTAAAAAATATGCAAATAAGCTCCTGGTGATAAAAAGTAATAGTTCCTGCGAGATTGAATGAAGGAATAAAAATGATCTCAATCCATTCATTCTCTTTTTTTCTGTAAGTATTGTTCGATAATTGCTACAATCTCCTCAGGTTTTTCTTCGGGAATAAGATGTCCTGCTTGTTTAAGGATATGTAATTCACTATGCGGTAGGTCTCTCTGTAACCTTTGACCGATAGAGAGGGGGACTACCTTGTCCGCCTCTCCCCAAATGAGTAAACAAGGAGTGATAATTGTTTTTAATAAGGCCTCATCCAAATCTCCCTCCCGGTCACGTATCATTCTCGCTAAAGAATAGAATATATCCTTGTTTAAAAAAGGTTCTAAATAACCATTCCTCATGGCATCATCAATCATTTCTTTATCATAAACAACGTTGTTTAAGTTTTTTTCTACCCCTGATTTTTCAAGATACTTTTTTACAAAAAGAGAAAAGAAAGGGAGGCGACTTGCGTAAACATACTTTGCCGGCATTTTCGGTAGATAAGAAGAGCTGCATAATAAGACGACAGCCTCAAGCAGGTCAGGTCTTTGATGAGCAATGTTTAGGCAAATTTGTCCTCCCATTGAATGCCCGACCATCACCATTTGTTGAATAGATAATTTTTCAAGAAGTAAAATAACCGATGAAGCAATATTTTCATAAGAGTAGGTAAACTTTTTCGCTTTTCCGCTATTCCCAAATGGGGGAAGGTCAATTGTGAGTACTGTATTTTCTTTTTGTAGCAATGGTATGAGCTTGCGAAAACTAAAGCTGGAAGAAAGAAACCCATGCAATAATACAAATGATCGTTTAGGGGTTGGGTGTGGGTAATATTCATAATAAAAGTCATTTCCATTTAGAAGCATTTTTTCGTTTGGCAATGGTTGTCCTCATTTCTTTACGGTTATGTAAGGTGTTGCTCTTAAGTCATATCATTCATGGCCATTGCTTACAAGGAGAAACACTGTATTTGCGACAAAAAATAAAAATAGGCAATCCTATAACAGATTGCCTTCAACAAAGGGGGAATTCTAGAAAGACTTACAATACAAGCCTTGCCGAAAATCTATATGTTTATACGTAAGAATGGAAACTATTTTCATTAAAATCCTGTTGATGAAGCATCGTATGATGGAACTCATTCTGATTTTGAAGGTCAACTTGTTGGTTTGTAATAGTTGATACTGGGATGTCCAATATTGTACATAGCTTGAGGATTGTTAGCGTATCTGGGGTGGAACTACCTGACTCATATTTTTCGATTACTGCCCTACCTACCCGCGCTTTTTTTGCAAGTTCTAATCTTGTTAACCCATGTTGTTCACGGACTAAGCGAATATTTTCACCAATGTGATTCATTTTTATCACCCCTTCTATATTTAATTTTACCACCATTTAACTTTTTTACTCGTTAATTGTGTGAACATTTCGTTAATTAATTATGGCTATTTATTGACTATCCATTTAACTTTTGATATTAGCAATAGAGTATGATATAATTTTTTATTGCGTATATAAACGATAAAATATTAATAATTAGGAGTGTTCCCATGTCAGAGAAAATTGAAGTAGGCAGCGTGATTACTGGTAAAGTAACAGGTATTCAACCTTATGGTGCCTTTGTTGCATTAGATGAAAATACACAAGGACTTGTTCACATTTCAGAAGTTACTCATGGCTTCGTTAAAGATATTAATGAACATTTAAGTGTTGGAGATGAAGTGCAAGTAAAAGTACTTTCTATTGATGAAAATGCTGGAAAAATTGGCCTTTCTATCCGTGCAACACAAGAAGCGCCAGCTCCAACAGAAAAAGAGAAAAAACCTCGCAAACGCCCAAATAATCCTGTAGCGCAAAAAGTAGAGGATAATGGTAGCCAAGGTTTCAATACACTAAAAGATAAGTTGCAAGAGTGGATTGCACAATCTGAACGTGAAGATTTAATTAAAAAATAAGCTAGTTCAGCTTCAGGTAGAAGACACCGGGAAATTCTCGGTGTCTTTTTTGTCGAAACAAAGAATCATTTCGTTCATCGGAAGAGAGAATATAGAGAATCATTTGTTTTATTTTTTAAAATAAATAAAAAAAGATGTATTCTTTGCAATCCTTAGTAAAAAAAATGATAATAACAAAAAAGGAAGGTGATAGAATGGAGAATTTTACATTTTGGAATCCAACGAAATTGATTTTTGGTAAAGGTGAACTAAGTAAATTAAGTGAAGAGATTTCTCCTTTTGGCCGTAAGGTGTTGGTCGTTTATGGTGGCGGAAGTATTAAGAGAAATGGTCTTTACGATCAGGTGATGAAAGAGTTACAGAAAATGGATGCAGAAGTGTATGAACTAAGTGGGGTGGATCCAAATCCTCGTGTCTCTTCTGTGCGTGAAGGTGTCAATATTTGCCGCGAGAAAGAGATTGATTTCATTCTAGCTGTTGGTGGAGGAAGTGTCATCGATTGTACAAAAGCCATTGCTGGAGCAGCGAAATTTGCTGGTGATGCTTGGGAAATGGTGACGGATAAAGTAAGAGTGGAAGAAGCTATTCCATTCGGTACCGTACTTACAATAGCTGCTACCGGTTCTGAAATGAACTCAGGGGCGGTCATTACGAATTGGGAAACACATGAAAAATTGTCTTGGGGAAGCCCGGCTGTATTCCCTCAATTTTCTATTTTAGATCCAACACATACATATTCAGTACCAAGAGACCAAACAATTTATGGCATAGTTGATATGATGTCTCATGTACTTGAACATTATTTCCATTTAGAAGAAAACACGGACTTTCAAGATCGTATGTGTGAATCTCTCTTAACAACGATAATGGATACAGCCCCGAAACTAATAGATGATTTAGAAAATTATGAGCACCGTGCAACCATTTTATATAGCGGTACAATGGCATTAAACGGCATTCTCAATATGGGTTATAGAGGAGACTGGGCAACTCATAATATCGAACATGCCGTATCAGCAGTCTATGATATTCCTCATGGTGGCGGTCTGGCCATTTTATTCCCTCATTGGATGAAGCATACATTACATGCAAAGCCTGAGAGAATGAAACAATTAGCAATAAAAGTGTTTGAAGTCGATCCAACAGGCAAGACAGATGAGGAAGTCGCATTAGAAGGAATTGCCCGTTTAAGACTATTTTGGAACAGTATTGATGCGCCAGAACAATTATCAGATTATGGTATAGATGATAGTAAGCTAGAAGATATGGCAAATAAAGCCGTTTATAATGGTCCTTTTGGTCGTTTTCAAGTATTAGATAAAGAGGATGTTCTTTCAATCTATCGTTCAGCATTATAAGTAAGAAGCTCTCGTGAAGCGAGAGCTTTCTTTATAGGATCTATGGGATTGTTGAAAAAGATAAAAGAATTAATCTGTTTATAATATAATTCATGCACTAAACCTTATTTTGGAAATGATTAAACGATTAAAATGGTTGTTCAAACCGCCATTGGCAAAGACTGATTCTTGAAAAATTCCTTGTCTTTCGATAAAGTGGTAGAGGACTATTGATTCATGAATTACATAAGCGGAGGAAAAACGATGACTCATATACAGTTTGATTATACGAAAGCGTTCAGCTTTTTTGGTGAGCATGAATTATCATATTTAAAGGAAGCGGTAACAGCAGCGCATACCGCTATTAAAAGTAAAACAGGTGCAGGTCATGATTTCTTAGGATGGGTAGATTTACCGCAAAACTATGATCGCGAGGAGTTTGCAAGAATTCAACAGGCAGCAACAAAAATCAAGGAAGATTCTGATGTTCTTTTAGTAATCGGAATTGGTGGTTCTTACCTTGGCGCAAGAGCTGCCATTGAGATGTTACAACATAGTTTTTATAATGCTCTTTCTAAAGAAAAACGAAACACACCTCAAATCGTTTTTGTTGGCAATAATATTAGCTCTAGTTATATTCATGATGTCATCGATTTACTAGAGGATAAAGATTTCTCTATTAATGTGATTTCCAAATCTGGAACAACGACAGAACCAGCGATTGCCTTTCGATTATTCCGAAAAATATTAGAAGAGAAATATGGCCTAGAGGAAGCGAGAAGACGGATTTATGCTACTACTGATAAAGAAAAGGGCGCTTTAAAAACATTAGCGAATGAAGAAGGCTACGCATCATTTATCATTCCAGATGATGTTGGCGGAAGATTCTCTGTGTTAACGGCTGTAGGCTTATTACCAATTGCAGTGGCCAATATTGATATTACTCAAGTAATGGAGGGGGCTGAAGTCGCTCGTAAAGAGTTAAGTTCTGCCAACCTTGAAGAAAATATCGCTTATCAATACGCAGCTGTCAGAAATATTCTTTATAATAAAGGAAAAACAATTGAAATGCTTGTTAATTACGAGCCGGGGTTACAATATTTTTCTGAATGGTGGAAACAATTATTTGGTGAAAGTGAAGGAAAAGATCAAAAAGGTATTTATCCTTCATCTGCCAACTTTTCTACCGATCTCCATTCACTTGGGCAATATGTGCAAGAAGGTAGAAGAGATTTATTTGAAACGGTTATTAAAGTGAAGAAACCACGACATGAAGTGAAGATTGAAAAAATAGAAAATGACTTGGACGGCTTAAACTATTTAGCTGGTCAATCGGTTGATTTTGTGAATCATAAAGCATTCGAAGGGACAATGCTTGCCCATACAGATGGGAATGTACCTAACCTCATTGTAACGATTCCAGCAATGGATGCATTTACTTTTGGTTATCTTGTTTATTTCTTTGAGAAAGCTTGCGCTATTAGCGGATATCTACTTGGTGTGAATCCATTTGACCAACCTGGTGTGGAGGAATATAAAGTAAATATGTTTGCTTTGCTTGGGAAACCAGGTTTTGAAGAGAAGAAAAAAGAGCTTGAAGAACGCTTGAAATAACGAAATAAAATAAAGAATGAACTCGCACGGGGTGGCGAGTTCATTTAGTTTTGAAATGATTTCTATCAAAGGTCTCTCCTAAGATGAACAGTTGACCTAAGAATGTGAATATCACGTTAACCATTGGTCCTTCCATCGTACTTGCCAACACCATAAAAATGATTCGCTTATTTAAACATGACTAGTATCTGATTAGAACTTATTCTATCCATCACACGATAACCAGTTTCTGAAAATGTGGCAATCCCTTCATCATTCGGTAAACAGTAACCATCAGTTGAACAACTACCATCATCAGTAACTAATAATTGACCGAGTAGACCAACGGTTACCCATTCTTCACGTCTGCTTCTTGGTATATAAGATTGTTGTGAATCGTATGCTGGGTTTAGTTTTGGTGCTTGTCGCATTAGCTTTGCGAGGTTCTCATCATTTGGGTCAATTGGGATTTGTTCATATTGAATGCGGCCCCATTGATCCTTTAGATATTTATTATGCCAATGCAGTTCAGCGGCATTACCCTTAATGGCAGGAGCAGCACTTGTAATGCCCAAAATATAAGTGTCATTGCTAGTTGCTATTTTCACCTTTTTACCTTGCAATGTAGTAAATCTACCTGGTGTAATGCTGTTTCCATCAATCGTTTCAAACATTTCAGCATAGTCAGCGCCATTTTCATGAAGTGTGCCATCGATATATAAATCTCCTGTAGATCCTTGGAGTAGCGCAGCTAAACCTCTGCTGTTAGCACTTGTTCCGTTGCCGACATGCCAAGAGTAATCGTCTGTTGTTTCTCCATATAGTCCCATTATGTGCGAGCCGATGTTTGTAGCTATGTTCTGAAATCCTTCTGCATGAGAAAAGACACCTTGGGCTACATTATTTTGTCCCTCTACATGAGCAGCTTGCCCCGTCGCGTTATTATTGACACCCTCAGCATGTGAGGCATTCGCTGCAGATTGGGTATTTAATCCTTCTGCATGAGCACCTGTACCGCTTGCAGTGGTTCCGTAACCTTCAGCATGCGAACTATTACCAGAAGCAGTATTAGGTAAAGAAGCGTTACTTGCATTCACTCCACCTTCCACATGGGCTCCATAACCAGAGGCGACATTATTGAATCCTTCTGCATGTGCATAGTTCCCACTCGCGGTGGTTCCGCTTCCTTCAGCATGGGAATAATCCCCGCTTGCTAGCGTTGTATATCCTTCAGCATGGGCGCTTATCCCTTCTGTTCTTGTAAGAGATCCTTCGGTGTGCGAAGCGTATCCTGCTGCTGTCGTTTCAATTCCTTCTGCATGGGTAAAGGCATTTGAAGCAACAGTTGAACTTCCTTCTGCGTGAGAAACATAGCCGCTTGCTTGGGTAAAAAGGCCTTCCGCATGTGCAAAACTATCGGATGCTACACTGCTACCACCTTCTGCATGGGAAGTGGAGCCAGATGCAGTCGTTAAATATCCTTCTGCATGAGCGTAAGAATTATTTGCAACTGTGTTTCTTCCTTCTGTGTGAGAAACAAAGCCACTCGCTTCGGTGTCCATTCCTTCAGCATGAGCGGTTTCGCCAGAGGCGGTATTTCTTACCCCTTCCGCATGCGTGTAATCACCACTAGCAGTTGTTGTATTCCCTTCAGCATGGGCACTAAGACCATTGGCTGAGGTGAGTGTTCCTTCCGCATGTGCTTGATTGCCACTTGCAACCGTTTGGTGGCCTTCTGCATGAGCAGCATATCCAGAGGCTTCGGTTGTATTTCCCTCAGCGTGTGCTGTTTCCCCACTTGCAACAGTTTCAAACCCTTCTGTATGAGAAGCAGATCCGATAGCTCTAGTTGAGTTCCCTTCTGCATGAGAAGCATCACCAATAGTAGTTGTACTAAACCCTTCCGCATGAGAAGCAACGCCATTTGCTTGGGTAGAGCTTCCTTCTGCATGAGAAGCAACACCGAGCGCAGAAGTAGTCAATCCTTCCACGTGACTTGCACTTTCTGCAGCTTGCGTATCTATTCCCTCAGAATGACTAGCTTCCCCAGTTGATAAAGTGTTTAGGCCTTCCGCGTGAGCAGCTAATTCCATGGCAGCGGTATTAACGCCTTCCGCATGACTAGCTTTACCAGCAGAAATAGTTTTGAATCCTTCCGCATGAGCAGTATCACCCGTTGCCGAATTACTAGAACCTTCCGTATGAGAGGCAGCTCCACTAGCTGAAGTATTATACCCTTCCGCATGAGAGGACTCACCTTCAGCAGTGGTTAAACTCCCTTCCGCATGAGCAGCGTCACTAACAGCAACGGTTTGAAACCCCTCCGTATGGGCCGTTGTACCAATAGCATTAGTTTGGCTCCCTTCCGTATGAGAAGCGACTCCAGTAGCTAATGTTTCAAATCCTTCTGCATGGGAAGCATTACCATCAGCAGTCGTTGAATTCCCTTCCGCGTGAGCAGCCTCCCCGTTTGCAACTGTATTTATTCCACCTGCATCAGAACAGGCACCATTCGCATTGCGATTGCATTCTGGCATTGATAAATCACTCCTTCCATACTGGTAAAAAAATAAAGACTTTTTGGGCATATAAAAATAAAACAATCTGTATACATTTCCCTGGGTTCTGCTATTACTTTATGAGTTAAGATCCTATCCCGATTGTGTGTTTGTCCCTTTAGGTTAGTTATTTATCTCGAATGAATAATTGGGTAATTATTTGGAGTAAATGAGATTCTCCTAAAAGAAAGAAGTGAAAAGGGCGAGTATTAGTGAGAGGGGAAATGGTAAAACTAAACGCAAATATGATGATGAAAGGAATGAAAGCAATGAGAGAAATTCATTCTAATATCGAGGGAAAGCAATATCACTTGTTTAAACTGGAGCAATTATTAAAACCAATGGGTTATACAATCGGAGGAAATTGGGATTACGACCATGGTGCGTTTGATTACAAAATTGATACGAACAATGGGTATCATTTCTTACGTATACCCTTCAAGTCCATAGATGGTCAATTAGATACGAGCAATTGTACAGTAGAATTGGGAACACCTTACCTCTTGTCACATATTTACGAGAGCAATATTGATGAAAATAATGCCAATATCGGTAATTTCTCTGCCTCATTTAATCAATTTCAATCACCAGTTGATAAAGACGGAGAAGTTACCGAAAAATACGTAGCTATAGGTCACGAACTTGTTGGAGAATTAGAGAGGATTTTAGAATATTAATTTTTTATTGTAATAAGCAAGTCCTCTGCCTGAAGTGAAAATGGGTGAGGGGGATGAATAATCATCTCATCTCCCCGTTTGACACCAAGAATCAATATATCTTCATTCATTAAGTTAATGCTCACATCACGAAAATTGGCCCCAATATGGTCTGTCAATACGGGTTCAATCCCTAGTCTCCTTTGATCCATTTGCCTTAGTAAACTGAGAAATGCAGTAACCATTTCCCTTGAAGTAAGACTACTAATCATGACAAAGCTTGTTAATAAGTTCGTTTGCACGATTTCATCTGCTCCTGCACGTTTCGCATTTTTCATCTGTTCGGTAGTAAGGACTTCAACAATACAAGGCAAAGCTGGATTCAACCCTTTAATAGCAATTAAAGTCAAAATACTGTGCATATCTGCTTGATGTTCGTCTTTGTTTTGATCAGCTGTAATAATCAATTGTCTAGCGTCCATCACACTTGCTTTCATGAGCACATCATCTCTTTGTGGATTCCCTTTGACGAAATGAAGGTTTTCATGGGGCAGTGGATTTTCCTCCAATGTTTCATCGATTAATGTGACGGGTACGCTATTAACATAGCTACAAATCGTTTTCAAAATTTCTCTCGAACGAGCATTCCAACCAATGACAATAATATGATCATGGTCTTTAAATTGAAAATTCCCCTGAATATAGTCATTTTGCTTAGCGACAGCGGCAGTAGACAATGCGACGAAATAAGAAGCAATAAAACCTGCTCCTGTCAAAACAAGGACAATTCCTGCTATTCTACCGACAACAGAGTGAGGAACATAGTCACCATATCCAACAGTTGATGCAGTGATGACAGCCCACCAAATACCGTCAAACCAAGTGGGAAAACTATTTGGCTCTAATAAGTGAACAAAACCGCCAAAAAGGATAATTGTCATCAGTGCCATGATGAGTATACGAAAGACCAATGGTAAGCGAGTGAAATAAGAATACAGATAATGTGGCATTTTATAAACTCCCCTAGAAAATAGTATTATTTAGTATAGGTGAAAAAACATTTTCATAAACGATTTTCACCAATAAATGAAAAGGGAAGAGAGGAGAAAAAGAATGAAAGTATTAGTAATAGGAGCAAACGGGCAAATTGGTAAACAGGTGATGAACAAATTAAGTAAATCAACCGGTGATACACCTGTAGCAATGGTAAGAAAAGTAGAACAATTAAACGATTTTAAAAACAGTGGATTGGAAGCAGTTCATGCATCATTAACTGGTACAGTGGATGAATTGGCTACGGCTATGCAAGGATGTGATGCTGTTGTCTTCACAGCAGGATCAGGAGGTCACACTGGATATGATCAAACATTGCTCATTGATTTAGACGGTGCAGGTAAAGCTATTGAAGCCGCAGAACAAGCCGGTGTTTCTAGATTTGTGATGGTTAGCGCCATACATGCGAATGACAGAGAAAAATGGACTGCAATCGAACCATATATGGCAGCTAAACATTATGCTGATAAAATGTTGATGAATAGCTCATTAGACTACACAATCGTACGTCCTGGTGGCTTATTGAATGAACCAGGCATAGGGAAAGTGAAGGCATCTGCTTCTCTCGAGAGAAATACGATTCCACGTGAAGATGTGGCTGCAACAATCGTTGAGGTCCTACATAATGATCGGACCATTCATCAATCATTTGACCTCGTTACAGGAGAGGAAACGATAGACGAGGCGCTAAAAGGGATTTAGGAAAAATACTGAGACATGGATAGGTAAATAAAATGAAACTAGAGCAAATTCTAATAGAGAATTTGCTCTAGTTTCATTTGGAAACAATACTTCATAAATTGTATGTAATTTCCACACAAGGATTTTTGTTCTTCATATAAGTATTTCATTTCTTTGATAAAAGGGACGGAAAATTTCTATTATATAAAAAGCCTACTGTTGGTGCTGTTCAAATATTTATTTTTCATAGATAATATTCTTTTAAGTACTTTATGAAGGAGAGGAAACAATGAGCATACGTTCATTTATCCCATTATTCGTTTTATTGAGTTTGTTAGTTAGTTGTTCAAAAGGAGGGGAACCCCCATTAACAGAGGGAAACGAAACAAATGAATATAAGGTTAATAGTAACTATTATAAAGAGGCAGAAGGGAAAACGGGAGATGAATTAAAAGCAGCGCTTCATGAGATTATAGATGATCATAATGAACTCACTTATCGTGAGGTATGGGAAGCGTTAATGGTGACGGATGAAGATCCCCAAAACCGAGATAATGTGATTTTATTCTATAGTGGAAGATCGCAAGACAAGGACTTAAAAGGTCCAGATGCAGATGACTGGAACCGTGAACATATTTGGGCAAAATCTCATGGTGGGTTTGATACTAATCCAGGTGTAGGAACAGACCTGCATCATTTAAGGCCGACAGATGTAAGTGTAAATGCTTCTAGAGGAAACTTAGATTTTGATAATGGTGGACAAGAGCATCAGGAAGCAAAAGGTAATTATTATGATCATGATTCTTTTGAACCTCGTGATGAAGTGAAGGGGGATCTTGCCAGAATGCTTTTTTATATGGCAGTTCGTTATGAAGGCGATGATGGTGAACTAGATTTAGAATTGAACGATCAAGTCAATAATGGGCGCACGCCTTTACATGGGAAGTTATCCGTATTGTTAGAGTGGCATAAAGAGGATCCTGTAGATGAAAATGAACAACGTAGAAATCAATTAATCTATGAAGAATTTCAAAATAACCGCAATCCTTTCATTGATAACCCTGAATGGGCATTTGATATTTGGGGTGATAGTAAGTAGAAGGGGAATATGTAGGTCTGGTAGAACTGTAGAAACGTATACAGTTCTACCAGACTTTTTTTAACTTCACGAGAAAGATTGCAAAGCTCATTTTAGCCTTAAACAAAAATGAACTTTAATTGAAAAAAATAAGCCATTTGTATCAAAAACAATATTGACAGTTGATTTGTATGATGTTAGTTTAAGAGTACTTATATGTTCTTTATAAAGAACTAACAATAAGGGAGGTAGCGCATGACAGCCATTGCTGGGATAGGGAGCTTCAATGAGTGGGAAATTCCTGTTCATTACGGGGATAGGATGTTGCAACAGTTTCAAGGGTTCCGTTTTGATCGAGTGCAAACAAGAAGAGAGCGCCACCTATTCTTAAGTTGTTCTTTAAATTGGATTACACCACAATCAAGGGATGAGGAAATCCCCTATTACGATTGTGAAAAAGGTTTAACTATCATATGCAATAGTATTATTGATAATCGTGAAGATTTATATCAGCAATTAAATATTCGGAAGTATGAGAAATATATGATAACCGATAGTCAACTGATTTTATATGCCTATGAAAAATGGGGAGAAGACTGTCCTAAGTATTTAGTCGGTGATTTTGTATTCATGATTTGGAATGAAAAAAAGCAATCGTGGTTTGGGGCTAGAGATTTCTCAGGTACGAGAACATTATATTTTACTAAAAATGCTTTGTTCTTCTCATTCGCATCGACAATGGGTGCTTTACTGACCTTACCAGAGGTAGATGATACATATAATGAAAACTGGATCGCTGAATATCTTGCTAATCCATTAACGATAGAATCAGTAGATTTAACCTCAACGGTCTATCAATCTATCTATCAAATACCACCTTCACACTCAATCACAGTAACGAAACATAAGACGGAGTTCAAGCAATACTGTCATCTACTAGAAGAAAGAGAACCGCTTCACCTAAAGAATGATGAACAATATATTGAAGCATTTCAAGAATTATTTCAAAAAGTAGTTGATTCCAAATTAAGAACATTCAAGGCAAAAGGTGCTCATTTAAGTGGAGGTTTGGATTCAGGTACTGTCACTGCATTCGCAGCGAAATCATTACAAGGGGAACCGCTACATACATTCAGCTATATCCCTATCCCCAAGTTTGAAGATTGGACACCGAAAAGCAGACAAGCGAACGAAAGACCATGGATTGAAGAAATGCTTAAGCTGTATCCTACTCTCGTGCCGCACTTCTTCTCATTCTCTGAACGCAATGCTTATACAGAAATAGATGAGTGGTTGAATGTGATTGAATCACCTTATAAATACTTCGACAATACGTATTGGTTACGCGGAATTTACGAACAAGCATCAGCACTGGACATAGGTATTCTTCTCAATGGCCAACGAGGCAATTGGACCATTTCTTGGGGCCCAGCTCTTGATTACTATGCCAGTCTTCTTAAAAAGTATCGATTATTACATTTTTTTAAAGAGACAAATGCCTATAGTACTAATATAGGCGTGGATCGAAAAAAAGTTTGGTCGACGATTATAAATAAAAAAATAAGAGCATCCCATGTGAATCGGGGGCATCCCTTCCCACAATTTATTCATCCCGCATTTGCAAGACAAACAAAGGTATATGAAAAATTAAGAGAGTACGGTATTGACCAAGGGGGGAACGGTCTAACTAATGCGTATCAAGTGAGAGAACAGCAATTCAAAGACCTTTATTATTGGCATACAACAGGAGTATATGGCGCAAAAATGGCCTTGAAATATGGCGTAATTCCTAGAGACCCTACAGATGATTTAAGGGTGGTCCGTTTTTGTTTATCTCTTCCAGAGGACCAATTTGTAAAAAATGGATTCAATCGTGCCTTTATTCGACGAGCAACGAAAGGATATTTACCGAATCTTAATCGATTAAATGTAAAAAGCAAGGGTGTGCAAGGTGCAGATGGGTTGCTGCGATTGCAACCAAATTGGCCGTCTTTTCTAAATGAAATGGAGAAAGCATTAAACGATCAGCGCATTCAGCACTATATCGATGTGTCAGTCATCCGGCACCATCTAAAACGTATTCAGCAACCACAAGCAAACCAAGTGTTTGATGATGATTTTCGCATAGCGATGCGGACACTTATTCTCTATCGTTTTCTTATTAAAGGAGGTGAAATCAGTGACAAAAATTTGGCAAACACCCATTTTGCAAGAACTTGAAATAAAGAGAACGATGGGAGGACCAGGGTTGCAAATCCCGGATGCTGTCCAACCAGATGAAGATGAAACTATTCATTATTCGTAAGCACATTAAAGCAAACGGCCCTTGTGCCTTATGTATAAGGGCTTCTTAGAGAAGAGTCAAAAAGATGATAAGTTTAATTGATATTTCGTGCGCTAAAAATGGACGCTATTGCCCTTAGGTATTTCATTCGAAAAAATAGGCTAAAGATCTTTCTGTACGCTTATAGGCAGTGGCGTCTGGCGCTTTTCTTAGAAAGGAGGAACGTGTTGGAAAAGAAGATACACAAATATCGAGCATTCGGTTTATATGTATTAAGTGATATTCCGTTTAAAGAACTCGTTGCTACCGAAGAATCAGAGCCCTCTACTCCCTCTGAGGTAATTAGTATTAAACAAAGAGATTTATCATCTATATGGGATAGTTATGGTAAGGAAAGACAATTTAAAGTATTAACAGACCAATCAGTTCTATTCAAAGTAAATGAAACGGCAACTTTCTATATTGAGGGCGGCAGGGTCATTTATTTTGATCCCCATCCTAGTGGTTCAATAGATAAAGTCCGTTTATTTATATTAGGATCGTGTATGGGTGTTCTATTAATGCAGAGGCGGATATTACCCCTTCATGGAAGCGCAATAATGAGGGATGGCAAAGCTTATTTAATTGTCGGCGATTCAGGGGCAGGTAAGTCGACACTAGCTTCGACGCTTATTCTTAAAGGATGGTCGTTATTAAGTGATGATGTCATACCTATTCAATTAATAAACGGCATAGCCTACGTAGTACCGAGCTATCCACAACAAAAACTATGGGATGAAAGTATTAAAAAGTTAGGTTTATCCGTTACAAGTTATCACCCTCTTTTTGAGAGAGAAAATAAATATGCGATACCTGTACAGAATATATTTACCCATCATTCGGTTCCACTTGCAGGTATTTTCGTCCTACATCAGGTGAATGAAAGACCAAAAGAAATACAATCTTTAAATGGGTTGCAAAAAATTGAAGTTTTGGATACTCATACATATCGCCCTTTTATGATTGAGCGGTTAGATCTATTAGCTTGGCATTTTGACTTATCAGTTAAGATTGCTAGTCAAATTCCCATGTACGCGATCGAACGGTCGAACTCATTTTCAGCATATGAGCTGGCTGATACGATTCATAACTTATTTGAGGAGGAACATAATGATAGCAAAGAAGCCATTGTCAATCAATGATAGTGTGAAACAAGTGAGTGGAAACATGGTAAGTGATATGAACGGTGAGAAAGTGATGCTGAATATTGAAAACGGTAAATATTATAATTTAGGTGTCATTGGTGGTGATATTTGGGGAAAGATGCAAGAAACCGTGTTGGTCTCTTCTCTCATATCGCAAATGCAAGCAGAATATGAAGTAGAGCAAATCAAATGTGAAGAAGAGGTTTTTTTCTTTCTTGAACAGCTTCTAAAAGAAGGGCTTATTGAAGTACAGCAACATGAATAGCATACTTTTTCGTAAACTTAAACATTTTCTTTCTCTTCCTTGGGAGAAAAAACGCTTATTAATAGAGGCCATGATCTACCTAGCATATGCAAGAATTTATAAGCAGTTACCATTTTCTAAAGTTTCACATCTACTAGGCAAGCATATGAAAGAGACAGAAGAAACGCAGAAAATTCATAGAGAGAATGCGATTCAACAAATTTCTGAAGCAGTACATCATATGAGTCGGTATACGTTTTGGGAGAGTGAATGTTTAGTTAAGGCTGTTGCTTGTATGAAAATGCTTGAAAGAAGAGGAATAGAAAGTACTTTATACTTAGGGACTGCGAGGGATGAATGTGGTGAGTTTGTCGCTCATGCATGGTTAAGGAGTGGCACTTTCTTTCTGAGCGGGGCGCATGAAAAAGATAAGTTTACAATTGTTAGCATGTTTGCATGTATACCGAAAAAGGAGAAAGAGAGATGGTAAGAACGTCATTTTTAAACAATAAAGATTTACCATTAGAAATGCAACTGATCATATCATTGATGAAAAATGAAAAGCAACTAGTGCTTTCATTATGTAACAAAGTAGATTGGGATCAGTTCCTACTAGCGGTTAAGCATCATCGAATATTCCCGCAAATCTTCCATGCAATAAATGAACAAAGATTGGCAGATGAATTGCCAGCATATATCGTTACAAAAATAAAAAAAGATTATGAGCAGAACATCTATCGTATGCTGCATTTGACTGCGGAAATGCATACACTCTATCGACAGTTTCAACAAGCATCCTTACCGCTTCTTTTTCTCAAAGGTCCTATACTGGCTAAAGAGCTTTACGGTGATCTGTCTTTGCGCACATGTGCGGATATCGATTTGCTTGTGCCAATTGAGCGTATTGAACAAGCAGAACAATTAATGCTCCAACAAGGTTATGAAAAAGATGATTACATTGAATCGGTAATGGATGATTGGAAATGGCGGCATCATCACTTTACCTACTTTCATAAGCAACATCGAACGAAGGTAGAAGTTCACTGGCGCCTTCATCCTGCACCAAGCACAGAGCCCCATTTTACCGAGTTATGGGAGAGAAGGAGAGAAAGTCAGTGGAGTAGTCAAATTAGCTTTCCTTATTTAGGTGAAAAAGATTTATTCTATTTCTTAAGTACTCACGGTGCTAGACACGGGTGGTCAAGGTTAAGATGGCTGTTTGATATTCATCAGATCTTGTTACAGGGAAGTTTTGTGAATGATAAGGACTGGTCACATCATTTAACCCAGTATCAATACGAAAAAATCGCTGGGCAGGCATTATTATTATCGGCAAAACTATTTAATTCAAATATTGAATCAACATATATGGATAAGCGCGCAGCAATCAAGTTAGCAAAAGGTGCATCATTTTATTTTCACCATTTGGTTTCGTTACATGATCATCATGTACCAAAGGAAATAGCTCATTATCATGCACAATATTTACGCAGTTTATTTACTTTGAAGCAGAAGTTCATTCATTATTTACAATGGTTCTATCCTTTGTCCGAAGATTATCAAGCTTTCCCGTTACCGAAAAGATTGTTTCCACTCTATTATGTAATAAAGCCTTTTTTGTGGTTAAACAGGAAACGGCAAATGCTGCAAAGTGCGAGAAAGAAAACATGTTGACTTGTTCTTTATAAAGAACTAAAATGAAATAAACCTAATCTAATTCTATTTTTTTACTTTTTTTGTTCTTTATAAAGAAAACACAAAAGGTGGATTACAAATGAACAGATATTTGAATGAACCTGGGGCTAAAGAAATACAATTACCTGAACTGTATAAAGTCATTAAGAAAAAGTTTTGGCTTGTGCTCCTGTTTATGTTGCTTGCTTGTGGGATTGCTTTTATTTATCACTTATTAAATAAACCAACATTACTCTATCAAAGTGATACGAATATTATTATTGGGGCAGAAGTTGGTTATCGAAATACTTTACAAGTCATCATTCGAGACACAGTTGTATTAGAAGAAGTAATTAAAGAGTTGAAATTAGAAGAAACAAGTGATCAATTAGCGAATAAGATTACTGTGGCGAGTGTTGATGATACGCAAGTGGTGAATATAACCGTAGTTGATGCCCATCCAGAAAGAGCCGCTTTAATTGCTAATACTACTGCAAAGGTATTTATTGAAAAAATCCCTACTATTATGGATTTTGATGAAGTCAGTATTTTGTCAGAGGCACGACCTAACCCGATTCCTATTAATGAAAGTAATGGGCTGAATATGATTTTGATTGCAGGGGTGTTAGGTTTAGTTGCGGGAATAGGTTTTATTTTCCTATTGGACTCATTAAATGACTCTGTAAAGTCAGAAAGCCAGCTTGAGAGATTAATCGATGTGCCAACAATTGGTACAGTTTCTATCATACATACGAAAAATTTGAGACAAAAGAAACAAAAACAAACAATGAAAGAAAGGAGGGAAACGAATGGTCAATATGGGGAAATGGAGAATCGGTACGAGCAATAAGGGACGAAACTTAGTCACTTATTTGTACCCCCATTCCATCATTTCTGAACAATTCCGCACGATAAGAACAAATATCCAATTCATTAATCGTGAGAAAAAGCATATGGTCTTGCTTATTACTTCACCAGATCGTTATGAAGGTAAGACGACAATGATAGGAAATATTGCTGTATCCATCGCGAACCAAAAAGAGAAAGTGCTCCTAATTGATGCTAATTTAAGAAATCCCGCCTTACATCAAATGTTTATGTCAGCTCAAGAGCCTGGTTTAACAGATGTATTGAAAGGAGATGCAATACAAGAAGAAGTGATCGTTTCTACGCAAATTCCTGGTCTAAAACTATTGCCGAGTGGGAAGATTCCATCCAATCCCTCAGAGCTACTTGGTTCTGATGTCATGAAGAATCTTATTGCTAAAGTTAGCCCATTATATGATGTGATTTTAATTGATTCTCCTTGTTTATTAGATGTGACTGATACAAAGGTGTTAGCGAATGTTAGTGATGGTGTGATACTCGTCGTAAAACAAGGGCAAACAAAAGCAGAACATGTTTACAATGCTAAAAAAACACTACAATATGCAAAGTCGAACATTATTGGCACCATATTGAATGGAAGCCATTAATTTTTTTATATGATTGTTCGTTATTAAGAATATTTTTAGGTGATGTCTCCTTGCCTTTATCCAAAGGAGATACTCGGTCATGCTGTGGGTTGAAAGAAACCTTAGACGCCTTGTCGTCAAGAGTGTGGTGAGAGGGGGGGTTAGATGCCCTGTTTTACATATAAAAAAGGTTGATACTTGTGATATTAGCCATATTAAATCTTCATAGCAAGGGAGGGATAATGTTGTGTCTTGCAGACTAAAGTTTATTTTTTCGCTATTGATGGATGCGGGATTACTCTTTGGTTCTTTTATATGTACCTATTTATTACTTCCAACTTCTTTTTCAAATTTACAAGCTATTATAATTTATAGTTTATCACTTCTATTTTATTATACGTTTGCCTATAAACAGAAGTTCTATGAGCAATTATGGTCCTATGCTAGTCTCCGGGAATTTTTTATTATTCTCAGGATTGTGGCAACGACAGTCTGTTTAACAATGATTACATACTTCATGTTATTTAAAGCTTTTCTTCCACAATTTACAATCATTTATGGTTTAGTGCTGCTCATTGTATTAACAAGTTCAAGATATGGTGTAAGAGTCTATCGTGAACGAATTCAGGAGCTAGCTATTAATAAGAAAAAAACATTAATTATAGGTGCTGGTTCAGCAGGCGGTATGCTTGCCAAACAATTGATGCAAGGACATGATCAATTAATTCCAGTCGGTTTTATTGATGATGATTATAGAAAACAAGGGTTGTATTTAGCAGGCTTAAAGGTTTTAGGAAAGGTTGAACAATTAAATGAGATTGTACAGGAAATGGCTATAGAGCATTTAATCATTGCTATTCCTTCACTAAAAAAAGAAGAGCTCGAAATCATTTTTCATCAATGTGCCAAAACGAATGTTAAGACACAAACATTACCCTTTATTGAAGATATTGTCATGGGAGAAGTAAAAGTGAATCATATACGAGATGTAAAGGTGGAAGATTTACTGGGGAGAGAGCCGATTCTCTTAGAGGACAACAGTATTTCCGAGTATATTGCCAACCAAACGGTACTTGTCTCTGGTGCTGGGGGTTCAATTGGTTCAGAAATTTGCCGACAGATTTTAAAATTTTCACCGAAGCGTTTAATTCTTCTCGGTCATGGAGAAAACAGCATTTATTCCATACGATTAGAACTGGAAGATATGCAAAGTGATTGCGAACTGATTCCTGTTATTGCTGATATTCAAGATAAAGCCCGCATGATTCAAATCATGAAAATATATCAACCGGCAGTCGTTTATCATGCAGCTGCCCATAAGCATGTACCATTAATGGAAGAACATCCAGAAGAAGCAGTAAAAAATAATATGATTGGTACAAGGAATATGGCTGAGGCAGCTCATCAGTCACAAGTCAATGTGTTCGTAATGGTGTCAACAGATAAAGCGGTTAATCCAACAAGTGTAATGGGGTCATCGAAGCGCCTTGCGGAAATGCTTGTTCAACAAATGAATAAAGTAAGTACAACTCGTTTTGTTGCGGTAAGGTTTGGCAATGTATTAGGTAGCAGGGGTAGTGTCATTCCTCTTTTTAAAAAGCAAATCGAAAAAGGGGGGCCAATTACTGTCACACACCCTGATATGGTGAGATATTTTATGACAATTCCCGAGGCTTCAAGGCTTGTACTACAGGCAGGTGCCTTAGCCTTAGGCGGCGAGATATTTATTTTAGATATGGGTAAGCCGGTAAGAATATATGATTTAGCAAAAAATTTAATTAAACTTTCTGGCTATACAACTCAGGAAATTAATATCAAATTCACTGGTATTCGAAAAGGGGAGAAGTTGTTTGAAGAACTA
Source organism: Cytobacillus sp. FSL K6-0265 (assembly GCF_038003465.1). NCBI lineage: Bacteria > Bacillati > Bacillota > Bacilli > Caryophanales > Bacillaceae > Cytobacillus > Cytobacillus sp. FSL K6-0265. The sequence goes on along the minus strand of NZ_JBBOPE010000001.1, from coordinate 3,568,958 downwards.
TTGAATAAAGAGGAAATGGGAATTCAGCAAATTCATCCACATATTTATATTGGGAAAAGCGCCACTCTTTATATTAAAGAGATTGAAAATTTAATTGATTTATACCCTTTGATGAGTAAAGAGGAATTAAGAGAACGGTTGTTATCCCTTGCAAATCGAAGTGAAACCCCAGAGAAAAAACAGGAAGTTGCTAATATGTTATCACTATCTTAATGAAGAAGGAGTGAGTAAGTATGAAGCAAGTAAGAAAAGCAATTATCCCAGCGGCTGGCTTAGGAACTAGATTTCTCCCAGCAACAAAAGCCATGCCAAAAGAGATGCTACCACTAGTCGATAAGCCGGCAATTCAATACATTGTGGAAGAAGCAGTTGCTGCTGGTATTGAAGATATTATTATTGTTACAGGCAAAGGAAAAAGGGCAATAGAGGATCACTTTGATTATTCTTTTGAACTAGAACAAAATTTAATGAGCAAAGGTAAATTTGAATTACTATCAGAAGTGAAGAAGTCTTCTCAACTGGCCAATCTCCATTATATCAGACAAAAAGAACCGCTTGGGTTAGGGCATGCTATATGGTGTGCACGGAAGTTTATTGGTGATGAGCCGTTTGCGGTTCTGTTAGGCGACGATATTATTGAAGGATTCACGCCTTGCATAGCTCAAATGATAGATCAATACGAAGAGCATAAAGGGACAATTCTCGGCGTGAAAAAAGTAAAAGACGAAGAAGTATCAAGGTATGGCATCATTGATTTTGAAACAGTGACGGAAAGACTATATACGGTGCGCTCTTTAATTGAAAAGCCAGATCTTGATCAAGCACCATCTAACTTAGCGATCATGGGGCGATACATCTTGCCACCGAGTATTTTTGATATACTTTCATATCAAGAGCCAGGGAGGGGGAACGAAATTCAACTAACAGATGCGTTAGCCACTTTAAATCAAAGTGAGCCGATCTTCGCATTCGAATTTCAAGGAGAGCGCTATGATGTTGGTGAGAGACTTGGCTATATACAAACATCCATTGAATTTGCTTTAAAACGTGAGGATTTACAAGAGGAGCTGTTAGGGTTTCTACAAACGATAACAGAAAGATATTCAATCAAATGATGGTGAAAAAACTGCTATTAGTTGCTACAGTCGACTATCATTTCAAGGCATTTCATCTCCCTTTTATGCGCCAACTTTACGAACAAGGTTGGGAAATTCATATAGCCGCTAAAGGAGACTTAACATTACCTTTTGTATCCGAACAGCATCGCCTCCCGATTGAAAGACATCCGTTGAAAACAGCCAATCTATATGCGTACAAGCAGTTAAAAAGATTAATAGAGAGGCATCAATATGATATTGTTCATTGTCATACACCTACTGGTGGGTTACTTGGTAGATTGGCCACTTTTACTATGAAGAAGAAGCCATTACTATTTTATACTGCTCATGGATTTCACTTTTGCAAAGGTGCACCACTGCTTAATTGGTTAATCTATTATCCTATTGAAAAAATTTTGGCGCGGAAAACGGATTGTTTGATTACGATCAATCAAGAAGATTATGCCTTAGCCAATCGGGCATTGAAAGCGAGGGAAATAGCTTTTATCCATGGAGTAGGCGTGAACTTAGCACAATATCAGCCCATTGATAGGGAAATAAAGGAAATACTAAGAGAGAAGCATCTGATTGAAAAAGAGGCTTTTTTATTTTTTTATGCAGCAGAGTTTAATCGAAACAAAAATCAAAGGCTTTTACTCCAGGCGTTTAAGAAAATAGCGAAACATCAACCGTCTTGCCAATTAATATTAGCAGGGGAAGGACCGCTGTTATCAGATTGTCAAAGACTTGCTAAGGAGCTTGGAATTGATCGTCAAGTAGTATTTCTCGGGTTTACAAATGAAGTGAGGGAATGGTTGCAAATGAGTGATGTAGCTGTTGCATCTAGTTTAAGAGAAGGTCTCCCAGTAAATATTTTGGAAGCAATGGCCTGCGGTCTACCCATTGTAGCGACTATCAATCGAGGACATCATGAATTGATTAGGGACCAACAGAATGGATATCTTATAGCAGCGACTGATGTTCATCATTTCGCAGAAAAAATGGAGAGTCTTATTCTATCTGAACAAGAGAGAGAGCGCTTCGCAAAAGCAAATAGGCAACTCGCTAGCAAGTATTCAACTGAGGTCGTCATGGAAGAATTAATGATACTATATGCTAAATACACGCAGGAGAAGAAAGATGAAAGCAATCATCAGCATTATCGTGCCTATATATAATATGGAAAAGTATGTAGAAAGATGTTTACATAGTTTGCTCACACAAACATTTAAAGGAATTGAAATTATCGCCGTTAATGATGGTTCAACCGACCGAACGGGGGACATTCTTTCAAAATATCAAGAGAAGGATAAAAGGGTAAAGGTCTTCTACCAGGAGAATAAAGGTGTATCCGAGGCCCGTAACCTTGGACTAAAGCATGCGATAGGGGAGTACATTGGTTTTGTCGATCCTGATGACTGGGTTCACCAAGAGATGTATGAGGTATTATACGAAGCGCTTCAACGAGAGCAGGTAGATATTGCTATGTGTCGATATACACGAGCGTATCAACACTTTTTTAAGGAAAAATATTTTCATCACTTGAAAGAAAAACCCTATAGAGGAGAAGCCTATAAAGAACAGATTGTCAGGCGGTTAGTAGGACCAATTAAAGAAGAAGTTTCTGACCCTAGTATGCTTGATGCCATGGGAACCGTTTGGTCAAAGTTATATCGTAGAAATTTATTAACAGAACAGCCGATCCTTTTTACAGATTTGCATCATATTGGATCAAATGAGGACACCCTTTTCAATATGAAAGTGATGAGCTTAGCTGACTCTTTTGTCTATGTCGATCGTCCTTTATATCATTACTGGAAAGAAAATGAACATTCTCAAACGAGTGAATATCGATCGGATTTATTTCAGCTTTGGCAACAACTTTATGAAGAAATGAATCATTGCCTAAAGGCGTATTCATTCAGTCGTCATGCCCAAACAGCTTTAAATAATCGTATTTGCTTAAATATGATTGGGTTAGGCTTAAATATCCTTGCTTCTAAAAATCAACTGACAATGCGAGAAAAAATCAATGAAATAGATATCATTTTAAGTGCACCTATTGTTAGAGAGGCTTTTAAAGGGTTGGATATCAGTTACTTTCCATTCGTTTGGAAAGTATTTTTTGTTTGTGCCCGTTCACGTTCAGCTAGCAGTGTCTACTATATGCTTACGATGATAGATAGATTAAGAAAAAAACGCTGGGGAGGTAGGTCATGAGGGAATTAAGAGTGTTGCAAGTGGTAACGATTATGAATCGTGGTGGGTTAGAGACGATGTTAATGAATTATTATCGTCGCCTTATTCATGTTGGCATTCAATTTGACTTCATTGTCCATCGGCAGGAAGAAGGTCATTATGACAAGGAAATTAAGAGGCTAGGTGGCCGTATTTTTCATATGCCATCCATTCGCCCAGGCAATTACCAAAAATACTTTAAACAGTTGGATGCCTTTTTTGCCGAACATCCATATTACCGCATTGTACATGCTCATTTAAACGAAAATAGTAGTTTTATTATGCGTGCAGCCTATGATGCTGGTGTGCCGTGTCGGATTGCACATAGCCATTTGAGCGACTTACATATGGATTTTAAATGGCTGTTTCGCAAGTATGCGAGATTATGCATGAAGGAGTATCCTAATTATTACTTTGCATGTTCAGAACGTGCGGGGGATTGGTTATTTAAATCATCATCTAAGAGCGAGGTAACCGTTTTACCTAACGCAGTAGATGTGAGTCAATACCTTTATCATTTACCAGAACGAAAGCGGATAAGAAGAGAATTGGGCGTGGATGATTCTTTTGTAATTGGTCATATTGGACGCTTTAATTATCAGAAAAATCATGATCTCATCATAGATATTTTCCAATCCATATGTGATAAAAAGAAAAACGCTGTTTTAATTTTAGCTGGAGATGGTGACTTAATGCCGCAAATAAAGAAAAAAGTTCAAAAGCTAGGGTTAGAACAACAAGTGAAATTTTTAGGTGTGAGAGAAGATGTTCCTTCGCTTTTGCAATCTTTTGATGTTTTTTTATTCCCTTCTCATTTTGAAGGTTTGCCTGTAGTTTTAATTGAAGCCCAGGCTGCCGGTCTTAGTTGTCTTGTCTCTGATACGATAACGGCAGAAGTGGACCTGACTAACAGGGTAACATTTATGAGCTTATCTAGTAAGGCTTATGAGTGGGCAAATAAACTATTGCAGTTAGATAACCAACATAAGGATACCTCTAAGGAATTAAAAGTAGCCGGTTATGATATTGAAACAACGAGTCAGTGGTTAGCTACTTTTTATAACGAATATAATGATATTGAAAGTCATGTGAGCGGGGCGAATATAAGATGAAACCATTATTAACCATTTTTACCCCGACCTATAATCGTGCTTACACGCTACATTTAGGCTATGAAAGTTTAAAGAAACAAACATGCCAATCCTTTGTGTGGCTAATCATTGATGATGGTTCGAATGATGGAACAAGGTCAATGGTTCAAGAGTGGATAGAAGAGGGAATTATTTCTATTCGCTACCATTACCAAGAAAATTTAGGTATGCACGGCGCACATAATACAGCTTATGAGTTAATCGAAACAGAATTGAATGTATGCATCGATTCTGATGATTATATGCCTGTCGATGCGGTGGAGAAAATTATTACTTGTTGGAAGCAAAATGGAAGTGAGGACGTAGCCGGTATTGTCGGACTTGATGCCTATCAAAATGGGGATATCATCGGGACAGAGTTACCGGCCGATTTGTCTACTAGCACATTAGGAGAATTATATGGTGTTCATAAGGTGAAGGGAGATAAGAAGCTTGTCTATCGAACAGCCTTGACGAAAGCAACACCTGCCTATCCTATTTTCTCAGGAGAAAAATATTGCCCGTTAAGCTATAAGTATATTTTCATTGATCAGTTAAAGCCGTTATTACTTCTCAATGAGGTATTATGTCATGTCGAGTATTTACCAGACGGCTCTAGTTTAAATATGCTAAATCAATATTATAAAAACCCAAAAGGTTTTGCGTTCTTTCGTGAAACAGCTATGATCTATGCTCCTTCATCGAAAGAAAAGTTAAGAGAATGTATACATTATGTTTCTAGTTGTTTATTAAGTCGGAAGGACCACTTCATTCAAGCGTCACCTTTAAAGGGTATGACACTCATTGCACTACCATTTGGTTATCTACTATCAATTTATATACGTCATAAGCAACGAAAAAGGTATGTCATGGGAAGTGAGCAGTAATCATGACTGTTTTTTGGCTGTGTTTATTCGCTAGTTTTAGTGTCGCTTTATTTGCTAGATACTTTGCTAGACCTGTACTTGTAGGGAATGGAAGTGAATCCGTTTATCCTAATAGGTTATTGATTACTTTAGTTGCCTTAATACTTATTGTTGTCTCAGGGGCACGAACAAATATTGGTGATACTTTTTTTTATATGCATGCATATGAAGTCAATGATTTTAGTTGGACAACAATAGTAGAGGGAAAGGATATTGGCTTTGGGTTATTACAAATGGTACTGAAGTATTATTCAGATGACCCGCAATTATTAATTTTTGTTGTCGCGTTATTAACCAACAGTTTAATTGTCTTTGTTCTTGCTCACTATGCAAGATTATTTGAGTTGAGTATTTATATTTACATCACTGGTGGTTTATTTTTAGTAACGATGAATGGGATACGCCAATGCTTAGCAGCGGCGCTAGTATTTACTGCCACAAAGTTCCTTATAAATGGCAATTGGCCAGTTTATTTTTTATTTGTTATCCTTGCTTCTTCATTTCATCAAAGTGCCCTTATTTTACTACCTATTTACTTTTTTGTACGTTATAAGGCTTGGTCAAAAGCGACGTTGATATTACTGCTGATTGCTGTCCTTATTGTTGTCGGCTTTAATGAGTTTTCGACACTACTTTTTTCAGCAATAGAAAATACACAATATGGGCAATACGCAGAATTCCAAGAAGGCGGAGCAAATATTTTACGCGTGGCCGTGGAAGCAACCCCTTTATTCATTGCTTATCTTGGGCGAGAGAAGTTAAGACAGATTTTCCCGCAAAGTGATTTTATTGTGAATATGGCACTAGTTGGTTTAGTATTTATGATTATTTCTACACAAAATTGGATCTTTGCGCGATTTTCCATCTATTTTAGTCTTTATCAATTGATTCTTGTCGCTTGGATTGTCAAATTATTTCAACCAAAGGATCAACGCTTTATTTATTATTGTATCCTTGTGCTATATTTTTTCTATTATTTTTATGAAACAGTCATTAGTTTAAATATTCAGTACCAAAGTGATTGGTTAGGTTAACGAGAAAGAGGGGAGAAAAAAATGAGTGTTCTCGTCACCGGTGGCGCAGGGTATATTGGCAGTCACACATGTATCTCTTTATTGAACCGTGGGATGGATGTCATTGTTATTGATGACTTTTCCAACAGTAATCAAGAAGTGGTGCAGCGAATAGAGCAAATGACGAATAAAAAGGTGAAGTACTATTCGATTGATTTAAAGGAAAAAGACGCAGTTCATTCTGTCTTTGCCGATAATGAAATCGAGGCAGTGATTCATTTTGCCGGGTTTAAAGCAGTGGGTGATTCAGTTGTTAATCCACTTTCCTATTATGATAATAATCTCATTTCCACGATTTACTTATTACAAGTAATGAAACAATTTAACGTAAAAAAACTGGTGTTTAGCTCTTCAGCGACTGTTTATGGCAAACCGAAACAGGTACCGATTGCGGAGAATGCTCATCTATCGGCAACTAATCCTTATGGCAGAACTAAGCTGATCATCGAAGAAATGTTGAGAGATATTTATGCATCTGAAAATGACTGGGCAATTACATGTTTACGTTATTTTAATCCAATCGGTGCCCACCCAAGTGGTAATTTAGGTGAAGATCCACGAGGTATACCGAATAATCTCATGCCTTATATTACCCAAGTAGCTATTGGAAAACGGGCGGTATTACAAATATTCGGCGATGGCTTTTCTACTAAAGATGGTACAGGGGTAAGAGATTATATTCATGTAATGGATTTAGCTGAGGGGCATATTTGTGCACTAGAACATTTAAAAAAGGCGACTGGTTTTAATTCTTATAATTTAGGTACAGGGAAAGGTTATAGTGTATTAGAAATTGTCCAAACTTTTGAGAGAGTCAATCATGTGAATATCCCGTATATCATTACGGATGCCCGTTTGGGTGATATCCCTATTAGTTATGCTGATCCAACAGCTGCAGAAAAGGAATTAGGTTGGAAGGCTCAAAGGGGATTAGAGGAAATGTGTATAGACGCCTGGCGTTGGCAGAAAAAAAACCCGACTGGTTATAGTGAGAAGAAAAATCCGCACTTCATGCAAAGTGGGGGTTTTTCTTTTTCTTAAGAAGATATCTGATGACGTATAAGAAGAGGAAGGAAATGAAAAGAATATTTGATTTTATCAGTGCATGTATACTGCTTATTTTATTTGCACCTGTAATGGCAATCATAAGTACCGTTTTAGCTATCAACGGATCACCCGTTTTTTTCATACAAGAGAGACCTGGGCTTAATGGATCCCCCTTTCGCTTATATAAATTTTGTACAATGACTGCGGAAAAGAATGAGCAGGGCCATCTGCTTCCAGATGAAGAAAGGTTGACCAAATTCGGCAGCAAGTTAAGGAAATATAGTTTGGATGAATTACCACAACTACTAAATGTCTTAAAAGGTGAAATGAGTTTAGTTGGACCTCGTCCGTTACTAATAGCGTATTTACCATTATATTCACCAGAACAAGCAAGAAGGCATTGTGTCAAACCTGGAATTACAGGTTGGGCACAAGTAAATGGCAGGAATGCGATTAGTTGGGAAGAAAAATTGAGAATGGATGTATGGTATGTCGATCATCAACATTTCTTACTCGACTTAAAAATTATTTTTCTTACGGTGAGTAAGGTAATTCGTTCAGAAGGAATTAATCAGCCAGGTACTGCCACAACTGAAGTGTTTAAGGGAAACCAAATAAAAATGAAAGAGTGACATAAATGGATATTGCATTAATTGGTTATGGCGGGCATAGCAAAGTGATTTTTGACATTATTACAATGCAAAAAAATAAAGTGGTAGGTATTTTTGATGATAAGCATTCCTCATTAAAAATGAAAGGGGATGTGTTTTTAGCACCGATTGATTATGTGCATGATGTCCTAAAAATTAATCCTCATATTAAGTTGGTTATTTCGATAGGCAATAATAAAATACGTAAGCAAATGTTCGAAAGGCTAGCTTTACCAATAGAATACTATACCACTTGTATCCATCCTTCTGCTTGTATTAGTCCGAGCGCTATGATCGGTAAAGGAACCGTCATCATGCCACAGACGGTGATCAACGCGGATGCGGTAATTGGTCATCATACAATTATTAATACGGGAGCAGTGATTGAACATGATAATGAAATCGGTGATTATGTGCATATCTCCCCGCGCTCTACTCTAACTGGATCGGTAAAAGTTGAAGAGGGGGTGCATCTCGGATCTGCTTCTGTTGTCATTCCAAAAGTAACATTAGGAAAGTGGTCAGTCATAGGGGCAGGCTCGACAGTGATTCATTCAATACCAGAGCGAGTGATGGCAGTTGGATTACCAGCACAAACAAAGAAAATATTGAAATGGAGTGATGACCTTGGCTGAGCGTATTTATTTATCGCCGCCCCATTTGACTGGTGAAGAAATTCATTATGTACAATCGGCGTTTACGGATAATTGGGTGGCACCCGTTGGTCCTCATATCGATTTGTTCGAACAAGAAATGTCAACACTTGTCAATGTCCGTTCTTGCTTAGCGGTTAACTCGGGTACTGCTGCCATCCACCTATCATTATTAGCACTTGGTATAGGCTCTCTAGACACTGTCTTTTGTTCTACGTTTACATTTGTAGCTACGGCTAATCCTATTCTTTATATTGGAGCAAAACCGGTATTCATTGATTCAGAACCCGAAACTTGGAATATGTCTCCTGATGCGTTAGAAAGGGCGCTAAAGGAAGCGGATGCAAATGGACATTTACCAAAAGCGGTGATTGTCGTTCATTTATATGGGCAACCTGCCAAAATGGATGAATTGATAAAAATTTGTCAACGTTATGGTGTGCCTTTAATTGAAGATGCCGCCGAATCGCTCGGCTCTACATACAAAGAGAAGCCAACCGGCACAATCGGCAGTTATGGTATTTACTCCTTTAATGGTAATAAAATCATTACTACTTCTGGAGGGGGGATGCTCGTTTCCAACCATAAAGAAGGTGTGGAATATGCCTCTTTTTTAGCCACACAGGCAAAGGATCAAGCTCTACATTACCAGCATAGTCAAATCGGTTTTAATTATCGTATGAGTAATATCGCTGCCGGTATTGGGAGAGCCCAATTGACATATCTGGATAACAGAATAGATGCACGTAGAAAAATTTACGAGCGTTATGAAAAAGGGCTTCAAGGATTGGCAGGCATTTCATTTATCCCTGAGCTCCCGGGAACCTATTCTAATAGATGGCTAACTACTATATTGATTGATAGTGAGACAATCGGCGTAACAGTCGAGGAGCTAATTTTCGCACTTAGGAATGAGAATATAGAGGCACGTCCAGTATGGAAACCATTGCATCTACAGCCGTTATTTCAGGATTATAGTTTCTATCCCCATGATGTGGAGTGCGGATCTATTTCTGAAATGATATATGAAAAAGGAATTTGTTTACCTTCAGGATCTAACTTAACAATTGAGCAACAAAACAGAGTGATTCATTGTATTCGAAACACCATTATCTCAAATCTTCATCTGCATCCTTATTTATTAGGATAGGAGGCAGATAATGATAGGAAAAAATATTGCAAAACTACGTAAACAAAAAGGATTAACATTAACAGAACTAGCCGAACGAGCGGGCGTAGCGAAGTCATATCTTAGTAATATTGAAAGGGAGGTCCATCAAAACCCTTCTATTCAAGTCATTGAAAAAATTATTTTTGTACTCGGTGTAGAAATAGAAGAAATCATCAGAGACGTCTATATCACAGAGCAAAATAGACAATGGCAAATACTTATTAAGGAAATGCGTGAGTTAGGCATTGAAAAAGATCAGATGGAGATGGTGAGACAAAGAATCTATGATGTAAAGAATAAACAACTCAGTTTTAAGAAAAGGAAGAGAGTGCTGGAATGACGGAGAAGATACCAAGAATTATTCATTATTGTTGGTTTGGTGGCGGGGAAAAGCCAGAGTTAATGAAACGGTGTATAAGGTCCTGGGAAGAACATCTCCCTCATTATGAGCTAAAGCAATGGGATGAAAGCAATGTCGATTTAACATGTAATGCTTATGTACATGAAGCGTATCGAGCGAAAAAATATGCTTTTGTGAGTGATTATTTCAGAATGTATGCCTTGTATACAGAAGGTGGAATTTATCTTGATACAGATGTCGAGGTTTATCAATCTTTTGATCCTTTCCTTCATTATCCATCCTTTTGGGGGTTTGAAGAAGGCAATTACATTGCGACAAGTACGATTGGTGCAAGCAAAGGGCATCCGCTTATCCAGTACTTTCTAGACTCCTACCAATCTAATCATTTTATTAATGATGACGGGACTTTTAACGAATGGACAAATGTTGCCGCCATAACAGAAGAAATGAAGAAGATAGGCGTGATATGTAACGGGCAAAAACAAGTGATAGACGGTTTAGGGGTAATATTTGAGCAAGCTATTTTCTCTCCTTATGATTATATTAATTGCCGGGACCTGCAATCAGACGACACGGTAACGAGGCATCATTTTTATCAAAGTTGGTTGCCTTCTCATGTGTTGGTTAAACGATTTGTGAAAAGAAATATAGTCAAATGGATTGGCGGAGAAAAATTAGCTGATTTACGTAAGAAGTTTTCGGGAGTGAGGAAATGAGCGGGATATTCATTGCTACATACGATATGGAAATTGGGGGAGTAGAGAGAAGTTTATTACAATTACTGAAACAACTTAACTACGAAAAGTATGAGGTGGATCTATTATTATATCGTCATCAAGGCGATTTTTTTCATTTGCTTCCTAAACAAGTGCATTTATTGCCAGAGTTTTCAAGTATGGCTACTTTTCGTCAGTCCATTATTGAAACAATTCAAAAGAAACATCTCCTATTGGCAGCTGTAAGACTACTAGCCAAATGGCAAACACAATGGAAAAGTCTGCACGCGCGTGATGAAGAGTGGGGTTACTATCAGATGCAACAAATCGGGAAGTATTCATCTCCCTTCCTTCCTACAATGGATAAAACTTACGATGTGGCTATTAGTTATTTATGGCCTCACCATTTTGTAGCCAATAAAGTAAAGGCTAAGAAGAAGATTGCATGGATTCATACTGACTTTTCCTCTCTCCATATTGATACAAATGAGGATGAGAAAGTTTGGCGGTTATTTGATCATATTATCGCTGTTTCTGATGCTTGTAGAGACGCTTTTCTTACCGTTTATCCACAGTTAGCCAAAAAGGTGATGGTGATGGAAAATCTGATATCACCGAACTTTATAAAAGAATTGTCTGAGGAAGTAGTCGAAAATCCTATTCTATTAGATCAGCGTTTTACCATTGTTACAGTGGCTAGATTATCAAAAGCAAAAGGGATAGATATTGCCATACAAGCAATGAAAATAGTAAAGGAAAAAGGTTATCACAACATTGTTTGGTATGTAATTGGTTTCGGTGGAGATGAAAACGAACTGACACAACTCATTTCAGCTTGTGAATTAGAAAGTCAGTTTATATTACTTGGTAAAAAGGTCAATCCTTATCCATTTATGAAGGCGTGTGATCTTTATGTTCAACCCTCTCGTTATGAAGGGAAGGCCGTTACAGTTAGCGAAGCGCAAATATTAGCAAAGCCAGTACTGCTTATGAATTACCCTACAGCGAAAAGTCAAATTCGTGTTGGAGTGGACGGTTATATCGCTGGCAACACCCCAGAGGAATTAGCTTCAAGCATTATTCAGCTATATGAACATCCGGAAGAAAGAGAAAGGTTAAGCAAGAATTGTCACCGAACGAATTATAGTAATGAAGCAGAGCTTGAGAAGTTACAGGCTATCTGTGAATAAATAAGGGGGATAGGGCCATTGGAACAACCTAAAGTAAGTGTCGTCATCCCCGTTTATAACGCAGCAGATTATTTGGAAGAATGTATTCAGTCGTTACTTAGGCAAAGTTTACAACAATGTGAATTTATCTTTGTCAATGATGGTTCGATTGACCACAGCCAACAACTCATTGAAGCTTATCAAGAAAAAGATCATCGCATTAAACTTTTGAACCAAGAAAACCACGGGGTCAGCTATGCAAGGAATAACGGGATTGAAATGGCTAAAGGAGAATATATTGGATTTATGGATGCTGATGATACGATAAAAGATAATACGTATCAGCACGTTTATCAGCTTGCTAATCAATTCGATAGTGAGGTCGTTATTTTTCACTTAGTAGAAGAAATCAATGGTATTCAAAGAGTGATTCGCTATCCCTTTCCAATGCAGGCGAAACTACATACAAAGGACATTCAAGAGTTTATCATTCCATACATGTTACAAAAGGAAGATTTTAATAGTGTATGTAACAAAATATATAGAAGAGAAACATTGAATAAGCATCGGCTGAAATTTCCGATAAACGAAGTGCTTGGCGAAGATGGACAATTTAATTGGTCCTTTTTTTTATGCGCGAAGTCAGCGATTTATAGCGATTTTCCTGGTTATTTTTATCGTGAAGTAACAGGTAGTGCGACAAGAAATCTCCAAGAGAAAAATTACTTTCTTCATGCGTTACGCTCTTATCAGCGTAATATACCAGATCAAATTCAAATGAGCAGCCATCAAATCAGGACATTAAAAGCGATGAAGCTACTTCATCAAGTGTTAGCTTATATTCACATTTATATTTTGCCTACAAATGGATTAAGTAAAAAAGAAAGAAGGCAATATGTGCAAACAATGATTCATCATCCAGTTGTTCAAGAGGCTTTACGACTCTATCCGTTAGATAAGGTAAGAATGCTTGGCAGATACGACCGCTACATAATGAAGTGTATCAAGCATCAATCGCTTATCGGTTTATATAGTGCAACAGCATATAGTAGATGGCGAAATAGAAAAAAAGGGGAGGTTCATTCATGAAAATACTAATGTTTGCTCATGGAGGAAGTGAGAACCGCGGCTGTGAGGCGATTGTACGATCAACTTCAACTATGCTCAAAGAAAAAATGGAAGATGTGACTGTGTTCCTTTCATCTTATCATCCTGAAACAGATCAACAAATACAAGAACTAGATGGAATCTTTGATGGTTCAGAAACAGTTATAAGAAAATATTCAACAGATTGGTGGAAGTCAGCCATTCGCAATAAGCTTTTTCAAGACGAAACATACGCCTGGCAAAAAACACAACAAAAAACGATTGCTCAAATTGATGTGGCTGACATTTGTCTTTCAATTGGTGGAGATAATTACTGTTATGGTGAACAGCCCGGTTGGTATGAAGTGAATAAAATGGTCAAAAAGAAAGGGAAAAAATTAGTATTATGGGGATGTTCAATCGGAGAGGAAGATATGTCTGCAAGAAAGCTGGCAGATCTCAATACATTTGACTTAATTTTGGCTAGAGAGACATATACTTACCAAATGCTAAAAAAGAAAGGCATTAAACAGGTGGCACTTTGTGGTGATCCTGCATTTACCCTAGAGAAAGAAGAGGTATCCCTGCCTTTGGGTTGGAAAGATGATGATACGATTGGATTAAATATTAGTCCACTTTTAGTTGGCAAGAATCAAGGTAGTAAACAAGCTGTATCCGATTTAATTGATTATATTTTAGCAAATACCGAATCGGTCATCGCGCTCACACCACATGTGATACAAAAGGGGAATAATGATTATGATTTATTACAAGAATACGATCAAAAATATAAAAGTTCAGGAAGAGTTATATTGCTACCACCTCATTTAAACGCACTACAGTATAAAGGGTATATCGCAAAAATGCGGTTCTTCATCGGTGCAAGAACACATGCGACGATTGCGGCCTATTCCAGTTTTGTCCCTACCATCGTATTAGGTTATAGTGTGAAGTCAAAAGGTATTGCCTATGATTTATTCAATAGTGAAAAGTTTGTTGTTTCTATTGAAGAAGTGTCAAATAGTAGTAAACTCATTCAAACTTTTGTTGAAATGGTAGATCAAGAGGCACAGCTTAAAGAGCAATTGCAAAAGGTTATCCCAATTGTTCAAAAACGGTCTTATGAAGCCGTACATTCATTAAAGGAATTGTTAATATAATGAAAAAGCGTCTATTATTTATTATCCCTAGTTTAGCAGCAGGTGGCGGCGAAAAAAGCCTGATCAATCTTCTCACGCAAATCGATTATGATCAGTATGAGGTGGATGTCTTTCTTTTTGCCCAAAAGGGTGTGTTTCTACCGTTTCTACCACCTCAAGTGTCTGTGCTCCATCACTCCTTAGATTTTCAACATTTCTCTTTACCAGTGCATTCAGCAATATGGGCTCTAGCCAAGAGGCGAAGGTGGAAGCTCGTTTACAACCGTCTATTATATTTTTTAGCGAATAGAAGAATGGGAAATACAGCTCAAAAAGAACAGTATGCCTGGAAATATTTAAAACAAGCATGTCCACAACTAGCCAAAACGTACGATGCAGCGATTGGATTTTTAGAGAAATCTTCAACATATTTTTGTGTGGAGAATGTAAATGCAAAACAGAAAATTGGTTGGGTACATATTGATTACAATGAAATGGGCATGGATGCAACATACGATCATGCTTATTTTAAGGAAATGTCTACTATCGTCACAGTCTCTCATGAATGTGCGCGGGTGTTTATCGATCGCTTCCCTTCATTGGAAAATAAAGTAAAGGTGATTCATAATATTGTGTCGCCAACGATTATTTATGAAATGTCACGTCAGTCCTTACCGTTACAAACACAAATGTTTACATTACTAACCATTGGCCGTTTGCATCCGCAAAAAGGTTTAGATATGGCTATTGAAGCTTGTAGTCGTTTAGTACGTAAAGGAATGAAACTGAAATGGTACATTATTGGCGAGGGACAAGAAAGAATGAAATTGGAAAGATTGATTAAAAATCATCAACTTGAGGAACACTTCATCTTGCTTGGACAACAAGCGAATCCCTATCCTTGGCTCGATGCAGCTGATATTTATGTCCAGCCGTCTAGGTTTGAAGGGAAGGCAATTGCTATAGACGAAGCAAAAATACTGCACAAACCGATTGTCGTAACAAACTACACGACAGCAAAAGATCAAATTAATGATAGGGAAACGGGACTTATCGTAGATTTAAACGTGGATGGAATCGAGAAGGGGATTAGCTTATTAATGAAAGATGATGCATTACGAGAACAGTTAACCGTCAATTTAAGTCAACATTCCTATGGAACAGAATCTGAAATAGATAAGTTTTATCAAATCGTTTAAGGGAGTATAAGAATGAAAACAAAACTACTCTTTGTAATGAATAACCTCCAATGTGGCGGTGCAGAAAAAGCGCTTATCTCATTATTACACGCCATTGACTATAAAAAATATGCGGTGGACTTGCTATTATTTAAAAAGGAAGGCGAATTTTTGAATATCGTGCCAAATGAAGTAGCCATATTAAATGAACTAGAGGAATTTCGTTACTTTGATGGCAGATTCCTCGATAATGTGTTAAAAGCTATTTCATCCCGAAGATTCGATCTCGCCATTTCGCGTATAAAAGCAGCACGTATTTTTAGAACAGAAAAAAATGGAGCTGTTTGTGAACAAAAAGTGTGGAAATATATATCTACATGCTTATCTAATGTAAAAAAAGAATACGATGTTGCCATAGGATTCTTAGAAAAGAATCCTATTTATTTTTGTCTAGAAAAGGTAAGAGCGAAGCGGAAAATAGGGTTTGTCCATAATGATTACAAACAAATGGGTATGGATAAAATGTTGGACCTTCCATACTTTCAGCAGTTGGACAGTATTATGACAGTGTCAGAGTCCTGTGCAGAAGTATTACGTCAAGAATTTCCGGAACATCAACAGAAAATAAAAGTCATCCAAAATATTTTATCTAAATCGACTATTCACACGCTAGCTATGAATGAGATGCCTTTACCATTTCAAGGATTGAAGCTTTTATCTATCGGCCGATTACATCGACAAAAAGGTTTTGACTTAGCTTTAGAAACAGCTGCCTTACTGAAGAAAAAAGGGGTGCCCTTTCTTTGGCTCATCTTGGGAGAAGGAAGCGAAAGAGAGAGTTTAATCCAGCTTTCAAGAAAGTATCAATTAGAAGAACAAGTGAAATTTATTGGTGTAAAGGAGAATCCTTATCCATATATTCGCTGGGCAGATGCATATATACAGCCTTCGCGATTTGAAGGAAAGGCAATAGCTGTTGAGGAAGCAAAAATATTGTACAAACCAGTGATCGTCACAAATTATAGCACATCAGGCGATCAAATTATTCATGGACAGACCGGTTTAATTGCAAATATGACAGCCGAGTCGCTTGCAGATTCGATTGTCCAATTATTTGCAGATGAATCTCTACAGCATCAATTAATTGAGGGACTAAGGAAAGAGAAACTTGGAACAGAAGACGAAATCATGCGTTTTTACCAATATATAAAAGTAGGGTAGGCGAATCTTTAATGATTATATGGGTATTGGCCTTTTTCACACTGATTTTGGTTGGAGCAATCGGTTTGGATTTATTTCTTATATTTAAAACTTGGTTTTCGCGGATTCATTTTGGCAAATATGAAGATGAATACGATTGGGAAAAACATATCCTCACTAAAGCCACGCGTTGGTTAAAACGAACACCGAAAGTACCTTTAACCGACCAAAAGCGATGGGTAGCTTTAGATATCATCAAAGGTCAATATACAAGAGGCGAGATTCAATATTGGCAAGAGGCAGCTCTGTTATTGGCACTACCATCACCTCAGTTTACAGTAGAGGTCCACCGTTCTATCAACAAAAAAATCACTCCCTCTGGCGATTGGGAAACATATCCACAACATATTGACGGTGCCATCTTTGCCTATGCAATGCTAAAACATAATAGGCAAAATGATGAGTGTTATAAGCAAGCAATGGATAGAATGTGGCAAGTGATTCAAGCGCATATTGGGGAGGATGGAACTGTCATATATAGAAAGTCGATGGCAGCCTATCGTTACGTCGATACGATTGGTTTTATTTGTCCTTTTTTGATTACTTACGGTGTGAAAAATAATAAGCCGGAATGCATCGACCTTGCGATTCATCAAATAGAATCTTTCTTTACTCATGGGATGAGTAGTCAGATAGCGTTACCGGCCCATGCTTATCAGATAAATTCAAAGGTAGGCACTGGACTATACGGATGGGGACGAGGGATGGCATGGTTAGCGCTGGGTGTGATTGATTCGTGGCAGGAGTTACCGAATCATCATCCTTATAAACAAGAATTAGAGAATAGGATAACACAATTGGCAAGGGTCATCTTGCGTTTCCAACAAGACTCTGGTGCCTGGAATTGGTTAATGACTAGAAAGGAAGCGAGAGCGGATTCTTCGACCACGGCGACATTAGGATATTTCTTAGCTCATGCTGCTTATATTGATGAGATTGCTGAACAATGTTGCCAAGGTAGAGATAGAGCCATTCACTATTTGATGAAGGTAACAAGGAGAACGGGAGCGATTGACTTCTCACAAGGAGACACAAAGGATATTGGCGTTTATTCCCAATTGTTTGATATCCTTCCGTTTACGCAAGGGATGACGCTAAGGTTATTGGCAGAAAAAAGAAGGTATCAGGAAGCAAAGAAAGATAGACAGGCTGTGAGCTAATGGGTGTGAACAAAGAAAAGTGAGAAGGGGACAAAATGAGATCACGCTACTCTCTAATTAATATAACAGCAGGTTTAACCAATCAATTGATTATCACCATGTTAAGCTTCTTATCAAGAACGATTTTTATCCAAACATTAGGTGTAGAATATTTAGGCATTAATGGTTTGTTTACGAATCTTTTAGCGATGCTTACACTCGCTGAAGCAGGTCTAGGTGCTAGCATTATGTACAGTTTATATAAACCTGTTGCGGACAATGATTATATGAAAATCCGCATTCTTATGAAATTTTATCGCCAAGCGTATATGGTTATTGCAGCCATTGTCTTCGTACTCGGTTTATTGCTTTTTCCGTTTCTTGATTTTTTTGTCAAAGGGGCGAATGTTGAAGATGTAGAACTCATTTACTTTATCTTTTTGCTTAATACAGTTGCTCCCTATTTTTATATTCATAAAAATTCATTTCTGAATGTCGCCCAGCGTGGTTATATTGTTACAGCTGTTTACACGGTTTCATCGATAGTAACGGCTGTAATGAAAATAGCGATTTTATCTTATACGCAAAATTATTTACTTTATTTAATAATTGATAGTGTTATTACAATTGCCAATTCCATTATCCTTGCGGTGATGGTCAATCGAATGTACCCGTATTTGCGCGAGAAGGTAGAGGGTAAATTAGATGAAATAACAAAGGGACAAATCACTACTAATGTGAAGGCAATTGTCATCCAAAACATAGGAAACTATTTATTATTCGGAACAGAGCATCTTCTGATTGCCTCTTTTGTTAGCTTAGTGGCTGTTGGGATTTATTCGAATTATAAAATGATTATTGATATTGCTCGTACGTTTATTAACCAGGTGTTTAGCAATGTGTATCATAGTGTTGGCAATCTCGTAGCTAATGAATCTATGGGGAAGATCATAGCGATTTATAAATGTTATCGTTTAGTTAATTTTTGGCTGTATTCTTCGTTAACAATTGTTTTGGCATTTACATTGGAGCCGTTTATAAACATCTGGCTCGGAAGCGATTTCTTGTTTAATCAAGAAGCGTTACTCATCATTCTATTATTGACGTTCTATGAACGTGGCATGCGAAATTCCATATCGGCAATAAAAACAACAGCAGGTTTATTTCGAGAAGATCAATATGCACCGCTAGTACAAGCAGGAATCAGCTTACTATTTGCACTTGTCCTTGTACAATTTTTAGGGATTTCAGGCATATTTTTAGGGCATTTCCTTAGTGCGCTTTTCGTTCCGTTTTGGTTTACCCCTTATGTGGTATATAAAAAATTATTTAAGCTACCAGTAAGACAATATTTTACATCTTATTTATCTCTTATGTTGATAGGATTGGTAGCTTATTTATTAACGAAAATCATTCTTATACAGTTTGCTCCTGTCAGTTTTGCTACTTTTCTTATTTACTTATTTGTCAGTTTAGTGCTGCCTAATATAATATATATACTCGTATTTTACCGTACGGAAGAATTCCAATATATTTTAAAAATGGTTTTGACTTTACTAAGACGCTTGCAAGCGAAGCGAAGAGAAAGAATGCTTTCTTCTTAAGACAGCAATTAATTTAGGTGAATATTCTTGACTAGTCCTGTACGTGATTTTAAATAGTAGTATTCTGGTAAGTGTGAACTTGGTAGTCTCCATTCTCATGTTGTTTGCCAATCGTAAACCCGGCACCATCGGTAAATATATTTCTGGCGAGAATGGAGTCTGCCTGCGTACTAAAGTCATTGGTGATTGCCCCTTTACCCATAAAAATATTATTATAAATTCTAAAGTTTTGTGTTCTTCCCCATGCTTTCATTGTGGACATAGTAAATTCGTTTTCGTAAAGAGCTAAACTGCTGCCAGCACTTAAGATAATACCTAGTGGTGAAGTAAAGTGGTTATATCTAACAACATCCAAAGCCATCGCATCCCAGCCATCTTCCCAATCAATGTCACAGCCTGGTGTCCGCCCTTTATTATTAACAAATGTATTTCCTTCAATTAACCACTCTTGACCACCACACATCGCAAGCCCGGTGCTGGTATTTTCTTCAAAATGGCAGTTCTTAATTTTGCATTGTCTAGGCATACCAATGGTACGAAGGAAAGCGACTGCGCCGTTAAAGTCAGTATCGCCATCTGCAGGGGGCTCTTCTTGATAAATGACAATTTTCACCCATTTTGCCGCTTGTGGCTTATCATAATTATAAAATTGAAGATTATAAGTTTGGGAAGAAATGAATTGATAATTTTCATCGTAAAAGTATATAGAATACAATCTCGAGCGTAAATAACGAAACCCGTGATAACCTTGAGTGTAACCGAACAAATAATAACTACCGAGTCCTGAAACATTTAAATAAGTAGATGAACGAAAACGATGGCTTTTTATTTCTGTGCGTGGGTTACCTTGATCATCTATATCTCCTGGTTCAAAATGTGACCAGCTAACAACCGTATCACTTTTCACTTCTCCAAGCTCACGATTATGAATGGTACCAGTGATGAAATTGAATCCTGGCGATTGATTAAACGTACAAGATTCAAATGAAATATTTTTACAATCATCAATGAGCACACTCAGGCAACCTTCAGTAGAGTCTTCAACAGTTGTATCATTTCTTTCACCATAAATATGGGTATTTAAGAGTTTGGTATTTTCAATACTAGTAAAGTAGAACATTCTGTAACCTGTTGTTGTTTTTTCACTTGCTTCAATTTGAATCTTACTATTACTGAAATCAATGATGATATTGGACGGAGGAAACAATGTTCTCACAGTTGGATTAACTAAATAATCGCCGTATGGAAAAATGACTTTTTTATATGGACCTAGTAAGGCATCATCAAATGCTGTTTGAATCCCGTTAGTTGTTGCGAGAGCGTTTGTTCCATCTAAATGAATGTCATATTGTTCTGCATTCACGTACAAAATGTCGTCTTCTTCAATCGGCTCTTCTGCTTTTTCAGACACAGTCAAAGTGAAACTTGCAGAGATTGTTTTACTGCTATCATAGGCAGTTATGGTCGTTGTACCGCTCGTAAGTGCTTCGACCACTCCGTATTGCACTGTGGCGATTTGGATATTCTCACTTTCCCAGAAAACAATATTCTCGTTTAGCACATCAAAAGGTAATCCTTCTGACAAAGTAGTCGCCATCAATACAGTCGCTTCACCAACAACCATCGATTCCTTCTTCTTATTAATAACAATCTCGGTGATCGTCCGATTAGATGGCGGGAGAGAGGGGGATAATTGCACGTCTATCGGAATAGTTGCCGTAAAGCTATGTTCTTGGTAGGTTGCCATTACATTCACGGATGTTTGCCCAGCAGCTAATGCCTTTATACGGCCTCTGTTATCTACTTCTACTATTTGTTCATTGCTACTTTGAAAATCAAGAGTGAGGTCTGAAGTGAATTGACTTGGTATGGCTTCAATAAACAACTTTTGGCTTTCACCAATTGTTAACGTGATTGTTTGTGGCAAAGCAGAAATACCAATTAATTGTTCTGTTTGCTGATAATAGTCATAATTGTTTCTTACTTCTTCATCCGTTAATGCCCGATTATAAATAGCGAAGGCAACAATGGTTTCAGATGCTTGATTATGCGCGACAAAATCCTTTCTTAATTGTAGTGGTGATTGAATGAGTGCATTTACGGTGCTAGCAAAATCATTAGGTACAGGTCTTGGACCATTATCATTGATCGCATCATTGATAAAAAGACTGGCAGTTTGATCGGTGTTCAATCTGAGCGTAAAGAGATTAATCGCATGTGAATCAAAAGGATTTAGCCAATCTGGATAACTTTTCTTTTGTCCTTGTTCATCTTTAAACCAATATGAATTAATGGCTCTGGTGTTTTGCTGACCTGTTGTAGTCAAATACGGAATAAATACATCTGAGCGGGCAGCTGTGAATGTCCCATCTACTGTTTTCCAGTGCGATCCATTTGTGTTGAAGCTGGCCATTTGAATGGTTAATCCATTTTCAAAAGTAAGGAGTTGATTCAGTGGGTCGGCATTTGTCGGTATTTCTACATAATCTTCGCGATTAACTAATAAGCCTTGATCTGTCACATAACCATCGCTCACACCATCGTGAGATAGACCTATTAAGGAGGCAACGACCCCATGAATCGTATCACGAATAGAATTATTCGTTTCACCAGAACGATTGGTAAAGTCATAATGAAGAATAATACCTTCCGTTTGAATGCCAATTTTTTGATATAACGCAGATTGAATCGCACTCTTGTTTCCATCATTATCCATTGCGTAAGCCTGTACGGTTGTGGTCTCAGTAATAATAAATGGATCTCTATAAACCGTGCTTGTCGAAGTGGGTTCCTCTCCATTTAAAGTATAATAAATCGTTGCTGGTTCACTTGCAGTTATAGTAATTTCTTGTGTTTGTGAAAAAATCCCACTAGGTGTCACCGTTAAAGTAGGTGGTGTTTCGTCTAATTCTAAGGTAGTAACGGTAATACTAACACCTGTAGAGGTTTGACCTGCTTCATTTTTTGCTTGTACGGTAAAAGTGTAAAAGGTGGATGGCGACAAATTAGTTAAAGTAACAGAGGGATTGACGACATTCTCTCTAAATTGGTCATTTTGAGAAATGTTATAGGAGGTAATTCCATCATGATAAAGTGGTGGGTCCCATTGCAACGTAACGCTAGTAGCAGTTACATGATGAATGGTTAAGTTTTCTACATTTCCTGGTGGTGATTCAGGCTCATGTATGAGTTCGTCTTTATTTAACCATGAACTTACAAAACATCTAAAAGGGACAGATGATTGCACAGAGAGTGTATTAAATGGAGCAAAGTTACCCTCGAATGTTTCATTTGCCTTAACAGTAACCGTGATGTTGTGAATGATAAATGACAACGATGTGGTTGGATGTAAATTGGTTAACTTTATACGTATCATCGCAGTATCGTAATGCTTACTCGTTGATGCATTATTTTCGAAATAATCTTTGATAATAAATATCATTTTTCTCGCCTCCTTCTCTAGATAGGTTATCTTATGCGCGTACTGTCGCTTTTTTACTATATATTTCTGTTTAATCATCCTGTAGATTAGAAAGTCAGCATCAACCATTGTGAAGGTAATTAAACATAGTTCGTTTCACCTAAATTTTATTGACGTTTAGTGGTGAATCATGGTAAATTGATAGTAGTTCGTTATATAGAATGAAAATGTTCTTTTTGGATTGAGGAGTGGTTTCTTGAAGGATATTGTCTATTTTTTAAAACAAGTTTACCAATATGCTGGCTGGAGACTATTCGCTAGCTTAATAGCAGTTACAATTGTCAGTCTCTTAGATGGATTAGCTATCCTTTTACTGATTCCATTAATCCATTTTACGGGCATGGTCGATTTCGGCTTAGAAAACTCTTTTTTATCCGCTTATTCCTTATTCGAATATGTACCATCTAGTGTCGTACTGCCATTGATTTTACTGATTTTTGTCGTTATTGTAGCTGTTCATCATCTCATTGAAAAAGCTGTGATGATCAAGCATACGCGCATCCAAATGGGATTTTTGACACATTTACGCATGAGTATCTATCAGGACATATTGTTGAGTAATTGGTCTTTTTTTCTGAAAAAAAGCAGTTCTGATTTAATCCATACAGTGCTAACCGAGATTGCTAAAACAAGTGGTGGCACGAGATCTATTTTACAATTATGTACAAATCTGATTTTCGCTTTCGTGCAAATTGGCATGGCGTTTATTCTTTCCCCGTATATTACATGCTTTGTTCTTTTGCTCGGCCTGGTGGCCATTTATATGAACAGGAAATATCTGAAGATGACACAAGCCTTCGGTAAACAAAACTATACATTAGGTAAAAAATTCTTAGCAGGAATAACAGACCAATTAGGGGGAATCAAAGAAATTAAATCTAACCATTTAGAAGCAGCACAATTACGTTGGGCTGGTGAAATGACGCATCAAATGCAAGAAGAACAAGTGAATTATATGAATACGAGATTACGTTCGCAGTTAAATTATAAAATTTCATTAGCTGTATTCATCGCGGCCTTTGTCTATCTATCTATTCAATTATTTCAAGCACAATCAGCCACACTATTACTCATTATTGTTATATTTTCTCGCCTTTGGCCGAGAGTTGCAGGTATTCAATCCTCTTTAGAACAAATAGCAACAGCTATCCCATCTTTTAAAGCGGTAAAATTATTACAGAGCGAATGTAAACAAGCTCGGGAGGAACTTCTCTTATCAGAGGAAAAACTCACCTTAGAGGACAGTATTACCTATCAACAGGTTTCTTTTCGCTACGTCAAAGAGAAGTATGCCTTAAAGGATATTAATGTAACGATCCCATCAAAAAAGATGACAGCGATTGTCGGCAAATCAGGGGCGGGTAAAAGTACATTCGTGGATTTACTCATGGGCTTAAACCAACCACAGGAAGGCAGATTGTATATTGATGGACAAAAGATTAGCAATCATTCGCTTGCCCTATTAAGACAAAGCATTGGGTATGTCTCTCAAGAGCCATTCTTATTTAACGGTACGATTAGAGAAAACTTGCTACTCCTTTGCCCGAATGCTACAGATCAAGAACTATGGCAGGCCTTGACCTTTGCTTCAGCAGCTGATTTTGTAAAAAAATTACCTGAATCTTTAGAAACTTATATTGGCGATCGAGGAATAAAGTTATCTGGTGGTGAGAAGCAGCGGCTTGTTTTAGCAAGAGTTATTTTGAAAGATCCATTAATTCTTATACTTGATGAAGCAACGAGTAGTTTAGATACGGAAAATGAAAAGAACATTCAGGAGAGTATTGAACAATTAAAAGGAAAAATGACAATCATCGTAATTGCTCATCGCCTCTCTACTATTAGAGATGCTGATCAGGTCATCGTGTTAGATGAAGGTAAAGTTGTTCAAGTCGGAGAATTTGTTCAATTATCTAAAGATAAGAACCAGTTATTTAGTCAACTGTTACAGAGGCAGGTGGAGGCAATGTGAATATTTCCTTTTCCTAAAGAAAAAATAGAAAGGATTCGTGATTGTATGAAAAAGCCGTGGGGAGAAGTAAAGCTTGAAGTATTAGATGTAAAAATGACAATGAAAGGTGGAGGACATGGGGGAGGAAAGCACCCACATGATCCTGCTGATCCAGAGCCGGAAACAGATATCTACAGTTGAAGAAATGTCCTTATGTACTTTTGTACATAAGGATTTTTTACTAGAAAAGAGATGCACGCGTTTATTTCAAGTGTGCTGAGCTTTTTATTAAGGTGGTGAGTATATGTTTAAAAAAGTAACTAGTCAGAAGGAACAAGAGGCTTTTGCTGCAACATGGGAATATTTTTGTGATAAAAATGGTTGGCATAAAGACCCTTATGCACAAGATGGCCAGAGGTATCAACTTTTGCTATCTAAAAAAGACCCGACAGTGATCGGTACGATTGAATTTATTCCTTATCATAAAGAAGCACAAGTAGAACGGTACTTTCGCTTTTCTAAAATCCCATCTGTTTTTCAACATCAGGAGAGGGTATGGGAGATAGATAAACTTTGTTTACATAAAGATTATCATAGACAAGGGTATTTCTTGCATTTTTTTGAAATCATATATGATCATGCCCTTCTTTATCAGCCGAAATATTATATAGCTATATTAGAAAAAAAGTTATATCGACTTTTAAAAATGTCTGTTGGTCGACGAGTGATACGGGTCGATAAACAAACTGTTAGATCAGAAGCAACACTTATTCCGGTTGTAATACAGATAGAACAAATAATGAAGGATGATACAATCTTACAATCTCTTGTTTTGCGTAGAAAAAAATTATTGTTGTGGAAATATTTCTTTAGAACAGGCTTAAACCGATTGAAAAATAAAGCTGTGCGTATTCAGAGGGGGTAAATCATTGATATTTTGGAGATACGGAAAACAGTTGAGTTGGATGCTAATTACGATTGGTTATATGGTTTTCATTTGGCTCCAATCTGAATATTTTAACCCTCAATTAATTGAAGTATATGCTTATAACCTAGATTTTCCGATTCTATTAATGCTTGGTTCTGTTTTTGAATTATTGCATCTTATCGAGTTTGGCATTTTATTTATTTTTCTTATCCAGACGTTTAAGACGAACCCTAATGGCGAGTTTACAAAAGAGAAAATGATTGTTTGTTTTATTTTGTCCTTACTTTACAGTCTGATTGATGAAATTCATCAATTGTACGTTCCTTATCGGTCTTTCTCCTTTATTGATATTTTTAAGAACTTTATCGGTATTTTCATTGTTTACTATATTGTTAAGAAAAGGTATAAGTGGTGACTGGTAGTGTCCAATTCTTCTCTTAGATTAAGTCGTTTTTATTCAGTTTATTTTGTTACAATTGTCTATTTTACAGGCGAATACACAAACAGAATACTTTGTTGGGAATAGCATATAGGTAATTGAATATGAAACGAACATAAAATAAATAGATAAAAAGTTTATTTAAATCTAAGGGAGAGAGGAAATTTGAGATATGTGAGAATCATCGAGGAAATCAATCAATTGAGGCAATTGTTAAGTCGTATGTATGACCAAGGCCTATACGATGTTGAAGAAGTAGAAGAGAGGCTCACATATCTTTTTCAATTGTTGTTTCCGGAAACAATAGTTGAATGTTTAACGGAAATTCAAGAGATTCCTGATGATTCCCTTAGACTCTTGGCCGAAATCTTACAAGATCCTATATTAGTTCCAATCTTGATAGAAATAAGTGACGGTGCAGTTGGTGAAATAAATACCCCTCATGCTTGTAATCAAAGATGTAATTGTCGGATGTGCAGATGGTGTAGAAGAGGGGTAACGGGTGCAACAGGAGTTACCGGAGTAACAGGTATTACTGGTCCAACAGGCTCCTCGGGCAGTGAGACAGGAACAACAGGAGCAACAGGAGTAACTGGACCAACGGGTATGACTGGTGCGATAGGTTTAACTGGAAGTACGGGAATCACTGGTCTAACGGGGGCCACTGGTTTAACTGGAGGCACTGGGAATACAGGTGCAACCGGGCTAACAGGGAATTGTGGACCAACTGGAAGTACTGGAGCTACTGGAGTAACAGGTATAACAGGGGCAGATGGTTTAACTGGAGCGACAGGTATCACTGGTCCTGCCGGATCAATGGGATTAACCGGTGCCACTGGCGTAACTGGTCCAATAGGAACCACCGGCGCTAATGGTTTGACAGGAGTAACGGGATTGACTGGTGCTACTGGCTTAACAGGTAGCACAGGGGTGACGGGAAGTACTGGTGCGACAGGCAACACTGGACCAATTGGAGAGACTGGAATAACAGGCTCGACCGGAAATACAGGTTTGACAGGAGCTACAGGAATCACAGGCCCAATTGGTTTAATGGGTCTTACAGGCAGTACCGGAGTCACTGGCATCACCGGTCCTACTGGGGCTACAGGTTTAACAGGTACAACAGGAGTAACTGGCTCGACCGGTTCACCAGGTTTAACCGGCGCAACAGGAACAACGGGGATCACAGGAACAACAGGAGTGACCGGTATCACAGGCAGTACCGGAGTTACTGGTAGTACTGGAGCAACCGGTTTAACGGGAGTAACAGGGTTCGTGGGTTCAACCGGGCTAACTGGGGCAACCGGTATTACTGGACCAACAGGAATCACGGGAACTACTGGTTCAACTGGCTCGGCGGGTCAAACAGGGGGAACAGGAGTAACTGGCATCACGGGTCCTACAGGTGCAACGGGCATAACAGGAACAATCGGCTTGACGGGAGTAACGGGTTTAACTGGAGCCACAGGAATCACAGGTATTACAGGTTCAACAGGAACAACTGGCTTGGCAGGAATCACAGGTCCAACCGGCTCAACGGGTCTAACCGGAGCAACAGGCACGACTGGACCAACGGGGATCACGGGTTCAACCGGAGTGACCGGTATAATAGGAAGTACAGGAATTACTGGTAGTACTGGACCAATAGGAATCACGGGAACTACTGGTTCGACTGGGGTAACGGGACTAACGGGTATTACGGGTATTACAGGTCCAACAGGAATCATCGGAGCAACAGGCATTACTGGACCAACAGGAATCACCGGAGCAATAGGTTTGACCGGACCTACTGGGATTACAGGATCAACCGGCTTGACTGGGGCTACGGGTTTAACTGGATCCACAGGAGTCATAGGAGCAACCGGTTTAGCGGGAGCCACAGGAATCACAGGAAGTACCGGAGTTACTGGTAGTACTGGACTGACAGGAATCACTGGAACTACAGGTTCAACTGGGGTTACGGGAACAACAGGACTAACGGGAGTAACGGGTTTAACTGGATCTACAGGTCTAACAGGAGCAACAGGAACAATAGGTTTGACGGGAGTCACAGGTCAAACAGGATCGACGGGGGTAACAGGCCCAACGGGCTCAACTGGTATAACCGGAGCAACAGGTACTACTGGACTAACCGGAACAACGGGAATCACGGGCACGACCGGTTCAACGGGCCTAACCGGAATAACCGGAGCAATAGGTTTGACAGGAGCTACCGGGATTACTGGATCCACTGGAGCAACCGGTTTAACGGGAGTAACCGGTCTAGCGGGAGCGACTGGAATCACGGGTCCAACTGGGGCAACGGGCATAACAGGAACAACAGGAATAACTGGTTTAACTGGTACAACGGGAATCACGGGCACGACCGGTTCAACGGGTCTAACAGGAATAACCGGAGCAATAGGTTTGACAGGAGCAACTGGGATTACTGGATCCACTGGAGCAACCGGTTTAACGGGAGTAACCGGTCTAGCGGGAGCGACTGGAATCACGGGTCCAACTGGGGCAACGGGCATAACAGGAACAACAGGAATAACTGGTTTAACTGGTACAACGGGAATCACGGGCACGACCGGTTCAACGGGTCTAACAGGAATAACCGGAGCAATAGGTTTGACAGGAGCAACTGGGATTACTGGTTCAACAGGCTTGACTGGGGCAACGGGTTTAACTGGATCCACAGGAGCAACCGGTTTAACGGGAGTAACAGGTTTAGCAGGGGTAACAGGAATCACAGGCAGTACCGGAGTTACTGGTAGTACTGGACTGACAGGAGTCACCGGATCCACAGGAGCAACTGGGGTTACGGGGACAACAGGACTAACGGGCTCGACCGGTTCAACGGGTCTAACAGGAATCACCGGAACAATAGGTTTGACAGGAGCAACAGGGATTACTGGTTCAACAGGCTTGACTGGGGCCACGGGTTTAACTGGAACTACGGGAGTCACAGGTTCAACTGGGGTTACAGGAACAACAGGTTTAACTGGGGTTACGGGAACAACAGGAGTAACGGGTTTAACTGGAACTACGGGGGTCACAGGTTCAACTGGGATTACAGGAACAACCGGGATAACTGGAGTAACAGGAATCACGGGAGCAATAGGTTTGACTGGGGCTACTGGGGTCACAGGAACAACAGGCTTGACGGGTTTAACTGGATCCACAGGAGCAACCGGTTTAACGGGAGTCACAGGTTTAGCAGGGGTAACAGGAATCACAGGAAGTACCGGAGTTACTGGTAGTACTGGACTGACAGGAGTCACGGGAACTACAGGTTCAACTGGGATTACGGGAGCCACAGGACTAACGGGAACTACAGGTCCAACAGGAATCATTGGAGCAACAGGCATTACTGGAACCACAGGACTAACGGGTTCAACCGGAGTGACCGGTATAATAGGAAGTACAGGAATTACTGGTAGTACTGGACCAACTGGAATTACAGGGATAACCGGTTTGACGGGAGTAACAGGTCTAACAGGAGTCACCGGAATAACCGGAGCTACGGGTATCATGGGAATTACAGGTCCAACGGGCTCAACTGGTATAACCGGAGCAACAGGAGTGACCGGTATCACAGGAAGTACCGGAGTTACTGGTAGTACTGGACCAATAGGAATCACAGGAATTACTGGTTCAACTGGGGTTACAGGAACAACTGGCTTGACGGGTTTAACTGGATTCACAGGAGCAACCGGTATCACAGGAAGTACCGGAACAATAGGTTCAACGGGAGTAACAGGTCTAACAGGGGCAACCGGGATCACGGGTTTAACTGGAGCCACAGGAGTTACAGGCCCAACCGGTTTAACGGGAGTAACCGGTCTGACAGGATCGACTGGAATCACAGGTCCAACCGGCTTGACAGGAGTAACAGGTTTAACTGGATCCACGGGAACAACCGGAACAACCGGTTTAACGGGAGTAACCGGTCTAGCGGGGGCGACTGGAATCACGGGTCCAACAGGAGCAACGGGCATAACAGGAACAACAGGAGCAACGGGTTCAACTGGGGTCACAGGGATTACTGGTTCGACGGGAGTAACCGGTCTAGCAGGAATCACCGGAGGAACTGGACTTACTGGTAGTACTGGGGCCACAGGAGTAACAGGTCCAACAGGCGCAATAGGACTAACAGGGGTCACAGGTTTAACTGGAATCACGGGAACCACAGGTGTAACTGGCCCATCAGGCATTTCAGTACCTATTGTCGGTTTTTCGGCTAGCACAAACTTAAGTGGGGTTTCTACTTCGCAACAAATTACTAATTGGAGTGTTGCTTCACCAGGCTATAGTAGTGCAGGTTTTAATGCTACTACAGGTACTTTTACAGTACCAAATACAGGGAGATATTCGATTAAGGCAACAATTAATTATCAAACAACTGCAGCTATTACTATAGCTATCGGTGCAGGAGTTAGTCCCAATTTTAGTATTAGAAGAATATCTACTTCATCAGATTTAATTACTGGTGTATTTCCTATTCTAAATGTAAATATTGCTTTATTATTGAGTCTAAGAACTATATTGGGAGCTGGAACAATTACTCTATCAGGTGATATGAGTTTAAATACAGGTGATACATTGGGCTTATTCTATAATGCAAATGGGCTGACAATTAGCTTGAATTTGGGATCGGGGGCTTTACCGATTGTTTGGTCAATCCATCAAATTGGATAAAAAGAGCAATGTGGGGATTATCCTCACATTGCTTATTTGATGTAATATTCTTTGAAAAAAAGCTCGTTATGATTAACTCTTGAATCATTGGGTCGGAACTCTTTTGCTTTACAGTGATGGAAATAGGATTGCTTTTCATCACCATTTTGCCAATAACAATAACATAATTGAATATGTGGGTACCAGGTAGTATAAGATTCATCTTTAAAATTAAAATGAGTCGGCTCTTCGAGAGTAGTTGCTAATTGATACCAAAAAATAGCCTTATTAAAGTCGTTTTTTTCTTTATAGATATCACCAATTTTACAAGCGACTTCAGGTCTAGGTGTATCAAACTTCATCGTTAAAATGAGTGCCTCAAGCTCACTTTCTTCTATATTTAAATGTTTATAACATTCAGCTATAGATAAGCATGCCCTAATTTCATCCTCGACCCATCCCTTTTTACTCTGTAAAAATTGTGCATAATAGGCAATTGCGTTTTCGAATCTAGCATGGTCTTTTAATTCATTTGCAAAATAAAACAAATCCCTTGGTGAAAACTCCTCACCCTTTTCTAACCTTTTCTCGTATATTTTAATATTGCGATCATTTTGTTCATGATGAGTTTGTTTACTAGTTTTATTATGCTTAATGGCTATATCTGACTCAATAATATGGCCTCCGACTTCCAAGTATTCATGGACAGGTCCATGCCACTTGAAATGTCGGTCCTTTTTAACTAAACGATGTCTACGAGAACTAAAAGTTGGTTTATTTTCTTCATCAAAGGCTAAATGGTAGAGCATAGCGACAGCATCTACGTCAGAAGATAACGATCCTTTTAAGTCTTTCATTTTTTGTCGGTCATCTGGTAAAAGTATATCGTCCGCATCTAACCAGAGAATATAATCTTTTGTGGCTTGCTCAAAAGCATAATTCCTTGCAGCGGCAAAATCATCTATCCATTCAAAGTGAAAAATATGTTCAGTAAATTCTTTAGCGATCTTCTCTGTTTTATCTGTTGACCCCGTGTCTACAATAATAATTTCATCACATAAATCTGACACACTTTCTAAGCATTGAGCAAGTACTTCCTCTTCATTTCTTACAATCATACAAAGACTAATTGTGATCATTCCGTTTCACCACCAAATAAAGAATCCTTATACTATATGAATGGCGAAAGAAATGGGTTCAGACTTCATTGGTTATTCATTGAAAGTCTTAAAAATAATAAATATAGAAAGAAAACCCCTAGATATCCTCCTGTTATTAAAAATAAAGGATTAAGAAAGACGACATGGACGGTTGTCATAAATACTACATTTTCTCTAATGATTTCATAAACTGTTGTTGCTGTTATACTTTCAAAAACGATGAGGCAAATGGTAGCAATAGAAACTAGTACAATATGTGTGTGTACCCAATATTTATTCGCGAAAACCATTAAAAGGGGAATAATTATAATCATCAAAACAATGAAAAATACCATAAAAAATCCTCCCAAGAAGAGTGATAGGGTTAGTTTTTGTTATTTTTCAGGGAAAGATACATATATTTTCCGAAAAATATAAAAACGATTAAAGGAACTTAACTAGATTTGTCGAATGATAGGTGAAAAGGAGTTGAGAGTAATGAAACAAGTGAAACAACAACAGTGGATTTGCTCTAAGTGTGAGAAAGTAATAGAAGATAAGAATGAATATATCGATAATAAAGGCGTTTGTGACCCATGTTATTCTCGTAAACTGAAGATAAGGCGTGGTTTTAAGGTTTAAAAAAATAGTGAATCCCATATTTGTAATAATCAAATATGGGACATCGCTTATTTTGATTTGTGCCCGACTTTTTTAGTTAAACAAGTCATACAAATGGTCTTGCTTTTTATGATTTGTATTTCATGATAATAAACAAGTTCCTGACATTTATTGCAAAGTACAAATTCACTCATGAAATCTACACATCCTTTCTTTAAAGGTATATGTAAGAGGAGAGGTAATCATGATTACTTGTACGAAACAAATAGACTTACTCATTTAAATGAAGTGCAATCTCTTGAAGTTCTTCTTTAATTTGGCCAATAAGTGATAAAACAGCCCCAATTGCCTGTATCCAACTACCGTAAAATCCAAATTCTTCACCGGTATCATTTTCTTTGTCTCTTAATGCATCTATTCCTCCTTTTGCTTGCATACTATTGCCAATTCCTTGAAGGAAGCCACCAACGATATTTAAAGATCTGCCGGAGGGAGTTAAATCAAAAAACTCATCACATAATGCAACGAAACTTCCTAAAGCTTGGAACCAATTACCGGCGATGATTATTCTTTGATTCAAATCTTTATTCGGATCAAAAAGGATGCCAGTGATAACAAGAGAATTGCCAACAGCTTGGACTTCATCACCAATAAGTTCAAGCGAATAGGTCCCTTGTCCATCAGCGGAGAGTGCTTCGCCTGTAGCTTGAAGAATATTCCCTTGCAAACGCAAATCAATTTTAAGTTGTTGATTGATAGGGAGTTGAGGAGTACTTCCTAAAGCTGCTTCAATCGTGCCGATAGTTGACAGTACGGATCCAAAAATCTCCTTTAGATGACTATTCAGACTAATCCCCTCCCATACTCGCTTCATTATATGTAAGTGGGTAAGGAAGTGGGTTTGTACTTAAAGAGATAAAAATGGAAGGTGCATTATTTCCTGGTACATCCTCCGAATAAAGCCATCATAAAGTTAACTTTAAGTAAATCCCTTCTAAAACTTGTTTTTTTTTGAAAGAAGAGGGAATATAAAATATAAGTACATAATAGTTAAAGGAGAACGATAAATGATGAAGAAATTTTCACTTTTATTATCGATAATGACGATTTTTTGTTTGACTGCATGTGGCGACGGTGACGGTGATGGCGATTCTAACAGCAAAAACATAGATAAGCCTAATCTAGCTGAAGCAGAAATTGAAGTGAGTCTTCAAAATGCTGTAGATATTTTTCTGCGAGAATTCGAAGTGGATGATATCACAAAAGTTGAATTAGATAGTGATATGGATCAATGGAAATATGATGTGGCTGGAATTACTAATGATAAAGAATATGAACTGGTGATTGATGCCCATACAGGTGATATTTTAAATAAAAGTGAAGAGGGGATTGAAAAAGGAGAAAAAGATCAAGGTATTTCATTAAATGAGGTGATTTCACCATCAGAAGCGATTAAAATTGTTCAAGCAGAAACGAGTAATGAAATCGGTGGTTGGACATTAGAAGTAGAAAATGGAACAGAGCAGTATGAAATAGAAGTCAGAGATGGAAGTGAAGAGATCGATTATATTATTCATGCGATAAGTGGTGAGTTAGAAGGCAGAGATTAAATATAGTAAAGTCCAATGATTAACTTAATCATTGGACTTTTTTTACCCATTATTAAAGACTAGGTTGCACGACGGGTGTTTTCTTATATTTTTTCTGGATGACATATGTCTGGATAATAAGGAATACTCCACTCACTGACCAATATAAAGGCAATGCAGCTGGTGCAGATAGGGAAATGAACAAGATCATTGCCGGTGAAAGGTATCCCATAATTTTCATTGGTCCTTGTTGTTGATCCTTTGGTAATTGCATAAGGGAAACTCTGAATTGTAAATAATAAATGACCCCGGCGATAATAGCCATTGGAATATTGGCATGTCCTAGGCTAAACCATAAAAAGCCATGGGTAGCGATTTCAGGAGATGTTTTAATAGCATAATAAATAGCCATCAAGATCGGCATTTGTATCAGCAAGGGCAAACATCCCATATTCATTGGGTTGACCCCATGTTTCGCATATAAGCCAATAAGCTCTTGTTGTAATTTTTGCTTCTTAGCCTCATCTTTTGTTTTGTTAATTTTCTCTTGAATAGCCTTCATTTCAGGTTGTAACGCGTCCATTTTGACCTTCATCGATTGAGAACTTTTTACTTGTTTAACGGTTAAAGGTAGTAAGATTAACCTTAATAATATAGTCACAAGCACAATACTCCAACCATAATTTCCGTGGAATATTCCTGCAAAATAATCGATAATAGAAATCAATGGCTGCACAAAATAATGTTGAAAAAATCCTGTGTCTGTACCACCGTTTGCTTGACAGCCTGCTAATAACAATGAACTTGTAATTACTAACCATAAAATTTTCTTCAAAATTAGTTCCTCCTCTAATGATTGTTTTAATTAATCATTAGAGAAAGAAAAGCTTCGTCGCTTTCGTCTGGACTTTCTTTACGACGAACAGTAAGTAAACGGTTTTGCTTACATGCCCAATTAAGCACATTAGAAAGAACAGAGGCGTATTGGTTTATTAGGTCAGCGTCTGCTTCTTGCAGTCGATAAAAAAGCATACCTGTATTTCGTTGTAAGAAATAAATCGTTAAGGCGGGGAGTAGAATTGTTAAGACAATACCAGCTAAAGTTAAGTCATGTATCGTTTGATAATCAAGTTCAAAAAGACTAGCAAATATCATCCCAAAGAGAATGGTATGATTGAATGATAAATGTCTCATTAGTCTGCTCCCCTCCTGTCAAATTCTTTTACATATTTTCATTTTAATCATAGCGGAATCTGAATGAAAAGTAAATGAAGCAAGACTTACATGCTATGGACATCCTTTTTGTGTAAATAGTACAAGCATCTTTTTTCTGGAACATCCATCTTAAAAAATAGTGTTACGGTATGGGGGGATTAATGGGTAATTGTTTTCGTCTATTTTTTTTCCTCATCCTTCTCAAAGTCTTCGCATACATACTCTATTAATGAAAAAATAAGGGCTAAAATAATCGTAGCGAACAATCCGATTTGGATGGAATGCATGACATAATCTAAAAATGAAATAATCGCCCAGTTTGTCAAAAAAGAAAACACTAAAGACGTAACCTGTTGTTGCTTCTGGGTGTATTTCTCCGAATGCTTCATCAATAAAATGAGTGCTCCTATGAAAATATCAGATACGATTCCAATGAGAAAATAAAGCAAAATAAATGAAATGAGGGATGAGAAGGATTCAAATTTGACGTTAAGTAAATGAAAGATTCCTAGGGTACTAAAAAAATAAAGAGCAAGAACGAATGATAAGACCAACAGAACAAGGATGCTTATAGCAATAGTTGCCCCAATGATGTTCCTTTTCTTTGATGATGGTTTGTCTTTCATCTCTTATCCCTCCCAAACTTCCTTAAGATATGTAAAATACTACATTATATTGAAGTGTTTGCCAACTTAGATTAAGTACTTCTGTAGTAATCTTGTAGAATACATTGGAGAGAGCGTATCGTGGTATTTCTCTAGGGGTGATTCGCTTATTGCCATTCATGAATAACTCAATTATAACTTTAAGGGACTATATGAAAGAATAGAGGGCTCCAATTGCTGATAAGTCTCATATACCAAAGGTTAAACAATAGTAGGGGTTCTGTTGTTACTAAGAAGCAAAGGAAACAAATGGAACAAATAATACAAAGTTGTTATCCAGTGGGCCTTTGCTTCTTTATTCAACACTACCTACTCTTTATTTTACTTTATGCACTAGCACGCCTTTTAATTGACATTCTATGGAGGTTAAAAGTCATTTTGAGCACGAAATAAGTGTAACAACTACTCACTTTTACTTCCAATGATTAACGTATTTATGCTTCGTGTCTTTTCTTTAGTTTTTTAATACTTTATTTGGACTATGAGAATATTTAATCTCCACGTTTATATCTTCGGCAGTAATATTCTCAAACATGCCTTGAAATTTGTGTTGTTTCCAAATTTTATTATGATGCCTAAAAAGGTAATCTTCAAAAAGGTATACATCTATCCCTTTTTCTCTCCCAGATTCTAATGATAAGAAGGCTTCTTCTCTGATTTGCTCTTCAACTTTATGTTTAAGAGCATCTTGATTTACTTCTGACGCTCCCTCCCTTAAAATAATTGTGGATTTTATGTTTAACTTTAATTTAGAATGAAAGTCGTTTTTCTCCAAAGTTATTTTAGTTTTAGGATCTCTAAGTTCGACTTCAACAGGGTCGCTTTCATTTTCCATATTAACTTGTATTAAACTTCGTTCTACCTTTGCCTGCTTATTAGCTTTGATATACCCACTTAACTGAGATGAGTTTAAAACACCTATGTAGTTCCCGCCTTTGATAAAGTATCCTCCATTTAAATAGGGGACTTGAAATTTCTTTTCATT
Source organism: Cytobacillus sp. FSL K6-0265 (assembly GCF_038003465.1). Classification (NCBI taxonomy): domain Bacteria; kingdom Bacillati; phylum Bacillota; class Bacilli; order Caryophanales; family Bacillaceae; genus Cytobacillus; species Cytobacillus sp. FSL K6-0265. The sequence goes on along the minus strand of NZ_JBBOPE010000001.1, from coordinate 3,531,646 downwards.
TTTTTTAACGTTATTGTCAGTTACTTCAACTCGAGGTAGTAAGATCGTCTTTGTTGCTTCTCCTAATCCAATAAGATATTTTGTTGCATCTATAGCAGGGACTTCAGAGACTTGCCTTTGTGTATCAAGAGGTTGGTTAATAATACTGCTTGTATATGGATAATAAAAAGGCATTTTCAGTGTCAATATTTTTTCCAAATCCTCATTAGTGCCATAAATCCACCCGTGGACACGTATGTTGTAATTCGAAGATAGAGAATCAGTCGTTTCCTTTAGTCTATGCTTGATTATATTTTCTGAGAAAATAAAGCTATTTATATGATCATAATTAATGTTTAATTGCATAGTTTTATAAATATTAGTTAATGCTTTATTTATTGTATTGCCTCTTCCTATCCCCAACCATACTGGTTTATCTTGATTAATAGAACTGTTCTCAGTCTTAGCTACATTTGAAAAATCTAAAAATTGAACATATACCACATACTCCTCGTCAATAAAGTCAATACCAAAACCAACGGCGTATGCTTGATATTGAATTTCTACAGGCTTTTGACATCCACTTAACAAAAGAAACATAATCATAGTAATGAAGATCCTCTTAATTTTAACTCTCCCCTTTAAGGTAAACTATCTTAACTTAGAGTGATGTTAAATGGACCTAAGTATGCATAAATGATAAAGTCATTTACATATTTCAGGCTCTTTACCTGCTATGCTTTCGTATTTCAACATATTTGAATGAAGTGTTTCGAAGTAGATGTATATTTTAATTAATCAATTAATCTGTGAACAACGGGGTAAATGACTGATTATGTATAATGTTTTTTGAAAAAACAGCCCACTAATGAGGGCTGTGAACTTCAATATAATGGTTGTTGGTTATGGCAGGATGGAAACCCCGTAATATCTTGAATCATATGAAAATCATATTGCTTTAATGCGAATTGGGATTGATATAAATATTCAATCACTAATAATTTTCTTTGAGATGTACCACAAAGTTTCCCTGATGCCCCTTGACCATTGGTGAATGAGATACCAATTGGTTGACCAATTAAATAATTAATTTTATGTTGCCATGGCATGGTGAGATCACTCCTTCAAAGCATCTTATGATTTTGAAGGGATTGGGTGCATGTATGAGCTTTATTAAAGAATTATTAGTTATTTAATTGAGATTGCCGGCGAGGGTAAAGTTTTAAAAGCTTTTTTTTGGAAGGGCTTTTTAACATAAGTCACCATTTGCACGAATAAATAAGGCAATTACTTCAAATCGGAAATTAACATGCCGTACACAATACTATCTGTCCATTCATTTTTATTCCAAAAATCTTGTATGAAATGTGCTTCCTTTCTCATACCAATTCTTTCACATAATTTTTGTGAAGCTATATTTCGTGCATCTAGATTAGCTTGTATACGATGCACTTTAAATTCATCAAATAATTTATAGACCAAACTACTTACTGCTTCTGTTGCTAAACCTCTATCAGCAACTTCATTTGAAAAACTATAACCAATCTCAACAGTGTCTTTCATATCTGTATACCATACGGATAAATCACCAACTACTTTATTCTTGTATAGAACAGCTAAACTTAACATGGATTCTTTAGTGAGTGCACAGTTTCCTAGCTTTTTATCAAACCTTTTGTTCATATCTTCTTGAGTCCACTTATTATGTAATAAGAACTTACAGGTATCATCATTATTATAAATAGCAAATACATCCTGTAAATCATTACGTTTAAAAGGTCTGATTAGTAGTCTTTCTGTTGTGATTTTCAAGTTAGTTCTTCCCCCTTGCTTTTATTCTACAAACATTTCTTATAGTATTTGACCTCCTTTTATATGTTACCTTAAATACATATTTCACCATAGTAAATGAATATGCTCTTCACCAATTGACTTATATAGCGACGAAGTACCTATGGTAAATAAGATAGTTTTAATGCTTGCTAAGAATCAAGAACTTACGATTGAAGAAAAAGAAGTAACAAACCGTATGAGCGCAGTGTTACAACAATTTAAGAGTGAGAATAAGTATGTAATCGTTCTCCCATTGCATAATTTTAATGTACCAACAAAATTAAAAGACTATATGGATAATATTTTAATTGCGAGAGAGACTTTTAAATATACAGAGAATGGTTCTATTGGCTTACTTAAAGATGGAAGAAGTATGCTGGTGATACAAGGAAGTGGTGGTATTTATACTAATAATGACTGGTATACTGAAGTCGAGTACTCACACAAATATTTGAAATCTATGTTCAATTTTATTGGAATTGAAGATTATCATATGGTTAGAGCGCAAGGGACAGCTTTACTAGACAGAGAGACAATTTTAGAAAATGCTTATATTGAAGTCGAAAAAATTGCTTCTGAACTTGCAAAGAAATAAATAAAAAAAGCAAAGAAGAGAAACTTTTAAATTTCTCTTTTTTGCTAATTGTGATATTGAATCTGACTATTTTATACTGTGCTTCAAGCATGTTTCTTGTTAAAGTTAGCCTTATTTTTATTAAAATGATGGATATGTAATCTTTCCTGTTTCTACTAATTCCTTCAAACCTAAGAACATATAATGCCAACCTTGTTCGGTCTCTTTCTTCCAATCTTCATGTGCTTTTTGAATATCTTCAGTAGTCCAATCTTTTTCATGGATTACGTTAATTTCTTGTGTAAAAGTCATTTCACAGCCTGATTCAAGCGATTCGATTTCCACTGTAATGTCGTCTTCTAAATCACTAAATTGTGGCATTTTGAATGTGAAAACAAGTTTCGCTGGTGGTTCCACCAATTTATATTCTCCAATAGCTCGATAATCTTTCCCATTCCGATGATCCACAACTTCCCATGTTCCACCTACACGAGGATTACTCTTTGCCACTTTATTTGTATGTTCCATAGTGAACAACCATTTTTTAATCGTGTCTGCTTTAGTCCACGCGTCAAATACTTTTTCTGCTGGAACATTAAATTTGCGTTTCATATTAAGGGTTGTTATTGATGTTTTCGCCATCTGAACCATCCTCTCAACGATTGATTATTCTGTTGATTCATTCTTACGTCTTTAGTACTTGAAACGTAGTTCTTATATAACGAAAGTGGTCTTTCAAAAAAACAGTATAACCAATATTGGATAATATTACAAATTTCAATCCTTAACTATTGAAGCTACTTGCAGTTATTAGTAGTTATTAATCGAATTAGTATTAGCTGTTATATTAAAAAAATCTAGCTGGTCAGAGCATGGATTGGAATTCAGAATGGAGTGCTTGGGTATGTACTTATACAAATAATGCCGATGCTGTTGAAGGTTTTGAAGGAGATTGGTAGTGCAATTTAGAGATAAAAAAACTTAGAAAAAATGACTTTCGGCAACAATTCGGCTACATCTATATTTTTAGTGAGTGTGGTTGCTAAGAAAAAAATAAAAGAAGCCCTGATAAATCACGGCTTCTTGGTATGGAGAATAGGGGGCTCGAACCCCTGACCTCATCGCTGCCAGCGATGCGCTCTCCCAGCTGAGCTAATCCCCCGCTAAGTATATAAAAATTATAGCGAGAGAATGAATATTTTTCAATAGTCAAAAATAAAAAAATTAGTGCAAGCTTTCTATTTCCATCGACTTTACGCCAGGTACTTGAGAAATGGTATGATAAAAATCGGTTGTTTTTTTACGATAATCAACGGCAATGGTTAAATATACTTGAGGATAACCCTCTTCCGTATCTTTAATTCTCATCCTGCGAATAGCCGCTTGTTGTTCTTTAATGGAATGAATAATGGTCGTAATCTGTTCCTTCGTTTCAACTGCCATTTTCATCGTAATCTCTTTTTCTCGGAGTTGTCTTGGGCCAATAAGTCCTAATAAGTAGGGAACAACTTCAACTGAAATAATAAGTAATACGACACCTGCAACAGCCTCCATATAATATCCAGCTCCAACAGCGATGCCAATCCCGGCAGCTCCCCAAATTAAAGCAGCCGTTGTGAGACCAGAGATACTATCATTCCCTCTCCTCAATATGACCCCTGCGCCAAGAAAGCCAATACCTGATACAATTTGAGCTGCTAAACGTAAGGGGTCCATTGTAATATTAATATCGTCATTGCCTGGAAATATGTATGCTGATTCAATTGACACAATAGTGAGAAGGCAGCTAACGATTGAAATGACTAGGCTTGTTTTTAAACCTACTGGTTTACGTTTTAGTTCTCTTTCTAGTCCTATAACAAGACCAAGCACAGCTGAAATCCCTAATTTTATTAGAACATCCATTTCTAATCCGTTCATGTTATCGCCTGCTTTATCATTTAATAAATTTTAAATAGATTACCTTTACTATAGGTTTAAGGTGTAAAATAGTCTATACCTAAATAACAATATATAGAAACAAGGTGATTGCATGGGGATGTGAAGATGAATCCGTTTTTGGTATTGGCTATAGGCGTTGTTTCAGTTTCAACTTCGGCCATTTTTGTAAAGTTGATTTCAGCTCCCCCTGGTATTATTGCTTTTTATCGTCTCCTTTTTTCTGTCGTGCTTATGATGCCAATCTTTCTTTTAAAATATGTTCATGAGGTTCGTCATATTACAACAAAGGATTGGCTGTTTTCGATGATTGCGGGTATTTTTTTAGCTTTCCATTTTATTTTATGGTTTGAGTCTCTTCAATACACATCCGTGGCTAGCTCAACTGTGTTAGTTGCCTTACAACCGATTTTTGCATTTATAGGAACTTATCTCTTTTTTAAAGAAAAAACTTCTTGGAAAGCGATTTTGTCAGCTATCACTGCGATAGGCGGTTGTATCATTATTAGCTGGGGTGATTTTCTACTAAGTGAAAGGGCGCTTTATGGTGATTTGTTAGCACTTATCGCCTGCGGGCTAGTAACAGGGTATTTAATGTTTGGGCAGACCGTCCGCCAAAGAGTATCCCTTATTACTTATACATTTATTGTGTACAGTATTAGTACATTGACACTTTTTATTTATGTCATGCTTAATGAACAATCTTTGTATCCTTATCAAGTAAATGACTGGATATTTTTAATTCTCTTAGCACTTATTCCAACATTATTAGGCCATACATTATTTAATTGGTCTGTAAAGTATGTAAGTACTTCTGTTATTTCAATGGCGACTTTGTTTGAACCTGTGGGTGCAGCCATTTTAGCTTATTTCGTACTACAAGAAAGAATAGTTTGGACACAAATCTTTGGTGGGTTATTTGTTATAGTAGGGTTATCTTTCTTTTTAATAGATGAAAGAATAATAAGAAAGAAACGATTATAGGCGTATTAGATAATGAAGTAAAAGGTGAGCCAACAATTAGCTCACCTTTTACTTCATTATATTTTTTATATAAATAAATAGGATAATCTACTAAAAATAAATGCTGCTGTAACGGTGAAGATGAAAGTTCCTCCATATACTTTACCTGGTGAATTAGCGATGCGAATACCTTCCACATAAGCAAATGAAAATAAAAAAAGGGCCATAATTACTGATACGTATAGTGCTACATCTTCCAGCTCTATTCACACCTTTCCTATATAATAGAATGAGTTTAGTAGATTATATGACCCATTCTCAACTTTATGACTAATATCTATGTTAAGTATGAAGAGACTGAAAGATTACTTTATATAAATAAGATGGGAGCTTAAGAAGATAAGAATAAGGAAAAGTATCTTTATATATAAGTAAAGCAAAGATGATCAATAGTTTATTGTGGTTATCAATAATTGGAAACGCTTAACTATATATAGTTACCACAATTAATAAAAATATAATAAACTTGATTAAAACTTTAAAAATTATATTGCAAACACTTTTCAATCGTGATATAGTTATTTTTGTTCCCGATAAAAGAAAAATTTACTAATCTAATCACTTAAATTTATTTTGAAAAAATGGTTGACGTGATTGAGATGGGATGTTATGATAATAAAGTCGCTTTTGAAGCGAACGAGATTGTTCTTTGAAAACTGAACGAACATAAAACGTCAAGCGTAATTCTAAAAAAGCTGATTTATCAGCAACAAAGCACCATAGGTGCAAACTAGCTAATCAAACACTTTATTGGAGAGTTTGATCCTGGCTCAGGACGAACGCTGGCGGCGTGCCTAATACATGCAAGTCGAGCGAATCGGAGGGAGCTTGCTCCCGATGATTAGCGGCGGACGGGTGAGTAACACGTGGGCAACCTGCCTGTAAGACTGGGATAACTCCGGGAAACCGGGGCTAATACCGGATAATATCTATTTATACATATAATTAGATTGAAAGATGGTTCTGCTATCACTTACAGATGGGCCCGCGGCGCATTAGCTAGTTGGTGAGGTAACGGCTCACCAAGGCGACGATGCGTAGCCGACCTGAGAGGGTGATCGGCCACACTGGGACTGAGACACGGCCCAGACTCCTACGGGAGGCAGCAGTAGGGAATCTTCCGCAATGGACGAAAGTCTGACGGAGCAACGCCGCGTGAGTGATGAAGGTTTTCGGATCGTAAAACTCTGTTGTTAGGGAAGAACAAGTATCGGAGTAACTGCCGGTACCTTGACGGTACCTAACCAGAAAGCCACGGCTAACTACGTGCCAGCAGCCGCGGTAATACGTAGGTGGCAAGCGTTGTCCGGAATTATTGGGCGTAAAGCGCGCGCAGGCGGTTCCTTAAGTCTGATGTGAAAGCCCACGGCTCAACCGTGGAGGGTCATTGGAAACTGGGGAACTTGAGTGCAGAAGAGGAAAGTGGAATTCCAAGTGTAGCGGTGAAATGCGTAGAGATTTGGAGGAACACCAGTGGCGAAGGCGACTTTCTGGTCTGTAACTGACGCTGAGGCGCGAAAGCGTGGGGAGCAAACAGGATTAGATACCCTGGTAGTCCACGCCGTAAACGATGAGTGCTAAGTGTTAGAGGGTTTCCGCCCTTTAGTGCTGCAGCAAACGCATTAAGCACTCCGCCTGGGGAGTACGACCGCAAGGTTGAAACTCAAAGGAATTGACGGGGGCCCGCACAAGCGGTGGAGCATGTGGTTTAATTCGAAGCAACGCGAAGAACCTTACCAGGTCTTGACATCCTCTGACAATCCTAGAGATAGGACTTTCCCCTTCGGGGGACAGAGTGACAGGTGGTGCATGGTTGTCGTCAGCTCGTGTCGTGAGATGTTGGGTTAAGTCCCGCAACGAGCGCAACCCTTGATCTTAGTTGCCAGCATTCAGTTGGGCACTCTAAGGTGACTGCCGGTGACAAACCGGAGGAAGGTGGGGATGACGTCAAATCATCATGCCCCTTATGACCTGGGCTACACACGTGCTACAATGGATGGTACAAAGGGCTGCAAGACCGCGAGGTTTAGCCAATCCCATAAAACCATTCTCAGTTCGGATTGTAGGCTGCAACTCGCCTACATGAAGCCGGAATCGCTAGTAATCGCGGATCAGCATGCCGCGGTGAATACGTTCCCGGGCCTTGTACACACCGCCCGTCACACCACGAGAGTTTGTAACACCCGAAGTCGGTGGGGTAACCTTTTGGAGCCAGCCGCCTAAGGTGGGACAGATGATTGGGGTGAAGTCGTAACAAGGTAGCCGTATCGGAAGGTGCGGCTGGATCACCTCCTTTCTAAGGAATATACGGAATTAACTTGATGTTAGACTGTTCGTTCAGTTTTGAGAGTATAATCTCTCAATTCAATCGTTCTTTGAAAACTAGATAATGTAATGAAGAAGATTACCGAGTAATCGCCACCTTAGTTATTTTCTCTCTATATTATATAGAGCATGAAATACTAAACTTTTTTTAATGTACACAACCGTGAGGGTTGTGAGAAGCAAGCAGTTCAAGGAAGCGAGTGAGGAAACACCGGAGTGTGCGTCTTGTGCACATGAGGATGTTGACGAGTGAGCTGACACCGAAATGCGTAGCTTATCGCAAGCCGAACATAGGTTAAGTTAATAAGGGCGCACGGTGAATGCCTTGGCACTAGGAGCCGATGAAGGACGGGACTAACACCGATATGCTTCGGGGAGCTGTAAGTAAGCTTTGATCCGGAGATTTCCGAATGGGGAAACCCCCTATCCGTTATGGGATAGGATCCATACCTGAATACATAGGGTATGGAAGGCAGACCCGGGGAACTGAAACATCTAAGTACCCGGAGGAAGAGAAAGCAAACGCGATTCCCTGAGTAGCGGCGAGCGAAACGGGATTAGCCCAAACCAAGAGGCTTGCCTCTTGGGGTTGTAGGACATTCTATACGGAGTTACAAAGGAACGAGATAGACGAAGAGGTCTGGAAAGGCCCGCCATAGGAGGTAAAAGCCCTGTAGTCGAAACTTCGTTCCCTCCAGAGTGGATCCTGAGTACGGCGGGACACGAGAAATCCCGTCGGAAGCAGGGAGGACCATCTCCCAAGGCTAAATACTCCCTAGTGACCGATAGTGAACCAGTACCGTGAGGGAAAGGTGAAAAGCACCCCGGAAGGGGAGTGAAAGAGATCCTGAAACCGTGTGCCTACAAGTAGTTAGAGCCCGTTAATGGGTGATAGCGTGCCTTTTGTAGAATGAACCGGCGAGTTACGATTACATGCGAGGTTAAGTTGGACAGACGGAGCCGTAGCGAAAGCGAGTCTGAATAGGGCGAATATAGTATGTGGTCGTAGACCCGAAACCAGGTGATCTACCCATGTCCAGGGTGAAGTCCAGGTAACACTGGATGGAGGCCCGAACCCACGTACGTTGAAAAGTGCGGGGATGAGGTGTGGGTAGCGGAGAAATTCCAATCGAACTTGGAGATAGCTGGTTCTCTCCGAAATAGCTTTAGGGCTAGCCTCATGCGTAAGAATCTTGGAGGTAGAGCACTGTTTGGACTAGGGGCCCTCATCGGGTTACCGAATTCAGACAAACTCCGAATGCCAAAGATTTATCCATGGGAGTCAGACTGCGAGTGATAAGATCCGTAGTCAAGAGGGAAACAGCCCAGACCACCAGCTAAGGTCCCAAAGTATACGTTAAGTGGAAAAGGATGTGGAGTTGCTTAGACAACCAGGATGTTGGCTTAGAAGCAGCCACCATTTAAAGAGTGCGTAATAGCTCACTGGTCGAGTGACTCCGCGCCGAAAATGTACCGGGGCTAAACGTATCACCGAAGCTGTGGATTGAACATCGTAGATGTTCAGTGGTAGGAGAGCGTTCTAAGGGCGTTGAAGCTAGACCGTAAGGACTGGTGGAGCGCTTAGAAGTGAGAATGCCGGTATGAGTAGCGAAAGATGGGTGAGAATCCCATCCACCGAATGCCTAAGGTTTCCTGAGGAAGGCTCGTCCGCTCAGGGTTAGTCGGGACCTAAGCCGAGGCTGAAAAGCGTAGGCGATGGACAACAGGTTGATATTCCTGTACCACCGTATTCTGTTTGAGTGATGGGGGGACGCAGGAGGATAGGGTAAGCGCACTATTGGATGTGCGTCTAAGCAGTTAGAGGGACCATGAGGCAAATCCCATGGTCACATACCTTGAGCTGTGATAGCGAGGGAAATTTAGTACCGAAGTTCTTGATTCCACACTGCCAAGAAAAGCCTCTAGCGAGGAATAAGGTGCCCGTACCGCAAACCGACACAGGTAGGCGAGGAGAGAATCCTAAGGTGAGCGAGAGAACTCTCGTTAAGGAACTCGGCAAAATGACCCCGTAACTTCGGGAGAAGGGGTGCTCATTAGGGTGTTAAAGCCTTGATGAGCCGCAGTGAATAGGCCCAGGCGACTGTTTAGCAAAAACACAGGTCTCTGCGAAGCCGCAAGGCGAAGTATAGGGGCTGACGCCTGCCCGGTGCTGGAAGGTTAAGAGGAGAGGTTAGCTCACGCGAAGCTTTGAATCGAAGCCCCAGTAAACGGCGGCCGTAACTATAACGGTCCTAAGGTAGCGAAATTCCTTGTCGGGTAAGTTCCGACCCGCACGAAAGGCGTAACGATCTGGGCACTGTCTCAACGAGAGACTCGGTGAAATTATAGTACCTGTGAAGATGCAGGTTACCCGCGACAGGACGGAAAGACCCCGTGGAGCTTTACTGTAGCCTGATATTGAATTTTGGTACAGCTTGTACAGGATAGGTAGGAGCCTTAGAAGCCGGAGCGCTAGCTTCGGTGGAGGCGTCGGTGGGATACTACCCCCGCTGTATTGAAATTCTAACCCACATCCCTTATCGGGATGGGAGACAGTGTCAGGTGGGCAGTTTGACTGGGGCGGTCGCCTCCTAAAGAGTAACGGAGGCGCCCAAAGGTTCCCTCAGAATGGTTGGAAATCATTCGTAGAGTGTAAAGGCACAAGGGAGCTTGACTGCGAGACCTACAAGTCGAGCAGGGACGAAAGTCGGGCTTAGTGATCCGGTGGTTCCGCATGGAAGGGCCATCGCTCAACGGATAAAAGCTACCCCGGGGATAACAGGCTTATCTCCCCCAAGAGTCCACATCGACGGGGAGGTTTGGCACCTCGATGTCGGCTCATCGCATCCTGGGGCTGTAGTCGGTCCCAAGGGTTGGGCTGTTCGCCCATTAAAGCGGTACGCGAGCTGGGTTCAGAACGTCGTGAGACAGTTCGGTCCCTATCCGTCGTGGGCGCAGGAAATTTGAGAGGAGCTGTCCTTAGTACGAGAGGACCGGGATGGACGCACCGCTGGTGTACCAGTTGTCTTGCCAAAGGCATCGCTGGGTAGCTATGTGCGGAAGGGATAAGTGCTGAAAGCATCTAAGCATGAAGCCCCCCTCGAGATGAGATTTCCCATAGCGCAAGCTAGTAAGATCCCTGAAAGATGATCAGGTTGATAGGTTAGAGGTGGAAGTGTGGCGACACATGCAGCTGACTAATACTAATCGATCGAGGACTTAACCAATTCGAAATGCGGAGGCGCCTTGCCCAGGTGCGACAAGCATAAGACGAATTTGACAGGAGGTTGTTCTTTAACCTCATGACAAATTTGGCTTATGACCTCGAGCACCTAGGCGCCGCAGCTAGACACAACTACGTAAGTAGCACCGTCAGCAACGCATAGGCGATTACTCAACAACAATCTTCTTCAACATTATCTAGTTTTCAGAGAATGATTTTTAAAATTTCTCTTGAAAAATTCATAAAAGACGTTATAATAATAAATGTCTTTAAAAAGTCCGGTGGCGATAGCGAGAAGGTCACACCCGTTCCCATACCGAACACGGAAGTTAAGCTTCTCAGCGCCGATGGTAGTTAGGGGCTGTCCCCTTGTGAGAGTAGGACGTTGCCGGGCATACATATTGGAGGATTAGCTCAGCTGGGAGAGCATCTGCCTTACAAGCAGAGGGTCGGCGGTTCGATCCCGTCATCCTCCACCATTTTTTTGCATGTTTGCCGGCCTAGCTCAATTGGTAGAGCAACTGACTTGTAATCAGTAGGTTGGGGGTTCAAGTCCTCTGGCCGGCACCACTCGTGCTTTGTACGAGCCATTAGCTCAGTTGGTAGAGCATCTGACTTTTAATCAGAGGGTCGAAGGTTCGAGTCCTTCATGGCTCACCATTTGATCATTTTGATATGCGGGTGTGGCGGAATTGGCAGACGCACCAGACTTAGGATCTGGCGCCGCAAGGCGTGGGGGTTCGACTCCCTTCACCCGCACCAGTTTTCATTTTAAATATTTGCGGAAGTAGTTCAGTGGTAGAACATCACCTTGCCAAGGTGAGGGTCGCGGGTTCGAATCCCGTCTTCCGCTCCAATATTTGCCGGGGTGGCGGAACTGGCAGACGCACAGGACTTAAAATCCTGCGGTAGGTGACTACCGTACCGGTTCGATTCCGGTCCTCGGCACCATTCTTTTAAAATTAAGCGCCCGTAGCTCAATTGGATAGAGCGTTTGACTACGGATCAAAAGGTTAGGGGTTCGACTCCTCTCGGGCGCGTTTTGTTTCGGGAAGTAGCTCAGCTTGGTAGAGCACTTGGTTTGGGACCAAGGGGTCGCAGGTTCGAATCCTGTCTTCCCGACCACTAATATACATATTTCTTAGGGGCCTTAGCTCAGCTGGGAGAGCGCCTGCTTTGCACGCAGGAGGTCAGCGGTTCGATCCCGCTAGGCTCCACCAATTTAATTTTATACAATATATTCTATGGCGGTGTAGCTCAGCTGGCTAGAGCGTACGGTTCATACCCGTGAGGTCGGGGGTTCGATCCCCTCCGCCGCTACCATAGATAGAATGATGGACCTTTAGCTCAGCTGGTTAGAGCAGACGGCTCATAACCGTCCGGTCGTAGGTTCGAGTCCTACAAGGTCCACCATTATTCGGAGGAATACCCAAGTCTGGCTGAAGGGATCGGTCTTGAAAACCGACAGGGGTGTTAAAGCCCGCGGGGGTTCGAATCCCTCTTCCTCCGCCATTTATATTATTATCGCGGGGTGGAGCAGTCCGGTAGCTCGTCGGGCTCATAACCCGAAGGTCGCAGGTTCAAATCCTGCCCCCGCAATCTGGTCCGGTAGTTCAGTTGGTTAGAATGCCTGCCTGTCACGCAGGAGGTCGCGGGTTCGAGTCCCGTCCGGACCGCCATTTACATATTCATTATTTTGGCTCAGTAGCTCAGTCGGTAGAGCAAAGGACTGAAAATCCTTGTGTCGGCGGTTCGATTCCGTCCTGAGCCATCTTTTATGGCGGTTGTGGCGAAGTGGTTAACGCATCGGATTGTGGTTCCGACATTCGTGGGTTCGATTCCCATCAGCCGCCCCATTGCGGGTGTAGTTTAGTGGTAAAACCTCAGCCTTCCAAGCTGATGATGAGGGTTCGATTCCCTTCACCCGCTTAAATAGGGGCCTATAGCTCAGCTGGTTAGAGCGCACGCCTGATAAGCGTGAGGTCGATGGTTCGAGTCCATTTAGGCCCACCATTTATATTATTCCGCAGTAGCTCAGTGGTAGAGCATTCGGCTGTTAACCGAACGGTCGTAGGTTCGAATCCTACCTGCGGAGCCATATGGAGAAGTACTCAAGTGGCTGAAGAGGCGCCCCTGCTAAGGGTGTAGGTCGGGCAACCGGCGCGAGGGTTCAAATCCCTCCTTCTCCGCCATTTGGCCCCTTGGTCAAGCGGTTAAGACACCGCCCTTTCACGGCGGTAACACGGGTTCGAATCCCGTAGGGGTCATAAAAAAGAAGCTGTCAACATAAGTTGACAGCTTCTTTTTTATGTTGCTAACACTTTTCAGATGTTACATTTTCTATCATTAGATGTCAAAATAATTTGAAAAATAACAAGGGATTTTTATACTTAAGACGAATTATTTAAGAAAGAGTAATGTAATACAAGGAGTGGAATGAATTAAAATGAATACAACTGCATACCCAACTGAATTCGAAATGCACTTGTTTCATGAAGGAAATTTATTTAAGGCATACGAATTGTTTGGATCACACCGTCATAAAGAAGGAGATCATTGGGTTACTTGTTTTACTATCTATGCGCCACATGCCTCCTCAATATCATTAGTGGGTTCTTTTAATCATTGGAACGCCGAAGGTTTTTCATTGAAAAAAGTAAATAATGAGGGGATATGGAGAATTCAGCTAGAAGGAGATTTAACAGGAGAAATTTATAAATATGCAATTAAGAACAAAGATGGACAAATTTCCTTAAAGGCTGATCCCTTTGCTTTTTATTCTGAATTACGACCTAGAACTGCTTCAATTGTTTATACTTTAGAAGATTACAAATGGAATGATCAACGCTGGCAAAAGGAAAAACAATATAGGAAAGCATTTACAGAACCTATGATGATATATGAGATGCATCTAGGTACATGGAAAAAGAGGAATGGCCTTTTATTGACATACAATGAACTAGCAAAAGAAATCATTCCTTACGTCAAGGAGCATGGTTTTACACATATTGAATTGATGCCTATAATTGAACACCCATATGATCGTTCTTGGGGCTATCAAGGAACAGGCTATTACTCGGCTACTAGTAGATATGGTGAGCCAAAAGATTTAATGCTTTTTATCGATCAATGTCATCAAAATAATATCGGTGTTATTTTAGATTGGGTACCAGGGCATTTCTGTAAAGATCAACATGGGCTATATTGTTTAGATGGTGAATATGTTTATGAATACGAAACAGAAGGCGATCGGGAAAATTTTGTTTGGGGTACAGCTAATTTTAATTTAAGTAAAACAGAGGTTCATAGTTTCCTCATATCCAATGCTATTTTTTGGATGGAAAAATATCATGTCGATGGTTTTAGAATTGATGCAGTATCCAATATCATTTTTTGGCCTAATAACGAGCATAGAGAAAATCCATTTGGTATTCAATTTTTACAGAAATTAAATAAAGCTGTGTTTGCTTATGATCCCTCTATTTTGATGATGGCTGAGGATTCTACAGATTGGCCCCAAGTAACTGCTCCTGTTCACTATGGCGGATTAGGTTTCAGTTATAAATGGAATATGGGTTGGATGAATGATGTATTATCTTATATGGAGAAACCTCCTCAAGAGAGGCAATACCACCATAATAAAATGACTTTTTCATTAATGTATGCCTACTCAGAAAATTTTATTTTACCGTTATCACATGATGAAGTTGTCCATGGGAAGAAATCACTGTTAGACAAGATGCCAGGAGATTATTGGCAAAAATTTGCCCAATATCGTTTGCTCTTAGGTTTTATGATGACCCATCCAGGTAAAAAGCTGTTATTTATGGGGTTTGAGCTAGGACAATTTGCCGAGTGGAAAGATGAAGAAGAGTTGGATTGGCACTTACTTCAGTATGAAATGCATGCAAAAACGAATCATTATGTGAAGAAGTTAATAAAGTTATATAAGAGGTCTAAATCATTATATGAATGGGACCACAAATCAGAAGGTTTTGAGTGGATTGATGCTAATAACCATCAGCAATCCATTTTTTCATTTATTCGTAAAGGAGTAGAAGAACAAGAAATATTAATTGTTGTATGTAACTTTTCCCCTCAAGTATATATGAATTATCGAATCGGTGTTCCTAAAAATGGGAGTTATAGAGAAGTGTTTAATAGTGATAATAATGAATTTGGTGGCTCTCATTGTATTAATAAGCGAGTATTAAAAACAAAAAACCTATCCTACCATGGAAAGCCATACAGTATCGAAATGACGATACCACCATTCGGTATTTCTGTTTTACGTCCTGTTAGAAAAAGAAAAAGGAGTGATGTTGTGAATGACTAATAAGAAATGTGTAGCGATGCTGCTTGCTGGAGGCAAAGGAAGCCGCCTCAATTCTTTGACGAAGGATCTTGCTAAACCAGCTGTCCCTTTTGGAGGTAAATACCGCATCATCGATTTTACACTTAGTAATTGCACAAATTCAGGTATCGATACAGTTGGTGTACTAACTCAATACCAACCGCTTATTCTTAATTCATATATTGGCATTGGAAGTGCATGGGATTTGGATAGAAGAAATGGCGGTGTGACAGTACTTCCCCCTTACAGTGAATCTTCTGAAGTTAAATGGTATACAGGTACGGCAAGTGCCATTTATCAAAACATCAATTATTTAGAGCAACATAACCCCGAATATGTATTAATTTTATCAGGTGATCATATTTACAAAATGAATTATGATTTAATGCTAGATTACCATATTAATAAAGAGGCTGATGCGACAATCTCCGTTATTGAGGTCCCATGGCATGAAACCAATCGTTTTGGTATTATGAATACTTCTGTAGATATGAGAATAGAAGAATTTGAAGAAAAACCTGAGCAAGCAAAGAATAATTTAGCATCAATGGGTATTTATATTTTTAAATGGTCGGTATTAAATGAGTTTTTACAAAAGGATAATCAAAATAAGGATTCAAGCCATGATTTTGGCAAAGATATTATTCCTGAGATGTTGAAGTTAAATAAGAAACTTTATGCCTATCCTTTTAGTGGTTATTGGAAAGACGTCGGCACCGTTCAAAGCCTATGGGAAGCGAATATGGATTTATTAGATGAAAATTGTGAGTTAAATCTTTTTGATCAAAACTGGAGAATTTACTCAGTTAACCCTAACCATCCTCCACAATATATTTCTCCACAAGCAAAAGTAAAACAATCTTTAGTAAATGAAGGCTGTACGATAGAAGGCGAAGTAATCAAATCAGTTCTCTTTCAAGGTGTAGCGATTGATAAAGGTTCTGTTATCAAAGAGTCAGTAGTTATGCCAAATACAAGGATTGGTAAGAATGTCATATTAGAAAAAGTCATTGTCCCTTCAAATATGGTTATACCAGATGGGACAGTAATTAAAGAAAGAAAAGAAACAAGTGAAGCATTGTTAATCACGCCAGATAGTATTTGTCATTATGCATAAATGTAGAACCGTATGATTTTTACTGGGGGGATATGATTGAATAATCGTTTATTAGGAGTCATTGATGCGACAACTTATCATAAGGGATTGGATGAGTTAACCCTTCATCGTTCGTTAGCTGCTGTTCCTTTTGCTGGAAGATATAGACTAATAGATTTCATTCTCTCTAATATGGTCAACTCGGGAATAGAGAGTGTGGCAATTTTTCCGAAATATCAATACCGATCTTTGATGGATCATCTAGGGTCGGGGAAGAACTGGGATCTAGATAGAAAAAGGGATGGCCTTTTTTTCTTCCCATCACCGATGATTGATAGTTCTAATAGTGGGATTGGTTCATTTAATCATTTTGCTGCAAACATTGATTATTTTTATCGTAGTTCACAAGATTATGCGTTAATTGCCAATTGCTATACCGTTTGTAATATTGATTTCTCACCAGTTTTACAGCGGCATATTCAATCTGGCTGCGATATTACTTCTATTCAACAGCTGAATCAACCTTTAGAAATGTATTTGGTCAAGAAAGATCTTTTAATAGAGATGATTCAAACCCGAAGACAAACAGGGTATACATGCATTAGCGATATTATGGCTGATATTCATCAACCTTACACAATATGTCATTATGAATATAAGGGTGAGGCAGTAACGATCGATTCTGTCCATTCTTATTTTCAAGCGAGCATGGAACTGCTAACCCCTGATGTCTGGAAAAATTTATTTTCTAGAGATTTTCCAATCTATACAAAAGTAAAAGATGAACCACCAACAAGATATCTAAATGGTTGTGAAGTAAAGAATGCTATTGTGGCAAACGGTTGCCAAATAGAGGGTAAAGTAGAAAACAGTATTATTGCTAGGGGGGTAAAAGTTGGTAAAAATACGATAGTAAGAAACTCTGTGATTATGCAGAAATGTGAGATTCAAGAGGGATGTGTATTAGATTCTGTTATTTTAGATAAAGATGTGAAAATAGAAACCGGAACCTGCTTAACAGGCACACAATCGGTCCCTTTTGTTGTTAAAAAAGGGTCAATTCAAGGAGCGTTGATGAATTCGTGAAAGTATTATTTGCCGTCTCAGAATGTGTCCCTTTTATTAAATCAGGTGGATTAGCAGATGTCGCAGGTTCGTTACCGAAGGAATTAACTAAACAAGGGACGGAAGTAAGAGTAATTTTACCGAAGTATGGAAAACTCCCCGATTTATATAAGAATAAGACAAAAAAGATAGCAGAATTCGTAGTCGCTGTAGGCTGGCGCAAGCAATATTGTGGAATTGAAGTGCTAGAGTTAAATGATATTACTTTTTATTTTGTAGATAATGAATACTATTTTAAGAGAGAACAATTATATGGATACGATGATGATGGTGAACGATTTGCTTATTTTAATAGAGCTGTATTAGAAACACTGGCACAGCTCGACTATTATCCTGATATTATCCATTGCCATGATTGGCATACAGGCATGATTCCTTTTTTATTAAGAGTACATTATCAAAAAAGAAGTGGATATGAATTGATAAAAACAGTTTTTACGATTCATAATCTACACTTTCAAGGTGTCTTTCCTAAAGATGCCATTCATGATTTGTTAGGGTTGGACTTTGAGTATTATCGTGAAGACCAATTAAAGTATTATGATTGTATTAATTTTATGAAAGGTGCCATAGTAGCAGCTGATCAAATCACAACTGTAAGTCCTACGTATAGAGATGAGATTTTAACAGATTATTTTGGTGAGGGATTAAATGGTTTGTTACAGGAAAGAAATGACCGTTTAATTGGGATATTGAATGGAATTGATGAAGACGTCTATCACCCAGAGAAAGATGCGACGATTTATCAAGCATTTCATTCAGAGCAATGGCTATTAAAGAAGGAAAATAAGGCATATTTACAAAAAATATTCGGTTTAAAGATAGAGCGGGATACCCCCATTGTGGCTATGATCACAAGGTTAACAAAACAAAAAGGTATGGACTTAGTAGAGAGAGTATTCGATGAAATGATGCAAGAAAATGTACAGTTTATTCTTATTGGTACAGGCGATGGAGCGTTTGAAGATTTCTTCAGAAGAATGGAAGCAAATTACGGGGAAAAATGTAAATGTTATATTGGCTTCAATGAAGAAGTTGCCCATCAAGTATATGCGGGTGCTGATTTATTTTTGATGCCGTCTAAGTTCGAGCCTTGTGGATTAGGTCAGCTCATTGCGATGAAGTATGGTGCCATTCCTATAGTTAGGGAAACAGGTGGGTTGAATGATACCGTACAGTCTTATAATGAACAGACAGGTGAGGGCTGGGGCTTCAGTTTTAAAAATTTTAACGCACATGATATGCTCTATACTTATCGTCGAGCACTAGCATACTATCGGAATCAACCACTGTGGAGCCAATTGGTTATAACTGCTATGGAAAAAGATTATAGTTGGGCACAATCTGCTTTTAAATATAATCAATTATATTCAGATGTGATCTCTAGGAGTGAGAGCCATGTTTTCTAATACGGAGGATTTTAAAGAGGCGTTTTTAAAGAAGCTAGAGATGACATGCGGAAAGAGCTTTGCCGATAGTACAGAAAAAGATCATTACTATACATTAGGGTTATTAATTCGTGAGTATGTAAGTACGGAATGGATTAATACCAATGAGCGTTACAGGATAGACCAAGTAAAGCAAGTTTATTATTTGTCGATAGAGTTTTTATTAGGCCGACTCCTTCGAAACAACTTATTAAATTTAGGGATAGAGCAAGTGGTATCTGCTGGGTTGCAAGATTTAGGTATCGAATTAAGTTCTTTAGAGGAAGTAGAATCAGATGCAGGATTGGGTAATGGAGGTTTAGGCCGATTAGCAGCCTGTTTCCTTGACTCATTAGCTTCTCTTAATTTGCCTGGCCATGGTTGTGGGATTAGATACAAGCACGGGTTATTTGAACAAAAAGTGGTTGATGGATATCAAGTCGAACTACCCGATCAATGGTTAAGAAATGGTCATGTCTGGGAAGTGAGAAAGGCAGATCTATCAGTTGAAATTCCGTTTTGGGGAGAAGTAGATATACGTGAAGAAAATGGCAGACAAGTGTTTCAACACATCGATGCTGAAAGAGTAACTGCAGTACCATACGATATGCCAGTCGTCGGGTATCATACTGAAACGATTAATACACTGAGATTATGGAGTGCAGAGCCAGTCCGTTATCCTACCAATCAAGATGTTTTAAAATATAAAAAAGAGACAGAAGCAATATCTGAGTTTTTATATCCTGATGATACGCAAGATGAAGGCAAGATACTGAGGTTAAAACAACAATATTTTTTAGTTCGTGCCAGTCTTCAGTCGATCATACGCTCATTTAAACGACAGCATAAGAATATGAAGGCGTTCCATCAATATATTAGTATTCATATTAATGATACGCATCCAGTATTAGCGATTCCAGAATTAATGAGGATATTCATTGATGAAGAGAAGCTTGGTTGGGATGATGCTTGGGAAGTAACTACAAAAACGATCTCTTACACGAATCATACGACCTTATCTGAAGCACTAGAAAAATGGCCAGTTCGCATTTTCCAACCGTTATTACCAAGAATTTATATGATTGTAAATGAAATCAATGAACGGTTCTGTGCAAAGCTTTGGGAAAAGTATCCTGGCGAATGGCAGCATATCGAAAACATGGCGATTATTGCCCATGACCAAGTAAAAATGGCTCATCTGGCTATTGTAGGTAGCCATAGTGTAAATGGAGTGGCTGCGCTTCATACTGAGATATTAAAATATCGGGAAATGCATTCATTTTATCAATTTTTTCCTAAGAAGTTTAATAATAAAACAAACGGCATTACGCATCGTAGCTGGTTACTTAAATCTAATCAGTCGCTTGCTGATTTGATAACAGAAAGATTAGGAGCGGAGTGGATTCGTGATCCAGAGCAATTAGCACTATTAATAAAATATGAAAATGATCCAGACTTGTTAAGGAGACTCGCTGATATTAAACATGCGAATAAAGAAAATCTTGCCGATCGTATTTTTACGCAAACAGGGATAAAAATAGATACACATTCCATATTCGATATTCAAGTTAAGAGACTACATGCTTATAAGAGACAACTATTAAATATTTTTCATGTCATGTATTTATATAATCGACTCAAAGAAGATGAGAGTTTTAGCATGCACCCCCGTACCTTCATTTTTGGTGCGAAAGCTTCTCCAGGCTATTATTTTGCCAAGAAAGTAATAAAGCTCATTAATACTGTTGCGAAAAAGGTAAATAATGATCCTAAAACAAATGAATTTCTTAAGGTGATCTTCCTAGAGAACTATCGGGTATCACTAGCAGAAGATGTTTTTCCTGCAGCAGACATTAGTGAGCAAATTTCGACGGCAAGTAAAGAGGCATCGGGAACGGGAAATATGAAATTCATGATGAATGGTGCGATTACTGTTGGAACGATGGATGGTGCTAATGTTGAAATTTATGAACGCGTTGGTGACGAGAATATTTTTATTTTCGGCTTGCGCTCTGATGAGGTCAATCATTATTATGCACATGGTGGCTATCAAGCGACTGAATATTATCATCATGATCATCGAATCCGACAAGTCATGGACCAGCTGAAAAACGGTTTCTTCCCTGATGTATTTGATGAATTTGAACCGATTTATGATTCACTCATTATGGAAAATGACCAGTATTTTGTTTTACGTGATTTCTCTAGCTATGTTCATATTCAGGAAAAAGCGGGATACGCTTATGAAAAACAGGAGAAATGGCGGAAGATGAGCCTAAACAATATCGCTAAATCGGGTTACTTTTCTAGCGACCGAACAATTAATGAATATGCTCAAGGGATATGGGGGATTAAATAGAAAAAGCAGTGGTGTGCTTCATTATTCACACTACTGCTCTTTATTTATATTGACCTACATCTACACTTTTAAAAAAAGTATAAATGCTGAAAAAATGTCTAACCTTCTTATTCATCTAACCTCATTTGTTCTTCAATCAAAATAGTTTGGGTCTGTTAATCGTAGTAGGGGCATCGTGCAACAGCGGAATGCACCACCGGATTTTATGATTTCAGAAATATTTACTTCGATTACTTCAAAGCCTCTTTGACTGAGGGCTCGATTTACTTGTGTATTGATTGGTTGTGAGAATACTTGTCTATTACCTACAGAAAGGACATTTGTTCCTAGCGTGAACTGTTCTTCTTTAGAAACCTCAATAATGTCATATCTTGAATATAAATATTCTTCTACTTTTTCATCCATTTGTCCTGGATAGAGGAGTGCTTCTGTAGGAGACAGTACGTTAAAAATGCAGTCTAAATGTAAAAAGGATTTAGTGAATGGGACTGGTAATACTTTCATATGTGGTAATTTAGATTGTAAATAGTGAATACCAACCGTATCTGAACGATCACTTTGTCCAATATATACGGTATCTTGATCGATAATGACATCTCCACCTTCGACATGACCATGCTTTATATTGTTATAAGATACATGGTGGGATTCTAACCACTCATGTAAAATATCTTCCTCACCATGCCTGATTTTCGTTGCCATCGCAGCAATAAATACGGTGTGCCCAAGGGTGAAACCAATGTCACGGGTAAACACTTGTTCAGGATAGTTTTGACCTGGTGGTAAAAGCACGACCTCAATCCCTAAACCTTCTAATTCTGCTACAAATTGTTGATGCTGAATGATGGCTTGCTCTACATTAAAGCCTTTATCAGAATACCTTCTTTGGGTTTCATTGATTTGATTTTCAATATTCATGTAAGTTGGTTCGCATAATATGACCGTTTTTAATCGATCGTACTCTGTACTACATTGTGCTTTATATTGACTATCCAGCATCTTTCATCCTCCTTACAACCTTTTGTGAAATAACATCCTTTGTATCTATTCTGTTTAGCATCTTATTATGGGTGAATGCAGGATGTATTAAGTACTTGTCGTCTTAAAATGTTTAATAGGTAGGTTTAACTGCTGCTTTTCTTATAATATGACCTAGTTCAAATACTTTAGTCGCTTTCTAGATGTGCCGTTGGTGACTACAATAAGTGAAAAATTGCGATAATTATCCATTTATTTTATCATTTTATGTTACGCTAAACAGAGGTTGATTGCTAAAAAAGTAATAAAAAAGCGCCTTATATTATAAAAGGCGCTTAGCAAAGTGCTACTGATTTTATAGAATATATCCCATTAATAATCCTATAGAAAGTAGTAATCCAAATACAGTGTTTGTTTGGGCAGTATTTTTCATTGCTGGGACCATCTCATATGCGATCGTCTTGCCTTTAAATCCTTTAATAGCATTGATTGGTTTCGAGGCACTTAGCACAACGAGTGCAAGCCACGGTGAAACAATTTGCATTACAATTAAAATAAATACCCATATATAAGAAACAATAAACATGCCCGCTAATAATTTTACGGCTTTTGGACGTCCGATTAAAATAGCTAACGTTTTTCGACCAAATTCTTTGTCTCCATCTAAGTCTCGAATATTATTAGAGAGCATAATACCACCAACTAATAACAGACTAGGAATGGCGACAAGAACACTTGTCGTAGTTACGGTGCCTGTTTGAATAAAAAATGAGATTAAAATAAGTAACATACCCATAACAAAACCAGAAATAATCTCACCAAAAGGTGTATAGGCAATGGGGAATGGCCCTCCTGTGTATAAATAGCCAATAGCCATACCTAGAAGTCCAACAGCAGCTAACCACCAGCTGCTATTCATGCAAATGTAAATACCAATTAAGATGGATGCGCCGTATAACCCTAGAGCGGAGTTAAGTACAACATGTGGTTTAATTCCTTCTCTAACAATGGCTCCACCAATCCCTACAGACTCAGCTGTGTCATTGCCACGTTTAAAGTCATAATATTCATTGAACATATTCGTTGCAATTTGAAGGAAAAGACTAGCAACCATCATGGCGATGAAAAGGCCAACATTTATCGACGTTTCATAAATAGCCAATGCGGTACCTAGTAGTACAGGAACAAAGGCAGCGGTTAATGTATGTGGACGCGTTAATTGCCACCAGATTTTCCATTTCTTCTTCGTGGAATGTGGCGTGTTTATATTAGGTTGTGTTTGCACTTTTTAGTACCTCCAATTAAATCAAATAAAACAAATCACTTCCTTAAGTTTAGGTAAAGTCCTATTGAGTGTCAATTGAATTTTGCAAGAAGCGAAGGAGGATATTTCCTACTAAAGTACGAACAGTGCTTATTTTATTCTAAATAATATATAATAAGGAAGTGAATTGATTGGAATGATTGACAGCTTTTAAGCAAGAGGTGTATCTTTAAGGAATGAAGAATAGCAGCTGATTGTAGCTGTTATTGGAGGGATTTTTTTGTTTACTTTACAGCACACAGAATTTAAAGAAGGGTTTATTGAAGCGTTATCGAAAGCACAACGAACGAACCATGATATTTTATTTAGTAAGGTTTGTGAGATAGATTGCATAGATCCTTTAGCTTTTTTTGGAGCAGGAAAAAAGACAGAACTAGGTGATCGGTTTTTTTGGACAGGTTCTGATAATGAGGTTGTAATAACTGGTGTTGGTATTAACTATTTATTTCAATCGGATCAGACTACTGACCGCTTTTTTTATGTGCAAAAAAGGTGGCAGTCATTGCTTGATGAGGCAATAATCCATAATTCTTACTCTATCGATGCGATTGGCCCAACAATATTTGGTGGATTCACTTTCGATCCTTTGAAAGAGAAGACCGAATTATGGAGCCAATATAAGCATACAGATTTTCATCTACCGCAGTATATGTGCACTATGACTGGTGGCCGTACTTTTTTAACAACGAATATGCTTGTTCATCCAAACGATAGAGAAGATCGTATAGAAGATATGTTAGAGGAACGTAGGCAATTGTTACAAAATGCGAAAATATTTCCTACTATTAAAAATAACAAGGTGATTGCCCAACAAGAGGTAGCGCCTAGAGAATGGAAGAAAGCTGTCGCAAAAGTAGTAGATGAGATGAGAAAAGACGTTATACAAAAAGTTGTTTTAGCAAGAGAAACGAGGCTTACTTTTGCTAATACTGTACAAATTGAAAGCGTCCTACAAAACCTTTTAGACAAGCAAAAAAACAGCTTTATTTTTGCCTTTGAGTCAGGATCCGATTGTTTTATTGGAGCGACACCAGAACGGTTAGTGAAAAAACAAGGCCATACGCTTTATACAACTTGTTTAGCAGGCTCAATAAAAAGAGGAGAGACGAAGGAAGAGGATGAAGTTCTCGGGAAAGAATTATTACAAGACGAAAAAAATCTCCAAGAGCATCAATATGTTGTAGATATGATTCGTCAAGCGATGGAAATGGTAGGTACAGAAGTCGACATACCTGACGGCCCTCAGCTTTTAAAATTAAGAGATATTCAACACCTTTATACTCCAGTTATTGCAGAAACTAGTAAGGAAGGTTCGCTCTTTGCAATTATAGAAAAACTGCACCCAACACCAGCTCTTGGTGGCGTTCCGACAGAAAAAGCTGTGGAAGCCATTAGGAATTTGGAGATATTAGACAGAGGTTTATATGGCAGTCCAATTGGCTGGCTGGATTATCAAGGCAATGGCGATTTTGCAGTTGCTTTGCGATCGGGATTAATTCAAGATAATGAGGCTTCGATATTTGCTGGCTGTGGCATTGTGAAAGATTCTGAAGTTGAAAGTGAATTTCAGGAAACGAAAATTAAGTTTAGACCAATGTTATCAGCGCTTGGAGGGGAAATAAAATGAGCCATCAACAGGCTTTAACAAAATACATTGCAGCTTTCATTACTGAGCTAGTAAAAAATGGCGTAGAAGATGTGGTTGTCAGTCCTGGATCCCGCTCTACGCCCATGGCTATGGTAATGGCAGAGCACCCAGATCTTCAAGTTCATATCCATGTTGATGAACGTTCGGCCGCCTTTTTTGCTCTTGGCATGGCCAAAGGTACAAAACGTCCAGTCGCCATTTTATGTACTTCGGGTACAGCTGCGGCAAATTACTATCCTGCGATAATTGAAGCGTTTTACTCTCGAGTACCTCTACTTGTCTTTACTGCAGACCGTCCTCATGAACTAAGAGATATAGGTGCGCCACAAGCGATCGACCAAATTCAAATGTACGGAAAAAATGTCAAATGGTTTGCAGAAATGGCACCACCTGAGAATGCTGCTTCGATGATTAATTATGTCCGTACAACTGCTGTGAGAGCAGTTGCTACGGCGAAAAGGAACCCAGCAGGCCCTGTTCATTTGAATTTTCCGTTTAGGGAACCGCTTATTCCCGATCTAAATGATCCGGAGATTTTCCATAGTTCTTCTAGAGAAGAAAAGTATATGACAGTGTCATCATCTTTTTTAACAGTAGATGATGCCAGGTTTGATACGATGGCGCAAACGGTCTCAACATATAAAAAAGGTTTGATTATCTGCGGGCCGATGGATGATGCTGACCTTTCGCATAAGATTGTTGAACTTGGAAAGGTGTTACAATTTCCAATTATTGCTGATCCACTTTCACAATTACGCAGTGGACGCCATGAACAGAGCCAAATCATTGATGCATATGATGCCATTTTAAAAAGTGAGACAGCGAAAGTTGAGTTGCAACCTGAGTTAATCATTCGTTTTGGAGCGATGCCCGTATCGAAACCGTTGCTACTGTTTATGAAGCAGTATCCGGAAACGCGGCAATTAATTGTTGATGGTGGCGGCGGTTTCAGAGACCCTTCATTGTTATCAACAGATATGATTTATTGTGATGAGAAACAATTTTGTGAAGAACTGACTCTCCGTGCCAATGCTAGACAAGAGAATGACTATCTAACTTTATGGCAGGACGTTAATGATGTGGCAAAAAGTGAAATGGTAAAAGTGTTGGAAATAGAACAACTCAATGAGGGAAAGATTTTTGCGCAGTTAGGTCAGTTACTGCCTGAAGAGGCTACGATTTTCGTTGGGAATAGCATGCCCATTCGGGATTTAGATAGCTTTTATTTTGGCAATAACAAATCGATGAGGATTTTAGGTAATAGAGGAGCAAATGGTATTGACGGTACGATTTCCACAGCTCTTGGTGTGGCTATGCATGCACAACCGCTATACCTAATCGTTGGAGATTTGACTTTCTTCCACGACTTGAATGGATTGATTGCTAGTAAACTCTACCATATTCCTATTACAGTGATTGTTATAAATAATAACGGTGGAGGGATCTTCTCTTTCCTACCACAGTCAGAACACCCGAAGCATTTTGAATTATTGTTTGGAACGCCTTTGAACATTGATTTCTCACACAGTGTAACAATGTTTGGTGGAGATTATATAAAGGTGGAAGATTGGCAGCAGTTCTCGGAAGCAATTGAAACGGAGACATCTCATTTAAAGGTAATTGAGGTTATGACCAATAGAGAAAATAATGTAAGAGAACATCGGAATTTGTGGGAATCTGTTTCCCGGGAAATAGATAAGAGAATAAAGGACGAAGACTAATGGACTTTTTCTTCAAAAATGTGAAATATCATGTCGAAACTTTCGGTAATGGAGAGCCGATCATGGCGCTTCATGGATTTACAGGGTATGGCAATAGTTGGCGATTTTATTCAGAAGAAATATCTGATCGAACCATCATTGCACCGGATATTATTGGTCACGGGCAGTCAGATTCACCGGAAGATATTTCTCATTATCAAATAGAAGAACAAGCGGCTATGCTTGCCCATTTAATAGACATTATGAAGTTAAATAAAGTTGATGTAGTGGGCTATTCAATGGGCGGGCGATTAGCCATTACCTTTGCTCTGCTTTTTCCAGAAAAAGTCCATCGCCTGATCCTTGAGAGTACCACACCAGGAATCGACTCTAGTGAAGATAGAGCATTACGCATAAAAAATGATATGAAAATTTGTCAAATGATTAAAGATAAAGAAATAGAGGGATTTGTGAATTATTGGGAAAACATCCCTTTGTTTGCAAGTCAAAAGAGATTAACAGCACGTAAGAGAGAGCAGGTACGGAGGCAACGACTGAGAAATAACCCTCAAGGGTTAATAAACAGTCTTATTGGGATGGGGACGGGTGCGCAACCTAGTTGGTGGACAGCGATCGCGGAGCTTCAGATGCCAGTCCTTATTTTAACAGGTTCAATCGATCAAAAGTTTTGCATGATTGGTGAAGAAATGTCTAAGCGTATTCAGCATGCTACACATCATACGATTGAAGAATCGGGCCATACCGTTCACCTTGAAAAACCTTTACAGTATGTGGCTGAAATAGAGAAGTTTTTATTGGAAACATCAACCTGTTAGAAGAAAATCATGAAAAAAGGTGTGTTTTTCGTCAATTATTGCTAAAATATGATAGGAAGCACTATTAAAACTACAAATTGAGTTAGTAATATAGAAGGAGGACTTTGAAATGTCAGCAGTAGAATGGGTAGCAGGCCGTAAGTATGAAGAAATTCTATATGAAACATATAACGGTATTGCCAAAATTACAATTAACCGTCCGCACGTACATAATGCATTCACACCTAAAACTGTAATGGAATTAATGGATGCATTTGCATACGCACGAGATGATTCTAATGTAGGTGTAATCGTTCTTACAGGAGCAGGAGATAAAGCTTTCTGTTCTGGTGGGGACCAAAAAGTCCGTGGACACGGCGGATATGTTGGAGATGACCAAATTCCTCGTTTGAACGTACTAGACTTACAACGATTGATTCGTGTCATTCCTAAACCTGTCATTGCAATGGTAAAAGGTTATGCTATTGGTGGTGGCCATGTTCTTCACGTTGTTTGTGATTTAACAATTGCTGCAGATAATGCTGTATTTGGTCAAACAGGCCCGAAAGTCGGTAGCTTTGACGCTGGTTATGGTTCTGGATACTTGGCACGTCTTGTAGGACATAAGAAAGCGCGTGAGATTTGGTTCTTATGCCGTCAATATAACGCACAAGAAGCTTTAGACATGGGATTAGTTAATACAGTAGTACCACTTGAAAAAGTAGAAGAGGAAACGATTCAATGGTGTGAAGAAATTCTATCAAAAAGTCCAACTGCGATTCGTTTCTTAAAAGCTGCATTTAATGCAGATACAGATGGTCTAGCAGGCCTTCAGCAGTTTGCTGGAGATGCAACACTTCTTTACTATACTTCTGATGAAGCAAAAGAAGGTAGAGACGCATTTAAAGAAAAACGTGATCCTGACTTTGGACAATTCCCACGTTTCCCTTAATGAAATGATACAATGAGCAGCTTGATGGGATGACCATCAAGCTGTTTTGCCATTGTTTTTTAGGATTCGTTGTGACTATATTAAAGAAGGTGTCTGTTTTGTCTAATCAAGAGATGCAAAATTTTATTTATAAAAGGTTTTTATCTACTCCGAAAAGAGAAGCGTTTTATTATGAAGGAAAGAGTTATACTTTTGAAAACGTTTATAATGAGGCATATCGGTGGGCGGGTATCTTATCAGCAAAAGGAGTAAAGCAAACACAATTCGTTGGCGTACTGCTTAAGAATAATCTTCATTCGGTTTTCATTTTATTCGCTTTGCAACTTCTCGGCGTTAAAGCGGTAATATTAAACAGTAGGCTAACGAGTAAAGAAATTATTTGGCAATTACAGGATTCAGAGTCTGTCTTTTTTATTACGGAAGAAGCATTTAAAAAAGTTCGAACTGATGTGGAAATGGAAGTACCATCCCTTCGTTTACTTGTTAAGGAGGAAATCGTAGATGATGATTACGAGGAGCCTTCCATTGTAAGGGAAGTCCGGTTAGATGATATTTGCACAATTATGTACACATCAGGAACGACAGGTCATCCAAAAGGTGTAATGCAAACTTACGGTAACCACTTATGGAGTGCAGTTGGCTCAAGTTTAAACCTTGGACTAAGAGATAATGATGTATGGTTATGTGCTGTTCCATTATTTCATATAAGCGGTTTCTCCATTCTTATGAGAGGACTCATTTATGGACATAAGATTGTACTATTAGATAGTTTCGATGCGGATAAAACGATTACACTGATCCGTGAGCAACAAGTGACAATTATGTCTGCAGTCAGTACGATGTTGAAGAAAATGGTAGAACGTTTGCAACAGCAGACGTTGCACGATTCATTTCGCTGTTTGTTGCTTGGAGGAGGACCGGCATCTCGTGCACTATTAGAGGATTCCGTTTCTTGTGGTATTCCGGTTTATCAAACATACGGGATGACAGAGACTTCTTCACAAATCGTGACATTATCACCTGAGGATAGTATGAAAAAGCTAGGTTCTGCTGGTAAAGCCTTATTCCCTTCTCAAGTAAAGATATGTAGAGAGACGGGTGAAGAGGCAGAGGCAAATGAATCTGGTGAAATTTTTGTTAAAGGGCCAAATGTAACAAGTGGTTATTTAGGTAAAGATGAGGCAACTGCTGAAAAAATTCAACAAGGTTGGCTAGCAACGGGGGATATAGGCCTTCTTGATGAGGATGGCTTTCTTTATGTGCTCGACCGTCGCTCTGATTTGATTATTTCAGGAGGAGAAAATGTGTATCCTGCTGAAGTAGAAGGAATTGTTGCTGCTCATCCAGCTGTAGATGATACAGGTGTGATTGGTATGAAAGATTCCACATGGGGAGAAGTGCCGGTAGCATTTGTTGTAATCAAGAAAAACGCAGAAGTTTCTCATAAAGAGCTTGAGGAATTTTGCCAAGAAAAATTAGCGAAGTACAAAATTCCGAAGAGATTTTTTATTGTCGATCAAATTCCAAGAAACGCAGCTAAAAAAATCCTGCGAAGAGAACTAAGAAAAATGGTACAAGTATTTTAAAGAAAGAAAATCCGAATATTTGTTCGGATTTTCTAATATGATGACTTTATTATTTTCTTCAAATAAGCTATCTGTCCTATATGGTATGCATTGTGTGAAGTGACATTGGCAATGATTGCCCACCAATGGGCTGTGACAGGAAATCCTTTGACATGTTGATCTAATAATTCATTGGTTGTTAGGGTTTTTTGCCAGTGTTGTAACTTGACCAAGAGTGAAGCTTTTAAATCTGAAAAGGTTTTTCCTTTAGGAACGACAAAGCTCAAATCATTATTTTCTATTCGCTTAACTGTCCCAACATCATTATCTTTAAAACGAACATGCCAAACTTCATTCCAGTAAATGAGATGTTGTGTTATTTCGGCTATGCTATGACTTTTACTGTTTAGCTTCATGAACGCTTCTTCTTCACTTATTTCATCAACAGTTTGCAAGAAGGGTGTATACCAACTAGGATCATCTGCATTTGCAGCTAACTGATTGCATAATACTTCTCTAGCTTCAGCCATTACCCTTCCTCCTAATGAATTTTCCCTTTAAGCAAATTTCACATTGAAGCAAGTAATCGGTTATAGGGAATAGATAAGCGGTTTCTCTGCCAAAATAATTTCCGCTATCAATGAAGCCAACCGTTTTAAAATATCCACTATACCAATTCTCTTTCTTGATTGCAGTTAAATGAATGTCACTCATAACGTGCACTCTTTTTCTTATTCGTTGTTTTCATACGTTTCTTTTCTTGTTTGACACGACGTTTCTCGAGCATGATTAATTCTCGTTCTAGTTTAAAGTAGTTACTAAGTCTCTTCTCAGTAATTTTACCTTCAACGATTGCTTGTTGTACGGCACATCCTACTTCTTTATGATGAGAGCAGTTTCTAAATTTACATTGCTCACTTAGTGCCTGAATGTCTGTAAAGCTCTCGCCTATATTTATATCATCTTCCCAAAGTTGAAATTCACGCATACCTGGTGTATCGATGATATAACCATCACCTAATAGAATTAATTCTCTGTGGGTTGTGGTGTGGCGACCTTTTTGATCATCTTCACGAATATTGCCCACCTTCATTCGATCCTCATTCGTTAGTAAGTTAATAAGTGTAGATTTCCCGACACCAGATGATCCCACAAATGCCCCAGTTTTGCCTCCGGATAAGTAATCTTTGATGACCTCTACAGATTCAGGTTGAAACATACTAACCATTGTGAAATCGACGCCAAGTAGTAATAATTGATCTGAAATCCATCCTTTATCTTCACAAAGATCAGCTTTCGTTAACACAATAATAGGTGAAGCTCCAGAATGTTGTACGGCTACTAAATAGCGCTCGATTCTTGCTATATTAAAATCTTCGTTCATGCTTGTAACAATAAATAGATAATCTATGTTGGTGGCGATGATTTGTTCCTTCATTGCAACACCGGCAGTTTTCCTTGAAAACTTGCTCGTTCGTGGTAAAATTTCTTGGATAATCGCTTTATCTTCATTTTGTAATTGGTGAAAGACCACCCAATCACCAACAGTTGGATAGTCTGCCTCATGTTGTACATGATAGTGATAGTTGCCAGGTAGGGTAGCTGGTAATAATTTTTGCTCTTTTGTCAATATTTTGTACATATGGTTATAGGCGATAGCAATTCGCCCGATGAGTTGTTTTTCATGCATGTTTTTCAAATTCATTTCCTCCATTTTTGTGATATATAAAAAACCTTATGACCCGCAATTAAAGGATCATAAGGTTTATCCGCACATAAATGAAAGAAATGAGTAATAGGGTATTAACC
Source organism: Cytobacillus sp. FSL K6-0265 (assembly GCF_038003465.1). Taxonomy (NCBI): domain Bacteria; kingdom Bacillati; phylum Bacillota; class Bacilli; order Caryophanales; family Bacillaceae; genus Cytobacillus; species Cytobacillus sp. FSL K6-0265. The sequence continues at coordinate 3,499,599 of NZ_JBBOPE010000001.1, read as the reverse complement.
TATTTCCAATGAGCATGATAAATATGAAAACTTTAATTGCTTCGGTATGAAAAAGTTAATTAGATTCATCATGCTCACCCACTTTCAATATTTAGTAGCTTCAGTATATAATTTTATTTGAAAAATAGCAATAATTATTTTTTTTAGAAAAAGGAAGACGCCTTTATATGTACGGAAATTACATATAAAAGCGTCTATAGGCTATTTCTTATTGAGGTTCAAACGTTTTACAGTCAGTTTCCTTGCTCGTAGATGCCTGGTCTCGATGGCTGACTACATAAATTTGATCAGCACCACATAGATTGCCTTTTTCCCAGAAAGTACAATTATTGACTTCACACAATACATCTTTTGCCATCATTTTCACTTCCTTTAGAAAAAATCTTCAGATGGATTTCGCCATCATCACTATTCTTACCATAATTGGCTTATGATATAATCATAAGTTTTTTCAAAAAAAGGAAGAGGAAACTAATTATCACTAACAATATCTCTGATTCTTACGATATGGGTAGTTAAATGCTTTTTACCCTATATATGATTTCTTGAAAAAATTAGAACCAAAGCATTCATTTGCTCTGGTCCCACTAAAAGTTAGTTTAAACCTTTTTCCAGGTTTTCAATATTTTTTTCCATTAAGGTAAAATAGTTTTCTCCATCATTAATGTCTGCTTCAGTTAAGACAGCAAGGTTATGAAGCTGTAGGCTCTCGGCCCCGATTTCAGATTGAACGATCTCAGTTAATTTAGAGCTAACATTTTGCTCGAAATAAATCGTATCTAATTCATTTTCATTTGCTGTTTGAATAATATTCTGCAACTGCTTTTGGGAAGGCTCACTAGATGTGCTAAGCCCAGCTACACTTATTTGTTCTAACCCATAACGCGATTCCCAATAACCATAGGCTGCATGAGAAACGATGAATTTGTTTTTATTTGCATTTTCAACCATTGAAGTAAATGTATTATTTAATTCATTTAGTTCTTCATTTAGTTTATTAAAGTTTGCTGTGAATTCTTCTTCATGCTCTGGAAGGGCAGTAATTAATTGTGCTTTAATTTCCTCTGCTAATTGCTGTCCGTATACTGGATCAATCCAAACATGTGGGTCAACATCGCCATGGTCGTGTCCATCATGACTATGACCATCATGGTCGTGATCATGTTCATGTTCATGATCATCGTGATTGTGTTGCTCTGTGTTTTCTATTGCAAGATTTTCACCAGCGGCAATCATTTTGACGCCTTCATTATTTAAGATATCTTTCGCTTGATCAACAAATCCTTCTAAACCAAGGCCCATATAGATAAATAAATCAGAATCCGCCATTTTAATCATGTCCTTTTGCGAAGGTTCGAAAGTATGTTCATCAGAGCCAGGAGGATAAACAGTTTTTACATCAACAAGGTCTCCACCGATTCTTTCTGTGAAGTATTGTAATGGGTAGACTGTAGTATAAACAGATAAAACATCTTCTGATGATTGTGCTGTTCCTTTGTCGCTGGCAGTTGAATTTGAACATGCAGCAAGGATGAAAATAAAAGGAATAAGTAAAATAGATAATTTCTTCATATGTTTCTCCCCTCAATGTATCAAATCGTATTTATTACGATTTATATTTCGTTTTAATCCGTAATCATTCCGATTCACATATGTAATCATACAAAAACTAAATCCAAAAATCAAGTATAAAATTTGTTAAAATGGATACTATTTTGTATCATAAAAGAAGAGCAAGCGATTTAACACATATTTACCAATATACGTAGTGGAGATGAAAATAATGAGTCTTTTACAAGAGGTATTAGCATTTAATAAGGAGTTTGTTGAAACAGAGCAATATCGTGATTATGCCACAACGAAATATCCAAACAAACGAATGGTTATTTTGACTTGTATGGATACAAGATTAGTGGAACTATTACCGAAAGCATTGAATGTGAAAAATGGTGATATAAAAATCGTCAAAACAGCAGGGGCCCTTGTGAGTCATCCGTTCGGTAGTATTATGAGAAGTATTCTTGTTGCTCTGTATCAATTAAAAGCAGATGAAGTCTTAGTGATTGGCCACCATGATTGTGGGATGAGTGGAATGAATGCCAATGCTATGATTGAAAATATGAAGGAAAGAGGCATTTCAGAAGAAACGATTTCTACTTTGAATTATTCTGGTATTAATATTGAGAGCTGGTTAGAAGGCTTTGATCAAGTAGAGGACAGTGTCGCGCATAGTGTCGATATGATTAAGAACCACCCGCTGATTCCAGCAGTACCAGTACATGGTCTTGTCATCGATCCTAGTACGGGCAAACTGGACTTAGTAGTGGATGGATATGAGAAGAAATAAGTTATTTGCTTTGTTTCCGATTTGGCCATTCTTCCGGCACGAAATCAACTCCACCAGGATGGAATGGGTGACATTTTAAGATTCTTTTAATAGTTAAATATCCACCCTTTATTGCACCAAAGCGTTTAACGGCCTCTAATCCGTAATTAGAGCAAGTAGGGTAAAAACGACAAGTAGGTGGCTTGATGGGTGAAATGGCGACTTGATAGAATTTAAAAAATCCAAGCATGATTTTTTGTAACATATGGACCTTCCTTTGAAAAAAGTTGCTCTTTTAGCACCAAGATATCATATAATAGGGTGAAAAGTCCAAATCATTGACTATATATTTAAAGTTGATGAAATTAGTCGGATATTATAGTATAATAAAGGCAATGATGATAAAGGAGTGTATTTTATGCCATCAGTTGAAAGTTTTGAATTAGACCATAACGCTGTCAAGGCTCCATATGTGAGACATTGTGGCGTGCATAAAGTAGGAACAGACGGAAAGATCAACAAATATGATATTCGTTTCTGTCAGCCAAACAAAGCGGCTATGAAGCCAGATTCTATTCACACACTTGAACATTTACTTGCGTTTAACATTCGAACACACGCAGAGAAATATGATCATTTTGATATTATTGATATCTCGCCAATGGGTTGTCAAACAGGCTACTATTTAGTCGTAAGTGGTGAGCCAACAGTGGAAGAAATTATCGACCTTTTAGATGCAACAATGAAAGATGCTGTTGAAATTGTAGAAATACCAGCAGCAAATGAAAAACAATGTGGTCAAGCGAAGCTACACGACCTAGAAGGTGCAAAGAAGTTAATGAAATATTGGCTTTCTCAATCAAAAGAAGAATTAAAGCAAGTATTTGCTTAAGTGGTTCTCCTTCCATCATATTTGATGGAAGGTTTTTTATTTTTAACGGTTATAAGAAATGAAAAGATTATTACTTTACCACAACGCAAACAGAAAGATAAACTTTCTCTGAATCAAGAACATTTTTAATCTAAAGGACGAAGATTGAGTAAAATCTGTCCGCTACAAATAAAGTCCACCCAATTCCTTACATTTACCTCTTGTTTTTGATTATTAAAAAAATTAATAACAGAACTAATAAGAAACTCAATTATGTATTGAAAACAAACCTTTATTTATAAAGGTACTGGAGGAATAATTTCAGTTAGTAGCAAGATGAAAAAAATAAGCCCGATAAGAAAAAAGGTGAGGGAAGCGATAAAGAATGGTCCTCGTCTAAATATAGTCGGTGGTTCTACAAAGGGTGTGAAGCCCGTTTCAGCCCGAGTTCTAGCATCTTGTTGTTCCTTGATGTAAGAAAGCCCTCCAGAAAAATAAATGCTTGTAATAAGGAATACAATGCCCGTAAAGAACATGACTTCAATAAAGCGCACAGTAAACTGAGAAGAGAGAAAATATGTGATACCTGTTTCGATGGCAAAGGTAATGAGGAAAATGGTCCAAAACTTTTTCTTCATCAACATGACTCCTTTTTTATCCATATATTCCTATTTTATGTTATTGATCACCATAAATCTATACAAAAATCACCGACTCACAGAATCGGTGATAGTAGGCGTGATATAGATTCCTTGAACTTAATATATAAGGAACGGTTATTGTAATCATCTAATGTAAGGTTACGTGATACTCTTACATCATTATAGAAACTAGCTGCCACTTCCTCAGCTATCTTGCGGTCATAAATAAACGCATTGACCTCAAAGTTGAGTTTAAAGCTTCGAACATCAATATTGGCTGTCCCAACAGATGCAATTTCATCATCAATTACGATTGTTTTCGCATGAATAAAACCATTATCATAAATCAGCACTTTTGCCCCGAGTTTTAATAATTCACCAATGTACGAATAGGTAGCCCAATAAACAAACATATGGTCAGGCTTGTTAGGAATCATGATTTTCACATTAACACCCGACAAAACAGCTATTCTAAGTGCATCAACCACACTCGCATCAGGGATAAAATAGGGAGTTTGAATAAGAATGGTTTCTTTTGCAGACATAATCATTTTGATATAACCAAGTTTGATTTGTTCGAGTTCGTTATCAGGTCCGCTTGCTACTATTTGCATAGGGATACGTCCCTTTGTAGTCATAGGGGGATAATACTCCGGTAAATAATGAATGTCGTGACGATGAGAAGCTTGATTCCAGTCAAGAATAAAGCGTGTTTGTATCGCATAAACTGCGCTTCCTTCTATTCTTAAATGCGTATCTCGCCAATAACCGAATTTTTTATTTAAACCTAAGTATTCATCTCCAACATTAAAGCCACCAACATAGCCAATTTTGCCATCAATAATCACTAGCTTACGATGATTGCGGTAATTTAACCGTAAATTAATAAAGTGGAATTTAGACGGAAAGAACGCCTCAACCTCTCCCCCAGCTTCACGTAAGCTCTTAAAAAACCGCTTGGTTAAACTTCTTGACCCTAGATCATCATATAAAATGCGGACCTTTACACCTTCACGGGCTTTTTTGTTCAGAAGTGTGATTAAACTTTTGCTTAATGCGTCCCTTCTCAAGATATAGTATTGAAGATGGATATGGTCGGTAGCGCTTTCTATATCTTTAAATAACGCATCGAACTTGTCTTTGCCATCAGTATACATTTGAATATCATTATCTTGGGTGAGTACAGCATCATTATTTACTAATTGCATATGAATGAGGTCATAATGATTTTGAACTTGCTCATTTTCTGCAGGCAAACTGCGGTTGTGAAGAGCAGATATTTGCATTTTAAGCATTTCATCAATGCCTATTTTCTTACGATCTTCCCATTGAAACATTTTCTTCTTTTTGGAGAAGTTTTGTCCGAATAATAAGTAAATGGCAAACCCTAGTAATGGGATAAAGAACAAAACTAGTAACCATGCCCAAGTGGATGCGGCATCTTTCCGTTCAAGAAAAATAACGACAATGGCAAGGATCATATTTAAAAGGTAAATGAGTCCAATAAATATGGAGTAAATATCCATAGAAGTGCAGATTCCTCTCAAAAAGTTTTAGTATTATTTTGTCTCCTTGTCCTCTTGGTTAGGTGCTTTCTCTTCTTCTGTAAGAGATTTAGGTAGAGGATCAACGGTATGTTTAAATGTGTAAGCTTTGGATGTTGTCATTACACTTAAAATAAGGATTGTAAAGACAATAAGAATTGATATCATAATGACAATAATATAAGTCATAAATAGTCTCCCCCTTTACAAAAGCTATTTTACCATTTCTCTCTTTTAATCTGAACTAAAATATCTTTCCTTATCCGATAGTTATGTGTTTGAAAATTGGATAAGCGGGTATCTTATAAGTGGAGGTTGATAAATATGAGCGAAAAATTAATTCAATCAGTAAATAAACAAGTAGCAAACTGGACAGTAATGTATGTAAAGTTACATAACTACCATTGGTATGTTAAAGGAAGCAACTTTTTCGTATTACATGAAAAATTTGAAGAACTATATAACGAAGCAAATGACCATATTGATGAATTAGCAGAAAGAATACTTGCTTTAGGTGGAAATCCTGTAGCAACAATGAAGGAATGCTTAGATACGGCTTCAATTGAAGAAGCAACAGGTAAAGAGGATGCAAGAGACATGGTACAATCTGTTTGGAATGACTTTGATAAAATGTTAGGTGAACTGCAAGAAGGCATTGAACTAGCTGATGAGGCTAAGGATGAAGCCACTGGTGATATGCTTATTGCCGTTAAACAGAGTGTAAAAAAACATAACTGGATGCTTAAAGCATTTCTTGGATAAATGTAAGAAAATCTCTTTTGTTGTGCACCCCGAAAGTTAGACTAAAAAACTTTCGGGGTGTTTTTATATTAGGAGAGATGGATTGAAGTACAGGACGATACAGTGAAAAGTGAGTAAACTAGAATTGTATTACATAGGGGGAGAAGGCTCAGTAGAAAATGCGTCAGACATGAAGAGAAAAAGGATAAGTCTAATGATCTTAAGTCATCTATCAAGAAGTTGCGTGAGCTATACACAAATCATGATTCGCCTATCCTTTTATTGACTCTTTTAATCTTGTCACCTTTTCATCAATACAAGTCTTTTTTTGCACATGCAACTCCGCCATCATTTTTCTTGTACCGGTACTATGTACACTCAATGATAATTTTGAGGCTTCGTAAAATCACTTTCTGAAAATTTCCCTTTAAGGGATTCAATCACATAAAGGCCCATTAGATTATAAAGTTCTTGGTTATCAAGTTCTTCAATTAATGTAAGGATATCCTCTCGAGACATTTCTTCTAAAAAAGCAAAGGTGAGCATATCAATATCTTCTTCGTCACCTGTAAGCTTATTACGATAATAGTCGTACAGTTCATCAATAATTTTCATTGTTTGCACCTGCCCATTTTCTTCTTATTTTACGTTAGTATATGTTAAGTTCGTGGTTTTGCTCATTTTTTTCGTATAAATTCATTCATATTGAGGGAAACAAATAATAAGAAGAAAGGGGCTGAAAGTGTGGATCAAAAGAAAACTTATTATATTACGGTGAATGATGGGGAAATCTCACAAAGTTCTACTTCTTCACCATGGAATTTTAAAATAGAGGCGACAGATGATGAAATTATCGAATTAAGAGAGTTGTTTGATCAAAATTACTCAACAGAATGGGAAGGTTTTTACCGGGCTCATGTCCCCTATTTACAGTATCATTTTGACAGGCAAAATGATAAATATGATGAGGGTTTAACGCAAATATATCGTGCCATTTATCGATTAGGAGATGAAGAGGCTAAAAATCATATTGGCAATATGGGGATTCTTCCCCCTGAACAACAATAAAGCTGTGCTCAAAACACCGTTATGAATATTGACGGTGTTTTCACCTTTTCCTGTACGTTACGTTTCTTTCAAAGTAAAATATACCAATAAGTATATGTAAAGTGAGAGGATTAAATGGAATATTTTATCGATCAGAACGGGAATCGTGTAGCACTCTCATTTAATGTAGATGGATTTGTAATGGAGCCGCGTCATGTGTTGGTGTTATGTAAAAAAGGTGATGACTGGTTATTAACGAGGCATAAAGAAAGAGGATGGGAGTTTCCAGGTGGAAAGGCGGAGGAAGGCGAAGATATATATACTGCTGCAAAGAGAGAAGTAAAAGAAGAAACTGGAGCTGTCTTGTCTTCTATTGAACATATTGGTACATATCAAGTTATGGAAAAAGATCGTTCATTTATGAAGGCTATCATGTTTGCAGAGGTTGATTATTTGCAAAATGTAGACCATTATTTCGAAACGGATGGCCCAAAATGGGTTGCGATTAATCGGCTCATGAGGGAAATTCATCAACCTAATTATAGCTTTATCATGAAAGATCAAGTAGTCAAGAGAAGTGTAGCTTATCTCCAAAGTCGCATAAAATAAAGGGCTGCACACTCATGCAAGCCCTTAGTTGTTTTTTATTAATTTCTTCTCTAAAAATTCTACTGCTTGATACATAATAGTAGCTAATACAGCAATGACCAGTAGTGAGAGCATAACTAAAGTAAAGTTAAATACTTGGAAACCGTAAATGATCATATAGCCCAAGCCTTTAGAGGCGACGAGAAACTCCCCGACGATTACCCCGACCCAAGATAAGCCTACATTGACTTTCAATGTGGAAATAATTACGGGAAATGATGATGGAAGAATGGCTTCCTTAAATATTTGGAAACGGGTTCCACCAAAAGTTTGAAGCACCTTTATATAATTAGGGTCTACCTCTCTAAAAGAAGTATAAACGACGATGGTTGTGATAATAACGGAAATAATCGTTCCCATTGCTACAATCGAGGTGAAACTAGGCCCAAGAGCGACAATTAAAATCGGTCCTAAAGCCACTTTCGGCATACTGTTTAAAATAACGAGATAAGGGTCTAGAATCTTAGAAAGAAACGGTGACCACCATAGAATCGCCGCCAAAATCGTTCCCAATAATGTCCCTAATATAAAACCGAGAATGGTTTCTGATAAAGTGAAACCTAAGTCATAGAACAGCGTACCATCTTGCACTTTAATTAAAAAGAGCTCCCATACTTTCGAAGGCGAACTGAAAATGAGCGGATCAATCCACTGGTTTCTACTGGCAATCTCCCAACCCGCGAAAAAAATGAGAAAAATAACGAGTTGATAAAATCGTACCCAATACTTTTCTTTCTTAAGGGAGCGGATATACGCATTATGGAGTGCTTTTGTGTGACTCTTGTGATCCAAGGGACTCCATCTCCTTCCAAATCGTTTGAAAAATTTCCGCATTCAGTGGGTGGTTTCTTGTATCAAATGGAGAGCATTCTCTTAATTCCTCAGGTACTTCAAATACTTTATGAACCTTACCAGGGCTTGGTGAGAATAAATAGATGCGGTCGCTCATCGCAATCGCTTCGCCGATATCATGTGTCACAAGAATAGCTGTTTTTCCAAATGATTTTAATGTGTCAGATACAAGATTTTCTAAATGTAATTTTGTTTGATAATCGAGAGCAGAAAATGGTTCATCTAACATGAGAAGTTTAGGTTCTGTTGCCAGTGTCCTAACAAGTGCTACCCTTTGTCGCATGCCGCCTGATAACTGTTTAGGATACAATGACTCCACATCTGATAATCCCATTTGCAGTAATAAATCTTTTGCATAAGCTTTTTTTTCTTCATCTAAGTGATGATTAATCTTTAAACCCAATAGAATATTTTCCTCAATGGTTTTCCAAGGGAATAGATAATCTTGTTGCAACATATACCCTATTTCACTTTTTAATGTAGCAACCTGTTTTCCTTCTAATTCTACTTGGCCCTCTGTTGGTTGGAAAAGACCTGCAATGATAGATAACAAAGTCGTTTTACCACATCCGCTCGGTCCTAAAAATGATATGAATTCTCCTTCTTCCACTTGAAGTGAGATATTAGAGAGGGCCGTCACTGCATTTGATTTCGTAAAGTAAGTATGATGAATATCTTGCACGTTTAAGAATGTCATCTTGCCGTCTCCTTTTTTTTCTGGATGTTTGAGCGAACAGACTCACTTCTATCCGCTCCATCTTGCACGATTATTTAACTACTTTTTCAGCAATGGATGTGTTGACAAGTGTTTCATAATCCACTCGAGCAGGAAGTTCACCTGCTTCTTCCATAATGTTTTGCAAGTTCTCCCATTCGTCTTTTTCTAAAATAGGATCGGTTGCAAAGGAGCCTTGACTTTTATAACGGTCGATTGACATCGTTAAGATTTCTAAATCGGTATTATCAAAGTATTTTGTAATGATTTTCGCTGTTTCTTCTGCTGAATGTTCATCTACCCATTGTTGCGCTTTATAGATGGCCCGTGTGAATTTCTCTACTGTTTCTTCGTTTTCATTGATGAAGCTATCCTTTGTCATATATGCTGTATAAGGAAGCTGACCAGATTCTTCACCGAAGGAAGCAACGATATGTCCAATGCCTTCTTTTTCAAAGACACTCGCAGTTGGTTCGAATAATTGTACAAACTCACCAGTACCGGATGAAAAAGCAGGAGCAATATTGGCAAAATCAATATTTTGAATAAGCTCTAAATCAGTATGTGGATCAATGTCATGTTTTTTTAACGTATACTCACCAGCCATCTGCGGCATGCCACCTTTTCTTTGTCCGAGGAAAGTACTATTCTTTACCATATCCCAAGAGAAATCTTGGATATCTTCCCTTGCAACAAGGAAGGTACCATCTGTTTGCGTCAGTTGCGTGAAGTAAAACATAATACAGGGGAATTTGCATGTAGATATATTACTTTAATTTATACTTTAAAGTTATTGGTTTGTTTCTGCCTTTATCCCTTAGAATGAACAACGTTTCAAATATGCTATTGAGTAGTTCTTTTTGTTCGAAAGGGTCTGCTTCGTTATATATAAGATGGATATCCTTTACTTTTGAAAGCTTTTTGAATTTTTCTTCTGGAGATTCCTCATCAATTTCTGCTTCCTGAAGTAAAGTTTTTAAATCTTCTTCTTGTTCATTCAATTGATTAATCTTATCGTATAGAGTTTGTTTTGGAATTGGATTGTCAGCATCTAAAAAGGTGGCGTACCATTTTTCCTTTTGCTTTTCAATTTTATCTAGGTTTTTTCTTATTTCATCAACGTTAATACTTGATAGTTGATAGTTTTTATCTATTTGCTTTATAAAATATTCCTTTGAAGTAATTAGTTTTTCAATTTCATCTAAAAGTAGGTCGGTAATTCTTTTGCCGTACGTTAAACGATTACAGCCAAAACAACGATAGTATGTTTTATTATCACGTTTATCGAAAAAACCATTCATGGGCTCATCACAATGACCGCATTTCAATATGCCAGTTAACGGGAATTTCCCTTTTCTCACTATATTTTTATGATTATTCTTAAGTTTTTGTTGTACTTTTAAGAATAATGAGTTAGAGATTATTGCAGGGTGATTATTGAATACTACTTTGTTTCCCCATCTGTATACTCCTGTGTAAATATCATTACGCAACATTCCGTATATCGTATTGTGGTTCCATTTTTTCGCAATTCGAGGTTTAATTCCAAGTTCGTTTAATCTATCTGATATTTTTCTATATCCGTATCCATCAGCGTACCATTCGAAAATTTTTATAACCCATTTTGATTCATCTTCAATTACAATGCAATTAAAAGATAAATCAAATTTATAGCCATAAGGAGAATGTCCGCCTGGGCGTTTACCTTCCTCAATCATTTGATGAATACCAAACTTAACACGTTCACCAAGGTTCTCTCGTTCCCATTGTGCAAGGGAGGCTACAAGAGTTATAAATAATTTTCCCAACGCTGTTGATGTATCATATTGTTCTGTAGATGATTTAAATTTAACATCGTATTTTTCAAAGTACTCGAGTAGTTTGTATAAGTCTAATACTGATCTGGTTAGTCGATCCAATTTATGAACTAAAACTAAATCAAACTTTCGCTTTTTTAGATCCTTCATCATTTCCTGCATTTTAGGACGGTCTAAATCTTTCGCAGATTTTCCTTCTTCTTTGTATTCTTCAACAATTTCCCATCCCTGACTTTTACAAAATGCACGTAAACTTTCTATTTGAGCAGGAATTGAAAACCCTTCTTTTGCTTGTTCTTGGGTGGATACTCGAACATAAATAGCAACTCTCACAAATATTCACCAACCTTATAAAATAGGGAGAGCCGTCGCCCTCCCTAACTGTTTAAATTGCTAGCGCTAGAAATTTAATCTAATGTTGTTGAGTACCATACTACTTTTGCATAAATTTTTAATTCCGAATTAGTATTATACGGTACTTCTATGTCTCGAAACTTTCTGTCATGTGATTCGGGACTGAAAATTAAAACCTGATCTTCTTCATCTCTTCTAACTCTTTTCATACTATACTCTCGATCGTAACTAAAAATAACAATATCATCATCTTTAAAGCTGTGTGTATCAACAGGTTTGGCTACAACATAAGAACCATTTTTAATGATCTTATTCATGCTATCTCCATTTACTTTCATTACAAAAAGACCATCGCAAAATGCATGTTTACCAAGAAGAACTTCAGGAATATTTATATATTCTACCCTATCCTCAGTAACACCTTCTACTGTAGCAAGAGCTCCAGCTGCAATGTCTCCATAAAGGGGGAGTTGTAAACTATCATCAAAAATATAAGTTATCTTTTCTTCTTTTAAAACATCTGTTCTTTTAAAGCTAGGGTCAATATCAGATTTAGAAACATTAAATGCTGCAGCAAGTTTTTCAACATTCCCTGGGTTAATAAGAGTTTTACAATTTATGTAGTCCGAAAGTGTACTCTTTGAAATCCCAGATTCTTCACTAAGTTTTAATTGTGTCCAACTTTTTGCTTTCATCAATTTCTTAACTCTTTCTGATATTTCTTTTTTTAAAGGTAAATCTCTATCTATCAATTGTTCCACCTCCTTTCGATATCTTAATGATATCCGAAAATATACGGAATGTAAAGAATAATTCCGAAAAAAATCGAAATAATATTTCATAAAAATATATAATAAAAATCATTAATCCGAGAAAAATCGGTTGACATTCCGAAAATAATCGGATATTGTATAACCAAGCGATAACAGGAGGTGAATGCAAAATGAAAATCAAAATCACACTTAAGGCAGCGAGAGTGAATGCGGGATTGAAGTTAGTTGAAGCAGCTGAACTTTTTGGAATCAACAAAGATACGCTTTCTAAGTATGAAAGAGATTCCACAAACGTCCCCCGTTCCTTTTTTGTAAAGATTGAAGAGTACTACAAAGTTCCGGTTGAAAATATTTTTTTTGGTCCGCAATCCGATTTTTTTCGGAAATTAAAAACTGCGTAAAGGAGGTTTCAAATGAGTAGGGCAGTCCTACCTCCCATCAATCATATACATTCATTAAAGGAGATGGTGGGCATGGATAAAGTTATCAATGTTGGACTTTGTGAAGAGCCGTCAAATGGTGCGGTTGATAAGTTTATCAAAATTTATCTTGAGATTGCCAAAAAGAGAAAGAGCACAGTAAAGGTTGATAAATGAGGTCAATTATCACGACAGTAAATTTCCTTTTTCTTTTGCCCTTTTTGCGAAATTTGTAGAAAAATAATGATTCTACCTTAAAGGAGGTGAGCATATTGAAAATTTGCCCCAAACAATGGTTAGCAATGACGCCTGTTGATCGTTACATTGCCATTTGGAAAAAAGCTAAAAGGAGTTGGAAGTAGTGAACATTCACAAAGCATTAATAGGTTCGGTTGTAGATGGAGATTTCCATACAACTGTTGATGGAATTGAGTATTCAACAAACATTCGTGAGGTCGTCACAGTTGGTTACATGCTAGAAAATTGTATTGAGGAGGAATAAAAATGGCAAAAAAAATTAGATTGATTGGATTATCTTTAAAAAACTTTAAAAATCACCAGGATCTCGAAGTTAGCTTTGGCGAGGTAACAAAGATCACTGGCGACAATAGCAAAGGTAAAAGCTCCATTACTGAAGCTATTACATGGTTATTGTACGGTATAGACACTTTAGGTAGCAAGTTGGACCCAACACCGATTACTTACGAAAGTGACGAAACAACCGCATCATTATTGCTTTCTATTGATGAGAAAAATATTTTATTAGGTCGCTCATTGAAAAAGGGGAAAGCAAAATATTTCTTAAACGAGGTACCCATTCCCGCCACTGAGTTTAATGAGCATGTAGCTTCATTGTTTGAAAAAGAGTTGTTCTTATCTCTGTATAATCCAAGCTACTTTTTCACTCTTAAATGGGACAAACAGCGATCCCTGTTGCTGCAATATGTTCAGGCACCAGCAAACAAAGAAGTGCTTAATAGAATGTCAGATTTACAATCTGATAGGTTAGGTGAGCTACTAAAGAAGCATTCATTAAATGATATTGAAAAAATCCATAAGGAAAATAAGAATACCAAAGATAAAACACATATAGCCGCACAAAGCCGTACTAAAACTTTACGCAGTGAATTAGACGAAATTCAAGCTGTATCTATTCCACTTGATTCCATCAAAGTTGAGCTTGCTCAGATAGACAAGCAGGTCAAAGAAAGAGAGTCGCAGATGGACCAAGTATGGGAGAAAAATCAGGCATTTAATAAGATACAAAGTCAAATTCAAAACGTAACACATCAAATTGAATTATCTAAGGAAATGTGGCCATCTCTAAAAAATGAAGAGATAGAGGAACACTGCAAAACATGCAAGCAGTCATTAGATGAGAAAGCAATCGAAGAAGTAAGAGCGGACCACGAAAGTCGAAAGGCGTCTTATAAAGAGAATCATAATAGATTACTCAATGAACGCAAGGAATTGCAATCCAAATTAGAAGAAATGGAATTTATCGATTTAAGTGAAGCTCGTGAAGAGATTTTGGAGATCGATAAAAAAGGAGCCCCACTAAGAGAAGCATTAAGGATTACTAATCAATATGAACGCTTAAAAGGCTTAGTTGCACAAGCAGAGCAAGAAGAACAAGACATACTCACTTCTCTTAATGATTCAATCTTTGTTCTAGATAGCATCAAAGCTTTTAGAGCAAAGGAATCTGAAATACAGGTTGAGAAGGTACAAGCTCTTTTTGACAAGTTATCTATCAAACTATTTGAAGAGCTTAAAAATGGTGAAATTAAGCCTACGTTTGAAGTTGAGCTTGATGGAAAGGAATATAAGCGTTTATCACTTTCCGAGGGGATACGGGCTGGTTTGGAGCTAAGAGAGGTTCTTATAAAACAGAGTGAAGTTGTTGTACCTGTTTGTATTGATAATGCTGAGTCCATAACTAAATTTACTCAACCAACTGGCCAATTAATAATGGCTCAAGTAGTAGCTGGTAAGGAGTTAGAGGTGGAGTCGGAATGAAGAAAGGTAAAAAGCCCACACGTAACCAGGTAAAAGCTCTCGTATCTGTAGGACTTAATCCAAGAAATTGGCTTGTATTTAAAAAGGTAGATGGCTTTCTCCATCTTATTCATAGAGAAACAGGAACTATCAGAAATATACCTGAATAAAAAACAATCTAAGGAGGGCTAACCATGGCCAACAATTCAATTACTCAATATACACCAGAAATTACTGAAGCATTTAAACCTGAGGTACTTCAAGTAATACGGACTTCAGTTGCTCCGACTGCAACAGATCAAGAATTTCTTTTATTTGCTCATAAAGCTGCTTCATATGGTCTGGACCCATTCAAAAATGAGATTTTCTTTATTAAATACGGGAACACTGCACGAATCCAATTCGCTGCAGAAGCGTATCTTTCAAAGGCTCGTGAGAAAGAAGGTTTTATGCCACCAGATACACAGATGGTCCATGAAAATGACGTCTTTAAAATTGCTAAGAATACGGAAACGAAAGAGTTAGAAGTTGCAACACATGAAATTGGATTCCCACGAGGGAAAATAATTGGTGCTTATTCTATCGCCTATCGTGAGGGATACCGTCCTGTCACTGTGATTATGGATATAGAAGAAGTTGCCCATATGTTTACTGGTCAGAATAAAGACAACTGGAATAAATGGACATCAGATATGTTTGGCAAACATGTACAACAAAGAGCGCTCAAAAAACAGTATGGCCTTGAATTTGATGATGAAGTCATTACAAACAGTGATGGAGATATTCCAGAATATAAGCCAACAGAGAGAAAGGACATTACACCGCAACAAAATGTGATTGATAAACCTGTAGAAAGCGAAGAAGAGAAACAGAAAAAGCAGCTTAGATCAGCTATAAATAAAGCATTTAAAAAACTAGGTATTACAGGCAAGGCTGCAACTGCAGAGTATATCCAGCATAATGCTCCACAGTTCCATGGTGAAAATCCTACACTATCTGATTTAAATGGGTTGTTACGTCTATTAGAAATGCATATTGAAATGAACGAGTTTAATAGCAGTGGAGACGAGCTCGAATGAAAATAGATATTTTGGCATCTGGTTCAGGAGGGAATTGTATTTCCCTCCGTTCTGGAAACAATACTTTACTTGTTGATGTCGGTATTGCCAAAACGAAAATAGAAAAGAAGCTCCTTGAAGTTGGTATTAGACCAGACAGTATCAAAGCTATTCTAATTACCCATGCACATGCAGACCATATCAAAGGGCTACCGTTAGCAAATAAATATAAAATTCCTGTATACGCTGCCGAAGGTGAATGGCGATCAATCAAGAGTGTTGACGAAAGCTTACGGTTTTCTTTTAAATCCAATACTCATTTTGAAATAGCTAATTGCTGTGTTGAATCATTTAAAACTCATCATGATGCACATGATCCAGTCGGCTACACAATACATGATTCTTTTGGTTATAGGTCCTCTATTTGCCTTGATACAGGTCACGTTGACGAGAACATGATTAACATCATGGAATACTCTAACTGTTACATTATTGAAGCCAATCACGAACCCAGTATGCTTGAGGTATCCGATTATCCGAACAGTGTTAAAGCAAGGATATTGAGCCATATAGGTCATCTGAGTAATGAACAAACAGGAGAGACCTTACAGAAACTTATTATCGGTAATGGAGAAAAGATTTATCTTACCCATTTATCCTCATCAAACAACATGCCAGCACTAGCTGAAATGACGATTAAGAGAATGCTTGCTAAGAAAGGTTATAAGCCTGGTAAACATTACGAGTTAGAGGTGATTTCGTGAATCATATTTTACTAAAATTGCTCATTGCACAATATGAAGCAGAGTTAAAAAAAGAGCGAGAAGATAGAAAGCTTGCACAACAGTTAGTTAAAGAATTAACTCTACAAATTAGTAAGAAAAACAAGGAAATTGAATCCCAAAAGTTCTTCCTAGAAGCAGCAAGTTTATCACTCAGTTTATCTTCACAAGCATTAGATTCATTAAAGAAATAGAACGGATGATTACTCATGGCAAGCCCACAACTAAAAAGAGGCCATACCAGGATTGCCAACGAGATATTGGAACAAATATCAATGACTAATCTTAATGGTACTCAATTAAGGATTGTTATGGTCATTTGGCGCTATACCTATGGATTCAGCAGGAAGGATTATTATTTCTCCTTGTCTTTTATTGCTGATGGCATCAAGAGTAAAAGAGCGCATGTAGATCGAGAACTAACATCCCTAATCGACAGAAAGATTATTAAGTCAATTGGATTTGATAAACGGAGGGGAAGGTTATTGAGCTTTAACAAAAATTATGATGAATGGCTTGAAAAAGAAGTTGAACAAGAGAAGTCTCCTTCAAACAAAACAGCTAAGCCATCAACGAAGAAAAAGGAAAAGTATGAGGAAGATAACACCTATTATAAGATGGCTGTTTACTTTCATTCCTTAGTAAAAGAGGTTGCAAAAGAGGCGCAAGTTGAGCATTTAGTTGCAAGAGCAAATTTGCAAACATGGGCAGACGATTTTCGCAAATTAATTGAGATAGATAAGGTTGACAAACGATTAGCAAAAGATGTGATGGATTGGGTAACCAAGGATTCCTTCTGGAAAGTTAATGTCCTTTCTTCTAGAAAGTTACGTGAGAAATTTGGAGAGTTGGCCATAAAAATGAATGCTACTAAGAAGCCAGTTAAGCCACTCCGCACCGTTATAAAGGATTCGAGAGATAAAGAGATTGAGTTTAGTAATTGGGTAGCAGAGGGGAATGATCCTGATGCATTTGATTGGAGCAAGTGACCTTTCTGCAGAGCAATCTGTATTAGGTGCAATATTCCTGGAACAATCTGTTTTAGATGAGTTAACTTTCCTTGAAGAAAGAGATTTTTCAAGCGTACGTCATCAACAAATTTTTAAGGTTATGAGATATCTAGAAGAAAAAGGTAGTCCAGTAGATATCATTACCGTGACGGACGCTTGTCAAAGGTTTGGTGGAGTGGAACTTATTGGAGGCGTCTCATACCTCACAGAGGTTGCTAGTTCTTGCCCTACTGCTGAAAATGCATCCTATTATGCTCATATTGTACGTTCGAAAGCAATTGAACGAAGAACGAGGAATATGGGAGAAATAATAGCTGGACTCTCTCGTGATGATTATGATTCCGATGAAGAGTATTTCTCTACTATTGAGAGATTGGTCCAGGAAATGAGACCACAGTCAATGTCTAAAATGCAAAGCTTTACCGAAACAAAAGCTAGCTATTTTCAGCATTTGGACACACCAGCAGAGTACATTAAAACTGGATTTGATCAATTTGATAATTGGGCAAAAGGATTATGGAGAGGGTGGCTTTTTGTATCAGCTGGTCGCCCCTCAGTAGGTAAAACAGCAAAAATGTTACAAAGGCTGTATGGTGTGGCGAAGGAGCATAAAGGAGTAGTGCTGATTTTCTCACAAGAAATGGGAGCGAACGAATTAAAGGATAGATTGATGTCCTGCATCACTGGCATTAGTTACGGTCGAATTAAAGGGAAAAATTTAGATGAAAAAGAGAAAGGCCGTTTGCAATTAGCTTATGAAGGGTTTGAATACCTACCGTTTTTTATCCAAGACAGTCCTGGTGTGACAATTGAACAGGTAAAAGCGACCGCAAAGCAATTTAAACGGAAATACGGAAAGATAGCAGCAATAGCCGTTGATTATCTCCAAATTATGAATATACCGCAGAAAAAAGGAGAATCGCGCTCACAGGCTATAGGAAATGTAACTGGG
This sequence comes from Cytobacillus sp. FSL K6-0265, assembly GCF_038003465.1. Classification (NCBI taxonomy): domain Bacteria; kingdom Bacillati; phylum Bacillota; class Bacilli; order Caryophanales; family Bacillaceae; genus Cytobacillus; species Cytobacillus sp. FSL K6-0265. The sequence continues at coordinate 3,481,051 of NZ_JBBOPE010000001.1, read as the reverse complement.
CAGGCGAAACAGCTTGCTCGTGAAATGGATTGCTGCTTTTATATGCTATCTCAAATGTCTAGGGAATTTGAAAAAGCTTTGAAGCCGCAGCTATCCCATTTGAAAGAGTCAGGATCAATTGAACAGGACGCAGATGTAGTTGAATTTTTATGGCACGATCCAGATGATACCGCAATGGGTGGGAAGGTTATACAACAAACGATTGCAAAAGGTAGAGATATAGGGCTAAACGAGTTTAGATTATTATTTCAAGGATGGAAGCAGCATTTTCACGAGTTACCTAAAGAGAGATAAAGATTTATGCAAAAAAGGAGCCTGACTTTTGCAGACCCCTTTTACTTCGATTAAGGAACGTTTGTTCCTGTTTTAGTATAAACCACTGAGAGGGGAATGTAAATGTCAACAAAAGTAAACACGATTTACAATATGGATTGTATAGAAGGGATGAGGTCTATTCCTGAAGGCTCAATTGATTTAATTCTGTGTGATTTACCTTATGGAACAACTCATTGCAAATGGGATAGTGTTATCTCGTTTGAGAAGTTATGGGAACAGTATAAGAGAGTTATCAAAGATAATGGCGCGATTGTACTTACAGCAAGTCAGCCTTTTACAACAAAGCTTATAGATTCAAATATCAATTGGTTCAGGTATGAGTGGATTTGGAAAAAAGGAAATCATACAACTGGCTTTCCTAATGCTAATCGGATGCCTTTAAAAAATCATGAAAATGTATGTGTTTTTTATAAAAAATTACCAACGTACAATCCACAAGGACTATTAAAGATTGAACCTAGGTTAGTAAAAAGGAAAAATCCAGGAATGAAAGTTTTAGGCGACAGAAATTATACGTTAGAAAAATCGCACTATGTTAAGTATAAAAACTTTCCTAAGAGTGTAGTAGATTTCCCAAGGGATAGCAAAACCTTTCATCCAACGCAGAAGCCAGTTGCATTATTTGAATACATCATTAAAACGTACACAAATGAAGGTGAAACGGTACTTGATAACTGTATGGGTGGATTTACTTCTGCTGTTGCTGCAGACAATTGTAATAGAAACTGGATTGGGTTTGAACTGGAACACGATTATTGCCAATTAGGTATGAAGAGAATTAATGATAACAGAGAAAAGTTACTTCTCCCACCTGTTGAAATAAGAACTGAAATAATTTGATCTTAGGGGGATTTTCCCCTAAGTCTTTAAGCAAAGTGTAGGAGTTGGTCAGATTGGATTTCTCTAAAGCTACTAATCAACAACTCTATGAGATAGCAAAAGGTGAAAAAAATCGAATGAAAGACCGTTATGCAGCTGCAAGTGAACTGCAAAGGAGAAAGAAAGAGCAGCAAGATATATCACTGATAAATAATGAAAAGGGTTGGTTTTAATGAGATTTATTGGGATAGACCCAAGTACCATAACAGGATTTGTTGCTAAAAATGAACATGGTGAAATTTTACGTGCCAAGGAGCTTGTGGGAATAGGTGATGTAGATCCAAGAAGGATGGTTACATTAATTCACGAAATTATGCTCCATATACAACCAGGAGACTTTGTATGTATAGAGGGCTTTCCGTTCAACACTCAAAGAGCAATGTTTGCTGGTGGCATACACCACGGAATACGCAATGAGCTGTTTAAAAGAAAAATACCATATTATGAGGTTGCTCCAAATGCTGTTAAGAAATATGTAAATGTAACTGGATGGATTGGAGAAAAAGGTAGTAAAAAGCGATTAACTGGAGCACAAAAAAAGCGAGCAGTTATGAATGCAGTAGAAGCACATTTTGGATTTACTCATAAGAGCGATAACGTGGTTGATGCCTATATCTTATCGGAGATAGCTTTATCCTTGTTTCTTACTCAAGAAGCAAATCAATTTAATGGTACAAAATATCAAGGTGAAGTCATTCAAACAATATTAAATCCAGGGAAGAGCAAAGCAAATGCATAGGCAATTAAAAAAAGGTTGTATATGCTCTTACAGAATATAAGCTGCAGCAGAATATTGATGCACATATAGAGCGTGGATGGGTACAAGCTAGCGATATTAAAGAGTATCATTACGGACTTGGCGTTTTAATGGTTTGGGGTAATAAAAAATAATCTATGAGGTGATTATTATGCAAGTAACTATACAAGCACATTTTAATAAGCAAACAAAGGATAGCAAAAAGGAACTTGTTCAATTCCATGTGAAGGGCGAGGGAGAAAAGAAGCAAGAGCTTAATCAGTTAACCCGTGAAGTAGTTGAGCTGGGCATTGAAGGTGTTGAACAAAAGCTAACTTGTGAGTTTAGCAAGACCACAAAAGATAGCAAAAAGACCACACTTGAATTTATCGTAAAAGGGGATACATCTGCAGAACAATCATTCAACTTTTATAAGTGTGCTGGTTCAGATGTGACTTTATCCATTATCGAATCACAAATGAGCATGGATGAATTTTATGAAGATGAGCACGAAGGTGTAGAGTACAAGATTGAAAAGGATGGCACAGCATCAGTTGCACCGAATCAAATGAATATGGACGATGTGAAGGAACCGAACGAGGATGAACTAGATTAAAGTTATTGGTCCTGGCTATACAAAAAAATAAGCCAGGACTTTTCCCGACTATGGTCAAAATATACTCAAACAAAATTATACCATAGGGGGAGAACGGATGAGCAATCAATTGTCTTTCTTTCCTGAAATCAACGAAAAGGAAGTAAGGAAAGTAGTAGCAAGACAATTAAAAGAATATAAGGCATTTAAAGTATCAGTCCAAAATAAAAACGAGCAGATCATAGAAGGTATGCAAGATATTTTCCCTATTCTTAATAAAGAGCAAAACAAGAAAGCTGTTATTGTAAGGCAGATAGATCGTGCTTTAGAAAATGCACTTGATGAAGTTGAAAGGGAGATAATCACCAGAAAGTACCTTTCTAATACCAGGGTTAAAGATACATCAATCTATATGGATATGGGTTTAACCAAAGATCAATATTATGTACACAAGAGAGAAGCAATCCGTCTCATAGCAACAGCACTTGGGATCATCTGAGTGCTGTTTTATTTTGCCGACAAAATCACGACAAAATCAGGAGTTTTTTAGGGATAAAATAGGGGACTTTTTATTTTTCCATTGGAGGTAAGATTTTCTTATCGGGTAACCGATGGGAGACGCATCTGATCCCTTATCAACGATTGTACCCTATCAACTGATGGTATGTACCTTAGCAGCTCGTCTGCATAGGTTGAGGGAGGGGCAAGGAGGTAAAAGCACTCTAATTATCTTATCAAGCAATTAGCGTAATGGGGTGATAAGTTATTCTAATGTTGTTATTAAAACACCATAAGTTTTTCTGGTGTACTACAATTGGTATACATTCGGAATGTACCACAGTTGGTATACATTAATGTACTACAGGTGGTATACATTAATGTACCACAGTTGGTATACATTCGAAATTTTTCCTTCATATATACAAAATTCCTAAAGAAAAGTTTAAAGAAAAATATAAAGAAAATATGTTGCAAATGAATTAAATAGTATTCAAAAGACATCCTTCAAAGGTTGTTTTTTCTATTTTAAAGGAGATGACTAATATGCACGTATTTATTAGAAAGACCGCACAAGGTAATGAGTATTGGGACGCTAAGGAGAAGAAGATTGTATTTGTTCCAGTAGGAGTTAAACCAAGCTTTGAAGTTACAGAGAATCCTAAAAGTATGATCGTAGGCGTTGACCTGGCGAAAGAAAAGGATTTAACTGCTGTGCATTCCTTGGACTCTATGAACGTACCTCAGTTAAAGAAATATGCTGCTGATAACAATATCGAAATACCACCTGATGCAAAGAAGAAAGAGGACATATTAAAGGTGCTTAATGAAGTACTGTGACTTTAACTGCTGTAGCAATAAGATAAGCCGTGGGGCTTACTGTGATGAGCATAAGAGGTCTAAGCAATCTGTAAGGAAGAAGCAGAAGAAAAAGGAAATCTATCATCATGAGAATAAATCCTTTTACAATTCTAAACTGTGGAAACTAAAACGTTCCGAGGTATATCAAAGAGAAAAGGGTTGTTGTCAAAGATGTGGCAAGTTCGTCTTTGGTAGGCGTGCTCATGTGCATCATGTCATACCAATTAAAGACGATCCAACACTTAAACTTGAAGATAATAATTTACAATTACTTTGTCCTAAGTGTCATACAGAGGAAGAGAACAAAGACAAAGAAAAACGAGAAAGTGTTTTCCCGAGTTACTTTGGGTAAGCCCCCCTATCGAAATAAAAATATTCTCCTATCGGGGAGATAGGTAGAAGGGGAGGCAAACGTATCGTTAGGTGAAATTCTTAAAAAATAAAGGGGGGTGTAAATTTTGGCAACTAAAAAGCAGATACAACAAGAGGTCACTCAAAAAACGGATGCTGAAAAACAACGTATTTTAAAAATAATGCGTGACGCTGAAATTTACACATTAACGCTTGACCCTTTAATTGAATCATATCTGGATATTTACGAAATTTACATGACTATGTTTCTCCAATGGAAAGCAAAAGGATATCCAGCAACACAACGACATACGAATAAAGCTGGTGCGACTAATAACTCTAAACATCCCTTAGCACAACAAGTAGAAACGTGGGCAGATAAAAAGACCAAGGCACTTGATTTATTGGGACTTACAAACCGAGCGAAAGCGGGTAAACAAATTACTGGCGGTTCTTCAGTACGTAATGAGGAAATGCAGAAACCTGAAGCACCAAAAGTAGATGAATTGTCAGCTCATAGGAAAAAGTGGAGAAGTAAGGCATAGATTTTGGAGGTGGCGGTATATGTGATAGAACGTGGGGTTAATTACGCAGATATTTATGCAAAAAAGGTAAGACGCTCTCCCAAAAAGTACCCTGATACCATTAAGCAGATGGTTGAGCGGTACTTTAAGTGGAAAAATCGTAAGGATATTTGGTTCGATGTGGACTGTGCCAATGAAATGATGGATTGGGTTGAAACTTTTGTCCGACACACAAAAGGGAATTTAGCAGGACAACCTTTTATTCTTGAAGATTGGGAGAAATTTCTATACTCAAATATTTATGGATGGCTTCATAAAAATGAAAAGGGCAAAACTGTTCGTGTTATCCGTGAATGTTATGTGCAAGTTCCAAAGAAAAACGGTAAAACGTTGGTTGCTGTTGGTTCTTTGGGTTATGCCATGTATGGCGAGGGTGTTTTGAGTGCTGATTGTTATTGTTGTGCTAGTGATTTTCAACAAGCGCAATATGCTGCCAAGCCGTTTGCTGCTACAATTTTAAATCATGATGCATTAATGAATGCCAGTCGTATTTATAAAGGGGCAAAAGGTACAATTTCATCAGTAACTTATGAATATATTCATGATGATTTGGCTTATCAAAACCAATTCATTGTTATGAGTAAAAACATTAAATCAATTGAGGGTTCCAACCCGCATTTTGTCCTTAATGATGAGCTTCATGCACAAGAAAACATGGAACAATATGATAACTTCAAGTCTGCTCAAATCTCTCGTGATGAGCCAATCATGTTTAATATCTCTACAGCTGGTAAAGGTAGCAGTTCGGTTGGTATGAGGGTGTACCGTGAAGCAAAAGAAGTACTCAAAAACGATGATAATGATTCAAACTTTGTCATGATATACGAACCAAACAAGGGTTACGATTGGACAGATAGAAAAGTATGGGCAATGGTGAATCCAAACATTGGTGTATCTGTGACAATGAGCGCCTTGGAAACAGAATTTATCACAGCTTCTAGATCGGCTCATAAAAAAGCGGAATTTTTGTCAAAGCATCTTAATGTATTTGTTAACGGTGCTTCTAACTTTTTTGAGCAAGGACAAGTTGAACATGTGCTTGTGGATGATCTCGGAGATTTAACAGGGGAAACTTGTTATATCGGTTTAGACTTATCTAAAACAAATGATTTAACATGCGTTAGTTTAAATTTTCCTAGTTTTGATGAGTGTGGGAAGTCCATTTTAAAAGTTAAGCAAATGTATTTTATCCCAAATGAGGATATCGAGCATAAAGAAAAAGAGGACAATGTTCCTTATACTGACTTAGTAGAAAAAGGGTTTGTTCAATTTTGCGATGGTAAGATGATTGACCAGGATCAAGTTTTCGATTATATAACAGAGTGTTTTAATTTATTTGATGTGCAGCAAATTAATTATGACCCTGCTATGTCTCAAAAATTAATTGAGAAGGTTGAAAACTTAGGTATAGAATGCATAAGCGTTAATCAGTATCCAAATGTCATGAATGCTATGGTAGATGATGCTGAATTATTGATTTATGAAAATAGAATAATAACTGATAACCCATTGTTTGTTTATTGTGCTTTGAATGTGGTGGTTGTTACAAATGTAAATGGTATGAAGGCACCTAGTAAGCGACAGTCCAAAAAGAAGATTGATGGATTTGTGGCTTTTTTAGTTGCCCATAAAGAAACAATGATGGTGATGGACAGCATAAGTGAAGAAGGCATGGATGACTTAATTAGTGAGATTTATAGGTGAAATTTACACTTGCTTAATTTTCCAGTCTACAGCAAGATTATATATAAATATTAATGATTGGAGATTGGCATGAAAGAGTTTATATTATCGATTTTAAATATTATTTTACCTGTTGTAACGGGACTTGGTGGTGCTTTTATTGGTGGATATTTCACAAGAAAAGGACAAATGGATTTATTAGATAAAGAAATTTTAAGAGAAGAGATGAAGGAAAAGAGAAGAGATGCTATTGATAGAATGCGAGCTTATAATCATGTAATGAATATTGATGGTGAAAAGTTGTTAGTTGAGTATATTGGGGGTTCTCAAGTTGAATTTGATATAAAGACTTATCAAAATGAAATTCGACCCATAATTTATGAAAACTTTCATCTAATTAATAGGGATATAGCTGAATTAATATTGAAGATTGATAATAGGTACCAAGAGTGTGCATTTAATGAGGAAATATCATGGGAGGATCATAAGCTTCTAGCAGATGATTATTTTAAAATTATTCGTTTGATAAAGGTGCATACTGAAGAATATAGGAAACAGAATATAACACATTCATATAAATAATTGTCCTCTTTTTAGAGGGCTTTTTATTTTGTATTTAGGGAGGTGGTGATCAATTGGGATTACGAGATTGGGCATCTAATTTTATTTATAAGCAAGTTGAGAAGCGTGGATGGGTAGAGGATATTTTCTCAAATACCATTCGTTATGGTGGTAGATACGTCAACGATGATAATATTCTTGAATCGTCTGATGTATATGAGTTGCTGCAAGACATAAGTAATCAATTAATGTTGGCTGAGATAGTTGTTGAGGATGACAATGGCAATGAGATTAAAAATGATTCTGCTCTTAATGTTTTGAAAAACCCTAACAATTATTTAACTGGTTCAGAGTTTATTAAACTCATGACTAATACTTATTTATTACAAGGAGAAGTTTTCCCCGTGCTTGACGGTGACAAGTTACACCTGGCGTCCAGTGTTCATACTGAACTAGATGATAGGTTAATCGAGCAATTTTCCATTAATGGCGTGCAGATACCAGGTTTTATGATTCGTCATATTAAAAATATCGGCACTAACCATTTGCATGGTGTTGGCTTGATGCAGTTAGGCAAGGATACATTGGAAGGTGTTATGAGCGCAGAAAAGGTCCTTACAGACAAATATAAAAAAGGTGGACTCTTAGCATTCCTTTTAAAACTAGACGCTCATATTAACCCGCAGAATGGTGCACAATCAAAATTAATAAAAGCTATCCTGGACCAATTAGAACAAATAGAAGAATCTAGATCAGTGAAAATGATTCCATTAGGGAAAGGGTACGAGATAGACACGCTAGAAAGCCCCATAGACGACCAAAAAACATTGGCATACCTAAATGTCTATAAAAAGGATTTAGGAAAGTATTTGGGCATAAATGTGGACACATACACGTCTCTAATAAAAACAGACTTAGAGAAGGCAATGATGTACCTCCATAACAAAGCAGCAAAGCCGATAATGAAAATCTTTGAAGAGCATTTGACTCTTCTTTTTTTTGGCTCAAATTCTAATAAGAAAATAAAATTTAAGATAAATATTTTAGACTTTGTTACTTACTCAACTAAAACAAATATTGGTTATAACATTGTCCGAACTGGTATCACGTCACCAGATAATGTTGCAGATATGCTGGGCTTCCCTAAGCAAAACACACCTGAAGCACAAGCTATCTACATTTCAAATGACCTGTCTAAAATTGGTGAGAAGAAAGCAACTGATGACAGCTTGAAGGGAGGTGATGGAAATGACAAAGAAAAAGGAAGAGAGGACATTTGACATCACCAACGTTCAGAAGCGTGACGGTGAAAACCAATCGCTAAGAGTAAGTGGCTATGCTGCCGTATTTAATTCTAAGACATCTATTGGTGAGTACTTTGACGAAATGATTAGCCCAGGGGCATTCTCAAGGACACTTTCTGAAAATGGAGATATAAGGGCGTTAATTAACCATAATTGGGACAAGTTAATTGGTCGTACTAAAAGCGGTACATTGATTTTGTCAGAAGATGAACGTGGCTTAAAGTTTGAAATTGATTTACCTAATACCTCCTATGCAAGAGATTTAGCTGAGAGCATGGAGAGAGGTGACATTAATCAATGTTCTTTTGGATTTTATGCCACTGAAGAAAGTTGGGATTACTCTATAGAACCAGCACTTAGGACAGTTAATGAAGCTGAGCTATTTGAAATTAGTATAGTGAGCATACCAGCATATGAAAATACTGAAGCTGCACTCGTTAGAAGTAAAGAGATTGATGAATTTGTTGAAAAAAGAATAAAACTATTAAATCAAATTAAGGGAGTTTTGGAGAATGAAAACTAGAAAACTATTACTTGAAATGCAAAAAAGAAATAAGCAGCGTTTAACGGAGCTGCGAACTAAGTTAGAGAAAAATGAGGTTCGTGCTGAGGATTTAGAAAGTGTACAAGCAGAGGTTCAAGAGTTAGCGACTGCTGCTCAGGACATTGCCGACTCATTAGCCGAGTTAGGTGACGGTGGAGAAGGTGAAGAGGGCGAGGGCGAAGGCTCTGATTCGGGTGATGGTGAAAACCGTGACGATAATCAAGGGGAAGATGATGAAGTTGATGAAGGTGGCGAGGGACAAGGTCAAGGTGAGGAACGTACCTCTATTTCTGCCGAGCAACGTTCAGCTGCTATGAATGCAATTCAATCAGCATTATCGACACGTAATGCAAAATCTACTAAACAACGTGAAAAGGAAGTTCGTTCAGCATTTGCCAATTTTGTAGTTGGTAACATTACTGAAGCTGAAGCACGCTCTTTAGGAATTGAAGCTGGCAATGGATCCGTAACAATTCCAGAAGTTATTGCATCAGAAGTGATTACTTATGCACAAGAAGAAAACCTATTACGTAAATATGGATCACGTCATAGAACTGGTGGAGATGTAAAGTATCCTGTTCTTGTTAAAAAGGCTGATGCAAATGTACGTAAAAAAGAGCGTGGGGCGAATGATGAAATTGCTGAAACTGCAATCGAGTTTGATGAAATTCTACTTGATCCAGCTGAATTTGATGCATTAGCCACAGTGACGAAAAAATTAATTAAAATGTCAGGTGTTAATGTTGAAGATATTGTAATCGAGGAATTAAAGAAAGCGTATGTGCGTAAAGAAACAAATTATATGTTTAATGGTGATGATGCAGGGAATGAAAACCCTGGTGCACTTGCGAAAAAAGCAGTGAAATATTATGAGTCTACACCTGTAGATGTAAATGCTGCTGGATATTCTCAATTGCTATACTCTCAACTTGTAAAATTAAAAGGACAACCAGTAACAGAAGTTCTTAAAAAATCAATGTGGATTGTCAACCGTGCAGCTTTAACAATTTTAGAGGATATGACTGACACAACAGGTCGACCCCTATTGCACCAAGATGCAACAGATGGTGTAGGTTACAAATTACTTGGTCATAAACTTGATTTTACAGATGCAGCTGATGGTACTGATTCAACTAAACCAGTATTCTATTTTGGTGATTTCAAGGCATTTCATATCCAAGACGTTATTGGTGCAATGGAGCTTCAAAAATTAGTTGAAAAGTATTCTGGTACTAACAAAGTAGGTTTCCAAATTTATAACTTACTAGATGGACAACTTGTATATTCTCCATTCGAGCCTGCGGTATATCGTTACGAAGTTGGACAAGCGAATCCAGAAACTCCCTGATTCTCCCCTACCAATAGGGGAAGGAAACATAGGTGAAAGTTTCATAGTTGGTTAAAAAAGATAGGAGAGTGAAATAATTGCCGACAAAAGATGAATTAAAACAAGTTTTTGTTACTGGTGCAGTGCCAACGCAACAAGATTTTCATGATTTAATTGATTTGGCAGGCACACCAGGACCAAAAGGTGATACTGGAGCTATCGGTCCAGCAGGACCAAAAGGTGATACTGGAGCTACAGGAGCAAATGGTGTAAGTATTGTAAGTGCAACATCTGATGGAACGAATATCGTATTTACACTATCGGATGATAATACTTTAACAATTCCTTGGCCTACTCAAGGAGGATAATAAAATATGAATGATGAGCTTGTCGTTAAATTAAAGTCGCATATTCATTGGGAAGAGGGGATGGATGATTCCATGCTCTCTTTTTACATTGATAATGCAAAACGATATGTGAAAAGGGCTACTGGAAAACAAACAGAGTATTTAATCATAATGGTTGCTGGGATTATGTATGAATACCGTGTGGCAGAAAAAGAGTTATCTGAAGCATTAGATGCCATGACTCCTTTCTTTGTCCAGGAGGTTTATGATGCCGAAGAGACAGACGAATAATTTAAAGTGGACTGCTGAACTTATGCGTTTAGAGGAATACATTGACCCTGAAACAGATAGACCAGTGACGGGATATGTCAAAGTAAGGGAATTAAAGTATAACAATCTTGGTATTACCGCAGCGGATAAATTTACTTTTAAAGATTCACAGGAGATTATGAAAAAAATAGAGACCCGTCTTGATCGTGCTGTAGAAAACAACCAGGATGATTTTCGAGTCAAAATTAATGAGCGCATTTATGACATAGAGCGCCTTTATGTGCGTGAAGAAGAGCGCATTATGGAGTTGAGTTTATCTTATGCAGATTAATTTTCAACAATTACGAAGCATTATGAAAGAGTCAGGTTTGCCAGTCTATCGTGATAGTGAGCCTAACAATGCGACTTATCCGTATATAGTTTACGAATTTGTCAATGAGACGCACATACGTGCCTCAAATCGTGTTTTAATCGATCTGCCCTTGTATCAGATAGCCATTATCACAAACGGCACAGAGACGGCTTGTAAGCCGTTAAAAGAGGTATTCAATAAATATGGGGTTTCTTATGATCAGTTTGAAGGTTATCCCTATGATGAGAATGATTCTACCATCACACAATTTATTACAAATGTGAGGTGTGCCAATGAACAATAACAATGGTTTCGCCCAAGCTTTAGAAGATATAAATACCTTGGCTCGTGTGGATAGCAATGTTAGCCAACGGAATCTTGATAAAGCGGCAAAATATTTTGTTCGTAAGCTTGAAGGTAAAATAAAAAAATCTGATAGAAACACTAAGCACTTGAGAGATAGCTTAAAAGTGGTCATCAAAGACGATCATGTGTCTGTCCAGTTTGAGAGCGATAAGTTTTATTGGTATATGGTCGAGCATGGGCACCGAAAATCGAATGGTAAAGGTCGAGTAAAAGGACAGCACTTTGTCCGTAATACAGTAGATCAAGAGATTGAGAAAATCAAAGATATTATGATGGGACAATTAATAGATTAGGAGTGAACTAAATTGACAATTGAAAGAAAGCAAATTCAGTATCCAGTCGGAATTGAAGATTTATTTATTTGTTTTATGGATGGTCCAGAACCAGAAGATTCATTACCAACATATGAACCAACCATTTATCAACAATCTAATATAACGGATTTAACCATTTCAACTACTGCAACAAATGTAACTAAGTGGGCATCGAATAAAAAGATTATCAATTTTACTAAGAACACAAACTATGGGTTAGCTTTTAATTTGGCTGGATTAAATAGAGAAGTGAAAGACAAGCTTTTTGGGCGAAAAAGGACAAAGGGCATTTCTTTTGAGCGTGCTGATGTAATCGAATATCCTAAATTTGCGGTAGGAACTGTTTTCCCATTAAATGATGGTACTAAGGTTGTTAGGTGGTATCCTCGTTGTTCTATTACACCTAGTGAAGAATCTTGGGTGACTCAAAACGAAGAAATGACAATAAATGATAGTGCCTATACAATTACTGCGGATCCATTGCTCTTTAATAATGTGACAAAAGCAGAATTAGATACAGGGGCATTAGAAGCAGCTGGAATTACTTCAAATGATTTTCTTAAACAAGTCGTATGTGATGAATCGCAATTAGAAGAACTGTTCCCTGCTACTCCCTAACCAACCCCAAGGAATTGGGGAAGCTATATTAGGAGAATCTATGAAAGTTCAGTAAATGGAGCGTGATTTTAATTGGCTAGATTAAATGATTTAGTAAACGTAAATATCAATAAAGATGTCATTAGAATTCAAGGTGTCGATATACCTGTTAAATTCACATTTAAATCTTTCCCGTTTGTCGAAGAAGCTTATGGAAAGCCGTATCACATTTTTGAGAAAGATGTACACAATATGTTGAAAAGGGAATTTAAGCTTGGGAAGAATGAAGTACGCTTAATGATTGCTCTTATATATGGCATGGTAAGGAGTGCTGGCACAGATTGCACACCGCATGAATTAGAGGGGTCTATTCCTATTGCAGATTTACCTGGCATTTTTGGTGTCGCTTTTGATTTGTTTAATAACCAAAATTTCCAAAAGGCTGATGCGGAGAAAATCAAATCCGAAAAAAAGTCCAAAACATACTGACTAAAAATGATGAGTCTCAATCCGAACTGGATTGGGATTTTTATTTTTATGTTGGTAATACGGTGTTGGGCTTGAGTATGGATGACTTCTGGAATATTACACCTAATCATTTCCTCAAACAATTTATTATGCATTTACGATACACCAACCCTGATGCGCTCAAAAAAGAAAAAGTGATCCACACGTTAGATCAAACACCGTTCTTATAAAGTGAGGTGAGAACATGGCGAATAATAGAGAGCGTGACGTAGTTCTTAATTTTAAGATGAATGGGCAAGTACAATATGCCCAAACACTTAAACAAATCAATATGGTGATGAATAATGCGGCAAAAGAATATAGAAATCATATTGCTGCAATGGGGAAAGATGCTTCTGCAACTGACAAATTAAGAGCTGAAAAACAAAAGTTAGAGATTCAAATGGATGCAGCCAAAAAACGTACAAGCATGTTAAGAGCTGAGTATGAAGCAATGGCTAATGATACAAATACAACTTCCGAACAACTTAATAAAATGTATGGCAAATTGTTAGATGCTGAAAGAGCAGAACTTTCATTGAAAAATGCTATGGAGAGAGTGAATAGTGATCTTACTGAACAGGCACAAGCTACACGTGAAGCAGAGGGTGCTTTAGATAGACTCAGAGGGGAAGCGCAGCAATTAGATGCAGAACAAAAAAAATTAACCTCTTCCTTTAACCTCCAAACAGCGGAATTGGGCGAAAATGCCAGTGAAGCAGATAAAAACGCACTAAAGCAAAGACAAGTTGCACAACAAATGGAGCTTGCAGGAAAGGCAGTTCGTAATCTTGAACAGCAATTAGAAGAAGCTAAACGAGCATATGGAGATAATTCAGTCGAAGTCATGCAGATGGAAACACGTTTAAATGAAGCTAGAACTTCCATGGCAAGATTCAGGCAGTCACTAGAAAGGGTTCAAGATACCAGTGAAGAAACGGGTAGATCATTGGATGGATTAAAAAGCGGATTGGCTGGAGTTGCAGGCGCAGCGGGTGCGGCTGCCATTGGTGGTTTTGTTTCATCAATGGAGGAAACAAATCAACAACTTGCAATGTTGGAAATGCAAGCAATAAATGCAAATTTGGCAATGAGTGATTTTGACAGTGCTCGTGATGCATTTGCTTCAGTCGGTCAAGATGTTGGGCAGACAACCGAAGCAATGGGTAACCTTGTACAAGCTGGATATAAAACGAAGGATGAACTTGAGGATATTGCTGAAGGTATTTCAGGGGCGATTGTTAAGTATGGCGAGACATTTACGTCTGAGGGGTTAGCTGAGTCTATCAATACTACTGCGCAACTTGGCGAAGTCACAGGACAATTGACTGATCTTCTTGAAAAAGAGGGAATCAATGTTGAGAAATTTAATGAAAAGTTAGCTGGAATGGGTAGTGAAACAGAGCGTGCTAATTATATAAGTGAAATTTTCACCGATCAGGGATTAAACGGGATGTATCAGAAATATAAAGAAATGAATCCAGAAATCACAGAGAATGCAGAGAAACAAAAGGAAATGCAAGACGCATTAAGTGATCTATCTGTAACCTTGACACCTTTAATTACCGAAGTAACTGAATTCACTACTAAAATTATTGAATGGGCAAATGAAAATCCCAAGTTAGTACAAGGTATAGGAATTGCCGCAGCCGCATTAGGAGCATTGATGGGAATTTTTGCTGTTCTATCTCCTATTATTGGGGCTATAATTCCACTATTCGTAGGGGCGGGAGCTTCAATCGGTGCTATTGTTGCGCCAGTTGCTTTAGTAGTGGGGGGAATTGGATTATTAGTTGCTGCTTTTATTGCTGCTTATCAGAAATCAGAAACGTTCAGAGATACAGTTAATGAAGTGTTTGCGACAATAAAAGAAACGATTACACAAGTGATGGAGGTAGTCGTTGCGTATTTACAAGAAAAATTAGAAACCCTCAAGCAGTTTTGGCAAGAAAATGGCGATCAAATACTTCAGGCGGTAGAAAATGCTTTTAATGGTATTAAAGCAGTTATAGAATTTGTCATGCCATTCGTTAAGGAGTTAATAAAAGGTGTTTGGGATGCTATTCAGAATATCATTGATGGGGCTTTAAATTTTATTTTGGGCCTTGTAGAAACATTTGCTGGTTTGTTAACAGGCGATTTTGACAAAATGTGGAGTGGGATTGAGCGAATGTTTTCGGGGGCAGTTGAATTATTATGGGGAATTCTCCAACTTGGCTTCCTTGGTAAAATCTTTAAAGTCATTAAAAGTTTTGGTGGTAAAGCAGTAGATGTCATAAAAGAAATGGCTGGGAAATTCAAAACTCGTTTTGATGATATTGTTTCTGATGCCAAAGAAAAATTTGATGCTGTAAAGGAAAAAATTATTTCTCCTATCGAGAGTGCGAAAGACAAAGTCTCTGAAATTATTGAGACAATAAAAGGATTCTTTGAAAATCTTAAACTTAAAATTCCTAAGCCAGAAATGCCAAAAATGCCTGAATTCTCATTGGAAACATCAAGTAAGGTAATATTTGATAAGAAAATTACTTATCCAACTGGCATCGGTATTAAATGGAATGCTAAAGGTGGTATTTTTACACGCCCAACCATCTTTGGTATGAATAATGGCGTTTTACAAGGGGCTGGTGAAGCTGGACCAGAAGCAGTGTTGCCATTGAATGAGAAAACCTTAGGGGAAATTGGTCGAGGGATAGCTGCCACAATGAAGGGAAATGGAGTGACTCAACATATAACCATAGTGAGTCCAGAACCATCTTCACCTTCAGAAAATGCTAGGAAAATGAAACAAGCTGCACGCCAATTGGCAATGGAGTGGTGAGATGAGAAGATTAACTTACACGAATAGTAGAGGTGAAAGTATTTTATTTGATACGGAACCATATTTTATTGATTCTTTAACAGGTATTGGAGAAGTATCTGCTGAAATACAAAGTCAGCGAGCACCGTATCAAGATGGAGATACTTATATAGATACCATTCTACAGCCAAGATTCCCCTCATTAGAAGGAACAATTATTGAGGGTGACTTATTGCGAATGAAACGATTAAGAAAGCAAATTTTGCGTGTTTGTAACCCTAAATTAGGATTAGGGAAATTAACATTAAACCTTGATGGGGATACAAAAGAAATATACGGTGTATTAGATGGTGCGCCTACTTTCCCCGAAAGAGGGGAAAATCTTTTTCAAACGTTCATGATTAATTGGAAATGTCCTAATCCTTATTGGCGTGATCCGAAGGAAGTTTCAAGGGCATTGAGAGCATATGAAGGGTTATTTAAGTTACCAATGACATTTCCTTTTGAATTAGGTTTAAGTGGTGATTCAACAATCATTGTAAATGAAGGTGATGTTGAGTCACCTGTAACGATAGATATTCAGGGACCAATTACAAACCCTCAAATTATAAATGTCACAACTGGTCAATATATTCGTGTGAATCGCTCTTTATCAGATAATGAAGTTTTACACATTAATACAGATGATCAAAATAAAAGAGTTGAGATATACAGGAATGGAGCAACAATAGAAAAGGCAATAGGTTACCTAGATCACTATAGCGATTTTTGGAAACTAGAACCTGGTCAAAATGAAATAAAATATATAGCTGATGCTGGTACAGCTAATGGAATTGTGGCAATTGCATGGCATAGCTATTATTTAGGCGTTTAAAAGCACTTTAAAACAGTGCTTTTTTCTATTTTACAAGGGGTGAAGATATGGAACGCTCTTATTTTTTCGATAGTACACAGGAAGATCAAAGGGTTTACCAGGCGGCAGATTTCGCAAGATTTCACGCTCAAATTATTGGCAATGGTGTATCAAATACAGCTAATCTTCCTGATTTGACTGTAGAAGCAAAACAGAACATGACAGTCACTTTAGGCGCAGGTTATATGTTTGCGAATGGTTACATGTATGAAAATACTGCTGCGTTGGATTTGGTTCATGACGTGGCTCACACAACGCAAGATCGTATTGATAGGATAGTTATTTGTTTTGATGGAAACCCTGCGGAAAGAAGAATATATGCATATGTAAAGAAAGGTGTTCCTGCAAGTAACCCAGTTGCACCAGCTATCATACGAGATGGATATATTTTTGAAATGAGTGTGGCACGGGTAAGGATTACTGCTGGGAAGTCATTCATTGATCAGAATCAAATTACAGATGAAAGAACGAATGATGCAGTTTGCGGATATATACCTTTGCACAATATTTACCGAGGACTACAAATTAATGAAGTGGGTATGGTGTCCATGCCTAATCAATCATTTATGAAAGCTATAAATCGGAATCCTATACAATTAACTTCAACTCGACAAGTGATTCCATTTGGAACAATTGAAAGAGATAAGCAAAGTGAAATAAAGAACTCTACCACATTTAAAGCAAAAGCGAATGGGATTTATCAATTTTGGGTCGAATTTGCTTGGGCACAAGAGGATGGTTTAACTGGATCAGATATACAGGTTTATTTATTTGTAAATGGACAGGAGTCCTTCCCACTTGCTGCAAATGTACTTAGTGATGTAAATGATAATTTTGTCATTCAATCTGGTTTTGATGAATTAAATGCAGGGGATGAAGTAACGATTCAGGCTCTTGCATTTCGTGCATCCAATTTACCTACAACAAGCTTTATTAGAATTCGCATTGCAAAAATGGCATAGTCAGGTGATTTTATGAAACAACCTATTAGAATTTATAATTCATTTATGAATCTATTACATGAAACTGACAAATATATCAGTCTAAGGATAGTACCAAAATTCTATGAGATTGGTGAGTTTGAATTACATGTGAGTCAGTATATCGAGGGAGCAGAATACTTCCAAAAAGGGAATGTGATTATCCCTAACAAACGTGGGGATAAGGCAATGCTTATTCGTCACCGTGAAATTGCCTTAGATGAGAGTGGTAAGGCATCTGAGAATTGGAAAATAACAGGTGTAACGTTAGATGGTGTATTAGATCAAAGAATAACTGTGCCACCTTCAGATACAGGATATGACCGTAAAAAGGGAAACGCAGAAACGGTCATGAAACATTATGTTTATAATCATTTTGTCAATCCAACTGATTCTACTAGGCGCATTGATCATATAGAAATTGCCCCTAATTTAAATAGAGGAATTGAAATTAGTTGGGAATCGAGATATAAGAATGTCGCTGATGAGATCGTAAGTATAAGTAAACAGGCTAATTTAGGATTTGTCATTTATGCAGACATGACATTAAAGAAGTGGATCTTTGATGTGGTTGAACCGAGAAATTTAACAAAAGATAATCCAGGTGGCTTGCCGCCTGTTTTTTTTAGCCCTGATTTTCAAACCATTAAAAATCAATTGTTTGTTGATAGTGACCTTAATCTAAAAAATGTAGGGTATGTTGGCGGTCAAGGTGAAGGAGCAGAAAGAACAGTAATAAAAGTTGGCCAAGGCGTAGGCTTGCAAAGAAAAGAAACATTTATTGATGCAAGGGACGTAGGGAATCCAGAAGAAGAGGAAGAACTCACCGAAGAAGAAATGGAAGAGTTATTGATTCAGCGTGGGGAAGAGAAGATGAGGGAGTTTCTTACAAACTTCTATCTTGAAGCGCAGATATTAACACCCACCATCAATGACCATTCTGGGCGCTTTGCATTAAGAAGTCCTTTTGAATATGAAGTTGATTTCCGTCTTGGTGATGTAGTAGAAGTGTTTAATAAGAAATGGAACATTACAATGGATGCGCCTATTACTGAGTTTACCGAGATATATGAAGCAAGTGGTTTTTTATTAGAAGCTACTTTTGGGGAAGCACAGCCTACCCTGATTACAAAAATCAAGAATAAATTTGATGATATTGAAGGCGTAGAAAAGCAAGAGTTTCCAGTTAAGGTTGCCGTGGAGCAAATGAAACAGGCTATTCAATATAGTGATGAAAGGCTTTCTGAGGAAGAGAAAAAACGTATTGAACAGGCGATGGAAAACTTAGAAATCGCTATTAGTTATACAAATGAATATGCTGAGAAGAAACGTGTGGAAAGTAAGACAGCACCATCTGATACAGAAGTAATTTGGATTGATACATCTGATCCGAATAATATCATTTGGAAGGTGTGGAATGGTTCTGAGTGGGTAGCTGGTCCAAGTGGTCCACAGGGTATTCCAGGACCACCTGGGGAAAAAGGAGAGCCATTATACACATGGCTTAAATATGCTGATGATGCACAAGGAAACGGCATGTCAGATAGTCCAGATGGTAAGCCTTATATGGGAATTGCTTATAATAAGCAATCTCCTAACGAATCACCTAACCCCAAAGACTATAGTTGGTCAAAAGTAGAAGGTCCACAAGGTCCGAGTGGTCCAGAAGGTATTCCAGGTCCGCCTGGTGAAGATGGATCACCACGGTACACATGGATTAGATATGCCGATGATGAAAACGGTAATGGATTTAGCAATTTGCCAGAGGGGAAAAAGTATATAGGTTTTGCTTATAACAAGACCGTTCCTACAGAGTCAAACAATCCATCTGATTATACCTGGGCATTAATCAAAGGTGATAAAGGAGATAGAGGAGACAGAGGACCGCAAGGAGTGGAGGGGCCAAAAGGAGAAGATGGTCAATCTCTCTATACTTGGATAAAATACGCCACGAGTGCTAACGGTGATGGGATGTCTGATAATCCAAGTGGTAAGACATACATTGGTTTAGCTTACAACAAAACAACGCCTACTGAATCAAATAGCCCTGGTGATTATTCTTGGTCAAAAATTGAAGGTGAGCAGGGGCCACAGGGACCAAAAGGTACAGATGGAACGCCAAGATATACATGGATAAAATATGCTAATAGTGCAACTGGCAGTGGTATGAGTGATTCACCTGTTGGGAAACAATATTTGGGTATTGCTTATAACAAGACCACCGCCAATGAATCAACTAATCCATCAGATTATGAATGGAGCAAAATAGAAGGACCACAAGGACCAAATAGGGTTGATAAAGATACCACTTTCGGTGATAAGTGGTTAGTTGCAAGTTACATTGAATCTCTAAATGGTTTAAATGTTGGTCAAGGGCAGTTTGTCGTTGATGCAGATGGAAATGTTAGGTTTGCTGGTCATCTTGTCGGTGCTTCAGGAACTTTCGGTGATGTATCTGTAAAAGGCGGAGACTTTAAGTTAGAGGATGATGTAAGTGGAATGGAATATAGTGCCACGCCAAAACGAAACCTCATTAAAGATCATTCGTTTGAATTAATAAGGCCTGACCCTGATTCGCTGAATTCCGACAGTGTAAAATATAATTGGTTAGAAATATTACCAAACCAATTTTATTTAGAAGATACGCCATGGGAAAGAAGGGGCTCGCCAAAAGTGGCCATTCAACTTGCGCCAGATTCCAAAGAAGCGTTGGCGATGTTTGGAGAAAAAGCAATTATCGTTCGTAATGCTAACTATGTTAGACAGTATGTTTATGATGGAGTTGGTGCGGGGTCTATATATACAGTCAGTGCATTTTTTAAACGTCAATGGCAAGTTGTTGGTGGGGGAATTCCTAGAATAGAAATTTGGCATGTTAATGCAGCAGGAAACCGAGTTTCTACAATAGTCAATTCAACTTTTGACCCTGTGAGTAATGATTACTCCGTTTCTCGTCATTCTACTACATTCACTGTCCCTTCATCCTTCGAATCTGGTGATTCATTAGAAGTGATTATCAGTGGGGGTGATGATAAATGGATTCAATGTGATGGGGTTCAAATGGTAGAGGGAGATATAGCATCAGTCTATCAGCCAGAAGATAGTATATGGGAGATTACTCAAGGTAATTACAGACCTATGCGATCAAGTAAAATACTTTGGTCTGGTACGAGATATCCAACGGATGCGGCGTCACAAACAATTGTACCAGAATTACCCTTGAGTAAATGTAGGAATGGTTGGATATTACAATGGCAAAGCTATACTGTCGGTTCTGGTGTGAATCAAAGACAGGTATCTTATACATTTATACCAAAAGAAGCAGCAGAGATGAATGAAGGGAAGTCGCATTCTGTTTCTGTTCCATTAAATGATTATTCCAATACTGGATCAGTTTTTAAATACCTATATTTTAATGATGTAAGTATTAGTGGTCATGCTCAAAATGATACTGGTTCTAGTAATATGGTAGCTTTAACGAGAGTTTATGAGTTTTAGGAGTGATACTATGAAAATTTATTTTAATCTCATAGATGGCCGTTTAGACGGTTGGTCGTCTACTAGTCCAGGTAACATGTATGAAGCAGAAGTGCCAGAAGATCATGAGGTTTTAAGTAACCCTTATATTTTTAAATATGAAAATGATGAGTTTATAAAAGATACAGAATATCAAAATCAATTAATTGCTGAAGCAGAAAAAGAAAGTAATGTGCCTAACCAGGAAGAGATAAATGCAGTTGCTATTTTAGAGTTAGCCGAGCTTATTTCACAAATGGCTATAACTTCAATGAAGGGAGGTGAGTAAATGTTGGCTATCTTATTTACTACTCAAATTATTCAAGGGAACTGGACATATGAAAGAGTGCCCTTGCTTTGGAAAGAAGATGTAAGAGTATTGCTAGTAGCAGAAGGAAGAGAAGATTTGATTAAATAAAGACGAGTAAGGCTTTTTTATTTTGTATAAGGGGGAGAAATTTTGACTTTTATCGGATTGACCATACAAGAATGGGCGGCAACTTTAGCTGTCGTAGGTACTCTCTTTGGGGGTATCTCTTTTATTTTTAAGACAATTATTATCAAGCCATTAAGTGATGCAATAGCCAATTTACAAAAATCTATAGATGAGTTTCGCGAGCAAATGAAAGAGAGCGATGATGATCGTAAAGCCATCCACATGAGAATTAACAGATTAGATAAGCGTGTGCATGGTCTTGAAGTTCGATTGAAAGGAGGTGATATACATGATTAATGATGTTGTTAAGCAAATAGTGGGCTTCTTCTCAGCGATTATGCTGTTTTTAGGTACATTGAACATTGAGTTTCAGTGGTTAACTGATGCGAGTATTAATGCCTTTGGTGTAGTTTTATCAGCTGGTATTTTCCTTGGTGTAAATCTTTATACAATTTATAAAAATCATTACGGCTTTACAAGGAAAGCAATAAATCAAAAGGCTTGGCTAGAGAAAGAAGATAAATTATAAGGCTGTCCAATCGGACAGTCTTTTTTTAATCCAATACAAATAAAAGGAGTGTTATTTTAAATGGTTAAAATTTATATTGATCCAGGTCATGGTGGTACTGATCCAGGTGCGGTAGGGAATAGCCTGTATGAAAAAATATTAACATTAAAAATTGCGTTGAAAATCAAAGAGTATCTTGAAGAGTATGAAGACGTACAAATCAAGATGAGCCGTACAGGTGACCAAACTCGCTCATTAACTTATCGAACTGATGATGCAAATGCGTGGGGTGCCGATGTATATGTATCACCACATATTAATGCTGGTGGCGGTGTAGGTTATGAGGATTTTGTTTATCCAGGAGTAGGACAACCCACATTGGCCATTCAAGATGCTATTCATAACGAAGTGATAAAAGCTACAGGTTTCAATGACCGTGGGCAAAAACAAAAGAACCTACATGTTCTTAGAGAATCCCATATGCCTGCAATTTTAACCGAAAATGGGTTTATTGATAATAGTGGGGATGCTGCTAAACTTAAACAAGATTCTTTTATAGATGATATTGCAAGAGGTCATGTTAATGGACTTGTTAAAGCATTTAACCTTAGAAAAAAGGAAACGTCAAAACCGAGCAAAGGTTATCGCCATACGGTAGTTAAAGGTGATACTCTTTGGTCATTATCCCAAAAATACGGCACAACTGTTAATAATCTTAAAAATCTTAACCCTGGTATTAATGTGGATGCATTACAAATAGGAAGCAAGTTAAATATTACTTCTGGTGCTACCTATCACTCTGTGAAAAAAGGTGAAACTGTATCTGAACTAGCTAAAAAATACGGTAGCACGATTAAGCAAATTAAAAGCTGGAACGATCTAGATAAAAATTACACGATTTATGTTGGTCAAAAATTAAGAGTTAAGTAATAATAAAAGCCCCTCTCATTTGAGAAGGGCTTTTTTGTCTTAGCTATTAATCAGCAATATTAATTTGTCCCTGTTCAGTACCAAAAATTCCAGTTTGCACATTCAGGTGTAAATCTTCTGAATTAATTACCTCTTCGGTTAAATCGAAAACAACTTTTCCTGTTAATGATAAATCAGGGTTTACTTGTGAAAGGAAGAAGTCTGCCTGTTCATTTGCAAAGACACCTGCAGTTGCATCTGATTCAAACGTTTTATCACCTGACATTAATTTAAAGAAGTTACTATCAACCGTAATTGCTTCATTCCCTTTATTTGTAACGGTTACATCTAGAATTAAGTATGTAGCTTGAGCGTTTTGTCCGAATTCACCACCGACATTATCACTTGTTGTCTTCTCGTTTACAGTAAATTCAACATCGCCTACTTTTAAAGTCTCACCAATTGCAGCAAGCTTTGGTTCTTCTTTCTTTTCTTCTTTCAGTTTGTCATCAGATTTCGAGTTTTCTGATGTGCCGGAATCTGTACTTGTTGAAGCTGGTTCGTCATCGCCTCCACCAATTGCAGCAATAACTATAATTAGTACGATTAACCCAATAAACCCTAAAC
The DNA here is from genome assembly GCF_038003465.1 of Cytobacillus sp. FSL K6-0265. Taxonomy (NCBI): domain Bacteria; kingdom Bacillati; phylum Bacillota; class Bacilli; order Caryophanales; family Bacillaceae; genus Cytobacillus; species Cytobacillus sp. FSL K6-0265. The sequence continues at coordinate 3,457,350 of NZ_JBBOPE010000001.1, read as the reverse complement.
AGCCCAATTTAAAAAACTTTTTCAAACCATTTTCCCCCTAAAGTGTGATACTAATTACACAAGGAATTATATCACATTTTTTTTCATTTGTTTTCTTTTTTTGCATTGTTTTACTATTTTTATATTTTTTTAACTTTCATCAATCTCTAATATTTCTACTAATTTCCATGCTTTTTCTATGGGTGGATATGTTTTATTAGAGATTTGTTAAAGTGTTTTCAACTGATGCCAGTAGAGGTATTAATCTTTAACGTGACATAAATGCGTCATCAAAATAAAGCTTGTCCATAAGATTGTTAACAATGCCATTAAAATACGCAAATTCCCCTTTAATCATTTTTGCACCAGACTTTATTTTCATCACAAATTCCTTAAACGATTGGACACCAATTTCAAGCTCTTGCTCTTCAGTAAAGGCTCTTAAACCGTTCATATGGTCTACTACTCTATTACATTGTTTAACTACTTTCCAAAATTCTTCAATGGCTTTTGCTTCAGAATAAAAATAGCTTGTTAACTCAGCAAAGCTTTTTGGTACCCAATGAGCAATAAAATTTGCAGATGACAATTTAACGCTCTTATTACGTTTAGTATTATTAATATTTTGTTTTAAAGAACTAGAATTTGTTTTAATGGTAGGACACTTCTTGGACTTTTTAGCAGGTTGCTTGTTGGTCACTTCTTCTTTTATAGGCAAAATAATAACAGCATTAGCAGTTTGCAACATATCTTTTTTACGCTTCATTTCTACTTGACGGATCATACCCAAGTCAACTAACTTCTTCATTAATCTTTGAACAGTTTTATAAGATACTTCTAACTTAGCTGCAATAGTATTTTTACACATATAGCTCACGCCAATTTGCTTGCAGCTATGACGCTTTAAAATCTCTAGTAATGCAATTAGTCTACTTCTCACATCAACACGCTTAATAGACGCAGTTATGACGTCTCTGTATTTACGTACAGTCTTGTTCATTAATTCTATATCATTAAATGATGATAAGTTATTATAAGATTCTTCTTGTGCAATTACATCAATACGGTTTTTCATTTCCCTGGCTCCCTTGGATATAAAAAGCAACGGCCATTCTAGCAAACCGTTGCTAATTAACCCAAGGTGTAATAAAATACATCTAAGGGTACAGCAAGTGTTTGCCTATTCCGAGTAGGCGGACGGTGTAAGGATGGTGGTACATCACTTATACACGTTGTGCTCTTTTATTTTGTAATTTTTACGGCTATGATTTATCTTTTATTTCCCCTGTACTATGTTTAGCTTTACATGGGCAAAGTTAATCACGGGATCATTTGCCCCTTGCGCCTGTACATAGATGGATGTTTCAGAGCCAACAAGAGCGATGTCAATACTATCAGATAAGAGAGCTGTCATCGTTTTATCGCCACCGGCTGTGGTGGTTAACGTAACATCCAATCCTTCCTCTTTAAAAAAACCTTTTTCAATTGCGACATATTGGGGAGCATAAAAAAGAGATCTTGTGACCTCGCCGATACGTATTTTTGTCACATCCTCTTTTCCGCAGGCAGCTATAGGAATGAGTAGAACAGAAATACAAAGAAGCATGAAGCTCCATTTAAGCCATTTTTTCATTTTAGAACCTCCTCATTCAATGTTTCTTAGATTTTTGCATCTAAACTATCTTATGAGGGTGACAAATTTGTGTGATTGCCCATGTGAAATTTTTACTATATGTAAAGGAGGGAAAAGCATTGATAATCGATAAATGGCGGTTTCCATCTCCGCACCCTCAAGTAAAGTTATCAATGATTACATATTTATCTAATGGTCTAAAAATCAAAGGTCTATTAGCTGAACCAGAAAATGAAAACGTATCAGAAGGTTTTCTATATTTAAGAGGGGGGATTAAGAACGTCGGCAAAGTGCGCCCTAGTCGAATTGTGCAGTTTGCCCTCCATGGTTTCATTGTATTTGCGCCTTTTTATCAGGGCAATCAAGGAGGGGAGGGAAATGAAGACTTTGCAGGCGATGACCGTTATGATGCCTTTTCAGCATTTCAACTATTAGCAGAACACCCTCGGGTAAAAAGGGTCCATGTCTTTGGGTTTTCTAGAGGAGGGATAATGGCATTATTAACGGCTTTACATATGCCTGAAGCGGCGTCAGTAGTTACGTGGGGTGGTGTGAGCGATATGTTCCTAACATATGAAGAAAGAGTGGACTTGCGTAAAATGATGAAACGAGTCATCGGTGGAACGCCTCATAAATACCCGGAACGATATGAATATCGCACGCCATTATATGAACTTGACCAACTGCAAGCAAATGTATTAATTATTCATGGAATCCTAGATCATAATGTTTCTGCCGAACATGCCTTCCGCTTAGAGAAGCGGTTAAAAGAGTTGGGTAAGCCTGTAGATACATGGTATTTCAAAGAGTATACGCACTATTTTCCACCAGCTATCAATAGACAAATTGTTCGTGATCTTGGGCGGTGGATGAAAGAACAATAAGCTTTATTGTATTGAGATTGTAAGATACAATAGTTATATAAAACTCGATGAGCAAGGAGCAAAACAATTATGGGTATGCCTTTAGAATTAAATACAATGATCGTTACGAAAGGAAGAGAAGAGCGGTTAAATGAAAATCTTTTTACATTAACAAAAGAAGGATACCGCCTCTACCCACTAAATATTCCACTTGAAGTAAAGAAAACAAGAGACGGTGAAATCAGTGGTATGGGAAGCATCCAAAAGTTAGAAATGGAAAATGATTGTACGAAAATTTTTTATCAACTCATATCGCTAAAATCAACAAACTAAAAAAAAGCCCGACACGGCCATTGCCGTGTCGGGCTTCTTCTCATTTGCTTTCGTATAATACAAGTGTCTGTTAAGCGACGACGGTCCGCAGATAGGTCATTGTTTCTTAAGTAGAAACTAATCCTTTGTAGACCCACATTCTCACTCAGTTCTAAGTATCCAATAACCGCCCTCCGCTAAATAAAGAGAACGAAATTGATGTACCCTCAAAATGCTGTAACAAAAAACCTTCGGGCACAAAGCTCGAAGGTTTTGACTATTAAGCGATAGGACCGCCTTTTTCAGCGATATCACTAGAAATATTACCGAATTTCTTGAAGTTTTCACGGAATTCATTGGCAAGTTCTTTTGCTTTTACATTATAGGCATCTTGATCTGGCCAAGTTTTGTTAGGTAATAGTACTTCATCAGGAACACCTGTTACATGTTGCGGAATTTCTAAGCCGAATACTTGATCGGTTACTGTCTCAACAGAATTAAGTTCGCCTTCTAGAGCAGCTTCAACCATTGCACGTGTATATGCAAGCTTCATACGGCTACCTACGCCATATTCGCCACCAGTCCAACCAGTGTTTACAAGGAATACTTTTGCGTTATGCTCGTCAATTTTTTTACCAAGCATTTCAGCATATTGTTGTGCAGGTAATGGTAGGAACGGTGAGCCAAAGCAAGTTGAGAAAGTCGCTTGTGGTGAAGTAATGCCACGCTCAGTACCAGCCAACTTAGAAGTGTATCCACTTAGGAAGTGATACATTGCTTGTTCTTTATTCAATTTTGAGATTGGAGGTAATACACCAGAAGCATCAGCTGTTAAGAAGATGATTGTGTTCGGGTGACCTGCAATACTTGGGTCAACGATATTGTCAATTGCTTGTAATTGGTAAGCAGCACGCGTGTTTTCTGTTAGCGTATTGTCCGCATAATCAGCTACACGAGTTTCTTTGTCTAATACAACATTCTCCAGTACTGCGCCAAAACGGATGGCATCGAAAATTTGTGGTTCTTTCTCGCGTGTAAGATCGATACACTTCGCATAGCAACCACCTTCAATGTTGAATACACCATTTGGAGACCAGCCATGCTCATCATCACCGATTAAACGACGGTTTGGATCAGCTGATAATGTTGTTTTACCAGTGCCGGAAAGACCAAAGAATAAAGCCACATCGCCTTCGCGGCCAACATTGGCTGAACAGTGCATAGGGAGGATACCATTTTCAGGAAGCATATAGTTCATAACAGAGAAAATAGATTTTTTCATTTCACCAGCATACTCAGTACCACCAATAAGAACAATACGGCGTTCGAATGAAACGATAATAAAGGTTTCTGAAGCTGTACCGTCAACTGCTGGGTCTGCTTTGAAATTAGGTGCTGAAATAACTGTAAACTCAGATTCGTGATCTAATAAGTCTTCTTCTGTAGGTCGAATAAATAATTGGTGTGCAAAAAGGTTATGCCAAGCATATTCATTAATTACTTGGATTGGCATACGGTGTTTCTTATCCGCACCAGCAAATCCTTTGAATACGAAAACTTCTTCTTTCTCTTTTAAGAAAGCAATCACCTTGTTGTATAAGTTATTGAAGACTGCTTCAGAAATTGGTTGGTTCACACTTCCCCAATCAATTTTATCTTTAGAGCTTGCTTCTTCAACTGTATATTTGTCTTTAGGTGAACGACCTGTATACTTACCTGTTGTCGCGCGAATGGCACCAGTAGATGTAAGTACACCTTCATTACGGTTTAATACTTTCTCAACTAGTTGCGGCACAGATAATTGAACTTGGATGTTTTCGCCTTTTAGTAAATCATTTAACTCAGTTATCGATACAGAATTCATCTGATGAATACCTTCCTTTATATAATATTATTTAAGAGATATGCATCTCAGTCGCTATTTGTGATTATTTCTTCAAAAATAGTATAACACATTTATTCATTCAGTCTATACTATATAAATCATTTTTATATAATTAATGAAATTGTCACAAATACAGGCAGTATTCATTATAAATAGCTTTTGCAAATTTAAAAAGGATAATCAGCAAATTTAATGTAATTTTTATATATATTAAGGAAAAATAACGGTATCATCTAAACATCCCTTTGTTCGCTATCAAAACTCAGCGTATCGAGTAAGCATATGACAATTTTTACATTGAATAGTTGAGGAAAAACAATTGACTATATTCCTTGTGTAAGTTATGATGAATCCTTGAACGGATACTCTCTTATCCCGAGCTGGTGGAGGGACAGGCCCTATGAAACCCAGCAACCTGCCAACTACATTTTTATGAGCAAAGGTGCTAACCTGATGCAAGGATTTATTACTCACTATCCTTGAACGATAAGAGTGAAAGGCGCGAATCATTTTACTTCAACCTTTTCACTAAATCAGAGAAGAGGTTTTTTTTCATGCTTTTTAACATGATGTTGGCGAATACGAGGAGCGGCTTTTGGAATGTACTATTTATGCATGGGGAAAAGATCCAACCATTTTATTCTCAATATTCCAAGTTAACGCATAGGTTATTAAGGGTATGAGATAAACATTGGCCCATAAATAATGAAGATTCAAATAAGGGAATGAGTTCCGTATCAAAATTAAAGGCTAATATAAAGTCTTATTGATTCGATAAATAAGGAGGAAGTCAGATGTCAACAAAACGTAGATTGTTTACTTCTGAATCAGTTACTGAAGGTCATCCGGATAAGATCAGTGACCAAATTTCTGATGCAATACTAGATGCTATTTTATCAAAGGACCCGAATGCGAGGGTTGCTGCGGAAACGTCTGTTACTACAGGTCTTGTATTGGTTGCAGGTGAAATCACTACATCCACATATGTAGATATTCCAAAAATCGTTCGTGAAACCATTAAGGAAATTGGTTATACACGTGCAAAATATGGCTTTGATTCTGAAACATGTGCAGTATTAACTTCTATTGATGAGCAGTCAGCAGATATTGCTATGGGTGTAGACCAAGCATTAGAAGCGCGTGAAGGACAGATGACTGATGCTGAAATTGAAGCCATTGGTGCTGGAGACCAAGGTTTAATGTTTGGTTTTGCATGTAATGAAACAAAAGAGCTTATGCCATTACCTATTTCATTAGCGCATAAACTTTCTCGCCGTTTAGCTGAAGTAAGAAAAGAGGAAATCTTACCTTATCTTCGCCCAGATGGTAAAACGCAAGTAACTGTAGAATATGATGAAAACAACCAACCTGTACGTATTGATACAATTGTTATCTCTACACAGCATCATCCAGAAATCAGTTTAGAACAAATCCAACGCAATTTAAAAGAGCATGTAATCAATCCGGTTGTTCCTACTGAATTAATTGATGAAAACACAAAATACTTTATTAATCCAACAGGACGCTTCGTTATTGGTGGACCTCAAGGAGATGCTGGCTTAACTGGTAGAAAAATTATTGTTGACACTTACGGCGGTTATGCTCGTCACGGTGGTGGTGCATTCTCTGGTAAGGATGCAACGAAAGTTGACCGTTCAGCTGCTTACGCGGCTCGATATGTAGCAAAGAATATTGTTGCTGCAGAACTAGCTGATAAAGCGGAAGTTCAATTAGCCTATGCAATCGGTGTTGCTCAGCCTGTATCCATCAGTATTGATACATTTGGAACTGGAGCAGTATCTGAGGATGTTTTAGTTGAAGTTGTTAGAAACAATTTTGACCTCCGTCCTGCTGGTATTATTAAAATGCTTGATTTACGTCGTCCAATCTACAAGCAGACAGCTGCTTATGGACATTTCGGCCGTACAGATATCGATTTACCTTGGGAGCGCACAGATAAAGCAGAAGACTTGCGCAAGGAAGCTTTAAAATAAATTAGAAAAGTTATGGCTGTAGAAAACGCCTTTAATGAGTTTTCTACAGTCTTTTTTTTTTGGAAAAAAAGGGGCTATCATAAAATTAATACGTCCAAAACGATTTGCTCGTACATCAAAAAGAATTTGATTAAAGTAATAGAACAAAATTCGTTTTTTTAGATATTACAGATCCCCAATAATCGACATAAAGGGAAATCGAAACGATTTCATAAAAAATTAAAATTAATGTCATCTTTTCGTCTTAGAAGGTGGGTATAGAATAAATGTTCTTAAGTATACGAAGGAGAAAACATGAACATACTGCCTAGCATAAATCTTCCATTTTTTTTCGAAAGGTGAAACTTTTTAAAATAACTTAACGTCTATACAAGGTATGGGAAAATACAACAAACTAGATGAAATAAAAAGAAGGTGACGTACATAATGTGTGGTTTTATTGGTTGTATACATGATCAAGCACAAAAAGTACAAGAAGCAGATAAACAATTTGAGAATATGAATAACATTATTACTCATCGTGGGCCAGATGATGCCGGATATTATCGATCTGATCATATCCAATTTGGATTCCGCCGATTAAGTATTATAGACATTGAAAGTGGTCATCAACCACTTACATTTGATAATGGTAAATATTGGATTATTTTTAATGGTGAAGTTTATAATTATGTTGAACTACGCGAGGAATTAATCAATAAAGGATTAACTTTTGAAACCCATTCGGATACTGAAGTGATTATTGCTTTGTATAGTTATTATAAAGAGAAGGCGGCAGAAAAGTTAAGAGGTATGTTTTCCTTCGTTATTTGGGATAAAGAGAAGCAAGAAGTATTTGGTGCGAGAGATCCTTTTGGCATTAAACCTTTTTATTATCTTGAAGATGATGAGACCACTTACTTTGCCTCTGAAAAGAAAAGTATTCTACTGGCATTGAAAAACGATGTCATTAATTATGATGCTTTGCAGTATTATATGACTTATCAATTTGTACCTGAACCGATGACCATGTCGGTTGGTATAAAGAAACTTGAGCCAGGTCATTATTTCAAGAAGAAAATCGGTGGCTCTATGCATATTCAGCGTTATTGGAAAGCACATTTCCAACCTGTACAAAAAGAAGAATCTCAGTTTATTAAAGAGATTCAAGATGTTTTAACGGATTCAGTTAAAATGCATATGCGTAGTGATGTACCTGTAGGCTCGTTTTTATCCGGTGGGATTGATTCTTCTATTATTGCATCCATAGCAAAACAGTTTCACCCAAATATTAAAACGTTTTCAGTAGGTTTTGAAAGGGACGGTTTTAGTGAAGTGGATGTGGCTAAAGAAACAGCTGAAAAACTAGGTGTTGAAAATATAAGCTATATCATCTCTCCAGAAGAATATATGCAAGAAGTACCTAAAATTATGTGGCACACAGATGACCCATTAGCGGACCCTGCTTGCGTTCCACTTTACTTTGTCGCAAGAGAAGCAAGAAAACATGTAACGGTGGTGCTATCAGGCGAAGGCGCCGATGAACTGTTTGGTGGATATAATATTTATCGTGAACCACAGGACTTAGAAATTTTTAATAAAATGCCTTCAGCAGGAAGAAAGTTATTGCGTACCCTTTCTCGAATCATGCCAGAGGGGATGAGAGGTAAGAGCTTTATTGAACGAGGAACGACTCCAATGGAAGAACGCTATATTGGTAATGCGAAAATGTTCTTAGAACATGAAAAAAGAGAATTATTGCAGGTTTATAACGAGAAGAATGATTTTAAAGATATTACCCGTCCATTATATGCTGAAAGTGCAGCCTATGATGCGGTTAATCAAATGCAGTATATTGATATTCATACTTGGATGCGCGGAGATATTCTTTTAAAAGCAGATAAAATGACGATGGCACATTCATTGGAATTAAGGGTACCATTCCTTGATAAAGAGGTCTTTAATGTGGCTTCCACCATTCCAACCCATTTAAAAACATCTCATCAAACAACGAAATATATCCTTCGTAAGGCAGCAGAAGGTATTGTGCCAGAACATGTGTTGAACCGTAAAAAGTTAGGATTCCCGGTTCCTATCCGTCATTGGTTAAAGGATGAGATGTATGATTGGGCTAAGACACTAATTAAAGAGAGCCATACAGACTATTTAATTAATAAAGAGTATGTAGTAAATTTACTTGAATGGCATGCACAAGGAAAAGCAGATTACAGTAGGAAAATCTGGACGGTCCTTATGTTTATTGTGTGGCATGATGTTTTTATTGAGAAGAAGTATGATTTCGAAAACCAATTGGTTTCAGCTACAACTGCTAACTTTTAAGCTGAGAAAAAACATTAATCAAATTAAAACCCGAACAATAGTCCGGGTTTTTTTCTTGTTATTTGATATGTTGATTTTCTTAACTGCCTTATTTCTAATTTAAATAAGTAATGGCTTGCCTGCCCATTTGTTCCCAACCTGCTTGGAACTCTTTGATAGGTGCTTTCTTATTTTTTATATTTGAAAAGGGATCATTAAAGTATATATATTGGTCATCGTATCCAGTGACTAACACGGAATGTTCTTTATACGTAATATCAATCACGCCACTTGGTGTGTGCCATGTCTGAAAATAAGCATCAGGCAGTTCATTGTATTTCGTATTAATAATCACCCAGACAGGTTTCTCATTAGAGAGATGTGTTTTGATTGACGAAAAGTCATCACCAGTAAAATCATGAATCTTATCTGGTAAATAGGTTTCTGCCAGCTCTTTAATCGGCGTATGGTAAACCCCGAGTCCTCGATTGTTAAAAGAGTACATATCGCCAACAAAACCGTCATTGGGGTGACCATAATAAATCTTGCCCTCTTTTTTTTGAAACGTTGCAGGGTTTTTCCTGATTTCTTTAGCTAAAGTCATTTTATCAACAGTTACACCTGCATGGTTGAGTAACATCGCCAGGCTTGTTACTTCACATCCGCGAGGGAGTTCTGGAAATTGTGGTATGACCGGAATGTCCAATAATACTTGTTGTTTTATTTTTACGATAAATTCTTCATTGTTTGTACCTTCCGCCCTTTTGTTCTCTCGGAAAGGAGCCGCATCAGCGTGTTCCGTTGTTACTCTCGGAGAAGGAAGAAGGAAAATTAAAATAAGAAGAAGGATAAGCAGTTGTTTAGCACCATTTTTTAGCAGTTTTATCAATAAATAAGCTAACAAAATCAGTGTCAATCCAATAATAAATTTCAACAATTACACCACCTGAAAAAATGTCTTCCACTTATTATCGGCGATAGAGCAAAATTTATCAGAAGTTATTGCTGCTCTTTTTTGATTGCTTTGTAGTACTGCCCTTTCTCAGCATATTCTCGTACAATCCGCTCCATATCTTTTTTATCATCGTCATTTAATTCACGTACTACTTTTGCTGGACGACCAAATGCTAAAGTGTTTGGGGGGATGATCTTCCCTTGAGGCACAAGACTACCTGCTCCGATAAATGCACCTTCACCAATTTCTGCACCATCTAAGACGATGGAACCCATGCCAATTAATGCTCTTTTTCTTATTTTACAACTATGTAAGATCACTTGGTGTCCAATTGTCACTTCATCTTCAAGGATGAGTGGGTTTTGAGGGCTTTGGTGAAGAACAGAATTGTCTTGTATATTCACCCTTTTTCCAATATAAGTGGGTGCAACATCGCCGCGGATGACAGTATTGAACCAAACGCTTGATCCTTCGCCAATTTCTACATCACCCGTAATAGTTGTATAATCAGCAATAAATACATCATCAGCAATTTTTGGTTGTTTGTCATGAAAAGGATAAATCATTGATATCATAGCTCCTTTTTATCTTAGTCAATTTAGAAGGGCTGTTTTCTAGCCATTCAGCTCTTTTTTAATATTATATCATGGAGAAATCATGAGAAATCGTGAAGATTTTTTAAAGGTAGGATATAATAAAGGATAACAAACTTGAACGAAACAGAATTGTTTTTAGGAGGATCAGACGATGTGGAAATGGGAAGCTGAGGGTGAGGCAAAAGGTGTGATTGTGATGGTTCATGGGGCAATGGAACATCACGGCAGGTATGGTTGGTTAATAGAAATGTGGAGAGTATCAGGATTTCACGTCATTATGGGTGACCTTCCGGGCCAAGGAATGACGACGAGATCAAGAAGAGGGCATATAGATTCTTTTCAAGAGTATCTTATTGAGGTAAAGGATTGGATACAAGCTGCTTACACCTTTGATTTACCTGTTTTTCTTTTAGGTCATAGCATGGGTGGTTTAATAACAATACGCTTGTTACAAGAAGAAAGATTAAAGCTAGCGGGCGTCATTCTTTCATCTCCATGTTTAGGACTTATGAAAAACCCACCAAAGCTACTCGAGCTTGCATCGTATCCTTTAAATAAAATTGCTCCTACATTAAGAGTCAATTCCGGATTAACTATTGATATGGCAACAAGGAATGCTGATGTAAGAGAAATGGATGTAAACGATACATTATATATTACCAAAGTGTCTATAAGGTGGTTTCGTGAACTACAGCAAACGATCAATCTCGCATTTGAAGATATAAAAAAGGTGCAAGATGTGCCTTTACTGGTTATGCAAGGTGGTGATGACAAAATTGTTAATAAGGTTCCCGTTAAACAATGGTTCAATAAAGCTCCGTTTACTGAGAAACGTTTTAAAGAATGGCCAAAATGCTATCATGAAATCTTTAATGAGCCAGAGAGGGAAGATGTATTTGATTATGCAAAGGATTTTGTAATGAGCAGTTTGCGTTCTATCGGGTATATTGTTTAGTAAAGCGTAAGGGGAGTCCATGTAATGAATGTACCAACAATGCCGATCAGCTTAATGACAAATGCATATAGAAAAGTGATGCCTGCTGTGAATGAAGAGTTAAATAAATGGCGCAAATTGGCGGAATCAATCCCCAATGAGGAATTAAAGTCGCAAGCTCTTTCTAGCATAAAAGATAAAACCTTTCATTGTGAGGGTGGGGCCATCATGTCACTTTTGGCCGTTGATGATTATCGTCAAGTCATAACGTTTATTGTTGCCTATCAAACCATTAGTGATTACTTAGATAATTTATGTGATAGAAGTACATCGATGGACCCTAAAGATTTTACGGCAATACATGAAGCGATGCGTCATTCATTGTTAATCGATGATCAGTTACCTAAGGTGAACTATTATCGTTATCGGGATGACCAAGAAGATGGTGGGTATCTATTAGCATTAGTGATGACTTGCCGTAAAGTTTTAGCTTCTATGGAAAATTATCCAATGATCAAACCTTACTTGACAGAGCTTTGTCGATATTATTGTGATTTACAAATACATAAACATGTGGCAATAGAACAAAGAGTTCCTCGCTTGCAAAATTGGTATAAAGAACATCAAGATATCATCCCATCTATGAGCTGGTATGAATTTTCTGCTTGTTCGGGTTCCACACTCGGTATTTTTTGTTTAGTTGCTTATGCAACGAGAAGGGACTATAAGGAAAGCTACGGTGAGATTATACGTAATGGGTATTTTCCATACATTCAAGGCTTACACATTTTATTAGACTATTACATTGATCAAGAGGAAGATAAGGAAGCAGGGGATTTAAACTTTTGCTTTTATTATGAAGATGAAAAAGAGTTATTTGAGCGCATGCGTTATTTTGTAAAGTGTGCAGATGAGCAGACGGATAAGCTTCCCCATAAACGATTTCACCTTTTAATTAACCGGGGGTTATTAGGGCTATACTTATCAGATGAAAAAGTTGGAAAAAGACAGCAAATGAAAAAACTAGCAAGAAAGATGATTAAATCTGGTGGATTTTCAAGCCTCTTTTTTTATATTAATGGTCGTGCCTATCGCGCATTAAAAAGCAGGAAGGCAGTTGTGAGTTCATGATTTGAAAGCTTAATGTCGGTCTTAAATCGATAAAATTTGCAGAATAAAATTCTCCCTACTGTCATTATCTTGGAACATTAGGTAATGAGGGGTTTCTGTCGCCATAGGTCTGCATCGAATCACACAAGGTAAAAGTATGCAAGTCTGACTCGCAAGCAAGCCATCAAGAAAAGACAGTGCAGACTTGAATAGCTTAGAATCGGTTCAGACGCTAAAATGTACATAAAATAAAAAAACAAGAACAAATTTGTTCTTGTCTGTACGTAATTGATCTTCGTCTTACCTTTTCTCAATCGCAACAATAAAAGGTGGACGGTTAGCTTGGTTAATGAATTGATACTGCAAAATATGAGCAGTATGTTGATCAATGGTTTTCAAGTAACGCAAAATATAGTCACGCTCAACAGCACCTTCTGGATGGCCATGATAAATCACCAAAATAATGATGCCTTCAGGTGCCATCATATCGATTAATTGTTCAATCGCGGAAATAGTTGTTCTCGGTCTTGTGACAATCGTTTTGTCTCCACCAGGTAAGTACCCGAGGTTAAAAATGGCGCCAGTGATACGACCGAAATGAATGGGTGGAATGCAAGCAGTTACATGCTCATGACCACGATTGAATAGAACTGTACGATTAGAAAGTTCGTGTTCATCAAGTTTAATTTGGGTAGACTGTATGGCCTCTTCTTGGATATCGAATCCATATACTCTGCCATGTTCGCCAACGAGTTGAGCTAAAAATAATGTGTCATGTCCATTTCCAAGTGTGGCATCAACGACGACATCTCCTGGTGCAATTGCTTTCTGTAGTAGTTCTCTCGCAAATGGTAAAATACGTTCTATCTTCAAGAGCTCACCTCCTCGGTAAATGATTGATGATATTTACCTTGCCAGCTATCTCTTCGCTTTAGTTCCTGATCAATGCCATTTAGGACATCCCATTTATTCACACTCCACATAGGACCTATCATAAGATCGATAGGCCCATCGCCAGTAATGCGATGAACAATCATCTCTTTTGGTAAAATTTCTAATTGGTCACAAACTAACTGAATGTAGTCATCACGGCTAAGGAATGAAACCATGCCCTTTTCATATTGCTTAACCATCGGCGTGCCTTTTAAAAGATGTAACAAGTGTATTTTAATTCCCTGTACATCTAATTTTGCCACCTCCTGTGCTGTTTCCATCATCATTTCAGGTGACTCTTCAGGTAAACCATTAATGATATGAGAACAGACACGTATATGATGTTGCCGAAGTTTCTTTACGCCTTCTTTATAGCAATCATAATCATGTGCACGATTAATTAGTTGGGCTGTTTTTTCATGAACGGTTTGTAGGCCTAATTCAACCCATAAGTATGTTCTTTTATTAAGGTCAGCTAAATAGTCTATGACATCATCTGGTAAACAATCAGGCCTTGTGGCAATAGATAAGCCAACAACTCCTTCTTGTTTTAAGACAAATTCATACTTTTCTTTAAGTACTTCAACAGGTGCATGGGTATTTGTGAATGCTTGGAAATAAGCGATGTATTTTCCATTTTTCCATTTCTTATGCATGCTATCCTTGATTTTAATAAATTGTACGTCTAATGGTTCTGCCCGATTACCGGCAAAATCACCTGAACCTGCTGCACTGCAAAATGTACAGCCACCATGAGCGACAGTACCATCACGATTAGGACAATCAAAGCCCCCATCCAAAGCTACTTTAAAGACCTTATGTCCGAAATGTTTTTTTAAATGAAAGTTCCATGTATGATAACGTTTTTGATCAATTGTATATGGAAATTGAGTGAGTAAATCCAAAGTTAGCCCTCCTAAAGTCACCACTGTGACAAATTCAATATTATCATGAAAGAAATCATCAACTCAATTACACATTGATAACATTTCAATTAGTAGAAATGGAACACTCGGTAAATACTATCTATGAGGCGCATTTGCTTCGTACACTTCATTAAAAAGAGGGGGAAGGCTTTTATGGCAACCCGTGAATCCGTACAACAATTAATGCAACAATGTGAAGAAGTAATACAATTTGCTAATATGCAGTTTAAAGATGGACAAATGCAAGAACATTATAACGACCAAGACTATGCTAAAGCGCTTGCTCATATTGAACAAGCCTACAATGATTTAATGACGATGTCTCATAGTGCTACAGATGCACAAAGGGAAGAGCTTCATCGAATGAGATTACAATTACAGCAATTACAAAATCAAATGATCATTACTCCCCATTAAGAGGTGAATAATAAATGGTTAGAAAAAAATCAAACCAAAACAATCCAGAGCAAAAAACAAGAAATGGTCTCAATAACCAAGAGGTTGAATTCGGTAGTGCGAATGTGATCCCACGGTCTAAAAAGAAGTATGAGGAAACAGGTGGGCAACCTGTGAAATCAAAATTTCATCCAGAATAAATCATATGTGTAAGTCAAATAATCCCGTACATCAAGCGAATTTCATGGAGTTTGCTTGTGTACGGTTTTTGAAAAAGTTAATAAAACGATTACTGTATATATCATACATAATGGCATCCATTTCTTCAGTTTATGCTTAATTTTAAGAGTATTTATTCATTTATATGTATAGATAAGGTAGATGTCTAAATCTGTCACAAAATTAGTATTGAATCCATCATCAAAAACGAATAGAATTTATTTTGGAATTCGAAATGGAATGAAATGAATAGAATGTGAAAGGGGTATGGATGATGCCTCGAGCTTTGTGGTTATTAGTTATTGGGATGGCTGTTAATGTAACAGGTTCCTCTTTTTTATGGCCTTTAAACACGATTTATATGCATGAAGAATTAGGAAAGTCTTTATCGATGGCCGGTATTGTTTTAATGATTAATTCAGCAGCAACAGTCATAGGCAATCTCGTTGGTGGTGTGCTGTTTGATAAATTAGGTGGCTATCGCTCGATTTTATTAGGCGTAGTCATTTCGTTAGCTTCACTCATTATTATGGTCTTTAAACACGGATGGCCGGAATACATTGTATTATTGACGATTTTAGGTTTTGGCTCAGGAATCGTGTTTCCTTCTATGTATGCATTGGCAGGAAGTGTATGGAAAGAGGGCGGGAGAAAAGCGTTTAATGCGATGTATGTAGCGACAAATCTAGGTGTCGCATTAGGTGCAGCAATGGCAGGGTATATCGCTTCATTTTCTTTCAATTATATTTTTATCGCTAATTGTCTAATGTATATTTTGTTCTTTTTGATAGCAGTCACTAGCTATCGAAAAATGGAAGTAAAACCTGTTAATCAACCAAATGAAATAAAAACAGAACAAAAATGGCGCGGCAATCCTAAATTAAACGCACTATTCATTCTGTTAATCGGTTATCTATTATGTTGTATTGGCTATGTGCAATGGCAATCGACTATCTCAGCATATACTCAACAAATTGGGATTTCTTTAAAACAATACAGTATGTTATGGACAATAAATGGCGCCATGATCGTGCTTGCGCAACCATTAATTAGTCTTTTAGTTAAAAGAATAAAATCATTAAAAGTACAAATTATTATTGGCATTTTTATTTTTGCTATCTCTTTTGCTGTTGTAGGAAATGCAGTTGCCTTTTCTGGTTTTGTCACCGCAATGATTATTTTAACCATTGGCGAAATGCTTGTATGGCCTGCGGTACCTACTATTGCAAATGACTTAGCACCAAAAGGTAAAGAAGGATTCTATCAAGGGATTGTTAATAGTGTCTCTACAGGAGGCAGAATGATCGGGCCGTTACTTGGAGGCGTACTTGTCGATGTATACGGTGTAAAGATGCTTTTCGGTATTCTAATGGCATTACTGCTCATCTCCGTATATACAACCATTGTTTATGATAAAAAGCTTAAAAAGAAAAAAGTTATGCCAGCTATATCTTCATAAAAAGAGAGCCCCGTAGATAAAAATTCTAGGGGCTCTTTACTCAACCATTCAGATAATATCTTGGTAATGATGTGATTGAACTTCATCTAGAAAAATGACTTTATGAAAGAAACTTTTCAAGATCAACCAACGAGCGGGATAAGCCTCGATAAAACTTTCAATGACTTTTTCAGAATAGAGTATCAGGCAATCTAACTTCGGTTTGGTTTGTTTTAAATCATAATATAAGGCATGTGGAATGGTGTAGTAATCATGTAATTGATAAGGATTTAATTTAATGGTTTTCATTTGGTTATTTTCAATGAACGTCTGGATGGATTGCTTCTGAACTTCAAGGCTTTCATCTAAAGTTTTATAATCATTCATAATCCACTTTTCATTAATAAAAGCGATACCTTTCATAATATGAAATCACCTTTCCTTATTTTTTACTATAGTTATGGGCAAAATAAGGAAGAGAAATACATGGATAAAAAAATTGTCACGATTTCGCTTTTCTTGAATAGCTTATACTTATCTATAGTAACTTGTGAAAGCCTACTTGCATCAACCATTGAAATTGATTACAATGTCAATATGAATATTTTATAACTGCAATGATGAGGAATAGTAATGCTAGGAAGCCTGATATTAGAGAGCTAGCGGTTGGTGTAAGCTAGTCAGGTCCTTTCATGAACTCGCCTACTGAGCAGCAAGTGTGAAAATAACAGTAATACTTGCCGTACTCCGCGTTAAGGATGAATGAAGTGAACAGTTAACTGTAAACTGTTAATGTGGGTGGTACCGCGGGAGATATACATAATCCTCTCGTCCCTTTTTGAGGGATGAGGGGTTTTTTTATACTTAAAAACGTAGCATTTTTTAGGAGGAAAGAAGATGAGCTTTAATCATCAGCAAATTGAAGGTAAGTGGCAGTACTACTGGGAAGAACAAAAAACATTTAAAACAGGTGAAGAAAAAGGGAAGAGAAAGTTCTATGCGTTAGATATGTTCCCTTATCCGTCTGGTGTAGGTTTACACGTGGGACACCCTGAAGGATATACAGCAACAGATATACTTGCACGTATGAAAAGAATGCAAGGGTATAATGTCCTTCATCCAATGGGGTGGGATGCATTTGGTTTACCTGCTGAACAATATGCCCTTGATACAGGGAATGACCCAGCTGAATTTACCGAGAAAAACATTAACACATTCCGCCGTCAAATTAAATCATTAGGATTTTCTTATGACTGGGATCGTGAAATTAATACAACAGACCCGGAATATTATAAATGGACACAATGGATTTTCCTAAAGCTTTATGAAAAAGGTCTTGCTTATATCGATGAAGTAGCAGTGAACTGGTGTCCTGCACTTGGAACTGTGCTTGCTAATGAAGAGGTAATTGATGGGAAAAGTGAACGTGGTGATCATCCGGTAGAAAGAAGACCAATGCGCCAATGGATGCTAAAAATAACTGCATATGCTGACCGTTTACTAGAGGATCTTGATTTACTTGATTGGCCAGAAAGTTTGAAGGATATGCAGCGCAACTGGATTGGCCGTTCTGAAGGTGCTGAAGTGACTTTCCATATCGAAGGTGACAAAGGTACGTTTGAAGTGTTTACGACACGTCCAGATACATTATTTGGTGCCACATATGCTGTTCTTGCACCAGAACATAAACTAGTTGATGTGATTACAACAGAAGAGCAACGTCATGCAGTTAATGCTTATATTGAAAAAGTTAAAACAAAGAGTGATTTAGAAAGAACAGATTTAGCGAAAGAAAAAACAGGTGTATTCACAGGCGCTTATGCAATTAACCCTGCTAACGGTGAAAAAATGCCGATCTGGATTGCTGATTATGTGCTTGCTTCATATGGTACAGGTGCGATTATGGCTGTTCCAGCTCATGACGAGCGTGATTATGATTTCGCCAAAGAATTTAACTTGCCTATTAAAGAAGTCGTAGCTGGTGGAGATATATCTAAAGAAGCCTATGCTGGTGAAGGCGAACATATTAATTCTGATTTCTTAAATGGCTTAGGTAAAGAAGAAGCGATTACAAAAATGATCGCTTGGCTAGAAGAGAAAGAGATTGGGACGAAAAAAGTGACATATCGCTTACGTGATTGGTTATTTAGTCGTCAAAGATATTGGGGTGAACCCATTCCTGTTATCCATTGGGAAGATGGTACAATGACGGGAGTTCCTTACGAAGAGTTACCTTTAATTTTGCCAACAACAACGGAGATTAAGCCATCTGGTACAGGTGAATCACCGTTAGCTAATATTGAAGAGTGGGTAAATGTTACCGACCCTGTAACAGGTAAAAAAGGTCGCCGTGAAACGAACACAATGCCACAATGGGCAGGTAGCTGCTGGTACTATTTACGTTATATTGATCCGAAAAACAGTGAAGCATTAGCTGATGCGGAAAAATTAAAAGAATGGTTACCAGTTGATATTTATATTGGTGGAGCTGAACATGCTGTTCTTCATTTATTATATGCTCGTTTCTGGCATAAAGTATTATACGATATCGGTGTAGTGGATACGAAAGAACCATTCCAAAAATTATTTAACCAAGGCATGATTCTTGGAGAAAATAATGAAAAAATGAGTAAGTCAAAAGGGAATGTTGTTAATCCTGATGCGGTTGTAGAAAGTCATGGAGCAGATACACTTCGTCTATATGAAATGTTTATGGGTCCACTTGATGCCTCAATTGCTTGGTCTACAAATGGATTAGATGGCTCTAGGCGCTTTTTGGACCGAATTTGGCGTTTGCTTGCTGAAGAAGATCATAGCTTAAGTAGCAAAGTGCAGGATGTAGAAGTATCTCAACTAGAAAAAGTGTATCATCAGACAGTGAAAAAAGTAACAGAGGACTTTGAAGGATTACGCTTCAATACCGCTATTTCGCAAATGATGGTTTTCGTCAATGAAGCCTACAAAGCCGATATTCTTCCAAAGGCTTATGCAGAAGGGTTTGTAAAAATGTTGGCCCCAATTGCTCCACATATTGCAGAAGAACTATGGGAAATCCTTGGTCACACAGGAACCATTTCTTATGAAGCTTGGCCAGCATACGATGAAGCGAAAATGACAGATGATGAAGTAGAGATCGTTATCCAAATCAACGGTAAAGTGAAGGCGAAATTAATGGTACCTGTTGATGCACAAAAGGATGTTCTAGAGCAAATTGCCATGGATGATGATAAAATCAAAGAACAAATTGATGGCAAAACAGTCAGAAAAGTAATTGCTGTTCCTGGGAAGCTAGTAAATATTGTCGCTAATTAAGTTTCTTTCGGAAAAAGAGGTAGCTTATGAAAAGAGCTACCCTTTTCCCTATGCGAATGTAATATTCGCATTTCGATAAACACTTCTTTAAAATAGAGATAACGATAATGGAAAGGGTGGTAGTGGATGACTGGTATGAAAGAAATCACAACAGAAGAATTACAGAAAAAGTTAGAAGCAGGAGAACAACTTGAACTTGTAGATGTAAGGGAAGATGACGAAGTAGCTCAAGGCATCATTCCTGGTGCAAAGCATATTAGGATGGGGACAATTCCTGAAAACCTTGATAAGTTTGATAAAGACAAAGAATATATTATGATTTGCCGTTCAGGGAATCGTAGTGGACAAGTTTGTCGCTTTATGCAAGAACAAGGCTATCAAGTGACAAATATGGTCGGCGGTATGCTTGAGTGGGAAGGCGAAACAAAATAATTGGTACGTATGAAGAAGGCCTCTTTTTTAGGAGGTCTTCTTTTTTGTCGTATAAAAGCTATCGCATTTAATTCAGGAAAGGAAGATGGAATTCTAGAATACGAGGAGAACCCATTGCTGAGATTGTAGCAAAAGGAGAATGCAATTAGGTGTAAGTGCTATGGTAAAGGTATATTTGATGAAGAATCGCGGGGTGTGTACCTAATTTCGGTTTGCTTAGTCAGATTAGGTTCGTAACTTAAATGTTACCCACACAAAGTGCTGGATTGATCAGAGCTGCGATAGTCATTTAACTCACTGCTGAGAGAGGAAAAAATTTCTTTTCCTTCACCAAGAGGCGAAAGAGCGATGATTGCTACCTTGCTTTCGCTTGTCCCACCATAAATTGCATATTTACACCACCTGTTAACAATTCACTCTATTATAGGTATAATATTATAAAAATTCAATTTATTTACTTCGAACGATTGTTTAAATAGATACGAAAGGAGAAAGAATGAGTAAAAAAATCATCTCTTTTTTATCGGTAATTGTTCTATTATTTTTGTCCATAGGTGTATATCAATTTTATCTTTCTGAGAAAAAGCTAGGTTTAAATGAGGTCGTACAAGTATCGGAGGAAAACCTATATTCTATCATTATAGCGACTAGTGGAACAACAGAAACTGTTTCTTTAAATAAAGACGATCATGATAAACAACTGAAAGAAATACGCTCACTTCTGGCAGATATTGAATTAAAAAGATCTCACCGCACAGCATCTAAAGAACTGTATAGAATTGGGTTTATAACGAAGACAGCTGAAAATGAGAGAAGTATTAGCGTATATGAAGAAGCCATCGCAATACACTACAAAAATAAAAAACCTACTTATTATAGAGTCCTAGATAAAGAACCGCTCACGCAAATCATCGGTATACTATTATCAGAAAATAAATAAAAAAATTTTCAAAGCCTCCAATAAGACACCACCCTACATTTCTTTTGCTATGATGTGAATCTATTCTTAGAAAAGGGAGTGAGTTGATGGTACTGAAGGTAAAGGAATTGTCCGTTAGTTATGGGGAGAAAACGGTGGTTGATAAGATTAGTTTCTCCATTCAAAAAGGAGAGGTACTGGGAATACTAGGAGAAAACGGTGCAGGAAAGACATCGTTGATAGAAGCTGTGCTAGGAATTAGGCCTGCTGTTTATCAGGAAGTCTCTATATTAGGACAATCTCCTATTCATAATAGAAAGCAAGTTTTTGAGAAAGTGGGTGTGCAATTTCAAGAATCTCACTTTCCAGACAAAATGACCGTTGCTGAAAGCTGTCAGCAATGGAGTGTGTTATATAAGCACACTGAGCCATATCAATCTTTATTGACCAAATTTGGCTTACAAGATAAAGAGAATTCATTAGTTAAATCATTGTCAGGCGGTGAAAAACAAAGACTAGCTGTGTTATTGGCATTGTTACCCAACCCGGAATTGGTCTTTCTAGACGAATTAACTACGGGCTTAGATACGAAAGCAAGAAAAAAATTGTGGCAAACGTTAATTGATTATAAGCGTGAAGGATTATCTATTGTCCTTACCTCTCACTATATGGATGAAGTAGAAGCACTTTGCGACCGCATTATGATTTTAAAGAAAGGACATATCATATGTGAAGGAACGATAGCAGAAGTGATCACTTATTCAGGGCAAGCTTCACTGGAGGATGCCTATTTAGCTTTAACAGATGAAGAGGGGGAAAGATAATGACATTTTATACTTTAACAAAAATAGAAGCGAAACTCGTTTGGAGAGGTCTAGATATCCTGATCTTCGGTATCATTTTTCCAATCATTGTTGCCTTTTTATTTGGTTATATTATGAATAATGAACTGTTTACCCAAGGAAATACAATGTTCCTGCAATCTTATCCAGCAGTTGTCACAATTAGTATATTAGCTACAGGTGTAATGGGACTACCACTTACCATTGCTGATTACCGTCATCGCCATATTTTAAAAAGATTTCAGGTGACCCCTGCTTCGCCTTTAACTTTGCTTTGTGCACAGGCATTCGTTCAATTTATTGCTTCAATATTGTCCTTCCTAGGTGTGACAGCGGTTTATCTTTTTGTTTTCAATTATGAAATGGCTGGCTCCTTTGGTTTGTTTCTTTGCAGTTATTTGTTTGTTTTAATTGCAATGTATAGCATTGGTATACTCATCGGAAGTGTAGTTCCCGATCAAAAAGCAGCGAATTTATGGGGGTCGTTAGCCTATTTCGGAATGCTTCTATTTTCAGGTGCAACCATACCTTTTGAAATTTTTCCGGAAATTTTACAGAATGTCTTTGCGTTCCTGCCTTTATCACAAGGTATTCAGTTGCTTAAGGAAGTAAGCTTAGGCGGAGTTCTAAGCGACATGATTTATCCAATTGTAGCAATGACGGCATGTGTATTAATTAGTAGCTTCCTTTCAATTAAATATTTTAGATGGAAGTAGTGGGATATGTTGGTTTATTTAACTAAAGAAATCGCTGATAGTATGGGCGTTCATCCTAATACAGTGAGAGTTTACGAGGAGTGGGGATATCTTTCTCCTGCTCCTCGTGCTGTTAATGGATATAGACAATATGATGAAATACACCTCTTCCAATTGAAAATAGCGAGGTTAGCTTTTCGATGTGAAATTATTCAAGGAAATATCCGTAACAGTGAAAGAGAGGTTGTGCGCAAAGTGGTCAGAAACAATTTCTGAAAGCATATGAACAGGCTGAAAAACATTCACTACGTGTAAGCAAGGCATATGAAAGAGCGTTAGAAGCAGCTGAGATTGCAGAGGGATGGTTATATTCAACTAAAAAAACCAAAGTAAAGGATTGTCAAGACATCAAGTAGCATTCGAATGAGTGATTGATTTACTGATATCTCCCATCACCCACAAGAAAGATAGGCAAATGGTGGTTAAAAGAATACGTTTAAGCCTCCTCATTTCATCACCTTATACTCGTGTATATATTACGAATTTTCTGTTAATAATAAATAAAAATACTCATTCCCATGGAGGGGGTTTTCATCAAATGATCAAGGTAAAGTTATTTGACCAAGAACATGAAAAAGATCTAGAGGTTGCGATGAACCGTTTTTTAGAAAAGGTTGAAGAACAAAAGCTTGTTGATATTAAATATAATATTGCTGCGATGCAAGAAGAAGATGAGGAGCAAATTTATTGTTTTTCGGCGATGGTTATATATAGAGCGTAACTACTTTAAAATCAAGTAGTTACGCTTTTCCTTAGAGCAGCATTACTCCCTGCTAGACGTCCTGTGACAAGAGCGGAGGTAATGTTGTAGCCGCCTGTATAGCCATGGATATCAAGGATTTCTCCGCAAAAAAATAATCCATCCATTTTTTTCGATGCCATTGTTTGTGGTTCAATTTCTTTGACAGAAACGCCCCCACCTGTTACAAAGGCCTTTTCTAATGGTAATGTACCATCTATTTCAATGCGGAAATCGTGTAGTCGATTAACGAATAAACGAAGCAGTTCATTTGTGATACTTGCTGCCTGTGTGGTTGGGTCAATGCCTACTTCTTCTAAGTGGAAGAGAAGATACCTTTCAGGAACGATCCCTTTTAGCAAGTTTTTAATACTCTTTTTCGGTTCATTTTTTTTAAGTGTTACGATCTCTTGGAAAGTCTTCTCAGCATTTTGCTCGGGTAGGGCATTAATGCGTACGTTTACTTTGTTTAGTTTCCACTTCTTCATCGCTTTAACGACGAATTGACTGCATCTTAAAATCGCAGGTCCGCTTAGCCCGAAATGGGTGAAAATCATGTCCATTCGATGTGTAATTAATGGCTTATCTTTAGGGTTCAATACACTTACATCCACATCGCGCAAAGAGAGTCCTTGTAGCGCTTTGTTCTTTATAAATGATTCGCTAGATGTTAACGGAACTTCAGTCGGGAATAAATCTGTAATCGTATGTCCAGCTTTCTCTGCCCAACCGTAGCCATCTCCTGTAGATCCTGTATGGGGTACAGATTTGCCTCCCACTGCTAGCACAACAGCTTTTCCGTGAAACTGTTCACCGGAATGTAATTGGACTGTATGGCTTCTCTCTGGTTGGAATTGAATATCAGCAACAGGACTATTTGTTTTTATTGTTACTTTCAATTCGTCTAGCCTTGTAAGTAGCGCATCAACAACAGATTGTGCTTTATTACTTACAGGGAACATCCTACCGTGGTCTTCCTCTTTTAAGGCGATACCAAGCTTCTCAAAAAAACGGATAATATCTTCATTACTAAAAATGGAGAAGGCGCTATGAAGAAAGCGTCCGTTACCAGGAATATGTTTAATGATTTCATCGATTGGGAGCCGATTAGTCACGTTACAACGGCCACCACCTGAAATCGCCAGTTTTCTACCTAATTTATTGCCTTTATCAATAAGTAATACTTTTGCTTTATTCTCTGCAGCACCAATGGCAGCCATTAGACCAGATGGCCCACCGCCAATGACAATGACATCATATTGTGTTTGTTTCATTTTCTTCACCAACTTTTTCTCTTTCAATGAAAATAGCATACCTTTGCTATTATAAAGCAAAAGATACAACATCTAAACATCTTCTTAAAAAATCATTAAGAATGAAAAGAGTCGTCTGAGATAAAAATATGTCTATTATTGTCGTAACATATGGTAGAATGAGAAGTTGTATAGTTTAATTTTGTGAATGATAGAAAACACCACGCTTTTGGTAGCGCTTGGACAATAGAGGATGGGATTATATGTCGTCTAAGCTTTTACGAGGAACATTTATTTTAACTCTTGGTACATTCATATCTAAGTTTCTTGGATTATTTTATGTGATTCCATTTTATCAAATCGTTGGAAACGAAGGAACAATCCTTTATAACTATTCTTATGTACCATACACAATCTTTATTAGTGTGGCGACTGCGGGTGTACCGCTTGCCGTCTCAAAGTTTATTTCAAAGTATAACGCATTAGAAGAATATGCAGTCGGAAGGAAGCTGTTTAAGTCCGGTTTAATTATTATGCTTTGTAGTGGGTTTGCATGCTTCTTAATCATGTATATGGGAGCGCCTACGCTAGCGAAGATTTTTGTGGACCCAGAAGATGTAGCAATGCTACAAGACATTGTCTCCGTTATTCGAGCGGTCAGCTTTGCCTTAATCATTATCCCGTTTATGAGCTTAATTCGCGGATTCTTCCAAGGTCATCAATCAATGGGACCTTCAGCCGTATCTCAGGTCGTTGAACAAATTGTACGAATTGCCTTTCTACTTGCAGGGGCATTTGTCGTTATTTATGTAATGGATGGCGATCTTGTTACAGCAGTCAGTGTCGCTACTTTTGCAGCCTTTATAGGTGGTATCGGTAGTTTAGCTGTTTTGTTTATTTATTGGTACAAAAGAAAGCCTTATTTAGATCAATTATTGGTTAAAGATAAAGGTACAATGGATATTTCTCTTACAGACATGTATAAGGAAATCATTCTTTACTCTATTCCCTTTGTACTTGTCGCATTGGTTAATCCGTTATTCCAAATGATTGATTTATCTACGTTTAATAAAGCAATGCAATCGATTGGCTACACTGGTTCAGAAGCAGGCGCAGCACTTTCGGTACTTAACTATCAAACCCATAAATTAGTGATGATTCCTGTTACTTTAGCAACTGCATTTTCATTAACACTCGTACCGACTATTACAAATTCTTTTATAAAAAATGATCGTATAACGATGAACCGTCAATTAAATCAAACATTTCAAGTGATTTTATTTTTAATTTTGCCAGCGGTTGTCGGCCTTGCTTTATTAGCTGAACCAGTATACACATTGTTTTATGAGCATAGTGAGTTAGGCACTGATGTACTGCGGGCTTATGCACCAGTGGCGATGTTATTTGCCCTTTATGCAGTGACAGCTGCGATTCTACAAGGGATCAATGAGCAGCGCTTTACGATCCTTAGTTTATTAGTAGGGATTTTAGTAAAGCTTGCATTAAATATACCCCTAATTAAGTGGTTAGAAACAGAGGGAGCAGTTCTAGCAACTGCACTTGGTTATGCTGTGGCTATTTTAATCAACTTGATTGTCATTAAAATATTCTCAGGCTACCAATTTAGATTTGTATTTCGACGCAGTTTATTAATTATTATTCTTACATTGGTTATGACTGTTATTACGTGGGTCCTTTATCAAATATTAATGATTTTCTTAAATCCAGCTTCTGGATGGCATGCAATTATCATTGTGTTTGTTTGTGGAGGAGTAGGTGCAAGTGTATACTTCTATCTTGCAAATAAGATTCGTCTATTACCACTATTATTTGGAGATAGAATCGATCGGATTTTAATTAAACTGAAGTTGAAGAAATAGTATCTAGTCTTTAGGCGCCCAGCTTATCTATGCTGGGTGCCATTTTTTTTACTGTATCGTCTTAATGAAATGTTGTCCTACAAGGAAACTAGTAATGGCCAGGGAAATATTTGTTGCAGCTCTCAAGAGAGTCCAATAAATATATCCCTAGCCATTTTTTTTGATCGCTTATGTTAACAGATGGTTACTTCACTTGTAATGATTTCCCCGCTTTGGTGGTTCATATGTTCAACGCCACTTTCACAGTTCTCTGGATTCTCCCATTTGATTATATATTTATTGCCTTTCTGTTCAATTGAAACGATAGTTACCTTCCCAATTGTTCTTGTATTTTTTTCAATAACGATGGACTTGGCTTGTTGTTCGGAAATTTTAGGTTCTGGTGCTGTCGAACAGCTACTTAAAAAGAGTAGGAACAGAAATAGCAGTAGATAAGATGTTTTTTTTATCAAGTGGATTCCCCTTTTTATGAGTAGACGGAATGATGAGCTGGAAGTTTCATTGGGGGTGGTATAAACTTAAAAATTCGTTGCTAAAAGGAAATGGCACCCGTAAGTATCGAAATAATGGTCATCACAATCGTTGTTCCAAACGCCCACTTAAATAGGAACTTCTGATGCTCGCCAAAATCTACACCAGATAGCCCGATGAGAATAAAGGTCGCAGGAACTAAAGGAGACAAAGGGAAGCCTGTTGTTGAATGGCCTAATAAAGCTGCTCTACCTATTTCCACTGGGTCAATGCCAAAGTTTGCTGCTGTTTCACTTATAATTGGTAAAATACCAAAGTAGTAAGCATCAGGTGGGAAAACAAATACTAACGGTAAACTAGTTATCGCAACGAAGACAGGGAGGTAAGGGCCAAGGCCTTCAGGTATGATAGAAACAATGGAAACAGCCATCGCGTCCATCATTTGCGTTCCATTTAGGACACCTAAAAATATCCCTGCAGCAAAGATTAATGTACTGATTAATACAAAGTTATTTGCATGACTTAAAATTTGCTCTTGTTGCGCTTTTGGATCCCGGAAATTGACAAAAAGTGCGATAGAAAAAGCAATTGCAAATAAAATTTGTAGTGGCAATACGTCCATAATAAGCATGATCATTAATACGATTGTTAAAAGTAAATTAAACCAGAATAATGTGGGTGATGTTTTTTTCTGTTCTATTGTACTCGATTGTTCTGTGAAACTCTCAGTGTATATTTGAATCACACCGATTCTTTCTCTTTCCTTCTTACCTAGGATATAAGCAGAGAAAAATGTCCAGAGTAGTCCACCGATCATTGCTGGGATAAGAGGGATAAACAAATCACTTATTTCAACATTTAAACTAGCAGTGGCTCTGACTAAAGGGCCTCCCCAAGGTATCATATTCATTACTCCTGCAGCTAAGGCAACTACACATGATAAAATAAGGCGGTTCATTCCTAATTTCTTATAAAGAGGTAGCATCGCTGATATGGTAATCATAAAAGTTGATGAACCATCCCCGTCTAAACCAACAATCATTGTAATAAGAGCTGTAGCCATCACTATTTTTAATGGGTCCCCTTTGACATACATTAAAATACGTGAAATCATCGGGTCAAATAGCCCTACATCAATCATTAAACCAAAATACAGGATCGCAAAAACAATCATGATCGCTGTAGGGGTTACTTGGATAATCCCATCCATCATCAGTTGTCCCATTTCATTGCTGAATCCACCGATAATGGCAAAAGCTACTGCAACAAAGACAAAAGCAACAACAGGTGAAAGTTTTTTAGTTAGTACTAAAAGAAGAAAAGATATCATCATGCAGAAGCCTAATAGAGATAGCAAGTTTACATTCACTCCTTTTTATTAATTAGCTGTTATGTTTTTTTCTTTTATATAATCCCTTTTTCTCTTAACTTTGCAATTTGCTCTTTTGTAAGGGATAATTCTGACATTAAAACATCTTCTGTATGTGACCCTAAGTTTGGACCTGCCCATTTAATTTCACCTGGTGTTTTACTCAATTTTGGTACGATTCCTGGCATTTTCAAAGTTCCGATTCCTTCAATAGGTACTTCTTGTATCATATTTCTTTCTTGATAATGTGGATCATTTACAATATCTTCAATTGAATAAATCGATCCTGCTGGTACACCTGCCTCATCTAAGAGCTCTTTGACTACAAGTAGTGGGTGCTGACTTGTCCAATCTTCAATCAGCTGATCTAAATACTTTGCATGTTTAGATCGACCGATATTATTTTCAAAACGAGAATCTTTTGCAAGCTCTTCTCTGCCAATGGTTTTCATTAACCGTTTGAAAATTGTATCTCCATTCGCACCAATGACGATATATTTACCATCAGAACAAAGGTATGTATTTGAAGGAGTGATACCTGGTAATGTGCTACCCGTACGTTCTCTGATTACACCATTTCTTCCGTATTCAGGGAGGATGCTTTCCATTAAACTAAACACCGATTCATAAAGGGCAACATCAATGACTTGTCCTTCTTTCGAATGATTTACGTCACGGTGATAAATTGCCATTAATGCACCAATTACTGCATATAGAGCAGATAGAGAATCACCTATACTTATGCCTACCCTCACTGGCGGGAGGTCGGGATAGCCTGTTAAAAAGCGGAGCCCACCCATTGCTTCTCCAATTGATCCAAACCCTGGCTTATCTTTGTAAGGTCCATCTTGTCCGTATCCAGACACTCGTACCATTACCAACCGTGGATTAATTTTCTTTAATTCCTCATATCCAATACCCCATTTCTCTAGGGTACCTGGACGAAAGTTCTCAATTAAAATATCAATTTCCTTCACTAATGCTCGGAGAACTTTTTGACCTTCTTCTTTTTTTAAATCCAGTGTGATGGATTTCTTATTTCTAGATTGCACATACCACCAAAGACTAGTTGCATCTTCTATTACTCTCCAAGTTCTTAGTGGGTCTCCTTTTGCAGGCGGTTCAACTTTAATGACATCTGCACCGAATTCAGCTAATAATTTCGATGCGAAGGGTCCAGCGATTAACTGTCCCAGTTCAAGAACTTTTAAACCAGATAACGCTTTATTGGACATTTTCTTCACCTCTATTAATCAATAAAATTACTGATAGATTGCTTGTAAAGAGAGTAAATCTTGTTCGATATGCTTGTACATTTCCTTCGCTGCTTTTAAGCTATCTCGTTCTTTAAGTGCGGATAGAATTTGAGCGTGTTCTTCGATACAACTCTCGTCTCGTATGCCGATTTTAATCCCACTATTTCGGAAATAGGTTACTTTGTCACGAATGGTATTAGTTAATGAAACTAAATGATCATTTCCAGATGAGCTTAAGATGATTTCATGAAACTGTATACTAAGTCTTACGACATCCTCTTTCGCCTGCGATAACCATGCTTGTTTCGTTTTATCAATAATGCTTTCTAATAATTCTAAGTCGGAATTTTCAATGTTTTTAGCAGACAGCTTTGCTGCGAACGACTCCAATTGCTGTCTAATTTGATAAATTTGAATCATATCTGTTAGGGAGGGACTAAATACTTTAAGGGTGTTTCCGTTTTGTACAACTAATTCTTCTTGGATGAGCATTTTTAAAGCTTCACGTACTGGCCCTCGGCTAACGTTAAATTCTTCAGCGATTTTTACTTCTATTAATCTTTCCCCTCCAGGATAATATCCGTCTAATAATCTCTTTTTTAAATGCTGATATACTTGTACCGTCAATGTTTCTCTCATAATGGAAATCAAGCAAACCACTCCTTTCAACAAAAAATGTAAGCGTATTCAATATGTACTTATCATAAAAATTTTAATGTATACTGTCAACAGTAAATTTTCAGTATATTTTATATATTCAAACTAAAACATTCTCCCTACTTTTTATTGATAATGTGAAAATGAATTGGTAATTACTAAAAAGGAAGAGAAGTGAATCCTTCGCGTATTTCGTTGAAAGAAGTGAATAGAATGGAGTCATTTGGATTATTAGGAATTATTCTCGTTATTGCTTTAGGGGTCTTTTCGCAGTGGTTATCATGGAAGATTCAATGGCCTTCAATTGTGATTATGTCGATTGCTGGATTAATAATCGGTCCAGTATTTGGGCTAATGAATCCTGAACAAGATTTAGGCAGTCTTTATAGCCCTATTATTTCGTTAGCTGTAGCTGTCATATTATTTGAAGGTAGTACAACGCTTGATATTCGTGAAGTTCGTAGTATTTCTAAATCCGTTTTTCGGGTAGTTACAGTTGGGGCGTTTCTTGCTTGGATTCTTGGATCTTTGGCAGCTCACTATATCGCAGGCTTGAGCTTAGAGGTGGCTTTTATCATCGGTGGCTTATTTATCGTTACAGGGCCAACTGTTATAATCCCTCTATTAAGGCAGTCCAAACTTAAACCTCGAGTAGGTGCTTTGTTAAAATGGGAAGGTATTATTGTTGACCCAGCAGGGCCGCTACTCGCCTTATTTGCTTATGAGGTTATTAAAGTATTAGTAAGTGATACATTAGGCATGATGGAGCTCGGAAAATTCCTACTAGCTTCATTATTAGCGATTGTGATTGGTTACATATTTGCAAAGATTTTGAGCTGGATGGCTAACGGAGGGATGTTTCCAGAATACTTGAAATCCCCTATTACACTATCACTTGTGTTCATTTGTTTCGGCATAAGTGAACTTATTATGCATGAAACAGGGATGCTTGCTGTGACAGTGATGGGACTTGTATTAGCTAGAGAGAAGAAAAAAGTATCTGCCCTAGGGAATATAAGTCACTTCATTGAAAATGTCTCTGTTATCTTAACATCTACAATATTCATTTTATTAACAGCTTCCTTAACAAGAGAGACGATTGCAGAAGTCTTTAGTATCCAAATAATTGGCTTTGTAATCGTGATGTTATTTGTTGTTCGTCCACTATCGATTTGGATATCAACAATAGGGACAGAACTAACCAATCGAGAGAAAACATTAATTGGATGGATTGCTCCAAGAGGAATCGTGGCATTAACAGTATCTGGTTATTTCGCAACGACATTAATGGATGATGGTTATCAAGAAGCAGGATTACTTACAACATTAACTTTTGCTCTCGTTTTTATAACGGTTTGTGCTCATGGTTTTACATTAGCGCCGCTGGCAAAAAAATTGAACTTAGCATCTGAAACAGAGCCTGGTGTACTAATCGTTGGAGCAAGTAGTTTTTCCATTGCTTTAGCATACAAGCTAAAAGAGTTGGGAAATCCCGTACTGATTAGTGACACATCAAGTGGCAAGTTAAAGCTCATCCGAAAAAAGGGGATTGAAACTTACTCGGGACAAATACTAGATGAGCATAGTCAATTCGAAATCGATTTAACACCTTACGAATTCATCCTGGTAATGTCTGATGATCCTAATTATAATGCATTGGTTACGCAGTCATTTCTTCCGGAATTCGGCTATAATAAAACGTTTACCATAGCGACTGAGCGAATGGATGAAGAAAAGGATGAAAGGTTTCCAACGACTGTGAAAGCGCATATCCTTTTTGACGAAGAGCATGTGTTCACAGAGTTAAATAAGAAAATTAATACAACCTATTCGATAGAAAGTAAACAAGCAAACGACAGTTATGAAAAATTAGAACAAGCACAAGTGGATGGGTATCCTTTATGTGTTCGTAAAAAAGATGGATCGATCGCTTTTAAGACCTTAAAGGACTCACCTTCTGTTGATAAAGAAGATATGATTATTTATTTGGAAGAAGTGAAGAAGTAAACATAAGATTACATGATTGAATCATGCAGTCTTGTTTTTCATTTTCTATTGTTTATTAATCACTTATTAAAGGACTTACATAGAATATTTAATATAACTGAATGAAGAGGTGTGGAAAATGTTGGTTAATAGAAAAAAACACTCGTCTCATCACTATGGGCAACAGAAATTAGGTTCCCTTTGTCATTTAAATGAAAACAGACAGAATCAATGGAGATTACAAAGAAATAGTGGAGGGTCCTCTAACAAATAGCAATGTATGTGTAAGTTACATTATGTTAGGTAGATGATATACTAGGGTTAACTATGACTGACATAATGAGAATATGCGGATATGTAGAAAGAGGAAAAAAATTCCTCTTTAAGCTTTCCCTATTCTTCAATAAGGGCGTGGAGACGGTGATGGATGATTAATACCAATGCGCCGTTCCACTCTTTCTAATCTTCTTTCTAAACGATCAAATTGTTGCTCTAAGCGCTGTACTTGATTTTCTAAACGTTCAATTCTACGGTTGGTACTGTTATTGCTTGGTGGGAAGCCTGGAATAGGGAAAAATGTTGGTTGTTGACGATAGTAATACATGTTTCATGCACTCCTTTATCAATAATCTATGATGTTAGTCTATGTTGATATGGGCAATATGTGCGTAGGAACGATGATATAAAAGGAGTAAGTAAGATGCGAATAGATAAAATGTTAGCAAACTTAGGTTATGGAAGTAGAAAAGAAGTGAAGCAATTATTAAAGCAAGGAGCAGTAAAGGTTAACGGTTCGCAGATTAAAGATGCTAAACAACATATTGATCCAAAACAGGACGAAGTGGATATTCATGGTGAGATCATTGAGTATAAAGAATACATATATTTAATGATGAATAAGCCTGACGGGGTAATTTCTGCCACGGAAGATACGATGCATCAAACCGTCATTGATTTATTAGAGATGGAAGATATCGTTTATTCCCCATTTCCTGTAGGTAGACTGGATAAAGATACAGAGGGCCTATTGCTAATAACGAATGATGGTAAGCTTAGTCATCAGTTATTGTCGCCAAAAAAACATGTGCCAAAAACATATTATGCCATTATTAATGATAGAGTAACAGAGGCTGATATTCATACCTTTTCAAAAGGTGTGAAGCTTGATGATGGTTATGAAACGAAGCCAGCAAAACTAGAAATATTAAAAAGTGGGGCAAACTCTGAAATTCATTTAACGATTACAGAAGGGAAATTTCATCAAGTCAAACGCATGTTTGAGGCAGTAGATAAAAAGGTAATTTATTTAAAAAGGCTTACAATGGGTCCGCTTCAACTTGATGATTCTCTTGCGTTAGGAGAATATCGAGAATTAACGGATGAAGAATTAGAAGAATTATTATCTTATGATCCAAGTAACGAAATGTAAGGACTAGTTATACCTTTGTAACAAGAAAGAAGCCCGAATTTAAGAGCTTCTTTCTTTTCGCTTGTCATTTTCTTATGATGACATCTTCACTTTCTTTTGTGTAATCGTCCATTTTCCTCGGCTTGGACTTTTCACCAAGTCATTATAAGCTAAAACATTTAAATCTCGCTGTATCGTACGAGGAGTGATACCGAATTCCTCTACAAGCTCCTGAGTTGTTACAGTTCCGTTTTTCCGAATAAACATATAAACGGATTTGATACGGTTTAACATCCGGTTAGTCGAAGGTTTCAAAAAACCACTCCCTATCCAATTTATAAACCCATGGCAAGTGCCTGCAACCGACAGTTTCAGTCAAGAAACATGTCCTTTCAGTTATATGTAGTCTTCTTTTTCCCGAGACAACTCCTTTTTTGGTTTAACAGAAGAAATAATCAAGATGTCATACTATTTATTTAATATTGTAAACCTATTTTCAGACAATTTCTAGTCACTTGCATGATTTTACATTATTTTTCTCTTTTTCCTTCTAAATATACAAAAGCATCCTCCATTCTTTTTAACATCATATATATGGCTAAAGGAGCCTGTTTTATGTTCTGAATATTAAAAAAATAATTTATTGGTTTACAGAATGAAATGTTAGGGAAGTTAGTATAGATTGAAATGATTGAGTTGGAGGAAACTTATGATAACATTTGCTGGTGTGTCTAAGGCTTTTGGAGAAAAAGAAGTCGTCAATTCTTTGGATTTTTCCATAGAAAAAGGAGAACTATTTGTGTTAATAGGTCCAAGCGGCTGTGGTAAAACAACTACACTAAAGATGATTAACCGTTTAGAAGAAACGAGCGGTGGATCAATTACAATAAATGAAAGGAATATTCGTGATTATGCTCTTCATGATTTACGTTATGACATCGGCTATGTGCTGCAACAGATCGCTCTCTTTCCACATATGACAGTAGAAGAGAATATAGCCATTGTACCTGAATTAAAAAGATGGGATAAAAGTAAAATTCATCAACGTGTGACAGAATTATTGGAGCTAGTGGGATTAGAACCAGGTACGTATCGGAATAGAAAACCTGCTGAGCTATCTGGGGGTCAACAACAAAGAGTGGGTGTCGCGCGTGCATTAGCTGCCAATCCTGAAGTGATATTAATGGATGAACCATTTAGTGCGCTTGATCCGATTACGAGAGTGAAGTTACAAGATGATTTACTGTTAATGAAGAGAAATATAAATAAAACAATTGTTTTTGTGACACATGATATGACAGAAGCGCTAAAGCTAGGTGATCGTATCGCTGTGATGAATGAAGGAGGAGTGGTGCAAATTGGTACACCCGAAGAACTGAGGAATCAACCTGAAAGTCAATTTGTTGAAGAATTCATTAGTTCAACTGATCAAACTGTTGATCCATTTGACATTAAACATGTGATGATTCCTTTTGATACGGGCGATGGATCAATTTCTGAAACAGTAACGACAAATATAAGTAAAGAGCAAGTGCTAAACCAACTGGTCACACATGAAAAAATTGCGGTCCAAGAAAATGGTGCTCTCGTTGGGATGATTACAAGGGAGAGTGTGATTCAATTTTTAGCCACTCAAGCGAAAGATGTGGGTGGGAGAGTATGAATGAATTTTTTAACGTTTTATCAGAGAGACAAGATCAATTGTTCAGTGCATTAATTGAGCATATGCAAATTTCGTTTATTAGTCTATTATTTGCGGTAATTATTGCAATTCCATTAGGGGTTATCTTAACGAGAAATGAAAAAGTTGCAGAACCAATTCTTGGCGTTACGGCAGTTATTCAAACAATCCCTTCATTAGCTTTACTTGGCTTACTCATTCCCTTATTAGGAATTGGTAAAATTCCAGCTATTATTGCTTTGGTTGCTTATGCTCTTTTACCAATTTTAAGAAATACATATACAGGAATTAAAGAAGTTGATCCAGCCTTAAAAGAGGCGGCTAGTGCGATGGGAATGAAATCTACACAACGGTTGATGAAAGTTGAACTCCCTCTAGCTATACCTGTCATTATGGCTGGAATCCGTACCGGTATGGTTCTAATTATAGGAACGGCAACTCTAGCAGCACTTATAGGTGCCGGGGGCCTAGGAGAGATTATTTTACTAGGGATTGACCGCAATGACTCTACATTGATTGTGATTGGCGCTATTCCAGCGGCTCTTTTAGCTATTTTATTTGATTTTATTTTAAGAAGGTTTCAGAGATTATCATTTAAGAAAGTAATGGTGGGTGTCAGTATTGGCGCTATAATGGCCTTATTTATAGCGGTTTTTCCTTATATCTTTCAACAAGAGAAAGATTTGAAGATTGCCGGAAAACTTGGGTCAGAACCTGAGATCCTTATCAATATGTATAAATTATTGATTGAAGAAGAAACAGACTTAACGGTTGAGCTTCAGCCAGGACTGGGTAAGACTTCTTTTGTTTTTAAAGCGTTAACTTCCGGTAGTATTGATATTTATCCTGAGTTCACTGGTACAGTGATTGCTGAGTTTTTAAAGGAAGAAGCAGTGAGCACAGACCAAACAGCGGTCTATGAACAAGCAAAAGAAGGAATTCAAGAGGAATTCGATTTAGCTCTATTAGAACCAATGGATTATAATAATACCTATGCATTAGCTGTTCTTAATGACTTTGCCGAAGAACATGAACTTCAAACAATATCCGACTTAAAAGCAATTGACCGCATGATGAAACCAGGATTTACACTCGAATTCTCTGATCGTGAAGATGGTTACCTCGGCATTCAGGAGTTATATGGCCTAAGTTTTTCTGAAGTGGTGACAATGGAGCCTAAATTAAGGTATACCGCTTTGGAAAATGGTGAAATCAATCTTGTTGATGCCTACTCAACTGATTCTGAGTTAGAAGAGTATGGACTAACCGTTCTAGAAGATGATCAATCACTTTTTCCTCCTTATCAAGGTGCACCGTTATTGAGACAAGAAACAATTGAAAAATATCCAGAAATTGTTGATCCTCTCAATCAATTGGCAGGAAGGATAACGGACGATGAGATGCGAAAAATGAATTATGCAGTGAATGTTGATGGGGAAAGTGCCAAAGAAGTAGCAGAAAAATATTTAAAAGAGAAAGGTCTTATCCAGTAGTAAACAAGAAAGATAAGAAAGTCCGAACAATGGAATGAATTGTTCGGACTTTTCATGTGGAGTGGACCTTGAAATAGAAACATACCGTTCATATCGTTATATTTTTGAGGGTAGTGTTATAATAACCATGAAAGCACTTACTTTATTAATCCTTTTAAACGAAGGATGTTGATTACATATAGCAGGAGGTTTTTACATTGGGTAATATTAATTGGCAAGAAGAAGTCATGAAAAGAAAGGATGACTTAATTAAAGATACACAAAAGTTATTGCAAATTAAAAGTGTACTAGATGAGGAAAATGCAACATCTGATGCACCGCTCGGTAAAGGGGTAAAAGAAGCGTTAACCTATTTATTAAATTTAGGAGAAACCGATGGATTTATAGCAAAAAATGTTGAGAATCTTGCTGGTCATCTAGAATTTGGGCAAGGTGAAGAGTTACTCGGCATTCTTTGTCATGTCGATGTTGTTCCTGAGGGAGATGGCTGGTCCAGTGATCCTTATGCGGCGGATATAAGAGATGGTAAAATCTTTGCTCGTGGGGCGATTGATGATAAAGGACCAACAATGGCTGCCTATTATGCAATGAAAATTGTCAAAGAGCTCGGCGTAGATATGAACAAACGTGTAAGGATGATTATTGGTACAGATGAAGAGAGTGATTGGCGTTGTGTGGACCGATACTTTGAAGTAGAGGAAATGCCGACTTTAGGTTTTGCCCCAGATGCAGATTTTCCGATTATTTATGCAGAGAAGGGCATTGCTGACTTTGATCTTGTGCAAAAAGAAATTATTCGCGGTGTCGCTTCCTCCCAAGTAAAAGTGCTCTCACTTCAGTCAGGTAAAAGATATAATATGGTTCCTGATTTTGCTAAGGCGTCACTGATGGTTCAATATGAGCCAACTGAAGTTGTACAAATGTATGTAGACTTCTTAAAGGAAAAAGAACTTCAAGGTAAATATTATATGGATAATGGCGAACTGATTCTTGAGCTTGAAGGGGTATCTGCACATGGTATGGAGCCGAATTTGGGTAAAAACGCCGGACTATTATTAGCAGATTTCCTTTCAAGTTTAAAGCTAGATCAGCAAGCAGACCAATTTATCGGTTTCATAGCGAAACACTTTGCTAATGATTCTAGAGGTAATCAGTTAGGTATTGCCTTCTCAGACGAAATCACCGGAGACTTAACAATCAATGTAGGTAAAATCTATTACAAGCAACAAACTGGCGGCAGATTAGGTTTAAATATGAGATATCCAGTTACGACTGATATTGAATCTACATTGCAGAAAATTGAACAAAAGGCTAAAACATTAGGGATGCTATTTGAAAACCTAGATGATTCAAGACCGCATCATGTAGATGGCGACTCTTTCCTTATTCAAACATTAAAAAAAGTGTATACAGAACAGACTGGGGAAGAAGCTGAGTTGCTTTCGATAGGTGGAGGAACCTATGCGCGTTCATTAAAAGCTGGCGTAGCTTTTGGTGCGTTATTCCCTGGGAGAGAAGATGTAGCCCATCAAAAAGATGAATATATGTATATTGAAGATTTATTGAAAGCAACGGCCATCTATGCAGAAGCAATCTACGAATTGACAAAATAATCTATTGATAAATGCTGTTTTCCTTGGTAAGATAGCGTTGAAGTTTAGCACTTTAAAGGAAAATTGAAATCGTTGAAGGAGATGCTCTATCATGAATTATGTCATTTTTAATGGCAATATCATTGAAAGATCGGAAGCAAATGTTGATATTGAAGACCGTGGTTACCAATTTGGTGACGGAGTGTATGAAGTCATTCGCGTCTATAATAGCAAAATGTTTACAGCGACAGAACATTTGGAGCGAATTATTTTAAGCGCTAAAAAAATTGGCATGGAGTTAACTTATACTGTTAATGAAATGAAAGAGTTGTTAACACAATTAATAACAAAAAATTCATTAGAGCATGGAACGATTTATATGCAATTCTCAAGAGGAGTAGCTCCACGTAATCATCCATATCCTCCTTCTGATGTGGCTCATTCATTTGTTGCCTATACGAAGGAAGTAGCACGTCCGCTTGCGAATTTAGAAAATGGTGTCAAAGCCATTTTAAAAGAAGATATTCGTTGGCTACTTTGTGATATTAAAAGCTTAAATTTACTCGGTAATGTAATGGCTAAACAAGAGGCTGTATCACAAGGCTGTTATGAAGCGATTCAACATCGTGGGGAAGTTGTAACAGAAGGTAGTTCATCCAACATTTCTATTATT
The DNA here is from genome assembly GCF_038003465.1 of Cytobacillus sp. FSL K6-0265. Classification (NCBI taxonomy): domain Bacteria; kingdom Bacillati; phylum Bacillota; class Bacilli; order Caryophanales; family Bacillaceae; genus Cytobacillus; species Cytobacillus sp. FSL K6-0265. The sequence goes on along the minus strand of NZ_JBBOPE010000001.1, from coordinate 3,418,161 downwards.
AAAGATGGAACGCTCTACACGCATCCTGCTTCCAATCTGATTTTAAATGGCATCACTCGTCGTAAAATGATTGAGGTTTGTGAAAAGGATGGTATTCCGGTAGTGGAAGAGCCGTTCTCATTAAATGATTTAAATACAGCGGATGAAGTATTTTTATCTAGTACAACTTCAGAAATTACACCTATCGTTCAAATTAACGAAAAACAAGTAGGTGAAGGTGTACCTGGCGTATTAACGAAGAGAATTCAAGGATTATTTGATGCAGCGATTGAAAGCGAATGCGGAAGCTTAGCAACAACAGTGTAATGGCTATCAATAAAAAGATAGGATAGAATTCTTTCTAATAAGTAAAATCAAACAAGCTATGGTGAAGGCACCCCATTTGTTAGACAGTATCTAACAAGTGAGGTGCTTTTTTTATTACTAACAGGACCTTTTCATGAATAAAGTCCAGCTATAAATGAAACCTTCCTTGATTGCACACACACTCATCAATCGCACCCCCTGAGTATGAAGACAGTGTGGACAAAAAGTGAAAATGATGGGGTTACATCAAAACACGTCAGAAGCGAGAAAACCCGATTTAATTCTAGTGAAAAATCGTGTGTAAACAAAATAATCATATTGACCCCTAACGAATCTCCCCCAACATACGGGCACCGTGAGTTTGCGGCCACATCATTAAAATAAATCAATTCACTAAAACGTAGATTCTTTTTATTTCAACTATTTATTTCTCAACAGATTTTTTGAAAAATTATACCAAATTTTTCATGATTTTCGAGTGTAGACTTTTTGTTCTTTCAGTGGACTAGTATATAATTATGACATAGAGTAAACAGTAGAATTGAATGAAAAGAGGATGTTTTATGAAAAAAAGTCATGCTTGGATGATTGTACGAGCTGGCATGCTTATACTTACTTTGGTGTTGCTCGGGTGGTTCATCATAAAAACATTCACCCTTACCTATCCTTTCTGGTTGGCTGCCTTATTTGCCTGGTTTTTACAGCCCGTCGTCCGGTTATTACAAAGTAAATTACGCTTTTCTTCAGGATGGGCAAGCTTCGTTGGCTTGTTAGGCGGTGTTCTTGTCATATGCGGTATGATTACTGGCATATTGTTCTTACTAATCGCCAATTTTAAAAACTTTTTCTTGCAAATCCCTGACTGGATTGAGGGCGCTTCTATTAATGTGCAACACTTTTTTAATACGGTTGTTTTACCTTTTTGGCAAGATGCGTCAGGGTTATTTAACTCAATTGGTTCGGGTAATAATCAGGCAATGAAGCAGGGGATTATGGAACTTGGTTCACAGCTGGGTTCTATTTTAGGTGATGCTGGGCAAGGGATTGTTGATCGGTTATCTCAATTGCTACTCAGCTTGCCCACATTTTTTGTTGCCTTTATTTTTTTCTTATTAAGCATTTACTTTATGGGGAAAGATTGGGGACAATACAGAAGCTTTTTTAGAAAAATTCTTCCATTTCGTATGAGAGTAAAGGCAAAAGAATTTAACGTGGCCATAAGAAACCGACTGTTTGGTTTTATACGAGCGCAGTTTATTTTAATGATTGCAACAGGAATCATTGTCTTCATTGGTCTTGCTATTTTGCGAGTAGAAAATATATTTACACTCGCGGTCATTATAGGAATCGCAGAACTTCTACCATATTTAGGCACAGGGACCATCCTCATTCCTTGGAGTGTTTATCTTTTCATTACAGGAGATGTTAGACTTGGGATTGGCATTGCCATTGTTTATGGCGTGACATTAGTCGTAAGACAATTATTAGAGCCCAAAGTTTTATCGAGCAGCATGGATTTAAATCCGGTTGCTGTGTTAATCTCTCTTTTTGTCGGTCTTCAATTATTTGGAGCATTTGGCTTATTTATTGGTCCAGTAACACTTGTTTTACTTATCATTCTTCACGATATAAAGATTACACATAGTATTTATTACTTTATAAGAGATGGGTTTAAGAATGAAAAAGCTGGTTAGGCTGGTGAAATAGAAAAAACGAACAATTTTGTTCGTTTTTTCATTTACAGTGATTTTATGTACCAACGATTCATGGCTGAATGTTCAGACCCTTTTAGTGGTTCATGAAGTAATTCAAAACCATATGATTGATAAAGGCGATCTGCAATTGTTAGTGTATGGTGTGTTTCTAAATAACAATATTGATAATGTTGTTTTGCGAAGGTGAGTGCTGTATCCATTAGCTTTTTCGATAAGCCGAGTCCTTTAGCTTTTGGTGATACATATAGTTTTTGTAATTCACATATTCCTTCGTCTAAGTCAAAAGGAGCAATGCCGATACCTCCAATGATTTCTTTTTCCATTTCAACAATCCAATAAGATGAGCCTGGGGTTTCTTTATAGTATTGATGGAGTGAATCTAATTGAGGATCATAGTAAGCCGTTCCTGGAATAGCTAAATTAGCTGACTCTAATGCTTCTTTTATTATTGCTGCAACCTTTAAGTTATCTTCCTGCTTAATTTTTCGGATATTCATCATAGGAACCTTCCTTAATTAAACGGTTAATTATATTGATTGATTGCATATGGATTCCCTCATGAAAGATCGTTCTGATGAGAACATCCTCAATTGTGCACATACCCATATCGATTGGCTGATATTCGCGATTTAAGATGTCACCATAATGATGTTCAATTACAGTCGGCTGCTCACGAAGTAATCCGATAAGATTTTCATAAGATGGTGTGTGTTCGTTGAAATCAGCTGGTGTTGTACCGAAACCAAAGAAAGATTGAAACGTTGATAAGTCTATGATGGCTTCCTTAGTTAACGATTGTATCCATAAAAATTGATCAAGATAAATATGCCCCATATGCCATCTGATGTTATTGCGAAAACCGGAAGGAATGATTTCTGCTTGTTCTGCAGATACATCTTTGACGATTGCTAGTACTTCCTCACGATACGTGTGTAATTGATTAAAAAGAATAGTATGACGTTTTATCAACAGAATCACCTCGTAATATTCGTTAAACCATCTTATACATTAAAACATCGTCCACATACTCATCATCACTAAGCTTAATATCTTTTATTTTTCGTCCTTCTTCCACAAATCCCATCTTTTGATAGAGATGGATAGCCGGTTGATTAGTCGAAAACACTCCTAAGCATAATTTTTCAATGACCGGGTGTTCTTCAGCCCATTTGATCAGTGTTTGCAATAATTGTACACCAATGCCCTTTTTACGATAGCTTGAGTCAACATATATACTAAAACTACCATGGTGAGCTAGTCGTGCAATGGATGATGAGCGAAATATAATACATCCAACGACACTGTTATCTGATTTAGCGACAAAGGCAACCGCATTTTTTTCACTTTGTGTAAGGATGGCAGATAATTTCTTTCTTTCTTCATCTATATTTGCTGAAAATTCTTCGTTCGTAGTAATGAAAAATCGATTTTCTTCAACGATACTTTTCTCCAAAGTAAGTATATCATCTAGATCAGCTAACAACGCTTGATGTACTTTCAACAACTACCACACTCCTTACTTTTGATACAATCAATGAAATTATACGAAATATTCTCATAAATTGCAAAGTGAATAGCACCCGTACGATTGCCACATAAGTATTTTGGCAATATGGTATACTAATATTTAGGCGGAAAAATTCCTTTTTATAGGAATTTATTTATGTTCTATAGAACATGGGCATCTAGTATGAATAGATGCTCTTTATTGTTTTTATTTTAAGGTTGTAAGTGAGGTTTTGTAAATGAGTGGAAATACAGATAGGGAGAATGTATCGCTTTTTCAACAAGCTCTAAAGGTGAACAAAAAACCTTTTCCATGGGTAAAGGCTTTTCTAGCTGGGTTAGCTGCAGGGCTTCCGGTGATTATTGGTATCCTTTTTGGAGAGCTAGAGTATGGCTTATTAACAGGTATGGGCGGGTTTACCTATCTTTATGTATTTAATATTCCATATGCCCAAAGAGCGAAAAAACTATTTTTCGTTGTGATAGGTATTACGTTATCTTCGTTCTTAGGTACAATTGCTGCGCCGTTTCCGCTTGCTGTTGCGATTATTATGGGTATAATTGCTGCAATAGCTACGTTTGTCTTTGGTGCGTTACGGTTTACGGGACCAAGTGCGATCTTTTTTGTATTAATTTTTGCCATGACTTCTGGTATGCCTGTAGCGCCTGAATTAGCGTTTCAACGTGCTGGATTGGTGTTTTTGGGCGGAGCATTTTCGTGGTTAATTGCGATGGCAGGCTGGTTTGTGAATCCTTTTGGACCTGAAACGGATGTCGTTAAGAGAGCTTATAATGAATTAACCATTTTGATAAAAAGTATTGCTACAGAGCAGTTTGATGAACAAAGGTATAAAGTGATGTCCTCCTTAAATGATGTCGAGGATATCTTAATTGCTGGCTATTTACCTCTTAGAAGGCAGAAGAGATATGATCGTTTATATGTGTTAAATGATCATTTGAATCACATTTTTCTAGAGGTGATTAAAAACTTTTCCAATGAAAAAACAGCGCCACCGCAACAATTAATAGAACAGCTTCAAGTTTTAACGAATTCAGTTGATAAAAGTAGATTGAATATAATAGAAATCGAAGAAGATGAAGTAAGAGGCTGGCACGCGAAATATAAACAATTATACGCAATTATTAAACGTATCGATTGGGATACGGAAGATATTTCTTCTCATGTGAAAGAAGAAATAGAACTTTCTAAACCCACTGTCAGAAAAGCTTTACTTCATTCATTTGATAAGAACTCGATTGTCTTACTCTCTGCGATTAGAATTGGAATTATGACGATTATTGCAGGAATTATCGCTTATCAATTTCATTTTGAACGTTCATTCTGGGTCCCTCTCTCTTGTGTAGCTGTTATGTCTGGAGCAACAGTTGTTGCCACTTATCATCGTGCAATTCAACGTGGAATTGGTACAATAGTTGGAATCTTAATCGCTAGTCTTATACTTAGTTTTCATCCTACAGGACTTGTCATCGCCATATTAATCTTTTTACTTACCTTTATTACAGAATTATTTATTGTGAAAAACTATGGATTGGCAGCAATCTTTTTTACACCTAATGCATTGTTAATGGCAGAAACAGTAACCCCAGGTGATTTTGCGTTTACTTATTTCGCTCAAGCAAGAATAATTGATGTTTTTATAGGTAGTATCATTGGGTTATTAGGTGTTTTAATTATTGGGAGGAGCTCAGCCTCTAGTAGGCTACCCCATTTCATTTCAAAAACAATTCGTAGTCAAGCCCAGCTCATGTTTACAATGTTTTCGAACCATACAAAAGATAGCCATGAATCAGAAAGAGAACTGTCTAAATTGAAAACAAACATTCAAGGCTTAAAGACAGTATACAATACAGCAGCAGGTGAAATCCCCATCGATCGCGGCGCGTTAACCTATTATTGGCCAGTTGTCTTTTGGTTAGAACAAATCACCTATTTTCTTGAAAAAACAGCAGAAGAGAAAGATAAGCAGGTGAAATTATCTGATGAAGCTTTAGCGCGACTCTTGTATTCTTATGAATCTTTAGCTAACGCAGCGTACCGAGAACATGCCCCAGCAAATTTCTCCTTTCCTAAAATGGAAGGTTTGTCTAACTTGAAAAATGACATGATTCATCTTCAAAAATCATTACAAATGCACGAAGAAAAGCATCCATCATAGGGTGCTTTTTTGAATGATAAAACGCTAGTATGTTTGTATATCGATTCCATCTTTTTTTGTAATTATTATTAAAAAAATGATTGTTTTTGTTTTAGAAAGAATATGGAGGGTAAATAGAAACAACCATTCCTTAAAAATAATTACATAATAAAAGGAGAGAATCGCTATGTCTAAAAATGATAAAGACCAACAACTTGAACATTTTAGAAGTAATGATAATGAGGATAAAGATTTAACAACAAACGGAGGAGTAAAACTTTCAGAAGATGATCATTCTTTAAAAGCTGGTACAAGGGGTCCAACATTATTAGAGGATTTTCATTTACGTGAGAAGTTAACACATTTTGACCATGAAAGGATTCCAGAGCGTGTCGTTCATGCCAGGGGATTTGGTGCTCACGGTGAATTTCAAGTCTATGATGATTCTATGAAGGCATTCACGAAAGCGAAATTTCTAACGAATCCTCATACGACCACGCCTGTTTTTGTCCGGTTTTCAACAGTTGTTGGTTCGCGTGGTTCACTTGATACGCCAAGAGATGCCAGGGGATTTGCAACGAAATTTTATACAGAAGAAGGAAATTATGATTTAGTAGGTAATAATATTCCTGTGTTTTTTATTCAAGATGGAATTAAATTTCCTGACTTAATTCATGCGGTCAAACCTGAACCGCATAATGAAATGCCACAAGCTGCGTCTGCACATGATACATTTTGGGATTGGGTCTCACAAAATCAGGAATCTGCCCATATGGTTATGTGGGTGATGAGTGACCGTGGTATTCCACGAAGTTATCGTACAATGGAAGGGTTCGGCGTTCATACATTTAGATTGGTTAATGATAAAGGCGAAGGTCACTTTGTTAAGTTTCACTGGAAACCAGTATTAGGTACACATTCACTCGTTTGGGATGAAGCACAAAAATTAGGAGGAAAAGACCCTGATTTCAATCGTCGTGATTTATGGGAATCTATCGAAGCAGGCGACTATGCTGAATACGAACTTGGTGTACAAATTTTAGAAGAGAAGGATGAATTTTCTTTTGATTTCGACATTCTGGATCCAACGAAAATTTGGCCAGAGGAAGAGATTCCTGTTCGTAAAATTGGTAAAATGACACTGAATCGCAATGTAGACAATGTGTTTGCTGAAACAGAACAAGTTGCCTTCCAGGTTGGAAATGTTGTACCTGGTATTGACTTTACGAATGATCCTTTATTACAAGCAAGATTATTTTCCTATACAGATACCCAATTAATTCGTTTAGGTGGTCCGAATTTTCATGAGCTACCTATTAATAGACCAGTTTGCCCTTTCCACAATAATCAAAGAGACGGGTATGGCCGCCAAACGATTAATACAGGACAAGTTGCTTATCATAATAATAGACTAGCAAATGGTTCACCAAATACGGTTGAAGAATCTGAAGGCGGTTATGCTCACTATCAAGAAAAAGTAGAAGGTCGAAAAATTAGAGAACGAAGTGACAGCTTTAAAGATCACTTTAGTCAAGCTACACTGTACTGGAATAGCTTGAGTGATATTGAAAAAGAACATACGATAAGTGCTTTCCAATTCGAATTGAGTAAAGTGGAAAGTCAAGGTGTGAAAGAGCGAGTAGTTGAAATGTTTAGTCACGTAAATAGTAATCTTGCTAATCGCATTGCTGAAAAAGTGGGTGTAGATGCAGTTGGAAATAATGAAACAATGACAACGAAATCCTCGCCTGCACTAAGTCAACAAAACACAATCTTTTCAGCCGCTACACGTAAATTAGCTATCATTGTAACAGATGGGTTTGATGGAGAAAAAGTAAAGTCAATCCTCAATGATTTGCAAGAAGCTGGTGTGAACCCATGTATTGTAAGTGACCGTCTTGGCACTATTAGAGGTAGTGGGGGAGTTGAGGTACAAGCAAAACATACATTTGCTAGTGACAGCTCAGTCGTATTTGATGGTGTGTATCTCATTGGTAGTGATAAGGTTGATGCAACATTTAAGCATGATGCCTTGCTGTTTATAGATGAAGCCTACCAACACTTCAAACCAATCGCTGCAACTGGAGATGCTATCTATTGGATTAAAGATTTAGATTATCCTAGTGAAGAAGGGATTTTACTAGAGGAACAAGCAGGTAATGATTTTGCAAAACAAATCGTTGATGCTTTGTCAGCTCACAGATTTTGGAATCGTTCGCAAGTATAATGAGATAAGAAGGAAAACAGAGATGTCATTTAATGGTGTCTCTGTTTTTTTGTGAGCTATGAATAGTAAATCTATCTATAGGCATCATCTTTGCTATAATACGGTGTTGTTTTTGAAATAGTGTCCACTCTATTCTGTTCTTATATCTTTTCTTATCTATTAGATACAGTCTAGATAGTAACTTGAAAATACTTCTATTAAAATAAACGGATGTATAACTTTTTATGCTTAAAATAAGATGTGAGTAAAGCATTTACTAGCTGAATGATTAATCAAATAATTAATCCTATGTGTCAGAAATAGAGTAAACTAATCATTAATGATTAATACAAGAGGGGATGGGAATAAAATTGAGTGAACATCAAATGTCTATCATTGATTTTGCAAGGAGGGGACAATCTATTTATATTGTCCTACAAGGGTTCGATGCACAAACCGATCAACCATTTGCAGGAGAAGTAAGAGTTCTAGGGAATAACATATATGGTGATATGATTCATCCGAATAAGTCACTTTTATCTGAAAGCTGTCAACAGTTTATTAAGGATGCAGTACAAAGAAAACTTCAAAATCAAGAAATATAAGGTCCAACAAAGTGAGGGGAAGAAATGGGAGAAGCGATTCAATCGAGTTATAATGAGAGTGAGAGAGATAGATTATATAAAAGAACATTAACGGTTGTTAGTATTTCTCAGTTGTTTGGTGGAGCAGGTTTGGCTGCAGGGATTACGGTAGGAGCGTTATTAGCAGAGGATATTCTAGGTACGGCTTCATATGCAGGCTTGCCAACAGCTTTATTTACGATTGGATCAGCAGTGACTGCGTTTATAGTAGGGAAAACATCTCAACATTACGGCAGAAGAATTGGACTGACTATAGGTTTTATTGTTGGTGGATTAGGAGCATTAGGGGTTGTGTTGGCAGCTATATTACAGAATATTTATCTATTATTCTTTTTTTTATTTCTTTATGGTGCAGGTACGGCAACCAATTTACAAGCGAGGTATGCCGGCAGTGATTTGGCTAATGAGAATCAAAGGGGAAAAGCAGTTAGTTTGACCATGGTGATGACCACATTTGGAGCAGTATTAGGGCCCAATTTAGTTAACACTATGGGAGAGGTGGCAAGTCGATTAACGATTCCTCCTTTAGCTGGCCCGTTTTTATTATCTGCTCTGGCATACATAGTGGCCGGGATAGTGTTGTTTATTTTATTGCGCCCAGACCCTTTTATTTTAGCGAAGCAATGGGTAGCTGAAGAAGAAAAACAAAAGAGTAGTGCTGTTATTGCCACCAATAGAGTAAATAACTATCATATTGTTGTTGGAGCAACAGTAATGATTCTAACACAGTTAATTATGGTAGCGATTATGACGATGACCCCTGTTCATATGCTCCATCATGGTCATACACTACAAGCGATCGGAGTGGTGATTGGCGTTCATATTGGTGCGATGTATTTACCATCTCTATTTACAGGTGTACTAGTTGATCGATTAGGTAGATATTTTATGGCTATCGCCGCAGGTGTGACATTGTTGTTATCCGGAATTACCGCTGCTAGTGTGCCTGAAGATTCTTTATTTGGATTAATCTTAGCTTTAGCTTTATTAGGGTTAGGCTGGAACTTCGGTTTAATTAGCGGAACGACTTTAATTGTTGATGGAACAACCAATGACAACAGAGCGCATATTCAAGGAAAAGTAGATGTATTTATTGCCCTATCAGGTGCGACAGGTGGATTGCTTTCGGGCATGGTTGTTGCTCATTCTAGTTACGCTACTTTAAGTATAGTGGGTGGATTGATTTCATTCGTTTTAGTACCGATTGTCTTCTGGCCAAAGTTAGCAAAAACAAATAGCTAATGGCAAATGAATAACCACGGACCAAAATTCATTTGGCTCGTGGTTATTTTAGACAAAAGCAAAACTGTCCAAGCTATGTTTATTTTGTTTGTAAATAGTACCAAATTAAATTTATAAATGTATGAGCTTGTAATTCGATTTCCGTCTTGTCTAGTGAGGTTTGGAACGGTTTGAGTAAAGGTAACAGAACAGGCTTGCGAATTCGGTCAGCTCTTAATTCTGTTAATATCGCATCAAATAAATCTTGTTGATCTTCATCAAATTGGTGCTGTTCTTGCAATTGCTGAGCAAACTCAAAAATTTCCTCAATTTTGATGATCCGTTTATTTATATGGGTTCTTAGCTGATCAATGGCTGAATAATTGAGAAGAGAAACGCCACTAGATTTCATCGTTTGTAAAAGCATCTCTAAATAAGAGAGTGTCACATCAATCAGTTGTTTTAAGTCATAGACATTATTCGTAATTCTTTTCACAAAGAGAAGGTGTTGGAGCATTCCAGTGAATAAGACCACTCCTTCAAACGCATAATCTCTAGTGTCTTCTCCAAATACCTCAATCACTCTAGAAGTTAACCATTCCATATCGTACACTCTATGTTGTAATACGAGTTTTTTTAAATCCTTTTCATTGGAATGCAATATCGCTTCAAATAATCGATGAAGATTACTGGCTTCTTGAAATGTGTATAAAAGAGAGATTTGATCAATAAAAACGTCTCTATCTTGTGCATCTTTCCCCACTTGTAGAGCAATTCTCCTTTGGCTTGCTTCATAGCGCAAATCCTCTAATATCTCAGCGATACAATCATTTTTTGTGGCGAAATAATTGTAAAATGTCCCTTTGGAAATATTTGCTGAATCAATAATGTCTTGTACAGATGTTTGTTGAATCCCCTTTTCTTGAAACAATTTCAACGCTGCATCTGCCACTTTCTTCTTCTTGTTATTCATCGTGTATTCCCCCACCCTTATGGCTTTCATTATAAATTCTTAAGAGGAGAAATACAACGTAATTAAACCCAAAGTATAAATATGTTGACCAATTTATACTTTGGGTTTAAAATGGTTCAGTACTCGAAATAAAAAAAATAAAAAGGATGAGAAAGTATGGATTCAAGTTTACAACCTCAAAAACCCCCGTATTTAATGCTTGCTGTATTATTTGTCGGTGCGTTTGTGTCTTTCTTAAATAATTCATTATTAAATGTGGCATTGCCAAGTATTATGGTCGACTTAAATGTAGATGATTATTCTACAGTACAGTGGCTGGCAACTGGGTATATGCTAGTTAGTGGCGTGCTTGTTCCTGCTTCAGCATTCTTACTGACACGTTTTAAAAATCGTAGCTTATTTATTTTCTGTATGTCTGTCTTTACAATTGGTACAGCGATGGCTGCTTTTGCACCAAACTTTGCTATGTTACTAGCAGGCCGTATGGTTCAGGCTGCAGGTGCATCAGTTATGGGGCCTTTATTAATGAACGTCATGCTAGTTAGTTTTCCTCGTGAGAAACGCGGTACTGCAATGGGTGTGTTCGGGTTAGTTATGATTACTGCACCAGCCATTGGTCCGACTTTATCTGGATATATTGTTCAATATTATGATTGGCGTGTTCTTTTTGAGATGATCTTACCATTAGCAATCATCAGCTTATTACTTTCTATTTGGAAGTTAGAGAACGTTATGCCTCAAAATAAAAATGTGCAACTTGATTATTTATCAGTCGTGCTATCTTGTTTAGGTTTCGGTGGCTTGCTTTACGGGTTTAGTTCTGCTAGTGCTGATGGTTGGACAGATACATGGGTACTAACGACTTTAATTGTTGGTGGCATTTCATTGATTCTCTTTATTATTCGCCAACTGACAATGGAAAAACCGTTATTGGATTTACGTGTATATAAATATCCGATGTTTGCACTAGGGTCAGTGATTGCAATTGTCAATGCGGTAGCAATGTTTTCAGGTATGATCTTAACGCCTGCGTATGTTCAGAGTGTTCGTGGCATATCGCCGCTTGATTCTGGACTGTTAATGCTTCCAGGAGCGATTGTGATGGGAATTATGTCACCAATCACTGGTAAGTTATTTGATAAATTTGGACCACGTATATTAGCTGCTGTTGGTTTAATAGTCACAGCTATTTCAACTTATATGTTAGCTAATTTACAAATTGACACATCCTATAGTCATATTGTCATTATCTATGCGTTGAGAATGTTTGGTATGTCAATGGTTATGATGCCAATTATGACAAATGGTATGAACCAAATTCCAAATCGCTTAAATCCACATGGAACAGCAATAAATAACACAGCTCAACAAGTTTCGGGTTCAATTGGTACAGCTATATTAGTAACGATTATGAATAGCGTCACACAATCAAAAGCAGAAAGCTTAATGACAGGGGTAGACCCTACAACAATGACTGAAGCAACTACTGCTGCAGTTACTCAACAAGCGTTACTAGCAGGTATCCAATATGCCTTCTATGTATCACTAGTTATTAATATCGTTGCACTTATACTCGTATTTTTTATCAAACGAGTGGATACAAGTGAGGAAGCGGTACGTAAGTTAGAAGAAGAGGAAGACAATAGACATTCAAAACCAGTGAGTGCAGAAGTATAAGAGAAAGGCCATTCGAAATCGAGTGGCCTTTTTTAAATACTGGATTTGGATAAAATTCAATATTAATCGAACTTCTACCATGGCTAAGTTGGTACAATATTGTGTTCAATTCCTAAGGAAACAACAAGGTATTCAATGAAAGACTATAGAACATTGCTAAAAGGTAAATAGCCATTAAACAAATGGGTTTTGACAGATTTTGCAGGTATCGTGGAAATGGATGAGACTTATTTTCTGTACTTGGAAAAAGGGAAACGCAAAATTGATGGTCGAAAGGCTCGTAAACGAGGTATTAGTAAAGAACAAGTTTGTATATTGATTGTAAGAGACCGTCAGAAGGAAACGTATTCGAAGGTCGTTGGTCAGGGTCGAATTGTAAAATCCCGACTGGAAGAGGCAATTGGCACTAAACTGTCTCCTGCAAAATCTACCGATGCTTGGCGGGCATGTATGACTTACGTAAAAGAAAAGACGTGTCCGAGGCGTTTATCATATCCAAAATGTGAATAGTTATCACAGTCGTTCGAAGGGCTGGATAGATCGGTTTAATGGCGTGGCAACGAAATACCTTGACCATTATTTGAGTTGGTTTCAATTTCTAGACCAATTAAACATCGAAATGACGACACGACGGTTAGCAAGATGATTGTTGAAGGTTGTCTGTTTTCAACGGATGCTACCTATGATAAACTTTGGATATCAGAATTTTCCAAATGAGTACCGAAGCTTATTTCGTTATAGGAAATATTAATTAAACAAAGAGGTGGGGGGATTATATGATTTTACATACAAATATTACAGGTGAAGGCGAACCCTTAGTTCTCATTCACTCTGGAGGAATGACTGGCTTGACCGAGTATCAGGAACAAAGTGAATACTTTTCAGCTAGGAACTTTAAAGTAATTAGACCTGATTTAAGAGGACACGGAAAGTCTGTTGGAGAAATCGATAATTACTTTAGTCGTTGTGTGAAAGATTTAAATGACACCTTGGAATTTCTGAATATTGAACAATGTCATATTGCAGGAGTTTCAATAGGTGGAGTCGCTGCTTTGCTTTTTGCTAAAGTATATCCTAATAAGGTTAAGTCTCTCAGCTTTTCTGGGATATTTCCAGTAGAACCTGATAATTGGACAGAACTTTCAAGAGAAGAAGCTGCATCCTATGAACAATTGTTTAATAACGAAGAAGCCGTATCATTCTTAAACGAAATTCACGGAGAAAATGATTGGAAATTGTTACTTCAATCCTTCAATGGTGAAGATTTCTACCCCTTTGATAAAACAGGTGATGTATCTGATATCAAAATCCCAACATTATGTATTGTTGGCGAAAAGCAAGAAATAGAAGTTTCCGCCGCTATAACCTACAAGCAATTAAATGATAATATTAATATATCTGTTATTCCTTTTTCTGGTCACTTGGTACATAGGGAACAACCAGATTTATATACTAAAACTTTACATACATTTCTTAACAATATTATCAGTCTGTAAAAGTAATATAATTTACATTCTGCTTAGAAAGTCGATTACTTATTTATTTAATCTTCTTGAACTTAAAGGGAACTCCGAGATAAATATGGAGTTCCCTTGTATATTTTATAATATCAAAATTATCATTTAACATAGCTTAATTTTTAAATAAATCACTTGATAAATATCGTTCACCTGTGTCACAAACAATGAATACAACGACATCTTCTGGTGATAACCTTTTTGCGACTTGAATCGCTGCAAAACAGGCTGCCCCTGAAGATGGGCCAACAAGAATTCCCTCTTTTCGTGCGAGTTCTCTTGTTGTTTGATACGCGTCTTCGTCTGTGATTTGATGTATTTCATCATAGACATTTGTATTTAAGATATCTGGTATAAAGCCAGGACTTGTCCCTACTAATTTATGTTTACCTGGTTCTCCACCGGAAAGCACAGGCGAACCTTTTGGCTCTACAACGTGGATTTGGAGCCCCTCATAATAATCTTTCAATACTTCCCCTGTGCCTGTAATGGTTCCCCCTGTCCCTGCAGTAGCAACGAAAGCAGACAAACTCTTACCTATTTGTTTCATCCCGTCAATAATTTCAATAGCGGTTGAATGCCTATGGGCATCAGGGTTAGCATTATTTTCAAATTGCATAGGGATAAAGCTATTAGGAATTTGTTTAGCTAATTCTTTTGCTTTTCTGATTGACCCAGGCATTTTTTCATCACCAGGTGTGAGAACCACTTCTGCACCGTACGCCTTTAATAAATTGATTCTTTCTTTCGTCATCGTATCGGGCATTACTAGTATGCTTTTATATCCTTTAGCGGCCGCATTCATTGCTAGACCTATGCCTGTATTTCCGCTCGTTGGTTCAATAATGGTAGCCCCTGGTTTTAATACCCCTGCTTGTTCAGCTTGTAGAATCATATTATATGCTGCTCGGTCCTTTACACTTTTGCTAGGATTAAAAAACTCTAGTTTCCCATAAATAGTAGCCCCATTTTCAGGTCCAATTTTATTTAATTTCAATAGGGGGGTGTCGCCTATGAGTTGCGCTAAGTTTTCAACAACCTTCATTCAAGTCGCATCCTTTCTTCAATGCTTTACTCTTTATTATAGTTATATCATATTTAACCTATCCGTTATAAAGGAATTTGCTTAAAGGCAAACATGACATCATACCTACGGAAAAATACTGAAATTCTTATCTGTTCTGATAAAATAGATATAGATCAATTAGGAATTGGGAGGATAGAGATGAAGAAAGAGAGAAGTCCTCATTACTTTTATGCGATTAGTATACCAAGAAATATACAATTAATCATAAAGCAAAAATGTCTAGAAATAGAGGCTAATTACCCATTTAAAGATTGGGTACATGAACGTGATTATCACATTACTCTTGCTTTTTTAGGGAGTGCTCCCTCAGAAGTGTTGGACGAGATGAACCGATTGTTAGTTAATGATCTAAAAAATATTTCCTCGTTTAACTTGTATCTTGAAGGTGTGCAAACTTTTGGGCTTAAGGAACGCCCTCGTATTCTCTGGTGTGATATACATAAAGAAAAGCAATTACATGAGATTCAAGCAATTGTTACTCAAGTCTGTGAAAAGTATGGATTCCCACGGGATAGAAGAAATTTTACGCCACATATTACATTAGCTAAGAAGTGGCAAGGTGAAAATCAGTTTACACATCTTCCATCTATTATGGAAACACCATTATCATTTGAAGCTACTGAAGTGGGTCTTTATGAAGTAAATACAGAGGAAAAACCAAAATATAAGAGAATAGCAACATTCTCATTAAAAAGTTAAGGGGGTAGTAGGGTGGGGCAGTTAATAAAAATTATCGATTGTATTTCACGATATGAGCAGAATATTTATTTATATCCCTCTAGATTTGTAAAATTAAAAAAGCAACAATGGGAACTGTTGTTAACTCGTTTTGAAGAAGAAGGAAAAGAGTCCCAACTCTTAGAGGAAGAACCATCTCAATATCATAAACCAGGCTTGAAGGATAAGTTGCTCAATATTGTCAAAAGAAACAAGGAGACAATGATAGAAGAAGAGATGGCTGAAGAGGAACCGAATCATAATGAAGAGTCTTTTTCGTTTACCGCGGA
Source organism: Cytobacillus sp. FSL K6-0265 (assembly GCF_038003465.1). Taxonomy (NCBI): domain Bacteria; kingdom Bacillati; phylum Bacillota; class Bacilli; order Caryophanales; family Bacillaceae; genus Cytobacillus; species Cytobacillus sp. FSL K6-0265. The sequence goes on along the minus strand of NZ_JBBOPE010000001.1, from coordinate 3,402,146 downwards.
CTATCATGTGAGACCTACCTCAACAAAAGAACTTAAGCAAATGTACCTCGATCAATTATTTCGCACACAATTAAAGTGGGCAAGCTCGACCTTGTTTTCTGAATCGTCTTTACCAAGAAGTTACTATTATAATGAACAGTTAAAATACTTGTTACAAAGGTTTCCTGATACATTCCTTATCCTTTTTATGCCGATACTAAAACTAGGTCAAGCACCGGTTTCTCTTGATACAATAGTTCTCACACCGACAGAAGTAATCTGTCTTCATTTTTTAGACGGTGATGAATTAACGGCTTATACCGGAAGTGGTGGTCGATTTTGGTTAGCTAAAAAAGAAAATGAGCAGAAAATTTTAAACCCATTGATCTCATTGAACCGAACAGCTGCAGTAGTCAAGAAAATTTTGGACAAACATGTAGTCACTTTACCTGTTCAAAAGGTCGTTCTTTGCCGAGATGGCTATATTGATTACCCTACAGTTCCATTTGATGTTACTTTAATTGATCGGAAAGCGTATCAGTCTTGGTTCATAAATAAAAGACAAACAAAAGCACCGCTAAAAAGTCAGCAGTTATTAGCAGCACAAGCTTTATTGACTTATGCGGAAAGTATATCATTTGAAAGATCGGAATGGAGTGACATAGGAGAAGGGTGACATTTTGAAAGTCTATTAGGCTAAACAAGCACTTAAATCACTGTTGAATAATATAGATGATAATGGAGGAGAGTTTGATACAAGAAAAGTATGCGGACTAAATCACACAATTTGTGATTGTAAAAATAATATGGGCTAATGATTTGTTGTCCAAGTTACCTATAAAGTGAATCGGTTTATAACCAACGACAATCGAACCTGAGACTTTTGATGGCGTTACATATGTATTTCCGCAAACGTCATGAGTATAGGAAGTGACGACACTTCATGACTTTCTATCTCCATTCGCGCTTCTCGTTTGAAGCTACACCTAAAAGATACTTCCGAACTAGCAAAGAGCATAACCATTAAATGAAGGGATGGGGGAGTAATATGAATGATAGTAAGAAAGCGTTCTATGCGTATTTAGATCGAGTAGATTTAATCACTTTATTACTTCCTTATGATTATCACCAAGGCCAGTCAAAGTGTTTTACTTATATCCATCGTGATGAAAGATTCGAGCTTGTGATAGAAGGAATAGAAGAAATTAATGATTTTCGTAAATACTATTGTTCTTTTCCTCATCCTTTTCCATTTGGGGTGATATGTTATATAGAAAGTGAGCATGGAGATGTAATTGAGGTTGATATTGGGTCGGTGACACGAACACCTGAATTTGATGAGCTCTTCAAATACGAAGGATCTCTTGGATATGAATATCAGCCACATGCTACGACTTTTAAAGTATGGGCACCAACAGCAACTGCCCTACAATTAGAGTTACAGCATGGCGATGAAACGGAAATGATTGATCTAATTAGGAAACAAAAAGGCGTTTGGCAGGTTACTGTTTCAATGGATGTGCATGAATGGCGTTATTGCTACCACATATGTGTGAACGGGGTTTGGAGAGAAGCTGTAGACCCATATGTAAAAGCAATTACTCCGAATGGGCATTTAGGTGTCATTATTGATGAGAATCGATATAAACATCCAAAAACAGCCCGCCCACCCTTCTCAATAATGACAGATGCCATTATTTACGAAACGCATATTCGTGATATGACCATTCATCCAAATAGCGGTGTCCACCACAAAGGCTTATATAAAGGCTTAACTGATGCGAACACTTCTAACATAAAAGGAGATTCTACAGCGCTCAATTATATGAAAGAATTAGGTGTAACACATATAGAATTTTTACCATTGAATCATTTTGCGGGAGTTGACGAAACAAGACCAGATGATCGTTACAATTGGGGATATAACCCTCTTCATTTTAATGTGCCACAAGGAAGTTATGCCTCTAATCCTGCCGCTCCCTATACAAGAATCAATGAATTAATCGAACTCATTGATGTCATTCATCAAAATGGGATGAGGGTCATTTTAGATGTTGTTTATAATCATGTGTATGAAAGAGAAACTTCCTCTTTTGAAAAATTTGTTCCAGGCTATTATTTTAGACATGATCTAAATGGGACACCATCAAATGGAACAGGTGTCGGAAATGATATCGCATCTGAAAGGCAGATGGTAAGAAAGTTTATTGTTGATTCGATTACTTATTGGACCAACACTTTTAAGGTTGATGGTTTTCGATTTGACTTAATGGGTATTTTAGATGTGAAGACGATGAAACTTATTAGGGAAACGTTAGATAGTATTGATTCGACAATCCTTATGATTGGTGAAGGTTGGGACTTAAATACTCCTCTCGCTAAAGAAGAGAAAGCGAATATTCATAATCAAGATAGGCTTGGTGCCATTGCACAATTCAATGATCAGTTTAGAGATGGAATAAAAGGGAATACATTTAATCTATACGATTGTGGATATGCGCTTGGTAATCACTATTACTATCAAACAGCTAAAACGGTATTAAAGGGGAGCGTTGGTCAACAAGGGATATTTAACGAGCCATTTCAGACGGTAAATTATGTAGAAGTACATGATAATCATACTTTATGGGATAAAATCCATATATGTTTTCCTGAAGATACAGATGAAAGTAAACGACTAAGACACCGATTAGCAACAGCGATGGTTCTTCTGGCACAAGGAATCCCTTTCTTGCATAGTGGTCAAGAGTTCTTTCGAACAAAAAAAGGGGAAGGGAATAGTTACCGTTCACCAGATTGTGTGAATCAATTGGATTGGATGGCTAGGAGTAAATATAAAGAGAATGTGGAATATGTAAAAGGGTTAATTGCTTTTAGAAAAAAATATGCGATTTTACGCTTATCTAGTACGAAGCTGATTAATGAAGCTGTAAGTTTTCTAGATATCGAAAAGCCACTGCTGGCGTATTTACTTTCACATCATAAATTTAATGATGACGTATTATGTTATTTTAATCCAACTGAAAAGGAATATAAGATTACCTTACCAAATGGGGAGTGGCAGCTTTATGTCACTCAAAATCAAGCTTCTCCTCATTCGTTAGGTAACTATTCTAATATGACTTTGCCTCCATTTTCCTGCTATTGTTTTGTTCAGGAAAAAGTAACTTGCTAAAAACTCTTGAAAGAGATAAAATTTATAAAGATAGCTATTGTTGAATTTGTATCAATAGCTATTTTTATTTTCAGATGAAATTTTAAGTGAGAAATTGTTTAATACAGCTATTCATAAATGGCGTAGTAAATTGCAGGTGAACTATTTTGGAAAATTTTTTCGGGGATGACTGGCGGATTATCCCGGCTGGTGGTGCAACTGGAGAAGCCTATTATGCACAACATGATGAACAGCGATTATTTTTAAAAAGGAATTCTTCTCCTTTTCTAGCCGTGCTTTCTGCTGAAGGAATTGTCCCGAAGCTTGTTTGGACGAAAAGGATGGAGAATGGAGATGTATTTACTGCTCAGCAATGGATGAGTGGGAGTGAGCTTAGGCAATCGCAAATGAATAGCGAGCGCGTAGCCAAGCTGTTAAAGAAAATTCACTCATCAAGACCATTGCTTGCCATGTTAACTAGGTTAGGAAAATCGGCCATTCATCCAGAAACAGTATTACAATCACTATTAACGGAATTGGATCAAGACTTATTGGAAATTCCATTAGTAGCTGAGTCACTAACATTTTTAAAAGACACAGTGAACGCGATTGAAACGGATGTAGCAACTGTGTGTCATTGTGATGTGAATCATAATAATTGGCTATTATCCGAGGATAATCAATTGTTTTTAATAGATTGGGATGGAGCAATGATCGGTGACCCGGCTATAGATATTGGCACATTATTATATGCCTATATTCCATATGAGCAATGGAATGAATGGCTTCAGTTATATGGCATGGTGTTGACGGAAGATTTGCGCTTGCGAATGAAGTGGTATGCATTGTTCCAAGCCTTGGATAGTATTCAATGGCATAAAAGTAAATTCCGTTTTCAAGAAATGAATAATCTAATCCAAGGGTTGGAAAGAAGGCTTCATTTAGATTATATAAGTTGATTCATTGTATCGACCCATTGTGAGAGATCCTCTTTGCTAGAAGAAATATGCTCGTTTAGATTAGATGATTCAATACCGTTTTTACTATATTGATCGACATCGTTTAATAAAGGAAGTAAATCTTGATGGACATTTTCTTGGTTTTGTAGGGATTGTACAAGCCTAGCAATTTGTTCACATTCTGATTTGGAGCCACAGGCATCTGTGTGATGGTTCCTTAATAGATCCTGCAGCAATGTTAATTGGTCTTTTTGACTAATCGGCATTTTACTCACCCTTTTTCTTTTTATGGAATCACAACTAGATTGTGATTCCTTTCGTTTTTTATACATACAAAAACGTGTAATTATCAGGGGGGGGTGAAGTGAGTCTTTTCATCAGGTGATGTGTGTCCTTTCAAGACTGCATAGTATGATACTCCTTTTAAAGGAGCTTGCACACTTTTACATTGCATGTTATCTTTTGAAAGATGAATTGAATATAGAGGTGTAATTATGCGACAAAGAAATAAACCGTGGGCGAGAGAAAAACTTGCCAGTTATCCACAATACATTATCCAAGAGCCAAAAGAACAAAAAGGACAGTGGCAAGCGTGCTTTGGAAATAATCGTCCACTTCATATCGAAATTGGCACGGGAAAAGGTCGTTTTATTACTGGGATGGCAAAACAGAATCCTGAGATTAATTATATTGGGATTGAATTAGCTGAGAGCGTCATCGTAAGTGCGCTTGATCATATTATTGAAGAAGAGCTACCGAATGTAAAATTGATGAATATCGATGCAGCAGAGTTACGTGAGGTATTTGAGAAAGGTGAAGTTGATCGTATTTATTTAAACTTCTCAGATCCGTGGCCTAAAAAACGGCATGCAAAAAGAAGATTAACTTATCAAACATTCTTATCTCTTTATGAAGATATTCTACCTCCACATGGAGAGATTCATTTTAAAACAGATAACCAAGGTCTATTCGAATATTCTTTAATGAGTTTCTCCCAATACGGTATGATATTGAAATATGTCAGCTTAGACCTTCACCAAAGTAATTATGAAGGAAATATAATGACAGAGTACGAGGAAAAGTTCTCTAATAAAGGTAGCCGTATTTTCCGATGCGAAGTGCAATATCGTTAATGTAAGAATGCCACTCAGAAATAGAAAAAGGTCTTTATCGTCATGTTTTATGGATGATAAAGACCTTTTTCACTTCTATAATCATGATTCTTTGAGAATATACGTACACAAGCAAAGGTGAAAATGGATGAATTGGGTCCAAGGTTTAAGTTAGGTCTCTGGCATACAAACCTTTAACGGAAGTCAACGGATAAGAGAGCTTCTATGTAGCGATGAATTAGCAATTCTCATCCTTGCTTCACAGCTTTTTAGTGACTATACCAATTGGCTTAATTGGACTTGTTTTTTCTTATTTTTAAAATGAAATACCGTATATAATTAAATTTCTTAATATTGCGTATATATGGTAGACTAATGGTGTGAAAGGGAGGGGAAAGAATGGATACTTTACAAATAGACGATATAAAATTAACTTGGCTCCGTGGTGGTGTTAATCATCTAGATGGGGGAGCGATGTTTGGTGTAGTACCGAAACCGTTATGGTCAAAAAAATACCCCAGTAATGAAAATAATCAAATTGAGTTACGAACAGATCCAATCCTCATACAATGGAATAATCAATTGCTGTTAATTGAAAGCGGTTTAGGAAATGGGAAGTTTACAGATAAACAAAAGCGGAATTTCGGTGCATGGGAAGAATCATTTATTGAAGAAGACTTACGCCAACTAGGGTTTACAACGTCTGATATTGATTATGTTCTCATGACACATATGCATTTTGATCATGCTTGTGGTTTGACTAAATTAGAAGGAGAATCCTATCATTCTGTATTTCCGAATGCGAAGATTATTTGTTCGCAAACCGAATGGAATGAAATGAGGAATCCGAATATTCGCTCACGAAATACGTATTGGAAGGAAAATTGGCAAAGTATACAACAACAAGTAGTAACTTTTGATAAAGAATGGCGTATGGGACCGCTTCAAATGATTCATACAGGCGGCCATAGCGATGGACATAGCATCATTATCATTGAGGGGAAAGAAGAGTTGCTTATACATATGGCCGATATTATGCCAACACATGCGCACCAAAATGTGCTATGGGTATTGGCGTTTGATGATTATCCGATGGATTCTATCTCTGCCAAACAAGAGTGGATGAAGATTGGATTGGAAAAAGAAGCCTGGTTTAGTTTTTATCATGATGCCTTTTATCGAGCGGTTAAATGGAATCAAGCAGGAAAAGAAATCATTGCAGAAATTAAAAGGGAAAAATAAAGAATGAATGCCTGTGCCCATCAACGCATCTGCGTCGATGAGGCTTAGGCGCTCATTATAGAACAAATTAAATAGGGTAAGCATCAATAATGACACCTGTTTTTGCATCGGCAACAAATTCATATTGCTTCACATCTTCGCCAGTATATCTGGAGATGCCTCCTTTATACACTTCATAACTTAATTCTTCTTTTTGATAAGGTTCTTTTTCCATATGAATCCATGAACCACTTATTTCTCCATTTTCTTTGAAAGCATCTTTTGCATTTTGTAATGCCTTCTCAGGTGACGCTGCTATTTTCTCTGTCATTACTTCGCGCGTGATATATCCGCCAACAAGGCCGACACCTACACCCAAAACAAATGATTTCCAGCTCATAATTAAACCTCCATTAGTAAAAAGTAACTACATAATTTTTTAGATGTTTTTTGCTAGTGCTAATTGCTTCACTTTTATCTTAGCAAAGATTTGAATATTTAAAAACTAATAACATTCCTAGGTGGCACGCGTCATAAAAGTTATGTAGAATGGTAATATACATAGGATACAATATGCTCAATAATAGGAGTGGGAAATAATGAATGAGAAGACCTTAGAACTATTTAAAACATTAACAGAACTTCCCGGTGCAGCTGGTAACGAACACTTAGTTAGGAATTTTATGAGAGAAGAGCTAAGTAAATATTCAGATGAAATTGTTCAGGATCATTTAGGAAGTATTTTTGGCGTGAGAAAAGGCGCAGAAACAGATCCTACGATAATGGTTGCAGGTCATATGGATGAAGTTGGTTTTATGGTAACAGCTATTACAGACAATGGTATGATTAGATTTCAGACATTAGGTGGCTGGTGGAGCCAGGTATTATTAGCACAAAGGGTACAGATTATGACTGACAATGGACCAGTAATTGGAGTGATCGGTTCCATTCCACCTCATCTTTTAGATGATGCGGCAAAAAATAAGCCAATGGATATAAAAAATATGTTGATCGATATCGGGGCTGACAATAAAGAAGATGCGAAGGCAATCGGTATTAAACCAGGACAACAAATTGTTCCGATTTGTCCATTTACACCAATGGCGAATCCGAAGAAAATTTTAGCGAAAGCTTGGGATAATCGCTATGGTTGTGGTCTTGCCATCGAATTGCTTGAGGAGATAAAAGATGAGAAACTGCCTATTAATTTATGGTCTGGTGCAACTGTACAAGAAGAAGTAGGCTTAAGAGGTGCAAAAACAGCGGCTAATATGATTAACCCGGATCTTTTCTTTGCGCTTGATGCGAGTCCTGCCAATGATATGACTGGTAAGAAGGATGAGTTTGGACAGCTAGGGGAAGGAACATTGTTGAGAATTCTTGATCGCTCAATGGTGACACATCGTGGTATGAGAGAATTTATTCTTGATACGGCTGAAAGCCATCAAATTCCATATCAATACTTTGTTTCTCCTGGAGGAACAGATGCAGGCAGTGTTCACTTAACAAATAATGGTGTCCCAAGTGCAGTTGTTGGTATTTGCTCAAGATATATTCATACGCACGGTTCGATTATCCATGTGGATGATTATGCTGCTGCGAAAGAACTACTTGTCACATTGATTAAATCCCTTGATCGCACAACAGTTGAAACCATTCGTCAAAACAGTTAGAATTTCAAATAAGTAACATGGGACTTCTTTACAAGAGGTCCTTTTTCAATTTTACAATGGCAAATGAGTATAACAGGGTGATTTTTAATATATCTATATCTAGGAGGGGCTATCATGAAGATCTATATTGGATCGAAAAACCCTACAAAAGTACAGGCAGTTAAAAACATTTTTATTGAGAATAGTGAAGTTATTGCTGTTGATGTTGCATCTAATGTAGCTAAACAACCAATGACTGATCAAGAAACGATTCAAGGAGCAATTAACAGGGCGAAGGGAGCATTATATGAAGGCGATGGAGTGATTGGTATCGGCCTAGAAGGTGGTGTGCAGCAGACAGATTATGGTCTATTCCTATGTAATTGGGGTGCGCTTGCAGTAGAAGGACATACGCCAATTGTTGCAGGTGGAGCAAGAATTCTTTTACCCGATTCTATAGCACAGCGTCTGATTGAAGGAGAGGAACTGGGACCAGTCATGGATGATTTTACGAATAAAAATAATATCCGTAGCCAAGAAGGGGCAATAGGGGTATTTACAGCAAATGAAATCAACCGCGAAGAAATGTTTACCCATCTTGTGAAGCTATTGTATGGTCAATGGCAATATCGCAATAGAGGTGAATAAAGCCTTGGTGATAAATGGTTAAAACCAGCCCGTTTTATCTTGTGGCTGGTTTTTTATATGGGTTACAAATGTATGTTTTGGGCATAATTCTTAATCAAATATACCCACCACATGAATGGCGGGTAGGGAGTAATCTTCTATTTTTCCTCAAAAATATAAGAAAGTACCTTAATGGCTTGATTGACCGTTTCCACTGTAACATTTGCTTTGCTTGATAATTCTTTCAGAGGGTGGTGAAGTTCTTCTGGTCGAATGAGGATAAGCGGTTTATTTTGGTTGATAGCTGCACTTGCATCCATAGCAGTATTCCATTGCTTATACTTTTCGCCAAATAAGGCAATCACTAAATCAGATTTTTTCAATAAAAGTTCAGTGCGTAAATTATTGATATTTGAGGCTGCTTCGTCTTTGAAAATAGCATTAGGCTGCTTACCAAGGATCTCTTCTCCAATGAAGTCACTACGGTCATGATTCTCCATAGGCCCGAAAAAATGAACCGGTAGCTGTAGTGATTTTGCTTTATCCTTCAATTCTTCACGCCAGTTAGAATGAATTTCCCCAGCTAAATATACATTCAGTTCCATTGTCTTCCTCCTCTATGTTTTTACTTATTCTATCATCAATTGGAATAAGAAAGAAAATTAAATTTAAATAGATTCAATGTGTATGGATTGAGGATATTGCTTAATAAATAAAAAACCGCGAAGAAATTGTATAATGCCAATAAAAATACTAAAACTAATTGTGCCAAATATTTGCTTATTTAATTATTGGTTGTTGGAGGAATGACACCTGTCTCTAAATCTAAGGTATGGCATTAAAATTTTTTCTATCAGGTGTTTTCATTTGTCCTAAGTAGAATTGAGATTTGGCAATTTGTTCAAATTGAACACTTATTTTCATATCAGATAGGATTCGTCTGATGCTTCTTTCTTTTTATTTCTTTTCCGGGTGGAACTGCTTATGTATGTAACAAAAGACCACACCCTTTGTATTGATTCGATTTTATAAAAATACGTAATGTGAATATGATTGAGTTATTTCCCTACGCCGACAATAGCGTCTAAAAATAATACAATTACATCTGTCTTTACATGTGGTAAGATTTATTAGTGTTAGAATTAAGTGTTCGGAGGAAAAGAGATGAGAGAGTTTCTAAAGAAAAAAGGTGTATCCTTATCTTTTAAAGTGTATTTTATAGATGCGTTAAGTAATATGGCGCTCGGATTATTTGCTTCACTTATTGTCGGTGTCATTATTAAAACAATTGGAGAACAAATAAATGCTGGTGCGTTTTCTACTTTTCTCATAGAGATGGGTGTACTTGCGATGGGAATGATGGGACCAGCTATTGGTGGTGCTGTTGCCTATGGCTTAAAAGCTCCTCAGCTAGTTTTGTTTGCTGCAACCGTTAGTGGATTAGCAGGAGCGGAACTAGGCGGACCAGCAGGAGCCATTATTGCTGCATTAATATCCACTGAAATTGGCAAATTAGTTAGTAAAGAGACAAGTTTAGATATTATTGTAACACCACTGGTTGTCGTCTTTTCAGGGTACACGGTAGCTGCTTTTATTGGCCCTCTTATTGACTCTTTAATGAAGGGTATCGGTCAACTCATCATGTGGGGAACTGAGCAACAGCCTTTGTTAATGGGGATTATTGTAGCGTTGTTAATGGGTTTTGCTATTTCTGGACCAGTTTCCTCTGCTGCAATAGCTATGATGCTAGACTTAAATGGATTGGCAGCAGGGGCAGCTACTATTGGTTGTGCAGCTCAAATGGTAGGATTTGCTTCAAGTAGCTATCGTGAAAATAAATTTGCTGGACTCGTTGCATTAGGTATTGGTACATCGAAATTACAGATGCCTAATATATTGAAAAATCCGCTTATACTTCTGCCACCAACAATCGCTGGAGTTATTTTAGGGCCGATATCAACTGTCGTATTTAAAATGGAAAATGTGGCAGCTGGTGCGGGAATGGGTACGAGTGGCTTAGTTGGCCAAATAATGACTTTTACTACAATGGGATTTAGTCTTACCGTACTATTAAAAGTGATTTTAATTCATTTTATTGGACCTGCAATCATTAGCTTGATAATATCAGAATATATGAGAAAAAAAGGCTGGATTAAATTCGGCGATATGAAGCTTGATATGGGAGATGAAAAATAATGAGAAAATTAGCGTCAATGGAAGAATACGAACAATTAAAGGAAAACGGAAAATATATTTTAATGTTTTCAGCACAGTGGTGTGGAGATTGCCGGTTTATTGAACCGTTTATGCCTGAAGTAGCTGATAAGTATAGTGATTTTACATTTATTTATGTGAATCGCGATGAGTTCATCGATCTTTGTGTGGAACTTGATATTTTCGGCATTCCGAGCTTTGTAGCGATCGAAAATGGTAAAGAGCTTGGTCGTTTTGTCAGTAAGGATCGTAAAACACAGGATGAAATTGAGCAATTTATTGCAGCGCTTTAAAGATTGCACGGCTCCTTACAGGGGGCCGTTTTTTTATTTTAACAATCCAAGTTTGTACATGGGTGAAAATCGCAATTATTTCTTGGTCACACCACGTTTTATCAATTATTTTTGTTTAAATGGCATATGAATTTACCTTGCATTTCAGATAGTTGATCTATTTCTCAATGCTACATCTTTTAATTGACACGTAATTGTCTGTTGTTTTATATAGGATAGATGGAGGTATGTGTTTTACCTCGATAATAGCCATATCAACCGTTATGGAAGCGGGACACTTTTGTTTCTGCTCATTTTAGTGTAAACTAAGTACCGAAATCTTCCCTGTAAGGAGGGATAAGAATGAAGAATAAAATGACAAGTAAACGTATGAAAGAGGAATTAGAAAAGCGTCTTCATAAAGATGATCGACTAATGACTTTCGATAGAGAAAAAGATCAATTACGTATAGAAAATAAGCATACTGGCAAAGGGATTACGATAGAATTGCCTGGCATTGTTGCGAGATATCAAGAGCAAAAGGAAAAAGCGATTGATGAGGTTGTTTATTATGTAGAAGAAGGCTTAGAAGCCATGACAGGGGAACAGCATTTTTCTGGTAAAGAAAAAAACATCTATCCCGTTATTCGCTCCACCTCCTTTCCGCTTGAAACTGGTGATGAGGTTCCCTTTGTATATGATGAGCATACGGCAGAAACGCGTATTTTTTATGCGCTTGATTTAGGGAGCACTTACCGCTTAATTGATGAAAAAATGCTTAAAAAAGAAGGCTGGGAAAAAGAGCGAATAAAAGAAATTGCTCAGTTTAATGTTCGATCGCTTTCAACAGAAATGAAAATAGATCAAGTTGCTGGCAACGATTTTTATTTCCTCAATAAAAAAGATGGGTATGACGCTAGTCGTATTTTAAACGAGCCTTTTCTAAAAAGTATGGCGTCAAAGGTCAAAGGAAATATGGCTGTAGCTGTTCCTCATCAAGATGTCTTAATTATTGCTGATATCATGAATGAAACAGGATATGATATCTTGGCGCAAATGACGATGAGCTTTTTTGCAAGTGGCCATGTCCCGATTACAGCACTGTCATTCTTATATGAAGACGGCGAGTTAGAGCCGATATTTATTTTAGGTAAGAATAAAAAGAAACAATAACCATGGAAATGGGTCGCTATAGGCGGTCCATTTTTCATTTGTATGTCATCTTTTTCAATGATATCAAAAACTTATCAAAGATAACTCAGATTATATAATTGCTATCATTCTTAGTAGGTTTACTGATAGAATATAAGTTAGAACAGAAAAGGAAGTTGATAGAATGAATTGGTTTAAAAGAATAAAAGCCTACTTTAATGGCTATGATGCCGATGAGTTCAAGGAATATGATCCAGCGAATACAACTCAAGAAGAGAAACCTACAAATAACACGAATAAAAAAATTCAAGCTAAAGAATCATATGATACGCATAGAGAGATTGAAGCAAAAGTTATTTATCAATATCCAAAAGGTGAATTTCGTTTTCCTCTCATTCCAGATGAGACACGGGAAAGAAGAAAGCCAAGGGAACGTGTAAATAAATTAGCAGACGAAAAGCCAATAGAAAGCAAAAATCCTCAAACAAGACAAAGAAGAAGTCATGCAACAAAAGAAAATATTGAAAATCAGCAAGAAAGTCATCGTCCATTAGAAAAGAAACAAATAAAAAAAACGGAGATTAAGCTGAATACTGGGCCATTTAAACCATCAGAAATACCTTCTCCTATATATGGTTTTGGTCAAAGAAAAAGTCAAATAAAAGAGGAAACGAAACTTGAGCAATATGAAAGTATAGAGCCTATTGAATATGACCTTGGTATTGCTCGTGGCAAAAAAGAATCTACTCCACTTGAGGAACAATACAATCAATTGTCTCAATACGATGAGCCGGAAAAAGTGGATGTGAGGATGGAAGAAGAAACGCTTGTCGTTACTAACAATGAGCCTGAACAAGTAATAGTACCATTTCAGGAAGAAGATGAGGTAATCGTTTCACAAGAGCAATCTGCTGTCGCACTTGAAAACACCGCTCCTATTTCCAACCAGTTTGAAGAAGTTGAAGAGAAACGGATGTATGAAGAGGTTGTGCAGAATGAAGGACAAACAAGCATAGATAGTATAGAAGAAGCTCACGTCAATGTGGAAGAAGAGATAGAAACTGAAAAGTCGTCTCTTCAATCACAGAAGCGGAGTCACCTGCCTTTTAATGTAATGATGTTGCAATCGGATAAAAAAAGGTTAAATGTCAATGAGACGGTAGAATTTGATCAATCGTCACAAGTAAAAAAAAATGACTTTTATAGACAAGAGGAAGTAGAAGAACATCTGCCTAATTATGTTTTTCCTTCTATGAGGCTGTTAGATCCTCCGGTTAATATGGACACAGATGAAGAATGGTTATTAGAACAAGAGGAATTATTAAATGCTACTCTACATCACTTCAATGTCCGAGCTCATGTGATGCAAGTAACGAAAGGTCCTGCTGTTACCCGTTTTGAAGTGCAACCAGAGCCAGGAGTGAAAGTAAATAAAATTACAAATTTAGCTGATGATATAAAACTCAGTCTTGCTGCAAGAGATATTAGAATAGAAGCACCTATCCCAGGAAAACATGCGATAGGCATAGAAGTGCCTAACCAAAAAAGTAGACCTGTACAAATTAGCGAAATCATACATAGTGAAGAGTTTATGCAATCGGAGTCACCATTAACTGCTGTATTAGGGTTAGATATTGCTGGTGATCCAATTGTCACAGATTTACGCAAAATGCCTCATGGTTTAATTGCAGGAGCAACAGGATCTGGTAAAAGTGTTTGTATTAATTCTATTCTGATCAGTCTTTTATATAAAGCGGACCCTGATGAGTTAAAGCTTTTGCTCATTGATCCTAAAATGGTAGAATTAGCACCATACAATCAAATACCACATCTTGTTAGTCCGGTCATAACCGATGTAAAAGCGGCGACAGCCTCACTGAAGTGGGCAGTAGAAGAGATGGAAAGAAGATACGAACTATTTGCTCATTCGGGCGTACGAGATATTAATCGTTATAATGAATATGCAGAAATAAATAAGCAATACAATCAAAAATTGCCGTATATTGTCATTGTCATAGATGAATTAGCCGATTTAATGATGATGGCCCCAGCTGATGTTGAGGAAGCCATCTGTCGTATCGCTCAAAAGGCAAGGGCCTGCGGGATTCACTTAATTATAGCGACTCAACGTCCGTCAGTTGATGTTATCACAGGTCTCATTAAGGCAAATGTACCAACGAGAATTGCCTTTTCTGTCTCTTCACAAGTCGATTCACGGACAATAATAGATATTAGTGGTGCTGAAAAGCTGTTGGGTAGAGGAGATATGCTCTTTTTAGAAAACGGTTCATCAAAACCAGTTCGCTTGCAGGGAACTTTTGTTTCTGATCAAGAAATTGATGATGTCGTAGCACATGTGAGGAAAGAGCAGAAACCGCAATATTTATTTGAACAAGATGAGTTATTAAAGAAAGCGAAAGTAACTGAAGAAACAGATGAATTATTTTTTGAAGCATGTTATTTTGTGATTGATCATCAGGCGGCATCAGCTTCTATGTTACAAAGAAGGTTTAAAATTGGTTATAACAGAGCAGCACGCTTAATAGATATGATGGAGGAACAAGGCTTCGTATCTGAAAATCGAGGCAGTAAGCCAAGAGATGTCCTCATTAATGAAATGGAACTAAATGAAATTCAACAAAATAGTGAATGATGTTAGAAGAAAGGTAAGGAAGGGACATGATGGTTGAAAATAATACACCCATCGTTCATTTGCACAAGTTTCGTGAAAAAAAGCAACTGCAAGGTGAGGAAGCTAGTTTTCAGTTAATTGATAAGGTTAAAAGGTACAGTGCACGCCACTTAAATATCCGTGAGATGGTCCGTGCAAAACATATTTTCAAATTACATCTCCAATTAAAGGAAGAAGATGAAATTCCATCAAGTTTGTACCAGCTATTTACTGATTGGTTAATTTTTGATTACCAAACCATTCATGGGGTTAGTGTGTTTCAACTTTTTTTACAGAGACAAAGAAATCAGATGCGTGAATATGAAATGATTCAAGCTGCCCTATGTATGGCTTCCGTGATGGAACCATTGCTAATTACTGACTATGATGGAAAGACTATTATTGGATATGACTTAAATGAGGAAGAACAAGTTGTATCATTAAATAATGTGGAGCATTCTTCTTTAACTATCGAAAAAGGAATGGTTGTTTTTTTAAGGAGAATTCCTGGTATAAAGAATGATTTTGCTTTTACCCCTTTCCTGCTATGTCCACATGTTCATTTTTTTATTGAATTACGTACAAACTATCAAAGAATGGGCAAAAATGATACTTTGAGGTCTTTCTTAAAGCACAGAGCACTGGACATTTTACCAGAAAGACAATATTGGGAAGTAGTGAGTCAATAGACATCGTTCTTATTACCTAAAAACAAACATCCTTTTAATGCTGAAAAAGCTATTATACTGTGCCGTTGGTAAGGTAAAATCCCATACTTTATAAGTTGTAAAAAATTATGATGATCGGGACGAGTGATACATAGTTTTTCAAAGGGAATAATGATATAATGTTTAAATGTGAATAAAAAAGAATTATGGAAACTTGAAATAAACGATTATGAGCAAAAATAGATATATGTCATATACTGTTTTACAGATATACGATGGTTGGAGGTTTCTTTATATGACTATTTACCATTTCGTCGGTATTAAAGGGTCAGGAATGAGTGCACTTGCACAAATTCTACATGATATGAATTATAATGTTCAAGGATCAGACGTTGAAAAGCACTTCTTCACACAAGTGGCACTTGAGGAAGCTGGAATAAAAATTTTGCCATTTAATAAAGATAATATACAACCCGGCTTAACAATTATTGCTGGTAATGCATTCCCTGATACACATGAGGAAATAGAAGAAGCGACAAGACTTGGTTTACCAATCATTCGCTATCACAAGTTCCTCGGTGATTTCATGAAGAATTTTACAAGTATCGCTGTTACAGGAGCGCATGGTAAAACTTCTACGACAGGGTTACTTGCACATGTACTTACAGGTGCGAATCCTACTGCTTATCTAATTGGTGATGGTACGGGGAGAGGAAATAAACTGGCTGAATACTTTGCTTTTGAAGCATGTGAATATCGCCGTCATTTCTTGTCATACCATCCGGATTATTGCATCATGACTAATATTGATTTTGATCATCCAGATTATTTTGCAAGTCTTGATGATGTTTTTTCTGCGTTTCAAGAAATGTCATTACAAGTAAAAAAAGGAATTTTCGCTTGTGGTGATGATGAGCAATTACAAAAAGTGCAAGCAAAAGTACCTGTTGTTTTTTATGGTTTTGGTGAAGAAAATGACTTTCAAGCAAGAAATGTCATCAAGTCAACAAGCGGTACAACCTTTGATGTATTTGTAAGGAATACCTTTTATAATACGTTCACGATCAAAGCATATGGAGATCATAACGTCTTAAATGCTTTAAGCGTTATTGCCGTGTGTCATTACGAAGATATTGATGCGTCGATTGTGCAAGAACAGCTCCTAACCTTTGGAGGAGTAAAGAGACGATTTACAGAAAAACAAATTGGTGATCAAGTCATTATAGATGATTACGCTCACCATCCGACTGAAATAAAAGCAACAATTGAAGCAGCGCGTCAAAAATACCCTGATAAAGAAATCATAGGTGTTTTTCAACCGCATACCTTTACGAGAACACAAACATTCTTAGATGATTTTGCTTCAAGTTTAAACTTGGCTGACCAAGTGTATTTATGTGAAATCTTTGGATCCGCTAGAGAAATTCACGGAAAGCTCTCTATTGAAGATTTACAAGCAAAAGTGGATGGAGCTGTTATTCTAAACGAAGAGGATACCAATATCTTAAAAGATCATCACGATGGTGTCTTAATCTTTATGGGGGCAGGCGACATTCAAAAATTCCAGAAAGCATACGAAATGCAACTATAAACAAATTAGTTCCTCATAAGAATGGGGGACTATTTTTTTGTTTCATAAATTCATTTTGTTGTTCAAGTCTATTAGAGCAATGGGGAATGGGTGTGTAGATCAGAAGTAGAAATGGCAATGGTAGCAGAGCGAAAAGGGTTTGTTGCGCGCACAATTATAGTTCGAATCGACAAAGAAAGCAGAGCAAAGTGAGTTTGTGCGGCCAACTGAAGTGAAACCGGCAAAGATAGCGGAGTAATTATTGTGTTGCACGTACATAGGCTATCAAAAAGGACACAACTATCTTCGTATTTTTTGAATTTTTTTAAGAAGACCCATCAATATAAATACGATTCCTTAATTGAATGATGAAAGTTGATGGTATTCATTTTCTTACTATTTTGATAAAATATAATATAAAAAATAATAATAAATGAATGACGGGGGATGAGTATGCGAAAAAGTACATTAAAGGTAAGTGTTCAACAAGATGATATTGACCATTTAGGTCACATGAACTATATGAAATACCTTGTCTATTTAGAGAAGGCTGTATCTTACTGGTATAAAGAAATTGGCATTGGAAGAGAACAATTAGATCAAAAAAATTTAGGAACAGTAATGGTTAACTTTGATGTTACTTATAAAAAAGAGGCACGTGTGAATGAAGAACTAACTATTTTTACGGAATTGCTTAACGTAGGTAATAAAAGTTTTTATATATACCAAGAAATTTATAATGAGGATGCAGAGTTACTGACAACATGTAAAAAAACTTTTGTGATGTTTAATACGATGACAAGGCAAGGTGTGCCTGTTGTTAAGGAAATTGCCCAGTTATTCCAGAAAGATAATCAGATCAATTAAGCGTTCATCTTTTGTCGAGTAGATGACTCATTTTACTTAACACACTGTTCCTTTTGGTTACAAAACGGTACAGGAAAATGAATCAACATTAACTCGTAAATGAATACATAAATAACCACGAACAAAAATTTGTTCGTGGTAGACGCTTATTTTAAATTTTCTGGATTGAGTGCTTCTAATTCTGCAATTACAAATTTTCCGTCTTTGCGGATTAGTCGATCATCGAAGTAGATTTCTCCACCACCATAATCAGGACGTTGGATATTGACTAAGTCCCAATGGATATTTGATTTGTTACCATTATATGCTTCATCATAGCATTGTCCTGGTGTGAAGTGGAAGCTACCGTCAATTTTTTCATCAAAAAGGATATCTTGCATTGGGTGTAGAATATAAGGGTTAACACCAATAGCAAATTCTCCAACAAAGCGAGCGCCCTCATCTGTATCGAATATTTTATTAATACGCTCAGTATCATTAGCAGTGGCTTCAATGATTTTACCATTCTCGAAAGTTAGTTTTACATTTTCGAACGTAAAACCGTTATATGGAGATGGCGTGTTATAAGAAATAACTCCATTCACTGAATCACGAACTGGAGCGGTATAAACTTCACCATCCGGTATATTCATTTGTCCAGAACATTTAATAGCGGGAATATCTTTAATTGAAAAACTTAAATCAGTCCCTGGTCCTGTTAAGCGAACTTTATCTGTTTGATTCATTAATGAAACGAGACTGTCCATCGCTGCATCCATTTTACTGTAGTCTAAGTTACATACATCAAAGTAAAAGTCTTCGAATGCTTCCACGCTCATTTTTGCTAATTGAGCCATTGAAGCGTTTGGATAGCGGAGTACGACCCATTTTGTTTTTGGAACGCGAATTTCTCTATGTACCTTCTGCCCGATTGTTGATCCATGAATACGCATTTTCTCATCTGGTACATCTGCTTGTTCGTTAATATTATTTCCAGAACGTAAGCCAATATAAGCATCCATTTGGCTCATGACATTTGCTTCAAATGAAGCCATCATATTATATTGTTCTTCATTTGCGCCGAATAAGAGCGCGCGATCAACTGTATTATCTTTTATTGTGACAAAAGGATGACCACCAGCGGCGTAGGCTTCTTTTACAAGAGCAGTTACAAGTTCTTTTTGTAAACCGAAGTTCTCAATGAGAACCTTTTCTCCTTTTTGTAAACCAATTGAATAATTAATTAAGTTCTTAGCTAATTGTTCAATACGAGGATCTTTCATTACATATCCCTCCGAATAAAAAATTGATTACTACCTTCTTATTGTAACCTAAAGTGGGATGTTTGTTCGAAAATAAATAGAGAAAAAGACAGAATAAATGATTTTATTAAGATAAGTATAGATATGTAAGCTTCCCTTTAGGTCTAATCGCTTCATTTAAGTAATTGTTTATATTATGATAATATTTACAGATAAAATAAAAAGGATTATTTGGAAAGAGCGTTTATTCTCTAATAAATGGGGAAAAGCAATAATAAATTAAATACTTTGCTCTTTTCTTTGAATCATTTTTATTTTGAAAATACGGAGGTGTACCTAATGGAAATTATCTTGTATTTGAGTGTAGCTATTATTGCCATTGCTTTTTTAGTTTTAGTCATCTATCTTTCTAAAACACTCTCATCGTTACAAGTAACGTTAACAAGTGTATCTAAGACATTAGATGGGTTAGAAAAACAGCTAGATGGAGTGACTAAGGAAACGACAGTACTCTTACATAAAACGAATGCATTAGCAGAAGATATTCAAAAGAAATCTGAAAGCTTGAATCATGTTGTTGGTGCCGTAAAAGAAGTAGGGGACTCAGTAAGAACCTTTAATGGTTCTATTCAAAATATATCATCTTCAGTCAGTCAGCAGCTAGAGTCGAATAAGGAAAAAGTTGCACAAGCTATTAGCTGGGGGAATGTCATCTTAGAACTAAGAGAGAAATATAAACAACGTAAGCAAGCCTCATCGCAAACGTATACAGCTGAGGATCCTATCCCTGTCCCTAGCAAGAAAAGAGAAAGAGCAAGGTCATAAATTCAATTTGGAGGATGATAATAATGAGTAACCAAGATCGTCAAGAAAATGAATCAAAACAAGTGGCCAAAAATGAAGATAGCATTAATACTAAGGATTTCGTCATCGGAGCACTAATTGGCGGTATTGTAGGTGCTGGTACAGCATTATTACTTGCACCTAAATCTGGTAAGGAATTAATCAGTGATATTAATACACAAGCTTCTCATTTAAAGGAAAAATCTAGCCATCTCGCTGATACTGCTAAAGTTAAAGGTACTGAATGGGTTCAAGTGGCTAAAGAAAAAAGCAATGAAATCGTCCAATCAGCAAAAGAAAAATCTAGTGACCTACAACAAACAGTCTCAAAGCAGTCTGCAGATATGAAAGATAAAATTAAGCAAATGACTGCGAAAGATGACGGAGTGCCTCAAGAAAGTGCGCCAACATCGGAAGCAGAAGCACAAAAAAGATTAGAAGAAACGAAAGTAGCCTTTGATCAAACAGAGGAAAAAGTAAATCAATAACTTTCAACTAAGCGGTAAAGAGCCCTCGATTCTTTACCGCTTTATTATGAAATCGATTTGTCATAGGTAACCCTTTTTTAGTAAAATAATGTGAGGAATACCATAATTATAATAAGAGAGGTAATTTAAATGGAAAGATTAAATACAAAAGAAGCATTTGACCAAGCATTGCAAGCGAATGAGAAGATGTTATTACTTAAGCACAGTAACACTTGCCCAATCAGCGCAGATGCGTACGAGCAATATGAACAATTCACAACTGAAAATAATGATGTAAAAGCTTATTATTTAGTTGTGCAAGAAGATCGTCCTTTGTCAAATGAAATCGCAGAAATATTTGAAGTAAAACACGAATCTCCCCAAGCTTTTCTTTTCGTTAATAAAGAAGTGGCTTGGCATACATCCCATCGTAAAATTACATATGATAGCCTAAATGAGGCTGTACAAGCTTAAGGTGATATCTTATCCGAACGATTTAAGTCTAATATGGACGTGGGTCGTTCGGGTCATTATTTCAATGGGGTAAAGGAGTCATGTTTTTTTCTGTTCATGCCATTTACTCTATAGTGTGTAATTTCTAGCTGATCAGTGAAATTCTAAATTGCCCCCCTGTTGAATTTACTCCAATAGAGGACTTCTCTAAAAATAACGTATATTGAAGTTCCATGATAAGGAAACCATAAAAATAAATATTGTGCTTCTTCCCCTTCCATTATTCCATTCCTCAACTAATATCACTTTTTCTAAGATGATTTGCAAAAGCTGTTTATAAAGGGTAATTTTCTTAACTCATCGTAATACTGACTATAGTAAAAATTTATCCAAAAAAAAGAATCTGCCAAGAGAAATCGATATCCTTAACTAGTCTTAGATTGTTTAGAGATCAATAAACAGAGCCATTAACAATGGTAGCATTCATAATATAAACCTTTACAATACAATGTGAACCATCTATCATTGCTCTTTCACATCATCAGTTCCATGACTGACCTTGTTCCTATATCAAAGGAAAAAAATTGTTGCTTCTCACCCAAAAGAATCACATCCTTTTGAATCATTTTACTTTATTACTTAAAAGCGTCTAATTAATAAAGAAAAAATTAGTGACAGAAGTATATATTTCATATATAATAACAACAATTATAAAAAATGTATTATAATTATCACCAAAACAATTAAGTGATATCTGAATAAAGCAAGAAAGTTATCTTACTCATCTTCGCTTTTTAGGATGGAGCTTTAATGTAATAACAATTGAGAGGATGGGACTATTATGGGTAAAGAACTAGAGCAATTGCGTAACCGAGTGGATGAAATTAACCTTCAGTTGCTTTCTTTAATAAATGAGAGAGCAGAACTTGTCCAAGAAATCGGAAGGGTAAAGGAAACACAAGGCGTCTATCGTTATGATCCTGTCCGCGAAAGAGCGATGTTGGATCTAATTAAAGAGAATAATAATGGACCATTTGAGAACTCAACAATTGAGCATATGTTCAAGGAAATTTTTAAAGCTGGTTTAGAATTACAAAAAGATGACCATCGCAAAGCATTATTAGTATCCCGTAAGAAAAAATCTGAAAATACAATTGTTGATATAAATGGAGAGCAGATCGGTAACGGACAGCCGCATCTTGTCTTCGGACCATGTGCGGTAGAATCATATGAGCAAGTGGCATCAGTTGCGGAAGCTGTGAAGGCTAAAGGCTTGAAGTTGTTACGTGGCGGCGCATTTAAGCCTAGAACTTCTCCATATGATTTCCAAGGATTAGGTGTTGAAGGCTTAAAGATCTTAAAACGTGTAGCAGATGAATACGGTTTAGCTGTTATTTCAGAAATCGTCAGCCCAAATGATATGGAAACAGCAGTGCAGTACTTAGATGTTATTCAAATTGGCGCTAGAAATATGCAGAATTTTGAATTGCTAAAAGCAGCAGGACAAATCAATAAGCCCGTGCTCTTAAAGCGTGGTATGTCTGCAACGATTGAAGAGTTCATTAATGCTGCTGAATACATCATGGCACAAGGGAATGGCCAAATCATTCTTTGTGAACGTGGGATAAGAACATATGAAAAAGCAACAAGAAATACGTTAGATATTACGGCTGTTCCAATTTTAAAACAAGAAACACATTTACCAGTTATGGTTGATGTCACTCATTCAACTGGAAGAAAAGATTTATTACTTCCAGCTGCAAAAGCAGCACTTGCTATTGGTGCTGATGGAGTAATGGCAGAAGTCCATCCTGATCCTGCAGTGGCGTTATCTGATTCCGCACAGCAAATGGATTTAAATCAATTCGATCAATTCATGAATGAACTAAAACTTCCTTCACAAATTCAAGTGTAATGATATAATAAAGCTGACTTAAGGGGAATGGTAATGGTCCCTTTTGAGTCGGCTTTTTTTATATCTTTATAAAATCATTTGTAGTGAGGATGGTTGTGATTTTCTAATCATTTTTTTAAGATTATGTGAGGAGTTGAACAATAGGGAAGAACATTTGATATTCGTGATCTGGGCTAGATTTTAACTATTTTTTGACTTTTTCATAAATATTGCAGCATGAAGTTGCGAGGGATGAGAAAAGTATCGTATGATTATACATAATGACAATTCTTGCTGAACAAATAAGGTTTGTAGAAGAATGACATACATAAATACATTTTATTAATATAGAAAAAAGTAAAAGGAGTGTGTGACATGAATATTACGATTTATGATGTAGCACGCGAAGCAAATGTTTCAATGGCTACTGTTTCAAGGGTTGTCAATGGGAATCCTAATGTCAAACCAACAACAAGGAAAAAAGTATTAGAAGTAATTGAACGTTTAGGTTACCGTCCAAATGCTGTCGCAAGGGGTCTGGCTAGTAAAAAAACGACAACAGTAGGTGTGATATTACCCGACGTATCGAGCACCTTAGTCGCGGAGTTAGCTAGAGGAATTGAAGATATCGCAACAATGTATAAGTATAATATTATTTTAAGTAACTCAGATCAAAATATGGACAAGGAGTTACATCTATTGAACACGATGTTAGGAAAACAAGTGGACGGGATTGTTTTTATGGGCGGTAATATAGAGGAAGCACATGTGGCGGAATTTGAGAAATCCCCTGTACCTATTGTACTTGCTGGTTCGATTGAAAAGTCGCAAACCATTCCTTCTGTAAACATCGATTATGAACAAGCAGCTTATGATGCGACGGAAGCCTTTATTCAAAAAGGTCACGAAAAAATTGCCTTTCTTATTGGTCCGTTAAGAGAACCAATCAATGCAGAAAAAAAATTAAAAGGCTATAAGAAAGCTCTTCAAGATGCGAATATTCCTTATCATGAGGAATGGGTAATTGAAGGCGACTACACATATGACTCAGGTTTAGAGGCATTTGAACGGTTGTTAGAGTTAGATAACAAGCCAACTGCTATATTTGCTGGGTCAGACGAAATGGCATTAGGAATCGTTCATGGTGCACAAGATAAAGGATATCACGTACCTCAGGATGTGGAAGTGATTAGTTCTGATAGCACAAGATTAGCTTTAATGGTGAGACCACAACTTACATCCGTTGTTCAACCGTTATATGACATTGGTGCAGTAGCAATGAGGTTATTGACGAAGTATATGAATAAGGAAGAAGTCACAGATCACACAGTAGTACTTCCGCACCGAATTGAACAGCGGAACTCAACAAAATAATCATCCGACCGATATGAGAAAAAGAGAAAAGACATATAAAAGTGAGTTTACCGTATTTACAAGGTAATTCTCACTTTTTACATGTTAAGGTAAGAAAAAATGGTCAAGTGAGAAGATAAGTGTCTTTACGGCTAATAAGGCACAACTTGTCTTCACCTCTTGCAGACTCGCCAATAGGCGAGTTTTCTAATTTCGTAATTTGGGAGAGAGAGAATGAGAAAGCTAGACAAGTTAACACCAGTTGGTTTAATGGTCGGTGTAATCATGATTATCTTTGGAATTGTTGCTTCCGGTGGGTGGACAGGGATCAAGTCTTTCTTTGATTTCTCATCCATCTTTATTGTCATTGGTGGTGTAGTTGCAGGTCTTTTTATATCCTTCCAAATGAAGGATTTACGAAAAACTTTTATAGTAATGAAAAAAGGCTTTTCTAAAGAAGAGAGGTCGATAGAGAGTCTGATTGAGACTTTTGTTAAGTTAGCAGACCGTGCAAGAAGAGAAGGCATATTATCTTTAGAGTTAGAAGTCGTAAATGAACCAAATCCATTCATCCGTAAAGGTGTGTTGTTGGCGGTTGATGGAATTGAACCAGAAATGATTAGAGATATCCTTAATGCAGATATTGATGCAATGGAAGAGCGCCATCGAAAAGGAAGGAATATTTTTGAAAAAGCGGGGGATTATGCACCTGCTTGGGGTATGATTGGTACATTAATTGGTCTTGTCCTTATGTTGAAAAATATGGATGACCCCTCAGAACTTGGTTCCGGAATGGCAATTGCTCTATTAACGACTTTATATGGCACTTTACTAGCAAATCTTTTTTTCAATCCTTTAGCTGCGAAACTTGAATCTCAAACGGATGATGAAATTTTTTATAAACAGGTTGTGATTGAAGGGGTAATTGGGGTTCAAACGGGACAGAATCCAACGATTTTACGAGAGAAATTAAGTGTTTATTTGTCCGAAACCGAGAAAAAAGCGATCGAGGAGCGACTAGAGCTAACGGAGGGCTTTGAACATGAGGCGCAATAATCGCCGATCTAAAAGAAATAGGAACAATAAAAAGGGTGCTCCCCTTTGGATGGTGACCTATTCGGACCTTGTTACGCTCGTTCTCGTCTTTTTCATCCTCCTGTTTTCGATGTCACAAGTGGACATGACGAAGTTTAAAGCTGTCTCAGATTCATTTAATAAAGTAGGGATATTCCAATCTAGCTCATCAATATTACCTGAGGATGGACGTGAATCTGTGTCAGATGAAACAGAGACAGGAACACCCCATTCACTTGATTCACTTGTTCAGGAAGTCGAGAGCTATCTAAAATCTAATGGAATGGAAAATGTGATTACAGCCAATCGAAACGAAAGAGGTGTTGTGCTCGTTCTTCAAGAACAAGTATTGTTTGAAACGGGCCAAGCCGATCTTATTGAAGATTCATTTGGTTTTCTCGAAAAGTTAGGGATTATGCTCAAAGAAATGCCTAATCTTATCCGAGTTGAGGGTCATACAGATAATCGTCCAATCGAGACTTATCGTTACCCATCGAATTGGGAATTATCTTCTGCTCGGGCAAGTAGTGTTATTCGTTATTTGGTGGAGAATAATGAAATAGAACCGTCTCGTTTTACTGCAGTAGGATACGGTGAAACAAGGCCGATTGTCGCTAACAATAGCTCGGAAAATTGGGAGAAAAATCGCAGAGTAGAAGTGATTATTCTTGATCCTGAATATAATCATAATGAAGCTATGGAATCATCTCATTGATTCTATAGCTTTTTTCACTTTATTTAGTCTAAGAAAAAGCTGGGTATACGCATTACCATTATCTATTTTACACAAGCAAGAGTAACTTTTTTCAACCTCTAGACTGACTTTTAAAAAGCAGTCATTTTGTATAATGAAAGTAACAGTAAGGAGGAGAAATGATGCAAATAAAAGAGCTAACAATATATGTAGGTAATTACAATGAAACGAAAAAATTTTATGAAGAAGTGATGGGGTTACATGTATATAAAGAATCTAAACAACAGATTACATTTCAGGTCGGTACAAGTCTGTTAACCATTCAAGAGGCGTATGAACAGGCCTCTTTTTATCATTTCGCTATTAATATTCCACCTAACTTATTTCAATCAGCGAAAGTTTGGTTAAGTAATAGAGTGACATTGGCAAGGGAAGAGGGTGAAGATGAGGCAGACTTTAAGGAAGCAAAAGCAAAAACGATCTATTTCGAGGATCCATCCGGTAATATCGTTGAATTCATTGCAAGAAAAACGTCTGCTGTAGCTGATGAATCGCATTTTCATAGGGCTCATTTCTTAAATATAAGTGAGGTGGGTATCGCTACAAACCATGTACTAGAGCTTGCTCAGCAATTACAAGATAAAGGAATACCAGTGAGAAACAACGAATCTATTAAACACGAGAAATATTTAAATTTTTTCGGAGAATATGAAGATGGAGTTTATATTATTGTTGCTCCTGTTGGTAGAAGGTGGATTTTCTCTAATAAATATGCTAAAGAGGCACCAATCGTTATTCGAACAGATAGAGGGATTATTCAATCATAGATAATGGAGGTAATCATGAGGAAAGTAGAAGTACTTGATTATGATCGACAATGGTCTACGGCTTTTGAAGTAGAGGCACAGAAGTTAAAGCGAGTCTTCAAAGAGCAAATGATAGCCATATTTCATATCGGTAGTACCTCAGTGCCAGGTCTTAAATCCAAGCCGATTATTGATATATTACCGGTTGTCAAAGATATTACAGAGGTTGATGATTACATCACTGAAATGAATGCATTAGGGTATGAGGCAAGAGGAGAGAATGGTATTAGAGGCAGAAGATATTTTCAAAAAGGACATGATAATCGTACTCATCATCTTCATTTTTTTGCAAGAGACAATGAAGAGATTATTAGACATCTTGCCTTTCGTGATTATTTACGGACTCATCCATTAGAAGCAAAAAAATATGGTGCATTAAAAGAAGCATTGGCCATTAAACACTCTGCAGATATTCATGCCTATATAGAAGGAAAAAATGCTTATGTGAAAAAAGTTGAACAAAAGGCATTAACTTGGTTTGAACAGGACGGGAATCTTCATCAACATCGGTTTTAAATATATTTTACTGGATGGCCTATTTTTCACCATCCAGTGAAATATATTGGTCTAACACAAATTTTTTAAATGTTTTTGTGATAGGTGACATATAACGGCTTTCTAACCAAGCAATACCAATCATACGAAAACAATGTGGTCGACTAATTGGAATTTGTATAATCTTACTTTTGTTGATACCTTTCAAATCTGGTAAAACTGAAACCCCAAGCTCTGCGGCAACTAACCCTGCCACTGTGTCTGCCTCATCGCCTTCAAACGTAATTTTTGGTGTGATCCCTGCATCTAAAAAGAGCCCCTCAACGGTTTCTCTTAAAGAATAACCTTTCTTTAAATGGATGATGGGTTCATATTTTAGTTCTTCGAGTGTAATAGAGTTTTTCTTTGCTAGGTGATGGTTTTTAGGTACGACGGCAAAAAGTTCTTCTTCCCATAACTTCATCCACCCTACCTCATCATCTTTATCATTAGGTGCAATAAAACATAAATCAATTTGTCCATTATAAAGTTGTTCTAACATGACATGTGAAGCTCCCTGACTAAGTTGGAAATGTGTTTCAGGGTAAGAATCACGGAATTGTGAAATCATATCAGGGATAATATTGGTACTTAATGTATGGAGAAAGCCAAGAGAAATCGTTCCAGTATGCGGTTGAATAAGGTCTTGAATTTCTTGTTTGGCTTCTACATATTCTTGAATTATTTTCTCTACTCTTCGCAAAAAAATAACCCCATATCCATTAAGGTGAATAGCACGCCCCTGTCTTTCAAATAATGGTACGCCTAATTCATCCTCTAACCTTGCAATGGAACGACTTAATGCAGACTGAGAAATCAATAGTTTCTCTGCTGATTGTGTCATATGTTCCGTTTCGGCAAGTGTTCGAAAATAAAGCAATTGTTGAATATCCATAGACTCACTCTTTCCATTACAAAAATGCATTATTTTTATTATTATAATGCATTATACATATCGATTCAAAGGTGGTACGATGTTTAATATTAAAGAATATGTTAGAAGAACTATTCTAAAAGAAAGAAGAGAACATGAATTGATGAACGGCATACAGCAAGGTACCAACCTTTTTAAAAAAGTGAATATCGCATTTTTTGCTGCGGGATTTAATACTTTTGCCATACTCTATTGCATGCAACCATTACTGCCGGAGTTTTCGAAGATTTTTTCTATTACCCCAGCAGAAGCAAGTCTCTCCCTCTCCCTGACAACAGTAGTTTTAGCGATTAGTATGTTATTTTTTGGTTCTATATCAGAGGTGTGGGGAAGAAAACCGATTATGGTTTATTCCATGTTCATTTCCTCATTTCTGTGTATTTTGACGGCATTTAGTCCTTCTTTTGAGATATTACTTATTTATCGTGTGCTCATTGGTGTGACACTTGCAGGCTTGCCTTCTATTGCAATGGCTTATTTATCTGAGGAAATGGATCCGAAAAGTTTAGGAAAGGCAATGGGCCTTTATATTAGTGGGAATGCCACAGGCGCTGTCTTTGGGCGTGTGTTTACGGGTGTTATTACAGATTACTTCAGCTGGCAAATTGCTATCCTTGGCGTGGGACTGATTGGCTTTATTGCCACAATGTATTTTCAACGAAGTTTACCTGATTCAAAATTCTTTAAACCGAGATTATTAAACCTTCGTTCATTATCCCATTCTTTAATTGACCATCTTAAAGATCCAATGTTGTTAGCTTTGTTTTTTATCGGTTTTTTACTATTAGGTAGCAATGTGGCATTGTTTAACTATGTTGGTTATTTATTAATGAGCGAGCCATTTTCATATAGTCATGCAACGATTGGCTGGTTATTTCTTATTTATTTAATCGGTGTAGTTAGTTCTACAATTAACGCAAAACTTGTTCGTTCTTACGGTAAAGAGAAAATGTTAGTCAGTTATTTCACCTTGGCCATAGTAGGTACAGTTTGTACGGCTATACCTCATATCATCGGCATTCTTTTAGGTTTATCTATCTTTATATTTGGCTTTTTCGGGGCACACGCCATTGCTTCAAGTTGGGTTGGCCAACGAGCAACACATGACAAAGCACAAGCCTCTTCGCTCTATTTATTTCTTTATTATTTCGGCTCTAGTGTCGGTGGTACAGTTGCTGGATTCTTCTGGTCGCGCTACGAATGGCATGGAGTCATCGGCATGGTTGTCATTTTTCTTATGATAGGATTTGCGCTTGTTGCAAGTCTACAATATATGCAAAAAAACCATGTAGTGTTGAAACAACAGTGGCATTCTTATAAATGAAAATGATTGATGATTGAGCGCTCAATCAAATATTTTTATGAGAGTAATAGACGATAGTAAAACCCAATCTGATCAAATCGGATTGGGTTTTTTCATATAAGGGAATGATGGACAAGAGTGGAAAAAGCAGAAGTGAAAGACGAGCGATGGTGGTGTTAGCCTTTTCATTAGTAAATTTTGTTTCCATGCGCAAATTTAGATTGTTTGCGTTACAACTTGTCACGACATTATTTCATCATAGTGGAGACGATCATTAAATAGTAACTGCCAAGCTATCGATAATAGGATTAACTCTTATTAATAAGAACCAATAGCTTTTTTTCTCTCCTCTTTAAATACGTTTCTAGTTAAATCAATAAATGCTTGTAGTGGTGGTGTCATTTGTTTGTTTTTATGCCAAGCTATTTGAGTATAGAGTTGAATGTGTTCGTTTGGCCAAATAATTTCTTTTAATTGACCGTTGTGAAGCTCTTTATTGACGACCATGGCGGGAAGAAAAGCCACACCTAGTCCAGCTATTACACATTGTTTAAGGGCCTCTATACTCACAAACTCAATACTGTTATGCAAAAAGACATTTTCCCCCGCTAAAGTCTGCTCCAATAAAGTGCGATAGGCACATCCGATTTCGGTTAAGAGAAATGATTCATTTTGTAAATCTTTTAGGGTAACGCTTGATTTAATTGCATACTCTGGCGCTGCCACCATTTTTAACTCTTCAATTATTAATGTCTCTGTCAGTAAGGTCTCAGGGGTTTTTCTCACATCCATGATAAAAGCAAGGTCGAGTGTACCATCATCTAAAAGTGCTCTTGCTGAATCATCAGAATGGGCAGGTTTAAACGTCAATTTTACATGAGGAAACTGTGATTTAAATAATTGTAAAACTCGTGGAAGTCGGTAAGTACATTGACTTTCTTGTGCGCCAATTGTTAAGGAGGCTGTTCTAAACTGTTTGTCACTTATTTTTTGTAGTGCCTCATCATTTAACCTTAACATTTGGTCAACATACTTCTTGTATTCTTTACCGGTAGCGGTCAAGACAAGTTTTTTTCCCAACCTTTCAAAAAGTGGGTGTTGCAGTTCTGCTTCTAATGCTTTTATTTGAGCGGTTACACTTGATTGTGCAAAATTAAGCATTTTTGCAGTTTTTGTAAAATTCAAAGTAATGGCTGCTGTTTGAAAGGTCTTTAATTGCTTCATATCCATTTTTTCACCTTCAGCATTGATCGTATTTTTCGATTGATGATATCTATATTATCATCTGTATCTATTAATAGAAACAGATTAAACTTAATATGATAGGAAACTAGAGGAGTGAATCGTAATGAAAATAGCAGTTATATATGGTGGAACACGTAAAAGCGGGAATACTGAATGGTTGACGAAACAAGTGATAAATGGGGTGAAAGTTAAGGAATTTCATTTATCTAACTATCAAATAGATGCTATAAAGGATCATCGACATAGTGAAGGCGGTTTTCCTCTAGTGGATGATGATTATCAACAATTAATTCAAGAAATAATGACATATGAAACGTTAATATTTGCTACACCTATTTACTGGTATAGTATGTCCGGTATGATGAAGAATTTTATCGATCGCTGGTCCCAAACACTCAGGGATCCCGAAATGAAACACTTTAAGAAGTGCATGGAAAATAAACAAGCTTATGTCATAGCTGTTGGTGGAGATCAGCCAACGATCAAGGGATTACCAATGATTCAACAATTTCAGTACATCTTTGATTTTATGGGAATGAAGTTTTTAGGATATATATTGGGTGAAGGAAATAAACCGAGAGATATTGAAAAAGATACGAAGGCAATCAGTGCAGCAAAAGAAATGAATAAAGTTATTTCACAAGGAAATGAGGCATAAAAATGAACAATCAACCCATTAACATTCAAGAAAAACTAACAAAATTTCATACGTTTTGGTCTCCAAAAGTTGTTGCAGAAATGAATAATTATCAATTGAAGGTCGCTAAATTCTCAGGTGAGTTCGTGTGGCACAAGCATGATGATACAGACGAAGTATTTTTGGTGGTTAAAGGTGAATTAACGATTCGCATGAGAGAAGAAGATGTGGTATTAAAGAATGGTGATTTATTCGTTGTCCCTCAGGGAGTGGAACATTGTCCATATGCAAAAGAAGAGTGCCATGTCATATTAATTGAACCGAAAGGAGTGATTAATACTGGAGAGGTGAAATCATCATTGACGGCTGAAAATGATGTTTGGATATAAGATGCAAAAGGGGGTAAAGTGATGGAATTAAGGGAGGTATTAAACGAGCAATTAAATGCATCACATCATGAAAATGGGTGGTTTGTTAGTTTGCTGAATAGCATAACAAACTTGAGTGATGAAGAAGCAAATTGGAAACCGAGCGAAGACGTTCATAGTATCCATGAAATCACGACACATCTTCTTTATTATAATGAAAGATACTTGCATCGCTTCAAAGAAGAACCAGTTGATGAAGCTAAAGAAAATACTTTTCAGTTGGCTGAAGGGGTAACTTTTGCTCACACGAGAGAGAGGATTCATCAATTATATAATGATTGGAAAAAAAACCTAGAAGCAGCGGATGATTTAGTGATGAATAATGCCAGTGAGGCATTGAGTCATCTTTATTTGCATACGGCGTATCATACGGGTCAAATCATCTTGTTGCGCAAATTGCAAGGAAAGTGGGATGCATCCCAAGGAGTGGAAGGCTAAGCTTGATTGGGCTACTGTCATCGACTTGTTCTTTCAGATGAAGGTTGCAATCAGTTGCAGGTTAAATATGGGCATGGTATAATTGGGAAAACTTAAATATACAACTACCTTTTGTCTAAAGGGGAGTAGCAGTTACAGTAAAGTCGTCAATACAGGGACTCTCCCTCGGCTTTATTGGCAACATTCGTTGTTTGCGAGACCTTTACCAAGTTTCTTTGGTAAGGGTTTTTGTCGTGCTTTTAAAAAAGAAACACTAACTCATTTATTAAGGAGTGAAGACTAATGGCTGTGAAAAAATTACTAAAGAGACTCATTCAAAAAGAAGGCGTGAAGTTTTTGAAGAAAAAAGCAGTGCCAATCATAAAAGAACAGTTAAAGAAAAGGAAGGGTAGATAAGGGATGAAGACAAAAGTTTATGTTGCTGCTCTTGGTATGTTGTTGTTCTTGTCTGCATGTTCGCCAATTGAAGATACAAAAAATACGTTGGCGTATGTTAATGATGTGGAAGATTATATGAATGAGATTACAGAGTTTGCCAACGATTTTCCAGAACAAGCAGAGCAAGCGATAACGGATGAGAACGTGGCAGCATCACTGGAAAAAAATATCGAGGAGTTACAAAAAGCCATCGATACTATTGAACAAACAGAGGCACCAGAATTAATTGATAGTCTTCATGCTGAGTTGGTGCAACAAAATGAAGCATTATCATCGCAACTCGTTAAACTTGAGGAAAGTTTAGAGCAAGGTGCATTAACGAAGGCGTTTGTTGAGGACCAAGAATTTATGCAAACAATAAATGACATTACATCCATTTACAATGAAATTGAAAATCTTGGAGAATAAGCTAGCGCTAATGATGAGTAAAAATAAAAGCAAGCACCGTTAGCTTGCTTTTATTCTCTTATGGGATAAAGTGCTTTTTCCACCGTTTGTGCGTTTTTTTCAGTGATTTCATTTTTTCTTGGAATGGGATTATAGATATCCGATGAATCCTCCCAAGTATGTGGTAGCTTAAATGGAGATTCCTTTTGCCACTTTTCCATCCAATCAGAGGGGAGCTCTCCTGTTCCGCTTGAATTTTCAGTCATTTCCAACCAGATAAGTGACCAAGCTCTCGGAACGACCCGCCAAATATCATATCCACCACCGCCAACGGCAATCCATCTACCTTCACAATATTGATGAGCAAGTTGGTGAGCGAGCCTTGGTATTTCTTTATATATTCTCATTGTTGCTGAAAGATGTGTTAATGGATCATAGTAATGCGCATCAGCACCATTTTGCGTAAAAATAATATCTGGTTTAAAAAACGCTGCTACTTCTTTAAAGGACGTTTCGTAAGCATGTAGCCAAGAATCATCCTCTGTAAAAGCGTCTAAAGGTATATTAAACGAATAGCCATATCCATGACTATGACCTCTTTCATTAATATTCCCTGTTCCGGGAAATAAGTATCTACCAGTTTCATGGATTGATAATGTACATACATTTGGATCATCATAAAACGCCCATTGTACACCATCGCCATGATGAGCATCCGTATCAATATAAAGGACACGGGCATTGTACTTTTCTCGTAAATATTTAATTGCCACTGAGCTGTCATTATAAATACAAAACCCAGATGCCTTCCCTCTAAAGCCATGATGAAGCCCCCCGCCTAAATGAAGGGCGTGCTCTGCCTTCCCTTGCATGACATAATCAGCGGCAGTCAATGCGCCTCCAACAAGTAAGCTACTGGCCTCATGCATTTGAGGGAAAATAGGTGTATCCTCGGTTCCAAGCCCGTAACCTTCTGCCTGCTCTTGGGGAAGCTCACCATTGCCTGCTAACTTTACAGCACGAACATAACCTGGATCATGAATGAGTAATAATTCTTCTTCTGTTGCTATTCTAGGTGCAATCATTTGTGCGTCTTTTATCGCATGGATAGATTGTAGTAAATCTAAAGTTAATTTTAGGCGTTGCTGATTAAAGGGGTGCTCAGCATTAAAGCGATAGTTAAGTAATGCATCAGAATATAAAAAAACAGAACGGTCCATGATGTTCACTTCCTTGGATCTATAGGCCAGAGTACAGAATGTCCTTCCTCACGTAATTTGTCTACAAGAGCAAGCGGATTCATTGTTTGGACTCTAAGGACTATAATTTTGTAATTACTATCCTCTTTATCTGGATAGACGAGGACACTAAGTATATTGGCTTTTAAATTGCGAAATACCGAGGTTACTTCAAAAAGCTTGCCTGTACGATTAGGCACTCTTACTTCAATTTGTGATCCTGGCTGATGGGCTCCTGTTAATTCAACATAAGTATGAAGGAGGTCTGTCTGAGTTACAATGCCAACTAACTTATTATCATTGAGAATGGGCATACAACCGATGCGGTGCTCGTACAGGGTTGCTGCAATATCTTCTACAAAGTCTAATGGGTGTCCAGAAATAATATTCGTTTTCATAATTCGTTTAATTGGTTGCGAGAGGCCTTCTTTTAATTGAACTGTATCTAGTATAGAAGGCGTCGCATCCCGTATATCTCGATCTGTTACTAAGCCAATCAGGTGATTGGTTTCGTCGATAATAGGCAAATGGCGGATTTTTTGATCACGCATAAGTTG
The DNA here is from genome assembly GCF_038003465.1 of Cytobacillus sp. FSL K6-0265. Classification (NCBI taxonomy): domain Bacteria; kingdom Bacillati; phylum Bacillota; class Bacilli; order Caryophanales; family Bacillaceae; genus Cytobacillus; species Cytobacillus sp. FSL K6-0265. The sequence goes on along the minus strand of NZ_JBBOPE010000001.1, from coordinate 3,367,004 downwards.
GAGTGCATCTGCAATGAGGTGATTTTCAGTAAGTGTAAAGATTTCCTTCTTCATCATTTCTTCAACAATCATTTAAAATCCCCCTTTTTAAGAAAAACTAATACATAAAGCGATTCATAAATCGAAGTTTATCAAACTGTTGAATGGAATCTGTGCATACTCGTTTACCAATACGCGCCATTAGACAATTAGCTGGATGAGAGCTGATTTCTGGATCATCAGTAGCAAACCATACCAGTCCACCGGCATTCATCATCTTTTCCATGATTTTGCGATACTCCCATACATTTAAACCAGTTCCTTTTAAGTCCCAATGCCAATAGTATTCGGTAGTAATGACAATATAATCTTCCATCGCATCATCCATCATAGAGACGCGTAAGATACTTTTTCCAGTTCCCGTTCCACGAAAGGCAGGAATCACCTCTATGGCCCCTAGTTCGATGAGATTATTCATTTTCCCTTCTGACCATCTTTCTAACGGGTCTGGATACAAATAAGTCGCATAGCCTACAATCGTATCTCTAAATCTAGCAATAATGATTCTTCCTTCAGGTAATTCAGCAATCTCAATTAAAGCCTTCCTTTGTTGCTCTGGAGGTCTGAAAGCAACAAGATCATGATGAAAGTCATAAGTTTTTAGAAGGTCGACAGAAACCGGACCTTCAATGATTAATTCTCCGTTTGCTGTATTCAGTTTCATCGCATTATACGTTTTCAGATGCTGCAATTCATTCACCGCCTAAAACAAGTAATCTTACTATCTATTATACATAAACTGCTGAAGCGCTTTCATATAAAAAACATCAATTTAATGACAATTTGAAATTATATGTAGATTTTTTTAAGTAGTGGTGAGAGCAAAAATCATAATATTTTCGTCTGCCTTTTTATGAAGTAAGAACGACTGTTGAAAATGAGGAAGTAATTGAACTTTTGACTCTCCTGCAAAAGTGGCTGCACAAACAAATAAGTGTATCTCTTTAAAAGGTATAACTTTTGAGCAAATGATGAGATAGAATATACATATATTTTCCATTTAGTATTTGATGATGAAATGAAAGAAAAGGAGATTAGCCGTGATTGGGAAAATCGTTTCAATAACATGGACGGTATCACCTTTTTATGATTATACCTTTTTAAGTTACAGTTTAATAATTCATTATGGATAATTACCTGACCTATAATTTAAAAAATTGTGAAAATAAAGTATTTATATTATAATAGTTTAAACAAGTTTAAAGGGGGATAAAAAAACATGAAATTGGAAGCGCTGCCAGTAATACAAGGGAACCATAATTTGAAGAATTATGAGGAAGCGTATAATAGTTTTGATTGGACAGAAGCGAAAAAGCAATTTTCTTGGTACGAAACAGGGAAAATGAATCTGGCGTACGAAGCAATTGACCGCCATGCTGAAAGTGATAAGAAAAACAAGGTAGCGCTCTATTATCGTGAAGGTGAGAGTAAAGAAAAGTATACCTTTAAAGAAATGAAGGATTTCTCAAACCAAGCGGCTAATGTACTAAAAGCATATGGAGACGTGGAAAAAGGAGATCGCGTATTTGTTTTTATGGGGCGTTCACCAGAACTTTACTTTTCAGTTCTTGGTGCAATCAAACTAGGTGCCATTGTAGGGCCACTGTTTGAAGCCTTTATGGAGGGAGCGGTAACAGACCGTTTGGAGGATAGTGAAGCAAAAGTCCTTATTACGACTCCTGAACTTTTAGATCGTGTACCTGCTGATAAACTACCAAACTTAAAACATATCTTTGTTGTTGGTGACAATGTAGAAGAAAATGGGAAATTATTAGATTTCCGTAAATATATGCAAAATGCAAGTAAAGAGTTAGAGATTGAATGGGTAGAGCCAACTGATGGTCTTATTTTACATTATACTTCTGGTTCAACGGGTAAACCAAAAGGTGTTTTACATGTTCACAATGCAATGATCCAGCATTATCAAACGGCGAAATGGGTACTGGACTTAAAAGAAGAAGATGTTTATTGGTGTACTGCTGACCCAGGTTGGGTAACAGGAACTTCTTATGGTATTTTCGGACCTTGGTTAACAGGGACATCTAATCTCATTGTCGGAGGCCGATTTAGCCCTGAAACATGGTATCAAGCGATCGAAGATTATGGGGTAACTGTTTGGTATAGTGCGCCAACAGCATTCCGTATGCTAATGGGTGCTGGGGATGAGGTGGTGAAAAGGTTTAACTTAAGCTCATTACGCCATGTGTTAAGTGTAGGTGAACCACTGAATCCTGAAGTCGTGAGATGGGGCATGAAAGTATTTAATAAACGTATTCATGATACGTGGTGGATGACAGAAACAGGTGCGCAATTAATCTGTAATTATCCAAGTCTAGCGATTAAACCTGGCTCTATGGGTAAACCAATTCCTGGGGTGAAAGCAGCTATTGTTGATGACCAAGGGAATGAATTACCACCAAATCGTATGGGTAATTTGGCTATCAAAAAAGGCTGGCCATCTATGATGCATACAATTTGGAATAATAAAGAAAAATATGATTCATACTTCATGCCAGGCGATTGGTATGTTTCAGGCGATTCCGCTTATATGGATGAAGATGGTTATTTTTGGTTCCAAGGGAGAGTCGATGATGTAATTATGACGTCAGGCGAACGAGTAGGACCATTTGAGGTAGAAAGTAAGCTCATCGAACATCCAGCTGTTGCGGAAGCTGGTGTCATAGGAAAACCGGATCCGGTTCGTGGCGAGATTATTAAAGCCTTTATTGCGCTAATCGATGGTTATGAAGCAACAGATGAATTGAAAGAAGATATTCGTCAATTCGTTAAAAAGGGGTTAGCGGCACACGCTGCACCTCGTGAAATTGAATTCCGTGACAAACTGCCAAAAACACGCAGTGGTAAAATCATGCGTCGTGTATTAAAGGCTTGGGAATTAGATTTACCTACGGGCGACTTATCTACAATGGAAGATTAATTAATCAATGAGGTTAGTGTTGCGAGTCAATGATTGAGGTATTCCTCTCTTATTGCCTCGCTTTTTGTATTTGAGTTAACGCTTTTGAAGTAAAGGGGGCTGTTAGATAAAGGGGAGGAGTAGCTATGAATACATGTTTTATATTTAACAAACACACTGGAAATATTGCAATGTCTGAAGTCATGATAGATGAAGGTGAATCTATTTATTTGGGGTATATTGATAGAAATGGAAAGCAAACTATTTAGATATTATGATTATAGAATCAAAAAAAGAGGTGCGAATGGCACCTCTTTTTACTTCTAAATCAGGAATAATCGTATTTCTCTTTGTTTATTCTTCATCACTCGTATCCGGTTGATCTTCTTCCGCTGGAGGATTTTCAGTTTCTTCTTGAGGTTTTTCCTCTTCAGGTGTTTCTTCTGGTTTGCTATCTGTTTCTGTTTCCTGTTCTGTTTCCTGTTCTGTTTGTTCCTCTTTAGGCTTGTTTTCTTTTGCTTTTTCTTCTTGTTTCGGCTTTTCTTCTTTTTTTACATTGCCAACTTGTACTTTGCTTGAAGGTGAAGATTCGTTACCGGCAATATCCACTGCTGTAACATGGTATTCACCACTGCCACCTTTATAGCCTAAGGAGTCACCTGCTTTAATGCTGGCTACTTTTTTACCGTCTTTATATACACGATAGCCAATGACGTCATTTTCAGGGTGTTGCCCCCATGTGATGGAGTTACCTGATGATTGAGCATTTGGTGCAGCTGGTTTTTTGCCATTTTCACTCATTTTATCGGCTGCCACGAGTACTTTAGCCCATTTATCCCTTTTCGGTAATAAGTCACTTGGATTCGCTTTAATGCCAAATAGTTTTTCAATATACGCGGCATCTATAACCATACCAGGCTCAGAAAATTCCGCTGGTGTAGATTCAAGTGCCAAATACTTTCTATCTCCAATATGGACAATTCTACCTGTGCCAAGACTATCATCTGATCTAGATGGAACGTATTTTGCATTAAAGATGTCAGTATCAACAAGTCCTGCTGCAGAGCATGCTTGAGACGGGATTAAACCACTAATTGCACAGAATGAGCGACTGACTATACCATCAGGCCGTTTAAAGGTTTTATCCGGTTTCATGAGCTCAGGATTTACATCATAAGTAGCGTTCATCAAATCTGCCCATAAGTAATTATTACGTGCGCTATAAGATAAGCTACCACTTGCTTTTAGAGACTTAGGCGTATCGTAGCCACTCCATAGACCAGCAGTGACATTTGGGTTAGATGCGACAAACCAAGCATCTTCAAAATTATTACCTGTCCCTGTCTTACCTGCCCAATCGGCACTGAATTTTAAACGGTTTTTAACAGCAGTGGCTGTCCCATTATTAATAACCCCACGCATCACATCTATTGTTAAGTATGCGGTTTGCGGTGTAAAGACTTCCACTTCTTTCGTTTCATGTTCGTAGATAACATTGCCTTCTTTATCAGTAATTTTTTCAATCATATAAGCATCTACGAATTTACCGTTATTAGCAAATGTAGTGAATGCATTCGTATTCTCTTCAACGGAAACACCGTTTGTTAATGAACCTAATGCAGCTGATCTATTCGTTTTATCTTCTTCAGTTAAGGTGGTTATACCCATCTTTTCAAGATATTGTGCCGGGTTTTGGCTTAAAATATCGGTATAAAGTTTAACGGCTGGTACGTTATAAGATTGTTCAAGTGCATACCTTGCTGAAACTAAACCATGGTAGGTAAAAGAATAGTTTTTTGGCCAATAGTCACTTGAACCTGGGTTTAATCGCAGTGGCACATCGGGAAGAATACTTCCTGGTTGTGCTGCACCAAGTTCGAATGCAGGGCCATAAACAAGTAACGGTTTCATGGTTGAGCCGTTTGGTCTTAAAGTATCGGTTGCATGGTTAAGATCCTCATTTAATGATACACCCTTGCCACGACCCCCAACAAAGCTCAGAATTTTCCCTGTACTGTTTTCAATCAGTTGTCCACCAACTTCTACAGGTTCCATTACTTCTTTTTCTTCACCATCGATTACATAGGTCGCACTTTTGGCTGGTCCGTAGTTAGGATAATCTTTAACTACTTTTTGCCAAGCTTCATAAATATCTTTATCAATAGTTGAGTGGACATGATAACCATTCTGTCTTAATGCTCGATCAGCTAAAATAAGATATTCGTTTTTAAGGTCGCCAGTTAAATCAGCTTCTTCATAGCCATCTTGTTCGGCTAAGATGGATGCTAAAAGTTCCTTTGCGCGGTCTTGAATTTCATAAGTTAAATAAGGGTATTTTTCAATTGCATCATCATTTTTTGGTTTTCTAAAATCAGCAACAATATTATACTCGCTAGCTTCTTTGTATTCTTTTTCTGTAATTCTTTCATCATCGTACATTCTCTTCAGTACGACTTTCATACGATCAATGCCTGGCTGCAGAGACTCCTCATCCTTCAAGCCACCACCTTGTTGGAATGGTGTGTAACCAAAAGGAGACTGGGGCATACCTGCAATGAAAGCTGCTTGCGGAATCGACACATCTTTAGCATCAACACCAAATAAACCTTGGGCAGCAGCCTGAACGCCAGCGATATTTCTACCTTCCGCATTACGGCCAAAAGTAGAGACATTTAAATAAGCTTCAAGAATCTCTTCTTTATCGAAATAATTCTCTAGCCTTAATGCGAGTAAGATTTCTTTTGCTTTTCGATCAAAAGAAACTTCGTTTGTTAAGATCTGGTTTTTTATCAGTTGTTGCGTTAATGTACTTCCGCCAGATTGAGTAGAGGCGTTTGTGACTTCTTGAAACAGTGCACGGAGGATCGCTTTTGGCACTACACCTTCATGCTCATAAAAATATTCATCCTCTGTGGCAATAACAGCATCCTGCAAATACGGTGAAACATTTTCTAACTTCACTTCTTCTCTTTCAAGGTCCGTTCTTACATTTCCTAAATATACATCACCAGCGAAATATAATTTTGAGGTTTCCTCATAATTATAGATTTCCTTTTGCATATTTTCATAAGAACGAAGGGGTTCATCTTTAACAAGAGAAGCAAAATAGCCAATACCTGTGGCACCTGCAAATGCCCCACCTAAAATAGCGGTAATCGCAAAAATTAATAATAAGTTCCATATAACTTGATATGTAATACGTGCGCCTTTTTTGGTTTCATTATGAGTTAAAAAACCGAATGCGGCTTTTGCTTTTTCTTTTATCTTGCTGAAGGTTTCATTCATTCGTTCATCCCTCCTAAAATCAAATACATTATAGCATAACCCAACAGGGAATATGACAAGGTTCGTCATAAAGTACAAAATTCATATTTTTCTTAGTATGATGATATAAATAGATGAAAAAAAACGTCATATTGACATTGGTTATTCTTTTGTGATAAAAATGCAGTATTACGATTCAATTTAATATTAGCGTTGATGGGTCATAAGTAGTCATTCTATCCCTGTTTCAGAAAGTCGACGGATTGCTGTGAGTCGATACAAATAGAAGTGCGAAATACCTCCCTGAGCTTTTACTGCGAACGATTGATCTAGTAGTAGTAAACGGTTTTTCCGTTATCAGTGAAGAGTGGAGAATGATGGTGTTCTCAAACTGGGTGGTACCGCGCAAAGAAATGCGTCCCTGCGATGAGCAGGGGCGTATTTTTTTTGGTTAATAATTGATCTTTTATAAAATAAAGGAGGAAAAGCGCATGAATTTATTAGAAGATTTACAGTGGAGAGGCATTATTTATCAACAAACAGATGAGGAAGGAATGAAGGATCTTTTAGAAAAAGAAAAAATATCCTTATATTGTGGGATGGACCCGACTGGTGATAGTATGCATATTGGTCATTTATTACCCTTCTTAACATTGAGAAGATTTCAAAACGCTGGGCATCGTCCGATTGTGTTAGTGGGAGGTGCAACAGGATTAATTGGTGATCCGAAGGCGACAGAAGAAAGAACTTTACAAACGATTGAGAAAGTCCAAGAAAATGTTGCCTCTTTATCACAGCAATTAGAACGTATTTTTGATTTTGAAGGAGATAATGGAGCGACATTAGTCAATAATTACGACTGGACATCGAATATGAATATTGTCACTTTCCTTAGGGATTATGGTAAACATATTGGTGTGAATTATATGTTAGCAAAAGATACGATTGCTAAAAGGTTAGAATCAGGCATTTCTTTTACGGAATTCACTTATACGATTTTACAAGGGATGGACTTCAAGCATCTTTATGAAAATCACCAATGTAAAATTCAAATTGGCGGCAGTGATCAGTGGGGAAATATTACAACTGGGCTTGAGCTTATCCGTAAAATGGTTGGAGAAGGCGCGAAAGCATACGGTATGACCATTCCACTTGTTACAAAAGCAGATGGTACGAAGTTTGGAAAAACAGAAGGTGGAGCTATTTGGTTAGATGCGGAAAAAACGTCACCTTATGAGTTTTATCAGTTCTGGATAAATACGGCAGATGCAGATGTCATTAAATACTTGAAATACTTCACATTCCTATCACGTGAAGAAATCGAAGCTTTGGAAGTAGCTGTGCAAGAAGAGCCTCATTTACGTAAAGCACAAAAAGCATTAGCAGAAGAAATGACGAGACAAATACATGGTGAGACAGCATTAAATCAAGCATTGAAGATTACTGAAGCTTTATTCAGTGGACAAATTAAAGAATTAACCGCTGCGGAAGTAAAGGAAGGATTTAAAGATGTTCCTTCTTATCAACATAACGGCGAGGGTAATATTGTTGATTTGCTTGTAGAGGCTAAAATATCACCATCAAAAAGACAAGCGAGAGAAGACGTAACGAACGGTGCAATCTACATTAACGGTGATCGGATGCAAGAGGTTGATTATCAGTTGAGTGAGCAAGATAAAATAGAGGGGCAATTTACTGTTATTCGTCGCGGTAAGAAGAAATATACATTAATTCAATATTAAAATGAACAGCCTTCTTAAACTAAAACTTAAGAAGGCTCTTTTTTTATTTTAAGAAGATGTACCTCATATTGGCTTGATTCTTATTTCTGCTCGATATTTCTTGAGCTTTCTGGCAGCAGATGCTTGGCTAATGCCTAACAAATCAGCGACTTTATAGCTTGAAGGATATTGTTTATATGTATGTAAGAGGATATGTTTTTCAATTCTTTCTAACCTTGCTTTTAAGCTTTCATTATTCTTTGGTAGGGGTAAATTAATGATGTCTGGTTCCATTTGCTTGTTTTTAAAGAGTGCTTGGGGTAGGTGGCTAGGATAGATAATGATAGAATCAACTGTTAAGACAAGTCTTTCTATTAAATTCTCTAGCTCGCGCACATTTCCTGGCCAATGATACTCTGTTAAATATTCGTAAGTCTCTGTATGAAGTTCTTTCTCCATATGATATTTATTGTTCATGATGGATAGATAATGACTGGCTAAAAAAACGATGTCTTCTTTCCGCTTTTTTAAAGGGGGAATTTCGATCGGAATGACATTGATACGATAGTAAAGGTCAAGGCGGAATTCACCTTTATTAACCATTTCCTCTAATGGGCGATTTGTTGCAGTAATCAGTCTAAAATGACTCGTCCGATCTGTATTACTACCAACTCTTTTAAACTTCTTCTCTACAAGTACTTTTAACAATTTCACTTGTAAAGACAAGGATAATTCTCCAATCTCATCTAAAAATAATGTGCCATGATGTGCCTGTTCAATTAACCCCTTTTTCCCTTGCTTATGTGCCCCAGTGAAGCTTCCTGGCTCATAACCAAATAACTCCGTTTCGAATAAACTTTCTGGAATGGTACTACAGTTTACCTCAATTAAGGGTTCGTTTCTTTCGTTACTTAGCTGATGGATTTTTCTTGCCCACATACTTTTCCCAACACCAGATTCACCTAATAACAAGATTGTTGCGTTCGTATTGGCTACTCGATGAATCGTTCGTTTGATTTCTTCCATTTTTTTATTGCGATATTGGGCAGTTTCTTGTTGTCTAAGTGCTTTTACGACTTGTTGATAATTCTGGATTTGTCTCTCTAGTTCTTTATATTGGAGATGAAGTTTATTTATTTCTGTTTGATCTTGGGCATAGCTCACTACAAATTGTATTTGATTGTTAGAATCAAAAATTGGGTAGGCGGTGGTCATAATGGTTTTACCTGTTAACGTTTGCTGCATCAGTTCTACTTGTTGTTTCTTTTTTATTACAAGTGCTGTAATCGAAGGGTTAAATACGCCTTTTGCTTCTAATTCATAAACCGTTTTACCTAAGCAATCCTCTTGCTTTACACCATAAACAGTCCAATGTTTTGGATTGAAATATAAGATTTCGCCGGCGCCATTTGTAATTGTAATATTATTATTGGAAGTGAGAACAATCGTTTCAATTAAAGAATGAAGTGATGAGTTTTCCATATAAACACTCCTTTGTATATAAAGCTCTCTCTAATTATACAATAATTCAAAATATAATTAATAATTAATTTATTGATTAAATAAATCAAAAATGAATTAATCATAAAAAAAGTTTCCTGATTTAATAAGTTTTATATATTTGGCATAAGACTTGCAGAGTAAATAATATTATTCAAAATAATCACCTAATGGAGGAATTGACTATGACAACATTATTAACGACAGAGTTATCTGAATTAGATAAGAAGCATTTTATCCATCCAACTAGCTCAATTGCACAGCAACAAGCGGAAGGTCCGAGCCATATCTTCACAGAGGGTAAGGGCGTATATTTAACAGATTCGAACGGACATAAAGTGATTGATGGGATGTCCTCGCTTTGGAATGTCAATATCGGCCATGGGGTGAAGGAAATGGCTGAAGCAGCTTATGAACAAATGACTAAACTTGCCTTTACATCTAATTTTAGTACTTTTAGTAATGAGCCTGCGATTCGCTTAGCAGAAAAGTTGTCAAAAATATTACCAGGGGATCTTAATGCTGTCTTTTTTACATCAGGTGGATCCGAATCAAACGATACGGCATTTAAATTAGCACGACATTATTGGATATTAAAAGGGCAACCAGAGCGTCAAAAAATTATTTCCCGGAAAATGTCGTATCATGGTGTGGCAATGGGGGCTACAAGTGCTACAGGGTTAAAACCGTTTCGAGATTTTACAAATGCTAATGCGCCTCATTTTCACTATGTAAATTCGAGTGTAGAAGAATTCCGTACATTAATAGAAGAGGAAGGGCCAGAGACGATAGCAGCTTTTATTACTGAAATTGTTCAAGGAGCAGGCGGAGTCAATCTCCCTCCAGAAGGCTACTTTAAAGAGATAAGAAAAATATGTGATGAGTATGGCATCTTAATGATTATCGATGAAGTCATTACAGGCTTTGGAAGAACGGGAAAATACTTTGCCATTGAACATGATGCCATTCAACCAGATATGCTTTGTTTTGCCAAAGGTGTAACAAGTGGATATGCCCAATTAGGTGGTGTCGCGCTTAATGATCGCCTTCACAATGATTTCAAGACGCTTTCAAAAGGTACTTTGTTGCATGGTTATACGTATAGCGGTCACCCAGTAGCCTGTAATGTTGCTTTGAAAAATATTGAAATCATCGAAAGAGACGGTCTTATTGAGAATGCGGAAAAAATGGGAGAAGTATTATATAAAGGGCTAAAGTACTTAGAAGGAAAACATGAAATCGTGACAAATGCAAGAGGGTTTGGTTTACTAGGTGGGATTGATATTGTCAAAGATAGTCAATCTGGTGAGCGTTTTGATGAATATGTAAGTCCACTCATTGTGAAGGAAGCCGCTAAGCTAGGATTGATTTTGCGAACAGTTACGTATGATCATGACTCAATTGTTTTCTCACCGCCCCTCATCATAAACGAAGCAGAAGTGGAACAAATGATTAATATCCTCGACCAAGCGATCGTAAATATCAAGGGAGAGGTGTTAAGAGGTTGAAGGTTGATACAAATAAAAAAACATATATGCGCTATAACCCTGCTAATATTGATGAATTAATCGGAAAAGTAGAAGAATCATCCTTGGCGGAAGTAGACATTGCGGCTACTTCTGCTAAGCAAGCCTTTATAAACTGGAAAAACAAGCCTTCAATAGAACGTGGCGATATTTTACGTGTAGCTGCAGATCTACTAGAAGCAAATATGGAAGAACTGGCTAACCTTGCGACAAAAGAAACAGGCAAGGTGATAAGAGAGACAAGAGGTGAAATAGGAAGAGCAGCAGCGATTCTTCGCTATTATGGGCAAGAGGGATGGAGACAAATTGGAGAGCATCTTCCTTCTGCGTTTATAGGAAAAACCCTCTACTCTTCTCGAGTGCCAATTGGACCGATAGCCGTTATTTCTCCATGGAATTTTCCAATCGCCATCCCAATATGGAAAATGGCCCCTGCATTGGTTTTTGGAAATACAGTTGTTTGGAAACCATCAGAGGAGTCAACATTAACAGCAATAAAAGTAGCTGAAATTCTGTGGCAAGCAGGGTTACCTAAAGATGTGCTACAAATGGTTAATGGTTCAGGCACAACGATTGGCGAGGCGCTAGTTTGTCATAAAGACATGACTGCAGTTACATTTACAGGGTCAAACCAAGTAGGCAATCAAATTGCGATTACTGCTGCATCTCAGCAAAAGAAGTATCAACTCGAGTTAGGCGGAAAAAACCCTGCGATTGTATTGGCTGATTGTGATTTATCTTTTGCTGCACAATCATGTATAGACGGTGCAATGAAACAGTCTGGGCAACGTTGTACAGCAACGGGCATTGTTTATGTTGAGGAAGCAGTCTATGATTCTTTTAAAACAATATTGAAGAATATATGCAATGAATTGAAAATAGGGAATCCATTATCAGAGGTGACAGATATTGGTCCGGTGGTATCAAAGAGACAATATGAAAAAGTACAATCCTATATCCAAAAAGGACTGGAAGAAGGTGCAAAGCTTGTTTGCGGTGGGCAGCCGCTTGCTAATGGATATTGGCATAATGGTTACTACATTCAACCGACAATTTTTGAAAATGTGAAAGAAGACATGACGATTGTTAAGGAAGAAATCTTTGGCCCGGTTCTTTGTTTAAGGAAAGTAGCGAATTACAAGGAGGCTTTAGAAGCAGCTAATTCCTCAAAATATGGACTAAGCGCTTCTATTTTCACGAATAATCTTCATCAGGCCTTTCATTTTATTCAACATGCTGAAGCAGGTATGGTTCAAGTAAATGGAGAGACTGGAGGTGCAGAACCGCAAGCGCCATTTGGTGGAATGAAGGCATCAAGCTCAGGCAGCAGAGAACAAGGACAAGCCGCAGTTGAGTTTTTCACAGAGATAAAAACAGTGTCTATACAAACTTTTGAAACATTAGATTACGATTAAATCTGAAAGGGTTGAATTTTATTAACAAAAATAAAGTCCTATCTCGATTCGATGTGTTGTTTTTGTCTTTTGGTGCAATGATTGGCTGGGGGTGGGTTGTGCTTTCAGGCAACTGGGTTCATACTGCCGGTTCTGTGGGAGCAATGATTGCCTTTATTGTTGGCGGTATTTTAGTTTCTTTTGTCGGACTTGCTTATGCCGAGTTATCATCGGCGATGCCGACAAATGGGGGAACGATGATTTTTGCCGAAAGAGGTATTGGACGTAAATCTGCTTTTATTGCTGCCTGGGGGTTAGCGCTTTGCTATATATCAGTCGTCGCTTTTGAAGCAGTTGCCTTGCCGACTGTTGTAGAATATTTGTTTCCTAATTACAAAGTTGGTTTTATGTACACAATCAATGATTATGATGTCTATCTCTCTTGGGTTTTAGTAGGTGTAGCAGGCGCTCTATTTGTCACCATTTTTAACTTCTTTGGTGTAAAATCAGCTGCCTTTTTACAGATGGTATTAACGATTGTGATTGCTTTAATTGGTGTCATGCTCATTGCCGGTGCTGGAGTGACTGGAAGTTTAGCAGATGCAGAGCCACTTTTTGTAGGGGGCGTTTCAGGTATTATCGTTGTTTTAGTAATGACTCCATTTATGTTTGTCGGGTTTGACGTTATCCCACAGACAGCTGAAGAAATGAATGTACCTCCAAAATCGATTGGACGACTTTTAATCATGTCAGTCGCCTTTGCTGTTATATTTTATATTGGCGTAGTCATAGCAGTAGGAATAGCAGTAGACAAATCTATTCTTTCGACATCAGTTTTACCAACGGCGGATGCGATGGCAAACATATATGGTTCTGATCATTTTGCGACCATTTTGATTCTTGGAGGAATTGCTGGGATACTAACGAGTTGGAATGCCTTTATTATTGGTGGGAGTCGTATTCTATGCTCAATGGCAGAGAAGGAAATGATTCCTGCTTGGTTTGGTCGCTTACATCCGAAAAATAAAACACCAACGAATGCGATTCTTTTTATTGGTGGACTATCCATGTTAGCGCCACTCTTAGGTCGTCCCATGCTTGTATGGTTAGTAGACGCTGGTGGGTTGGCAGTTCTATTTGCTTATTTAATTGTCTCTATTGCCTTTTTGCAACTACGGAAAAATGAGCCAAATATGCCTCGACCATTCAAAGCAGGGAATTCTAATATTGTTGGATGGTTAGCGGTTCTATTAAGTATCGGTTTTATTGTCCTCTTCTTCCCAGGAATGCCTGCTGCATTAATCTGGCCATATGAATGGGTCATTTTTGCAGGTTGGTGGATTATAGGGGGGCTATTAATCTATCTTAAGCGGGAAACTTATATGAAGAGTAGCAAAGATATATCTAATTCAAAAACAATGTAACCATTCTATTTGTTTCAGGTTTTGCACCCTATTAGGGTGTTTTTTTGTGCCTATTTCTATAATGTTAGAGAAAATTTTCCTAATCATCGGATATAATTATAGGAGACTAATCATTTTATGTAGCCTTATCACTTGTTTATAGGTTAGACCAGAATAACAAGTGATAAGGAAATGAAAAAAGCAACGATTATGTGAATGAAACAAGTAAAAGAGTAAATATGTCTGTCAGGACAAATAACGATGGAGGAAGAAAAACTTATTGTTGAGGAATATGGCAATATCGGTCCTATCAATGGCCCGGATTATGACTTGTTTGTTGATTGTACGGAAATGAAGCTGTTATCTTAAGAGTTATCTGAAATATTGAACGTTTTAAGAACTGATGTAAATAAACATATTTCATAGTAATAGAAATTAATTGGAGTTGTTTAATATTGAACCAACAAATAGAAGAAGAACTTAAATTATTGAAATTCCAAATAAAATTGTTAAAAATGGCGGTTCCAAATGATGATTATCCATATTTCATGTATTTATTAGATCATGATATTACTGAAAAGCAATCTAATTTAATCAAAGACATTTTAGTTATATTAAATATTAGAAATAAAACGGTTTTTTCCGAGTATAAAAAAGGTCAACCAGAAATAGCAGAAGGCTTAATAGAAGAATTAAATAAATTCCATATTAATGAGCAACAGTTGTTTTCCGATGAAAAACCAAGTTATGAAGAATTTGAGTATTACATCAAACAATTTCTTCCTTCACATGTTAATCCAATATATCTTTTGCAAAGTTTGGAAAAACAATCTTTATTTAAGAATATTGCAAAATATTTATTAGATAATCTAACTTTTAAAGAATAAGTTAACTTTAAGGTGATATGAATAAGGTATTGAATCAGGAGAAGAATTATAAGAGGCGATTCGGTTTAATTTGAACTATTGTTGCTGGGCATGAGATGGGTGCCATCTTGTTTGAGTATGAAGTAAGGATTATCACTATTATAAGAAAAGAAAAACCCACATATAGTGGGTTTTTTTGAATCAGATTAACGAGAGTAGAACTCAACGATAAGAGATTCGTTAATTTCTGCTGGAAGTTCAGAACGCTCTGGTAAACGAGTGAAAGAACCTTCAAGTTTATCTGCATCGAAAGATACGAAATCAGGTACAAAGTTGCTAACTTCAACTGCTTCTTTCACGATATCTAGGTTACGAGATTTTTCGCGAAGAGTAATTGTTTGACCTGGTTGCATGCGGTAAGAAGGGATATCTACACGCTTGCCATCAACTAAGATGTGACCGTGGTTCACAAGTTGACGAGCTTGACGACGAGTACGAGATAAACCTAGACGATAAACAACGTTGTCTAAACGAGATTCTAAAAGAATCATGAAGTTTTCACCGTGTTTACCAGTCATTTTACCAGCTTTATCGAATAAGTTACGGAATTGGCGTTCGTTTACACCATACATGTGACGAAGCTTTTGCTTCTCTTGTAATTGTAATCCGTACTCAGATAATTTTTTACGTTGGTTAGGACCATGTTGTCCAGGAGCGTAAGGACGCTTTTCTAATTCTTTACCAGTGCCGCTTAGAGAAATACCAAGACGACGAGATAATTTCCAGCTTGGGCCAGTATAACGAGCCATAATATGACTCCTCCTTTTTGTTTTTATTTGGGTAAAATAAAAACAGTTGTGGTCAGCTTTACGTACATTTTGTTTTCAAGTATCTTCGCCCTCGCAGCAGAGGGTTACACAATACCCCATCAACAAAGATTGTTAGAGGAACAAAATGAAACATTAAAGTACACACAAAAGCTGCGATATTTTACACAAAGACTATTATACAATCTTTAATCATTAGAAGTCAATGTTTTGCTAAGTGTAACATGGAGTCAATTATTAATCTTCGATGTAAAAGATTTAAGTTGAAAACACTTAAGTGAAAATGAGTCATTTCCTTATGAATATAGCAAAACGATCATAAAGAATGTTTGATATTGTAAAATATATGATATAATATAGTTCTAAAGTATCTATTTTGGTTAGGCTAAAAGAACTATAGTATAGAAAAAAATAGCTAAGTGTAATACTAAAAATATTTAAGAGTGATGATTTTCTTATGTCATTAGTTAATGACAATGCTTATACGCAGATAAAGACATAAGTGCCATTTAAGGAGCGTTTTTTTATACCTCTGAAGTATACATATTCTATCTAAAATGTGGGTGATAAACAAACCCCTGTTGAATATAGGTGATATAACGATGGATAAGGAAAAGGAAGTAAAAGCGTTATTAAGAATAAAAAGTAAGTTATTAGAACTTATATATAAAGAAAGCACTTCTAAGCATCAATTTGATATTTTTGTTAAAGAAGTTGCTACTAGTTTAGGATGTGTCGCAGCAGGGTTTTATTTCGTGAATGAGTGGAAAAAGGCATATGTCATTGAAGGTGAATATCAAGCTGAGTTATTGCCTTTACCTGCTTTTATTCCTATCGATGAGATTTATCGCGAAGACCATCCATTTTATGCCGATAAAAAACAGGGAGTTTATACGAGTAAAGATGGACACTTACTGATATTCTTACTTCAGCGGTTAGATGGTATACCAGAGTATTTGGTTTTGCTAATGGAGGATCAACAACAACTCATGCTGAACCAGCCATTTATGAATAAGCTGACAGATGTTTTAAATTCCTATGTGTTATTTAAAGGTAAAATGAATGAGCTATACGATAAAAAACTTCATTACACGGAATTGTTTGCATTTGTCGAACGTTTTAGTTTTCATAGAATTTTAAAACTGGACGTATTATTAAATGAGCTGTTAGAAATTCTGCAGAGGCTATATCCTTCTTTTCAATATTATTTATTGTTGACACATGATTATGAAGAAATCAATCAATTACCAGTGAGGGATTTAGATTATCAGGAAGAAAACAGTCTCGCACTTGATGCGTATGTATCAGGCAAAGTGACGATAGAACAAACATCAACCGATATTGTCCTCTATGCTCCATTCATAGGGAGCCAGGGGGTGTATGGTGTTCTCCAAGTGATTACTAAAGGGGTATATGCGATTCCAAAAGCTGATCAAAAGTATTTTGGTTTAGTTGCGAAAATGACTGGAGCGATTATTGAAAATATTCAATTACATCAACAGTCACAACAATTAATTGGTGATTTGCAATTTATTAATGAAACATCGCAGCAATTAAATGCTGATCTGCGTTTTACGGAGACGATTCATTTTATGACCGAACAAATAAAGAAATCATTTCACGCAGAAGAAGTGGGCTTTTTCTTGTCTCAAGATGGTGAAAAATGGACTCCTTTAAGTGGTAGCACAAGTTTCTTCTTTGCAAAGAAATCGAAAGACTTTGTCATACATGTGCAAAAACTGATGTTAGAGAAGAAAGATGCGCTCTTTATTGGTGATTTAACGATTCCCCATACGAAAGCTAGTTACCGTTCCCTTATGGCTGTACCAATGGGAAACTTAGGGGCGGTGTGGGGGTTTGTAGTGATTTTGCATCCTATGCCTTATTACTTTCCGTTTGATTCATTTAAGTTACTGCAAGCATTAATTCACCATACAACGCTTGCATTTAAGAATTCGTTATTAAGAGAGGAATTAGAAAAGTTAGTCGTAACTGATCACTTAACGCAATTATTTTCACGAAGTTATTTGGATAATCAAGTAGAACAGTCACTAAAAAGTGACGAAAAAGGTGTGTTAATATTAATCGATATTGATGATTTTAAAATGATTAATGATGAATATGGTCATCAAGTCGGTGACGATATCCTTATTCAAGTTTCAGAAATTATTATCCATCATATTAGAACGAGTGATGTGGGCGCAAGATGGGGTGGCGAGGAACTGGCGATTTATCTTCCTAATGTAGATGCGAAGATCGGTGTTTCAATCGCTAGAAGATTAAAGGAACAAGTGAGTCGATTAACGAGTCCAGGCGTGAGTATTTCTTGTGGAGTCTCTCATTGGAAAGCGAATGATGACGAGAGCTATGCAACCTTATTTCATCGTGCGGATGTAGCATTATATGAAGCGAAAAATGCAGGGAAAAATAAAGTTGTTTTTTTAGAAAAAGATAGAGACTAAGAGGTTGGTTAGGTTAGTTGGAACAGAAATGAAATTGATGGGATTTAAAAATGAGATTGTCTATGTCTAAAAAGGATATTTATCGATCACAAACTGCCAATCGTATTTCGTTACTGTCACTTATACCACCCTCTTTGTTTAGTTAGACAACTATAAATCATAATAATTGTTGAAAATTCTTAGACTGTATCATATTCTAAATTATAGGAATATTTGTAATAATAATTAAGTCTATTTTTATTTTTATAATTATGTAAGCGTTTTCAAATATAATCTTGGAGGAGATATCCTTGGAAGGTAACGAGAAAAGAATAGAGACCAAATGTATTCATTCTGGTTATGATAGTCAATTCTATAACGGCAGTTTAATACCACCATTGTTTCAAACAGCGACATTTACATTCTCAAGTGCAGAAGAAGGTGCGCGCAGGTTTGCCTCTGAAGAAGCAGGATATGTTTATTCACGTTTAGGTAACCCGACTGTTGAAATCTTAGAAAAACGAATGGCAGAATTAGAAGGCGCAGAATCGGCATTAGCTTTTGGATCTGGAATGGCAGCAGTTTCATCTGTTTTACTAACATTAACGAAAGCAGGAGACCATATTTTATGCTCGCAAGGGGTATATGGATGCACATATGGTCTATTGCATTTATTAGAAGAAAAATACCAGATTTCGCATCAGTTTTCTCCTATGAACTCTAGAGAAGAGTTAATGAATTGCATTACACCAGAAACCACTTGTATTTACATCGAAACACCGATTAATCCAACACTAGATATTGTTGACCTTGAAATGGTCGCAGCCATAGGTAAAGAAAAACAAATCCCTGTTGTAGTAGATAACACCTTTTGTTCCCCGTATTTGCAAAACCCCATTGCACTTGGGTGTGATCTTGTTGTTCATAGTGCAACAAAGTATTTGTGTGGCCATGGAGATGTCATTGCTGGCATTGTGGCAGGGAAAAAAGAGTGGATGGACGACATCGCGAGACAAGCAAGAAAAGATATAGGCGGTATTATATCTCCCTTTGATGCTTGGTTATTATTAAGAGGTATCAAGACATTACCTATTCGATTAGATCGACACAGTCAACAAGCTGCTATTCTTGCCAATTTTTTACGAGATCATGAGAAAATTGAGCAAGTTTATTATCCAGGTTTTGCTGATCATCCACAAGCTAAGATTGTTGCAAAACAAATGAAGCAACCTGGGGGCATTATCTCTTTTAAAATTAAAGGTGGGCAAAAAGAAGCGCAAGCATTGATGAATCACCTAAGTCTTATTAAAGTGGCTGTGAGTTTAGGTGATGCAGAGACTTTAATTCAACATCCGGCAACGATGACACATGCTGTCGTACCGAAAGAAGAAAGAGAAAAAATGGGGATTGAAGATAATTTATTACGGCTTTCAGTGGGGTTAGAAGCGATCGAAGATATTCAAGCAGATCTCTCTGAAGCGTTATATCAATGCAAATAACATCATCTAATCAACATGCGAACAAATGCATGTAGCCTCTCTTGCATTTGTTCGCATTTCTTGCAGTTATAAAAACTTCACTAATTCTTTTACAAATGCTTCAAGCATTTTTTCATCTACTTCATCAAAGCGATTTTTTTCAGGAGAATCAATATCTAAAACACCTAATAATGTTCCTTCTTTTACGATGGGAATGACAATTTCCGATTGAGAAGCCGCATCACATGCGATATGGCCAGGAAAAGCATGAACATCTGCAATTCTTTGTGTTTCTTGTTTAGAAGCTGCAGTACCGCAAACACCTCTACCGACTGGAATTCTTACACATGCAGGCAATCCTTGGA
The DNA here is from genome assembly GCF_038003465.1 of Cytobacillus sp. FSL K6-0265. Classification (NCBI taxonomy): domain Bacteria; kingdom Bacillati; phylum Bacillota; class Bacilli; order Caryophanales; family Bacillaceae; genus Cytobacillus; species Cytobacillus sp. FSL K6-0265. The sequence goes on along the minus strand of NZ_JBBOPE010000001.1, from coordinate 3,347,263 downwards.
ATGGTCCGAGAACAAGTTCTCCATCTTCCATTAAATAAAAACCAACCCAATTGGTGCGGTCTAAAAATTGATTCAATAACGCAGAAGCATTACTTAAGTTGGCGACTGTATTTGTTTCACCTTCTAATAGTGCAGCAAGTTGCTTAATAACTAATTGATAATTTTCTTCTTTATTTCCTTGATAATTTTCGACGTTAAACATCATGCATCACCATGCTTTCTTTAAGTATTTAAGGTATTATGCCATAACATAGGGTAAAAGGGGAGACTTTGTCGACAATTAATAAAAGGAAAATCTCTTTTATGCAAGAATAGATTTATTATAACAAGAACAGTGGAAATATGAACAAAAATCTTGTTATAGGGAGGCGAAAGAGCGCATGAAAGAAAATGCTAAAGTGGCAATAATTGATGCAGCTATCTATCTCTTCAACCATAAAGGGTTCAATGGAACATCTGTTAGGGATATCGCCAATAAAGCAAAAACAAATGTTGCTAATATATCCTATTATTTTGGCAATAAGAATGGTTTGTTAGAGCAATGCTTAACGGAATATTATGAAGCATATATTCAAGAAATTGAGAAAGGGTATAATCTCTTAGACCGAGGAGCGACTCAATCCCTAAAGGCCGTTGCTGAAAATATCCTTTATTTCCAATTTGAAAATGTGCAATTAACGAGACTGATTATTAGAGAAATGTCGATCGATTCGCAAATGGTCCGAGAAATTATGTCCACTTATTTAACGAAGGAGAAGTATTATTTAAATAAAATATTTGAACAAGGATTCAAGACGAAAGAATTCTATCTAAACACGGCGTCGTATTTAATTCTACAATGGAAGAGTCTGCTTACTATGCCATTTCTTAATAGTCATTACTTAACAGAAGTGCTTTACCTTGTTCCCCATGAAAGTTATTTTGTGGAAAAGTATGTACGTGAAACTCATGCATGGGTTGATCATATTGTTTGTAGAAAAGAGTCAAAAGAACAGCAAGTAACATTGCTAAATGTTTTGTAACTGGGAATTTAACTTCTGCCAACCGTACCCAACAAGTTTTGCTTGATGAGCGTCAGAGCCGAACACAAGTGGAATGCCCATTCTTTTGGCTTTTTGTGCGACTGATGCCGGAGGGTAGCTTTCAGAACATAGCGGTTTAATGAGCCCAGCGGCATTATAGTCCAGTTCGTAATGCTTTTCTTTAACTGCATTTAAAATATCACTTAGTTCCTTTTCAAATTCCTGTTCAACGGGAAATTTTTTTTGGAATTTTTTAACTAAAGTAATATGACCCATTCTAGTCGGTTTATATTGACCAAGGTCGCTTAAGATGGACTTTTGAACTGTACGAAAATAATGTTGATAGACAGCATCAATAGACCCGTATTCATTAATCATCTCTTGGAAAACATCAGGGCTATAGTCTAAACAATGATAACCAGTTTCTCCTTTTAAGAAATGAACAGACAAGATGGCGTCATCGATATTTGGGCCAATTTTATTCAAAAAAGCCGTTATTTCGTCTTCGTACCCTTCAATATAATCCACTTCTAACCCGATATGTATATTGAGATCCTTTTTATATTGTTGTTTTAACTGTTCAACTTCATCTAAATAATTGGCAATATCACTATTTTTCATTGCACTATCTTTGGCTGGTGTAGGATCAATAAAATTAGTGGGTAAAGGGGCATGCTCAGTAAAAGTGATATCAGTAAAGCCTTGCTCTATCGCTTTATTAATATAATGTTTCATTTGATCTTTTGATCCATGAGGGCAATAAGGCGTATGAATATGACCATCTTTTTTCACGTGAAAAGCTCCTTTTCATAGCGAAATAATTGTTATTTAGTACGATATATGAGATAAATAAAAATAATCATTTATACGTGTAGAATTTAACTTTAATCGGTTTTCTTTCCGGGAAAATAGAAGTTTTTCTGTCAATTGAAGATGTAAAAAGATTGATTATACAAATTTTGTCCAATTATTTCAATAAAATCTTAAAATAATAGTCAAAAAATGTCGTTTACATGGTATCATAAAAGCATTGAAATGAACAAGAAAATGATTAGTTTAAGTATATATTTGGTTCGGTTACAGAACAGGGGGCTTTACAGATGGGATATGTAATTGGTGTACTCATAGTTTTCATATGCATTTATTTTACAGGGTATTTTTTTAAGAAGAAATACTTCAAGGAAGTGGATCGACTAGAGACATGGAAGCTTGAAATTATGGATCGCCCTGTTTTGGATGAATTATCGAAGGTGAAGGCACTAAATATGACAGGCCAAACAGAAGAATTATTTGAAAAGTGGCGAAGTGCTTGGGACGAAATCGTCACATCACAGCTTCCTGAGGTTGAAACGACTTTATTTGATGCGGAAGAATACATAGATAAATATCGGTTTAATAAAGCAAAGGAAAGCTTAAATAAGATTGAAACGGAATTGAACTTAGTAGAGGAACAAATCAACCAAATTTTAAAAGAGCTAAAAGAGTTAGTGGGGAGCGAAGAAAAGAACCGCCTCGAAATGGAAGCGTTGAAAGATACATATCGCAATTATAAAAAGCGGTTATTAACACAACGTCATGCCTATGGTAAGCCGGGTGAACAACTCGAAAACAGGTTAGGTGAAATACATAATGAATTCGAGTTGTATACTCAAAAAACAAATGAAGGTAATTATCTTGAAGCACGGGAACTAGTTCTTGCTTTAAATCAAAAGATGGAAGAAATGAACGATCATATAGATCAAATTCCTGTATTGTTAGTTGAGGTCAATACTAAATTGCCTAATCAATTAGCAGAATTAAAGGATGGGTTCGAGGAAATGAAGGAGCAAGGTTACCTACTCGAGCACCTTCAGGTAGAGAAGAATATAATTGAAATTGAAAAAGAAGTTAAAAAAATTATTGAGTTAGTTGAAGAGATAAACGTAAAAGCTGCTTCTGAACTCCAAGATGAAATTAAGGAACGAATTGATAGTTTATATGAACTGTTAGAAAAGGAAGTTATGGCAAAACACTTCGTTTCTAAAGAAGAAAGCAAGGCAAAAGATCTCTTAATTGATAGCAGTGAAAGACATATGGATTTAATAGAAGAAATGCGAATTATTTCCGATACATATCATGTACCAGATACGGAAAGTGATACACAGGAAAAACTTCAGAAGCTACTGACGAATGCTATTAAAAAATATGAAGTATTAGAAGATAAAATCAAGGAACAAAAAGTCCCTCATACAGTTTTAAAAGAAGAATTGACAGCTGTAAAAGAAGAACTGGATATTATAAAAGAAGAACAAACGCGTTTTAGCGAAAAATTAGAAGCACTACGTAAAGATGAAATGGTTGCAAGGGAAAAAATTAACGAGTTGAAAAAGCAGGTTAGTGACGTAGCACGCTTAGTATCAAAAAGTAATATTCCGGGATTACCAGAAGAATATAAATTTGTAATGAAAGAAGCAAACGATCAGATTAAAGAGGTTATCTTACGACTTGAAGAAAAGCCATTAAATATTTCTTCTGTGAACGATTATATGGAAATAGCCTTTATATCAGTAGAGAAGGCAGTTGAATACACTGAGGATATGATAGAGACATATTCGTTAACTGAAAAAGTCATTCAGTATGGTAATAGATATCGAAGTCGTCATCTAGGATTAAAGGAAAAGTTTACGAATGCTGAACTTGCCTTTAGGAATTATGAATACAAAGCAGCACTTGAACTGGCAGCAACCGCGATTGAAGAAGTTGAACCAGGAGCGTTGGAGAAGATTAAAGATTGGATAGATGAAGAGGAAAAAAACTGATGTGGTCATTAAAGCTACATCAGTTTTTTTTCAGGTTTTTGTATAATCGTTAGTCTTTCGATTAATGAGTGATTTAGAACCTTGATTGACTGACCGAAAACTCATAAGAAATGACTATCACACAAGAAAAAAGCGAAGGCCCCTTTTCCTTCGCTTTTTTTAGTGACTATTTCTTTTTTTTAATCTTCTTGAGTTTGTAACTGTTCTTTCGGGTTTGTATTGAGAGCGATAATAAAACCAACAATTGCACCAATGATTGCAGGGACAAGCCATCCAATACCTACACTAAATAACGGCAAGATAGAAAGCGATTGATTTAGTCCTTCGCTCGCTAGGCCAGCTGCATTTAATCCATCTATTATGCTAATTATTCCTGTTGGAATGAGTGCACAAATATAAACAATAGATGCCCCTTTAAATACATTGTTTATAAGTGAGAGTAAAATAAGCACAATAGCTAATGGATAAAGGAACGTTAGCACTGGTACTGAGATATTAATTAATTGCGTTAACCCAACATTTGCTATCGCCATACTAAAAATTGAAAAAATTATAACGAACTTTTTATAAGAAACACGTGGTACAATTTTATTAAAGTAGGCTGCGCAAGATGAAATTAATCCCACGGCTGTTGTTAAGCAAGCAAAAATAATCGCAAACCCGAGAATATAACCACCTGCAGAGCCAAATAAAAATTGGGCGGCTACTGATAATAACGCTCCACCATTTGGTTGTACACCTAATGTATTTGGAGATGTAGAACCAATATAAGCAAGTGCTACATAAATAATTGCTAGACCAGCTGCGGCAATAAGTCCCGCGGCAATACAAATCTTTGTAATAGAAGCTTTCTTCGTAACACCGAAGCCTTTTATTGAACTGATAACGATAATACCAAAGACAAGAGCGGCAATCGTATCCATTGTCAAGTACCCTTCGATAAAGCCTTTAAAGAAGGCACTATCTACATATGCGCCTGTTGGAGCTTGAGGGTCTCCTATCGGTGAAATAATCGCTTTTATTACAATTACAGCTAGAATAATTAGAAGTAGTGGCGTTAAAATGTTACCGATTACATCTACAAGCTTACCTGGATTCATAGCTAATAAAGTCGTAATCACAAAGAAAACGATAGAGAATATTAAAAGTGGCCAAATCGAATTGGCAGCGTTTTCAGATAAAAACGGCAATATCCCTATCTCATAAGAAACGGTTCCTGTACGAGGAATAGCAAATAGTGGGCCAATGACTAAATACATTGCCACAGTAAAGATCAATCCATACAATGGGTGAACTCGATTTGCCATTGTTTGTACATCCCCAGATTTTGCAATTGCAATCACAGCAATGAGCGGTAGTCCGACACCAGTAATCAGAAAACCAATAATTGCAACCCATACGGAAGTACCAGCTTCTTGTCCCAAAAATGGTGGAAAGATCATATTCCCTGCTCCAAAGAATAGAGCAAAGAGCATTAAACCTATTGAAAAGATTTGTTTGAATGAAAGTGTGTTATTATTCATACAATTTACCCCCTAAGTCGCTCGTCAATAGTCACTAAAATTTTCAACCGAAACTATAGTACCATGCTTTTGACGAACTGTGTCGAATTATAAAAATGTTGCAATTTTGGGTATATTGAAATAACGGTGGTAAACTTTGAAAGGATTAGATTTTTCGGAGTTTTTTTTAACCAATTATTTTCATTATAAATTAAATACCCAAAATGATAAAGTAAAATCTGTATTAATACACAAAAAATTTTTTTGTTGTGTATCGTAATAATTTGTTTTTACAAAATAGTAAAATTTCATTTCTTCTTATACAAATAACATTTCTATCTCAGCCAAAATTATGCTATGATTAAAAATTGCATAAGTGTTCTTCAAGGAGGAGCCGTAATGATTTATCTAGATAATAGTGCAACAACTCAACCATATAAAGAAGTAATTGATGCGTTTGTAAAAGTTTCTTCTACCTTTTTTGGTAATCCATCCTCCCTCCATGGCGTTGGTGAGAAAGCTGAAAAACTACTGCAACAAGCGAGAAGACAGATAGCACAATTGCTTAAAGTAAAAGAAAAAGAATTGCTGTTTACTTCTGGTGGTACGGAAGGTAATAATATGGCAATTAAGGGAATTGCTAAACAATATCAGAATCGTGGCAACCATTTAATTACAACAACCATCGAACACCCTTCTGTTATTGAGACAATGAAGCAGTTAGAAAAAGAAGGCTTTGAAGTGACGTATCTACCTGTAGATGAGGATGGCAGAATTTCTTTACATGATTTACAGATAGCTATTAGGGAAGAAACGATTCTTGTCTCGGTTATGCATGTCAATAATGAAATAGGTACCATCCAACCGATTAAAGAAATTGGAACATTATTAAAGGAATATCCTAAGGTTTTCTTTCATGTAGATGCGGTTCAATCAGTAGGTAAAGTCCCTCTGGGGTTATATGAATATGGTATTGATGCATGTACAATGTCAAGCCATAAATTTCATGGTTTAAAGGGTACGGGTCTTTTATATTTACGGCAAGGTGTATCCTTAATACCACTCCTTGCTGGTGGCAACCAAGAAAGTGAATTAAGGAGCGGAACAGAAAATACAGGTGGAATTGTCGCGATGGCTAAAGCGTTGAGGATGACAAATGATCAATTCAATTCTAGCTCTAACCTCCCTAGTTTAATGAATCAAATGAGAATAGCATTGGATGAGATAGAAGATGTCATTATCCATACGCCAATAAAAGCGACAGCGCCACATATTCTTAATTTCTCTGTTAAAGGTTTTAAGTCAGAGGTTTTTGTTCATGCCTTAGAAGAGAATGATATTTATATCTCTACTACTAGTGCGTGTTCATCTAAGCATGCTCATGCGAGTAGTACATTACTTGCAATGGGTATAAAAGAAGAAATTGCTTTGAGTGCAGTGAGAGTTAGTTTGAGCTATCAAACAACTGCTGATGAAGTAGAAAAATTTATTCATGCAGTGAAAAATACTATATTTCAACTGAGAAAGGTAATGAAGGTTTAATGAAATACGATAGAATATTAATTCGTTATGGGGAAATTTCAACTAAAGGAAGAAACCGTAAAAATTTTATAGATAAATTAAGAAAAAGTGTAAAGAGAGTCTTACATGATTTTCCTGAAATCAAGGTCGAGGGGCAAAGAGATCGCATGTTTGTTCTGCTTAATGACCAGCCACATGAAGAGATTATTGAAAGATTGAAGGGTGTCTTTGGTATCCAATCTTTTAGTCCCGTGTTAAAGGTAGAAAAAGATTTAGAAACAATGAAGGAAAAGGCATTACAATTAATGCAAAAGGTATATCAAGAAGGCGATACGTTCAAAATTACTGCGAAAAGAGCAGATAAAAGTTTTGCATTAGATACTTTTGGTATCAACCAAGCATTTGGTGCACATATTTTACAAAATATGCCCACTATCCCAGTTGATGTGAAGAAACCAAGTATAAATTTAGTCATTGAAGTGAGAAAAGAAGCAAGCTATATTTCATGTGAGAATATTAAAGGCGCCGGTGGATTACCAGCTGGTTCAAGCGGGAAAGGTATGCTCATGTTATCTGGTGGGATTGACAGCCCTGTCGCAGGCTATCTATCCATGAAAAGAGGAATTGAAGTCGAGGCGGTTCATTTTTATAGCCCTCCATTTACAAGTGAAAGATCAAAACAAAAAGTCATTGATCTAGCGGAAAAGCTCTCTCGAATTAATGGTGGTGTGGCACTTCATATTGTTCCTTTTACTGAGATTCAACAGCTGATTCAGAAACAAATTCCTGATAACTATACAATGACAACGACTAGAAGGTTAATGCTTAGAATAACTGACGCCCTTCGAGAAAAATATCAAGGATTATCCATTATTACTGGTGAGAGTCTTGGACAAGTTGCTAGTCAGACGATGGAAAGTATGTATGCTATTAATGAGGTGGTTAGCACACCGATTTTAAGGCCACTGATTATGATGGATAAAGCAGATATTATTGATATTGCCCAGAATATTGACACGCATGACATTTCTATTCGTCCATTTGAGGATTGTTGTACTGTATTTGTACCTTCTTCACCTAAAACGAAGCCGAAGCTTGAAAAAGTTCAACATTTTGAAAGCTATACAGACTTCGAGCCGTATATTCAAAAAGCGGTTGAAAATACCGAAAAACTTGTTATTATGCCGAATTCAAACATAGAAAAAGAGATGGAAGATCTTTTTTAATGCTCTTTATTACGAATAGATGACAATCAGTAATATAAATGCAACAATTACCAAATATTTATTGCATAGTGCCATGTGATTCTACACATTCTATACTCACAAGGAGGTGAAATCACATGGCAAACAACAACTCAAATAATCTTGTAGTACCTGGTGTACAACAAGCTCTTGATCAAATGAAATACGAAATCGCAACTGAATTTGGTGTAAACCTTGGTGGAGAAACTACTTCTCGTGCTAACGGTTCAGTTGGTGGAGAAATCACTAAACGTTTAGTTCAAATGGCTGAACAACAATTAGGTGGTTTCCAAAAATAATTTAATATGATGGCTACAAAAGGGCGGAGTAATCACTTCGCCCTTTTTCTATTTAAAAAACATCAAATTGACGTATGTTGTTTAACAGTTTTTGAATGGCAGGCGTCATGGATCTGTCTTTCAGATAAGCAAGATAAACAGTTCTATTAAGAAAAATAGAATCAATGGGCAAGCCAATAATATGAGGGGTAGGGTTATAATCTAAGTAGCTTTTAGGTAATATAGTCACGCCTAAACCTTCTTCAACCATTTTACAAGCAGTTTCTAAGCGTTCGATTTCATATTCAATTTTTGGATAAAGCTGTTCCTTCATAAAAGCTTGTAGCACATCTCCTCTGGTCTGGAAACCCTCACGACTAATAATAAATGTTTGATTAGCAATATCAGTGAGCTTTACAGAAGTTTCACGAGCAAGTGGATGTGTTTCATAAATAGCTAACATAAAGGGCTCATGATAAAGCGGGTGTGAAGTTATTAATTGATTATGCATGGGTTGATTGGTAATAGTAAAATGCACATCTCCTTCTAATATGGAAGAAATAACTTCTTTTTGGCCAAGCACTTCATTAAATTGAAAGTGTATATCAGGGTAGGTAATTTTAAAATCCTTTATGACTTTGAATAGCCAAAACTTGGCAGATTCAATAATACCAATATTAATATGACCATCACCGGTTTCGGCCATCTCTGCCACTTCTAGTTGAAAATGTTCGAATTGCCTTACTATATGTAGAGCTCTTTGATAAAAAACCTTTCCGATATCTGTCAAATATATACTTCTTGTATCTCGTTTGAATAGCTCCATCTTTAAATCATTTTCTAATTTTATAATGGCATTACTTAATGACGGCTGTGATATATGTAAAATTTGTGCTGCCTTAGAAAAACTCTTCTCCTCAGCTACTGTGATAAAATAATTTAATTTCCTTATGTCCATTTTTTCACCTGCTTATAGTTAAAAGCTATAGATATATATATATTTGGTATTGGTCATTATAGCATAACTCTTTATATACTTTTTTTATACGATACTTTTAAATATATCCACTCTAAAAAATCAGAAATTTAATAAAAGTGAGGGAGTTCGCAATGTACAGTCAAGGAAGGAAAGACCAATGGATAGGCAGAATTGACTCTTTAGAGGATCGAAAGAGTTTTAGATACCATCAGGTTATTAAAACGGAAAATCTTCTCACGCCGAGCTGTAAAATACAAAGATCTAGCTATGGAATGATTGGTTTCGAAAGTGAAGAAGGGGTAAGAAGAAACAACGGTAGACTAGGAGCAAAAGAGGGACCAAATGCCATAAAAAAAGCAGTTGCTAAATTACCTTTTCCATATGATGTTGATACCAATATTTATGATTTTGGTAATGTGGTTTGTGATCATCAGCAGTTGGAAGAAGCACAAGCAGAATTAGGGGATTTTGTTAGCTTGATTCTCAATGAAAAATCTACACCTATCATATTAGGTGGTGGTCATGAGACGCTATACGGTCATTACTTAGGTGTTAGAAAATCGATAAGTAAACAGAAGAAATTAGGTATCATAAATATTGACGCACATTTTGATTTACGATCATATGATGAAGCGCCTTCATCGGGTACGATGTTTAAACAAATATTAGATCAAGACGAAAATGCAAATTATTTATGCATTGGCATACAAAAACAGGGGAATACAGCTTCCCTTTTCGAGACTGCCTCCAAACTGGGTGTCACCTATATTTTAGAAGAAACCATTCATGCAGAAGGTTTAAATCAAACCAAACAAGTAATTAATGATTTTATTAAAGAATGTGATGTGTGCTTGTTAACACTGTGCATGGATGCTGTTAATTCTGCCTACGCACCAGGTGTAAGTGCGCCATCTCCATTCGGCTTAACTCCATTTGAAGTAAGGGAACTTGTTCGATGGGTTACACATAATGATAAGACGATTTCGTTTGATATCTCCGAAGTTAATCCTTCATTAGACAGAGATGGACAAACAGCAGCAGTTGCAGCTCAATTGGTGAGTGAAGCAATCAGTGCATTTCACAGGAGGACAAAGAGATGAACATCACTTTAGATTCAATTTCAACATTATTTCTTGCTGTCGCCCTTTTGTTAATCGGTAACATATTAATAAAAAAGGTGCCTTGGTTAAATCGTTATTGTATACCTGCTCCAGTTGTGGGCGGATTATTATTTGCTTTACTTATTTTAATTTTAAAACAAACAGGGTTAATGAATATTGAATTAGATACATCACTACAAAGCATTTTTATGCTTACCTTTTTTACGACGGTTGGCTTAGGGGCTAGTTTTAAATTAGTGAAGTTAGGTGGTAAGCTTCTTATCTTCTACTGGATTGCCTGTGGCGTACTTGCCTTATGTCAGAATGCCATTGGGATTTCTCTAGCAACCGCACTTGGTCTTGAACCGTTACTAGGTGTCATGATGGGGGCCGTTTCTATGGAAGGTGGACATGGTGCCGCAACGGCATTTGGTGGAACAATTGAAGAATTAGGAATAGAGTCTGCACTATCCACTGGATTAGCTGCTGCTACGTTTGGTTTAATAGCTGGTGGTTTAGTTGGAGGGCCAACAGTTAAGTATTTAATTAATAAATACAAATTAACACCTAAACAATCAAGTGATTCAGCAAGTGAAATTGCCACTACATTAGAAGAGGATAAAGATCATTTACCAACTTCTACTAATCATTTTATGGTTCAAGTTCTCATTATTACTTTTTGTATGACAGTTGGATCATTATTAGGAGAATTATTTTCCGAAGCAACAGGTTTTGTATTACCAAGCTATGTTGGAGCGATGTTTGTTGCTGTAATCGTAAGAAATATTGTAGATAAAGTAAATGGACGCATCATTGATATGAAATCAATTAATTTTATTGGCGATATTACATTAGGTATATTCCTCTCAATGGCGCTTATGAGCATTAAACTATGGGAGATTGCTGACCTTGCTCTTCCAATGCTATTCATTGTATTTATTCAAGTGGTCTTTATCGTGTTGTTCTCTATCTTTGTTCTATTTAAGGTATTTGGAAAAGATTATGATGCTGCTGTAATGGTCGGTGGATTTACAGGACACGGTCTTGGGGCAACACCAAATGCGATGGCGAATATGTCTGCCATTACTGAAAAATATGGACCTTCGCCAAAAGCATTCTTAATTGTACCAATTGTAGGGGCATTTCTCATCGATGTCTTTGCAATGCCAATTATAATTACGAGCATTAATTTATTATCTTAAAAAAGAAAATATATTGTAAGAAGAATCCGAGTAATTATTCAATTCAACGAATGAGAATAATATTGCTCGGATTTTTTTGCATCTTTAAGAGAATATAAAGCGAAAAAAGAAAGAGAGCGCTTAAGGAGAATTTAACTATGTTTTTGAAGGAAGTAAGTTTGTGTTTGGCAATCAATCAATGAGATAGAGAGAGAAATTATTTTAATTATTTAAATAATTTAGTATAATCATTAGTAACATCTAGAATGACGCATAGATTTAGAGAAAAGGAGAGGTTTTTGGATGAAACGAGAGGATTTATTAGCACCAGAGGTTTATAATTTAGTCTCAGAGGTTGAGCACTATGCACAAAATAGTGATAAACTGGCGATTCAATGGGAAGATGAGCAGGGTGAGAAAAAGGAAATTACATATAAGCAATTAATGAACAAAGCGAATAGAATTGGAAACGTTTTCGTAGATAAAGGGTTAGAAAAAGGCGATGTTGTTCTAGTGATCATTCCTCGTCTTGTAGAAGCATATCAAACATATTTAGCTGCGCTGAAAGCAGGAATGGTTGTCATCCCTAGCTCAGAAATGTTAAAAACTAAAGACTTACAATATCGTATTAATCATGGTGATGTCAAAGCGATTGTTAGTTACGAACCTTATGTATCAGAATTCAACGAGATAAAAGAAGCAGAGAAACTTCCAAAGTTCATTATTGGAGGAAAAGCGCAAGGATGGATTTCTTTAGATGAAGAAATGGAAAGAGCAAATGAGTCGTTTAGAATAGTAGAAACGAAGAAAGACGATATGGCTTTTCTTTCGTATACTTCGGGAACAACAGGCAATCCAAAGGGTGTCGTTCATACCCATGGTTGGGCATTTGCTCATTTAAGAACTGCAGCTACACATTGGCTTGGTATTGAGGAAGGGGACACTGTCTGGGCAACAGCAGGTCCAGGTTGGCAAAAATGGATATGGAGCCCTTTTCTTTCTGTATTAGGCTCAGGAGCAACAGGGTTTGTTTATAACGGAAAGTTTGAACCGAAAAAGTATTTACAACTCTTGCAGGATTATGAAGTCAATGTGCTTTGCTGTACACCTACAGAATATCGCTTAATGGCAAAGGTAGATCATATTGGTCAATATAATTTATCAAAGCTTCATAGTGCTGTTTCAGCAGGAGAACCTTTGAACAGAGAAGTCATTGATATTTTTGAAAAGCATTTCGGGCTTGAAGTGAGAGACGGATATGGACAGACGGAAAATACACTGCTTGTAGGTGTCACGAAAGGCATGGGGTTAAGACCGGGTTCAATGGGAAAACCAACACCAGGTAACAGAGTAGAGATCATTAATGAAGACGGCAGGCCATGTTCAGTAGGTGAAGTAGGGGATATCGCTGTCCATGTTGATACGCCAGCACTATTTAAAAATTATTATAAAGACCCTGAAAGAACGGCCATGCAATTCCGTGGAGATTATTATATTACAGGGGATAAAGCCAAGATGGATAAAGATGGTTATTTTTGGTTTGAAGGACGCGGTGATGATATTATCATTAGCTCAGGTTATACCATTGGACCGTTTGAAGTTGAGGATGCGCTCGTGAAGCATCCATCTGTTAAAGAGTGTGCGGTTGTAGGCAGTCCAGATGAAGTCAGAGGTTTGATTGTCAAAGCCTTCATCGTTTTAAAAGAGGATGTCGATGAAAATGACGCTAATTTAATTCCGAGTTTACAACAGCATGTTAAAGAGCTTACAGCACCGTATAAATATCCAAGAAAGATTGAATTTGTTAAAGATTTACCAAAAACAACTTCAGGCAAAATTATGAGAAAAGAGTTACGAAAACAAGAGGCTACAAAGACGACGGCCAACTAATATAAAAGAGACAGAAGAAAATAAAAATCTTCTGTCTTTTTTATATTGAGTGATATAGAAGAATGGGCTTTTTTGTTATACTGTAGAAAAATCATAAAGGAGTCAAAGGGAATGGGAACACTTTGGTTTGGCGGAAAAGTGTATACAATGCAAACAGCAAATGATTACGTTGAAGCTGTTTTTACAAGAGAAGGGCGAATTATTGCAACAGGTAATGAAGCTGAATTGAGACATGTCTATCAGCATGAGTTGACGAAGTTAGTGGATTTAAAGGGGAGTGTAATGCTCCCAGGCTTTGTTGATAGTCATATGCACTTAATTGGACATGGGGAAAAACTTATTCGTCTTGATTTATCGCAATTCACTTCAAAAGAAGCGAGCTTACAAGCTTTAAAAGAATATAGTGAAGATGCCAACCCTGGTGAGTGGATTATTGGAGAGGGTTGGAATGAGAATCTCTGGGATGAAGCAGAACCTATCGTTGCTAGTGATATAGACAGATGGGTAAATGATCACCCTGTCATGCTTAAACGGGTATGTAGGCATGCGATTAGTGTGAATACAAAGGCAATGGCGCTTGCGGGTATTTCAAAAAAGACAGTCTGTCCTTCAGGTGGTGTAATTGAAAAAGATGAGGATGGTCAGCCGAATGGCTTATTAAAGGATCAAGCACAAGAATTGATTACATCTGTGATACCGTCAGTAACTGATGCTTATATGATGAAAGCTATGAAAGCCGCTATTCGTGACGCACATCGATTAGGTCTTACAGGAGGACATACAGAAGACCTAAATTATTATGGTGGCTTTGAACAGACCTATCAAACTTTTAAAACGGTGATAAAAGATGCCAAGCTTCCGTTTAGAGCACACTTACTCGTTCATCATGAGGTGGTAGATGAACAACAAGCGAAGGCGATTTCTCCTCATCCATTTATAGAATTTGGTGCGATGAAAATATTTGCAGATGGTGCACTTGGCGGAAGAACCGCTTTATTAAGTCATCCATATGCAGATGATAAGGAAACAAGTGGAGTAGCTATATTTACGCAAGAGGAACTAAATGCTTTAGTAGAGAAAGCTCGTTCTTATTCTATGCCTGTTGCCATACATGCGATTGGGGATCAAGCATTCGAAATGGCCCTAACAGCAATAGAGGCACATCCGCAGCATACTAAAGATAGAGATCGAATCATCCATGCGCAAATATTAAGGGAAGAGCTTATTGAGCGAGCGAAAAAACAACCATTAGTTCTTGATATTCAACCGAGTTTTGTTTCCTCAGATTTTCCTTGGGTAATTGAACGAATTGGGGAAGAACATATGAAATGGTGCTATGCTTGGCGTACTCTCATGCAAGAGGGTGTAATATGTGCAGGTGGATCGGATGCGCCTATTGAACCACTAAGTCCATTGTTAGGTATCCATGCAGCAGTTACCAGAACAAACGTGAATGATTCGAATGAAACGGTTTATGATATCAACCAAACACTTTCACCTTTTAATGCGGTGTGGTTGTATACGAGAGGAAGCGCTTATGCATGTAGTCATGAGCATGAACGCGGGATGATTGTAGAGGGATTTGTAGCGGATTTTACGATTTTAAAAGAAGATATTTTTAGCATCCCTGTGCAAGAAATCCCCAACATCACTATTGAAATGACTGTGGTAGCAGACGAGATTGTTTATACAAAAAGTTAAAATAGTTTAAAAACTATTGTCTATTCCATTCTTTTAGGCGTATAATACATTTTATTTCGAATATAGAAAGAATTGAGGATAGAAAATGGCGCAAGATGTTAAGCAAGGTGTAATTTATGCAGGTTTATCGTATGTGTTATGGGGAATACTGCCGATTTATTGGAAGTTAATAGGCGGGGTTAGTGCTGGCGAAACACTTGCTAACCGGGTCATTTGGAGCTTTATTTTTATGCTGATTTTATTGCTATTTTTAGGTAAATTGCGTACTTTTATGACTGTTGTAAAAGGACTGTGGCAAACAAAGAAGCAGTTGTTCGGACTAATTATCGCTTCTCTATTAGTAAGTGCGAATTGGTTTATCTTTATATGGGCTGTAAATAATGGACAAATGATTGAAACTAGCATGGGATACTATATTAATCCGTTGATTAGTGTGCTCCTAGGGATGGTCGTTTTCAAAGAGCGGTTATCTATTTCTCAATATGTTTCTTTCTCACTAGCGGCCATTGGTGTGATTATTTTAACTGTTTCATATGGTTCATTTCCTTGGGTTTCCTTTTTACTTGCTTTAAGCTTCGCACTGTATGGGTTAGCGAAAAAAATAGTGAAAGTAGATGCAGCCATTGGCCTTACACTTGAAACGATGGTTATTACGCCAATTGCTTTACTATATATGGGTAGTTTGTTTGGGCAGCAAAAACAGATGCTGTTTCATGGAAACGTTGGTTTAGATTTATTATTGATTGGCGCTGGAGTAGCAACAGCCGTACCATTATTGCTTTTTGCTAACGGAGTCCAACGAATTCCTCTTTCAATGGTAGGGTTTTTACAATATATTGCGCCAACGATCATGCTTGTTTTAGGTGTGTTTGTATATGGTGAATATTTCTCTAAAGCACATTTCTTATCCTTTTTGTTTATATGGATTTCGCTGACTATTTATTCTTTATCCCGTACAAAGTGGGTTTTATTATGGGAAAGTAAAATAGCTAGAGGAAAACAAATAGGGATGTGAAGAAGCGGCTGGTTCTAATATCTCTTCTTAGGTCTATGCCGAGATCTTCTTGCGTTAAGGTCGCTAAAGTATGGTGGATATCAACTATTGCATCCCATTTTAGAATAAAGCCGTTGAAATTTTAAGATAATAAAATTTCAACGGCTTTCATTTTGGTTACCTCTCTATCGCGTTCATTTTGTTGTCCTGGCCATTCTTTATAAGAAGGTTCTCTTCACTTTTTCCCAAAAAGAGTTGTCTTTTAATTTAACGGTTTTTATACTGTGTGGACTTAAGGTGATTTCTATTTCATCGACATGCTGAATACTTAATGCTTCATTATCCATCCCCATGATAGGGTGATCATTTCCCTCATGTGTGATTTTTAATGTTAAAGTTCTTTGTTCTCCTAAAATGAATGAAGAGCCAAGTGTACGATACTTATTATTATTTAAAGAGGCAAGCTCGCTTACTTGTAAACATGGTAGCATGGGGTCTACAATCGCACCGTTGACTGATTTATTATAAGCGGTACTACCAGTAGGAGTTGAAACGATCATTCCATCACCACGGAATGTTTCAAATAATTGACCATCTATATAGATTTCCATCACTAATGTTTTAATAATACTAGACCTGATGGAGAACTCATTTAAGCATTGAAAAGAGGTTTCCCCATCAACTGTAACTTGGATTGTGGGATATTTACGAACTTCAATATTTTCATTTTGTGCTGCTTCTAACATTTTCGAAGGCTCATTTAATTGAAAGTCACAGTAAATACCTAATGGCCCATGTGTGGAGATCCCTGCGTATAGACAATCATTACGAAATCCCGTTTTCCTTACTGCTTGTAAGAACGCGCCATCTTCTCCAATACTAACAATAATGGTCGCTTCTTTCGGATCTGTTACTATAGTAAAGCCATGATTGCTTGCTTGTTGTTTTAAGTTTTCTACAATTGCAAGTGTTTCGGTGTCTTGTTTATGGTAGAAATATAAAAGTCGTTGATGCATGAAAAAACCTCCTTTAATGTTTCATAAAAAATGTGTTGGAAAGATAAAATGAATAAAGGTGCTTATGATTTGAAGAAGTGACATTTTTTGCTATCATAAGAAGAGATAACCTAATCATCTTAATTCTTATTCTATGGGAAGAGGATACATAATTCAAAGGAGGAATGATGGAATGACAGCAAAGAGATGGGCTGCTTTGGGAATTGCTGCTGTTTTATTTGCATTTTCAGTAGGAATTAACTTTATGTCTACCTTGGCATCAACGAATTTTGAAGATACCTTTTCAAACTTGATGGCCACAGGCGACGATGCTTTTACTGAAGAAATCATCGAAACAGGAGAGTCTTTAAATAAAATTGCTGTATTAAATTTAAATGGGACGATTCAGGATACGGGTGAGAGTGGCTCATTATTAGCATCTTCTACATATAACCACAATCGTTTTATGAAATTATTAAACCATGTGAAAGATGATACCACTGTTAAAGGTGTTGTAATTAAAGTGAATACACCGGGTGGGGGTGTTGTTGAGAGCGCGCAAATTCACGATAAAATTGTTGAAATTCAAGAAGAGGCGAATAAACCTGTGTATATTTCTATGGGTTCTATGGCTGCGTCTGGTGGATATTATATTTCAGCTCCGGCGGAAAAAATCTTCGCTAGTGCAGATACAATGACAGGTTCATTAGGTGTCATTATGCAAGGGGTAAACATTACCGAACTTGCGGATAAGATAGGCGTTGAATTCAATACAATCAAAAGTGGCGAATTTAAAGACATTATGAGTCAAACGAGAGAAATGACTAAAGAAGAACAAAACATTTTACAAGAAATGATAGATAATGCTTACCAAGGATTCGTAGAGGTTATTGCTTCTGGGCGGGAGATGTCAGAAAATCAAGTCCGTGAACTAGCAGATGGTCGTATTTATGATGGTCGTCAAGCATTAGATAAACAATTAATTGACGGATTAGGCTATGCAGAAGATGTCATTAATGAAATGAAAAACGATGTCGGCTTAGAAAACGCTGCAGTTATTCAATATAGCGATAATGTTGGTTTCGGCTCACTTCTTAGTGTGGCAGCAAATAAAGTTGCTGGGAATGATCTGCAAATGGAAGGTGTAATGAAGCTTCTTACACAGCCGAATTCCCCACGCCTAATGTATTTATATGCTGAATAGAAAGGAGGCCTATTTGCATGCATAATCAAGACGAATCCGAAAATAAGGAATTGCTGCAACAAGAAGAAGGTTATGAACAAGCAGTGCCTTCCGAATTGATGACTGTGACTGAAGAGTATCGTTTAGCGGGGTTTTGGATGAGATTTTGGGCGTATTTATTAGATTGGCTAATAATTGGTAGCATTAATAGTATCCTGATTTACCCTGTTTTTAGAGCTTTAGATGTTTCTTTAGATAACTCGTCTTACTTTTCTGCTGTTGCGATTGCAACCACATTGACCTTCTATCTGTATTTTGTTCTTATGACGAAATACCTCGGGCAAACATTAGGAAAAATGGTATTCGGTTTAAGAGTCGTACAAATAGATGGAGGGAAGCTTTCGTGGGGAACGATTCTTTTTAGAGAGTGGATTGGTCGCTTCATCTCAGGTACAGTGATGATGCTTCCTTACCTTGTCGTAGCTTTTCATCCAAAAAAGAAGGGCATACATGACCTATTTGCAGATACAACCGTTGTCCATGAGAGATAATTGAATAGCTCGGTATATAAAAAGTCATTCCTTTAAGGGGTGGCTTTTTGTTATGTGAAATAATCAGTGTATGTAATTAACCCAAGCTCACTGCTTAGCTTTTTATATTGTCTACTTGACAGGGGCAAGACCAATATGGGGCTATCTAACTAAAGCCCCGTTAGTTAGTTAAATAAGAGTTTTTACAAATCCTATGCTTTTTGCTTCATATCCCATATTTTTATAAAATGGATGTGCATTATCTGTTCTGTACGATTTCCACTATTTAAACCAATCCCATCAGCACCTGAAATTATTGCAATGCTTTCGGCTTCAGTTAATAAACGCCTTCCTATTCCTTTACTTCTAAATTTGGAAACCTCTACAAAAGCAATTACACGAGCGTATATACCATCTTTGTTATAAAGGACACCAGTATGAAATCTAACCATTCCAACAACTTTTTCTTTATAGATTGCAACTAAAGTATAATGGTTTGTAGTAGCTTCAATATTATTAAACCTAATCCTCATTTGCTCTATTGAGTTCTGATAACCAAGTTGGTCCATTAATGATGCTAATTCTTTTATATCATTTGAAGTTGCTTTTCTAATCTCCATTTGTTTCTTCCCCTAAAATCAAATCAATAATATATTCCATATATTTTCAGAGAAATCTTTGTTGAATTAACCTGCTTACTCTAGTGAAATTACCTTATAAAGGTGGGCTTTCATTCCATCAAATGCGTTTTGAAATGCTTCTTTCTTTGTATTTTCCCTTTTCACACCATAAAGAAGCACTAATAATATCCATTAGTGCTATAATTATCTTGTTGAAGGAGGTGAAAGAATGATAAAAAGAAAATTAGTTACCTCACTTTTAACATTTTTTATATCTACCTTAATAATTACTCTATTGGTTCCGATTGATATTTTATTAGGTGAATATAATGAACCACGCGATTTTTTCATTTTTTTTGATGACTTTATAATTTACTCTATTTATATTGGAGCTGGAATTTTTCTTTATGGTTTACCTTTATCGATTGTCATAGAAAAAATATTAAAGAAATCTAAAGAAGCACGTTTTTTCTTTACGTTTGCGTTCCATCTTCTATTAGGAATTATCCCTTTTTTTTTATTATGGTTTTTCACCTTGTTTTCAGTAATGATATCAGTTTTATTCTTTATTGTTGACGAAATCTTGAGGACTATAAATAGTAAAAGCTTTAAAAAATAAGATCATGGTATTTTTCTACACCAAGGGTAGTAATTGTTTTTCAAAAAGAAAAAGCTTTTTACTAATTAATGTAATAAGGCTTTTTCTTTTTTTATCGTTATTATTGTTAATATGAGAATTAAACCTGTGATTTGGTTCATATGGCCATAAATAC
Source organism: Cytobacillus sp. FSL K6-0265 (assembly GCF_038003465.1). Classification (NCBI taxonomy): domain Bacteria; kingdom Bacillati; phylum Bacillota; class Bacilli; order Caryophanales; family Bacillaceae; genus Cytobacillus; species Cytobacillus sp. FSL K6-0265. The sequence continues at coordinate 3,326,952 of NZ_JBBOPE010000001.1, read as the reverse complement.
TTAATCCCTTTATTTGCAATAGCATGAATTCTATTAGAAACATCAGAGTTTGGTATAAAAATATACATTTCATGGGACGGAGCTTGATCATGTTGGCCGGTTATATTGTAACTACTAATTTTATATACAGTGGCTTGATATGTATAAGTAATATCTGGTGAAAGGGCATCTCCGAAAGGTATTCCTACATCATGTTTTAGTTGATAATTAACTCTTGTTGAATTTTTTACTATGTTACTTATTTTAATAAATGTAGCAGGTGCTGTACCAACCCAAAGTGGTCTATAAGAATAATCATAGAAGAAAGTAGAGTTAACCCTTTTGCGAAGCTAATTGGTACCAAAAGAGCAATAAAATTTGGAGATGTTAATTTGAGAAAGTTTAACCAAAGGTAAAAATGACCATACTAATTGCTTGAAAGGCAGGGGTGCTCATTATGGTATGGTTCATCATTATTGCTGGTCTTATTTTTTTCTTTTTCCTTCTCATGTTTGCAATATTTTTTTCTAAACTCTCCATTACTGTTCATTTTTATTATTACGATAAACAAAGTCACCTCAGTATAAAGTTAAAATTTTGGAAATGGCTCAAGTATACAATTGATATCCCTTTGATGGAAGTGGATCCGCAAAATGCAGAAATTAAGTTAAAGGAAGAAAAGACAGCATCAGGAGGAGAGACGAAAGAGGACTCGAAGAATATTACTGCAGAAGATTTGTTAAACAGCTTTAAGGATATGGATGAGCTCTTAAAGCATGTCGTTTCTTTTTATCATATTATTCGCCATTTCATGAGTAAGGTCATTGTTCGTCAGCTGCGTTGGCATACAGTTATTGGTGTAGGAAATGCAGCGTTAACGGGTGTCTTAACTGGTGGGTTTTGGTCTGTTAAAGGCAGTATAATTGGCGTGTTAAGCCATTATATGAAATTAAAGACTAGACCAGATATTGCTATTTCACCACAGTTTCAATTTGCGGTCGCTCAAACCTCTTTCATATGTATGATTCAATTTCGTATCGGGCATGCTATGCTTGCAGGATTTAAACTGATTAAATTTTGGAAAGGTGGCAAAGCTCATTTTAAGACAAGCCAGCTTTCTATTTTATCAGGTGATAAACCTAAAACATACTAGATGAGAAGGGGCGATTGAGAATGTCTGATCATCCAATACAAGGCTTGATGACAACTGCAATGGAAAACTTGAAAGAAATGGTGGATGTAAATACGATCATTGGTGACCCAGTGGAAACACCAGATGGCAGTGTGATTATTACAGTTTCAAAAGTGGGCTTTGGTTTTGCTGCTGGAGGCTCGGAGTTTATGATGGATGGAAGCAAAAAAGATAGTAATGATAGTGAATCCAAAGGCCATCCTTTTGGAGGAGGTAGCGGTGGAGGTGTTTCTATCACGCCAATCGCATTCCTTATAGTTAACTCTCATGAAGTAAAAATGGTTCACTTAGATGAGAGCACCCATCTTTATGAAAAAATCTTAGATTTAGCACCTCAAGCAGTTGATAAAATCCAACATTTATTTAATAAGAAGGAACATAAAGAAGAATCATCACAAGAGAAAGAGCATCAAGACAAAAGTAATTTAGACTTTTAAACAAATATGTTTCAATCAAAAATCTGAACAATATTCAAAGGTAAAAGGTTTTGAATCGTTCAGATTTTTCCTTATGCCTGCCTTTCATCGGATTCATTTCAATTGCAAAAAAGATTCTGAAAAGCTATCATTTAAACGTACATACTTATAAATAAAGGAGGAAGTTATGATGGCATCAGTTACATTTAAAGGGAATCCTGTTACACTGCTAGGAAATGAAGTGAAAGTTGGGGATCAGGCACCTCAGTTCTCTGTCTTAGCCAATGATTTATCTGAAGTAACTTTAGCTAATACAAAAGGGAAAATCCGTTTAATTAGTGTGGTTCCTTCTGTTGATACAGGCGTTTGTGATGCACAAACAAGAAAGTTTAATGAAGAAGCATCAGGACTGAACAATGTTGAGGTATTAACCATTAGCGTGGACCTTCCATTTGCTCAAAAACGCTGGTGTGCTGCTTCCGGATTAGAAAATGTACAAACTCTTTCAGATCATAGAGATTTATCTTTTGGTGAAGCGTATGGTGTTGTAATGCAAGAGCTTCGTTTGTTAGCTCGTTCGGTATTTGTTGTAGATTCCAATGACCAAGTGGTTTATGTAGAGTATGTTGGAGAAGGAACAGATCATCCAAACTATGAAGCAGCAATTGAAGCAGCAAAATCAGCAAAATAAGTAGGATCATTTGATGAAGCACGAGCAGTTTCTGAATCATTTTCAGAAATGGCTTGTGCTTTTTTAGTACAATCCTTCTTTTGCCATTTTGCTGTCCTATCAGTTGTCACTTTGCAGCTCTCCCGTTGAAAAAAAATATTCACTGCTTCGTCTGAACAACATGGCCCTCCTCTAGTACAGAACTACCATTCATTGAATTCAATTAGTTAGAATATATGAAATAAACTTCATCACTTGAGAATGGTGATAAAGCTAGGTACAATAAGGAGATATAGTATAGGAACGGGAGCGATGATGACCAATGAAAGTTTTGCCGGTGGAAGAAGTATTTACATTATTAAATGAAACGGCGGAGTTATTGAAGGAAGAATTAAATATCACATATCTTGAGGCATTAGCAGAAACGGGAGAAAATGTATTTCAAGGTGCAATACTTCAAGAGGAACTGAGTGAACTGACAACGAAGCGTCTTGAGAAAAGTTATGAATCCTTTCATATGAGTAAATTTACAAAAGAAGATTTAAGAAAGGGATTTCAACTTTCCATCCTTAAAGGCATGAAAGAAAATGTTCAACCTAACCATCAAATGACACCAGACTCTATAGGATTGTTAATGGGGTATTTAGTAAATAAGTTTATTGATCAATCTTCTTTTTCCTTATTAGACCCAGCAGTTGGAACCGGTAATCTCATTACAACAGTGATGAATGCACAATCTGGTAAAATGGTAGAAGCAACAGGTGTGGAAATTGATGACCTCTTGATTAAACTTGCGTATGTGAATGCGAACTGGCAGGAACATCCAATCCGCTTCTACAATCAAGATAGCTTAGAGCCGTTATTTATCAATGAGGTAGATGTGGTTGTAAGTGATTTACCTGTTGGCTATTATCCAAACGATTTACGCGCGCAAGATTATGAGCTTAAGGCTGATGAAGGTCATGCGTATGCCCATCACTTATTTATAGAACAAAGCTTTAAACATGTAAAAGAAGGTGGATTTCTGTTCTTATTAATTCCAAACGGTCTGTTTGAAAGTCCACAAGCTCCAAAGTTACATGACTTTTTGAAGAAGTACGCAATTATTCAAGGCTTATTACATTTACCAATGAACTTATTCAAAAATGAACAAGCAGCTAAAAGTATATTTATCCTTCAGAAAAAAGGGAAAGCTGTCAAACCTCCGAAAGAGTCATTACTTGTCAATCTGCCTTCCTTGTCAAAAGCAGATGACGTTGATCGTGTTTTAACAAAAGTGAGTAATTGGATTAAAGAAAACAAAGGTTCATAAAATGATGAAGGATTTCGGTAAAAAATAGCCGAGGTCCTTTTTCGTTTTTGCAGATTCTAAAGATGATACTTATAAAGTTATGTGATACGGAAGTCTATTTTATCTAATACAATATTCCGAATTTAACTACTTTCTATTTCCTGTTATAATTCCTTGAAATATGATGTAACTCATGTTTAAATGAATTTTTGATGAGATAAACTTCGATCAATAAACGATGTTTTTATAAATAACTTAGGAAATATTAGATATAAGGAAGTGAATCATTTGACTAAAATTATGGCCATTAATGCAGGTAGTTCTTCTTTGAAATTTCAATTATTCGATATGCCAGAAGAAAAAGTAATTACAAAAGGAATAGTAGAAAGAATTGGATTAGAACATGCGGTCTTTACAATAGTAGTGAACGGTGAAAAAAGAACAAAAGAACTAGAGATTCCCAATCATGAAGTAGCTGTGCAATTACTTTTGCATGAGTTAACAGCACATGAAATTATTGCTGAACTAGACGAAATCGTTGGTGTAGGTCATCGTGTAGTTCACGGTGGAGAAGACTTCTCGCAATCCGTGTTGATTACAGATGAAGTGATGGATAAAATCAGTAAACTATCTGATTTAGCTCCGCTGCATAATCCTGCAAATTTAACGGGGATTTTAGCATTCAAACAGGCATTACCAGATGTTCCAGCAGTAGCGGTTTTTGATACAGCCTTCCATCAATCCATGCCGGAAAGTTCTTACTTATACAGTCTTCCGTATCGTTATTATACTGAGTATGATATAAGAAAGTATGGATTCCACGGAACGTCACATAAATATGTATCGGAACGAGCAGCTGAATTGTTAGGGAGACCGCTTGAGCAATTACGATTAATTTCTTGCCACTTAGGTAATGGTGCGAGTATTGCAGCGATTGAAAGTGGAAAGTCTATTGATACATCCATGGGCTTTACACCATTAGCTGGCGTAACGATGGGAACGAGATCAGGAGATATTGACCCTGCGCTTATTCCGTTTATCATGCAAAAAACGGAGAAGTCAGCAGATGAAGTGTTAGATGTGTTAAATAAACAAAGTGGCATGCTTGGTGTTACTGGTTTTTCAAGTGATTTAAGAGATATTGAGACGGCGGCGGAAGAGGGCAATGATCGTGCCGAATTAGCATTAGAAATATTCGCAAACCATATTCATAAATATATCGGTTCATATGCAGCGAAAATGTATGGTGTCGATGCGATTATCTTTACAGCTGGTATCGGTGAAAACAGTGATGTTGTAAGAGAAAGAGTATTAAGGGGACTGGAGTTTATGGGTGTTTATTGGGATCCTGCACTTAATAAAGTCCGTGGTCGTGAGGCGTTTATAAACTATCCGCATAGTCCGGTAAAAGTCATCATCATTCCTACAAACGAAGAAGTAATGATTGCAAGAGATACGATTGAATTAATATCATAATGTAATTAACATTCGCTCCGGCTCCCCTTTTTGGTGGAGTCGGTTTTTGTATTTGGAAGAAAATAGTTAAGGGAATGAAATGCTATATTAACAGATAGAAGACCAGGAAAGATAGCAGTAGATCGTTCTCCACTTTCCATAAAGAGTATCAAGTCGTTAACTTAGTCATCCTTCACTAAAGAATCTGATAGTCTAATCAGTCTGGCTAATAAGAGCAACGTGCTTATTATTAGTTAATTTGCTATACTATTAACAAAATCTAGTAGCGAATGGAGGATAAGGAGATGCCATTATCTACACGTGAACAAATGGTACTTAATGAAATCCGTGAATGGGAAAATCAATTATATAGCTACGAAGCGAATGATATTGAGCGTTCATATGAACATTATCTAGAATACTCTTTTTCATTATTATCAGAAAATGTACAAAAACAAGTGTTTTCTCTGATGGATAGTTGGATGTTTCATTTACATGCACTTATCCAAGGGTCACAATTACAGCTTGATGCAAAAGAAAGAATTTTATCTTCAGGTAGGATTTTCCAAAAGGATATTGATACATTACATGATATGCATACTTTGACGATTGATCAATTATCATACATAGCTAAACAGCAAATTGCTAGACACCGTATGTATTCTTTAGCACAAGGTGGTGCGACAGGAACGGGTGGGCTGATGATGCTAGGAAGTGATATTCCGGCAATGGCTGTCATCAATTTAAGAGCCGTTCAGTTAATTGCCATGACTTATGGTGTCGAAGTAAATACACCATTTGAAATGATGAGTTCATTAAAAGTTTTTCATGCCGCTACCTTACCAAGGAGAATCCAAGGAGAAGCTTGGGATGACTTAATGAAGGACTTAGACCAGCATGACGATTTATATTTTTATGAGGGAAAAGAAGAATTAACAGATATTACGTGGTTAGAACAACCGATGAAGCAAATGTTTAAAGCGGTAGCGATTGTTTTACTCAGAAAGAAGACGTTACAAGGAATACCAGTCATCAGTATGGCAATAGGCGCGGGTACTAATTACCAATTAACAAGAAATGTAACGGACTTTGCTCATAAGTATTATCAGTATCGCTATTTATTAAATAAGTCAGGGTGATTGTAAACGATGAGCGTAACGGAACATATGAAGGCTTCGTTAACTGTAGGCTGTAAAGTCATCACAGTCAGTGATACAAGAGATAAGGAAACAGATAAAAGTGGACAATTAATGATTGCATTACTTGAGCAAGCGGGTCATAAAGTGAATGCCTATGAAATTGTCAAAGACGAAAGTGAGGCAATTGAACAAAGTGTACGAGCTGGATATGACCAAGAGGATGTTGATATAATATTAACGAATGGTGGTACAGGTATTGCTTTACGCGATGTCACAATTGAAACGGTGCAACGTTTGTTTGATAAAAAGATTGATGGCTTCGGTGAGCTATTTCGCATGCTTAGTTATACCGAGGATATCGGTTCTAGTGCCATGATGTCGAGAGCGATAGCGGGTGTAATTAAACATAAAGCGGTGTTTTGTACACCTGGATCCTCTGGTGCTGTCAAATTAGCGATGAACAAATTGATATTGCCTGAGATCAGTCATGTCGTGAAAGAGTTACGTAAAGATTTATATTAAAGAGAGTGGTCCGAACCATTAGCGTTCGGGCCTATTCATTAAAAGTGACCTTTAAGCGTTACCTCTTGGTCAGTTCGGAACCAAAGCCATAATTCATTTATTTGTGAGGCTAATTCGGCAATTTCGTGATTGAGTTTACAAGAAGTTTCAAAATCACTTTCATTGGAGAGCTCTTCTTGTTTCCTATTAATGATGCTTTCTATATTTTTTATACGGTCTGGGATTTTACCACGAACGGTTTCCCAATGAACTAAAATTTGTTGTTGCTCAATTGAAGTTAATGCCTCCCAATCCTTTTGTATTGTTGGTAAATCAATAGATAACCTTTGATTGAACGTAAAATGTTGTTGCATTGTTTGCCCCCTCCCTAAAATCTTTATTATTTATAAGTGTATCTTCTTTTTCAAATCATAGCTATATACCCTTCCATTTGCTTGGCCAAGTGAATATAGTAAAAGTAATCATATTGAGAAAGGAATGGCAAGTAATGAAAAATATCTTCTGGATTCTTCTATTTATTCTGCTTTGCCTTTCTCCATCCCCTTCTAATGCTAAAGCGAATACAAACACCATGCAAGCAAAAAAAGTACATTATAGGCAATTGCAAAAAGGGCTGCCTGAAGATGTTGGTATCAGTAGTGAGCGTTTAAAAGTTGTGGATGAATGTATAACAACGGAAATATCTCGTGGTTTTCCAGGCGCTGTTTTAGTAATCATTAAGGATGGAAAAATTATTAAAGAATCAGCGTATGGCTTTGCTAAACAATATGTTGGACATTCCGTATTATCGGAACCATTAAAAATGAAAACAACAACCATTTTTGACCTCGCATCAAATACAAAAATGTTCAGTACAAATTTTGCTATGCAACGGTTGGTTTCCCAAGGAAAAGTTGACTTGAAGCAATCTGTCCAATATTATTTACCAGCATTTAAAGACAGTGACAATGATGTGATAAAAGGAAAAGCAACGATAACAGTAACCGATCTGTTGCAGCATACTGCTGGACTACCAAGCAGTATACATTATCACGATCCAAAAAAAGCAGGCGTCCTATATTCTCAAGATAGAGAGTTAACTAAAAAGATGGTCGTAGCTACACCACTGAACCATCCGCCCCATACAACACAAATATATAGTGATATTGATTATATGCTATTAGGGATGATTATTGAAGAAGTGACGAATATAGCATTAGACGACTATGTTGAAAAGGAAATCTATAACCCCCTTGGCCTTATTCATACTAAGTATAATCCTTTACAAAAAGGAGAAAGACAAAATGAATTTGCCGCAACCGAGTTATTTGGTAATACAAGAGATGGTGCCATTTCTTTTCCTCATATAAGGAAGCATACATTACAAGGCGAAGTTCATGATGAGAAGGCATTTTATAGTATGGCGGGTGTATCAGGGCACGCTGGACTATTTTCTACTGGTAGGGAAATGGCTGTATTATTACAAGTGATGTTAAATGGAGGCGGCTACGGGAATATTGAACTTTTTAATCAGTCAACTATCAATCAGTTTACAACCCCTTCATCCCCTGGCTCTTCTTTTGCATTAGGTTGGAGGATCAATAGTGACGATCATATGCATCAATTCTTTAGTGAAAGTGCACCGAGCACTGCCATTGGTCACACAGGCTGGACAGGAACAATGACGGTCATTGATAAGGAAAATCAGCTTGGCATATGTTTACTAACAAATAAAAGACACTCACATGTAATTGATCCTCAAAAGAATCCAAATGTTTTTGCAGGTGATCAGTCAGCTATTAGTAATTATGGGAAGGTAATAGACCTTATTTATAAGGCAATAATCTCTTAGCAATCATTGCTATAAATAAATAAAAACGAGAGTAAGGAAACTAAGATAAAAGCCAATAAGGTTTTTATCTTTTTTTTATAATAGTTTGTAATGTATGCTGGAATTTTTGCTTCCTCTCTACCCTTTCACTTGTTTCGATTGGACGGATATTTATGTGGGTTTATGCATTTATGGATATTTTATAGAAATTGTAGATAACCTATTGCAATTTTAGGGAAAGGTTGTTAAAGTATTAACATAATCAGTTGAATAAAAATATAAGTTATTGAATATTTATACGTACTTACTTCAAGGAGGAAATAAAAAATGTCAAATCCAAAAGTTGTTCTTGCCTATTCAGGCGGTTTAGATACTTCAGTTGCAATTAAATGGTTAGGAGATCAAGGTTACGCTGTTGTTGCTTGTTGTCTAGATGTTGGTGAAGGAAAAGACCTTGATTTCGTAAAAGAAAAAGCACTTCAGGTAGGTGCAGTTGCTTCTTACGTGATTGATGCAAGAGAGGAATTCGCGCAAGAATTTGCCCTTGTAGCCTTACAAGCACATGCTTTATATGAAAATAAATATCCATTAGTATCAGCGCTTTCTCGCCCGTTGATTGCAAAAAAATTAGTAGAAGTAGCTGAAAAAGAAGGTGCGGTTGCTGTTGCTCACGGCTGTACGGGTAAAGGTAATGATCAGGTCCGTTTTGAAGTGGCGATTGCGGGATTAAATCCTGACTTAGAAGTCTTAGCACCAGTGCGTGATTGGAAATGGTCTCGTGAAGAAGAAATTGCTTATGCAAAAGAAAATGGTATTCCTGTACCGATTCAGTTAGATTCTCCATACTCAATTGACCAAAACTTATGGGGAAGAAGTAATGAGTGCGGAATTCTCGAAGATCCTTGGGCAGCACCACCAGAAGATGCATATGATTTAACAAATAGTCTTGAAAATACGCCAGATACACCAGAAATCATTGAAATCGGTTTTGAAGAAGGTGTACCTGTGACATTAAACGGGAAATCATATATGCTTTCTCAGCTAATTACAGAATTAAATTACATTGCTGGAAAACATGGCGTTGGCCGTATTGACCATGTGGAGAACCGATTAGTAGGTATTAAATCACGTGAAATTTATGAAGTGCCAGGTGCTACTACTTTAATGAAAGCACATAAAGAGCTGGAAGATTTAACACTTGTAAAAGAATTAGCACATTTTAAACCAATTATTGAAAAGCAGGTCGCTGAATTAATCTATAACGGACTTTGGTTCTCTCAATTAAGAACAGCTCTTCAAGCATTCTTAAAAGAGTCGCAAAAATACGTAACAGGTACAGTAAGAGTGAAATTATTTAAAGGCCATGCGATTGTTGAAGGAAGAAAATCTCCTTATTCTTTATACGATGAAAAACTTGCCACATACACTTCTGATGATGAATTTGATCATAATGCAGCGATCGGTTTCATTAAATTATGGGGTCTACCAACAAAAGTACAAAGTGCGGTGCAAGGCAACAAGAAGGTGACAGTGTGAAGAAACTTTGGGGAGGCAGATTCACCAAATCTGCTGAAGAATGGGTCGATGAATTTGGCGCATCCATCTCCTTTGATCAGGAGCTAGTACAAGAAGATTTGCAAGGAAGCATTGCTCATGTGACAATGCTTTCTGCAAATGGCATTATTAGCGAAGAGGATGCTGAAAAAATTAAATCTGGCTTGCAAACATTACAAGAAAAAGCTGCTAATGAGGAAATTGAATATTCAGTTAAACTTGAAGATATTCACCTTAATTTAGAAAGTGCATTAACTGAACTTGTCGGTCCTGTTGGTGGAAAGCTACATACAGCTCGTAGCCGTAACGACCAGGTTGCTACTGATATGCATTTATATTTAAAGAAGCAGGTTCAAACAATTCTTATGCTTGTTGAAGAACTGCAAAATGCATTACTCACACAAGCGGAAGCGAACGTTGAAACAGTGATGCCAGGATATACTCATTTACAAAGAGCGCAACCCATTTCATTTGCTCATCACTTAATGGCATACTTCTGGATGCTTGATCGTGATAAACAACGTTATGAAGAAAGCATGAAACGTATTAACGTTTCTCCACTTGGAGCTGGTGCATTGGCTGGAACAACTTTTCCGATTGATCGCTATCAAACAGCCGAATTGCTTGGTTTTGAAGGGATTTATGAAAACAGCTTAGATGCTGTGAGTGATCGCGATTTTATTCTGGAATTTTTATCTACAAGTTCAACACTTATGATGCATCTATCCCGATTAAGTGAAGAACTCATTCTCTGGTCAAGTCAAGAATTCCAATTCATTGAATTAGATGATAGTTTCGCAACAGGAAGCAGTATTATGCCACAAAAGAAGAATCCGGATATGGCTGAGTTAATACGCGGCAAAACGGGACGAGTATACGGAAATCTTATGGGCATGTTGACTGTTTTAAAAGGCTTACCACTTGCTTATAACAAAGATATGCAAGAAGATAAGGAAGGCATGTTTGATACAGTCAAAACGGTTGTTGGTTCACTAAAAATCTTTGTCGGCATGATTGAGACAATGAAGGTGAAAACAACGCAAATGGAGAAGGCGACAAAGAATGACTTCTCTAATGCAACTGAATTAGCTGATTATCTTTCAAGTAAAGGAGTCCCATTCCGTGAAGCGCATGAAATCGTTGGTAAGCTTGTGCTTACTTGCGTGCAAAAAGGTTGTTTCTTAATGGATCTATCACTTGAGGAATATAGAGACGTGAATGATTTATTTGAAGAAGATATTTATAGGGTGCTTGATCCATATACTGCTGTTGAAAGAAGAAATAGCGCAGGTGGAACAGGCTTCGACCAGGTAAGAATCGCTATCGATAAAGCGAAAGCCAAGCTAAATACAGAAGAGCATGCGTAAGTGCGCATGCTCTTCTTCGCTATTTTTATGAGTGCTTCTCTGCTACGCTTGCCTCTCCGCTTTTTTGCTTTGCGGATTTATTCGGCCTGACCACAAGTACATCGCAAGGGGCGTGGCGTGTAATGTATTCTGATACACTACCAATTAAGAAACGTTCAACAGCATTCAGCCCCGTTGCTCCACATATAATAAGATCGATTGGCTTTGTTTTGGCGATATCTTTCGTTATGATTATTTTGGGAGATCCATATTCGATTAAATACTCTACTTTAGTAACGTTTGCCTGTGTACAAACTTCTTTATAACGTGCCATTAAGTTTTCAGCAAATTCTGTAGCTCTAACAGACGTAGAGTGATCATAGGCTTCAATAGCATTGGTACGAGTATCAACAACATGAGCTAAAATGAGAGTGGCATCACTATTCTTCACCATTTCAATTGCTTGGTTAAATGCCTCATCTGCTTCTACTGAACCATCTACTGCGACTAAAATGTTTTCATAATGTTTACTCATTTAAATCTCCTCCTTTATCTATTATTATACATACCCTTTTTATGAATAAATGTAGCCATTTTTCAAACAATAATAAAGAAAAATAATGACAAAGGAGTGAACAATCTTGAAAAAAGAAGAAAGAAATGAATGGAACCAATTGTATGATGAAAATGAAGCAGAACAATCCATTAGCGATTCAATAATGGAAGCATATAACGGTGGGGCAGTTAGTCGCCAACAATTGACGAACGAAAACAATGAAGATGATTTAAGTTGAATAAACAAAGGCGTTTTGTCATATGACAAGCGCCTTTTATATGAGCTTGTAAACAAAAAATTCAATAAGCGTATATTTATTGTTAAAATAATTTTTGTGATGGATCTATTGTTGATAAGGCACGAATGCATATAGGTCATGTCCATTAATCGTAATTTATATTAGAATAGTATGATAGGGGAAAGATTTAGTAGAGGGAGAGAAGAAGATGGAGCAAAAAAAGCTTGATCCAAGATATAAAGTTGCCAATCGTGAAGCGCTTATCGGTGTCGGTATTGCGCTGGTCAACTTTTTCATATGGTATTCTTTTGCCTACGGTTTAGGTAGTAAGCCAGTTGAAGAGTATCAATTTATCTTAGGATTACCTTCGTGGTTTTTCTATAGCTGCGTGTTAGGTTTTCTAATGATTACTGTCATTGTTTGGTTGGTTGTGAAGTTCTTATTCTCTGATGTACCTTTTGAGGAGGAAGAACAATGAATTGGGGAGTGGCTATACCGTTAATTATTTTTTTATGTTCGCTATTCTTTTTTGGTATTTATGCGACAAAATATTTAAAACATGGGCCCGATTTTTTACAAGAATATTTTCTAGGTGGAAGAAATCTTGGTGGTTTATTATTGGCGATGACGATGGTCGCTACATATGGGAGTGCGTCAAGCTTCATCGGTGGACCTGGAATTGCTTATAACATGGGTCTTGGCTGGGTGTTATTGTCCATGTCACAAGTGGTAACAGGCTACTTTACACTTGCAATCTTAGGTAAAAAATTTGCGATTATCTCTAGGAAAACAAAAGCGGTTACTTTAAATGATTTCTTAAGAGAACGCTATCAAAGTAAATGGGTAGTCATCTTATCGTCAATTTGTATAGTTGTTTTCCTATTTGCTTCTATGTCGGCGCAGTGGATTGGTGGTGGCCGATTATTAGAATCATTTATGGGATTGTCGTATCAATCAGCACTTTTAATTTTTACATTATCTGTTCTCATTTTTGTTGTCATTGGTGGATTTCGTGCAGTTGCCATCACTGATACAGTTCTCGGTATGATCATGTTAATTGGTACCATTATTATTTTAGTAGGCACCATCATTGCTGGTGGTGGGGTACCGAATATTATGGAGAAATTAACAGCTGAAAATCCTAACCTGATTACACCTTTTGGTGCGGACGGTTCACTCACGCCTTTATATGTATCCAGTTTTTGGATCTTGGTTGGTGTTGGTGTTGTTGGTTTACCGCAAATTGCTGTCAGAGCAATGTCTTACAAAAACTCAAAGGCGATGCATACAGCGATGATTATTGGAACACTTGTTACAGGAGCTATTATGCTAGGTATGCACCTAACAGGTGTTTTTGCACGAGCAGTGCTTCCTGGAATTGAAGTAGGTGATACGGTGATGCCGCAATTGACCCTAACCATTTTACCATCATGGTTAGCTGGGATTGTGTTAGCGGCTCCGATTGCAGCGGTTATCTCAACAGTCAATGCATTGTTACTTCTTGTTAGTTCATCGTTGGTGAAAGATATTTACATAAATTATATTAACAACAATGCAACAGATCAGTTTATTAAAAGGTTGACGCTTTCCGTGACAGCCATTATTGGGATTCTTGTGTATATTGTCAGTATAGAGCCCCCTGATCTTCTTATCTGGCTTAATTTATTTGCTTTTGGAGGCTTAGAAGCAGCCTTTATTTGGCCAATTATTATGGGCCTTTATTGGAAAAAAGGAAATGCCTATGGGGCACTAGCTTCTATGATTGCAGGGGTAGGCAGTTATATTATCATTGATCGTTTATTTCCGGATTTATTAGGGATGCACCCGGTTGTTGTTCCCGTGTTCCTATCTTTCATTATTTATGTGGTTGTTAGTTTGTTCACCCAATATAAAAACCCAACGCAACAACAGCAGATCATCGAAAAATTTTGGTATGTTTCAAAGTAGTAATAATCGAAATCAAATGCAAAGTCAAACGAAACCTGAACAAACACAGTTTATCGTGTTTGTTCAGGTTATTTTTTTCTTTAATGCGTATTCTTTGAGCAAGTTAATTTATCAAGTAACAATGACATGATGATAAAAGTGATGGTTTCATTCCGATGTTTTTATTCTGAATGAAAATCATAGCAAGGAAATTGTTGTATTAAAATAATTATTTTCAGAATTATCTTGTTATTACGTTGAAGTGATGAAGTATGATAGTATTTATATGAATGCGTTTACATATCTATATTTTCTAAATATAAATATGGTATAGTATTTTAGAATATTTATTTTATTAGAATGAAGGTGAGATGAGTTGGCTAATGAGGTGAAAAAACAAGGGTACACAAAAGGGAAATTAATTGGGTTATTTCTCGGTCCAATACTTGCATTAATTGTCTTCTTTTTATTACCAAGTGATATGATTGGTTATGAGGGAAGGGTAGTTATTGCTAGTATTATGATGATTGGTACGTATTGGGTGACAGAGGCAGTACCGATGGCTGTTGCGTCTTTATTACCGTTGGTTCTTATTCCGTTATTTGGCGGTGCCCCGATTGATGTGGTTTCAAGATCTTACGGAGAATCCGTTATTTTTATGTATATGGGTGGATTTATTCTGGCGATTGCCATTGAAAAATGGAATTTACACAGAAGGATTGCACTCAATATTATTGACATGATTGGAACGTCAAGCCATAAAATTATTCTCGGTATTATGCTTGCCACAGGATTGTTAACAATGTTTATATCGAATGCTGCGACTGCATTAATGATGTTACCAGTTGCATTAGCTTTAATTTCGGAAATGCGTGATAAGAAAATTTTAGAAGGACAAAATATTGACTTTTTTGCTAAGTCGATCTTACTTGCTGTTGCCTATACAGCAACAATTGGCGGTTTGGCTACACTGGTTGCGGCTGTTCCAAATGCTGCGCTCGCGGGTATTGCTAAGATTCAATTTGATGTAGAGGTCACCTTTTTGCAATGGTTAATCTTTGCAGGTCCAGTTGCGCTGATCATGTTTGTTTTCTTATATTTCTATTTAACGAAAATGAAATTTAAAGTAAATGCTGAGAACCAAACAGAAGTCTCTTTTATTAAGGAAGAGAAAAGAAATCTTGGGAAGGTAAAAACCGAAGAGTGGGTTGTTATTACTGTCTTCTTATTAACAGTTTCTTTATGGGTAGGCAAACCGGCTATTTCTTGGGTTGCAGATCAAGTAAGTTTCCTATCATTCTTAGGAAGGTTGGGTTCATTACCTGACGCAAGTATTTCTATGATGGGTGCTATTCTCTTATTCTTCTTACCGAGTACAAAAGGTGAGAGAATCTTAGAGTGGGGAGATTTAGCGAAACTACCATGGGGTGTATTAATCTTGTTCGGTGGTGGTTTAGCGTTAGCATCAAGTCTTGAGCATTCGGGTGTGAATGACTTTATTGCTGTGGCATTACAAGGATTAGAAGCGTATACGCCGTTTATTATTATTCTTTTACTTGTTGTCATTGTACTAGGTATGACAGAAATATTATCAAATACTGCTGTTGCTAACCTCGTTTTACCTATTTCGGCAGGTTTAGGTGTGGCTATTGGAATTGATCCTTTAATTATGATGGCTGCTGTTGCCTTAGCGGCGGGATCTTGTTATATGCTTCCTGTTGCAACTCCACCGAATACCGCTGTTTTTAGTGCGGGTGAACTGGAAGTAGCTGATATGGCTAAAGCGGGTATATGGCTAAATGCAGTTAGTGTGGTCGTGATTACATTAGCAGTATATTACTGGATGCCAATCGTCTTTGGTATTACGATATAAAAAGAGACCCCGTTATATTTTGACGGGGTCTTCTCTGTGTTATTTGATGACTTGTAGCTCTTTTGGAAATTTTGTTAATGGTATAGCTCCGTCTTTTGTTAAAACGAGATCGTCTTCGATACGGACACCAGCAACTCCTGGAACGTAAATACCTGGTTCGATTGTATACACCATGCCTTCTTGTAGGAGCAAGTCATTTGTTTCTGTTAATGAAGGATATTCATGGACGGAAATACCAAGTCCGTGACCAAGGCGATGTGGGAAGTAGTCGCCATATCCTGCATCTGTAATGATTTTCCTTGCCGCTAAGTCAACCTCTGATGCTTTTACACCCGGTTTGCAGGCTGATATTGCGGCTAATTGTGCCTTGAGCACAGTGTCATATATTTCTTTTTGTTTCTCATTTATTTCACCAAAAGCAACCGTTCTAGTAATGTCAGAACAATAGCCCTTCCAAACAACACCAAGGTCAAATAGAACAAGATCGCCTTTTTGAATTTTCGTCATACCAGGTGTACCATGCGGTGATGCCCCGTTTTTACCAGTTAAGACCATTGTCGAAAAGGACATTTCATTAACGCCTTTTTTCTTTAATTCATATTCGATTGTCGCCAATACTTCAAGCTCTGTTTTCCCCTCAGCAATGGCAGCACAGCCTGTTTCAATAGCGAAATCTGCAAGTGCAGTAGCTTCTTTAATAATCGCAAGCTCTTCTTCACTCTTTACCATGCGTAATGTACGAAGCTTTTCTTCAGCGGATACCATATTTGCATGAGGGTAAAGTTCTTTCACAGCTTCATAACGTTCAACATTCATATGTTCTTTTTCAATCGCTATTTTATTAACTGTAGAAATACGTGAAACAATGGCATCATTAATCATTGTCCACGGATTCTCGATATCTGTATATCCGATAATATCGCCATTCCAACCTGCGTTTTTTGCATCCTCTATTTCCATTTTTGGACAGACAAGGAAAGGGTCAGCATCTTGAAAAACGGCTAATCCTAGTAAACGCTCATTAGGATCACTGTGAAAAGAGCTCAAGTAAAATACATTTTCTGTTGATGTAATAAAAGATACATCAATATTGTTTTCTTCCATCCATGATGATAATATATCCATTCTTTGCTTCATGGTAGTCCCTCCTGGTCTTTATGTAGTAAGCTATAAGCAAGCGTATCAACTATATATGAAAAAGTAAACTTTTTGAACTGTTTAAATTGAAAGAAATAAGGGAAGAAACAGGATAACTTCATATTTATGTTGAAAAAATTACATAGGAAAAATAGAAAGGAGAATTATTTGTGAAAGTATCATTTCATGGTCATTCAATTGTAAAAGTACAAACAGAGGATAAAACCATTTTATTTGATCCATTTATTACAGGTAATGAATTAACAGACCTTAAAGTTGAAGAAGAACAACCGGATGTTATTATCGTGACACACGGACACGGTGATCATTTAGGAGACACCATTGAGCTTGCTAAGAAAAATCAATCGCTAGTGATATGTAATGCAGAACTCTCATACTATTTAGGCTTCCATGGTATTGAAGCACATGGCATGAGTATTGGTGGTGCTTATGATTTTGATTTTGGTAAAGTGAAATTAACACCAGCTTTACATGGGACAGGGCTCGTAACTGAGGATAACCAAATTGTCTATTTAGGCATGCCGGCAGGTGTCCTGCTAACGATTGATGGTAAGACAATTTATCATGCAGGAGACACAGGTTTATTTTCAGATATGAAATTAATTGGAGAGAGACATCCGATTGATTTAGCATTTATCCCGATTGGTGATAATTTTACAATGGGACCAGAGGACGCTGCTTATGCAGTAGAGTTACTACAACCGAAACAAGTCGTTCCAGTTCATTACAATACATTCCCGCCAATTAAACAAGATCCACACGCTTTTGCTAAATTAGTAAAAGGATTTGATGTAAAAGTAATGGATGCTGGAGAAGTTGTTGAGTTATAGAAAGTATTTATGATAGAAACTGAGTTCATGCCACAGATGACTGTCTGTGGTATTTTTAATTTCAATTTGGGACCCATCGAGGTACTTTTTTTCATAGAGAATGTGCGTAAACGAAAACAAGTGAGTAAATTTCAATTTTCTTTTATATCGTGGGCTTAGTGTTGAAAAGATAACGGGGACCTGATCCACACTATTTTACATAATAGATACACTAGTAATGAAGTCTATTACTGGTCATTTCCGCCTGCTTCTCTGCATAAATATAGATTATGAGAGGAGAGGATGAGATGAGGAGATATCGTTATATTATTTGTTTATTGCTGGCAGGTGCTATGCTCTATTACGCAGTTCCTCGTTTAGATGTTTATAGCGGTGGTCTTGAGGGAGTTTTTACAATTTCCTGGTTAGCATTTGCATTGATTGTTATTGCTGGAAATTTGACAGCCTTATTATATGAGCCGAAATCGAAGGCAAATGTAAGAACAAGGCGAAAAGTAGTTACATCTAATCGTAAACGAATGAGGTCTTATTAATAATATTGCTCGTTCGTTGAACATCACAACTTTTCATTCTATAATAAGCATATGAAGGATGAAAATAGAGGGTGATGTCTTGGCTACAAAGCATGAACAGATTTTACATTATATTGATGAATTACCAGTCGGAGAAAAAATTTCCGTTAGACAAATTGCAAAGGCACTCTCGGTGAGCGAGGGTACAGCTTACCGTGCCATTAAAGATGCTGAAAATAAAGGGTATGTGAGTACGATTGAAAGAGTCGGTACCATTAGAATAGAAAGAAAGAAGAAAGAAAACTTTGAAAAGCTTACTTACGCAGAAGTTGTCAATATCGTTGATGGACAAGTGCTAGGAGGACGAGCAGGACTCCATAAAACATTGAACAAATTCGTAATCGGTGCGATGAAGCTAGAAGCAATGATGAGATACACGGGTGCCGGGAACTTACTAATCGTCGGAAACCGTACGAATGCCCATGAACTAGCGTTAAAAGCTGGAGCTGCCGTTCTTATTACGGGTGGGTTTGATACGGAAGAAGAAGTGAAGCGGATTGCCGATGAATTAGAGTTACCAGTGATTTCAACAAGCTACGATACTTTTACAGTAGCAACGATGATTAACCGAGCAATATATGATCAGTTAATTAAGAAAGAGATTGTGTTAGTAGAAGACGTGCTTACGCCTATCAATCAAACGATTAGCTTGCAAACCACAGATACGATTGAAGATTATTTAAAGCATAATCGAGAGACGAGTCATAGTCGCTTCCCGGTGGTTGATCAGCATATGAAGGTTCAAGGAATGGTCACCTCCAAAGATATTATGGGGCATAAAACAGATACCCCTATTGAAAAAGTCATGACGAAAAACCCGATGACAGTTGGTGGGAAAACAAGTGTGGCTTCTTCCTCACATATGATGGTTTGGGAAGGAATTGAACTCCTCCCGGTTGTGGACCAATCGCATAAGTTAGAGGGGATTATTAGTCGCCAGGATGTGTTAAAGGCGCTCCAGGTCATTCAACGACAACCGCAAGTTGGTGAAACAATTGATGATACGGTGACAAACCAGCTCGTATTAGCGAATGGAAAAACAAAAAATGAAGCGATGTATCGCTGTGAAGTTACACCCCAAATGACGAACCATATTGGTTCCATCTCATATGGTGTTTTCACGACAATAGTGACAGAAGCCGCTAATCGCGTTTTACGCATGTACAAAAAAGGTGACCTAGTGGTTGAAAATATGACTATATACTTTCTAAAACCAGTACAAATCGAGAGTATGCTTGATATTTTTCCAAGAGTGCTTGATGTAGGGAGAAAGTTTGGAAAAGTAGATGTAGAAGTCTTCAATGGTGGGATATTGGTTGGAAAAGCGATGATGATGTGTCAATTAACAGAAAGATAAGCACGATCGGCTAGTTGATGATACATCTTTTACAAGATAGAACATCAACTAGACCGAGTTTACTTACTACCTTACAATCCTCAGCCTTCACAGGTAAAATTGTAAGGTTTTAGTTTTGGTTAGATTTAATCCATTCTGATTCTTCAATCGCACGAGGAAGAAAATACTTATAAGCTTTCATACCAGCCCAAATACTGATTCCGCCTATAATGATAAAAATAGCGGAGATGACGTATGTTATCGTGCCACTGTAAAGAAATAGCTGATTGATACCGAAAAAGAAAATAAAGGCACCTAGCGCCATACGTGATTTAGCAGAAATCCACTCTTTTTCTGCAGGACGTTTAGAGCGTACGTATTTCACTTTATAGAATACGTACAAAGCAAAAGATAGCGCAATAAAAACTGCAAGTACAAGCATGTACAAACCTCCATAAATGAACATATGTCTTTATTTTAACTTCTGTAAGAGGAAATTGCTAGAAGAGAGAGAATAATTATTATAATTGCAAGATGCTTTTCTTTCTTGTGCGTTATTTGAGAGGAGTATACAATGAAGAATAAAATCCTGTCCGCGATCAAAATGTATGACAAAATCATTATCCATCGTCATATTCGTCCAGATCCAGATGCCTACGGATCGCAAGGTGGGTTGGCAGAAATAATAAAAGCTTCTTTTCCACAGAAAGAAGTTTATACAGTGGGGCAAGAGGACGAAACTCTTGTTTATTTGCGTAAAATGGACAAGATAAGTGATGAAGTCTATGAAGGAGCTTTAGTGATTGTTTGTGATACCGCCAATACAGAGCGCATTAGTGATCAACGTTACACAAAGGGTGATCTATTAATAAAGATTGATCATCACCCTAATATGGATCCGTATGGAGATATCCTTTGGGTGGATACAGAGGCAAGCTCTGTAAGTGAAATGATTTATGAGTTTTTTTTAAGTGGACAAAAGAATGGTTTAGTAATGACAGATGAGGCAGCAAGGCTGATTTTCGCTGGCATTGTCGGTGATACAGGGAGATTTATCTATCCGAGTACAACGAATAAAACCTTTGCTTATGCAGGTGAACTAATTAAATATCAATTCTCACGGACAGAGCTTTTCGATAGAATGTATGAATTAGCACCAAATTTAATTCAGCTTCAAGGTTATATTCTACAACATTTTCAAATGCTTGATAGTGGAGCGGCAGTGGTGAAAATGGACAGTCGTTTATTGCAAAAATATGAAGCTACACCTGCTGAGGCGTCGGTTCTAGTTGGTGAGCTCGGCCATGTAAAGGGAATGAAGGCATGGGTGTTTTTTATTGAAGAAGAAGATCAAATTAGAGTGCGATTCAGGTCGAAAGGTCCGATCATTAATCAACTAGCACGATGCTATAAAGGCGGGGGACATCCATTTGCAGCAGGTGCATCTATATATAGTTGGGATGAAGCCGAAAATGTGATTTCCGCCTTAAATGACATTTGTGAATCGTGGACCATATAGTAATTAAAAGAGGTTGGGCAATTAATTTAATAATAGCTCAACCTCCAATACGAGTGTCGTATCTATTATAATGGATTGAATATCAGCTCGGTAACGTTTCCCATTAATGGGGTGGGTTTTATTCACAATAATCCGTTTAACGAGTTCGATACTTTGTCCGACGCTTTTTATATCCCGCGCCATTAAAATACTGATATCTTCTTTGATTGCATCCTCCGTTTGATAGAGACTGTATTCGTCTAAATTATATTTCTTAAGCGCAGATTGGTCGATCTTAACAACGATCTCTTGAACGGTTAATAATTCTTCGTTTTCTTTATTTAATTTTTTAAATTCCTTCTGCCATATCTCCTTTTCATTTTCTAATTCCTTAATTTCTGCTTCCTGAGTGTGGATTTCTAAACTATAACGCTCTTGCCATTCACCGAAAATGTAGACGAACACACACCAACTTAATACGCCTCCAATAGCCATTCCAGCAAAAAAACGCTGCCAAGAAGGTCTGCGATAATACGGGGGAATTCTCATTTAGGTAAATGCTCCTGAGTTAGCCAGATGATGATTTGAGCACCTGTTTGAGCTCCACCAAATGCTGAGAGAATCAAGAGACATTGCTTAATAATATCTTTCGTTTGCCCATCAAGGACACCACGCTCAAAACTATATACCGTATCAAAAGTCCCTCCAATAGCAGCGATAATTGCCCAAATTCTAATAGAATTAGATAGATTGAAAATTTCTGTTAAGGGAGGTTTCCCTGTGAAAAATGCGGCAATGCCACCGATGATTGAACCGCCAATCAAAACACCAAGAGCAATAAAATAACTTTCTAAAAGAGAAGCAAAGAAGGGTTGCTCATTCATTTACATAACCGCCTTTAAGTGATGAATTCTCTCTATTCCATCATATGGACGAACATCATAAATTATGTTTATTCTTAAATGAATTCAAATGCGATTGTACAATGATAGTTTTCATTAAGAAACAAACGTTCTATAATAAAAGAAGAAGAAAAATAAGGGTGTGAGAAAGTTGTCTTTTATTCACTTGCAAGTATATAGTGCCTATAGTTTACTAATGAGCACAGCTAGTGTGGAACAACTCGTAGCAGATGCCAAAGTAAAAGGGTATCCAGCAATTGCCCTTACAGATAGAAATGTAATGTACGGGACAGCAGAGTTTTATAATGAATGTAAAAAAAATAATATTAAACCTATTATTGGGTTGACTGTCGATATTGAAAAGGAACATGAAGAAGGGATGAACCCAATAGTATTATTGGCGAAAAATAACCAAGGTTATCAAAACTTACTCAAAATAACGAGTAGTCTGCAAACGGCAGCAGAAGGCGGGCTCCCGCTCAAGTGGTTGAGGGCCTATTCAAGTGGATTAATTGCTTTAACACCTGGTATAGAAGGCGTAATTGAGAATTACCTGCTAGAAGACCGTTATCCGGATGCTGAAAAATATGCTCGTATGTTTAAAGAGATTTTTTCTGGTGACTTTTATCTTTCTATGCAAAGACATGGGCTAGAAGAGGAAGAGAAATTATTGCCGTTGCTGAAGAATTTATCAGAGCAAAGTCATATACCTCTAGCTGTGACAAATGCTGTTCATTATTTAAATAAAGAAGATGCCTTTGCGCAACAATGTGCATTGGCTATACGCAATGGAGAAAAATTAGAAGACGAGAGTTGGGAAAGATTACAATCTGATCAATATTTTTTAAAGCGTGTCAAAGAAATGGTGGACCTTTTTGTAGAAGAGGAAGAGGCTATTATCCAGACGAATAGGATTGCCAGTGAATGTCATGTGGAGATGGACCTTGGCATAAAAAGCTTGCCGAAATTCCCCACTGAGGGCGATATGACAGCCGATCAACAGTTAGAGAAGCTCTGTATGAAAGGGTGGGGTGAGAGGTATCCTGATGGAAATGAGGAAGCCAGGAATCGCCTTTTATATGAGCTTTCTATTTTGAAGAAAATGAACTTTAGTGATTATTTTTTAATCGTTGCTGACTTTATGCAGTTTTGTAGAAGAGAAAAAATTTTCACTGGACCAGGACGCGGTTCGGCTGCCGGCTCAATTGTGGCATATGTGCTTTATATAACAGATGTTGATCCGATTCGTTACAATTTGCTTTTTGAACGGTTTTTGAACCCTGAGCGGATTT
Organism: Cytobacillus sp. FSL K6-0265; assembly: GCF_038003465.1. Classification (NCBI taxonomy): domain Bacteria; kingdom Bacillati; phylum Bacillota; class Bacilli; order Caryophanales; family Bacillaceae; genus Cytobacillus; species Cytobacillus sp. FSL K6-0265. The sequence goes on along the minus strand of NZ_JBBOPE010000001.1, from coordinate 3,303,397 downwards.
CTATGCCTGATATTGATATTGATTTTCCTGACCATCGCAGAGATGAAGTAATCCAGTATGTGGCGGGCAAATATGGTCAGCAACATGTCGCGCAAATCATTACGTTTGGAACATTAGCAGCTAAGGCGGCACTCAGAGACGTTGGGAGAGCTTTTGGCTTAAACTCAAAGGAACTTGATCAGTTATCTCGTGCAGTACCTAGTCGACAGGGTATTACCTTAAAATCAGCTTGGCAAGAGTCACATTCTTTGCAGACATTGATTAATCAATCATCATTATATAAAAAATTATTTAATACAGCTTTAAAGCTAGAAGGATTGCCTAGACATACTTCTACACATGCTGCTGGCGTTATCATAAGTGAGCGCCCTCTCGTTCAAGTGGTACCAATTACGGGGGGGCATGGAGATGTCTTTCTTACACAATTCTCAATGGAGCACTTAGAAGATCGTGGCTTATTAAAGATGGACTTTCTTGGTTTACGTAATTTGTCTCTTATTGAAAATATTTTGCAGTCTATCAAAAAGAGAACAGGGAAACTTATTCCAATCAAAGAAGTGCCACTTCAGGACCAAAAAGCTTATCAATTACTATCTAGAGGAGAAACAACAGGAATTTTTCAATTAGAATCAAGTGGGATGAGAAATGTATTAAAGAAACTGCAACCGACTACATTTGAGGATATTGTTGCAGTTAATGCATTATATCGTCCAGGCCCAATGGAGAATATTCCATTATTTATTGCGAGAAAGCATGGTGAGGAGGAAATTACCTATCCTCATCAAGATTTAGAAGATATATTGAAGCCTACCTATGGTGTCATTGTTTACCAAGAGCAAATTATGCAGATCGCAGCAAAGATGGCAGGATTTTCACTAGGGGAAGCGGACTTATTAAGAAGGGCCGTAAGTAAGAAGCAAGAAGAAGTTCTGAATAAAGAAAGAGCACATTTTGTGCAAGGTGCGATTACCCAAGGATATACAGAAGAAACAGCCAATCAAATATATAATTACATCGTCAAGTTTGCTAATTACGGATTTAATAGAAGTCATGCAGTAGCATATAGTATGATTTCTTATCAACTGGCCTATTTAAAAGCCCATTATCCGCTACATTTCATGGCGGCATTGTTAACCTCAGCTATTGGTAATGATGCGAAAATAGCCCAATATGTAAATGAGGCGAAGCAATTGGGGATTTCTATCCTACCCCCTTCTATTAATAAAAGTATCTTTTCTTTCCAGGTGGAAAATGAAGGAATTCGCTATAGTTTAGCAGCAGTGAAAACGATTGGGGTAAATGCTTGGAAGGAAATTGTTCGAGTGAGAGCAGGTAGACCATTCCAAGATTTATTTGATTTTTGTTTACGTATGTCAGGGAAAGTGTTCAATAGGCGAATGCTTGAAATGCTTGTTCATTCCGGGAGTTTTGATGAGTTTGGTGAGGATCGAGCGACACTACTTGCTAGCTTAGATATTGCCTTAGAGCATGCGGAGCTAGTTCAGCCAGATGATGAACAATTTGATATGTTTAGTGAAGAGGAATTCTTTCCTAAACCGAAATACGCAACTGTTGAAGAGATTCCCTTGTTAGATAAACTTGCTAACGAGAAGGCGGCTTTAGGGTTATATCTTTCAGCGCATCCAGTAACGACCTATGAATCATTCTTCCCGTTGTTAAAATCTCAAACACTTCAATACATTGAGAGTCAAGAGAGAAAAGCCATTGTTCAATCAGTTGTGTATATCTCAGAAGTGAAGAAAATTAGGACGAAAAAAGGAGAAGCGATGGCATTTTTACATCTTAGCGATCAGACTGGAGATATGGAAGCAGTCGCTTTTCCGAAAATCTATAATAAATATTCTTCTTTTATTCAAGCTGGCGATATTGTTTTTATGAAAGGTGAAATTGAGGTAAGGAATGAAAAAAAACAATGGATTATTAGAAGTGTTGAGAAGGTGGAAGAAGTGATTGAGAAGGAAGAATCAAAGCCACCTACCCTCTACATTAAAGTGACGAAAGAGAATGAATCAGATGAGAAATTGACTTTGTTAAAAGAAATTTTACATTATGAAGTAGGGCAATCACCTGTCGTTTTATTCTATGAAAATGATCGGCGGTCTATCAAATTAAGTCAAGATGAGTATGTATCATACAGCGAAAAATTGACTGAACGCTTAAAAGGATTATTTGGAAGAGAGAATATTGTTTTTAAGCGTTAGCCTTTACAAGTTTTTCAGATATGTTATATTGTTATCATAAACTGGTCAGACCACCATGAAGTTGATTTTTAAAGAATTTGCTTAAAGTACTGCTTTCATTTCCTTGTTTATAGGTTAATGGGTCTCTAGTACTGAAGTAATTCTTATTAATGAATACTGAATCATTTTTCTAGTATATGTTTAATGTGCGGTCGACTGCTATTTTATAACGTTCAAGGTATTTAGTTGTTTTAGCTAACATTCTTGATATATGTGATGAAGAGAAATTTTACATTAAGAAGAGAAGAGACAACTAGTATTTGCGTTTGTGAAGAATTCCAAGAAAGCACTAAGGGGTGTAGGTCATGTCATTAAGAGATGAAGCATTAAATATGCATAAGGTTCATAAAGGTAAATTAGAATCTAAATCAAAAGTAGCTGTTACAAATGCGAAAGAGTTAAGCTTAGCTTATTCTCCCGGCGTTGCAGAGCCATGTAAAGAAATCTATGATAAACCAGAAACGGTTTATGATTATACAATGAAAGGCAATATGGTAGCGGTCGTTTCTGATGGGACTGCTGTTCTTGGTCTTGGTAATATCGGACCAGAAGCAGCATTACCAGTAATGGAAGGGAAAGCTGTGTTATTTAAAAGTTTTGCAGGTGTTGATGCTTTTCCAATTTGCTTGAATACCAATGATATTGATAAGATTGTAGATACGGTAAAACTAATGGAGCCAACATTTGGCGGGGTGAATTTAGAGGATATTGCAGCACCGAATTGCTTCTATATTGAAGAACGCTTGAAAAAAGAGACAAATATTCCAGTGTTCCATGATGATCAACACGGGACGGCCATTGTAACTGTTGCTGGACTTGTCAATGCACTTAAACTTGCTGGTAAAAAGATGAGCGAAATAAAGGTAGTTGCAAACGGTGCTGGTGCGGCAGGTATTGCTATTATTAAATTGCTATACCGTTATGGTGTAAGAGATATTATTATGTGCGATACAAAGGGTGCTATTTATGAAGGACGTCCAAACGGGATGAATGATATTAAGAGTGAAGTTGCACGTTTCACAAACCGTGACCAAGTTAAAGGTACATTAACGGATGCAATAAAGGATGCAGATGTATTTATTGGTGTATCAGTAGCGGGCGCTTTGACAGCTGATATGGTACAATCAATGAACGACAAGGCAATCATTTTTGCCATGGCTAATCCAACACCAGAAATCATGCCAGAAGAAGCAAAAGCTGCCGGAGCGCTTGTTGTTGGTACAGGTCGTTCAGATTTCCCGAACCAAGTAAATAATGTTCTTGCCTTCCCAGGGATCTTTAGAGGTGCTTTAGATGTTCGTGCGACTCATATTAATGAGCATATGAAAATTGCTGCGGTTGAAGCAATTGCTGAATTAATTGCTGAAGAAGACTTACATTCTGATTATGTCATTCCAGCTCCATTTGATCCGCGAGTGGCACCTGCAGTAGCATCTGCGGTAGCTAAATCAGCTATGGAAACGGGTGTAGCTAGAATCAAAGTTGACCCAGAAGAAGTGAAGCATAGAACAGCACAACTTGCAGCTATCGGAAAAGATAAATAACGATAGGCGGTGGGTTCGCTGGAAAATTCAACGAAATTATATATAGAAATCGTGAAACAACTGCGAAATATTATTCAAGAAGAAGGTTATCAAACAGGTGATAAGCTACCCTCAGAACGTGAAATGTCAGAACGCCTAAAAGTTGGGCGTTCTTCCGTTCGGGAAGCTTTTCGTGCGTTAGAGCTTTTAGGTTTAATAGAGACGAGAAGAGGCGAAGGAACCTTTATTAAAGATTTTCGCGGTCATAATTTGGTACAATTACTAAGTACATTTATTCTACAAGACAAACAAGCAAAAACTGATATTAAAGAAACGAAATATTTGGTAGAATGGGATTGTATATGGTTAGCGATGAGAAAAGCAACCGTCAAAGAACTTGAAGCTTTCAGAAATTGGGTCACTTCTGAAGTATTTCAAGAAGATGAGTATTTTTATCGCATCGTTCTCATAGCAGATAACCATTTATTTAAGCGTCTATGGACGATCTTAACGGATTATTATAATTCGCTAGACTTCGGTTTAGCTGTAGTTGATCCAAAAAACTATCAGTTATTAATAGATGCGATGATACAGAAAGATGAACAAGCAGCTAAAATTCAATATTGTTTAATAAGAAATTTGTCGAGCATTTAACGACAATGTTTTCCATCTTTTTTAAGCCTATTATTGTATAGTGATGAGACAAGCTTTTTTCTCGCACTTACGTCGATAGGCAATTGTTTTTTCTAAGTGGTCTGACCACCTAGGAAAATGGTAATGATTACTAAAGTAGGAAAGGTAAATTTCACTTTTGTTATTTACTTTGTAATTACAAGGAGGTTTCACCTTGCTAAAAGACATCTTTACAAAATCAAAGAAGAAAAAATATGCAACCATTCCTTCTGAGGCAGCGAAGCAAGATGTCCCAGAAGGAATCATGACTAAATGCCCTGAATGTAAGAAGATAATGTATACGAAAGAATTAATGAAAAACATGAAGGTATGTATTAATTGTGGGCATCATCACCCAATGAACGCTGCCGAACGTTTTGAGAGTTTTCTAGATAAGGGAACAATTCAAGAGTTAGACCGTGAAATGATATCAGAAAACCCGCTATCTTTCCCAGATTATCTTGATAAAGTTGAAAAAGACCGTAAGAAAACAGGTATGAATGAAGCGGTAATGACAGGGATTGGAGAATTGGATGGTTTTCAGATTGTTATTGCCGTAATGGATTCGACTTTTAGAATGGGAAGCATGGGATCTGTGGTCGGAGAGAAGATCACAAGGGCCATTGAAAAGGCGGACGAATTGAAAGTGCCATTCATTATCTTTACTGCTTCTGGTGGTGCAAGAATGCAAGAAGGTGTATTGAGTTTGATGCAGATGGCTAAGACGAGTGTGGCGCTTAAGCGATTCAGTGATAATGGCGGTTTAATTATATCGATTATGACACACCCGACTACTGGTGGAGTATCTGCTAGTTTCGCTTCATTAGGAGATTATAATTTTGCTGAACCGAAAGCGTTAATTGGTTTTGCGGGGCGCCGTATTATTGAACAGACGATTCGTGAGGAGTTGCCAGAGGACTTCCAAACAGCAGAATTTTTATTGAAACATGGGCAACTTGATGCCGTAATTCACCGTTCTAAGTTGCGAGAGGAGATTGCTAACATTCTTTCTATTCATCAGCCAGGAGGTGAGCTTAAATGGTAACTGAATTAACATTTGAAAGACCGATTATTGAACTAAGAAAAAGAATAGCTGAATTAAAAGAATTTACGAAAACAGCGGATGTTGATTTAGGATCTGAGATTAATAAGCTCGAGACAAGATTAGCCAAGTTAGAAAAAGATATATATGAAAATCTAGGCCCGTGGGACCGAGTGCAAATTGCTCGTCATCCTAATCGTCCTACTACATTAGATTATATAGAGTATTTATTTGATGACTTTTTTGAATGTCATGGCGATCGCGTATTCGGAGATGATGAAGCGATTGTTAGTGGGATTGCTAAGTTTAGAGGACACCCGGTTACAGTAATCGGCCATCAACGTGGAAAAGATACAAAAGAAAATATTCGTAGAAACTTCGGTATGCCGCATCCTGAAGGTTATCGTAAAGCGCTGCGTTTAATGAAGCAGGCGGAGAAGTTTCGCCGACCAATTGTTTGTTTCATAGATACGAAAGGTGCTTATCCAGGCAAGGCAGCTGAAGAAAGAGGGCAAAGCGAAGCGATAGCTAAAAACCTTTTTGAAATGGCTAGTTTGAAAGTACCGGTTGTATGCATAGTAATTGGAGAAGGGGGAAGTGGCGGAGCATTGGCGTTAGGCATTGGAAACTATATTCATATGCTGGAAAATGCTACTTACTCTGTTATTTCACCAGAGGGAGCTGCTTCTATTCTTTGGAAAGATGCGACGAAAGCACAAACAGCTGCTGAGTCGATGCGTATTACTGCTCCAGATTTAAAGGAGCTTGGAGTCATCGATGAAATCATCCCTGAAGTAAAAGGTGGAGCGCATAAGGATGTTGAGCAGCAAGCACTTGCAATTGAAGATATTCTTTATCAGTCATTAAAAGAATTATCTCAACTAGATGAAAACCAATTAGTTGACCATCGTTATGAGAAATATAAATCAATTGGGAAATATTCGTTTTTAAGAGATTATATTGGGGTAAAATAAAAACGTGCGAATTGCACGTTTTTCCTATTATTGATGATATTTAAAAATGGAAGACGATTCTAATCGGTACCAATGAGAACATCACGAGATAAACAAGGGTTTATTTGCACTATAAAGTAAGGTAGTTAATACAATCTTTGATAGGGTTCAATGGAATGTATCACTTTGTTCATTTGGCTTGAATGTCGATAAGTAAGAATTCTTTAACTAAACTTAATAAATTATAATTGTGATGTTTATTTTTTCGTGCTATTTTAACAGTAGAAGAAGCTTAATAACCTTTTATAGGTCCTCTTTTTCCTTTCCCCTAGGTTCGTTCATATTTATAGAATACAAATTGTTTTCCCATAATAGAGGTGATAGAGAAAATGAAAAGAATTGGTGTATTAACAAGTGGAGGAGATTCACCTGGAATGAATGCGGCTGTTCGCGCAGTTGTTAGAAAAGCTATTCATGATGGTATTGAGGTATATGGTATTTATGGCGGTTATACAGGTCTAATTCATGGTAATATAGAGAAGCTAGAATTAGGATCCGTTGGTGATATTATTCACCGTGGCGGTACGATCCTTTATTCTGCAAGATGTGAAGAGTTTAAAACAGAAGAAGGAAGACAAAAGGGGATAGAGAACTTAAAAGCACATCAAATAGAAGGTCTAGTTGTGATTGGCGGAGACGGATCTTATCGAGGAGCACTTGCCCTCACTGAAGCGGGTTTTCCATGTGTAGGTGTACCAGGGACGATTGATAATGATATTGCGGGCACACAATATACCATTGGTTTCGATACAGCATTAAATACGGTCATTGATGCCATTGATAAAATCAGGGATACAGCGAGCTCACATGAAAGAACCTTTATTATAGAAGTAATGGGAAGAGATGCAGGAGATATTGCCTTATGGGCAGGGTTAGCTGGTGGGGCAGAAACAATTCTTATTCCTGAAGTGAATTACGATATAGATGAAATTGCAACAAAACTCAAAAGTGGACTTGAAAGAGGAAAAAGGCATAGTATTATCATTGTGGCCGAAGGTGTATGTAGTGGTGTAGCATTCGCAAAAGAAGTGGAGAGCGCAACCTCACTTGAAACGAGGGTGTCAGTGCTTGGTCATATCCAACGAGGAGGATCTCCAACGGCATTTGATCGTGTTTTAGCTAGTCGTTTAGGGGCGCATGCGGTGGAGTTACTTGCCAAAGGAAAAGGTGGGCAAGCAGTTGGTTTGAACAATAACCAAGTCGTTGCCAATAGCTTGCGTGATGTCTTAAGCCAACATAATACTTTAGATTTAGACCTATACGAGTTATCAAGAGAGCTCTCAATTTAAGCGTACATAATTAGGAGGTATATATAAATATGCGTAAAACGAAAATTGTTTGTACAATTGGACCAGCTAGTGAAAGTATTGAAAAGATTATAGAATTAATAAATGCTGGCATGAATGTAGCAAGATTAAATTTCTCACATGGGAATTTTGCAGAGCATGGTGAGCGAATCGCTAATATCCGTGAAGCCTCCAAACAAACTGGAAAAACAGTTGCGATCCTTTTAGATACAAAAGGGCCAGAAATACGTACGAATGATATGAAAAACGGTGCGATTGAATTAGAAGCGGGTAACAATATTATTGTAAGTATGAAAGAAATGGAAGGGACAACAGACAAATTCTCTGTTACATATAGTGGTCTCATTGATGATGTTCACATTGGCTCTAGTATTCTTTTAGATGATGGTTTGATTGCTCTGGAAGTCATTGCTATCAATAAAGAGAAAGAAGAAATTCATGCAAAAATCTTAAATAGTGGGACGTTAAAGAATAAAAAAGGTGTGAATGTACCAGGTGTTTCAGTTAACCTTCCTGGCATCACCGAAAAGGATGCTAAGGATATTCTTTTTGGAATTGAGCAAGAAGTGGACTTTATTGCCGCTTCCTTTGTTAGACGACCATCAGATGTTTTAGAAATTCGTCAATTACTAGAAGAAAATAATGCGGAATATATTCATATTATCCCCAAAATCGAAAACCAAGAAGGCGTAGATAATATTGAAGGTATTCTAGAAGTGTCAGATGGATTAATGGTAGCGCGCGGGGATTTGGGAGTTGAAATTCCAGCGGAGGAAGTACCACTTGTACAAAAGCAATTAATAAAAAAATGTAATGAGCTTGGAAAGCCAGTTATTACAGCAACACAAATGTTAGATTCCATGCAAAGAAACCCTCGCCCAACTCGTGCGGAAGCAAGTGATGTTGCTAACGCCATTTTTGATGGTACAGATGCTATCATGTTATCAGGGGAAACAGCAGCGGGGTCTTATCCTGTAGAAGCAGTTAAAACAATGCATAATATTGCTTCACGTGCAGAGACAGCGTTGAATCATAGAGAAATTTTATCTGAGAGAAGTAAAAATAATAAACATAATGTGACAGATGCCATTGGTCAATCTGTTGCGCATACAGCATTAAACTTAGGAGTTAGCGCCATTATTACCCCTACTGAGAGCGGTCATACAGCTAGAATGATTGCTAAATTTAGACCAGTAAATCCAATTGTAGCTGTCACATCACATGAATACGTCTCTCGTCGCCTATCACTTGTTTGGGGAGTGTATTCTCAAGTCGGTCAAAAAGCAAAAACAACAGATGATATGCTAGATATAGCTGTAGAAGAAAGTCTACAAACAGGAATCGTTCATTCGGGAGATCTTGTTGTTATAACGGCTGGCGTTCCGGTTGGAGAAGCAGGAACAACAAACTTAATGAAAATTCATGTAGTTGGCGATATCATTGCAAAAGCTCAAGGAATTGGCAGAAAGTCAGCATTTGGTAAAGCGGTTATTGCTCGCAATGCGAAAGAAGCGATGGAAAAGGTTACAGAAGGCTCAATACTCGTAACGATTGGCTCTGATCGCGAAATGGTTCCAGCTATTGAAAAATGTAGTGCCTTAATTACTGAAGAAGGTGGTCTAACGAGCCATGGTGCTGTAATTGGTTTGAACCTTGGTATACCGGTTATTGTCGGTTTAGATATGGCTACAAAATTAATTAAGGATGGCCAAGACATTACAGTAGACTCACAAAGAGGTGTCATTTATAACGGACATGCGAGTGTCTTATAAAAATGGAAGAAACTGTCGGATACTATTATTCGGCAGTTCTTTTTTTATGTAGAGGGGTGAAAAGATATTTAGATACCCTAATTAAATTTTTAACTCAGAATAGAATATAATAGTTGCCAATATCGATATATTAGTATAACATAATAGGTAATATAATGTATCATAATTACAATGATAACATATTTCTTAAATTATTTTGAATAGAGATACTAAAAGAAATAAATACATAATTAAAGGGAGTGGTGAAGATATGCTGAATTATATGCAAGGATTTTGGATGGAAATGTGGAGGTTGCATGATCAAATAAAGGATTTATTACGGTTATTCTCAGTGAAGAACGAGCCTAATAAGAATCAATCAAGTGAATTGAATCAATCAAATGAAAATAATGGAGAAAATCCGAAACAGAGAAAAAGAACGAATAAACAGAATATAGGATTATTATTAGGACCCATTCTTTTTGCTCTAACGCTCCTATTTGTTTCACCTGAAGGAATGTCCAGAGAAGCCCAAGCGGTGCTAGCAAGTACTCTTTGGGTCGCTGTCTGGTGGATTACAGAAGCTATACCCATTCCAGTAACATCATTACTACCAATTATTCTCTTTCCTGTCACTGGTGCAGTATCAGAAGGAGTAACAAGTTCATATGCCGATAATACTATTTTCCTATTTTTAGGTGGATTCATAATTGCTATTGCCATGGAAAAGTGGAATCTACATTTAAGAATAGCACTTGGTATCATTACTGTGGTTGGTACCAGTACATCTAGGCTTATCCTTGGGTTTATGGTGGCTACAGGTTTCCTTTCTATGTGGATATCGAATACGGCAACGGCCATGATGATGATGCCGATTGCTATTGCTGTAATAACTCATGTAAACGATTCCATGAAGTCGGAGAGAGAATCAGCTAACCGATTTGGTAAGTCATTAATGCTTGGGGTAGCTTATGCTGCTTCGATAGGTGGATTAGGTACATTAATCGGTACACCACCAAATATGATTTTTGCAGGTGTTGTAAAAGAAATTTATGGTATTGAGATTTCTTTTGCTACCTGGATGTTATTTGGCGTTCCTTTTGCATGTATTTTACTACTAGCTGCATGGGTTTATTTGGTGAAAATAGCTTTTCCTATGAGTATAAAAGAGCTTCCAGGTGGAAAAGAGATCATCTCTTCTGAAAGACAGCATTTAGGTAAAATCTCCTTTGAAGAGAAGTTAGTATTAGTTGTGTTTCTAGCTACTGCAGTTGCATGGATCACGCGATCATTTATCCCTTTTGATTTTATCAGCCGAATTGATGATACGATAATAGCTATTGCTGCAGCCATTATATTATTCCTTTTACCTTCAAAAAGTAGTAAAGATGGTCAGCTTTTAAATTGGAAAGATGCTTTAAATATACCTTGGGGTATCCTACTACTATTTGGTGGAGGATTAGCTATTGCCAAAGGGTTTAAAGATTCAGGTTTAGCAACTTGGATAGGTGAACAATTAACTGTTTTAGAAGGTGTACATCTTGTTATTGTCATTTTATGCGTAACAGCACTTGTTACATTTTTAACAGAGATTACATCAAACACGGCTACGGCAACAATGATGTTTCCTATCATGGCATCTTTAGCATTGGCTTTAAATATTCATCCTTATGCACTTATGGTCGCAGCTGGAATTGCTGCCTCGTGTGCTTTTATGCTTCCTGTTGCTACACCGCCTAATGCTATTGTCTTTGGATCTGGCTATTTAAAAATAGGTGATATGGCTAAATCCGGTTTTTGGTTAAGTCTGTTTACCATTTTCCTTGTTGTTGTCATGATTTATTTCTATATGCCAATTGTTTGGGGTATCGATATAGGTACTTTCCCGAATTCGTTTAAGTAACATTTTGTTCTTAAATTTCCAATGATGGAAATGTGTTATATTTCTCGGGAGCCAATAATTTTGATATCATTATATATACAAAATATAATGAGGTGGCTAAATGCGCTATATATTATTACCGCTAATTTTAATACCGGCGATTGAAATTGCTGTACTGCTTCTTGCTGGTAAGGCTTTAGGTGTTGCCGTAACATTTCTTCTAATTATATTGACTGGTGTTTTTGGCGTTTATATAGCAAAAAGGCAAGGGATAGAAGTAATGAAGAAGGTGCAGATGGAAACGCGCAGAGGAGAAATGCCGGGAGATTCCATGCTAGATGGTGTTTGTATATTCATAGCAGGTATCTTCCTTGTATTACCGGGATTTATTTCAGATTTCATAGGTATTCTCTTATTGATTCCTTTTATAAGAAATAAATTAAAAATTATTTTGTATCACTTCCTTAGAAGGCGTATAAATCATGGCAACATTAAAGTGATAAAATGGTGAGCATTTAGACAAAGATGATGCCATATATTAAAAAAGAATAGTCAAAAAAAGATCCGAACATATTCCAATTCATTTATGAGTGCGAAGATGTTCGGATTTTTTTATTGGCGAGAGTTTTTGGAGACAAGGTTCAAAAAGTGATGGAAATAGGTACTCAAATTTAGCAGCTATTATAATGGCTAGCTTCTATTTCTCCTCTTTTCCATTTTTTATATAAAGCCAAATATCTGTGAATACTTTTGCTCTGTATAAAGTAGAAAGAATGACAAGAATAATTGGACCAATAATGAGGCCGAGAAATCCAAATAGTTTAAAACCAATAAATAAAGCGATTAAAGTCGCCAATGGATCTAAACCAATATTGGATGATAAAATCTTTGGTTCCATCACTTGTCTTTGGACAATAATAATCACGTACAGGATAGAGAGTCCAACTGCAATGGTCGTTTCACCAATGAAAAAGGAATAAATAATCCATGGAATAAAGATGATACCTGTTCCTAAATAAGGAAGAATATCAACCATACCCGCGATGATGGCAATCGTCATCGCATAATCTATGTTTAATATTAATAATCCCACCAAGATGATAAGAGTCGTAATTGAAATTAAAGTCGCTTGTGCTTTTATAAAGCCAAAAAGGGCTGATTTTAGATCAGAGAAGACGGTAATGCTACTTCGTCTTACATATTCAGGTGTCAAATCAAGAAAAAATCGTTTTATTTTTTCCCAGTCTTTGCTAATGAAAAATGAGGCTAAAAGAGAAAAAATAATGGCAGTTGCTGCATTAGGTATCCATGAGAATAATGCTGGTAGCTTTTCAAAAAAAGATTGCAGAAAAAGCCCTAATGATTGTCCTATATTCTTACCTATTTCTTCTATATTGGTCATAATGCTAGCTTGTTGTTCTGTTCCTAAATGATTAAATAAACTGGTGAGTTTATTTAACACAGGCATAAACTGATTGGCAATCCAGTGTTCTATATGGGTAATAAACACTTGGACATGTGCTGGCACAACTTTTGATAGGTGAGCTGCCCCAGAGACCAATTCAGTGATCAAAATAACTGCGCCGCCCAGAATAACACCTAAAAGTAATGTTAAAGAAATGAAAACAGAAAAAGATCGTGGTATTTTACATGAATATTGAAAAAAATTGACTGTCCTATTAATGATGTACGCAATACCTAATCCAATTAGAAAAGGATAAGCAATGGATGACAAGTAAAAACTAACAAATAAGAAAGTAACTATGATTATTAAGACAAAAAAGAATCTCATGATTTGGTAATGGAGAGTACTTGTCATTGTTTGGCGCTCCTCCTTAGTGTATTTTAAGTGAAAAAAGGTTGAATAATCTGAAATTGTTTTCTGAACGCTAATTTCAATCTTTTAGCCGAAAATCTGCTCTTTTGTCCTAATTATCTATAGTGGCATAATGGGCGAAAAAGAAATTAATTTTATCTTTTTTCGAAATTATGTTAAAATAACATCATTAACAGGAAGGTGAGATAGAATATGGAGTCATTCCTGTTTTTACTATTGCTTTTAGCTATTAGTATTGTGGCTAAAAATCAATCTCTTATATTTGCGATTGCTGTCCTCCTATTGTTAAAATTAGTCGGTACAGAGTTAAAAGTGTTTTCATTTATCCAAAGTAAGGGTATTAATTGGGGTGTAACGATTATTACGATTGCTGTATTAGCTCCTATAGCAAGTGGAGCAATCGGGTTCAAAGATCTAGCAGATGCATTTAAATCACCTTATGCTTGGGTTGCTTGTATCTCTGGCATTATCGTTGCATTATTAGCAAAGGGCGGGCTTACCCTCCTATCAGAAGATCCACATATTACGACTGCTCTTGTTCTAGGAACAATTCTAGCTATTACTCTATTTAAAGGAGTAGCAGTTGGTCCGCTAATTGGAGCGGGTATCGCCTATTTATTCATGAAGATATTTGAGTATATTCACTAATTGTTTGCAAGCTATCAGTCACTTGTATTTTTATGAAATTTTCGTTTCACAAAAGTCAGATAATTGTTTATAATATACATGTACAAATAGGTTTGATAGTTGAGTCTATGAAAATAGTAGATACTTTATACCAAAAAGAAAATGTAAGCATTTTCTTTCAATAATGTTTGTACATGTTTGTACTGAGCATACGTTCAGAGATTGTTTAGTCAGTGGAAATCTGACTGAGAATGTCATTTAGTCTGTCTCCCAGCTTAATACATATTAGCTGGATTAAATCGGCTACAATAGCCAATAGAGCTATCAGGTTTTATCTGATAACAACTTAATGAATAAGTTTCATGCAGACAGAGGGTTTGGGGAAAATATTTCAAAGAAGGAGATGGTTTGTTATGACAGCAACACGCGGTCTGGAGGGTGTAGTGGCTACTACATCTGCTATCAGTTCAATCATTGATGATACTTTAACATATGTAGGCTATAACATTGATGATTTGGCAGAGAATGCTAGTTTTGAGGAAGTCATCTATTTATTATGGCATGGTAAATTACCTACACAATCACAACTAGATGAATTAAAAGCACAATTGGCAGAAAATATGAATTTGCCACAAGAGGTTCTTGCTCATTTTAAGACTTATCCAATTGATCAAGTTCATCCAATGGCAGCTCTTCGCTCCGCTGTATCTCTTCTTGGTCTCTATGATGAAGAAGCAGATGTAATGGAAGAGGGTGCGAACTATAGAAAAGCTATTCGTTTACAAGCGAAAATGCCTGCTATCGTTGCTGCATTTGCGCGTGTAAGAAAAGGCTTAGAGCCAATTGCTCCTAAAAAAGAATTAAGTTTTGCTGCTAACTTCTTGTATATGTTAAATGGGGAAGTACCAGAAGATGTAGCAGTTGAAGCAATGAATAAAGCACTTGTACTTCATGCTGATCATGAATTAAATGCATCTACATTTACAGCTCGTGTTTGTGTAGCTACATTATCTGATGTGTACTCTGGTATTACAGCAGCTATCGGTGCATTAAAAGGACCTCTACATGGTGGTGCGAATGAAGCGGTAATGAAAATGCTAAAAGAAATTGGTACTTTAGATAATGTAGAACCTGCAATTCGTGAAAAATTAGCCAATAAAGATAAAATTATGGGCTTTGGTCATCGTGTATACAGAAAAGGTGACCCAAGAGCGAAACATTTAAGAGAGATGTCAAAAAGACTAACAGAATTAACGGGTGAACCACATTGGTATGAAATGTCTACAAAAATTGAAGGCATTGTGACTGGAGAGAAAGACCTTCCTCCTAATGTTGACTTCTATTCAGCATCTGTATACCACAGCTTAGGTATCGATCACGACCTTTTCACACCAATCTTCGCGGTTAGCCGTGTTTCTGGTTGGTTAGCACATATTTTAGAACAATACTCTAACAACCGTTTAATCCGCCCTCGTGCTGATTATACTGGTCCAGGAATGCAAGCTTATATTCCAGTAGAACAAAGAGGATAAACTTTTTATTGCGTTTTTTTAATACAGATGATAACAATAAATAAAGATAAACAAGCTACCAGTCAGAGGTTAGAGGGTTTGCCTTCTAGCCTTTGATTCTGATAAGTTTGTAATGTGTTATTTTTAACACAAGGAAATTGGAGGGAGAAATTATTATGGCAGCAGAAAAAATTACAGTAAATAATGGTGTACTAAATGTACCAAACGAACCAATCGTTCCTTTTATCGAAGGTGACGGTACTGGCCCCGATATTTGGGCATCTGCTTCTCGTGTATTAGATGCAGCGGTTGAAAAAGCTTATAAAGGTGAACGTAAAATTGCTTGGAAAGAAGTTTTAGCTGGTGAAAAAGCATTTAACCAAACGGGTGAATGGTTACCAAAAGAAACGTTAGATGTTATTAATGAATACTTAATCGCAATTAAAGGACCTCTTACAACACCAATCGGTGGCGGAATTCGTTCTTTAAACGTTGCTTTGCGTCAAGAATTAGATCTATTCGTATGCTTGCGTCCTGTACGTTGGTTTGAAGGTGTTCCTTCACCAGTTAAGCGTCCACAAGATACAGACATGGTTATTTTCCGTGAAAATACGGAAGATATTTATGCTGGTATTGAATATGCAAAAGGTACAGATGAAGTAAACAAATTAATCTCTTTCTTAAAAGATGAGATGGGCGTTAATAAAATTCGCTTCCCAGAAACTTCTGGAATCGGTATTAAACCTGTTTCTCAAGAGGGAACAACTCGTCTAGTTCGCTCTGCAATTGAATATGCAATCAACGAAGGTCGTAAATCAGTAACACTTGTCCACAAAGGTAATATCATGAAATTTACTGAAGGTGCATTCAAAAACTGGGGTTACGAACTAGCTGAAAAAGAATACGGCGATAAAGTATTCACATGGGCTGAATATGATCGCATTAAAGATGAAAGTGGCGTAGATGCAGCAAACAAAGCACAAGCTGATGCTGAAGCTGCTGGTAAAATCATCGTTAAAGATGCTATCGCTGATATTTTCTTACAACAAATCTTAACTCGTCCAGCTGAATTTGATGTAGTAGCAACAATGAACCTTAACGGTGACTACATTTCTGATGCGCTAGCAGCACAAGTTGGTGGAATCGGCATTGCTCCAGGAGCAAACATCAACTACGAAACTGGACATGCGATTTTCGAAGCTACACATGGAACAGCTCCTAAATATGCTGGCTTAGACAAAGTAAACCCTTCATCTGTTATTCTTTCAGGTGTACTTTTACTTAAACATTTAGGTTGGAATGAAGCGGCTGACTTAATTGAGAAATCTATGGAAAAATCTATTGCTTCTAAAGTTGTAACTTATGACTTTGCTCGTCTAATGGACGGAGCAACAGAAGTGAAATGTTCTGAATTCGGTGATGTCCTAATTAAAAACATGGACTAATTAACTTTCTTGCAGGTTTAATTTAAAAATTAAACCTGCTTTTCCTTTATATATAGGATAATTTGCTAAATATATTAAAAAGAATCAACGCCTCATCTATATTGACTGTGATATCCAGTTGAAGATCCTTTCCATCATATCTGAAATTATGTTACTTCCCCATGTTTTAATCTCATAAGAAGCGGTTATAAATTGAATAGTTGTAAATGAATACATAAGGAGATGTTGCAAGTGTCTACACTCAAGCGTAAAAAAGTTTCTGTGATCGGAGCCGGTTTTACTGGAGCGACGACTGCGTTTTTATTGGCACAAAAGGAATTAGCAGATGTTGTATTAGTTGATATACCCCAAATGGAAAATCCGACAAAGGGAAAAGCTTTAGACATGTTAGAAGCAAGCCCAGTTCAAGGATTTGACGCAAATATCCTTGGTACAGCGAACTATGAAGATACAAAAGATTCGGATATCGTGGTTATTACTGCTGGAATTGCCCGGAAGCCAGGAATGAGTCGTGAAGATCTTGTTCAAACAAACGAAACGATTATGAAGAATGTAGCGAAGGAAATTGCGCATTATTCTCCCGATACATTTATTATTGTGTTATCCAATCCGGTAGATGCGATGACATATACGATATTTAAAGAAACAGGATTCCCAAAAAATCGGGTAATTGGACAATCAGGCGTGCTGGATAGTGCCAGATTTCGGACGTTTATCGCTCAAGAGTTACAGATTTCCGTCAAGGATATAACAGGCTTTGTTCTTGGAGGGCATGGTGATGATATGGTTCCACTTGTCAGGTATTCATATGCAGGTGGCATCCCTTTAGAAAAGTTAATCTCTAAAGATCGTTTAGAGCAAATTGTTGATCGAACGCGTAAGGGCGGAGGAGAAATTGTTAGTTTACTTGGGAATGGTAGTGCCTATTATGCACCAGCAGCAGCTTTAGTAGAAATGGTAGAGGCTATGATTAAGGACCAAAAAAGAATACTTCCTGCAATAGCTTATTTAGAAGGAGAGTTTGGCTATCATGGGATTTATTTAGGTGTGCCAACAATCCTTGGTGCAAATGGAATTGAAAAAGTTATCGAGTTAGATCTAACAAAAGAAGAAAAGGATGCATTAGATCAGTCAGCTAAGTCGGTTCGTCAGGTGATATCAATATTGTCACAAACCTAATATATAAAGAAAGCCTTGTTGGCGAAGTTCGGTCTTTTAACTGAGCTTCGCTTAATTTATGTTTTGCGATAAAAAGAAAATTATTTTTCCTCTTTTTCTTTTACTTATTAAAATAAAATGTTAATATAATTATAAATAAACAGAAAAATTAGTTTATACTATCATTTTTTTGCAAGCGTTTACAAAAAGCGGAGGTGCATCCATGTTAGGGAAAAAGAGAAAAATAGGTAGAAGACTTGAGGAAATTTCGGTTGGTGAGAAGCTGACCTTTACTGAAAAAATAGAAGATAGGGATATATTATTATATCTAGGGTTAACAGATGATGCGAATCCACTATATTTACAGCATGATTATGCTTCGCAAACACCTTATAAAAAACCGATTGTACCCAATATTATGCTGAATGGTATGGTCTCATCAAGTGTTTCAAAATATCTTCCTGGACCAGGTAGCCATATTTTGAAGCAAGAATTAGAATATGTAAAACCTGTTTATCACTATTCTACAATTGAATTCTTGATGGAAATTATTCACCTAGATGAAGAGAAGCATAATATTGATATGAAGGTACAAGCAACGAATGAGGAAGGTGAAACGGTTTTATATGGTCGAATGAAAGTCTGTCCACCCTATCCACTTGAGAGTCTTAACAGTAAAGTGATAGAAAACTTCTAATCATGAAATCATTAGGTATAGTTGACCAAAAGACTAAGCAAAAGTAATTAATACTGCTTAGTTTTTTGTCGTGGCACGCTTTTTTTCTTTTTTTATATTATAATACATTTATATAAGGGGTTTTACTAAAGAAATTGGCTTATACTAATGGGGAATCTATTTATCGGAGGCTTTTATGGATAAAAAAGTTCTAGTGGTTGATGATGAGCAGTCGATTGTAACGTTACTACAATATAATTTGCAACAAGCAGGTTATGAAGTACTAACAGCATCTGATGGAGAAGAAGGTAAAAATCTTGCTTTAAGTGAACAGCTAGATTTGATTGTATTAGATCTGATGTTACCTAAGTTAGACGGAATTGAAGTGTGTAAACAAATCAGACAAAGAAAAGTGAATACGCCCATTCTCATGTTAACTGCAAAAGATGATGAATTCGATAAAGTTCTTGGCTTAGAGCTTGGGGCAGATGACTATATGACAAAGCCATTTAGTCCGAGAGAAGTAGTGGCGCGGGTAAAGGCTATTTTAAGAAGATCACAAGCCCAATTTGAAGAACCTGTTGCAGAAGATGAAAATGATAGCATTCGTATAGCCGGCGTGAAAATTTATCCAGAACGATATGAGGTCTATTATCAAGAAGAATTACTTGAACTGACACCGAAAGAGTTCGAATTGCTATTATATCTCGCTAAAAATAAAGGTAGAGTATTAACTCGGGATCAATTACTTAGTGCCGTTTGGAATTATGATTTTGCAGGTGATACAAGGATTGTTGATGTTCATATTAGTCACCTAAGAGATAAAATCGAGCAAAATTCAAAAAAACCGACATATATTAAAACGATTCGTGGGCTTGGCTATAAGCTAGAGGAGCCAAAGCCTGAATGAGAACATTTCGTTCAAAACTATTTTTTGCTATTATCACATTGATTATCGCTGTTTTGCTTTGTTTAGGCTTATTATTAGGTCAGTTGTTTAAATCTTATTATATAAATGTGATAGATGAACGGTTGTCTAAAGAGATTCAGCTAGTAGCTGGCCAGATTGAGGAAATAGGTGGAATAGAACAACTGACTCAAGAGAAGGTCGACCAGTTTGCTAACTGGTTAGGTGTCAGTGTTACAATTGCTGATGCAAATGACCAAGTAATATTTGATAGCGTGAATAAGAATAGGATGAATCGTAAAACAATAGATGAAGTTTTAGATACATCTGACTCTGGTGAGCAGGCTGGTAAAGTCGTAGGCGACGATTACCATTATTTTTGGAAGGAATTAAATGAAGGTACAGATTACTATTATTTGTTTTTAAGTGCCGAAATAGATGAAGTAAAAAGTGGTTACTCGCAAATTTGGTGGATTTTAATTATTTGTCTTAGCTTAGCATTGGTTTTGATTATATTTTTAGGAGCTTCTATTACGAATAGATATACAAGGCCAATTGATTCAGCGACAAGAGTGGCTATTGAGTTAGCGAAAGGTAATTATCGAGCGAGAACATATGATAATGATGTTGGAGAAGCAGGTAAGTTAAATAGCTCAATTAATATTCTTGCACGTAACTTGCAAGATATGGAGAAATCTAGAGAAATGCATCAAGATAGACTCAGTACACTCATTGAAAACATGGGCAGTGGGCTAATCTTAATAGATAGTAAAGGTTATATTAACCTTGTGAATCGTACATATAGGGAAGTTTTTCATGCTGATGTGACAGAATACATGGACGAACTTTATTATGATGTCATTGAATATAAAGAAATCACTGAGCTTATTGAAGAATTATTTATGACAGAGCAAAAGGTAAGAAAGCAAATACAAATACTTATTGGTATTCATCGCAAACATTTTGAAGTTTACGGTGTTCCGATTATCGGCACGAATGATGTATGGAAAGGTGTACTTCTTGTTTTCCATGACATTACTGAGATTAAGAAATTAGAGCAGGTGCGGAGAGATTTCGTCGCAAATGTTTCACATGAATTAAAAACACCTATTACTTCTATTAAAGGGTTCTCGGAAACACTTTTAGATGGAGCAATGGATGATCAAGATACTCTTAAACAATTTTTAACGATTATCCTCCAAGAAAGTGAACGATTGCAAACACTGATTCAAGATTTACTTGATTTATCCAAAATAGAGCAACAAGGATTTCACCTTTCTATCCAAGAGGTAAATATTATTGGTGTATTAAATGAAGTAGTGATGATGGTTAAGAGGCGAGCAGAGGAAAAAAATATTACCATAGATTTAAAATGTGATGATGAAGTTATCGAAATGGAAGCAGATGTAAACAGAATCAAGCAGATTTTCCTTAATATTGTTTCTAATGCTATTTCTTACACGCCGAATGAAGGTAAAGTGTCTATTCGTGTAACGGAAGATCAACAAAAAGTGTATATAAAAATCATTGATACAGGGATAGGCATTAAAGAAAGTGAGATTCCGCGGATTTTTGAAAGGTTTTATCGCGTAGATAAAGCAAGGAGTAGGAATTCAGGTGGTACAGGCCTTGGTCTGGCAATTGTTAAGCATTTATTAGAAGCACATAAAGGATTGATTACTGTTAAAAGCAAGAGTGGGAAAGGCACGGCCTTTTTACTCACGTTTTATAAGGAGTTTCCAGATAGCGAATAATGAGAGTTTTTACAAAAAGTTTACATTGTTTTTTAATGCCATTAACAATAGGGAGTTACAATTAGTCTTGTAAAACCCCTTCATCACATGATGTGAAGAAGAGAGAGCTACCCCGCTCTCTCTTTTTAAACTGAAGTTCAGTTATGTGAATCAGCACTAAGTAAAATGCAAATGAATGATATTAAACATCTCCTATTTTGGTGATGCCCTCACCTATAAATCCCTACCGTTTTTTCCTCCATAAATATAAAATACTTCATCAAATTATGTAAATCTTTTACGATAACGAACAATTGCCTAATGAATTCCACCTCTAATTTTTCTTTATTCTTTTAGACATGATAAAATATAAAATAGATAATGGCTTTTTTTCGAGGTGCATTCAATAGAATGACTTTGTGAAAAGCGAAGGAGGTTGGTGACGAGATGTCAAAGAAAAAACTCGTATTAATAGATGGAAATAGTATAGCTTATCGGGCTTTTTTTGCTCTTCCCTTATTAAATAACGATAAAGGCATACATACGAATGCAGTCTATGGATTTACGATGATGCTTATGCGAATTTTGGAAGATGAAAAACCTACTCATATTCTCGTTGCATTTGATGCCGGTAAAACTACATTTAGACATAAAACATTTACAGAATATAAAGGTGGCAGACAAAAAACGCCGCCAGAACTTTCAGAACAGTTCCCGGTGATTAGAGAGCTGCTAGATGCTTATCAAATTGCTCGTTATGAGTTAGCGAATTATGAAGCGGATGATATTATTGGTACCCTATCTTTAAGAGCTGAGCAAGATGGTTTCGAAGTGAAGGTCATTTCAGGGGACAAAGACTTAACGCAGCTCAGTTCAGAAAAGACAACTGTAGGAATTACGAGAAAGGGAATTACTGATATTGAAGAGTACACCCCTCAGCATATCGAGGAAAAGTATGGTATCACACCTGAACGAATCATTGATATGAAAGGCCTAATGGGAGATAGCTCTGATAATATTCCGGGTGTGCCAGGTGTTGGGGAGAAAACCGCACTCAAGTTATTAAAGGAGTTTGGTACATTAGAACATTTAATGCAATCGATTGATCAAGTGAGTGGTAACAAATTAAAAGAAAAGCTAGAGGAATTTCAAAACCAAGCTTTAATGAGTAAAGAATTAGCAACCATTTTAAGAGAAGCGCCGATTGAAGTAGAGCTAGATAAAATAGCCTACGAAGGTGGGAATGAAGAAAAATTATATCATTTATTTAAAGACCTCGGTTTTAATTCTTTATTAGAAAAAATAAGCTTTGATTTAGCAGAAGACCAAACGGCTGAGCTTGAAGAAATTAACTATGAGATTGTTACAGATTTTACCGAGGAACAGTTAGATGGAGATAGCGCATTATATATTGAAGTGTTAGAGGATAATTATCATTACGCAGATATTCTTGGAATAGCAGTCACCAACAAAAATGGACACTTCTTTATTTCAACAAAAAACGCTTGTCAATCGAAAGTGTTTAAAAAATGGGCAGAAGATGATGCCTCTCCAAAGGTTGTATATGATGCGAAAAGGTCTGAAGTTTCACTAAGACATCATGGTATTCATTTAAAAGGTATCCATTTTGATATCCTTTTAGCAGCTTATATTATCAATCCATCTGAAACAATTGAAGATTTAGCTTCTATTGCGCGCAATCACGGATACTCTGCAATTCAATCTGATCAAGCTTTTTATGGAAAAGGAGCAAAAAGGAGTATTCCAAACGAAGAAGAACTTGCCCCTCATATTCTAAGGAAAGCAGTGGCAATGGATTCGCTTTATGAGAAGTTGGATACTTCGCTACAAACGAACCAGCAGTCTGCACTTTTTTATGAATTAGAATTACCCCTATCATTGATCCTTGCTGATATGGAATCGGCAGGTATTAAAGTGGACTTGAATCGCCTGCGTTCAATGGGAACAGAGTTATTAGAGAAACTTGCAGCCATTGAGAATCGAATTCACGCCTATGCTGGTGAAGCATTTAATATTAATTCTCCGAAACAATTAGGGGTAATCTTATTTGATAAGCTACGTTTACCAGTTATGAAGAAAACAAAAACGGGCTATTCTACGTCAGCAGATGTATTAGAAAAATTAGAATCCAAACATGAGATTATCAAAGAAATCCTTGAATATCGTCAATTAGCGAAACTACAATCCACCTATATTGAAGGTTTACTAAAGGTGGTCAATAAAGAAACAGATAAAGTGCATACCCGATTTAATCAAGCGTTAACGCAAACGGGAAGATTAAGTTCTACTGATCCTAACTTACAAAATATCCCGATTCGCTTAGAAGAAGGTAGAAAGATTAGACAAGCATTTATTCCTTCAAAAAAAGATTGGGTTATTTTTGCCGCAGATTATTCACAGATAGAATTAAGGGTTCTCGCTCATATTGCAGCTGATGAAAAACTAATCTCTGCATTTAAGGAAGATCTAGATATTCATACGAAGACAGCTATGGAAGTCTTTCATGTTTCTAAAGAAGAAGTAACGGGAAATATGCGCCGTCATGCAAAAGCAGTTAACTTTGGGATTGTTTACGGAATAAGTGATTACGGCCTTTCACAAAGTCTATCTATTACAAGAAAAGAAGCTGGAGAATTTATTGATCGCTACTTAACAAGCTACCCTGCTGTTAGACAATATATGGACGACATTGTGCAAGAGGCAAAAGAAAAAGGGTTCGTAGAAACATTACTTCACCGTCGTAGATATTTACCGGAAATTACAAGTCGGAATTTTAATCTTCGTAGTTTTGCGGAAAGAACGGCTATGAATACACCAATTCAAGGCAGTGCCGCAGATATTATTAAAAAAGCGATGATTGATATGGCTGACCGCCTAGAGAAGGAACAATTACAATCCAAGCTTTTATTACAAGTGCATGATGAACTGATATTTGAAGCACCGGTAGAAGAAATTGAAAAACTAAAAGAAATTGTTCCAGATGTAATGGAGCATGCCGTAGAGTTAAAAGTGCCGTTAAAAGTAGATTATTCATACGGCCCAACATGGTTTGATGCGAAATAAGTGAGTTCGCAATCGGATTGAAAAAAAGGAGTTATTATGAATGCCTGAATTACCTGAGGTAGAAACAGTAAGAAGAACTTTAGAAGAGTTGATTATCGGGAAAACCATTGACCAAGTGACAGTACACTGGCCGAAAATGGTGAAAGAACCAGACGATGTTGTTCAATTTGCAAAGGCGTTAGAAGGTGAAACATTTAAAGCGGTTGCGCGTCGAGGGAAATTTTTGATCCTTTATACGGATGATTTAGCCCTTGTTTCTCATTTGCGAATGGAAGGGAGATATGGGGTATATCCGAAATCGGAAACGATTGATAAACATACACATGTGATTTTCTCCTTTACAGATGGAACAGAGTTAAGGTATAAAGATGTGCGCAAATTTGGCACCATGCATTTATTTAAACGCGGTGAAGAGCTCGGCCAACTTCCGCTATCGCAATTAGGTGTAGAACCTTTATCAGATGCTTTTTCTCCAGAGATATTACAACTTTCATTGAATAAGACAGCAAGACCTATTAAGGCAGCTCTCTTGGATCAAAAACTAATTGTAGGCTTGGGTAATATATATGTCGATGAATCTTTGTTTAAAGCAGGTATTCATCCAGAGCGCTCTGCTAAAACATTAACAAAAGAGGAAGTAGACAAACTTTATCGGGAAATTAAAGCAACACTGTCTGAAGCTGTTGAACGAGGGGGCAGTACGATACGTTCGTATGTGAACTCCCAAGGCCAAATAGGGTTATTTCAGTTAGAGCTTTTTGTGTATGGTCGTCGTGGAGAGGACTGTAAAGTTTGTGCTACACCGCTCGAGAGAATCATTGCCGGTGGACGTGGAACCGTTTATTGTCCACATTGTCAGCCAAAAATAAAATAATTATATTTTCTTTTGTCATCTAAGCCTAGATTATAGATAACATTGGATGGGCTTCTTCCATATAATATGTTAGCCATTTCATGGAAGGAGCTCTTTTATATGACGCAAATGATGACACTTATTATACTAGCTATAGCTGTTAGCTTAGATAGTTTTAGTGTAGGTTTAACGTATGGATTAAGAAAAATGAAAATTCCAATTAAATCAATTTTAATTATTGCTTGTTGTTCAGCCTTTACTCTCCTCATTTCAATGGGAATTGGACATACAATAGCAAAGTTTATCTCGCCTACCTTTGCAAATAGTATTGGCGGTATCATCCTTATTCTATTAGGTGCTTGGGTACTGTATCAGTTTTTCCGCCCTGAAAAGGAAAAGGATAAGGATGCCCTCCCACATGAGAAAATTCTTTTGAATTTTGAAATCAAGTCTCTTGGTGTAGTTATTAACATTTTAAGAAAGCCAATGGTAGCCGATATTGATAAATCTGGTACAATTACTGGTATTGAAGCCTTTTTATTAGGGTTTGCTTTATCACTTGATGCCTTTGGTGCAGGTATTGGAGCGGCTATGCTTGGGTATTCCCCCTATTATTTAGCTGTATGTGTGGCGGTTATGAGTTCATTGTTTGTTTTCGGTGGGATGAGTATTGGCTCGGTATTTTCTAAATCTCAGTGGATGCAACGGTGTTCGTTTATACCAGGATTAATTTTAATTATACTTGGAATCTGGAAAATTTAATTTGATAAAAAAGGTGTGAATGTTAAAATGGCAGTAATTATCGGACTCACTGGTGGTATTGCAAGCGGCAAGAGTACAGTATCCACCATGTTAAAAGAAAGAGCGATTACAGTAATAGATGCAGATGTTGAAGCGAAACGAGCAGTTGAAAAAGGTGAGCCTGCTTATGATGAAATTGTCTCCCATTTTGGTCAAGAGATTCTGCTTGAAAATGGGGAGATTAATCGTCAAAAATTAGGCTCCATTGTTTTTTATAGTGAAGAGGAAAGAATGAAGCTCAATAGTATTGTCCATCCGGCTGTAAGGAGAAGAATGAACGAGCAAAAAGACGAAGCCGTTGCTAATGGTGAAAAAATGGTCGTTTTAGATATTCCGCTCTTATTTGAAAGTAAACTCACATATATGGTGGATTACACCGTTTTAGTATATGTGAATAAAGAAAATCAGCTTCAGCGTTTAATGAAGAGAAATGGATTTGATGCAAATGAAGCGAATGCACGTATTCGATCACAAATGCTATTGGAAGAAAAAGTGCAACTAGCGGATTTCTTAATTGATAATAATGGCGAACTTGCAAGTACAGAGAAGCAATTAGATGATTTACTGTTACAATTAAAAGATAAACAGTAAAACACAATTACAACTTAGACTTCTTGTTTCAGAAGTAATATTTCAACCCTTTTCGTCCACAATAATAAGTGGATGTTTTTTTGCCACTAAAGAAATATAGCTGTAGCGATGGCCTTTTTACGTAATGTCACGCGTTTTATTGCTTCTTTACACACGCGATATTTCTGAATAGTGGAACTTTAAAATATCCGCAATTTGCTCATCACATTTTGTGGTTAATATGTTATACTATTAGCATGAAAATGGTTAAAAAAGTATAACATTTATACGGAAGGGGCCGTAAGATGAAGGCGAAAATAGCGATTAATGGGTTTGGGAGAATAGGACGAATGGTGTTTAGAAAGGCCATTCTTGATGATACATTGGAAGTAGTAGCAGTAAATGCTAGTTATCCACCAGAAACTTTAGCACATTTAATTAAATATGATTCAACACATGGTGCATTCCAAGGCGAAGTGATTCCCGAAGATGATGCGCTTGTAGTGAACGGAAAAAGAGTTCAATTACTTAGCAATCGTAACCCTGAGGAACTTCCTTGGAAACAAATGGAGATTGATATTGTTGTTGAAGCTACAGGTAAATTCAACTCTAAAGATAAAGCGATGCTTCATTTAAATGCAGGTGCTAAGAAAGTTGTTTTAACGGCTCCAGGGAAAAATGAAGATGTAACAATTGTGATGGGTGTTAATGATGAAGCGCTTAACATTGCTGAACATGATGTTATTTCTAATGCTTCTTGTACAACCAATTGTTTAGCGCCAGTGGCAAAAGTATTAGAAGATAAATTCGGGATTGAAAACGGTTTAATGACGACTGTACATGCTTATACAAATGACCAAAAGAACCTTGATAACCCACATAAGGATCTTCGCCGTGCTAGAGCTTGTGCGCAGTCAATCATTCCTACATCAACAGGAGCGGCGAAAGCATTGTCTCTTGTATTACCACAATTAAAAGGTAAGTTACATGGTATGGCTCTGCGCGTGCCAACGCCAGATGTATCACTTGTTGATTTAGTTGTTGATTTAAAGCGGGATGTAACAATTGATGAAGTAAATGCTGCGTTTGAAGATGCGGCACAAAATGAATTAAAAGGCATTTTAGATATAACAGAAGAACCACTTGTTTCAATTGATTTTACAACAAATCCACACTCTGCCATTATTGATGGACTGTCCACAATGATGATCGGTGAGAACAAAGTAAAAGTTTTAGCTTGGTATGATAACGAGTGGGGTTATTCTTGTCGCGTAGTTGATTTAGTGAAATACGTGGCGGAAGAGTTAAATAAATCTGCAGTGAACGCATAATTTGATGTAGGCAATCCTTTTAAAGGATTGCCTATTTTTTTACATTCTTACTAGAAAGCTAAAAAGAAACTAAAGTGAATACTTCATAAATTATCACCTATACAGTCAATTCTTCAAAATCAGAATGTTTGTTTGTCCTGATGTAAATTTTTTAAGATGATGACTAAAAAAGTTTGAATAAATTGTGACATTTTCCTTGGCTAACGAAGGGGATAAACGTTGATAATAACAATGATTCACTACTTTCCTTCATGTGAAGATGTAATTATAATTGAAATTCACTTAAATAAATTTTCTAGGATTTATTGCAAAAGAACATTAAACAAAGTATACTAAAAATCGTGAACTTCTCAACGAGTAAGGCGCTAAATGGCTACTTAAAGGGTTAGGACCTCTTTGGACTAACTTTCCCCCGTGGTAGTTATATGCTTTACCCAGTAGAAATTCATGTCAATTAGTAAAGGGGGAAATTTGAATATGGAAACAATGGGTCGTCACGTCATCTCAGAGCTTTGGGGATGCGATTTTGAAAAATTGAATGATATGTCATTTATTGAGCAAACATTTGTAGCAGCTGCACTAAAATCAGGAGCAGAAGTGCGAGAGGTGGCATTCCATAAATTTGCACCACAAGGTGTAAGTGGGGTTGTCATTATTTCAGAGTCGCATTTAACTATACACAGTTTTCCGGAGCATGGTTATGCAAGCATTGATGTTTATACTTGCGGTGATCTTAATCCTCATATCGCAGCTGACCATATCGCAGAAGCTTTAGGTGCTGATACACGTGAGAATATAGAAATTCCTCGTGGAATGGGTCCTGTTCAAGTTAAGAACGCAACAAAAGCCAATGTGTTATAATAAAGAAGTTTTCAAGAGTGCAAGCGAATCATTGCACTCTTTTTAATATGAAAAAAACATATCTACTTGTACTGACAACTCCTTTTTTATATGATAGTAAGTAAAGATACATTTTAGGAATGTAAAGAAGAGACGGAGTTGATTGTATGAAATGTCCTTCATGCCAACATAATAATACTCGTGTGCTAGACTCTCGTCCTGTTGATGAAGGTAAATCGATACGAAGACGAAGAGAATGTGAAAAATGTGGTTATCGGTTTACAACTTTTGAAAAGGTAGAAGAAATTCCTTTGATTGTCGTGAAAAAAGAAGGAACAAGAGAAGAGTTTAGCAGAGAGAAAATATTGCGTGGACTAATAAAAGCTTGTGAAAAACGACCGGTTGCATTAAAAAGACTCGAAGATATCACTTTTCAAGTTGAAAAGGAATTAAGAAGCAACGGAGTTTCAGAAGTAAAAAGTGATGATGTTGGCGAAATGGTCATGGACAGGCTAGTGAAGGTTGACGATGTTGCCTATGTTCGCTTCGCTTCTGTTTATCGTCAATTCAAAGATATTAATGTATTTATAGAAGAGCTAAAAGAGTTAATGAAGAAGGAACAAGCGTAAAGGTGAGCAAATAGGCTAAAGGTGAATTTAGCTTCTTTGCTCATTTTTTTCAACATATGAAAGAAAGAAGGTATTTTTCATGGCCCAGCATTGGACTGAAGTCATCCCAAGTGATCATTATACAGTGGCTTTAAATGGGCTGTTACATGACTACGATCGGAAAATCTTAGTATTTCTTTATCAGCCACTTATTGGGACCATTGCGTATAGTTTATATATGACTTTATGGATGGAAGTAGAG
The DNA here is from genome assembly GCF_038003465.1 of Cytobacillus sp. FSL K6-0265. Classification (NCBI taxonomy): domain Bacteria; kingdom Bacillati; phylum Bacillota; class Bacilli; order Caryophanales; family Bacillaceae; genus Cytobacillus; species Cytobacillus sp. FSL K6-0265. Next base: position 3,273,703 of record NZ_JBBOPE010000001.1, on the reverse strand, counting down.
GAAAACCGTATTTGGTCATCATCTTCGCGTAACCATCATGGACTGATGAGTATGATGGACCTAAGCTTGAAAGAAATATATGAGGCAAGAAAAAAACTTGAAGGAATCGGTTTGTTAAAAGTGTATGTAAAAGAAGGAGAAAATCGTGAATTTATTTATCAATTACAACCACCCCTTTCTCCAAGTACATTTTTCCTAGATGGCATGCTCAATATCTTTCTTTACAAAAAAATCGGGAAAACGCAATATACGAGACTAAAGCGCTTTTTTAGTGATGAGGAGTATTCAAACCTTCATTCTGACTATAAGGAAGTAACAACCGCCTTTCATGAGGTTTATACATCTGGGCAACAGATCGCTAAAGAATATAATGATGATTTATCTATTTCTCCAAAGGGTGAATGGGTAGATAGAATGGAATCGGTGAAGATTCAAATTCCATGGCAAACATTTAATTTTTCGTTATTAGAAGCGGGCCTTAGTGAGTCGCTTGTCCCTCGAAAAGCACTTACGCAAACAGTAAAAGATGCCATTAGTAATTTAGCGTTTTTATATAATATTGATGTCATGGAAATGAAGAATATTGTTATAAGCGCGATGAATGAAGATGATGAAGTTGAGATGGATGAATTGCGAAAATCGGCAAGGGATTGGTATCAAATGAACCATCGTGACGAACTGCCATCATTAATCACGCAAACTCAGCCTGTTCATAGTCTTTCAATAACTGAAAAGCCAAAAAGCAAAGAAGAGGAGCTTATTCATTACTTTGATACAACTTCTCCTATTCAATTTTTGAAAGATTTATCTGGAGGTGCAGAACCTTCTAAAACCGAAATAAAAATACTTGAAGATGTGATGTTTCATCAGAAGTTGCCTCCTGGCGTGATGAATGTCTTGATTGATTATGTGATGCGTAAAACAGATAAAAAGCTGACAAAGGCATATGTGGAAACGATTGCAAGTCATTGGGCGAGAAAGAGTATTCAAACTACAGCCAATGCCATGGCTTTGGCGAAAAAAGAACATCAACAATATTTAAAATGGGCAGAGAATAAAAAAGTAGGAAAGCGTTCTTCAAAATCTAATACGAAAAAAGCTGTGACGAGAACAGAGCTTTTACCTGATTGGTTTGAAGAAGAAACGAGTGAAAATAAGCCTGTCCAACAGAAGCAGGAGCAGAAAGATGAACATTTAGATCTTAATATGAAAGAATTTCAAGAACTGATGAAAAGAAGAAATGGGGGTGGACAATAAGTGGAAAGAATCAATGATACGCTTAAAAAACTCGCTGGTAATCAAGATTTTAAAACGAGATATGAAAAGCAACGAGCAGAAACATTAAATGATCCAGATGTCCGTGCTTTTTTGACGGCACATAAGGATGAACTATCAGCAGATATGGTTGAGAGAAGCTTAATTAAATTGTATGAATATAGCAAGCTAAGTAAGGAATGTAATCGTTGTCCGAGCTTAGGTAGTTGTATCAATTTTATGCAAGGCTACCACCCAGAGCTCGTCATTGAACGTGGACTGATTGATATTAAATATGATAAATGTCCAAGAAAGCAAATCTATGATGAAAAAAGAAAAAATGAGAAATTGATTCAGAGTTTGTATGTACCTAAAGATATACTAAATGCCACTTTTGATACGGTGTACAACGATGATGGCAAAAGAATGGAGGCAGTTAATAAAGCTCTTAGTTATTGTATGAACTTTAAAAAGGGTGATGGTCAGAAGGCATTATATTTATATGGCCAATTTGGTGTCGGTAAATCTTATTTATTAGGTGCAATTGCTAATGAACTTGCACTGAAGCAAGTTTCATCAATGATTGTTTATGTGCCAGAATTGTTTAGGGAATTGAAAAGCTCGATTAGTGATTCGACTTTAAATGATAAACTTGAAGCGATTCGAACATCATCTGTCCTTATGTTTGATGATATTGGTGCAGAAACGATGTCAAGTTGGACAAGGGATGAGATTTTGTCACCGATTCTACAATATCGTATGCTTGAAAAGTTACCGACCTTTTTTACATCGAATTTTGATTATAAAGGACTTGAGCATCATCTTACCTATAGTCAACGAGGGGAAGAGGAGCGGATGAAGGCGAGAAGAGTGATGGAAAGAATCAAGTATTTAACCGATCCTGTGCTTGTTGAAGGACCGAATCGCAGAGTTTAGGAAAGATAATTTTCAATAGTTTTTCTTCATGACTTCTATTTTGGCCAAGTCTCCCATATATATGAATCAGATAATATTAAGGGGGGATTTGGTTGATAGAGATCATTTTCCGGAATAAGCACGAAGCCGAGGAGCTGTTTCAGCACGCAATCCGGATTCAGAACTATACGGAAGGCGAAACGACAATTCTTCATAATGAAGGTCAATATATAGTAAGAATGTATCCTGAGCAATGTAGTGGACGGTCTATTGAAGAAGTGAAACGAACATTTTATGCTTTTTTAATGGAGAGTAAATGCGATAGTTGGTTTAGAAAGATAATGGCTGAGAAGTTTTATTATCAAGATTCGGAAGAACAACAACAAATCCTTGAAATCATTCATTCCATATTAGAAGGGCAAAGAGAAGATTTATCTACTTTTTTACAGAGAGTGGATATGTATGAGCAATTACGAGCGGCTATAGATCGCCTAGTGCATGATGATATCTCTTTTTCCTATGATGCTTTTATAAAGTTCCGTCTTAAACCGCTTTTAGACGATATGACTAAGTATGTCGAGCTGTCCATTGATGAATATAAAATGGAACAGGAATATCAAATGTTTATTCAAACGTTAAGAGACTTTATTAAGGATAGAGAAAATAAGTACCCTACCATTCACTTATATCTAGGAGAAGAAGTCCGCTTTTTTAATCAGGATTTTGAAGAGCTTTCTCGAATGGACCTAACGGCAATGATGGATCGAAGGTTATTAATTAATCACCCTGTCTATGTAGATTCAGTTACAATCGCACCATTACTCTCAATCGCTCCTAAGGAAATATGTTTATATAGTGAAAACGAAGAACAACCTTTAGTTCGTACAATTAAAAATATCTTTGAAGAAAGATTGGAAACCCTTCATATAAGTGAATTTAATCTGCGTAAACAGCATGCGTGTAAAAATATAAGTGAACCCTCTTGATTTTCCGTAAATTAAAAACTATAATACTTACATATTGAAATTATCAATGAACAGTAATGATAAGGATATGGGTATTCTTTTACGGTTTATAGAGAGGGAAGACAAGGCTGCAATCTTCCTAACACGAATGGAATGCTTACCACCTTTGAACTCCAATACGTAAAGATGTCTATGGCTTCGATTAAGTATTGGCGGCGACAAGACCGTTAACTTGCTACGAGTCACTTATTTAAAGTGAGAAGTAGGGTGGAACCACGTGTATATGATACTCGTCCCTTTTTTAGGGGCGAGTTTTTTATTTTTTCAAAAACAAGGAGGAATTTATGATGTCAGAAATGATTAAAGTTTCGTTTCCAGATGGAGCAATAAAGGAGTTCTCCAAAGGAACAACAACGGAAGAAATTGCATCATCAATCAGCCCTGGCTTAAAAAAGAAAGCCATAGCAGGTAAAGTGAATAATGAATTATTCGACCTTCGTCGTCCAATTGAAGAGGATGCGGCTGTGGAAATCATTACCCAAGGCAGTGATGAGGCGCTTGAAATTATGCGTCACAGTTCAGCCCACTTAATGGCACAAGCAATTAAGCGTTTGTATAAAAATGTTAAATTAGGTGTAGGTCCAGTTATTGAGAGTGGTTTCTACTACGATATCGACATGGAGGAGTCATTAACACCTGATGATCTACCGAAAATCGAGAAAGAAATGAAGAAAATCATCAATGAAAATATTGAGATTGTTCGTAAAGAAGTAAGCAGAGAAGAAGCTTTAAAAATCTATGAAGAAATTGGCGATGAATATAAAATTGAATTGATTGGCGCCATTCCTGAAGGCGAAACAGTTACTCTTTATGAACAAGGTGAATTCTTTGACCTTTGTCGAGGTGTCCATGTTCCTTCTACAGGGAAGATTAAAGAATTTAAGCTTCTAAGTATTGCTGGCGCATATTGGCGTGGAGATAGCGACAATAAGATGTTACAACGTATATATGGTACTGCATTCTTTACGAAAGATGACTTAAAGGAGCACTTGCGTTTGCTTGAAGAAGCAAAAGAGCGTGATCACCGTAAAATTGGTAAGGAATTAAGCCTCTTTACGAACTCGCAAAAGGTTGGACAAGGTTTACCGCTATGGTTACCAAAAGGCGCGACTATTCGTCGTAATATTGAACGTTATATCGTTGATAAAGAAGTGCGTTTAGGCTATGACCATGTATACACACCAATTATGGCAAATGTAGAACTTTACAAGACTTCAGGACACTGGGATCACTATCAAGAAGATATGTTCCCTGTAATGAAAATGGATAATGAGGAGCTTGTTCTTCGTCCAATGAACTGTCCTCACCATATGATGATTTATAAACAAGGCATCCATAGCTATAGAGAATTACCAATCCGTATCGCTGAATTAGGTACAATGCATCGTTATGAGATGTCTGGAGCATTATCAGGATTGCAACGTGTGCGTGGTATGACATTAAATGATGCCCACCTATTCGTTCGTCCAGATCAAATTAAAGAAGAATTTATTCGCGTTGTCAATTTAATTCTCGAAGTATACAAAGACTTTGACATTAACGACTATTCTTTCCGTCTGTCTTATCGCGATCCTGAGGATACTGAAAAATACTTTGATGATGATCAAATGTGGGAAAAAGCACAATCAATGTTAAAAGAAGCAATGGATGAAATTGGTTTGCCATACTATGAAGCAGATGGAGAGGCGGCATTCTACGGTCCTAAGCTTGATGTCCAAGTAAAAACAGCGCTAGGTAAAGAAGAAACTTTATCAACTGTTCAGTTAGACTTCTTGCTTCCTGAACGTTTTGACTTATCTTATGTTGGGGAAGATGGCAAGCCGCATCGCCCTGTTGTTATTCACCGTGGTGTTGTTTCTACGATGGAACGTTTTGTTGCTTTCCTTATCGAAGAATACAAAGGTGCATTCCCAACATGGCTAGCACCTGTTCAAGTGCAGGTTATTCCTGTTTCTAATGATATCCATTTTGATTATGCGAAAAAAGTAAAAGAAGACTTACAACTTGCAGGAATTCGCGTTGAAATCGATGATCGTAATGAAAAAATGGGTTATAAAATTCGTGAAGCACAAATGCAGAAAATCCCATATATGCTCGTTGTCGGCGACAATGAAGTAAGTGAACAGGCGGTTAATGTACGTAAATATGGGGAACAAAAATCAGAAACGATTTCCTTCAATGAATTTAAACAATTGATTGAGAAGGAAGTTCAAAGAGGATAAAAAATTATTACAGACAAAGTGTTTGATTGTACCAAGGGCCTTTTTCCGTGTCTTAACTTCACATCATTTCATGCATGTTGTTGAGCTGGATAAAGGTGGGTACAAAAAAAATTCAAAAATTGTTGCCAAACACCGCAACTTTTGATATCATTTTCTATGTTGTGAAAAAACAATTCCATTTGACAAACATTATGCTTTGTGATATAGTTTCTAAGGTAATTTGAATACAGTTTGAGTAAAGAAGAAGCACCCGCTTCTCACCTGATTGACGCTTTTAGGCAGTTAGCAGGTTTACGTGAATTTTAACATTGTACGTAATGTGTGGGTGTCTTCACCCGCACTTTTTTATTTGCCTTAATCGTAATCATTCGGTGCAGCTGGAAGCTTCTTTAAGAAAAGTGACCCAAACATTGTGTTCATATAAAACCATGGAGGTGTCTAACTATTAGCAAAGATATGTTGTTAAACGAGGGTATCCGCGCCCGTGAAGTTCGTCTTATTGACCAAAATGGCGAGCAACTAGGAATCAAATCTAAAAATGAAGCGCTAGAAATAGCTGCACGTGTAAATCTTGATCTTGTTCTTGTAGCACCGAATGCAAAGCCTCCTGTAGGCCGTATCATGGACTATGGTAAGTTTAAGTTCGAGCAACAGAAAAAAGAGAAAGAAGCACGTAAAAATCAAAAAATTATCAGTGTTAAAGAAGTTCGTCTTAGTCCAACAATTGAGGAACATGACTTTAATACAAAGCTTCGTAACGCAATCAAATTCCTTGAAAAAGGCGATAAAGTAAAAGCTTCTATTCGTTTTAAAGGTCGTGCGATTACGCATAAGGAAATTGGACAGCGTGTTCTTGTTCGATTTGCAGAGGCTTGCTCTGAAGTCGCAACAGTTGAATCTCATCCGAAAATGGATGGCCGAAGCATGTTTATGATACTTGCACCTAAAAACGAAAAGTAAGAGGAGGAATTCCACATGCCAAAAATGAAAACACACCGTGGTTCTGCTAAGCGTTTTAAAAGAACAGGATCTGGAAAATTAAAACGTTCTCACGCTTACAGAAGCCATATGTTCGCGAATAAATCTCAAAAACAAAAACGTAAGCTTCGTAAAGGTACTCTTGTGTCTACTGGTGATTTCAAGCGTATCCGCAATATGTTAGTAGGTCTTAAGTAAACTCGCAAACTAGGAGGGAAATATTATGCCACGTGTAAAAGGCGGTACAGTTACTCGCAAACGTCGTAAAAAGGTATTAAAATTAGCTAAAGGTTATTACGGTTCTAAACATACATTATATAAAGTTGCTAACCAACAAGTAATGAAATCTTACAACTATGCTTATCGTGATCGTCGTCAGAAAAAACGCGACTTCCGTAAGTTATGGGTTACTCGTATTAACGCAGCTGCTCGTATGAACGGTCTTTCTTATAGCCGTTTAATGCACGGTTTAAAACTAGCTGGTATCGAAGTAAACCGCAAAATGCTTGCAGAATTAGCTGTTTCTGATGCAAATGCATTCGCAGAATTAGCAAATGTTGCAAAACAAAACCTTTCTAAATAAGAAAGTTTAAAAGTCGCTCTTTCGGGGGTGGCTTTTTTTGTTATGGAAGGGCAATAAACCGTTCTACAATCAATCCTCCTTTTTTAGAGGGTGAAAAGTAAAGAAGTGAGCATATTGGCATAGTGATGACCTTAGCGAATGGTCAGAACAATATACCGCATCCTACTTATAAGATGCCATCTACCTACCTTATTAGCTATAATAGCGATAACGAAATGAGAATAGGAGCGTAAAAAGTAATGTTAGTAATGGTAATCGTGTTTTTGATGATGAATTGTATTGCAGCAATCATGATGAAAATAGATAAAAGAAAAGCGCAAAGGGGGGAATACCGCATTAGTGAGCAGAATCTATGGCTGGTTGCTCTTTTCTTTGGAGCTATAGGGATGACTTGGGGAATGAGGCGTTATAGACATAAGACGAAGCATTTTTCCTTTAAATACGGTCTCCCTTTTTTATCTATAGTACAGTTGATATTCCTTGTTTACTTCATAATGGAGTGAGTGAGCATAATTTTATTGCTCTTGCCATATGATGTACTAACATCCAAGAATCTTGTAGTTCATGGAAGGTGGGCGTATATCAGGTGAATGAACATCTTGCTCTTGCTAAGGGGATTATTGAGACAGCAGGTATACTCGCGCCATTTGCGTTTATTTTGTTTCACATTTTGCGGCAGTTCCTTTTTATCCCTGTGCCACTTGTTTGTATTGCCGGTGGCGTCTTATTTGGCAGTTTATTTGGTAGTATCTTATCTCTAGTTGGGTTAATGTTATCTTGTTTATTTTTTTATGTATTGATTTATCAGCTCCCGACCTTTCATGAAAAACTGTCTCATTTAAAAAAGAAATGGTTTGGAGAATATCGTAATTTAACCATTGGCCAAATTTCCATTCTCCGTTTGATTCCATTTATCCATTTTCATTTACTTAACTTTTGCTTGCTAGAAAAAAACCCGAAATTTCGTGATTTCTGCAAAGGTGCTTTGATAACAAATATTCCATTAGCTATTTTTTATACTGTGTTTGGTGAATTTATCAGTAGATTTACACCAACAATGATTGTGATGATCTTACTCTCTTTATCCATTCTTCTTTATCTAATTAGAGAGAAAGTGACTGTGATAAAATGGCAAGAATTTTTTAAAGCAACGAAGGTGAAAAAAGTTTCTTAAATGAAAGGTTAGGGTCGTGGATCCTGACCTTTTTGTTTATTGGCTAAAGAGAGGGGAATGTTTTGATTGTAGCAAAAGAGGCATATACCAATTGTAGTAAATCTATTACCTGTCTATTTAGGGAAATAAAATCTAACCCCAACAAAAAAATTTGTTGGGGTTAGAAGTTTGGGCTCTTTCATTGATTACGCTTTTTATCCATCAGCTCTTTCACGGGGCTCTTCCAGTCGATTTTTGCATTTATATAATGGGTTTTTAATTTGCCTTCGATAAACATAAAGTCCTCACCAACAAGTCCTTGTAATTCTGATGGCTGATGAGGCCAAATAAAAATTGAAACCACATCAAAGGAATTATCTGTTGTACCTAAATATTTTTCCCCTTCAAACATAACCCCTTTATAAGTAATAAAGAAATTTTTCTGAGCGTTATTTGCGTCGTCATAAAAAAAGTATTTTTTTTGCTTATGGGCTTTTTCTAATTTACGCATCGGATTTGTAACATACTTAACGGCGCTATATATGAGCAAAATAATCAAAATGATCAGTAATAGACGAATGATCAATAACATAAAGAATACTCCTTTATACATTTTTTAAGTGTTTACGAATAAGACTGAAAAAGGTTTCAACTTTGTTTAAATTTGTTATAATTTTTTTGTTATGAAAAAATAATTGGCTTTTCAATTGAAAGAAAGCCTGAGGGACATTTACGGTTTATATACCCATTAGTAAGTATTTCATGCAACACGATGAACATATTCTAAAATAAGATGAGGGATAAACAATGACAAACATATTAAACATTAAATTGATACACAATGATGCTAAAATGCCTTATCGTGCAAATGAGGGTGACGCAGGGCTAGATTTGTTTTCAATTGAAGAGGTAATCATACCATCAGGACAGTCGGCATTAATTAGCACAGGTATTCAGATGGAGTTACCAAAAGGGACGGAAGCACAAGTAAGGCCAAGAAGTGGTTTAGCTTTAAAACATAGTGTAACGGTTTTAAATAGTCCAGGAACGATTGATGAGGGCTATAGAGGAGAAGTGAAGGTCATCTTGATTAATCATGGAAAAGAAGACTTTCACGTAGAAAAACATATGAGAATTGCCCAAATGGTGATAGCGCCAGTTTTCCATGTTGAACTTGCACAAGTGAGTGAGTTAACAGAATCAGAGAGAAACAGCGGCGGGTTTGGTTCCTCCGGAAAATAAGTTAGGTACCGCTTGTTAACACATATATGTATAAGTTCTATAGAAATGAAGTACAGTAAGAAGTAGTTTCAGTTTTTACAAAAGAGGGACTGACCATGTATAATGGGCTTAAAATATATTAAGGGAGTCGAAATATGCCTAAGCTTGATGAAACATTAACGATGCTAAAAGAACTAACTGATGCAAGAGGGGTTCCAGGTAACGAACGAGAAGTACGTGAAGTGGTGAAAAAATACATAGAACCGTTAGCAGATGAATTATCAACTGATGGACTTGGTAGTTTGATTGCTAAAAAGGTCGGTCAAGCAGATGGACCCAAGATTATGGTTGCCGGTCATTTAGATGAAGTAGGCTTCATGGTGACAAGTATTGATAAGAAAGGCTTTTTACGGTTTCAAACAGTTGGAGGTTGGTGGTCACAAGTGATGTTGGCCCAACGTGTGACAATTGTCACTACAAAAGGTGATGTGACTGGTGTAATTGGTTCGAAACCGCCGCATATCTTGCCAGCAGAAGCGCGTAAGAAGACAATTGAGATTAAAGATATGTTTATTGATATCGGTGCTTCTAGCCGAGAAGAAGCATTAGATTGGGGCGTAAAACCAGGTGATATGGTTGTTCCATACTTCGAATTCACTGTGATGAATAATGAGAAAATGTTACTTGCGAAAGCGTGGGACAACAGAATTGGGTTGGCGATTGCCATTAAAGTACTTGAAGGATTGAAAAATGAAATCCATCCGAATACAGTATATGCTGTAGGTACAGTACAAGAAGAGGTTGGCTTACGTGGGGCCAAAACAGCTGCACACATGATTGAGCCGGATATCGGCATTGCTGTTGATGTGGGTATACCAGGAGATACACCAGGCGTAACGGAAAAGGATGCGCTAAGTAAATTAGGTGACGGTCCTCAAATTATTCTCTATGATGCTTCTATGGTGTCACATAAAGGTTTAAGAGATTTTGTAACAGATACAGCTGATGAACTCAATATCCCTTATCAGTTTGATTCTGTACCAGGTGGTGGCACGGATGCAGGATCGATACATTTAACATATAAAGGTGTGCCAGCGCTTTCAATTACAATTGCGACAAGATATATTCATTCACATGCAGGTATTCTTCATCGTGATGATTTTGAAAACGCAGTAAAACTAATTACAGCTGTGATTAAACGACTAGATAGTGATACAGTTGCAAAATTAACTTATGAATAAGAAAAAACAGCCTGATGATAGGCTGTTTTTTTCTTATTGTAATCCGTTTTCTAACGTTTCTAGCATTTCTTTTTTTTCAGTTTCAGATGAATTTTGCCAAATGACTTCAAATAATACGCCAAGGCCAGGGAGCATTTTTTCTTCGCCTGTTTGTATCGCATCAACAATGGTATCTTTTAATTCATCTTGTGAATTACCTGAAACATTGTGTAAGATGGCATTACGTAAATTTAAATTCATAAAAGTAAACACATCCTTCGTTAGAATTCGTTACGATTATAGGGTTTCTCATTTAAGATTTATTATGTATGAGTTTTTCGGTATAATGAAATATTAATGGCACGTGTGATGTTGAAGGAGCGAAAAAATGAAGTACATACAATCAGCAAAAAATCCGCAGGTGAAGCAGTGGAAAAAGCTTCTAAAGAGGAAAGAAAGAGATATAACAGGTACGTTTATCGTTGAAGGGTTTCACCTTGTTGAAGAAGCATTAAAAGAAAATCGTGTAAAAGAGTTAATTATTAGTGAGGAAAAGGATATACCACAAAGTTGGAATATAGGAGACTGTTCCGTTTATATTGTACCGGCACATGTAATTGGAGACTTAACTGATACACAAACACCACAAGGAATTGTGGCCGTCTGTTATCAAGAAGAAGAAAGATCTTTCGATTCGCTTGTTGCGAAGAAATTATTACTATTAGATGAAGTGCAAGATCCCGGAAACTTAGGAACAATGATTCGTACAGCTGATGCAGCTGGCATGGATGCGGTTATCATCGGTCACGGAACAGTGGATCCGTATAATCCCAAAGTTTTACGATCTGCTCAAGGCAGTCATTTTCATTTACCAATTATCCATGGCAAGTTGGATGAATGGATGACGGCATTAAAGGAAAATAATATTCCTGTATACGGTACAGCATTAGAAGGAGGTAAGGAGTATCAAAGCTTTGCACCACTGGATGATTTTGCCTTGCTCGTTGGTAATGAAGGGAATGGTGTAAACAAAGATTTACTTACACAAACAACCGCCAATCTGTATATTCCTTTATATGGTAAGAGTGAGTCCTTAAATGTAGCTGTAGCAGCAGGTATATTGCTATATTATTTGCGAAATGTATAATGCGTAAAAAAAACGTGAGAACAATTTGAATGTCAACTCATAATGTAATATAATAAATAGCAAAATGAAATAAGTAAAAGCTATGATAGAGACAAAGTAAAGTATGTTTTGTTCATATAGGGAGAAAATGCCTGTGACTGAAAGCATTTTTATGAGCGGCTTACTCGAAATTTCAGCTCTGGAGCAGACATCGGGACCATCGAAAATTTTTGATGTAAAGATGCGCCGGCTTTTTGCCGTTATCGAAATGAAGCGAATACAGCATGTTTGTTATTGTTGTATTAAAAAGGGTGGTACCGCGATTCCAAACCTCGTCCCTTTCATGGGATAAGGTTTTTTATTTTGCCAAAAAAGTATTAAAAGGAGGAATTTAAAGATGCAAGAGCGTTTAAAAGAATTGCAAGGAGAAGCGTTAGAGAAGGTTTCTGCGGCAATGGATTTAAAAGAATTAAATGATATCCGCGTTGCTTATTTAGGTAAGAAAGGCCCGATCACAGAAGTATTAAAAGGAATGGGGAAGCTTTCAGCGGAGGAACGCCCAAAAATGGGTGCATTAGCAAATGAAGTACGTGATCAAATTACGCAAGGAATAACGGCAAAACAAGTGCAATTAGAAGAAGCGCAAATTCAAGCTAAGCTTGCTGCAGAAACAATTGATGTCACATTACCAGGTCGCCCTGTACATACTGGTAATCATCATTCTTTAACTAGGGTTGTAGAAGAAATTGAAGACTTATTTATCGGAATGGGCTATACCGTAGCGGAAGGACCTGAAGTGGAGAAGGATTATTATAATTTTGAAGCGCTGAACTTACCAAAAGGTCACCCTGCCCGCGATATGCAAGATTCATTCTATATTACAGAGGATATTTTATTACGAACACATACTTCTCCTGTGCAAGCTAGAACGATGGAAAAGCATGAGGGGAAAGGTCCAGTGAAAATTATTTGTCCAGGAAAAGTATTCCGTCGTGATAATGATGATGCGACTCACTCTCATCAATTTATGCAAATTGAAGGACTTGTTATAGATGAAAATATTCGTATGACAGACTTAAAGGGTACGCTAGAAGTATTTGCGAAAAAAATGTTCGGCGAAGAGAGAGAAATTCGCCTTCGTCCAAGTTTCTTCCCATTTACTGAGCCATCTGTAGAAATGGATATCTCTTGTATGATTTGTTCTGGAGAAGGCTGTAATGTATGTAAAAAAACCGGTTGGATTGAGATTCTAGGTGCAGGAATGGTACATCCAAATGTACTTGAAATGGCAGGTTTTGATTCTAAAAAATATACAGGGTTTGCCTTTGGAATGGGCGCTGAGCGTATCGCAATGTTAAAGTATGGTGTCGATGATATTCGTCATTTCTATACAAATGATAGTAGATTCTTAAAGCAATTCTCAATTCATGAATAAAGGGGGAGGACAACGAAATGTACGTTTCATATAAATGGTTACAAGAATATGTTGACTTATCTGGGATTACACCAGAAGAATTAGCAGAGAAAATCACAAAGAGCGGGATTGAAGTTGAAGGTGTAGAGACACTTGATGAAGGAATTAAAGGTGTTGTCGTCGGTTATGTGTCTGAAAAAGAAAAACATCCAAGTGCTGATAAATTAAATATTTGTCAAGTAGACCTTGGTGATGGTGAACTTGTGCAAATCATTTGCGGGGCTCCTAATGTTGATAAAGGACAAAAGGTGGCAGTAGCAACTGTAGGTGCAGTATTACCGGGGAATTTTAAAATTAAAAAAGCAAAATTACGTGGCGAAGCTTCGAATGGAATGATTTGTTCTCTTCAAGAACTAGGTTTTGAAAGTAAGCTAGTCGCTAAAGATTATAGTGAAGGAATTTATGTGTTTCCAGCAGATACAGAGCTTGGAACCAATGCATTAGAGCAATTACACAGAGATGATCAAGTATTAGAATTAGGGTTAACACCTAACCGTGCAGATTGCCAAAGTATGCTTGGTGTGGCTTATGAAGTCGCTGCTATTTTAGGAAAAGATGTGAAGTTACCACAACCAAAGGTAGAGACTGTTTCTGAAAGAGCGGCTGATTACATCACTGTAAAGGTTGAAGCAGCAGATGATAATCCATTATATGTCGCTAAAGTAATCAAAAATGTAAAAATCGCTCCATCACCACTATGGTTACAAGCTCGTTTAACAGCAGCTGGTATTCGTCCACATAATAATGTTGTTGATATTACGAACTATATTTTACTTGAATACGGTCAGCCATTACACGCGTTTGATTATGATCGCCTAGGTTCGAAAGAAATTCTTGTTCGCCGTGCCAACCAAGGTGAAAAAATCACTACGCTTGATGATGCTGAGAGAGAATTAACAACTGATCACCTAGTTATCACAAATGGGGAAGTACCAGTTGCTTTAGCTGGTGTAATGGGTGGAGCAAATTCAGAAGTAGGTAATGAAACAACGACCGTACTACTTGAATCAGCTTATTTCACTGGCGGTGCAATTAGAAAGTCCTCGAAAGATCACGGATTAAGAAGTGAAGCGAGTGCGCGCTATGAAAAAGGTGTTGATCCACAGCGTATCCGTCCAGCTGCAGAAAGAGCAGCGCAATTACTCACGCAATATGCAGGCGGAGAAGTATTAGAGGGATCAGTAGAAGTTGACACATTAAAAGTAGAACCTGCTGTTATTTCCATTACCATTGATAAAATCAATCGTGTCCTTGGAACAACGTTATCAGTGAGCGAAGCAAATAACATTTTAGAAAGATTGCAATTCACGACAGTGGTTGAAGAGAATGAAATGACAGTAACAGTGCCAACAAGACGTGGTGATATTACGATTGAAGAGGATCTTGTAGAAGAAGTGGGTCGCCTATACGGATACGATAATCTTACTTCAACATTGCCAGGTGGAACGGCTTCAGCAGGTAGTCTAACGCCTTATCAAAAGAAACGACGTATTGTTCGTCAATACTTGGAAGGTGCTGGATTATATCAAGCCATCACTTACTCATTAACGAGTGCAGAAAAAGCGCAAAACTATTGCTTAGAAGTAAGAGAGCCAATCAAGCTTGCGATGCCGATGAGTGAAGAGCGTAGTGTGTTACGTCTTAGCTTAATTCCGCATTTATTAGAAGTCCTTAAGTATAATAGTGCGAGACAAATTGACGCTACTGCTGTTTATGAAACAGGATCTGTTTTCTTAAGTACAGCTAAGAATGAGTTACCTGAGGAAAAAGAACATTTAGCTGCGGCCATAACAGGTTTATGGGAGCTACACCAATGGCAAGGGGAGAAAAAGCCAGTTGATTTCTTTGTTCTGAAAGGAATTCTAGAAGGATTATTTAGTAAGCTTGGCTTGTTAGAGCAAATCACGTTTGCCAAATTGGAGAAAGACGGTCTACATCCAGGTCGCTCAGCAGAAGTATTCTTAAATGAAACGAGTATCGGGTTTATTGGTCAAGTTCATCCAAATGTTGAAAAAGAATTAGACTTAAAAGAAACGTATGTTTTTGAACTATCATTAGAGAAATTACTACATGCTGAAATGAATCCATTACGCTATGAAGCTATTCCTCGTTACCCATCTATTACGAGAGATATTGCTTTAGTGGTCGATCAAACAACAACGGCTCAAGCATTAAGCACTGTCATTCGTGAAGCAGGCGGTAAATTATTAAAAGACGTTCATGTATTTGATTTATATGAAGGCGATCGAATGGAAGAAGGTAAAAAATCCATTGCCTACTCACTTAAATATTTTGATCCAGAACGGACATTAACAGATGAAGAAGTAGTAAAAACACATGACAAAGTATTAAAAGCATTAGAAGAAAAAGCTGGTGCTGTCCTTCGCGGATAAATAATCATAAAAGTGATACTCACCGTTATTTTGCGGTAGTATCACTTTTTTTGCACAGTTTAGGTAAAAGGGGAACTTCGCTATAGAAATAAGCGTGAGAGAGTGGGGGCAAAAGGAAGAATCACAGGTCTCAAAAAAGGCTGAGACATAACTAAATGAGCTAACCTCAAAAAAGAACAATAACAAATTGATCTTAAAATATCATTTGAAAAAAAGTCCGTTCCATAGCGCTACAGTCACTTGCTTTCGCGGGGAGGGGCTGAGTCTCCTAAGGCATTGCCTGTGGGGTCTCAGCTTTCCCTCTATTTCCCGCAGGAGTCGAGTGTCTTCTACTCCATTTCACTATTCTTTTCATATAAGGGTTCAAATCAACAAAAAACCGAATGATTAGATGCTAGAACTCCTAATCATTCGGATAAATCATTAGCTAGCATACTTATGTCCCAACCTCACCCTATTGCCTTAAGCTTTATACTTTTTTCTATAAAGAGCCTTTGCTTTTTCGGTGTTAGCAAAATGAAGTTTCACAAAGTACTTTAGAGAATCTTCACCATGTATATGTATTAATTTCGCTCCGCATTCGTCTACCTTAGGGCCGGCACCTTTTGTTAGTGGGAAGCCAGCTTTTTTACTTAATTCCTCGAAACGAAGGAGAAACGCATAGCGCGCAAGAATCGATGCAGCTGCGACAGCGAGATGGACAGATTCACCTTTCGTACTGAAATATACATTTTCTCTTTGGATATTGGCTTGAGATTTTAAATAATTATAATAGACTCCTTCTTGAGCAAATTGATCGATCAAGACAGCGTCTGGTTTCTCCGGTGACATTTTTCCAAGCACACTATTAATAGCTTGGTTATGAAGGAGGGCTTTTAGCTTGCCTTGAGACATTCCTTTTTGTTGCATGTTGTTATATTTTTCATTATGAAGTGTAAGTAAACTAAAGGGAATGACTTCTTTAATTTGCTTAGCGATATGGATAATTCTTTGATCGTTTAAATTCTTAGAATCTTGCACGCCCAGCTCTTTTAATAGCGGGATATTCGTTGCACTTACATAAGCCGCTACCACTGTCATTGGTCCAAAATAATCTCCTGTCCCAACTTCATCTGAGCCAACAACGGATAAGGATGCAAAACGATCCGGTAATTTAGATCCTTTCGGCGCGCTTGCTTTCTTTTTCGGTGCGACTGCACTACTAGAGCCACCCCATTTATCTGCTTCCGATTGACAGCCAGCTCCCTGAAACAATACTTTACCTGATTTGTAGGCAGTTATTGTACAGTTGTTTGTTTTAGCAGTAAAAATACTACCGGGAGGCTGTTTCGGTGATAGTAGAGCTTGGTAATGTGTTTTCATTTGTTGCAGTTCTGCTGTTGATTTTTTTAATACAATTTGGCTCATCATTGATTCCTCCTATTTTGACAATTCCTCTGTCTTTTTGACAAGCTTTGACTTCCCTCAAAAAATGGTTCGTGTTATGATAATGTTTAGGATTCTTCAGAATGGGGGCTTACATGTTGTCAAATACTGATAAAAACCGGACAAGGGTTGATATATATGGTATCCCGTATACAATTGTCGGCACGGAGAGCTCCAGCCACATCCGTTTAGTTGCATCCATGGTGGATGAAACAATGAGAGATATTAGTGCAAAGAATCCTTCGCTCGATATTAGTAAACTTGCTGTTTTAACAGCTGTGAACACAATGAACGATTATTTGAAACTTAAAGACGAAGTAGAACGTCTTAAAGAAGAATTAAATAGAGTAAAGGACTGACACGAATTATGCTTGATCTTGCCATTATTATTATGTTAATCTTCGGGTTTTTCATAGGTCTACGAAGAGGATTAATTCTTCAAGCTATCCATCTATTAGGCTTTATTGTCGCCTTTGTTGTGGCAAGACTATATTATGAGCCGTTAGCTCCTAAATTAACCTTATGGATTCCATATCCGAACTTCGGGAATTCACAGCTTGAAACGATCTTAGGAAACACAGACTTAGAGACAGCTTATTATCGCGCAATTGCATTTGCAATCATTTTCTTTGCAGTTAAGATTGTATTACAAATTATCGGCAGTATGCTAGATTTTCTCGCAAGTTTTCCGATATTAAAACAATTAAACAGTTGGGCTGGAAGTATTATAGGATTTATAGAAGTTTATCTTATCATGTTTATCTTATTATACATAGCAGCATTATTGCCAATAGATAGTGTGCAGTCAACTCTGGACGGCTCGTTTATGGCAAACCTTATTATTGAGCATACACCAGTGTTTTCCCAGCAGATAAAAGAGTTATGGATTGATTATGTAGCTTCTTAACTTCTCTACCTTAGGAAGAGAAGTTTTCTTTATTTGAAGCCAATCTTTTATTGGATGGGGCTACCATTAAGGGTCAAGACTGTCTAGAACTATTGAAATATTGTATGATTTTATAGGTAGCAAGAAAACGGGAAAGACTAAGAAAATATGAATGTAAATGAGGCGATACACTTATGACAATTAATAAAAAGGATGTTGTTCATTTATTAGAAACGATTGCTATTTATATGGAGTTAAAGGGAGAAAACCCTTTTAAAACGGCTGCCTTTCGTAAAGCAGCAACGGCTTTAGAAACAAGTGATTTAACGTTGGATGAAATAGATGATTATACGACTTTACCTGGTATCGGTAAGGGGACTTCTACCGTAATCGCAGAGTTTGTAGAAGAAGGCACAACTAGTGTCCTTGATGAATTAAAGAAAGAAGTACCAGCAGGTTTGATTCCACTTTTGCAATTGCCGGGTTTAGGTGGTAAAAAAATTGCTAAGTTGTATAAAGAGCTTGGGGTTAAGAGTGCTGAAGATTTAAAGACGGCTTGTATGAATCATCAAGTACAAGCTTTAGCCGGGTTTGGGAAGAAAACAGAAGAAAAAATTCTCGAAGCATTAGCCAATGTGGGCACAAGACCAGACCGTCTGCCCCTTGCTTTTATGCTTCCGATTGCTGAGGAAATTGAAGGATTTTTATCATCATTTAATAACATCGACCGTTTTTCTCGAGCAGGTAGTATTAGAAGAATGAGAGAGACGATTAAAGATTTGGACTTTATTATTTCAACGACAATGCCTGCTTCAGTGAAAGAACAACTTTTACAATTAGATGAGATTAAAGAAGTGATTGCGGCAGGGGACACAAAAGTATCTGTAGTGCTGGCATACAAATATGATGTCTCTGTTGATTTCCGAATCGTAACACCTGAAGAATTTGCTTCTACACTTCACCATTTTACTGGTTCAAAAGACCATAATGTGCGTATGCGTCAATTGGCGAAGGAGCGCGGAGAAAAAATTAGTGAGTACGGTGTTGAAGATATAGAAAAAGGAACGATCAAAACATTCCAATCAGAAAAAGATTTTTATGCTCATTTTGATTTACCTTTGTTTCCTCCTGAAATTCGCGAAGACGGGCAGGAAGTTGAAACATATACCGCAAACACGCCACTTATCGAAAATGAAGATATCAAGGGCGATCTTCATATGCATACAACATGGAGTGACGGTGCTAATTCAATCGAAGAGATGATTGCTGCCTGTCGCACAAAAGGCTATCGTTATATGGCGATTACGGATCATTCGCAATATTTAAAAGTAGCTAATGGATTAACAAAAGAGCGGTTATTAAAACAAAGAGAAATCATTCGCCAAATCAACGAACAATATGATGATTTTCAAGTTTTATCAGGGATAGAAATGGATATTTTACCGGATGGTTCCCTAGATTATGAGGATGATGTGCTGAAAGAAATGGATATTGTCATTGCTTCTATTCATTCAGCTTTCTCACAATCAGAAGAGCAGATTATGCACCGATTAGAAAATGCAATGAGAAACCCACATGTTGATATTATTGCCCATCCAACAGGTCGATTGATTGGGAGACGGGATGGATATGCTGTCAATATCGAGAAATTATTTGCACTAGCAAAAGAAACGAATACTGTACTTGAATTAAATGCGAATCCAAATCGGTTAGACCTCGCAACAGAAGCATTAAAATTAGCACAAGAATCTGATGTCAAGATTGTCATTAATACTGATGCTCATAAAATAGAAACACTCAATCATATGGAAGTGGGTGTATCCGCTGCAAAGAAAGCATGGTTATTAAAAGATACAGTGCTTAATACATTTGAAGCTGATGATTTATTGCAGTTTTTAAAGAATCATAAGTAAAGAGAACGGTTAGATACGGAAATGAAGGGGGATTACCTCATGCAAGATAGAATTTTGAAAATGCTCGAATTTCATAAAGTTAAAGAGCAGCTTTTAACCTATGTGTCCTCAAGTCTTGGGAGGAAAAAAGCGGAAGACTTAGTACCATCAACAGACTTTTCTGAAGTGCTTAAGTTGCAAAACGAAACGGATGAAGCGGCTCAAGTGTTACGTATGAGAGGCAGTGTGCCTTTAGGGGGGATTTTTGACATTACTCCTCACTTAAAACGAACAAAGATTGGTGCGATGTTGAGTCCCCAAGAACTGATGCAAGTAGCTAGTACGATTCATGCAAGTCGACAAATGAAGCGTTTTATTGAAGATTTTGCTGATGAAGAAGAAAATGAAATACCAATTTTGTTCAACTATAGTGAAAAAATCATTGTGTTAGCTGAACTAGAAACGGCGATTAGAAATAGTATTGACGAAAATGGAGATGTCCTTGATAGCGCGAGTGAAAATTTACGCCAATTAAGAACACAATTAAGAACGAGAGAGAGTCGGGTACGAGATAAATTAGAATCAATGATTCGTTCGTCTAGCGCACAGAAAATGCTTTCTGATGCGATTATTACTATTCGTAATGATCGTTTCGTTATTCCTGTTAAACAAGAATATCGCGGTCATTATGGTGGAATTATTCATGATCAAAGTTCTTCTGGACAAACATTATTTATTGAACCACAGTCTATTGTCCAACTAAATAATGAATTACAAAATATAAGAGTAAAAGAGCAACAAGAAATAGAGAAGATTCTTATTCAGCTATCATTATTAACGAATGAGTATAATAATGAGCTTCAGACCATTGTGTATGTTTTAGGTGAGATGGATTTTATGTTCACAAAAGCAAGATATGGAAAGAGCATAAAGGCAAGTAAACCATCTGTAAATGACAAAGGTCATATTAAGCTTTTCAAAGCACGTCACCCACTGATACCCGCTAATGAAGTCGTAGCGAACGACATAATGATGGGAGAAGACTATTCTTCCATCGTTATTACGGGACCAAATACTGGTGGTAAGACAGTCACATTAAAAACAGTTGGTCTATCCACATTGATGGCACAGGCAGGGTTACAAATTCCTGCTTTAGACGGGTCGGAAGTAGCGGTATTTGCTGCTGTTTATGCTGATATCGGTGATGAACAATCAATTGAACAGAGTTTAAGTACTTTCTCGTCACATATGGTCAATATTGTTGATATTTTAGAAAAAGTGGACGGTAATAGTTTAGTCCTTTTTGATGAATTAGGTGCAGGAACAGACCCGCAAGAAGGGGCAGCTTTAGCCATTTCTATTTTAGATGAAGTGTATAACAGAGGGGCTAAAGTCATTGCTACAACCCACTATCCTGAGTTAAAAGCTTATGGTTACAATCGTGAAGGGGTTGTAAATGCCAGTGTTGAATTTAATGTAGAAACGTTGAGTCCTACTTATAAATTACTGATTGGCGTTCCTGGGCGCAGTAATGCTTTTGAAATTTCAGGACGTCTTGGTTTAAATGAGCGTGTCATTACCAATGCCAAGGAATATATAAGTGCTGATAGTAACAAAGTAGAAAATATGATTGCCTCATTGGAAAGTAGTAAAAAGCAAGCGGAGGCAGAACGTGAAGAAGCATATGCCTTATTAAAAAACGCTGAGAAGCTTCATAAAGATTTGCAAAAACAAATGGTCTCCTATTATGAAGAAAAAGATGTGTTAGAACAAAGAGCAAAAGAAGAAGCTGCATCTATTGTAGAGAAAGCGAAAGAAGAAGCAGAGAGCATTATTAGCGAACTTAGACAAATGCGCATAGAAAAACACGCAGAAGTAAAAGAGCATGAACTGATTGAAGCAAGAAAACGTCTATCTGACGCCGCACCTGAAATAGTGAAGAAGCAAAAGAAAAAAAGTGCCAATCAAACGCATCAATTCCAGCCTGGAGATGAAGTAAAGGTATTAAGTTTCGGTCAAAAGGGGCAACTATTAGAAAAACTAGCTGAAAAGGAATGGAGTGTCCAGATCGGCATTTTAAAAATGAAGGTGGAAGAAAAAGATTTAGAGTTTATTAAAGCACCTAAGCCGATAGAAACAAAACCGATGGCAACTGTAAAAGGAAAAGATTATCATGTCAGTTTGGAGCTTGACCTTAGAGGCGAAAGATATGAAAACGCTCTTTTGAGAGTTGAGAAATATATTGATGATGCTCTTCTAGCAGCCTATCCGCGCGTGTCTATCATTCATGGAAAAGGAACAGGGGCGCTAAGGCAAGGTGTACAAGAGTATTTACGAAATCACCGTTCCGTCAAGTCTATTCGTTTTGGTGAAGCTGGTGAAGGTGGAACAGGTGTCACTGTGGTAGAATTTAAATAATGATTGTCTTTACACATGAATGAAAAACATGTAAGTGCGAAAAGAATTCATTAAAAAATTGTGGGGAGAACTTAAAATGAATCAGTTTTGGGAGAATGAATTTGTTCATACCGCTGCCTACTTTAGTGTGGTTATTCTATGTATGATTGTCTTTTTAGCAGTATTTGAGCTAGTAACAAAGTATAAGAATTGGGAAGAGATTAAAAAAGGAAATGTTGCTGTGGCAATGGCTACGGGTGGTAAGATATTTGGGATAGCCAATGTGTTTCGTCATTCAATTATGCATAATGATCATTTACTTGTCATGATTGGTTGGGGCGTGTTCGGTTTTATTTTATTGATAATCGCTTATTTTGTTTTTGAATTCATGAGTCCGAATATAAAAGTAGATGATGAAATACAAAATAATAATATCGCTGTTGGACTGATATCTATGATATTATCAATCGGAATTTCTTATATTATCGGTGCAAGCATATCTTAGGGAGCGTAATTGAATGGAGAGATTAGCAAAAATATTACTTGTATTATGCGTATTATTTATCTTAGCGGGCATCATCTTTATGATATAAAGGTATTGATTTATTCGTTACATCTAGACAATTATTCGTATGCGCCATACAGCGAATAGTTGTCTAGTTTTTTATTTACAGTAAAAGTACCGCCAAACTTTTACTTACTATACAACCGTTCTTCCTCCTTCATGGTGGCTATGGTTTATGCTATTTAGCATAAGATAAATGGACTTGTATAAAGAGGCGCCTTTAGTAAATAAGGCACAGATTTATCTAATTTCCATTTGTTTTGCTTACAAGTGTATATTATAATAAAAGGTGAACAATTTTAAATGTTCTAAAAATATAATATTTGGGGAGGGTCGTAAATGTCTGAAGAAAAACCGTGGCTGAAGCTGTACCCTAATGAAATCCCATCAACACTTGATTATCCAGAACAGCCCGTTCAGGAGTTTTTAGTTAATGCCGCAAATGAGTTCCCTGAAAAAAAAGCCATTCACTTTATGGGTAAAGAGTTTACGTATCGTTATGTCTATGAATCTGCGCTAAAAGTTGCAGGTTACTTGCAAAGCATCGGAATAACGAAAGGCGATCGAGTGGCTATCATGTTACCTAATACCCCGCAGTCAGTCATAAGCTATTATGGTGTTCTATTCGCAGGGGGAGTGGTCGTCCAAACAAATCCACTTTATATGGAAAGAGAACTTGAATTCCAAATGAAGGATTCAGGAGCGATTGCTATTATCACAATGGATATACTTTTTCCGAGAGTGACTAAAATACTACCGCAAACCGAATTGAAACATGTAATTGTAACCGCTATCAAAGACTTTTTACCATTTCCAAAAAATATTGTGTATCCATTTATCCAGAAAAAGCAATATGGCTTATCAGTCAATGTTAGACACGAAGGCAATTATCATTTATTAACAGAAATATTAAAAGGTGAAGTAAAACCAGTTCAAACATATGATATAGAATTTAATGAAGATTTAGCACTATTACAATATACCGGTGGGACGACTGGATTTCCGAAAGGAGTTATGCTTACCCACAAAAATTTAGTTTCCAATGCTGCGATGTGTAAAGCATGGCTATATCAAACGAAAAAAGGCGAAGAGATTATTCTAGGTATACTGCCGTTTTTCCATGTATATGGTATGACAACGGTTATGATCTTAACGATTATGGAAGCCAACAAAATGGTTTTGCTTCCAAAGTTTGATGTTGAAACGACCTTGAAGACGATTGAAAAGCAAAAGCCAACACTTTTCCCAGGTGCTCCGACCATTTATATTGGATTATTGAATCACCCCAAAATTAAAGAATTTGATCTTTCTTCGATCGATTCCTGTATTAGTGGATCAGCTGCACTACCTGTTGAAGTTCAACAAAAATTTGAAGAAATCACTGGCGGTAAATTAGTAGAAGGATATGGGCTAACAGAATCTTCACCTGTGACACATGCTAATTTCCTTTGGGATGAACCGAGAGTGAAAGGTAGTATTGGTATACCTTGGCCCGATACTGATGCAAAAATTATGTCTACTGAAAATGGCGAATTTTTACCTGTTGGTGAAATTGGTGAGATTTGTGTGAAAGGTCCACAAGTCATGAAAGGCTATTGGAACCGTCCGGACGATACCGAACAAACTTTAAAAGACGGTTGGTTATTAACAGGAGATTTGGGGTATATGGATGAAAACGGCTATTTTTATGTAGTTGACCGTAAGAAAGATATGATTATAGCCGGTGGATTTAATATATATCCTAGAGAAATAGAAGAAGTGTTATATGAACATGAAGGTGTCCAGGAAGTAGTAGCAGCTGGCGTGCCGCACCCTTACCGCGGAGAAACAGTGAAAGCTTATATTGTTAAAAAAGAAGGTGCCAATATTACAGAAGATGAACTAAATCAGTTTGCTAGAAAACATTTGGCTGCTTATAAGGTACCGAGAATTTATGAATTTCGTGAAGAACTACCTAAAACAGCAGTAGGAAAAATCCTAAGAAGATCTTTAATTGAGGAAGATAAAAAGAAATTTGCTGAAGAGCAAAATGAGGCGATAAAATAATCGGGCCATGTGGCTCATTCTTTTTGAATCCTAGAGCTTGTCCAACTTAAAAACATAATAATTATGCAAAGATTCTTGACAGAACAATCATTAGATAATAATATAATTTTATGAATGACTATTCATTCATTTTTTATCATTCGGAATGGTTGTTCTGTTGATTAGGTGGAAACGAGTATCTCCATTCCGGTATACTCTTTGTTAGGCGCAAGAGTGATATAGGGGGAGAATGATTTTGAAGAAGAACAAACCAAAATATAGACAAATTATTGATGCAGCAGTGATAGTCATTGCTGAGAATGGCTACCATCAATCACAAGTTTCAAAGATTGCTAAACAGGCAGGCGTGGCTGATGGGACGATTTATTTATATTTTAAGAACAAAGAAGATATCTTAATTTCCCTCTTTGAAAACAAAATGGGTCACTTTGTTGAAATGATTGAGGAGAAAATAGCAGGAAAAGTAAGAGCAGCAGAGAAGTTATTAATGATGGTCGAAACCCACTTTCATATTTTATCTCAAGACAAACATTTAGCTATCGTGACACAATTAGAATTAAGACAATCAAATATCGATTTACGGCAAAAAATTAATGCAATCTTAAAAGGTTATTTAGGCTTAATCGATTCAATCTTACTCGAAGGGAAAAAAACGGGTGAGTTTGCTAGTAATCTTGATGTCCGATTAGCTAGACAGATGATCTTTGGGACAATGGATGAAACGGCAACAACATGGGTGATGAATGATCAAAAATATGATTTAACTGCGTTAGCACCTGAAGTTCATCGTCTTTTAATTAGTGGTTGCAAAAGCAGTAATTAAAAATAATGGAGGTAAGAAAAAGTGGAATACTTAAATTGGAAGATTGATAATGAAATTGCAACAATTACCATTAGTCGCCCTCCTGCCAATGCACTATCATCTGGGTTGATTGAAGAATTAAGCGAAGTACTGGATCAGATCGAGCCAAATCAAGATATTAGGGCGATTCTCATTCATGGTGAAGGCCGCTTTTTCTCTGCTGGAGCAGATATTAAAGAGTTTACTTCTATCCAGAATGATGAAGGTTTTTCGCAATTAGCAGAAAATGGACAAGGGCTCTTTGAGAGAATTGAAACCTTCAAGAAACCTATTATTGCAGCCATTCATGGTGCAGCTTTAGGTGGAGGTTTGGAACTTGCAATGAGTTGTCATATTCGCTTAGTTGCAGAAAATACAAAAATGGGACTACCAGAATTGCAGCTCGGATTAATTCCTGGATTTGCTGGTACACAACGTTTACCTCGATATGTAGGAACGGCAAAAGCAGCTGAAATGATTTTAACGAGTGATCCAATAACTGGGCTAGAAGCTGTACAACTCGGTCTGGCCAATCATGCTTACCCTGAAGAGGAACTGTTAGAAAATGCCTACGCAATGGCACAAAAAATCGCCAAAAAGAGCCCAGTATCTGTCGGTGCAGCATTAGAATTACTGAATTATAGTAAATCCAACCGCTATTATGATGGAGTGAAAAAAGAAGCAGAGCTTTTTGGTCAAGTTTTCGTAAGTGAAGATGCGAAGGAAGGTATTTCTGCTTTTGTTGAAAAGCGAAATCCAGTTTTCTCAGGAAAATAATTTTTTAAATATAAACGTTTTTCATTACCAATTTGGTTTATAATCTATTATAATAGATTTAATAATTCAAATTGTTTAAAAAAATAATCGATTTGAAAAGTTTTTTTGGGAATAGGTTATTGTAAGACTGAGCATACGCTCAGTCAACAATTTAGTTTTATTTGTCAAAATCTTATGAAGCAATGGAATGTTTGTAAAATTAGGAGGCGAAACCATGAACATCTATGTACTAATGAAAAGAACATTTGATACAGAAGAAAAGATCACAATCTCAAGCGGCAAAATTAATGAAGATGGAGCAGAATTCATCATCAACCCTTACGATGAATATGCAATTGAGGAAGCAATCCAAGTTCGTGATGCACATGGTGGTGAAGTAACGGTTGTTTCTGTTGGGACAGAAGAAGCGGAGAAACAACTTCGTACAGCATTAGCGATGGGTGCTGATAAAGCAGTACTGATCAATACAGAAGATGGCGTCGAAGAAGGAGATCAGTTTACGACATCAAAAATTTTAGCTGAATTCCTTAAAGATAAAGAGGTTGATTTAATTATTGGTGGGAATGTAGCAATCGATGGTGGATCAGGTCAAGTTGGCCCTCGTGTCGCGGAATTATTAGCTATTCCTTATATCACAACCATCACTAAATTAGATATTGAAGGTACAACAGCTACAGTTGTTCGTGATGTAGAAGGTGATTCTGAAGTAATCGAGACTTCTTTACCATTGCTTGTCACTGCACAACAAGGTTTAAATGAACCGCGCTACCCTTCTTTACCAGGAATTATGAAAGCAAAGAAAAAACCTTTAGACGAAATTGAATTAGACGATCTTGATTTAGACGAAGATGATGTAGAAGCGAAAACAAAAACAATCGAAATTTCCCTACCACCGAAAAAAGAAGCCGGAAAAGTGCTTGAAGGTGAATTAGAAGATCAAGTAAAAGAATTAGTCGGTCTACTTCATAACGAAGCAAAAGTTGTCTAATAACGAGCATAAAAGAATAAAAACGTTGGGGGTATAATAATGGCTAGAAAAGTTTTAGTACTAGGTGAAGTAAGAGAAGGTTCATTGCGTAATGTTTCTTTTGAAGCAGTTGCTGCAGCAAAAACATCTGCTGAAGGTGGAGAGGTAGTAGGTGTATTATTTGGTGATTCTGTAAGCGCTTTAGGAGCTGAATTCATTCAATATGGAGCTGACCGTGTGGTTACAGTAGAGGATGAACAGTTAAAACAATATACATCTGACGGTTATTCCCAAGCCTTACTTGCCGTTATTGATCAAGAAGATCCTGAAGGAATTATTTTCGGACATACTGCCCAAGGTAAGGATCTTGCACCGAGGATTGCGGCAAAGCTAGAATCCGGTCTCATCTCTGATGTAACAGATCTAGAAGTTGAGGGTGGTAATTTAGTCTTTACCCGTCCGATTTACTCTGGAAAAGCATTTGAAAAGAAAATTGTAACAGATGGACTTCTTTTTGCTACGATTCGTCCTAATAATATCGCACCACTTGAAAAAGATGAAAGTAGAACTGGAGATGTTTCATCTTTATCTGTAGAAATTAAAAACTTGCGTCAAGTCATTAAGGAAGTTGTACGAAAAGCAACAGAAGGTGTAGACCTTTCTGAAGCGAAAGTCATTGTTGCTGGTGGACGCGGTGTGAAAAGTGAAGAAGGTTTCGAGCCGTTGAAAGAATTAGCAGATGTCCTTGGTGGTGCTGTGGGAGCTTCACGTGGTGCATGCGATGCAGACTACTGTGATTACTCACTTCAAATCGGTCAAACAGGTAAAGTGGTTACGCCGGATCTTTATATTGCCTGCGGTATATCTGGTGCAATTCAACATTTAGCTGGCATGTCCAATTCAAAGATTATTGTTGCCATCAACAAAGATCCTGAAGCGAATATTTTTAAAGTAGCGGATTATGGTATTGTGGGTGACTTATTTGAAGTCCTTCCACTACTAACGAAAGAGTTTAAAGAATTACTTGTAAATGCATAATTTTCGTTTATATCTGATATGAGCGGGTAGACTTGTACTACTCGCTTCTTTATTATGTTGGCAAAAAGATGAATGATGAATAAAATAGACATTGGATCCCTTTTAAAGGTTCAGTATGATACAATAAAAAAATGGGTAATCTATACGAGCAAAATAATAGCATCCATTATTAATCGATGATATACTTTCGATAAGATTTTTTAGTTATTTATTAGGAGGAATATAAATATTATGGCTATCACACATGCAACAGATCAAAACTTTACTGCTGAAACTGGTTCAGGTCTAGTCCTTGCAGACTTCTGGGCACCATGGTGCGGACCTTGTAAAATGATTGGACCAGTTCTTGAGGAAATCGATGGAGAAATGGGAGATAAAGTGAAAATCGTTAAACTTGATGTTGACGATAACCAAGAAACTGCTGGTAAATTTGGTGTTATGAGCATCCCAACTCTTATCGTATTTAAAGATGGTAAAGAAGTAGATAAAGTGGTTGGTTTCCAACCAAAAGAAGCATTAGTTGAATTGCTTCAAAAACATGGTGCATAAGAAGTACCATAAAAACAAACCCCGGCTTCTACTTTAAGAAGATCGGGGTTTTTTACAGTACGATTATGGCAAAATCAGTAAGAAGGGTATGATTTCCTCCTGCAATGATATTCTTTTTAGGTATGGATGTGACAGCTCATTATGAATGATCATATAAAAAATAAATTATCTTTATTACCTGCTCAACCAGGTTGTTATTTAATGAAAGATCGCCAAGGGACAATTATTTATGTCGGTAAGGCGAAAGTGCTTCGTAATCGGGTTAAGTCCTATTTTACCGGTTCACATGATGGAAAAACATTAAGGCTTGTAAATGAAATTGATGATTTTGAATATATTGTAACCTCTTCCGATATGGAAGCATTATTATTAGAGTTAAATTTAATTAAAAAGCATGACCCCAAATATAATGTTATGTTAAAGGATGATAAAAGTTATCCTTTTATTAAATTAACAAATGAAAGACATCCGAGACTAATTACCACGAGAAAAGTAAAAAAAGACAAAGGTAAATATTTTGGACCGTACCCAAATGTGCAGGCGGCCAATGAAACAAAAAGATTATTAGATCGCCTTTATCCTTTAAGGAAATGTAACACCTTACCAGATAGAGTTTGTTTGTACTACCATATCGGCCAATGTCTAGCTCCATGTGTGAATGAAGTAAAGTCAGAAACATACAAACAGATGACAGATGAAATTACTCGCTTCTTAAATGGTGGTTATAAAGAGATCAAAAAAGAACTCTCAACGAAAATGGAGGAAGCGTCTGCCGCGCTAGAGTTTGAAAAAGCAAAAGACTTCAGAGATAAAATGATTCATATTGAAACAACGATGGAAAAACAAAAGATTACGATGACGGATTTTACTGACCGCGATGTGTTTGCTTATGCGGTTGATAAGGGTTGGATGTGTGTCCAAGTGTTTTTTATAAGGCAAGGGAAACTCATTGAAAG
Organism: Cytobacillus sp. FSL K6-0265; assembly: GCF_038003465.1. Taxonomy (NCBI): domain Bacteria; kingdom Bacillati; phylum Bacillota; class Bacilli; order Caryophanales; family Bacillaceae; genus Cytobacillus; species Cytobacillus sp. FSL K6-0265. The sequence continues at coordinate 3,243,800 of NZ_JBBOPE010000001.1, read as the reverse complement.
AGATGTATCTATGTTCCCAATCTATAATGAGCCGGAAGAAGAGATGCTCACCTATCTCGGACGTTTTTATGAACAGGCTAATCATTTTAAACCAAAAGAAATATATTTGCCAGACTCTGTTGATGTGACGATGGCTGAGCAGCTTTTAGATGTGAAAATATTTATTCCTCAAAGAGGACAGAAAAAAGAACTAGTAAAACTTGCCTATAAAAATGCAAAGATTGCTTTAAAAGAAAAATTCTCGCTAATTGAACGTGATGAGGAAAGAACGGTGAATGCAATTGAAAGCTTAGGTGAGGAGCTAGGGATTTACACACCCTATCGCATTGAAGCTTTTGATAATTCCAATATTCAAGGTACCGATGCTGTATCAGCTATGATTGTCTTTATCGATGGTAAGCCGGCAAAAAGGGAGTATCGGAAATATAAGATTAAGTCAGTTAAAGGGCCAGATGATTATGAATCAATGAGGGAAGTGACGAGACGGAGATATAGTCGGGTTTTAAAAGAAGGGCTACCTCTACCAGATTTAATCATCATTGATGGTGGCAAAGGGCATGTTGAAGTCGTGCGAGATGTGCTTGAGAATGAACTGGGTTTAGATATTCCTTTAGCAGGATTAGTCAAAGATGATAAGCATAAAACATCTCAACTACTTTACGGAAATCCATTAACAATAATCCCTCTTGCTCGAAATAGTCAGGAATTTTATTTACTGCAACGAATTCAAGATGAAGTCCATCGATTTGCCATTACATTTCATAGACAAGTACGTGGAAAGAGCGCTTTTCAATCACTTCTTGATGAAATAGATGGTATCGGAGAAAAAAGAAAAAAGCAGTTATTAAAAGAATTTGGTTCTGTAAAAAAAATGAAATCAGCTAGTGTAGAAGACCTTAGGGAATCTGGCTTACCACTAAAAGTAGCACAAGATCTTTATGAGAAGTTGCATGAATAGTTATTGTCTGAAAAAAACAAATATGGTATAGTGTTTTTAACTTTATATCAAATCACTTTTTAACTTGAAAGTGAAGGTAGAGGTGCGAGCTTCATTAGTAAAAGTTCCTTAGAAGATTGAGCTTCGTTGAAGGACTTTGAAAGGGAATGTTCGCCGAAGTGAAGAAAGACTCAATATTTTCTTCGCTGGTTCTGCATTGAATAAATGCAGGATTGTCAAGACTATCTGTCTTGGAGGGCTATCTCACTGTGTGTACGTAGATTGTTCATACGTTTAACTACACAGCAATGGGATGGGTTTTATCTCATTGCTTTTTTTTATGCCGAATATGGGTAGAAATGTGTTGGTTGTACATACAGGCGGCAGGAAATAGAAACGAATGATTTGAAAGTAGGGGAGAAAAGTGGGCTTAATTGTACAAAAATTTGGTGGAACCTCCGTAGGCTCGGTTGATCATATTCAAAATGTAGCCAACCGTGTCATTGCAGAAAAAAATAATGGTAATGATATCGTTGTTGTTGTGTCGGCCATGGGCAAAACGACTGATCAATTAGTTGGCATGGCAAAAGAATTATCAACCGCTCCAAGTAAGAGAGAAATGGATATGTTGTTATCTACAGGTGAACAAGTAACGATCTCTTTATTAACAATTGCTTTAAATGCAAAAGGGTATGAGGCAACTTCCTTTACGGGCTGGCAAGCAGGGATTAAAACGGAATCAGTACATGGCGACGCCAGAATCACTGATATTGACACAAAACCTGTTTCACAAGAGTTAAAAAAAGGGAGAATTGTTATCGTAGCGGGTTTTCAAGGTTTAAGTGAGACTGGCCAAATCACCACATTAGGTCGAGGTGGTTCCGATACAACAGCAGTGGCTCTTGCAGCAGTATTAAAAGCGGATAAATGTGATATTTACACCGATGTAACAGGTGTGTTCACAACGGATCCTCGTTATGTAAAAAATGCAAGAAAGCTTCCATCTATCTCGTACGATGAAATGCTTGAATTAGCTAATCTTGGTGCAGGCGTTCTGCATCCTAGAGCAGTTGAGTTTGCAAAGAATTATAATGTAAAGCTTGAAGTGCGCTCTAGTATGGAAAGAGAAGAAGGAACAATAATTGAGGAGGTTGCGGAAATGGAAGAGAACTTAGTTGTTAGAGGGGTTGCTTTTGAAGATGATATTACAAGGGTATCTGTATTAGGGATTAAAGACCCTTTAATAAGCCTTTCATCCATCTTTTCACTCTTAGCGAAAGAACATATAAATGTCGATATTATTATCCAAAGTATCACAGATGATAAATCATCAAGCTTATCTTTTTCCATTAAAAACCAAGATCTTACAGAGACTGTTAAAATACTAGAAAAAAATCGAGAAGCATTAAGTTATGATCAGATTGAATGGGAATCACAATTGGCGAAAATCTCGATTGTTGGTTCAGGAATGATCTCAAACCCAGGGGTAGCAGCTGAGATGTTTAATGTATTAGCTGCTAATAACATCGTTGTAAAAATGGTCAGTACATCGGAAATAAAAGTCTCGGCTGTGATAGACCAAGCGCATATGTTAAATGCTGCTCAAGCTTTGCATCAAACGTTTGATTTAGCCGGGGATTTAGTAAAAAATTAAATAAGACAGGAAAATCCAAACAACATTCCAATGCCTTAATAGAATGAAGTTTGGATTTTTTTGTTTACTGTTTACCTATTTATTAGGTATGGATATTGTCCTTTTTATCCCATTTGACTGTGAAGAGAACCTTCCCCCCTTTTTTACGTGGGTGCTCGAAAGTTTCACAAATCACTTCTTTTTTCTGTTCGATTTGTTGAGCAATAAAACCAGCTTCTAACTGGAATGTGGCATGGGCCTTTTCCTTACAACGTTTTTGAATGAGTTCGCTTGTCAACTCGTATTGGATTTCTTTTTTGTTTTCGAGGTTTTTCGTCAAGTTTCCCCAGCCAGCCTCGATAAAGAAGCTGAATAAGTCTTCTTCTGTTTCAAGAGGATATTTACGGGCTAGTCTCTTGCCTGCCCAGTATAAAATATCTGGTGCGTCTTTTCCTAGCAAATCATGTAAAAGTTCTTCTCTAATTAATTCATAACCAAAGGCTGGAATCACTTCTTTGTTTGGTTCGATTGGTTCTGTCATGTTTTCGGTTTCTTCTATTTGGGCTTCTTGAGATGGCATATTATGCTAAATCTCCCCTCTTTCTTAAAGTCTAATATATACAATTTACTTGGAAAAAACGAATACGTACAGTAAAAAGGGAAAAATTTTTAGTTTGTAAAGCTAGTGTAAATTATGGGAATAATCTTAACACTAATAATACCCTGATAAAAATGTATGTTTATGCGTAATAAATGAATATTTTTGCGCATTCTAAGCTATTTTAATATACCGCAAAATAGAGTTAGAAAAAACTATATCAATGGTTTTTTGGGTGAAAGTAGAATAGAAAAAATTTTCGTAATATCGACAAAATCTGTATCCGTTTTCTTGACGCTTATGGGCTATGGGAGTAAAATGGACATGTCATATAAATGTTTTGAAAATGATTTGCATTTTCTTAGTGATGCGAAGGATTTGTTATGTACATATTCAGCGTGTCATGCTACAAATTCAAGGGGGTAAACTTATGGCGGGTAATCGAGAGTTTTTTAATCGCAGATTGCATTCATTACTTGGAGTTATACCTGTTGGGGTCTTTCTAATCCAACACTTAGTAGTGAACCATTTTGCAACTAGGGGAGAAGAGGCATTTAATAACGCATCACATTTCATGGAAAGTCTTCCTTTTAGATATTTCCTAGAAATATTTATTATTTTCTTACCTTTGTTATATCATGCAATTTACGGACTTTACATTGCATTTACAGCAAAAAATAATACTTCAAGATTCGGATTTTTCCGAAACTGGATGTTCTTTGTTCAACGTGTAACCGGTGTAATTACATTGATTTTCATCGTATGGCATGTTTGGGAAACACGTATTGCAGCAATGTTCGGTGCTGAAGTAAATTATGATATGATGGCTGATATTTTGTCTAGCCCATTCATGTTAGTATTTTACATCGTTGGTGTATTATCTGCAATTTTCCACTTTGCAAATGGTTTATGGTCATTCATGGTAAGCTGGGGAATTACAGTATCTCCTAGATCACAATTGATTTCAACTTATGTAACTTTAGTCATTTTTGTCGCATTATCAATTGTAGGTATTCGTGCTATTTTTGCTTTTGTATAATGAATACATACATTTTTCTATAATTTGTTCGGTTTTTAGAGGTATTAGTATTAAGGGAGTGAGTCAGATATGGGTAAAGGAAAGGTTATTGTTGTCGGTGGCGGATTAGCCGGATTGATGGCAACTGTTAAAATTGCTGAAGCTGGCGGACAAGTAGAATTATTTTCTTTAGTGCCGGTTAAACGTTCTCACTCTGTTTGTGCCCAAGGTGGTATTAACGGAGCGGTAAATACAAAAGGTGAAGGGGATTCTCCTTGGATTCACTTTGATGATACAATTTATGGTGGTGACTTCTTAGCCAACCAACCTCCAGTTAAGGCGATGGCAGAAGCAGCACCTGGCATTATACATTTATTCGACCGTATGGGTGTTATGTTCAACCGTACACCTGAAGGATTATTAGATTTTAGACGCTTTGGCGGAACACAGCATCACCGTACTGCCTTCGCTGGTGCGACAACAGGTCAACAATTGCTTTATGCATTGGATGAGCAAGTGCGTCGTCACGAAGTAGCAGGGTTAGTAACAAAATATGAAGGTTGGGAGTTCTTAGGGACTGTCATTGATGATGACGGTGTTTGTCGCGGGGTAGTGGCACAAAACCTACAAACAATGGAGATCCAATCATTCTCAGCAGATGCTGTCATTATGGCTTCTGGTGGACCAGGAATTATCTTTGGTAAATCTACTAACTCTATTATTAACACAGGTTCTGCCGCATCAATCGTGTATCAACAAGGTGCTTACTATGCAAATGGTGAGTTCATTCAAATCCATCCAACTGCGATACCAGGGGATGACAAACTACGTCTAATGAGTGAATCTGCACGTGGTGAAGGTGGTCGTGTATGGACATATAAAGATGGGAAACCATGGTATTTCTTAGAGGAAAAATATCCAGCTTACGGTAACTTGGTTCCTCGTGATATTGCTACACGTGAAATCTTTGATGTTTGTGTAAACCAAAAACTAGGTATCAATGGTGAAAACATGGTTTACCTTGATCTTTCACATAAAGATCCGAAAGAATTAGATATTAAATTGGGTGGTATTATTGAAATTTACGAGAAATTCCAAGGTGATGACCCTCGTAAAGTACCAATGAAAATCTTCCCAGCTGTTCACTATTCAATGGGTGGATTATGGGTAGATTATGATCAAATGACAAATATCCCTGGATTGTTTGCTGCAGGTGAGTGTGATTATTCTCAACATGGCGGTAACCGTCTTGGAGCTAACTCATTACTTTCTGCTATTTATGGTGGTATGGTCGCTGGACCAAAAGCACTTGAATATATTGAAGGATTAGAAAAATCAAGTGAAGATTTATCTTCTTCATTATTTGAAGGTGCAGTTCAACAAGAACAAGAGAAATGGAATAAAATCATGTCTCTTGATGGAACAGAAAATGCATATATCCTGCACAAAGAACTTGGTGAATGGATGACTGATAATGTAACAGTTGTTCGTCATAATGATCGTTTGTTAAAAACAGATGCTAAGATTGTTGAATTGTTAGAGAGATATGAAAATATCAACATTAACGATACAGCAAAATGGAGTAACCAAGGGGCAGCGTTTACTCGTCAATTACAAAATATGCTTCAATTAGCTCGTGTCATTACAATTGGTGCATATAACCGTAACGAAAGCCGCGGTGCTCATTACAAACCAGAATTCCCTGAGCGAAATGATGATGAATTCTTAAAAACAACTATGGCTAAATTCGTTGATGGCAAATCAGCGCCACAATTCCATTACGAAGAAGTGGATATCAGCTTGATTAAGCCACGTAAACGTGACTATACAAAGAAACATTAAGAAAAACTCGATGAAAGGGGAGTAATTAATCGTGTCAGAAGCAGCAGTAAAGTCTAAAACAGTATTATTTCAAATTACAAGACAAGATAGTCCTGATTCAAATCCTTATGTAGAAGAATTTGAACTTGATTATCGTCCAAATATGAATGTTATTTCTGCTCTAATGGAAATTCGAAGAAACCCGGTAAATACAAAAGGGGAGCATACAACACCAATTACTTGGGACATGAACTGTTTGGAAGAAGTTTGTGGAGCTTGTTCTATGGTTATTAACGGCAAGCCGCGTCAATCTTGTACAGCCTTGATTGACCAATTAGAACAACCAATCCGTTTAGCACCTATGAAAACATTCCCGGTTGTACGTGACTTACAAGTTGATCGTAGTCGCATGTTTGATTCATTGAAAAAAGTAAAAGCATGGATTCCGATTGATGGCACATATGATTTAGGTCCAGGACCGCGTATGCCAGAGAAAAAACGTCAATGGGCTTATGAATTATCAAAATGTATGACTTGTGGTGTTTGTTTAGAAGCATGTCCAAATGTAAACAGTAAATCTGATTTTATCGGACCAGCACCACTTTCTCAAGTGCGTTTATTCAACTCTCATCCAACTGGTGAAATGAATAAGGCAGATCGTTTAGAGGAAATTATGGGTGACGGTGGCCTTGCTAACTGTGGTAACTCACAAAACTGTGTGCAATCTTGCCCTAAAGGTATTCCTTTAACAACATCAATTGCCGCGCTTAACCGTGATACAACATTACAATCTTTCAAAAATTTCTTTGGAAGTGACCGTGTGTAATAGTTTTTATAGAACACTGAGGCTTATAGCCTCAGTGTTTTTTTTATTCAATTAAAGTTAAACGTATGTATCTTCATTTAAAAAGCAATGTTATTAATCAAATTGAGTCTTTTGTACTGAAAATTCATAATAATAAAACATAATACCTATTATTTGATTAATAAAAAAAGTACTTTCCGCTTATTTTTGACAAATAATGTAGAATTTTTGTTATAAATAAACACGAATCATAGAAAAACTGGTATATTTCAGTTGTTGAAAGATTAATAATAATTTGAAGGAGGAACAGAATGAAATTAGCTAGTAATCGATGGTTGGCCTTATTGATCATTTTTATGTTAGTATTTTCTAGCTTCAGCCCTCTAGCGGGACAAGCAGCACAAGAAGATGTTTTGACAGTGAGTGAAGCGATTGAAAATAACGAAGGTAATGCAACAGTAGAAGGTTACATAGTAGGTCATACAGTTTCGACGAATAATTACAATTTTAATCCACCTTTCAGTAATGATTATAATATTGCGATAGCTGATGATGCGAATGAGCAAGATGCGTCAAAGATTTTACCTGTTCAAGTGTCTAGTAGTTTTCGAGCGACGTTTGGCTTACAGTCTAATCCTGATATTATAGGTGAAAAAGTACAAATAACTGGGAATCTTGAAGCATATTTTACCGTACCTGGCTTGAAAAATCCAACTGCAATTACATTTGCTGATGGAAACCCTGACGATGGTGAAGAGGAAGAGCCATCGGATGGTATTGAAGGTCTGAGGATTCATGATATACAAGGAGCGGGGCATGCGTCTCCTTATGTAAATCAAAACGTGAAAGCCGTACAAGGTATTGTAACAAAAGTAGTAGATAACAGTAATTTTTATATGCAAGATGATACGCCAGATGATAATCTACATACATCAGAAGGCATACTCGTTTACAAGCCTACGCATCAAGTGAAAGTTGGAGATAGAGTTGCAGTGGATGGGCTTGTGAAAGAATGGGTTCTTGACGGATATAGTGAAAAGTTAGAAACAGATTTAGCGATGACAGAAATCAATGCCCAAAATGGAAGGATAAACATTGAATCATCAGGAAATGACTTGCCAGAAGCCATTGTTTTAGGAAAAGATCTTCCTATTCCTCATGATATTATTGATAATGATGAATTGCAAACTTTTGACCCTGAGGAAGATGGTATCGATTTTTATGAGAGTTTAGAAGGTATGCGCATCGCAGTAGAGAATCCTCAAGTCGTTGCACCTCAAAAATATGGGGAAATTCCTGTCATTGCCAATCAGGAAGAGGATAAACTTTATACTGATCAAGGCGGGATATTATTAACGGAAGATAATGCAAATCCAGAAAGGTTGCATCTTTTATTAGAAGAGGATGATTATGTAGCTAAAACGGGTGATCGTTTTGATGGTACAGTCACCGGTGTAATTAGTTATGGTTATAGCAATTTTAAAGTGTTAGTGGATATGGATTCATTACCAGATCTAATTGAATCAGAAAAAAAAGTAGTAACAACGGAACTTGGCCAAGATGAAGAAAAATTAACGGTTGCCTCTTATAATATAGAAAATTATTATGCAGGTACAAGCCAAGAAAAGACGAATAGAATCGCACAGTCAATGGTCAATGAGTTAAATTCACCTGATATTATTGGTCTTGTAGAGGTACAAGATGATAATGGCCCGACGGATGATGGGACCACAACTGCAAAAGCTAGTTATGAAAAATTAATTGCAGCCATTGCCGCAAGCGGTGGTCCGACGTATGACTGGGTAGATATCGCACCAGAAGACAAGCAAGATGGCGGTCAACCGGGTGGGAATATTCGAGTTGGATATCTCTATAATCCAGAGAGAGTCACATTAAAAGAGGCACCAAAAGGTGGGGCTAACGACGCGGTTGCATATGAAGACGGTCAATTAACATTGAATCCAGGTCGCATTGATCCAACGAACGAAATTTTTCAAGATACAAGAAAATCACTAGCTGCACAGTTTGAATTTAATGGAGAAGATGTGATTATCGTTGCGAATCACTTTAATTCTAAGTCAGGTGATGAACCACTATTTGGGAAGAATCAACCACCAGAATTAGTGAGTGAAGCACAAAGATTACAGTTGGCAGAAGCTGTAAATGGATTCGTGAAAGATATAAAGTCTAAAAACCCAGAGGCGAATGTGGTTGTATTAGGGGATATGAATGATTTTCAATTCACTCAAGTATTAGAAACATTAAAAGGTGAAGAGCTAACGAATATGATTGAGGCTTTACCGGAAAACGAACAGTACACGTATAATTACCAAGGAAATATGCAAGTACTTGATCATATTTTAGTATCGAATCATTTGGTAGAAACCGCCAAAGTAGATGTTTTAAATATCAATTCTCTATACATGGAGGAGCATGGTAGAGCTAGTGACCATGACCCGTTATTAGTTGAGTTAGACATCGCAGTAGAAGAGGAAAATGACGGACCATTTTCAATGAGTATCCTTCATACAAATGATACCCATGCTCATTTAGAAAATGTACCAAGGTTATTTACTGCAGTGAATCAACTAAGAGATGAAAAAGAAAATACACTATTAGTCGATGCTGGAGATGTATTCTCTGGGACATTATTTTTTAATATGTACTTAGGGCAAGCGGACTTACAATTTATGAATCGCTTAGGTTATGATGCTATGACATTTGGGAACCATGAGTTTGACAAAGATTCGCAAGTGCTGGCTGACTTTGTTTCCAATGCAGAATTTCCGTTTGTTAGTGCAAATGTGAATGTTGATAATGATGTGATTTTAAGTGAATTAAAAGTAAATGAGTTTGGTAATCCTGGAGAAAACGGTAAGATTTATCCTGCCATCATTAAAGAAGTAGATGGCGAAAAAGTAGCATTATTTGGCTTAACGACAGAGGACACTTCTTTTTTGGCGAATCCAGATGAAGCCATTGTTTTTGAAGATGCAGTTGAAACGGCTAGCAATACAGTCGCAGCCCTTGAAGAAGAAGGAATTAATAAGATTATAGCACTTTCCCATTTAGGTTATACGCCCGATCAGGAATTAGCTGAAGCTGTTCAAGGAATCGATGTGATTGTTGGAGGCCATTCTCATACGACATTAGAAGAGCCAGTGGTGAAAAATGAAGATGGAGAACCAACTTTAATCGTTCAAGCTAATGAGTATCATAAATATTTAGGCTCTTTAGACATTATTTTTGATGAAGAAGGCGTACTGTCAGAGTGGAATGGTGAGTTACTTGATCTTGTTAGTCAAGATGAGAACGGTGAATATGTTTATGAAGAAGATGAATGGGCACGGAATAAACTTGATGAGTTAAGTGAACCGCTTGAGGAATTAAAACAAGAAGTGGTTGGGTACAGTGAAGTTGACTTGAATGGTGAACGTACTGATGTTCGTACGAAAGAGACCAATTTAGGGAACTTGATTGCAGATGGTATGCTCTCTAAAGCTAATGAATCTGTGCCAACACAAATTGCGATGCAGAATGGTGGCGGTATTCGTGCATCTATTGCTCAAGGTGAAATTACGCTTGGCGATGTTCTTACTGTGTTGCCTTTCGGTAATATGTTAGTCACACTTGATTTAACAGGAGAAGAAATAAAACAAGCATTAGAACATAGTGTAGCAAATATTGAAGAAGGTGCCGGCCAATTTATGCAAGTGGCAGGTCTTCGCTTTAAATTTGACCAAGCACAGCCAGTGGGTGAACGTGTCCATGGCGTTGAAGTGAAAGTAGACGGTGAATATACAGCAATCAATGAAGAGGAAACCTATACCGTTGCGACCAACGCTTTCACAGCCGATGGTGGAGACGGATATGATATGTTCAAAACAGCCAAGGATGAGGGCAGAATGACTGAACTATTTGAAGTGGATTATGATGTGTTTGCCACCTATTTAGAAAACCATAATCCAGTGGCTCCGGATGTGGAAGGAAGAATTATTGCAGAAGAGAAATCAACGGATCCAGGAGAGCCAGGTGAACCAGAAAATCCCGAAGAGCCGAGCGCATGTATTCCAGGCCCTGATACTAGCTGGTCTGAGTGTAAACAAGAAATCATTGATCACATGAAGGATAAGGTAAGAGAATTCACAAGATGGATTTGGGAAATGATTAAAAAGTGGTTTGGATTTTAGGATAGAATATATTTAAAGTAAGCCCCAACACCTTCGTAAAAGAATGTGCTGGGGCTTTTATTGTAGTTAGGGCATCCTGTCCAAATGTCACACAAATCGTTTTAGTATGGCCTATCTTAAATATTATTTAACTTGAATAATCCATTTAAGCCATTACAGGTACAAAATCAGAGAAAGAAACATAAGAATATCTAAGAATTTCTTCTTTTGTATCCGCTTTAAAAAAGATATAATAAGAAAAAGAACGACTGAATGCTCATTCATTTTCAAGGAGGATCTAAAGATGAAAAAAACTGATTATATAGAAAATATTGTGGCATGGGAAGAAGAGTTTACATTTGCTCATCCTGTTAAGGTGCGTTTTTCTGAGACAGATATGTTTGGTCATTTGAATAATACGGTGCCATTTGTATATTTTGAAGAGGCTCGCATCGAGTATTTTAAAAGTCTAAATCTTATGGATGATTGGGTGAAGGAAGAGAACGAAACATTTATTGTTGTCGCAGATCTTCAATGTGACTATATAAAGCAAGTTTTTTTCGATGAGAATCTTTTAATCTATGTTAAAGCGGGCAGGATTGGACAATCTTCGGTAGATATTCATTACATGGGTAAAAGAGAGAATGGTGACATTTGCTTTACAGGTAGAGGAACGATTGTTCAGGTATCTAAATTAACTGGTAAAGGTGCGCCGTGGACCGATGAAATGAAGCATGCTTTTCATGAGAAAATAAATGTACCTCAATCTTAGATAGGGACAGGCGTACATTTATAAAAATAAACATTCTCTACTTCAAGAATTTCAGTCACTCTCATTGTTTATTATACATATGATATGGTGACTAATACACACCCACCCCGCGATTCATGGCTGGCGAAAGGCAAGGAGGGTTACAATACTTGAAGGAGAATGATTATACTCACAAGCCGTTACTCACAAAACGAGAAAGGGAAGTATTCGAGCTGCTAGTACAAGATAAAACAACTAGGGAAATCGCTGGTGAATTGTTTATAAGCGAAAAGACAGTTCGGAACCACATATCTAATGCCATGCAAAAGCTTGGTGTAAAGGGGCGTTCACAAGCTGTTGTAGAGCTCCTTCGTATGGGAGAGCTAGAGTTATAATTTTAGACCGGCAGTCCGACTGGATTGCCGGTTATCAATGTAATAGAGTTTTAGTATTTCTAGGCGGGCGCTATGCTCGTTTTTCTTTTCTTGACATATTTTTTTAGTTTGCTTACAGTTCTCGCTTGAATTTTCTTCTGAAAAAGGTGACAATAAAATGAGGGTTAAAAAGTAACGGAATAACCGAATATTTCGATGATATATAGGAGTGTAGCGAATGAACGTAAGAGAACATAGAAATGAACATGTAAATGAAGTTGTAGCAGATATAGAAAAGGATTTACGATATATTTCTGGAATCATTAAGCAACATGGCCGTGAAATTTTAAGCAATTATACGATTACACCTCCGCAATTTATTGCCTTACAATGGTTATTAGAGGACGGGGACATGACAATTGGCGAATTATCGAATAAAATGTACTTAGCCTTTAGTACAACGACAGATTTAGTCGATCGTATGGAAAAAAGTGAATTAGTAAAAAGAGTAAAAGATCCTAATGATCGCCGCGTTGTAAGAATCCATCTATTGGAGGAAGGCGAAAGAATTATAGAAGAAGTAATCGACAAAAGACAAGATTATTTGCAAGAAGTATTAAAGGATTTTTCCGGTGAAGAGGTCGTTCATTTAAGGGAGAATCTAAGAAAGTTGCATCAAGATATGAAAAGAGATTGAGGCGAGAAGAAAGTGAAACAACCGATAGGTATTATTGATTCAGGAGTTGGCGGATTAACTGTTGCAAAAGAAGTGATGCGTCAGTTACCTAATGAAAATATTATTTACTTAGGAGATACAGCTCGGTGTCCATATGGTCCGAGGTCTGGGGAAGAAGTAAAAGAATTCACATGGCAAATGACCAAGTTTTTATTAGAAAAAGAAGTGAAGATGCTCATTATTGCCTGTAACACTGCGACTGCTGTGGCATTAGATGATATTAAAAATGAGCTACCAATTCCGGTCATTGGCGTTATTTTTCCTGGAGCTAGAACAGCGCTAAAAGTCACAGAAAATCATATTATTGGCATCATTGGTACAGCGGGAACAGTGAAGAGTCGTGCTTATGAACTCGCTTTAAAAGGGATCAATAATCGTACGGTCGTTCATAGCTTAGCTTGCCCTAAATTTGTCCCACTGGTAGAAAGTGGAGAGTACGAGAGTGTGTTTGCAAAGAAAATCGTTCTAGAAACGTTAGGTCCGTTAACAAATAAAGGTTTAGACACATTGATATTGGGCTGTACACATTACCCACTGCTAGAGAATTTAGTTAAACAAGTCATGGGTGAAGGTGTTAACGTGATTAGTTCCGGAGATGAAACCGCTCGAGAAGCGAGCACGATTCTTTATGATCGCGGCTTTTTAAACACGAGTGAAGAAGAGCCTCAGCACCGCTTTTTCACAACAGGTTCTGAAGCGATGTTCAAAGACATTGCCACAAAATGGTTGCATAGAGAGATAAACGATGTGGAGCGTATACAACTCGGATAATATGGAGGCACCAAATACAATCAATGAACGATCATTGATTGTATTTGGTGTTTTTTTAATGAATAGATTGCGAGAAAGAAACGGGATGCGTTATGCTTTTAAATATAAATAAATAAAAAAATGAGGTGAGGGTGGAATATGCAAACAGCAGAGGAGCATTTGCAGAAGTATTTCGGATATACAAGTTTTCGACCAGGTCAAAAAGATATTATTCAGCATTTAAATCATGGCCACAATGTACTTGGCATTTTACCAACTGGCGGTGGTAAATCACTCTCCTTTCAAATACCCGCACTTATGAATGACGGTGTGACAATCGTTATCTCCCCTTTAATTTCACTGATGAAAGACCAAGTAGATGCCCTTCTTGAAGCAGGAATTCCTGCAGCCTATATGAATAGTAGTCTTTCTTACAAGGAATATGCGGAAACAGAAGAGCGACTGTTAAGAGGGGAATATAAGCTTGTCTACATAGCTCCGGAACGTCTGGAATCAATGGAGTTTCTAACGATTATGGAGAACATTCATTTGTCAATGATTGTCTTTGATGAAGCGCATTGTATTTCTCAATGGGGACATGATTTTAGACCGAGTTATCGTTCCGTTGTGGACAGGATTTTCTCCCTTACGAATACGCCTGTGATTGCTGCATTAACAGCGACAGCAACGAAAAATGTAGAAGAAGATATTAGTCGCTTATTGCATATAGAAAAAGAGCATATTTTTGTTACGGGCTTTGCCCGAACGAACCTTTCTTTTCAAGTGTTAAAAGGAAGAGATAAGCGCAAGTATTTAGAAGCCTATGTATCCAGTAGAAAAGAAGAATCAGGTATTATCTATACTTCTAGCAGAAAACAGACGGATCAATTATATGAACATTTTCTGAAGAAAGGTTATAAAGTGGAAAGATACCATGCTGGTCTTTCTGAGGATAATCGTAAACACGCTCAGGAAAAATTTGTCCATGATCAAGTGTCGTTGATGATTGCTACCAATGCGTTCGGGATGGGGATTGATAAACCGGATGTACGTTATGTGGTGCACTATAATATGCCGCGAAACATCGAGGCTTATTATCAAGAGGCTGGAAGAGCGGGACGAGATGGGGAAGAAAGTGAATGTATTTTACTTTACTCTCCTCAAGATATTCTCCTACAAAAATTCCTTATAGAAAAGAGCGAGCTTTCAACAAGCCTTCGCGAACAAGAATATGAAAAACTAAGACAGATGACGAATTATTGTCATACAGAGAGTTGCTTGCAATCCTATATTGTCGCTTACTTTGCCAATCAGGATGTCTCAGTATGTAATAAATGTTCTAACTGTTTAGATGAAAGACAATCTGTTGACATCACGAATGAAGCGATGATGATTTTCTCGTGTATTAAACGAATGGGAGAGCGCTTTGGTGTTAAGCTAACAGCTCAAGTGTTAAAAGGATCGGCGAATAAACGGATTAAGCAATTGTCTTTTCATACACTTACGACATACGGGCTTATGAAAGAAAAAACAGAAAAGCAAATTGTTGATATGATCAATTATTTACTTGCGGAAGGCTATCTTTCCATGACAGATGGACAATATCCGACCGTTATTTTAGCAGATGAAGCGATCCCGGTTTTAAAAAGAGAAGCCCAAGTATATATGAAAATTTCTGAAGATAAAGAGATAGAAGAACGTTCGGCTGGAGAAGAAAATAGCGAGTTATTTGCTATCTTAAGGGAGTTAAGAAAAAACTTAGCACAAGAACAAGGTGTACCGCCCTATGTTGTTTTTGCTGATACGGCTTTAAAGGAAATGTGTACGTATTTCCCTGCTACGAAAGAAGCAATGCTATCGATCAAAGGTGTTGGTGAAATGAAGTATAGTAAATATGGGGAAGCTTTTCTAGAAGCGATTAAAGTTTTTACTGAGAAAAATGACATCGAGATCAAAGAGCAACACTTTGTGAAGGCACAACCTGTAAATAAAAAGGTGGCTGAAGGGACAGGAAGTCATATTCAGTCCTATGAAGCCTTTCAATTAGGTAAAACAATTTCTGAGATTGCTAAAGAGCGTTCTTTTTCACCGATAACGATTCAAAATCATATTTTTAGAGCGGTAGCAGAAGGCCATCCGATTGATTGGGACCAAGTTTTCAATGAGCAGGTAGAAGAGGAAGTACTTGTAGCTGCAGATAAAGTCGGTGTAGAAAAGTTAAGGCCAATTAAGGATGAACTCAATGATGATACAATTGATTATTTTCAAATTAAGGCTGTTTTAACGAAACATCATCTTGTTTAAACAAGCTTTGTCCAAATTTGTCTAAAAGAATAGAAGACTTTCTTTCCTAAAGGCGGTCTATTTTGTAAATAGGCTCGTATACATGTAGTACAAACTGTCTTAGGAGGGAAAGGTTATGTCTTTAAATAAAAAAGCGACCATCGCAGTGTCCGCTGTATTAGTTTCATCTGCTTTGTTATCAGGTTGTGGATTATTTGGTGGAGAGGAGAAAGAGAAAATTGACCCACCGAGTGAAATGTCCATTAATAACGAAGATGCCAATGTAGAGACAGAAGAGACAACTGGTGAGGAAAGTGGAGCTGCTGATGAGGCGGCAGAGACAACAACGATTCCAACAGAATTATACTTAATTGACAATAATGGCTATGTTGTATCACAAACATTAGATTTACCGAGTACGAATTCTGTTGCTAAACAAGCGTTAGAATATTTAGTGGTAGATGGAAAAGTAACTGAACTCTTACCAAATAATTTCCGCGCAGTGTTACCAGCTGATACAAAAATGACGGTTGATGTAAAAGATAAAGTGGCTCATGTTGATTTTTCTAAGGAATTTGCTGAGTATAATCCAGAAGATGAAGCAAGAGTCCTGCAATCAGTCACATGGACATTGACCCAATTTGATGAAATAGAACAAGTAAAATTAAGCATAAATGGGAATGCGATTAAAGAAATGCCAGTCAATGGTACACCGATTGGCGAAGAAGTAAGTCGCTCTATCGGTATCAATTATGATAACTCTGTTGTCACAGATATTACAAATACAAAACCAGTGACCGTTTATTACATGGGTGGCGAAGAAGAGGAAAAGTACTTCGTCCCAGTAACAAAACGAGTATCAAATAATGTCGACAATAATGTAATGGCAATCATTGACGAGTTAGGGGACCCTTCTTTAGGATCTAAACTTTCTGCTGTCTTGCCGAGTGAAGTCGCTTTACTAGGTGAACCGAAAGTAGAAGAGGGAACGATTACGCTTGATTTCGATGAATCGATTTTCTCAAGTGGGGAAGAAAATGTCATTAGCGAAAATGTATTAAAAGTTTTAGCGTTATCACTGACAGAACAAGCAGATGTTGAATCTGTTGCTGTGACAGTGAATGGCGAGGCTGATTTACTTGATGAAGATGGCGAAAAGCTAGAGCCTGTTTCAAGACCTGAAAGTGTGAATACTGGCAGCTATTAATTGGTATCACCATCCTTTTATAGTAGAATGAGAAGAGTGAGGAAAGGGGCCTCCTCTTCTCTTTATTTTTTATGACGAACATAAAAGGAAGGAAACGCTATATGTCTGAGATTATTATTGCCACAAAGAATAAAGGCAAAGCAGAGGAATTTAAAAAAATGTTTGCACCACTCGGTTATGAAGTGAAAACATTACATGACTATCCTGATATGCCAGATGTGGAAGAAACGGGTACGACTTTTGAAGAAAATGCCGTTTTAAAAGCAGAAGAAATTTCGCGCTTAATGAATCGACCGGTGATCGCTGATGATTCCGGATTATCAATTGATGCCCTTGAAGGACGCCCAGGAATATTTTCCGCTCGTTATGCAGGGGAAGAAAAAAATGATGAAGCGAATATAGATAAAGTACTGGAAGAAATGAAACATATACCGGAAGATAAGCGGGATGCTCGGTTTTATTGTGCATTGGCGGTAGCTATCCCTGGAAAGAAAACATATACCGTTTCAGGAACGTGTGAAGGTAAAATTCTTTATGCACGAAAAGGAACCAATGGCTTTGGCTATGATCCCATCTTTTGGGCGAATGCAAAGAACAAGGCGATGGCAGAGTTAACATCAGAAGAAAAAGCAGCCATTAGCCATAGAGGACATGCATTAAAGCAATTAGAAAAAGATCTTCCAACTATTCTTTAAGGAGGAGGATAACATGAAGTTACTCATCGTTAGTGACAGCCACGGTGATGGTGACATCCTGCAAGAACTAAAAGCACGTCACAGTCAAAATGTCGACTATATGATTCATTGTGGGGACTCTGAATTAAGTAGCGACCAAGCTGAAATGGCTGGGTATGTCGCAGTGAGAGGGAATTGCGATACCGATGCTCGCTATAAAAACGAAGAATTAATAGATACAGATAACGGCAATGTATGGATTACACATGGTCATCTGTACGGTGTGAAATCCTCATTATTAGGTTTAAGCTTAAGAGCAAAAGAAGTTGCTGCACGTATCGTTTGTTTTGGTCATTCACATCAACTAGGTGCTGAAATGGTAGATCAAATCCTTTATCTCAACCCAAATAGCATCTCGCTACCAAGGCAACCGAAAGAAAAAACATATATGCTGGTAGATTGGACAGCGCAAAAAGTGGTCGTTTCCATTTGGACGAGAGACGGCATCGAACTCCAAGAATGGCAGCAATCATTCTCATTTGCATAACAAGAGAACTGCTAGGATTACAGCAGTTCTCTTCCAATTATAAATTTATTTAAAAATGAATTGACACTTCAGTTTATCCTGCGTATAATAAATATTGTCTTGATATTAAGTCCCAGTAGCTCAGCAGGATAGAGCAACAGCCTTCTAAGCTGTCGGTCGGGAGTTCGAATCTCTCCTGGGACGCCATTAGCTACATATTTATCTACCACTAAATGGGCGTAAGCCCCGTTATATAAGCCTTCTAGGGCGTTAGTTGATACGGTCAATGATTCGGTCAACGGACGCAATAGGAGGCTTATTTTTTATGACTAAACGAAAACCATCGCTAACGGTTCGTCGGGATTTATCCGATATTTTTGACGCGCCGCCTCAAATTACAACACCTCAACGCCCGGAAGGGTTTTCGATTCAAAACGCATTAGCCGTAGTCATTCGTCAAATGGAGGCATCGGGACTCCGCGAACGGACGATCAGTGACTACGAACTTCATGTTAACCATTTTACCGAAATTACAGGCGTTACTGTTATGGAAGAATTAAACGCCGATTGTATTTATACGTGGCTATCGTCTATGAAAGTCAGTAACCAAACGAAACTTACGCGCCTAAAGTGTCTAAAAGCGTTTTTGTCTAAGTGCTTCATTAACGGTTACCTTACGCATAATTTTTGGAACAGCATAAAAATTCGAGTAGATAGTCCTGTGAAAGAGGGTGCAACCGACCGAGAAGTTAAGATACTTCTTGCGATGTTAGACTTAACAAAATTCGTCGAGCTTCGAGATGCAGCTGCGATTTTACTTATGTATCAAACGGGCATCCGTGTTGGTACACTCGCACAACTCCGAGAAGACCACGTAAAAGTCGCTAGTCGTCTGCTCATGGTGGACGGTGGCATCGTTAAAAACCACGAGTCTATTTATTTACCGATTGACGATACACTGGCCCGTCTATTGTCCGCATTGATCGAGCAGAATGCGCTTGTTAGAGAAGCCCAACGTACGAATAACGACTACTTATTTTTATCGAAAAACGGCGGTACCATCCAAACGAGTCCGAGTAATAACAATATAACGAAAAGGTTGTCTGTTTATGCAAAAGAGTACGGACTTAAGAACATCAATCCGCATGCTCTTAGACGTGGCTTTGCGAAGAATTTGCTGAAAAAGGGGGCAAACGTGGCTTTGATTTCAAAGGCGTTAGGTCATAGCGACTTAGCAATCACTACTCGTTACCTTCACTTAGACAAAGACGAAGTAGCCGAGAGTTTACGAAAGTTTTTATAGACAAAAAAATAGCGCAGGTTGCTACCAACAACCTAACGCCCTGAATAATAAACGATAGCATAAGTATATCGAAAAAAAGCGTTATAGTCAACGCTTATTCGAGCATGCTTAAAAACAGGGTTGGCGCGGAAAGGAAACCCGATGCACTATCTATCCGACTACCAAACATTCCAATCAAAGCAGCAACTAAACGAAGCTATAGCCGACCACCTCTCGGAACACTATTACGATTTGTCCGAAACTGACCGTGCTGTCCTAAACACTATCGCTTGCTATGCGGTCAAATTTGCAGGCGCTGCGCATTTAAAAGTGACGACAATCGCTGAAAGAGTAAACAAGAGTGAGAAAACTGTCCGCCGTGCAATTAATCGTCTGCAAGAGTTACGCGTCATTCGGAAGCTAGTTACGACGCGTAAAGTTACCGGAGGTCAAGGCGCTAATATTATTCAAGTGTTGCCGTTTGAGCCAAATGACCAGGCGGAAGTGTCCACGCGTGAGGATAGCATCGAGCCAGTCGTGGCAATCGTTCAGCCATCGGAAATCGAAAACGAACCATTTATTTCTTTTAAACAAAATACTGTTATAAATAATAATACGTATAGCACGCCTACGACACCTTACGTTCAGTTTAAAGAAACCGTTGATTATTATGTTAAAGACGCTAAGCTGACGAATAAACTATACGGTATTTACCGTGCGCAAACGTCATACATAAAGAATTGCCATAAAGCTAGCGAACTATTAAACTGCGGAATTGAAGCCGTCATGACTACGTTTAAAGCGACCAAACGCAAGGCTATACGAAACATTTCCGGTTATTACCATGGTGTATTAGACCGCGTGCTAGACCGATTAATGTACGCAACATTGCCGAGCTTTGCCGAAGAATTGTAGGCATTCGTTTGGTCGTGGGTGAATAGTATTATACGGAATACAACTGAGAGGGGAATGTCACCTATGAGCGATTATAAGACGGGGAATTCAGGATCACTTTACGATTACAACGGGCGCAATTCGTACGAATGCTACGACTGTAGGCAAACTTTAAGCGATAACGAAACCTACGAGGCATACGGTAAGATTTATTGTGGGTCGTGTTATCAGAATCAATAAAGTGGACTGCTATGTTTGAGTTCACGATTGCCCCGAGTTATAAAAATTTTAACGTGAATTTCCGCAGACCCGGCAGGCGTGGCTTTTCTGTCCTGCCCCCGGGGGTCTATACGTTGATAATAATTTACTCGATCAACCTCATTAGATACAGTTAATACAACCAAAAGCCTGTTATTCATAATCATAACTTAACAGTATTGACTACGTTTTGTTGATGTAGTAATATCAATGTATCGAACGTGATCAAAACTAATAATCATAAATGAGGGGTCGTTATGAAATACGGATATGCAAGGGTGTCAACGGTACATCAAGAGTTGGAATCGCAATTACAATCGTTAAAATCAGAAGGATGCGAAGTAATTTACTCGGAAAAGTTTACGGGAACAAAAACGAATCGTCCCGAATTTCGAAAGTTACTTAGCATTGTGGACGAAGGGGACACATTAGTAGTTACGAAACTAGACCGACTTGCACGTAACACACGAGAAGGGATAGAGATCATCGAGGACTTATTTGCAAAGGGCGTAAAGGTACATGTGCTTAACGTAGGGCTATTAGAGAATACGACAATGGGCCGATTCTTTTTACAAACTTTGCTCGCCGTAGCCGAAATGGAACGCAATATAATCATAGAACGTACTCAGGAAGGTAAAGCCATCGCCAAGCAACGGGATGACTTTCGGGAAGGAAGACCGCGTAAACACAGTAAGACACAAGTTGATCACGCGTTGGACTTGCTTGCAAATCACTCGTATACCGAAGTAGAACGGCTCACCGGAATCTCTAAGGCGACGTTGGTTAGACGTAATAGAGAACGGAAATCAAAGGAAGAAACAAATGCGAAATAAGTCGAAGATGAACGTATATAGACGATAGCTATCATTAAACGATCGTCTGTTTGTCGTGACCCTTGAGGTTTTTCGATGCGTGTCCGTCGTGGGTGCCTTGCCCGATGTTTACACGCTTACATATTTCGGTAGTGTGTAACGAGGTGTATATACATTTAATTCGTGATGTCGTTACCTTAACGGTAAAATACCGAGTTTCTTCTTATATGCCGTTTTAACTCGTTTATTCTTCGTGATGTCACTGTAATGAACCGTTACACAATACCGCGTTTACTCGTTTAATTTCGTTCTTTAATCTCGAGTAAGTCGCCAATTCCGATTCCTAATACTACGCACACAGCTGCGATTGAATCACGCTGATATTGGCGAGTCTCATCGTTGTACAATCGTCGGACCGTTTCGAAATTTAGCTCGGCTTTTTCAGCGAGTTGTCGTATCGACATGTCTTCCTTTTCGTCGAGAATCCGTTTAAGGTTACTTGCAACGTAAAAGTTCGATGGTTTTGTCAAGATAATTACCTCCTAATTATTTTGCCTAAATTATAGCACAGTTGTTGACTAATTAACGTAGTCGGTGTAGTATTTAATTATTGACTACGTTACGTAGTCGGAAGTAACAATCGTAAAGGGTGGTGTTGTTATGACTAAGCAAGAGTATAAACGTGAGAACGAAAGGCTACGTAGCTACTTTTTGGCAAAGGGGCTACCGAACGAAGTCGCCGAGGTTATGTCGGAGTACGAGTGGGAAGACGCTACTGTCTGCGAAATGCTTGGCGAAATCGAACGAGACGGAATGCTTGTATGGATCGGCTCCGATGGCAGGACCGAGAAATACATCAAGGTGCAAAGATAATAAGCTAAAGACCGAACTGTTGGCGCTATAAATAAACGAAAATAATACGCCCGATCTAACGTAGTTTTGGCGAACTGCGATCTAGGTCGGGTTATTTGCGTCTTAATGGTCCATGAACGTCTAGAAAATTGGCTCATATAAGTGTAAGGAATTTTGTCCCACGGACGGAGGTGAAATTGGTTCATATAAATATAAGGGATTTTGTCCCACGGACGACAACTTTTTGGTCTATTAGTAAATGTACGGAGACAAATCTAGAAACCGTGGTCCAAAAACGCTGAGAAAATTGTTATTAGAAAGTAGAGGTGGAGAAATGTCCCACGAACGGCAAAAAAATTGTTATTAGAATATAGATGCGATAAAAATTTGGTCCACAAACGGAAACTTTCGGTCTATTAGTAAGTGTACAGCAAAAAATCTAACAGAATTAAAGGAGGTAGTATAAGTGAAACGCAAGGTTATTCTATCGCTACACATTGCGAATGAGCTGCTAGAGCAGGGCTTCCGTATCATTGAGTTACGCCCGTCTAGGACAGTACGTGGAAATGCCGTATTCATATTCGAAGCTACTAACGAGTTCCACCGTGTACTAAACGATATATCTAAGCGTGATGACGTTCGACTGTAATCTGTCGGTAGCCACGCAAATAATAAACAGGGGGAATATAACGATGACCAATGAACAACAACGCAAGGTTTTGCCAAGCGACAAACAACAATTATTAGACGTGGAGGGATACGAAGTGTTTAACCGAGAACTTATGCGAAAAGTGTTTCCGAGAATCGTAGCAGAGGTTCGGGCAATTAAGCCTAAAACAAAAGTAGGCGATATTATTCCGTTCTACTTCGCAATCATGTCATATATTGATGGCAACAAATATCGGGCGGATGGATCGATTAATGCCAGATTCGGCTATGCCTTTCCGAGTCAAGAACGTATATACGAAATGACCGGAATTGACCGTAAAAGGCACAAGCGGCTAACGGAAATTTTAAAAGCCAACGGAATCCTAACCGATGTACGCGACCACTATGAGGGAACTAAGAGATTCCTATGGTATAAGCCGTCATTCAGTCCGAGAATTTCCGAGGATGGGTACTTAGTTAACGATGATGGCGAGAAGATAGTACCGGATTACAGCGTAATTCTTAGGTAGGATGCCTGTTGTTCCTTTTAAGTCAGTTCTCATTGTTCCATTATCGGTACTTTGAACTGTTACTATTAAGGTACAGTAAAAATAACAAACGTAAAATAGCAATATATAAAATAGCAACAAAACATTACATGCGAAAACATTACATGCGTATTCAAAAGCATACTCGTTCGCTCACGCTCACTCGGCATAACCTTACTTCGTAAGAACATGCAAAGTAATATACCGAAGGTTAATCTAACCGAATATTAAGGTGGAACGAAAATTATGACCACAACCATCAAATTCGGTGGTGACGTATCTAACGAGTTATCCGATGACTTAGTCGTAATAACATCGGAAATAAACGCTTATCAACGTGTAGCAGGCGAAGCTATATTCGAAATTGGTAAACGGCTCAAGCACGTTAAGGAAAACGGCTTGGCACGCGGGGGGTTCGGTAAGTGGCTTGAAAGCGTCAGTATACAGAGGCAGGCGCAGAGATTGATGAAGGTGCAGAGGAGTTTGGATCAAATACGACCACGTGGTCGGAGTTACCTTTCCGAGCCTTATATGAAGTAGCAACACTTATGCGTAAGTTACTCGAGTTGTGGACTAAAAACGAAATCTAAAGCAAGGAAGACGGGTGAGAATGTTAACAAAATAAACCAAAATCGGAGGCGGTTTAGTTGAAAACATACGTAAAGGAAGTGCAGGCGGTTATTGACATAGGATTACCGGAGACAGAAACGATGAAGCTATTCGACGCTATTGTCGATAAGTTCCTAGAATATGTCGGGGGTGTCGAGTCTAAGCAGTTCCATGAACGAGTGCTAAAGTTACGCAGGGAAGAACGGCGGGTTTACCGGCAAATAATTGACGAGGCACTCATCTGGGAAGGTTACTGTAATATAACGTGGCGAGAGGTTAAGTTCGAGCCTACTAGGGTCAAACGGTGTGAAGTTTGTCAATCGTGGTTTTATACAACGGCTCGTAATGGTAAATCCTTGACTTGCGAGAGATTCGGGGTGTATCGTCGTTTCAATTTGACCACTCGAGAATACTACTACATCGAGCGGAGCGGACGGAAACTATCGGAGTGTGCCGTGAAATATGGATTATTAAAGTGTCCGTCTAGTCGACAGGTTGCCGAGGTGTCTTTCGATTTGCAGCCCGATGAAAGTGATATTCCGAATGCTATGTTACTTCAAGATGTTGAACAAGCAAACCAACGTAACTTAATGCCGTATGCTATGGAATGGATTCATTGGCAACGTTTTAAATCTTAGCGAAAAAATTCTGATTGGAATCACAAAACTACGTAAACAAATCACCTATTCTCTCTACTTATAGAGGGGTTCGCAAACAAGCCAGCGGTTTTACGAACAACCCTTATTTTTAGGGGTTTATATAACATTTTGTAGAAAGGAAGAAAGATATGGACGCTAAGGTGTTTACTGCGCTGCGCAAACTCAACGGGCTATCTCAGATTGAGGTTGCGGAACTGCTCGGGGTATCCCGTGCGTTGATTGCGATTATAGAAACGGAACGTCAACCTATTAGTCACAGATTAGAACAGAGAGTTAAGGAAGTATTTGGTGTTCAACAAATCAGCGTTATTCAGTTAACATTGCATGCCATTAACAATGGCTCAGCCAAGCGGGTGATACTGCATGACGCAGTTTTATAAATCTGGAAGGGGTGTAGTTAAAACGTTGCTTAACGATGAAACCTACGTTGACATCGTACTTGTTTATGATGAGGATATGCACCCGTGTGCCGGTTTGTTTGTAAAGCGGGGTGATTACCTTTGAATAAGTTACAACGGTTAGCTGAGAGACAATGTGCTAACTACGATAAAGAAATGTGCCTACCGATAGATGCTCCGTGTGTCTTATCGGCGGGCTGTTTGCGCTGTCCTTATTTTGAGCGTTCGGTATTACCGGCTGAACAGAAATTAGAACGTGATTATTGGCAGGCGCGAGGAACTGTATATGAAAACACTGTAATTTGTAAACGTTGTGGATTGGCTTATACCCGAAAAAGTAATGCTCAAAAATATTGCGAAGAATGTAGAGGAGACGTTACAAAACGGCAAAAGCGTGAGCAGAACAGACGCTACTATAACAGGCACCGAGATTAAGGGTCAATTAAGGATCAATTGGAGCGTATAAGTACCGATTTTATCGTGTATACAGGCGATTTTAGAGGTTGGATAATTGACCGAGACTTATATGTCTAAAACATGGTTTTTGAATTCGAATGACACTGAATAATAGGGGGAAACGGTAATGGAAAAGAAACGTAGAAAACGCAAGCTGAAACGTGGCAAACGAATGGCAACTGCGATTGGTGACTTACCCGCAATATGCAATCCGGAATTTAGGGGGCTTTTCAGATGTCGATAGTAAACGTAAAACTCGAGCATAAGCATGCACGTAAATCCTACGAAGACCGTGACCTATACGAGAAGTCGTCGGATATCCTCGCGTTCAACATGTACGATCAAGAGTGGGAAACGCTTCAAAAAGAAGGTCTAGCGCGTTTGTTCGGCGGTGAAGTTGAATTTTATTGGAGGAGGGATGAGTATGATTCGAGGTGAAGTCGTTGAGTCAGTTGATGACATGAGCGGTAAAGTTCTAACGGGATATTAAACAAAAGGGAAACAAGGTGGAACTCGTAATCAGGTCGAGAGTAGACGGTTGCGTATTATGTAAACCCGAAGACTAAACGAAAGCAACTGGTAGGTCTGCGCAGTTCACGGCAGAGAAGGTAGCTAAAGTATATATCACCGAACAGGGTTTATGTGAAACGTAAAGCTATCGAATATTGATGACGGGCATTTTCGTATGGCAACCAAGCGTACACGATAACAAAACTAACTATAAAGGGGAAATGACAAATGGAAGAAATAAAAATATTCATTACGAGGGAAAACGAACAGGGACTCATGGTAGGTGAGTTTTATTCAGTACAGGAGCACATTGGAGCACAATTAATTGGTTCGGGGGTAGCGGTTAAACCGAATTTTCCTGAGCTTGTCAAGATTCAGTCGGAAATAGAATGGGGGATAAGCGAGTATGAAGAAAAAATCCAAGAAATAAAGAATGATTCTCGGCTTTCGGACCTTGGTAAAAAAGAAGATATTGAAGCTTTAAGGTACCAGTTTACCAAGCGGTTAAAGGAGCAGGAAGCCGTGTTTAATGATAAATTAGAAGAACTAATATCGTCGTCTAAGAGTAAAACAATTGATATAGGCGATAAGCTCACTTTTGACAAGTTTAGAATAGAGCAAGAGGCAGGGGGAATAGTGGCACAAATCGATGGTATGTCAAATACTGACACGGTCTTGTCATATTTGAAAAGCGCGGAACTCAATCGGGAGGTTGTGCGGCAGCTTCTCACCCACTGGCTAGACATTAAGGCAATACTAAATGAAAAACTGCCGGCAGATTCTACGTTAAGACAACGCATAGCACATCGGACAGTCGTTGATTCGATTTTACGACACTTGCAAAGTATCGCTCAAAGTGACATTCAAAGCAAGGCAAGCATAGAAATATCGATGTTAGAAGCGATTAAAAAGCGGGGGCTAAGGTCGGAAAAAGAGCTAGAGAATGCAGGAAAGTCCGCATATCAACGTTTGAAGGAGAAAGGTAAAGTGCGTGGAAATTAATTCGGGGGCTTTCATAGCTCTCGTTCTTTGTAATAAAATTTTAAAAAATCGGGTAAAAAATAATAATTCACCTTGTAGGAATGATATAATTTAACCATTCAGGGATTTAATGTAAGTCCGTATCTACAAGGAGAGTAGAGTTTTTATGACTGTAATTAATATATACTCACTTAATAAAAACCATAAAGAGCAAATGAATCTTTTTTATTCAAAAGATGATGGGTACTTAGATTTAGAAAAAATTGCAGAAAACATGGGAAAATTCAACTCCCTTATTTTAGATAATGGCGTTGTTGATGGTGAGGGTTTTTTAAAAGTAAAGTTTACTGAGTATGACGGTATTAAAGTATTGGAGGCTTTTGCTACGGGTCAAGGTTCCCTAGGTTACTATGCACAAGCTTATATTGACAGCGACAATGAAAGTGATTATGTGAACTCAAGAAAGCAACAGCAGCAATTCTATAGTAAAGCAAAAATTTTTATTTTAGAAACCTACTATGTAATTGTTGTATTTGAAGATACTACAGAAGAAAAAATAAAGGGTAGTATAAAGAACCTTATTGAAAAATTAGGATTTGAAGTCTCAAACTTCCGATTAACTGATACACTAATGAGAAATATCCGGAATAAATATAAATGGAACGAAGTTAGATTGGAAAAAGTGAAAAATGAACAAGATAGTACTACTAAAGTGCAATACGAAAAAGATGTTGCCGATAGTGAAAATGACTCACTCATAGATAGCCTTTATAAGGATCAGGGAAAAATGGTTTATATTTCATTTGAGTTACCTGCAGAGAACATAGAAGGTAATGTGCCAAATTTTATCTCGGTTAAATTGTATAAAAATGACCATAGAATTGTAATTAATCAAAAAGAGCTTCCTAATAATAATGAGTTAAAAAAATTTATTATATACTTAAGTAATAAAATAATTGAAATAGTAGGTGGAGAATAAAATCTCTAGGTGGTGAGAAATATGAAATTCAATTTATATTGCATTGAATCAAAAGAATATCCATTCAAACAAAGTACTATTAAAAAAACATGGAAATTATTCTCTAAACAAGAAGAGGATGTATCACTATTTAACTCCACAAAAATAAATGATGGTCAGTATCATGTTGTTTTTCAACTTTCTGACGAACATGTCAGTAAAACTAAAAAAGGGGGAGTTGAACTTACTGTTCCATTTTCCCAATATGTTAATGCCTTTTTAATCGGTGGAATATTTTTTCTTGAGAACAATAACAGTAACTATACAGGGTTAATTATAGACTTTATTGAGAAAGAGTACGATTTAAAACCGATACCATTTAATATCAATAATCAAAGTATATTATCCCTATTAAACGCTACAAAAGCTTATATTAAAAAGTTAGAATTGACTAATGAAGAAGAAGAAGAAGACTTTGAATATTCTGGTATTCCGTTTGAGGAATTAAAGGAGCTTGTAGATGCTAAAACCATAACTTTTGTTAATTTCCTCTATGGTAATGTCTTCATTAGTGTAAATAAACTTAATGGTGCCTTATCTATAAACACAAAAGATGAAGAAGAATTATTAAAGATATTAGGGGAAACAACAAGTGCGATTTCAGTTAATTAATTGGGTTATACAAATTATTTTAATGTTAGGCAGTGCGGTCTGGGGTTATTATTTAGGTAAGGGTACTTTGTTTTTAATTGTCGTTACAGGAGTTTATTTATGCTTAATTATTGCAATATCGTTTTTAATTAACACTATTCTTAAAATCAAAGATGATTTACAAACTGAAAAAGATCGTTTCTCTCAAGAGCTTTTTTCTTTGAAGACATCTGGACAAAATAACTTGGATATTACACTTTTTCCTGAGCAAGGATATACTTTCTCGAGCTCAACGGCTTCGGAAATCACAGTAATTGTAAATACACCTAGTCAGACTGGCGCAGAGTTCGAATTTCAAATTACTTCTGATAAAGAAATTGAATTATTTATTAACCAAGGTGCCCCTATTGCCCCAATGTACCATTTTAGTAAATATAACTATTATATAAGTAATAGCTCTGCTGAAAAATGTGTAGGGAAGTACTATAGGTTAAAACTTCTGCTTAAACCACTAGTTCCTAACGAACATTACACTTTAGAATTTACTGCACAGGATTCGGAGATAAAGGGAACGAAGTCATTAACGTTTGTGGCAAGTTAAGAAAGGTTTTTGTTGTACTTTCAAGTGGATAGTAACCGACTAAATACGACGCAACGTTTTAATGAAATGAATTGACGAAAACTTACATATAATGATAAGATTTCAGTAAACGGTCGTTGAGCGCTCAATGCCCGTATCAACAATCGTTTGGTTATATAACGGGTACAAGCGACTAAAGCGCCGTCGGGAGTTCGAATCTCTCCTGGGACGCCATTAGCTACATATTTATCTACCAACACTAGCGTTGATTCCGGTGAAAACCTGGATTAGCGCTTTTTTTGTTTTGAGCTAGAAATCGATTTCGTATTAAATTACCCACAAGTTATTTCCTTTGTTGTTGTCCATCCTTAATTGTAAACCCAAGAAAAACAAATATAAAAATACTATCTTAAAATAATAGTGATAGGATGTAATAAATGAAAATCTTCTTTAATCCTGGTGGTTTTTATCAAATAATGAAAAAATGAGTCGGAATATGGTAGAAGTTATCACGTTATTACGTGATTAAATATTAAAAAAATAGACTAAAATGAAATGATCCCTGAAGGTAGTAGTTTCTTTGTATAGTATTTATCGAAAATGAATGCTCATGATTAATCTTTTAATAGGCTTCAATTCGCCGTGCTCGTTTGCTCAATAAGCTGCTCAAATACCACATCCTAAAAAGAACTTCACTTACTTTTCTCGCATGCTGCATGAATAAAAACAATAAAAAATTTTGTCCAATTAAAAGGTTAATAGATCAATGATGTAAGCGGATACACGAAAACAGATTAATCTAAATTATCAAATAATTTTTCGAAAAGGTGTTGACGACTTTTAAAAATGGGCGTAAGATAGTCCTCAACAAAGCAAAGCACAACAAAATAAATCGAAAATGAAATTGGAAGCAGCGTTATTTTCCTTTTATTTTTACAAACGAAATTTTAGTGGTTTAAAGTGAGAAACTAAAAGCGTTGATGAGGATAAGTAGTTTTTTGATGTAGGTTTTGCAGAGAGCCGGGCAAGCTGGAAACCGGTAAACCAGTCTTAAAATGAACTCACCTCGGAGTGGAGACTTGAACAATTAGTAGAGTCTTCCGGGTCGAAGGAACCCGTTATCTAAGCTTAGCAGTTATTATGCTGTTACTGAGTGCGCGTGCATATTTAAAAACGCGAACAAGGGTGGTACCGTGGAATGGTGATCAAAGCCTTTTCATCCCTTGACCAATGTTTGGTCAAAGAGGGATGGAGAGGCTTTTTTATATTTTATTTTAATAAGGAGGTTAAAGAGCGATGGTGCGGGAAGCTGCCTTAACAGAAGAAGTGAAAACAAAGCTTGAGACGATTACAGGCGCAGACTTATTAATGGATGCGTTAGAAAGGGAAAATGTAGAAGTCGTCTTTGGCTACCCTGGCGGAGCGGTTTTGCCGATTTACGATAAGATTTATGATGCGAATTTCCTTCATGTTCTCCCTAGACATGAACAGGGCGGCATACATGCTGCGGAAGGTTACGCAAGGATTTCAGGTAAGCCTGGTGTCGTCATAGCAACATCCGGCCCGGGAGCAACGAATATCGTAACAGGGTTGGCTGATGCGATGATGGACTCATTACCAATTGTAGCCTTTACAGGCCAAGTAGCAACAAGTGTGATTGGTTCAGATGCATTCCAAGAAGCAGATATTTTAGGAATTACAACACCGATTACAAAATATAATTTTCAAATTCGCCAATTGGAGGATATTCCAAGAGTCATTAAAGAAGCGTTCTATATTGCAACGACAGGCAGACCCGGTCCAGTGCTCATTGATATTCCTAAAGATATAGCATCGACGATTACCGAAAGACCCGAAGAAGCAGAAATGGACTTACCCGGTTATCAACCGACATTAAAGCCTAATCGCTTGCAAATTCGTAAACTATCAGATGCGGTAGGAGCAGCACAGAAACCAGTCATTTTAGCGGGGGCAGGTATTCTTCATTCGAAGGGGGCAACCGAACTTTTACAGTATGTGGAAAAAACAAAAATACCAGTTGTTCATACATTACTTGGTCTTGGTGGCTTTCCAAGTGACCATCCATTATTTATTGGCATGGGTGGGATGCACGGCTGTTATACAGCGAATATGGCTCTTTCACAATGTGACTTATTGATTAATATCGGGGCAAGGTTTGATGACCGCTTAACAGGTAATTTGGAACATTTTGCTCCGAATGCAAAGGTTGCACATATCGATATTGACCCAGCAGAAATTGGTAAAAATGTACCGACAGTTATTCCGATTGTAGCAGACGCAAAGGCTGCGCTACTCGCACTTCTTCAAGAAGAATGTAATGAACCAGCTCATAGCGAATGGATGGAAACATTAAAACAGTGGAGTGCTGCTCATCCTTTCCATTATGATCAAGCATCGCCTAAGTTAAAGCCGCAAAGGGTAATGGAGCTCTTGTATGAAAACACGAAAGGCGAAGCGATTGTCACGACAGATGTCGGACAACACCAAATGTGGGCAGCGCAATACTATCGCTTTAAACACGCGGATAGGTGGGTTACATCTGGTGGCCTTGGAACGATGGGATTTGGTTTACCTTCAAGTATTGGTGCTCAAATTGCTGATCCAGATAGTTGTGTGCTTGCGATTGTCGGTGATGCTGGCTTTCAAATGTCAACACAGGAATTAGCGGTTATACAAGAAATGAACTTACCAATAAAAATCGCAATATTCAATAATCAATCTCTGGGGATGGTCAGACAATGGCAGGAGTTTTTCTATGAATCACGTTTTTCACATAGCAAGATTCCTGTTCAACCTGATTTTGTGAAGCTAGCTGAAGCTTACGATATTAAAGGTTATAGCATAACGACAGAAGAAGAAGCGGAGAGAGTGTTAGCTGAAGTATTACACACAAGAGAGCCTGTATTGCTAGATTTCCGTGTCGATGCTGATGAAAATGTCTTTCCAATGATCGCTCCGGGTAAAGGGATTCATGAGATGGTAGGTGTGAAAGAATGAAGAGAATCATATCGCTACTCGTTTTAAATAAACCTGGTGTACTTAATCGAATTACTAATTTATTTTCTAAACGAAATTATAATATCGAAAGTATTTCAGTTGGTTTATCTGAACAGGAGGGGATGTCAAGAATCACATGTGTAATTTATGTAGAGTCAGAACAACAAAGCGAGCAAATTACGAAACAGCTCAATAAGCAGGTAGACATACTGAAAGTGACGGATATTACAAATCAAGCAGTTGTTGCTAGAGAACTAGCTTTGATAAAGGTACAGTCTAATCCGCACACAAGAAATGAGATTTATTCCTTAATTGAGCCTTTCAGAGCTTCTGTCATTGACGTAAGCAAAGATAGTTTAGTCATCCAAATTACAGGTGAATCTGAAAAAATCGAAGCGTTCCTAGAGTTAATTAAGCCATATGGTATTAAAGAGATTGCTAGAACGGGCACAACGGCTTTCCCTAGAGGGACACAAAGACAGTCGCAACAAAAACATAACTTTTCAATTGTATAAAAAAATAAATGATGAATAGAGGAGAATGAATAATGGCTAAAATGTACTATAACGGAGATGCAAATGCGAACTACTTAAACGGGAAAGTTGTAGCGGTAATTGGATACGGATCACAAGGTCATGCGCATGCGCAAAATATGAGAGATAGCGGTGTAGAAGTAGTAATCGGCTTAAGACAGGGGAAATCATGGCAGACGGCAGTTGAAGATGGCTTTCAAGTTTACTCAGTAGGTGAAGCGACTGCTAAAGCAGATATCGTAATGATTTTATTACCAGATGAATTGCAAACGAAAGTATATAAAGAAGAAATCGAACCGAATTTAACCAATCAAGCCTTGATGTTTGCTCACGGATTTAATATCCATTTTAATCAAATCGTTCCCCCGAAAGAAAGTGATGTTTTATTAGTCGCACCAAAAGGACCAGGTCATTTAGTAAGAAGAACATATGAAGAGGGAGCGGGTGTACCAGCATTATTCGCCGTTCACCAAGATGTATCAGGTGAAGCAAGAGAATTAGCACTAGCGTATGCAAGAGCGATTGGTGCATTAAGAGCTGGTGGCTTAGAAACGACATTTAAAGAAGAGACAGAAACAGATTTATTCGGAGAACAAGCGGTATTATGTGGCGGACTCACTTCTCTTGTTAAAGCAGGATTTGAAACGTTAACGGAAGCAGGTTATCAGCCGGAACTCGCCTACTTTGAATGTCTCCATGAACTCAAATTAATTGTTGACCTGATGTACGAAGGTGGATTAGAAGGAATGAGATACTCTATTTCAGATACAGCACAATGGGGAGATTTCGTCAGTGGCCCACGTGTTGTAGATGAAAAGGTAAAAGCAGAAATGAAAGAAGTATTAAAAGATATTCAAGAAGGCAAATTTGCCAAAGGCTGGATTATGGAAAACCAAGTGAATCGCCCGGTATTTACAGCTATTAATGCAAAAGAAAGTGAACATGAAATTGAAAGAGTTGGCAGAGAGCTTCGCAAAATGATGCCATTTGTCCAAAACAATAAAAAGAAAGAAGTGGTGAGCAGTGCAACAAATTAATATATTCGATACAACGCTTAGAGATGGAGAACAATCAGCAGGAGTCAACTTGAACTTCTCTGAGAAATTAGAGATTGCTAGACAGCTAGAAAGACTGAATGTAAACATCATCGAAGCAGGTTTTCCAGCCGCATCTAAAGGAGACTTTGGATCGGTGAAATCTATTGCAGAAACAGTGAAGAACGCTTCTGTAACAGGTTTAGCGAGAGCGGTATTATCGGATATAGATGCTGCATGGGACTCATTGAAGGGAGGAGCCGAACCAAGGCTCCATACCTTCTTAGCAACTAGCCCTATTCATCGTGATTACAAACTTAAAATGACAAAAGAGCAAGTAGTGGAAACGGCAGTTAATACCGTTAAGTATGCGGCGGAACGCTTTTCCATTGTGCAATGGTCAGCAGAGGATGCTTCAAGAACAGAATTGCCCTTCTTGGCAGAAATCGTAGAGAAAGTCATCCAAGCAGGAGCGAGGGTGATCAACATTCCGGACACAGTCGGATATGCAACACCGAAAGAATACGGAGAGATTTTTAAATATTTAAAAAATAATGTCCCGTCTATTGATAAAGTAGCATTATCAGCTCATTGCCATGATGATCTAGGGATGGCCACTGCAAACTCTTTAGCTGCGATAGAAAATGGTGCGACACAAATAGAGGGAACGATTAATGGAATTGGAGAGCGAGCGGGCAATGCAGCGCTTGAGGAAATAGCTGTCGCCCTTCACATTAGAAAAGACTTCTACAATGCTCAAACAACATTAAACCTAGGAGAGATTAGCCGAACAAGTAGCCTTGTAAGCAAACTTTCCGGTATGCCGGTCCCAGCAAATAAAGCCGTTATTGGAGCAAACGCTTATGCCCATGAATCTGGTATTCATCAAGATGGCGTATTAAAAGAAGTAACGACTTATGAAATTATTTCACCGCAATTAGTTGGTGTGCAATCTAACTCTCTTGTTCTTGGTAAACATTCAGGACGACATGCATTTAAAAATCGTTTAGACGAATTAGGATTAGATGTGGCAGATGAAGATATCAAACCACTATTTACTGTATTTAAAGATTTAGCCGATCGCAAAAAAGAGATGACAGATGAAGATTTAGTCGCCCTTGTATTAGAAGAGAAATTATCGAAGGAACAGCGATTCTATGAATTGATTCAAATCCAAATTCAGTACGGTACGAATCAAGTGCCGACAGCAACGGTTACATTATCCGGAAGCGATAACCAAGTGATACAGGAAGCGGGTACGGGTGCAGGAAGTATTGAGGCACTATATAACACATTAGAAGCAAGTGTGAATGGTGAAATTAGTTTACTCGATTATCGCATTCAATCAGTTGGAGCCGGTAGAGACGCACTTGCGCAAGTGTTCGTTAAGTTAACATACCAAGGGGTAGAAACGAGCGGTCGAGGGCTCGCTCAAGATGTGCTAGAAGCATCAGCAAAAGCTTATTTAAATGCAGTAAACCGAGTCATATATATGAAAGAAAAAACGGAACCAGCTATGCAAAATAGTTAACATACACTTTAATCGGAGGGATAAAAGATGAAAAAACGTATCGCTGTACTACCAGGAGACGGGATCGGGAAAGAAGTTGCAAAAGGAGCAGTTGAAATTCTCCAAGCAGTCGGAGAGCGCTATAATCACCAATTTGAATTTTCTTATGGTATGATTGGCGGCCATGCGATTGATGAAAAAGGCAAACCACTTCCGGAAGAAACCATTCAACTTTGCAAAGAAAGCGATGCGATTCTTTTAGGAGCAGTGGGTGGTCCTAAATGGGATCAAGTAAATCCTGATATCCGTCCGGAGAGAGGGTTATTACAAATCCGTAAAGAGCTTAATCTATATGCCAATCTTCGTCCAACAACTTATTTTGAAAGTTTGGCGAAATCTTCTCCTTTAAAAGATGAAGTGATCCAAGGTGTAGACTTATTGATGGTACGCGAATTAACTGGCGGATTATATTTTGGTCAACCGAGTGAACGAATGGATGCTAACGGAGAATCTGCGGTAGTCGATACATTATTTTATAAAAAAGCAGAGATGAAGCGTGTAATCGAAAAAGCATTTGCTTTAGCAGAAAAGAGAAGAAAAAAAGTCACATCTATTGATAAAGCAAACGTACTTGAATCAAGCAGGATGTGGAGGGAAACGGCAGAGGAAGTAGCAAAAGATTATCCCCATGTGTATCTTGAACATATGTTAGTTGATAATGCGGCGATGCAAATGGTGACAAATCCTAAACAGTTTGATGTTGTCGTAACAGAGAATATGTTTGGTGACATTTTAAGTGATGAGGCCTCCGTTTTAACCGGTTCATTAGGCATGTTATCATCTGCTAGTTTATCTGAAAATGGTCCATATTTATATGAACCGATTCATGGTTCGGCACCTGATATCGCAGGAAAAAACGTGGCCAATCCGTTAGCAATGATTTTATCTGCTGCGATGATGCTTCGTGAATCGTTCGGGTTAGAAACAGAGGCGAATGAGGTAGAACGTGCTGTAAAACAAGTGTTAGATGCAGGCTTTAGAACAAGTGATATTGCGGAGTTCAGCCAACAAGTGACATCGACAACAGAAATGATTGCGGAAGTAAAAGCGATGCTACTAGATAATGAAGCTATTATGCATATTATGGGTGCGTACGCTTAAATAATGAAGAAGGGACACGGCCTATTATGGGTCCGTGTTTCTTTTAAAAAGGTGTGTGAAAAAAATGGGACAATCAATTATAGAGAAAATATGGGAACAACATATTGTTCATCAAGAAGAGGGAAAGCCAGACTTATTGTATATTGATCTGCATTTAGTGCATGAAGTAACATCGCCGCAAGCGTTTTCTGGCTTAAGAATGAAAGGGAGGACAGTGAGAAGACCAGATAAAACCTTCGCCACAATGGATCATAATGTCCCTACAGATAATCGCAAGGTCATTAATGATAAGGTTGCTTTGAACCAGATGACGACATTAGAAAAGAACTGTGAAGAGTTTCAAGTACCATTGGCAGGAATTGATCATCCAGACCAAGGAATTGTTCATGTCATTGGTCCAGAGTTAGGCTTAACGCAACCAGGTATGACAATTGTATGTGGCGATAGTCATACATCCACACACGGTGCATTCGGTTCCATTGCATTCGGTATCGGTACAAGTGAAGTAGAGCATGTGTTAGCCACACAAACCATCTGGCGCCAAAAACCGAAAACATTAAAAATCGAAATCAATGGCAAAAGGCAACACGGTGTATCAGCAAAAGATGTGATCCTTTATGTGCTTTCTCAGTATGGGTTTGATTTTGGAACAGGACATGTCATTGAATATACGGGCGAAGTGATTGCAGATATGTCTATGGAAGAGCGGATGACGATTTGTAATATGTCGATAGAAGGTGGCGCGAGAGCTGGATTAGTAAACCCTGATGAAACAACATTTTCTTACTTAAGAGGACGTAAGCATGTTCCGACAGGGGAAGCCTTTGATAAGCTTGTGACAAAATGGCGATCACTAGTGTCGGATGAAGATGCAACTTATGATCGTGTGATTACGATTGAAGCAGCCGATATTGCCCCAATGGTTAGCTGGGGGACAAACCCAGCGATGACATCTAAAGTAACTGATTCCATTCCTACATCAAGTGATTATGAAACAGTCGTAGGAAAGAAATCACTTGAGAGTGCCCTTAAATATATGGGACTACAGGAAGGACAGAAAATGGAAGATATTCAGATTCAACATGTATTTATCGGTTCTTGTACCAATTCACGATTAGAAGATCTACGTGAGGCGGCTTCTATCATTAAAGGCAATAAAGTTCATCCTGATGTGCGTGCATTAGTTGTGCCAGGTTCACAAACGGTCAAGGCGCTAGCAGAAGAAGAAGGTCTTGATGCCATTTTTAAAGATGCTGGGTTTGAGTGGAGAGATTCAGGTTGCAGTATGTGTTTGAGTATGAATAATGACATTGTCCCTAGCGGTGAACATTGTGCTTCCACATCTAATCGGAATTTTGAGGGTCGACAAGGTTCTGGAGCGAGAACTCATTTAGTCAGTCCAATTATGGCAGCAGCAGCCGCTATTCATGGTCATTTTGTCGATGTAAGAAAAATGGTTGAAAAACAACCAGTAAGATAGGGAGTGGAGTAGATGACTCGATTTAAAACTTTAAAGGATAAAGCGATTGCTTTCGACCGTGCCAACGTAGATACAG
The DNA here is from genome assembly GCF_038003465.1 of Cytobacillus sp. FSL K6-0265. NCBI lineage: Bacteria > Bacillati > Bacillota > Bacilli > Caryophanales > Bacillaceae > Cytobacillus > Cytobacillus sp. FSL K6-0265. The sequence continues at coordinate 3,205,610 of NZ_JBBOPE010000001.1, read as the reverse complement.
ACCAGATTATTCCTAAGCAATTTCTAAAGCGAATTGAAAAAACGGGCTTTGGCCAATTTTTGTTCTATGACTGGCGTTATATGGCAGATGGTAGTTTAAACCCGACGTTTGAATTAAATCAAGAAAAAAATCAAAATGCCTCCATTTTAATTGCAAATGAGAACTTCGGTTGTGGGTCGTCAAGGGAGCATGCGCCATGGGCGCTCCTAGATTATGGATTTAAAGTGATAGTAGCACCATCGTTCGCAGATATTTTTCATCAAAATTGCCTGAAAAATGGTGTGTTACCGATTGCATTGCCAAAGGAGAAGGTTGTGCAATTACTTGAAAAAGGCAAACAACAGCCTTATCTATTAGAAGTGAATCTAGAGAAGCAAACGATTCGTGATGATGAAGGATTCCAAGTGTCATTTGAAATTGATGCTTATTGGAAAACGATGCTAATGAATGGGTGGGATGAAATTGAAATCACCTTGCAATTAGATGACCATATCACAGCATATGAACAAGCATTAAGATAGGAACTTATGAGGTTGGGACATAAGTATGCTAGCTAATGATTTATCCGAATGATTAGGAGTTCTAGCATCTAATCATTCGGTTTTTTGTGTGATTTGAACCCTTATATGAAAAGAATAGTGAAATGGAGCGGAAGGCACTCAACTCCTGCGGGAAATAGAGGAAAAGCTAAGACTAGGCAATGCCTTAGGAGGCTCAGCCCCTCTCATCGGAAAGCGAGTGACTGTAGCGCAATGGAACGGACTTTTTTTCAAATGATGTTTTAAGATCAATTTGTTATTGTTTTTTTTGAGGTTAGCTCATTTAGTTATGTCCCAGCCTCCCTTTTATGATGTTTTTCCTCGGAATCTCCCAATTGCACAATCCTTTTGCATTTTTCTCTTTTCATGCTACACTTACCACTAAATAAGAAAATTAAGGGACGTAGGCAAAATGACAAAACAAAATCGTAATGACAAAAAAAATAAAGTGGTTCCCTTCCCCTTTTTAGATAGGCGTTTATTAGAGAAGGGATTAGAGGCTTTGCATCGCAGAGAGTTTCAAGAGGCGGTAGAATTTTTAACAGAAGCTTCAGATCTAAATGGTGAGGATGAGGATATTCAAACGGGTCTTGTGCTCGCTTTTTTTGAATCAGGTCAATTACAACTTGCGCAAAAACAAGCGGAATACATGCTTCATAATGGAATAGGTGATTATCTCCAAGTGGTCGATATGTATTTGATGATTTTAGTACAATTACATCGCTACGATGAAATTGTCACCACTATTGAATACTTATTTGAAGAGAATAAAGTGCCTCCTGGGAAATTTGAACACCTTAGCCGACTACTAGAATTCAGCCGTAGAATGGCTGAAGCAGATATAAAGTCCAGTGATGTAGAGAGTGACGCGGTAATTCAACTACAACTTTTTGAAATAAAAGATCAACAAGAACAGATGATACTTGCTAAAGAATTGGCAGACAAGAATATTGTACACAATGTAAAAGAAATCCTTGTTTATTTACGATCTGAAGAAGGGCATCCCTTTTTTAAGACATTACTTCTCGATGTGCTGAAACAGCATCTATATAATAAGGAAGTAATTGTTGAAAAAATGGGAACGGTAAAAAGTTTCGTGCCTGCACAGTTGCCGGACTTTGAGGATTTTCACCAAAGGATCGATATGCTCAAAGAGTTAGAAGAGCAGATGGAACAAGATGATCCCATTTTACTTGAACATGCGGCTTCTCTTGTAAACCGTCATTTATTTCTCATGTATCCGGTAGAATTAGAACCATTTTCAATTAAAACATGGGCAGCTGCCTATCATACACTTGCGATTGATTATTTAGGCATGGACCTTTCTGTGGATGAAATGCTTGAGAAATATTCTGTCGAAGAAGAAGATTATCATGCAGCTATTACTTATATTGAAGCAATAGAAGAATTTTCTTATCCTAAAATATAGTCTCATTGTTGAAAGCTAGAGACGTTATGTTATAATATAATGGTTGTATTATGTGGATAGAAAGATGATTCACCTTATATAAATGAATAATCGATTAGACATATTCATTCTATTTGCTGTGAATGAAATGATCATAGATTTTGGAGGGAAATAATAGTATGTCTGCTAAATTTGAAAAGTTAGAAGGGAACCAAGGGGTTCTTACAATTGAAGTAGATGCAGAGAAGTTAAACGAAGGTTTAGACGCTGCATTTAAAAAAGTAGTTAAACAAGTAAATGTTCCAGGCTTCAGAAAAGGTAAAATGCCTCGCAGCCTATTTGAAAAACGCTTTGGTGTTGAATCTTTATACCAAGATGCAGTTGATTTTCTTTTACCAGAAGCGTATGCAAATGCGATTGAAGAAACAGGCATTGAGCCAGTTGATCGTCCTGAAATCGATGTAGAACAAATCGAAAAAGGTAAAGCGCTTATTTTCACTGCGAAAGTAACTGTAAAGCCTGAAGTAGAACTTGGCGAATATAAAGGTCTTGAAGTAGAAAAATTCGATACAGAAGTAACGGATGAAGATGTAGAAAACGAATTAAAAGGCCTTCAAGAAAAACAAGCTGAGCTTGTTGTTAAAGAAGAAGGTACAGCAGAACAAGGTGATACAGTTGTGATCGACTTTGAAGGTTTCGTTGATGGAGAAGCATTCGAAGGTGGAAAAGGTGACAACTTCTCATTAGAACTTGGTTCTGGACAATTCATTCCAGGTTTTGAAGAAGAATTAATTGGTGTTTCTACTGGCGAATCTAAAGAAGTAAATGTTACGTTCCCAGAAGAGTATCACGCTGCTGAGCTTGCGGGAAAAAAAGCAGTATTCAAAACGACTGTACATGAAATTAAAACAAAAGAACTTCCTGCATTAGATGATGAATTTGCTAAAGATGTAGATGAAGAAGTTGAAACATTAGATGCACTAAAAGAAAAAACGAAGAAACAATTAGTTGATAGTAAAAACCATGAAGCAGAGCACCATGTGCGTGATACTGTAGTAGAAAAAGCAGCAGAGAACACGACAATTGATATTCCAGCTGCAATGGTTGATACTGAATTAGATCGCATGATGCAAGAATTCGAACAACGTTTACAAATGCAAGGTATGAACCTTGAGCTTTATTATCAATTCTCTGGACAAGATGAGTCTGCATTACGTGAGCAAATGAAAGCTGACGCAGAGAAGCGCGTGCGCATCAACTTAACACTTGAAGCAATCGCTGCTGCAGAAAACATCGAAGTTTCTGAAGAAGAATTGAACGAAGAACTAAATAAAATGGCTGAAATGTATAATATGACAGCTGAAAATATTCAAATGGCGCTTGGTGGTAGCCTTGATGGTTTACAATCTGATATTAAAGCGAAAAAAGCAATCGATTTACTTGTAGAAAATAGTAAAACTGTTTAAAATGAATATAACAAAGTAACGGTAGCAACCCGGAACTTACACATAACAAGGCGCGATCACATCGTGCCTTGTTTTCTACAATTTTAGATATTACATAATAGTAGTACGGCAAAAGCAGGCTACCTTATCATATACATAACTGCCTGAAAAAAATTCCACTTATGGATGGACATAAAAATGGACATGCTTATGGAAGTACAAGTTTTATTGAGTGATTTCCTTCTGCGAATCATGAATAACGTATTACGTACATAACTTAGAGGTAAGTGTTATTATTTCCTGTCTTTTGCTGAAGTGTGTTACAATGCAATACATAACTTAAAGGTTAGTTTTTATCAAGCGTTTTAATAAGAACTGGCGAGTGATTTGGCTCAAAATATTTAGCTAATGATAAACAAAAGTTCGCAGAAGATATATCGCTTAGAAGTTTGATCAAGGGGTGAAGGATTTGTTTAAATTTAATGATGAAAAAGGTCAATTAAAGTGTTCCTTCTGTGGGAAAACACAAGATCAAGTTCGTAAGCTAGTAGCTGGTCCTGGTGTTTACATTTGTGACGAATGTATTGAATTATGCACCGAGATTGTGGAAGAAGAGCTTGGAACAGAGGAAGAAGTTGAATTTAAGGATGTTCCAAAGCCATCCGAGATTCGCGACATTCTCGATGAATATGTAATCGGTCAAGACCAAGCAAAGAAAAACCTAGCTGTAGCAGTTTACAATCATTACAAACGGATTAATTCGAACAGTAAAGTAGATGATGTAGAACTGGCAAAAAGTAATATTGCGATGATTGGGCCAACAGGAAGCGGTAAAACATTACTAGCCCAAACATTAGCAAGAATTCTAAATGTACCATTCGCAATTGCGGATGCGACTTCATTAACAGAAGCAGGTTATGTTGGTGAAGATGTTGAGAATATTCTCCTAAAGCTTATCCAATCTGCAGACTATGACGTGGAGAAAGCTGAAAAAGGAATTATTTATATCGATGAGATTGATAAAGTGGCGCGTAAGTCAGAAAATCCGTCGATCACAAGAGATGTATCTGGTGAAGGTGTGCAACAAGCATTATTGAAAATTCTTGAAGGCACTGTTGCCAGTGTACCTCCACAAGGTGGAAGAAAACATCCGCATCAAGAATTTATTCAAATTGATACGACGAATATCTTATTTATTTGTGGTGGTGCCTTTGACGGAATCGAACAAATCATTAAACGCCGTTTAGGTCAAAAAGTGATCGGTTTCGGTTCGGATAATAAGCAGAAAGAACTGGAACAACATGAGTTACTGTCTAAAGTTTTACCAGAGGACTTATTGCGTTTCGGTTTAATTCCTGAATTTATTGGTCGTTTGCCGGTTATTGCAAGCTTAACACCATTAGATGAAGAAGCATTGATTGAAATTTTAACAAAGCCGAAAAATGCTTTAGTAAAACAATTCCAAAAAATGCTTGAATTAGATGATGTTGAATTAGAATTCGAGGATGAAGCACTGATTGAAATTGCTAAAAAGGCAATTGAAAGAAAAACAGGTGCCCGTGGATTACGTTCGATTATTGAAGGAATCATGCTTGATGTCATGTTTGATTTACCTTCTCGTGATGATATTAAAAAATGTATCATTACAAAAGAAACGGTCCTTGAGAATGGTTCACCAAAGCTATTACTTGAAGATGGTACAATTGTGAAAGAAGAAAGAAAAACTTCTGCATAAGTGTGAAAGGAACTAAACTACGGTTTAGTTCCTTTTCTATTACCTGCAGTGAAAAGTTCTGTGTATGAAGGACGTGTGAGTATATAGATAATTGGTTTTGTTATATCAATTTGGTAGGTAGTTGCTTGTCTATCCAAGGTAAGAATGCTAGAGATAGCTGAACAAAGTAGATTTGTTCGTGCATCTATATTGAAATCCTTAAAGATAGCTGAACTAAATGAATTTGCTCATACATCCAGAGTAAAATACGCAAAGATAACTGAGCAAAACCTACATACCGTTCACCATTCTTTGGTAGTCAAATAAATGACCTCAATAAATGCCTTAGAGCCGAAATAAGCTAGGGTCTTTTAACGTGTAACAAGATCGAATCGAGTGTCGTTACTATAAGATCACCAGGTAAAGTAGAAGATGAAACCAATCAAAAAATTAACCACTTTTTTGCATATCTATTTCCTCAATCACAGCTTAACAAATTTCCCGTTTGATTAAATCATTCACCTATAATAAATGCTAAAGTAACCATAAGCTTCCTCTTATTGAATTTAAAATTCTTGTTTATTCCAACTTTGCGCAGGAGATACTATCCATTATCAGCAAGAAAATGTTCAGGAGGGAATAGGATGAGTTGGACGGGAATTGCATTGTTTGTACAGCTATTTTTTGGAATTGTTATTGGGCTCTATTTTTGGAACTTACTTAAAAACCAACGTACTCAAAAAGTCTCTATTGATAGAGAGTCTCGTAAAGAAATGGATCAATTAAAGAAGATGAGGTCAATTAAACTGTCAGAACCTCTTTCAGAGAAAGTTAGGCCAACGACCTTTGATGATATTGTAGGGCAAGAAGATGGCATAAAATCACTTAAGGCGGCACTTTGTGGACCAAATCCCCAGCACGTCATCATTTATGGGCCTCCTGGAGTAGGTAAAACAGCTGCGGCCAGATTAGTATTAGAAGAAGCCAAGAAAAATCAAAAATCACCATTTAAACCATCCTCAGTCTTTATTGAACTAGATGCGACAACTGCTCGATTTGATGAAAGAGGGATTGCTGATCCGCTTATTGGATCTGTACATGATCCCATTTATCAAGGAGCGGGAGCAATGGGGCAAGCAGGAATCCCACAACCGAAACAAGGGGCAGTCACAAATGCCCATGGCGGGGTCTTGTTTATAGATGAAATTGGAGAGTTACATTCTATACAAATGAATAAGTTGTTAAAAGTGTTGGAAGACCGGAAAGTATACCTTGAGAGCGCTTATTATAATGAAGAAAATATGCAAATTCCTTCTCATATACATGATATCTTTAAAAATGGTTTACCAGCAGACTTTCGGTTAGTTGGTGCCACAACAAGAACACCTAACGAATTGCCTCCAGCTATTCGTTCACGTTGTATGGAAGTGTTCTTCCGGGAATTAACAGAAGAAGAAATTGCGGAAGTTGCTAAAAAGGCAGCCGATAAAGTGAACTTAAAAATAAGTGAACACGCTTTACAAACATTAGCATCTTATGCTAGAAACGGTCGTGAATCAGTTAACTTAGTTCAAACGACGGCGAGTCTTGCGATACAAGAAGAGCGCGATTATATTAAGGACGAAGATGTCGAGTGGGTCATTCAATCAAGTCAATTAGTACCGAGAATGGAAAGAAAAATCGGAGAAACAGCCAAGGTTGGTTTAGTTAATGGTCTAGCTGTTCATGGCCCTAATTCTGGTGCTTTATTAGAGATTGAAGTTACTGTGATTCCTGCTAAAGAAAAAGGATCTATTAATATTACAGGAATTGTAGAAGAAGAAAGTATTGGCGGACAAGGAAAATCGATTCGGAGAAAGAGTATGGCACGTGGCTCAATTGAGAATGTGATTACAGTACTTCGTTCAATGGGCGTACCTGCAGATGATTATGATATTCATGTGAACTTCCCTGGCGGTGTCCCGATTGATGGCCCATCTGCTGGGATTGCAATGGCTACTGGTATTTATTCAGCTATTTATAAACATCCGATAGATCACACTGTAGCAATGACAGGCGAAATCAGTATTCATGGTACGGTTAAGCCTATTGGCGGGGTATATCCAAAAGTAAAAGCAGCCAAAAAAGCTGGTGCAAAGACAGTTATTATCCCTGAAGAGAATATGCAATCGATATTAAATGAAGTGGAAGGAATTCAAATTGTTCCCGTTAAAACGTTGAATGAAGTGTTCGAGTTCGCCCTTCACAAAGAATATCAACATGAAAAGCCGTTAATTTCACCATTAGATGCGTCAGCAATTGATCTTGCTAAAAAGGAAAGTATGTGAGGTACTAATAACTTCGGCAACAACTGCCGGAGTTTTTCATTCCCCCGTTTTAAAGGCAAATAAATAGGGAATGAAATAAGCAATTGTCAAGCTAGAATGAAGAAAACAAACAAAATGATTGCCCTTTTTTACTTTTTTAGCTAACGAACTAGATTAAAAAGTCGACACTGTGAAGTAAATAAGATAAAATTGTACAAAGAAAATGAATTGAAATCTTGATACATATGCATTTTGGAGGTGCAAGTATATGACGAATAAGAAAGAGATCATCGTCCCCCTCCTGCCGCTTCGAGGTTTGCTCGTTTATCCTACAATGGTCCTACACTTAGATGTAGGTCGTGATAAATCAGTACAAGCACTTGAAAAAGCAATGGTAGATGACCATTTAATCTTTTTAACAACACAAAAGGACATTTCGATAGATGAGCCTGACAGCGATGATTTATATCATTTAGGTACTCTTACTCGGGTAAAACAAATGCTCAAATTGCCAAATGGTACAATTCGTGTGCTAGTAGAAGGACTTAAACGGGCAAAAATAGCAGAGGTTTTAGATGATGAAGACTATTTTTCAGTAAAGGTTGAAGTGTTTGAGGAGTCTGAATCTCGTGATGTAGAAGACCAAGCATTAATGCGTACTCTTTTAAGTCATTTTGAACAATACATAAAAGTATCTAAAAAAATATCAACAGAAACATTTACATCTGTTACAGATATTGAAGAACCCGGTCGTTTAGCTGATATTATTGCTTCTCATCTTCCTTTAAAACTAAAAGAGAAACAGGAAATCTTGGAGACAATTAATATAAAAGATCGTTTGAATCGTGTGATCAGCATTATTCATAACGAAAAAGAAGTGCTGAATTTAGAAAAGAAAATCGGCAATCGGGTAAAGAAATCGATGGAAAGAACGCAGAAAGAATATTATTTGCGCGAACAAATGAAAGCCATTCAAACGGAATTAGGCGATAAAGAAGGTAAAACAGGAGAAATTGCAGATTTAAAAGCGAAAATCGCAGAAGCAAATATGCCTAGTAATGTAGAAAATACAGCATTAAAAGAGCTGAATCGTTACGAAAAGGTCCCTTCTAGTTCGGCAGAAAGCTCTGTTATTCGAAATTATATCGATTGGCTATTAGCGATACCTTGGTCTAAAGAAACGGTCGATGATTTAAACATCAAAAAAGCAGAGAAAATCCTTGATCGAGATCATTATGGTTTAGAGAAAGTAAAAGAGAGAGTGCTTGAATATTTGGCGGTACAGCAATTAACGAACTCTTTAAAAGGCCCTATCCTCTGTCTCGTTGGACCTCCGGGTGTAGGGAAAACAAGTCTAGCGAAATCAATCGCTTCCTCTCTCAATCGTAATTTTGTCCGGGTATCTTTAGGAGGTGTCCGTGATGAATCAGAAATTCGCGGACATCGAAGAACGTATGTCGGTGCAATGCCGGGTAGAGTAATCCAGGGGATGAAAAAAGCAGGAACAGTTAATCCAGTATTTTTATTAGATGAGATTGATAAAATGTCTAATGATTTTCGTGGAGACCCATCATCGGCAATGCTTGAAGTATTAGATCCTGAGCAAAATCATAACTTCAGTGATCACTATATTGAAGAGACGTATGATTTATCGAAGGTTATGTTCATTGCTACAGCTAACAATTTAAGTACAATTCCAGGACCATTATTAGATCGTATGGAAGTCATTTCAATTGCTGGTTATACAGAACATGAGAAGCTTCATATTGCTAAAGACCATCTTTTGCCAAAACAAATCAAAGAGCATGGTCTTTCGAAATCTCAATTGCAAGTGAGAGATGATGCTGTTCAAGCTGTTGTGCGTTATTATACAAGAGAAGCTGGTGTTAGGAGTTTAGAACGTCAATTGGCTAGTATTTGTAGGAAAACGGCAAAAATTATTGTATCAGAAACGAAAAAAAGAGTGGTTGTTACTGCGAAATCGGTTGAAGATTTCTTAGGTAAGAAACGTTTTAGATACGGCCAGGCTGAATTAGAGGATCAAGTCGGTATCGCTACAGGACTTGCTTATACAACTGTAGGTGGAGATACACTTCAAATCGAAGTCTCTTTATCAAAAGGTAAAGGTAAGTTAGTCTTAACGGGTAAACTTGGTGATGTGATGAAAGAATCCGCTCAAGCAGCTTTTAGTTATGTGCGTTCAAATGCAAAGGAATTAGGGATTGATGAGAATTTTCATGAGAAATTCGATATTCATATTCACGTTCCAGAAGGGGCTGTTCCTAAGGATGGTCCATCTGCAGGGATCACAATGACTACTGCACTTGTTTCAGCATTAACGGGTGTACCAATTAGAAGAGAAGTAGGCATGACAGGTGAAGTAACATTGCGTGGTCGTGTCTTACCTATCGGTGGATTAAAGGAGAAATCACTGAGCGCTCATCGCGCGGGATTAACAAAAATTATCTTACCGAAAGATAATGAAAAGGATATAGATGATATTCCAGAATCAATTCGTGAGGAACTTTCATTTGTGCTTGTATCCCATGTAGATGAAGTACTGAAAGCAGCGTTAGTAGACGGGGTGGAACAATGAAGGTTGTAAGTTCAGATATTGTCATCAGTGCCGTAAAGCCTGAACAATATCCAGATGTAGAATTACCAGAATTTGCATTAGCAGGTCGTTCGAATGTAGGGAAATCTTCTTTTATTAATAAAATGTTGAATCGTAAAGGATTAGCAAGAATATCTTCTAAGCCTGGAAAAACGCAAACATTAAACTTTTATCTTATTAATGAAATCTTACATTTTGTTGATGTACCAGGTTATGGCTATGCAAAAGTGTCAAAAAAAGAAAGGGAAGCATGGGGGAAAATGATTGAGACATACCTCACTTCTCGAGAACAATTACGAGCGGTTGTTCTTATTGTGGATTTAAGACATCAGCCTACTAAAGATGATGTGATGATGTATGAATTCCTTAAACATTATGAGATTCCTTGCATCATTATTGCCACAAAAGCCGATAAAGTACCAAAATCAAAATGGCAGAAACATATTAAAGTGACGAGAGAAACACTTGACGTTGACCCTAGCGACTCTCTTATCTTATTCTCTTCAGAAACAGGCAAAGGGAAAGAGGAAGCATGGGCCGTTATTAAAGGTTTGATGTAACCTGGTTCAAGGTTACAATCAAACATTTTAAAAAGACGAACAAACCGGATGAGGCCGGATTTGTTCGTCTTTTTTTGTTAAAGATTTTCTTTTATCTTGGTAGGATGAAATGGTTATCAACACTTTAAGTTTAAAGATGCGCATTTGTTGAGAAGTTTACGTTTATTTTTCAGAATTTAGGGAAATTAGACTATGTATGTAAAATTGAGTTACATCATTTCACTTGTGAATCAAGTGGACCCTTCCCCTCTACTCTTAGTAATAGAGATGATATAGGAGGATACATGTTTAATAAGGAGGATAGAGGATAAGAGGGATGTGTGAGACTTTCTTACAGTTTTATATCTTAAAATATCATAAAATATGAATTTTGAGAATAATTTGTAAGAGTGGTAAGGTTGATAGCATATATGAAAAAAGAACATACAAGGGGGATATTTTACTAGTGAAAAAGATACTTAAAGGAATGATTGTTGCTGCATCTGTAGCTGTATTAGCTGCATGTGGCTCAAATGAAGAAGCGAGTAGTGGAGGTATGGATTTAGCAGAGGAAGGGAAATTCACTTATGCTTCATCGGGAGAATTTAATCCATTTAGTGTAACGCAAGATGATGGTTCAATGACAGGTTTCGACATTGAAGTAGCAGAAGCCGTTGCAAAAGAGCTAGGACTAGAACCAGTGCAGCAAAAATTTAAATTCGGTGGAATTGTTGAAGGTGTAAAATCAGGACGTTTTGATGCCGCTGTTGCTAGTCATACAATAACAGAAGAAAGGTTACAAGCCGTTGATTTCTCGATTCCTTACTATTATTCAGGCCCACAAATTTATGTGAGACCGGATAGCGATATAGAAACATTAGAAGATTTAGAAGGTCTTGAAGTAGCTGTTGCTAAAGGAACAACGTATCAAAAAACAGTATCAGAAGTTACTGATAATATTAAGTTTTATGATAGCGATGTCGTAGCACTCGAGGCTTTATCTAGTGGAAAGCATGATGCGGTCATTACCGATTTTGTTACAGGTAAAGAAGCGATCGGTGCGGGTATGAATATTGAGGGAAAACAGCTTTTAGAAAAAAGTGAGCAAGCGATTGCTGTAGCCAAAGACAATGAAGAGCTACTTGAAAAAATTAACGATGCATTAGAGAAGCTTCATGAAGATGGAACCTTGACTGAAATTAGCAAGGAATATATCGGCGAAGATATTACTGTAGAATCAGAAGAATAATTTTCTGTTGGCGAATGCATCTCCGTTTATTGCGTATGCATTCGCCTCTTGCATCTAAAAAGAAAATACACTTTACCTTAAGGAGGAAATATGGACATACTAACAACGTTTGTTGACACCTTCCCGATGTTTTTTGAGGGAATGCTCCTAACTTTTCAATTAACAATCGTCTCAATTTTTATTGCTATTTTTATCGGTCTCTTTTTTGCTATGTTAAAGATATCTAAAGTGAAAGTATTAGAGTGGGTTGCGGACCTCTATATCTTCTTAGTCAGAGGAACACCTCTCGTTGTGCAAATCTTTATCTTTTATTTCGGTTTAACTTCATTAAATTTTTCCGGTTTTTGGTCCGTTGTTTTAGGTTTAGCCTTCCATAATGGTGCCTATATTGCAGAAATTTTCAGAGGAGCCATTCAATCTATTGAAAGTGGTCAAATGGAGGCAGGTCGTTCCCTAGGGATGAGTGCAGGCTTAACAATGAGAAGAATAATTTTACCACAAGCAAGCAGACGCGCTTTGCCACCACTCGGGAACCAATTTATTATTGCGTTAAAGGATTCTTCACTAGCTTCATTTGTAGGGGTCTATGAGCTCTTTAATATTGCCACAACACAAGGATCAATCAATTATGATTATATGACTTACTTATTGATTGTTGCCGTCTATTATTTAGTGCTTGTTCTTCTATTTACAGTTATTGTGAACCTTGTTGAGAAGAAAATGTCTAATAGTGAGCGATAGAAAGGGATGAATATAGATGAGTGAATCAATTATGATTAATATAGAGAAATTAAATAAGTCTTTTGGTGATCTTCATGTATTAAAAGATATTGATTTTACAGTAAAAGAAAGCGATGTTGTTTGTCTAATCGGTGCCAGTGGTTCTGGTAAAAGCACATTGCTAAGATGTCTTAACTTTCTAGAATTAAAAGATAGTGGAACCATTACATTAGAGGGTGAAGTAATAGAAAAAGATTCTCATGACTTAAATGAAATTAGACAAAGAGTAGGAATGGTGTTTCAGCACTTTCATCTCTTCCCTCATAAAACAGTCATACAAAATATAATGGAAGCACCGATGCAAGTGAAAAAAATATCGAAAAAGGAAGCGGAGGAACAAGCGTTAGTCCTGTTAGATAAAGTTGGCTTATCGGATAAGAAAGATGTTTATCCATCTAAACTTTCAGGTGGTCAAAAGCAGCGTGTTGCCATTGCAAGGGCATTAGCAATGAAGCCGGATGTAATGCTGTTTGATGAACCAACTTCTGCACTAGACCCAGAATTAGTAGGTGAAGTGTTAGCAACAATGAAAGAACTTGCTGAAGAAGGGATGACGATGATTGTTGTCACGCATGAAATGGGATTTGCGCGGGAAGTGGCAGATTGGGCAGTGTATATGCATGATGGTAAAATTGTTGAAGTCGGTCATCCTGAAGAGTTATTTAATCATCCAAAGGAAGAAAGAACGAAAAGTTTCTTAGATTCTGTTCTATAAAAGTGAATAATTAACAAAAACGAAAAAAACGAACATTTTGTTCGTTTTTTTCAATGGAAGTTTCTCATAGATTATTTTCTTTTACTAAGGAAAAAGAGGCCAATGATAATAAAAATAGCAGGCCAGAATTTCGTTATGTATGAAATGATCTCACCGTAGCTACCTGCATATTGCAAAATTTTATCATAAAATAATAAAGTAATGGCTAATACTAACATAAGAAACCCTTGCAAGAGGCCATTGCCTGTTTTTAAGTAATATAATAAAAAAGCAAGGGCAATAATAAGGACAAAGGCACCGATATGATTAGGCCATATGCTTAAACGATCAACAATGATGAAATGTAAACCAAACCCAAAGAGAATCACACCGGGAAATATAGCATTATATTCATTACCGCTATATGCTTGGATTAAAAAAGCCAAACCTGTAATAGCTAGTAATACTGGCCAGGTCAATAGCGATTGTAAACTCTCAACCTGTAATTGCTGAATGAGAAAGAAACAGCCGTAGCCTACTAAGATAATGCCGGCAAATAGTCGTTGACTTTTCATTTATTCACCACTTTCAGTTAGGTACACTTGAATATTAGACAGTTTTTTGGTATTGTACATAGTGGAGTGTTTATGATAATAAATATCAAATTATAATAGTTCTAAATTAATCATTTACTACTCAAATATCATATCATATGTGTTCATACTCTGTTCACATTTCTTTGAAACAGCTTGTAAAGATAATGTTATAATATATGTAGGTAATTATGCAATTTTTTTGGGGGGTCTACTAAAAATGCATATCGTGGTCGTTGGTCTAAACTATCAAACAGCCCCTGTGGAAATTAGAGAAAGATTAACATTCGATCCTTCTCAATTGGGTGAGGCAATGCAAGCATTGCAACAAAAGAAAAGCATCTTGGAAAATGTAATTCTATCCACATGTAATCGGACCGAAATCTATGCGGTTGTCGATCAACTGCATACAGGTAGATATTATATTAAAGAATTTTTAGCCGATTGGTTTCAAATAGATCAAAATGAATTTTCGCCCTTTCTTTTTATTTATGAACATGATGGTGCGATAGAGCATTTATTTAAAGTCGGTAGTGGATTAAACTCAATGGTCCTAGGAGAAACACAAATTTTAGGCCAAGTTCGCTCTAGTTTTTTGCAAGCGCAAGTGGAACATACAACTGGAACAATTTTCAATCAATTATTCAAGCAGTCCATTACGTTTGCTAAAAAGGCACATTCCGAAACGGATATTGGCGCAAATGCCGTATCTGTTAGTTATGCTGCAGTTGAACTTGCTAAGAAAATATTCGGTCAAATTACGAATAAGCAAGTCCTAATTCTCGGAGCAGGTAAAATGGGCGAATTAGCGATACAACATCTTCATGCAAATGGTGCCAATGTTACGGTAATTAATCGTACTTTTGAGAAAGCGAAAAATTTAGCACATCGCTATGAAGGACAGGCGAAATTAATGCAAGAATTACAATGTGCATTAGTGGAAGCTGATATCGTGATTTCTTCTACAGGTGCAAACAATTATATGATTACAAAAGAGATGATGGCAGATGTAGAAAGATTGCGGAAAGGTAAGCCACTATTTATGGTTGATATTGCTGTTCCACGTGATTTAGATCCAGCACTTGCCGATCTAGATAGCGTTTTCTTATATGATATTGATGATCTAGAAGGTATTGTTGAAGCGAATCTGCAAGAACGTAAAAAAGCAGCGGAGAAAATTCAATTATTAATCGAAAGTGAAATCGTTGAATTTAAACAGTGGCTTAAACTTCTAGGTGTGGTACCTGTCATCTCAGCTTTAAGAGAGAAAGCTCTTGCTATTCAGGCTGACACAATGAAGAGTTTGGAAAGAAAGCTTCCAAACCTAACAGAACGGGAAAGAAAAGTGGTTAGCAAGCACACGAAGAGTATTGTGAACCAAATGTTGAAAGACCCTGTATTACAAGCAAAAGAATTGGCAGGACATAAAAATGCTGATAAAGCATTAGAATTGTTCGTGAAAATATTTAATATAGAGGATCTTGTTGTCCAACAAATCGAAAAACAAGAACAACCAAAATCAGATCGTGTAAAGGTGCAACAGACATCCTTTCAATCATAAAAAGGGGTACTGTCCATGTTTGATATCTATATGGCACGCCTGCATGAATTTACTGTCGTTCTTTATGCAGCGAGTGTACTTCTCTACTTTATTGACTTTTTAGCAAGTAACCGGAAGGCCAATCGTGTAGCCTTCTGGTTACTTGCATTTGTATGGGGATTACAGACGATATTCTTATTACTCTATATGTGGAATACGGGAAGATTTCCTGTATTAACGATATTTGAAGGTTTATACTTCTACGCATGGATACTTATTACATTTTCTTTAATTATTAATCGCATTATGAAAGTTGATTTTATCGTTTTCTTCACAAATGTACTTGGTTTTTTTATTATGGCTTTACATACATTTGCTCCTATTGAGATTGAATCAGATGTGTTGGCGAATCAATTGATGTCTGAGCTCCTCTTTTTTCATATTATTGGTGCGATTCTCTCATATGGTGCTTTTTCATTGTCATTTGTATTTGCTCTTTTATATTTGATTCAATATGATTTGTTGAAGAGAAAAAAGTGGGGTTCAAGGCTGATTCGAATTGCGAATTTATCACAACTAGAAAAAATGTCTTATCTATTTGCTAGTATAGGGGTGCCTATGTTAGTGATTAGTTTAATATTAGGGATACAATGGGCTTATATGAAATTACCAAATATGGTATGGTTGGATTCAAAAGTGCTTGGTTCCTTATTGGTCCTCATTTTGTATAGTATTTACTTATATTTAAAGGTTGGCAGAGGAATGAGTGGTAAATCACTTGCTACTTGGAATGTGGCTGCTTTCCTTGTTGTATTAATTAATTTTTTCTTATTTGGAAGGTTATCGTCTTTCCATTTCTGGTATGAATAAGAAAAGGAATATGTTTTTAAAGAATAGGGAGGCTGTCATGAGAAAAATAATTGTCGGTTCAAGAAGAAGTAAGCTTGCGTTAACACAAACGAATTGGGTGATTGAACAGTTACGCCGTTTGAATCCTGCAGTTGATTTTGAAGTAAAAGAAATTGTGACAAAAGGAGATAAAATCCTGGATGTTACCCTTTCAAAGGTAGGAGGAAAAGGCCTATTCGTTAAAGAAATAGAACAAGCGATGTTAGATAAGGAAATTGACATGGCTGTACATAGTATGAAGGACATGCCAGCTGTCTTACCTGAAGGATTGACCATTGGTTGTATTCCGGAAAGAGAAGACTATCGAGATGCACTTATTTCCAAAGGCCATGTGAAATTAGCTGACTTAAAACCAGGCGCAATTATCGGGACAAGTAGTTTAAGAAGAGGTTCACAACTCTTGGCTAAAAGACCAGATTTAGAAATTAAATGGATTCGCGGGAATATTGATACACGTCTTGCTAAGCTTGAAACAGAAGAATATGATGCCATTATTCTGGCTGCTGCCGGCCTATCAAGAATGGGATGGACAAAGGAAATCGTTACAGAATTTATTGATCCAGATATTTGTTTACCAGCCGTTGGTCAAGGTGCACTCTCTATCGAATGTAGAGAAGATGATCATGAACTAAGAAAACTTTTAGATGCATTCACATGTGAGGAAACGAAAAAAACAGTGCTTGCCGAGCGTGCATTTCTTCATAAAATGGAGGGCGGTTGCCAAGTGCCAATTGCCGGATTTGCACGTTTAACTGAGAATGGGGAAGTAAGTTTAACTGGCTTAGTTGGTTCTCCGGATGGCCGTACGATTTATAAAGATATGGTTGTTGGCGATGATCCTGAGACAATAGGGTATCAAGTTGCAGAAAATTTATCGGAATTAGGTGCAAAAGCATTAATTGATGCAGTTAAAGAGGAGTTAGACAAAGGATGATTCATGAGGACAGTGCCTTACATGGAATGTCTGTCCTTATTCCCCGAAGTAAAGATCAATCGGAGGCTAGTGGTGAGTTGGTCAGATCCCTTGGTGGACATCCAGTGATTATCCCATTAATTTCTTTTAGAGAAACAACAGATGCCCATTCTTTAAAAACCATCGATTTCACACAATATCAATGGGTTATTTTCACAAGTAGTGTGTCAGTTGATGTGTTTTTTACATATGTGTCACAAAAGACTAACTTACCAAAGTTGGCCGTTATAGGAAAGAAAACGGCTGAAACGTTGGCGCAATATGACATGAAAGCTGATTTCATGCCATCGGAATTTGTTGCTGAAACATTTGCCCATGAATTTATCGCCATTTTAGGGGGAGAACAAAATATTTTCTTGCCTAAGGGCAACCTCGCCCGCGATTTTATTAAGCAAAAGCTTGTGGAAGCAAAGCATAGAGTGACTGAACGAATCGTTTATGAAAATTTTTTTCCTGACGAGAGTAAACAAGTATTAACAGATCGCTTATTGAATGAGGGCATAGATATATTATTATTTACGAGCCCGTCAACAATTGACCATTTTATGGAAATTGTCGAGCGTTATGGTTTGAAGGATCAAATAAGGAAGAGTATCATCGGTTGTATCGGACCAATAGCTGCAAAAAGAGCAGAATTTTACGGTTTGAAGGTACATGCTGTACCGACAGTATATACATTTAAACATTTAATTAATGAAGTAATTAAAGTCATTTCTTAATCAAGTTGGAGGTAGTACAATGAATAGTCAATTTAATCGTCACCGCCGTTTACGTAGGACAGCAAATATGCGCAATCTAGTTAGAGAAACGCATCTACATGTGGAGGATTTTATTTATCCTATTTTTGTTGCAGAAGGCCAAGATATTAAAAAAGAAATTCCTTCTATGCCAGGTATTTATAATTTATCATTAGACCATTTAACTGAAGAGATGGATGAGGTTGTTTCTTTAGGTATCCAATCTATTTTATTATTTGGTGTTCCTCTTGAAAAAGATGATTGTGGTACACAGGCGTATCATGAACATGGAATTGTCCAAGAAGCAACAAGATTAATTAAGGAGAAGTATCCAGACATTTTGGTCGTTGCTGATACTTGTCTTTGTGAGTATACTGACCATGGCCATTGTGGATTGATTGAAAATGGGGAAATATTAAATGACGCTTCATTAGAATTACTTGTGCAAACAGCTATTAGTCAAGCGAAAGCCGGTGCAGATATTATTGCTCCTTCCAATATGATGGATGGATTTACAATAGCTATTCGTGAAGGTCTTGATGAGGCAGGCTTTGAACATATACCTGTTATGTCTTATGCGGTCAAATACGCGTCTGCTTTTTACGGGCCATTTAGAGACGCTGCTGGTAGTACACCGCAATTTGGTGATCGGAAATCATACCAAATGGACCCTGCAAATCGCTTAGAAGCAATAAGAGAAGCTGAATCAGATTTAATGGAAGGTGCAGACTTCCTCATTGTAAAGCCTGGGATGCCTTATCTTGATATTGTTCGTGATGTGAAAAACAATATTAATTTACCACTTGTTACTTATAATGTAAGTGGCGAATACTCCATGGTAAAAGCTGCTGCACAAAATGGCTGGATTGATGAAGAAAGAATCGTACTTGAGATGCTAACAGGGATGAAGAGAGCTGGTAGTGATCTAATTATTACTTATCATGCAAAAGATGCAGCCAAATGGCTGAATTCACACAAATAAGAAAAGAGGGATGTTTATGCGTTCATATGAAAAGTCACAAGCCGCATTTAAAGAAGCAGTTAAACTCATGCCTGGTGGAGTAAACTCCCCAGTCCGTGCCTTTAAGTCGGTCGATATGGATCCGATTTTTATGGAAAAAGGCCAAGGGTCAAAAATCTATGATATTGATGGGAATGAATATATCGATTATGTCCTTTCATGGGGCCCGCTCATTTTAGGACATGCTAATGAAAAAGTCGTTTCTGCAGTGAAGGAAGTTGCTGAAAATGGAACAAGTTTCGGGGCACCAACACTAATTGAAAATGAATTAGCACAGCTTGTCATCGATCGTGTTCCTTCAATTGATGTAATTCGGATGGTTTCATCAGGTACAGAAGCAACGATGAGTGCACTAAGATTAGCTAGAGGGTTCACAGGACGGAATAAAATTTTGAAGTTTGAGGGCTGTTATCACGGTCATGGGGATTCTCTCTTAATTAAAGCGGGTTCTGGTGTAGCTACACTTGGATTGCCTGATAGCCCTGGTGTGCCTGAAGGGATTGCTAAGAATACGATTACAGTTCCTTACAATGATCTTGAAGGTGTGAAATACGCTTTTGAACAATTTGGTGAAGATATCGCTGCCATCATCGTTGAACCTGTCGCTGGTAATATGGGAGTTGTCCCTCCAGTAGAAGGATTTTTGCAAGGGTTGCGTGATGTGACAAATGAATACGGCGCCCTTCTTATTTTTGATGAGGTGATGACAGGTTTCCGTGTGGATTATAACTGTGCCCAAGGTTTCTTCGGCATTACACCTGATTTAACTTGCTTAGGAAAAGTTATAGGTGGTGGACTGCCTGTGGGTGCGTACGGTGGTAAACGGGAAATTATGGAGCAAGTTGCACCAAGTGGGCCTATTTATCAAGCAGGTACTCTATCAGGTAACCCGCTTGCGATGGCTGCAGGGTATGCGACATTAAGCCAATTAACACCTGATACGTATGCGAGCTTTATTAAGAAAGCCGATAAACTCGAATTAGGCTTGAGAACAGCAGCAGAAAAATATGAGATTCCACATACAATTAACCGTGCAGGATCAATGATTGGTCTATTTTTTACAAATGAAGATGTCATTAATTATGATAAAGCGAGAACGTCTAATCTTGACTTCTTTGCTTCTTATTATCGTGAAATGGCGCTTCAAGGCGTATTCCTTCCACCATCACAATTCGAAGGTTTATTCCTATCTACAGCGTTAACGGATGAAGATATTGATCAAACAATTGTCGCAGCTGAAAAAGCATTTGCGAAATTGAAATAAGTTTTTAGCGAACAAATTCCGAAATGGAATTGTTCGCTTTTTTATTTTCGATAGACAAATGCTTTAGAGAGCGCGCAAAGAGAAGAATATCAGTAACAAAGAGGTAAAGACAGCTGCATTGATAAGGCTCAAACATTGGGAAACAATCAAAGAGAAAGTTATGTAGACGATGATCTCCGTGTGAAAAGGCGTTAGATTTTAACATTCACAGGTCCTAAATTGATCGATTCCCCTTTAACAATATCGTTAATCTAGCGAAGACTCGCTCCTTTCTAAGTAAAGTAATCATAATTCACTTTTCGCCCTCATAAAGTGTAAGAGAAAAGATGTTATTGTTTTTTGATGATATGGGAGGAGGAGTCGAATATGTCTCAAGGAAATCCGTCGAACTTGCGGTTTTCGCTAGAGGAATCCGTTTGGTTTCAAAAAGGACAGGAAGTATCACAATTACTTTCGATTTCACTTGATCCGAATATAACGATTCAGGATAGTGAGCAGTATGTAACAATTCAAGGAGCCCTAGAACTAACAGGTGAATATCATCGTGATGAATCAACCGAGGAAAGTATGAATGAACCACCATCTACATTAAGATTTATCCAATCTGTGGAAGAAAGGGAAGAGGGCGTATGTGAGTTTACTCACTATTTTCCTGTAGATATTACAATCCCAAATAATCGCATTGAAAGATTGGATGATATTGATGTCCAAGTAGAGTCATTTGATTATATGTTTCCTGAAAGAAGTTGCATGAAGCTCCATGCCAACTTGACGATATCTGGTTTGTATGGTGATCAACAGCATGTAGCATATACCGAAGATGAGAATAATGTGCTAGAGCTTGACACGGTCGAACGTTCAACGGCTCAAGTTGAAGAAGAAGATACCAGTCGTGAAGAAGAACATACAGAGATTAACTTCACCTTACCGGAGGAAAATAAAAAAGATGAGGATGTGTTTGTTGCTGAAGCGAAGCAGGAGCCAGAAGTGGTTGAAGAAGAACCGGTTTTAAATCGCTCCTTACCTATTCTTGAGCCCCATGAAGAGGAACCCATTGATATGCCAGAGGTTTCTTTTATAGCTAATCGATATGAAGAGAAAAAGCAGGAAGCAGAAGAAATCTTTGAGGTTAAGCAAGTAGAAGAAACAAAACCGGTTCAAGAGCATGAAGAGGTGAAAGATGAGCTTGAATCTTCTTCGGAAGAAGTCAAACAACAGAAGAAGAAAGTAAAGGGCAAAAAAAGCATGAGTTTAACAGAATTTTTTGCTCGTAAAGAAGATGAAGAACAATTGACGAAGGTTAAGGTATGTATTGTCCAGCCCAATGACACGATTGATCTTATTTCAGAAAGATATGATGTGACACCACAAATATTAATGAGAGCCAATCAACTTGAATTGAATCAAGAAGTGCATGAAGGCCAAGTATTATATATCCCTGTAGCTGTAACAAACTAGCAGCTGATAAGGGTAGCCTATTATGAGCAGATCTCACCGGTCTGCTCGCATTTTTATCAGTGTCACTTGTTTACTTACCAATAAAGGTAAGGGAGGAAAGTGAGTGGTCTAAGTGGCAAAGGAAAATAGATTAAAAAAATATGGTCCCATTTTAAAACACTATGCACTTGAGCCTAATTTCATCGAAAGTTTTGGTAGCGTTCAGAAGGTTTACTCTAGCAAAGGTGTTTTTTCTTTGAAAAAAATAAAAGCAAATCATGGAGCGGACTTCATTCGTTATATTCAACAATTATACCAGATGGGATACAACCGGATTGTCCCGATTTATCCGACGGTTGACGGTAGGTATGCCGTTTTACACGAACAAAAGCTGTATTACTTAATGCCTTGGCTAGCAAATGAGATTAAAGAAGATCAATTTGAACGTCATCAACAAATGTTTAGAGAACTTGCTCGCTTGCATGTCTTAAGTACGAAAGAAGTGGAAGTTTCTAAGGAAGAACGTGAGGAGCATTATGAAAATACGTTACTAGAATGGGAAAAGCAGAGTGAATTTTTAAATGGTTTTATTGAAACATGTGAATCTAGGGAATATATGTCTCCTTATGAGTTGATGTTTACACAATATTATAATGATATCGCTCAAGCGTTAACTTTCTCAACGAAGAAATTAAAGGATTGGTACGAGAAAACAAAGGAAGAGGAAAAAGTTCGTACTGCTGTTATACACGGAAAAATTTCTACCGAACATTTTTTGTATGATGAGCGTGGATATGGTTATTTTTTGAATTTTGAGGAAGCGAAGAGAAGTTCACCTATGCATGATCTTCTTCCGTTCTTATCAAGATCTTTAAAAACCTTTCCGAAGCGTGCGGACGATGCCGTCGATTGGATTTACACTTATTTTAAGCATTATCCGTTTAGAGAAGATGAAATGCTTTTATTTCAAAGTTATTTTGCTCATCCAGGACCTGTCATTCGCGCAGCAGAAAAATATCATAATGGTAAGTCGAGAAAGAATGAAAGAAAGCATGTAGAACATATACAAAGGCAATTTTGGTTATTAAAGAATACGGAATATGTAGCCATGAGGATTGATGAAATTGAGCGTCAGAAAAAACAAGCACAAGAAGCAGCTGAAAAAGCGAAGGCAGAACAAGAAGGAGCCCAAAATGGATAAAAACTGGGCTCCTATATTCATTTTAAGAAGCAATCAAACTTATTCGGTAAAAATTAATATATAGTGTGCATTTGCATCCTCATCCCGCCTTTTTTCATCATACATAACAAGTCTAAAATAAGAGCCATTTTTCTTATAAGTTGGTCCCTTTTTTTATTATCATGTATATAATAAAAAAAATTGGTCATCCTTATTGACTATAGTGACTATTTTTAGGTAGTATTATTTTATATTCAAACAAATGAAAAGCTTTGATAGGGAAGAGTACATTGGCGCTTTGCTTTAAGAGAGGAAAATCAATTGCTGAGAGATTTTCTAAGCGAATCCATTGGAAGGTCGCCCTGGAGCTTCTTTCGTGAACATAGTTCTATTATTAGCGAAAGACGGGAACGCCGTTATCCATTCGAGAGTCAATTACTAAAGATATCTGTAATTGAAAAAAAGGTGGTACCGCGGAAGCAACTCCATTCGTCCTTTTTGTGACGAGTGGAGTTTTTTATTTTGCTTTTGTTTGATTGTTAGCGATAAGCGAATGTGAGAAAGGATGAATAGGCGATGGAAGAGAATAATATCACGATGCCAACAAAATATGACCCTCAGTCTATTGAACAAGGTCGTTATGATTGGTGGTTAAAAGGAAAATATTTTGAGGCAAAAGATGATCCGGAGAAAAAACCTTATACGATTGTGATTCCGCCACCAAATGTAACGGGAAGATTGCATCTAGGTCATGCATGGGATACAACGCTGCAAGATATTTTGACGAGAATGAAGCGCATGCAAGGCTATGATGTGCTATGGCTACCTGGTATGGACCATGCAGGTATTGCTACTCAAGCAAAAGTTGAGCAAAAACTGCGCGAAGAAGGCAAAAGTCGTTATGATCTAGGTCGTGAAGCCTTTGTAGAGGAAACGTGGAAATGGACGAATGAATATAAAGGACATATTAGACAACAATGGTCTAAGCTTGGTCTCGGTTTAGATTATAACCGTGAACGCTTTACACTAGATGAAGGGTTATCAGATGCTGTACAAGAAGTTTTCGTTGCTTTATACAATAAAGGTTTGATTTATAGAGGCGAGTATATTATTAACTGGGACCCTTCTACTCAAACCGCTTTATCTGATATAGAAGTTATTCATAAAGATGTTCAAGGGGCATTCTATCATATGCGCTATCCATTAACAGATGGTAGTGGTCATATTGAAATTGCGACAACAAGACCTGAAACGATGCTTGGTGATACAGCGGTTGCAGTTCACCCTAAAGATGAGCGTTATCAACACTTGATTGGTAAAACGGTTAAACTTCCTATTACTGGCAGAGAAATTCCGATTGTTGCAGATGATTATGTTGACATGGAATTTGGTTCAGGAGCAGTAAAAATTACACCAGCTCATGACCCAAATGACTTTGAAATTGGTAATCGTCACAATCTAACAAGAATTCTAGTAATGAATGAAGACGGGTCAATGAATGAGAATGCTGGCAAATATCAAGGGTTAGATCGTTTCGAATGTCGTAAACAAATCGTTAAAGATTTGCAAGAAGAAGGTATTCTTTTTGAAATCGAAGAGCATCTTCATTCTGTTGGTCATTCAGAACGTAGTGGAGCAGTTGTAGAACCTTATTTGTCTACCCAATGGTTTGTAAAAATGCAACCACTTGCTGATGCGTCAGTTGAGTTGCAAAAGGGTGAAGATAAAGTCAACTTCGTTCCAGATCGTTTTGAAAATACGTATTTACGCTGGATGGAAAATATTCGTGACTGGTGTATTTCTCGTCAACTTTGGTGGGGCCATCGCATCCCAGCTTGGTATCATAAGGAAACAGGTGAAGTATATGTAGGAACAGAAGCACCAAGTGATAGTGAGAACTGGAAACAAGATGAAGATGTGCTTGATACATGGTTTTCATCAGCGTTATGGCCATTCTCTACCTTAGGCTGGCCGAATGAAGAAAGTGCTGATTTTAAACGTTATTATCCGACTGATGCGTTAGTAACCGGTTATGATATCATTTTCTTCTGGGTATCTAGAATGATTTTCCAAGGTATTGAATTTACTGGTGGCCGTCCATTTAAAGATGTACTTATTCACGGGTTGGTTCGTGATGCGGAAGGTCGTAAGATGAGTAAGTCACTAGGTAATGGCGTTGATCCAATGGATGTGATTGAGAAATATGGTGCAGACTCTTTACGCTATTTCTTATCAACAGGAAGCTCACCAGGTCAAGATTTACGTTTCAGCTTTGAAAAAGTAGAATCTACGTGGAATTTTGCCAATAAAATTTGGAATGCTTCTCGATTTGCTTTGATGAACATGAATGGATTAACTTATGATGAAATTGATTTAACTGGTGAAAAATCGGTTGCAGATAAATGGATTCTCACTCGCTTGAATGAAACGATTGAAACGGTAACAAGGCTATCCGATCGTTATGAGTTTGGTGAAGTAGGACGTATCCTCTATAATTTCATTTGGGATGATTTCTGTGACTGGTATATTGAAATGGCGAAACTGCCATTATACGGTGAAGATGAAGCGGCTAAACAGACAACAAGATCTGTTCTTGCTTATGTATTAGACCAAACAATGAGATTATTACATCCATTCATGCCGTTTATTACAGAGGAAATCTGGCAAAACCTTCCTCATAAAGGGGAATCGATTACAGTTGCCTCTTGGCCGACTGTGAATGAGGAACTTTCGGATAAAGCAGCAGCAGAAGAAATGAAACTGCTTGTTGAAATTATTCGTTCCGTACGTAATATTCGTGCAGAGGTAAACACACCATTGAGTAAGAAGATTGATATGCTCATTAAAACAAAAGATGAAAAAGTACAAAAAGTGTTAAGTAAAAATGTTGGTTATATTGAACGCTTCTGTAACCCTGAGCAATTAACCATAGCGATTGATGCGAAAGCACCTGATAAAGCGATGACGGCAATTGTTACTGGAGCAGAAATTATTCTACCATTAGCAGGTTTAATTAATATCGACGAAGAAATTGCTCGTCTGCAAAAAGAATGGGATAAGTTAAATAAAGAAGTAGAGCGTGTTCAGAAAAAATTAAGCAATGAAGGTTTTCTGAAGAAAGCACCTGAAAAAGTAATCGCTGAAGAAAAAGCGAAAGAACAGGATTATAGCGAAAAACGCTCAGCAGTTGAAGCACGAATGAACGAATTAAAAGGTGAATAAGGTATAATAGGAGGGGAGGCGAAATATCGTCTCCTCTTATCATGGTTATATTAATAAAGGTGGCAGATAGACATGTTTACAACATATGAAGAAGCAATTGGTTGGATTCATTCTCGTCTTCGTCTTGGGATTAAACCAGGATTACAAAGGATGGAATGGATGATGGAAAAGTTGAATCATCCAGAAAGAAGACTGAAGGTCATACATATAGGGGGAACGAACGGTAAAGGTTCAACACTTGCTTATATCCATTCGATCCTTGAAGCAGAAGGGATTATGGTAGGTACATTTACTTCTCCGTATATAGAGCAATTTAATGAACGGATTACATTAGGCGGCAAGCCGATTTCTGATAATGATATTGTACAGCTAGTGAATGATATTTATCCACTTGCAGTAGAGCTTGAAGGATCAGAACTAGGAGAGCCATCTGAATTTGAAATTATAACAACAATGGCGATTCATTATTTTGCCCATATTGAACCAGTTGATATTGCATTATTTGAAGTAGGATTAGGTGGCAGACTAGATTCAACAAATGTCCTTCATCCACTATTATCTATCATTACAAATATTGGTCTTGATCACACAGCCATATTAGGTGATACGATTGAGAAGATTGCCTCTGAAAAAGCTGGGATTATAAAGACTGGGACACCAATTATTACTGGTGTAAAGCAGGATGAGGCAGTGGCTGTTATCGAAAAGACGGCAAAAGAAAAACATGCAAAAGTTTATCAAGCAAATAAGCAATTCCAAGCAGAGCATATCGTATCGACAGAAGTGGGTGAGGCCTTTTCTTTTCATAATACATTTAGTCAAAGAGACTATTTAGAAATATCGATGCCAGGTGTTCATCAAGTAGAAAATGCCAGCTTGGCACTAATGGCGATTGATTTTCTGAATCAATATTTTTCCTTTGTGATCTCAGAAGAAAGCATTGGGAAAGGCTTGAAGAGCACGTATTGGCCCGGTCGTTTTGAGCGCGTAGCGACATCCCCACTAACAATTTTAGACGGAGCACATAATGAAGAAGGAATGACTGCGCTTTGTAACGAATTAGAAAAGCGCTACCAAGATCGTGATATTTATTTTATTTTTGCAGCATTACAGGACAAACCACTTCAAGGCATGATTCAAAAAATGGAGGATTGTGCGAAAGCGATTACTTTTGTAACGTTTGAATTTCCTCGTGCCGCAAAAGCTGAGGAACTGTCTGCAATCAGTCAAAAGCATCAGCACTCCGTTACAGCTGATTGGCAAGCAGCAATCAAAGAAACAAAAGCGACCATGCGTGCAAATGACGTTCTAGTGATTACAGGTTCCCTATACTTTATTTCCGAAGTAAAGCGTTTTCTTGCTCATCAATAATGTTTGGTTACGATGAATCTGGCTTGTAGCCGTTTATGTATAGGGCATCCAAAAGTGGAAAATGGCTTTTTGGATTGCCCTTTACCTTTCATTGTACCAGCATGAATAGAGCAATTAACGTTTGAGTATTATGTGTTATTCAAGCAGAAAGTCCTTTTCTTGAGCAATAAAATCACCATTTGGGATGTATTCACCGTTGTTCCCCCACTCATAAGATAAACGCCATCTTTAGCAATAATCCTGCCATTAAATTCTCATAGAAGGTTACACTTTCATATGGAGCGAAAACAACTCTGCTCAACCGTTTCAATCCATTGAATTTGTGAACTGATACCGGTAGCAATAATCACTGCCTTTGAAACCGGCTTATATAACGGTATTTTTCGTCAAGATATGGAGTAATTTTAAATTGTCACTTTTTATTATGGAACCATAGCCATTTGCTTCATACCATTCTGCTAATTTGGTTTTATGAAAAGGGTAAGAAGGGATGTAACAACCCGTTCACTCATCTAAAGACGTACCTTTTTGATAAGCGGATAAATCTATATTATTCGGGTGATACAATTCTCCACCATAGTTTGCTGAAGCTGAAGAAGAGAAGGGTGGAGTCCAATTAATTGTCATGTCTTGTTAAGAAAAAAAGCGCCATTTCAAAGAAAGCATAACAAACGCAAATTCGCCTTCCACTCGCATCCGTCTTAGTAGGGTTTTTTCACAGCGGATCGTGCTCTTAAAAGCGGGTACCGGTCGAATGATAGCTACTGAATTATTCGGTAGCTAACCTTATTCGTAATGAGAAAATCCATCAGCTCATCAATGTGTTACAAACATCAAGAGAGGTTTGTATGCATACAATAGAGACAAGCGTAACGAAATGATTACATAAGGTATGGCTATAAAAATGGGTTGAAAGACAAGTATATTGAATGTATTTGCGGCAATCCGCTGCCCTTTTTCCAGCTGGAGAAGCCGGAGGGATGCTAGATGATGTCGTACACTGGCTGGCTGATTATTATGAAAAACAAACTCAACTAAAAAACAAGTTTTTTTCAGCATGACCTATCCTATTGTTGTCAGTGTCATTGCTACTTTTGTGTGCTGTTTTTAATGTACAATGGACCCAAGATTTGTTCAAATGTTCGCCAGTTTCAACGCAGAACTTCCAGCCATTACGATATTTATCGTATGCCTTACGATGAATTGGTATATGATTCTCCTATTCTTGTTCATGCTTGTGCTCGCGATTTTGCTATTTCGTGATAATAAACTAATCAAAGATTGTACAGACTGGCTATTGTTACGTACCCCTTTTATCGTAAGTAAGCTAATTATTAATAGGGTTGCCGTTTGTGAAAGAAGTGTTTCCTTTTTATTTTGTCGAATATTATCTACCATTTAGAGGGAAAATATCTATTGATTTAACAGAAAAATAGTATAATATAACTAGTGATGTATACCTGATTTTGGATAAAAAGATAGAATGCCAGATGAACATGTTGAAACAAAGAAATAACAGTGTAAAAATGAACGAGGACTCACGCTCGTAGAACGACTAGCCCGCGTTGTCATCCTCGGCATATTAGCAACCATTGCTGTGTGAGAGTATAGGAGGGTTCATTGATAATAGAAAAAGGATACCCATGTTGCTAATGCAAGGCAGATGTTTAGTTCGGCTAGTTGATGATTACATCTGAGGATGTTATTCAAGAAAAACAATATAGCTGAAGTTGGTTAGGTGAAAAAATGGAAGATCTAAAGAAAAAAACTAAAAATCCAGCAGATTCTTATGTTGAAGTTGAAAAAGAGAAAAGCAATATCACATACAAAGTTTTCTTAACAAACGGTGAAAGATTAGTTTCTAACGGAAATAATGAAGCCGTACTTATCTTGAGAAAGTGTTAAGGAAAAAAGTTAGGAGGTCAATCCCATTCTACTACTAATCTACTTATTTATTACGGGCCTCATCCTCGGCTCCTTTTACAATGTTGTCGGTTTGAGGGTACCAATGAAAAAATCGATTGTAAAACCGCGGTCAGCTTGTCCTAACTGCGGCCATACCTTGCAAGCCATTGAACTTATACCTGTGTTATCTTATGTAATTCAGGGTGGGAAATGTCGTCAATGTGGTGCGAGAATCTCGCCATTATATCCTATCGTTGAACTGTTAACAGGGCTGTTATTTGTACTTGCACTTGTCACATTAAGTTGGACGCCAGAGCTTTTATTTGCTCTCACGTTGATTTCTTTATTTATGATTATTTTCGTTTCGGATATTCAATATATGTTAATACCGGATCGTATTTTGCTTAGTTTTGCAGTCATTTTTCTAATAGAACGATTGATTTGGCCACTTTCACCTTGGTGGGATAGTTTGGTTGGTTGCGCTATTGGCTTCTTTTTGCTTCTTGCCATTGCTGTTGTGAGTAATGGTGGGATGGGCGGCGGTGATATTAAGCTGTTTGCGTTATTAGGGTTTGCACTTGGAGCAAAGCTTGTCTTGTTCACCTTTTTCCTTTCGACGATTTACGGCGCTGTTTTCGGTTTACTAGCTATGCTAGTTGGCAAAGTCAAACGAGGCAACCCCATCCCCTTTGGCCCTTTTATTGCAGCAGGAGCGCTATCTGCTTACTTTTTTGCTGAAGAAATATGGCTGTATTATTTACAAATCTTCTAGTTTTGACAAAGTGGTTTAATTGCTGGCTTGATCTTTCCTAAGAAAAAGCGTTTGTAATGCGAAGTAAGCAAACTGATGTTTCTCTAAAACTAACAATGAAACGTTATCATTGAAGATGAAGCGGCAAAGGTTAATAACATTCAGCTTACGCAAATGGCAATTAATGTTGATAGAGTTAAATCGGATGAAGCGGCAAATAGTGAAACAATCAATGATATTTCGACAGCATCAGAGGATAGGTATTGTTGAAGTAAAGTGGCCAAATGGATTAGAAAAGACCGTCATTAGCATACACTTGCAATCTTAAAGCTATGAGGGTTGGCTTTTATACACAGAGGAATTTCAGCATTTAGATCGGTATACAGCCATTGAATCAATCGAGATCGTTCAGGTGAAGGATGGCATAAGGGATTACATATGATTGTATTAGTTAAACATTTCCCTACCGCTATTGATGTAAAAGAGAATAATCCTAAAATTGTCAATGGCCAAGCTGCTGGCAAGTCTTATTCTGTCTTAGACAAAGTTTTTATCCATGATGGAATTTGACGAAATCATTCTGTAACAAGACGACAAAAGTCTTGTTATTTTTTTTTTCTCCTATGATAAAGTGATGAAAATAATAG
The DNA here is from genome assembly GCF_038003465.1 of Cytobacillus sp. FSL K6-0265. Lineage (NCBI taxonomy): Bacteria > Bacillati > Bacillota > Bacilli > Caryophanales > Bacillaceae > Cytobacillus > Cytobacillus sp. FSL K6-0265. The sequence continues at coordinate 3,174,772 of NZ_JBBOPE010000001.1, read as the reverse complement.
TAAAAGGCAAGAGGGAGGGAAGTGGACAAAGATGGACAAGCATAACGGAAAGGCGAGAACAATCACGATAAAATTAAATCAAGACGGTCAACCGAAGCATAAAGGAGAAGGCGTAAAAGAGCAAGCGGCCACGAAAGAAAATGAAGTGGAGGATCAATTTGATTGGATTTTACCAAGTGGAGAAGAAGAAGTAGATTGGGAGAAAGAATTAGCAGATAGAGAAAAAGTGAAGAAAAAGAATAACAAATCTAGTAAAAGCCTAGCTAAGAAAAAGAAAAGTAGTTTTAAACAAATGAAATATCAATTAAATCCGTCGATGTTTTTTACCATTCTGTTTGCCGTTGTTGTCGGAACGGGATTTGGGTTGGTTATGTTAAATGTTCTCGATAAAGGGGAAACGGCAGAGGGGGGCGCCGCAAGTTCACAAGTAGGTGCATCAGGAGAAGGAATAGTTGGTAGTGAGACGGCAGAATTACCTGCTTTAGATACGTTTATCGTCCAAGGAGGCGTGTTTACTACCAAGGATAGTGCAGAGGGAATCGCTGCTTCGTATAAGGAAAAAGGTATTCCTACATTTATCCACGAGAATCAAGAACAATATACCCTTATCATTGGCGTAGCAGCTACAAGTGAAGCGGCTAAGACTATGAGTGCCCAATTAGAAGGTCAAGGTGCAGAAGTGTTTGCTAAAGAGTATATGATTGATGGTGCTAAGGTAGAAGGTTTAACTGCAGAAGAAAAGAAAATCCTAGAGCTCTCACCTCAAGTGTATCGATTATTGACAAGTGAAGCGTCCGCTGAACAAATTAATACGTATTCAAGTACGTTAAATGAGATGAATCAAGGGCTGAACCATGAAGATTTAATTGCATTAAAGGATAAAATGCTTACTGCTCTAAAAGCTCATAATGGAGAGGACGCTCAACAAGCAGTCTTAAATTTCCTACAATCATATACGGTCATCGTTCAAACTTAAAAGTTTCTTAGTATATTATTTTCTGGGGAATAATTTTATTTCTAATGAATCTGTGAGACTTTACTTTACTTCCTATATTTATTTTTTTATGAAGTTTAGCTCTCTTTAGCTCGATTTTTTTTCGGGCTATTTTTTGTTTTAAAAATAAGGATAAAAATGAGGGTTTTAAATTGTTAAAAGCTGTTTTGTTTGATACGATAAAAGGGTATCTCCCAATTTGAAATGCGATGAAAGTAAGGTGAAACACATGCAAACACAAACCCTCATACTCGCTTCCACTTCCCCTCGTAGAAAGCAACTACTTGAACAAATGAATTTATCTTTCAAAGTAAAAGGCAGTCATGTTGATGAACGGTATGATGCCAATTTAAAGCCTGATGAAATTGTACAAACATTGGCGGAACGAAAAGCGAGAGCCGTCTACAATAACGAGTGTGATACTTTTGTAATCGGCTCAGATACGGTTGTTGTCCATAAAGGTGAAGTTCTTGGCAAACCGATAGATGAAGAGGAAGCGTATCTTATGCTTAAGAATCTATCGAACGGTACACATGAAGTGTACACAGGTGTAGCAATATTAACAGCAAATAAAATCACTCGTTTTTCTGTTGTTACTAAAGTTGAATTTTGGTCATTATCTGAAGAAGAAATCTATGCCTATATCCAAACGGGTGAGCCTTTTGATAAAGCGGGAGCCTATGGTATCCAAGGAATTGGGGCAGCACTTGTTAAACAAATTCATGGAGACTATTTTGCTGTAATGGGATTACCTATATCACAAACGATTAGAGAGTTGCGCAAAATAGGCTATTCACTTCCTCACCATTTGTTTGGATAAATGAAAAAGGAGGAAAGGGATGGATACGGAAAGCTTAATGATTAAAGACTTCCCACAAGATGAAAGGCCGAGGGAAAGGTTAATGCAAAGTGGGCCAGAGAGCTTATCCAATCATGAACTAATCGCTATTTTATTGCGGACAGGGACAAAAGATGAATCCGTTTTGCAGCTGTCCAATCGCTTACTAACAAAGTTTGATGGATTGCGTTTATTAAAAGATGCTTCCCTTAGCGAAATTACCGAAGTGAAAGGTATTGGCCAGGCAAAAGCCATTCAAATCATGGCAGCTGTAGAAATTGGCAGAAGAATGACTAATTTAACCTTCGATGAAAGATACAGCATTCGTTCACCAGAGGATGCTGCAAATTACGTAATGAACGAAATGCGTTTTCTATCTCAGGAACACTTCGTCTGTCTTTATTTAAACACTAAGAACCAAGTTTTAAGCAAGCAAACCATATTTATTGGGAGCTTAAATGCCTCTATTGTTCACCCACGAGAAGTGTATAAAGAAGCTTTCAGACAGTCTGCCGCCTCGATTATTTGTCTGCATAATCACCCCTCTGGCGATCCGACTCCAAGTAGAGAAGATATTGATGTGACGAAAAGACTAACTGAATGTGGTAAAATAATTGGGATAGATATTCTCGATCATATTATCATTGGTGAAAAGAAATTTGTCAGTTTAAAGGAAAAAGGTTATATCTAGCACTATGTTTTTATTTGACGATACGATATAATATTGTTTATGATTTTTTAGGGGAAGTATAGTATTTTACCTATCATCTTTTTAAGAATGAGGGACTGTCAGATGCCCTATAAAATATACCTTATTTTAAAAATTGTATAGTATCAGAAAGGGAGATACAGGAATGTTTGGATTTGGTACAAAAGACCTTGGGATAGATTTAGGAACAGCAAATACACTAGTGTATGTAAAAGGTAAAGGAATCGTTGTTAGAGAGCCATCGGTCGTGGCACTTCAAACTGATACAAAACATATTGTTGCCGTTGGGAATGACGCTAAAAATATGATTGGTCGTACACCGGGAAATATCGTGGCATTAAGACCAATGAAAGATGGCGTAATCGCTGATTATGATACAACAGCAACAATGATGAAATATTATATGAAACAAGCGAATAAAAATAAGGGCATTTTTTCAGGTAAACCGAATGTTATGGTCTGTGTACCATCTGGCATTACTGCAGTAGAAGAAAGAGCTGTCGTCGATGCGACTAGACAAGCTGGTGCAAAGGATGCATTTACCATTGAAGAACCATTTGCAGCAGCAATTGGTGCGAATTTACCTGTATGGGAGCCGACAGGAAGTATGGTTGTGGATATTGGTGGCGGTACAACTGAAGTGGCTATTATTTCTTTAGGAGGAATTGTTACTAGCCAATCGATCCGCATCGCTGGGGATGAAATGGATGATGCAGTCATTAATTATATTCGTAAAAATTATAATTTAATGATTGGTGATCGAACTGCAGAAATGATTAAATTAGAAATTGGTTCTGCTAGCGAAGCGGAAGGTGTAGACAATCTTGAAATCCGTGGACGTGATCTTTTAACTGGGTTACCAAAAACAATTGAGATTACAGGTGATGAAATTTCAAAAGCATTAAAAGATACGGTATACTCTATTGTTGATGCAGTTAAAGTAACATTAGAAAAAACACCACCGGAGTTAGCAGCAGATATTATGGACCGTGGAATTGTTTTAACAGGTGGAGGAGCGTTGTTACGCAATTTGGATAAAGTCATTAGTGAAGAAACCAAAATGCCTGTCCTTATTGCTGAAAACCCACTGGATTGTGTGGCAATTGGAACTGGAAAAGCGTTAGATCATATTCATTTATTTAAAAATAAATCTAAAGACTCTCGTTAAGAATAGTGACCTACAGGAAAATTCGGCATTAGTGGCTGCCATTAATGCCCTGTTTTTCAAGTTTATTAATGCATAAAATATAACAATCGAGGTGTTTAGCATGCCACAGTTCTTTCTGAATAAACGCCTGATTATTTTGCTTGTAAGTATCATTATTCTCGTATCGTTGATAGGCTTTTCTTTAAGAGAAAGAGATAGTGTTACATGGCCAGAACAGTTTTTAAAAGATATGACGGGATGGGCGCAAAATATTGTTGCCGGTCCAACACAGTACATTGCTGGTTTCTTTGAAAATGTTCAAGACTTGCAAAATACATATGAAGAAAATAAAGAACTGAAATCTAGATTAGATAAACTAGCATTTTTAGAAGCAGAGGTGCAATTGTTAGAAAAGGATAATGCTGAGCTTCGTGAAATACTAGAAAAAGAAGATAGTTTAACCGACTATGAACCTATACAGGCTACAGTAATTGGTAGAAACCCTTTAAGGTGGGAAGAAAAGCTTACCCTTAATAAAGGAACAAGAGACGGTATCGAGGCAAATATGGCGGTTATTACAGCCAATGGACTGATTGGTAAGGTGAAAAGTGCACAAACCTTCACGTCCACGATTCAGCTGGTAAGTTCTAAAGATCCAACGAACCGTATTTCAGCTGTTGTGCAAAATGGTGAGAAAAAAGAAGAAACGTTTGGTTTAATTGAAGGCTACGATGAAAAAACAAAACGTTTGCTTATGACGAAGATCCCTTATGATGCAAAAGTGGAAAAAGAGCAAATGGTAGTAACATCTGGTTATGGTGGAGTATTCCCTAAAGGCCTGCCAATTGGAAAAGTTGTTGAGGTTACACCTGCGGAATATGGCCTTACACAAACTGCTTATATTGAGCCGAATGCAGACCTATATGACATTCAACATGTGATGGTAACAAAACTTAACAGCATTAATCCAGAGATTCAAAAAGAGCTTGAAGAATTAAATGAGGAGGAAGAAAGTTGAGAAAATATCTTCTCCCTCTCTTATTTATCTTCTTATTCGTCATAGAAAGTACATTTGCGCTTATGGTTGCTCCAACAGAGATGTTTGCAAATGAGAGATGGTTTATCCCTCATTTTTTACTTGGAGCAATTATGCTTTTAGTCATTTTTGGCTCGAAAAAGCTAGGTTTACTTTATGCTTTTATATTTGGTTTGCTGTTTGATATTGTTTATACTGAAATTATCGGTATTAACTTATTTTTATTCCCAGTTGTTACGTATATTGTGTATCAATTAATGAAGATCTTACAGAATAATCTTATTGTGACGACAATCATTACACTTTTTGGTGTGGCATTAATGGAGCTAGGATCTTATGGGGTCAACTTTATTATTAGTATTACAACAATGGGATTCTCGGATTTCATTTTTTCGAGATTCATTCCAACACTTATATTGAATCTTATTTTTATCATTATAGTCATTTTCCCATTGAAGAAATATTTTGAAAGATATGTGGAACGACTATCATTATAATGTTAGATGTGTTCTAGCAACAAGGAAGAAAAAAGCAGAAATAAAGTTGAATGACTGTTTGCAGGCAACTTTAGAAACCGGTTATCCGGTTTCTTTTGCCATATAATTATTCTTTTCATCCAGAGTGAAGATTGAGTTTGCAAGAAAAAAGGATTTTGCAAACTGATGTCGAATTTATTCCTACAATATGTATTGAGAATCAGAATGAGGCGAGCATACAGAATGGATCTGTTCTTGTCTTTCTTGAGGTGAACATCTTGAAATGAATAAAAGACAAAATGTAACGATGAAGGGCACGAAGGATGGGATTACACTCCATCTTGATGATGCATGCTCTTATGCGGAACTTAAAAAAGAATTAAATCATAAATTAATAGAGAGTAGTAAAAGTCAAGAGAATAAATTGATCTCTGTCCTTGTACATACAGGTAATCGCTATTTAACTTCTTCTCAAGAGGAAGAGATAAAAGAGTTAATCAGACAAAAGAAAAATCTTGTTGTGGAGTCTGTGCTTTCTAATGTTCTGACAAAGGATGAGGCTGAAAAGCAAAAGCAAGCAAACGAAATCGTTTCTATTACAAAAATTGTTCGTTCAGGCCAAGTGATTGAAGTCCCGGGGGATTTATTACTCATTGGTGATGTTAACCCTGGAGGAACAGTAAGAGCTGGTGGCAATATTTTTATTATGGGTGAGCTAAAAGGAATTGCACATGCGGGTTTCTATGGTAACCATGAGGCTGTGATCTCAGCTTCTATTATGAGACCGACACAGCTTCGTATTTGTGATAGCATCTCTCGTGCGCCTGATGAAAAACAAGATGAGAACAGTCGCGAAATGGAATGTGCTTATATGAATGAAGAGCGGAAAATCATTATCGACAGACTGCAAGTATTGGTACATGTAAGACCAAATATATCGAATTTGCAAGGGGGATTCTAGAGTGGGAGAAGCGATAGTCATTACATCCGGAAAAGGCGGCGTTGGTAAAACAACAACATCTGCAAATATTGGTACAGCATTAGCCCTGCAAGGAAAAAGAGTATGCCTTGTGGATACAGATATTGGGCTAAGAAATCTTGATGTTGTCATGGGCCTTGAAAACCGTATTATTTATGATTTAGTGGATGTAGTTAAGGGGCGTTGTAAGATGCAGCAAGCCCTTGTGAAGGATAAACGCTTTGATGATCTTCTTTATCTCCTGCCTGCGGCACAAACAAGTGATAAGAATGCGGTTGATCCGGACGAAATGAAAATACTAATTGACGATTTAAAGCAGGACTTTGATTACATTATTATTGATTGTCCAGCTGGTATTGAACAAGGTTATCGAAATGCAGTTTCAGGAGCGACTAAAGCGATTGTTGTTACAACACCAGAGGCAACAGCGGTTCGCGATGCCGATCGCATTATCGGCTTGTTAGAGCAAGAAGATCATATCGAACGTCCAAGGTTAGTTATTAATCGTATTCGACCACAACTCATGAAAAACCGAGATACGATGGATATTGATGATATTACGAGACATCTCGATTTGGAGTTATTAGGAATTGTGGCGGATAACGATCAAGTAATTCGAGCAACCAATCAAGGAGAACCAATCGCAATGGATCCAAATAATATTGCCTCCATTGCTTATCGAAATATTGCCCGGAGAATTCTTGGCGAGTCTGTACCACTTCAACAACTTCAAGAAGAGAATACCGGTGTTTTTACAAAGATAAAGAACTTCTTCAAAGTAAAATAAAAATGGAAATCCTTAGTGAGCTGTTGTCGCTAAGGATTTTTTAATCTTTCCCACAAGGGGTAAAACGCTATGGGAATATTCTAACTGCGAGTAAAAGCAGTAAAACTATCTGTCAAACACAAAAGACATAATGGGGAAAATTGTAAGAGTATTCATCGATAAACTAATAAATTATCATCAGCTAAAATTCCCTCTATTAAAACGCTACCCTTCTTCTTATTGAAAGCACTCCAATGGCTAAAATATTTCATTTATTGTCATTCTTCCAACTGTTTCTATATGCCAGCACACCCTAAATAACTTCTCTCCTATCTATCTGTCATACTTAAAAACCTCTCGTCATAGACTTGTACAAATGATGATGAATAGGTGGGAAGTTAAGATGAGCTCAAGAGCTGATGATATAAGGAAACGGATGGCTAAGAGAAAAAAAGAGATGGAGAAGAATAAGCCTGTTCAAAAAAAATCGAAAAAGATGAATTGGTTGCAAGATGAGGAGAGGCATGGTTTTGATCAACTTCCCTCATATGATAGTCCACCTCCTAAACATTCAAATACGAATCACCCATTATTTAAAAAGGAAGTGTTTCTATTCAAAGTGCTCGTATCTGCCTGCTTATTTCTCATTGTGGCCATTATGTTTAAAAATGATGGAGCAATTTTTGAAAAGCCGAAAGCCTTTGTTGTAGAAGCAATGGATAAGAATTTTCAATTTGCCACTGTTATTAATTGGTATGAGGAACAATTTGGCCAATCCTTTGCCCTATTGCCAAAGCAGAAAGAGACCGAAGAATCTGTTGAGGAAGCGCAACCGAGCTTACCAGCAACAGGCAAGGTATTACAAGAGTTTGAGCAAGATGGTCAAAAAATTTCGATTGAAACAAACATAGGCGAAAAAGTAGAGGCTGCAAATGGAGGAGTCGTGGAATTTATTGGGGAAAAGCCCGGGTTTGGACAAACGGTTATCATCCAACATGCGGATCAAAGTCAATCTTGGTATGGCAATTTAGCTGAAATTGATGTGAAAGCATACGACTATGTTGAAAAGAGAGCAGAAGTAGGAGAGGCGGCTACGAAAGAGGATGGAAAAGGCTTGTTTTATTTTGCTATCAAAAAAGGGGATGACTTTGTTGATCCTTCGCAGGTGATTCCTTTTGAATAAATGGATCACACTATTGAAGCAAATACGTATCCATCCTTTACTCTGGTTGGTAGTCGGTTTAGCTATTATCACTTCTCATTTTAACGAGCTTTTTCTTTTACTATTGATTATTTTTGTACATGAAATAGGACATGCTGTGGCCGCACAGTTTTTTTCTTGGAGAATAAAAAGCATTGTGTTACTTCCATTTGGTGGTGTTGCAGAGATGGATGAACATGGGAATCGACCATTAAAAGAAGAGTTAATGGTGATTTTAGCAGGACCTTTACAGCATGTTTGGATGATTGCTGTTGCCTTCCTATGTTATGAATGGCAGTTAGTCACACCTGAGTTCTTTACATTATTTGTCCAGTATAATTTGATGATCTTACTCTTTAATTTGCTTCCGATTTGGCCGTTGGATGGTGGGAAATTAGTCTTTTTGTATTTGTCTTATTTTTATGCATTTGGTGAGGCACATAGGAAGGCGTTGCAACTGTCTATCTTTATGCTCATATTGTTTTTAATCGCGTCTCTTTGGATTCTCCCATTTAATATTAATATTTGCATCATCCTTGCATTCTTACTTTTTTCCTTATACTATGAATGGAAACAGCGCAGATATATATTTATGCGGTTCTTATTGGAACGATACTATGGGAAACATAGTGAGCTACGTAAATTAAAGCCAATAGTTGTTCAAGAATCTGAACCAATCATGAAAGTACTTGAGAAATTTCAACGTGGCTGTAAACATTCGATTATTGTTGAGACAGGGAACAAAGAAAAGAGTGTGCTAGATGAAAATGAGTTATTACATGCGTACTTTGCGGAAAAGAATGTGTCAGCTCAAATAAGTGACTTAGTGTATGTTTATTAGAATCGAGGAAAGAACAATTGAAAAGATTAGTGATCAATACAATCAATAGAGAAAAAAGATATGCCTTGCTCGATCAAGATGAAGTCGAAGAATTGTATATTGAACCTTCACAGCACGAAACAAGAGTAGGGAATATCTATTTAGGCATAGTTGAAAAGGTAATGCCAGGGTTAAATGCACTCTTTGTCAATATTGGTGAAGAAAAGAGTGGCTTTTTGCATAAGGATAAATTACAAAGTTATGCACTTGAAAATGATGATAAGAAGGAAAAACGTAACCTTTCTTCTTTTGTCCATCAAGGGGAAAGGTTACTTGTGCAGGTAGAAAAGGATCAAACGGGGACGAAAGGACCGAGGCTGACTGGGGTTATTGAATTGCAAGGCAATTATATGGTCTATTTGCCTTATGGGAACTATCTTGCTGTATCTAAGAAAATTACTGACCATAGTGTTCGAGAACATTTAAAGCAAAACTGTGCAAGGTTGTTAGAAGACAAGGAAGGGCTAGTGATTAGGACCGCTGCGAAAGATGTTGATATGGCTGTACTGGAAAAAGAATTAACACAATTGCGGGCAAAATATCAGCAGCTCTATTCCGCCTCTCTCTTGATAAAACGACCCGGTGTGGTTCAAACCGAAGATCAATTTCTACATAAATTACGTCAAGTCATACAGAAAATGAAGAGTGGGGAAGTAATTGTGGATGATGCTACTGTCAAAAAGGAGTTACAGCCTAAAGACAATGTCACATTTCACCTTCATACGGAGCAAGAAGCTATCTTTTCTGCCTATGGTCTTGAACGTGAAATCGAAAAAGCGTTAAAAAGAATGGTATGGTTAGATAATGGTGCATATTTGATTTTTGATGAAACAGAAGCGTTAGCCATTATTGATGTGAATACTGGGAAATTTTCTGGAAAACAGCAATTGCAAGATACGGTCTTACAAACAAATGAATTAGCGGCAAAGGAAGTAGCGAGACAAATACGTATTAGGGACCTAGCAGGAATGATCCTTATAGATTTTATTAGTATGGAAAAAGAGCAGGATAGAATCCATATTTTATCTGTTATGAAAGAGGCGCTAGCCGCCGATGAAAGACAAATAAAAGTAATCGGATTTACACCTCTTGGTATTTTACAATTGACGAGAAAGAAAACGAAGGTGTCACTTTCGGAAGCATTACAAGACAATTGTACAGTTTGTCATGGGACAGGTAAGGTATTGCGCGCAGAAACAGTTGCCTTTCGCTTAGAGAGAGAATTGTGGTCGTATCGGACCCGTGATGAGGAAGCGGTTCTTGTTCAGGTGACAAGGGATGTCGCTGCGATATACACTAAAGAGGAACTGCAACAATTAGAAGATAGTTGTGCGAAACACATTGTTTTCGAATTCATTGATCGTCCAAAGCCAAGCTATCAAATAAAAAGATTTGGTTCTTTGAAAGAAATGCAAGTGTAATCGTATTGACAGTACAGCATGTGTATGATAACATTTTGATGTTATGTTTGTAGCGCCCATGCTACAACCGCGCAGAAAAGGTTATTAAGATTCTGCTTTGCAGGACACCTGGGATGGCGAGTCTTAGTCTTAAGAGGAGGTGCAGTTATGTACGCAATTATTGAAACTGGTGGTAAGCAAATCCGTGTAGAAGAAGGTCAAACAATCTACATCGAAAAGCTTAACGCAGAAGCAGGCGAAACAGTTACTTTTGAAAAGGTTCTTTTCGTAGGTGGAGACAGTGTGAAAGTTGGAAGCCCAGTTGTTGATGGAGCTTCAGTTACGGCTAAAGTTGAAAAACAAGGTCGTGCGAAGAAAATCACTGTATTCAAATACAAAGCAAAGAAAAACTATCATAAGAAACAAGGTCACCGTCAACCGTACACTAAAGTTGTGATTGATAAAATCAACGCATAAGGTTGATGATTGATGATTGATGTAAGTATTCATCGTAATCGTTCTGGACTCATACAATCATTTGAAATAAGTGGTCATGCCCTGTTTGCTAATAATGGAGAGGACATTGTCTGTGCAGGTGTATCAGCTGTTTCAGTTGGGTGCGTTAATAGCATCCATCAGTTAGCGGGAGTTACCCCGCAGATTCAAATGGAATCTGGACTATTATCCTGTATTCTTCCGAGCGATCTTGCTCAAGATATAGAAGAGAAAGTCCAATTATTGCTTGAGGGAATGGTTGTCTCATTGCAAACGATCGTTGAGAACTATCCGGAAAATATAAAAATAACCTTCAAACAGTAGGAGGTGGATTTCATGCTATTAAAATTAGATCTTCAGTTGTTCGCATCTAAAAAAGGAGTAGGTTCTACAAAGAACGGACGTGACTCAATCTCTAAGCGCTTAGGTGCTAAGCGTGCAGATGGTCAATTCGTTACTGGTGGTTCTATTCTTTACCGTCAACGCGGTACGAAAATTTACCCAGGTGTAAACGTGGGTAAAGGTGGAGACGATACTCTTTACGCGAAAGTGGACGGAGTTGTAAAATTTGAGCGTCTTGGACGTGACCGTAAGCAAGTTAGCGTATACCCTGCAGCTCAAGAAGCATAAGATTGAGTGGAGAACTCTAACCATTAATGGTTAGAGTTCTCTTCATGTCATTCATCCCACATATATCTCCTCAAACTGTCCTCTTTTGATAAAAGTCCGCATCTTTTTATGCAATTCTATTGAGGGAACCTTAAATATAGGGGCAGATTTAAAAATTCTTACCTTTCTTTTTGCTAGGGTACATACGTCTATGGGTTTTTTTTGTTATACTAACACCATATCAATGTAATGGCAGGGACCATAAAAGAAGATGTAGGAGTCAATTATGGAAAAAGATTGGGATATTGTTGAAGTGCTACGTCATGCAAGGCATGATTGGTTAAATAAAATACAACTAATTAAAGGCAATTTAAGCTTAAATAAGGTGGAACGGGCAAAAGAAATTATTGATGAAATTGTTGTGGAGGCGCAACAAGAGGCAAAGTTATCAAACCTACAAATGCCTCAATTTGCTTCACTTTTATTTACGTACAATTGGCAAAATCCAAAATTTCAATTAGAGTATGACGTTTATGAAGTATTCAAATGTGATCAACTGGATGATAAAAGTTTAACTGATTGGACAAGGTCTTTTTTCTCTTGCTTAAATGATGCTGTACAGCCATTTGCTGATAATCATTTATCTATATCAATTAATCCAGAAAAGCAGGGTGTCCGTTTCTTTTTTGATTTTAGTGGAACAATTATTTATATGCAGCAGATTCGCTTATTTTTACTAGAGCAATCAACAAGTATGGGGCTTACAGTGCGGCGCTTAATAGAAGATGAAATATCATTTGATTTCTTTGTTCTTTTTGAAGAGAAGTAAAGTGGATTTATTTAATAGTAAAAAGCTAGTCAGTAAAAGATAATATAAACAGCGAGAGTCAAGGGTGTTCATATTCATGTGCATCTTTTGAATAGGAGGAAGTAGATCTTATGTTTGTCGATCAGGTCAAGGTGTATGTAAAAGGTGGCGACGGTGGGAACGGAATGGTAGCCTTTCGTCGTGAAAAATATGTTCCTAAAGGCGGTCCTGCTGGAGGAGACGGTGGTAAAGGCGCGAATGTTGTCTTTATTGTTGAAGAAGGCTTAAGAACACTAATGGATTTTAGATATAAAAAACATTTCAAAGCAGAACGTGGCGAGCACGGAATGTCTAAAAATCAACATGGTAGAAACTCGAAGGACATGATTATAAAAGTACCGCCGGGAACTGTGGTTACTGATGCTGATACTGGTGAAGTAATTGCGGATTTAACGGAGCATGGCCAACAGGCAATCATTGCAAAAGGTGGCCGTGGAGGACGTGGCAATTCCCGTTTCGCAACTCCTGCCAACCCTGCACCGGAATTATCAGAACATGGAGAGCCAGGTCAAGAGAGAGAAGTTATGCTTGAATTGAAATTGCTTGCAGATGTGGGGCTAGTTGGATTCCCGAGTGTTGGTAAGTCGACTTTACTTTCTGTTGTTTCTGCAGCTAGGCCGAAAATTGGAGCGTATCATTTCACGACAATCGTTCCTAATCTGGGTATGGTAGAAACAGAAGATAATCGTAGTTTTGTCATGGCTGATTTACCTGGGTTAATTGAAGGTGCTCATTCAGGAGTGGGTCTTGGCCATCAATTTTTAAGACATATTGAGCGTACACGCGTAATTGTACATGTAATTGATATGTCAGGAATGGAAGGCAGAGACCCGTACGAAGATTATGTGACAATCAATAATGAATTACAGGAATATAATTTGCGTCTAACAGAACGTCCACAAATTATTGTAGCGAACAAGATGGACATGCCTGATGCAGAAGAAAACTTAGCGGCATTCAAGGAGCAGCTTGAAGAAGAGTATCCAATTTTTCCGATTTCTGCTGTTACAAGGTCTGGTTTACGTGAGCTACTATTTGCGATTGCAGATAAAGTAGAAAAAACACCAGAATTCCCACTTGAGCATGAAGAAGAGGATACAGGTGTTCACCGTGTACTTTATAAACATGAAGCAGATCAAGTTGAATTTACGATTACAAGGGATTCAGCTGGTGACTTTATCGTGTCTGGTGATGCAGTTGAGAAATTGTTTAAGATGACTGATTTTAGTAGAGACGAATCGGTTAGACGTTTCGCCCGTCAGTTAAGAGGAATGGGTGTAGATGAAGCATTACGCGAAAAAGGTGCAAAAGACGGAGATATCGTCAAGTTATTAGATTATGAATTTGAATTTATTGACTAACCTTAAAATATCAATGAGGTGAAAGATGAAACAGGATAAATTAGATAAAAAATTCTTCCTTGTCCGAGAAGATGTATTGCCTGAGGCTATGAAAAAGACTTTGGATGCAAAAGAAATGATTGAAAGAGGAAAAGCAGAGTCTGTCTGGGACGCTGTCCATAAAGTAGATTTGAGTCGCAGCGCATTTTATAAATATCGCGATACTGTTTTTCCTTTTCATACAATCGTGAAAGAAAGAATTATTACATTGTTTTTCCATTTGGAGGATCGCTCGGGCACATTGTCACAGTTATTAAGTATTGTGGCTGGATCAGGTTGTAATGTATTAACCATCCATCAAACCATACCGATTTTAGGTCGGGCCAATGTCACCCTATCACTAAATGTTGCTGATATGGCAGTAGGAATCGATCATTTATTATCCGATTTAAGGAAACTAGAATTCGTAGATAAAGTAGAAGTATTAAGTTCAGGCGCATGAGTTAAAACTCGTGCGTCTTATTCTTTCTAAAAAAAGGATTACTACCTAAATGAATAACGAACAGCTTAATAAGATGAAAATGGTGAAGTGACAAACATACATGTATGAATCTTAGGCAAGTCAAAGCGTAGGTGCTCAATCATCGACATGCCAAATAAACGATCTCGATTCTAAAAGGGAAGATATCTTATAAAAAGATAAAAAACCTCTTTTACATCCATAAGCTAAAGTGTTAAAGTATAGTATAATGAGTATTTTCATAATTCAAATTTGTTGTGGCTACATAGAATGAAGCTACTGATGGAAGGTGTACACAATGAAAAAAATAGGCTTCTTAGGACCAGTTGCTACTTTTACAGATATAGCCGTTCGCGGGTTATTTCCAGAAGATAAAGCAATTCCACAAGCGACCATTCCTGCTTGTTTAGACTCTTTAGCGAATGATGAAATTGATTTAGCAGTTGTACCAATTGAAAATGCTTTAGAAGGATCAGTTAATATTACTTTAGATTATTTAGTTCATGAGGCACTTTACCCAATTGTGGGTGAAATGACAATCCCTATTAGACAACATTTACTCATTCACCCTAGTCAAAAACTAGAAGATATTCAAACAGTATATAGCCATTCTCATGCGATTGCACAATGCCATCGTTTCCTACATTCGACTTTAAAAGATGTGGAACTTGTTAATATGACATCAACGGCTGCAGCTGCAAAATATGTAAGTGAACATCCTGATGAAAAGGTTGCTGCTATAGCCAATGCGTTAGCAGCAGAAGAATATCATTTAACCATTGCTCACCAAGATATTCATGATTTTTCACATAATCATACACGGTTTATTGTAGTGGCAAAGCAAGATTGTCACCTGAAGACAGCGCAAAAGTCAAAAGGATATAAGACAACTGTTATGGTCTCGTTACCTGATGATCGTGCTGGAGCACTTCACCAAGTGCTATCTGCCTTTTCATGGAGAAATTTAAATTTATCAAAAATCGAGTCAAGGCCAATGAAAACAGGATTAGGGAATTATTTCTTTATTATTGATATCGACCAGAAAATAGATGATGTCCTTATTCCGGGCGTCAAGGCGGAATTAGAGGCATTAGGCTGCAAAGTGCATATTTTAGGCAGTTATCCTTCCTATCAACTCGGGAAAATAGAAGAATTGACTCATAAATGAGAAAAAAGAAAGTAGTGCGGTATGCGCTACTTTCTTTTTTATAAAGTACCATTTCCTAATATTATGAATCTATTTCAATAAGAAATCCTGATTTTTTCAATGCTTCTTCTGCTTCGTCCAGCTTTGCTTCACTGCTGCTCGTAATCGTGTGTAGATGAATACCACCTGTTAATTCTGATAAATAACTAGATTGAGTAGAATGTATTTTCTTCATAAACTGTTTCACTTCTTTGCGGTCAGAAACCATAATGGAAGCTGTTAAATCACCATATACTGGATGTTCGATCGTGACATCTTTTACTGTGACGCCATGATCAACAAGCAAATTTAGCTCTTCTTCTGTTTGTTCAGGTGAATGGTTACTAGCTATTGTTCTTGTCGCCACCGGATGTGGTGAGGTATGATTTAACCTTAAATATCCTTGGCTTGTGGCAATAATCGGTTCGTTTCTTGCTTTTAACAAGGTAATATCACCGACTATTACTTGTCTGCTTACATGATACTTAGCGGCTAGTTCACTACCTGTAATAGGCTCTTCTCTTTCCTTCAATAATTGTAGTAGTCTCATCCTTCTGTCTTCTCCAAGCACCTTTTTTTGTCCGCTCATTCTTAATCCCCTCTACTATAACGATAATCAATAATTTTACCATAAGAAACCAGAATAAATAAAGTTATCCCATGTTTTCCTTTAGTGTAGCTAGAAATTCGGCAAGTGCGATTAATTGTTCTTTCGAGCTTTCTGTTCCAGTGGATATTCTGAAAAATTCTTTTGCTTCTTTGCCACTAACCCCGATGGCAGACATGGCCTTGGATGGTATTTGCGCGTTTGCTGCACAAGCACTACCAGTCGCAATGCAATATCCTTTTCGGTTCGCTTCTAACATCACATACTGTCCTTCAATTCCAGGTATGCGCATCCCTATAGTAGATGGGATTTGTCTATCTTTCGGTGCCTCATAAATAATAGAGTCAAAATGGTCACAATGAGTGATAAAAGCTTGGCGAAGGCTTTGTGCATGCGCTCTTGTTTGTTTCCATGTTTTTATGCTTTCATCTGCAGCTATTGTCATAGCAACGATAGCTGGTAGATTGACTGTACCTGGCCTCAATCCTTTTTCATGTGAAGTATTAGGTAGTAAGCCACTAATAGGATGTTCTGGATGAATATAAGCAAAACCTGTTCCTTTTGGTCCGTAAAATTTATGGGCAGATATAGCAAGGCTATCAACGGCCTGGCTTACATAAGTGAGATCGACTTTCGCAAAGGAATGGACACAATCACAATGAAGCAAGATTTGATGAATTTTACATAATCTACTGATTTCCTCGATTGGTTGTATTGAACCAAGTTCGCTATTGGCATGTTGGATAATAGCAAGAATGGTATCTTGCCTAATAGCAGCTGCGAATTGTTTACAATCAATTTGACCGTTATGATCAAATGGTAAATAAGTGACTTCATAACCATTACTTTCTAGAATGGCTAAAAAATTAGAAATGGAAGAATGCTCTGCTAGAGTTGTAATAATATGTCCTTTTGTATTCTTTAATGTTAAAAGCGATTGGATACAAATAAGGTTACTTTCTGTCCCTCCACTCGTAAAATAAATGCCATCACTCGGAACATGTAGAAATGAAGCTAGCGTCAAACGGCATTGTTCCAGTAAATCATGTGCTCGACTCCCTATATCATGAAAACTTGCTGTGTTTCCATAGAATTCAGTAGCAGTTCTTACATATGCATCCGCCGCTTCTTTTGATAAGGGGCAAGTGGCGGCATAGTCTAAGTAAATCATAAATGGCCTCAGTCCTTCGTTTCTGATAGAAGGAGATGGATTATGGCTGATCCATCATCCTCTATATTTATTTCTAGTAAAGGTTTTTACTTAATTATTACAAGAAGGGAAATAAATAATTGATAAAACTCTTGTCATCAGTTTAAATCTGTGTAAATATAGGTGTCAAGACATATGTTAATTTAACCTGAATAGTTTACTGTCAGGAGGATCATAATGAAGAGTTTAGATGTGGTTATTATTGGGAGTGGTTTGGCTGCTCTTCAATTAGCACAAAAATTACGTAGTGATTTGCATGTGATAATTATCACAAAGTCAGATGTGAGAAGGAGTAATTCTTATTTAGCACAAGGAGGAATTGCTGCTTCGCTCAGTAAAGAGGATGATTGGGCACTCCATTTACAAGATACATTGGATGCTGGGTGCTATCACAATGAGGAACAGGTTGTGGCATCTTTAACAAAGGAAGCGCCTGATTTAATTCATGAGTTAAATGCACAAGGTTTCCCATTTGATGAGAATACAAACGGGCAATTATCACTAGGGTTAGAAGGAGCCCATAGTAAAAAAAGAATTGTGCATAGTGGTGGCGATGCAACGGGGAAGCATCTTATTGATTTTATGATTAATCAATTACCTAAACATGTGGAAGTAATAACTGATGCATTTGTTTATGAGCTCCTCGTTAAAAGTAAAATTTGCTACGGCGTAAAAATAAAAAAAGAAGACCAAAACCATATCATTTTCGCCAAACATGTTGTTTTAGCAACTGGTGGGTGCGGTCAGTTGTTTCAATATACGTCTAATAGTTCTGTTGTTACTGGTGATGGTTTAGCTCTTGCGCATCGAGCTGGAGCTATATTAACGGATCTTGAATTTATTCAATTTCATCCGACTTTATTATTCGTGGATGGTGAAGCGAAAGGTCTTATTTCTGAAGCTGTTCGTGGGGAAGGTGGCGTTTTAGTTGATGAGCAAGGATATCCAATAATGAAGGGGATTCACCCACTTGAGGATTTAGCACCAAGGCATATTGTTGCTCAAACAATTTATAAAACAATGAAGCAAGGTAAGAAAGTGTATGTAAATATTCAGCAGGTGGCACAATTTTCTACTAGATTTCCGACCATTAGTAAATTATGTGAAGCCAATGGTATTCATCTCGAGGATCAATTAATACCTGTATCGCCTGGTGCCCACTTTCTGATGGGTGGGGTCAAGACGAATGATGCTGGTGAGACATGTATTGCTCATCTTTATGCAATTGGGGAAGTGGCAAGGACGGGTGTGCATGGAGCAAATCGTTTAGCTAGTAACTCTCTTTTAGAAGGTTTGTATTTTGGTAAAAAAGTGGCTCAGCAAATTAATATGAGTAAGAACATCTCTGTTGAAAGAAGCAATTTTCGGTTTGAAATGAAAAAAGAGAATATCCAAGAAAGATTACCAGCAAAAGAAGATATTCAAACACGGATGATGGAATATGTCGGCATAGTAAGGAATAAGACCAACTTACAAAAGCAGTTACGTTATCTCGATCATTATCATCTCCCGCAATCATTAGATTCTTTATCACAAGAGGAAATTGAAATCGTTTTTATGATGGAAATATCAAGATGCATGACTAAATCTGCCCTCATACGGACTGAAAGTAGAGGGGGACATTTTCGTGAAGACTTTCCTATTGAAGTGGACGAATGGTTGAAAAAAGAAATTAAGCATGAAAAGAAAGGTGAACATGATGAATATAGTGAAACTTCGCAAGCAATTAGAGCATTACTTCATTGAAGACATTGGAGAAAGAGATTTAACAACAGAATTGATCTTTGGAGAACATGAAAAAGGCTCAATTACTTTTCTAGCGAAAGATACAGGTGTGTTTTGCGGTAGAGAGGTTGTAACTACAGGCTTTCTCTTATTATCGAATGAATGCCATTTTAAATTCTTTAAAAAGGAAGGTGAGTGTTTTAATCAAGGGGAGGTATTGCTAAAAGTGTATGGTCCAATCTCAGCACTTTTAAAAGGAGAACGTGTAATTTTAAATTTAGTGCAACGAATGAGCGGCATTGCTACGAAAACAAAAAAAGCGGTGGATTTATTAAATAGCACACATACTCGCATTGTCGATACGAGAAAAACGACACCTGGATTAAGGATGCTTGAGAAATATGCAGTTCGAACAGGCCGTGGTTATAATCATCGCTACGGATTATATGATGCGGTCATGATTAAAGATAATCACATAAGCTTTGCAGGCTCGATAATGAAAGCAGTAGAAAGAGTGAAGTCACAAGTTGGACATATGGTTAAGATAGAAGTCGAAATCGAAAGTTTAGCGCAATTAAATGAAGCGATTGCTGCGGGTGCAGATGTCATTATGTTTGATAATCGTACACCTGATGAAATAAAAGATTGGATTGCTTATGTGCCGAAAGGTGTTGTAACAGAGGCATCAGGAGGTATTCAATTAGAAGAACTTCATGCATATGGGCAAACAGGCGTGGATTACATCTCGCTTGGTACTTTAACACATTCAGTTACCGCACTCGATATTAGTGTGAAGATGTCTGTGAAAGAGGAGGAGAAACAGCATGAATCTATTTGACACAGTTGAAAAACAGACGATTATACCAGATAAGTATCGTTCGTTAACTAACGAGCAGTTAGAAAATATAGTGAGGCGAGTAAAGATTGGATTTGGAGAAAAGCTATATATTCCAGGTCATCATTATCAAAAAGATGAAGTGATACAATTTGCTGATAGCACAGGTGATTCATTAAAATTAGCACAATTATGTGCGGAGAATACACAGGCGGAGTTTATCGTGTTTTGCGGTGTACATTTTATGGCTGAAACAGCCGATATCTTAACAACAAAAAATCAAAAAGTCTATTTACCAGATATGAGAGCGGGCTGTTCCATGGCTGATATGGCTAATATCCATCAAACAGAAAGAGGATGGGAACTATTAACTGAACGATTTGGGGAAACAATTTTACCACTTACTTATGTAAATTCAACCGCTGCCATTAAGTCATTTGTTGGTGAACATGGTGGGGCAACTGTTACTTCTTCTAATGCAGAAGAAGTGGTGAAGTGGGCGCTCCAACAAAAGGAGCGAATTTTGTTTTTGCCGGATCAGCATCTTGGCAGAAATACAGCTTATAAGTTAGGGATTTCTTTAAATGAAATGGCAGTCTGGGATCCGATTCAACATAGATTAGCATTTGATGGAGAAAATGAGCAAGTCAAAGTAATTTTGTGGAAAGGCCATTGCTCGGTGCATGAGAATTTTACAGTAAGGAACATTGAAGATATAAGAAAAAACTATCCTGAAATGAAAATCATTGTTCATCCAGAATGTAGAAGAGAAGTTGTTGAACGTTCCGATATGGATGGTTCAACGAATGCGATTATTCAGGCAATCGAAAAGAGTGAGCCAGGGTCTCAGTGGGCGATTGGTACAGAGATGAACTTAGTAAACCGTCTCATTCAATCACATCCAGATAAACAAATCGTTTCATTAAATCCACATATGTGTCCATGTATGACAATGAATCGGATTGATTTAATGCATTTAGCGTGGAATTTAGAAATGTTAGAGAAGGGCGAACCTATCAATCAAATCAAGGTTGATGATCAAATCGCAGCAGATGCAAAAAAAGCTTTAGCACGTATGTTGGTATTAAAATAGATTGGAAATACGGCTACCTTTCATTAGGTAGTTTTTTTATGGAAAAAAATGAGATGGTAAACCATTTTTAGGATCGGTGAAATTTTCATTAAAATATTCCTTTTTAGGTGCATTCATATAATGTTTATCATAATTTTTATGATTTCTGCATAAGTTTTTTTGAAGATTATTAGCAATTTGCCCATTCCTTCATAGAATATATGGACTCGTCGAAAAGTAGGTATGAGCCCGCACCTATTTATTGGTGTTAGGCAGCTACTTTTTATCCCGATTCGTTATAATCATTGATGGTATAAAGCTCTCATCAATGAAAGTTTGTTTTGTATAGGAGGGAACCAGCGTGAAGATCCATATTGTTCAAAAGGGTGATACCCTATGGAAGATTGCGAAGAAGTACGGCGTGAATTTTGAAGAGCTTAAAAAGATGAATACTCAGTTAAGTAACCCTGATATGATCATGCCAGGTATGAAAATTAAAGTACCAGGCACGGGAGGAATGGTTAAGAAAGAAGCACCATTATCAGGAACAAAGATTAACGTAGGCTCTAAAAAAGAAATGCCAAAAGAGATGCCAAAAGAACAGGTGAAGAAAGAAGAAGTGAAAAAAGAGGCAGTTAAAAAAGAAGTAAAAAAACCGTATAAACCTAAAATGCCTAAACAAATCCTGCCGGATATCGATATAAACAACTACTATATGATGAATTTTGAAAAACAAAAACCATTAAAACCTGTTCAGGAGCAAAAACCGTTAAAGCCTGTGCAAGAACAAAAGCCACTAAAACCTGTTCAAGAGCAAAAGCCATTAAAGCCTGTTCAAGAGCAGAAACCGTTAAAACCAGTGCAAGAGCAAAAGCCATTAAAGCCTGTTCAAGAGCAGAAACCGTTAAAACCAGTGCAAGAGCAAAAGCCGTTAAAGCCTGTACAGGAGCAAAAGCCATTAAAGCCAGTAGAAGAACAGAAACCATTGAAACCTATGCCGCAATTACCAAAAAAACCAATCAATATCTTACCTAAGTCGACTGAGTCAGCCAAAGCTCCTTCTCCTAAAGGAAAGGAGCAAATCCAAGGAGGTTATGATCAACTTATGTATCCTTATAACCCAAATATGTTCCAGCCTGGAATGCAACAGCCTTATTATCCCCAAAATCAAGGAGCTTACAACCCTTATCAGCAACAAGGTATGGTAGCGGGTGTAGAGAGTCCGAATTATCATGAAGAAAGTTCTGCCTATTTGGCACCATATCAAAATCAACAACAAGCACAACTGCCACCACAAGTAGGAGGTGCTTATGATCAACAAGCACAACTGCCACCACAAGTAGGAGGTGCTTATGATCAACAAGCACAACTGCCACCACAAGTAGGAGGTGCTTATGATCAACAAGCGCAACTGCCACCACAAGTAGGAGGTGCTTATGATCAACAAGCGCAACTTCCGCCACAAGTGGGTGGTGCTTATGATCAGCAATTACCGTTACAACCGGCTTACATGATGCCGGCCATGCAGCAACCTTGCTATCCATGCCCGCCACCATGTCCACCACCATGCCCACCACATCATATGATGCATCATGGTGGAATGCCGTTTTATCCGCAGGTGCAAGGTGTGAGTGAGTCAGGGGAACAATTACCGTTAAGCCCAAGCCAAAGTCAAATGCCATTGCCTCCAACTGTAGCAGGTACGCAAGATTGTGGATGTGGAGGCCCGCAATATCAAGCACCGATGAATCAAGGTTTTGGCTATCCTTATGGTCCGATGCCGCACCATGGTTTCCCAACTGGTTATGCACCAATGGGTGGTGCCCAACCGTTTGGTATGCCAAGAGGCTATGAAGAAAGCAGCGACTTCGAAGGATAATATAAAAGGAGACGATGAACATAATCGTCTCCTCTCCTATTTACAAAAACAAATACCATGGACCATATGGGAAATCAAACAAATTAGGCAAAATGTTTTTAAAGTGGAGACAGATCACGAACCATTTATATTAAAAGGATTTCGTTCATTTCATAAGTTTAAGCTTCAAGAAACATTTACCTCTTCATTAATAAAAGAGGGATTTGTTCGTACTTATTCCTTTCTTCCTTTAGCAAAAGATCCACCGTTATTTTTTGAAGGAATTTATTTTGGGTGCTTATTTTATATTTCCCCTTCTGAAGAGCCTTTTACTTATCAAAAAGAAATCGATCGTAAAGAAGGGTTAGATCTCATTGAGAAATTTCATCATATCTCAAAAAAGTTAAAGGATCGTTATGTCACATTACTGCCTCCATACCATCAGCGAGAAAAATGGAGAATTCGGACAGTGCAATTCAAAAAAAATAAAAGTATTGTAAAGTATTTCTTGCCAAAAGAGATGATGGCAGAATACTTAGCATGGGCAGAATGGTCTTTAACAGGTATGAGGGAAAATGAAGATTCTTTAGAAACGAATCAAGTAGTACTTCACGGTGATGTGGCGCATCATAATATGATTCGCGATGATCGTAACCAATTATTTTTAATTGATTTTGACTTGATATCCATTGGCCAAAAGGAATCGGATTATTTACAGTATGCTAACAGAATTCTACCCACGCTTGATTGGGAACTAAATGAATTGGAGAAGTTTCCTCAATTAAAGGAGCTTACTACTAGTAAACAATATCTGTATGCTCTCTCTTTTCCAACTGATGTCTTTCGAGAATGGAATAGGTGTATTCGAGAGAGAAACTATATTTTTCCAGAGAAAATGCGACCATTACTATCTTTAACCATCGAGCAATTTCAGAAAAGGAAATTATTTGTGGAAGAGCTGAAAAAAAGAATAGATGGATAAATCTAATTTGTATGACCTCCCCTGATTTTTGCAAAATAGTAAAGAGATGAAAAATCTCTAATATTACCTGTGGGGGGTATGTGCATGCAAAGGAAGATTTTATTTGTCCCTTTTGCTGTTGTAATGTCGATGAGTTTAGCTGCCTGTGGTACGAATAATCATGCAAGTGATACGACACATGAGAACCGGACAGTACCGATTGGTTATTATACGAATGAACAGCATAATCAAAAATCAAAAATAAAGCTATTAAATGATGATGATGGTGCAGTAACTGAGTGGATGGATCATTCTCTAGGAGATGAAACGGGTACAACAAGAGATGGGAAATTCAGCAAAACAGATGTCAATTATAATGGCCATATTGAGTATAATCATGAACCTAGGTCTAACTATTATCAATCCTATGAAGGAGAATTAGTCGGAAAAGTAATCCGTCATGCAGAACAAGTAGAGCAAGTAAAAGAAGCGAAAGCAGCAGAGCATGACGGGAAGATTGTAATTGCTTTAAGACTAAATAAAGATGCGGATGTAAAACAAGTTGAACAAGATGTTTTTTCAAAGGTAAAATCCTTTGTTGGCGAGAGAAAGGTGAGAATTATTACGAACGAAAGTCAATTCTATCGCCTTTCCATCATTGATAATGATATAAAAGCCGGTCTCCCTATGGAAAAAATAAATGAGAATATTGATGAAATCTTTTATTCAAAGTAATCAATATCAATGACGCACGAACAAATTTGTAAAATAAATTTGTTCGTGTATTTTTTTTTGTTTGATACAAGTCCTATGAAATGCTCAATGGAGCCTATGCGTATAAGGAAGAAAAAAGTGGAGAAAATATCAGTATGAAGAGTTGGATATACTTGGTGAAGGAGGGGCAATAATGAAGAAATTAAGTGCTACAACCTTAATTATCTTACTCATCACTTTTCCCTTTAGTATTCATAATAATAGCGTCCAAGCTGTAAGTAATGGAAATGAATCCCTAACAAACACAGAGATTGAACCAGAACAAATAGATATTATATTAGAAAGAGAATATATTGATGGAGAAATTAGTCAGGAGCGAGTGCGTGAAACGATATGGTCTTTTGAAGATTTATGGGCAAAATACGATGAGTGGCAATTAATGGATATGAAAAAAGGGGAAATGGTTTTTCGGCAACAAGTAAATGATATTTCGCCATTATTAAAAGCAAATGGATATTTTGGCATTTCTGAAGATGGTGTGCTCACCATTTTTAATGGCAAACCAAGAAAGGCGCAAATTATACAATCGTTCTTTTCTATTGATTTAGGAAAGCTTGAAAGTAAAAAATGTGAACAATTGAAACAAGGGATTCCAATTAAGTCAAAAAATGATTATATGGAAGTTTTAAAATCTTTTAGCGGCTATTCTTTATAAATGACTGTAGCGACCTTTTAAAGGGTCGCTATTTTGAAGTAGTAAAAGTTTATTCTGCTTTAAAGTAAGGAAAATAAAGAATGATAGCAATTTTAAAAATATAAATAAATAGGCTAATCCGTATACTTACAAGTTGTAATGTAACTTAATTTTTGATAACATACAATTAAGTTACATTAAAATTTCTAGGAGGAAATCCTGTGGAGTTTGTGGATCCGATTAAGGATATAGAAGACATTAACAAAATTAAAGCAGAATTAAGATTGCATTCACAAAGGGATGTACTCCTGTTTGTCTTAGGGATTAATACAGGGATAAGAGTGAGTGATTTATTATTTTTAAAGGTTAAAGATTTATGGGAGGAAGAAGGCTTAAAAGAATTTTTATATATTAAGGACGAAAAGAATGGTGAATCTCGTGCATTTTATTTAAATAACAGCATTTTGAAAGAACTAGGTTCTTATATGAAGTTATTTAAATTAAATGACAACGATTATTTATTTAAATCTAAAAAGAACGAACAACCTATTACGAGGCAACAAGCTTACCGTATCATTAACCAAGCAGCAAAAAAGGTTGGTGTACAAGGGAAAATTGGTACGCATACTTTAAGAAAAACTTTTGGTTACCATGCCTATCGGAAGGGAATTGCCATTTCCATTCTAATGAATATATACAATCACCATACTCCTGCTGAAACATTAAGGTATATTGGTGTTGATAAATGCGAAAAACAGCTAATCAAAGTAGATGTCAATTTATAAAAAAACACCTCCATATAATTGGAGGCGTTAAGAGGAGAGAACGGATTATTTTTCATCGTCCTCGTCAAATTCAGGAGCCATATCAACATTTTTGAAATCTTTTATGACATCTTCTGTACATTGAACCTGTAGTGTTTTTTTATCTTTCATAAACTTAAACACACCATTATTAAAATCGGTACCGAGATCTTTAAAGAATATACCTTCATATTCTACATCATTTGAATATTTGAAAGTAAGTCGATAATGGTCCCCATCCTTAATCAGGTAAGCACGAACACCTTTTTCAAAATGACCTTCTTCATCTTTTAATGATCGTGATACTGAAATAATATGCAGGTCGACAAAAGGTACTTCTCTTAATAGAGAGTTAATAATAGACCCTTTTGCAATTTGCTCCCAGCGGCTTTGTGCCGTTTGCCCAAGAATGATTTGTGTTATATTTTTTTCGCGAGCGACATCAGCAATAACTTTGGAAACAGGCCTTCTTTCATTATCTTTTAAAATGAAAGCATCAGCACTGTGCATTTCAGCTAATTGCTGCCATTTTGTAATATAATGAGACTTCTCTGCATCCATATCATCAAAAGGCTTAGGGTCAATCGTTAAAATATATAGAGGGCAATCCATCATGTTTGCAATTTTGCATCCACGCTGAATAAGTCTTTCACCATTTGGTCCATAGTAGACGCAAACTAATATGCTTTCGTCCATACGTCCTTTAATTTTTTTCATGTTTTGTCACCTCGAAATAGATGTGAAATTCATAAAAATTTACATTTAATATCAATAAACTATGTATGACTATATCCTATGCGAATGAAACAGTCAATTAAAAAATGAAATTTCATGAATTCTGCCATTTTTGAAATGTGGCAAGATAGTTAGAAACATTATTTTCCCCTAATTAAAACATTAATGTAATGGATAAATTAACATAAGACAAAATAAGTTTGTCACCCCATTTTTTGAAAAAGTTTTTGTCATTAACATTCACAGTCATTTCAGGAGGAGGGACTACGGTTGACGATATTGCACATCATGATTTTAATTCCATTTGTTTTTGCGATTTTTGTCCCATTGTTTTATAAATATTTCAATAAAAGATTGCATACAGGTTGGTTTGTAATTCTTATCCCTATTATTATATTCGTTTATTTGCTGCAATTAATTCCTAAGATTGCCTCAGGCGCAACAATATACGAAACGATCCCATGGATTCCCTCATTTGGTATTAATTTAGATATGTATGTAGATGGGTTAAGTTTAATCTTTGGCTTACTTATCACGGGTATTGGTGCACTCGTTATCTTATATTCGATATATTATTTATCAAAAGAAAAAGAAGCGCTTCACAATTTTTATGTGTATTTACTACTCTTTATGGGAGCGATGCTAGGACTTGTATTCTCAGATAACATACTTGTTCTATACGTTTTCTGGGAATTAACGAGTATCTCATCCTTCTTATTAATTGCTTATTGGTATGAAAGAGAAAAATCCAGGTATGGCGCTCAAAAATCGATGTTGATTACGATTTTTGGTGGCTTAGCGATGTTATCTGGTTTTATTATGCTATCGATGATAACGGACACGTATAGCATTAGAGAAATGTTTGCTATGAGTGAAACAATCATTGCGCATGATTTATTCTTGCCAGCGATGATATTAATCTTACTAGGTGCTTTTACAAAATCAGCACAGTTTCCTTTTAGTATTTGGTTACCTGATGCAATGGAGGCGCCTACACCAATTAGTGCTTATTTGCATTCAGCAACAATGGTAAAAGCAGGGATTTATTTAGTGGCAAGATTAACCCCAATATTTGGTGGTACAGCGGAATGGTTTTGGATAATCTCTGCAGTTGGTTTAATTACGTTATTGTACGGTTCATTCAACGCTGTGAAACAAATTGATTTAAAAGGTTTACTGGCATATTCCACTATCAGCCAATTGGGAATGATAATGAGCTTGCTTGGAATTGGATCAGCCGCCCTTTATTTCGGTTACGGAAATGAAGCTGCTATGTATGCAGCAGCGATTACAGCAGCTATTTTCCATATGATTAATCACTCTACATTTAAAGGTGCCTTATTTATGGTAGTGGGTATCGTTGACCATGAAACCGGTACGCGTGATATTAGACGTCTGGGTGGTTTAATGACTGTAATGCCTATCACATTTACAGTTGCCTTAATTGGTTCATTTGCCATGGCAGGTCTACCACCGTTTAATGGTTTTTTAAGTAAGGAAATGTTTTTTGCATCTGTTGTTAAAGTAATGGAAATGGATGCATTTAATATGGAAACATTAGGTGTACTGTTTCCAATTATCGCTTGGGTTGCGAGTATATTTACCTTTATATACAGTATGATTCTTGTCTTTAAGACATTTAGAGGGAAATATAAACCAGAGCGTTTGGAGAAAAAGGCGCATGAAGCTCCAATAGGTATGCTAATTGCCCCTATCATTCTTGCTTCATTGGTCATTGTCATTTTCTTCTTCCCAAATGTGATTGCAGATTTACTGTTAGTCCCAGCAGTAGCAGCTATTCTACCATCTTTAATGGAAGAGAATGTACTTGAAATCCATATATCGGCTTGGCATGGTTTCTCTGCTGAGTTATATATGACAATCGGCGTTGTTGTTATAGGGACAATCATGTACCTAACGTTAAAGAAGTGGACAAAAGTGTATCGACTGTACCCGCAAAACTTAACGATCAATGCACTCTATAATAATGGATTAGAATCGTCGCAACGTATTGCTGCAAGTATAACGAATAAATACATGACGGGTTATACGCGTGATTATCTTGCTTATATATTCACATTCTTTGTTCTATTAATTGGTGGAACATTAATTGTTTCGAATTCAATAACAATTGATTTAACGAACGATGCACCAGTTAATATTTTTGAAATGGCGATTATTTTATCTATGTTAGTAGCGGCATTTACTGTTTTGTTAGCAAAATCGAGATTGACCGCAATCATCTCTCTCGGAGTTTTAGGCTATTTGGTCTCGCTGTTCTTTGTTATCTTCAGAGCACCGGACTTGGCGTTAACTCAACTTGTTGTTGAAACTGTTACAACAGCATTATTCTTACTTTGCTTTTTCCATTTACCAAAATTTAAAGAGCAAACAAAGAAGCAAAAGAAAGGGGTTCCATTCAAGCCTTTGAATTTAATTATATCAATCGCAGTCGGAGCGGTGGTAACAGTATTCGCGTTATCGGCAAATGGTACCCAAATCTTTGAACCAATTGCTAGTTATTATGAGGATTCATATGAATTAGCAGGTGCGAAAAACATCGTTAATGCGATATTAGTCGATTTCAGAGGTATTGATACGATGTTAGAGATTTTTGTGTTATGTATAGCTGCACTGAGCGTATACACAATGATTAAATTACGATTATCAAGGAGGGAGAAATAATGAAAAAGCCTAATGATATTATTTTAAGGGCTGTAACGAATGTTGCAGTAGTCATTATTCTTACCTTTGCTGTTTACTTGTTTTTTGCCGGACATCACAATCCAGGAGGCGGATTTATTGGAGGGCTTGCTTTCGCAGCAGCTCTCACGCTCTTGTTTTTAACATATGATATTAATTCAATTAGAGCGAACTTTCCGTTCGACTTTAAAGTTTTAACAGCTGTTGGTGTGCTTATAGCAGTATTAACAGGAGTGGGAGGAATCTTATTTGATCAGCCTTTCCTATTCCAAGCTTTTGATTATTTCGATTTACCAATATTCGGGAAAACGGAATTGGCGACAGCTGTGCTCTTTGATATAGGTGTAGCTTTAGCTGTTATTGGAACAGCGATGGTAATTATTATGACGATTAGTGAGGATCGATAATATGGAAACGATAATGTCGATTCTAGTTGGAGTTTTGTTTACAATCGGTACGTATTTAATTTTAACGAAGAGCTTGATAAGAATTATTTTAGGAACGTCGATTATCAGTCATGGGGTCCATTTACTTATCCTTACGATGGGTGGTTTGAAGAGTGGTGGACCACCATTGCTAGGAATAGGTACAACAACCTTTACGGATGCACTTCCTCAAGCTCTTATTTTGACTGCTATTGTTATCAATTTTGCAACGACCGCCTTGTTCCTTGTGTTAAGTTACCGAGCCTATCAAGAACTAGGAACCGATAACACAGCAGAAATGAGAGGTGATGAGAATGAATAACTTAGTTATAATGCCGATCATTGTACCTCTTATTATTGGTTTAGTGATGGTGATATTTAGACAACGTATATTATTTCATAAAATTTTTAGTGTACTAACCCTTATTGCCACTGGAGTTATTTCTGGCGTTTTAATGTATCAGGTGAAATATGATGGGATTCAAACATTACAATTAGGTGGCTGGGAAGCGCCATTTGGTGTCAGTATGGTAGCTGACATGTTTTCTGGATTGCTATTATTAACAACAAGTATAGTAGGGTTATTTTGTCTTATTTTTGCTTTTGGCTCTATAGGTGAGGATAGAGAAAGGCATTACTTCTATCCATTGTTTCTCTTCTTAATTACCGGCGTGAATGGCTCTTTTCTCACGGGAGATGTTTTTAATTTATTCGTTTGTTTTGAAGTAATGTTAATCTCTTCCTATGCCCTTATTACCTTAGGAGGAGAGAAGAAGCAATTAAGAGAATCCATTAAATATGTTTTGATTAATCTTCTTGCTTCTTTTCTCTTCTTAGTAGCTGTAGCGTATTTGTATTCAGTGACGGGGACAATTAATATGGCTCATTTAGCTGAGCGTGTAAGTGAAGTAGGTCAAAGCGGCATTATTACCGCTGTAGCGATGATGTTTTTATTTGTCTTTAGTTTAAAGGCTGCTTTATTTTTATTCTTCTGGTTACCAGGGTCATATAGTGCACCGCCGACAGCAGTAGCAGCAATTTTTGCAGCATTATTAACGAAGGTTGGTATTTATGCTATCTTTAGATTCTTTACGTTGATTTTTCATCATCAACCAGAAGTGACTCATTTGATTATTGGTATTATGGCAGCTATCTCCATGTTGTTTGGCGCCATTGGAGCGATTGCCTTTAATGATATTAAGAAAATCTTAACGTACAACGTCATCGTTGGTGTTGGTTTTATCCTAGCAGGGCTAGCGACTTATACAAGTGAAGGTTTGACGGGATCCATATACTATTTAATTCATGATATGGTGATAAAAGCGGTCATCTTTCTTATTGGTGGTGTGATCATTGCCCTTGTAGGTACAAGTAAATTGAATGATATAAGTGGTCTTATAAAAACACATCCTTATCTTGGATGGATGTTCTTTGTCGTTGCACTTTCCATATCGGGTATCCCTCCATTGAGCGGCTTTATTGGAAAAGTGTATATAACTGAAGGCACCTTTGAGGTTGGCTATTATTGGCTTGGTGCAATCGGGTTAATAACGAGTTTAATGGTACTCTTTTCGGTAATGAAGATATTTATGAATAGTTTTTGGGGAGAGACAATTCTATCAGAAGACATGGAAAAGAGTAGTACAAAGGGCGTCATGTTTCCGATAGTAGCACTCGTTGTTCTAACTATCGGCCTTGGGATAGGGGCTGAAGGGTTATATGATTATGTGAATATTGCTGTAGAATCTTTAATGAATCCGTCATCTTATATTGAGGCTGTTTTATTAGGATATAGCGATTAATATCATTCTATTTGAAAGGATGGTGAGTTAGTATGGCCATGCAAGTTCTCGTCAATTTATTCATCGCTGCATTATGGATGTTTTTACAGGATGAATGGAGTTTTTTATCTTTTTTTAGTGGTTATTTAGTAGGGATATTTATTCTCTTTTTAATAAGAAGGTTTTTTGATGATAACTTTTATATCATTACTTTTGTGAACATTCTTAGCCTGTTACTAGTGTTTATTCATGAATTATTTACATCTAGTATGGAGGTTGTTAAACAGGTTATTAAACCAAAGTTGGATATTAGTCCTGGCATTTTTACAATTGAAACAGAATTAGAAGGTGAGATCGAATTGGCATTACTTTCTTTTCTACTTTGCTTAACACCAGGTTCGGTTGTAGTTGAGGTTTCAAATGACAACAAGACCTTCTATGTTCATGGACTAGACATCCCAACTTCGAGTGAATCGCTATTGAAGTCAAAGGTTCGATTCGAAAAGTCGATTAAGAGGGTGACAGGAAGATGATTGAGAGTTTATTAATAGTTGCATTATGTTTCCTTGTCCTATCTATTTTAGCAGCTGTATATCGTCTTATTAAAGGTCCGTCTATTCCGGATCGCGTGCAGGCGCTTGATAATATAGGAGTAAATATTATTGCGGCGATTGCGATTATTTCTATATTCATGCGGACAAGTGCGTTCTTTTCAGTCATGTTATTACTAGGGATTTTATCGTTTATTGGTACGATAGCCTTTGCACGTTTCCTAGAGAGGGGGAAAGTCATTGAATCTGACCGTAACGAGTGAGTTAGGAGCAGGAATACTCATTATAATTGGGACATTGTTTAGTTTTCTTAGTGCGATTGGGATTTTACGATTACCAGATGTATATACAAGATCCCATGCAGCGTCAAAGAGTTCGACGATTGGTGTATTATTTACGCTTATAGGTACTTTAATCTTTTTTCTTATTCATGAAGGTGTTTTTAGTATTCGGTTAATATTAGTCATATTCTTTGTTTTTTTAACCGCACCTGTATCAGCGCATCTTATCTCACGCTCCGCTTATCGCTCAAAAGTTCCGATGGCTGATGTCACTGTTCAAGATGAGTTAAAGAAAGTATTGGTAGGGAAAGATCGGGAAGCAGACCAGTCTGAATGACTGGTTTTTTCTTTTATAATTATCTTTTAAAGCTGCAGTTCATTTGCATTGGTCATTTCACTATTAAATGAGTGAACAGGCAAAAATATTGATAGTTGTCGAGTAAATAGATATCCTTTTTTCTTCAAGACAATTTTGTAGTATAATGGTGGGAGGTATGTAAGAGAGGGAGAGAATGAATTTTGTTTGAATATATTATTGGTCGTGTTGACTTCATCGGGCCAGAATACATTGTAGTAGATAATAATGGAATTGGTTACCAAGTAATTACACCCAATCCATTCAGGTATACGACCGATCAAGAAGTGAAGATTTATACATATCATCATGTCAGAGAAGATATTGAGTCGCTATATGGTTTTACATCACGACAGGAAAAAGCTTTGTTTATGAAATTGCTCAATGTTACTGGTATTGGTCCTAAAGGTGCACTTGCCGTTCTTGCTACAGGTCAGCCAGAAGCGGTTGTCCATGCGATTGAGCATGAAGATGAGGCGTTTCTTGTGAAATTCCCTGGTGTAGGCAAAAAAACGGCTAGGCAGATGATTCTTGATTTAAAAGGAAAATTAGTGGATATTGTGCCAGACTTGTTACCGAACTTATTTACAGAAGAGAAACAAATAAAGAGTGATCGAAACCATGAATTAGATGAAGCTCTTCTGGCGTTAAAGGCGCTCGGCTATTCTGATAAAGAATTAAAGAAAATAACGAAAGATTTAAGTGCTGAAACATTAACTACCGATCAGTATATTAAATTGGCCTTGCAAAAGCTGCTTAAGTAAGAAAGAAGGCAAGGCATGGAAGGATGGTTAACAAATGGATGAGCGTATTATATCAGGAGAAGCGGATCATCAAGATACCTCATTTGAATATAGCTTACGTCCACAAACCTTAGCACAGTATATCGGCCAAGATCAGGTGAAGGAGAATTTGCGCATATTCATCAAAGCAGCGAAAATGCGGAATGAAACATTGGATCATGTTCTTCTTTACGGACCACCAGGCCTTGGAAAAACGACTTTAGCATCTATTATTAGTAATGAGATGGGCGTTAATATTCGGACAACAGCAGGGCCAGCCATTGAACGGCCTGGTGATTTAGCGGCTGTCTTGACTTCACTTGAGCCTGGGGATGTATTATTTATAGATGAGATTCATCGTTTGCCTAGGGCAATAGAAGAAGTATTATACCCGGCAATGGAGGATTTTTGTCTAGATATCGTGATCGGAAAAGGCCCAAGTGCTCGCTCCGTCAGGCTGGATCTTCCTCCTTTTACTTTAGTTGGTGCTACAACGAGAGCTGGCTCATTATCTGCACCTTTAAGGGATAGGTTTGGGGTTATGAGTAGGCTGGAATATTATAATGAGGGGCAACTGAAGGAAATCGTTGTACGAACGGCAGCTATACTCGATACAGAAATAGACAGAGAGGCTGCAGATGAGATTGCTCGTCGCTCAAGAGGAACGCCTCGTATTGCGAACCGTTTGCTTCGTAGAGTTAGGGATTATGCTCAAGTACGAGGGGATGGTGCAGTAAACCAACAGTTTGCAAATGAGGCATTAGAGATGTTACAGGTCGATCGATTAGGATTAGATCAAATTGATCATAAGTTACTGAGGGGCATGATTGAGCGCTTTCGCGGTGGCCCAGTAGGATTAGAGACGATTGCTGCAACCATTGGAGAAGAAGCACATACGATAGAAGATGTGTACGAGCCCTATTTATTACAAATTGGTTTCTTGCAAAGGACACCAAGGGGCCGGGTTGTGACACAGCTTGTTTATGAACACTTTCAAATGGAGGTGCCATCCAATTGCCAAAATGGTTCATGATTATTGGTGGTGTTCTATTTGTTATTGGCTTTCTTATGCATTTTTTCAATTTAGGGAAGCTCCCTGGAGATATCGTATTTAGAAAAGGGAATACAACCGTTTATTTCCCAATTGTAACGTCAATTATTATTAGTGTGATCCTTTCCTTAATTGTCTATTTTGTTGGGAAATCACGTTAAATTATTCAAAAGTTGGAGACGAGACAAAATGAAAGTAGATTTATTTGATTTTAATTTACCAGAAGAATTAATTGCGCAAACACCGCTTAAAGATCGAACAAGTAGCCGATTAATGGTATTAGATAAGGAGACGGGAGCGGTCCGTCATGACGTGTTTAAGCATATTGTCGAATATTTACAGCCAGGTGATGCCCTCGTATTGAATGATACAAGAGTATTACCAGCACGACTTTTTGGAATGAAAGAAGAAACGGGAGCAAAATTAGAAGTGCTGCTGTTAAAACAGCTTGAAGATGATCAATGGGAAACACTTGTAAAGCCAGCCAAACGAGTGAAAGTAGGCACGGAAATTATCTTTGGCGATGGTCAACTGAGAGCAGTATGTGTTGAAGAGAGTGACCACGGAGGTCGTATTCTCAAGTTCAAATATGAAGGGATTTTTTATGAGGTATTGGAGCAATTAGGTGAGATGCCTTTGCCACCTTATATTAAAGAACAACTAGAGGATAGAGATCGCTATCAAACAGTCTATGCACGGGAGAATGGCTCTGCAGCAGCTCCTACAGCTGGTTTGCATTTTACTGAAGAACTATTAGAAAAAATAAAAGCGCGTGGGATTGAGGTTCTTTTCATTACCCTTCATGTAGGTTTAGGTACGTTCAGACCAGTAAATGTAGATGACATCGATCATCATGAAATGCACGCAGAGTTCTATCAAATGACAAAAGAAACAGCTCAAACGTTAAACCAAATTCGGGAAACAGGTAATAAAATCATCAGTGTTGGTACAACTTCAACAAGAACACTTGAAACAATTGCTACTGCTTTTAATGGACGTTTTGAAGAGTCAAGTGGTTGGACTGATATCTTTATCTTTCCTGGATATGAATTTAAGGCGATTGATGGCATGATCACGAATTTCCACTTGCCAAAATCAACGTTGATTATGCTTATTAGTGCATTGGCTGGACGTGAGCATGTGCTTGAAGCATATAAACAAGCAGTGGAAGAAAGATATCGTTTCTTTAGTTTTGGAGATGCAATGTTTATTAAATAAAAGAGTTTGATATGGAAAAGGAGTTAAGTCATGACAGCTATACGTTATGAATTGATAAAAACATGTAAACAAACAGGCGCGAGACTTGGACGTGTTCACACACCTCACGGCTCATTTGAAACACCTGTTTTCATGCCAGTAGGTACACTAGCAACGGTGAAAACAATGTCACCTGAAGATCTAGTGAATATGGGAGCGGGAATAATTTTAAGTAATACTTATCATCTATGGTTACGACCTGGACATGAGTTGGTGAAGGAAGCGGGAGGCTTACATCAATTCATGAATTGGGATCGCGCTATTTTAACTGATTCCGGTGGATTCCAAGTATTTAGTCTAAGTGATTTTAGAAAGATTGAAGAAGAGGGTGTCCATTTCCGTAATCATATGAATGGGGATAAACTATTCCTTTCACCTGAAAAGGCAATGCAAATACAAAACGCACTGGGCTCGGATATTATGATGGCATTCGATGAATGTCCACCTTTCCCAGCAACACATGAATATATGAAAAAATCTGTTGAAAGAACATCTAGGTGGGCCGAAAGATGTTTAGAAGCACATGAACGACCAAACGACCAAGGTTTATTTGGGATTGTTCAAGGTGGCGAATATAGTGATTTACGTGCTCAAAGTGCGAAAGACCTTGTTTCACTTGATTTTCCTGGCTATGCAATTGGTGGGTTATCAGTTGGGGAGCCAAAGGATATAATGAATAGAGTGTTGGAAGAAACAACACCATTGCTACCTAATCATAAGCCACGTTATTTAATGGGGGTCGGTTCACCGGATTCCTTAATTGATGGTGCGATTCGTGGGGTAGATATGTTTGATTGTGTATTACCAACGAGGATTGCAAGAAATGGCACATTGATGACGAGTGAAGGAAGATTAGTTGTAAAAAATGCGAAGTATGCACGTGACTTTGGTCCTCTTGATGAGAATTGCGATTGCTATACTTGCCGAAATTATAGTCGTGCCTATATAAGACACTTAATAAAATGTGACGAAACTTTCGGAATAAGGCTTACAACTTATCATAACCTATATTTTCTGTTAAAATTAATGGAAAAGGTCAGAGAGGCAATCAGAGAGGATCGTCTAGGTGACTTTAGAGAAGAATTTTTCGAGAAATATGGCTTTAATAAGCCGAACGCGAAAAACTTCTAATACTTGAAAGGAGGGGAAAAGAGAATATGGATATTTTAGCTACTATTGGACCGTTAGTCATTATGTTTGTGCTGTTTTATTTCCTTTTAATCAGACCACAACAAAAACGTCAAAAAGCGGTTAATCAAATGCAGAATAGTCTGAAAAAGGGCGATAAAGTAGTTACAATCGGTGGTTTGCATGGCTTTGTAGATGCAATCGATGAGGACAAAGTCGTTATCAAGTGTGGCGATGGAAGCCGTCTTACATACGACCGTCAAGCGATTCGTGAAGTAACTGAATCAGCGGCAGGTACCGTTTAAGAATGAAAAAGCTGTTTGAAGTAGATCTCCTACTTTAAACAGCTTTTTTCATTTACATGATGTCTATTTTGTTGACTTTGAA
The DNA here is from genome assembly GCF_038003465.1 of Cytobacillus sp. FSL K6-0265. Classification (NCBI taxonomy): domain Bacteria; kingdom Bacillati; phylum Bacillota; class Bacilli; order Caryophanales; family Bacillaceae; genus Cytobacillus; species Cytobacillus sp. FSL K6-0265. The sequence continues at coordinate 3,137,413 of NZ_JBBOPE010000001.1, read as the reverse complement.
TTCATGTTTACACCTAAAATCCCACCCATCATAGCAATGAGAATATAGCAAATAAAGTATACGATTTGTTGAGGGTTAAATAGTTTATCAAAACCGAGATATTGGAATGAAAAAATAATAATTGTATAAATCGCACCAGTTATCCCGCCGAGCATCCATCCCCTTTGTTTACCTTTTCCACCTGAAATGAAACCTCCGGTAAAAAGAGCAATAAAAGAAATGGCTGTCATGACATATTGAACAGAAGACTCTTGTAAGGAAGTAAACCTTAATATAAGAGCGAAAATAAAACTACTAACAATTGCCAATGTGAAAATGGCTATTAGGCCATGTAAAACGGAAGTCCCTAATGCCTTCGATTCTTCGATTGGAAACCTCCCCTTTCTCTTTTGATAAAATTCCTTTGTACAAGCATATTCTTCGTATGGAAAAATAGAAGCAAAATCAAAAAAATATTTCTTACTCAATTTGATTAAATTGAGAAGTCCTGTACAAGCTAATCTTATAAAGAGGTGGCTATGTTGGAAGAATATTTGATTGTGATATTTCGCACGGTCTTATTGTATGTGTTAATGACTATTATCTATCGCATCATGGGGAAAAGGGAAATTGGTGAGCTTAGTATACTTGATTTAGTCATTTCAGTAATGATTGCCGAATTGGCTGTTGTTGCAATTGAGAAAAGTGACGAGAAATTATTTAGGAATATTCTTCCTATGCTTATTCTGATGGTTGTACAGATTATCTCCGCCTATTGGTCCTTAAAAAGTAAGAAAATGAGGGATTTTGTTGATGGAAAACCAGTTATTTTAATTAATAAAGGGAAAATTGATGAGAAAGCAATGAAAAAGCTACGTTACAATTTAGACGATCTCCTTATGCAACTACGTGAAAAAGATATTGCACTTATATCTGATGTTGAGTATGCAATACTAGAGGTATCCGGTAGCCTGTCTGTGATTGAAAAGAGCAATCAGTCATCACAAGCGGACCTTACACCATCATTTACCCTTCCTCTCGTCATGGATGGGAGAATAAATAGTGAAAACTTAACACTAATCAATAAGAATGAGGAATGGTTGAAGAAACAATTAAAGGAAAAAGGGGTTTATGATATTTCAAGGGTGTCGTTATGTAGTTTTGAAAATAATACATTTTATATTGATTTAATTGATGAGAAATCAGGTGAAAAACTGAGTGAGTAGATCTAGTCACTCAGTTTTTTTATGAAGGCTATTTAAAGGTAAATTTTGCTAAAAACGGACCGACTCCTGGAAGGCCTTGAACATCACCTTTTCTAATAAGCTTTGTGAAAATCATGATGAATAGATATATGAAACTCATAACGATTCCCCCACATAGGATAGTAGGTACGCTGGTGAAATTTAGGAACTTAATGGTCATATATCCGATATAACCGGTAAGGAACATTGCGCCAAATGTGATGAAGTATTCCCGCATATGAATGGTATAAGAAATCGCTTTTAACAAAGTGGCGAAATGTAGGAGAGTGACTAATACAAAGCCAACAATTAATCCGAGCGCTACTCCTGTAATACCAAAGGCAAGCTGGCTTCCAAGAATAAAGATAACGGCAATTTTAGCAACCGCACCAATCAGGCTATTCATCATGGCAGCACGTGCTAAATCAAGGGCTTGTAGAGCTGATTGCAGTGGCTGTTGGAAATAATAGAATAGGAATAGAGGCGCCATTAATTTTAAGAATTCGGTGCCTGTTGTCGAACCATACATTACAGTCATCAATGGTTCTGCCAGAATATAGATAACTACAACTGAAAGACCACCTGTTATTAAAGATATTCTTAATGCTTGTTGCAGACGATACTCAATTAAATGGAAGTTATTCACTGCTTTGGCTTCGCTAATAGCAGGTACGAGTGAAGTGGAGAGCGCTATATTAATAAATGACGGTAGCATTAACAAGGGAAGCGCAAAACCGGTTAAGGCACCATACCCTTCTGTCGCGGCGATTGTAGAAACACCAGCTATAGCAAGACTATAAGTGACAACAATTGGCTCTAAAAACCAAGCGACAGAACCAATCATCCTACTGCCTGTCGTTGGTAATGCTACTTCCATGAGTTGTTTAAAGGTATCCTTGCCCTTGCGGATATGTTGGAAAAATTGTTTTCGTAACTTAAACTTCTTTTTTAACTTAAACGATGCGAGTAAATAAATGAGTGAAGCTAATTCACCAATAACGGCTGCAAGCATAGCCCCAGCTGCCGCATATTCAATTCCATATGGCAAAAATGCTTTAGTTAGTGCAGCAATTAATGTGATTCTTACGACTTGTTCAATAAGTTGTGAATAAGCTGCCGGCTTCATATTTTGTTTACCTTGGAAGTATCCGCGTATGACAGATGAAACAGCAATAATTGGCACAACAGGTGCAATAGCTAATAATGGATATAGCGTCCTGTTATCAGTTAATAAATGCTCGGATAAATATGGTGTTAATAAAATTAAAGCTGGAGTAAAAAGAATCGATAAGGATAATGTGGTAGCTAATGAAACAATGAGAATTTTTTTTGTTTTTCCTGTATCTCCTCTTGCTTCCGCTTCCGCCACATTTTTTGAAATTGCCACGGGTAAACCAAGCTGAGTAATGGTTACGATTAGAATAAATGTAGGAAAAGCCATCATATAAAGACCGACACCTTCAGCTCCAATGAACCTTGCGATGACAATCCGATTAATAAACCCGAGTACTCTTGTTACAAGTCCAGCAAATAAGAGAATAATCGTTCCTTGAATAAATTTCGACATTGTACACCCTGCCTTCTCAAATGAAAGGTATTCATATACAATTAATCTATATGCAAGAAGATGGACAAAGCATGACAAGCTTTCATAATTAAAGTGAGTGATATTAAAAAAAAGGGAGAGTTGAAGTTGACAATGCATGCCTATGATATTTTTTTCGAAGAGGTCGAACCTGCACTTGATGTAAAAATCGATGAGTTTCGCTTTCTTGGATACGAACATGTGACAAGAACGCAATTATGGGAATACTTAAAGAAGAAAAAGTGGAAAACCCCTCATTCAACGATACGATTATTTGAAATTGTGGAAGATGTTTTAGGGATAAAAGTCGGAGAATTTATTAACTATACAACTGTAGAAGCTTATATGGACACAGAATTTTCTCTGGAAAATGTTGAGGAAATGAAGGAATTACTAAAATAGAACGAGTGCTTTGCCAATCTACATAGTAATCTAGTCATAAACGTTTCTCTAAACAGGTACGTTGATAAAATTGACAGTCCCTTCCTCTTGTTTCATAATAATAATATTGCATTGAGAAAGGTTTTCTTTAAACGGTTATAATCATATTTACTTCGTTTGTTTTGTTAGAAAAGTCACGTTTAAAGCTCAACATTTGGGCTCGTTTGGAAAGTGAGGAGGAAATATACATAATGGTGAAGCGTAGCAGAATTCTATCATTTTTTCTAATCATTATTTTATTTGCAAGTATGATGGGATTCACTTCGAAAGATATTTTAGGAGATGTAAAGCTTGGTCTTGATTTGCAAGGTGGATTTGAAGTGTTATATGAGGTGTCACCTGCAAAAGATGGCCAAGAAATAGACCAAGCTGCAATGGCTGCAACAGCACAGTCCCTAGATCGCCGGATTAATGTCCTTGGTGTAAGTGAACCCAATATACAAATTGAAGGGGATAACCGCATTAGGGTGCAGCTGGCTGGAGTTACAGATCAAGAGCAAGCTAGGGAAATGCTTTCAACTGAGGCCAATCTAACGTTTAGAGACGTGGATGACAATGTGTTGATGGATGGGAGTGACCTTGTTGAAGGGGGAGCATCACAAACCTTCGATGAAAATGGCCGTCCGAGCGTTTCAATTAAGTTAAAGAGTGCGGATAAGTTTAGAGAAGTTACTCAAGAAATTATTAACAAACCAGCAGGAGAGAATCTACTGGTCATTTGGTTAGATTTTGAAGAAGGAGATTCATTCGCTGAAGAAGTGACAAAAGAAGATCCAAAATACTTATCAGCCCCACAAGTGAGCCAAGTATTCAATCAAGATTCGGTTTCAATTGTAGGTAACTTTACTTTAGAAGAAGCAAAAACTTTATCTGATTTATTATCGGCCGGTTCATTACCAGTTAACTTGGATGAAGTCTACTCTACTTCTGTTGGTGCACAATTTGGTGAGTCAGCATTAGATAAAACCATTATAGGTGGAATAATAGGTATTGCTGCGATTTTCATCTTTATGATCGCTTATTACCGACTTCCTGGAGTCATTGCAGTCATCACTTTATCTATTTACTTATATTTGACATTAGTCGTATTTAATATGATGAATGCGGTACTAACATTACCTGGTGTGGCAGCATTAATTCTTGGTGTTGGTATGGCAGTTGATGCAAATATTATTACCTATGAAAGAATAAAAGATGAAATACGAGTTGGTCGTTCAATTAAAGCTGCATTTAAAGCAGGAAGTAAAAACTCTTTATCAACTATTTTTGATGCCAATTTAACGACCTTATTAGCAGCAGGCGTACTGTTTATTTATGGGACAAGTTCCGTAAAAGGTTTTGCAACGACTTTAATTTTAAGTATATTGATGAGTTTTATTACAGCAGTATACGGTGCGAGATTATTACTCGGGTTATGTGTAAATAGTAACCTGTTTAAAAACATGCCTGGCATGTTCGGTGTTCATAAGAAAGATATACATCAACTAAATGAAAACTTAGATACAGTAGATTTAACAACAAAATTTGATCGCTTTGACTTCGTTAAGCATCGGAAAAAATATTATGGTTTTTCTGGCATAATGATCGTCCTTGGAATGATTGTGCTCTTTATATTCGGCTTAAACTTGAGCATTGACTTTTCACAAGGAACAAGAATTGAGCAAATGTCTAATGAGCCGTTAACAGAAGACGGTTATCAAGCATCTTTAGCTAAAATAGGCATCGAAACGGACGACATCGTTATTTCCGGAAACAATAATGAAATTGGTGTTGCTCGCATCAAAGACGAGGTATTCAATAAAGAACAAATTGCTGAGTATCAGTCACAATTAGAAGATGAATATGGAAGTATTCCTAATATTAGTACTGTTACCCCAACAGTAGGAAAAGAAATAGCGATGAATGCAATAAAAGCATTAGCCATTGCGGCCATAGGAATTATTCTGTATGTCACCATTCGTTTTGAATGGAGGATGGCTTTAGCCGCAGTACTAGCTTTATTGCATGACGCATTCTTTATTGTTGTTATATTTAGTGTGACAAGGCTGGAGGCGGATCTTACATTTATAGCGGCTGTCTTAACCATTGTTGGTTATTCGATCAATGATACAATCGTTACATTTGACCGCATACGTGAGAATATGGTTAGGAAGAAGAAAATTAAAACCTTTGATGAGCTCGCGCATATAGCTAATCAAAGTTTACGGCAAACGCTGGGTCGATCAATTAATACCATTATTACAGTCGTCCTAGCTGTTCTTGGCCTGTTGATCTTTGGTAGTGAAGCGATACGTAACTTTAATATTGCCTTACTAATAGGATTAATTGCCGGTACTTATTCATCAATCTTCCTAGCGACACAAATGTGGCTATCATGGAAAGGGAAGCAACTGAAAAAGCATGGCGTATTAATCACATACAAAGAAAAGAAACAGAAAACAGACGAACCACAAGTTTAAAAAGATAAGAAAGCATCTGCATAAAATTTGCAGATGCTTTTTTGTCACGACTTTATTTAGAATGAGGAATTAGTTTAAAGTAGAAACCATCTCTAGTTATAGTTATGATTTTAGCTATTATGGAAATAATAGGTAGATGAATGATTAAGAGGGGGATTTAATAAATGCTTGTGGAGAAAGAAGTAAGGTTTAAACGGGCTGAGAATGCAGCAATTTTAGGGATGGGGGCAAATATTGCCCTAGCTATTTTCAAATGGGTAATTGGTGTTCATTCTGGTAGTAAAGCTTTAATAGCTGATGCGATACATTCAGCTTCTGATGTAGCAGGTTCACTCGCTGTTTATATCGGCTTAATTGCAGCTAAAAGGCCACCTGACGAGGACCATCCATATGGACACGGAAAAGCTGAATTGATTGCTGCTATTATTGTTGCTGTATTTCTATTCTTTGTTGGTATTGAGATTTTCATTTCATCCTTTCAATCATTATTCCAACCAGTTGATGCCCCGAAGGTATATGCGATTATTGCTGTGATTGTTTCCATCCTAGTAAAGGAGGGAATGTTTAGATATAAGTTTAAACTGGGAAAAGAATTAAATAGTGAGGCACTTATTGTAAACGCTTATGAACATCGGTCGGATGTTTATTCGTCATTAGCTGCATTAATCGGTATAGGTAGTGCGATTATTGGAGGAAAGTTAGGGCTCAATTGGCTAGAATATGCGGACCCTGTCATCGGTTTAGTTGTAGCATTTATGATTCTCCATATGGCTTTTCAACTAGGGAAGGAAGCCATTCATAATACAATGGATCATGTGTTAAGCCCTGAGGCATCAAGTTATCTATTTTCTGCTGTAGACAAAGTGGAAGGAATTAAACGAATAGAAGAGTTGCATGCAAGAGAGCATGGGCATTACTTAATTATTGATTTAAAAATAGCTGTAGACTCATCTCTCACAGTAGAAGATGGGCATATTATTGTAAAAAAAGCAAAAGAAAAACTAATGGCTTTTCATCAAGTGCAAAACGTTTTTATTCAAATGATTCCTTATGAAAATAAATAGGAGGGGAATAAATGAAAAACCAATGGATTATATTGCTCAGTATTGTTTTTACATTAATTGTCGCTATTTTTGCTGTTATTAACGTTGATTCAGTTACGGTTAATTATCTATTTGGAGAAAGCAGTTGGCCGCTGATTCTTGTTATTTTAAGTTCCGTTTTAATGGGAGGGCTGATTGTCAGTTCGGTAGGTTTGGTAAAGATTTTTAATTTACAGAGAGAAGTAAAGTCGTTGAAAAAGCAGATAGTAGCGCTTAAAGGAAAGGAGGGGCACAAAGAAGCTGATAAAACCCATCAAGTGAAAAGTGACATTCATCATACTGAACAATTAAAGGTAAGCAACAAAGAATAATTGAAACGTTTACGTCGCTCTAGTATAATGTAAAAGTTGAGGGGTGAACGTATGTTACATTCTAAAACGCGTTGGAATGTTCGTCAATCAGATGAAGCCTCTGTAGAGGAACTTATAAACGGATTAAATATTTCATCTGCTTTGGCTACATTACTTGTTAATCGCGGCTTTAATACCGTCGAATCAGCACGGTATTTTTTATTTGATGAAAAAAAAGAATTTCACGATCCTTTCTTATTAAAAGATATGGATTTGGCTGTTTCACGTATACAACGAGCGATTAAAAATAACGAATCGATTATGATTTTTGGAGACTATGATGCCGATGGTGTTACGAGTACGACTGTCATGATGAGAACTTTGACTTCACTAGGAGCAGATGTGCAATTTTACATACCTAACCGCTTTACGGAAGGTTATGGACCAAATGTTCCCGCATTTCAATATGCTAGTGATATCGGTGTTTCGTTAATTATTACTGTTGATACAGGAATTGCTGCTATCGAACCTGCGCAAGCGGCTAAAGAAATGGGAATCGATTTAATTATAACGGATCATCATGAACCAGGCCCTATCTTACCAGAATGTCTGGCAATCATTCATCCGAAACTTCCTGATAGTCGTTATCCTTTCAAAGAGCTTGCTGGAGTGGGTGTAGCATTTAAACTTGCTCACGCTCTATTAGGTAATGTGCCAAATGATCTGTTAGAGTTTGTGGCAATTGGTACAGTTGCAGACCTTGTTTCATTGACAGATGAAAATCGCTTAATTGTGAAAAAAGGTCTTAAAAAGCTGCAATCTACACAAAATCTTGGTATCCGCTCATTAATATCGTTAGCCAATGTCAAATTAGCTGAGATGTCAGAAGAGACCATTGGCTTTACGATTGCACCACGATTAAATGCAGTAGGGAGACTAGATTCTGCGGATCCTGCAGTGGAATTGTTATTAACTGAAGATGCACTTGAGGCGGAGGCATTAGCTGAAGAAATCGACCAAAAGAATAAAGAGCGACAATCAATTGTTCATACAATGGCTGAAGAAGCGATTCAACAAGTGGAGGCGGAATATCCAATTGAGGACAACCCGGTCATCGTAGTTGGTAGAGAAGGTTGGAATCCCGGAGTTGTTGGAATCGTAGCTTCGAGGCTAGTAGAGAAATACTACCGACCTGTTATATGTTTAAGTTTCGATTCACAACAAGGATTAGCTAAAGGATCTGCGAGGAGTATAGCCGGGTTTGATCTGTTTCATAATCTTTCGCAATCTCGCGATATCCTTCCTCATTTTGGAGGGCATCCAATGGCTGCAGGAATGACTTTAAAACTTGAGGATGTTGATACACTTCGTCAAAGGTTAATCCAGCTTGCTAAAGAACAGTTAAACAAAGAAGACTTTATACCGATGACTAATTTAGATACTGAATTAAGAGTAGCTGATGTTAATTTAGACATGATTGCAGAAATACAACAATTGGCACCATTCGGTATCGATAATCCTAAGCCGAAAGTATTGTTAAAAGAGGCGAATGTCAGTCTCTTAAAGCGAATTGGGGCAAATAAAACACATCTGAAGATCACTTTAGAGGATAATGATGTGACATTGGATGGTATTGGATTTGGATTTGGAGAATATGCAGAGCAAATTTCTATGGATGCTAGTCTTGCTATTGTAGGGGAACTTTCTATTAACGAATGGAATAATATAAAGAAACCACAAGTTTTTATCCAAGATATACGCATACAAGAATGGCAATTATTTGATATTAGAGGAGCCAAGCGCTTAGACACCATCGTCACACATGTCCATCATGAAACCTCTGAGTGGATTGTATTTAATAAGGAAAATTATGATAAATTTTTTCCTTATAGTCCGAATGTGTCGTTGATTCTGTCTGATGAAGAGGCAGAAAATATCATATTAGATGGTAAGCATGTGATTTTTTGTGATTTACCACCACAAAAGGAAAGAATAGAGGCTATTTTGCGTGGGAAAAGTCCAGAAAGAATTTATTGTCATTTCTACCAAACAAATGATATATTCTCTATGGCGACGCCAAACCGTGACCATTTTAAATGGTACTATGCGCTCATTGCTAAGAGAGGGCCTTTTAACCTTGAAACAAGAAAAGCAGAGGTAGCTAAATTTAAAGGCTGGCAAGTTTCTTATATTGATTTTATGACTGAAGTGTTTTTTGAACTAGAATTTGTTAAAATAGATAATGGGATGATTTCTCTTAGTGATGCAAAACAAAAGAGAGATTTATCGGAATCACAGGCTTTTTGCATAAAGCAACAACAAGTACAGTTAGAAAATGAATTGCTTTATTCAAAAGCAGGTCAATTAAAGGAATGGTTTGATGGGCTGCTTCAGAATGCCTATGTGAATTGAGGAGGCAAAGGAAAGAAAATGGATTTAAAACAATATATTACTATAGTAGAGGATTGGCCAAAACCAGGTATCACATTTAAAGATATTACGACATTAATGGATAATGGTGATGCTTATAGATACGCAACAGACCAAATTGTTACTTATGCTAAAGAAAAACAGATTGATCTTGTTGTTGGGCCAGAAGCGCGTGGGTTTATTATTGGATGTCCAGTAGCTTATTCTTTAGGAGTAGGATTTGCACCTGTTCGTAAAGAAGGTAAACTACCTAGAGAAACGGTAAAAGTAGATTATGGTCTGGAATATGGTAAAGATGTCTTAACTATCCATAAAGATGCGATTAAGCCTGGTCAACGCGTATTGATCACGGACGATCTTCTAGCTACAGGTGGAACAATTGAGGCAACAATAAAGTTAGTAGAAGAACTAGGTGGAGTTGTTGCAGGTATTGCCTTCTTAATCGAGTTAAGCTATTTAGATGGAAAAGAGAAATTAAAGGATTATGATGTTTTAACTTTAATGACTTATTAATAGTTCTAGAGAGCACTATATGTGTTCTCTTTTTTATATTGATAGATATTTTTAGGATAATTAGGGATAAATTGGAATTAAATATGAGTAATTTCGACAAATTCTACGTTTTTTTGTAAAAAAAAAACGCTATCCCTTTACATCTATGTTATTTTTTTCGATAATAGTAGCAATCGTTTCTTTTTTCTTAATGGTTATATTTATTGACTGATAAGGAAAAGAAGAAATTACATGGTTGGGTATTAAAAATAATTTGGGATAAAGGTGATTCCATGGCGAACGATCAGGTGTTGACCGCCGAACAAGTCATCGATAGGACAAGAGAATATTTGAATGAAGAGCATGCCCAGTTCGTCAAAAGAGCTTACGAATTTGCTAAGTCTGCTCATAGTGAACAATACCGTAAATCAGGTGAACCGTACATTATTCACCCCATTCAAGTAGCGGGGATTTTAGCTGACCTGGAAATGGATCCAGCTACGGTAGCAGCTGGTTTTCTTCACGATGTTGTTGAGGATACTGAATCCACATTAGAGGATATCGCAGAACATTTTAGTGAAGAAGTAGCTATGCTTGTAGACGGTGTAACGAAACTGGGAAAGATTAAATATAAATCAAAAGAAGAGCAGCAAGCAGAAAATCATCGTAAAATGTTTGTTGCCATGGCTCAAGATATAAGAGTGATTTTAATTAAGCTTGCAGATAGACTTCATAATATGCGAACGTTAAAACACTTACCTGCTGAGAAGCAAAGAAGAATCTCGAATGAAACTTTAGAGATTTTTGCTCCTCTTGCTCATAGACTAGGGATTTCTAAAATTAAGTGGGAATTAGAAGATACAGCTTTAAGGTACTTGAATCCGCAGCAATATTACCGAATTGTTAACTTGATGAAGAAGAAGAGAGCAGAGAGAGAACAATATTTATTAGATGTTATTGCGATGATGAGAGATCGTCTGGACGATGTAACGATTGAACCTGAAATTTCCGGTAGGGCAAAACATATTTACAGTATCTATCGAAAAATGGCTCTACAAAACAAACAATTCAATGAAATTTATGACTTACTAGCCGTAAGGATTGTGGTCAATAGCATAAAGGATTGTTATGCTGTTCTTGGTATTATCCACACACATTGGAAACCCATGCCAGGCAGATTTAAAGATTATATTGCGATGCCTAAGCAAAATATGTATCAATCATTGCATACAACCGTTATTGGTCCTAAAGGAGATCCATTAGAGGTGCAAATACGTACCTTTGATATGCATAGAATAGCAGAATTTGGTATCGCTGCACATTGGGCTTATAAAGAAGGAACAAAGGTTGATGAAAATTCTTCTTTTGAAGATAAATTAAAATGGTTTAGAGAGATATTGGATTTCCAAGATGATTCGGTTGGTGCCGAGGAGTTTATGGAATCGCTTAAGATGGACCTGTTTTCTGATATGGTCTATGTTTTTACGCCTAAAGGAGATGTCATTGAACTACCATCAGGTTCTGTGCCAATAGATTTTGCCTATAGAATTCATTCAGAAATAGGTAATAAAACGATTGGTGCGAAAGTAAACGGTAAAATGGTCACACTTGATTATAAGTTGCAAACAGGGGATATCGTTGAGATATTAACTTCTAAGCATTCATACGGACCAAGTCAAGACTGGCTCAAGTTAGCTCAATCTTCACAGGCGAAAAATAAGATTAGACAATTCTTCAAAAAACAAAGGAAAGAAGAAAACGTTGAAAAAGGCCGCGAATTAATCGAAAAAGAAATTCGTAATATGGATTTTGAAGTAAAAGAGATTATGACCGCGGAAAATCTAAATCGTGTGTCGGAAAAATATAATTTCCCATCTGAAGAAGATCTGTATGCTTCTGTTGGTTACAATGGCATTACGGCATTGCAAGTAGCCAATCGTCTAACTGAAAAGTTAAGAAAGCAAAGAGACCTTGAAGGTAAAAAAGATATTTCCAATGCTGTGAACGAATTGAAACAGCTTCCTCAAGCGAAAAAACGTGAATCAGGTGTGCGCGTATCGGGTATTGATAACTTGCTTATCAGGTTATCACGTTGCTGTAATCCGGTACCAGGGGATGAGATTGTCGGATTTATTACGAAGGGTAGAGGTGTCTCTGTCCATCGGGCGGACTGTACAAATATAAATACAGATGATGCGAAAGCAAGGCTTATACCTGTTGAGTGGGAAACTGCTTTAAATGATCAGAAAGAATATAATGTAGAAATAGAAATTACTGGCTATGATCGACGTGGATTATTGAATGAAGTGCTTCAGGCAGTTAATGAAGCGAAAACAAATATATCTGCAGTGACGGGTCGTTCGGATAAAAATAAAGCCGCTTCAATCAATATGTCGATTTCTATTCATAATGTAAACCATCTACAAAAAGTGGTAGAGCGTATTAAGCAGATACCTGATGTTTATGCCGTTCGTCGAATTATGAATTAAAGGGAGTGGCAAGAGTTTTGAAAATTGTTGTTCAGAGAAGTAAAGCAGCCAAAGTGACTGTTGGTGAAAAAATAACCGGACGCATTACGCATGGCTTTGTTTTGCTTGTTGGAATTACGCATGAGGATACGTTTGAAGATGCTGCATATTTAGCTGATAAAATTGTTCATCTTCGAGTGTTCGATGATGAAGAAGGTAAAATGAATCGTTCATTACTTGATATACAAGGTGAAATTCTTTCTGTATCCCAATTCACACTATACGGTGACTGCCGAAAAGGGAGGCGCCCGAATTTTATGAATGCTGCTCGCCCTGAGAAAGCCTTAGACATCTATCTTCGCTTTAATGAATTGCTTAAGGAAAAAGGTGTCCATGTGGAAACAGGTGAGTTTGGTGCAATGATGGATGTATCGCTCACGAATGATGGTCCCGTTACCCTCATTTTAGAAAGTAAATAGAAAATAAAACCCAACCTGAACAAATCTTAATTATGTGATTTGTTTAGGTTATTTTTTTGGTCTAGTAACTGTGAATGGTTTATTGTACATCTAGGGGGAAAGCAACAAAGATCGCAAGAACATTACACTCTCCCTATCTTTTTGTTAGTGGACTAAGAAGCACTCGATATATGCTAGTGCAATAAATATAAAAAACACCTGCCTCAAAGGAAAAAAGGCAGGTGGATAATCTTTATTGAAAATGTGTACGTAATCCTTGGAAGATGCCTGATGAAACAGCTTCTTGGTATTGTTCAGAGGTTACTTTTATTTCCTCTGTTGCGTTACTTAAATAACCTAGCTCAAGTAATATGGCTTTGCTGTTATTTTCTCGTATAACATAATAATCACCATGTCTATACCCTCTATCATTCAAGTCGATCTTGGACATGATCCCTTGATGGACATCAGCGGCAAATTGTTGTTGATAATCGTGATAATAATAGGTAGTCATGCCGCTTACACTTCGATCGTTTATGCTATCATAATGAATACTGATGAATGCATCCGCATTATTCATTTGAGAAACACCTACCCGTGATTGGAGAGGAACATATGTATCTTGTTGTCTTGTTAATATTACAGTAGATCCTGCTGCCCTTAATTTCGCAGCTAATTTTTCTGCGGTGCGAATCGTAACAGTTTTTTCTTGTGTACCTGCTGCGCCAGTTGTACCATTATCTCTTCCGCCATGGCCGGGGTCTAAGACAATTACTTTGTTCTTTAATCCTGGAGTAGAAGAAGATTGGTTAGTCGTTTTAGCCTGTTTGCCATTAGAAACAATCCAACCAGCAATAAAACCTGTTTGTCCATCACCTAATTTAATTTCATACCAATCTTTTTCAGTCCCCACAACTTCAAATGTATCTCCTTGATTCGCTCTTGCTACAATGTTGGCATTCGTATGAGCGCTTTGGCGAATATTGGAGCCGTTGTGTAGAATCGTTACATTTTTTACAGAAGAAGACGACTTTGATTCCGATGAGGAACTTTGCTCTTTGTTCACATACCAGCTAGCAACCCATCCGTTCGTCCCATTTGGAAGTTCAATATTCATCCAGTTATTTTCTTCTTTTAAAATATGAAAATTGTCACCTTGAGAAACGGTTCCGATAATGTTCCCGTTTAATGATGGTTTTTCTCTTACATTTAACGAACTAGCGGTAATCGTCCCATTATCATTCGTTTCTTGTTGTTTTTCTTGATTTTCTTGCTTTTTGCCTGCTTGGATATATTGACTACTTATCCATGCGTTTTGCCCTTGAAATGTGATTTCAGTCCAAGTATTTTCTTGTGATAAAATATCTACGGTTGTACCTGAATTTAACTTACCAATTACTTCACTGTTTGTATCAGGACTAGTACGAACGTTGAGAGAATTACCAGTAATGACCCCTTGTTTAATCACCGTTTTCTTTTCTTCATTAGATGAAGAGCTTGTTTCTTGGGTGGGACCATTCACTTGAACAAAATCTTTGTGTACCCATACATTTCCGTACTCAGTCGTAATTTTTAACCAATCTTGGTCAGTGGAGACAACTTTGTATTCTTTTCCTTTTGACACGACACCAACGACACGATGATCAGTTGAAGGACCACCTCTTACTCTTAGACCATCCGCATTGATGGAAACCGTTTGTCCACCACCGCTTTTTACTTGTTTTTCTTTTTCTTGCGTATTTTCTGTTTCTAGTACAACGAGCCAATTGGCGACCCACCCTTTTTGACCAGATTCAAAATCAATCTGATACCAATCACCTTCTTGGTTAAGGATTGTGTAAGTCTCGTCTCTTGCCGCCATTCCTAGACTTGCATAACTTAATCCTGGGCCTGTGCGAACATTAAGACTATCTGTACCAATTCGAAGCTTTTGTCCTGCTGATTCAGCTCCTGCCTCTTTCATAGGTAATAGAAGAGCCATCACTAGAATCATACAAATGGTTATCCAAAGATGTTTTTTGCCTTGCAACCACGTTCCTCCTTCCTGTTTGCCATTTATCAAGATAAGCAAATATTTCTTCTCTCGTCAAGATAAATGAAGTTATATATACTTTCTTTTTTATGTGGCCGTTTCCCTTCTAATATCGGTTTATCATCCTGTTTTGTAAACAAGTTGTAACGTAATAGCCACTTCAAACCATTCGGGAAAAAAGAAATTTTTTTGTCTATTTCTTTATTGTTTTTATAAATATCATTCGATTTGCCCATACTAACATGAGTAAAAGACTATATGGTAAAAGGATGATTGTCTGTGAGATATAGTGAAAAAGGAATGAATGTGCAAAGCGGTGAGAACCAATTATTTGGTGTGGACTTTCATGATTTTATTCAAGCTGAGGGAAATGCCACGATGGTTGAACTTGCGAGTGATTTCGGAATTTCTTTACAAGATGTGAGAAAACTGAAAAAGAAAATTTCTAGAACGTAAATCGCTATCAATTCTAGAGAGAGACTTGACATCTTGTACAATGGTTATTATGATAAGAAGGATAAAATGATATTTTAATACAGTAAATGATAAAATAAATTGAACCAATGAGGAAGAAGAGTAATCATTCTCCACATAAAAAGAGAGGAAATGTCATAGGCTGAAAGCATTTCTATATGATGACTTGATGAAAGAACACTTCTTAGGTTTCTCCCTGAAAAATTTAAATTTATTAGGGGAAGAACGTGTGCAGGCGTTATCTGTGTAAAGAGGCAGTATATCTATCATACTGCAACTAGGGTGGCACCACGGGATATTCAACTCTCGTCCCTTGTATTGAAAAATACAAGGGACGAGAGTTTTTTTATTTAAGCTTTAGGAAAGAGGAGGATTTGGTATATATGTCAATCCGTTTACCAAGGGGTACCCAGGATATTCTTCCTGGTCAAGTAGAGAAATGGCAATTAATAGAACAAAAAGCGAGAGAACTTTGTCATAAATTTCAATATCAGGAGATTCGCACACCGATATTTGAACATACAGATTTATTTTTACGAAGTGTAGGAGATACAACTGATATCGTCCAGAAGGAAATGTACACATTTGATGATCGCGGTGGTAGAAGCTTAACATTGAGACCAGAAGGAACAGCTTCCACAGTACGTTCATTTGTTGAACATAAAATGTTTGGCCAAGCAAATCAACCTGTCAAATTATATTATATGGGGCCAATGTTTCGTTACGAAAGACCACAAGCTGGTCGTTTCCGTCAGTTTGTCCAATTTGGTGTAGAAGCGATAGGTAGTGATGATCCGGCAATTGACGCAGAGGTTATTGCATTAGCGATGGCGCTTTATAAAGAAATGGGTTTGAAAAAGTTAAAACTAGTTATCAACAGTTTAGGTGATAAAGAGAGCCGGGCACAGCACCGTGAGGCCCTCATGGCCCATTTTAGTCCGAGCATTAATGAATTTTGTTCAGATTGTCAAAGCAGATTAGCGAAAAACCCGATGCGTATTCTAGATTGTAAAAAAGATCGCGAACATCCATTGATGAAAACAGCTCCATCAATTATTGATCACTTAAATGACGAATCCAAACAATACTTCAAAAAAGTGCAGCAGTACTTAACAGAATTAGAAATTGATTTTGAAGTCGATGCCAATCTTGTCCGTGGTTTAGACTATTATACGCATACTGCTTTTGAGATTATGAGTGATGCAGAAGGGTTTGGCGCAATAACAACTCTTTGTGGTGGTGGCAGGTATAACGGTTTGACAGAAGAAGTAGGTGGACCGGAAGCACCTGGTATTGGTTTTGCTTTAAGTATTGAGAGATTTCTTGCTGCTTTAGAAGCTGAAAATGTTGAACTCCCGATTGATCAATCCATTGATTGTTATATCGTCACTTTAGGCGAAGAGGCGAAAGATTATTCTGTCGGCTTGCTCCACAAATTGCGCCATGCAGGATATTCTGCTGAGAGAGATTATTCTAATCGTAAAATGAAGGCACAATTCAAATCAGCCGATCGAATGAACGCTAAATATGTAGCTGTTATTGGTGAAGATGAATTAAAAAACAATAAGATTAACTTAAAAATAATGGATAGTGGGGAACAAAAGGAAATGGAGCTTGCTTCATTTATCCAAGACTTTACTGCGCTATATAGAAACTAGGAGGAATCATAGATGTTTGGAAGAACGTACTACTGCGGAGAGATTACTGAAAAAGCGATAGGTGAGAAAGTAACATTAAAGGGTTGGGTGCAAAAACGTCGTGATTTAGGAGGTCTTATCTTTATTGACCTTCGTGACAGAACAGGCATTGTCCAAGTTGTGTTTAATCCGGAAGTTTCACAAGAAGCTTTAGCATTAGCAGAAAAAATTCGTAACGAATATGTGTTGGATATTGAAGGCGTTGTTATTGAAAGGCAACAAGGGACAGTTAATGAGAGCTTAACAACTGGTAAAATTGAAATTCGTGTGGAAAAAGTAACGATACTTAATGAGGCGAAAACACCTCCATTTACGATTGACGAAAAATCAGAAGTATCTGAGGATGTTCGTTTAAAATATCGTTATCTTGATTTAAGAAGACCAGTGATGGCCAATACATTAAAGCTACGCCATCAAGTAACAAAGGCTATTAGAGGATTCCTTGATGATGCCGATTTTATCGATGTAGAGACACCGATCTTAACGAAGAGTACACCAGAAGGAGCGCGTGATTATTTAGTGCCAAGCCGTGTGCATCCAGGAGAGTTTTACGCACTGCCACAATCTCCACAAATATTTAAACAATTGCTGATGGTCAGTGGTGTAGACCGCTATTATCAAATTGCACGTTGCTTCCGTGATGAAGATTTACGTGCAGACCGTCAACCGGAATTTACTCAAATTGATATTGAAATGAGCTTTATGAGCCAAGAGGATATTATTGAGTTGATGGAAAGTATGATGGCAAAAATCATGAAGGAAGTAAAAGGGCAAGAAGTCAATATTCCGTTTCCTCGTTTAACCTATCATGAAGCGATGTCAAGATACGGTTCCGATAAGCCAGATACACGTTTTGGCATGGAGCTAACGGATCTATCTGAAATCGTAAAGAATTCTAGCTTTAAAGTATTTGCTGGTGCTGTTTCATCAGGTGGGCAAGTGAAAGCAATTAACGTCAAAGGAGCGGCTTCCACATATTCTCGTAAAGATATTGATGCATTGACGGAATTTGTTTCAGTATACGGGGCCAAAGGACTTGCCTGGTTAAAAGCAGAAGAAGAAGGTTTAAAAGGACCGATTGCTAAATTTGTGTCTGAAGAAGAACAAGCAGCGATTCAGTCAGCGCTTGGTGTGGAAGCTGGCGACTTATTACTATTTGTAGCTGATAAGAAATCAGTTGTTGCTGATGCACTAGGTGCGCTTCGTCTAAAATTAGGAAAGCAATTAGAATTAATTGATGAGAGCAAATTTAACTTCTTATGGGTAACGGATTGGCCGCTACTTGAGTATGACGAAGAAGATGGCCGCTATTATGCAGCACATCATCCTTTTACAATGCCGCAAAGACAAGACTTGGACAAACTAGCTGATCAACCAGGAGAAGTGAAAGCTCAAGCATATGACCTAGTTCTTAACGGCTATGAACTTGGTGGTGGTTCTCTACGTATATTTGAAAGAGATATTCAGGAGAGAATGTTTGAAATTCTTGGTTTTTCTAAAGAGGAAGCTGTTGAGCAATTTGGTTTTCTCCTTGAAGCATTTGATTATGGTACCCCGCCGCATGGAGGGATTGCACTAGGACTTGATCGTCTAGTGATGTTACTTGCTGGTAGAACCAACTTAAGAGATACCATTGCTTTCCCTAAAACAGCTAGTGCAAGTTGTGTTTTAACAGATGCACCTGGTGAAGTAAGTGAGGCACAATTAAATGATCTTCATCTCGCTTTAAATGTGAAGAATCAAGATTAATTGGTAAAAAAAGTGATTTTTGAACTATACGTCACTTCTTGAATTCATATCTTAGCTATGATAAGATTACTTCAATCATAAAGAGTCCTGATGTGTACGTCGTCTACCCTAATTTTGACCGAACATATTACCTTCGGGAGTCCGGAGTTTTCTACGTAAGCGTAAATGCCTCATTTGTAGGGGACTTACAGATGCGAGAAGCAGGACACCCACCTGCTAAGTGCGGGTTCAAAATGAAGGACCAATAACGACGGCATAATTGGGACTCTTTCACTTTAATATTGTATGTAAAACCTGATGATAGTCATCAGGTTTTTTTGTGTTTTGTTATGACTAAGTAAACCTCAATTGACTTAAGGCAATAAAAAATATGTACTAGCATAGGAAATACAGGTAAAAGTAAATGCTTCTTTTTATGAATGACAAATTCAGTTAACTCCAAATAAAGAAGTAGAGAGAAATCCCAGTGATATACTTGTATTTAACGGAAAGTATGATATATTTTTTTACGGGTATGATTATTTGTAGGATAGATATGGAATGGAGTTGAAATAGATGTTACATCAGTTTTCGCGAAATGAGCTTGCCATCGGTAAAGATGGTTTAGAGACAATGAAAAATAGTACAGTGGCTGTATTAGGTATCGGGGGAGTGGGTACATTTGCCGCTGAGGCCCTTGCTCGTTCAGGTGTTGGCAGACTTGTGCTTGTTGATAAAGATGATGTGGATATTACCAATGTAAATAGACAAATTATTGCGTTGCTTTCTACTGTCGGAAGACAAAAAGTAGAAGTGATGAAAGAGAGAATTATGGATATTAATCCAGAATGTGAAGTCATTGCCTTAAAAATGTTTTATACAGAAGAGACGTATGAAGACTTCTTTAGCTACGATCTTGATTTTGTCATTGATGCTTCAGACACGATTTCTTATAAGATCCACTTAATGAAAGAGTGTTTGAAAAGAGATATACCGATTATTTCTAGTATGGGTGCAGCAAATAAGATGGATCCGACAAGATTCCAAATCGCTGATATTTCTAAAACGCATACCGATCCAATAGCTAAGGTGATTCGTACACGTTTAAGAAAGGAAGGCATTCGTAAAGGTATACCTGTTGTTTTCTCTGATGAAAGTCCGATAGTTATTCGTGAAGATGTGAGAAAAACTGTTGGGAAAGATGATGCCAAAATACGTAAGGCGAAAATGCCACCATCTTCTAATGCGTTTGTGCCATCTGTATCAGGACTCATTATGGCAAGTTATGTTGTCAAGGAATTATTAGCAGACATTCCTATTAGCCGTGTAAATGACGAAAGTAAATAAAATAAGAAAAGCTTGTAGTTGATGCTACAAGCTTTTCTTATTTTATTTACGATATTCTTTCATCACAGTCATTAATCCTTCGTAAAGAGAGAGCTCATTATCTAGTTGATGGCTAGTTTCTTCCCATTTTTGATTTAGTTCTTTATTTCTTGCCTCTAATTGTTCATTTTCCAATATAAGTGCCTTGTTCTCAGATAATAATAAAAGGTCAGGGGTTGTTTTTAAGTATTCAATCACTTTCTGTATGGATAAGCCCGCAGAGTCTTCTCTATTCTTCTTCATAGTATGATACCTCGTTTGACAGGCAGATTCTGTTCTGCCTAATTTTTTTGCTGCCATGCGAAAGGCATCTGCTTTAGAATCACCATTTTGACTATACTCGTTAACCAATTCTTCTAATAGTTGATCATCGGGCTCTTGCCAAGGTGCATATGTCATCGAAAGCCTCCCTTATCAAATTATTTATTATTATCCTCTACCTTAAAAAAAGAATCATACATTTGGTTTGACAAAAATAAAGTACCGGTGTACTATTTAACTAATACACTGGATGTAAAAAGGAGGAAAATATGAATCCTTTTCGTGGCTTGCTCGTAAAAGAATTAAAGATATTGAAATCTCACTTTTACGGCGTAATTGTAACATTGCTTTTTACCGTTTTAATTGGTCTGGCATTGTCTCATTATTTTAATGAAGTAAATATTTTACCAGCTTTTCTGTTTGCTTTGTTTTTTGCGCATATTTTGTTTTATCCCATTTTTATTTTGTTTTCGTTAAGCATGGAAACAAAGACGCAAGGGTGGTTGCATAACCCAAACCCGGGTTCTTACTTATTAATGAGTAAGTTAGTGGCCATTAGTGTTTATTTTGTGATGTCTATAGTCATTACCATCTTTTTGGCGATTGGGAGCTATTTTTATAACCCTGGTGCCTCTTTCTACGACAACATACCAGTTGTTCTACCAGTTTTCTTATTATTATCTATCACCTGTTCGTCACTCTATTTTGGTTTATGGTTTTGCTTTTATTGGTTCGTTTACTATAGCTTAAAAAATGTACCGATCTTAGGAAGGGTGCGCCCAATATTTTTATTTGTCATAGTAGTTGTGCAAATGTTCATTTCTGGTTTGATAGGTGAAAGCGATTGGTACAAACAATTAATCCATATGAGTGAGCTTGATTTAAATATAGATTGGTTACATTTCAACTTTTTTGTCCAATCAGAAGGGTTCACCTTCAATATGGCTGATAGTACAATCTCCATTGTAGAAATCCTTTTATACCTCTTTACAGCTATTCTGTTATTCATTACCTCGACTTGGTTGCTCGAAAAGAAGGTTGAGGTGTGAAAATGGCGGAAGAGTTTCATTCATCACAGCCGATTTATCTACAAATCATGGAACGGGTTTGTCAACAGATTGTGAGAAAAGAGTTAGATCCAGGGGCAAAATTACCATCTGTTCGTGAGATGGCACTTACATTTGGGGTGAATCCAAATACGATTCAAAGGACGTATCAAGAGCTAGAAAGGATGGAAGTCGCTTTGGTGAAGCGTGGGCAAGGAACATTTGTAACGGAAGATACTGCCAAGTTAATGAACTTAAAAAGAGATATGCAAAGGCAAATCATCCAATCCTATGTAAATCATTTGCGAGAGTTAGGCTTTTCTAACGAGGAAATGAAACAAGGGCTATCTCAATTCCTTAAGGAGGATCATGATGATTGAGTTTCATAAGGTGAATAAAAAATATGGCTTTAATCACGTTTTGAAAGATATCAGCTTCACGATACACCCTGGGAAAATAATTGGCCTAGTGGGGCCCAATGGAAGTGGAAAATCGACTATCCTGAAACTCATCTCTGGCCTTACGTATCCTTCAAGTGGTGATGTCAATGTATTAGGGGAGCTTGCCAATAGAAGAATTGCGTCCAAGGTCATTTATTTAACAGAGGCAGACAGTTTTTATCCTTCTTTTACGGTTAAAGATATGCTGAATTTTTATGAGAGTCAATTTGCTGATTTTGATCAAGAAAAAGCAATCGAACTTTTACATTTTATGAAATTAAACGATTCAATGAAAATTAGGTCTTTATCAAAAGGAAACCGTGGGCGATTAAAGTTAGTATTGGCTCTTGCTAGAAAAGCACCTATTCTTCTATTAGATGAACCATTTTCAGGATTAGACCCAATGGTTCGGGATTCGTTAGTTCAGGGATTATTAAGCTTTATTGATTTTGAGAAACAAACAGTGCTAATGGCTACACATGAAATAGAAGAAGTAGAGCCAGTCCTTGATGAATTGATTATGATAGAGAATGGAAGTTATCTTGGTCAGTATCATGTCGAAACAATAAGAGAAGAGAAAGGGTTGTCTATCAAAGAGTGGATGAAAGAAAAATATAAGGGATGAGGTAAAGAAATGAAAGCAGTAGTTAAAATTGAAAATGTAACAAAGGTCATTAAAAAGAGAACCATTATCGATTCCTTAAGTTTTGAAGTAATGGAAGGAGAGGTTTTTGGGTTTCTAGGCCCTAATGGTGCTGGTAAAACAACGACTATTCGGATGATTGTTGGATTAATTGGCATTAGTGAAGGCGATATTAAAATTCTTGATAATAGTGTGCAAACAAACTTTGAGAAGGCGATTCAACATGTAGGAGCGATTGTTGAAAATCCAGAGATGTACAAATTTATGAGTGGATATCAAAATCTTCTGCATTACGCAAAGATGTCAGAAGGAATTACGAAAGAAAAAATTATGGAAACGGTAGAGTTTGTTGGCTTAACTGATCGAATACATGATAAGGTGAAGACTTATTCTCTAGGGATGCGGCAACGATTAGGGCTAGCGCAATGTTTGTTACATGATCCTAAAGTGTTAATTTTGGATGAGCCAACAAATGGACTAGACCCCGCTGGTATTCGGGAAATCCGTGACCATGTAAGGAAGTTAGCAAGAGAAAGAGGAATGGCCGTCATTGTGTCTAGTCATCTTCTTTCAGAAATGGAAATGATGTGTGATCGAGTCGGTATTATTCAAAAAGGTAAATTAATTACGATTCAGTCTGTTCATGAACAAGTTGAAGGAGGAGCAAAGGAATATGAAATCGACGTCGATCATCCGACAGAAGCGATGCTTGCCGTTGATAGATTAATTCCAAATCAGCAAGCAGAAGTGAAGGGAAATACGCTCATGCTCCGAGCGCAAAAAGAGGACATTCCTTTATTAGTAAAAGAGTGGGTACATGATGGAATTAATATATATCGTATTCAAGAAACAACGAAAACTTTGGAAGATCGCTTTCTTGAAGTGACAACACTACAGAAGGAGGCGGAATAAGTCATGTTCTCATTAATTAGAAATGAATGGGTAAAAATCTTTAAACGTAGTGGCACTTATGTCATGATTGGTATTCTTTTATTCATCGTCGCTGTGGCAGGGGCATTTATGAAATATCAAGATGTACAAGGAACAGTCCCTGCGAATGACCAATGGCAAAAAGGGTTACAAATGGAGATTGACTCCTACCAGAAGGAGTTAGAAAATTCTGGGGAGATGCTTCCTCAAGAAGTAAAAGATAGTTATGAAAAGATGATAGCGATCAATGAGTATCGTATCGAAAACAATCTTTCACCAAATGGAGATTACGAGGCACTTAGTTTTATTTCTGATATGTCTTCGCTAATAGATTTTGCCGGCTTATTTATGATTATTATTGCTGGAGGGATTGTGGCAAGTGAATTTAATTGGGGAACGATTAAACTACTTCTTATTCGCCCAATTAACAGAAGTAAAATTCTTCTCTCAAAGTACATAACTGTGCTACTATTTGGCTTTAGTTTACTCTTTGTACTTTTCGCATTTTCCGGGATATTAGGACTCATTTTATTTGGCTTAGCTGATAGTGAACCGTATCTCTTATATCAAGATGGGGTAGTAAAAGAACAGTCAATGTTTTTGCATTTACTCAATGTGTACGTTTTATCTTCCATTCAAAATATTATGCTAGCTACGATGGCCTTTATGATTTCATCAGCATTCAGAAGTAGTTCATTAGCGATTGGTTTATCTATTTTCCTTATGTTCGCTGGTGGGCAAATGACACAACTTATTGCGTTGAAGTATGATTGGGCGAAATATAGCTTATTTGCTAATACTGATTTGTTTCAGTATCTTGAAGGAACGCCGATGCTACCAGGTATGACTTTGACTTTTTCCATTATCATGTTGGTTGTGTATTTTCTGATATTCCAAATCATTGCTTTTACCATATTTAAGAAACGAGATATAGCTGGCTAAGATATAGAAGCTGCTGAAATTTTCAGCAGCTTATTTTTATGGTTGAAATGGTCACAATAATGATTGAAGGAGTGTGGGGCTCATGAGGATAAGATGTTGTTTTCTCGTCTTTATATTGATTGTGTTTATACCATTTAATGTGAGCGAGGCATCGACAAAAGAAAGAGTTGAATATGAGTACATGGGCCAAGCCATTTGGGATTTTTGTCACATGAAAGGGAACTACGTAGCGGTTACATTTGACGATGGTCCAGATCCCGTATACACTCCACAAATCTTAGACTTATTAAAGAAATATCGAGTAAAGGCTACTTTCTTTGTCGTGGGGAAAAAAGCAAAAGATTTCCCTCAGGTGATCCAGCGTATAAATAATGAAGGTCACGAAATCGCTAATCATACGTATAACCACGAATATAATGCCATGATTACTGAAGAAAAATTGACAAAAGAACTAAAAAAGACAGATGAAGTTGTGAAAGCAATTACTTCTAAATCTATGACATTGTATCGGCCAGTAGCAGGTATTTACAATGATACGATTATGAATACGGCTACAAAACAAGGTTATTTAGTAACGATGTGGTCTTGGCATCAAGATCCTAAAGATTGGATGAACCCTGGTATTTATCCGATTTACCACCACGTATCTACTGCGATGAAGCCTGGGGATGTAATTGTTTTACATGATTCTGGTGGTGATCGCTCACAGACGGTGTTTGCGCTAGAGGAAATCCTGAAAACGATGAAAAGTAATGATTTTAAAGGGGTAACTGTGTCCGAGCTTATTTTACTTTCACAAGAGATTCCGACAACGATCTTCGACACAAAACAATAAGTGTTTAATGAGTGGTTGAGTAAAAATAAGTGATAGCGAAAAGTGGTGCGATGGTATTGCATTTATGAGAGTAATATAGGGAAGCACCTAGCATTTTATTGTTAACAAAGTAAGAAAATCCACCCAAACATTTAGGTTTGGGCGAATTTTTCCAGCATTGCTACTGTTGTAGTCGTTTATAAACAGTGGAAAGAGCTTGTTCAAATTTACCGTTCATTTTCGGTTCATAATACGTTTTCTTCTTCAGCTTATTAGGTAAGTATTGTTGCTTTACCCATCCGTTTTCATAATCATGGGGGTATTTATAGTCAATTCCCCTCCCTAATTCTTTCGCTCCTTTGTAATGGGCGTCTTTTAAGTGATCAGGGACCTCCCCGCTAATGCCTGCACGTATATCTGATAATGCCCGGTCTATCGCCATAATAGCCGAATTAGATTTCGGTGAAAGGCATAGTTCTATCACGGCATTCGCTAACGGAATTCTTGCTTCAGGAAAACCTAACCGCTCCGCTGATTCAATGGCTGATAATGTTCTTTGTCCAGCTTGGGGAGAGGCGAGTCCGATATCTTCATAAGCAATGACCAATAACCTTCTTGTAATACTTACCATATCCCCAGCCTCAATCAACCTCCCTAAATAGTGAAGGGCAGCATTCACGTCACTTCCACGAATGGATTTTTGGAATCCAGATAAAACATCGTAATGTGCATCACCATCCTTGTCATGTGCCATACTCTTGTTTTGCATGCATTCTTCAGCAGCAGAAAGTGTGATGAGGATGGTGCCAGAGTCACTTGGTTCAGTTGAAAGCACAGCTAATTCAAGGGCATTAAGAGAACTGCGAACATCGCCTCCAGATGATGTTGCAAAATGTGTTAATGCTTCATCTGTTATCTCTATCGTTTTTTTACCTAATCCTCTTTCTTCATCCGTAATCGCTACTTTTAATGCCATTTTAATTTCTTCTACTTCTAATGGCTTTAGTTCGAAAATTTGACATCGACTTCTGATGGCTGGGTTAATCGCATGGTAAGGATTGCTTGTTGTAGCACCAATTAATGTAATCATGCCGTTTTCTAAATAAGGTAAAAGAAAATCCTGTTTAGCTTTATCCAAACGATGAACTTCATCTAATAATAAAATAACTTTACCTGACATCTTGGCTTCTGCTGCTACGACTTCCATATCCTTTTTATTATTTGTCACTGCGTTTAAAGTGCGAAATGCGAATTGAGTACTACCTGCTATTGCGTTAGCAATGGAAGTTTTTCCGATTCCTGGAGGACCATATAATATCATCGAGGACAATTGTTTTGCTTTTACCATCCTATGAATAATTTTACCTTCCCCCACGAGATGTTCTTGACCGATAATTTCATTAATTGTTCTTGGTCTCATTCGAAAAGCTAACGGTTTGATATTCAACTATATCACTCCTAATTAGATAAGAAGCTTATCCTGTTCCTTTTGATAACATATCATAAAAATAAGAAAGCTAAAATGATTAACGCTTGCAAATGTGCTATAATAGCAAGGTCTATTTATATGTTGTGAAGAATAAATGCTTTTAACTTATCTATCTACATTTTAAAGAATATATTTTAGCCTCAATGGAGGGCATAAGAAGAAAGATGAAAGAAAGACAATCTATCCTGTGAGGGCTTGGGAAAATGATCAATAATAAAAAAATGGGGCAAACAGGACCGAGGATTATCATCTATTTACTCGGTTTATTAGTAATGAGTTTAGGAATTGTACTCCTTATTGTTGCAGATTTAGGCGCAACACCTTGGGACGTTTTGCATGTAGGTTTGTATTATCAATTAGGGCTATCAATTGGCACTTGGTCTATCATTGTTGGTATTTTTGTACTTGCTGTTGCGGCGATCATTGGTAAAGAGATGCCAAAAGCAGGCGCTTACCTTAATATGATACTCATTGGTATCTTCATTGATTTGTATTTATTATTACCATTTATGACCACTCCCGAAACGATATGGGGCAAGTTCATCATGTTTGCTTGTGGTCTTTTAATTAATTGTTATGGTATGGGCTTGTATATATCAGCTCGTTTAGGTACTGGGCCACGGGATAGTTTGATGATGGCATTAACGAGCCGAACAGGTTGGAAAGTTGCCTATATAAGGTCAAGTATGGAAATTATTGTGTTAGTTATCGGTTGGCAGCTTGGCGGTCCTGTCTTTTGGGGAACAATCGTTTTAAGCTTGGCTACTGGCCCGATAGTTGGTGTAGCATTACCACAATGTCAAAGATTTACGAATAAGTTACTTGCACGGATGAAGGAAAGAAAAGTATCGATTGCCTCATAACAGGTAACGATGGAATTTATAGAGAGAGAATAAAGATGAATAGAGGTGTCGGGAATGAAAATATCGACAAAAGGTCGTTATGGATTAACGATTATGATTGAACTCGCTAAGAAATATGGGGAAGGTCCCGTTTCGTTAAAAACAATTGCACAAGCAAATGATTTATCGGAACACTACTTAGAACAATTAATTGCTCCTTTAAGAAATGCTGGTTTCGTTAAAAGTATAAGAGGCGCTTATGGTGGATATATTCTTGGAGATGAGCCATCGAAGATCACTTCAGGCGATATTATTCGCGTATTAGAAGGTCCGATTAGCCCAGTTGAAGGGATAGAAAATGAAGAACCGGCCAAAAGAGAATTATGGATGCGTATACGTGACGCAGTGAAAGAGGTATTGGATAATACAACGATTGAGGATTTAGCAAACCATAAAGATAATGGTGAATCCGATGCTTATATGTTTTATATTTAACAGATTAGCAAGAAGGTGAAAAGAGTGGAAAGAATTTATTTGGATCATGCGGCAACAAGTCCGATGCATCCACAAGTAATTGATGTAATGACGCGAATGATGAAAGAGGATTACGGGAATCCATCAAGCATTCATTCTTTTGGTAGAGAGGCGAGACAAGTACTTGATCAGGCAAGAGAGGTAATGGCATCAAGTATTGGTGCTAATGCAAATGAGATCATCTTTACGAGTGGTGGAACGGAATCTGATAATCATGCTATTTTTGGCGTAGCTAGAGCGAATCAAAATAAAGGTAAGCATATCATTACATCAAAAATCGAACATCATGCAGTATTACATGCTTGCGAAGAACTTGAAAGAGAAGGGTTTGAAGTAACGTATTTACCAGTCAACAATGAAGGGGTTGTTGAAGTAGACACCGTTAAGAAAGCGTTACGAGAGGATACGATTTTAGTTACCATTATGTTTGCGAATAATGAAGTTGGTACCATTCAACCCATCGCTGAAATAGGTAAGCTTCTCGTTAATCATCAAGCGGTCTTTCATACAGATGCGGTACAAGCATACGGTCTATTGCCTATAGATGTGAATGAAGCAAATATTGACTTACTTTCTGTATCAGCTCATAAAATAAATGGTCCTAAAGGGATTGGATTTCTCTATTGTCGTAAAGAGATTTCCCTTCCTTCAAGATTTTTTGGTGGCGAGCAAGAAAGAAAGCGTAGAGCTGGAACGGAAAATGTACCTGCTATTGCTGGTTTTCTAGAAGCAGTGAAAATAAGTCAACAAGATAGAGCGGTTAAAAGCAAGCACTTTCAACAATTAAGAGAAACGTTCTTACAAACCTTGATAGAAAATGAAGTAAAGTTTGTGCAAAACAGTTCACTTGCTGAAACGCTTCCTCATGTATTAAACTTAAGCTTTCCAGAAACAAATGTCGAAGCTATGCTTGTTAATTTAGATTTAGTAGGGATTGCTGCATCTAGTGGATCTGCATGTACAGCAGGATCTATAGACCCATCACATGTACTGGTCGCTATGTTTGGCAAAGGACATGAGCGCCTAGGTAACTCTATAAGATTCAGCTTTGGCTATGGTAATACAATAGAACAAGCAAGTGTAGCTGGAAAAGAAATAAGTAAAATCGTACAACGATTTCAGGCATAAATAAGTAAAGCAATGAGAGGTGAAGATCATGTCAAAAGCGCCAAAAGATACACGAGTCGTTGTTGGTATGTCCGGTGGCGTAGACTCATCGGTAGCTGCACTCCTTCTCAAAGAACAAGGCTATGATGTCATCGGCATTTTTATGAAAAACTGGGATGACACCGATGAAAACGGTGTATGTACAGCGACGGAAGATTATGAAGATGTTATCCGCGTATGTAATCAAATCGGTATTCCATACTATGCTGTTAATTTTGAGAAGCAATATTGGGATAAAGTGTTCACCTATTTTCTTGATGAATATAAAGCAGGTAGAACACCAAATCCTGATGTCATGTGTAATAAGGAAATTAAATTTAAAGCGTTTCTAGAACATGCGATGCATTTAGGTGCTGATTATTTAGCAACAGGACATTATGCGCGTGTAGAAGAAAGAGATGGCGAAGTGAAAATGCTTCGTGGCCTTGATGAAAACAAAGATCAAACGTATTTCCTTAATCAGCTTTCGCAAGATCAATTAAAAAAAGTGATGTTCCCAATTGGCAATATTAAAAAGTCAGAGGTACGGGAAATTGCGGCAAAAGCAAATTTAGCAACAGCTACTAAGAAGGATAGTACAGGTATTTGTTTTATTGGTGAAAGAAACTTCAAAGAATTCCTAGGTAACTACTTGCCAGCTCAACCAGGTAATATGGAGACATTTGATGGTAAAATCGTCGGTAAACATGATGGTTTAATGTATTACACCATTGGTCAAAGGCATGGCCTAGGAATCGGAGGAGCAGGAGAGCCTTGGTTTGCGATTGGTAAAGACTTGAAAAGAAATGTTCTTTATGTAGGACAAGGCTTTCACCATGAAAAACTATATTCCGATTCCCTTGTAGCAGTGAATGTAAGTTGGGTATCTGAAAAAGAAATGCCACAAACATTTGAATGTACAGCTAAATTTAGATATCGTCAGACAGACAATAGTGTGACGGTGGAACGTTTGGCAGACAATAAAGTGCGCGTTAAGTTTCATGAGCCAAGTAGAGCGATTACCCCTGGCCAATCAGTTGTCTTTTATAACGGTGATGAATGTTTAGGTGGGGCAACAATTGATGAAGTGTATATTGATAGTAAGCAGCTCACATATGTAGGATAAAAAATCAGGCAGATTGTTTGCCTGGTTTTTTATTTTTTTTGCTGCTTCTTCAACGAGTCACTGACGTTAGCGTAAAACGCACATATTCCTTTGCTATCTATCGGAAATTGGTCGAGGGTAACTTTTGCTCATTTCACTTATTAGAAAAGCTGGAGGATAGCCGAGCAAACAAATTGCTCATCTAAACTTGGAAAAAATAAATTTAGCCACGCAAACACATGATCAGCTTTTAACTATCATTTATGGTCAATTGACTATCACACCCAATTTATACTAGGACCGTTTTAGCCTGTGAATGAAGTCTTGAAGAAAAATATGCTATACTATTTCGAAGAGAAAGAGATGAAATGGAGTCGATAAATAATGGATAAAAACCAACAAGGTATTCAATATATGCAAGAAGGAAAATGGGAAGAAGCAGCTAAGATTTTTATGGAAGCGATTGATGAGAACCCTGAGGATGCGGTATCTTATATCAATTTTGGTAATGTTTTATCAGCCGTTGGCGACGGAGAACGTGCGTTGAAGTTTTTTCTAAAAGCAATTGAACTTGATGAAAACGCGGGTGTTGCTTATTATAGCGTCGGAAATTTACTTTTTGAAAAAGAACAATTTGATGAAGCAAAAAATATGTTTGAAAAAGCGATGCAAAAAGGAATTGACCATGGAGACAATTATTTTATGTTAGGTATTTCTCTTATGCAATTAGAGCAAGGGAAACTAGCGTTACCATACTTGCAGCGTGCAACTGAATTAAATCCCCAGGATGCAGAAGCGGCTTTCCAATATGGCCTTTGCTTAGCACAATTAGAATTAATAGATGAAGCCATTAAGCAATTACAACACTGTATTGAATTAGATGAGGAACATGCGGATGCTCATTATAATCTCGGTGTAGCTTATGCTTTTAAAGAAGATGTGCAAAAGGCACTTGATCACTTTAATCGTGCATTGGATATACAACCGGACCATATGCTTGCGGGCTACGGTAAGAAAATGATTGAAAAACAGTCATAAAATAAAAAAGAAGATGCACTTAAAAAGGAAGGAGCACAAGGGATGGATGAGCAGAATTCTTTAGATCTATTTGCTGAACAAAAAACGTATGTAAAAGGCAAGCATCTTGTGACTATTTTCCATAATGAAAGTAATCTTTATACGGTTTTGCGTATACGGGTTTTAGAGACAAATGCACAATATGACGAGAAAGAAGCGGTCATTACTGGTTATATACCGAAAATACATGAAGAGGAGACCTATACTTTTTTAGGGGAATGGAAGGAACATCCGAAGTTTGGGATGCAATTTCATGTGGAGCAGTATAAGAAAGAAATGCCCCAAACAAAAGAAGGCGTCGTTAATTATTTATCAGGTGATCTCTTTAAAGGGATTGGGAAGAAAACGGCACAAAGTATTGTCGATGAGCTTGGGGAAAATGCGATCAATCTCATCTTAAATAATCCTTCATTATTAGATGGGATACCAAAATTAGCAAGTGAAAAAGCAAAAATATTATACGACACACTTGTGGAAAATCAAGGAATTGAACAAGTCATGATCCACCTCAATCAACTTGGTTTTGGACCGCAACTATCTATGAAGATTTTTCAAACATATAAAGATCAAGCGATAGATATTTTGCAAAGAAATCCTTATCAACTCGTAGAGGATATTGAAGGGATTGGCTTTCATCGGGCAGATGAAATTGGACAACAATTGGGAATGGCAGGTAGTCACGCTGACCGAATTAAAGCAGCCTGTTTATATATGCTTGATAGTGAAAGTGCACACTCAGGTCACGTATATGCAGAAGCAGAAGAATTACTACCTGCTGTCAAAAAACTATTAGAAGAAAAAGCGACTGAGGTAATCCCTTATGAGGCGATTAGTGAAGCAATCATAACGCTCGGTGAAGAGGGAAAAGTAATTGCAGAGGGACAGCAGTTATATTTACCTTCTCTTTTCTTTTCTGAAAAGGGAATCGTCACAAATATCAAACGTATACTCAATCAAACGGAGTTTAATGAACAGTTTCCCGAGTCGGAATTTCTTCTTGCTTTAGGACAATTAGAAGAGCGACTTTCTGTACAATATGCGCCATCTCAAAAAGATGCCATTCAAAAAGCGTTAATGTCGCCAATGATGATATTAACAGGTGGTCCAGGTACGGGAAAAACAACGGTTATTCAAGGGATTGTTGAATTGTATGGTGAATTACATGGTTGTAGTTTAAATCCGAAAGACTATAAAAAAGAAGAGCCATTTCCTTTCTTACTAGCTGCCCCTACTGGAAGAGCCGCGAAAAGAATGGCAGAATCAACTGGTTTACCAGCTGTGACGATTCACAGATTGCTCGGCTGGAATGGAAGTGAGGGTTTTGACCATCATGAGGAAAACCCGCTTGAAGGGAAAATCCTTATAGTGGATGAAACTTCCATGGTTGATATTTGGTTAGCCAATCAACTTTTTAAAGCGATACCTGAAGAAATGCAAGTCATTCTTGTTGGTGATGAAGATCAATTACCATCAGTTGGCCCAGGCCAAGTATTAAGAGATTTATTACTTTCTGAACGCATTCCTCAAGTAAGGTTGACAGATATTTATAGGCAATCGCAAGGTTCCTCCATTATTGAGTTGGCACATGAAATGAAAAAGGGAAGATTGCCACAAAATATTACCCAGCAACAAAAAGATCGCTCCTTCTTTCAATGTCAGCCAGGTCAAATTGGTACGGTCATTGAACAAGTGGTGCGAAATGCAAAGAAAAAAGGTTATTTAGCAAAGGATATCCAAGTCCTTGCACCGATGTATCGTGGTCCGGCAGGTATTGATCGCCTGAATAAAATGATTCAAGAAATTTTCAACCCTAATGAAGATGGTAGTAGAAAAGAAATTGCTTTTGGTGATGTCGTCTATCGTATTGGGGATAAGGTTCTGCAATTAGTCAATCAACCTGAAAACCATGTGTATAATGGTGATATGGGTGAAATCATTTCAATATTTTATGCGAAAGAGAACACAGAAAAACAAGATATGGTCATTGTTTCTTTCGACGGCGTTGAAGCTACGTATACAAAACAGGATTTAAATCAAATCACACATGCCTATTGTTGTTCTGTTCATAAGTCACAAGGCAGTGAGTTTCCGATTGTTATTCTTCCGGTCGTTAAAAGTTACTACCGGATGCTACGGAGAAATTTATTATATACGGCCATTACACGAAGCAAGCAATTCCTGATATTATGTGGGGATGAAGAAGCGTTAAAAATGGGTGTACAACGTTTAGATGATCAATCAAGACGATCTAACTTACGATTGAAATTACAAGATGAGATCGTAGAAGTTGAGACAATTGAAGCAATTGATGAATCATTAACATATGAAGATTACTTGATGAAAGTCGACCCGATGATAGGAATGGAAAATATCACACCTTATGATTTTTTAGAGGCTGAATAGACTAAGATGAGAGATTTTTTCTCATCTTATTTTTTACCCTTGTATACATAAAACAAATTGCCAACCTTGAAAAAGAATGAGCTGTACCTTCTTTGAACAAAATAACAATGTTCAAAGAAGGTGGGAGTAACTTTTGCGAACATTTTCCTTATTAAGAGGCTTGTCGGTTATCGTGTTGAATAACGGTAGAGCAATTGGTGAAGTGAATGATCTCTTCATCTCACCCGAAGGATTAGTGAAGGGACTATGGGTGAAGAACCACTCATTTATTCGCAAATCCTTTTTTCTAGATATTAAAGATGTGTATTCATTTGGTTGGGATGGTGTGATGGTTGAAAGTTGTGATGTATTAACAGCTATTCCAAAGCATAGTGATTTTACGATTGCTAGTGAAAATCGCTTGGCTGGCCGAATGATGATGACAAGAGAGGGCGATCGCTTAGGACTTCTTCAAGATGTATATTTCAATGAAGAAATGGGCACAATCGTAGGGTATGAACTATCAGATGGCTTCTTTTCTGATGTACTTGAAGGAAAGAAAGTAATTAAAGCTAGTTGCGCACCAGCGATTGGAAAGGATGCCATTATTGTAAATGTAGAATAAGGTAGGTGTCCTTTCCATGATGCTTCAATGTCCTAATTGTCAAAGTAAAGATGTCGGTAAGATTGGCATTAATCAATATTATTGTTGGAATTGCTTTATCGAACTCTCATTGTCTAAAGGAATGATTCACACTCACCAAGTGGAAGAAGATGGGTCTTTAAGTTCTTTAGATGACTTATTTGATGAAGAAGAGCGTCGTTTTTCTTCATAAAAAAATTTTATGAGAGGTGTCATATAATGAATAAAATGTTAACCTCAGCAGCAGTCATCGGTGCAGGAGTAGCCGCATATAGCTATATGCAGAAAAATAACATCGTCTCAAAAAGAGATATGAAAAAGATACAAAGAAAAGTAATGAAAATGTTTTAATTGTTATATCGTCCTCAATCAAATGATTGGGGGCGTTTTTCGTATGGGTGTTAGTTTTATTTTCAGATTCTCTCCTTGTTTAACTTGTATGTATAATTCATATGCTCTCTTCTCAAGATATTAAAGGGAGGCGTAGTGTATGGACG
This sequence comes from Cytobacillus sp. FSL K6-0265, assembly GCF_038003465.1. Lineage (NCBI taxonomy): Bacteria > Bacillati > Bacillota > Bacilli > Caryophanales > Bacillaceae > Cytobacillus > Cytobacillus sp. FSL K6-0265. The sequence goes on along the minus strand of NZ_JBBOPE010000001.1, from coordinate 3,102,356 downwards.
TTCGTATAAAATGGTTGTACCGTTTAGGCTTTGTTTTGCTTATTCTTATTTTACTTTTTATCTTTTTCCAATTAAAAGAATTATGGCTCCCTCTTTTGAAATTACTGTTAGTTGTGCTGATTCCGTTTTTACTTGGGGCATTTTTTACATATCTCTTACATCCTATTGTTGAAAAGTTACATCAAGCAGGTATGCACCGAGGATTAGCAGCTTTTGGTATTTATTTGTTGTTTTTTGGTGGTGTAGGCTACGGATTGTATAAGGGTATTCCGGCTTTTATTCATCAACTAAATGATTTAGTTAATCATGCGCCAGAGTTTGCCGAGCAATATCGATCTTTTATTGCTTTGATTCAAGATCGCACATCTGAATGGCCAGAAACATTACAATTACGTGTGGAGGATGGGATTAACGATATAGAAGCAGCATTAGATAAATTATTAACAAAGGCAATCAATATATTGCTTGAGATTCTTAATTATGCTTTAATCATCGCCATTATCCCATTTATCTCCTTTTACCTATTAAAAGATTATACAGATGTAAAAAAAGCAGTCTGGTACTTAACGCCAAGAAGATGGCGCAAAGAGGCTGTTTTGTTTGTAAGAGATGTTGATAAGTCGCTCGGTGGTTATATTCGTGGACAACTCCTTGTATGTTTAGTAATCGGGGTAATTTCAGCTACTTTATTTTGGGTGTTCGGTATGAAGTATCCATTGTTGCTTGGGTTTATTATTGCAATAACCAACATTATTCCCTACTTTGGGCCAATTATTGGTGCAGTCCCAGCGGTGATAATTGCAGCAACACTGTCAGTAAAAATGGTGATTATTACATTAATCATTATTGTCGTATTGCAATTTGTGGAAGGGAATATATTATCTCCATTAATTGTAGGGAAAAGCTTACATATGCACCCCCTCATAATTATGCTTTCATTATTAGCTGGTGGAGAAGCCGGCGGTATCATTGGTTTAATTATGGCTGTTCCGATTTTGGCAATCCTAAAAATCAGTCTTATACATGCGCGTAAATTGTTAATGAACCGACATCACACAGATAAGGTATAGTTTAAGCTGTATTTGTTGATACTGTTAGACATTGAGATGTTGACAAAAGAGCAAAAAACTAGCTATAATTCGACTATATCTATTTAAATAATGTTAAGATGTTGATGGAAGAAGTATGTTATAGTCCATTTGAAAGAGAGGAAATTCCATGGCTGAGAGAATTTCTCGATGAAGGATAACAGAAAGCTAATCCGGAGTGCAGTTAACTACTGCCGTTCACCGCGTTAAGGTGCTTTGAGAGGTGAGAGTTTTCTTTCACAATCAGGGTGGTACCGCGAGTTTCAGTTCTCGTCCCTGTATTGGGGATGAGGGCTTTTTTTTATGGTTACATCTATTTTTAGGAGGTTTTTTTATGAAACATTTAACTGGCGCAGAAATTAGACAAATGTTTTTAGATTTTTTTAAAGAAAAAGGCCATGCAGTTGAACCAAGTGCTTCTTTAGTACCGCATGAGGATCCATCATTATTATGGATTAACAGTGGTGTAGCTACGTTAAAGAAATATTTTGACGGTCGAGTCATTCCTGAAAATCCAAGGATTGTTAATGCACAAAAATCAATACGTACCAATGATATCGAAAATGTAGGTAAGACAGCACGTCACCATACATTCTTTGAAATGCTTGGGAATTTCTCTATCGGTGATTATTTTAAAGAAGAAGCGATTCTATTTGCTTGGGAATTCTTGACGAGCCCAAAATGGATTGGTTTTGAAGAAGAGAAATTATCTGTGACAATCCACCCTGAGGATGATGAAGCGTACCAATTATGGAGAGAAAAAGTAGGGGTGCCAGAAGAGCGAATTATTCGTTTAGAAGGGAATTTCTGGGATATCGGAGAAGGCCCAAGTGGACCGAACACAGAAATTTTCTATGATAGAGGAGAAGCGTACGGTAACGACTTAAATGATCCCGAGCTCTATCCTGGTGGAGAAAACGAACGTTATTTGGAAGTATGGAATCTTGTATTTTCTGAGTTTAACCATAATCCAGATGGCACATATACACCACTACCAAAGAAAAATATTGATACAGGCATGGGCTTAGAGCGTATGGCTTCAGTTGTGCAAAATGTAAAGACGAATTTTGACACAGATCTATTTATGCCAATTATTAAAGGGACAGAAGATATTTCCGCTGAGAAATATGGAAAAACTGCGGAACAAGATGTCGCATTTAAAGTGATTGCTGACCATATTCGTACAGTCGCATTTGCGATTGGTGATGGCGCTCTTCCATCAAATGAAGGAAGAGGATATGTCCTAAGACGATTATTACGTCGCGCGGTTCGTTATGCGAAGCAAATCAATATTCATCGTCCGTTCATGTTTGAGTTAGTACCAGTAGTCGCAGAAATAATGGTTGATTACTATCCACAAGTAAAAGAAAAAACAGCTTTTATTCAAAAAGTCATAAAAAATGAAGAAGAACGCTTCCATGAAACGTTACACGAAGGTTTAGCTATTCTTTCAGAAGTAATGAAAAAAGAAAAAGCGAATGGGCATACCGTTATCGATGGAAAGGATGTTTTCCGTCTTTATGATACGTATGGTTTCCCTGTTGAATTAACAGAGGAGTATGCGGAAGAAGAAGGCATGACCATCGACCATGATGGCTTTGAAAAAGAAATGGAAAATCAGCGAGATCGCGCTCGTGCTGCTCGTCAAGATATTGATAGTATGCAAGTCCAAGATCGTGTCCTAGGTGACATTACGGTAGATAGTAAGTTTGTTGGGTATGAGCAATTGACGATTGATACTGAAGTCGCATCAATTGTAAGTGGTGGAGAGCTAGTAGACGAAGCTTCTCAAGGCGAAGAGGTTCAGTTAATATTAACAGCTACTCCTTTCTATGCTGAAAGTGGTGGACAAATTGCTGATAAGGGAACGCTAACAGCGAGTGGCTTAAAGGTTGAAATAAAAGATGTTCAAAAAGCTCCAAATGGACAAAATCTCCATCGTGCAGTTATTACTGAAGGAGTATTAAAAGCTCATTCATCGGTTAAAGCAACGGTTGATTATTTTAATCGTAATAAAATCGTAAAAAATCATACAGCGACACATCTTCTTCATCAAGCATTGAAAGATGTATTAGGGTCTCATGTAAATCAAGCAGGTTCTCTCGTTGAACCAGATCGACTAAGATTTGACTTTTCTCACTTTGGACAAGTAACAGGAGAAGAATTAGAGAAAATCGAAGCCATTGTTAACGAGAAAATTTGGAATAGCTTAAATGTACAAATTGACCTAAAAGGTATTGAAGAAGCGAAAGCAATGGGAGCAATGGCCTTATTTGGAGAAAAGTACGGGAAAATTGTACGAGTTGTTCAAATCGGCGACTATTCATTAGAACTTTGTGGTGGTTGTCATGTTCCGAATACTGCTGTAATTGGTTTGTTCAAGATCCAATCTGAAAGCGGGATTGGTGCAGGCACAAGAAGAATTGAAGCAGTCACAGGTGAAGGCGCTTATAAGATGATGACAGAGCAAATCTCTGTATTAAAAGAGGCTGGAGCCAAATTAAAATCAAATATAAAAGATGTACCAGTAAAAATTGACGGCTTACATGCAGAAATCAAGCAATTGCAAAGAGAAAATGAATCATTAGCAACTAAATTGGGTAATATTGAAGCTGGAAGCTTGATTGACCAAGTGAAAGAAGTGGATGGTGTTAAAGTATTAGCTGCAAAAGTTCAGGCGACTGACATGAACCACTTGCGAAATATGGCAGATGAATTAAAACAAAAGCTTGCTTCAGCAGTGGTTGTACTTGGAAGTGCGAATGAAGGAAAAGTTAACTTAATTGCCGGTGTGACAGATGATTTGATTAAAAATGGTTATCATGCGGGTAAATTAATTAAGGAAGTGGCTACTCGCTGCGGAGGCGGTGGCGGTGGACGCCCAGATATGGCGCAAGCTGGTGGAAAAGACCCAGCAAAATTAGAAGTGGCGTTACAATTTGTAGAGGAATGGGTAAAATCCGTTTGATTACCGAATAGTTTAGTGTAGAATGTAGGTAAACAAAGCGAATCATAAAAAGAAGAGGTTAACCATAACCTCTTCTTTAATGACCTTGGTGTAGCTATCAATCCTTCTCTTTTTGATAGGTAGCTTTATCGCTTAAGAACAGAATAGTGAGGTGTAGCAATTGAGCTCATTTGACAAAACGATGAGATTTAATTTTCCTGAGGAACCATTTGAACAAGATGTCAATAAAGTATTGTTCCATGTTCATGATGCTCTGCAGGAAAAAGGGTACAATCCTATTAATCAAATTGTAGGTTACCTGCTTTCTGGAGACCCTGCCTACATACCCCGTCACAAAGATGCACGGAATGTGATTCGCAAGTTAGAACGGGATGAAATTATTGAAGAACTTGTGAAGTCGTATTTAAAACAGCAACGAGAGGGATAATATGCGTACAATGGGATTAGATGTCGGCTCAAAAACTGTCGGCGTGGCTGTGAGTGATGGTCTTGGTTGGACAGCCCAAGGCATCGAAACAGTGAAAATTAATGAGGAACAAAATCAGTACGGGTTTAAACGTATTGGTGAGCTGCTCAAAGAATATGAAGTAACAAAAGTTGTTGTTGGCATTCCTAAGAACATGAATGGTACAATAGGGCCTAGGGGAGAAGCGAGTCAGTTCTATGGAAATGAACTTAACAAGCGTTTCGGTGTTGAGGTTATTTATTGGGACGAGCGTCTCACTACAATTGCTGCAGAGAGAGTCTTACTTGATGCAGATGTCAGTCGCAAAAAAAGGAAAAAAGTGATTGATAAAATGGCGGCAGTCATGATTTTACAAGGTTATTTAGATAGCCAGAATTAAGAGGTGAAAGAAATGGATCACGGAGAAAATAATATCACAGTAGTAGATGAGGAAGGTAACGAGCAGCTTTGCGAAGTGCTTTTTACGTTTGACTCTGAAGAGTTTGGCAAATCTTATGTTCTTTATTATCCAATTGGTGCAGATGAAGATGAAGAAGAGGTTGAAATTCATGCATCCGCATTTGTTCCAAGTGAAGATAATACAGATGGTGAATTAATGCCAATTGAAACGGATGAAGAATGGGACCTTATCGAAGAGATGTTAAATACATTTTTAGAAAATGAAGAAGAGTAAGCTTGAAAGACCCGCGTTCAGTGGGTCTTTTACTTTAGATGCTTTCATTTTGCGCAACAAACTAGCGAGTAAGGTTAATCCAAGAAATGTTTATCACACAAAATAAACCTGCCTCAAATAAACCCCTCAAACTTCCACCTTTACCCACATTTCGACTTTATTCTCTATTAAACTTAACTCACTATTATTAGTAAATTGTTATTGATTAAGGATCACAGCATAACTGATTTGTTCATACTAGAAGAATTTTGTCTAAATATGCTATCCTATGACAGAAAGTATAGTATAATAATCCGAGATGTATGCGAGCTATTTTCCGCTATTGATACAGTGTCAACATTAGAGAGAAAGAAAGTATGAATAGTAAGGGGAAATGGTTGCAAGGAGGTTTACCATGACAGATGATAAAAAAGGTAAGATGAAAAAAAAGTTGATAGAGAGGCAAACAGAAGCGAAAGTTGTCCGTAAAATCGTGTTAATTACAGCTATCATATTATTTGTAATCATAGGTGTCGGAGGGCTAGGTGGGTTCCTTTATGTGAATTCTGCGTTAAAGCCTGTCAATCCAGATAACGACAAAGTCAAAAATGTCGAAATTCCGATTGGCTCATCCGTCTCAGGGATCGGTCAAGTACTAGAAGAGAATGGGATAATAAAGGATGCTAGAGTATTCAAATATTATGTAAAGCTAAAAAATGAATCAGGATTTATGGCGGGAACTTATGAACTAGCACCTGCAATGACATTAGGTCAAGTGATATCAGAGCTAAAAACTGGAAATGTAGATCAAGAAGTCGTGTTTAAAGTCACGCTTCCTGAGGGCAAGCAGTTGGAGCAAATTGCAGCAATTATTGCAGAAAAAGCAGGTATGGAGGCTGATGAAGTCTTCGCAGAATTAAATGATAAAGCATTTGTTCAGAACATGCAGGAGAAATTTCCAAGTGTCATTACTGATGATGTTTTTGCTGAGAATATTAAATACCCTTTAGAGGGATATTTATTCCCTGCCACATATGATTACTATAAAGAAGATGCAACCGTCGAAGAAATTGTGACACCAATGATTAAAAAGACGAGTGAAGTACTTGCTCAGTACACTGAAGCAATGGAGAAAAATGAGATGTCTGTCCATGAGTTACTCACAATGGCTTCTTTAATCGAAGAAGAAGCCACTGCACAAGTGGACCGCGATAAGATTGCAAGTGTTTTTTATAATCGTATGGATGAAGATATGCCATTACAAACAGACCCAACCGTTTTATATGCACATGGTGAGCACAAGGAAAGAACATTGTATAAGCATTTAGAAATAGATGATCCATATAACACATATAAATACAATGGCCTAACACCTGGACCGATTGCTAATGCAGGTTCCACTTCTATTGAAGCTGCATTGAATCCGGAAGAAACAGATTATTTATATTTCCTAGCTACACCAGAAGGAGAAGTTTTATTCTCTAAAACATTGGATGAACATAATGTGAAGAAAAATGAGCACATAACTAGTAATAATTAAAAAATAGTGGAAAGCTAAAAGGATGTAAATGATGTTTGATCATCATTTATGATGAAATCTCATAGCTTTCCTCTTTTTTTTGTGGTAAAATAGCACAAGCATTTTATATATTTTTTCATGTGGCGTATCATGCAAAAAGCTAGATGGTCTAAGCTTTTTTGGACAATCTACTAATGTGAGCGCTTTTTTTCTTGCATATGCAAGGGATGGAAGTTAAATTAATAGAGGTGAAAGTAATTGCTAAATGATGAGCTAATTACATATATGCAAAAATTAATACCGAATCGAACAAACCTCTTCATGGAAATGGAAGAATACGCTAGGGAAAATCGTGTGCCGATTATGGAACTAGAAGGTATCGAAACCATGTTACAGATTGTACGAATTCAACAACCAACAAAAATATTAGAGATTGGGACTGCAATCGGATATTCCGCATTACGAATGGCTGAAGCTTGTCCATCTGCCCATATTGTTACATTGGAAAGGGATCAGGAGCGCTATGAAAAGGCAGAGAACTATTTTGCAAGAAGCGGCATGGGCGATCAAATCACTTTAATAAAAGGCGATGCATTAGAGCAAGAAGATGAGGTTCGATTGTTAGGTGACTATGATATGATCTTTATTGATGCAGCAAAAGGACAGTATAAGAAGTTTTTCGAAATATATAGTCAATATTTAAATGATGCAGGTGTAATTATTACCGATAACGTGTTATTTAAAGGCCTCGTTTATGAAAAGGCAGAAATAGAAAAAAAACGCATTCGCAACCTAGTGCAAAAAATTGACCAATTTAATCAATGGCTGATGGAAAATGATCGTTACCATACCGTGATTTTGCCTATTGGTGATGGCGTTGCGATAAGTAGAAAGAAATAAGTTTTGTTGTGATAGCGAATAATTACAAGTATAAGTACCATATGTTTGGCAATCATAGCAAAAAGGTGTATATTGTTAAGCAGTAGCAAAAAGCTACGATGTTAGGGAGATTGATAAAGATGAAGAGAAAACCGATTGTCATCGGTGTAGCTGGTGGATCAGGCTCTGGAAAGACAAGTGTAACGAGAGCAATTTATAATCGATTTCAAGGTCATTCGATTCTGATGTTAGAACAAGACTATTATTATAAAGATCAAGCACATCTACCTTTTGAAGAACGTTTGAAAACCAATTATGATCATCCACTTGCGTTTGACACTGACTTATTAATTGAGCATATCATCTCTTTAACGAATCACGAGGTTATCGAAAAGCCTGTATATGACTATTCTATTCATACGAGATCAGATGAGGTCATCGTTGTTGAACCAAAAGATGTGATTATCTTAGAGGGGATACTTGTCCTTGAAGATGAGCGTTTACGTGATTTAATGGATATGAAGCTATTTGTCGATACAGATGCTGACTTAAGAATTATTAGAAGGCTTATGCGTGATATTAAGGAGCGAGGACGTTCCATTGACTCAGTCATTGAACAATATGTCAGCGTTGTTCGTCCAATGCATAATCAATTTATCGAACCGACTAAAAGATATGCCGATATCATCATTCCAGAAGGTGGACAAAATAAAGTTGCGATTGATCTAATGGTCACAAAAATTCAAACAATTCTTGAAGAAAAGTCTTTTTTATGACACAATAGCATAGAAAAATAATACGGCTACAAACGTTTGCATAGGTAGGCGCGTTCGATAAAGGACGCGCTGTAAATGCATTGTTTATAAATTTTATACATACTTTTGACCAATAATTGGTTATATAGGGTAAAGGAGTGAGTGTTGTGAGTACAGAGAAAGTATTTCCAATGACACAAGAAGGTAAGACAAAATTAGAACAAGAACTAGAAAATTTAAAAACCGTTAAGCGAAAAGAAGTGGTTGAACGTATAAAAATTGCTCGTAGTTTTGGTGACTTATCTGAGAATTCAGAATACGATTCAGCTAAAGAAGAACAAGCTTTTGTAGAAGGCCGTATTACGACTCTTGAAAATATGATTCGTAATGCAAAAATCATCACTGAGGATGAGATGAAAGGCGACGCAGTTAGCTTAGGTTCAACTGTTACTTTTATGGAATTACCTGATGGTGAAGAAGAAACGTATTCTATCGTAGGTAGTGCAGAGGCAGATCCATTTGAGGGTAAAATCTCCAATGATTCTCCGATTGCTAAAAGTCTTATTGGCAAAAAAGTAGGCGAAGAAGTGTCTGTGCAAACACCAGGTGGAGAAATGAGTGTTAAGATCACAAGTATTAACTAATAAAATTATCGTCTTTTAGCGTTTGAAATAGAAACACCTCGTCAACACTTTTGACGAGGTGTTTTTTTATGCAAAGAAAACGAGTCATTCTGGTTGTTTCTGTCATGATAATTACTTTATCCGTACTTATTGGTAGACTGGCTCAAATACAGTTGTTTGAAACAAAGCATTTTACAAATCGAGACATTAATTTGATTAGTCAAAGTGTCGCACAACGTTCTATGGAAATAGCAATAGATGCTGAGAGAGGGAATCTGCTTGATAGGGATGGTAAACAATTAACTGTGGCCTATAAAACGGTCTTAATTCTTTTTCCGTTCCTAAAAGATATAGATTGGGATGCTTCGAGTGTCGCTGAAATTCTTAAAATTGATAAAAATCAACTCCGTCAAAAAGTTCAAGCGATAAAAAATCCTATTGTGTATGGTGAGCGAGAACCCTTCATTTTGTCTAATGACCAAATGGAAGCGATTAATCAGTTGGCCATACCGGGTGTGTTTGCAGTGAGAAAATCATATCCGATTTATGAGAGACCAGCAGAACAATTATTAGGGATTGCCAATAGAGATTTCTTCCTAACCCAAAGATATCCTGAAAAACATCTATCTAACATAACAAGACTAGGTGCAACTGGGATGGAAAAAAGCTTTGATGAACTTTTGTCTGGAGAAGGTGAAACAAAGCTTATTTATCATGTTGATGGAAAAGGAAGGCCATTATTTGGCTCGAATGTAAAATATGTCCACCCTGCGAATCCTTTTTATCCAATGAATATAAGAACGACGATTGATTTTGAATGGCAGCAACGAATGGAAATGCTTGTCGATAAAAACAATGTCATCAAAGGGGGGATGGTGTTAATAGATATTGAGGATAATTCAGTTGTTGCAATGGTTTCTCGTCCGAAAATGAACCCAGTCAATCCTTTCGCTCATGGCGAAGAAGGTACGAATAATTTTATGGTACAAAATCAAGTACTAGGGTCTATATTTAAAACAGTGATCGCTGCAGCAGCGATAGATTATGGGCTAGATGCAAGAAATCGTCTGTTTGATTGTAATCGGTCAATCAATGGAGAAATAGATAAAAATTATCAATACGGTATGCTCCATTTTAAAGATAGTTTTGCAAGAAGTTGTAATTATACATTTGCATCGGTCGGCAAAGAACTGATGTCTATCGATCCATCGGTGATTGATAACTATGCCAATAAATTAGGCCTTTCGATAAAAGTAGGATGGCAAGGAGATTTCTATCATTTTAAAGACTTTCAGCAAATGGCAGATGAAGAACAAGGCCAGGTCTTTAGTGAACCGCGAAATAGAAAGGATCCAAATCTAATTGCTCTAACATCCATTGGTCAATTAGATGTTCGCAGTACACCGTTAGCTGTGGCTAATATGATGGCCACAATCGCAAGAGGTGGAGAAAAGCAGATGGTACGTGTCGCCTCGCAACTTGAATATAAAAATGGCGCCAAAGTAAAGGGTTTTCAGCCTAAAAAAGTAGTTGGTGAAAATATCAAGCCATATACAGCCGTATCATTACAAAAGCTACTTCTTGAAGTTGTCAATCATGGTATGGGAACAGGTAGGCAACTACAAAGTTTACCGTATCAAGTAGCAGGCAAATCGGGGACGGGGGAAACTGGAAAAAAAGTGAATGGACAAGAGCTAGAAAATAAATGGTTTGCTGGCTATTTTCCATACGATCAACCGAAATATGCATTAGTAACCGTCCAATTGGATGCAAAAAGTACCGACCCATCACCACTTTCTTTATTCGCTGATATTGTGAAAGAAATACATAGACTAGATCATTCCACGTAATGGTTATCCCTTCAAGTTTTTTAAAAGACATGTTAAAATGTTTTCAGCTATGATATTTCTTTTTAAATTAGGAGGTATTCCTTTGAATAATACTGATAATGATTCATCCCGTTATGATAAAAGATCAAAAAGGAAAAAAACAAACATTATCTTAAATGGCTTAATCGGTGTTGTTATTCTGCTCATCATCGTTGTTGGTACGATTATTTTCTCCGGTGGAAAAGAGGAGGATCAATTAGCTGATTCTGCTGCAAATGAAGAAGTTAATAAAGCAGAAACTTCTAAGGAAAATAACAGTGATGAAAAAGATGTAGCAACAGATGAAGAAAGTCAAAAAGATGGCAGTGAAGAAGAAGAAAATAAAAATAATGAAGAGAATAAAGATGAGTCAACTGAAGAAAGTAATGAAGAAGAAAAAAATGAAGAAGAAGTAAAAGAGGAAGAGATTGTAACTGAAGGCGGCAGTAGTGCGGATGTGAAAAGAACAGTAGAAAATCCAGCTTGGCAACCTGTAGGTACAGTACAAGACGAACATCCGACAGCTGTGTATGATCAGAGTCATGTCGATTGGGATGAAATGCTTCGTGCAATTACTTATGCTACCGGATTAGACCGTTCAGCTATGACTGTTTATTTCCTTGGTAATGACGGTGTCAATCGTTCTGTTGGAACAGTCGCTTCACCTAATAAAGATGAAATGTACCGTGTATATATTGAATGGGTAGACGGAAAAGGGTGGAAACCGACGAAGGTAGAAGAATTAAATAATATATAAGAAAAACTGGTTTTCCTAGCCAGAGTGAAACGCGAACATATCAATTTGTTCGCGTTTTTGTATATTAGAGCAATGAAAGCATGGGAGCAGTCATCATTATATGAGTGGATATATTCCATGAGCGTATTTATGTTTACTTAAGGGGTTCCACAATTTTTGTTGTCTCATCCAATTTTGTAAAGAGTGTCTTGCGCTAGTGGCTGGATTTATAGATAGTGGTGGCTTCTAAGTCCACAGACAACAACGGAAGTATCAGATTATTGTAATCGCTTCACATAGAATCTTTCCTCTACTTTCTCTTCAGTTTAAAATGAACAACAGCTGAATAAAATCTTCTGCCGTTTTCATCCATATGCATCTGGTGAGCGACATGATGAACTTCTAGCATAATAGCTTTATTTGTTTCAATTTGGTCATTTATTTTCTTTTCTAAATCGTCTAGCTTTGTTGCTTCGAAAAATTCTACTTTATCTTCAATAAAATCTAATTGAAAGTTCAAGTTAATCATCCCTTCATACTGTATCACTCCTCATTTTAAGTAAATTTCATTTTCCGTGCAATGAGGAAAGTGAATATTGATATTTCTTGAAATTAAAGAGGGGGTATGGTAAATTGGGAACATGTTACAAATTAATTCATAGTATACTTATAGGAATTATTGATATTGTAATTATGCGCAGGAGGGTGCAAAATGGGGAAAGAGTTTATTGAATTATTTGAAGAGTGGGCTAAAACATATGATGATACAGTAACAGGCCATGATGAAGAGTATAAGGATGTTTTCTTATACTATGATCAGTTGCTGCAAGAGGTGGCTGAGAGAGCAACAGGTAATGTATTAGAATTTGGTCTAGGTACAGGTAATTTAACAGCCAAATTATTAAAACGTGATTTAACTGTTATCGGAATTGAACCATCGAAATCAATGAGAGAGATTGCTATCAACAAGTTACAAGATAAAGCAAAAGTGCTAGATGGTGATTTCTTAAACTTTCAAATAGATGAAAACGTAGATACCATAGTCAGTTCTTATGCCTTTCACCATTTAACAGATGAAGAAAAGTCTTTGGCAATTGAACAGTATGGAAAGTTGTTACCTTCAGGTGGTAAAATAGTGTTTGCGGATACAATGTATGAATCTGTTGATGCGTATCAAAAGGCTATTACTGATGCCACTGAAAAGGGTTACCATAAACTAGCAGAAGATTTAAAGCGAGAATACTATACGACAATCCCCGTGTTAAGAGAGATGATGCGGGTGAATGGCTTTTCAGTTTCATTTAATCGCTGCAATGATTTTGTTTGGATTATGGAAGGTGTCAAAGCTTAGAAAGAGGGAAAGTAATGAAAATAGCTATTATCGGAGCAATGGAAGAAGAAGTAACAATTTTAAGGGACCAAATGGAAGAAAAGCAACAGCAAGTGATTGCTGGCTGTGAATATACGGAAGGTAAAATGAACGGAGCAGACGTGGTTCTTCTTCGTTCTGGCATTGGTAAAGTGAGCGCGGCGATGTCAACTACCATTCTTTTGGAGAAGTTCAAGCCGGATTATGTCATCAATACAGGTTCTGCTGGAGGGTTCAATCCTGAATTAAATGTAGGTGATATCGTTATTTCATCTGAAGTTAGACATCATGATGTCGACGCAACTGTATTTGGTTATGAATATGGTCAAGTACCACAACAACCGCCTGCCTTTATTGCAAATGAGCCGTTATTGGAAATTGCTGAAGAGAGTGGTAAAGCATTAGAAGGGATAACAGTTGTAAGAGGATTGATTGCGACTGGAGATTCATTTATCAGCAACCCAGCGCAAACAGCACTTATACAAGATAAATTCACGGCATTGCAAGCAGTAGAAATGGAAGCGGCAGCGATTGCTCAGGTTGCTCATGCCTTTGATACACCTTTTGTGATTATTCGCTCTTTATCTGATATTGCTGGTAAAGAATCTAATATTTCTTTTGATCAATTCCTAGAGAAAGCAGCCTTACACTCTGCAAATCTTGTTATGAAAATAGTAGAAGGAATCAAAAGTAAATAATCAATAAAGGACGGGAAGTTATGAAGGTTTACCATAGCATTCATGAATTGATTGGACAAACGCCAATGGTAGAAATATCGCAGTTCGACTTACCAAAAGGTGTGCGTTTATTTGCTAAGTTAGAATACATGAACCCCGGTGGCAGTGTAAAAGACCGCCTAGGACAAGAATTATTAAGGAATGCTTTTGAAAGTGGTAAGTTAAAACAAGGCGGAACAGTCATTGAACCAACAGCAGGCAATACAGGTATAGGTTTAGCGCTAGCAGCATTAAAAGAAGATGTTCATGTGATCGTTTGTGTACCTGAGAAGTTTAGTATGGAAAAACAAGATCTGATGAGAGCTTTAGGAGCCACAGTCGTTCAGACTCCTACAGAAGAAGGAATGAAAGGTGCTATTGCCAAAGCGGAAGCGCTTTTAAAGGAGATTCCGAATGCATTTTGTCCACAGCAATTTGCTAACCCGGCGAACCCGGATACTTATTACAAAACTTTAGGTCCTGAAATATGGAATGATCTGGATGGTAATGTGGATATATTTGTAGCTGGTGCAGGTACTGGTGGCACTTTTATGGGCACTGCTCGTTACTTAAAAGAAAAAAGACAACAAATAAAAACCGTCATTGTCGAGCCAGAAGGTTCCATCTTAAATGGTGGTGAATCTGGGCCACATAAAACAGAGGGAATCGGTATGGAGTTTTTACCTGATTATATGGATACCACTTATTTTAATAACATTCATACGGTAAGTGATGAGAACGCTTTTTATAGAGTAAAACAATTAGCTGAAAAAGAAGGAATGCTTGTCGGTAGTTCATCTGGTTCAGCTTTACATGCAGCGTTATTAGAAGCAGAACATGCTCCAGCAGGTACGAATATCGTGGTGATTTTTCCAGATGGCAGTGAGCGTTATTTAAGTAAAAAGATTTATGAAGGAGGTATTTGACATGAAAAGAAAAACAAAATTAATTCATGGCGGTATTGCCGGTGATCCAACAACAGGGGCAGTATCTGTACCTATCTATCAAGTTAGTACTTATAAACAAGATGGGGTAGGTAATCATAAAGGCTTTGAGTATTCACGGACAGGTAACCCAACAAGACATGCGTTGGAAGAGCTTATTAAAGATTTAGAAGCTGGGCATGCAGGATTTGCTTTTGGCTCAGGGATGGCAGCAATCACTGCTACTGTGATGCTTTTTGATAGTGGTGATCATATCATTCTCACTGATGATGTATACGGGGGAACTTATCGTGTGATTACGAAAGTGCTTAATCGATTCGGTATTGAAGCGACATTTGTTGATACAAGTAACTTAAACAATATCACAGCTGCCATAAAGCCAAATACAAAAGCTGTATATATTGAAACGCCAACAAATCCACTTCTAAAAATAACGGATATTGAAGCAGCGGCGAAATTAGCTAAAGAAAATAATCTGTTAACAATTGTTGATAATACATTTTCAACTCCATATTGGCAAACACCAATTGAGTTAGGTGCAGATATCGTGCTACACAGTGCGACGAAGTACTTAGGAGGACATAGCGATGTGGTTGCAGGGTTAGTGGTTGTAAATAGTGAGAAGTTAGCAGAAGACCTGCATTTTGTTCAAAATTCAACCGGTGGAGTGTTAGGACCTCAAGATTCATGGTTGCTAATGAGAGGGATTAAAACATTAGGAATCAGAATGGAAGAAACAGAAAGTAACACAAAGGCGATTGTCGAGTTTCTTTTACAGCACCCAGCAGTATCAAAAGTGTATTATCCTGGAATAGAGTCTCATCCAAATCACGACATCGCCAAGAAACAGGCTGATGGCTTTGGTGGAATGGTTTCTTTTGATGTTGGCAGTGAAGAAAATGCTGATAAGCTACTTGAAAATGTGAGATACTTTACTCTTGCTGAGAGCCTCGGTGCTGTTGAAAGCTTGATCTCCGTTCCAGCAAGAATGACTCATGCATCTATACCAAAAGAACGTCGTGACGAGCTCGGTATTACAGACGGACTTGTAAGAATTTCTGTAGGTTTAGAGGATGTGGAGGATTTAATTGAAGATTTAAAGCTAGCTTTAGAAAAGTAAGTTTAATGCTCACCTAAGGGTGGGCATTTTTTTGTTTTCAAGAAGAGGGAGGACGTTCGAAGGTGAAAAAAATAAATATTTTCGCCCTTTTTCAAATTTTTTGCAAAAAGCCGTTTACAAATGGCTGTTTCTTGGATATACTTACCAATGTAAGCGAAAATATCCTAAAGAAAAGGGAGGTCGGAAACAATGAAAAACTTATGCAATTTAACTACAGCAGTAAATGAAACTAAAATACAAAACAATTTCGACCTACTTGGAATGGATCGCTTCATTTAATTTTTTGTCTATCCATGCCGCAGGGAGGAATTGTCATCTCCTGCGGCATTTTTATGTTTGTTTCTTAATGCCGTACGGGGGTGAGTGCTCCTTTGCGGCATTTTTGTGTTCATTTTTGGATAGATAAAGAGAGGAGGTGCTGCAGGATGACATTAAATCTAATTTTTCTAACGGTGACAATTAAAGCTAGAAAACGCTCGGTTGAAGAACGAATGCATGATGAATATGTAAATCGTCTTCTTGAAGACCATAAAGCACGACAAGAAGAGATCTATCGAAATTTTTACTAAGATAAAGGAAATAAGAAAGGTGGAGGAGATCATGATGTTTTTATTACAAGGAAGAAAGGTTTATTTCTGGGTTGAGAAGGACTCAACCTAACAAGGTTTTGTAGGGGGAGAGTGTGTGGCGATAAAAATAATTCTATTCACCGTTTATTTTACGAAAAAATATAGAAATCAAAAGAGGAAAATATAGAGACAAAATTGGTGGGACTTCTAGCTTTTAGAAGTCCCACCATGATTTTATTTATCAGGTCGTTTCCATAAAAACATAATCAAAAATAAACCGATGACAAAAATGATTACTGGTTTCCATGAAAAGCCTTCAAATATAATTTCAGCAATACTAACCATGGCGATGATAAGAAAAACAATCCCTAATACTAAACGATTCACACCCAAACTAACGCTCCCACTTTCTATCCATTTCTTATACCTCCATATTAACTGATTCAAATACACCTCGTCCAATTTCTCACTAAGCAATAAACATGTAATTGAAAATTAATACGCTAGGACAGACAATAACAGCTTTTCCACTACATAGAAATGGTTAATAGGCGAAAAGTTCAACTAGCGGGGGTGGCACTATGTCTGGAATTATGACAGCACTTGGATTTTTAGTTAAAGAAATTGTTTTTCTTGTCTCATATGTGAAGAATAATGCTTTTCCTCAGCCTTTATCTTCAAGTGATGAAAAAAAATACTTAAGGCAAATGGCAGAAGGGGATTCACACGCACGCAATATGCTGATTGAGCATAATCTTCGACTTGTCGCACATATTGTAAAAAAATTCGAGAACACAGGAGAAGATGCTGAGGATCTTATCTCCATCGGTACAATAGGGTTAATTAAAGCGATTGAAAGCTATTCTGAAGGCAAAGGAACAAAGCTTGCTACTTATGCCGCGAGATGTATAGAAAACGAAATTCTCATGCATTTGAGAGCATTAAAGAAGACAAAAAAAGATGTCTCTCTTCATGATCCAATCGGGCAGGATAAAGAAGGCAATGAAATTTCGTTGATTGATGTGTTAAAGTCTGAATCAGAAGATGTGATTAATACGATTCAACTGAATATGGAACTTGAGAAGGTGCGAGAATACATTGATGTATTGGATGAAAGAGAGAAAGAAGTCATTGTCGGACGGTTTGGATTGGATTTAAAGAAGGAAAAGACTCAAAGGGAGATAGCGAAAGAATTAGGTATTTCCCGGAGCTACGTTTCTCGTATTGAAAAACGAGCATTAATGAAAATGTTTCATGAATTTTATCGAGCGGAAAAAGAGAAGAAGAAGAATTAAGAATAACGTATGCATTTACCACAGTTTCCAGGCTGTGGTTTCTTTATAGACTTCGTGAAGTCACGGGATGTTTAAGCATTTACACAAATAAAATCATAAAAATGAATCATGTGATGTCTTCATATAATCGATTTGACCACCAAAAAAAGATTTCTTATAATGATTCTCACAAAACTCGCCTAATGAAAGTGAGCAAAGGAAATCGGAGTATCCAAA
Organism: Cytobacillus sp. FSL K6-0265; assembly: GCF_038003465.1. Classification (NCBI taxonomy): domain Bacteria; kingdom Bacillati; phylum Bacillota; class Bacilli; order Caryophanales; family Bacillaceae; genus Cytobacillus; species Cytobacillus sp. FSL K6-0265. Next base: position 3,084,573 of record NZ_JBBOPE010000001.1, on the reverse strand, counting down.
AGGAAAGCCGAAAAGAGGGGGTAGCATAGGCACAAAACCAATTATCCTAAATAAAAGCTGCCTATATTGTAGTTGCTCAGCACGTATCAAACTTTCCCTTTTGCAGAATGCATTTGTATCTACTAACAGAGGTAAGATTGTAATGAAGGAGATTATACGGTTGACGATGATAATCATTATTGATTAAAATGAAGTTATATCATTAAGGGTAGAGGTGGATTTAAATGTTCGTTCAAATGAAAAAATTTACTGTAACTGAAGGAAATGCGCATCATCTTGTGGAAAAATTCAGCCAAAAAGGCATTATTGATGAACAACCAGGGATTATTGACATTTCAATTATGGTGAAAAAAGTAAGGCGAGGAAATGAAGAAGTTATATTGCAAATCCGTTGGGAATCCGAACAGGATTGGAAGAACTGGGAGAAGAGCGAAGCGCATATTGCTGGACATAAAGCAAGTAGAGGAAAACCAAAACCGGAATTTATTTTAGAAACTGAAGGCAGTCTATATCATGTGGAGACAATTAAAACACCTGCAATCGAAGCAAAATAAATTTTTACATTCACATAATTTAGTAAAAGTAAACGCAAAAACACAAAGATATTCTCCCTTATAAGTAGACAAGTAATAAGCTCGCTACTTATAGGGGAGTATTTTTTAATCCTGAAATGTTCGTAAAAGTATGAATAATTCGATCCCCTATACAACTTATCCTTAGGTTTGGGATTTAGAAAGTTTTATTGAAGGAGGTAGTCATATAAATCGTTTCAAAATTACCTAGATCAAATAGATATCTTGATGGAAGCATATATTTCATTGGCTAACTAGAGGTTATGCGTAATGACTACTTCTATACGATTGAGGCTTAGCATCTAAAAAAATGATCTTTACTATCTTCGCAAATTCCTTAGAATGATTCCTTCTATCTATGTAAATCATCTTAAGTTTACTACATATTCCTTCTTTCCTCTTTACAATCATCATTCCATACGATAATTTTAATAGGCTGGACTGTTAACAAGTGATATAATAGCAGACGGTGAGGTGGGTTTGTTATACATGAAAGATAACTCTCGCTTCAATGCAAAAGAAAAAAGCACTGTCACAATTGACTTTATTTATGAAAAGAATCAGATGATAGATGAACTTTAAGAAATGTACTGGTTGTATTAATTAGAGAAACCTAAAATTAAGAGTGACACCTTTGTGTAATAGGTGCTTATTCCTTGGAAATAAAGTATAGAAAGGTGTTAAAGATGAAGCAAGCGATTTATCGAACATTGATTGAATTAACGAATGGTCGAATGACCTCATCGATTTTATATAAATTTGCGAGATCTAAAATGAGTAGATTTTTAATCAAACCGTTTTCTAAGACGTATCGTATTAATGAAGATGAAATTAAAGGCGATTTGGATCAATTTCAGACATTACATGAATTCTTTATACGTCTATTGAAGGAAGATGCCCGGCCTATTCATCAAGGGGAGGATACAATTGTCAGCCCTGTTGATGCAATGATTGAGGATATAGGTATGGTGGATAGTAAACATGTGATTACTGTGAAGGAGAAAGATTACTCCATTGCGGAAATGCTTGGTGGGGTTGAAGAAGCGGAGAAATATAAAGGTGGGACGTATATGATTTTCTACTTAAGTCCCAGTCATTATCACCGCATTCACAGTCCCGTTGATGGTCAAGTAATGAGACAATGGACATTAGGAAAGAAATCTTATCCAGTGAATAAATGGGGTTTAAGTCTTGGAAAAGATACTTTATCTAAAAATTATCGCAAAATATCAGAAATTCAATATGACGGTGGCGAATTAGCGATGGTTAAAGTAGGGGCCATGTTTGTCAATTCAATTGAGCGGACGTATCAAAATGACACATTGAAAAAAGGTGAAGAAGTTGCTTATTTTTCATTTGGCTCGACAGTTATTTTGTTATTTCAGAAAGATGCCTTTCAGTTGGTACCGACTATACAGTTTCCAGCTCCAATAAAAGTTGGAGAAGTAATCGGTCATATTGTGTAGACAAAAAGAATAGCCCTACAATTGTGGAGGGCGATGGTTCTGCTAGGAAGAAGCTTTTATGCTATTTGATAAGGATCTTCTGTGAATTTCGGTTTCGATAAGGCGGATGAAATCCAATGATAATTGAAGTTGGATAGCTTTGTGATAAGATTCTATTAAAAGCTCATCAGATAACTTTCGCATGTAGGATCACACCTCCATTACGGCTCATTCATTCTCGTTTATCTAAAGAATAGGGCTATTTAAAAGAAGTTCTTGTTGTTACTTCTACCATAGCAGAATGAGTAGAATAGAACAACCGTTCGTTTATCCACAGTAAAAGGTGGATAAAGTGTGATTAAACTGTTCATATCTCTGTTCGAGTAAATAATCTCACAGTGTATAATGTGTATAAAGTTATCCACAAAAATGGTAATGTTGGAATTTGTCGAAAAGTTTTCGTTCTATTTATTCGCTTATTCATTTTCGAATAAAGAATAATGCTAATTGACCATTTGATTGTGATATGTCATATTAGGTCAGAATAAGATGATAGCTTGAAATAATGAAGAATGAGGTGTTTAAACGGTCGTGCTAAAGAATTTTCTACCGGATCAACATGTAAAGAATATTTTTGAAATTACGCCAGATATCTTGAAAGAACAAGGGATTAAAGGTATTATTACTGATTTAGATAATACGTTAGTGGAATGGGATCGACCTAATGCGACTCCACAATTAATTAATTGGTTTGAACAAATGCGTTTAAGTGATATTAAAGTAACGATTGTTTCTAATAATAATGAGAGCAGAGTAAAGACTTTCTCTGATCCTTTAAAAACACCTTTTATATATCAAGCGAGAAAACCGATGGGAAGAGCCTTTAAACGCGCTTTACTAGAAATGCAGCTTGAAAGGCATGAAGTTGTTGTCGTTGGTGATCAGTTATTAACAGATGTATTAGGTGGAAATAGAAGTGGGTTTAACACGATTTTAGTAGTACCTGTCGCAAAAACAGACGGTTTTTTTACGAAAATCAATCGTACGATAGAAAGAAGAATACTCAACTGGTTTAAGAAAAAAGGTATGATTAATTGGGAGGATTAACTTTGAAAGAAGAATACGTTTGTATAGGATGCGGTGTGCATATTCAAACTGAGCATCCGAATGAAATAGGTTATGCGCCAAATTCAGCATTAAAAAAAGAAGAAATCATTTGTCAGCGTTGTTTTCGTTTGAAACACTATAACGAAGTACAGGATGTCAGTTTAACAGATGATGACTTTTTAAAAATCCTAAATGGTTTAGGTAATAAAGATGCCTTAATTGTCAAGGTTGTTGATATCTTTGATTTCAATGGCAGTTGGTTGCCTGGTTTACACAGGTTTGTAGGTAATAATAAAGTGTTATTAGTTGGTAATAAAGTAGATTTATTACCAAAATCGGTGAATCATAAGAAGTTAATGAACTGGATGAAGCAGCAGGCGAAGGAACTAGGTTTGAAACCTGAAGAGGTCTTTTTAGTGAGTGCTGCGAAAGGTCAGCAAATGAAAGAAATAGCGACAGAGATTGATCGGTATAGAAAAGGTAAAGACGTATATATTGTCGGTTGTACGAATGTTGGGAAGTCAACATTTGTTAACAGGATAATCAAAGAGGTAACTGGAGAAGGAGATATCATTACTACCTCTCATTTTCCAGGCACAACATTAGATATGATTGAAATTCCTTTAGAGGATGGAAAAGCCCTCATCGATACACCAGGAATTATTAATCATCATCAAATGGCACATTATATTGATAAGCGTGATTTGAAAATCATTACACCGAAAAAAGAAATAAAGCCGAAAGTATACCAATTAAATGATGGTCAAACCCTTTATTTTGGTGGATTAAGTCGATTTGATTTTATTCATGGTGACCGGACATCGTTTATTTGTCATTTCTCTAATGAAATCCAGATTCATCGGACAAAATTAGAAAAAGCGGATGAATTATACGAAAAACATGTTGGAGAAATGTTGACACCACCCCGTAAGGACGAATTAGACGAGTTTCCTGAGCTCATCCGTCATGAATTTACAATAAAAGAAGATAAGACAGATATCGTTTATTCAGGCTTAGGCTGGATAACAGTACCTACAGCAGGATGTAAAATAGCTGCATATGTACCTAAGGGCGTTAATGTTACACTTAGAAAATCACTGATATAATCCTTATCGTCAAAGGGGAGAAGAAGAGTGGAGAAGTTTTATGCAGTAATTGGGGACCCTATTGCACATTCGATGTCACCTGTGATGCATAATGATTTATTTCAGTACTACCAAATGGATGCCCATTATTTACCATTGCATATTCAATCGGAAAATCTATCGGATGCCATTAAGGGTTTAAGGGCATGTAGTGTGGCAGGATTTAATGTGACTGTGCCACATAAAGAGAGTATTATGGCGTATTTAGATGAACTAGATCCTTTAGCAGAAGCAATTGGGGCAGTAAATACTGTCATTCACAGGGATGGAAAGTTAATTGGCTATAATACGGATGGAACGGGTTTTCTCCGGGGACTGAAAAACCATCAACCACAGTTTATAGAAAATAAAATATTAGTGTTAGGTGCAGGTGGAGCTGCTAAAGCTATTGTCTATGCTTTAGCGCAAGCGAGCGTTTCCCACATCACAATTGCCAATCGCACTGTTGAACGTGCGGTTCAATTGATTGCTGATTGTCCGTATGATGTAGATATGCGAGCATTGACATTGGATGATGCAGCACATAAACTTGACGAATATGATTGTATCATTCAAACGACTTCGATCGGAATGTCACCAAGAATGGGAGAAAAACCACTTAATCTTCATCTTATGCGTGAAGACGTCTTTGTTAGCGATATTATATATAATCCATTTGAAACAGCCTTTTTAGCAGAAGCAAAAGCAAAAGGAGCGCGTGTGCAAAATGGGTTAGATATGTTTGTTTATCAAGGTGCGTTAGCGTTTGAATTATGGACTTCTCAAATGCCAGACACGGAACGAATGAGAAGAAATGTGGAGCAACAATTAGGAGGAAATTATGTTAACAGGTAAGCAAAAGAGATATTTAAGATCAGAAGCACATCATTTAAACCCGATTTTCCAAGTGGGAAAAGGTGGCGTAAATGATAATATGGTGAAGCAAATAGCAGAGGCATTAGAAGCAAGAGAACTATTAAAAGTAAGCATTTTACAAAACTGTGATGAAGATAGGGATACTGTAGCCGAATTGTTAATTAAAGGAACAAAAGCGGAACTTGTACAGGTAATAGGCAATATGATTGTCCTTTATAAACAATCAAAAGAGAACAAACAAATTAAATTACCTTAAACGAACCTTTGGGGGGAAAAGGATGAAAAGAATAGGAATCCTAGGAGGTACATTTGATCCTCCTCACTTAGGTCACTTAATTATCGCTAATGAAGTATTACATGCAAAAGCTTTAGACGAAATTTGGTTTATGCCGAACCAAGAGCCACCACATAAAGAAAAAAGTTACTTTCTGAGTAATGAAGATAGAATAGCATTATTAAGAAAAGCGGTTAGTGATCATCCACAATTTCAAGTGGAATTAGTAGAATTAGAAAGAAAAGGTCCTTCTTATACTGTTGATACGATCAAGATTTTACATGAAAGAGAGAAGGATACAAAATTTTTCTTTATTATTGGCGCGGACATGGTTGAGTATCTGCATAAATGGCGTGATATAGATTATTTGCTCGATCTAGTCACTTTTGTAGGCGTAAAGAGACCAGATTATGAATTAACGACCACATATCCCGTTGATTATGTTGAGATTCCCGAGATTGGTATTTCATCTACTTTGATCAGAGAACGCATGAAAAATGGAGAGACCATTAAGTATTTAGTGCCAGAAAAAGTCCGCACATACATGGAGGAGAATCACCTATATGAATCGTGAACTGGCATTAGAAATTGTCAAAGAACAATTAACAGATCATCGTTACCAACATACAATTGGTGTGATGAACAGTGCAATTGAATTGGCGAAAAGATTTGGAGCAGATGTGAAAAAGGCTGAAATGGCCGCCATTTTTCATGATTATGCTAAATTTCATCCCAAGGAAGAAATGAAAGCGTGTATCTTAGCACAGGGTATGCCTTCAGATTTACTAGAATACAGTAGTGAGTTATGGCATGCCCCAGTGGGCGCATATTTAGTCGAAACGAAAGTTGGTATTGCTGACTGTGAAATATTAGAGGCAATACGCTATCATACTTCAGGACGAGCTAATATGTCATTATTAGAGAAAGTTGTGTATTTAGCGGACTATATTGAGCCGGGTAGGCATTTTCCTGGTGTTGAAGAAGTGAGGGAGCTTGCACAGCATGATTTGGATGAAGCATTGATTCAGGCTGTGAAAAACTCTATTCTTTTTCTAATGAAAAAAAATCAATCAGTCTATCCGCTCACATTAACGATGTACAATGATTTAGTGATGAATAGAAAGGGTTGATGATATGTCAGAAAAACAATTACTTACAACAGTTGTAAAAGCAGTAGACAGTAAGAGAGCAGAAGATATCGTGGCACTAAATATGAAAGGAATCTCGTTAATAGCGGATTATTTCGTTATTTGTCACGGGAATTCAGATAAGCAAGTGCAAGCTATTGCTAAAGAAGTAAAAGACAAAGCTGAAGAAAACGGCTATGAAGTTAAAAGAATGGAAGGGTTTGAAGAAGCACGCTGGGTTTTAGTTGACTTAGGGGACATTGTTGCACATGTGTTCCATCGCGATGAAAGAAGTTATTATAACTTGGAACGTCTTTGGGGCGATGCGAAAATAGAAGATATTAAAAGTGAGCTGCAACCATAATGAGTTATCAGCAATTTGCATATCTCTATGATGGATTAATGGTAGATGCACCTTATGAAAAATGGGTGTCCATTGTTGCATCACAGTGTGATCTTCATCAATTAAAAGGTAAGCGTCTCCTTGATCTTGCTTGTGGAACAGGTGAGCTTTCTTTGCGATTGGCTGATAGAGGCTATGAAGTGACTGGAGCTGATTTATCAGATAATATGCTTGCGGTTGCACAAAGCAAAGCAGCGAACAAAGCGCTATCGATTCAGTTTTTAGAACAGGATATGTCTAGATTAGAAGAGATTGGTGTATATGATGTCATTACTATTTTTTGTGACTCATTGAACTATCTCCAATCAGAAGATGAAGTGAAATCTACCTTCTCAGGAGTATATGAACATTTAGCTGATGACGGTTTGTTTATGTTTGACGTACATACCGTTCATAAAATTGACGATTTGTTTGTTAATCAAACTTTTGCCTTAAATGAAGAAGAAGTAAGTTATATTTGGCAAAGTTATGAAGGGGAATTCCCACATAGTGTGGAACATGATTTGTCATTCTTCGTCCTAGATGAAAAAATGGGAACATACAAACGATATGATGAATGCCATTTTCAGAGAACGTATGATTTCGACGTATATAGGCTTTGGTTGAAAGAGGCGGGTTTTGAAATAACTAGTTTTTTCGTTGATTTTAATGAGAAAAGTACAGAAATAAACGATGCTGAAAGATTGTTTTTTATTTGTAAAAAGAAATAATCTAATATAAACAAAGAAAAGTCCCGGAAAAAATTCCGAGACTCTTTTTTTGTTAGAAGGGTTTTGGCATTTTTTATCGAACTATTAAATAGTTGTATATTGCGTTTTAACCATGTTTATATCCTCAGCAAACTTTGAATGAGTCGCTTGAAACAAGTGTTCAAACATATCTCCTATCTCTTTTTCAAGCACCTTTATACCTTCACCGGTCACTCCGCCCTTTACACACACCTTTTCTTGTAAAGTTGGTAATGTATAATGTCCTTGGCGCAACAATTCTCCTAATCCTATCAGCATTTCACTAGCTAATTTTGTGGCAGTATCATTATCTATCTTTGTTTCCTTAACGGCGGCATCTATAAATCGCTGTGTTAAGTAACTAAAAAATGCGGGACCACAGCTAACGATATCTGAAGCCACTCTTGTGATTTTTTCCTCAATAATGGTAGGGACAGAAATTTGTTCGAATAACCATTGAATACTTTCCTGCCACTCTTTTGAGCAATGATCTCCGTATGTGACTAGGGAGACACCAGCTAATGCTCGGTTCGTGATGCTCGGAATGACTCTTGCACTGGAACAGTACAAGACAGACTCTAATTGATTTACCGCAATAGGACTTGTAATAGAGATGACGCATTTATCTCTATTTAGATTCGGTTGAATGGTTTGAATGACTTCGTAAACATCATGTGGTTTGACACAAACGAAAATAAGTGAAGACATCTTAGCAGTTGTCAGTGCGTCTCGTGCCACATTGATAGTTGGATTTGCTTCTTTTATCTCCAATGATTTTGCAATGGTACGGTTTGTAATGGTAATGGAAGAAGGGGAAACAGCTTTGCTATCAAGCAAGGCTTCTGTCAAAATTCTCCCCATATTGCCTGTGCCAATTATACCGATATTCAACATAAATCCCTCCTTCACTAACAAAAATGACTCCTATTAAAAATATGAAGCAAGAGATGAAATTATGTCTAATGAAAGGAATTGATGATAATGGAATGGGTGAAGCAATACGCCTTGTATATTGTAATGGTTGCTGGATTCATTGTTGGTGCTGTATGTATGTGGGCGCTCTCCCCACTTCTAAATCAAGACAATACGGGTGAAGTGGAAAATGAATGGCTGCTTGAGGATAAGGAGTTTGAAGAAGGGGTAGAAACATCTCAAGAAGAAGTGAATTCTTCAGATGATGTGATGGTTGATATTAAAGGAGAAGTCAAAGATCCAGGTGTCTATGAGTTAAAAAACACCCAGCGTATTGTAGATGCTATTCAAGTTGCGGGAGGGTTTCTAAGTGAAGCGGATCAACAACAAGTCAATCTTGCTCAGAAACTGACAGACGAAATGGTTATCTATATTCCAAAAGTGGGGGAAGAGAGTGTTTCATCGTTACCGACATTAAACGATGGAAACGAAGGGAAAATCAATTTGAATCAGGCAACTGTTGAACAGCTTGAAACACTGCCAGGAATTGGTCCTACAAAAGCAGAAGATATTCTCTCGTTTAGAGAGGAAAACGGCTCTTTTAAAGCTATTGAAGATTTAAAAGAGATATCAGGGATTGGGGAAAAAACTTTTGAAAAACTAAAAGATCTGATAAGTGTTGATTGATTAGATGAAAATGGATTTGACCATACATGTATGGTGTGATTAAACTAAAACATGAGGATGTATGAAAAAAGGGAGAGACGTACAATGGACAGAATTTCTTGGGATCAATATTTTATGGCACAAAGCCATTTGCTAGCATTAAGAAGTACATGTACACGATTAACTGTAGGGGCAACAATTGTTCGTGATAAACGAATGATCGCAGGTGGGTATAACGGCTCAATCACAGGTAGCGATCATTGTATTGATGAAGGTTGCTATGTCATTGACAATCATTGTGTAAGAACGATACATGCGGAGATGAATGCCATTTTGCAGTGCGCGAAATTTGGTGTACCAACAGAGAATGCAGAAATTTATGTAACACATTTTCCTTGCTTACAATGCTGTAAAGCAATTATTCAAGCAGGTATTAAAAAGGTATACTATGCAGAGGACTATAAAAATCATCCATATGGAATAGAGCTATTTCAACAAGCGGGGGTTTCGTTAAAGAAAGTTCCTTTCGATCAGCAACAGTTAGATGTAAAAGCAACGGAAAAGAACGATTTAATTAAGAAGTTATTGGCTGAAATTAAAGACTTAAAAGGCGAGAACGCTCTATATGATCAATTAAAAGAAGAAGTAGAAACTATTTTAAAATAATTGACTGATGAAACGGTTTGTTTAGGCAGCGAACCGTTTCATATTCTTGGATTTAACGATACTATTCTAAATGGGTGGTGAATTTTTTTGCCAGGGAAATGGTTTTTTTGCTCCCTTGTCGCGACTTTTTCACTCTTATCTTCTTTCTCCTCTTATTTGTATTTCATTCCCCTTTTCCTGTTTTTTCTCTTTAGTATTTTTACAAAATATCTTTCTCGAAGACTGACATTATTGTTTATTTTATGTAGTGTGTTATTTTTCATTAGAGGTTATGTTGCTTCTTATGATAATGTGACAGATATAATAAGCGAAAGAACTGATTTCCGATTGACCTTTACTCATGGATGGGTCATTGATGGAGATCGTCTTTCGGCCCAAGCGATAGATCAACTTACAAATGAAAAACTCTTATTTACATACTACGTTCAATCTAAGGAAGAAAAAGACTCGATGGAGAAGATAACGAGTACAGGTTTGATATGTAACGTGAATGGAAAACTAGAAATACCGCAAAAAGCAACTAATTTCCATAGTTTTGATTATCAACAATATTTACAACGTAAAGGTATTCACTGGCAAATTCAAACAGATCAATTTGATTTACGAAGTTGCCAAATGAGTAATACGAATATCGTTACACAAATTTGGCAATGGCGGGAGAAAGGGATTCAATATGTGAATAAGTACTTTCCGAGTGAAACCGCTCCACTAACGAATGCATTAGTCTATGGAGACCGCTCGCAATTAGATGCAAGCGTTGAAACAGCTTATCAAAGGTTAGGGGTTATTCATTTATTAGCTATCTCAGGTATGCATGTTAGTTTGTTAGCTGGAATGCTCTTGTTTGTGGGCTTACGGTTAGGTGTGACAAGGCAACATATGTTGATAATTTTAGTGGTTTTGTTACCGATCTATGGCGTGATTGCCGGAGGAACACCTTCAGTTATTCGAGCTGTAGCCATGCTGATGTTCGCAGCGCTATTTAAAATGTTTTTGTCAGCTATGAGAACGCAAGATGTACTATGTATTGTATTTGTTTGTTATTTATTTATCACCCCATTTACGCTTTATGACGTCGGTTTTCAACTTTCTTTCGCAGTTACTTATGTTTTGCTTTTGTCTTCTTATTCTCTCCTCAAAAGGCGTTCATCCCCTATAAGGTCACTCTTTGTGATATCTTTTATTTGTCAGTTAGCGGCAACGCCAATATTACTTTATTCATTCTTTGAAATCTCAATTTTCTCCCTTGTAGCTAATATCATCTTTGTACCCATTTTTTCTTTTGTTCTTCTCCCGTTATGTCTTTTCTTATTGGCTTATCATTTGATTGTCGGAACTTGGGCTTGGATTCCGATTCAATGGATAAATACATTACTAGAGCGTATGAATAAGTTAAGTTTAACAATAGCAGATTTTCCTCAGGCTGTATTAACCTTAGGAAGGCCCTCTTTGTGGCTTATTCTACTCTATTTATTTGCAATCTTTCTTTTCTTCTTAAAATGGGAGAAAGGTGAGGGAAGGAAGAATTTTCTATTAGCAAGCATTGCACCTTTTTTCGTTTTTTTCATTCACTATCTTACTCCTTATTTTACTTTTACTGGAGAAGTCTCTTTTATTGATGTCGGGCAAGGGGATAGTATATTCATTCGTTTACCTCATAATAGGGGGAATTATTTAATTGATACTGGGGGAGTACTTTCATTTGAAAAAGAGGAATGGCAGGAAAGAACCGGAGCATTTGATCCTGGAGAAGATATTGTTGTGCCTTTTTTAAAAAGTAAAGGAATTAGGAAAATTGATAAGCTTATTCTTACTCATGGTGATAGTGATCATATGGGAGGTGCACCAGCTGTTATGTCTATGGTTAAAGTAAGAGAAATATTACTACCGATTACGAATGAAAGAAGTGCATTAGAAACAGAGATTTTAAAGTTAGCTCAAACAAGAAACGTTAATGTACAGGAGATAAGCGCAGGTGTTCGTTGGCGTATGAAGGATGAGAAATTTCAAATTCTTATGCCTTTGGATAAAACAGCAAATAATAAAAATGATGGGTCTATCGTGCTTTATGCTGTCATTGGGGGGTTAGCATGGTTATTTACTGGTGATTTAGAAGAAGCTGGGGAAGAGAAGCTAGTCAGTAAATATGGGAGGTTATCTGTTGATGTATTAAAAGTGGGGCATCACGGCAGTAAAACTTCGACGACTGAGAAGTTTCTCGATGGGGTAAAACCTAAATTAGCAGTTATTTCAGTTGGTAGGAACAATCGTTTCGGTCATCCAACTGAGGAAGTGTTGCAGAGGTTAAGTGATCATCAAATTCCAATAATAAGAACGGATCATCATGGCGGAATTTCTTATGTTTTTTTCAGGGGGAACGGAACCTTTTCAACTGTCCTACCATAGGATATTTTATGCCTAGACAATCGAACGAATTTAACTTTCTTTTCAAAAAATAAAAAAGACTGCAAAGCGAAATGCAGTCTCTTCTGAAAGCTCTAAGTCAATAATGCAAAATGACAGAAGTATGTATCTGCCTATGAGCCTTCAAGGGTTATGCGCCGATTGCTTTAATTGCGACCGCAATGACAAATAGAATGGTAAAGAATCCGAAAGAAGCAACGAATCCCATTGCGGAGTCACCAATATCGTGACGTTTCGATTGGACATTTTTTTCAAATTCGTTCACAGTCAACCCTCCTATTTCCTTAATTAGTATAAGTGATTTCCATGAAAAAATCTACACTTCTAGCAATGCTTTTCCTTTACTTACATGAGTTGTCAGCGATAATTTAGCGACTGTCATGCCATATTATAAGTATAAGGGTGCACCGCTTCAGCAAGAGAATCCTAGGCCTCTTGCTTGCAAGCGTTTCTATATAGATTGTTTGAGAAGCGCTTAATAAGCGCTTTTCTTGTATTTATTGGTATTATAAGCAGCGTGCATTCTTTTCATTCCACTTGTCAAAATCGATTTGCTTCTATAGGATAGATAGTACTTATAAAATATGATCGGAGCGAGAAAAGTGGTTTTTGATATATGGAAGCAAATTAAAGCAAAAAGCTTCTCATCTGTATATTTGCTATACGGAACTGAGCCTTACCTTATCAATGAAACGAAACAATTATTAATCAATCATGCGTTACTGCCAGAAGAACTTGACTTCAATTTATCTACCTATGATTTAGAAGAAACGCCAATTGAAGTTGCAATTGAAGACGCTGAAACGTTTCCTTTCATGGGAGAGCGCCGTCTTATTATTTTACATAATCCATATTTTTTAACAGCGGATAAAGGGAAAGCAAAGGTGGAGCATCAATTAAATGTACTTGAGAACTATTTGAAAGATCCTGCTCCTTACACTATTCTCGTATTTTCTGGTGCGTATGAAAAGCTAGATGAGCGAAAAAAGTTAACAAAGCAAATCAAAAAAAATGCTGCAGTGTTAGAAGCGAAACAATTGAATGAGAAAGAGTTACATGTATGGATGCGTGATCGTGCATCCAAAAATGGCGTACAGATTGATGAAGAAGCAATTAATCTTCTTCTTACACTTTCAGGTATGAATTTATTTATGTTAACGAGCGAAATGGACAAGCTAGCTTTATACGGTAATGATGAAAAACGCATTACGGTTGAAATGGTCGATCAATTAGTGTCGCGGTCTTTAGAACAAAATATCTTTACACTAGTTGATAAAGTCGTCCATAGAGACATAGAAGCAGCATTAAGAATTTTTTATGATTTATTAAAGTTAAATGAGGAACCTATTAAAATTTTGGCAGTAATTACAAATCAGTTCCGTCTCATTTACCAAGTGAAAGAATTGTCTAGAAGAGGTTATGGGCAAAATCAGATGGCTGGATATATTAAAACTCACCCTTTTAGAGTGAAACTTGCGGCCGGTCAAGCGAGACTTTTTAGTGAAGAAGAGTTATCGCAAATCATGGATGTGCTTGCAGAAGCTGATTATCAAATGAAAACAGGAGGAATGAACAAGCAATTATTAATTGAGTTATTTTTATTTAAATTAAATAAACGAGATATTGAAGTTTTATAAATACCTCATGTATTTTCCATCGGGCTTAATCTTTATATGAAATGAAAAAAAGCTATCCATCATGTGGATAGCTTTTTATGATTTCTACAAATTAAGCATTTGCAGCATTCATTCTTTTCATTAAACGAGATTTCTTACGAGCAGCAGCATTTTTATGGATAAGTCCTTTTGCAGCAGCTTTATCTAGTTTGCTTGCAGCTTGTGCAAAGCTCTCAGCAGCAGTTGCATCATTGTTAGCAATCGCAGCTTCAGATTTTTTCACTGCAGAACGCATGTTAGACTTAGCTTGAATGTTACGTGCACTGCGTGCTTCGTTTGTTTTAACACGTTTGATAGCAGATTTAATATTTGGCATTCCATTCACCTCCTACAAAAAAGGCATCGAATTTTTATGAACTCGATATTTGTATTCATCATTATTATAAATTCAGAACAAGTGATATTCTATCAAAGCTGAGACAATAAATCAATACAAAACGAGGAAATCCATCTTCTCCTTCACTGTAGAAACATATTGTTCACATATAAAACATGCATGATTTGAACAAGTGGTGGTCATCCTAAAACTAACTATAATACGCAAAAAAGGTGGTCGTTTCGCTTTGAATGAGAAGTTGGATTTAAGCAAATATGGTATAAGAACGGACTTAGCGATAGAAGCTCGCGAGGTCGTATTAGAAAATCAAGGAATACACGGTGAAGAGAATCAGTCCCAAATCGAAGGCGTTATTATAAAAGAAAAAGAAGAAAATGGCATGAAAACCTCTTATGTCGAAGTGACAGAACAAGGAAGTGAAATGCTAGGGAAAAAACCAGGTAAATATTTAACAATAGAGGTACAGGGGATTAGACAACAAGATACGGAAACACAACTGCAAGTGGAAAAGCTATTTGCTAAAGAAATGGCCTACTTTATTAAAGACCTTGGCATTGGCCCTAACGATTCGTGTTTAATCGTTGGTTTAGGGAACTGGAATGTTACACCTGATGCGATTGGACCTGAAGTATGTGAAAACTTACTAATTACTCGGCACTTATTTGAGTTACAGCCTGAGAGTGTAGAAGATGGCTATCGTCCTGTTAGCGCGCTTTCGCCTGGTGTAATGGGGTTAACGGGTATTGAAACAAGTGACATTTTGTTTGGTATTGTTGAGAAAACGAAGCCGGATTTTGTCATTGCTGTGGACGCTCTAGCAGCAAGGTCTATTGAAAGGGTCAATTCTACTATCCAAATTTCTGATACAGGCATTCATCCTGGATCAGGTGTTGGCAACAAGCGAAAGGAAATTAGTAAAGAAACTTTAGGTGTACCGGTTATTGCTATTGGCGTGCCAACTGTTGTTGATGCTGTTTCGATTACAAGTGACACAATAGATTTCATCCTCAAGCATTTTGGGAAGGAACTAAAAGAAGGGGACAAGCCTTCTCGCTCTTTAACACCGGCTGGCATGACATTTGGAGAAAAGCGCAAGCTATCTGAAGAAGATTTACCTGAGGAGAATGAGCGACAAACATTTATGGGTATTGTGGGTACATTACCTGAGGAAGAAAAACGTAAATTAATCGGGGAAGTTCTATCTCCACTGGGGCATAACTTGATGGTAACCCCAAAAGAAGTAGATGTGTTTATAGAAGATATGGCTAATTTACTAGCTAATGGATTAAATGCTGCCCTCCATACGAAAGTAAACCAAGAGAATACAGGCTTTTATACGAGATAAAAAAGGTTCTATCTTTTCTATTCTTTTCATACAATCTATTACTAGAATAAGGAAAAGGTGATTCGAATGAAAAGATTTATGATCGCAGCTATATTTATTATATCTCTCATGTTTATTTCTGTTTTGTTTGGTATGAAGCAAGCGAATCATGCAATGGTAGAGATGAGTACCCTAACAGTCGGGGATGATAGGGGCGCATCCACACATGATTTACAAGGTAAGCAGAAACAATTAGAGGAGATGAAGTCCTTTAATCTCTTCTCATCTATTGGTAAGTCCATATCAGAAGGAACGCAAGCCATAACAAGAACAGGCATTGATATGGTAGTTGATAAGGTACAAGCAAAAGATGAGGAGTAATAGAGCATTCCCTAGGTGGATTCAAGGATCCGCCTAGGATTTATAAAAATGGTCAATGATGTCAGATGAAACCAATCCTCCAACTAGCTTCTCTATCCTAAAAATAGAAATGAAACTCCGATTGAATCTGTACACCCTTTCATGAATTTCGTTGAATCTTCCATTTTGTACTGCTATAATCAAAAATATGTATGTCTTTTCGATTAGATAGAGAAGCAAGTAAATAAATGAAGTACATATCATCCACTTTTTAAGTGCTAAGAAACTTGGCTAACAAAGATGATCGTATATAGAGTCTTTGTGTAGCCAGACCATTAGTGTGCTTACTAGTGAAAACTGTTGTGAACCATACACATATGTGTGATTTGCGCTTTTATATAGGAGTGAAGAAAGTTACATGAATAGAGAAGAGAGACTAAATAGGCAATCTAGGACCCGTAATTTTTCCATTATTGCTCATATTGACCATGGGAAATCCACATTGGCTGACCGTATTCTGGAAAAAACAAATGCACTTACTTCGCGGGAAATGAAAGATCAGCTCCTAGATTCGATGGATTTAGAGAGAGAACGTGGCATTACGATTAAATTAAATTCTGTACAACTCAAATATAAAGCTAAGGATGGAGAAATTTATACTTTCCATCTAATTGATACGCCAGGGCATGTCGATTTTACATATGAGGTGTCCAGAAGTTTAGCAGCATGTGAGGGTGCAGTATTAGTCGTCGATGCTGCTCAAGGAATAGAGGCGCAAACGTTAGCTAATGTATACTTGGCGTTAGACAATGATTTAGAAATATTACCTGTGATTAATAAAATAGATTTACCTAGTGCCGATCCAGAGCGTGTAAGAAATGAAGTGGAAGAAGTCATTGGACTTGATGCTTCTGAAGCTGTTTTAGCATCTGCCAAAGCAGGGATTGGGATTGAAGAGATTCTAGAGCAAGTGGTAGAGAAGGTTCCGGCACCGACTGGAGATCCAGATGCGCCTCTTAAAGCGTTAATATTTGATTCCTTATATGATGCTTATCGTGGAGTTGTTGCTTATATTCGCGTCGTTGATGGAACAGTTAAAGTAGGCGACAAAGTAAAAATGATGGCCACAGGCAAAGAGTTCGAAGTAACTGAGGTTGGCGTATTTACACCTAAATCGACGCCAATGGATGAGCTTTCAGTTGGAGATGTTGGTTTCTTAACGGCAGCAATTAAAAACGTAGGCGATACACGAGTTGGTGACACGATTACAAGTGCAAAGAATGGTGCAACAGAACCGTTACCTGGTTATCGTAAACTGAACCCGATGGTCTATTGTGGACTTTATCCGATTGATAGTGCGAAATTCAATGATTTGCGTGAAGCACTTGAAAAACTCGAACTGAATGACTCTGCTCTTCAGTACGAACCTGAGACTTCGCAGGCGCTTGGATTTGGGTTCCGTTGTGGATTTTTAGGTTTGCTGCATATGGAGATTATTCAAGAAAGAATTGAGCGAGAATTTAAGATTGATTTAATTACAACGGCACCAAGTGTAATCTATGATGTGGTGTTAACAGATGGAACGGAGTTAAAAGTTGATAACCCTTCAGATATGCCGGATGCACAAAAAATTGAAAGAGTAGAAGAACCGTATGTAAAAGCAACGATGATGGCACCAAATGAATATGTCGGTGCGATTATGGAACTGTGTCAATTAAAACGCGGCAATTTCATTGATATGCAATATATGGATGAGTCACGTGTGAATATTATTTATGAAATACCTCTGTCAGAAATTGTTTATGACTTTTTTGATCAATTAAAATCAAATACAAAAGGGTATGCGTCTTTTGATTATGAATTAATCGGTTATCGCCCATCTAAGCTTGTGAAAATGGATATTTTATTAAACGCAGAGAAAGTGGATGCTCTTAGCTTTATTGTTCATAAAGACTTTGCATATGAACGAGGAAAAGTGATTGTTGAAAAATTAAAAGAACTTATTCCGCGTCAACAGTTTGAAGTCCCTATTCAAGCAGCAGTTGGGCAAAAGATCATTGCTCGTTCAACAATAAAAGCGATGCGTAAAAATGTCCTTGCAAAATGTTATGGTGGAGATATTTCCCGTAAAAGAAAATTGCTTGAAAAGCAAAAAGAAGGGAAAAAGCGCATGAAGCAAGTTGGGTCGGTTGAAGTACCGCAAGAAGCATTTATGGCTGTATTAAAAATGGACGATAATAATACGAAGAAATAAAATAAATTGCTTTATTAGGATAGGTTAGGTATGCTTTCCCATAGGCGTATCCTAGCCTATTTTTTTCCGTTTTAAATTTTTAAAATAGAAGCAGAAACAAAGAGACTAGAATGGAAAGTCCAAAGATTGTTTTTGCTAAACTCATCAAGATGAGAAACCTAAAAAAGTAAGGTTGTGAAAGTAATGATTCAAGCGGCATACCTTCATATACCGTTTTGTGAACATATTTGTCACTATTGTGATTTTAATAAAGTCTTCTTAAAGGGACAACCAGTAGATGAGTATCTACAATATTTAGATAAAGAAATGGAAATCACGATGAACAGCAGTGAATACGCTCCTTTTAAGACTATATTCGTCGGAGGAGGGACACCGACTGCTTTGAATGAAAAGCAACTTGCCACTTTTCTAGAGTCGATTCGTAAAAGATTACCTCTTGCTGGTCAGTATGAGTTTACTTTTGAAGCTAATCCAGGTGACTTATCATACGAAAAACTTAAGTTGTTGTTCGATCATGGGGTCAATCGCTTAAGCTTAGGTGTACAAACATTTAACGATCAATTGTTAGAAAAAATTGGTAGGGTCCATCGAGCGAAAGATGTGTATCAGTCAGTGGAATCTGCAAAAAAAGCTGGTTTTAAGAATATGAGTATAGATCTGATATACAGCTTGCCTACTCAAACGATGGCAGACTTCCAAGAAACTTTAAACACTTCCTTTCAATTAGATGTTCAACATTTTTCTGCTTACTCGCTGATTATAGAGCCGAAAACCGTATTTTATAACCTGATGCGTAAAGGTAAACTTCATACTCCTGGGGAGGATGTTGAAGCAGCAATGTATGAGTTATTGATGGAAAAGATGAAAGAGAATGGCTTTGA
The DNA here is from genome assembly GCF_038003465.1 of Cytobacillus sp. FSL K6-0265. Classification (NCBI taxonomy): domain Bacteria; kingdom Bacillati; phylum Bacillota; class Bacilli; order Caryophanales; family Bacillaceae; genus Cytobacillus; species Cytobacillus sp. FSL K6-0265. The sequence goes on along the minus strand of NZ_JBBOPE010000001.1, from coordinate 3,065,417 downwards.
GCAGTATGAAATTAGTAATTTTTCTAAGCCTGGCTTTGAAAGTAAACATAATTTAACCTATTGGAATAATGAAGCTTATTTTGGGTTTGGTGCTGGCGCCCATAGCTATGTAGATGGTTATCGCCGCTCTAATTACGGCCCTTTAAAAAAATATATGGAACCATTAGATCAAAATCAGTTGCCTATTATGGACAAACATGAAGTGACGAAGAAGGAGAAAATGGAGGAAGAAATGTTTCTTGGACTTCGTAAAACACAAGGTGTTTCGATGAAAGGTTTTAAGGAGAAATTTGATATAGATATCATGGAGGTATTTCGTGAAGAATTAATGGCACACGAACAGAAGTCATTACTAGAAATAAAAGATGATTCTATTCAATTAACAAAGCAAGGCCGATTATTAGGCAACGAAGTTTTTCAATCATTTATTAAATGAACAAAGCTGTAAAAGGCTACCGCTCTATTTATCAGTTGTATCCAGAAAAGAATATGTTGAAATCATAACAGTCTTGCGACTATTATACGAGTGGCACCTTCAACATACTTCTTTGAAAGATGGTTTGTTGTCTTTCTTTTAATAATTATGATGGAGATAAGGCGCAAATGATTGACACTCGCTCCTAGATTTGATAATTTATTATTAGATTTAGCACTCATTAAATGAGAGTGCTAACAGAGGTGATTACTGTGTTAACAGATCGTCAATTGTTGATATTCCAAGTAATTGTTGATGATTTTATTCAGACGGCACAGCCGGTTGGCTCAAGAACATTATCTAAGAAAGATGAAATTTCTTTTAGCTCGGCGACAATTAGGAATGAAATGGCTGATTTAGAGGAGCTTGGTTTTTTAGAAAAAACTCATACCTCATCAGGACGAATCCCTTCTGAGAAGGGTTATAGATACTATGTCGACCATCTATTATCCCCGCAGCAACTTAATAAAAGTGAAGTTGTACAAATGAAAAGCATTTTTAGTGATAAAATGTACGAATTAGAAAAAATCGTGCAAAAATCAGCTAAAATTCTTTCTGAAATGACGAATTACACTTCCATCGTTTTAGGTCCGGCAGTGAAGGAAAATAGATTAAAAAGAATTCAAATCGTTCCATTGAATGATCACACAGCCATTGCAATTATTGTGACAGATACTGGGCATGTGGAAAATAGAATGTTTCATTTTCCTGAATCCATGAACCCAGCAGATATTGAAATGATGGTCAATATCTTAAACGACCGTTTAGTAGGTGTACCAATTGAACATCTGAATCAAACGATTTATAAAGAAGTTGCCATCGTTTTACGCCAGCATATCCAACATTATGACTTTCTTTACCACTCAATTATTGATACGATTCAAATGCCTGCAAATGAGAAATTGTTCTTTGGCGGGAAAACGAATATCTTAAGTCAACCTGAGTTTCATGATATAGACAAGGTAAAAGACTTACTTTATATGATTGAGCAGGAAGAAGGGATTTATGATTTAATACGTAATCATTCCTCAGGTATCCGCGTCAAAATTGGTACCGAAAATAAAAATTCTGCGATGGATAATTGTAGTTTAATTACTGCAAGCTATTCTATTGGTGTAGAACAATTAGGAACGATTGCTATATTAGGACCAACCAGAATGGAATATTCCAGAGTCATTAGTTTGCTACAATTTTTAAGTAAAGGCTTATCTTATGAGTTGACTAGGCTGTATCAAAACGAATAACCCTGGAAATATTGAATAAGGGTGGAATTTCGCTTCCACCCCTTTAACTATGAACCCAATGCATTTAAGGGAGGTGAAAAAGTTGGCAGAAGAAAAAGAGACTCTACAAGAAGAGGTAAACAAATCCGAGCAAGAAAACATTCAACCAGAAGAAGTTTTTGGTGAAGCTGCTGACACTCAATCTGAAGGTGATTCATCTGAAGTAAATAGTGAGGTTTCTGCGCTGGAAGCTAAGGTGGCAGAGCTTGAGAAAAAGGTGGAAGAGGCCGATAATCGTTATTTAAGATTACAAGCTGATTTTGATAATAGCAGACGTCGTGCGAAATTAGATCGCGAAGCGTCTGAAAAATATAGAGCACAAAGCTTAGTATCAGATTTATTACCAGCCCTTGATAACTTTGAAAGAGCACTGCAATCTACTAATACAGACGATAGTAACGTGCAATCATTGCTACAAGGAATGGAAATGGTTTATCGCAGTTTAATTGAGGCGCTGAAAAAAGAAGGCGTTGAACAGATTGAAGCTGTAGGCCAAGTATTTGACCCTCAATTCCATCAAGCTGTTATGCAGGTGGAGGAAGAAGGCTACGATTCTAATGTAGTCGTTGAAGAATTTCAAAAAGGTTATTTACTGAAAGACCGTGTCATTCGACCGGCAATGGTTAAAGTAAATCAATAACTACATATTATGTAATGGAGGTATAGATCATGGGCAAAATTATTGGTATTGACTTAGGAACAACAAATTCATGTGTTGCCGTGCTTGAAGGCGGCGAAGCAAAGGTAGTTCCAAACCCTGAAGGAAATAGAACAACTCCATCAGTTGTTTCTTTCAAAAATGGTGAACGTCAAGTAGGGGAAGTAGCTAAACGACAAGCAATTACGAACCCGAATACAATTATTTCAATTAAACGCCATATGGGAACAGATTATAAAGTAGAAGCAGAAGGTAAAGAGCTTTCTCCACAAGAAGTTTCTGCAGCTATCCTTCAATACTTAAAAGGTTATGCTGAAGATTATCTTGGTGAAACAGTTGATAAAGCTGTTATCACTGTTCCTGCTTATTTTAATGATGCTGAGCGTCAAGCAACAAAAGATGCTGGTAAAATTGCAGGGTTAGAAGTTGAGCGTATCATTAACGAACCAACTGCTGCCGCACTTGCTTACGGTATGGATAAAACGGACGAAGATCAAACGATTTTAGTTTATGACCTTGGTGGTGGTACTTTTGACGTCTCTATCCTTGAATTAGGAGATGGCGTATTTGAAGTAAAATCTACTGCAGGGGATAATCGACTAGGTGGAGATGACTTTGACCAAGTGATCATTGACTACTTGGTAGAACAATTCAAAAAAGAAAATGGTATTGATTTAGCTAAAGATAAAATGGCACTTCAACGTTTGAAAGATGCAGCTGAAAAAGCGAAAAAAGACCTTTCAGGTGTGACTTCTACGCAAGTTTCTTTACCATTTATTACAGCAGGAGAAGCTGGACCACTTCACTTAGAAGTTACTTTATCAAGAGCAAAATTTGATGAGCTTTCTGCAGACTTAGTTGAACGCACAATGGGACCAACTCGCCAAGCGTTAAAAGATGCTGACCTTTCTCCATCAGAAATTGATAAAGTTATTCTTGTTGGTGGTTCTACGCGTATTCCAGCTGTACAAGAAGCGATTAAAAAAGAAACAGGTAAAGATCCACATAAAGGGGTAAACCCTGATGAAGTCGTAGCGATGGGAGCTGCTATTCAAGGTGGTGTAATCACTGGTGATGTGAAAGACGTTGTTTTACTTGACGTAACTCCACTTTCACTAGGTATTGAAACAATGGGTGCGGTATTCACGAAGCTAATTGAGCGTAATACAACTATCCCAACATCTAAATCACAAGTATTCTCTACGGCTGCTGATAACCAATCTGCTGTTGATATTCATGTACTTCAAGGTGAACGTCCAATGGCACAAGATAATAAAACATTAGGTCGTTTCCAATTAGGAGATATTCCACCAGCACCACGTGGTGTGCCACAAATTGAAGTATCATTTGATATTGATAAAAACGGTATTGTGAATGTTCGTGCGAAGGATCTTGGCACAAATAAAGAACAAGCTATCACAATCAAATCTTCAACAGGTCTTTCAGATGAAGAAATCGATCGTATGGTGAAAGAAGCTGAAGATAATGCAGAAGCGGATAAACAACGTAAAGAAGAAGTTGAACTTCGCAATGAAGCAGATCAATTAGTTTTCACTACTGAAAAAACATTAAAAGACCTTGAAGGTAAAGTAGAAGAAGCAGAAGTGACAAAAGCAAATGAAGCGAAGGATGAATTGAAAGCTGCCATTGAAAAAGGTGACTTAGAAGACATTCGCACGAAGAAAGATGCACTTCAAGAAATCGTTCAAGCTTTGACTATGAAGTTATATGAAGAAGCACAACAACAAGCTCAAGCAGCTCAAGGTGCAGAAGGCGATGCATCTAAAAAAGCAGACGATAATGTGGTAGATGCTGAGTACGAAGAAGTAGACGACGATAAAAAATAATTTTAAAGTCCAAACAAAAGTCAAAGTCAGGTATTACTTGGCTTTGGCTTTATTTTTGCATTCAATTTTCTTTTAGTGGCATTCGTTTAGAAATAAGAAGTAAGGAAGCAATCGTCAGCTTACTTCTTATTTCTAAACAATAAACCACACTTTGTTAATGAAAAGAACATAAAATAGTCATAAAAATTATGTATCCTCACCCGTATAGGTGAAGCTAAGTGGACATGTTTGATGGCAGCGCACATGAAGATGCTTGTCGCTCCAGAGCAAGCCGCTTTCGCTTTTCTATTGTCTAGTTGCGGTTGCCAACGGCTCGAGGTCATAAGCCAATCCGTCAAAAGGTTAAAGAACAACCTTTCTGCCGGCTCGTCTTATGCTTGTCGCCGATAAGCGGGCACCCTCCACTTTTCTTATTGTCTAGCTGTAGCGGCATGGAGCTCGAGGTCATAAGTCAAAGCTATCTATGAGGTAAAGAACAACCTCATAGCCATCTTCGTCTTATGCTTGTCGCTCCAGAGCAAGCCGCTTTCGCTTTTCTTATTGCCTTTTGGGTTGGTGGGATGATACAATTATTTTTATGTGAAATGGATCGGGGAGTGGTAATCATGGATAAAAGGGATTACTATGAAGTCCTTGGCGTTAGTAAAGGTGCGTCTAAGGATGAAATAAAGAAAGCGTACAGAAAATTATCTAAGAAGTATCATCCGGATATTAATAAAGAGCCAGGTGCGGATGAAAAGTTTAAAGAAGTGAAAGAAGCTTATGAAGTATTAAGTGATGATCAGAAAAAAGCGCATTACGATCAATTTGGTCATACAGATCCAAACCAGGGCTTTGGTGGCGGAGGTGGCTTCGAAGGCTTTGGTGGCTTTGAAGATATCTTCAGTTCTTTCTTTGGTGGAGGATCGAGAAGAAGAGATCCGAATGCACCGCGACAAGGTGCTGATTTGCAATATAATATGACGGTATCTTTCGAAGATGCCGCTTTTGGTAAAGATACTGAAATCGAAATTCCACGTGAAGAAACGTGTGAAACATGTGATGGTTCAGGTGCGAAACCTGGGACGAAACCGGAAACATGTAAACATTGTCACGGATCCGGTCAATTAAATGTAGAGCAAAACACACCGTTTGGTAAGATTGTCAACCGTCGTGTATGTAATTACTGTAATGGAACGGGCAAAGAGATTAAACATAAATGTTCGACATGTGGTGGCGACGGTAAAGTGAAAAAACGTCGCAAAATCAGTGTAAAAATCCCAGCAGGTATTGATGATGGCCAACAGCTTCGTGTATCTGGTCAAGGGGAACCTGGTGTAAACGGTGGACCAGCAGGTGATTTATATGTTGTTTTCCACGTGCGTGCTCATGAGTTCTTTGAGAGGGATGGCGACGATATTTATTGTGAAATGCCAATTACATTTGTCCAGGCTGCACTTGGGGATGAAGTAGAAGTTCCAACGCTTCACGGCAAGGTTAAGCTCAAAGTACCAGCAGGAACACAGACAGGCACGAAATTCCGTCTTAAAGGAAAAGGTGTAGCTAATGTGAGAGGTTACGGTACTGGTGATCAACATATAATTGTTAGAGTGGTAACACCGACGAAATTATCAGATAAACAAAGACAGCTATTAAATGAATTTGCAGAAGTGAGTGGCAAAGTACCTCAAGGTGAACAAGAAGATGGATTCTTCTCAAAAGTAAAGCGTGCCTTTAAGGGTGAATAAGTGAAATGGAGTTGGTAGTAAGATGAAATGGTCAGAGATTAGTGTTCACACGGCGAACGAAGCAGTCGAGCCGATTTCAAATATTCTTCATGAAGCAGGTGCAAGTGGTGTAGTGATTGAAGATCCATTTGAATTGACGAAAGAACGAAGAGATCAATACGGCGAAATCTACCAGCTCGATCCACATGATTATCCAGAAGAAGGCGTAATCGTTAAAGCCTATTTACCGATTAATAGCTTTTTAGGTGAAACAGTAGAAGAGATAAAGAATGCCATTAGTAACCTTTTATCGTTTAACATTGATATTGGTAAAAATGAGGTCAGCATCAGTGAAGTGAACGAAGAAGAGTGGGCGACTGCTTGGAAGAAGTACTATCACCCTGTAAAAATTTCTAAACGATTCACGATTGTCCCGACTTGGGAAGAATACACGCCAGTAAGTAGTGATGAACTCATTATTGAATTGGACCCAGGAATGGCATTTGGAACAGGGACGCATCCAACAACAGTGATGTGTATTCAAGCATTAGAGCATATTGTTACACCTGGTGATCATATTATTGATGTTGGTACGGGGTCAGGTGTGCTCAGTATTGCTGGAGCGATGCTCGGTGCTGAGCATATTACTGCACTCGATTTGGATGAAGTTGCTGTACGTTCAGCAAAAATCAATATCAAGTTAAATAAAGTGCAGGATATTGTAGAGGTGTCTCAAGGCAATCTGTTAGATAATATTAATGTACAAGCTGAAGTAGTTGTCGCTAATATTTTAGCAGAAGTAATTGTCAGCTTTACAGATGATGTTGCACAAGTGGTGAAACCAGGAGGTCATTTTATTGCTTCTGGCATTATTCAGCAGAAAAAACAAGCTGTTAAAGATGCGATGATATCAAGTGGTTTTGATATTGTTGAAACGATTCAAATGGAAGATTGGGTTGCCATTATAGGTAAGAAGCAGTAATGTACTAGGGGGAGTCATGAATTCCCCCTATTTATTCGTTTAGTAAGGGGTTATATATATGCAACGATATTTTGTGAATCATAGAGAAAATGATCATTTTTTTATTACAGATGATGATTATCATCATATTACCCGCGTAATGAGAATGAACGTAGGTGACGAAATTATTTGTGTAGACCCTGATGGAAAAGCAGCTCAATGCAAACTGGTTAACATTACCTCTGAAGTGGTAGAGTTAGAAGTTGTACAATGGATAGAGAAAAATGTCGAATTACCGGTTGATGTTACCATCGTGAGCGGATTGCCTAAAGGGGATAAGCTCGAATGGATCATACAAAAAGGCACAGAACTTGGCGCCCATCGGTTTATCCCTTTTATGTCAGCTCGTTCCATTGTAAAGTTAGATGAAAAAAAGGCGAATAAAAAGAAAGATCGTTGGCAAAAGATCGCTAAAGAAGCGGCCGAGCAGTCTCATCGCATCATAGTACCACATGTGGATGGACCACAGTCCTTACAACAGTTACTAGAAATAAGTAAAAATTATGATTATAAATGTGTCGCTTATGAAGAAAGCAGTAAACAAGGTGAATCATCAGCTTTTCACCAAGTACTCAAGGGGATGTCCCGAGGAGACTCTTTATTTTTTATATTTGGGCCAGAAGGTGGCCTGACAGAGAAAGAAATTTCGCTTTTAGAGGATGAAGGGTTTATTTCTTGTGGATTAGGACCAAGAATATTAAGAACTGAAACAGCACCTTCCTATGTCCTTTCAGCTGTTTCTTATCATTTTGAATTAATGGAGTGAAGATATATGCCATCAGTAGCTTTTCATACACTTGGTTGTAAAGTAAACCATTATGAAACAGAAGCCATCTGGCAATTGTTTAAAGAAGAAGGATACGATCGTGTCGGTTTTGAATCTACCTCTGATGTGTATGTGATTAACACATGTACGGTTACGAATACGGGTGATAAAAAAAGCAGACAAGTTATTCGTAGAGCCATTCGGAAAAATCCGGACGCTGTCATTTGTGTAACAGGATGCTATGCACAAACATCTCCGGCAGAAATCATGGCCATTCCGGGTGTGGATGTTGTCGTTGGCACACAGGACCGGAAGAAAATGTTAGGATATATTGAGCAGTATAAAACTGAACGCCAACCAATTAATGGGGTCGGCAATATTATGAAAAATCGAGTTTATGAGGAACTAGATGTTCCGGCCTTTACAGATCGAACGCGTGCTTCTTTAAAAATACAAGAAGGTTGTAATAACTTCTGCACCTTTTGTATCATTCCTTGGGCTCGTGGATTAATGAGATCTCGAGATCCAAAAGAAGTGATTCATCAAGCGCAACAATTAGTGGAAGCTGGTTATAAAGAAATTGTCTTAACTGGGATACATACTGGCGGTTATGGCGAGGATCTTAAGAATTATAATCTAGCTATGCTATTAAAGGATTTAGAAGAACAAGTTAAAGGCATTAAACGGATTCGTATTTCATCTATTGAGGCAAGTCAAATTACGGATGAAGTGATTGAAGTAATCAGAAACTCCAAGGTCGTTGTCCGTCATCTGCATATTCCGATTCAATCAGGCTCAGACACAGTATTAAAAAGAATGCGTCGTAAGTACACGATGGCGTTTTTCGCTGAACGAATTGAGCGCTTAAAAGAAGCCTTACCAGGTTTAGCAGTCACTTCAGATGTCATTGTCGGTTTTCCTGGTGAGACAGAAGAAGAATTTATGGAGACGTATGATTTTATTAAAAAACATAAATTTTCAGAGCTGCATGTTTTTCCTTATTCAAGTAGAACGGGCACACCAGCAGCACGAATGACCGATCAAATTGATGAAGAAGTTAAAAATGAAAGAGTACATCGCTTAATTCATTTATCTGATCAACTAGCGAAAGAGTACGCAAGTCGTTTTGAAGATGAAGTACTCGAAATCATCCCTGAAGAAAAATACAAAGATGCGCCAGAAGGGAATTTGTACGTAGGCTATACAGATAATTACTTAAAAGTAGTCATTCCTGCAACAGAAGAGATGGTAGGTAAATTAGTCAAAGTAAAAATAACAAAAGCAGGTTATCCTTATAACGAAGGGCAATTTATTCGTGTCATGGATGAGATGAAAGAAAGAGCAGTATAAATGATCAGAGCTGACCGTTCATTGACCGGTCAGCTTTTTTACCTATATGTTTATAATGGCGAATATTAAAATCTAGAAAACTAAAAAGAACCATAAGCAATCATCTAATTTATATCAAATAAACACACAACAACCAATATTTTATTCGGCTTCTTCCTCTTGGCGATTTTTTCTTAAAAAATAAATATAAATGATAGGAATAATGCCACAAATAAATAGAATGACACCCACGATGACTCCGTTGATGATAGAAAATCCTTCAGTGACAGAGACCAAAAAACCAACAATTGTTGAAATGAAAATAAGAATGGCTAATGAGATAATGAGACTTTTCCGCGGGTTTATTTTATGATCTTCATGGTCTGCACTAATACTCATTGATAAATATGCTAAAACAACTCCGGTGATTATAAATATTGTCCATAGTGGGTTTTGCCTCATTTCATCTAACCCACTTGTAACTAAGTCATAAGCTAAAATTCCAAGAATGCCAATGGTCTGGATGATAAATGCAATTCGTATATTTTTTAAGTTTTGTAAGACTAAACGTTCATCTGTGATCTTTTTCATCTGTGTATCAGCCACCTTTTTCTATCCAAAATACTTCATCTAATGTTTTATTCACTGCGTAACATATATCCAGACATAATTTGAGAGAAGGGTTATACTTGCCCTTTTCAATTAAACTGATGGTTTGGCGAGTAACCCCTATCTTTTCTGCGAGTTCTTGTTGTGTCAAATTTACGTGAATACGAGAAATTTTAACCTTATTATCCAAATACTGTATCACTCCTTTTGTAAATTGTAACATATATATTACATTATTCAATATATATATTACATGAATAACAGCCTTTCAATATAAGGATAATAAAGTACTAGGTATAAATTATTGTCTTAACATCTTGAAAAAGAGTCTTTAGTATGTTTTAGAACCTACATTTAATCAGTTTGTCTCATTTTACTAAAGAGATTCTCGATATTTCATTCATAAAATGATATGATAACAGAGGTACGGACAACTATTAGAGAAAAATAAGTAGGAAAGTATTTTATAAAAAAGGAGATTTCATTGATGACAAATAATATAGCAAAAATGATTGATCATACATTATTGAAAGCTGATGCAACGGCTGAGCAAATTGATACTTTATGTAAGGAGGCAAAAGAGAATGGCTTTGCTTCTGTATGTGTAAATCCTACATGGGTTTCACAAGCGGCTAAACTTCTTCAGGAATCAGATGTGGCTGTTTGCACAGTAATTGGCTTCCCATTAGGTGCATCGGATAAAGATGTGAAAGCTTTTGAAACAACACAAGCCATCAAACAAGGAGCCAAAGAAGTTGATATGGTAATTAATATTGGCGCACTTAAAAGTGGCAAATTAGATGTTGTAGAAGAGGATATCCGTGCAGTTGTGGCGGCGGCAGAAGGTAAGGCTTTGACAAAAGTAATTATCGAGACTTGTTTGTTAACAGATGCAGAAAAAGTAATCGCGTGTCAATTGGCTGTTAAAGCAGGAGCGGATTATGTTAAAACATCAACTGGCTTCTCAACTGGTGGCGCAACGGTTGCTGATGTGAAATTAATGAGAGAAACGGTAGGTCCTGATATTGGGGTCAAAGCTTCTGGTGGAGTGAGAAGTGCTGAAGATGCACAAGCAGTCATTGATGCTGGGGCGACTAGAATCGGTGCAAGCTCAGGCATTGCTATCGTAAATGGATTAACAGCTACAACAGATTATTAATATAGTTGTTGCAAGAGAGCCGGACATTTTACATGTTCGGCTCTCTTTTTGACTGTGGAGGATGATAGAACAACAATATCACTACTGTTTTCTGTCATGTAGGCGAATAATCAAGTCACTGAAAGGTTTGACAAAAGGTAGAACGAGAAGGGAAGTGATGACATTAAAAAGGACACCGACATGAGCAAGTTGCCTATCAATCTCGTCTGTTGAAGCAATACCAAAATTTGTTAGCATTTCAATGAATGGATAGAAGAGCAATACACCTATTATATTCAACCAAATGTGGGCATAAGCAGTTAACTTTGCTTCCTTACGTCCACCGATACTGGCGAGATAGGCATCGGCGCAAGTGCCGATGTTGGAACCAAGCATGATAGCAATCGCTGTACTGAGGTCCATCCCACCTGCTGTTAAAAACCCCATCAGAATACCTGTAGTGGCAGTACTTGACTGAATAATCGCAGTAAGAACAATACCGGTTATAACGGCTAAGAATAGGCTTTGATCTAATGTGATAAGAAAATCTCTTATCCATGGGGTTTCTTTAATGGAAAAAGCTAAATGTTCAAACCCTCTCATCGCAGCAAATACGCAAGCGATGCCCATTAATCCAATGCCAATACTCTGAAAGGATCGCCGCCTTATTAATGCACATAACATGCCAATAATAGCAATCGGTAAAATAAAAGATTCTATATTGAAAGTAATTAACTCTGTGGTGATAGTTGTGCCAATGTTTGTCCCTAAAATAATACCAATCGTTTGGCGGAAAGTAAGTAAGTGAACAGCAACTAAACCAATGGTGATAATCATAACTGCAGAACTACTCTGCATAATAGCTGTTAAGAGGATGCCAACCATCATCCCTTTAAGCGGTGTATTTGTAAACTTTGTTAACCAGCGTTTCGTTGAATCTGCTGATAAATAGAATAGCCCTTTTCGCAATAAAGTCATGCCAAAAATAAAAACAGCAATCATTATTATAAAAATAAGAAATGAAGTCATGCTTTGTCCCTCCTAGAAAAGCATATGGTGAAAAATTGAGGGACATGCATACGAAGAATCAAAAAAATAAATAATAAAAATAAATAAGACAAACGTACATTTATCTTTAAACAGCGAAAGACTAGGTGAAATACAGTTGACCTCACACCGCTGTTATATTATAATTGCAAAGTACATGGTATTCCATGTTGACATGTAAGTGTGTTGTGCTCGGAGGGAGGGAAAGAGAATGTCTAAAACCGTCGTTCGTAAAAACGAATCGCTTGAAGATGCTCTTCGTCGCTTCAAACGTTCAGTATCAAAAACTGGTACTTTGCAAGAAGCAAGAAAGCGCGAATTCTACGAAAAACCAAGTATCAAACGTAAGAAAAAGTCTGAAGCTGCAAGAAAGCGCAAGTTTTAAGAGAGGGTGTATGTAAGTGAGTCTTCTCGAGCGTTTAAATGAAGATATGAAACAAGCGATGAGGAACAAAGAAAAAGATAAGTTAACTGTGATTCGGATGATCAAAGCTTCATTGCAAAATGAGGCGATCAAGGAAGGAAAAGATCTTACCGAGGATCAGGAACTTACTGTCCTTTCTCGCGAAGTAAAGCAACGCAAGGATTCCCTCCATGAATTTGACAAGGCAGGTCGTGAAGATCTAGTTGAAAAAATTCGTACTGAATTACAGTACGTAGAGTTATATATGCCTGAGCAGCTCTCTGATGAAGAGGTATCTGCTATCGTTAAACAAACCATTGCCGATACAGGCGCTACATCGAAAGCTGAAATGGGTAAAGTGATGTCAGCCATTATGCCAAAGCTAAAAGGCAAGGCAGACGGTGCACTTATTAATAAACTTGTACAACAACACCTTTCATAAAAAGATGTACGGAAAGACCGGAGCTTTCGAGCTTACGGTCTTTTTATTTTGTCTAAAAGATGCCATACTAGGAGTAAGGTTTCTTTTTATACATATTACATAGTCACATTTTTTACTTTATGTAATCATAATCAAAATAAGTAAAGAAAAATGAAACCTTTTCACGCGCCAGCCGTATAACAATCATAGGTATTTCTGTATAAGGGGGGAGGGGAGAAGAGAATGAGAAAAGCGACAATCATCCTTTCGTTTTTATGGGCATTTTTCGTCATGATGACACCGATCAGCAAGGCTGATAACGAGGTTGTGTATGTCGTACCAATAGAAGAGACTGTTGAAAAAGGATTGCATGCTTTTATCAATAGAGCGGTGACTACAGCTGAAGAAAATCAAGCAAGTGCGATTATTTTCGAAGTAAACACGCCTGGCGGTGAAGTAGAAGCGGCCAAGGAAATTGGCAGAGTATTATCATCTACAAATATTAAAACGATTTCATTTGTGAATAAACAAGCATTGTCTGCTGGTGCGTATATTTCATTAAACATGGATGAGATTTATATGACGCCGGGAGCTACAATGGGTTCGGCAGCGATTATCGATCAAGAAGGTAACACAGCTGATAAAAAAGCAGTTTCAGCATGGTTATCTACTATGACGGCAGCGGCTGAACAAAGTGGGAGAGATCCAGAGATTGCTCAAGCAATGGCAGATGATTCAATCGATTTACCTGAATTAGGTGCACCGAAAGGAAAATTATTGACGTTAACAGCTAGTCAAGCAGAACAGGTGGAATATTCAGAAGGGACATTTGCTACGCAAGCAGAGCTTTTAGAACATTTAGGTTATGAAGATGCAGAGGTAAGGTCTATCGAGGCAAGTTTTGCTGAGAAAATAGCTAGATTTATCACACATCCAATCATTGTACCTATTCTTCTATCTATAGGAAGTATTGGATTACTGCTAGAGCTCTATTCTCCTGGGTTTGGTATTCCAGGTATAATGGGACTCACAGCTCTTGGTTTATTTTTCTACGGTCATATGGTTGCTGGCTTTGCCGGGTATGAATCACTCATTGTATTTATTATTGGAATTGGGTTAATTATCGCAGAGTTTTTCCTCCCAGGTGGTATCGCCGGAGTGTTGGGGATTGCTGCAGTAATTGGGAGTTTATTCATGGCAGGTGCTGATGTGCAACATATGGCAACCTCCATTATGATTGCGGCTATATTATCTATTGCGGTTTCTATTCTAATGGTAAAGGTGTTTGGTAAAAAAATGAAATTCTTTAAAAAACTAATTTTAAGCGATTCTACAAATACTGAAAGAGGATACATCTCAAATAAATCCCGTTCAGAGCTAATTGGAAAACAAGGCTACGCTTTAACAGGATTACGTCCATCAGGAACGATTGTCATTGAAAATGAAAGAATTGATGTCGTTAGTGAAGGTGGATTTATTAAAAAAGATGCAAAAGTAGAAGTCATCAAAGCAGAGGGCTCGAGAGTAGTCGTCCGTGAATTAACAAATTTAGATAAATAACCAAGTATTTTTAGGAGGTAATTGAATGGAACCTATTTCTATTATGACGATCGTGATTGTGGTATTAGCCATTATTGCTCTAGCTATACTCTTCACATTCGTACCAGTTATGCTGTGGATCTCAGCATTAGCAGCCGGTGTTAAGGTAAGTATTTTCACCCTCATTGGAATGAGATTAAGACGAGTAATTCCAAGCCGTGTAATTAATCCTTTAATTAAAGCACATAAAGCGGGATTAGAAGTTCATACGAATCAACTTGAAAGCCATTATTTAGCAGGTGGTAATGTAGATAGAGTAGTAAATGCTTTAATTGCAGCGCATCGTGCCAATATGGAATTAAGTTTTGAAAGAAGTGCGGCAATTGACTTAGCTGGTCGTGATGTACTTGAAGCAGTTCAAATGAGTGTTAACCCAAAAGTAATAGAAACACCGTTTATTTCTGGTGTAGCGATTAATGGTATCGAAGTTAAAGCAAAAGCAAAAATTACTGTAAGAGCCAATATCGACCGACTAGTCGGGGGTGCTGGAGAAGAAACAATCATTGCCCGTGTTGGTGAGGGGATTGTCTCTACCATTGGTTCTTCTACAAGACATACAGAAGTATTGGAAAACCCTGACATGATTTCACAAACTGTTTTAGCAAAAGGTTTGGATGCTGGTACAGCATTTGAAATTCTATCCATCGATATCGCTGATGTAGACATCGGTAAAAACATTGGCGCAGAGTTACAAACAGAGCAAGCAGAAGCTGATAAAAACATTGCCCAAGCCAAAGCGGAAGAACGCCGTGCAATGGCTGTTGCCAAAGAGCAAGAGATGAAAGCGAAAGTCGAAGAAATGAGAGCGAAAGTCGTGGAAGCAGAATCTCAAGTTCCTTTAGCAATGGCAGATGCATTAAAAAGTGGCAATATTGGTGTGATGGATTATATGAATATCCAAAATATTGAAGCTGATACAGAAATGAGAGACTCGATTAGTAAAGTATCAGATGACTCAAAACAAGGGCCGAAGAAAGATTGAATGTCCTAATCGGACTCACCTCTAGAGGGGAGTGTTCTATCTCATGATTGATTTTTTATTGGAAAATCCTTTATTATTGATTTTTCTTATCGGGATCATTACTTCCTTATTTGGTAAGAAAGTTAATGACCAGCAGCCGGACAAACAAAAGCAGCCACGTGGAATGTCTGTCGAAGAGCAAGAAGAAGCTAGGCGTCAGATGATGCAGGATGCTGAGAAACAAGAAGAAGTGCCACCTGTTTATGATCGCAATGAAGAGAAGCTAAAACGCTACGCGAAAGATATTGTGCAAGAAGCTAGTGTAGAAGTCTCAGATCGTAAAAAAGAAGCAGAAGAGCGACTGGCCGATTTAAGAAAACAAAAAGCAGAAGCGCAAAAACGAGCAAGTGCTTTCCTTTCAGCAACAAAAAATAAAGATGTGGCCAATAACAAAGTAGATCAACCTAGTATGAGAGTCTCTAATAAACAATTAGTTGACGCGGTTGTTTGGTCAGAAATTCTCGGACAACCGAGATCAAGAAACCCACATCGAACGATGAAAAGAAAATAAAATTTGCTGTTGAATTCAGTGCTAGAACCTTCCTTTCTCTCATACATATGAGATGAAAGGGGGTTCTTTTTTTATGGCAAAAAAATGGGGAGAACGACTAAGAAGCTGGATGACAAAAAATATGGAACTTCCTCAAGATGTCATGATGGATTTGCCCCGCATTACTATGATTGGACAAATTCATATTTATATTGAGAACCACCGCGGCTTACTTGGTTTTTCAGATAAAGAAGTAAGGTTGTTATTAGAGCATGGTCAACTGCTCATTAAAGGGAATAACTTTGTCATTAAAACAATTATGCCTGAAGAAATATTATTGCAGGGAACAATTGAGCATGTTCTTTTTGTAGCTGAGTAAATTTGATGTGGGAAGGGTCGCTATTCTATTACAGGGTTAGCGATTTCCACCTGCTCAAATATGAGGAGGATACGATGAAAAATCAATGGCTCTTTTTTTTAAAAGGAATCGTCACAGTTAGGACAAGCGGTAGAGGGAGTGAAAGATTTTTAAATACTTTAACGAGAGCTGGTGTATCCGTATGGAATGTTAAAGCTCATGGAAGCCAAGTCCTTACATTTCAAATGAAGTTAGATGATTTACCGACTTTAAGACAATATGCAAGAACTGCTGACTGCAAATTTGAGTTTGTCGGTCGCAAAGGATTGCCCTTCATGAAAAAGCGTATGCTACGTAATAGTGGGTTCTTTTTTGGGGCAATTGCTTTCTTAGTCGTTGTGATTTTGTTGTCAAATATGGTGTGGGGGATCGAAATTAAAGGCGCAAATCCAGCAACAGAATATAAGATGGAAAAAGAGTTAGAGAAAATTGGCGTAAAAAAAGGGAAACTACAATTCTTTATCGATACACCTGAAGGTATACAACGGTATTTAACTGAAAATGTGAATGAAATTACTTGGGTCGGTGTAGAGCTGAAAGGGACAACCTATCATCTTCAAGTGGTAGAAAAAAATGAACCAAAGAAAACAGAATTGTTAAGTCCACAGCATTTAGTGGCAAAGAAAAAAGGAACGATTGTCGGTATGTTTATTGAAGAGGGAGAAGCGAAGGCGAAAATTAATGACTTTGTTAAACCAGGTCAATTATTAGTTTCCGGCCTAATTGGAAATGATGAAAAAAAGAAAATAGTGCCTGCCAAAGGAGAAGTGTTAGCGGAAACGTGGTATAAAGCGAATGTAACCTATCCATTAGAGAAAAAGTCCAACGTATACACCGGCGATCAAAAAGTAAAACACACATTGGAGCTCGGTTCATTAAAGATTCCTTTATGGGGCTTTGGAAATATAGATTTTGACCACTATGTAAAAGAAGAGGACAAGCGGCAAGTTAAATTCTTAAAATGGGAGCTACCCATTGTAATGACAAAAAATATCTACAGGGAAGCAGAAGTGATGACACAAGTTTTTAATGAAAAAGAGGCGATTTTAGAGGCGAAGAAATTAGCTAGAAGTAAGATTAAAAAGCAGCTAGATGAAGATGCTACGATTAAAGGGGAAAATGTTTTGCACCAATCGATAGAGAATGGTAAAGTTACATTATCAATACATTTCCAAATTATTGAGAATATTGCTGAGGAACAACCAATAATCCAAGGAGATAAAGAATGACAGAAGATTTAAAGACATTAAATGTGCATTTTGAAAACCCAAATGAAGCTATTGCCCTATTAGGGAATGGCGACACAAATATTAAATTAATTGAAGAGCAATTAGCGGTATCGATTGTTACAAGAGGCGAATCTGTTTATGTTTCAGGTGAGACAGATGCTGTGGCCATTGCAGGTGACGTAATTGAGCAACTTCTCTATGTTATTAGAAAAGGTATTCAAATAAGTGGTAGGGATATTATTTACGCTTTGGAGATGGCAAGGAAGGGCACATTAGAATATTTCAAAGAACTTTATGAAGAAGAAATAATGAAAAATGCAAAAGGTAAGTCGATTCGAGTTAAAACTTTAGGTCAGCGCCAATATATTATGGCCATGCGACAGAAAGATTTAGTTTTTGGTATTGGTCCTGCAGGGACGGGGAAAACCTACTTAGCTGTTGTAATGGCAGTGAATGCGCTTAAGAATGGACAAGTGAAAAAGATTATTCTTACTCGTCCAGCTGTAGAAGCAGGGGAGAGCTTAGGGTTTTTACCAGGAGACTTAAAAGAAAAGGTTGATCCGTATTTACGGCCTTTGTATGATGCGCTTCACGATATACTAGGAGCAGAGCATACAGAAAGGTTAATTGAAAGAGGAACAATTGAAATTGCCCCACTTGCTTATATGAGGGGACGTACGTTAGATGATGCTTATGTTATTTTAGATGAAGCGCAAAACGCAACACAAGCGCAAATGAAAATGTTCTTAACACGTTTAGGCTTTGGATCAAAAATGGTTATTACTGGTGACAAAAGTCAAATAGATCTTCCTCGTGGTGCTAGATCAGGTCTCGTGGTAAGTGAACAAATATTAAATGGTGTATCTGGAATAAGTTTTATTCATTTAGAACAAAGTGACGTCGTCAGACATCCACTTGTGGCAAAAATCATCCAAGCATACGAAGAAAATGCTGAATAAATGGCTGTTTTCAGCAACACAATCTAAGAACAAATTCTGCTTTTGAATCAGAGTTTGTTCTTTTTATCGTGACCTATAAATGATTGAATTTTCAGGGTGCCTTAAATCATACATGCCTTATTAAAATCATCATATATGGGAAGTACTTGTAAGGTGAAATGCATATCCTAAAAGGGTGTATGGGGCGATATTTAAAGGAATGATGCGCGCTTTTGCTTGATTTCTACGGGCAATCTCCCTGGAATTACGATTGATTGTTATTTGGAGTATATGGATGAATAGGGTAAGATAGAGATGATTACAAATTGTCATCAATTAAAAATATTAGTGTAATCTTGAAAAAAAACTGTTATGATTTTACATAATTAAGGAGAAAAGAATTTCTCAGAGATACTTAGGATTGGAGGTCTAGCTAATGGATAAACTCCAGCACTACATACATAAAATTAGAAACTTATTAAAAATGACATTTGTTAGGGTTTTGCTCTTTGTTCTCCTTGGAATCATTATGTACGCAACAATGTTTTCAAATGTACGACCAGAGAAATTGGAATTAAGTCTTTTTTCTGTAGCAGAGCAAACGATTCGTTCGCCTGTTACGATTGAAGATAAAGAAAGTACCGAAAAGAAAAAGAAAGAAGCTGAAAACCAAGTTGAGGACGTTTATGTCGTAAAAAAAGAAATTGCCCAGAATCGAGTGGATCTCATTACATCAATTTTTGATACCGTTTCGGAAGTAAATGAAGATGCCACGGAGGAAAACAAGCAAGCTTCAGAAAAGGCGAAAGAAAGCGAAAAGGATGAAAAACCTAAGCTAGTTAGTCTTGATGAGAAACTTGAGCGCACAAAATCACAATTAACCGAAGAAGTGACTAAGGAAATTTCAGATACCGTATTGATCACGTTATTAGAAGCAAGCCCTAATCAATTATCCATTGCAAAGGATGTTACAATTACAGAGATTAATCACGTAATGCAACAAAGGATTCCTGCTGATGGGGTAGAAAACGCTAAAAAACGTGTGCAAGATCAAATTAGCTTAACATCACTCAATAATACTTTAAAAACTGCTATGATAGAGCTTGGTAGGTATGCTATTTACCAGAATGAATTTTACGCTCCGGAGGAAACACAAGAGAAAAGACAAACAGCTGTTGAATCCGTTGAACCAGTCAAAATATTACAAGGACAAATTCTTGTTGAGCAAAATCAACTTATTAGTAGGGAAGTTTATCGTCAACTTGAACTAGTAGGCATGTTAGATAGTGAAAATAGCATCCAACCCTTTATTGGACTAGCGTTAGTTGTTCTCATCATTCTAGCAGCTACTTATTATTATTTTTATGAGCTCGATAAACCGCAAGAAGCGAAGCAAAATTTCTTGTTAGTCTATAGTATTGTTTTCATCATTTCCTTACTACTTATGAAGGGGATTAGCTATATACAGGCATTTGAGTATTCTGATATACTCTATATATTTCCTGCTGCAATGGGTTCGATGTTAATTAAAATCCTTATTAGTGAAAAACTGGCCCTTTATTATTCAGTGATTATTGCTATTTGTGGTTCCCTTATCTTTAATGGCTCTATTACTGGAACGTTTCATGTAACTGCTGCCATTTATATCACTTGTAGTGGAATAGCGGGCGTATTATTTTTAAGCAAACAAAACCAACGATCAAAAATTTTACAAGCTGGCCTGCTTGTTTCTGTCGTTAATATTTTAGTGATTTTAGCATTGTTATTGCTAAGAAATGGTCAAGTGGATCTTGTAGAGTACAGTTTTTATATGGTTTCTGGATTTATATCAGCCATTTCCGCAGCTGTTCTTACAATCGGGTTCTTGCCATTTTTTGAGGCAGGCTTCGGGATTCTTTCTGCTATGAAGCTAATCGAACTATCGAGCCCTAATCATCCGCTTTTAAGGAAAATTCTAACAGAGGCGCCAGGAACATATCACCATAGTGTAATGGTTGCTAACCTGTCAGATTCTGCCTGTGAAGCTATTGGTGCCAATGGACTTCTAGCGAGAGTTGGTTGCTATTATCACGATATAGGAAAGACAAAAAGGCCACAATTTTTTATCGAAAACCAAATAAACAAAGATAACCCACATGATAAGCTTCCACCATTAACGAGTAAAAATATTATTATTGCACATGCGCAAGATGGTGCTGATTTGTTAAGGAAGCATAAAATGCCAAAAGAAATTATTGACATTGCTGAACAACATCATGGCACGACTTTACTTAAGTTCTTTTACTACAAAGCAAAAGAAAGTGGAGTCGAAGTGAAAGAGGATGATTTCCGCTATCCTGGGCCAAAGGCACAAACGAAGGAATCGGCTGTGATAGGGATAGCTGATAGCGTTGAGGCAGCTGTGCGCTCTATGTCTCATCCTACTCCAGAACAAATTGATGATCTTATTCGTAAAATCATTGCTGACCGACTTCAAGATGGGCAGTTAAACGAATGCGATTTAACATTAAAAGAGTTAGAGGTAGTTGCAAAATCATTTAACGAAACATTGAATGGAATTTTCCATTCACGAATTGAATATCCAGAAATGACGAATCAGAAGGTGACACAAGCATGACATTACACATTGACTTTATCGATGAAACAGAAGGACTTACAGAGGCGCAAACAAGAGAGATTGAAAACCTGCTACAATTTGCAGCTGTAAAAGAAGTGGTTGAAGAAGATACGGAGATTTCTATTACGTTTGTTGAAAATGCACGCATACAAGAAATCAATCGTGAATATAGAAATAAAGACAAGGCCACAGATGTGATTTCATTTGCAATGGAAGAAATGGGGGAAGGGGAAATCCCTCTTATCGGTGAAGGTTTGCCTCGCATGTTAGGCGATATTATTATCTCTATTCCTAAAGCAGTGGAACAAGCAGAAGAGTATGGCCATAGTTTTATGAGAGAATTAGGATTTTTATCTGTACATGGTTTCCTACATTTACTTGGGTATGACCATGAAACAACCGAGGAGGAGAAAATAATGTTTACTCGGCAAAAGGAAATTTTAGATGAATTCGGATTACAGAGATAAAAATTCACGCAAAAAACAATCATTACTCTCGTCATTTTATTTTGCATTTATCGGGGTCTTTACCGCTTTAAAAGCGGAACGAAACTTGAAAATCCACTTTGTGATGGCAGTACTAGTTATTTTTTTCGGGATTATTTTTGAATTGACTAAAACAGAATGGCTATTGGTAAGTTTTGCAATAGCTGGGATGATTGCACTTGAGTTAATGAATACAGCGATAGAGCGTGTTGTTGATCTTGTAACAACAGAGCAGCATCCGCTAGCGAAGCAAGCGAAAGATATTGCAGCTGGGGCAGTTCTTATATTTGCCGTTTTAACGGTAATCATTGGCCTTTCAATTTTTTTACCAAAGATCTTTTAAGTGTATAGCCGCTATGTGCGGTTATATGCTTTTTTCACGTTTTAAGACTATTTGCCTGTTTGTTTTAAAAAAGTACAAGATGGATTAAAATATAGCTGCATACAAGAAAAACACATTTTCATCTCTTCATTTCATGAAATGAAGGTAAACAGTTTGTATCGTACGGATGTTTAAGCTAAAATGACAGAGCACACGCAAATTTAATAAATAGGCTTATTTACTGAAAATTCAATTATTTTATTACAAAATGACAACAACCCATGATTTTACAAAAAAAATAGTGTAAAATAAAAGAAGGCAATCGGCCATTTCGGAAAGGAAGAAACAATTGAACATTGATCAATTAATCGAAGAAGCGAAAATAGCAAGGGACCGGGCATATGTACCGTATTCAAAATTTAAAGTTGGCGCAGCTCTTTTGGCTGTCGATGGTACAGTTTTCCACGGATGTAATATAGAAAATGCCGCATATAGTATGTGTAATTGTGCTGAAAGAACAGCGCTGTTTAAAGCGTATTCTGATGGCGTAACAGAATTTAAAATGTTAGCAGTTGTTGCAGATACTGACAGGCCAGTATCACCATGTGGCGCGTGCAGACAGGTAATTTCTGAATTATGTTCTAAAGAGATGCCGGTCGTTCTAACAAACTTAAACGGAGATACACAACAATTAACAGTAGAGCAACTATTACCAGGAGCTTTTTCATCGGAGGATTTACATGAATAATCAACAAGGACATCAATCAGGGTTTATTTCCATTATCGGCAGACCAAATGTAGGAAAGTCTACACTACTTAATCGTGTCATCGGACAAAAAATTGCGATTATGAGTGATAAACCACAAACAACAAGAAACAAAGTACAAGGTGTACTCACAACAAATGATGCACAGTATATCTTTATCGATACACCAGGGATTCATAAGCCTAAACATAAATTAGGTGACTTTATGATGAAAGTTGCACAAAATACGCTAAAAGAAGTCGATGCGATAATATTTATGGTGAATGCTGAAGAAGGATTTGGCAGAGGGGAAGAGTTCATTATTGAAAAGTTCCAATCAGTCAAAACACCTGTTTTTCTTGTCATCAATAAAATTGACAAAATTCACCCGGATGCTTTATTGTCTGTCATTGATTCTTATAAAGAGAAATATAACTTCTGCGAAATTGTGCCGATATCCGCTTTAGAAGGAAATAATGTTGATCGTCTTCTAGAGCAGCTTAAGGAATATTTACCAGAGGGGCCGCAATACTATCCTGCTGATCAAGTAACAGATCACCCTGAGAGGTTTATTATTTCCGAATTGATACGTGAAAAGGCTTTACATTTAACACGCGAAGAAATTCCCCACTCATTAGCGGTTGTCATCGATAAGATTGAGCGGCAAGATAAGAAGGATATTATTCACGTCATGGCCACGATTATTGTTGAAAGAGATTCTCAAAAGGGTATTGTCATTGGTAAACAAGGGAAAATGCTCAAAGAGATCGGACAACGAGCGAGAGTGGATATAGAAAATCTCATGGGAAGTAAGGTTTTCCTCGAGTTATGGGTTAAAGTTCAAAAAGATTGGCGTAACAAAATGACCCAGTTAAGAGACTTTGGATTTAGGGAAGATGAATATTAAACCTGTCAACATAGGTTATTGGTGAAATCAAAGATTTATGCATCTATTTAATTAACAATTTTTTCGTCTTATGATTTTCAGAAGACAGGCTATGATAAGAGTATAGATTTAATTGCTAGTAAAAACACAATAAAGGTGGGGTTATCTATGAAAGATTTTACCTGGAAAGTGTTTTCTCAAACAGGTAATATTGACACATATCTTCTTTTTAAAGAAATTGAAAAAGATTACCAGGATATACCCGTAGAACAAGATGAAGAACTAGCAGAATTTGATTTTCCGATTTCATAGGTTGTCATCATATAAGGATGGTGACAGTAATGCTTGAAAAATGTGAAGGCATTGTCATTAGAACAGTCAATTATGGCGAAACAAATAAAATTGTCACACTCTTTACAAGAGAGTGGGGAAAGGTTGGTGTGATGGCACGCGGTGCAAAAAAGCCGAATAGTCGGCTTGCTGCTGTCACCCAGCCTTTTACTTATGGCACTTATTTGATACAAAGAAGCAGAGGGCTTGGGACCCTTCAACAAGGTGATATTTCACTTTCAATGCGTAGTATAAAAGAAGATATCTTTCTAACAGCTTATGTGAGTTACATAGTAGACTTACTGGATAAAGGGACGGAAGAGAAGAAGCCTAACCCCTATCTTTTCGAACTTGTATTTAGGTGTATACAAGCAATTGATGAAGGCTATGATGCAGAAATTCTTACACATATTTTCGAAATGAAAATGCTTGGCTTATTTGGATTATATCCTGAGCTTAACCATTGTGCCGTCTGTCAACGGACGGAAGGGACATTTGCCTTTTCTATTAGTCAAAATGGCTTCATTTGTCATCACTGTTTGGATAAAGATCCATATCATTTAAAGCTTTCTCCCGCTACTGTTAGATTACTTCGCATTTTTTATTACATGGACATGTCAAGGCTTGGGAATATATCGGTAAAAGAACAAACCAAACTTGAATTGAAAAAAGTAATAGAAACATACTACGATGAATATGCAGGCTTGCAATTAAAAACAAAAAGGTTTTTAAATCAAATGACCAATATGAAAGGATTCATGCAATAATAAGTAAGTGAGCTATTGACTTTCTAAAGAAATTCAGCTATTATTTCTTTAAATTATAGCTATGTTTAGCAATGAAGGAGAAAAGTACTTCACTCCCTCTATACAAGCGACTCTAGGAGAGTGTGAGCTAGAGAATAGAAAGTGAACGAAGGGCGCTCTGGAGCAACAGGTGAAGTAAAAGAGGCTACGTGAAATTGAGTAGCAAATAGGGTGGAACCGCGGGTTAACTCTCGTCCCTATGTCTTTATTAAAGGCATAAGAGACGAGAGTTTTTTATGTTTTTAAAGAAAAAATATTTATCGCCCAAATGGCTAAAAAGCAAGTGTTTATCTATGTAGATACCGGTCTATGGTGACTGAAAAGTAAAGAAAGAGGTGGCTTATGAATATTCAAAATATGATTTTAACATTGCAAAAGCACTGGTCAGATCAAGGGTGTATTTTAATGCAAGCTTATGACACGGAAAAAGGTGCAGGTACAATGAGTCCGTATACATTTTTAAGAGCGATTGGACCTGAACCGTGGAATGTTGCTTATGTAGAGCCTTCTAGAAGACCAGCAGACGGCCGATATGGTGAAAATCCAAACCGTCTTTATCAGCATCATCAGTTTCAAGTGATTATGAAGCCTTCACCAGACAATATCCAAGAACTATATTTAGCTTCTCTAGAAGCATTAGGTATTGATCCATTAAAACATGATATTCGCTTTGTTGAAGATAATTGGGAAAACCCGTCTTTAGGCTGTGCAGGACTCGGTTGGGAAGTATGGCTTGATGGGATGGAAATTACGCAATTTACTTATTTCCAACAAGTCGGAGGATTAGAGTGTAAGCCTGTTTCTGTTGAGATTACATATGGTATTGAAAGACTTGCCTCTTATATTCAAGACAAGGAAAATGTATTTGAATTAGAATGGACAGACGGCTTTACGGTAAGAGATATTTTTGGACAACCAGAATATGAGCATTCAAAGTATACATTCGAAACTTCAGATGTTGATATGTTATTTAACCTCTTTAATGTTTATGAAAAAGAAGCTCATCGCCAAATGGAGGAGGGACTCGTTCATCCTGCATATGATTATGTTCTCAAATGTTCGCATACATTCAACTTATTAGATGCAAGAGGTGCGATTTCTGTCACTGAGAGAACGGGGTATATTGGTCGATGTCGTACACTCGCTCGAAAAATTGCGAAAACATTTTATGAAGAACGTGAGAAATTAGGATTTCCAATGATTCAAGAAAAGGAGGGAATAGACCATGAGTAAACAAGATCTCCTATTAGAAATTGGCTTAGAAGAAATGCCAGCCCGTTTTGTAACAGATAGCATGAACCAACTAGCGGAAAAAATAAAAACTTGGTTGGTCGAAAAAGGTATTCAATTTGAAGGAATGAAAGCATACTCTACGCCTAGAAGATTAGCTGTTCTTGTAGAGGGTGTGGAGGAAGCACAGGAAGATGTCCATGAAGAAGCAAAAGGACCAGCAAAAAAAATCGCGATGAATGACCAAGGTGAGTGGACAAAAGCAGCGATTGGCTTTAGTAGAGGTCAAGGAGCGACACCTGATGATATTTTCTTTAAAGAAATCAAAGGTGTGGAATATGCGCATGTTAAAACCTTTACCAAGGGCCAAGAAACATTGAAATTACTTCCTGAATTAAAAGAGCTCATTCTTTCTATGCACTTTCCTAAGAATATGAAGTGGGCAGACAAAGAAATGCGCTTTATTAGACCAATTAAATGGTTAGTGGCATTGTTTGGTGAAAAGGTGATTCCTTTTGAAATAACAAATGTACAAACAGGTAACACATCTAGAGGACATCGTTTCTTAGGAAAAGATGTTGTTATTACAAGTCCTACATCATACGAAAAAGCACTGCTTGCAGAATATGTAATTGTAGATGCTGAGGAAAGAAAAGCAGCCATTCGTCAGCAAATCAATAAAATAGAAGAAGAACAAAATTGGCTCGTGCCAATGGATGAAGACTTACTTGAAGAAGTAAATAACTTGGTAGAGTATCCGACTGCTTTATTCGGAAGTTTTGAAGAGGAGTACTTATCATTACCAGAGGAAGTACTTGTGACTTCAATGAAAGAACACCAGCGCTATTTTCCTGTTAAATCGAAAAGTGGAGACTTATTGCCTCAATTTATAACAGTGAGGAATGGCGGCCACGAACATTTGGATAATGTCGCTCGAGGAAATGAAAAGGTACTACGAGCAAGATTATCAGATGCTGCATTTTTCTATAAT
Source organism: Cytobacillus sp. FSL K6-0265 (assembly GCF_038003465.1). Lineage (NCBI taxonomy): Bacteria > Bacillati > Bacillota > Bacilli > Caryophanales > Bacillaceae > Cytobacillus > Cytobacillus sp. FSL K6-0265. The sequence continues at coordinate 3,038,607 of NZ_JBBOPE010000001.1, read as the reverse complement.
GAAGACCAAAAAACACCAATTGCAGCTTCTTTGAAAAAATTAGAAAAAATCGTTTATCATGAAGAAATTGGAACGATGTCTGAGAAAGTAGATCGTGTACGAGCATTAACGAACCATCTCGCTCAATTATTATCACTCTCATCAGAGGATAAAAAAGTAGCAGACAGGGCTGCAGAAATTTGTAAGTTTGACCTTGTGACCCAAATGGTGTATGAATTTCCAGAACTCCAAGGGTTCATGGGTGAGAAATATGCCTTGCAAAAAGGAGAAGATGCTGTAGTAGCTCGGGCAATTAATGAACATTATATGCCAAGAAACGCACATGATTCTACTGCAAAATCTGTACCTGGAGCGATATTATCTATTGCAGAAAAATTAGACACGATTGCCTCATGTTTTGCCATTGGGATTATCCCAAGTGGTTCACAAGATCCGTATGCGTTAAGAAGACAAGCGACTGGAATCATCCAAACATTGCTAAATATGAAGTGGGAGGTATCGCTTGAGGAGTTACTTAATCAAGCTATTCACCTTACAGAAAATGCGGGCATTAATAAACAAGAGAATGCGAAAATAAAAGAAGAGTTATTAGTCTTTTTCCGTTTAAGAATTAAATATATTTTACAAGAAAAAGCTATTCGCTATGATTTAATTGATGCTGTATTAGGCAGCGCATTAACATCAGTGCCAGCGATGATTGAAAGAGCACAAGTTTTGCATTTAAACAAAGATAATGACAGCTTCAAAGGTGAAATAGAAGCATTAAGTAGGGTCTTGAATATCGCTCAAAAAGCAGAAAGTATAGAAGATATTCAAATAGAACTATTTGAGAATGAAGATGAGCATAAGCTGTATAATAAATACATTGAAGTAAGAAATAACCTTGATGATTCTACGAGTGCAGAGGATTATTTCCGCTATCTTGTATCATTAAAACCAGAAATTGATATGTATTTTGAACATACAATGGTAATGGCTAAAGATCCAAAAGTGAAAGCGAATCGTTTAAGTTTCATGGCCCATTTAGCTGCGATGATACAATCGTTTGCACAAATGAATCATATACTTGTGAAATGATTTAAAGGAAAGAACCTTTAACTGCTGCCATATGGTTCTTTCCGCCCTTTCTCATTTACATCAACAAGCAAATTCTTTTCATTTCTGAGAAATAGTATATAATAATTATATAAAAGTATAACCTTATTGCTCGTTCATAATTTGCTTATTTGGGGAAAACTTCTACATATGCATAGGTTTACTTAGAAGACGCTCCAATTCAAGGTGGTGAGATCAATGGAACTCAATAAACGGCAGGAAAAAATATTAGAAATCGTGAAAGATAATGGTCCAATTACAGGGGAACATATCGCTGATCAATTACATTTAACAAGAGCTACGCTTCGTCCGGATTTAGCTATTTTAACGATGGCTGGCTATTTAGATGCAAGACCAAGAGTAGGATATTTCTATACAGGGAAAACGGGTGCTCAACTTTTAACTGAGAATATGAAAAAGTTATTTGTGAAGGATTACCAATCTATTCCGGTTGTTATTAGTGAAAATACTTCGGTTTATGATGCCATTGTAACAATGTTTTTAGAGGATGTTGGCACATTATTTGTGGTCGATAAGGACTCTTTACTAGTAGGTGTACTATCTAGAAAAGATTTGTTAAGAGCCAGTATCGGAAAGCAAGAGCTCGGTGCACTACCAGTAAATATCATTATGACAAGGATGCCAAACATCACAATGTGTAAGAAAGAAGACTTACTTATAGATGTAGCGCAACAACTCATTGATAAGCAGATTGATGGTATGCCCGTTGTGAAGGAAGCTGATAAAGGCTTTGAGGTTATTGGAAGAATAACAAAGACTAATTTAACAAAAGCATTTGTTGCACTAGCGGGTGAATAAGTAAGAGCTCAAATAAGGAGTTGATTATGCTAGTATGGGTAATATGCCAATTATTTATGTAGTTTCTGATTCTGTTGGTGAAACGGCTGAGCTTGTCATAAAGGCGGCTGCAAGTCAGTTCAATAATGGGGATGTAAGAATTAAACGTTTTCCATATGTCGAGGAACAAGCTCATATTGATGAAGTAGTTGCTTTAGCCAAACTCGACAAAGGATTCATAGCATATACGTTAGTGAAGCCACATATACGTAATTATATGCTTGAAACAGCTAAAAAAGAAAATATATTCGCCTACGATATTATCGGACCGATAATGGATCAAATTCAAAATAACTATGGAAATGAACCATTATACGAACCGGGTGTTGTAAGAAAATTAGATGATGATTACTTCAAGAAGATTGAAGCAATTGAATTTGCAGTTAAATATGATGATGGTAGAGACCCGCGAGGAATTTTAAAGGCCGATATCGTTTTAATTGGGGTCTCTCGAACATCGAAAACACCATTATCACAATATTTAGCTCATAAAAGGTTAAAGGTGGCGAATGTGCCACTTGTACCAGAAGTCGACCCTCCTGAAGAGTTATTCCTTGTACCAAAAGAGAAGTGTTTTGGTTTGAAGATTAGCCCAGAAAAATTAAATCATATTAGAAGAGAAAGGCTTATATCTTTAGGACTTAGTGATAGCGCGAGTTATGCAAATATAGAAAGAATTAAAGATGAGATTTCATATTTTGATCGCATTGTAAATCAGATAGGTTGTTCAGTGATTGATGTAACGAACAAAGCGGTTGAAGAAACAGCAAATCTTGTACTAGATCATTATCGTAAAAATCTTTTAAAGGATTAGCACATAATGTAATTGATTATGTGCCTTTTCTTTGTAGAGAACCAGGTTAAAAGATACTTAATTGCCATTTACGCTGCTGAAACAGGAGAGCGTTAGTGGAAGCATTCTTATAAACATATGTCTGGAAATTATCTGTTTTATATATTATAATAAAAAATCGTGATAAAAAATGATAAAATAGGTTTAGACTTGACTTTTAACGAATAAACTATTTATTGGGAGAAGTCAAGGGAATTATATAAAAAAAATTCGACAATCCTTCCATTATAAAGAAATTTCTTTATAAGGAGGAAATACTGGAGTGATGTAGAATTATAAGAACATCAGATGAACCAACCATCTTAGTTGATGCTGATGCCTGTCCGGTAAAGCAGGAAATTGTCGAATTGGCACATGTTCATTCGGTTGCTTACAAATTCATAGCATCCTATGCACATATGAAAGCAGAGTATCGCTCAGATGAATGGACATTCGTTGATTCCAGTAAAGAAGCTGTCGATTTATATATCCAAAATTACTCCAAACGAGGAGATGTGGTAATTACCCAGGATATAGGTCTTGCTTCTACACTCCTTTTAAATGGGGTTCATGTTTTATCGCCTAGGGGTAATGTATATGAGGAAGGTCAAATCCATACTGCATTAGATATGCGATACCTTTCTGCAAAAGCACGACGTCAAGGCGTTTATGGAAAAGGACCTAAACCGTTTAAGGAAGAGGATCGACAGCGATTTAAGAATGAATTGACAAAAATATTGTCGAAAATTGAAGGATTTTAGCTTTTTTTCTAGAATACTTCTTTATGTAGTGGGGAGTTGTCGTTATGGCAGAACGTATTCCTGAAGAAAAGATTGATCAAATTCGAAATTCAGTTGATATTGTTGATGTCATTGGGGATTATGTGAATTTAACGAAGCAAGGCCGAAATTATTTTGGACTTTGCCCTTTTCATGGAGAGAATACACCATCATTTTCCGTATCTCCTGATAAGCAAATTTACCATTGCTTTGGTTGTCATGCAGGAGGAAACGCTTTTTCATTTTTAATGGACTTAGAAGGTTTTTCTTTTCAAGAAGCTGTTGTTAACTTAGCAAAACAAGCAAATATTCCTATTGATATTGACGTTTCTTCACAAGACAAAAATGTGAAACAATCACCTGAATTGCAGCAAATGTATGATGCGCATGAATTATTATGTAAATTTTACCATCATTTGCTAGTAAACACAAAGGATGGTCAAGAAGCGTTAGAATACCTACTAAAACGTGGATTTACAATGGAGTCAATTGAGAAGTATAAAATTGGCTACTCTTTAAATTCATGGGACTTTGTCTGTAAATTTTTGCAGAAAAGAAAATTTCCCTTGGATCTCATGGAAAGAGCAGGTCTATTAATCAAAAGGGAGAGAGATAGTAACTTTTTTGATCGCTTTCGCCATCGTATTATGTTCCCTATCCATAATGAAAAAGGGAATATTATCGCTTTTTCAGGCCGGTCATTGGGGGAAGAAGACCCGAAATATTTAAATAGTCCTGAAACGGTCATTTTTAATAAGAGCAAAACGGTCTTTAATTTTAATCGAGCAAAGAAGCACATTAAAAAAGAGCAAAGAGCTGTTCTTTTTGAGGGCTTTGCCGATGTCATTGCTGCTGATGGGGCAGGTGTCATTAATGGAATTGCTACGATGGGCACTTCCATTACAGAAGAACATGTCCAATTAATACGAAAAAGTACTGACCATGTGACGATTTGCTATGATGGGGATAAAGCAGGAATTCAAGCAGCTAATCGTGCCTTAGATATGCTTCAATCAGTCGGTTGTAATGTACGTATTGCTTGGCTTCCGGAAGAGCTTGACCCTGATGATTATATAAAGGAATATGGCGCAGAAAAGTTTAAAAATGAGGTCATTGAGGCTAGTCTTACTTATATGTCCTTTAAAATGAGATATTTAAGACTAGGAAAAAGGTTGAATGATGAAGGAGAACGGCTTCGTTATATAGAAGAAGTACTAACAGAAATAAGTCGTTTAACGAAAGCAGTAGAAAGAGACCATTATTTAAGACAAATCGCTAATGAATTTTCAATTTCATTAGATGCATTGCAACAGCAACAAAAACAAATATTTTATTCAATGCAAAAAAATACGAAAAATCAACCACAGTCATTACCGCCAGAACCGTTTTTATTACAACAAAAGTCAAATAGTGTATTAAGACCAGCTTTTCAAAATGCTGAACGTATGTTGTTAGCTCATATGATGAATAATCAAGATATGACATTAAAGGTTCAGGAAATGTTAGGTGGCAATGAATTTAATGTGGATGAGCACCAAGCGATTTATACTTATCTTCTAGCATATTATGAAAGTGGCCATGTGCCCGATACAAGTAATTTTATGCAATTTATTAAAGACAAAGAGTTGCGTCACATTGTAGCAGATATTGTAATGATGCCTATCAATGAAGATTTTACTGAAAAGGAATTATCTGATTATATTAAGCATGTGTTAAATCATCAAAAGATGATTAAAATAAAAGAAAAAATTCAAGATGAAAAAGAAGCAGAACGTCAAAAGGACTATACCAAAGCGGCATTAATTGCGATGGAGATTCTACAATTAAGAAAATCATTAGAAAAGTGATCATCTCTCATCGTGTTAATTATATTATAAGACTGCATAAGCAAAAGCAAATGATTACCATAATAACCATTTAAGTGTTATGCTGTCCCAGAGGTTTGTGATTTTTTGGAAGGAGGGGGACAAATGGCTGAAAAATCGGCCCGTTCGAAAGAGGTTGAAATTGAATTGACCCTAGAACAAGCAAAAGAGCAGATTTTAGAAACTGGAAAGAAGACAGGTGTTCTCGCCTATGATGATATAGCAGAAAGATTGTCTCATTATGAGTTGGATTCTCACCAAATGGATGAGTTCTATGAATTTCTTGGTGATCAAGGTGTGGAACTAGTTGGTGATAATGATGACGATGCAGATCCCAACGCGCAAGAATTAGCCAAAAATGAAGAAGAGTTTGATTTAAATGATTTAAGCGTACCTCCTGGAGTGAAAATTAACGACCCTGTAAGAATGTATTTAAAGGAAATTGGTCGTGTCGACCTACTTACCGCAGAAGAAGAGATTTCTCTTGCGAATAAGATTGAGCAAGGCGACGAAGAAGCGAAGCGCCGTTTAGCGGAGGCTAACTTACGTCTCGTTGTAAGTATTGCCAAGCGATATGTCGGTCGTGGCATGCTGTTTTTAGATTTGATTCAGGAAGGCAATATGGGTCTGATAAAAGCAGTAGAGAAATTTGACTATCGTAAAGGTTTTAAATTTAGTACTTATGCAACATGGTGGATACGTCAAGCCATTACAAGAGCGATTGCTGACCAAGCGAGAACCATCCGAATTCCGGTTCACATGGTTGAAACAATTAATAAGTTAATTCGCGTTCAACGCCAATTGCTACAAGACTTGGGACGTGAACCTTCTCCAGAAGAAATTGCTGAAGACATGGATTTAACACCAGATAAAGTACGTGAAATTTTAAAAATTGCTCAAGAGCCAGTCTCATTAGAAACGCCGATTGGTGAAGAGGATGATTCTCACCTTGGAGATTTCATTGAAGACCAAGATGCTACTTCTCCATCTGAGCATGCTGCTTACGAATTATTGAAAGAGCAGTTAGAAGATGTACTCGATACTTTAACAGACCGTGAAGAAAATGTCCTAAGGCTTCGCTTTGGGCTAGATGATGGAAGAACAAGGACGCTAGAAGAGGTTGGAAAGGTCTTTGGCGTCACTAGAGAAAGGATTCGTCAAATTGAAGCGAAAGCCCTTCGGAAATTAAGACATCCTAGCAGAAGTAAAAGACTGAAAGACTTTTTAGAATAGAACTCAACTCGAGATAGTTTACTCTTAATGGGTAAGCTATCTTTTTTTGAGTGCTAGATATTTACTTTAGTTCAGTAAGGTAATTCCTTTATTTGTATATGATACCATATATTAATAAATAAACAAATGTACGGTCATATCCATACTTATATTTACAGTTTATTTTACTGAATAGTTAATTATATTGCAAATCACTTTTTGTAAAAAATTCTTAAATTATTTATTTTTTAGATAATTATTATTATATTAAGAAATAAAACAAGATTTTCTTAAACCGATTTAATTTATTTCTAATGCTGAAATTATTATCGAAACATAACTATGCGCAATTTTAAATTTTTTAAATCTTGAGAATATTATAGAGGTAATTATATAATAGGAATTGAAAGCGTATTCAAAAGTCATAAGAAGGAGGATTTATATGAATTTTGATCTTACATCTGAACAAAAGATGATTTTTAAAACAATTAAAGAGTTCGCGATGGAAGAAGTGGAACCTGGTGCATTAGAAAGAGATCGAACAAAAGAATTTCCATTAGAAGTGTTTAAGAAATTAGCAGACTTGGGTATGATGGGTTTACCTTTTTCGGAAGAATATGGTGGTGGTGGAGCCGATACAATAAGTTTTGCCATCGTTACTGAAGAATTAAGTAAAGCATGCGCCTCAACAGGTATAACGTATTCTGCCCATATATCGTTGGGCGGCGCACCTCTCTCATTATTTGGTACAGAAGAACAAAAACATAAATATTTAACACCTATTTGTACCGGTGAAAGCCTTGGGGCATTTGGTTTAACTGAACCGAATGCTGGCTCAGATGCTGGTGGGACAAGAACAACAGCAGTAGAAGAGAACGGGGAATATATTATCAATGGGAATAAGTGCTATATAACAAATGCTAGTTATGCAAAACATTTAGCTTTAACAGCTATCACTAATATGAATGGTACGAATAAAGAAATCAGTGCCATTATTGTTCCTACCGATGTAAATGGGTTCACTGTATTGGATAATTATGAGAAGATGGGACTCAATGCATCCAATACGACTGAATTGATATTAGAAGACGTGCGCGTGCCGACTGAGCACTTGCTCGGTAAAAAAGGTGAAGGATTTAAGCAATTTTTAATCACTCTTGACGGAGGAAGAATTGGCATCGGTGCCATGGCAGTAGGAATTGCTCAAGCAGCATATGAGAAGGCGCTAAAGTATGCTAAAGAGCGTGAACAATTTAGTAGAAAGTTATCCCATTTTCAAGCTATTCAATTTAAACTAGCTGATATGGCAATGAAAATTGAATTGGCGAGAAATATGGTTTATAAAGCAGCTTGGCTGAAAGATCAAGGAAAACCATTTTCCAAAGAGGCAGCAATGTGTAAATTATATGCATCTGAGATTTGTATGGAAATCGCTGATCAGGCCGTTCAAATTCATGGTGGTTATGGCTATATGAAAGAATATCATGTCGAAAGATATATGCGTGATGGGAAGTTAACAGAAATTGGAGAAGGAACTTCAGAAATACAACGTATGGTTATTGCCAGACAGATTGGTTGTTAATTGGAGTATATTTTTTGTATGAATGGAAAATGCTATCTAAGAATAGTTAGAGTGCTTGGTCTTTGAGACTTTACGTGTATAAAATGACCTTCATCAGTAATCAAAACTATTTTTTAGATAGTTTTTCTTTTTAATCAAACAAGTTATACATAAAATATTTTAAGGAATGAAAAGGGGTAAAATGGTAAAAAAATAAATGACAGGAAGTAAACTTTTTTGCCAGTTTATTAAAATAATTTTGAATTGCTGATAACAAATTCGTTTTAGGGCTTTTCCAATAGCGTTTTTTACAGTAAAATAGAGATTGTTTGTATATACTTACTTAAATTGTGAAGTTCTTACATAAGGGAGGTTTAAACATTGAATCGTAATCCGTTAATACCGTTTGCTCTTATTGCTATCCTTGGGATTGGCGCAATGTTCCTTGTTTCATTTAAAGGATTAGGTGATCACAAAGAACTGACAAGTGAAGGGGACGAGGAAGCAACAGAAGAGGTAGCAGCGTCACCAGAGGAAATTTACCAACAATCCTGTATTGGCTGTCATGGTGACCAATATCAAGGTGGTGTAGGACCCGCACTATCGGGTGTTGGCGAGAAGCTTTCAGAAGAAGAAATCGTTGATGTATTAACAAATGGTAAAGGTGCAATGCCAGGGGGACTTGTCTCTGGTAAAGAGCAAGAAATGGCTGAATGGTTAATGACTTTGGAATAAGCGAGTAAGTCCTTTGCATATGCAAGGGACTTTTTTTATACTATAATCAGAACTTAATACATAGAAGTGGTGGAAAAAAGAATGAACACAAATCAATTATCTAATCGATTAAGAACAGTTGCTCAATATATCCCTAAAGGTTCGAAAATAGCCGATATTGGCTCGGATCATGCTTACCTACCTTGTTATGCTGTTAAACAAGGAATTGCACAAGCTGCGATTGCTGGCGAGGTTGTTGAAGGACCGTTTCAATCAGCGTTAGCACAAGTAAAAGCAGACAAATTAGAAGACAAAATCTCCGTGAGAAAAGGAAATGGACTTTCGGTTTTAGCGGACGATGAAGTGGATGTAATCACAATTGCCGGTATGGGTGGGACACTGATTGCGTCCATTTTGGAAGAAGGTTCTAATCACTTAGGTGGTGTAAAACGATTAATTCTCCAACCTAATATTAGTAGCATTTCTATTAGACTTTGGCTGCGTGAAAATGGCTGGGCATTAATAAATGAAGAAATAATCGAAGAAGATGGAAAAATTTATGAGATTTTAATCGCTGAGAAAGGCGATATCAATCAAGGATACGGTGATTTGGAAGAGGGACTTTTGTTAGGGCCGTATTTACTGCAGGAAAAATCCGCAATCTTTATAAAAAAATGGAAACATGAACGAACGAATTGGGAGAGAATAATTAGGCAAATTCAGGCAGCAAAATCATCAAATGAAAATAATGACAAAATCGTTGCTTTACAGAAGAAAATAGCTATTGTTGGAGGGGTACTATCTTGAAGAAAGCAAATGGACATGAAATCATTCAATTATTTGAACAGTTTTCACCAAAAGCGTATGCCATGGAAGGAGATCCTATTGGATTACAAATCGGTAGCTTGAACCAAAAAGTAAGCAAAGTGATGGTAGCACTTGATGTGTTAGAAGAAGTGGTTGATGAAGCAATTGACGAGGGTGTTAACTTAATTATTGCTCATCATCCACCGATTTTCCGTCCTTTGAAGAAATTAGACAGTGATACACCTGCAGGAAGAATCTATACAAAATTAATTAAGCATGATATCGCAGTTTATGCAGCTCATACGAATTTGGATGTCGCTAATGGTGGCGTAAATGATTTGTTAGCGGCTGCACTTCAATTGAAGAATACAGAAGTACTTGTACCAACATATGAAATACCTTTAATGAAACTTGCTGTTTATGTACCTGAAGAGAACGAGGAAGCAGTAAAGCAAGCTTTAGGTAATGCTGGTGCAGGTGCATTAGGAGATTATAGTTATTGCAGTTTTTCAAGTGCAGGAAATGGACAATTTCTGCCAAGCAAGGAAGCTAATCCGCATATTGGACAATCGGGGACACTTGAAAAGGTGAAAGAAAATAAAATTGAAGTAATATTCCCATCTAATATAGAGAAGAAAGTGATCAAAGCAATGCTAGCGGTTCATCCTTATGAAGAGGTGGCCTATGACCTTTATCCTTTAGCTAATCAAGGAGAAGTTCTTGGACTTGGTAGAATAGGTGATATTAAAGAAATGACCTTAGCACAGTTTGCCGAGCATGTGAAATCGGTGTTGGATGTGCCTAGCGTGCGTGTTGTGGGAGATTTACAATCAATTGTAAAAAAAGTAGCCGTTCTTGGTGGAGATGGCAATAAATATTATGCAAAAGCGAAGATGAAAGGTGCAGACGTTTACGTTACGGGAGATATGTATTATCATGTTGCGCATGATGCGATGCAAGCAGGTTTAAATATTATTGACCCTGGTCATAACGTCGAAAAAGTGATGAAATCAGGTGTTGCAGAATATATGAAGAAAAAATGTACTGAAAAAGGGTTAGAGGTGGAGTTTATTGCTTCTAAAGTACATACAGACCCCTTTACATTTGTATAATTGAAGATAGAAGAAGCCATCTCAAGATTGAGATGGCTTTTTGCTTACTTTTGTACAACTTTTGGCTTTTTTATCTTTGGAAGAATTTTAGATAAAGGTACTTTCTTTTCTGTAAGCCAAGTTGATTCTTCTTTTGGATCATACTGTTCAATAAAAGAAATCACTTCTTTTGTAATTGGCGTTGGTGTAGAGGCACCGGCTGTCACTGCAACCGTTTGAGCATCCTTAATCCAATCTAAATTAAGCTCGGAAATATCGCCAATACGATAGGCTTTCGTGCCAGCAATTTCTTCGGAAACTTGAGCAAGCCTGTTCGAGTTATTACTTTTCGGATCTCCAACAACAATAAGGACATCTGCAGCTCCTGCTTGCTCTGCAACTGCTTCTTGGCGAACTTGAGTAGCAAGACAAATTTCTTTATGAAATTCTGCTTGAGGATATTTTTCTTTGATTTCTTCCATAATATCGCCGACATCCCACTGGCTCATGGTTGTTTGGTTTGTAACGAGAATTTTTTCATTTGTTAGTGTTAACGCCAGAACATCGTCAATCGTTTCAACTAAGTGAACAATATCAGGTGCAACCCCAACAGCTCCTTCAGGTTCAGGATGTCCCTTTTTACCAATATAAATAATTTGATAATTTTCATCTTTCTTCTGACGAATCAAATCATGCGTGCTACTCACATCCGGGCATGTGGCATCTAAAGTTACTAACCCTTTTGCTTTAGCTTTTTCTCTTATCTTAGGTGATACACCATGTGCGGTAAAGATAACCGTCCCACTTTCGACTTGGTCTAAAATATCATCACGGTTTTTACCATCTAAAGTAATAATGCCTTCTTCTTCAAATGCATCAGTCACGTGTTTGTTATGGACAATCATGCCAAGGATATAAATCGGCCTCGGTAAGGTTTTATCGAGTGATGCGTTTTTAGCAATCACCATTGCATCTACTACACCATAGCAGTAGCCCCTTGGTGATATTTTGATGACGTTCATTGAATATCCTCCCTATATCTGAAACATATATTTTGTGTTATATAATTGTAAATAAAACAATGGATGAATGAAATGATCCATCTCTTCTAATCTATTATATAAGACATAAAGCAATAACACAAAAAGGAGAATTTATAGTTACGTAAGTGCGAATGAAAATAAGACATGAGGGTGATGGTAAAGATACCGCACGCATGTTGGTACTTAAACAATGTCTTCAATGCACATATTAAGGAAATGAGCGATTTAAGATAAAATAAAAACTCGCCAACACGGCGAGCGGTAAGCATGATTAAACATACAGTTTCGGTATAGACTGACCACTAGCTTTTGTAGGGGGTTGTTGAATTGGCTCGTCTTCTAAAGACTCCACTGTGACTGATTTCTCTTTTTTAGTTTTCACTGCTGAGGGAGAAGGTTGACTATCCTTTATCGGAGATAGTGAGCTAGATTCAATTTCTTCCTCTTTTTCTTCAGTTGTCGAATTCATATTCTTAAGGCCACGATAAAGCTTCCACATTGAAGGGATATTCTTGACCATCGGACCGTACTGTTGAACCATTGGAGCGATTTGCCCTGCAGTATTTAAGAATTTCTGTGTATTCGTTAAAAAGCCGCTGATATTTGTCGGGTTAGTTAACGTTTGAAGAATGCCTGCGCCGCCAGCGGCTCTAGATCCAGTTGCTGCATTAGTAGCAGTGTTTACAACTGCCTGACCACCAGAACCACCTCTTCCGCCAAGGATTTTAGATAATAGACCCCCACTTCTTGGTGATCCGTTGTTTCTCATCCCACCACTATTTCTTGGTTGATTTGGTCCATATGGAGTCATATTGGGTGGAAACGGTGGTCTACCTGAAAAGTTTTGCATCATTTGTGGTGTTTGATGTGGTGGAGGAAAGCCTGGTCTTTGCCCCCGATTTGGTCCCATTCTTGGATACATCACATCTCCTCCTTTCAAAAAGGGGATTTTACTTTCATTGTATGCAAAAAGAAGAAATGGGTTTATCTTTCATAAAAGGATAGGGAGGAATAACAAGTATAACTGGTTATTTACCTGGAATTTTATTATAATAATATGATGGAGTAAATGTTTGCGATTTTAAGTGATGATGAGTGCAAGTACTTATGATCATTTCATCATGATAATGAGGAGTTAAAAAAAATGAATGAAACAAGATTTGAAAGGTATGAGTTTAAACCTTTTATTATAGAAGCAGTAAAGAAGTTAGGGTTTTATGAACCAACAGATATACAAGAAAGATTAATACCGACTGTCTTAAGAGGAGAAAGTGCGATTGGTCAATCCCAGACAGGTACGGGTAAAACACATGCTTATATTCTGCCAATGGTAGAAAAGATTGAAACAAACAAAAAAGGTGTACAAGCAATTATCACTGCACCAACAAGAGAGCTAGCCAACCAAATTTATCAAGAGGTTTTAAAAATCACTAGTCATAGTGAAGAAGCTATCGCAGTTAAGCTCTTTATTGGAGGTACAGATAAACAAAGAACAATTGAAAAGCTTAAAACGCAGCCGCAAATAGTTGTTGGTACACCGGGAAGAATCAATGATTTAGTTAAAGAGCAGGCATTGTTGATTCATACAGCTTCATTGTTAGTGGTTGATGAGGCGGACTTAATGTTGGATATGGGCTTTTTAGAAGATGTTGATCAAATTGCTTCACATATGCAAGAGAAATTACAAATGCTTGTGTTTTCAGCTACCATCCCAGAGAAGCTTAAACCATTCCTGAAAAAATATATGGAAAACCCAAAATATGTTCATGTGGAGCCGAAGCAACCAACTGCAGCTAAGATCGAGCATCAACTATTACCTTCAAGACACCGCAACAAAGTAAATCTTGTGTTTGATGCTTTACAGTCTTTTAACCCGTATTTAGCCATCGTGTTTACGAATACGAAGAAAAAGGCAGACGAAGTCGCCGATGGTTTAATGGCTAAAGGATTGAAAGTCGGAAGAATTCATGGTGATTTGAATCCGCGAGAGCGAAAGAAAATGATGAAGCAAATTGTTGATCTTGAATTCCAATATATCGTAGCAACTGATTTAGCTGCTAGGGGTATTGATATTAAAGGAATTAGTCACGTAATTAACTATGAATTACCTTCAGACTTAGATTTTTATATTCATCGTGTAGGTAGAACAGCAAGAGCAGGCACTTCAGGTATTGCCTTAACGATTTATGATCCAACAGATGAAGATGCATTAAATAAATTAGAGAAAATGGGTGTTACTTTTACTCATATAGATTTTGTTAAAGGTAATTGGGTAACGCTCGACGATCGTAATAAAAGGAAAAAGAGACAACGTCAAACAGATGAGATTGATAAAAAAGCTAGTTCACTTGTACAAAAACCGAAAAAAGTGAAACCGGGATACAAGAGAAAGCGCAAATGGGAAATGGAAAAGATAAAGAAGAGAGAAAGAAGGATCAAAAGAAAATAAAAGAGAGAGGGATAATATATGTTGAAAATTGGATCCCATGTTTCGATGAGCGGAAAAAAAATGTTACTAGCAGCCAGTGAAGAAGCAGCGTCTTACGGTGCGAATACATTTATGATTTACACTGGTGCTCCCCAAAACACGAGACGAAAGAAAATAGAAGATTTAAATATAGAAGCAGGCCTAGCACATATGAAGGAAAATGGCATAAGTGATATTGTTGTTCATGCCCCTTATATTATTAATATAGGGAATACAACAAACCCAGCTACTTTCGAGTTAGGTGTGAATTTTCTACGTTCTGAAATCGATCGTACAGAAGCGCTTGGGGCAAAACAAATTGTCTTGCATCCTGGTGCACATGTCGGCGCAGGGGCAGAAACCGGTATTGCAAGAATCATTGAAGGCTTAAATGAAGTACTAAATGGCGATGAAAATGTGCAAATCGCGCTTGAAACAATGGCTGGAAAAGGGTCAGAATGTGGAAGGAATTTTGAAGAACTAGCGAAAATAATTGATGGTGTGACTCATAATGAACATTTATCTGTTTGTTTTGATACATGTCATACTCATGATGCTGGATATGATATTGTTAATGACTTTGATGGCGTATTAAATGACTTTGATAAAATCATTGGTATCGATCGATTAAAGGTACTTCATATTAATGATAGTAAAAACATTCAGGGAGCTAGAAAAGACCGTCATGAAAATATTGGGTTTGGTCATATCGGTTTTAAGGCCATAAACAATATTGTTCATCATCCACAACTTATGTCCATACCGAAAATTTTAGAAACACCTTATGTTGGCGAGGACAAGAAAAATAAGAAACCACCCTATCAATTTGAAATAAATATGTTACGTAAAGAAGAATTTAATGAAAATCTATTAGAAGATATTTTAGCACAATAAAAAAGCATGGAGGAGGTATCCTCGATGCTTCTTCTGTGCCCTTCCAATCGTCTGTAAAGCGCAGGTGCAGGTGTCAATCGTATTTGTAATAGAATTAAGAATTAGTAAACATAAGAAATATTTGGTTGACTGACTTCGCGGTGTCTACACCTGCAATATTGGCAATTTCTTTGACAAGTTTCTTCCGCTCATTTTCATTAAAGATATTCACCTTTTTACCGCGAAGATATTGGGCGATTTGCTCCGCTTCTGAGCGGCTAACTGAGATATTAAATTGTTTTCCATACTTCAATAATTCATCTGCGGTAATGTGATTGACTTTGTGATTAATGATGTTCTCAAAGATTTTCATGTGCATCACTCCTCATTAAACTGTATGCACCTCTTGAGAATAATTTGCCTATTTTTCTACAAAAATTGATGAAACAAGCCTCTTTTCACGCCTTTACAAGCCTAGGAACTTCATGTATACTACTCTTTGTACTAAATCGTAATGATTCTTAAATCGAAGGTGAATAAGATGGAAACACGGCAAGAGCCAGTGATAAAAATAGAGGATGTTTCCTTTAGATATGAAAAGAATAATGTATTAGAGCAGGTAAATTTAACCGTAAATGAAGGGGACTTCTTAGCTATTGTTGGTCCAAATGGTTCTGGAAAATCCACACTTCTCAAGTTAATATTGAATTTATTAAAATTACAAAACGGGAAAATCACCCTTTTTGGTGAAGAAATGAATCAGTTTAAGGACAGGCAAAAAATTGGCTTTGTCTCGCAAAAGGCAAATTCATTTAATACAGGTTTTCCGGCAACAGTATTTGAAGTTGTTGCTAGTGGGTTAACAAAAAAACTTGGATTATTTAAATGGATGAAAAAGGAAGATAAGCGTCATGTTATAGATGCTATAGATGCTGTTGGATTACGTGAATATGAAATGAGTAATGTGGGGGAATTATCTGGTGGTCAGCAACAACGGGTGTTTATTGCAAGGGCGCTAGTTAGTGAACCTAAATTACTTATATTAGATGAACCGACCGTTGGTGTAGATGCTCAACATGTGCAATCTTTTTATCATATGCTTGAAGATCTGAATAAAAACCGCGGCATTACGCTTTTACTTGTTACCCATGATATAGGGACGATTTCTGACCGAGTAACACATGTTGCATGTATGAATAAAACACTTCATTTCCATGGGAAAACGGAGGAATTTGAGCGTCTTGATAAAGCTGAAATGTCGACATTTTATGGACATGATGTTCATATCTTATCCCATGATCATCACCACCATCATCATGAAGGGGTGAGAGGATGATTGCTGCTATTTTTGAATATGAGTTTTTACAAAATGCTTTTTTAACTGGTATGATTATTGGTGTTATTGCTCCTTTACTTGGGGTATATATTGTTGTGAGGCGCTTATCACTGATAGCAGATGCACTTAGTCATGTAACGTTAGCAGGGATTGCAGCAAGTTTATTACTTGAAAAGAAACTTACCGGTTTTATCGGAGTCAATCCTGTTTATATGGGGATGGCATTTTCCGTTACAGGTTCGATTTTTATTGAAAAATTAAGGTCTGTGTACAAGCATTATCAGGAGCTTGCCATTCCTATTATTCTTTCTGGGGGAACCGGTCTTAGTGTAATATTTATTTCACTAGCGGATGGCTTTAATTCAGATTTGTTTGGTTACCTGTTTGGTAGCGTTAGCGCAGTAAGTAGGGAAGATTTATGGCTTATTATCATTATTTCGGTAATTATTATAGCAATTATTGTTTCTTTATATAAAGAACTATTCTTATTATCTTTTGATGAGGAGCATGCCCAAGCATCTGGTATTCCAGTAAAAATAGTTCATTTTATTTTTATTGTTATGGTGGCACTTGTTATTGCTTCATCTATGCGCATCGTTGGAATTCTCCTCGTCTCCGCTTTAATGACTTTACCAGTTGCTGCGAGTATGCGGATTGCTAAAGGTTTTAAGCAAACGATTTTATTGTCAGTTATCTTTGGAGAAGTGTCAGTACTTGGCGGTTTATTTTTAGCATTTTACTTAGATCTTGCCCCTGGAGGAACCATTGTAATCATTGCTGTGTTAATATTGTTAGTAACGATACTTTTAAAGAAAGTAAAGACATCTAGACCAGCTAAAGTATAATTGCAAAAAAAGGGTGAATCAGTCATGAATGTGAGTGGAGCATTGGAGCTGTTAAAAAATCGAGGCTATAAGCATACAGGCAAGAGAGAAGAAATGCTTGCACTATTTGCAGATAGTAATAAGTACTTAACAGCAAGAGAAGTCTTAGAGGAAATGAAACCAAATTATCCGGGGTTGAGCTTTGATACCATTTATCGTAATTTATCTTTGTTTGTGAACTTAGATATTCTTGAGATGACCGAGTTATCTGGTGAAAAACATTTTCGGTTTACTTGTTCTCATGAAAATCATCATCATCATTTTATCTGTCTGGATTGTGGAAAAACGAAAGAAATTGATACTTGTCCGATGAATACTTTGGCAGAAAACTTAAAAGGATACGATGTTTCCGGGCATAAATTTGAAATTTACGGGAAATGCCCAGAATGTTGTTAACTGTAAAAACCCCTCTATGATGAGGGGTTTTTTATGTGAAAATATTACACTGATACTTTTAACCAATTCTCTACCCATATGGCTGCTTCCTTCCAGCTTGTCACCCGTTTTACGCCGTCTGGAGTCGGTAAGCGGTTATATGGTGTATCGAACAATATGACGGGGATTTGACACGCCTCATGAATCATCACAGCATTATCATGTTTATCCTCGAAGAATAAGTCAATATGATGTTGTTTAGCCGCTGAGACTTTATCATGCGAGCCAATAAGTTCAATATGATCAAAAGAAATGTCATTCTGTGTAAACCAGTTTTCAGTTACGTTCATCAAATGAGTGGAGCGCGCACTAATAAAAAATAGTTCATGCTCTTCTTTCCATTTTGTTAAGACTGATTTTGCGTTAGGTACAATGGTTGACTGGCGATAAATTTCCGGTTCATTTTCTTTAAACCATTGATCGAATGCTTGACGTTCTATATCTACAAGCGGATATAAGTCATATTGTTTAATGTCTTCTAAAGTAAGTTGTAGCCCAAATGCTTTGTTCATAAAAGGAATCATTGCCGCTGGACTCGTGACAGTTCCATCTATATCAATTCCGAATCGTTTTTTCATTTCATTGCTCTCCTTTAAAACTTGAACAGATAGCCGTTCACTTCATTTTATCTTTACTTCCTAATTTTAGCGGAAACTTTTCATTATATAAACCATAAAAGCCTTTTTGTTACTAGAAAATCTTAACACAAGTAAAAGTGTAACGCTTGCTTATAATAATAAATGCTCCACCACAGAAAAAGTGGATACCATTAAAGCGAGGGATCATGATGGCAGATCAGATGCGTAAAAATGATGAAGATCAGCTTCGTCGTGACAAAGTTGACGAGAACCAGTATGAAGTCTCAAGCGATTATTCAGAAGAAACTGCAGCCGAAATTGCTGCTCCTGTAACTTATGATGAGGACAGGGGAAGGGATATTGATGATAGAAAAGGAACGCGTAGTGGTGGCCGAGGAGTAGGTATTACTGCTTTAGTATTATCAATCCTTTCACTATTCATTATGCCGATATTTCTTGGAGCTGCAGGGATCGTACTTGGTATTATTGCAAATAGCAAAGGAGCTAGAGGATTTGGCACTTGGGCGATTGGTATTGGTATTGTATCGCTCTTAGTAGGAATTTTTATTATGCCATTCTTTTAAATAAAGAAACGACAAACGCCTAGGAATATCCCTAGGCGTTTATTATTTAAACTGTTTCTTTGGTGTTTTCTTCTTCTTCTTTTTGTTTGGCAAAATACTCTTCAGCTATTTTATCAATTTCAATCTTTAATTCATCGACCATTGTATCTTCGGGTACTTTGCGAACAATTTTCCCTTTGCGGAATAATAAACCTTCACCTCGTGCTCCAGCAATTCCAATGTCAGCTTCTCTTGCTTCACCTGGGCCATTAACGGCACAGCCTAAAACAGCGACTTTGATTGGGGCTTTAATTGTTGAAATATATTCTTCCACTTCGTTCGCGATACTAATTAAGTCAATTTCGATACGCCCACAAGTCGGACAAGAAATGAGTGTCGCAGCATTCGATGATAAACCATATACTTTTAACAATTCTCTAGCCACTTTTACTTCTTCAACAGGATCAGCACTTAATGAAATTCTTAACGTATTTCCGATCCCTTTATGAAGAATTGCGCCTAAGCCAGCTGCACTTTTTACTGTACCAGCAAATAATGTACCTGATTCCGTAATCCCTAAGTGTAGTGGATAATCAAACGCTTGTGCTGCTTTCTCATATGCTTCTATCGCTAAATTGACATCTGATGCTTTCATGGAGACGATAATATCATGGAAGTCTAGGTCTTCAAGAATTTTAATATGGTGAAGTGCACTTTCAACCATTCCATCAGCTGTAGGGTAGCCGTACTTTTCTAAAATCCGTTTTTCTAATGAACCGGCATTTACACCTATACGAATAGGAATTCCTTTCGCTTTAGCCGCTTTTACGACTGCTTCCACCTTTTCGCGTTTTCCGATATTACCTGGATTAATTCGAATCTTGTCAGCTCCACCTTCAATGGCTTTTAAAGCTAACTTATAATCAAAATGGATATCGACAACAAGTGGAATATTAATTTGTTTTTTTATATCAGCAATCGCATTAGCTGCCCTTTCATCTGGACAAGCTACGCGAACAACTTGGCATCCTGCTTCTTCTAAACGTTTAATTTGCGCAACAGTTGCTTCAACATCATGTGTTTTCGTTGTAGTCATACTTTGAATAAATAATTCATTACTTCCGCCAATCGTTAGTGGTCCCACTTTTACCGGACGAGTTTTCGTACGATGTATCATTTCACTCAATGGAGATTCGCTCCTTTATATATAAAAAATATATTTGAACTTCTCAAAGTAAGCTCTTATCATCAACTATTGTATCAATGAAGTGATTGAATTGACAAGAAATAGATGCTAAGCAATTAGTTTTCATTATTATATGAAGGAAATTTATAGGTATAACCGTATTGAATTTCTTCAGGTTTTAATCCATTATTTAATGTACTGAAATCTTCAGCGATAACATTAATTGGAAGATTTTCGATGTTCATATTTTGTTGTTCAATAATGGATAGTACGGTATCGCCTCGAGTCACTTCTTTTTCGAAATAAGCAAGACCTACCTCTTGTTCTCCTTTTTCTAAATTTGTTACCTCTGTAGCCACGGGTGCAATCCGTTTAGGGAGAGTTCCTTTAGAAAGATCGACGTATACAGCAAATGAAATGATAATAATTAAGATGAAGGTTGAAATTCTTCTCATATTTACAAGCTCCCGTCATTATTGAATAATCATTATCATACATATGCATGTCCACATCTTATTAGAACAGATATGTACATAAAAAAACTGTAGACGTTATATGCGTCTACAGTAAGATTCCACTATTATTCAGATATTTCCTTTTTTTGATGAGGTATTTCTTTGATAGCTAACATGAGAATAATGATGGATATTAACCAGTTAATAAGTGCTCCATTTGGTACAACGGTTTGTAGTGTGTCCATGATAATAAAGAAGACTGTTGATAATGTGATACTATAGGCTGCCATTCGCCACATATAGCGATAAGGAAGGGTCTTTTGCACAATTCTCACAATCATTATACCGAGTAAGGCAATAATGGATATTTCTATTAAACGCGTTGCTACAGAAAATAAGTACAGTACAATAGCAACGATACTAATAAATATGATTAACCAAGAATCGGCTTTTTGTATTAATTCAATAACGGCTGATTTATCAATATTGACATCACCAAGCATGCTATAGCTATAGGACTGTTGATTGTTTCCGCTAATGAACACCATTTCGTCTTGTAGAATGGCAATGGTGTCATTTGTTTGCAATAGTTCATCTTTCTTTACAATATTATTAGAGTCAAAAATAATGGTCACACCATCATTCTCAACAGTAATCGGTGCCGTTTCATTTGCTTGTAATGTCCCATTCGCAATCTCAAATTCAGGTAGATCATCCGTTATGGTTGCTTCCATTGATTGTACACCATTAAAGACGGATGTACTGAGAAAAAATATAGTGGGGATAATGGATAGAAAAGTGAGAAAAAAAACATAACCTATTGTCTTTCCTATTCCTTGTTCACGAAAGTTTGCAATGTCTTTTGGTGAATAAATACTTCTTATAAATTGTTTTAGGATATTCAAAAATTTTCCACGTCCTTATTTTTTTCATTATATGCTATTCATTTTACCGACAATACTTTCGTCATACAAGAATAATAAGTTTTTTGAATAATTAACCCTTTGTCATCTAATTGTAACAAAGGAGGGTAATATTAAAGGTTTGTAAATTTAATCGTTACACTATTTACATTAATAGAGTTAGCTTTAATAATAGTGTGGGGTTTACATTAGTATTGAAAAAAGTTCTAGGGGTTGAATAGCTTGGAAATAGATATTCAAAAGATGATTTTTGAGTTTGTCGGTGGATTAGGTATCTTCCTTCTCGGAATTAAAACGATGGGAGAAGGTTTACAAAAGTCAGCTGGAGATCGTCTGAGAGATATTTTAGATAGATTTACCACAAACCCATTAATGGGTGTACTAGCAGGGATGTTAGTAACGATGCTTATTCAAAGTAGTTCTGCAACGACAGTGCTAACAGTAGGGTTAGTTAGTGCTGGGTTTATGAATCTACGTCAAGCCATCGGTGTAATTATGGGTGCGAATATTGGTACAACATTCACTGCATTTATTATTGGGCTAGATATTGGTGATTATGCGTTGCCAATTTTAGCGGTTGGTGTATTATGTCTAGTCTTCTTTAAAAACAATCGTATGCAAAATATAGGCTCAATTATTTTTGGTTTTGGCGCTTTATTTTATGGTCTAGAATTAATGGGTGGTGGAATGAAGCCATTAAGTAATTTGCAAAGTTTCCATGACCTGACAGTTAGTATGAGTGAAATTCCAATATTGGGTGTTTTTGTAGGAACGGTTATTACCGTTATAGTACAAAGTTCAACTGCTACCATTGGTATCTTGCAAGGGTTATTTGCAGAGGGATTAATAGACTTAGATGCAGCTCTTCCGGTATTGTTTGGAGATAATATCGGTACAACGATTACTGCTATTTTAGCTTCTCTAGGAGCTACAGTTGCTGCTAAACGTGCTGCATTCGTACATGTGATGTTTAATTTAATTGGGGCAACTATCTTTTTAATTTTACTTCAACCATTTACTTTATTGGTTGAAATGTTCCAAGCGAATCTTGGTTTAAACCCAGAGCTTACCATTGCGTTTGCTCACGGTACATTTAATATTGCAAATACATTAATACAACTTCCTTTTGTCGCTGTGTTAGCATTTATTGTGACAAAGCTAATTCCAGGAGAAGACACCGTTATAGAACAAAAAGCCAAACATTTAGATGCTGTTTTTATTCAGCAATCGCCATCAATTGCTCTTGGACAAGCAAAAGAAGAGGTTCTTCGAATGGGACAATTTGCTATTGAAGGATTAAATGAAACACGATCATTTTTAATAGATGGTTCTCCTAAACATGGTGAAAAAGCTTATCAAATCGAAAGTGCAATAAACAATCTAGATAGACAAATTACAGATTATCTTATTCAACTTTCCAGAAGTTCTTTATCAAATAATGAATCGGCTGAGCATACGGTACTAATGGATACGATTCGAGATATTGAAAGAATAGGTGACCATTTCGAAAACATCGTTGAATTAATGGATTATAAAAAAGCAAATAAGGTAAGTATTACGGAATCCGCTATGAAAGATTTAGATGATATGTTCCAATTAACGATCTCTACGGTTTCTGAATCATTAGAAGCGCTAGACCATAATGATAAAGAAGCTGCACATCATGTGGTTCAAAAAGAAGATAAAATAGATAAAATGGAGCGTAAATTACGTAAACAGCATATCATTCGCTTAAGTGAAGGCGTATGTTCTGGACAAGCAGGCATTGTATATGTGGATATCTTAAGTAATCTCGAACGAATCGGTGATCATGCAGTTAATATTGCAGAGGCTGTATTAGGCGAAGATTAAGTACCATAAAGAGGTAAGGAATCAATCCTTACCTCTTTTTTTAAAAGCTTTCGATGGAAAAGATGCCATTTTAATGTTTTAATTATTGCAAGATATGAGTTTGTTGTGAATAGGAGGGAACTTATGGATATTTTAGCTTGGACGCTCATCATTATCTTATTTGTTATAGCTTTTATCGGATTGATTTATCCAATTATTCCGAGTGTGCTGTTTATTGCTGCTGGTTTTATTGTTTATGGATTTTTCTATTCCTTTGAACCTTTTGGTGTGCTATTTTGGTCCATCCAAATTTTATTTGTTATATTACTATTTGGTGCCGACTATATCTCCAATATGGTTGGTGTGAAAAAATATGGTGGCACAAAAGCTGGAATATGGGGAAGCACCATTGGAATACTAGTAGGTCCTTTTGTCATCCCGGTGGCAGGTATATTACTCGGGCCAATAATCGGAGCAATCATTGCTGAATTAATTGTACATCGTCGTCCATTTAAGGAAGCAGTTTTAGTTGGATTCGGATCACTCGTAGGATTTATTAGTAGCATCATTACTAAAGGAATTGTTCAAGCGATAATGGTCATATATTTCTTATTTGTGGTTCTATAAAAAATTTAATTTTTATGTTTGATTCTATGGCAGAGTGGTATAGAAAATAGGAGAGGACATTTAAATTATGTCTGCATATGATTATATTTTTAGTAGGAGGAAT
The DNA here is from genome assembly GCF_038003465.1 of Cytobacillus sp. FSL K6-0265. Classification (NCBI taxonomy): domain Bacteria; kingdom Bacillati; phylum Bacillota; class Bacilli; order Caryophanales; family Bacillaceae; genus Cytobacillus; species Cytobacillus sp. FSL K6-0265. The sequence goes on along the minus strand of NZ_JBBOPE010000001.1, from coordinate 3,014,490 downwards.
GTTTACATGGCTTATGAACTACCAAAATTACCGTATGCTTATGATGCATTAGAACCTCATATCGACAAGGAAACAATGAATATCCATCATACGAAACACCATAATACTTATGTGACTAACTTGAACAATGCCATTGAAGGAAAAAGTGCATACACATCGAAAGGGATAGAAGATTTAATTGCTCATATAAATGATATTCCGGAAGATATTCGTACAGCTGTCCGAAATAATGGCGGTGGACATGCTAACCATTCTTTATTCTGGCAAATTCTTTCACCAAATGGTGGGGGTACACCAACAGGCGAATTAGGAGATGCGATAGCTAGTAAATTTGGTAGCTTTGACGACTTCAAGGATGAATTTGATAAAGTAGCTACTGGTCGCTTCGGATCGGGTTGGGCATGGTTAGTTGTTGATAAGGGTGAACTTGCCATAACAAGCACACCTAATCAAGACTCACCATTAATGGAAGGAAAAACACCGATTCTTGGACTAGATGTTTGGGAGCATGCTTATTATTTAAACTATCAAAATAAACGTCCTGAATATATTAAAGCGTTTTGGAATGTTGTCAATTGGGACGAAGTAAGCAAAAGGTATCAAGAAGCGAAGTGAAAAATCTTTAATGTAAAAAAGTGCTATTCCAATGAATAGCGCTTTTTGCATCTCTACCTAGTCATTTCATTCTCATTGTATTTAATAAAAAAGCCAAAAGAAACGAAATAATTTTCAATACGGATCTTCCCTTTTTTTGCATAACTCCATTGTTTTTGAAGGAGACTATTTGTAGAATCGAAGGGGAGTTTTTTTTATGAGTAAATGGCAGAGAGTGATTGGAAATATTGAGCCGACAAGAGACCTTGTTTTGTTGTTGCTAATCGGAGGATTATATTCCTTAAGTATTGCCTTATCCAATACTTTTGTGAATATTTTTTTGTGGAAGCAATCTGGTGAATATTTGGATTTAGGCTTATATAACCTCGCTAATGTTGTTCTGCAACCTATTACATTTATCATTGCGGGCAAATGGGCGAAAAAAGTAGATCGTGTGATTGTGCTAAGGTTAGGGGTTATATTTCTTGCCTTTTTTTATATTTCTGTGCTTCTTGCAGGGGATAAAGCGTCGTCTTATCTCCTTTTATTAGGTGCTTTATTAGGGATAGGTTCTGGTTTTTATTGGCTTGCCTTTAATGTATTAACATTTGAGATAACGGATCCAGAAAATCGAGACTTTTTTAATGGTTTTCTCGGGTTACTTACATCATTTGGTGGTATGATAGGTCCTATTTCTGCCGGATTAATCATTTCGAAAATGAAGGCTTTTACTGGTTATTCGGTCATATTTGGCGTTTCGTTGGCATTATTTGCCGTTGCCGTATTTTTAAGTTTTTCAATTAAAAGGCGTCCAGCAAGTGGAAAGTATTTTTTTAAACGAATTATAGAGGAACGAAAATATAATAAAAATTGGAAGAGGATTACAAATGCCCATTTTTTCCAAGGGTTTCGTGAAGGTACATATGCGTTTGTCGTTTCTGTCTTTGTGTTTATAGCTACTGGTAGCGAATTAGCACTTGGTACATTCGGGTTAATAAATTCAGGTATCGCATTAGTTTGTTATTATATCGCTTCAAGGTGGATTAAGAAAGAGCATAGAAAAAGAGCGGTATTAGTTGGAGGTATTCTTTTATTTCTGTCTATTTTCCTGTTAGTATTTCAAATCACCTACGTTAATCTTTTGTTCTATGCTGCATTGATTGCAGTCGCCTATCCTTTATTATTCGTTCCTTATTCTTCAATGACTTATGATGTAATAGGCACTGCGTGGAAGGCAGCAGAAATGAGAATTGAATATATTGTTGTCAGGGAATTATTTTTGAACATCGGGAGAATATTATCTTTGTTGTTCTTTATAGTGGGTGTAATCTCCTTTGATGATCATGTGATTTTGCCGATATTACTAATCATTTTAGGGATTGGGCATAGTATGATCTATTTCTTTATTAAGAATATTGAATGATGTGTAAGAAAATATTCAAAATAACTATCATTTCCTTATAGTTATGAATAGAATTATTTTTGATTTTCTTTTAAAATAAGTATATGTAATCAAGAGGGAAGTGTGGTTTTAGCAATTGAATAAGAAGAAGAAGAAGAATCGTGTGTCCTTTCGGTTGAACATGCTTTTCTTAATTGTCTTTGTGTTGTTCTCTGTACTTATTTTTAGATTAGGATTTGTTCAAATTGTCTACGGTGATGACTATAAACGAGAAATTGAAAGAACAGAAGAAATCACTGTAAATAACCCAGTTCCTAGGGGAAAGATGTTTGATAGCACAGGAAAGATTATTGTCGATAATATCCCGCAGAATGCCATTACATATACGAATAATGGAGCTAGTCAAGAGGAAATGCTTGATACTGCTGAGAAATTAGCGGAACTAATTGAAAAAGATACAGAAAAAGTCACTGAACGAGATGAAAAAGATTATTGGATTATGATTAATCCTGATCGAGCCGAAAAAAAGGTAACAGATAAAGAAAAGGATAGTATTCGTGAGAACGAAGAAGCCGATTACGATAAAGATGTGTACCAACTAACTTTAGATCGTATTACGGAAGAAGAATTGAATGAACTAACGGAAGAGGATTTGGAAGTCCTTGCTATCTATCGGGAATTCTCTAGTGGATATGCCTTTACTCCACAAGTTGTTAAAAACGAGGGAGTAACTGCAAAGGAGTTTGCCCTAGTAAGTGAAAATTTAGATTATCTTCCAGGGGTTGATACAACGACTGATTGGGACCGTTACTATGCTTTTGATAATACGTTGAAATCTGTCCTTGGTTCTGTTTCATCTTCTGAAGAAGGTATTCCGAAAGAAATGCTTGATTATTATTTAGCGAGAGATTATTCAAGGAATGACCGCGTAGGTAAAAGTTATCTTGAATATCAATACGAAGAAGTCCTCCATGGTCAAAAAGCCAAAGTGAAAAATGTCACTGATAAAGGTGGTACGATTCTAGAAACGGTGACAATTTCAGAAGGGCAACGGGGGAAAGACTTAGTTTTAAGTGTCGATATGGATTTACAATTAGCCACAGAAAAGATCATTGAAGAAGAGTTGCGTGCGGCTAAACAAACGGGAGGAACGGGTCTTTTAGATAGAGCCTATGTCGTTTTAATGGATCCATATAGCGGAGAAATTTTAACAATGGCTGGAAGAAGGCTCGTGAAAGATGAAGAAACAGGCAAAACAAGAATGACGGATGATGCATTAGGGAATATAACGACCACTTATAATGCCGGTTCTGTAGTCAAAGGGGCTACGATTCTTACGGGCTATAAGGAAGGCGTAATTCAGCCTGGAACAGTTATTAATGACCAGCCATTAAAAATTGCTGGTACACCTGTGAAAAAATCTTGGAAAACGTTCGGGCCTATTAGTGATTTGTACGCATTAAGGGTTTCATCCAATGTGTATATGTTTGAAACAGCCATTCGAATTGGTGGCGGCACATATCGCTATAATAAATCATTGCCATTAGACCCTAAGGGATTTGATACAATTAGAGAATCGTTTGCTCAGTTTGGTTTAGGCGTTAGAACAGGGATTGATTTACCAAATGAACAAACAGGATTTAAAGGAATGAGTCAACTCCCTGGATTTATGTTGGACTTAGTGATTGGACAGTATGATACGTACTCTAATATGCAGCTTGTCCAGTATGTGTCCACGATTGCTAACGGCGGGAATAGAATGGAGCCTCATGTAGTAAAAGAAATTAGAGAACCTTTATTAGAAAATGAAGAGTTAGGCCCTATTGTAGAAGAAATATCGCCGAAAGTTTTAAATAAACTTGATATGGATGCATCTTGGATTGAACGTGTAAAAGAAGGGTTCCGTCAAGTTGCACAAGAACAACAAGGTACAGCACTATCCTTCTTTGGTGATAAAGATTATAACCCTGCAGGTAAAACAGGAACAGCAGAGGCTTTCTATGATGGACCACTACGTAGTAATTATGATGAACCACCTGAAGTAATGAATATCAGCTATGTTGGTTATGCGCCTTCTGATAACCCAGAAGTGGCAATTGCTGTCATGGTCCCTTGGGCCTATGAAGGTGGAAGTGGCCATAAAGCAAACATGATTATTGCGGAACGCGTCATGGACGAATACTTTAAATTAAAAGAAGAACGTGCGAAAGAAGAAAGTAAGAAACCAGAAGACTTAACGAAACAAGAAGTAATTGATGTTAACAAAGATGAGGAAGAATAAGCCTGTTTGTTTTGAAAAATACAAGCATTACAATCAAACTCGGATTCACACTGTTTTAAAGTGTGAATCCGAGTTATTTTTATTCTTTTGTTTTGGTTTTTACAAAAATGGTAAAGAAGGCTCAGCGATAACTATACAACTACCTCTATATTTTCGTTCTTTTACCAAAGAGTCCCTCAAAAATTCCCCTGTCTATTATCCTTGCCTTTAAAGCATTGCAGGTAATGTTCACTCAATCGTTTGAAATAAAAATGATAGATGATTATTGCTAAATGTCACTTTACATTTCTTCATATTGGTTTACAGAATATTTACACGATATTTATTTCCTATTAACGTTTAGGTCTTATGATGGGTTTGTAGGACAAAACAACTGATTTCTAGGGGGAATATTCTAATGAAGAAACGATTCAAGTATGTGGCATCAACATTAATGATTGGTTCTGTTCTTGCTTTTACAACGGCATGTGGAGCAAATGGCGGTGCGAACAGTTCTAGTAATGGAGAGCAAACAGCTAGTGAAGAGAATCAACAGTTACAAGGGGAAATCAAAATTGATGGCTCTTCTACAGTTTATCCTATTATGGAAGCTGTTGTTGAAGAATTCGGTATGAATCAGCCAGGCGTACAAGTATCGGTCGCTTCTTCTGGAACAGGTGGGGGATTTAAACAGTTTATAGCAGGTACAACGGACATCAGTAACGCGTCAAGAGAAATTAAAGATGAAGAGAAAACCCAGGTGGAAGAAGCAGGAATTGAGTATTCAGAATTAAAGCTAGCCAACGATGGATTATCAGTCGTTGTGAATAAAGAGAATGATTGGGTCGATTCACTTACTATCGAAGAATTGAAAGAATTATGGATCGATTCGGGTGAAACAAAAAAATGGTCAGATATACGACCAGAATGGCCGGATGAAGAAATCAAATTTTATTCTCCAGGAACAGATTCCGGAACATATGATTACTTTAATGAAATCATTCTGGAAGATGAGCCGATTGTCGAACAAGCAACACTGTCAGAAGATGATAACATCCTTGTTCAAGGTGTAGCTGGGGATGAAAATGCGATTGGGTTCTTTGGATTTGCTTATTATGTTGAGAATCAAGATAAGCTAAAAGTTGTCCCAATTGATGGCGGAAATGGCCCGGTTGAGCCGACTCATGACACGGTTGAATCAGGTGAGTATGCACCATTATCTCGTCCACTTTATATCTACGTGAAAAACGAATCCTTAAAAAATGAAGAAACATATGAATTCGTTAAATTCACATTAGAAAATGCAGGAGCACTTTCAGAAGATGTCGGTTATGTGAAATTAAAAGACGAGGAATACGAAGCAGGGTTATCAACTATCGAAGGGTTAAAATAAGTATTTGAATGATGAATAGAAATCATCATAGTAATGAAGGGGGGATCAACTATGAATTTACATCAAGAAGAAAAAGCGATTTCTGTGCAAGAACTTATACAACAAAAAAAATCTAAAAGTCAAAATAAAATAAAGTCAGAAAAGATTGTTCCAGTTATCTTATTATTAACGGCGATTGTGTCAGTATTAACGACGATTGGGATCGTTGTGACATTATTTGTGGAAACAACGACTTTTTTCAGTCACGTTAGTATCAAAGAGTTTTTTACCGCACAAAAGTGGTACCCATTTTCTGAAACACAGGGCTCATATGGGATTCTACCGCTAATATCAGGAACGTTAAAAGTTGCTCTTATAGCTGCAGTTGTGGCAGTCCCGATTGGTCTCGCTGTAGCTATTTTCTTGAGTGAGTATGCGAGTGATCGAACAAGGAGAGTTATTAAACCTATTTTAGAAGTATTAGCAGGCATACCTACTATCGTTTATGGGTTTTTTGCTCTCACTTTTGTGACACCGGTGCTTAGAGAAATGATCCCATCCCTGCAAATATTCAATGCGCTTAGCCCAGGGATCGTTATCGGAATTATGATTACACCAATGATTGCCTCATTATCAGAAGATGCCATGTCGTCTGTACCTAAAGTGATGAAAGAAGGGGCTTATGCATTAGGGGCAACCAAACTTGAAGTGGCCATTAAAATTGTTATCCCTGCCGCTGTTTCAGGTATAGTCGCTTCTATTGTATTAGCCATTTCAAGAGCGATTGGTGAAACAATGATTGTTGCTGTCGCAGGAGGCTCTACGCCTAATTTAAGCTTTGATGTGACAAGTAGTATTCAAACAATGACGGCTTATATTGTCCAAGTCAGTCAGGGAGATGCTGGATATGGTACGACCATCTATTATAGTATCTACGCAGTTGGATTTACATTGTTTATTTTCACCTTGTTCATGAATATGCTCGCCCAATTCATCTCCAAGCGCTTTAGGGAGGAATACTAGTATGAAATTAATTAATCATGATCAAGTACTAAAGAAAATGTCACCACGAAAATGGAAGAATTCCGTTTTTAAAGGTTTGTTCATGTTTGCGACTGCATTGGCATTAGTGGTTCTTGCGATATTATTGTATCGCATAATCACTCAAGGAATTGGATATTTAGACTGGCAGTTTTTGCAATCCTTACCTTCACGTAATCCAGAACAAGCGGGTATTAAAACAGCTTTAATAGGGACGATTTGGTTAATGGGCGTTGTTGCCCCTGTAACGCTTATACTTGGTGTAGGAACAGCCATTTACTTAGAGGAGTATGCGAGTAAAAATAAGTTTACCTCACTGATACAGATTAATATCTCTAACTTAGCTGGTGTTCCGTCGATTGTTTTTGGATTATTAGGATTAACGGTTTTTGTGAGAGCATTAACTTTAGGGACAAGTGTATTGGCCGCAGGCTTAACGATGAGTTTACTAGTATTACCAATCATAATCGTCGCATCTCAAGAGGCGATTCGAAGTGTACCGATGGAGCTAAGAGAAGCATCATTTGGAATGGGAGCTAATAAATGGCAAACAATTGTAAGGGTGGTTATGCCTGCTGCATTACCTGGCATATTAACAGGAACCATTTTAGCTCTCTCTCGTGCAATCGGGGAAACGGCACCATTAGTAGTGCTTGGTTTACCACTTTTCTTAGCGTTTTTACCTCAATCTGTATTCGATATGTTTACTGTCTTACCAATGCAAATCTATAACTGGACGAGTAGACCGCAAGAAGAGTTTCATGCCGTTGCAGCGGGGGGCATTATTGTCTTACTAATCATGTTAATTGTGATGAATTCTATTGCTGTGTTAATCAGAAATAAATTTCAAAAAAGGTTTTAAACGAGGAGTGGAGAATATGAGTACATTGGTTGCACCCAAAAAAGAAGCTGCCGATTCAATTTTCAACGACAAAAATCTTCATGCCAAAAATAAAGTTTATCAAACAAAAGAATTAAATCTATGGTATGGAAGTAATCATGCATTAAAACAAATCAATTTAGATATTTATGAAAATGAAGTAACAGCGATAATCGGACCATCAGGATGTGGAAAATCGACATATATTAAAGCGTTGAACCGTATGATTGAAATGGTGCCATCAGTAAAAACATCGGGAGAAATTCAATATCGTGGACGTAATATTTTTGATAAACGTTACGGAGTAGAGGAATTAAGAACAAAAGTGGGCATGGTGTTCCAAAAACCGAATCCCTTTCCTAAATCGATCTATGAAAATGTTGTTTATGGTCCGAGAATTCATGGTATAAGAGATAAGAAAGTGCTGAATCAAATTGTTGAAAAGAGTTTAAAAGGAGCAGCACTTTGGGATGAAGTAAAAGATAGATTGCAGGATAACGCTTACGGATTATCAGGTGGTCAACAACAAAGACTATGTATTGCAAGATGTCTGGCGATCGAACCGGATGTTATACTAATGGATGAACCTACTTCTGCATTAGACCCGATTTCTACACTAAAGGTAGAAGAGCTTGTACAAATATTAAAAAAAGAATATAGTATCATCATAGTGACACATAATATGCAACAAGCAGCTAGAATATCTGACCGAACGGCCTTTTTCTTAAATGGTGAAGTAGTAGAATTTGCAGAAACAGATAAAATCTTTTCTAATCCAACTGATAAGAGAACGGAAGATTATATTACCGGTAGGTTCGGTTAATTAAGTAAAGGAGACTGATTATATTGCCAGTACGAGAGAAGTTTGATGAAGAATTAGCAGTATTAAGAGGGAAATTATTAGACTTAGGTCATTTTGCTGAAAATGCACTTTCTTTATCGATTCAGGCACTTGAGAATCATGATATAGAATTAGCTTTAGAGATTATGGAAAATGACACAAAGGCAAACATATTGTACGAAGAAATTAATGATTATGCCATTTTATTGATTGCAAAACAACAGCCAGTAGCTATTGACTTGCGAAGAATTATTGTCGCAATAAAGATAGCAACGGATATTGAGAGAATTGCTGATTTTGCTGTCAATATTGCTAAATCCACTATTAGAATTGGGAAAGAAGACCATGTGAAGCCAATTGTTCATATTAAACAAATGCATGCGATTTGCTTAACGATGTTAAACGATTCATTATCTGCTTTCAATGAAGAAGATCTTAAAAAAGCAAAAGCTGTTGCTGACATGGATGATGAAGTGGATGATTTGTATGGGCAAACGATTGTTGATTTACTAAGAATAAGTGGTGAGCAATCCGAGCGAATTCCGCAAATTACTCAATTATCTTTTGTTTGTAGATATTTAGAACGTGCAGCAGATCATGTCACTAACATTTCTGAGCATATCTTCTATTTAGTGAAAGGTAAGCAATTTGATTTGAATGATTGATAAAAGTAACGAACCTCTTTCATCATAGAGGTTCGTTCTTTTATTTATAAGAACATCATGTGAATCTTATTTATTTGATTTAAAATTAGTTACTGATCCAACCGCCGTCGACTACCAATTCTATTCCATTAACAAATTTAGATTCGTCTGATGCAAGGTATAAGTATGCATTTGCAATATCCAATGATTCTCCAGCATAAGGAGGTAATGGAGTTAAACCTTTATAGTTCTCTCCCATTTCTTCTTGTGTTTTAATTCCAGCTTTCTCAACCATACCTGTAAAGATTGCACCAGGATGTACGGAATTCACTCGGATATTATCTTTTCCAAACCACTGAGCACCATGTTTAGTAAGTGCTCTAACTGCGCCTTTGGATGCACTGTACGCTGCCCCTTGTGCATCAGCGACTCCACCCACAATTGCTGCAATGGAAGATGTATTAATAATTGACCCTTTGCCATTCTGTTGCATATAAGGTATAACGGATTTCATTCCAAGCCATACACCCGTTGTATTAATGGCCATCACTTTATTCCAGTCATCTAATTCTGCTTCTAAAATTCCTTTAGCCATATGAATTCCTGCATTATTGACTAAAATATCAATCTTACCGTATTTCTCTATTGTCGTTTGAACGACATTTAACCATGATTCTTGGCTTGAAACATCTAATTTTAATGCAATGGCTTCTCCACCATTATTAATAATTTCCTCAACTTTCACTTGTAAAGCGTCTTCAACTATATCAGTTGCTACAATTTGAGCGCCTTCTTTTGCGAAAATTTGTGCACCTGCCAAACCCATTCCGCTAGCTGCACCAGTGATAATAGCCACTTTTCCAGTTAATCTACCCATATAAAAGTCCCCTTTAGATAATTATAGAATTTAGCTTTTAAACATTGTTGTAATCGATTACAATACCACTATAATTATTTTTGTTTTCTTTAACAACCAACAAAAAGGTTTATATTTGTTGGGGTTATAAGGAGAGGTGGATAAGTTAATGAGTAAAAATCTAATCACTGAACAAAGGATTAAAGATGCTCTGGTTACATTATTACTACTAAAACCCTTTCATAAAATTACAATAACTGACTTAACAACTACTGCAAATATTAATCGAAGCACATATTATTACCATTACTATAGAAAAGAAGAAGTTCTAAAAGAAGTGATGGACGAAGCAATTGGGGACTTAATCTCCAAGATGGAAAATAGTACTTTGAATCAACGAGATTATGAAATTGACCAAAGTATTTTACCTTCTACAAAAGAATTATTTAACCATATATTTAAATATAGACATTATTATAAGTCTCTATTACAAAGTGATGTTTCTTATACGTTTGAAAATAAATTTATAAAAGCACTTAAGCAATATGTTAATAATATTCAAATAGACTTTGGAGGAGATGATAATTTTGTGATAGATCATAAATTATATACAAATTACCAGGCGTATACTATTTTGGGTTTTATTAAGCATTGGATTGATACAGAGTTTGAAGAATCGCCCATTTATTTATCTGAACAACTAACATCTTTATTGCATGTAAAGGTAAATTCTGTTTCATTTACTAGAAAATTGAAATAAAGTAGTAGGGATTTTTTGTGATAAGGAACCTTTTTTATTTAATAGATCAAGCGGGGAAGTTAAGTGTCAATTTCTAAATTGGACGGGTGTATTGAACGAAGTGGTAACTATATTTTTCTGTAATTTAATAATAGAAGGCTGTAATTAACTCTATTTTATGAGTGTAATTGCAGCCTAGTAAGATTTATTGAGATAGGGTTTCGCTTTCTATGATTTGCTAAATAAATCAGCAAGCTCTTTATACGACTGTTGATTATTTACTTTATATGTACCAACACGTAGCTTTTGACTATAATTGAATTCTTTTAAAAAGCTAGTAAAGTCCTCACTATATTCAATGATGCCCGCCTCTTCAAGTTGCTTCGCAATCTCTTGCGGAAGCATGCCACTCTCGATTTTTATTTCTGTTGTAATGGTAGTATCTTCTTTAGGTAATTCTTCCTGTTGTTTATTAAGTTCTAATTTTTCTTCAACGAGTTTATCAATCTCATCATCCGTCAAAACATGATAACCTTGTTCTTTTACATAAGTTTGAGCCTTTGTCTTATCAATCATTTGCTTGTCCTTGTTCTCGTCATTCATTAGCATATAACCAATAAGAAGAATAAGGGTTGTACAAAATACACCAGTTGAAAAGGCTCTTAAAAGATATTTATTCATACTTTTTCACCTTTAAGTTGACTAGCTGTGATAATGGCTAATACTTCATCTTCCAATAAAGAAGATTGCTTAGCGATTTGCGCTGTTGAAAGTCCCTGCTTATGAAGTAAAAGAACTTGATTTTTAATAATATCATGAACTTCCTTCTTCAGAGGTCTAGATAACTCAGAGGCTTTTGGAAGTTTGATTTCGTCTATCAATAATTCTTCTTCTAACAGTTTTAATTTTTTCTTTATTTGATATATTTCTTTTATATGTTGGATTGATAATTGGTCAATCTCGTCTTTTAAGGAACGGTAAGGATCTTTAAGAAAAAAGGATAAAATAAATAGCAGGATAGCGATAACGAATAAAACGGCAAATAGATAGATAATGATTCTCACCTCAAAGCTTTATTATCAAAGTTATTCTACCATATATATCGACAAGCCGTGCTAACTTTGAAGAATCCCCTATGGAATTTGTCGAGTAAATCATCATGATATCTGTCGAATAAATGGTGAAATAAGTCGGTGAAGAAAAAATGCTTATCAAGAGGGCAAGTATAGCGATAGATAGCATAAAGCGACAAAATCTGTTTATTGTGGGCTTGGCCATTCAATGCTACCATTAATATATAGAATAATCTGACAAGGGGAACGGTTAGCAAATGGAAATCAGTCAGAATCACATGATACATTCGTCAGGAGAATTACCTTTAAAAACAGAAATTATCAACAAAGATATTTATATTAGTTGGAAGATTAGGCAAGAAAAGTATGATCTTCTCTCGCTCTACTACAACAAAGATATAAGAAGTTGCTTACAAGTTATTCAGCTTCAATCATACTGTAAAAATCATTCCGATCTATATGAGTTTTTTATTCCACCATACCAATCGATGAGAATCATTAGAAACGCCATTAAAACAAAATATCACTCTTACCGCATCACCCTTTGTTTGAAGTTAATGGATGACAATTATCTTCCTTTACATACTACTGAAATAGGTAGTGGAGCGGGAACTGTCCAATTATCATCAGAAATAAATGCTGACTGGACCCATCAAGTGTGTGGGTATAGTTATTATGAAGTGAAGCAATGACTGAGAGTATTTTACTGTTAACTTGGGAATATCCACCGTATATTGTTGGTGGCCTTGGTCGCCATGTAAGTGAATTAGCGAAATCACTCGCACAAGAAAAGGTGTCCGTTCATGTGCTAACAGTGAAAAGGCAGACAATTGACGAAGCCTTTGAAGTACAAAATAATGTAGTCATTCATCGTGTGGCACCACTTATGCGAACTGATTCATTTCTTCATTGGGTAGCTTCGGTGAATTTAGCGATGGAAGAGAAGGCAAGAGAAGTGATTAAGGAGAATGGAATAGATTTGATTCACGCCCATGATTGGATTGTTGCAGCTTGTAGTATCATTTTAAAGAAGGCAATGGATATACCGCTTATCGCTACTATTCATTCAACTGAGGCAGGTAGACATAATGGAATTTATACAGAGAGACAAAGTTTTATCGATAGACAAGAAAAATTATTAATGGCATCTGCCGATCATCTCGTAGTTTGTAGTCATTTTATGAAAAATGAATTGCTATATAAATACGAACAGCCATCTTCGACCCTTTCCATCATTCCAAATGGTGTAAGTGAGCCAATGAAAAAAGATAAGAACCTGCATTCTCATTTTACTCAAGATAGACCATACCTTTTTTCAATGGGGAGGATGGTAGAAGAGAAAGGTTTCGATATTCTTATTGTCCTTGCTGAAAGGTTAAAGAAAAAAAATACAAACTTAAAAATCATTATCGCTGGACAAGGCCCGTTATTATCTTATTACAGACAAAAAGTGCATGCTAAACAAATCGATGAATGGATTCAATTTATTGGTTTTGTTAACGATGATGAGCGTGACATCTGGATGGAATATGCTAGCTTAGCTATTTTCCCTAGTTTGTACGAACCATTTGGAATGGTGGCTTTAGAAGCGATGGCAGCTGGTCTACCAGTACTTTTAGCTAAAACTGGGGGATTAATAGAAATTATCATTGAAAATGAGTCAGGGCTTTTCTTCGATCCTGTGGATGTTGTCAATCTTGAAAAAAAAATAGATTGTCTACTATCAAAACCTAACTTTAGAAACCAAATCGTAAGCGCAGCTCAAAAAAGAATCAAGACAGAGTTTAGCTGGGGTACGGTAGCGAAACAAACGTTAAAGGTGTATAGAAATAACGGACTAGTGAATAAATTCCAAAAGAAAAGGTGATTAATGTGAAAATAATCGAGCAAATGCCTTATACAACTGAGTATTGGAATCAGTCAATTCAGGAAAATTTATTGCATCAAACGTTAGGTATCGCCGTAGGTAACAGTGTTTATTGGATCGAAATGAATGATATGGCAGAAGAAAGAGAACATCAAGTAGAGGGTTTATCGATACGTACAAAAACGGTGAGAATAGATCATCATATTTCTCTGTTAAATTTCAACATTTACAATGAACTATCCACGAGTAAAGAGATAAAAGTACTTATAGCGCATAGTAATCCAAGAGAGTATGACCAACATTTTTCCTTTATTTCTCCGATTGAACAGTTGATATATCATATGATTGATCGCCAATTATTCTTAGTGAATGGTCAATTGAACGGTGTGAAAATGAAGGAAAACACAGTGATGCAACGAGCCCTAGTGGATAATAACAAAATATGGTCATATGGCAAAGGCGGAAAACAAACATTATCATACAATCCAATAGGAAAAGGAAAAGTAGTTAGTTTATGTGGGGATACCGCTAAAATAACAGGAAAATCCGCTATGGAAGGGACAGCATGGTCAATTACCGATGACTGTCAAAAACAGCTATTACAAGTAAATCAAACACTTTTAAAAAAACATACTAGCATTTCAAACTAAAAAGTGATATTATATAAAAGTCGTATGAAACGAACTAGTGCTTAGTAGTTTGGAGGGAAATGACATGCGTGTAAATATTACGTTAGCTTGCACAGAATGCGGAGATCGTAACTATATTTCTAAAAAAAATAAAAGAAACAATCCAGATCGTCTTGAGCTAAAAAAATACTGCCCAAGAGAAAAGCGTTCTACAACACACCGTGAGACAAAATAAGCAGTAGGTAGATTCCTGCTGCTTTTTTTTGTCTCCTTTTTTATGGTTTCATCACAGGGATGATGCTGGGTAAGATTAGAGAGTTTAAATAAGTGTTTTTTATATTTGATGGTAGAGGAGAGTAAAATGGTGGATAAAAAACAACTGAGAAAGAAGATTATGCAACAATTAACAGCAATGACTAATGAACAATATACATCACTATCAGAAAAATTAGCATCGCAATTATTCCTCACATCTCATTGGCAACAATCTAAAGTAGTTGCTCTTACAATATCACGCTTCCCAGAAGTCGATACTTTTCCAATTATTAATCAGGCCTGGTCGGAAGGAAAACAAGTGGCTATTCCAAAATGCTTACCAAAAACGAAGGAAATGGATTTTAGGATTTTTTCAAGTTATGACAACCTAGAAGTCGTTTATTCTGGATTACAAGAACCAGTAAAAGACAAAACAAAGAGTGTTCAGCCTTCTGAAATTGACTTATTAATTGTTCCAGGCGTTGCTTATACATTAAAGGGTGATCGAATTGGTTTTGGTGGCGGGTATTATGATCGTTATTTAGTAGATTATAACGGTGTTACCCTTTCATTAGCTTTTCCCGAGCAAGTGGTTAATAAAATGCCATTAGACCCCCATGATTTACCTGTTCAAAAGATTATTACAGTTACGGAGTGAAAGAATTGATATTTATTTTTCTTGTACTCATTGCCGCTTTTTTAGGCTATCTTCTTCAACTTCTTACAATGTCAGGCGCCTTAGCAGCAATTGTTGTTGGTGTATTGATTAGCATAGGTTTTGGATGGAAGGGACTACTGCTCCTTGGCTTCTTTTTCATTAGTTCAAGCTTATTGTCAAAATACAAGAAAAAGCAGAAGCAACAAATCGAAGCACGTCATGAAAAAGGTTCTACAAGAGATTGGCAGCAAGTGTTTGCGAATGGTGGATTACCTGCTTTATTTAGTGTACTTTTTATTATTTTTCCTTCTCCTATTTTTTTCATTGCTTTTACGATAACCATTGCGAGTGCAAATTCTGACACTTGGGCCTCAGAGATAGGTGCTTTAAGTAAAAGAAAACCTTTGTCTATTAAGAATCTGAAGCAGGTAGAGCCAGGTACTTCAGGAGCAATGAGTTTCCTCGGAACCTTTGCTGCCATAATGGGTGCCTTCTCTATTGCTATGATTGCTATGTTGTCCTATTCATTATCTTTTTCCACTATGCTTATGATATTTGTCTTTGGTTTCCTCGGAAATATCTTGGATACGTTATTGGGTGCTTTTATTCAGGTAACCTATCGTTGTCCAGCTTGTGATATGGTAGTCGAATCGAAATGGCATTGTCATTGTCAAACGGTCTATTTAGGCGGTCGCACAGTAGTTAATAATGATCTTGTTAACCTTTCATCTTGTGGTCTTGCGAGTTTATTAGGTATTTTGTTCTTTGTGACTGTAGCAGGTGGATAATTGCAGAGAATGATTCGCATAATAGTGATAGACAGGAGGGAATGAAATGGGAAAAATAATGACTTTAATACTGTTTGTATTGTCAGGTGTTTTTATTTATCAGTACCGTTATCGCCTAGTTGGCTTTTTAGCGAGGCAAAATTTTATCATTGCTGCCGTGTTAAAATGCCCTTTTTTAAGAGAGAAAGCAATGAAGCTAGTTTTTCCTCAACCACAATATAATGAAGAACGTATATGACGATGTTAGCCCTGTTTATATAAGGGCTTTTTATTTTGTTAAAAAGAAACATACTCTATAATAAGATATATAATTGTAAGGAAGGGGGGAAAAAGTGAATAGTAAAGAAGCTTATTTATTTTGGTCATTGGCCTATCATTTACTACATCAAGAAGAATATCGCTTCATTCAGCTTTCTGAAAAACAAGATGAACTCTGGATTGAGAAGTTAGAAAATAAACAGACGAAAGTGATCCGTTTGCTAAGGAAGAATTTAGATTGGAGTAACTGGTTACAAAGAGATATAGAAGCAGTTGCGTTTAATGGTGAGCGTATTCGAAAACAAGTAAGGCATAAAGAAATGACTGTGCTCAATGTATATATTTCACCATTTGTACCAGTTGATGATTATGAGGATAAGCTTAACAAGCCCTTTAAGCATTCTAAAATGGAGAAGACAACTGTTGAATCTGTCATTATGACAGTGGATAGGTTGGACGAGGTAGTGAAACAACTTCATCCATACTTTGAGAAACCTCTTTTCTCCTTAGAAGCAACATCTGACGATGAAATTGATGAACAAGTAATCGAAAACTTAAAAAACCAAACTTTAAGGTTCGCCGCAAATAAAGCGAAAGAAGAAAAAGAGGTTTTTAGTCAAGGTAAGCCCATTTTTACATATTTGTTTATCGCACTACAAGTTTTAGCATTCTTTTGGCTGGAATGGAAAGGTGGAAGTACAAATACCTCGGTATTGATTGAGAGTGGTGCAAAATATAATCCGCTTATTTTAGCAGGTGAATGGTGGAGATTTTTTACCCCTATCATTTTACATATTGGTTTCCTGCATTTATTGATGAATACGCTCGCTCTTTTTTACTTAGGCTCTGCTGTTGAGCGAATAATGGGCAATACAAGGTTTATATTTATTTACTTGTTATCTGGTTTTATGGGATCATTGCTAAGTTTTATTACGAGTCCCAACGTATCTGCTGGAGCAAGTGGAGCGATATTTGGCTGTTTTGGCGCGTTGCTTTTCTTTGGAATAATGAAACCCAAATTATTTTTCCGTACAATGGGTATGAACATTATCATTGTTCTTGTGTTTAACCTAGCTTTAGGCTTTATGATACCAGGAATTGATAACGCTGGTCATATTGGTGGTTTAATCGGCGGGTTTTTAGCAACGGGAATCGTTCTTTTACCTAAGAAGAGAAAAAGGGTTGTTCAACTATTGATTGCTTGTTTCACGGCTCTACTCATCAGTGGGGGCCTCTATTATGGCTATCACAACCCTAATGATCAAACACAAGAAGAGATGGCTTTGATAGAAGCACAAAATCATTTAGAAAAAGAAAATTATTCAATGATGATTCAAGAACTTACTCCGTTTGATAAAGAAGGTGCAACTGCACAAACTTATTTTTTATTGTCCTATGCGGAAATTCAATTAGGAGAGATAGAGGAAGCGAAGCGTCATTTGCATCTGGCTATAGAAGAAAACGAACAATTCCATGAAGCTTACTATAATCTTTCCTTATTATATTTAAGAGAAGGACAAATGGATGAAGCGAAAAAATATCTGGATCAAGCGGTAGAATTACACGACTCAGAAGATTATCGCAAGCTACAAGACAATCTAAATGAAAGCAAATAAAAGATTTCGACAGGAAGGGAATATTTCCTAGGAAATTCTACATCTTTCCTTAGAAACTTAAAAAACTTGTTTGTTTAACATAAAGTAAGAAGGAATCAACCTCTTAAGCGGGTATGATTCCTTTTTAGTATGTCTATGATGTTTGTTAGGAATATATTTGAATGAGGTGAACTCATGGAAACTAAGAAACATCATAAAGTATCTAAGGAATTGATTGATAATACATCCTATTTAAAAGAAGCATTAGCAATCGGAAAGAACTTTGATGTGTTACAAATAGATGTTGAATATACAGGGATTGACATGGCGATCTATTTAGTTGATGGCTTCGCTAAAGATGATATTATGAATCGTTTAATGGAATTTCTTGCACAGCTTGGAAGAGAAGAATTAGAAGAAGATACCGTTCCGAAGCTAATGAAGAGATATATCCCTTATATTGAAATTGCTACAGAAAGTGATCTTGATGCAATTGTCGATGCCGTATTAGCTGGTCAAACGGCATTGGTCATTGATGGGGCAGATGAAGCGATATTAATTGATACAAGGTCTTATCCGGCGCGTGGACCAGAAGAGCCTGATATTGAAAGGGTTGTAAGAGGTGCCAGGGATGGTTATGTTGAAACATTAGTTTTTAATACAGCATTAACGAGAAGACGGGTAAGAGATCGGACATTAAGAATGGAGTATTTGCAAGTCGGAAGACGGTCAAAAACCGATATTGTCATTACCTATATTGAAGATATTGCAGACCCTAAGTTGGTGAGTAAAATCAAGGATAGTGTATCTAAAATTGACACAGATGGCTTACCGATGGCTGAGAAGACAATTGAAGAATATGTTTCTGGTCAGCATTGGAATCCCTTTCCAATGGTAAGATATACAGAAAGACCGGACACAGCAGCCTCGCATTTATTTGAAGGTCATGTATGTATCATAGTGGATGGTTCACCGAGTGTAATTATCACACCGACTACTTTCTGGCATCACTTGCAGCATGCTGAGGAATATCGAAACAAACCGATTATTGGTGCTTATTTAAAATTCGTTCGCTTTATTTCTGTATGGGCTTCACTTTTTCTTTTACCAATTTGGTTCTTATTTGCTGCGAACCCAAGTTTATTACCAGATGCCCTCTCGTTTATAGGACCAGAAGAGGCAGGGAAAATCCCTTTGATTTTGCAAATCTTAATAATTGAAGTAGGTATTGATATGCTCCGAATGGCCTCCATTCATACCCCCTCGAGTCTTGCTACTGCGCTTGGCTTAGTAGCAGCACTCATGATTGGTGATTTGGCCGTTTCAGTTGGCCTATTTACAAGTGAAGTTGTTCTTTATTTTGCCATTGTAGCAATTGGTACGTTTGCTACGCCAAGTTATGAATTAGGATTAGCTAATCGAATTGTCCGTATTGTTTTATTATTACTGACAAGCGTATTTGATATGTATGGTTTTTTCATCGGTATTACGCTATTTGTCCTTTGGTTATCTAAAATGAAGTCGTTCGGAGTCCCTTATTTATGGCCGTTTATTCCCTTTAATTTAAGAGCCTTTAGAGATGTCCTTTTACGTTCACCAATGCCTTTGAAAAATAGACGTCCGAGAATGTTGCATCCAAAAGATCCTGATCGATAAATGATGACTTTTCTTTTAATCGTAAGAATTACTCTTTCTCTCATCTGTTTTAATGATTGAGGAAGAGTTTTTTTTCGTTTATACTTTGCTTTATGAAAGAAAGAATCGAGGGAATGAATGTGAAAAGTTTTTATGATGTACAACAGTTGTTAAAAGCTTATGGTGCCATTATTTATATGGGTGAACGTTTATTGGATATTGAAATGATGGAGCTTGAAGTGAGTGAATTATATAAAGCAAAAATAATTGAAGTAGATACATATCGAGATGCTTTATTAGTCTTAAGGGCTGAGAGAGAAAAAGAGAAAAAGAAAAGAAGAGAATAAATAATTGCGCTCATTACTTCTCTAGGAGGTGTTGTTGTGTTTGTTGGTGTGGATATAGGTGGAACAACAATTAAATTTGCATTTGTTAACGAGGATGGCGACATTCACTTGAAATGGCAAGAAAAGACGAAGCAGGATTATACAGAGAACAGTTTAGCAGAGCAAATCACAACGTCAATTGAAAACCATAGAAAGAGGGCGCAAATAAAAAAAGCGCAGATTTTATCTGTTGGAGTCGGTGCACCAGGACCGGTAGATACAAAAAATGGAGTTTTGCTTTCAGCAACAAATATAAATTTGCCACCTCACTATCCCTTACAAAAAGAACTATCCGATTACATGGCGCTTCCAGTGAATTTAGAAAATGATGCCAACTGTGCAGTGTTAGGAGAACGCTGGGTAGGTAGTGCCACCGGCTACAAAGATATTGTGCTGGTAACAATTGGTACGGGTATCGGTGGTGGCATTATTAGTAATGGTCAGTTAACGCGTGGGAATGGGGGTTCTGCTGGTGAAATAGGTCATATCAATGCTGTTTCTCCTTATGGTGAGCGGTGTAATTGTGGGAAATGGGGTTGTCTAGAAACAATTGCCTCAGCTACTGGAATAGTACGTGTGGCCAAGGAAATCATTCATTCAAACAAAAACACATTATTAGTTGACCATTTATCAGTTCGAAATATATTTTACTTTGCAGGTAAGAATGACGTAGTTGCTAAAGAAGTGATTCAAAGAACAATGAAGCCATTAGGCATTGCCTTAGCGAATGTAGCAGCAATACTAAACCCTGAGGTGATTATCATCGGTGGTGGCGTTTCTCAAGCTGGGAAATTATTACTGGACCCATTACAATTCTATTATAACGAAAACTTATTTCCTGAGACGCGAGGGTCTACTTTATTGAAACTAGCTACTTTAGGGAATGATGCAGGAGTAGTGGGTGCCGCATGGAGTGCAAAGCAATTAATTATAAGGTAAGATTTCTGTAATAGTGAGTGAAGTCATCTTTTCTTTTCAACCATCATATGTATGAACTGATGGAGAGGAGGATAAAAGGTGAAGATTAAAGTTAGGTCAGGTGATTCTTTATGGTATTACAGTCAGCTGTTTATGGTTCCAATCAATTTAGTCATTGATAGTAATCCACAAGTGGACCCTTCCTCATTACAGATTGGCCAAAGCATTCAAATTCCTGGCTTTCATACATCTACTATTAAACTTCAAAAAGGTGATTCACTATGGCGAATAGCATCAAAGAATAATCTCCCTGTCGATGCATTGCTATTATTGAATCAGCAGTTGCAGCCTCAAAATCTACAAGTAAATCAAACAGTTCTAGTACCAAAAAGAGTGATTATGCCTTTAATGGATAGGAAAAAAAGTTATAGTTTTAAAACTTTACAAGACGATCTCAAACAATTAAAAGAAGTTTATCCATTTATAAAAATAAATGAGATTGGTTATTCGGTGGCAGGCAAACCATTATATGAGATAAGAATTGGTACGGGTGAAAAGCAAGTCCATTATAATGCATCATTTCATGCCAATGAATGGATTACGACACCTGTGCTCATGTCTTTAATAAATGCCTACTTGTTATCTATGACTAATGCGAAACCTTTAAGGGGAATGGAGACTTTACCTTTTTATAGTCGTGTTGAGTTATCCATTGTACCAATGGTCAATCCAGATGGAGTAGACCTCGTTTTAGGGGGACCGCCAGAAGCCTATAAAGAAGAAATACTAGCAATTAATGAACAAAAAGATGATTTTTCCCTATGGAAGGCGAATATTAGAGGAGTAGATTTGAATAAACAATATCCTGCAAATTGGGAATATGAAAAGGAAAGAAAGCCAGATGTACCTTCATCTCGAGACTTTCCTGGATACGAACCATTATCCGAGCCTGAAGCGACAGCAATGGCGAATCTTGTAGAGAATAATAACTTTAGCTTATTATTAGCCTTCCACACGCAAGGTGAAGAATTTTACTGGGGATTTGAAGGACTAGAACCCCCTGATTCAAAAGTGATTGCAGACGAATTTGAACGAGTGAGCGGTTATCGTTCGGTTCAGTATGTAGATAGTTTCGCTGGATTTAGAGATTGGTTTATCCAAGAGTATCGACGGCCAGGATTTACGATGGAACTGGGAAAAGGAGTGAACCCTCTGCCGTTATCACAGTATGAAGACATGTATGAAGAAATGCTTGGTGTCTTTTTAGCTTCACTTTATCTTTAATAAAAAATAGTTGTTGCTTGTATTTCCTCCATAATCAGTATAAAATTTACTATTGATTACAATGTTTTTGGGAATTAATTAGGAAGAATTTCGTAGAGAGCGAAGAAAAAGCCGGAAACGGCTTTTTCTCGCGTCTATTCAGATAAAAGTGCACTAGATTGCGATGGGGGGCAAGCCAAGTTTATGAAGCACAAAGCGGAACAACAAGATTATATGTTCATATTGCTTTTATTTTTTTCCACAATGATTATAGCTGGCTGTCAAGTGAATGAAACAGGTGATACGCCACCTGTAAAAGAAACGAATATGACGGAGAACCGAACTTCAAAACAAGCAATTATACCTCTTGCTGTTTCAGAATCTGATCAAATTTTCTTCTTTGGCTGGTTAGATGCCAAGCACCTATTATTCCTCAATCACAAAGATGAAACATTGAACAAAATCTTTAAATATAATATGTATACCGGAGAACAAGAGTTGTTTTTTGAAGGTGAAGCACCAATTAATAATGTCTATATTAGCCCAGATCAACAATATATATTTGTCCAGTCTGAGCAAAGTAATCAAAAATGGCGTATTGCTATAGTGGATCATGAAGGTGATTACCTATTGCAGGAGTTAATAGATGGCACCGAACTAGCTGT
Source organism: Cytobacillus sp. FSL K6-0265 (assembly GCF_038003465.1). Taxonomy (NCBI): domain Bacteria; kingdom Bacillati; phylum Bacillota; class Bacilli; order Caryophanales; family Bacillaceae; genus Cytobacillus; species Cytobacillus sp. FSL K6-0265. The sequence continues at coordinate 2,991,871 of NZ_JBBOPE010000001.1, read as the reverse complement.
TTCCTGGAATCAATATGATCCAACAATGTTATTGGTTTCTAGTTTTGCTGAGGACTGGTCTTACACTTCTTATATGGTATCAGCTGAAACACAAAATATGGAACAAATATCTATAGCTGAGCCGTTTGTCCATTGGGTGGGTGCTGATTCATTTGTTTATTTGGACTGGAGTACGAATGGTCCTTCTATCGTGACACAATTAAAAGAACAAAAAAAGACAGGAACGGCGGAAGTGAAGAAAGAAAATGTGTATTTTGTTGATACATTTAATGATTTAATGATGACCATTGGTGTAAATGAAAATCATGATGAAGAGGCAAGATACACATTTATGAATAACGAATTTGAATCGGTGTTATCTTTTTCGGTTCCTCATTTAACAAGCTTTTCCGGTTGGATGGTCCCACAATATGCCATGCTGGATAAAGAGTTTTTGTATTTTAAACCTGAGTATAGTACAGATGCAGATACGTATCAAGGTAACTTTGATTTCATTGCTACGGATATGAAAACTGGAGAACAGACTGTCTTACTAGATGATATGGACAATGAACCTCTTGCCTGTTCTAATAAAGCCAATGCCTGTTTATATGGACATTATTTAGATAAAGTCATTCTATTAGATGAAAAAGAAGTCATTTCACTTATAGAATCTTGAGCAGATTCATTTTCTTCGCACTTTATTTTGTGCATACTAATATTGATACTTAAAGGAGATGACAACATGGCAATAGTAGACGTAACAATTATTCCAATAGGAACGGAGAGTCCAAGTGTATCAGCTTATGTAGCAGATATTCAAAAGGTCTTAAAAGAATATAAAGATGCTGGGGCCATTGATTACCAATTGACACCGATGAATACCCTTATTGAAGGAGAATTACCAGTGTTATTCGAGGTTATCCAAGCTATGCATGAAGTTCCGTTTGAAAAAGGACTAGCGCGGGTGGCAACAAATATTCGTATTGATGACCGTAGAGATGTAAAACGTCAGATGGCGGATAAAGTTAAACGGGTAGAATCATTGTTGCAAGAGGATGAACGATAAATAAAAAGTCTGCCCTCAAAGAGGCAGACTTTTTATTTACATGCCCTTTTAATGGACAGCCGGGAATCCGCTATGAATTAATGTCATCACAGCAAACCATCCGAAAACGGCAGCTGTTCCGAAAGCGAATACAATCCCTAGAAGATTTTTGTTTCGTAGTGCACTGATTAGACCGAAAATTGCTAAAATAGCTGTTAAACCAGTAATAATGACTAGTCCCATGATTATAGCCCCCTTTTCATTCAATCAACAAATGAGTTTATGCTCATTCCTTGCAAAGGTTTGGAACCGTATGTAATACTTATTTTTACATTCACATCATATTTTATACTTTTTTTCAAAATTTGTCGAGGTCTATTCTACGAACTTTTCAGATAATAACATTTTAAGGAAAATACATCAAGCCGGATTAATCATGTTTACTTCTCGTAGAGTTTAGAGTTGTGTACAATAAAGGAAAATAACGAAGGAGGAATTGCTTTGAAATACGCTCAGTTACCATTAGGTCCATTACAAACGAATTGTTATCTTCTTATAAAAGAAAACAAGGACTGCTTAATTATTGATCCAGGTGGAGAGGCAACAAAACTCACAAAAATAATAGCTGATGAAAAATTGCATCCGAAGGCGATACTTTTAACACATGCCCATTTTGATCATATTGGTGCAGTAGATGAAGTAAAAGAAAAGTACCGAATACCTGTTTACATACATGAAAAAGAAAAGGATTGGCTAACAGACCCAGCCTTAAATGGTTCAGCAAGATTTCAAATGGGCCCAGCGCTTCGTTTACAACCTGCCGATGAGTTATTTGTAAAAGAGCAAGAGCTAGATATCTCAGGTTTTTCCTTCAAAGTATTAGAGACACCGGGTCATTCCCCTGGTAGTGTTTCCTTTTATTTCGCAGACATTGCCTTGCTTTTTGGTGGGGATGCCCTTTTTCAGGGTAGTATTGGACGAACGGATCTACCTGGTGGTCATCATGAGACCCTTTTGCAAAGCATACATGATAAATTACTAACTTTACCTGAAAATACCCTCGTCTTGCCCGGACATGGGCCAGCGACTACTATTGTCAATGAAATGGACACTAACCCTTTCTTGAATGGTTTTTCATAATGAATCCAATCATCCGTTATATCGAAGAAAATAGGATGGAACGGCTTACTTACGCCGATTATATTCAGTTAGCCCTCTATCATCCTGATTTTGGATATTATATGAAGGGTGATAAAAAGATTGGTGTAGCTGGGGACTTTTATACATCAGCCACAATGTCACCTATGTATGCAACAATAATCGCTAAATGGTTTATAGAGCAGGTGAGAGTGAACCAACTGCCGGCAGCCGTGTTAGAAATTGGTGCAGGTGATGGTTCATTCGCTCAAGTCTTTATTAATCAATGGGAAGAGATGACAGATGAGCCACTTGTTTATTTATTGATCGATGAAAGCCCCTATCATAGAAGGTTGCAAAAGGAAAAACTATGTAAATATCACAGTGTAGAACTTCATTTTCTTCAATCATTAGATGAATGTCATACGTTTTCAGGGCTTGTTTTTTCTAATGAACTACTTGATGCGCAACCTGTTCATCTAATAGAAAAAAAAGATGATCGTTTATTTGAAATAATGATTACTTCCAATCATAATGTGCTCAATGAAGTCTTTATTCCTCTAGAAAATCAGGAAATCATTTCATACATCGAGCAAATGTCGATTTCCTTATACAATGGGCAAAGAATCGAAATTCCATTATTTATGGATGGCATAAGCGCATCGATCAGCGAAGTGTTAGAAAAAGGACTTGTATTGACAGCTGATTATGGTTACACAGACGATGATTGGTTAAAGCCGACGAGAAAAGATGGCAGCCTGAGGGGATATAGGAAACATCAGCTTATTCCCAATATCCTTGCACACGCTGGTGAAATGGATATCACCCATGATGTTCACTGGGATTCATGGATACGTTTTGGTGAGAAGTATGGGTTGACTTTTATGCAGAAATGGCGGCAAGATGAGTTTTTAATCGCATCTGGCATTTTAGATGAATTATCCAATCATAGTGGAGATCTATTTTCAAATGAGGCTCAGAAAAATCGTGATATTCGAACTTTATTAATGGATAGTGGAATCAGTCAATCGTTTCAGCTCGTTCTCCAGAAAAAGAATCTATAACAAACATAATAAAAAGAGGATGACATGTCATCCTCTTTTTATTATGTTTGTTATGTGTGCTTTAGTGTGATCCCATACCTGGTACCATCATAAAGACAGTCCAATATGTGAATCCGATAAAGGCAACAGTTAAGTATGCGCCAAAAATATAAATGTACATACGCTCTGTAAGCTTTAAGTAGCCTAGTAGCACAAAGAAACCAGTTTGGCCAAGGAATAGTAGTGCTGGTGTATACATATCACCTACATAAAACATAATTGCAAAAATAGCAGTCCAGAATCCCATCACTCTATACATGCGATCCATATGTATCCCTCCTTTAACACACACATATGTCCATTACTCAATAATTATAAGGTAATACTTGGTTAAAAGTAAACAGTATGTTTTTTATTTTGCGACAGCTTCATAAGAACAGGAAACACATCCATTTAACATATTACCCAATTCCCTTAATTCTATATCTAAGAAAACCGTTTCAAACATGCCTCTTAAAAATTCAAAATGCATTTGACACACTTCACCTTGATTTTTCTTTGCGGTTTCTTTAAAGGGACAATTAAACATTTCAAACATGATCTTTTTGCCATCAAATTTAAATTCTGGCTGAAGACCAGCGACTTCTGCTGCTTCAATGACGAGAGCTAATTTTCTTTCAAATGAGTCCTCTTTTGTAACCATTTGCCGGTGTAATGCGGTTTCCATCAATTTCTCGCCATATTTTTTTCCTGTCACATATAATGCCTTTTTTCCTTCTGGCCCAAGTGTAATCATTGTTTCTAGAAGAATATCTGATAACATTTGATAATTACGATAAGGAAAATGTAATCCAATCTCGCTATCAGTTAGGTGATAGCGCTTGCTCGGTCGGCCACCTTGACCAGTTTTTTCTATTTTCGCTTCAAGCATGTTAATCTCTGCGAGTTTTGATAAATGCAATCTCGCAACATTCGGATGAATAGAAAACTCTTTAGCAATTTCTTTTACAGTGACAGGGAAATGTTTTTTTAGAACATACTGATAAATATAGTATCTCGTTGGATCGGATAATGTATTCGTAATTTTTAAAGTTTCATTCATTATTCTCACCTCTAAATGATTGTCATTATTCTTTTTGCAATGATCTGAATAGGTTTTTAAAGTAGCGATTGAACTGTCAGTCAGTTGTGGATATTTTCTATTTATTAATACCATTATATAGTAAAGTGTGATGAAAGAGGAGAGGGTAGAAGGAATCTCTTTAATGTTCAAAAAAAAGTTAAAGAAAACGACTAAAATCATGCAGGAAAATGTTTTTTTTTGGCGAATAATAAAATATCTTAAAAAAGGTGGTGACTAATTACTTGGTCTCAATGCAACGCATGGCTACCTTAATTTTAAGGGAAGCTGTGAAAACAGAAGTAACAGATATTCACTTTGTCCCCAGAAAGAAAAACACAATCATTTATTTCCGCTATGGCAAGCGCCTTGTCCCGAAGCATTATATCCCTCATTATGAATCTGACCGCTTAATTTCTCATTTCAAGTTTATTGCCTCAATGGATATTGGTGAAAAACGAAAACCCCAAAATGGCGCCTATTCTACAGATATTGAAGGATATGAGATTGGCTTACGTTTCTCCACATTACCCTCTCAGTACAATGAAAGTCTTGTCATCCGTATACTGCCTCAATCGACCCATATTTCTCATCATCATGTTTCACTATTTCCAACGATGTCCCGTAAAATCCTTGCTATGCTTAAACATGCACACGGGATGATCATATTAACTGGCCCGACTGGTAGTGGAAAAACCTCAACCTTATATAGTTTGCTAAATGACAATTCTACCCTATTAAATCGAAGTATTATCACGTTAGAGGATCCGATTGAGAAAAAGACTGACTCCTTACTGCAAGTCGAAGTAAATGAAAAGGCAGGCGTAACATATGCCACTGGTTTAAAAGCGATCCTTAGGCATGACCCGGACATTATTATGGTTGGGGAAATACGCGACGCACAAACAGCGAAAATAGCTGTGAGAGCAGCTTTAACTGGGCATTTAGTATTAACGACTATGCATACGAGAAATGCTATTGGAGCCATTCATCGTTTAGTGGAGTTTGGTGTAGCGTGGAAGCAAATTGAACAAACGTTAGTAGCTATAACAGCACAGAGGCTTGTCGAATTAACCTGCCCATTTTGTGAAGGAGAATGCACCGATTTCTGTTATAGCTGTGGCAGGTTAAAAAGAGCTGGCGTGTTTGAATTATTAAGTGGGAGGGAATTGAATCGAGCATTGAAGGCGGCGAAAGGTAGCGATAGCAATTATGAACCATATTTTTCGCTCAAGTCAGCTTTGAAAAAAGGGGTAGCATTAGGGTATGTAAAAGAAAGTGAGTTTAATCGGTGGATTTTAGATGAAAAAGGTTAAATGGACATTAAAGGAGCAATGCGACTTCCTTAAGAAAGTAGGAGAATTACTGTCCAGGGGTTATTCGCTCTCAGAAGCGATGGCTTCGGCGAGTTTACAATTACCCTTAGAGAAAAAGCTGCAATTACAAGAGGTTATTTATCAGTTAAAAGAAGGTTTCCATCTGCACTCTGCCCTAGGGTCGATGAACTTTAATTCACATCTAGTTGGGTATGTCTTTTTTGCTGAGCAACATGGAGGGTTACAACAAGCTTTTATTGATGGAAGTGATATGATGCAAAAGAGGGGAGAGGATATGAGAAAGATAAAAAAGGCATTAATGTATCCATGTTTCTTAATCATTGTCACCATTCTCCTATTTTCTCTCGTTGAAAAAATCATTCTACCTCGCTTTACCTCGCTTTTCCAGTCGATGAATGTAAAGGAAAATGCCTTTATGGTACTTCTTCAATGGATTGGGTCTGCTGCTCCTCTATTCTTCATTGTGATGTTCACTTTGTTACTACTAAGTTCTTTGTACTACTACTTTATTTTTCGACGATTTTCAATGATCAGACAAGTATCGCTTGTTGTTCGCCTACCGATTGTTGGCAAACTAGTCACCCTTTTTAATACCCATTACTTTGCCATTCAATTGCATTATCTACTTGCAGGTGGGATGTCTATCACAACTTCCTTGAACTTATTTGCTAAAAGTGAAAAACAACCATTAATGAAGGAAGTTGGTCAATATTTGCGTCGTAAGCTTGAAAATGGTGAACAATTAGATGAATTGATTCAGGTGTTTCCCTTTTTAGAATTAGATTTAAGAACAGTTATTCGTCATGGGCAGCAAAATGGAAAACTAGAAGAAGAACTACAATTCTTTAGCCGCTATTGCTTGGAGCTGTTAGAAGAAAAGATAGATCAGTTAATGAAAGTTATTCAACCCGCTATTTATCTTATTGTTGGTTGTTTAATCATTTCATTATATTTAGCAGTAATGTTACCAATGTTTCAATTAATGGAGGGTGTATGATGAAAAACATAAATAATGAAAAAGGGTTTACCATGATTGAGATGATGATTGTCTTGTTAGTCATTTCTGTACTCCTAATTATTACGATTCCAAACATAACAAAAAACCAATCGGCAATAAACGAAAAAGGCTGTAGTGCTTTTACAAAAATGGTTCAGAGTCAAGTCCAATCGTATGAATTAGCCAATAATAAGCTTCCTGAGTCATTGGATGTACTTGTGACGGAAAAGTATTTAAATGAAGGTGAAACAACATGTCCGACCGGAGAAGCATTAGTATTAATAAACGGCATTGTGACGGCACAGAAAGACGAATAAATTCACAGTCAGGATTTACTTTGATTGAATCCTTAATTGTTTGGTCTGTTTTTAGTGTCATTCTTTTTATTACTGCTATAAACTTAGAGCACCAATTTGAAGAGTATGATGATCAAGCTTTCTTTGCCATGTTTGAAGGTGATCTTCTATATGCTCAGCAATATGCGATTGTAAATCAAACAACCGTTAGTGTTTATCTTTTACCCGATGAGCATGAGTATATCTTTTCTAATGGGCAAAATATTTTTTTTCGTCAGAAATATAGTGAGCAGTATTTCATTACTAGCGGTACAATGCCACTACATTTTAAATTCTTAAATAGTGGGAAAATTAACCGTTTTGGTTACTTGCAAATCAAAAGCTCGGCTAATCAGTACAAATTTGTTTTTCAAATAGGTAGAGGGAGATTTTATGTGGAAGCATACTAATGGTTTTATGCTCATTGACTTATTCTTCACCTTATCGGCGATGCTTTTGATCGCCACTCTTTTTATTCCTGTCATGATACATCTCTATACTGACGCACATATTGAAAACTTGAGATATGAAGCCACTCAAATTCTATATGAGGAAATGATGGACAATGATAGGGCGCTACCTAGAACGGTGAGAAAAGACGAAATGTCATTTCGCCTTTTTAATAGTGATGCTAATAATATTTGTATCTCTTATTTCTATCAGCGAGAAGTGATGATCTGTGAAAAGTATTAAAAGGAACGGCTTTACGCTAATTGAAGCACTCCTATCTCTCGCTTGCTTTTTAATCATTGTGAGCTTTATCCCACTTATGTTTAAAGTTATTTCCGTTAACGAGAATATTGATGAAAGAAAGCAAAAGATTGAATGGCTCGTATTTATTCAGCAATTAAAAAAAGAAGTACGCATTGCTGAGGAGGTATCCTTAGATAATCGAGGAGAGCTTATGTTATTAATAGACAATCAATTTATTAGCTATGAGAAATATGGTGATAAGTTAAGAAGGCGTGTGAATGGGACAGGACATGAAGTTGTGTTACAAAAGCTTCAATCCGTTCAATTTGAGGTGACAGAAGATAACATGACGATTGTTTATAAAAATATTTTCCAGAAAGAGTATCGGTCTTCTTTTTATCAAATGAAGATAAGGAGCACAAACGGTGACGGGGATAATGAATGAGAAGGGCCTCTTTTATCCTTTTGTATTATTACTCATTGTTTTGCTTTCTTTGGTAATTACCATTCAAGCAGATTTTTTATTAAGAGAAAAAAGAATGATGAAATTAAGTGGTATCCTTTTACAACAGGAGTACTATTTTAAGCAATCGATGATTTATTTAGATGAACAATTTCATTTGAATGGTGAGCTACCAATAGAAGGAGAGTATTCATTCAATCATGGAACAGTTTTTTATGAGATAGAAGACCAAGAAGAAAGTCTCATCAAAATCAATCTGGAAGTAGAAATAAACGGTGTGGCGAACGTAAAAGCGATGGCGTATTATTCATTGATTGAAAGAGATGTGATTAAATGGATAGAAATCGAAAAGAAATAAGAATAAATGGCATAGGAATTGGAAAAACTAGTAGCTAAAAAGGCAGGGATGCCCAATGAATTCTAATGATTATGTCAAATTTATTACTCAGACATTTGTCCAATATATGGAACAACCGAAATCTGAAAGGAAGAAACAAAGGGTAGAAAGAAAGCAAGAAAAAGCACCCCTTCTATTCCGTTGGTTTGGAATTGTACCTTACCTTTTGTTTTATGGTTTGAAAAGAACGAAAAGAAGCAATCATGAATCGAACTGAGCAAAAAGATGAAGAAATACCACCTATTTAGATGGATTTCTTCATCTTTCTTTGTTTGGAAAGTAAATAAAAGGGCCTTTTAAAGGTCTGTATCGTTGACCAAAGAAACCGCCCCTACTTATACACCACGGTCGATTATTAACTAATCGCCTCATCAGTTAAATAAAATAACCCACCATTAACAATTGAGATATGAACTTGTGGTTCATACTGCTCTTGTAATGCAGCCATTTCGTTTTCGAAGCTTTCTCCTTTTTCATCTGCATCTTCATAAAACCTTTCTAATAATTGCAGGTCCTTTTGCCACCTTATTCTTGCTTCATCTGCCCATGTGTGATCTTCTTTTTCAATTTCCGACTGCAAAAAATTCGCCACGCGCATCACACCGCTATTTGGTTTGATAAATGGTGACAATGTAAAGCTAAAGTCGGGTATTTTAGGAGTAAGTGATAAATGAAGGAGCTTATCATGGAATTGTTCAACCATTTGCCCGTTAATTAAGTGCAGGCCGATTGACTTGAACAAATCTTTCTTACGATCACATTGGTACGATATCCGTAGATTTAGCCCTAGCCAAGGACGCAGGGCGGTTTGCGTTCCTGGTGGGGCCTCGTAATTTTCATACAAACGGATATAACCAGCCAAGTTTTTCGTCGATTGAAAAATTTGATGCAAACGAGGTGATCCAAAGTGAATGACCTCACCCTTTATATCATCTGGTGCTAGGGATGGGTTGGTTATAAGGGTAAGCTCCATAGGTTTTGCAACACCGCCTGTTTTCTCTAAATAGTGCCAATAAAAGGGGCGATTCATTAATTCTTTGTCTAGTTCTACTGTCAACTGAATGACTAAATAGCCTGGTTTATTTTCAAGGATTTTACACTGATTGGCATGAAAGTATCTTAATAGAAAATGGTGGATTTCATGTTGCTGCATGTTGATCTTCCTCCTTTACGGACTCAGCAAATTCAATCATAGATGTTAAATTATCCATTTTTATGCGCATTTCTCCTTCTGAAGCCGAGTGTCCGAAAATATCAACTAGGTGATCATTAATATTGCCAAATTGTAGCTTTGTTAAAATATCATCCAACTCGCCAATCACCTTTTCGAAGAGGTGGATTTTTTCATACAATAGTTTTAGTACATGTTCTTCGACTGTATCTTTAGTAGCGAAGTTATAAATATGGACATCGTTTTTTTGACCGAGACGATGAATTCTACCAATTCGTTGTTCTAGTCTCATCGGATTCCAAGGAAGATCAAAGTTAATGATATGACTACAGAATTGTAGGTTGATACCCTCACCGCCTGCTTCTGTGGCAATTAACACCTGCGCGTGGTTTTGGAATAACTCGCGCATCCAATCCTTCTTCCCTCGTTTGAATCCACCACGAAAAGGAACAGACGTAATGTTATGCTGTTTTAAAAACCATTGTAGAAATAGCTGGGTGGCGCGATACTCTGTAAAAATAATGACTTTATCATTGATTTGTTGAATGATCTCTAATGCTTTTTGCGCTTTTGCATTTTGTTGAATATTTTCGACTAACCCAATTAACTCTTCAATTTTTTGCTGAAAGGCAACGGAAGGTTGTTCTTGTTTCTTTAACATATTTCTTAAAGTGTAAAATACCGCTTCACGACTGCTGCATGCTTCACGTTGTAAAGTCATCAGTGAGAATTGGCTATCAGTCATCCAATTACCTTCTCTGTGTATAGAAGAAATTGCATCATATAAGGCTCTTTCCTCTTTTGAAAAATGGATGGGAACGGTTTCGACATGCCTTTTTGTCCATTCAATACCAGTATCTTGTCTACGGTTACGAATCATTACTTTATTTACTAGTTCCTTTAAGCCTTCATCATCATCTAGAGAACGTGCATTTTTTTTGTATTTTTCATAAAAGGCTGTTTCTGTGCCTAAGTGACCTGGTTTTAACAAAGAAACAAGATTGAAGATTTCACTAATTCGATTTTGTATAGGTGTTGCTGTAAGTAGTAAGCAAAATTTCTTTTTTAAAGACTGTACAAATTCATAGTTTTTCGTTTTGTTATTTTTTAATTTATGTGCTTCATCAATAATAATCAAATCATAATTTTGTTCGAAGACTAAACTTCTATGCGGTTCTCTCTTCGCTGTGTCGATTGATGATACGACGACATCACATTGCTCCCACACATAGCTCTTTTTTTGAGCGACAGCCGGGATGAAGAACTTACTGTTTAATTCGATTGCCCATTGAGACACTAATGAAGCGGGTACAAGGATGAGAGCTTTCTTAACAAGCCCTCTGATCATGTATTCTTTTAATATTAACCCTGCCTCTATCGTTTTCCCTAAACCGACTTCATCAGCTAGAATCGCTTTACCATTCATATTTTCCACTACTTGTTCGGCGACCTCTAGTTGATGTGGTAGAGGGGTGAGGTTTGATAAATGTTTGTCTACTTGCAGTCCATCAAACGCTGGGATGACCGTTTGATTTTCAACCTCAATAGTAAGCTTGAATAAATCCCAGTTCCCCCATGGTCCATCATTATCAATGCGGTTTTGAAATTCATCTTGCCATGTTGCATCAAAATTTATTTGTAAAGTCATTTGTTCTCTCTCCTTTTTATACGAACATTATTAATTTTTTTGTTATTAACGTTCGTATTAGGCTTAAGTCTTGTTGAAAAAACATGAGAATTTTAAATAAAAATATTGCCCAAATAATGATACGATGGTAGGATGTAAGTAGCTTTGAAAGTTGTGAATTTTCAACGTTAATTCTGCAAATACGTACAATACGTCTTTGTAAGCTTCGACTCTCTAAAGCAGTTAATTATAGTATGTGCAAAAATGGAAAAAATTATAAACGCGAATGATGGCAAGGGGAGAGACTGCAGCGCTGCAGCGCCGAAGGAGCAAACAATCACCGTATTGTGAATCTCTCAGGCAAAAGAACACTTGCTTGACGCAACTCTGGAGAGAGCTCAAGGTATTAAGCGAGCCACCAAAGGGGAAAGGCCGTAATATCGCCGTAAACTCTCAGGTGAAAGGACAGAGAATCTGCTCAAATGATAGGTTTTGAGGAGATTCTCTGTCCTTTTTTGTGTGCTTTAGAACACTTAGCTTCTTTAAAGGAGTTAAGCGAAGAGCATTGAGCTTTTGCCGTAACATTTGGCGACAAGCCAAGTATTTCTATGGCCAGTTTGCAAATATTCATCTTAGAAAAAATTCAGAAATATAAAGGAGGATGAGTGAATGTCACAGTTGAAAAAGACACCACTACATGACATTTATCAACAGTATGGTGGAAAAACGATTGATTTTGGTGGATGGGACCTTCCTGTACAATTTTCTAGTATTAAAGAAGAGCATGAAGCGGTACGTACAAAAGCGGGTCTGTTTGATGTATCACATATGGGAGAAATTGAGGTTAAGGGTCCAGATAGTTTACGTTATCTTCAGAAAATGATGACAAATGACGTTGCGAAACTAAAACCGTTTGGCGCACAATATACAGCCATGTGTTATGAAAATGGTGGAACTGTAGATGATTTGCTTATTTATAAAATGAATGAAGACGAATACCTTTTAGTCGTAAACGCAGCAAATATAGAAAAAGATTATCAATGGTTACAAAGCCATTTAGAAGGAAATGTGAAACTTAAAAACCTTTCTGAGGAAATGTCACAATTGGCTTTGCAAGGCCCTGTGGCTGAGATTGTCTTACAGAAAATTACGGATATTGATTTAAGTGAAATTGGCTTTTTCAAATTTCAGCAATCAGTAAATATAAATGGTAAAAGTGCATTAGTTTCGAGAACTGGCTACACCGGTGAAGATGGTTTTGAAATTTATTGTAAAAACGAGGATGCAGTCCTTTTATGGCAGTCGATTTTAGAAGCAGGAAAAGAAGAAGGAGTTCTTCCATGTGGATTAGGTGCCCGAGATACCCTTCGCTTCGAAGCAAATTTAGCTTTATATGGTCAAGAGTTGTCTTCTGAAATTTCTCCACTTGAAGCAGGTATTGGCTTTGCCGTAAAAGTGAACAAGGAAGAAGATTTTATTGGAAAAGCGGCATTAACCTTACAAAAGGAAAATGGATTAAGCAGAAAAATTGTTGGGATTGAAATGATTGATCGTGGGATTCCTCGCCATAGTTATGCAGTTTATGCTGGTGACCAACTGATTGGTGAAGTTACTACGGGTACACAATCTCCTACTTTAAAGAAAAATATCGGCTTAGCCCTTCTGGACAGTTCATACACAGCGCGAGATTCTGAAGTGGAAGTTGAAATTCGTAATAAGCGTGTACGTGCCAAAGTAGTGGCAACACCGTTTTATAAAAAAGAGAAAAAGAACTAACTAATCAGGGGGAGAGAAGCGATGAAACACCGTTATTTACCGATGACTGATTCTGATCAAAAAGAAATGCTTGAAGCAATCGGAGTCAATACAATTGATGATTTATTTAGTGATATTCCTGAAAGCGTACGTTTTCAAGGGGAATATAATATTAAACCAGCTAAAACGGAACCTGCTTTAATGAAGGAATTGATGCTCCTATCACAAAAAAATGCAGATTTAAAAACAAATACTTCATTCTTAGGTGCAGGTGTTTACGATCATTATATGCCAGTGATTGTTGATCATGTGTTATCTCGTTCAGAGTTCTATACTGCTTATACACCATATCAACCGGAAATTTCCCAAGGTGAGTTACAAGCGATTTTTGAATTCCAGACAATGATATCTGAATTAACAGGAATGGATGTAGCGAATTCATCTATGTATGATGGTGGGACGGCACTTGCGGAAGCTGCTATGTTAGCAACGGGACATACAAAACGTAAAAAAGTATTGATTTCAAGTACGGTACACCCTGAATCAAAAGCTGTAGTTCAAACTTATGCAAAAGGCCAATATATTGATGTAGTTGAGATCCCAAACAAAGATGGATTAACAGATATGAGCGCACTAAAAGATATGATTGGTGATGACATTGCCGCAGTAGTCGTGCAATATCCTAACTTTTTTGGAAGAGTGGAGCCACTTGCTGAATTAGAAGAAGTGATTCATGCGCATAAATCCTTATTTGTTGTTTCAAGTAATCCCCTATCCTTAGGTGTGTTAACACCTCCTGGAAAATTTGGTGCAGATATCGTTGCTGGCGATGCGCAAGTCTTTGGTATTCCTACTGCGTTTGGCGGCCCTCACTGTGGTTACTTTGCGGTGACAAAGAAACTTATGAGAAAAGTACCTGGACGTTTAGTAGGGCAAACGGTTGATGAAAACGGACAACGCGGATTCGTACTTACACTTCAAGCAAGAGAACAACATATCCGTAGGGATAAAGCTACGTCTAATATATGTTCAAACCAAGCTTTAAATGCGCTAGCTGCATCTGTTGCTATGACAGCTCTAGGTAGAAAAGGTGTCAAGCAAATGGCGATAGATAATATCCAAAAGGCGCATTATGCAAAAGAACAATTTAAAAAAGCAGGATTTGATATTACTTTTGAGGGTAGTTCATTTAACGAGTTTATTATTAAATGTAATCGCCCGGTTCGTGAGGTAAATCAAGCATTACTTAAAAAGAATATTATTGGTGGTTATGATTTAGGAAGAGATTATAATGAATTAGCTCATCATATGCTTATTGCTGTAACTGAATTAAGAACAAAAGAAGAAATTGATACATTTGTGGCAGAAATGGGGGATTACCGTGCATAACGAAAACCAGGCGCTCATTTTTGAGCTAAGTAAACCAGGGAGAATCGGCTATAGCCTTCCAGAGATGGATATTCCAGAAGTAGAATTATCTGATTTGCTCCCAGCCGAATATATTCGTCAAGAGGACGCGGATCTACCTGAAGTATCTGAACTTGATATTATGCGTCATTATACGGCTTTATCTAAGCGTAACCACGGAGTAGATTCTGGTTTTTATCCGCTTGGGTCTTGTACGATGAAATATAATCCTAAAGTAAATGAGAATGTAGCACGCTTTAACGGCTTTGCTCATTTACACCCATTACAAGACGAAAGCTCTGTTCAAGGTGCGATGGAGTTGTTATATGATTTACAAGAGCATTTAATTGAGATTACAGGAATGGACGAAGTCACTCTACAACCGGCAGCAGGAGCCCATGGGGAGTGGACTGGGTTGATGATGATTCGTGCCTATCATGAAGCAAATGGTGATTTTAACCGTACAAAAGTCATTGTTCCAGATTCAGCGCATGGTACAAACCCTGCCTCAGCAACTGTGGCGGGCTTCGAAACCTTAACAGTTAAGTCTAATGATCAAGGCTTGGTCGATTTAGAAGATTTAAAAAGAGTGGTAGGCGATGATACAGCTGCGCTTATGCTAACAAATCCTAATACGTTAGGCTTGTTTGAAGAAAATATTCTTGAAATGGCAGAAATCGTCCATGGAGCAGGCGGGAAACTGTATTATGATGGAGCAAACTTAAATGCTGTTTTATCTAAAGCAAGACCAGGTGATATGGGATTTGACGTTGTTCATTTAAATTTGCATAAAACATTTACTGGTCCCCATGGTGGAGGAGGACCCGGATCAGGTCCTGTTGGGGTAAAAGAAGACTTAATTCCTTATTTACCTAAACCAATCTTAGTGAAAACAGACGAAGGTTACACATTTAATTATGACCGTCCACATTCAATTGGAAGAGTAAAGCCTTATTACGGTAACTTCGGCATCAATGTCCGTGCCTATACGTATATTCGTTCGATGGGGCCAGATGGTTTGAAAGCTGTTACTGAAAATGCAGTACTTAATGCCAATTATATGATGCGCAAGCTAGCGCCAGCGTTCGATCTACCATATGATAAACACTGTAAACATGAGTTTGTACTAAGTGGAAGACGCCAGAAAAAATTAGGTGTACGCACACTTGATATCGCGAAGCGTTTGCTTGATTTCGGTTATCATCCACCGACTATTTACTTCCCGTTAAATGTTGAAGAGTGTATGATGATTGAACCAACAGAGACTGAATCTAAAGAAACACTCGACAGCTTTATTGATGCGATGCTCCAGATTGCCAAGGAAGCTGAGGAAAACCCTGAGGTCGTACAAGAAGCGCCTCACACAACAGTAATTGGTCGTCTAGACGAGACTCTAGCAGCAAGAAAACCAGTATTACGTTATCAAAAAGACTGATATATAAATCACTCATACAAATAGGTACTAGGTCTATATAAAACGTGAACAAATTCATTTATGTGTATTTGTTCGCGTTTTTTTATCGGGACATTTATCGTAACAGGAGGTAATAGATAGTAGATTGAAAGGAAAGGACTGAGCTTATTCTTCTCATAAAAAGGAAAAATGGTCAGTTTATTAGTAGGTATATGGGGGACTTTTTTGCATTTTATAAATGGTCTAACGTGGTTTGTTATATGGGATTTTTTCAGAGGGAAGAGGGTTTTTACAAATGACAAAATGGGAAAAAACCACCCGTTTTAAGTCGGGCGGTTTGAGAGATCTATTTTTTAGATTTAATTTTCCCGCCCCATTTTTTGAAGCCGCCTTGTAAATGAGAGAGATCTTTGTATCCTTTTCGATACAATAGTTGAGCGGCTCTACCGCTTCTCATTCCACTCTGGCAGTATAAATAGACAGGCTTATCTTGACGAAGTTCAACAAGTCTTGTTTTTAACTGAGATAGGGGAATATTTCTAGCACCTAAAATATGTCCACCTTCATATTCATTTGGTTCGCGCACATCAATCAATTGTGCTTTACGATATCCTTCTCTGAATTCTTGTTCTGATAATGTTTTTACAATTCTCTTTTGATACAACCTTGTGATTACTGTGTAGACAATAATAGCACCGATTATAATTAATAAAAAATATAGAGTAGACAAATCATATTTGCTCCTTTCAAACATTGCTTACGCCAAGATATATTATATAAGTTTTTCATAGGTTTAGTAAAGGACAAGTACGAGAAAATTGTAATGAAAACTTAATGAAGCACACTTTTTTGCCCATTTAGCAAAGGCAAAATAATCTTTCCATATAAGCGCTCAAATTTTGATCGCTTTATCGGTTGCAAGAACGAATTGTTTTTTACAACAATATGGAAAGAAGAATGTATGACTTTTTTTTCTGGTCGAATTTTGATAGACTAAAATACGCTTAAACGTTTACTAAAAATAGAAGTAAAAGAGGGTTATTATGGGGAAGGAAGTATGGCGATTTATCCATTCAGGTATGGGTTCTCCATCATTTAATATGGCTTTAGATGAAGCTTTATTAGATTGGAATAGCGAAGGGAAAATACCACCAGTGATTCGTTTCTATGGGTGGAACCCAGCCACACTATCTATCGGATATTTTCAAAAAGTTGATAAGGAAATTAACCTTGAAGCTGTAAAGGAAAATGGCTTAGGTTTTGTTCGTAGACCTACAGGTGGTCGTGGTGTTCTTCATGAACATGAGCTGACTTATAGTGTAATTGTTCCTGAAGAACATCCACAAATGCCGAAAACAGTTACTGAGGCTTATCGTGTGATTTCAGAAGGGGTATTACGAGGTTTTCAACAACTAGGATTAGAAGCATACTTTGCTGTACCTCGTTCAAAGGAAGAAAAAGAAATGCTAAAGAATCCTCGTTCATCCGTTTGTTTTGATGCACCAAGTTGGTATGAATTAGTTGTAGAAGGTCGTAAAGTAGCAGGTAGCGCCCAAACAAGGCAAAAAGGTGTGATTCTACAACATGGTTCCATCTTACTTGATTTAGATGAGGATAAATTATTTAGTCTGTTTAACTATTCAAGCGATCGCGTGAGAGAAAGAATGCAACGAGCATTTAGTAGTAAAGCGGTAGCAATTAATGAACTTACCGATCGAACAATTACTTATGGAGATGCAGTAGTGGCTTTTAAAAAGGGGTTTGAAGAAGGACTTGATATCATTCTAGAGCCTTATGAGCTTAATGCAGAAGAAATGGCTTATGTTGAAAAGCTGGCAAAAGAAAGATATGAAAATGATGAATGGACATTTAAACGATAATAAATTCGACTCGCTCTTTTAACAGAGTAGAGTCGAATTGTTTTGTCTACTAGGTTTGAGAGAAACGACTTAAAGTGCAAGCCGTAAAATTGGTGAAAATCATTTATTTTATTCACTTAAATAAATAATTGCTCACGTTTTCGAGTGCTTATCCTCTTTCTTATATTTGACAAAATAAAAATAACACAATATATAGTGTCAGATTTTATAAAGTAGGTACTATATGTTGATTATTGAGGTTTATTTGTGATAACGTAAGGGTATTCTCTAAAAACAATATTAAAAGCATATATGATGTAAACATAAAGAGAAATAAATTTTTAATGATTGAAGGAGTTGTCGTAATGTCTGTTGCTGTTGGACAAGAATTAAAGTTAAATGTTGAGAGGTTAAATGAGGACATCCGCTTATTTCCACAAGTGCATCCTATTACTCCAGAGATGAAATTAACCCACAAAGGTGTTTCCCGCCTAGTTATGCTTGATAGATATACATTTAAAGATACAGAAAAAGTAACGTTATCAGAAGGTGACTTTGTTGTTCTAACGATTAAGGAAGATCCAAAGTTTCCTGCGCGAGGCTTAGGCTACATTGTAGAGATTGATTGGGAAAATAAAAAAGCAGTTGTTCAAGTTGAACAAGATTATCGCGGCGTACTCGATAAACAAGAAGAGGTAGAAACGGGAATCATTGAACGTTCCTTAGACGTTATAGAGAAGCCGTTAGAAGTGTATTACGAGCAAATTGCTAAGCGCAATGCAACAGGATTGGCCTCGGTCGAAAGGACTGAAGAAAAACAGAAAGAATGGTTTGAAAAGTTTTATCAGGAATTAGCTGATTTGAACTTTATCCCAGCTGGTCGTGTCTTGTATGGTGCCGGTGCAGATACTGAGGTTACATACTTTAATTGCTATGTAATGCCGTTTGTACAAGATTCTCGTGAAGGGATCTCTGAGCATCGTAAACAAGTCATGGAAATCATGTCTAGAGGTGGCGGTGTTGGAACGAATGGTTCGACATTAAGACCGCGTAATACACTAGCAAAAGGAGTGAATGGGAAATCTTCCGGTTCTGTTTCTTGGTTAGATGATATTGCGAAGTTAACACATCTCGTTGAACAAGGTGGTTCAAGAAGAGGTGCACAGATGATAATGTTGGCGGATTAATTGATGCTGTAGTCCGCGTCATTCAAACCAATGAATGACTAGAAAATCGGGTGAATTGCGGGGATATCCTGTTAAAGGCAAAACTGCGACAACGTGACTGGCAACGGTGAGCGTGAACGCTATAAAAAATGTTTTGCATGGGACAATCCGCAGCCAAGCACCACTGGGCATAGGTAGTGGTGAAGGTTCAACGACTAGAGAGTGAGCCCCAACAATAAACTCTCAAATAGCGCCCGGCCCCCTTTACATAAGGGTGATGATATAGTCTAGTCCGACTGCTAAGAGCAGTGTAAATATCCTGAAAGGGACGGTAGTTAACGTGGCATCCTGATATTATTGAATTTATTATTTCTAAAATGCAAAATCCAAGAATCCTTCGTTTCTTACTTGAAAATACGGAAGATGAGACAATTAAACGTTATGCTAAGGAAAAACTAAAATTCACTCCATTTACAGAGCAAGAGATTGCCATGTATCAAGGAATAATTAATTATAAAACCATTCCTGGTTTAGGTGGATTTAATGAGAAAATCATTAAAGATGCAGAAGAAAAATTATTAATAGGTGGAACATATGCTGTCCATAATTCTGAATTCCTTACTGGAGCGAATATTTCCGTTTGTTTAACGAAGGAGTTTATGGAAGCAGTTGAAAATGATGGCGAATATGAACTTCGTTTCCCGGATGTAGAGAGTTATGATCGTGAGCAGATGGACAACTACAACCAACAATGGCATGAAGTTGGCGATGTGCGTGAATGGGAAAAGTTAGGTCACGGTGTTCGTGTATATCGTAAAATTAAAGCAAAAGAGCTTTGGAACTTAATTAATATTTGTGCAACTTATTCAGCTGAACCTGGTATCTTCTTCATTGATAACGCGAATGATATGACCAATGCGAAAAGCTATGGCCAAAAGGTAGTAGCAACAAACCCTTGTGGCGAACAGCCATTAGCTCCTTATAGTGTTTGTAATCTAGCAGCAGTGAACTTAGCTGAAATGGCTGACAAGGAAAATAAAACAGTTGATTTTGCCAAGTTGGCGAGAACTGTCGAGATTGGCGTACGTATGCAAGATAACGTTATCGATGCTACACCTTATTTCCTTGAAGATAATAAAAAACAAGCTTTAGGTGAACGTCGAGTTGGCTTAGGTGTAATGGGACTGCATGATTTATTAATTTATTGTGAAACAGAGTATGGCTCTAAAGAAGGTAATGTGTTAATTGACCAAGTGTTTGAAACGATTGCAACAACGGCTTATCGTGCATCGGTAGAAATCGCTAAAGAAAAAGGCAGCTTCCCATTCTTAAACGGAGAAACAATGGAGGAAACGAACCGCTTAAGAAAAGCCTTTATCGAAACAGGATATATGGAAAAAATGCCGGCTGATATCAAGCAGGCTATTCTAGAAACGGGTATTCGTAATTCTCATTTATTAACAGTTGCTCCAACCGGTTCAACAGGGACAATGGTTGGTGTTTCTACAGGATTAGAACCATATTTCTCATTCTCTTATTTTAGAAGTGGTAGACTTGGTAAATTCATTGAAGTAAAAGCTGATATTGTGCAAGAATATTTAGATCGTCACCCAGAGGCGGACCCTGAAAACTTACCAAACTGGTTTATTGCTGCAATGGATTTAGCGCCTGAAGCACATGCTGACGTGCAATGTGTGATTCAACGTTGGATTGATAGCTCTATAAGTAAAACAGTGAATGCGCCTAAAGGTTATAGTGTAGAACAAGTGCAAAAAGTGTATGAGCGTCTATACAAAGGCGGAGCAAAAGGCGGAACTGTATACGTGGATGGCTCAAGAGACTCTCAAGTATTAACTTTAAAAGCTGAAGAAAATTCTTTTGAGGAAGAAACTTTAGAACAGAAATCATCCAATAAACAGCATGTTGTACTTGTTGATACAATCAATGATTTACGTTCAACTGATGTCACTATTGGATCCGAAGTGGGTAATACTTGCCCTGTATGCCGACAAGGGAAAGTAGAAGAAATTGGCGGCTGTAATACATGCACCAATTGTAATGCTCAATTAAAATGTGGGTTATAAGCTGCAAGCATGGAATGAAAGTGTAGTTTAGCTCACTAATCTAAATAAAAGCATGAACAAATTACTTAGTGAATTTGTTCATGCTTTTTTTCTGTCTGTAAAATCAAGAAAAGTAGCTTGACGGGGTGAATCAAGTACATACAACACAAGATGGTTTGTTTAGTTGAAAATGAAAAATTAGTCTCTAGCAACAGGTTTGCGCGTACAACTTCGCAAGAATTCGAGAAGATAGCAGAGCAAAAGGAATTTGCTCGTGCATCGAAAGTGAAAAGAACAAAGATAGCAGAGCAAGGAAGTTTCCTCAGCCTTCATGAGTAAAAGCCTTCCACTGATCATCAAACGTGAGATAAAAAAGAATGCTAGCACCACCATAAATCTAATTATATGCTCGAAAACTCCCCTCCCCTCAACCTAGAGACTTAACATTCAATGTCTTCAGTTGTTTTCTCATCAACATTTGCTTCATAATATTGTCCTCTAAGCGAAAGTCCGTTTTATTTAAATCTTTAAACAATGGGTATCTTCTGAGCCCTTTTATTACCAAACGTCGGTTTCGTGATTTTCGTAAAAATCGGACTATTGCCAAGCTCAAGTGATTACAAATGTATTATAATGCTTTTTTCTTTTTGCAAAAGGATGTATGCAAATTAGAATGGGGTGGTTGTATACATGGAAATCGATGGTGTTTTTTCAGGAGGGGGCATAAAAGGGTTTGCTCTAATTGGTGCTCTTGCGGAAATTGAAAAACAAGGTTTCCAATTCAAACGTGTCGCTGGAACAAGTGCCGGTTCAATTATATCTGCATTAATTATCGCTGGCTACTCAAGTGAAGAGATAGAAAGAATGATGGACGATTTGGATTTAAAACTGTTTCTAGATAATAGAAAGTCCCTTATTCCTATCGCTGTAGCAAAATGGCTTTTTTTATTTTGGAGTTTAGGATTATATAAGGGAAATGAATTAGAAAAATGGATAGAAGCCCGTTTAGCAGCAAGGGGGATTCGAACATTTGCTGACGTGTCTCCGCTCTCTCTCCGCATTATTGCTTCAGACTTATCAAATGGGAGATTACTTGTACTACCAGACGACTTACCGAAGTACCAAATAGACCCAAATCGTTTTTCTGTAGCCAAGGCAGTGAGGATGAGCTGTAGTATGCCTTACTTTTTTGAACCTGTGAAAATTGGTGGCCGTGGCAAGCGTAATAATCTAATTGTGGACGGTGGCGTCTTAAGTAACTTCCCTATGTGGTTGTTCGATAAAGATAATGTGAAGAAAACGAGACCGGTTCTCGGGGTAAAATTGAGTAATAATAATAGTGAACAGCCTCCACGAAGAATAAAGAATGCCATTCAAATGTTTGAAGCATTATTTGAAACAATGAAGGATGCTCATGATTCTCGTTATATTTCGAGAAGTCATGAACAGAATGTTATTTTTGTTCCTACAGAAGGCGTTTTAGCGACAGAGTTTGAGTTAACTGAGGAAGGGAAGAAAGATTTACTGAAAGTTGGGAGGGAAAGAGCGAAAGAATTTCTTGCCACATGGACTTATTGAAAACAAAACCTAAAATCTGTCTATTGCCTGCGATCAGACATAAAAAATCGGACCTCTTATAAAGAAGCCCGATTTTTCTTTTTGCCTTTTTTTCCTTCAATGACTGTTAGATGTACAGAGGTATTTCTTTTTGATTTTTTTATAGAAGTTAAAGTGCCTGGCTTACCTCTTCGGCTTGACGAAGTTTGATTCTCTTTATTTTTAAAACGTTTTTTTGATTTTTTAGCGGCTTGCGCAAATGCTTTTCGCTCACTCTTATTGGGACTTGATGACCCGCTAAGTTTCTGGACGACAAAATAGATAACGACCCCAACAAGCGCCATAATGGCTATACCTCGAAATAATCCGGCTGGGTCTTTAATTAATTGAGAACCAAGCCCAATTATTGCAAGAAAAATAAGTGCGCCAAAAATATATAAGGATTTCCGATTCTTCAAGAAAGCCACCTCCCTATGAGCATGATGAGCATATTTGTAAGCTTTTAAACTTCGAAAGAGCAAAAAATCAATTTATAGCACCCTTTTAAAGTTATCTTACCCAATATTTGAGATTTCAAGCAGAACTTATATAAGAAAAATATTATCTTAGACTATCTTGTACAATCAATAAGATTTTATATATAAATTTCTCTATTTTCACTGTGAAACCCTCTACAAATAAATAAAAAACAAGAAAAAAATACGGAATTTAACAATTTTATGAAAGATGCAATGGTTTCTCCCTGCTTTGGACATAATAAGCACGGAGGTGAATCATATGAGTGATAAACATGAATTGGAACAAAACGAACGGGAACAACCATTATCAATGACATCTTTAACTGTTATCACTGGATTTGTCGGAGGTGTTTTTTGGAGTACAATTGGTTACATCGCATATGTTCTTAATTTAACTGAAGTAGGACCAAGAGTTATTTTAGAACCATGGACAATAGGTGATTGGAAGGATGGGTGGCTTGGCACAGTGATTTCGATTATTTTAATTGGAGCTGTCTCAATTGTAGCTGCTTATATTTATTATTGGACAATGAGAAGGTTGAAGAAAATGTGGTTTGGTGCCCTTTATGGAATTGTTTTGTTTGCCCTTGTTTTTTTTGTACTAAATCCGATGTTTCCTAATATTGCGCCTGTAGGAGATTTGAAAATAAATACGATTATTACATCTGTTTGCTTATATGTATTGTACGGTGTATTTGTCGGTTATTCCATTTCATATGAAAATGAAGAACAAAAAAAGATGAAAGAAGAACAAGAAATGGGAAAAGCATAAATTGTTAGAGGATTGATTGCATTTATTTGCTTTATTATAGTGAGTGTTCTCTATTTTGTGATAAAATAGCCATATTGAATATTTCAGTATTCGTAGGAGTGGCGCCATGAAAAAAATATTGCTCATCAATGGACCGAATTTAAATCTTTTAGGCCAACGTGAACCAGGGATTTATGGCTCGGACACATTAGAGTCGCTTGAAAATAATCTAAAACAATTAGCTGAACAAAGACATGTTGCGCTTACTTGTGTGCAATCTAATCACGAAGGCGTAATCATTGATCAAATCCATATGGCGAATAGGAAATATGAAGGCATTATATTTAATCCAGGAGCTTTTACTCACTATAGTATTGCTATTCGTGATGCCATTGCAGCCATTGATGTCCCTGTTATTGAAGTACATATTTCCAATGTGCATAAAAGAGAATCATTCAGACATCATTCTGTCATGGCAGCAGTAACAAAGGGGCAAATCGTTGGTTTAGGAATGAAAGGCTATGAGCTTGCTTTAGTTGCACTAACAGATTAATAAGGGAGAGAAGAAGAGATGACAAAGATAGATAGAATAAGAAGTAGTTTTGATCAATTAGGTATTGATGCTATGCTGATTACGAGTGCTTATAACAGACGTTATGTTTCTTATTTTACAGGGTCTGCCGGAGCGGTTTTAATTAGCAAAAACGATGCGTTGTTCATTACTGATTTTCGTTATACAGAGCAAGCTAGCAAGCAATGTACTGGATATAC
The DNA here is from genome assembly GCF_038003465.1 of Cytobacillus sp. FSL K6-0265. Classification (NCBI taxonomy): domain Bacteria; kingdom Bacillati; phylum Bacillota; class Bacilli; order Caryophanales; family Bacillaceae; genus Cytobacillus; species Cytobacillus sp. FSL K6-0265. Next base: position 2,967,263 of record NZ_JBBOPE010000001.1, on the reverse strand, counting down.
AGTTGTTCAACATAAAGGAACGATCCCTGAAGAAGTGGCATCGATCGTAAAGCAATTAGGTATTAAGAGATTAGGATTTGAAAAAGATTATGTTACATATGCTTCATACCAAACTTTTAATGAAGCAATTGATGCTGAATTAATTCCTGTATCAGGCGAAATTGAAAAGTTACGCTTGATAAAGGATGAATCAGAGATTAAGATATTAAAGGGAGCCGCGAAAATAGCGGATAGCGCTTTTTCTCATATTCTTAACTTCATTCAACCTGGTAAAACAGAAATAGAAGTGGCAAATGAATTAGAGTTTTTTATGAGAAAAGAAGGAGCGACTTCATCTTCGTTTGATATGATTGTTGCTTCAGGTGTTCGTGGGGCTCTACCTCATGGTGTAGCGAGTGATAAAGTCATCGAAAAAGGCGAGCTTGTTACAATTGACTTTGGTGCGTTATATAATGGATACGTTTCTGATATAACAAGAACCGTTGCTGTCGGTCAACCAAGCGATAAGATGAAAGAAGTATATGATATTGTTTTAGAGGCACAGTTACGCGGTATGAAAGGGATTAAAGCTGGAATTACTGGAAAGCAAGCTGACGCTTTAACAAGAGACTATATTTCAGAAAAAGGCTATGGTGAATATTTTGGTCATTCTACCGGTCACGGTATTGGCTTAGAAGTCCATGAAGGACCAGGGCTCTCTTTTAAATCTGACATCGTATTAGAACCAGGAATGGTTGTTACTTGTGAACCGGGTATATATTTACCAGGAATCGGTGGCGTTAGAATTGAAGATGATACGATTGTAACTAAAGAGGGTAATGAAAACCTTAATACATCAACAAAAGAATTAGTTATTCTTTAATGAGTGAATAGTAGGAGGAACTTTTTGCATGATTTCAGTAAATGATTTTAAAACAGGTTTAACCATTGAAGTAGATAATGGGATTTGGCGCGTAATGGATTTCCAACATGTGAAACCAGGTAAAGGTGCGGCATTCGTTCGTTCAAAACTACGTAATCTCCGTACAGGAGCTATTCAAGAAAAAACATTCCGTGCGGGTGAAAAAGTAGCTAAAGCACAAATTGATAATCGTAAAATGCAATATTTATATGCTAATGGCGATCAACACGTCTTTATGGATACAGAATCTTATGATCAAATTGAATTAAGTGCTGATGCAATTGAATATGAATTAAAGTTCTTAAAAGAAAATATGGAAGTTTCCATTATTTTATATCAAAGTGAAACATTAGGTGTTGAATTGCCAAATACGGTCGTACTTGAAGTAACTGAAACAGAACCTGGCATCAAGGGTGATACGGCATCTGGTGGTACAAAACCAGCTATTTTAGAAACAGGCTTAAGTGTGCAAGTACCATTCTTTGTGAACCAAGGCGATAAGCTGATTGTTAACACAACAGATGCTTCTTATGTATCTCGTGCTTAATTATCAAGTGTGATGACTTGTTATTTTCTTGATCTTATAGTAATATAATAATCAACTTGCTGCGTTGTTCGTTTGTATATGAAGTTTCAACCTTTACGTTAATTTAGGGAGCTTAAGATCATAATTGAAATAACATGCCTACATTGTTTAGGACGTTAGGAAAATTATTGCAAGCACCCACCTGGTGGAGCAGGTATGAAACTCCATATAAATCGGCGGCAACAGCGGCTACTTGATTTACTATTAAAGACATTTGAGATGATTCTCAGATGTCTTTTTTACGTTGTTTTGATGTACGAATGTTTAAACTCACGTTTTTTATACAAAAAACAAAACAGCTTTTTCACCAAGACAAAGAGGCTGGGACATAACTAAATGAGCTAACCTCAAAAAAGAACAATAACAAATTGATCTTAAAACATCATTTGGAAAAAAGGTCCGATTCATTGCGCTACAGTCACTCGCTATCCGCGGAGAGGGGTTGAGCCTCCTAAGGCATTGCCTGGTCTCAGCTTTCCCTCTATTTCCCGCAGGAGTTGAGTGTCTTCCGCTCCATTTCACTATTCTTTTCATATAAGGGTTCAAATTACACAAAAGCCGAATGATTAGATGATAAAAATACTAATCATTCGGTTGAATCATTAGCTAGCATACTTATGTCCCAACCTCGATTTACTTTCCATCATTAATTCCAATGATAATCCATTAATTCTGCCATTTTCTTCGGAATATCCGTATTATCCAACATACCATGAAAATGTTCGGCACCTGCACCGTATGCAAATAATGGAACTGGATTGGCTGTATGTCCACCCGCACTGCTCATGCCACGGATATGCTGATTAACGATCCCTGTATTATATCTTTCTGAGATAAAGCTACCGAGTTCCCAGGCGGCTTTATTTTTTTTGTATACTTTCCCCCGAGCGTTCATTAATCTCACATTGAGCTGTTCGCCTTCTTCCGCTGTTAAAACAATCCCTGTATATTTAAATAAATTGTCTACTAAGTGAGAGGTAATGAAATTCCCGTCCTCTCCCTTTTTTGTTTGTGAAAGTACATATTCTGGTGAAGCTTGCATTTTTTTTATCATTTTTCTCTTTAGCGGTTCGGTCGCAGAAATGCCCATTGTTTCATGGTCTGCAACAACAACAATCAATGTATCTGAACGGTTTTGCGCCCATTCGACAGCCGTTTTCACAGCCTCATCAAATTCTACTGTTTCTCTCCAAACACTTGCTATATCAGCTGAATGGGCTGCGTGGTCAATTCTTGCGCCTTCAACCATTAAAAAGAAACCATTTGCATTATCAAGCCTTTGTAGTGCTGTTTTTGTCATTTCGCTTAAGCTGGGTTCGTTGCCATCTGTATATTTGCGGTCTATTTTAAATGATAGATGATACGGAGCAAAAAGGCCTAGCAATTTATCACCCTCCTGATTGCTTAATAAATCATGTCTATTTCGAACAATCGTATAACCTAACTCCTTTGCTTTTTCTAACAATGCTGGACCATAAAAAACGTCTCCACCGCCTAACATGACATCAGGAGAAAGTGTGAGTTGTTGCTGTGCAATATCTGCCTGGTCTGCCCAGCGATTAAGAACACTTGCTGTGAAAGCGGCAGGTGTGGCATCTGTGATGGCATTGGTTGAGATGATACCAGTCTTTTTCTCTTGCTCCTTAAATAAATCGAGGATGCTTTTGACCTCCTTGCCATCAGGTGTGACTCCGATCATTTCATTATTTGTTTTGTTCCCTGTTGCGAGGGCGGTACCAGCTGCAGCAGAATCAGTTACGACCCGATTCGCAGAATAGGTTTGAACAAGCGCACTAAAGGGGAGTGAAGTCAGAAACAATTGACCCTCTTTGCCTTTCTCTAATTCACGCGCTATCTCTAATTGGCCCACCCCCATTCCATCTCCAATCATATAGATCATGTTAGTAGGCTTGTTGCCCTCTGCCGTAACAGACGAAGTATTTATTAGTAGAAATAAAGAAAAACACAGTGTAGATAAGAATTTTAATTTTTTCACACCATTCACATCCTCTTTAATAGATTGTCTTGTAAATTATTGTCTCTCTTTTAATATTAATTATTTGCTATATGGTCATACGTTAGATTCATCTTGCATACATTGAGAATAGAAAAGAGCAAGTCCTATGGAGACAAAGGAAAAGGAGGACTTTCGAGGTGGAAACAATTCTAGCATTTTTACCAAGTTCAATCACACAACAGTTACGGCAATTACCAACTCGTCAGTTAGCAGAAATAGAGGAGATAAGAATTAGGACTCATCGTCCGATTGAAGTTGTTACACATGGAAACTATGTATTGTTACCTTATCAAGCAACGGAAGAGGATGCGATTCATTTATTAGATAAGATGGGTCACTTCTCTATCTATACTTTAGAGGAAGAGTTGCGCAGAGGCTATATCACGATAGAGGGCGGACACCGTGTTGGACTGGCAGGTAAAGTTATTTTAGAAGGTGGACAAGTAAAAGTGATTAGAGATGTCGCTTCTTTTAACATTCGTATTGCCAAAGAAAAAATAGGGATTGCAGAAACTGTTGCTCACCATATTTATCAGAATGGTTGGATGCATACAGTTATTATTGGTCCTCCACAAACTGGAAAGACCACTTTGCTTAGGGATTTAGCGAGAATGGTCTCTAGTGAAAATAAATACACAACTGCTAAAAAAGTAGGCATTGTCGATGAAAGGTCTGAAATAGCTGGTAGTATTCATGGTATACCACAAATGAGGTTTGGGCCGCGTGTGGATGTTTTAGATGCTTGCCCAAAAGCTGAAGGTATGATGATGATGATTCGCTCGATGAGCCCAGATGTCCTTGTTGTCGATGAATTGGGAAGCAAGGCAGATGTAGAAGCGGTACTAGAAGCAGTTAATGCCGGTATAAAGTTAATTACTACTACTCACGGATTTTCGTATGAAGATATAAAAAAGCGTCCGTTAATGGCACCTTTACTTCAATTAAATATATTTGAACGTTTTGTTGAACTGAATAGGCGCGCTGGACCGGGAAATATACAAGCTGTCAAAGACGGTAAGGGTATCCGGATACATGGAAGGCAAGAGGTATTTGGACCATGATTAAAATATTGGGAGCAATACTCATCATCGTGGCTACTACTCTCGTAGGGTTTGAGATATCGAAACGATTAAGTGAAAGACCGCGTCAACTAAGACAGCTAAAGAGTGCCTTGCAATCATTGGAAGCGGAAATTATGTATGGCCACACACCATTACATGAAGCATCACGACGGCTCGCTTCTCAGTTAAGTCATCCAATTTCGTTATTCTTTGCTGATTTTGCTGCTCGGCTAACAGAAACTGAAACGACAGTGATGAGAGCCTGGGAGAATAGCTTGAATCACATTTGGAAAAAAACCGCTTTGAAAAACAGTGAATTTGAAATCATGAAACAATTTGGAGAGACATTAGGGCGACATGATCGCATCTCCCAACAAAAGCAAATTTTGCTGACATTAGCCCATCTTGAACGTGAAGAAGTAGATGCGCATGAGAAACAGGCAAAATACGAAAGAATGGCGAAAAGCCTTGGGTTTTTATCAGGACTTCTGCTAATTATTTTATTAATGTAGAGAAATTTCTCATGTTTGAGTGTAGGAGGAGAAAATAATGGGATTAGATGTCGAGATTATTTTTAAAATTGCCGGTGTTGGGATTGTCGTCGCTTTTTTACACACAATTCTTGACCAAGTTGGAAAGAAAGAATATGCCCAATGGGTCACTTTGTTTGGATTTATTTATATTTTATTTCTCGTTGCATCAGTGGTAGATAACCTCTTTCAAAAAATCAAATCAGTATTCTTATTTCAATAAGAAGGGAGAGGTATGCCATTGATATTCTTAAAATAGTAGGAATTGCTTTAATAGCTACATTCTTGGCACTGATTATTAAAGAACAAAAACCTAACTTTGCTTTTCTTTTAGTGGTTTTTGTTGGTTGTACGATTTTTCTATATCTTGTCGATCAGATTTATATGATTATTCATATGATCGAGCGCATTGCTGTTAATGCCAATATTAATATGGTGTACCTAGAGACCATATTGAAAATAGTGGGTATTGCCTATATTGCAGAATTTGCCTCGCAAATTACGAAAGATGCTGGTCAAGGTGCGATTGCGGCAAAGATTGAGATGGCAGGGAAAATTTTTATTTTAGCAATGGCTATCCCGATATTAACGGTACTGATTGAAACAATTATTCAGATGATCCCAAGTTAATAAGTGTAAAGAGAAAAATAAGGAGCCACCCATGCGGTGTGAATAGAAAATGACAACATCATAAGAGAGTAGCACCTTCCCTAAATAAAGAGGTGTAAAGATGAAGCACTATATATTGAAAACATTGCTGTTTAGTATGTTGTTTATTTTCATGACAAGCCACATTGTACATGCCTCTGATGAAGAGACAGATAAGGCAGATGAGAACCGAACCGAAGAGGCTCAAGAAGTTTTTAATCCGGAAGATATTGTAGAATCGCAAATAGATACGCTCCACTTGGATGAATTAAAAGGATTCTGGGAAGATATCACCAATGAATATGGTGGGTTTTTACCGGAAAGTCAAAAGGGTAGCATCTATGATTTCATAAAAGGTGAAAAAGAGTTTTCATTTGATCAATGGGCATTAGGCATACTTAAATTCGTTTTTCATGAATTTGTTGTCAATGGAAAACTGTTAGGAACCTTAATTTTACTAGTAGTATTTAGCATGTTTCTGCAATCATTGCAAAATGCTTTCGAATCAGGAACCGTAAGTAAAGTCGCTTATGCGATCGTTTTGATGGTATTGGTTATTTTAGCGCTGAATAGTTTCCATATCGCGATGGAGTATGCAAGTGATACTGTCCATAAGATGACTTCATTCATTTTAGCGCTCATTCCTTTGCTGCTAGCATTAATTGCCTCGTCGGGTGGACTCATTTCAGCAGCCTTCTTTCATCCAGTTATTCTCTTCTTAATGAATACGAGTGGTGTGTTAATTCAATATGTTGTGTTTCCTTTGCTTTTTTTAGCCACGTTACTCCATATCGTCAGTACTTTGTCAGATCAATATAAGGTCACGCAATTGGGTAATCTCTTGAGAAATTGGAGTGTGGGCTTACTAGGTATTTTCCTTACTGTGTTTTTGGCTGTGATATCAATCCAAGGGGTTTCGACAGCCATTACAGACGGTGTCACACTAAAAACGGCAAAGTATGTAACAAGTAATTTTATCCCTGTAATCGGTCGAATGTTCACAGACGCCACGGATACGGTAGTGACGGCATCTGTATTATTGAAAAATACTGTCGGTATTGCGGGTGTCGCCATTTTGATGATTATAGTTGCTTTTCCTGCAATCAAAATCTTAATGATTGCGTTTATATATAAATTTGCAGCAGCTGTTCTTCAACCATTAGGCGGAGGGCCGATTATTAAATGTTTAGACATAATCAGTAAAAGTGTGATGTATGTATTTGCAGCATTAGCCATTGTGTCTCTTATGTTTTTTCTTAGTATTACTGTCGTGATCGTAGCTGGAAATCTCACGATGATGGTGAGATAGGGAGGGTTGCTAATGGAATTTTTAAAAGAATGGATCACAACAATTATCATATTTATTTTGCTAGCAACTGTTATTGATATGATTCTTCCGAGTTCAAAGCTACAGAAATACACAAAAATGGTTACGGGCTTATTATTAATAGCGATTATTTTAACGCCTATTTTTAAATTTGTTTCTAGTGATTTTGAACAAACAATTATGTCGCTACCATCCATTGAGTCTACTTCTTCAAAAGAAGAAATAGAAAATTCAATAGAAATGCAAAAAAAAGAAATACAAGCCTCCTCTCGTGCATATGCTTTAGAAAACGTAGAAAAAGCCATGAAAGCATCGGCGAATGAGGAGTTGGTAGAAAAGTACGGTTTAGAAATTACAAAGATAGAAATGATTGAAGACGATAGGTCCGAGCTTGAGTTCCCTGAAAACCTTCAAAAAGTCTATGTGCAAGTACAACCAGTAGAAGAAGGGGAACAAGAAGCGATTGAAGTTGTCCAAAATGTAGAAGTAGACACAGGAAAACCGATTGAATCAGAAGCAACAACTACTGTCCCAGGTGATATTACTTCTCTTCTGTCTACTAATTGGGAAATCGATGAAAAAGTGATGGAAGTATTTTTAGAAGAAGGGGGGATGGCGAAAAACGATGGGTAAAAAAGGGCCAATTACATTGCTGAAAGAGTGGCTAACAAAAGAAAAAGATGGAGAAAAAAAACCTGGTAAAGTTCAATACTTGATGATTGTTCTCCTATTTGGTGCAGCGATTATGCTAATCAGTAATATATTTTTTAATAATGAGCCGTCTGATGAAGTCTCTGTCTTTAACTCCGAGAATGAGCAAGCTGAGAAAGAGCAAGAAGTCTTTGGGCAATCTAAACCACAGTCTGCCAATTCGATTGCTGATTATGAAAAGGCATATGAAGCACAGATTAAAGAAGCGCTTGACACAATAGTTGGAGTCGATGATGTCTCTGTTGTCGTAAATGTTGATTCCACAGAGAAAAAAATATTAGAAAAAAATACAACGAATCAAGGACAAGTGACAGATGAGACGGATAGAGAAGGTGGCAAAAGGGTGGTGGAAGATCAATCGAAAGAAGAACAGGTTGTCATCATCCGTGAAGGAGAGAAAGAAGTCCCAATTGTCATAGAAACAAAAAAGCCTGATATAAGAGGCGTTCTCATAGTAGCAAAAGGTGCTGATAATATTCAAGTGAAAACATGGATTGTGGAAGCTGTCTCACGTGTACTAGATGTACCTGCACATAAAGTTTCTGTTTTACCGAAGAAAAAATAAGGATTAAGGGGGATTTATCGATGTTATTAAAAAAGCAAACAGTTTGGTTATTAACTATGTTGAGTTTAGTCGTTGTTCTTTCCATTTATTACTTAACTTCTCCAGACGGACAAATGAATCTTGCGGGAAATGACCAAGAAGAAAGTGAAAATACAGAAACAGGTGGTGCAGTTGTTTCAGATGTAGCATCTGATGAAGAATTTGCTCAAGAGAGACTTGATCAAATGAACGAAAGAAGTATGGAAAAAGAAAGATTAACAGAAGTGGCAGCTTCGACAGAATTACCTGCAGAGGAAAGAAGTGAAGCGAAGGATCAACTTGATTCACTTAATGAATTAGCTGCAAAGGAAGAAATGTTAGAGAATTTGATAAAATCAATGAACTACGAAGATGTTCTTGTAAAAGCTGATGGTGCCAATGTGAAAGTGGTTGTAAAGGCTGAAGAGCAATCAAAAACTGAAGCAAACAAGATTATTAGAGAAGTAATGAATGAATTAGGTACACAAGCTATGGTAGCAGTAGAATTTCAAGTAAGTAAATAGTCTAAAACTGAGCGATTCATACAATCGCTCAGTTTTTTTGCATTTATTTATAGGGAAATGATAAAATAGTTATAATAATTCGATAATAGCATATTCTTGTACGCCCATGACTTATGAGATATTTTACATAGTTAAATAATCCGAGGTTAGTAAGAGATAGAAACTTATATTTTCTTTCGTATTCCTAAGTATTTCAGAAGGAAAGAAAGTAATATATGTAGTGTTTTAGAGGAATACTTATTATTTGGATAATATTTACTATTAAAGTTAGTGTTGAACTTTCATTAGGTCATAGCGTATGATTATAGTAGCTAGTCATAATTGTTTTACATAACTAGTAATTCATCAATTAAAGTTGAAGCGTAAATGAAGAACAGGGGTGTAAGAATGCTAAAAGTCCAAGAAATTCGTGAATTGATTAAATTAGTTGATCAGTCTACTATTGAAGAATTTGTTTATGAACATGAAGGTACAAAAGTAGAAATGAAGAAAAATATCACTGCTATTCAACCTGCAGCAGTACCAGTAGTTCAGCCACAGGCACAGGCTGTAGTAACGCCTCCTGAACAACCTCAGAAAATAGCAGCAGTCCAAACGGAAGTTCAAAAAGTAGAACAAGTAAATGAAAAGAATGAAGATAAAGATACTTCAAATCTGCATCAAGTAGTTTCTCCTATGGTTGGGACTTTTTATCAGTCATCCTCACCAGATGCAGATGCATATGTAAAAGTTGGTTCTAAAATCACCAAAGATTCCATTCTGTGTATTGTTGAAGCAATGAAATTATTCAATGAAATCGAAGCAGAAGTAGATGGAGAAATTGTGGAGATTTTAGTTAAAGATGGTCAATTAGTTGAATACGGGCAACCATTATTTTTAGTGAAGCCTGAGTAAGGGGGGCTTTTGTCGATGATTAAAAAAGTATTAATCGCTAATAGAGGAGAAATCGCTGTACGTATTATTCGTGCATGTCGCGAAATGGGTATTGAAAGTGTGGCTGTTTATTCAGAAGGTGATAAAGAAGCTTTACATGTTCAGCTTGCTGATGAAGCTTATTGTATCGGTCCAGTTTCTTCGAAGGATAGTTACCTAAATTTCACTAGTATTATAAGTGTGGCAAAGTTAACAGATTGCGATGCCATCCATCCAGGTTACGGTTTTCTAGCTGAAAACAGTGACTTTGCAGAATTATGTCGCGAGTGTCATATTACATTTATTGGTCCAACTCCAGAAGCAATTGCCAAGATGGGTACGAAAGATATTGCTCGTGAAACGATGAAGGAAGCTGGTGTTCCAATCGTACCTGGTTCAAATGGAATAATTGAAGACATTAGTGAAGCGCTTGAATTGGTGCAAAAAATAGACTATCCTGTTATTATAAAAGCAACTGCTGGCGGTGGCGGTAAAGGAATTCGCGTCGCACGTAATGAAGAAGAGTTAACAAAAGGCATTAACATTACACAGCAGGAAGCATTAACTGCTTTTGGTAATGCAGGTGTATATATTGAAAAATACATCGAAGATTTTAGACATGTAGAAATTCAAGTACTAGCAGATAATTATGGAAATACGATTCACCTTGGAGAGAGAGATTGTTCCATTCAGAGAAGATTGCAAAAACTACTCGAAGAAACGCCTTCTCCAGCTCTAGATGGTGAAACACGTGAAGAAATGGGGAAAGCTGCAGTAAAAGCTGCAGAAGCTGTAAATTATACTGGTGCAGGTACAATTGAATTTATTTATGATTATCATAACCGCAAGTTTTATTTCATGGAAATGAATACACGTATTCAAGTGGAACATCCAGTGACAGAAATGGTGACAGGCGTTGACTTGATTAAGGAGCAAATTAAAGTTGCTTCTGGTGAACGTTTAGGTATGAACCAGCAGGATGTTACTTATAGTGGATGGGCGATGGAATGCCGAATTAATGCAGAGAACCCAGCGAAAAACTTTATGCCTTCTGCAGGGAAAATTACGATGTACCTTCCACCAGGTGGTTTAGGTGTTCGTGTTGATTCTGCTGCATATCCTGGATATACGATTCCTCCGTATTACGATTCAATGATTGCCAAAGTGATTACTTATGGTGACACGAGGGAGGAAACAATTGCTAGAATGAAACGCGCATTGAGTGAATTCGTTATTGAAGGTGTTCATACTACGATCCCGTTCCACTTAAGACTTCTTGAGAATGAGAATTTTGTTGCAGGGGAGTTTAACACGAAATTCCTGGAATTGAATGACGTTATGAAATCTGAATAATAATTGGAGGTTTCAAAATGAGCGATCAAAATATTCTAGAAATGAACCAAGAGGAAACAGGGTTAGGTAAGGTGGAAATTGCACCTGAAGTCATTGAAGTAATTGCAGGGATTGCGGCATCTGAAGTGGAAGGTGTGGCACAAATGCGTGGAAACTTCGCATCAGGTGTCGTTGAGAAATTAGGCAAGAAAAACCATGGAAAAGGTGTAAAAGTCGAATTAGCTGAAGAAGGCATAAAAGTGGATGTCTACTGCTTAATGAAATTTGGCGTATCTATTCCAACCGTTGCACAAAGTATTCAAGATAATATTCGTCAAGCTCTATTCAATATGACAGCGCTTGAAACGAAAGAAATTAATATTCATGTAGTTGGTATTCTGTTTGAAAACCAAAAACAAGAAGATGAATACGAACAAGAAATATAAAAAGACAAAAAAAGCGACTAGAGACATCGATGTCTTTAGTCGTCTTTTTTTATGTTGATTAATCTGCTCCGTGGCTTCAAGATTTGTTTCAACTATTTTTTTAAAAGCCTATTCCTATCAATGACAATGGGAGCATTTTCTAAAGTTCATCAGACTGTAAGGAAAAATAGAGGAAAATTATTGACACCACTGTGCGAATCATAGTCAGTTATGCTATTATCTTCTTATGTGTTTTTTTATGCGTCGATAAAGAAATCCAAGAGGAGATTTATATAATAGATTTGAATGATAAAGGAGAAATAAGAAATGAAAAGAAGAACAGCAAGGGAAAAAGCATTGCAAGCGCTATTTCAAATCGATTTAAGTGGAGCGGAAATGAATGAGGCCATTCATCATGTGTTAGATGAACAACCAGAAGATTCTTATTTAAACCATCTCGTAAGTGGTGTTCTTCATCATAAAGCAGCGATTGATGAATTAATATCTAACAATCTTGAGAACTGGAAACTGGATCGTTTGGCAACGGTTGATCGTAATTTACTACGTCTTAGCACTTTTGAATTTGCTTTTAGCGAGGAAGATATACCGGTTAATGTTGTGATTAATGAAGCCATTGAAATCGCAAAAATGTATGGAGACGACCAATCTCCAAAGTTTATCAATAGCGTATTATCAAAAATCAAAGATAATCATCGTACGAATTAAGAGTATATATTATAGCGATTTCATCATTTGAATCCTCTGCTTAAACTTTCCTATTACAATTAATTCGTTGTAATAAAGAAGGAGATAAGAATGGAAGAAAAGAGATATTTAACAGTTTACGCATTAACCAAATATATAAAGCGGAAATTTGATAGAGATCCCCATTTACAACAAGTAATGGTAAAAGGTGAAATATCAAATTTTAAGCGCCATTCAAGTGGTCATATGTACTTCACATTAAAAGATGAAAAATCAAGAATTCTTGCAGTAATGTTTTCAAGGTACAATCAGACGATGAAGTTTGTCCCTGAGAATGGGATGAATGTTCTGGTTACCGGTGATTTGTCATTATATGAAGCGAGTGGACAATATCAAATATATGTGAAAGAAATGACACCTGATGGGATTGGTGACCTTTATCTAGCCTATGAACAGTTAAAACAGAAGCTTGAAAAGGAAGGATTGTTCTCTGAGAAATATAAGCAACGGATTCCAAAGTACCCGAAAGCGATTGGGCTGATTACTTCACCAACTGGTGCAGCAATCAGGGATATGATTACAACATTGAAACGCCGATATCCTTCTGTCCCTATTTATATTTACCCTGCACTTGTACAAGGAAAAGGTGCCGCACCTTCCATCACTCAACAAATCAATCGAGCGAATGAAAGGAAAGAGGTTGATGTGTTAATTGTTGGTAGAGGTGGAGGTTCAATTGAAGAGTTATGGGCATTTAATGAAGAAGAAGTGGTTAGAGGGATATTTGCCTCTTCTATCCCAATTATATCGGCGGTTGGTCACGAGACGGATTTTACCATCGCAGACTTTGTCGCAGATTTACGGGCACCCACCCCTACAGGTGCTGCTGAGCTTTCAGTTCCTCATATAGATGACCTAAGTGAACGAATCCATAACCAACAAGCACGGATGATTCGAGCCACGAGGGAGAAGTTAACAAGGCAATTTGAACGTCTTCATAGAGTAGAGAAATCTTATGCTTTTCGTTATCCTCAAAAACTGTATGAGCAGAAACTAGAACAAGTTGATCGCACGAAAGAACAATTAATTAAAAGTACGATCCGCTTATTAAAACATAAGCAGGAACTAGTCGATCAGCAGCGAAAACGCTTGCTTAGAACACCACCACACTCATTAGCCATAGAAAGCAGAAAGCAATATATCGAAATCAATAAACGGTTATCCCGTTCCATGAATGTTGTGAATGAACGAAAGCAAAGGGAATTCTCACATCTTCTATCTAAGTTAGAGACGTTAAGTCCGTTAAAGATTATGGACCGCGGGTATAGTTTATTGTATTCGGAAAAGGAAGAACTCATCAAATCAATTCACCAAGTCAAACAAAATGATGAAGTAAAAGTAAAGGTAAAAGATGGAACGATTTTAGCTAAAGTAAAGAATATAATCGAGGTGAAAGGTAATGGCTAAAGAGAAAACACCTACTTTCGAAGAAGCAATGGAACAACTTGAGCAGATTGTTGAAAAGTTAGAGGAAGGGGATGTCCCTCTAGAAGAGGCCATTTCTATTTATAAAAATGGGATGGAACTTTCCAAGCTTTGTCACGATAAACTAAAAAATGTAGAAGAACAATTAACAGAAATAATTACTGATGATGGAAAAAAACAGCCGTTTGTTATTCAGGAGGAGGAGTAGGGAGAATGAGTGAGTCACTACAAGCTTTTTCACAACATCATAAAACACTACTGGAGGAGAAAATGGCCTCTCTTGTTGAGAGTTTAGAATCTCCAGCTGTGCTAAAAGAAGCTATGCAATATTCTTTATCGGCTGGAGGCAAACGCATCAGACCTTTATTGCTTTTTGCTACTTTAGCAGCTTATGGACAAGAAACGCTAAAAGGGCTTAACAGTGCATGCGCACTTGAAATGGTGCACACATACTCCCTTATTCACGATGACCTCCCTAGTATGGACGATGATGATTTAAGAAGAGGAAAGCCAACAAACCATAAAGTGTTTGGGGAAGCTAATGCAATATTAGCAGGGGATGCCCTTTTAACTTATAGCTTTCAATTAATTGCGGAAACGGATGAAGCATTTGCTAATCCTGAAGCGAAGATAGCTTTAATAAAAGAGTTTGCAAAATCAGCAGGTGCAGAAGGTATGGTTGGTGGCCAAGTGGCTGATATGTTAGGTGAACAGAAGACACTTACGCTTCCTGAACTAGAATACATTCATGTACATAAAACCGGAAAGTTGCTGCGTTTTGGTGTCATTGCTGGTGCGATTTTATCTGGTGCTACAGATGAGGAGAAGCAGCTGTTAATCGAGTTTTCCACTCATTTAGGTTTAGCTTTTCAAATAAGAGATGACATTCTGGATTTAGAAGGCTCTGAGGAGTTAATTGGCAAGCCGGTAGGTAGTGATGAAGCCAATGCGAAAAGTACTTATCCAAGCATACTTACAATGGAAGGTGCAAAAGCAGCGCTTGATGAACACACCCAGCTAGCTAAAGAAAAATTAGCAAAAACAGGTTTGAATACTTACTACTTGGAAAAAATTACAGATATGATAGCTGAAAGAAACCATTAAAAGAGATAACATTTGGCTTATTTTTATTTTTGCTGTAATCTAGTACTAATCATGAAAAGGAAATGAGAAGAAATAGACTTAATTTATGAATAAGTAATGAAAGTGAGTGATCCGCCTTATGGATCTGTTATCAATTAAAGACCCAAGCTTTTTAAAAAAGCTCTCTAATGAGGAATTAGAGGATCTGGCCTCGGACATTAGACATTTTTTGATTGAAAAATTGTCAGTTACTGGTGGTCATATTGGGCCTAATCTAGGTGTTGTCGAATTGACTATTGCTCTGCATAAATCATTTGATAGCCCAACAGATAAAATTTTATGGGATGTGGGACATCAATCATACGTTCATAAAATCCTTACTGGTAGAGCTGGCCAATTCGATACGCTAAGAAAGTATAAAGGATTATGCGGGTTTCCTAAAATGATCGAAAGTCCTCATGATGTATGGGAAACCGGCCATAGCTCCACCTCTTTATCAGGTGCAATGGGTATGGTCATTGCAAGAGATATCAAAAAAGAAAATAGCCATGTGATACCAGTAATAGGGGACGGTGCCCTGACTGGTGGAATGGCATTAGAAGCGCTCAACCATATTGGTCACGAGCAGAAAAACATGATTGTCGTTCTGAATGATAATGAAATGTCAATTGCCCCTAATGTTGGCGCACTTCATAATGTCTTAGGTCGTCTAAGAACTGCGGGAAAATACCAATGGGCAAAAGATGAATTGGAAGCTTTTCTGAAAAAGATTCCAGCTGTCGGTGGTAAAATTGCTTCAACAGCTGAAAGGTTAAAAGATAGCTTGAAGTATTTACTTGTTTCTGGCGTGTTTTTTGAGGAACTCGGTTTTACTTATCTTGGCCCAATTGATGGTCATAATTATGAAGAATTATTTGAGAACATTAATTATGCCAAAAAAACAGAAGGCCCTGTTCTCTTACATGTGATTACGAAAAAAGGAAAGGGCTATGAGCCTGCAGAACGTGATACAGTTGGTACTTGGCATGGAACTGGCCCTTATAAAACGGAAACAGGTGACTTTCTGAAACCTGTTAATACCGCACCTGCATGGAGTAAGTTAGTGAGTGAAACAGTTAGAGAATTGGCAAGAGAAGATGAGCGAATTGTTGCTATTACGCCTGCAATGCCTGTCGGTTCTAAGTTAGAAGGCTTTGCAAGTGAATTCCCAGATAGGATGTTTGATGTTGGTATAGCGGAGCAACATGCGGCTACAGTAGCAGCAGGGCTTGCTACTCAGGGAATGAAGCCATTTTTAGCTATTTATTCGACATTTTTACAAAGAGCTTATGATCAAATGGTCCACGATATTGCTAGACAAAACTTAAATGTTTTTATTGGGATCGATCGTGCTGGCTTAGTAGGTGCTGATGGAGAAACGCACCAAGGTGTTTTCGATATTGCCTTTTTAAGGCATTTACCAAATATGGTACTGATGATGCCTAAAGATGAAAATGAAGGCCGTCATATGACATATACTGCTATTCAATACAATGATGGTCCAATCGCAATGAGGTTTCCAAGAGGGAATGGACTTGGTGTTGAAATCGATGAAAAGATGGAGGCACTTCCAATTGGCTCATGGGAAGTGTTAAAAGAAGGTAAAGACGCAGCTATTTTAACATTTGGTACAACCATTCCAATGGCTATGGAAGCGGCATCCCTTCTTGAAGCGAAAGGCTATTCAGTAAAAGTTGTCAATGCCCGCTTTATTAAACCATTAGATGAGACAATGTTACATGATATTTTAAGTATGAACATGCCTATTTTGACAGTTGAAGAAGCGGTTTTACAAGGCGGATTTGGTAGTGCCGTGTTAGAATTTGCTCATGATCATCAATACCATCATGCGAAAGTGGATAGAATGGGTATCCCAGATCATTTTATTGAACATGGTAGTGTGGATAAACTATTAGAAGAGATTGATTTAACATCTGAAGAAATTGTAAAACGCATGAGCAGATTAGCTGAAAAAAAACAAAAAAGGGCATGAAGCGAAGATGAGTAAAAAGGAACGGGTGGACGTTCTTCTTGTAGAACGGGGCTTGGCAGAAACAAGAGAGAAAGCGAAAAGAGCGGTAATGGCAGGCATCGTCTATAGTAATGAAATAAGGCTAGATAAACCCGGAGAGAAGGTAAAAAGTGATATTCCATTACAAATCAAAGGGAAAGCTATGCCTTATGTCAGTAGAGGTGGCTTAAAGCTCGAAAAAGCATTAGAAGTATTTGATTTAATAGTTGAAGATAAAATTTTATTAGATATTGGGGCGTCCACTGGGGGCTTTACAGATTGTGCATTGCAAAATGGTGCAAAAATGTCTTATGCCCTAGATGTTGGATATAATCAGTTAGCCTGGAAGCTAAGACAGGATGAACGCGTGGTTGTAATGGAGCGGACTAATTTTCGCTATGTTACACCTGCTGATTTAGTCGGGGAAATGCCAAATTTAGCTTCCATTGATGTCTCATTTATCTCCTTACAACTAATTCTTCCTGTTTTGCGAACATTACTAGTACCAGGTAGTGACGTGATTGCATTAATCAAGCCTCAATTTGAAGCAGGAAGAGAACAGGTTGGAAAGAAGGGAATTGTCCGTGATTCATCAGTACATGAACAAGTAATTGCCAAAATTCTAACCTTCGCTCAAACAGAAGGATACCAAATTAAAGGCTTATCATATTCTCCAATTACAGGCGGAGATGGTAATATTGAATTCCTCGCTCATTTGCAATGGCAACATGAACAAGAGGAAATGCATGCCACGCATTCTATTGATATCCAATCAGTAGTAAAAGAAGCCCACAAACAGTTAAAAGCTAAACAGACAGAATAAAAACAGACTGAAAAGAGCAGGCTAGGGGAGCATTTTCCGGCCTGTTCTTTTGTGTCAAACATCATAGGACATAAAAGGTATTTGCCTGAAATTCTCTTTACGAACAATCTTTTTTGCCAAAAAAACACAAATTATGCAGAATAAATTGTACAATATAGAGAAAATCAGCTAACATATGAATTAAAAGATAATGAGAATCGTGTTGCTTGTTTTAGGCAACGCTTTGTATTCATAGAGGTGAGTAGAATGAATAAAGGACAACGACATATTAAGATTAGGGATTTAATAACGAACAATGATATTGAAACCCAAGATGAACTAGTAGAAGAATTAAGAAATGCTGGATTTAACGTAACGCAAGCAACAGTTTCACGAGATATTAAAGAACTGCATTTAGTGAAAGTTCCACTTTTGGATGGAAGATATAAGTACAGTTTACCAGCTGATCAACGATTTAACCCTTTACAAAAACTAAAGCGTAATTTAATGGATGCATTTGTTCGTCTAGATTCTGCCGGTCATTTACTAGTAATGAAAGTATTACCCGGAAATGCAATGGCGATAGGGGTATTGATGGATAACCTAGATTGGGATGAAATATTAGGAACAATTTGTGGAGACGATACTTGCTTAATTATATGTCGTACACCTGAAGAAGCTGAAGTGATCTCCAAAAGGTTTTTAGAAATGCTATAAGCTGGGGTGAAGTGTCAGTGTTAAATGAAATATCAATTAGAAATTTTGCTATTATTGAATCAATCACCATTGCCTTTAATAAAGGGCTGACTGTTCTTTCAGGAGAAACAGGGGCAGGGAAATCAATTATTATTGACGCCGTTCATCTGCTCGTTGGTGGCAGGGGTTCTTCAGAATATGTAAGACACGGGGAAGAGAAAGCCGAGATAGAAGGTTTATTCCTATTAGATGACGAACAACACCCATGTTACAAACGGGCGCAAGAATTTGGTATTGAAATTGATGAGGGCATGTTGATTCTAAGGAGAGATATATCCAAATCAGGTAAAAGTGTCTGTCGTATAAATGGGAAACTTGTAACTATTTCGATTCTCCGAGAAATAGGCAGTACCTTAATTGACATACACGGTCAACATGAACACCAAGAGTTAATGAATGAAAATTTGCATCTTCCATTATTAGATCAATTTGGTGGCCCCCAAATCGCTAAAAGCAGACAAGAATACGAAGATGTCTATAGAGAATACGAGCAAACAATGAAAAGAATCAAGACATTAACAGAAAATGAACAGCAAATGGCTCATCGACTGGATCTTATTCAATTTCAATATGAAGAAATAACAAACGCTAATTTAAAATTGCATGAAGATGACGCCCTTCAAGAAGAGAGAAACCGCTTACTTAACTTTGAGAAGATGTATGAAGGCGTAAAAATTAGCTATAATGCCTTGCAAGGAGAACAAAAAGGGCTGGATTGGATTAGTTTAGCTATGAATCACCTTCAACAATCTGCGGAAGTGGATGAGGAGTTAGTTGAGTTGCAAGAAGCAGTTGCTAACAGTTTTTATCAACTAGAGGACACAGTAGCTATTTTAAGGAATAAATTAGATTTTATGGAATTTGATCCTGTTCGATTGAATGAAATTGAAGAGCGATTAAATGAAATCAATATGCTCAAACGAAAATATGGCCCATCTATAGAGGAAATATTAGAGTATGTAGCAAAGATTGAAGAAGAAATAGAAACATTAACCAACAAGGAAACACATATTGAACATTTGCAAAAGCAGGTTAAAGAATTAGAAGCTGACTTACTTGTCGAAGGACAGGAATTGAGCAAATTAAGAAGAAATGCAGCAGAACGATTAACAAAAATGATTCATCATGAATTAAAAGCACTTTATATGGAAAAGACTGTATTTGAGGTCCATTTTTTTACGGATAAAGAAAGCTTTCATAAAAAAGGTATTGATACAGTCGAATTTTACTTATCCACTAATCCGGGAGAACCGTTAAAACCATTATCAAAAATTGCTTCAGGTGGGGAACTTTCCCGAATTATGCTTGCCTTAAAGAGTATCTTTTCTAAACATCAAGGGGTAACATCGATTATCTTTGATGAAGTTGATACAGGGGTAAGTGGAAGAGTCGCACAAGCTATTGCCGAAAAAATTCATCAAGTAGCAATTGATTCGCAAGTTCTTTGCATTTCTCATTTGCCACAAGTGGCTGCAATGGCAGATACGCATTTATTTATTTCTAAAACACTCAAAGCTGGCCGTACAAAAACAACTGTAAAGCCATTGAATGAAGAGGAAAAGATTAAAGAAATTGGTCGTATGATCTCTGGTGTGGAAATGACTGAACTGACAAGGGAGCATGCGAAGGAACTATTGAGTCTTGCCAAAAATGTAAAAATACCATGAAAAGCTATCCAATGGAGGGTAGCTTTTTTTATTAAGTTGCCAGTTATAATTGCTCTTGAAGCAGGCAAAATTATATATGTAGCCATGAAACAAGAAGCGAGGAGAGTGTTGAAATGACAAGAGATATATTAAGAAAAATAATTGGTGGAATTCTCCTTGTTTCAATCATATGTATAGGATTTTCTAAACCTTTTCAAGAGTATATTCACATTCCTATAAACCTTACCGTATTTGAGGGTGATCAAGCACGGTATAATATGGCGGAAACTGTAAATGCAACAGTAAAAACACCCGATGAACAATTGGCGGTTGTTCAAGATAAAGAAGTCATTACACTCTCTGCTAATGAACCGGGCAAGAACGAAATGTTTCTTGATTTGGCTGGTTTCCCGATAAAAAAAGTAGATGTGGAAGTTTTAAAGGACTTTAAAGTTATACCGGGTGGGCAATCAATAGGTGTAAAATTGAATACAGTTGGCGTTTTGGTGGTCGGACATCACCAAATAAATACAATAAATGGAAAGATGTCACCAGGAGATTTGGCAGGTATTAAAATAGGTGATATTATTACAAAAATAAACGGTAAGAAAATTGAAAAAATGTCTGATGTTGCTCCTTTCGTTCAAGCAGCCGGAGATAGTGGCAAACCCCTTAAAGTATCAGTTACGCGCGATGAAGGGAAATTTGAGACAGAATTACTACCATTGAAAGATAAAAATGAACCAAACTTTAAGCTTGGATTATATATACGTGATTCAGCGGCTGGAATAGGCACGATGACTTTTTATCATCCCCAGTCAAAAAAATATGGTGCCCTTGGTCATGTTATTTCAGATATGGATACAAAAAGGCCTATAATCGTCGATGATGGTCAAATATTACGGTCTACTGTCACTTCCATTGAAAAGGGGAGTAATGGGAATCCGGGAGAAAAATTAGCCCGCTTTAAAGATGAAAAAGAAGTCATTGGCAACATTGATCGAAATAGCCCATTTGGAATTTTTGGCAAGCTTAATCGTGGATTGAATAATGATCTAATGGACAAACCGATGCCAATTGCTCTTTCGCATCAAGTGAAGGAAGGGCCAGCACAAATTCTAACGGTCGTTGAAAATGACAAAGTTCAACTGTTTGATATCGAAATTGTTAGTACGATTCCACAAAAATTCCCTGCTACAAAAGGAATGGTCATCAAGGTTACTGATGATGAATTGCTTGAAAAGACAGGGGGCATTGTCCAAGGAATGAGTGGTAGCCCAATTATTCAAAATGGCAAGGTTATAGGAGCGGTGACACATGTTTTTGTTAATGACCCGACGAGTGGGTATGGCGTGCATATTGAATGGATGTTAAATGAGGCGGGAATTAATATTTACGAAAATCAAGAAGAGCGAGCATCTTAAACAAAAAAGCGGTTTTGCCCGCTTTTTTTGTTTTTACATAAATAGTTATTGGTATGTTGGATTTTAATCATGTATTTCGATTCTAGAAGAAAAGCATGACAAATATATGTTAAAATAAACGAAGAAACAAAGATTTTTCGACAATGAAAAAGAAGGACATCGATTATAGTCGAATAATAGAGAAAAACAAAGAAAACTTAAGATTTTATTAGTTTTTTAAAGAAAAATAAAATTTAGTAAAGGATTTTTATCCCCTTTGTCGAAATTGTCACTTAGCAAATAGAGACAAAAAAATAGAAAATAGATTCAACTATGGGTTGAGGAGGAAAAAATTAGTGAAAAAAATCAAAGTGTGTGTGGTTGATGACAATCGAGAGCTAGTAGCTTTGCTTGAAGAGTATATTTCATCTCAAGAGGATATGGAAATAGTCGGAGTGGCGCATAATGGACAAGACTGTTTAAATATTCTTGATGAAATTGAAACAGATGTGCTTGTATTAGACATCATAATGCCGCATCTTGATGGACTGGCAGTTCTCGAAAAAATGAGAGAACTTAACTTGAAAACTCTTCCTAGTGTTATTATGTTAACCGCTTTTGGTCAAGAAGACGTGACAAAGAAAGCTGTTGATCTTGGTGCATCTTATTTTATATTGAAACCATTTGACATGGATAATCTGGCTAGTCATATTCGCCAAGTGAGCGGTAAATCAAGTCCAATGATACGTAAATCACCTTCTTCAACCAATTACCGTTCGCAAGCAGAGGCCAAACCTAAAAATCTTGATGCCAGTATTACAAGTATCATACATGAAATTGGTGTGCCTGCTCATATAAAAGGTTACTTATATTTACGAGAGGCCATTTCTATGGTATATAATGATATTGAGTTACTTGGTTCGATTACAAAAGTATTGTATCCTGACATTGCCAAGAAGTATAATACAACGGCTAGCAGGGTGGAAAGGGCAATTCGTCATGCAATTGAAGTGGCTTGGAGCAGAGGGAATATTGACTCCATCTCATCTTTATTTGGCTATACCGTCAGCATGACAAAGGCCAAACCAACTAACTCAGAATTTATTGCAATGGTGGCAGACAAGTTAAGATTAGAACATAAGGCTTCTTGAAAAAGCTAGGCTTGTGAACAGATCGTTCGCTCGAATAAACAAAAAAAGCGTCAGCATAATGAAAAATGCTGACGCTTTTTATGATTCTTTTTTAAAACGATCTTGCACTTTATTTCGTTTGCGATCACGATGTAAAATAAATCCAGCGATAAAGGCAATACCTAATATTACAAATAATAATCCACACACAAATTGCAATTGTAAAGAAGGAAAAGGGCTTTGTAAAATGCCAAATACCATATCCCTCATTAATTTAATTCCATATACCGCTAAAACACCGGGAAGTACAAGTATCATTAAAGCAATTAGTCTAATCATATTATTCCTTTCTTCCGCTGCTAAAATATTCAATAAACTCATTATATATGATACAAAACGTTTATTAAAGGAAGATTTCCTTTGAAAGTCATATGTGAATAAATATTTACACTAACAGGATAAGATATTTGTCAACAAGTGCAAATAAGGTTACATTATAAATGAAAGAAATTGCATAGTTTGTTTGAAAGAATATTCAGGGTAGGGTGAAGGTATGCAAAAGGTAATTATCATCGGGGCAGGTCAAGGCGGCTCCTCTATCTATCGATTATTAAAAGAAACAGAAATGTTAAAAGTAACAGCGGTTGTTGACATTAATCCTCATGCAAATGGACTTAAACTTGCGAGTGAAGATGGTGTGCAAATAGGTTATGATTGGCGTCAAATTGTTAAACAATCTGCTGATATTATTATTGAAGTAACAGGAGATGAAGAAGTAAGTAAAGAAATTAGATCTTCCATAAAAGAAAAAATAATTTTTATCCCTGGTAGTGTTGCTTATTTAATGGCCAAGCTTTTGCAGCAAAAGGAAGAGCTCATATCCGCTCTTTCTAATCAAACATATAAATTCAACCTCATTTTTAATACGACTGATAATGGCATGATAGTCATCAATCCAGAAGAAGAAATTATTCTCTTTAATAAAAGTGCTGAAACAATGACAGGATTAAATAAAAAACAAGTGCTAGGTAAAAAAATTGGGGAAGTGATTAATGGAAGCTTACTGCCGAGAGTATTGCATTCAAGAAGAGTGGAAACAAATCAAGAGTTTGTTTTAGGTAGTGGGTTGAAAATTATTACAACGAGAATTCCTGTTATCGGTGACAACGGTCAATTAATCGGTGCGGTATCTATTTTTAAAGACATTACGGAATTAGTTAATCTAGCAGAAGAAATTACTGATTTGAAAAACTTAAAAACAATGCTTCAAGCGATTATTCATTCAAGCGATGAAGCGATTTCTGTTGTAGATGAAGATGGGAAAGGCCTAATTATTAACCCGGCTTATTCAAAAATCACTGGATTAGCAGAAGAAGAAGTGATCGGTAAACCGGCAACCGCTGATATTTCAGAAGGTGAAAGTGTTCACATGAAGGTACTAAAAACACGCAGAGCCATTAGAGGTGTGCCAATGCGGGTTGGCCCAAAGAAAAAAGAGGTCATTGTAAATGTAGCGCCCGTAATTGTAGATGGCATTCTAAAAGGAAGCGTCGGGGTTTTGCATGACGTTTCAGATTTACAAAGTATGAGTCGAGAATTAAACCGAGCGAGACAAATTATTAGAAATTTAGAAGCTAAGTATACTTTTGAGGATATTATTGGTCAGTCGGATGAAATGGCAATTGCTATTGAACAGGCTAAGCTAGGAGCGAAAACACCAGCAACCGTACTGCTTAGGGGCGAGTCTGGTACCGGTAAAGAATTATTTGCACATGCCATTCATAATGCAAGTGACCGTAAATATAATAAATTTGTTCGTGTAAACTGTGCTGCCTTATCGGAATCACTATTGGAAAGTGAATTATTTGGTTATGAGGAGGGTGCTTTTTCTGGTGCGAAAAGAGGCGGGAAAAGGGGCTTGTTTGAAGAAGCGGATAAAGGAAGTATCTTTTTGGATGAAATTGGCGAGTTAACTGCCAGCACACAGGCTAAACTATTAAGGGTGTTACAAGAAGGAGAGATTACCCGAGTAGGTGGTACGAAGCCTCTTCAGATTAACGTCCGAATTATTACTGCGACAAATGTTAATTTGGAAAAAGCCATTGCGAACGGCGGATTTAGAGAGGATTTATACTACCGTTTGAATCGAATGCCAATTCATATTCCGTCTTTAAGAAAAAGAAAAGAAGATATCCCTTTATTAGTGGATCGCTTAATTGAAAAAATTAATATTGAATATGGCCGTAATGTAGAAGGTGTGACAGAAGAAGCAATGAAGGTTTTAATGGCATATGATTGGCCAGGTAATGTCCGTGAATTAGATAATATTATTGGAAGAGCGATTATATTTATGGGTTATCAAACACATATTGACAGTGAACATGTATCTACATTAACGAATAGTGATATCCCTGTTCTCGCTGATTCTGAAATGCATGTATCTATTCAGCAAGGAGAGCCATTAGCAAAGCAGCTAGAAGGTTTTGAAAAAGAAATTATTACGAAAGCAATGAAACAAGCAGGTGGAAATAAGACACAAGCTGCCAAGGATTTAGGGTTATCGGTAAGAAATTTATACTATAAATTAGAAAAATATCAAATTGAAAATAAAAGCATGCAATAATTTGCATGGTTTGCAATAAATTTCACGGTGTATTTATTCCTAATAAAGCGTTTTCATCGCATTTTAATTTTGGCACGGTAATTGCATAATAAAAAGATGAGTGCAGCAAAAAAAATTTTTTACTTGCACGCACTTTGAAGTAAAGGGGTTGAGACAGATGAAATTGGATTCGCTTATAGAGAAAGCAACCCAATATGAAGGCAATGTAGTTGCAGTTGCTGCAGCAGAAGACGAAGAAGTGTTAGAAGCTGTAGCTGGTGCACTAAAGAAAAACATGGCAAGCTTTCTGTTATTCGGTAACTCTGAAAAGATTACGCAAATACTGAATGCCAACCATGCGGATATCGCTAGTAGCGACCATCTAACAATTATGCATGCTGAAACAGCTGCTTTAGCTGCTGAAATGGCGGTTAAATCTGTCAAAGAAAAAAAAGCAAGCGTACTGATGAAAGGAAATGTTCCTACAGCAGTTATTCTAAAAGCCGTACTTAACAAAGAATATGGCTTAAGAACTGGTAGCGTTCTTTCACATGTTGCTGTGTTTGAAGTTCCTAACTTTGACAAATTTACAATTGTTACTGATGCTGCGATGAATATTGCGCCTGATTTGAGTCAAAAAGCGCAAATAACAGCTAATGCAGTAGGTATCGCTAAGAGTATTGGGGTAGAAATGCCTAAAGTTGCACCAATTGCTGCGGTTGAGGTAGTAAACCCAAATATGCAAGCAACATTAGATGCGGCGGCATTAACGCAAATGAATCAACGTGGTCAAATTAAAGATTGCATCGTTGATGGACCTTTAGCACTTGATAATGCTGTTTCTATTGAAGCTGCCGAGCATAAAGGTATTACAAGTGATGTTGCTGGACGAGCAGATATCTTACTTGTCCCTACTATCGAAGTTGGAAATGCTTTATACAAATCATTGATCTACTTTGCTCAAGCAAAAGTTGGTGCAGTGATTGCAGGTGCAAAAGCACCAATCGTATTAACTTCCAGAGCAGACTCAGCAGAAAGTAAGTTATATTCACTTGCTTTAGCTATTTGCTCTGCTAAATAATATATTTTCTTTTTAAAAACAAGGAGGATTTACAACCATGGAAATTTTTAAATATCTAGAGAAATATGATTACGAACAAGTCGTTATTTGCCAAGATAAAGAATCAGGATTAAAAGCAATCATCGCTATTCATGATACAACTTTAGGGCCTGCACTAGGTGGAACGCGTATGTGGACTTATGAGTCAGAAGAAGCGGCAATTGAAGATGCACTTCGTCTTGCAAAAGGTATGACTTATAAAAATGCTGCAGCTGGACTTAACCTTGGTGGTGGTAAAACAGTTATCATCGGCGATCCTAAAAAAGATAAAAATGAAGCATTATTCCGTGCTTTCGGACGTTATATTCAAGGACTTAACGGACGTTATATCACTGCAGAGGATGTAGGTACAACTGTGGCTGATATGGACCTTATCCATGAAGAAACTGATTATGTAACTGGTATTTCTCCAGCATTCGGTTCTTCTGGTAACCCGTCTCCTGTAACTGCTTACGGTGTATACGTTGGTATGAAAGCAGCAGCAAAAGCAGCATTCGGAACTGATTCTCTTGAAGGTAAAACAATTGCTGTTCAAGGTGTAGGTAACGTTGCTTATCACTTATGTAAACACCTTCATGAAGAAGGAGCAAAATTAATCGTAACGGATATTAACGAAGAAGCTGTTCAACGTGCAGTTGATGATTTCGGTGCAGAAGCAGTAGGAATTAATGACATTTATGGTGTTGAATGTGATATCTATGCTCCATGTGCATTAGGTGCAACTGTAAACGATGATACAATTCCACAACTTAAAGCAAAAGTTATCGCAGGTTCTGCTAACAACCAATTAAAAGAAGAACGTCACGGTGATCAAATCCACGAAATGGGTATTGTATACGCTCCTGACTATGTAATCAATGCTGGTGGTGTAATTAACGTTGCTGACGAACTTTATGGTTACAATGCTGAACGTGCTATGAAAAAAGTTGAAGGTCTATACGATACAATTGACCGTATTATGCAAATTTCTAAAGAAGAAAATATTCCAACTTATAAAGCTGCTGACCGTATGGCAGAAGAAAGAATTGCGACAATGAAACAATCTCGTAGCACATTCCTTCAAAATGGTCATCACATCTTAAGCCGCCGCAAGTAATAATGGTTCATATTGAAGTGGCGAGCGCCCAAGTCGGCGCGAGCTACTTCCTTATGTAATGTCAAAATAGGATAAATAATGGAGGGTCAGTTGTGCAAGATCAAATCAAGAGAATGCTCGTCATCAACCCAGGATCTACTTCTACGAAGATCGGTGTTTTCGATAATGATAGCTCAGTGTTTGAAAAAACATTAAGACATGATACAGACGAGATTAAAAAGTTTAAAACAATTTTCGATCAATATGAGTTCCGTAAAAACGCTATTTTAGAAACATTAGATGCTGAAGGAATTAACATTTCAAAACTAAGCGCAGTTGTCGGTCGTGGAGGACTTCTTCGTCCAATTCCTGGTGGTACTTATGCGGTTAACAAAGAAATGATTGAGGACTTAAAAGTTGGTTATGCTGGTCAGCACGCATCCAATTTAGGTGGGATTTTGGCTTACGAAATTGCTTCAGGTCTAAATATACCTTCCTTTATTGTCGATCCGGTTGTCGTTGATGAATTAGCTCCGATCGCCCGCGTTACTGGTTTCCCACAAATTGATAAAACAAGCATATTCCATGCATTAAATCAAAAAGCAGTAGCAAGAAGAGTATCAAAAAAATTAGGTAAAAAATACGAAGACCTAAACTTAATTGTTACGCATATGGGTGGCGGTGTTTCTGTTGGTGCACATGAAAAAGGTCGTGTCATTGATGTGAATAATGCACTTCACGGTGAAGGACCATTCAGTCCAGAGCGTGCAGGAACAGTTCCAGCTGGTGACCTTATTGATATGTGTTTCTCTGGTGAATATTACCGTGAAGAAATCATGAGTATGCTAGTTGGTGAAGGCGGTCTTGTTGGCTACCTTGGGACAAACGATGCTGTGAAAGTTGAAAAAATGATTGAAGCTGGCGATGAGAAAGCGAAGCTTGTTTACGATGCAATGGGTTACCAAATTGCTAAAGAAATTGGTACAGCAAGTGCGGTACTAAAAGGTAAAGTAGACGCGATCATTTTAACAGGTGGACTAGCTTATGGGAAAGCATTTGTAAATGATATTTCAAGCTATGTTAACTGGATTGCAGATGTCATCATTGAACCTGGTGAAGATGAGCTTCAAGCACTTGCAGAAGGTGCACTACGTGTTCTTCGTGGCGAAGAAGAAGCTAAGAATTACTCGATTGATGAATTAAATACAACAACGGTTAAGTAAGTAGTAATAGGAGGGTTTATTAATGGCACAAGAATATGATTTAGTCATTCTTGGCGGAGGTACAGGTGGTTATGTAGCTGCTATTCGTGCTTCTCAGCTTGGTCTTAAAACAGCGTTAGTAGAAAAAGGAAATCTTGGTGGGACTTGCCTTCATAAAGGTTGTATCCCAAGTAAAGCATTACTAAGAAGTGCAGAAGTGTATGCGACTGCAAAAAATAGTGATGAGTTCGGTATTTCTACTGGTGATGTATCAGTAAACTTTGCAAAAGTGCAAGAAAGAAAAGGTAAAATTGTTGATCAATTGCACAAAGGTGTTCAACATTTAATGAAACAAGGGAAAATTGATGTTTACGATGGTTTCGGACGTATACTAGGACCATCTATCTTCTCACCTACAGCAGGAACGATTTCTGTTGAAATGAACAATGGTGATGAGAATGAAATGCTTGTCCCTAAAAATGTAATTGTGGCAACAGGTTCTCGCCCAAGAACATTACCAGGTCTAGAAGTTGGCGGTAATGTGATGACTTCTGATGAAGCATTATCTATGGAAGAAATCCCTAAATCAATTATTATCGTAGGTGGCGGAGTAATCGGTATTGAGTGGGCGTCTATGCTTGCAGATTTCGGTGCTGAAGTAACTGTTTTAGAATTTGCTGACCGTATTATCCCTACCGAAGATAAGGATGTAAGTAAGGAAATGCAACGCCTACTTAAAAAACGTGGTGTGAATATCGTTACAAAAGCGAAAGTACTTCCTGAAACATTGAAACAAGATGGTGGAGTAACGGTTTCTGCTGAAGTAAAAGGCGAAACACAAGAATTCTCAGCAGAAAAACTGCTAGTTTCTGTTGGGCGCCAAGCGAACACTGAAGGTATTGGCCTTGAGAACACAGATATCCAAGTAGAAAAAGGTAGCATCGTTGTAAACGAACATTACCAAACAAAAGAATCACATATTTATGCAATTGGTGATGTAATTGGTGGCCTTCAACTTGCACATGTTGCTTCACACGAAGGAATTCATGCAGTAGAGCATATTGCAGACCAAAATCCAGAGCCAATGGATTATGATCTTGTCTCTAAATGTATCTATTCTTCACCAGAAGCTGCAAGTGTAGGTATCACAGAAGACCAAGCGAAGGAACAAGGCTATAAAGTAAAAGTCGGTAAATTCATGTTCCGTGCTATTGGTAAAGCACTTGTATTTGGTGAGTCTGATGGATTCGTGAAAATTGTTGCTGATGAAGAAACAGATGACATTTTAGGTGTTCACATGATTGGACCACATGTGACAGATATGATTACAGAAGCAGGTCTTGCAAAAGTATTAGATGCTACACCATGGGAAGTAGCACATACGATTCACCCTCACCCAACTTTATCTGAAGCAATCGGAGAAGCTGCATTAGCAGTAGACGGAAAAGCGATTCACGGATAAGCGTTTCGGGTAATAAAAGTGGACTTCTAGATTTGTTTTTAAAATATCTAGAAGCCTACTTTATAAAGTGGAGAATATAAGAGCGTTCCACGTTCTTCTATATATATTTAGGAGGTTTTGAAATGGGTAAAACTAAAAATCGTCATAAAGCTTTAGGTTTAAGTGATGAGCAAGTATTAGAAATGTATGAAACCATGCTTTTAGCACGCCGTATTGACGAGCGTATGTGGCTTTTAAACCGTGCAGGTAAAATTCCTTTCGTTATTTCATGTCAAGGACAAGAGGCTGCGCAAGTAGGTGCATCTTTTGCATTAGACAGAGAGAAAGATTATGCCCTTCCATATTATCGTGACATGGGCGTTGTTCTTGCATTCGGTATGACTGCGAAAGAATTAATGTTATCAGCATTCGCTAAAGCGGAAGATCCTAACTCAGGTGGCCGTCAAATGCCAGGTCACTTTGGACAAAAGAAAAACCGTATCGTAACAGGTTCTTCTCCAGTTACAACTCAAGTTCCTCACGCAGTAGGTATTGCACTTGCTGGAAAAATGGAAAATAAAGATCTTTGTACATTCGTTACTTTCGGAGAAGGTTCTTCTAACCAAGGAGACTTCCACGAAGGAGCAAACTTTGCAGGTGTTCATAAATTACCAGTTATTTTCATGTGTGAAAATAATAAGTATGCGATCTCTGTACCAATTGAAAAACAATTGGCATGTGAAAAAGTATCAGATCGTGCAATCGGTTACGGTATGCCTGGTGTAACTGTAGATGGTAACGATCCATTAGCAGTGTACCAAGCAGTTAAAGAAGCAGCAGATCGTGGACGTAAAGGTGAAGGCCCTACATTAGTTGAAACGGTTTCTTATCGCTTAACTCCACACTCTTCTGATGATGATGACCGTAGCTACCGTGATCGTGAAGAAGTAGCTGCAGCAAAAGAAAAAGATTCGATTATTACTTTTGCAGCATACTTAAAAGAAATTGGCATCTTTGATGATGAAAAAGAAAAAGAAATGAACGATCGCATTATGAAAATTGTGAATGAAGCAACTGATTATGCTGAAAATGCACCATATGCCGATGCAGAAGATGCATTGAAATATGTGTACGCAGAATAAGTAGGGGGGAATAACACATGGCAGTAATGTCTTATATTGACGCGATCACTTTAGCGATGCGCGAAGAAATGGAAAGAGACCCAAAAGTATTTGTACTAGGAGAAGACGTTGGTCGTAAAGGTGGCGTTTTTAAAGCGACAAACGGCTTATATGAAAAATTTGGTGAAGACCGTGTGCTAGATACACCACTTGCAGAATCTGCAATCGCTGGTGTTGGTGTTGGAGCAGCAATGTACGGTATGCGTCCAATTGCAGAAATGCAATTTGCTGATTTCATCATGCCTGCTGTCAACCAAATTATTTCAGAAGCGGCAAAAGTTCGTTACCGTTCTAATAACGACTGGAGTGCACCAATGGTTATTCGTGCACCATATGGCGGCGGCGTTCACGGTGCCCTTTATCACTCTCAATCAGTAGAAGCTGTATTTGCAAACCAACCAGGTTTAAAAATTGTGATGCCTTCTACTCCATATGATGCAAAAGGACTTTTAAAAGCAGCGATTCGTGATGACGATCCTGTTATGTTCTTTGAGCATAAACGTGCTTACCGTTTAATTAAAGGTGAAGTACCTGAAGATGATTATGTACTACCAATTGGTAAAGCTGATGTGAAACGTGAAGGTGAAGATATTACAATCATCACTTACGGTTTATGCGTACACTTTGCACTTCAAGCAGCAGAAAAACTAGCAAAAGATGGTATCTCTGCTCACATTTTAGACTTACGTACGGTTTATCCATTAGATAAAGAAGCAATTATTGAAGCAGCTTCTAAAACGGGTAAAGTCCTTCTTCTTACAGAAGATACTAAAGAAGGAAGCATTATGGGTGAAGTAGGTTCTATTATTGCTGAGAACTGCCTATTTGACTTAGATGCACCGATTATGCGTCTTGCAGGTCCAGATGTACCAGCAATGCCATATGCACCAACAATGGAGAAATTCTTCATGGTTAACCCGGATAAAGTAGAAAAAGCAATGAGAGAATTAGCTGAATATTAATCAAAAAGTGGCAATGAGAGCGGAAATCCGACTCTTTTTGCCGCATTCTAAATAGATGTGATAAGTAATAAGGAGGTCACTTTAATAATGGCTATCGAACAAATCAAAATGCCTCAATTAGGTGAAAGTGTAACAGAAGGTACAATTAGTAAATGGTTAGTATCTGTTGGTGATAAAGTAAATAAATACGATCCACTTGCAGAAGTAATGACTGATAAAGTAAATGCTGAGGTTCCTTCGTCTTTTGATGGAGTAATCAAAGAATTAATTGCTGAAGAAGATGGCACGTATGAAGTAGGCGAAGTCATTTTAACGATTGAAACTGAAGGCGGAAGCAGTGATGCGCAAGCTACAGAAGGATCATCTGCTCCTGCAAAAGAGGAAGCGCCGAAAGAAGAAGCTAAATCGCAAGCTTCTACACCTGCAGCAGATGCGCCAAAAGCTGGACGTTATTCTCCAGCAGTGCTTAAGCTATCTCAAGAGCACGGAATTGATCTTAGCCAAGTGGCTGGTACAGGAGCTGGCGGAAGAATTACACGTAAAGACTTAAATAAAATTATTGAGTCTGGTAATATCCCAACTGCTGATAATGCACCGAAAGCAGAAGCACCAGCAAAAGCAGAAGCGCCTAAACAAGAAGCACCAAAAGCGGCAGCTTCTAAGCCAGCTAAAGCAGCAGGCACAAATGTACCAGTTGTACCAGGAGATGAAGAAATTCCTGTGACAGGTGTACGTAAAGCAATTGCAGCTAATATGCTTAAGAGCAAACATGAGGCACCTCATGGTTGGACAATGATGGAAGTAGACGTAACAAATCTTGTTGAGTATCGTAACTCAATTAAAGGTGAGTTCAAGAAAAAAGAAGGCTTTAACCTTACTTTCTTCGCTTTCTTCGTAAAAGCAGTAGCTCAAGCACTTAAAGAATATCCACAAATCAATTCTATGTGGGCTGGCGATAAAATTGTACGTAAAAAAGATATTAACTTAAATATTGCTGTAGCAACACAAGATGCTCTTTACACGCCTGTAATTAAAAATGCTGATGAAAAAACAATCAAAGGCATTGCGCGTGAAATTGGTGAGCTAGCTGGTAAAGTACGTGCAGGTAAATTAACAGGTGCTGATATGTCTGGTGGTACTTTCACTGTAAATAATACTGGTTCATTCGGTTCTGTTCAATCAATGGGTATCATCAACCACCCACAAGCAGCTATTCTTCAAGTGGAATCAATCGTTAAACGTCCGGTTGTAATGGATAACGGTATGATTGCTGTTCGTGACATGGTTAACCTTTGTATGTCTCTTGACCACCGTGTTCTAGACGGATTAGTATGTGGTCAATTCATGCAACGTGTAAGAGAAATTCTTGAAAATACTTCTAAAGAAAACACTTCTGTATACTAAGAAGTAATCGTAAGAAATGAGAGGCGAGCTGCCTCTCATTTTTTTATGAAAATAACCTCATAAAACTCACCCCAAGATAAAAATGATGGATTTCTACAAAAGATTGCAGCTTTTTCCTATCTATAATACAATAAAAATATGATTTATTAGAATTTTATTAATGTTTTGATCGCTATGATGAGGGGAGGTCCTGTCTTTTTTAGACAGATATTTTATGAACTTAAATAAAATGAGAAATGAGACATTTGCAAAGCCGACTTTAAACGATTGGCAGGAGAAAGCAAAGGAATCATTAAAAGGTGGGTCCATCGATCGTTTATCAACAGTTACTTATGAAGGGATTAAACTGAAACCGCTTTATTCACGAGAAGATCTACCTTCACCCATTCAACATACACTTCCAGGAAGTTCAGATTTCCGTCGAGGGTATAGCTCTTCAGGTTATCTTGAAGAAGAATGGTACATATCGCAACGGCTTTCTTCTACATCGGCAAAAGAAGTGAAAAGACAATTATTAGAGGAATTAAATAAAGGGCAATCAGCAGTTTCATTGAACCCGGATCTCTACAAGCTTTCAGAAGTCGAAGAGATTGTTGAAGGTTTAGAAGAATATCCATTATGTTTGATGACGGAAAATTCTTTACTAGATTTATACAAGACGATTGGTCAGCAAAATTGGAAAGGGTTTATTGGGAAAGATCCATTAGCCAGTTTAATGAAAGCTAGTAAAGGTTACGATCATGATTGGTTAGAAGCAATTGTACAGGCGAAGAAGTCTTCGCCTCAGCTAAAAACCATTTTAATTCAAACGACCATTTATCATGAATTGGGTGCAAATGCGGTTCAAGAATTAGCAATTGCTATTGCTTCTGCTGTTTCTCATATTGAGCGCTTGCTCAGCGAAGACTTCTCTATAGAAGAAATAGTGGATAAGGTCGTGTTTCACTTTGCCATTGGCGCCCATTTCTTTACGGAAATCAGTAAACTAAGAGCGGCAAAAATCCTATGGTATAAAGTTTTAGAAGCATACGGGCTAAATGAGGAGAATATGAACATGACGATTTCTGCTCAAACTTCCCCATATACGAAAACATTGTACGACCCTTATGTCAATCTTTTACGGGCAGGGAATGAGGCTTTTGCGGCTATATTAGGTGGGATCAATTATTTACACGTTTCACCATTTGATGAGCCTAGTGAAGATTCCTCTCTTACAGCGAATCGAATTGCTCGAAATACACAGTTGATTTTAAGAGAAGAAGCGCATTTGAATAAAGTAGTTGATCCAGCAGGAGGGTCTTATTATATTGAATCAATGACGAATCAAATTGCTGAAAGAGCTTGGGATTTATTTTTAGCAATAGAAGATCAAGGTGGTATGGAAGTTGCCATCGAAACAGCCTGGATCCAAGAACAAATTACGCATGTGCAAAAAAAGCGGCTTTCAGACATTTTCACGCGTAAACAAAGTATAATTGGCACGAACAAATATGCAAATTTAGATGAATTACCGTTGAAGAATGCAGTGACGCTAGGCAACCGTTTATCCATTCCATATGAAAAATTGCGCTATCAAGTAGAAACGATGAAGGCGAATGGCGTGGATACTCAGGTGGGTTTATTATGTCTTGGAGATTTAAAAAAGCATAAGGCGCGCATGGATTTTGTAACCGGTTTTTTAGCTCCAGGTGGGATTCGCTCTCATATTATTTCAATTATGCATACAGAGAACTTAAAGGAACAAATAGAAAATAATCCTTTCTCTCATTACGTGATTTGTGGAGCAAACGATCAATATGATGACAGTCTCTTAACTGCTGCGAAGATAATAATGGCAGAGAAACAAAGAAAATTTAAACTATATTTGGCTGGTCAACCTACAGTTGAGGAACAGAAGCGTTGGAAAGAAGCGGGAGTCACCGAGTTTTTCCATATGAAAAGTGATTGCTACCATATTCTAAGCACCATTGTGGAAGATTGGGAGGGCGAAGTGAAATGACCAAACCTGATTTTACGAAAGTGAAATTATTTAATGAAAGTAACCAAGCACAACAACATGATATAAACATACATGGTGATGTGTTTGAAACAAATGAAAGTATAAATATTAAATCGGTTTATTCGCATAATGATCTAACGTCGATGGAACACCTAGATGATATGCCAGGAATGGCACCTTACACACGCGGACCCTATCCAACGATGTATGTCAATCGACCTTGGACTGTTAGACAATATGCTGGGTTTTCAACAGCGGAGGAAAGCAATGCATTCTATCGTCGTAATTTAGCGATGGGGCAAAAAGGGCTTTCAGTAGCTTTTGATCTTGCCACACATCGTGGCTATGATTCTGACCATCCGCGAGTGGTTGGCGATGTCGGAAAAGCAGGCGTAGCTATTGATAGTATTTTAGATATGAAAGTATTATTCGATGGCATTCCTTTAGACCAAATGTCAGTCTCCATGACAATGAATGGAGCAGTTTTACCGATCATGGCGTTTTATATCGTCACGGCTGAAGAACAGGGCGTGAGCCAGGAAAAGCTTGCGGGGACGATTCAAAACGATATCCTCAAAGAGTATATGGTGAGAAATACATATATTTATCCACCAGAAATGTCAATGAAAATCATTGCAGACATATTTGAATATACTTCTCATTATATGCCTAAATTTAATAGTATCAGTATATCGGGTTATCATATGCAAGAAGCAGGCGCGCCTGCAGATATAGAATTAGCATACACGCTCGCGGATGGACTTGAATATGTGCGCACAGGGATGAAAGCAGGGATTGATATTGATTCCTTCGCCCCTAGATTATCCTTTTTTTGGGCCATTGGGATGAACTACTTTATGGAAGTGGCAAAGATGAGAGCGGCTAGGCTTATTTGGGCGAAGATGATGAAAACCTTTGCACCTAAAAACCCGAAATCCATGGCGTTAAGAACACACTCGCAAACTTCCGGCTGGAGCTTAACAGAACAAGATCCATACAATAATGTGACAAGAACTTTGATAGAAGCGCATGCAGCGGCGATGGGACATACCCAATCACTACATACAAATGCACTGGATGAAGCGATTGCCTTACCAACCGATTTCTCAGCAAGAATCGCACGGAATACACAGTTGTTTTTGCAAGAGGAAACAGGAATAACCAATGTAATCGATCCTTGGGGCGGTTCCTATTATGTAGAAAGTCTAACAAATGAGTTGGTAGAGAAAGCTTGGTCACATATTGAGGAAATTGAAGAACTTGGTGGAATGGCTAAAGCGATTGAGACAGGGTTACCAAAAATGAGGATTGAGGAAGCGGCTGCAAGAAGGCAGGCACAGATAGATTCGAATAAAGAAACAATCATTGGTGTGAATAAATACCGTCTTGAGCAGGAGGAACCGCTAGATATTCTAAATATTGATAATACCGCAGTTCGGTTAAAGCAAATAGAACGTCTAGAGCATTTAAGAGCGACAAGAGATGAAGATAAGGTACAAGAAGCACTTGCAGCTATTACGAGAGCAGCTGAGACAGGTGAAGGAAATCTCTTAGCCTTAGCCGTTCAGGCTGCAAGGGTGCGGGCATCATTAGGAGAAATTTCTGATAGCATTGAATTAGTTGCCAAACGACATAAAGCGATGATCCGCTCTATTAGTGGGGTATATAGTTCCCATTTTTCTAATGAAGAGGAAATGAATGAAGTAAAGGCACTGGCTGATGAGTTTTTAGAAAATGAGGGGAGAAGACCTCGTATTTTAATAGCAAAAATGGGACAAGATGGACATGACAGAGGAGCGAAAGTCATTTCTACAGCCTTTGCAGATTTGGGATTTGATGTGGACATCGGGCCATTATTTCAAACGCCAGAAGAAACAGCGATACAGGCAGTGGAAAATGATGTGCATGTGGTTGGGTTTAGTTCTCTTGCTGCCGGTCATAAAACATTGTTACCACAATTAGTAGCTGAGTTAAAAAAGCTAGGGCGTGAAGATATTTTAGTCGTAGTAGGTGGTGTAATTCCACCTCAAGATTATGAATATTTGCTCTCCAATGGCGCATCTGCTATTTTTGGTCCAGGAACAGTCATTCCAGTGGCTGCACAAAAAGTAATAAGAGAAATCTATCATCGTCTAGGGTATGAGGAAGTGGCGAATGAACATGGACATATATAAGAAGCGTGGAGGGCCTTCTGAACAAGTTTTTACAGATTCTACGCGGGATGAATCCTCTCTAACAAGAGGAAGGTCATTTAGAAAGAAAAAAGAAACACCACCTCCAATTGATGATTTGGAAAGAGGCTTGTTAGCGGGTGACAGAAGTGCGCTTGCCCGTGCGATTACATTAATTGAAAGTAATGCCGAGGATCATTTTCAAGCAGCTCAAGAGTTGTTACACAGAGTTTTGCCACACGCAAATCAATCTATACGTATTGGTATAACTGGGGTACCTGGTGCAGGAAAAAGTACTTTTATTGAATCTTTTGGTTCATTTCTATGTGATGAGATAGGTGCAAAAGTAGCTGTATTGGCTGTTGACCCTAGTTCAAAATTAAGTGGTGGCAGTATTCTTGGAGATAAAACGAGAATGGAGCAACTTGCTAGAAATCCGCATGCATTTATTCGTCCATCGCCCACATCAGGAAAGCTAGGTGGTGTCCATCGTAAAACAAGAGAAACGATGATTTTATGTGAAGCCGCTGGTTTTGATGTCATCATAGTTGAAACGGTCGGCGTTGGCCAAAGCGAAGTGATTGTACGCGATATGGTTGACTTTTTCATGCTCCTTGTTTTAACAGGAGCTGGTGACGAACTGCAAGGAATGAAAAAGGGCATTATGGAGTTGGCAGACACGGTTATCGTTAATAAAGCAGATGGAGAAAATAAATATGCAGCCCAAAAAACGAGAGCTGAATATGAAAAGATTCTTCATTTCCTTCAACCTGCAACGAAAGGATGGCCATCTAAGGCTTATGTATGTTCCTCTCTGTATGAAGAAGGTATAAAAGAAGTGTGGCAAGTGATTCAACAATTTATCGTAAATACACAAGCATCAGGTGTCTTCGAACAGAGAAGAAGGGAACAAGCGAAAGAATGGCTTTATTCCATGATCACAGATCAACTTCATTATCGTTTTTTTGGTTCACCTATCGTGAAAGAAATGTTGCCTAAGATAGAAAATGATGTGATTGCAGGTAACCGAACCGTTACATCGGTTGTCGAGGAACTTTTTAGGCGCTATACAAAAGAATAAAAAAAGCTGCCCCTTCACCGTGATAGGGGCAGTTCTAGTATATATAAGCCTGCTTTACTAGCAGGAACACCCAGGGGGAGGGTTATATAGTGTATATTACCCCAAAGTTTTTCATTTAAAACTAAAAGATAAAAGTTTCTATACTGTAAAAAAACTCACGACCTTGGTATGATATAATTATACGTAAATGAATAAAACGTATGAAGGACAATAGATCCTAATTATTCTTTAGGGGGAATGAAATGATGAGTATGGATTTTAATTTGTTTATGAATGATGTTGTGCAACAAGCTCGTAAAGAAATCGTTCATGCAGGATATACAGAGTTAAGAACAGCAGAAGATGTGAAAGAAGCCTTAAATAAAAAAGGAACAACGCTCGTAATGGTTAACTCTGTTTGTGGGTGTGCAGGAGGAATTGCTCGTCCGGCCGCAGCACATTCTATTCATTATGATAAGCGTCCAGATCATTTAGTAACAGTATTTGCTGGTCAAGATAAAGAAGCGACTGCTGAGGCACGTTCTTATTTCACAGGTTTCCCACCATCTTCACCTTCTTTTGCTTTGTTAAAAGATGGAGAAATTATTACAATGGTTGAACGCCATGATATTGAGGGACACGATCCAATGGCAGTTGTTCAAAAGCTTCAAGCATCATTCGAAGAACATTGTGAAGAAGTATAAAATAATCATTCTATCATTGAAAGAATAGCCGTTTCGTACGGTTATTTTTTTTGCATTTCACAGGGGATTTTTCCTTTGTTTTTTTAGAGAGAAATAAAAACTAGTAAATTTTCCTTTTCATATACAATTCCTTCCTTTATACTGTAAAATAGTTAGAAAAATCAAATAAATATTGCGAAAATATAATTATGCAAATATATCATTGCATATTCATACAAATGTGTTAAAATACATCTAGATGAATAAATATTAATTGATTAGAAACGAAATTTATTTTCATACTATATAATTTTAGGAGGAAAGATTGTGAAAAGACAATGGATACTTTTAAGTGCGTTATTAGTATTAATTGCAGGATTTTTAGCTGCATGTGGATCAGGTGAAGAAGCGGCTAGTGATAACGATAAAAAAACATTAGTAATGGGTACGTCTGCTGATTATCCACCATTTGAATATATTGATACAGCACAAGGAGAAGAGATTATTGGGATTGATGCTGATATCGCTAAAGCAGTGACTGAAAAGCTAGGGTACAATTTAGAAATTAAAGATATGGATTTTGGTGGACTGATTCAAGCGCTTAACTCTGAACAAGTTGATTTTGTTGCATCAGCAATGTCTGCGACGGATGATAGAAAAAAGAATGTTGACTTCACTGAAATCTATTATACTTCTAAACATATGATTATCTCCAAAGAAGGTAGCGGTATTGAATCAGCTGAAGATTTAGAAGGAAAAACTGTCGGTGTACAATTAGGTTCTATTCAAGAGACAAAAGCAAATGATTTAGCTAAAGAAATAGATATGAAGGTTGAAAGTCGAAATCGTATTCCTGAAATCATTCAAGAGATTAAAGCAGGTCGCTTTGAAGCAGCCATTATTGAAGATACAGTTGCACAAGGGTTCCTTGAAAAAGAGAAAGATTTAGCTGGTGTCACGATTGAGGATGCTGACGGTGGTTATGCAATTGCTTTACCAAAAGGTAGTGAGTTAACAGAAGAATTTAATAAAGCCTTACAAGAAATGATTGATAACGGGGAAATTGAGGACATTATCACAAAGTGGTTCTCTGAACAATAAACCTAAATCAACGTTCAGAGGGGAAACACCTTCTGGGCGTTTTTCCCTTCAATGGGTGAAGCAAATGAATTCAAAATATTAATGACTGAGAGGAATGGCAATATATATGAATTTAGATTTTACCTCTGTCCTCCCTTCTCTACCTTTCATTTTACAAGGGCTCGGTGTCACATTACAGATTGTTTGTTTAGCGGGTATTTTAGGGTTTTTATTAGGAATTATCCTTTCTTTATGTAAGATTAGTAAAATTAAGCTATTAAACTGGCTAGCCAATGCTTATACTTCCGTTTTTAGAGGTACGCCATTAATTCTACAATTGATGATTATTTATTTTGGCTCACCACAAGTACTTGGGTTCCAAATAGAGGGTGTAACGGCTGCCATTATCGGATTTGCATTGAACTCGGCCGCTTATATTTCTGAGATTATTCGTGCGGGCATACAAGCAATTGATAAAGGACAGCAAGAAGCAGCAATGGCTTTAGGCGTTCCGTATCGTCCGACAATGGTAAATATTATTCTTCCCCAAGCAATGAAGAACATTTTACCAGCGCTAATGAATGAATTCATTACATTAACGAAAGAGTCCGCCCTCGTAACGACAATTGGGGTAATGGATGTGATGAGACGGGCGTACCAAGTAGGAGCGAACCAGTATCAATTTATGGAACCACTTCTTCTTGCCGGAATCATTTACTATATTCTAGTAACGATCCTTACATTCTTAGGTAAATTAGTTGAAGGGCGGTTGAGATCCAATGATTAAAGTGGAAAAATTGCATAAATCCTTTGGGAAGAATGAAGTGCTTAAAGGTATTTCAACGCAGATTAATAATGGTGAAGTTGTCGCTATTATTGGTCCATCTGGATCTGGTAAATCAACTTTTTTACGTTGTATTAATAAATTGGAAGAGCCGACGGACGGGAAGATATGGATTAAAGGTGCGGATATTACTGATCGGCAAACAGATATATTAAAAGTTCGACAGAATGTAGGGATGGTGTTTCAACATTTCCACTTATTTCCACATATGACTGTATTGGAGAATTTAACCTATGCGCCGTTAAAGGTGAAGAAAACAACAAAATCAGAAGCGGAAAATACCGCTATGGATTTACTAGAAAAAGTCGGATTAGCTGTAAAAGCACAGGAGTATCCTAGCAAATTATCAGGTGGTCAAAAGCAGCGGGTAGCGATTGCCCGCGCGCTTGCGATGAATCCAGAAATTATGCTGTTTGATGAGCCAACCTCAGCACTGGATCCTGAAATGGTAAAAGAAGTGTTAGATGTAATGAAAACGCTCGCTCATTCAGGTATGACAATGGCTATTGTTACACATGAAATGGGGTTTGCGCGTGAGGTGGCGGATCGAGTGTTATTTCTAGACGGTGGCGTGCTTGTAGAAGATGCCCCGCCTAACGAATTTTTTTCCCATCCTAAGTCTTCGCGTGCACAAGATTTCTTACAAAAAGTGCTATAAAATGGAAAAGAACTGTCTAGGGCTGTCGAGATTATTTAATCTCGACAGCCTATTTTCATTTAACTTCAACTACTTCTAGTAAATTTAGTGCAATACAAGCACTTTCAACGCAACTGAGTTGAACGATTGGAATATGATTTTTCAATTCGAAGTTTGCCTTATTAAAACCTATAGCTTCTTCTTAAACATGATAATTTATTGATTGATACGTAAAAAATCCATTCGTGCTATATAGGAATCATTGAAAAGTTCTAAGCAATGGTTTGCTGATAGCGCAGTTTAAGAAGCGTTCCTCAGCATTTATGCAAATCAAACTTTGAAGTAATAATATATACAGACACCTAATCATTTTTGATAAATATACTACAGTGTTATAAATAAAATATTAGGAGTAATGTCTATGTTTTATCATATAAAGGAATTACAATACCATGCAAAACCAGAAAGACCTGATCCAATCTTCGCTCGACAACTGCAAGAAGTAATTGGAGGGCAGTTTGGAGAAATATCTGTTGCACTACAATATCTCTTTCAAGGTTGGAACGTTCGAGGAAATGGGAAATATAAAGATTTATTAATGGATACTGGGGCTGAGGAGTTAGCACATATAGAGATGTTAGCCACAATGGTTGCTCGCTTATTAGATGGAGCACCAGTAGGAGACTTAGAAACAGCTGCTAAAGATCCTATTATTGGGGCTATTCTAGGGGGAATGAATCCTCAGCATGCCATTGTCTCGGGATTAGGTGCAATGCCAGCTGATAGTAACGGAAAAAAATGGACAGCAGATTATATTATTGC
Organism: Cytobacillus sp. FSL K6-0265; assembly: GCF_038003465.1. Lineage (NCBI taxonomy): Bacteria > Bacillati > Bacillota > Bacilli > Caryophanales > Bacillaceae > Cytobacillus > Cytobacillus sp. FSL K6-0265. The sequence goes on along the minus strand of NZ_JBBOPE010000001.1, from coordinate 2,924,363 downwards.
TAGTGGTAATTTACTTGCTGATTTTAGAGCGAATTTAAATGCGGAATCACAAGGAAGGTTACAAGTTGCGCGTTTATATGCTGCGACAAATGATAAAGGTGTGAAAGATATGCTCTCTTGGCTTCTTGCTAGGGATACTATGCATCAAAATCAATGGCTTGCAGCTATTAAAGAATTGGAAGAAAAAGAAAATGTCGTTGTACCAAGTACCTTTCCGAGAGAACTTGAAAAACAAGAAGTCTCTTATACCTTATTTAATTTTTCAGAAGGGAATGAAAGTGCAGAAGGAAGATGGGCACATGGACCGAGTATGGATAAGCTAGGTACATTCAACTATGTGGAAAACCCTGTCCCTCTTGCAAAAAAACCGAAATTAAAACCTGCACCAGATTATATATTTAATACTCCACCATCAGTAATAAGGGGGAGAGATGATCAAATACCACCTAGTTTATATTAAGCTCTTTGCTCTTAGAGGTTTTAAACAAGAAGTCTCTTTGAGAAAGATTCCCAAGTAATAGTAAAGCGTCTTTATTGTCATATTTTTGCCGATAAAGGCCTTTTTCCTTTTTATTTCTTATTTTTTTATTATTAGAATGTGATTATTGTATAATAATAAGACATATCATGTTAGATGGTGCGATATTCTTTTGTATTTTTGGTTAGTGTGTTATAATCAATTGTTTTGCGGGGCTTTGGAGATTAGAGAAGAAATAAAAGCAAAAAATCACTAAAGTAGATAAGCAAGAACGCTACGTACTTGATGCTCTAGCATGATGAACATACGAGGAGTAATAAGATGAAATTCAGAATAGGCTATAGGACAGTGAAAACGGCAGTCGGAGCAACACTTGCTATTATGATTGCACAAATGCTTGGTTTGGAAAACTATGTCTCTGCCGGTATTTTAACGATTTTATGTGTGAAGGTGACAAAAAAAGATTCCTTGCGTGCTTCATGGGATCGGGTATTCGCGTGTTTCATTGCCATATTTGTTGCGTCTCTACTCTTTGAAATACTCGCCTATCATCCATTAGTCATTGGAATCGTCTTACTTGTGTTTATTCCATTAGCGGTGATGTTCAAAGCTAGCGATGGAATTGTAACAAGTTCCGTTATTATTCTACATATTTATTCAGCTGAACAAGTGACACTGGGACTGATTTTAAATGAGATAGGTATTATTATTATTGGGGTCGGAATCGCGTTATTAGCCAATTTATACATGCCTAGCCTTGACGTAAAATTAAAGGAATACCAGGTGGAAATTGAGCAAAATTTCAAACTGATTTTTGATGAAATTGTCATTTATTTACGAACAAATGAAAGTACTTGGGATGGTAAGGAAATCACCGAGACGTATCAATTAATTGAAGAAGCAAAAGCGTTAGCATTCAGAGAAGTGGAGAACCATGTATTAAGAAACGAGAGTCTCTATTATAGTTATTTCAAAATGAGAGAGAAACAATTTGAGATCATTGAGCATGTGTTGCCAGTAGTGACGGCAATTGACGAAAATGTTGAGCAGGCAGAGATGATAGCTGATTTTATTGAGGATTTATCCGAACACATCCATCCAGGAAATACGGCCAGTCTCTTTATCGATAAGTTACACCAAATGCGGGCCCAATTCGCTGAAATGTCATTGCCACAGACAAGAGAAGAATTTGAAGCGCGTGCAGATTTGCTTTATTTTATCAAAGAAATGGAAGAATACCTCTTCATTAAAAGTCAATTTGCGGGATTAAAAGGAAGTAAGAGCTTGTATCAAAATACGGTCACGGGAGAACAATAAGAGAAAAAGGATGTGATTCTATTGCTAAAAGTAATGAGTCATCTTTTTCTAATATTAATGTTTTCTCCCCTTTGGCCCATTGGACCAAACCCATTACCGGGGGATCCTTTTGTGATTGTAAATAAGCGCACAAATGAGCTAACTTTCATCGATAATAGAGAGATTCAACAGGTTGTTCATGTTGCTACTGGAAAGACGGATAGCTTAACGCCAGAGGGCATGTTTACAGTTGTAGTAAAAGCGGAAAATCCTTATTATCGAAAAAAAGATATTCCAGGCGGGAAGAAAAATAACCCGTTAGGTACACGCTGGATTGGCTTTGATGCGAAAGAGACAGATGGTAGGATTTATGGCATTCATGGCACTAATGACCCGGAGTCGATTGGTCACTATGTTTCTAATGGCTGTATTCGCCTAAAGAATGATCATGTTGAGGCTTTATTTGATAGAATTCCTATTGGAACGAAAATTTTAATTGTTTCAACTGATAAATCAACTGAGCAATTAGCAAAAAAATATGACGTGTTATAAAAGGACGGCTCAACATTCGGAATTTCCGAGTGCTGAGCCGTCCTTTTTTTGTTAAGTTACAACTGTTTCATGCTTTTCTTAATTTATATTAGAAGAACATCGTTAGCCCCATTAAAAGTGTCGATGCGAGCATAACGAAAATCATTAAATAGACTATGATTTTCATTGTTTTTTTCGGCAATTTCTTTCACCCTCTCTTTGAGTGGTATTCTTCTTTATTTTACTAGGATTTTCTCATTTGAACAACAGAGAGTTATTTTTCTTGTATATTCGACATATTCGTGGAAAATTATTATAATTATATATAGTTAGAAAATAATGATATTTACAAACATAACATAGGGGGGATTTCGTTGGTCAAAAAAATTGATCATATTGGTATCGCTGTTCGATCATTAGCGCAATCATTACCTTTTTATACGGAAACATTGCAATTACCTTTGTTAGGAATAGAAGAAGTGAAGAGTGAAGGCATTAAAGTAGCTTTTATACAAATTGGGGAGTCGAAACTTGAGTTATTAGAGCCACAAACAGATGAAAGCGCTGTAGCGAAGTTTATTGCCAAAAGAGGAGAAGGTCTTCATCATGTGGCATTGGGCGTCCATTCTATTCAAGAGAGAATCGAAGAAATGAAAGCAAAAGGCATTCAAATGATTCAAGATAAACCAAAAATGGGTGCAGGAGGAGCGAGTGTAGCCTTCATGCATCCTAAATCAACTGGCAGTGTTTTATATGAATTATGTGAAAAGAAGGGAATGACAAGCTAATGGCAGACATCTATGAAAAAATCAATGAACTTTATGATCGTAGAAGAGAAGTAGAGCTTGGTGGCGGGGACGAAAGAATTGAAAAACAGCATGAAAAAGGAAAACTAACAGCAAGAGAAAGAATTGCTTTATTAGTCGATGCTGGTACATTTGTGGAATTAAACCCGTTCATTGAACATCGTAGCAATGATTTTGGCTTAGATAAGCAAAAAGGTCCTGGTGATGGGGTTATTACTGGTTATGGAAAAGTAAACGGGCGTCCAATCTTTCTTTTCTCACAGGACTTTACCGTTTTTGGTGGGGCACTAGGGGAAATGCATGCAAAAAAAATTGTGAATGTTATGGACTTAGCTGCAGAGAACGGAGCCCCGTTTATTGGCTTAAATGATTCTGGTGGTGCCCGTATTCAAGAGGGTGTCGTATCTTTAGATGGTTATGGACAGATTTTTTATAGAAATTCAATTTATTCTGGTGTCATCCCACAAATATCGGTTATTTTAGGTCCATGTGCAGGAGGAGCTGTCTATTCGCCAGCTATTACCGACTTTGTTTTTATGGTCGAGAAAACGAGCCAAATGTTCATTACAGGGCCAAAAGTAATTGAGACCGTTACTGGGGAAAAAATCACGGCAGAAGATTTAGGTGGAGCAAACGTACATAATACGATTAGTGGCAATGCCCACTTTAAAGGAAAGACAGAAGAAGAGGTAATTGCGCAAGTTCGGGATTTATTAAGTTATCTCCCGCAAAACAATGAAGAGCGCCCACCAAGAAAAGAAGATGAATCAACAAATGATTATCGACCGGATTTGACGGATATCATTCCATTTGATGCAATTAGACCTTATGATGTTCGTAAAGTAATCGATCAAGTGGTGGATGCTGATTCATTCTTAGAAGTGCAGCCGGATTTTGCCAAAAATATTGTAGTTGGCTTAGCGAGGATAAAGGGCGAGTCTATTGGACTTGTATGTAATCAACCTAAAGTAATGGCTGGCGGGTTAGATATTGATTCATCTGACAAAGCAGCCCGCTTTATTCGTTTCTGTGACTCATTCAATATCCCATTAGTTACATTTGAGGACGTAACCGGCTTCTTTCCTGGGATTAAGCAAGAACATGGGGGAATTATTCGTCATGGTGCAAAAATTCTTTATGCCTATTCAGAAGCAACGGTACCTAAGTTAACCGTCATACTCCGAAAAGCGTTTGGAGGGGCTTATGTAGCGCTGAATAGTAAATCTATTGGAGCAGATTTGGTTTTTGCTTGGCCAAACGCTGAAGTGGCTGTAATGGGTCCTCAAGGGGCAGCCAATATTATTTTTGCTAAGGAAATTGCCACGAGTGAACATCCTGAGCAAACAAGAGCGCAAAAAATAGAAGAGTATCGTGAAAAATTTGCCAACCCATATGTCGCAGCCAGTCGTGGTATGGTCGATGATGTCATCGATCCAAGAGAAACAAGAATTAAAATTATCCAGGCATTAGATATGTTAAAAAATAAAAAGGAAACACGTCCGTTTAAAAAGCATGGAAATATGCCTTTATAGAACGATAGTAGACAAATTTTATGATAAAACATTGTTTATTTGCTGATAAGTTTCGTTAGGAGTATACTTAATAGTGTTGAAGAGAACTATTAAAAGTATAATAAGGCTCGTGAAATTTGGAGGTTATTGACGGATGATTAATGAAGAAAGACTGTTAAATGAGTTTTTAGAACTTGTGCAAATTGATTCTGAAACAAAGGATGAAGCACAGATTGCTAAAGTATTAAAAAAGAAATTCCGTGATATCGGTGTAGAAGTATTTGAAGATGATACGACTGCAGTGACAGGACATGGAGCGGGCAATTTAATTTGTACACTTCAAGGGAATAAAGAAGGTGTTGACCCTATTTATTTCACTTCTCATATGGATACGGTAGTACCTGGGAACGGTGTCAAACCCTCAATTCAGGATGGTTATGTCGTAACAGATGGCACTACAATTTTAGGTGCCGATGATAAGACGGGATTAGCGGTAATGCTTGAAATCGTCAAGGTGCTAAAAGAGCAAAATATTTCTCACGGTACAATCCAATTTATTATTACAGTCGGTGAAGAATCTGGACTAGTTGGTGCAAAGGCATTGGATTCTTCTCTTATTCAAGCAAAATTTGGCTACGCTCTTGATAGCGATGGAAAAGTAGGTAATATTATTGTTGCTGCTCCTACACAAGCGAAGGTGAGAGCAACAATGATTGGCAAAACAGCACATGCTGGTGTGGCGCCAGAAAAAGGTATTTCTGCAATTACGATGGCATCAAAAGCAATTTCTAAAATGCCTTTAGGTAGAATTGATGAAGAAACAACAGCCAATATTGGTCGCTTTGAAGGCGGAAAACAAACAAATATCGTATGTGATCATGTCGACGTTCTAGCCGAAGCTCGCTCTCTCATTGCTGAAAAAATGGAAGCGCAAGTCGAGAAAATGAAAGCAGCATTTGAAAGTGCAGCAGAAGAAATGGGTGGCAGAGCAGAAGTTAATATTGAAGTGATGTACCCAGGATTCAAATTTGCAGACGGTGACCATGTTGTCGAAGTTGCTAAAAAGGCAGCGGAAAAAATAGGGCGTACACCGGAATTGTTGCATAGCGGTGGCGGTAGTGATGCCAACATTATTGCTGGATTTGATATTCCTACAGTAAACTTGGCTGTTGGATATGAAGAAATTCACACAACGAACGAAAGAATGTCTATCGAAGAGCTCAATAAACTAGCAGAAATGGTTATAGCAATTATTGAGGAAGTAGCTGCTTAAATCCATGTGATAGCGCAGAGCTCCACTCAGTAAGAATAACTTGAAAGCCGCAGCGCACATTTTAATTTATGCGCTGCGGCTTTCTTTTGTGGTTTAAAAATCATTCATAGAGTGGTTTTGTGAACATGAATGAGCAGTTTCGCGCAAAAAAATCACTAGAAAAGCAGCTGAAATTGCGGTTATATATCCCCGTAGTACCTATTTGTACATTCTTAAACAACCAAAAATGGACTTCGTGAGATTGACTAAATGATTTTCGCCCGATAGTGTAAGGGAACCTGCAGTATCTTATCAAAGAGATAATTCTTAAGTAGGTAAATAGTCCTTATTCCCCACTCTTCTTTTTTACAAAATATATGATATATTTTTACTATGAACAAAAGAAGGAGTGAATCTTTTGGATAAATATATTGTGTTTCGATGTAGGCAGGAAGAGTATGCGATTACTATTGATAAAGTCATTGCTATAGAACGAGCAGAAGGTTTTACATCTGTGCCGCAACTTCCACATTATGTGAAAGGTATGATACGTTCTCGAGGACAGCTTGTCCCGGTTCTTGATATCGAAATGATATTTTATAATCAAGCTATTGAAGAAAGTGAAGATAAAAGAATCATCATCATTCAAGGGGAAGAATTTGAATACGGTTTACTTGTTGCGGAAACGAAAGAGATTATTGATATAGCAGAAGAGCGTATTGAAAAGCCAGGACTTCTTTTACATATTCGTCTCGACTACTTAAAAGGGATTGCCAATTTAAAGAATAGATTAATTACAATTATTGATAGTCATTGCTTCTTGACCTCATTGGATGGGACTGTTTCCATTGCTGAATATATAACAGACTCTAAGGAAGCAGAGGCGGCTTTATAATCTATTTGCTATAATGGAGGGACAAACCTAAAGGATGTGCTTTTAGTGAAATCAATGTATCCTAAAGCAGGCCGAGTGATTTTACATGTTGATATGAATAGTTTTTATGCATCTGTCGAAATGGCCTATGATCAGACATTAAAGGGGAAGCCTATTGCTATTGCTGGAAATCCTGAGGAGCGTAGAGGGATTATTGTTACTTGTAGCTATGAAGCAAGAAGATTTGGGGTAAAAACAACGATGCCATTGTGGGAAGCGAAAAGGTTATGTCCGCATTTAATTATTTTACGCCCTAATTTTGAAAGGTATCGAGCAGCGTCTATTGGTATGTTTGAAGTGCTGAATCATTATTCAGATCTTGTAGAACCTGTCTCTATTGATGAAGGATATATGGATATTACTGCTAGCGAACGGTTTGGCACACCTATTGAAGTGGCTTCAATTATTCAAAACCGTATAAAAGAGCAGTTAGATTTACCATGTAGTATTGGCATTGCACCAAATAAATTTTTAGCCAAAATGGCTTCTGATATGAAGAAGCCTCTTGGTATTACAATTTTAAGAAAACGGGATGTCCCTAGTAAATTGTGGCCTCTTCCTGTAAAAGAAATGCATGGTGTGGGTCAGAAGACAAGTGAGAAGCTTGAGAGTATGCGTATTTATACGATTGGTGATTTAGCCAAAGCAGACGCGTTCATGATAAAATCTTCATTAGGCGTGAATGGTGAGCGTTTAAAAGATCGAGCAAATGGCATAGATGCACGTCCAGTTGACCCAGCGGCTGCAGAGGAATTTAAAAGTATCGGTAACTCAACGACACTCCCGCGGGATATGAGTAAGCAGAAAGAACTTTTTGAAGTGTTGAATCACCTTGCTTTTAAAGTGTCTACGAGGCTAAAACGAAAAAAAGTTTATGCTACTGGTATTAGTGTGATGATCCGTTATAAAAATCGCCATACGATTACGAGGAGCAAAAAAATCGGTTTTGCGATTCAGTCAGTCGAAGAAATCTATGATCAGGCACAGCGTCTCTTTATGAAGCATTGGAGTGGTGATGCTGTGAGGTTGCTTGGGGTAACTGGTACGGACCTTGTCGAAAAAGGACAAGCTGTGAAACAATTAGATTTATTTCATTATGAAGAAGATGCCAAAAAAGAGCCTCTTTACCAAACCATTGAAAGTTTGAGAAAAAAGTACGGCCCATCGATTGTTGATCAGGCAGCGTCTCTTGAGGCTATACAAAAGAAAAAAGCAAATATCGGTACATCAACAAGCTTTAATAAAGATTTTTTACAGCAATTAAAAAAAGAGAAAGAATGAGCGAAAACATGTACACCACAAACTATTTTGGGTATTCGGATTTTATGGTGGAAAAGGGCTTATAAGTCACCCTTTTCCAATTTATTAATAAGTGTGGAAAAGTCAACACCATAGTTGCCTGTTATGACGTGGTCTGTTACTTCATCCCAATTGAAAATATCGTATAACATAGCCTTGTTAAAGCACTTGAATTAAATCTTGGCTTACGTTTCTTTTATGAAGGTTCTCATTAAATATCTTGGCTCGTAACGCTTCAAATGAATAGCCGTTACCCATAATGCTATTTATGGACTTTGTATAAGCGTTAGTGAGTTTTTTAAAAGTAATTGAATACATGAAACTTATCTACAACTACTTTAGCCTGTGGTGGTAAGATTATATTTACTGCATCTTTGTAAAGCTTCCATATATCCATTGTGACATGAACTATGAAAAACTTATATAAAAAAAATTCCGTTTCCTACGAGAAACACCAAGATTGACGAAGAACATGCCAAGTATGAATGACATGATTATTATATAGAATCCCATTTTATTCATTGTTTTTGAGAGTAATTATTCGTTCATGACGATTGGCTACATCTAAATCATGAGTCACTGTAATGATAGTAGTATTAAATTCTTTATTCATATCAAATAGTAGATTGATAATTTTATTTTTATTTTCTAAATCTAAAGATGCAGTTGGCTCATCTGATAAAATTATTTGGGGATTCATAATTACAGCCCTAGCAAAAACAGCTCTAGATCGCTGACCCCCAGAACAATCAAGTGGTTTTTTTTTCAAAATGGACTCTATCCCAATTTTATTAGTAATCCGTTTAAATCGCTCTTGTACAGTTAGGTCTTTTTCAACGTTACCATACATAAGCGGCAGTTTAATATTGTCCTCTATGGTTAAAGAATTAATAAGCGAGGACTCTTGGAGAACAAAACCAATTTTTTGATTACGCCACTCAGCTAGTTTATTTCGGGATAAATCATTAACAGGTGAATCAAAAAGCTTATAATTCCCTTGATAGTCTGTATCAAGTAGACCAAGAATATTAAGCAAAGAAGTTTTTCCAACTCCAGACTCTCCTATAATAGAAAGTCTTTCCCCAGGTTTTACTTCCAAATCAAAGTTATTTAGAATAGAAAAATCTTTCTTCTTGAATGTTTTTTTCTGGATTTCTAGCTTAATTATACTATTCATTGTAACACCCCTACGGATATCGGAATACTTTTGATTTTTTTTATCGTAAGTTCAACAATCACAAATGCAATAATAACATCTATAAAAAGAACAATAAGTAAAGCCATCCAATCCATACTTATTAAACCAAGTATTCCGTAAGTAGCAAAAGTTGAATCGTTTCTTAACCAAGAGCTGTATCTATTATAAGCGGTGATCACAGATACTATGACTAGAATAATAGAGAACAACATTGCAAAATAGCTATAGAAAATTGCTCTTAGTTTTGAATAACTTAATCCAACTAATAAATTGATTGTAAAATCTCTTATCATTAATCGAACACTCACTAAATTATTCCATATAGCTAGACCTACAATGATTATAGTTAAAATAAGGGTGATAGTACAGATGATTATTAATGAATTTAAATAATAATCTTCAAAGAACTCAAAGTTTTCTTGTTGATTAAAAAAGTTAAATTCTAAACCTAGATTTTCCTTGATATTTTCTCTTAAATTCATTGCTTCTTCTTTTGTAGAATCAAGAAGTATAAGATCCATTAAACCATTAACGTGTAGGTCAAGACCCGCATTTTGAATAAATTCTTTATTAATAGGTAGAAAAATTGAGAAGTTATGATAATTCTTTGAGTTGGGAGCATAAAAATTAGAACTTTGAGCATTCTTCTTCAAAACTCCTTGAACTTTTAAATTAACTAGTTGTTGGGTCACAGGATCCGTAATCTCAATATTTGATCCTACAGGATATGTTTTGGCTAAACCTGCACCTATTAAAACAGGTATGTCATCTTTATTAAATTTATAATTGAAGTTTAAGTGGTCTCCTTGAGATAATTCCAATTGATTTATCTTATAAGCCTCTTCATCGATATAATTAAAAGGAACTTCCATCTGATGTTCATTAGGCAATAAAGTAACAAAACCATCGACCCGCAGAGCATAAGTGTAATTGTTGTTTAAGTATTCATATACTTTTTGTGTATCTTCAATCTTAATTCTATTAAAATCAGCTTCACTATCTGGATCTAGATTAGCAATAATAGTCCCTTCTTGATTCAGTCTTTCCATTTCTTCATAGCCTTGAAAAGTTGATATAACTGAACGAACAGTAGTAAAAGAAAGATAATTGGCTAACAAAAGCAATGTTATCATACCCAAAACAAGTAACGGTCTTTTTAAAAATATTTTAAGTATAAAAAAACGTAAAATTCTCATTCTTTTTCCACCTTACCTGCACTAATTAATATATATATAATAAAAATAAAAACTAAGTAGAGATTACTGGTTATATTCAACTCTAAATAGAAGTTTAATAAGAGTGATAGTAAAAAACTAAACACTAATATAGCTAGACTATTCAAGATATACCGAATCACAACATTTACCATAGTATCTCCTACAAGTATTCGGCAGGATATTTCTGTTTTCTTACGATTTAAAAATTGATAGTGAAATACTATCATAACAAATGTAAGAAAAATATTTATTAAAAGCTGATACTCTATAATACTTTCTAAAAAAGACTCTAAAATATAAGAATCTCCTAAATCCAAAGTTTGTACATAAATAAATATTAAATTTGTAGAAAAACAGATTAGATAGATAGCAAACGCCTCAATAACGTCGATAAATCTAAATAAAGAATATTTCATAAACTACTCCTATGTAATTAAATCATTTAATTTAATAATCACATTGTTCATTTTTGATAGTCAATATCACTTCGGTATTCTAGAGTATCGCCGGGTTGACAGTCAAACGCCTTACAAATAGCTTCTAAAGTGATAATCGAATTGCTGTTGCTATTCCATTTTTCAAAATAGAAATGTTGCCATAGTGATTCCGACTCTTTCGGATAGTTCTGTTACACTCATTTTTCTTTTCGCTAATATCACATCAATATTGATTATAATTGCCAATGCTTTCACCTCAGACCGTTAAATCATTTTCCGATTTTATATCTAAATCATTTTTTAAACATTTTTGAAGAACCGCAGTGAAAACTGCAATAATAACAGAAGTAAAGAAGTAAAAATAATTGTTAATCCCATAATTGCTATTCTCGGTTGGGAAGCATTTTGTGACACAAGAAAGATAATCCCTATAACATATAAGATACTGATCGTAACTGCACAGTATTTTATATATTTTAAATACTATACAGGCAATTCTGATAAACCGTCATTATTATCAATGTAATTTAAAAGTTTTAAAGTCTGATACAAAGCAATGAAGACTGTTATATATAGCCCGTTTAAAATGGGATATTACAAATAAGCAAACTCAGGATACATTTCTGCGGCATAAATTGCTAACCAAGGCAACAAAAATATACACAAAGCAAGTACCGTAATTCCAATAAGAAAAACAACTATCGTTAAAAAAGAGTGTTGTTCCTCTTTCCATAAAAAGCACCTCACTTATTATCGTTATTATTATCTTAATATGAAATTTATCGTATTACAATAAATTATTATTATTAATTAATGTATTGCTGTTGTTTCGCAATATACTTTCTGTTTTTGGCGAAATAAAAAAGTATCTCTTTTTAGACAGAGATACTTCATTAAATATAGTGGATGTTTTTAAAATTCCTCCATACAATCATTTGAATACCTAATACAGTCATAACAATAAGTTTTCTTTTTTCCAGTATGCCGTGACACTTTTACAAGGCATTGGGAAATTTATTTGCCACATTCTTGTTCGTTAGAATATTTTAATTCCTTACAACGCACCACTCAACATTCCACCAAATGCCCCGATTTAAGTACCTATAAAAAAAGCGATCCTACTATACATTTCGAAGACCCACTATTTTATTGTGGTGTTTTTTAAATTTAAAAATAAAAGCACAGCATAAGGGTTTTTCCCCTTACGCCATGCTTATATTATGCACGCTATTTTTTAACGATAATCGCCGCTTTCTACCGGCCACCAGTGGAAGCCATCTTTCTCTAATAACTCGTCAGCCGCTTTAGGACCCATTGTTCCTGCTTCGTAGTTTGGAAATTGCTCTGCTTGTTGGTTTTCCCAGACTTGTGATATTTTATCGACAAAGCTCCAAGATAAAGCGACTTCATCCCAATGAGCAAAGTTTGTTGCGTCTCCGCGCATACAGTCATACAGGAGGCGCTCATAAGCTTCAGGTGTGTTCATATGATCGACACTATTATTGGAGAAGTTGAGCTTTACTGGTGTAGCATTCATTGTGTCACCAGATTTTTGTGCGTTTAAGTAAAGACTAATTCCTTCTTCTGGTTGGATATGAATGACGAGTAAATTAGGGTTTAACGTCTTTTCATGCTGATAGTATAAATTCATTGGAATATCTTTGAATTGAACGACTATTTTTGTCGACTTCGTTGCCATCTTTTTTCCAGTACGGATGTAAATAGGAACGCCAGCCCAACGGAAATTGTCAATTATCAGTTTTCCGGCAACGAAAGTCTCGGTATTGGAGTCAGCTTTGACCATCGGTTCTTGACGATAACCGTTAATTGGCTCATTATTTTTTTTGCTTGGTCCATATTGGCCACGAACAAAATTCTCCTTTACAGCCTCTCCTTCAAGTGTTTTCAAAGCACGGAACACTTTTACTTTCTCAGAACGAATTTCCTCGTCTGTCAGTTTAATTGGCGGTTCCATAGCAAGTAAGGCAACCATTTGCAGCATATGGTTTTGCACCATATCTCTAAGGGCACCGCTTTTTTCATAATATCTCCCACGTTCTTCGACACCTAATACCTCACTTGATGTCACTTGGATATTAGATATGTAGCGATTATTCCATAGTGGTTCAAATATAGCGTTGGCAAAGCGAATAACCTCTATATTTTGGACCATTTCTTTTCCTAAATAATGATCAATTCGGTAAACTTCTTCCTCAGCAAACGCTTGGCGAAGACGATTGTTCAACTCTATTGCAGAAGGGAGATCATGACCAAATGGTTTTTCAATCACTAACCGTTTAAAACCATCAACATCTGTTAGCCCATCTGCCTTTAAATGATCGGCAATTGTTCCAAAAAATTCTGGGGCCATCGCTAAGTAGAAAATGCGATTACCTTCTAGTTGATAATGTGTATCTAACTCATTTGCTAATGTTTTTAGGGCTAAGTAAGAACTGGAATCTGTGACATCATGGGAATGATAATAAAAGTGTGTGATAAACTCCTGAAGGTCATCATGGTGTCCTTCAGCTTCTTCAATCGATTGTCGCACACTTTCTTGAAAAGCGTCGTTCGTTAGTTCTCGTCTAGCAACGCCAATGATACAATAGCGTTTAGATAGTTTTCCTCTTTTAAACAATCGGTAAAGTGACGGAAATAGTTTGCGCCTCGCTAAGTCACCTGTTGCACCGAATATCATAATCAAAGCAGTTGGATTTTCAGAATTATTCACAACGATATTCCTTTCTATGTAAAAAAGTTCTATTTTTTAGGTTCATCTCAACGATGAAATATATACCCACTCAAATATAAAATTTTATCGCTTAAAGTGAAAAACAGCAACCTTTTTTAAAAGGAAATAACTGTAGCTCTTTAGCTTTAAGTCGTTTTTCTGTATGATGATAATAATGAATAAGGAGAAAGGAAGAAAAGGCAGTGAAAGTTTTTTTCTTAGGAACGGGTGCGGGTGTCCCTGCGAAAGCGAGAAATGTTACGAGTATCGCTTTAAAGCTTTTAGATGAAAGAAGAGCAATATGGTTGTTCGATTGTGGTGAAGCCACACAACATCAAATTTTACATACAACAATTAAGCCAAGAAGAATAGAAAAGGTTTTTATTACTCATCTTCATGGCGATCATATATATGGTTTGCCAGGATTTTTAGCTAGTCGTTCGCATCAAGGCGGCAAAGAAAAGCTAACAGTATATGGTCCCAAGGGAATAAAAGCATATATCGAAGTGTCTCTTTCGGTTAGTCAAACTTACTTGCAATACCCTCTTGAGATTATTGAAATAGACGAGGGGATTGTTTGTAGTGATGATCAATTCATTGTGACAGCAAAGAAACTGGACCATGGTATCCCATCTTTTGGTTATCGTGTCGTAGAGAAAGATCTGCCGGGCACTTTAATGGCTGATCAATTGATTGAAGATGGTGTAAAGCCAGGTCCTATCTTTAAAAGAATTAAAGAGGGTGAGACAGTTATTCTTGAGGATGGTCGCACAATTAATCCTAAAGATTATCTTGGACCACCACAAACGGGGAGAATCGTGACAATTTTAGGTGACACGCGTTTTTGTTTGGCGGCAATTGAATTAGCACGCAATGCAAATTTACTTGTTCATGAGGCAACCTTTGCGAATGGTGAGGAACAGCTCGCACATGATTATTACCATTCAACGATTGCGCAAGCAGCTGCTGTAGCCCAGCAAGCAGGCGTAGAACAATTATGTCTCACACATATCAGTTCACGCTATGAACGTAGTGAGTGGGCACAACTAGAAGAGCAGGCAAGGGCAGATTTCTCTGCAACGGTAATGGCTGAAGATTTTAAAGAAATAGATATCCGTCGGCAGTAAATGGCGTTGCTTATCGTTTTTAAGCAAACGCGACAGTGGAACCTATTAAAACATAGTAGGAAGAAATGGCTGTTTCATTGTTATCTTAAAATTTTAAAAAATGGTTATTGACTTATAGCAAGGAATCGTACTATAATCACATTTATACTTTTAAAATTATATTTATAAAGCAATGAAGAGAAACTAGTAAACCTTATTTCCCTAGTAAAGAGAGTCAGCGGTTGGTGTGAGCTGAACTATAAATAAGATGAATTTCATTCTTGGAGCTTTTTCTTTACTGTCATGTTCGGCCGAAGACAGTAAGGACGGTCATCAATACCGTTATGAATTCGAGTGGAAAGTCGCAAGCTTTCAAAAAGGGTGGTACCGCGTGAGTCACACGTCCCTTTATGAGCTTTGCGGCTTTTTTGTTTTAAGTATCGTTAGAAGAGAATATAGATAAAAGACTTAAAGGAGGAAAAATCATGCAAAACGAACAATGGTCTTCTAAGCTCGGGTTTATTCTTGCTTCGGCAGGTTCAGCGATTGGCTTAGGAGCGATATGGAAACTTCCCTATACAGCAGGTGAAAGTGGTGGCGGCGCTTTTATTTTGTTATTTATTCTGTTCTCATTATTTATTGGTTTGCCGTTATTACTTGCTGAGTTTGTCATCGGGCGTAGCACGGGAAAAGAAGCAATTTCTGCGTATCGAACGATTGCCCCTCAATCAAAATGGCATTGGGTCGGCTACTTAGGTGTATTCACCTCATTCCTACTGCTTTCTTTTTATAGTGTTATCGGTGGTTGGGTAATTCAATATTTATATTATGGTGTCGCTAGTGATACAAGTGTAGGGATGTCTGGATATGAGAACTTGTTCAATGAGACGGTATCTAACCCTTATCTTTCTTTAGGTGCGCAGGCTCTGTTTTTAATTATAACCGTTGCCGTTGTTGCCAAGGGTGTACAGCAGGGAATTGAAAAAGTAAATAAAATCATGATGCCTGCACTATTTATATTGTTTGTGATCATTATTATTCGTTCGGTTACATTGGATGGTGCGTCAGCAGGAATTGAATTTTTCTTGAAACCGGATTTCTCTTTATTGAATTCTGAAAGCTTACTATATGCCATGGGTCAATCGTTCTTCTCTTTGAGTGTGGGGATTTCCGTGATGGTGACATATAGTTCGTACTTATCAAAGAAAGAAAGTTTGGTACAACCAGCACTTTCTGTTGTGGCAATGAATTTGTTTATTTCCATTCTAGCCGGCCTGGCGATTTTTCCTGCCGTCTTTTCATTAGGTTATGAGCCAACTGCCGGCCCTGGACTATTATTTATCGTACTACCAGCTGTATTTGATCAAATTATTTTCGGGAAAATATTTTTATTATTATTCTTGGCCTTGTTCTTATTTGCTACATTAACTTCTGCTTTTTCAATGTTGGAAATTGCCGTTGCTTCTGTCACGAAAGGTGCGACAAAAAATAGGACAAAAGTGGCTTGGTTATTCGGATTAGCGATATTTATTGTTGGTATTCCTTCTAATCTGTCTTATAGTGTTTTATCCGATATAACGATATTTGGGAAATCTATTTTTGATAGTGTCGACTTTTTAGTGAGCAATATTCTTCTACCTCTCGGTGCGCTGCTCATTGCTATATTCGTCTCCTATCGAATGAAAAAAGATTTATTAAAAAGCGAGATTGTGATGAATTCGACATCGCTTACGGGTCTATTTAACGTTTGGTTCTTTTTGATGAGATATGTGGTTCCGATTGTGATTGTGATCGTCTTTTTAGATTCTTCAGGTTTGTTTAATCTGTTTAAGTAAAATGATTAGAGACTAGGACATGTTTTTGGAATGATTTACTATCACTCATATGTTCTTAGTCTCTATACATAGATTTACATGAATGAGTTTACATTTAAACTTTCATATTATTAGCAAAAATCTCACCAAGTTTCCTAGACTGTTCCGTCGCTGCTTTAATGCATTCTACAAAGGCTTCTTGTACCGCGTGTGCTTCAAGTACCTTTAATCCTGCCTCTGTTGTTCCTCCAGGGCTAGTGACCTCTTTTCGTAATTGTGCAGATTCTTTTGGAGATCTTTCAAGCATTTCTGCAGCACCCATTAAAGTTTGTATAATAAACTTTTTCGCTACCTCTTTTTCGAGTCCCATTTCCACTGCGCTTTTTTCCATCGCTTCAACTAGATAATAAATATAGGCTGGACCACTTCCAGATAATCCTGTAACAGCATCTAAGTCTTCTTCTTTTACGATGGTCGCTAAACCAACTGTTTCAAACATCCCTTTAACCGCTTGTGATTGTAAATTGTTTACATTACTATTCATGGCTAATGCACTGGCAGATTTACCAATTGTTGCTGAAGTATTAGGCATGGCACGAACAATAGCTAGGTTCGTTCCTACCATTTCTTCAATAGAAGTAATAGTTACCCCTGCTAAGACGGAGACGATTAACATGTCTTTACGTAAATAAGCTTGAATACTTTGAATCGCTTCTCCGACATCTTTTGGCTTCATAGCTAAGCAGACGATATTTACATGTGAGAGGATGTCTTTTATGTCATAAGATATGTTGACACCATAAGAGTGTTGTAATTCATAGAGTTTCTCTTGATTGCATTTATTTGTTACCCATATATTATTTCCACTTACCAACTTTTGCGTAATGATGCCAGATATTAGAGCTTCAGCCATCGAACCTGCGCCAATAAATGCGATTTTCATTTTTTTCCTCCTTGATAATGTTGATAAGGTTCTACTTGCAAACTCCGTCAAGGTCAATAAAAAAAGCCCCTTCATCCTGTAAAGGACGAAAGGACATGCTTCCGTGGTACCACCTTCATTTGTCATGTTCGCTGAGTTGAACAGACAATCTCGAATCCGTTAACGCCGGCTACGGTTAGTTTTGCTAACACTCATAAGGTAGGTTCGATGGACTAGTGGACGGTGAAGCTTTTCAGCCTAATTGAGCTTCACTCTCTTTTCGCCTTATGTGCATCTACTATTCTTATTCATCGCGTTAAATCATTAATTTATTGTGATTATGAGGGATAACAAGGGAAATTGTCAATAACATTCTCATAAGTTTTTAGAGATAATTTGTTAAAAGTTATGTGAAAATAATGACATTGTTGTGAAATAAAGCTAAGATTAAATATATATATGTTTAAAGATTTGATTGTTCTACACATATTTTATTTAAATATAATGATTGTTGGAGGGTATGAAAATGGCACAATGGATTAATGATATTGGTCGACTCGTGATTCCTACTCCTTTTCCTGTAGGTGATGTTAACCTTTATGTCATCAAAGGAGAGAAGCTAACCCTTATAGATGCTGGACCTAAAACAGAGGAAGCTTGGGAAGCGTTGCAGTCAGAACTGAATGAATTAGGCTTAACACTGTCAGATATTGAGCAAGTGATTCTTACTCATCATCATCCAGATCATGTTGGTCTGCTTGATTATTTTCCGGCGGATATGCAAATTATTGGTCATCCTTTAAATGAGCGATGGCTCAATCGGACAGAGGAATTCCTACAGCAAAATAATGATTTTTATCAGCAGGTTCTCACCGAGTTTGGCTTGATTCAGTATTACGATAAAGTAATGACAAGACTGCATGGTGAGCTTGCCTATTTCTGTGATCGCTCATTAGCTCAAGAAATTTGTGAAGGAGACGAACCTCCAGGGTTAAAAGGATGGCGTGTCATTGAAACTCCGGGTCATGCACAAAGTCATATTGGTTTATTGCGAGAAAGTGATGGGGTTTATATTGGTGGCGACCATCTGTTGGCTCATATTTCTCCGAATCCGTTAATGGAGCCCCCTTTACCAGGGCAATCTGAGCGCCCTAAATCATTATTACAATATAATGAATCTCTTGATAAATTAAGCCGCTATTCGCTTGCGCTTGTATTGCCAGGTCATGGAGAAGTCTTCACAAATGTAAATGAAATCATTCCTCAACGAAAAAAAGCACAGCATGAACGTGCGATGAAGGTTAAGAAATGGCTCATGGAAGAATCAATGACGGTTTTTGATATATGCAAACGCCTATTTCCGAAAGCTTACAAAATGCAATTACCTCTTACGGTATCTGAAACAATCGGTCAGCTCGACTATTTGCTTGCAATTGGGGAAGTAAGTGAGTATAAGAAGAATGGCGTGTCTTTCTATAGTAGCCAAATGAGGTGATAAAATGGTAAAGGATTTACATGGGAAGAACATTATTATTACAGGTGCATCAGGTGGGATAGGCGAAAAGATGGCAAGGCTTTGTGCGGAAAGAGGAGCCAATCTTGCTTTAGTGGCTAGAAGGACAGAAAAATTAGCTGCAATGAAAGAAGAGCTTGAGCAACGCTTTTCTGTTGATATTCATATTTTTTCTTTAGATGTCTCTGATCTTGTAAAGGTAGAGGAAGTTTTTCCATTCATTCTCGAACGATTTAAAGTAATCGATGTACTTGTGAATAATGCGGGATACGGCATTTTCACTTATGCGCATGATGCAAATATGAAAGAAGTAAAAAGCATGTTCGATGTGAATGTGCTGGGTTTGATTGCTTGTACACAGCAAGTTTTGCCGTCAATGTTAGCGACCAAAGGCGGTCATATTATTAATATTGCTTCACAAGCTGGGAAAATTGCTACGCCGAAATCAAGTACCTATTCGGCAACGAAACATGCGGTGTTAGGCTATTCTAATAGCTTACGGATGGAAGTTGCTCCTCAAGGTGTGTATATTACAACAGTGAATCCAGGCCCGATTGAGACGAATTTTTTTGATATAGCCGATAAAGAAGGCACATATGTGAAAAATGTTCAGCGGTATATGTTAAAGCCGGAGTATGTTGCGCGAAAAGTTGTGGATGTGATGTTAACGCCAACGAGAGAGGTAAATCTCCCTAGGTGGATGAATTTAGGAAGTAAAGTTTTTGCCATTGCTCCCCGATTATTCGAATGGGCTGGACGCGGTGCGTTTAATAAAAAATAATGTTTCAAGTTGAATAATTTGCATTGGGCTATTTTTATCTATATGGTGAAATCGTGAAGATATTTATAGAAAAAAGGTGATAGATATGAAAGCAAAATATGAACCGTTATTTGAATCCTATACATTTCCTAACGGTGTGACAGTTAAAAACCGACTTGCACTAGCACCAATGACACATTATTCTTCTAATGAAGATGGCTCCATTTCGGAAGAAGAATTAGTCTTTATCCAGGCACGTGCAAAGGATTTAGGTACAGTTATTACTGCTTGCGCCAATGTGACGCCAAATGGTAAAGCTTTTCCTGGTCAACCAGGTATTTACGATGACCAGTTTATTCCGGGTTTAAAAAGACTAGCGGAGACGATTCAACAACAAGGGGCAAAAGCGGTGATACAAATTCATCACGGCGGCATCTCATGTCCTACTGAACTTGTTCCAGGTGGTGATGTCGTATCTGCTTCAGATATAGATCATGACAATCAAAAAGCTCGTGCCCTATCGGCAGGAGAAATTGAAGAAATCATCGAAGCCTTTGGAGAAGCTACAAGAAGAGCGATTGAAGCAGGTTTTGATGGAGTAGAAATTCATGGTGCAAACGGGTATTTAATACAGCAGTTTTATTCCCCGTATACGAATAAACGTGATGATGAATGGGGTGGATCTGTAGAAAATCGGATGAAGTTTCCATTGGCTGTTGCGGAAGCTTGCCAAAGGGCGATTGATAAGCATGCGAAGAGACCATTTATTTTTGGTTATCGCTTTTCACCTGAAGAGCCATCGACACCTGGTTTAACAATGACGGAAACTTTTCAACTAGTGGATGCCTTATCAAATCTTCCTTTCGATTATTTGCACATCTCTCTTATGCATGCACTATCTACTCCTCACCGCGGGGCGGATACAGAGCGCACAAGAATTGAACTGGTGAATGAAGTGATTAATGGTCGCGTTCCTTTAATGGCCGTTGGACAAGTGAATTCACCTGATGAAGCATTAGCCGTTAGAGAACGAAATATCCCACTTATTGCTTTAGGTAGAGAATTGTTAATTTCACCAAGATGGGCTGCATATATTCAAGAAGATCGTCTTGAGGAAATAGAATATGCCCTGAATTTAAAAGAAAGAGATAAATATGACATTCCGAACGGATTATGGGAAGCTATCCTCTCTAGAGAAGGTTGGGTCCCATTTAATCGCTAGGAATCATTAGAAAACATGAAACATGAGCAATTTCTTTGTTCATGTTTTTTTATGTCTTATTTTGGTTATAAAAGCGATTTGCTCGTGCATCGATAGTGAAATCGTCAAAGATGGCAGAGCAAAATCGATTTGCTCGTGCAAGAATAGTGAAATTGCCAAAGATAGCGGCAAAAGAGGTTTTTTCGACTATCCATTAAACATTTCCGTTAAATAATAGGCACGTCAAATAACAGAGGGGAAAACTGGGAACTTTTTTGATTATTGATTTAGGTAAAATATCATAATATGTCGAATATTTATGCATGGGATAATGAAAGGGAGCAGCCTTCTACTTTACAAGAGTTTGTTTTACTTTTAGTCCATCTCAGCTAATGATAGAGCTATTCTTATTCAATCCCAGGTTTTGTCTAGTTAGTCGAATATAAGAAATTCGTCGTAAAATTTCCATTGAAAGGGAACGTATATTCGGTTAATATTATGGGTATAAATAAACAGAACATAAGTTCTTATTTTATGGTGAGAAGAGGCAATCTGATGGTTGATTATAGTGTCATGCCAAAACAACAAATTTTATGTATAGATATGAAGAGCTTCTATGCCAGTTGTTCAGCTGTTATGCGCGGATTAGATCCAATGGAATGTTATCTTGTAGTAGCGGGAAATCATGATCGTAAAGGCAGTGTCATTCTTGCTGCTTCACCGAGAATGAAGAAAGAATTTGGCATAAAAACAGGGTCGCGGCTATTTGAAGTCCCCAATGACCCTCGCATTATTATTGAAGAACCAAAGATGGCTACGTATTTACGTGTCTCCATGGAAATTACTCGTGTATTTCATCGCTATGTACCGAAAGAAGCCGTTCATACTTATAGTGTGGATGAAAGTTTTATTTGTATTGACGGAACAGAACATATATGGGGCGACGCCTATACGATTGCCCAAAAGATAAAAGATGATATCGAAAGGGAATTTCAGCTACCTTCATCTGTCGGGATTGGTCCCAATATGTTAATGGCAAAGCTTTGTCTTGATTTAGAAGCAAAGAAGGCCGGCATTGCTGAGTGGACTTATGAGCAGGTAGAGGAAAAACTTTGGCCGATTTCCCCATTAAGTCAAATGTGGGGTATAGGCAACAGATTGGAAAAAAATTTGAACAGCATGGGGATTTTTACGGTTGGCCAGCTTGCCCATTTTAATCTAACTACACTAGAAAAAAAGTTTGGTATTATGGGCAATCAGCTTTATTATCACGCATGGGGAATAGATTTGTCAGAAATCGGTGCTCCGATTTTACAAGGTCAAATTAGCTTTGGGAAAAGTCAAATCTTGCTTCGAGATTATACCGATAAAGAAGAAATCAAGCATGTTGTTTTAGAAATGTGTGAGGAGGTTGCAAGAAGGGCACGCACACATCGTAAGGCAGGGAGAACCGTTCATTTTGGGCTTGGCTATAGCAAGGATGAGTTTGGTGGTGGATTTTATCGTTCTCGGACAATGGAGGAGCCAACAAATGTAACCATGACTATTTATCATATTTGTTTAGCTTTATTAGATGAACATTATAACGGTAAAACGGTTCGTAAGATTACTATTTCTCTTGGTCAAATAACTGATGATCACGAGTATCAGCTTAGTTTATTTGATCAAAATGGCTTTAACAAGCGCAAGCTCGGCTATACCGTCGATCGCATTCGTGCCCGCTTCGGATCTGCTTCCTTATTGCGAGCGGTTTCTTATACCGACGCAGGTACAGCGAGACATAGAGCCACACTTGTCGGTGGCCATAAAAAATAGTAATGAGAAAGAAGGAATAAATGATGCTTCGTGATCGTGGGAATAAGAAATGGGTATCAATGATGCTACCGGAACATGTCAAGCTTTTAAGAGAGTATGATGAAAGCCACCATAAACAAACTAAGCCTCAGTTAGATGAACAACAATATGAACAGTTCGATGAGATGATTAGCGAGGCCATGGCGTTTCATACTTTGTTAACATTTACCTTGTTCCGTCGAGGAGAACAAGTAGCCATTTCCGGGCGCATTCATTATGTAGATACATTCAAACAATCGCTTCGAGTAGTAAAGGAAGATGACAGTATTGAGATCATTTTCCTACCAGAAATCATTCATATAGAAGAAAGTTAAGTTAACTCTCCTCCATATCAATCGCCAACACTCTGATCGTCAAAATAAGTAAGAGCGATATGTTTAAAAAACCGCACCGAAAATTGATGGAGATCAGTCGCAGCCTGAGAGAAATAACGTCCTTTATGCCAGGCGAGTCCAATATGACGTCGACAACGGGGAGCAGTAATCGGGATTTGCACGGTTTTCGGTAAATTCTCTTGTAATAATGATAACTGTGGGGTAAAAGAAATCCCTAAACCGAGCTCAATCAATCGTAAAATAGCCCCTGCTTCTTCTAATTCAATCGGAGTATGGGGAATGAAGCCTGCTTCAGAGCAAAACTGGTTCGTTAAATCTCTAAAATCATAACCCATCGGACGATTACTAAATACCTCGTTACATACTTCATTTAAATGAACAGAAGATCGGTGGGCGAGCTTGTGATCAGGTGGAACAGATAAAAAGATTTCCTCATCAAGTAAGGTCATCCACTCAATTTCTCTTCCTTCGATGGGCCTCATAGAAATACAAAAATCAATCTCTCCATCCTCTAATTGCTTTTTCATAGCTGCGGCTGAGCCAGTGTACTGTTTAATATGAACATTTGGATGCTCTTTCATGAACTCTCCAATAAAGAAGGGTAAGATATGTGGCAAGGCAATGGAAACAGAAGTGATACGTTGTTGTGTCGTTACCATTTATTTCTGTAATCGCCCAAGTAGGTACAGACTGGAAGTTTCACAACCGCATATGTGGCTGTAGCAACCTTAACCTAGTCGGTTTAGTATTATTTTTAAATAAAAAGAACCAACAAGAAATCCTTTAGAAAGGGTAAGTGGTAACCACCTGAACGTTTTAAAAAAAGTTCAGGTGGTTTTTATTTGTGGAATAAACATTGACAATTAATCTACTTAGTAATATTATATAGTGGTACTTAGTGATACTAAATAGATTGAAATCAATAGAGCTAAATCTGAATACGTTTAGATACACTACTTAGTATTACTATATAGTTAAGAATGAAAGAGGGGTTTAGCGAGTGAAAGGGCTAACTGAATTATTGAAAGGTGTACTAGAAGGGATTGTGCTACAAAAAATAGGGCAGGGGGAGACCTATGGCTATGAGATTACCCAATATTTACAAAACATAGGATTTGAAGATATTGCAGAAGGCACTGTTTACACGGTATTGCTTAGACTTGAAAAAAAGGGGTTGCTACATGTTGAAAAAAGAAAATCGGAGCTCGGTCCATCAAGAAAATTTTATAGGTTAAATGACTTCGGAAAGTGTGAGCTCGATATGTTTTGGGAGAAATGGTTTTTTCTCGCTAGAAAGTTAAATGAATTAAAGGAGAATGATAGCAAATGAAAAACCTATTTGAAAAATTAATTGGTAGTAAAAAGCGATATAACGATTATAAAGCTGAAAAAGAGCAGTTGCCACAAAATTACAAGGACGCCCTTCATGCGTTAGAACAGTATATGTGGAATTTTGCCAAAGGAGAAAATTTTATGGAAGTGTTAGAAAATTTGCTTCAATTATTTAAAGAAAGTTCGATTGAACAACTTCCATTACAGGATATTATGGGGAATGATCCTGTTGAATTTGCAAATGCCATTATGGCGCAATATCCAGAGGAACTTTGGTTTATTAAAAGCCAAGAAAAGCTTCGATTGGATATAGAAAGATTAAATAAATAATATGACCAAGTAGATGAATGGCTTTGGGGGTAGGGGGTTGAGTGGTATATAATGAACTGCAGCTTTTAGTCAATCATTTATCTTGTTATAATCATGGTTAACATAGAAAGAAAGGGCGTTAAAGTTGAAGATAACAATTACACCAAGAGCAGCAATTAAACTAACAGAAAAGTTAAAGAATAAAGATGGCTATTTAAAATTGAAATACGATACTGAAGGATGTGGTTGTGTTGTAAGCGGTGTAAGTGCTTTGTGGCTTGTGAAAGAACTAGAGCCAGATGACCGCGAAGTACAAACAGATTTTATGTCTATTTATATTGAGCCGTCTAAGGAGGTCTTTTTATCAGAAGAGGTAACGATTGATTACCGTGAGCAGGCGAGATGCTTTCAATTAAAAAATAATCATGAATACTTGAATCCGCGTATGGCTTTTATGGATTATACGAAATGAGAAAGAGAAGAACAGCAATCTTCTCTTTTTTTGTTGACTAATTTAGTAAACAAATTTAAAATATGTTTATATATAAGGAGGGTAATATGGATATTCAATCATTAACTGTCACTGAACTAAAGCAAGGATATCAATATCTATCGCAAGAGGCAGTTTTCGTATGTAATTATTGCCAACAGTCTTTTGAAGCGGGGCGGGTGTATCAATTTGCTGAAGAAATGTTTTTAGGAAAACAAGCTGTAGAGTGGCATATAACAGAAGAGCATGGAGGGAATTTCCGGCAGCTGCTTTCAGATGAAAGTAAATATAATACGCTTACAGATAAACAAAAGCAGTTGTTAACCGCTTTTCAATCGGGTAAAAAAGATGCCCAAATTGCAGAAGAGATGAATGTATCTCACTCAACGATTCGCCATCAAAAGTTTTCATTTCGTGAAAAGGCAAAGCAAGCAAAACTATATTTAGCACAATATGAAAATGCATTTCTAGGTCATCTTCAGGAAGAAATCATCCCTATTCATAACGGTGCAACAATGGTCGATGAACGCTACTTTATGACAATAGAAGAACGAGAGCAAATCATAAAAGAAAATTTCGAGAGTCTCCATCCACTCAAGCTAAAACGATTACCGAAAAAAGAGAAAAAGAAAATTGCAATCTTAAGTCGCATCATCAAGGAATTTGTTACTGGGCGCACATACACCGAAGAAGAAATCAAAGAAATATTAGTAGGCATATACAATGATCATGTCACTGTAAGACGCTATTTAATCGATTATGGATATATGAACCGAACACCAGATGGCAAAGCCTATTGGGTAAATGATTAAGGAGGGGATACTATTGAAACCCGATCGTAAGAAAGAATTAAAACAACAATATAAAGAAATGAAAACCTATTATGGTGTGATCAGAATAAAAAACGAAAGCAATGGGAAAAAATTTATCGATGCTGTACCAAATGTAAAAAATCGCTGGCTTACTTCTAAAATGAGCTTAAATGATGGTCGTCATATGAACAAAGAATTACAAGAAGATTGGCAAAGATACGGTGAAGAAGCGTTTAGTTATGAAGTACTCTGGAAGAAAGATAAAAGTGAGATCAATGATATGAAGTTCGAACTGCAAAAAAAGAGAAAAGAATGGATTCTTAAAGAAGAGGCTTATGATGACAAAGGCTATCACCATAAACCCGAGGAATAATAGGTTAGAAAAGCTATGCTAAGCAAATGTGATTTTCTATGCGGTTCGTGTGAGGGCAACCATATAGAGCTTTGTCCGTTATCAAGAGAAATGGGCATACAAGTAAAAATAAAAGCTGCAGTCTAGTCAAACATAGAGAGTTGAAATTTGTGGTTAAAAATCAGCTTATGGCAGACTATCGCTCAAATTTATGGGCAGGTGAATCTTCCACTTGAAAGGGGATCCCATTTTCCGTAAAGAAAGAGTCGATGGCTGCTTCATAGGCTTCTTTGTTTTCATTATATGATTGAGCGTGTGCGCCATTTTTAGCAATGAAAAGTTTTTTCGGTCCATTTTTTTGTTCATAAAGCATTTCCGTCATAACAGGTGGAATGAATGTATCATCTTTACTATGGATAAAGAGAACAGGCTTACTAATATAAGATACGACCGCGAGTGGTGACACATCATGAATGGAATATTTATCACGCAATCTAAGAAACACGTTACTAATTGGCAAGATCACTTTAGGTGGTAATTTAAAGGTCGTACGTAAATGATGAGTAAGTTGACCAGATAAATCAGAAAAAGGACAATCAGCAATATAAAAATCAGCACCATCAGCAAGGCTCCCAGCATATAAGAGCATTGTCGCTGCCCCCATTGATTCACCATGAATACCTAAGAGTACATCGGGACCCTTCTGTCTTTTGAGCCAATCTACCACTGCTTTAAGATCATATTTCTCATAATAGCCATAGCTCGTTGTCTTCCCACCAGATTCACCATGTCTTCGGTGATCATAAATAACAACATTGAAACCGCGAGATAAAAACAAGTTCATATATTTTATAGAGTTCGTTTTATTCTCTGTCACCCCATGAGAAATGATGACGTATCTATTGCTAGGGTAAGGTGCGACAACGACAACTTTAAGAGAATAACCTAAAGGAGAATGGATAAAATGTTCTTCTTTTTCTAATTGATCATAGGCTGAGATATCTAATCTGCCAGCCGTGCTTTCTCTTTCAACAATAACCGCGTTATCTTTTTTACGAATGTACATTAATTTATTTGTGAAATAGGTGCCAATAGAGAGAATAACAGTTAGCAGTAATAAACTATAGCGCAGGATTCTTTTCATTTTCTCCCTCCATGGTGTTTTCCTTTATTTTACCATTTGGACAAAAGAAATATCCATCTTAAAACACCGGTTCGTGTCATAAGATGGACGCATAGTTTAGGCATTTAGTTGAAAATAACTACTTTCAATTGTCCTTGTCATATGTGGCTTGACGAGATGAATCGCCTCAACTAGCTTTTGCAAGTCTATATTGGTTGAGATCCCCATTCTCTCTAGCATATATACAACATCCTCCGTAGCCGCATTTCCAGCAGCACCGGGAGCGAAAGGGCAGCCACCGAGTCCGCCAGCAGACGTATCAAAGCGGTCGACACCAGCTTGAAGAGCGGCAAGAATGTTAGGAAGAGCTAATTTTCGTGTATCATGGAAATGAGCGGTTATGAGTGTTGTAGGAAAAGCATCTTTTAATTTTTTAAATACATCAAATGATTCATGCGGAGCGGCCATTCCAATGGTATCCGCCACACTTAACTCATCTGCTCCTGCATTGACAAAGGCTTGGCATAATTTTACTGTATCATTTACATCTACTTTTCCCTCGTAAGGACAATAAAATGCTGTGGAAATACAAGCGCGTACAAAATACCCTTTTGTTTTTAATTCTTTGATTATTGGAACAATTTCAGCGACACTTTCATCGGTCGTTTTATTAATATTCTTTTTGTTGAACGTTTGGCTAACTCCTACAAAAGTAGCAACGGCCTGGCAATCAGTGGCATAAACACGATCAATCCCTTTTCGGTTGGGAGCAAGGACAATATCTCGCGTATGTGATGTAAGTGTATCGGCAACAATTTCAGCTGCATCACTCATTTGCGGTACCCATTTTGGCGAAACAAATGAGGTAAGTTCCATTTCTTTTACACCAGCACTTTTTAATTTTTGAATAAATTGTTTCTTGATATCTGTTGGCACAAAGTTTTTTTCATTTTGTAGTCCATCTCTCGGGCCCACTTCAATAATCGTTACTTCCTTCGGCAATGTGAACATGATATTCCTCCTTTTATAGAAAGCGTTTACTTTATTGTAGTGGTTTAATATTCAGAAATGCAAGAATTAACTAAAGTATGGCATAATAGAAAGGTAGATTCATAACAATGAAACCATGGAGGGGAAAGAACAGTATGGAACGAGCAGAAGTTGTGATTGTAAGCGCTACAAGAACAGCGCTAGGAACATTTAATGGGAGTTTAAAAGGAGTATCAGCGATAGATCTAGGAGCAGTGGTTATTAAGGAAGCATTAAAAAAAGCAGGGGTAGAAGCATCAGCGGTTGACGAAATCATTATGGGGAATGTGCTGCAAGCAGGATTAGGCCAAAACCCAGCAAGACAAGCAGCTATAAAAGCAGGTGTACCCGAGAGCGTTTCTTCGATGACTATTAATAAAGTGTGTGGCTCCGGATTGAAAGCGGTTCATTTAGCAACGCAAGCAATTGTTGCTGGAGACGCAGACATTATTGTTGCTGGTGGTATGGAGAATATGAGCCAAGCACCTTATATTCTAAAAGGTGCACGTGATGGCTTTAAAATGGGTAATACTACTTTATATGACTCCCTTATTGATGACGGTTTAACATGTGCATTTAATCAGTATCATATGGGTGTAACTGCTGAAAACTTATGCGATAAATATGAGATTTCTAGAGAGGAACAAGATCTATTTGCGGCTGAGAGTCAAGAGAAAGCAACGCAAGCCATCGAAGCTGGTCGCTTTAAAGATGAAATCGTTCCGGTAGAAATTCCGCAGCGTAAAGGAGAGCCAATCATCTTTGATCAAGATGAACATCCGAAGAAAGGGACAACAGCAGAAAAATTAGGTAAACTACGCCCAGCATTTAGAAAAGAAGGAAGTGTGACAGCAGGCAATGCATCTGGTATCAATGATGGCGCTGCGGCAGTGGTTGTAATGAGTAAGCAAAAAGCGGAAGAGTTAGGAATTAAGCCGCTTGTTACCATTAAA
Organism: Cytobacillus sp. FSL K6-0265; assembly: GCF_038003465.1. Classification (NCBI taxonomy): domain Bacteria; kingdom Bacillati; phylum Bacillota; class Bacilli; order Caryophanales; family Bacillaceae; genus Cytobacillus; species Cytobacillus sp. FSL K6-0265. Next base: position 2,894,768 of record NZ_JBBOPE010000001.1, on the reverse strand, counting down.
GGAAATGCGAATGCTGGAGTAGACCCAAGTATTATGGGAATTGGTCCAGTAGAAGCGGTCAAGAAAGCATTAACGAAAGCAAATATTTCAATGGAAGAATTGGAGTTAATTGAAGCAAATGAAGCGTTTGCGGCTCAATCTTTAGCGGTTGATCGTGAATTGAACTTTAAGAAAGACATCTTAAATGTAAACGGTGGGGCGATTGCACTAGGTCATCCAATTGGTGCAAGTGGCGCACGAATTTTAGTTACTCTCATTCATGAAATGCAAAAACGCCAAGCAAAGAAAGGATTAGCAACATTGTGTATTGGTGGCGGCCAAGGTGTAGCAACTGTGATAGAGCTTGCAGAATAATTTAAGGTGAGAGGGTTCTATGCTATAATAACCATACATTCTATTTGAAAGAATGAGGGGGTAGGACACCAGTCATGAAGCAGAAAAAACAGCGAGCACAATCAAAGAAAATAAATGAAGATAAGCCGCTTACTTTAGGAGATATGCTAAACCCTGAGCTTGTCAAAGGACTGCAAGGGAAGAAAAATGAGCTGAAAAAAGCGGAAGAAATCAAGCTTGAGGAAGAATCACGTAGAAAAGCCGAAGAGCGTAAATTACGTGAGAAAAATAAAAGCTTTGAAGAGCTTTTAGGTGAAAGTAACTTAAATTGGAAAGAATTTAAATGATAGATTACGAGAAAGGTGACGCATCCAAAGGTACGTCATCTTTTCTCATTTTTTGATTTAAGTATGGCTTAACGATGTGTCTCGTACTTATTCAGTTTAGCTAGTTGCTCCATGAAAGTTAATTCTTCCTTAGATAATGGCTCTGCACGGACGGCTGCAACATTTTCTTTTACCTGTTCCATCGAAGAGGCACCGGCAATGATAGAAGAAACCCCAATATGTGCCAAGTTATATTGGATGGCTGCTTCTTGTAGATGGCGTGTTTCAGTAAACCTTGCATTAAGCTCAGTGAGGAGGGCACGTAATTCTGCTTCACTATAATCTAAATACCCTTGTTCCGATAGTTTATCCATCCAGTTTTCACTTAATAATCCTTTAGCTAGTGGGCCTCTCGTAACGACACTGATATTATTTTCAGCTAATAGTGGTAAAACTTCTTCCTCTGGACGACGATCGAGTAAGCTGTATTGCATCATTACTGTATCGATAGAGGCATGCTTAACATATTCACGAATAACATTAGGACGGATCGAGGAGATACCATATGCCTTAATAAAACCTTCTTGTTTAAGCTCTTCAAACGCATCAATTGTTTCAAGTATATCATCATCTAGCGTCCCGCCATGCAATTGATATAAGTCAATATATTCTACACTTAACCGTTTTAAGCTTTGTTTTACGGCTTCTTTTATATAATCTTTTGACGGATCCCAGTGCCAGCCTTCCTTTCCTTCAGTCCATCGATTACCTACTTTTGTGGCAATAACGACATCCTCTCGTACGCGTTTTAACGCTTCTCCAACTAGCTGTTCGTTTAAACCAAAGTCGTATAAGTCGGCTGTATCAAAATAATTAATCCCTTCTTCTAGTGCTGTTTCAATAATCGCTTGGGCCTTTTTTTTATCTGTTCCAAGTGACATACAACCAAGACCAAGAGGAGTAACCATTAAGGGTGATTTACCTAACTGTACTTTTTGCATTATGAACCTCCGCTCTTCTCTGAGTATTTTTTATCTATTTTACCGATACTGAGAGAGGTTAAACAAATCATTTGATTTATGGCATGAAGAATTTATGAGTGATGTTCGCTATTCTTAGGCTTCTTGTCATAATCACCACTTGTTGTTTCATCTATCCATTCTCTAACATAAGAAAATGACTTTTGATAAACCTTTAGTTTTTCTTTAATTTCCCATGCCTTACCAACAAAGGTAACACCTTTTTCATGTACGTATATTTTCATCATGAGCTCTCCTAAACATAAGTATGTTAAAATGTATGAGCAGAATAATCGGATAGAACAGGAGTGACGAGAGAAAATGAGTCGCCTAGAAGAAAAAACGTTAAAAACGGAAAAAATCTTTGACGGTAGGGTTATTCGACTCCAAGTAGAAGAGGTTGAACTACCGAACGGACAATTATCGAAAAGAGAAGTAGTCAAGCACCCAGGTGCAGTGGCAATATTAGCACTAACGGATGAAGGAAACATGGTTATGGTTGAACAATACCGTAAAGCGCTTGAGAAGACGATTATTGAAATCCCAGCAGGTAAATTAGAAGGAAACGAAGACCCCTTACAATGTGCGAAAAGAGAATTAGAAGAAGAAACAGGGTATGGGTGTGATGAAATAGAGTGGCTTATTTCTTTTTATACCTCTCCAGGTTTTGCTGATGAAATTGTTCATTTGTATATGGCAAAAGGTTTACATGTGATAGAAAATTCGGCCTCTCTTGATGAAGACGAATTTGTTAATCTGAAAGAAGTCTCCGTTCAAGAAGCGGTCCAATTAATAGGAGAGCAAAAAATCTATGATGCGAAAACCGCTTATGCGGTTCAATATATGCAACTAAAAGAAGCGTTGCAGCAAAAATGAAATCTTATTATGCAGATTTGCATATTCATATTGGGAGAACCGTTACTGGTAAGCCGGTTAAAATCACAGGTTCAAAAACCTTAACTTTTACAAACATTATTCATCATGCAAAAAGTCAAAAAGGGTTAGACATCATTGGGATTATCGATTGTCACTCTCCAGAAGTGATAACTGAAATAGAGGGTTTACTTCACGAGGGTGTGTTACAAGAGCATGAAGATGGCGGATTATTATTTGGTGATATGATGATTATTCTTGGTTCAGAACTCGAGATATATGATCAATATTGCCACGGTCCCATCCATGTACTGTCGTTTTTCCCAACACTTAGCCACATGAAAGCTTTTTCTAACTGGTTGTCATTTCGAATGAAGAATATCCAACTGAGTTCACAGCGGGTTTATATAGAAGGGCGTTTGCTTCAACAAAAGGTAAAAGAATTAGATGGTTTGTTTATTCCTGCCCATGTGTTTACACCTTTTAAAAGCTTATATGGAAAAGGGGTAAAGCATTCACTTTCGGAAGTATTTGACCCCCAATGGATTGATGCAATTGAATTGGGTTTGAGTGCCAATACAGAAATGGCAGACCGTATAGCAGAGTTACATGACTATCCATTTATAACAAATTCTGATGCGCATTCATTAGCGAAAATTGCAAGAGAATACCAAAGGATCTCACTCCAAGAATTAAGTTTTAAGGAGTTAACGATGGCTTTGCAACAAACGGATGGAAGAACAGTTGAAGCTAATTATGGATTAGATCCGCTTCTTGGTAAGTATCATGAGACGGTCTGTGCAAAATGTGGTGAGGCCCAACCACTACGGGCTGTACAATGCAGTAACTGCGGTAGTAAGAAAATTATTAAAGGCGTAAAAAATCGTATTCAAGAGTTAGCAAATGTAACTTCAACGGTTAAAGGGAGAAAGCGACCACCATATATCCATCAAATTCCTTTAGAGTTTATTCCCGGGATTGGAGTGAAGACATTAGAAAAGCTACTTCTTCATTATGGCACAGAAATGGTTATCATCCATGATGTCCCTCTTGGTTCATTGCAACAAGTCATACCTGAGCAAGCAGCGAATCTGATTGAGCAGGCGAGATTAGGTAGCGTACAATTTGATGTAGGTGGCGGAGGAAGATATGGTAGAGTTCGCCTTGATTAAAATACTAGACTTGACAGACTACCCATGTTAGAGATAAGATACATTGGTATTAATAATTGAATGCCAAAACCGGTACGGATTTGTGGACTTTTTAAGAGTAGACACTCTTTTTTCGCCACACATTGATGCAAGTAGCATCGATGTGTGGCTTTTTGTATTTTTTAAAAACTGCTCTTATGTTTTTTAAACGATATTTACAACCGGTAGATTTAGGAGGAAATACTGATGAAACAATCAATGTATCCTTTAGCAGTCCTTATCGGAGGTGCTTGCTTTGGTGTGTTATCAACATTTGTCAAGCTGGCCTACGGTGAGGGGTTCGAACCTGCTGAAGTTTCTGGAAGTCAATTTTTAGCTGGGACGTTATTGATTTGGCTTATATTCTTGTTTACAAAAAAACAGAAGATAAGCTTCAAGCGTTTTGGCTTTCTCGTATTATGTGGCGTGCCAACTGGTTTAACGGGTATTTTTTATTATCAATCCTTACAGTCTTTAAATGCGTCGTTAGCCATCATTTTCTTATTTCAGTTTGTTTGGATTGGTACGGCTATCGAGTTTATTATTGATAGAAAAAAGCCAGGAATGAAAAAGTTACGTGCGATTTTGCTGTTACTTGTGGGCTCTTTCTTGGCAACAGGAATTTTATCACAAGGCTTTAATGACTTTTCTCTAGTTGGTGCAGGATGGGGGATGCTTGCAGCATTATCTTTCTCCATCTTCGCCTATATTAGTAGTACGGTCGGGAAAGAAGTACCGCCGATCCAAAGAAGTGCAATCTTTGCCTTTGGTGGATTACTCATTACTATGATTATCTTCCCGCCAGTTTTCTTAGCCGATACAGCAACTGTGACAGCAATTATGCCGTACGGATTGATTCTAGGACTTTTTGGTGTTACGTTACCACCATTGTTATTTGCAATTGGAATGCCTCATGTGGGAGCTGGGTTAGGTACAATTTTGACATCGTCAGAATTACCAGTTGCTTTACTAATGTCAGTTTTGGTTTTACAGGAAGATCTTGTCCCGCTTCAGTGGATAGGGGTTTGTATTATCATTGTAGGGATTATTTATGGTAATGTGGGCCATAAAGTAAAAAAGGACCACGACCAAATTCAATCGGCAAAAGCGAGTTAATTAATAGGGAGAATGTGAGGACCTTGTCTAAGATTTTTGACAAGGTCCTTACCTTTTTATCTTGAGGTTTCAATTAGTCAACAACTTTTACTTTTGCATACACACATGTACTTCTTAGAGATATGTTATCTGTTGCTAAGCTATCGTTGCGTAATATTCCCTCTAGTGGGAAACCGAGACGTTCGGGTATTCGCCGACTAGCTATATTTTTTTCATCACAGCGGATTTCTACTCTATTTGCTTTGAAATGCTCAAAACAGAAAGCTGTCAACGCCTCTACTGCTTCTGATATATAGCCATTCTTCATGTGGCGGCTATCACACCAATAGCCAATTTCGAATTTTTTAATATCCCAATTTATCCGGTGAAGGCCGATTGAGCCAACAAAAAGATGATTCTCCTTCAGAAAGATATGGAGACGGAAATCACTGCGGTTAATAAATTCCGCAAAAGATGCGCGTATTCCCGCTTCTACTTCTTCAACAGTCTCTTCTTTTACAGCAAAGGGCAACCATTTTTTTAATGAATCTCGTGACACTGCAATGGCTTCATGCACGATCTTGCCGTCACCAGGCAAACAGGGTCTAAAATACAAACGGGCCGTTTCTATTTTCTCTGGAAAATCTACTAAGAGGGGGTTCATTCTTTCTTCTCCTTTTTAATTTACTAGCGCAACTATCCTTTGACACCAAGTGGACAAAACTTTCTTAAAGTTTAAATAAATAACATCTTTTTTACAATAAAAATTTTAATAGATTACTTAAAGTATTTCGTATCTTCCTGTCATGAACTCACAAAGTCTAGCATACATTCTAGTAAGTGAAATCATTTTTCAGGAGGAAGAGCAATGATAAAAAAAATGTACCAGAACGTCGTAGCAAATCATTTCCGTGAGCATTCCTCAATCTATTTGTTTGTTATTATATTGTTTCTAATGGGTGTCATATTTGGAGCGGTTGTCGTAAACAGTTTAAGTTTGACGCAAAAAGAGGATTTATTTCAATATTTGACACAGTTTTTTGGTCATGTTTCAAATGAAGAAATGGCGACACCTGCTCACATATTTGAACAAAGCTTACTTCATAATGGAAAATATATAGGTGTTATATGGCTATTGGGGATATCTATTATTGGATTACCGCTTATTTTAGTTTTACTATTTGTGAAAGGGATGGTCGTTGGCTTTACTGTCGGTTTTTTAGTAAGTCAATTAAAGTGGCATGGGTTTTTACTATCTTTTGTGTCGATTTTGCCACAAAATATGATTATCATTCCAATTTTTATTATTACATCTACTTTTGCGATTTCATTTTCAATGAAGATGATCCGTCGGCTGTTTATGAAGAAAGTAAATAATGCATTTATGCCCTTGCTAGGTAAATACTTAGTTTCTTTCCTTATTGCCATTATTATATTAGCCGGTGCATCAGCTATTGAGGCCTTTGTTTCACCGGTGTTAATGAAGTCAGTCATTGATTCATTCCTCTAAATCACCGATTGCTTATATAAGGTTTGAATGCTATAATTCTTTTATCATATGAATTTAGTAATAATGACTGACTTGAATAGATCATTATGTACAGAGCCTACGTTTAGGTTCTGTACTTTTATGTTGTTTTAGCTATTATAACAATTCTAATATAAGAATCATTATAAAGTCCTCTTTATAATGATTTTAGTTTGATTCTATACATCTATCTGTTATAATGAGAATGTTAGTGGTGAGGGAGGGACTTTCGGTATGGAAAGCAGAATTGACAGAATCAAAAAACAGTTGCATTCATCCAGTTATAAGCTAACACCACAACGTGAAGCCACGGTTCGCGTTTTGTTAGAACATGAAGAGGACCATTTGAGTGCGGAAGATGTATACCTCCTTGTTAAAGAAAAGTCGCCAGAAATCGGTTTAGCAACTGTTTATCGAACACTTGAATTACTAACTGAATTAAAAATTGTTGATAAAATTAATTTTGGTGATGGCGTTTCCCGATATGACTTACGTCAAGAGGGTGCTGCTCACTTCCATCATCATCTTGTATGCATAGAATGCGGTGCAGTAGATGAAATTCAAGAAGATTTACTAGAAGATGTGGAAGAAGTTGTTGAGAAGCGTTGGCATTTCAAAATAAAAGACCACCGTCTTACTTTTCACGGCATCTGCTATCGATGTCAAGATAAAAAAAATGATGAAGAGCCAGATGCTTAAGACACGAACCTTTTCTAATTTAATTGGAAAGGGTTTTCTTATTTTTCTCTAACCTGTGCCTCAAGCTGGTTTTGCAACTTAGCAACAAATATGATTGAATTAATTTATATACTACATAAAGATAAGGTCCACCACTTTTTGAGTCTACACCGACCTAGAAGTTGGAATGATTGAATGAACTTAAGTGATTCCTCATTGGAAACAGGTATAAATCTTGTCCAAAATGGCATACCCTCTAATAAGACGTTTTATTTGGGGGAGAAATGATGAGTGCGTGGATTAAACTAGTCTATCAAACCATTAAGGTTTTCGTTCTTTTTACAGGAAGCACAATTCTTTTTTATTATGGTATTATGTGGTTAAATGAAGAGTATCAGGATTATCATCGTTATGATGAACCGAGTGGGGCGGCTGTGAAGGTAGCAGCAAGTGCGAATGCATCGGACTCTTCTTGGTTGGATCGGTTGATTCTGTTTTATTTAAATGGGGAGTAATGATTTGATGAATGATCATCTGCAGGATTTTATCCACTATTTAATGATTGAAAAAGGCCTAGCCAAAAATACGATCATGGCATATGAAAGAGACTTAAGAAGTTATATTTTATTTATTGAGAAGAAGATGTTGAAACAATCGATGAATGAAATTGAACGCGTTCATATTGTTCAGTTTCTAGCTCAGCTTAAGGATGATGGCAAGTCCACTAAAACAATTGCAAGACATATTGCGTCTATACGCTCATTTCACCAATTTGCACTTCGTGAAAAAATAGTAGACCACGACCCTTCTATTCATATTGAAACACCACAAGCGGAAAAATCTTTGCCGAAAGTATTAAATATGAAGGAAGTTGAAAGATTGCTAGACCTCCCGAATGATGGTAGCCGCTTTTATTTAAGGGATAAAGCCATGTTAGAAGTGCTCTATGCAACAGGAATCCGTGTCAGTGAATTAATCCATTTGACAATAAATGATGTTCATCTCACGATGGGTTTTTTAAGATGTATTGGAAAAGGGAATAAAGAAAGAATCATCCCATTAGGGAAAACAGCACAAGCAGCTGTTCAAGATTATTTAGATAAGGGCAGACAACAGTTGTTATCACCAAAACACCCGACAGAGTACTTGTTTTTAAATCACCATGGTAAAGGGTTATCACGGCAGGGGTTTTGGAAAAACTTAAAAAAAACAGCACAAGCAGCTGGTATTCAAAAAGAGTTAACACCTCATACTTTAAGGCATTCATTTGCCACCCATTTACTTGAAAATGGAGCAGATTTAAGAGCGGTACAAGAAATGCTTGGTCATGCAGATATTTCAACGACACAAATATATACACATGTGTCAAAAACGAGATTAAAAGATGTATATAAACAATTCCACCCAAGAGCATAACAGGAAATATGTAGGAAAACAGTGAAAAGTGATACAAAAGACTGTTTTTCTTTTTTTATTTTCAGTACAATATAAATATAGATGTCAGACTTCTGACGAAAGAGATCTTTCTTAAGGATAGAGGCCTTTCAATGACAGTTCTCTTTTGTTAGGTTTTAGACATTTTACACTATCCTTCGCTGTTGATGAATGCCTTTTTAGGGTATGATAAGTAGTGATTTTCTTTAGTTAAGAAATAGTTAGAAAGGAGTGTTGAATGTGAACACATTTACATACAAACGTATTTTCCTTATTGTAATGGACTCTGTTGGAATAGGAGAAGCACCTGATGCGAAAAATTTCGGTGATGAAGGTGCACATACGTTAGGTCATATTGCCGAGAAAATGAACGGTTTACATATGCCGCATATGGCACGTCTCGGATTAAGTAATATCAACGAAATAAAAGGGATTGCAAAAGTCGCGCAACCCGAGGCTTCTTTTACAAAGCTTCAAGAAGCTTCTGTAGGGAAGGATACGATGACAGGTCATTGGGAAATAATGGGTCTTCATATTGATAAACCCTTTCAAGTATTTCCTAATGGATTTCCAGATGAGTTAATTCATGTATTAGAAGAAAAGACAGGTCGAAAAGTGATTGGTAATAAACCTGCGAGCGGGACGGTGATTTTAGACGAATTAGGGGAAGAGCATATGGAGACAGGTTCTCTTATTGTATATACATCAGCTGATTCTGTGTTACAAATCGCCGCTCATGAAGAGATTATACCAATCGAAGAACAGTATCGTATTTGTGAAATTGCTCGAGAGTTGACTTTAAATGAAAAATACATGGTAGGTAGAGTCATTGCTAGACCATTTGTGGGTAAACCTGGCGCGTTTACAAGAACAGCGAATAGACATGATTATGCATTAAAGCCATTTGGCAGAACAGTAATGAATGAGTTAAAAGATGCTAATCTAGATGTCATTGCCATCGGAAAAATTAATGATATTTATGATGGAGAAGGCGTAACAGAAGCAATTAGAACCACATCAAATATGGATGGCATGGACAAGATAGTTGCAACAGCAAAACAAGACTTTACAGGCATTAGTTTCTTGAATTTAGTAGACTTCGATGCTCTTTATGGTCATAGAAGAGATCCACTAGGGTACGGTCAAGCGTTAGAAGAATACGATGCTCGTTTACCTGAACTTTTTGAACAGTTAGATGAAAATGACCTTCTTATTATTACAGCGGATCATGGAAATGACCCAATACATCATGGTACAGACCATACGAGAGAATATGTGCCATTACTTGTTTATTCTAAGCGCTTATCTCATGGAGAAGAACTGCCTCAAGGCAAGACATTTGCTAACATCGGCGCGACTATTGCAGAGAATTTTCAAGTGAAGATGCCATTGATTGGAGAGAGCTTTCTTAAAAATGTCAAGGGAGTAGGGAAATAATGACTAATTTACATGAGGTAATAGCAGCTAAAGAATTAATTCAATCTAGAATAGATCAAACACCAACAGTCGGCCTTATATTAGGTTCTGGACTTGGGGTACTTGCTGACGATATAACAAATGCGATAAAAATTCCTTATAAAGATATACCGGGTTTTCCGCAATCAACAGTAGCTGGGCATGCAGGTCAACTGGTTATTGGTCAATTAAACGGAATAGCGGTTGTTGCTATGCAAGGAAGATTTCATTATTACGAAGGCTATACTATGCAGCAAGTTACGTTTCCGGTCCGTGTAATGAAGGAGTTGGGTGTACAGAAACTAATCGTGACAAATGCTGCTGGAGGCGTGAATGAAACTTTCTCACCAGGTGATTTAATGATCATCACAGACCATATTAACAATATGGGGGTAAATCCTCTTATAGGTCCTAATGATGACCATTTTGGTGTGCGCTTTCAAGATCTGTCATCAGCATACAATAAAGAAATGATACAAGTCGCTAAAGAGGTTGCAGAACAACAACAATTAGACATACAAAGTGGAGTATACGTAGCCAATACAGGACCAGTTTATGAAACACCTGCAGAAGTAAAGATGCTTAGAATTTGCGGTGGTGATGCAGTTGGTATGTCAACTGTTCCGGAAGTTATTGTTGCGAATCATGCTGGTATGAATGTACTTGGTATCTCTTGTATTTCTAATATGGCTGCTGGTATATTAGACCAACCATTAAATCATGAAGAAGTGATAGAAACAACGGAGAAAGTAAAACAACAATTTTTAAGCTTCGTCAAAGGAATCGTGACAAAAATTTAAATTTAATGGGGGAACTATTAAGATGAGAATGGTAGACATCATTGAGAAAAAAAGGGACGGACAGTCTTTAACGACAGAAGAAATTAACTATTTTATTCAAGGCTATACAAATGAAACAATTCCTGATTATCAAGCAAGTGCACTTGCAATGGCGATTTATTTTCAAGGAATGGATGAAAGAGAAACAGCCGATTTAACAACAGCAATGGTTAAGTCAGGCGATGAAATTAATCTTGCAAACATTGATGGAACCAAAGTGGATAAACATTCAACCGGGGGTGTAGGTGATACAACTACGCTCGTATTAGGGCCCTTAGTAGCTGCTGTAGGTGTGCCGGTTGCAAAGATGAGCGGAAGAGGACTAGGGCATACTGGTGGAACCATTGATAAATTAGAAGCCATCGATGGATTTCATGTGGAGATTGACAATGATGAATTTATGAATTTAGTTAATCGTAATAAACTTGCTGTCATAGGTCAAAGTGGAAACTTAACGCCAGCTGATAAGAAGCTCTATGCGTTAAGAGATGTGACCGCTTCCGTAAATAGTATCCCTTTAATCGCATCAAGTATCATGAGTAAGAAAATTGCTGCGGGTGCAGACGCAATTGTTTTGGATGTGAAAACGGGTTCAGGTGCATTTATGAAAACAATTGAAGAATCAATTGCTTTAGCAAAAACAATGGTGAAAATCGGTAATCATGTTGGCAGACAGACAATGGCTGTCATCTCAGATATGAGTCAACCACTTGGCCTTGCAATTGGTAATTCCTTAGAGGTAAAAGAAGCGATAGATACGTTAAAAGGAGAAGGGCCGGAAGATTTGACTGATTTATGTTTAACGCTTGGAAGTCAAATGGTTGTATTAGCGAAAAAGGCCGATACGTTAGAAAGTGCGCGCGCGCTACTACAAGAAGCAATCAGTAGTGGTAAAGCGTTAGAGACTTTTAAAACCTTTATCCAATCTCAAGGGGGAAATGTAGCAGTCGTTGATGATCCATCTCTTCTTCCACAGGCAAAATATCAAATAAAGGTGGAAGCTGCGCAAAGTGGATATATTTCAGAAATTGCTGCAGAAAAACTGGGTACTGCTGCAATGATGCTTGGTGCGGGTAGAGCAACAAAAGAATCTATTATTGATCTCGCTGCAGGCCTCCTTCTTCATAAAAAAGTTGGCGATTCTGTTCAAAAAGGAGAAGCGCTATTAACAATTCATAGCAATATGGAAGATGTTGAAGAAGTAAAAAATATCCTTATTAACAATATCAAAATAGTGTCAGAAGAAGTAACGGCACCAACATTGATACATCAAGTCATCACTGAATAAAGATATACTGGAAAAAGCTTAAAGGAAATAAAACCTTTAAGCTTTTTTTAATATAACTTAACTAAAAAGATGCTCCATCTTTACATATTTCCTTCGATTACTTCCCACATCAAAGTATAAAATATCTCATTCCACACCTCTCATCTTCCAGATTTTTTTCATTCATAAAATGTATTTTCTGGTATTTTTATTGGTATAAATTATCAACAAATGGTAATCATGGAAACTATAAAGAATGGAGGGTTTGTGCGATGAAGCGAATAGTAAGTGTATTTTTTATATGTATTCTCATGGTTTCTACCATAGCGCCACAAGTATTTGCGCGTGAAAGCGAACAAATGACGGAAGAAGAAGTCGTGAAAAATGTAAAGTCAGCTATTTTAATTGAGCGAGATACAGGTAAAGTTCTGTATGAAAAAAATAGTGATGTTCAATTACCACCAGCAAGTATGACGAAGGTTATGACAATGCTTTTAATTATGGAAGCAATCGATGAAGGCAAACTTAAATGGGATGAAAAGATTAGGACAAGTGAATATGCTGCTTCAATGGGTGGTTCACAAATTTTCCTTGAGCCTGGAGAGGAAATGACTACAAAAGAAATGTTACAAGGAATTGCTATCGGTTCTGGAAATGACGCTTCTGTTGCTGTAGCAGAACGTTTAGCTGGTACGGTAGATGAGTTTGTCAAAATGATGAATGCAAAAGCAAAAGAGCTAGGTTTAAAGGACACTGTATTCAAGAATCCTACTGGCCTCCCGGTAACTGATCATTTTAGTACGGCTCATGATATGGCGATGATGGCAAAGGAATTACTGAAGTATGAAGATATTACAAACTTTACCGGTACTTACGAGGCCTATTTGCGTGAAGACACTGATAAAAAGTTCTGGCTAGTAAATACAAATAAATTAGTCCGCTTCTATCCAGGTGTAGATGGTCTTAAGACTGGATTTACTCAAGAAGCAAAGTATTGTCTAACGGCGACAGCAGAGAAAAATGGAATGCGCGTTATTGCGGTTGTTTTTGGGGCACCTAGTTCAAAAGAGAGAAATGCAGAAGTGACAAAAATGTTAGACTATGCTTTTAATAAATATGAAACTCATGCCATGTATAAAAGAAATCAAGCAGTGGCAAAAGTGAAAGTGTCAAAAGGGGAAAAGAAACAAGTAGAAGCATTAACAAGCGAACCGATTTCAATATTAGCTAAAAAAGGTGAAGATATTAAAAACGTGAAACAAACGGTTGTACTCGATGAAAATATAAAAGCTCCTGTTAAAAAAGGTGATGAAGTCGGCAAGATTATTTTTGAAAAAGAAGGAAAAACAATGGTTGAAAGTCCTTTAGTCGCAAGCCAAGATAGTAAAAAAGCCAACATATGGACTTTATTTAAGCGTTCAATGGGTATGTTTACGAAAGTATCAGAGTAATATGTCGAACCAAGTGAAGACAAGTCCTGTTTTAGCGAATAAACACTAGTTTTGTCTTCATGAAGGAAAAACAGTAAATAGTATAGAATTGGACTCACTAAAGACAGAATTGATATTCTAATTGTGTCAATCCTGTCTAATCCATAGAGACAACTGATTACAAAGGAGGCTATGGTTAGTGAGTCTAGCAATTAATTTAGAAATAAAAAACAACGTATTATGTATTCGTTTAAGCGGGGAGCTTGATCATCACTCTGCGGATGAATTAAGAACAAAAGCAACAAAAATGATTGAGGAACACGATATTCATCATATTATTCTTAATCTGGAACAATTAACTTTCATGGATAGTTCTGGACTTGGAGTAATTCTCGGCAGATATAAACAAGTAAAACAAAAAAATGGCGAAATGGTTGTTTGTGCGATTTCTCCATCTGTCCAGAGACTTTTTGATATGTCTGGTTTATTTAAAATTATTCGCTTAGAACCTACTGAAGCGTTTGCCCTGCAACGATTGGGGGTGGCGTAAATGAAAAATGCTATGCAGATGCAGTTTACTGCTCTCAGTCAAAATGAATCGTTTGCTCGAGTGACAGTGGCAGCTTTTATTGCTCAGCTTGATCCAACAATGGATGAATTGACAGAAATTAAGACGGTGGTCTCAGAAGCGGTAACGAACGCTATTATTCATGGCTATGATATGAGCCCAGATGGCATTGTACACATTTCGGTAACCATTGAAGAAGGAATAGTAGAACTTTCGATTAAAGATGAAGGTCTCGGTATTATGGATATAGAAGAGGCAAGACAGCCTCTTTATACAACAAAGCCAGAGCTAGAAAGATCAGGCATGGGTTTTACGATTATGGAAAATTTTATGGACGAAATAAGTATTGTATCACACCCAGGTGAAGGCACAGAGGTCCGTTTAAAGAAGCATTTATCAAATAGTAAAATGCTATGTAATTAAGGAGTCTTGCTATGGATGTGGAGGTTAAAACAGGAAAGACGCAATATTTAAAAGATCATGAAGTAAAAGAGCTCATTGGTAAAAGTCAAAATGGTGATCAAGCGTCTAGAGACCTGATTGTCCAAAAAAATATGCGTTTAGTATGGTCAGTTGTCCAGCGCTTCCTCAATCGAGGATACGAACCAGATGACTTATTTCAAATTGGCTGTATTGGATTATTGAAATCGGTAGATAAATTTGATTTGAGTTATGATGTGAAATTTTCTACTTACGCTGTTCCCATGATTATTGGTGAGATCCAACGTTTTATAAGAGATGATGGAACAGTTAAAGTCAGTCGTTCACTTAAAGAACTCGGGAATAAAATTCGGAAAGCAAAAGATGAGTTATCGAAATCATTAGGTAGGGTGCCGACCGTATCAGAGATTTCAGAATACCTTAATATCCCAACAGAGGATATTATCATGGCCCAAGATGCGAGTCGACTTCCCTCGTCTATTCATGAAACCGTATATGAAAATGACGGTGACCCTATTACTTTACTCGACCAAATCGATGATGGGGACGAGGGGAAATGGTTCGATAAGATTGCTTTAAAAGAAGCGATTAATGAATTAGATGAAAGAGAGAGACTGATTGTTTATTTACGCTATTACAAAGATCAAACACAATCAGAAGTAGCTGTCAGGCTTGGTATTTCACAAGTACAAGTCTCGAGGCTAGAGAAGAAAATATTGAAGCAAATGAAAGAGCATATGGACTTGTAGTCTATATGCTTTTTCATTTGCTTCTTTTATTTAAGTGGAGAAGCCGACGTTTATTTATAGGAGAGAGCATTATCTGTGTGAGGAAATTATTGGATTTCATGAAGTGAAATACCTTTACTCATACTATATGCAAGGAAATCTTTGTGTGGGAAGTGAAAGGATGGAACGAATCGTTTATCTACGCTTGCGACATCGATTGCAGGTTAAACCGCACGAACCTATCGTTTTATCGGATGTTGCACAGCTTATTGCAGATGAGGAAGTTTACGATAAATTAGCTAAACTCTTGTTATACCGCGTGTCGGAAGAAGATAAGAATATCATCATTATTGATGTTATGCAGGTAATTAAGCAGATTACACAATCTTTTCCCGATTTGGAAATCCAAACGGTTGGGCCGACACAGGTTATTGTTGAAGTTTCCGTGAAAAGAAGGAAAGTCTCACTGCCATTGTTTATCCTTATATGGTTATTATTATTCTTTGGTGCCGCTCTTACCATCATGAATTTCCATGAAGACGTTAGTATGCAAGAAGTTCAACTAAAGATTTATACATTGATTACAGGTGAAGTCGATAGTCGGCCATTGATCTTTCAAATCCCATATTCAATTGGATTGGGCTTAGGAATGATTCTCTTCTTCAATCATGTATTTAAAAAGCGGATAAATGAAGAGCCTAGTCCTCTCGAGGTAGAGATGTTTAATTATCAAATGGATTTGGATAATTATGTTGCTCTTAAAGAAAACAAAGAGAGTATGAAGAATATTGATGAGCGGTAAAATTATCTTTGCCATCTTTATAGGCTTAGCGAGTGGGATTGCTGTAGGTGGTGGAGTCGTTGCTTTCTTATCTGTCCTAGGAATTATTCCAAGACTTACGCAACTAACAAAAACAATGAAGATGATTCATGCTTATGAATGGGCAGCGGTGTGTGGTGTGATTGCTGGAGCTGCAGCTTCCATGTGGGAGCCAGTACTACAAGCTACCTCTCTAATACTAATTCCGATTGGCCTATTATGTGGAATTTTTGTTGGAATGCTTGCAGCTGCGCTTACGGAAGTGCTGAATGTCTTCCCTATATTAGCTAAACGCATTGGTGTAGAAGGGAAAATTGTCTATTTATTAATGGCTTTTGTTTTTGGGAAAATTATAGGATCTTTATTTCAATGGATATATTATGTCAATCTGTAGGTTTCTAACTTAGAAAGGGACATGGCGATGAAAGAACGGAGAAAAGTCATATTAATTACAGATGGAGATGAGTTTGCAAAGCGAACGATAGAGCTCATTGCTCATGATATTGGTGGTAGCTGTATCTCTGCTTCTAAAGGAAATCCAACTATATTGACAGGTGAAGAAATGGTGCATTTGATTAAAAAAGCACATTCAGATCCTGTCTATATCATGTTTGATGATAGCGGGTATATCGGAGAAGGCCCAGGGGAGAAAGCGATGACTTTTGTTGCCAATCATCCTGATATTGAAGTAATCGGTGCAATAGCCGTGGCGTCAAGGACTCACCATGAGGAATGGACAAAGGTGGATGTAAGCATTGATCGATTTGGTGAATTAACAGAATATGGTGTCGATAAATCTGGCATAGCAGATATGGATGAAGGAAGAATAGTAGGGGATACCGTTTATTGCCTTGAGACATTAAATATTCCATTTATCGTCGGGATTGGTGATATCGGTAAAATGGCAAGAGTTGATTCAATAGAAGCCGGTTCACCCATTACGAAACAAGCTGTCAAACTTATATTGGAAAGGAGCGGTATGTTATGAGCGAAAAAGAAAAAATAAGAAAGAAACCATTGCCGACATCTGTCAAGGAAATTGAAGCATACATGCAGGACCATGTAGGTCTTGGAACGAGCTTTGACCTTGGAGTGAGAAAGCTTAAAGTATTAAAAAAGGATGTCCATTTATACTTTATTAATGGTTTAACTGAGACACAATTCATTATAGAAATTGTTGAAGAGCTTGTAGGGATTAATGATAAAGAAAAATTATCGACCCATCTCTTTGAGATTGTAGAGAACCGTATCGTTCATCAAGCAGTTGACCGCATTAAGACAATTGATGAGCTTGTTGACCAAGTATTATCAGGGCTTATTGTTGTCGTGATGGAAGGTGAAGGTACCGCTTTAGTAATAGATGTCAGAAGTTATCCAGGACGAACACCACAAGAGCCTGATACGGAGAAGGTAATTAGAGGTTCTCGTGATGGTTACGTAGAGAATATAATCGTCAACACGGCCCTAACAAGAAGAAGAATTCGAGATGAACGTTTAAGGTTTGAAATGCTTCATGTAGGTGTAAGGTCAAAAACGGATATTTCCCTGGGCTATATTGAAGGGTTAGCTGATCCCAACCTAGTCGATGTGTTAAGGAAGGAAATTAATGAAATTGATATCGACGGGCTACCAATGGCTGATAAAACGGTAGAAGAATTCATCCTCCATCAAAGTTATAATCCATTTCCACTTGTAAGGTACACTGAAAGAGCGGATGTTGCCGCCACTCATTTGATGGAAGGTCATGTCGTTGTTTTTGTAGATACGTCGCCGAGTGTTATCATCGCCCCAACGACTTTATTTCATCATTTGCAGCACGTAGAGGAATATAGGCAAGCTCCGGCTGTCGGTACTTTTGTTAGATTTATGAGATTTATTGGGCTTGCAGCTTCCTTATTTTTCTTACCATTGTGGTTTTTATTTGTTTTAGAACCATCGTTGCTCCCGGATGCTATTGATTATATCGGGCCAAATGAACAGACGAATATACCTGTTCTTATTCAATTATTATTAGCAGATTTAGGGATAGAGTTTTTAAGGTTGGCTGCTATCCATACACCGACCCCATTATCTACGGCCATGGGACTAATAGCTGCAATACTAATAGGAGAAATTGCGATTACCGTTGGGTTGTTTGTACCAGAAGTTATTCTCTATGTTTCTGTTGCCGCAATTGGTACTTTCGCCACTCCGAGCTATGAATTAAGTGTGGCAAATAAACTTATTCGTATGTTCTTATTAATATTAGTTGCGATTTTTCATACACCTGGTTTAGTAGTGGGAATTACACTATTTATTCTTTTTCTCGTATCTATGCGTTCATTTAGAACACCATATTTATGGCCATTCATTCCATTTTGTCCTGGCGCTATTGTTCATATTATTTTTAGAAGAGCAGTACCAGGGTCAAAAATTCGACCAAGTATTACCCATTCTCGCAATCGTTTTAAGCAGCCGCCAAAATAATTGGGTAAATGGCGATTGCAGGCATATGGGAATTATGGTAAAGTATGTTCAACTGAATAAAGGGTTAAAGGATAACAGAATAGACAGTTTCTTAAGGATTCTGTCTATTTCTTCATTTTAGTCCGATTAAAATAAGCATCAATTCTATTGTGTAGAGAAGTAATAGACGAAAGAGGGGAAGGCATGTTTTTTCACGGTACATCAAAGGTAAATGACAAAGGGCACTTAGAAATTGGCGGTGTTGATACAGTAAATTTGGCTAGAAAGTATGGCACACCTGTTTATATTTATGATGTAGAGTTAATAAGAAGAAGAGCACGTGGGTTTAAGAAAATGTTTGAGGAAAATAATATGAAGGCACAAGTAGCCTATGCAAGTAAGGCTTTCTCTTCTGTAGCGATGATTCAGTTGGTGGAAGAAGAAGGACTGTCTTTAGATGTGGTTTCTGGAGGAGAACTATACACTGCCATTAGAGCAGACTTTCCGGTCGACCGCATTCATTTCCATGGGAATAATAAAAGCCGTGAAGAAATAGAAATGGCACTTTCCTATAATATTGGTTGTATCGTCATAGATAATTTCCATGAAATGAACTTATTAGAAGAAGTGGCCTTATCAATGAATAAGCGCGTCGATGTGTTACTACGGATTACTCCAGGTATAGAAGCACATACACATGATTATATTTTAACGGGGCAGGAAGATTCTAAATTTGGCTTTGACTTACAAAATGGACAGGCAGAGGAAGCATTAAAAATCGCCCTCGATTCCCAACACATCCATTTACTTGGGTTCCATTGTCATATTGGTTCACAAATCTTCGAACCAACTGGCTTTATCCTTGCCACACAAAAAATCTTTGCCAAATTGAAAACATGGAGCCAAAAATATAATTATGAATCCAAAGTTCTTAATTTAGGTGGAGGCTTTGGAATTAGGTATACAGAGGAAGATGAACCACTCGCCCCAGAAACGTATGTAAAGGAAATTATCAAGGAAGTAAAAAAACAAACGAACCATCACGGGATGACTTTACCTGAAATATGGATTGAACCTGGAAGATCACTCGTCGGTGATGCTGGTACAACCATCTATCAAATTGGCTCATCAAAAGATGTTCCGACTGTAAGAAAATACTTGGCCATTGATGGAGGGATGAGTGATAATATCCGTCCCGCTCTCTATCAGGCACAATACGAAGCTGTACTAGCTAATCGTGTCTTAGATGATGTAGAGGAAAAAGTCTCTATCGCAGGTAAATGTTGCGAATCTGGAGACATGCTTATTTGGGATTTACCACTTCCGAAGGCTGGAAACAACGATTTGCTGGCTGTTTTTTGTACAGGTGCATATGGTTATTCAATGGCAAATAATTATAATCGTATACCACGTCCGCCTGTTGTGTTTGTGGAAGATGGAGAAGATCGATTAGTCATTAAAAGAGAATCATTTGAAGATATGGCACGTCTAGATTTACCTTTAAAAAACAAGGTTAATCAGTAATTAACATGAACCAAGAAATCATAGGTGGGTCATAATAGGGACTCACCTATGATTCTACTTATTTGGCGAACTCCTTCATTTAACATATTGGAATGTAGAAACCTTTCATGTACAATGAAGGATGAATGTATATAAAAAGGGAGCTACTGAAGAAAGTATGGATAAAAAAAGTAATATTATGTTATTTGTCTTTATTTTAGGTATAGCTTTTATATGGGGGCTTATTTATTGGATATTTATTGCCCCGCAATCATAACAAGTTCCATTTCAATCAATAGATACATATGATAAAATAGTTTAAGTTAGTTAAGATATGGAAATAATAGCAAATAAACGGTTTTACTAATAATGAGGGGTTATCATGTTAATACGCTATAAAAAGTCTTTTGAAAAGATTGCTATGGGACTTTTATCTTTTATGCCAAAAGAAAAAGTATTAAAGCAGTTATTACAGACGATTAAAGAGTATGAAAGTGAAGAAAATCTGCAATTGTTTTTGTGGAAAGAAGACGAAGATATTATTGGGCTCGTTGGTGTACGCATAGCAGATCAAAATATCGAAGTTCGTCATATATCAGTCAATCCTTCTCATCGTCAGCAAGGGGTCGGTAAGTCGATGATTAAAGCATTAAATGACACTTATCCACAAAAAGAACTAACAGCGGATGATTTAACAGAAGCCTTTTTACAGAAATGTGAAGAGATAAATAAGGGCAGCGAATAATATCGCTGCCTTTTAACGATGATGTCTTTGGAGGGCCCTCTCTCTTTCTGCGATGACATTTGACCGATCTCTTTTCATATGTCGATGGACGATGTCTTCGTTTTCAAGATTACTTTCCTGTCCCCATTCGAAACCTTTAGAAATACATGTCTTTTTGACCTCATCTAATAAGAAAGCATCGGTTATAGGAAAGTAATAGCTTTTATAAGGACGGCCCTTATCAATTTCTTCTTGCATTTTGTGTATATCATTTAACAGTTGCTGATAGTCAATACCAAGTTGTATTACTTCTCTTTGATAGGACGAGAGAATAGATACTGCTTTTTGCAATGTTTTTTTTGCACCATGAAAGTTTCCTCTACGATGATGATAATTAGCAACAGCGATTTGAATCAAGCCAACCCAGATAGATTGCTTGTTGCGATTGTCTACTTCTTTCCAATATTCTTCTAAAATTTCGTGGCATTCAAAATAATCACGATCTCCGTGATAATGGGCTAAATAGTCAATAAAAGCTTGGGAATGCAAAGTCACTCCTCCTTTTAACCTTAAAATCGATTAATTTCATGGTATCATATAATAGTGATGGAAAAAAGAAATGCCTGGCAAATACCATGCCAGGCAATGTTCATTTTCATTAAAATAACCAAGAAGCGCCTACGATAATAAGTAGGATGAAGAGAACAACGATTAAAGCAAAGCCTGCACCGAAGCCGCCACCATAGCACTCATCTTCCCTATGATGATTGTCACCACAATTTTCTCTGGACATATTTATACCTCCAATAGTACCTAATTGTCATTACCTTCTCATTGTATGTGAGTAGTTTGTCTCATGTTTGGGCTTAGGATAAAATAAAAAGTAAGTTTATACACTTGGTAAAGGAGTCCGTTGTTGGCGAAAAGAATTATGTTGGATTCGCTACGTTGAATCATCTATACTGTATAGAGTGAAGAAATAATTTTATAGAAATTTTGGTGGAACAGATGGAGCATTATAATGTGAAAATTAACGCCTTCGAAGGGCCGCTCGATTTATTATTGCATTTAATTAATCGGCTCGAGATTGATATATATGATATTCCAGTAGCAGAAATTACTGAACAGTATTTAATCTATATACATACCATGCAAGAATTAGAGTTGGATATAGCAAGTGAGTATTTGGTTATGGCTGCCACGTTACTCGCTATTAAGAGTCAAATGCTACTCCCAAAGCACGAAGAAGACAATTATGACGAAGATATCGATATGGAAATGGAAGAAGATCCACGAGATGAACTTGTTGAAAGATTAATAGAGTATCGCCGTTTTAAAGAAGCAGCCGAGGACTTAAAGGAACTTGAACAAGAGAGAAGCTTATTATACACAAAAGCACCGAGCGATCTTTCTGACATGGCAAAAGAAATGAAAATGGAAAAGACCCAAGTAGACGTATCGCTTTACGATATGTTAGGGGCACTGCAAAAGTTATTAAGAAGGAAAAAATGGAAAGAACCACTTGCAACGAAAGTAGCCAGACAGGAAATTCCAATTGAAAGGAGAATAGACGAAGTTATACGTACACTTAGGAAAAGTAATGGTCGTAAGAACTTCAATGATTTATTTACGGCACATTCTAGAGAAGAAGTTGTCGTCACTTTTCTAGCTGTTCTAGAGCTAATGAAAAGACAGGCTGTGCTTGTTACACAAGATAATAACTTTGCAGAATTGTATGTAGAAGTAGCGGAGGGAAAGTAAGTGAGTAAGAAAGAAAATTGGAAAGCCATTTTAGAAGGGCTTTTATTTGCAGCAGGAGATGAAGGACTTACTTTGAAGTCCATCGCTTCGGTATTTGAAGTGAGTGATCAAGAAGCAAGTGAGAGAATAAATCAATTAATGACTGAGTTAGCAACTAACCAAGGACGGGGATTACAAATCATTGAAATTGGTGGATCGTATCAATTAACAACTAAAAAGGAATTAGCGGACTATTTAAAGAAACTAGTGGAGGCGCCTTCTTCCCATTCTTTATCGCAAGCTTCTTTAGAGACATTAGCGATTATTGCTTACAAGCAACCCATTACAAGAATTGAAATCGAGGAAATTCGTGGAGTGAAGACAGAAAGACCATTACAAACACTTGTGGCAAAAGCATTAATCAAAGAAGTAGGAAGAGCTGAAGGTAATGGTCGGGCGTATTTGTATGGCACAACGAAGGGATTTTTAGATACATTTGGATTAAAAAGTTTAAAAGAGCTACCCAAGCTACCTGATCAAGGAGACGAAGAGTTTGAGCAAACAGAAGCTGATTTGTTCTTTGATACATTAAATAATGTATAAGTGAAATAATTCTGAACAATCAACAGCTCATTTATGTTAATATAAAAACATTAAGGTTGATTTACTTGCTAAGCATAATTAAACATCAAAGGCATATATACATAATGTCAGATGGTACAAAAGAAAAGTATTTCCCTTAATAACAATCATGTTATCAGCAAACTTCATTATTATCAATCACGAAGATACTCATCAAGAAGTAGATTAAATCTGAAGGAGGGTTCTGATTGTTCATTCTGCAATCGAAAGGATGGTCGCTTGAAAAAACTCTTCCTAATTCCTTCGAAGATTTTTTTAATAAAAGTGAAGTCATTTATGAGGAAGATGGAGAGGAAAGAAAATTCACATTAACTTATTTGCAGTACTTTGAAGAAAAGCTTGATCAATTGACATCATATGAACAGTCAGTAGGTGATAAAACTTTTAAAGATATTGCTGCGCTGGCTTCTCTTCTCAATCACCCGGAATTGAAGTTGAGAAAACGGTTATTTATAAGTGATGAGACCGCTTTTATAAGCTTATTTGCAGGGTTTGATTTTAAGCAAATACCTAACATAATAGAAACAATGATGCAGAATAAATGAAGAGCTGATATAAAAATTGTCTGATGAAAAGAGTAGCTAAATAAACGGGAGGAAAATGATGGGAAATTCTATAGTTGAATCACAAATGGAAGATGTGCAACAATTCCTTAGTAATACGGTAAGCACTTTTGAGAACTTCTTAAATGAAACAACCTTGTTGGTACTTAAAGAGGAAGGACAGGGTGATGAGCGATATTATAAAAGTATTTTATCCAATTTGAGAAAGCTTCTAGTGTTTTGCGAGGAAGGTTATGAAGCATGTCGCATCATACTCATGAGTGATCAATTTCAGCGGGGAGCAGCTGAGCAAACATTGTATAAACTTTACCATCATTGTATTGAAGAGTTTTTTTCACCTAAAAATGATGCATGGTATGAGAATAGTCGTTCAGCCTATACAGGAAAGAATTCAATTCGTTTTCATCACGAAGTACCCGTTCGCCTTGAGAACTTATTTAGAGGATTAGAAAGTGATTTCCAAAAGATAAGAGAAGAACTAGAATACTACGAAACAGACTATCGTACAAAAATGATGCAATCAAAATAAATAAGAAATGCTCTAGATTGAGCAAGGCACGGACAAATTGGTCCGTGCTTTTTTGTGTCTATAGCGTTCAAATGATAAGCAGGATGTAGAATGACTAAAAAACGATATTATTTATCTTTCCTATACATATGATGTAATGAAGAGGAGGGATTTGGCTTGAATCATCGCATGAATGAGTACTTAAAAAGTGTATTTCAATGGAATGAAGAGATGAGGGCTTTTTTGGAGAGTGAAAATATTGAAGAGAGCAATGAGCTATGGGACAAACTTGATCATATGACAGCCATTATGGAGACAATTGACCATAATATGGGGGACAAAGAAATAGAAGAGATTCACGAAAAAGTGGAAGAACTTCATGGTGAGATGGAACGGTATTTCCATCATCGATTATCTCTTGGGCAAATTTATGTCAATGAAGTGAGTGTTCCAGCGGGGAAACATGAACTTCCACCTTTACCTTATGGATATAATGCTTTAGAACCGTATATCTCAGAAGAAATCATGAGATTACATCATGATAAGCATCACCAAAGTTATGTAGATGGACTGAATAAAGCAGAAAAAGAATTAAAAAAGGCGAGAAATTTGGGCGATTTCGCTCTAGTTAAACATTGGTCAAGGGAATTGGCTTTTAACGGTTCAGGCCATTATTTGCATACGATCTTTTGGCAGAACATGAGTCCGCAAGGTGGTGGAGAACCAACGGGGGAATTGAAAAAGGAAATAGTGAAATACTTTGGTAGCTTTGAAGCTTTTAAAAAACATTTTACAGAAGCGGCAAAGCAAGTAGAAGGCTCAGGCTGGGCAATTCTTGTTTGGTCTCCAAGAGCTAGACATTTAGAAATATTACAATCTGAAAAACATCAAAACTTAACACAATGGGACACGATCCCGTTACTAGTTTTAGATGTTTGGGAGCATGCCTATTATTTACAATATAAAAATGATAAAGGCGCTTATATTGACAATTGGTGGAATATTGTAAACTGGGACAATGTTTCAAGAAGGCTTCAAACAGCACATGAAATAAAATGGCAACCTTTTTAATAAGTAGATAGCAGAAGAAAACTAGGCAGTTACTCATGTTTTTTAAACACCCCCGCAAGAGTAGTTGAGCTCTCAACTCTTGCGGGATCTCAATTATAGTCAGTCAACAAAGTCCAAGTGATCCAACAGTTTACAATACCCGTATCCTTACCCCAATTTGAATGTATAGTTCAACTCCTTTCGATGAACGGTTGATAAAATTCAGACTACCTAATTTATGAACCGATCGCCATGAATCTGTCATAACAAAACTTGTCCTGCATAGAATTGTACAAACCATAAAATGAGACGGGGTTTGTGCGATGAAGAAATGGAAAAAACTAATCACTTTTCTCATAATGTTCACCTTATTGCTTAGTTTAAGTCCACAACTAGTAGAGGCGAAACCCTCTGTTAGTGCGAGAAATGCAGTATTAATCGAACAGGAATCAGGTAGAATCATTTATGATAAGGCAGCCAATGATCAAAATCGGATTGCTAGTATAACGAAAATTATGACAGCGATTTTAGCGATTGAGTCAAATAAGCTTGAAGAAAAAGTAAAAGTAACCGATACGATTTTGAAAGCAGAGGGGTCTTCAATTTATTTAAAACCTGGAGAAGAAATCAAATTAGAAGATTTAGTTTATGGTTTGATGCTTCGCTCGGGTAATGATGCGGCGGTCGCAATTGCAGAGTATGTAGGTGGAAGTTTGGATGGATTTGTCTATTTAATGAACCAAAAAGCAGAAGAGATTGGCATGACTAATACCCATTTTGAAAATCCACATGGTTTAGATGACCATGAAAATCATTATTCAACTGCGTATGATATGGCATTACTCACTCGTTATGCAATGAGAAATGAAACATATCAAGAAATAGCAGGGACGAAGTCTTATCGCTCTGAAAACAGGGATTATAGTTGGAACAATAAAAACCGTTTATTGACACAGCTTTATAAATATACAACAGGTGGAAAGACAGGTTATACAAAAAGAGCAAAAAGGACGCTAGTAACGACTGCGACGAAGAATAATCTTGATCTCATTGCAGTTACGTTAAATGGACCAGATGATTGGAATGATCATATTGCCATGTATGAAGGTGCATTTGATCAATATGATCAAGTTGAGGTAGTGAGTGAAGGAAAGATTAAAGGTGTTGACTATTCCTTTTATAAGAACATGGTTTCACTCCGTTCATCGTTTTCCTATCCGGTAACCGAAAAGGAAAAAGAGGCGTTTCGCGTAAAATATAATTTTGTTGAACCAAAGGAAAGTTGGAAAAGTGGAGAAGAGGTACCAGTAGTTGTCGGAAAAGCCGTCATCTACTTAAATGATGAGTCAATTAAAACGATGCCTATTTATTATAATCAGCAAGGAGCGAAAACAGAAAAGGGTAGCTTCCTAGATTACTTTAAAAATTTATTTATAAGTATTTTAGGAGTGCAACCACATGATTAATGTTATTTGGGCAGGGTTAGCGATTATTGGTATCGTTTTTGCCATGATTAATGGAACCATTAGTGATGTGAATGAAGCGATATTTAAAGGCGCAAAAGAAGCGGTCACATTATGTATTGGTTTAATCAGCATATTAGTCTTTTGGCTAGGAATGATGAAAATAGCTGAACATGCAGGCCTTCTAGACAAGCTGGCTAAACTATTTAAACCATTTATTTCAAGACTTTTTCCGGAAGTGCCGAAAGATCATCCGGCAATGGGCTATATATTATCAAATATGATGGCTAATTTGTTCGGGTTAGGCAATGCTGCTACACCCCTAGGGATTAAAGCAATGGAACAACTAAAAGCTTTAAATGGAGAAAGTACAGAAGCAAGTCGTTCGATGATTACTTTTCTTGCCATTAATACATCTAGTATTACGTTAATTCCAACAACGATTATCGCCATCCGTATGAATTACGGGTCAGCTAGTCCAACTGATATTGTTGGTCCGACCCTTATAGCGACAATCTGTTCGACCATTTCTGCAATTTTGATTGATAGATACTTTTATTATAGGAGATCACGAAAAGGATGAGATAAATGGAAATAGTATCTTTGATTTCTCTTTGGTTTATCCCCGTTCTTATAGGCTTTATATTAGTTTATGCAACATTTAAAAGAGTGCCCACTTATGAGAGCTTTGTTGAAGGTGGGAAGGATGGCATTAAAATTGCCATCTCCATTATTCCATTTTTAGTAGGGATGATGGTGGCGATTGCTATATTTAGAGCTTCAGGCGCTTTGGAATTTTTCCTTGATTTTATTCGACCGGTATTTGTTGCCATTGGTATTCCGGCAGATGTCATCCCACTAGCTATTATTCGTCCGATTTCTGGTAATGCCGCATTAGGAATGACAACGGACTTAATTGCTGAACATGGCCCGGATTCATTAATTGGTCGAATGGCCTCTGTTATACAAGGTAGTACAGATACAACTTTCTATGTATTGACCGTTTACTTTGGCGCAGTTGGTATTAAAAAAATGGGTGATGCATTAAAAGTAGGTTTATTAGCAGACTTAGCCGGTTTTATTGCTGCCATCCTTATTGTGTTAATCATGTTTGCCTAAAATAGTTCCGGGGTACCACCTGTGAAAATTTTAAAACGCTACATAACTGTTGTTCAGTGGAATTTACTTGTAAATCAATTTTAGTTACAACCCTTAGCGTACCTAAAACCAGGATTTTATTCCCAAAAAATATATTAAAGTGGGTTTTGTGTCATTTGGTTGGCTATACCCTTTAAAGAAAAATACTTGCCTTATAGGTAGCCGAACAAAATTCTTTATGATTTTGTTTGGCTTTTTGTTTTGCCTTAAGAAGTCACATTCTAAGTAGGTTTAAAAGATAAGAGGAAGTATGTTTGGCTCAACTTCTTTACTAGAAAGGATTAAGGGAAATCTGTGCACATGACGGTTATTCAATTATCTTCGCATATGTACAATCAGGCCAGCTTTGCGCAGCGAATTTCAGAGAAATCTACTAGATGAACGAGCAACCAGAATTTGCGTAACTCACTTATATGACGGCCCACAAGTGTATGCATGACACCAGATGCGCAGATTTCTTACGACAATTCGCTAAAGATAGCAGGGATTGGCGTTGGTTATCTTGCTATCATCTGTTTTACCTTTACCTTTTATTTTCCTTCCTTATCAATATAACTTCCAGACAATTTGTTGAGAGTGCTCCAGTTCGGACGTCTACCAATGATAGAACCTTTGTTTTCTAGAAATCTTACTACTATGCTTCTTTTATGTTAGCATTGCCTGCTAACTGTTCAAATTTAAAAAGAAGGGAATGACTATTGTATGCTTCGTTTAAACATGTACCATTTGGTTAAAAAATGCGCCCTTTGAAAAAACTTGAACTTATGGCATAATTCATAAGTACAGTAATAGAGATTTTGAGGTGACTGATAATGGAAAGATTACAGAAAGTCATAGCCCATGCAGGGGTTGCATCTAGGAGAAAAGCGGAGCAACTAATTGTAGATGGCCGTGTAAAGGTTAATGGTAAGATTGTAAAGGAATTAGGGGTGAAAGTGACACCTTCTGATAAAGTCGAAGTTGATGGTATCCCGGTTGAGGGTGAAGAGCCGGTTTATTTCCTTCTATATAAACCAAGAGGTGTATTATCAAGTGTTGCGGATGACAAAGGTAGAAAAGTGGTAACCGATTACTTTGAACATGTGAAACAAAGAATTTATCCAGTGGGTCGATTAGATTATGATACATCAGGATTATTATTATTGACGAATGATGGTGAATTCGCGAACTTGCTTATGCACCCAAGAAATGAAATTGAAAAAGTATATGTAGCGAAAGTAAAGGGCATTCCTTCTAGAGAAACTTTAAATCATTTACAAAGAGGTGTCCGCTTAGAAGATGGAAAAACGGCTCCTGCACGTGTAAAAGTGCTTAGCAGTGATAAGCAAAAACAAACAGCGATTATCGAATTAACGATTCACGAAGGCAGAAACCGTCAAGTGAGAAGAATGTTTGAGGCTGTCGGTCATCAAGTGCAAAAGCTTAAACGAGAAAGATATGGATTCCTTCAATTAAACGGGCTGTCAGCAGGTGATGCAAGAGAACTTACTGCACATGAAGTAAAGCAATTTAGGGCATTAGCTAAAAAGAGTACAGGTAAATAAATGAAAAAGTCATAGAGTTGTCACATTTCCTTCACACCGTTTACAAGGACTGTTTTCATACTAGTGATATAATAAATACCAAATTGTTAAAATAATGCTAAAAATTTGTGTCTTAACTTTGGGAGGAATTTTTCATGAAAAAACGACGGCTCGTTATGAGGACAGCGATATTAGTGATTCTATTTGCAGCCGTTGCTTACACGCTATATGCAAACTTTAATAAGGAAAATGTGCATAAAGTACAAATAGGTAAAGAAGCTCCTGATTTTGTATTGGTCGATATGGATGGAAAAGAGCATCAACTATCAGACTATAAAGGCCAAGGCGTTTTTTTGAACTTTTGGGGTACTTGGTGTAAGCCTTGCGAAAAAGAAATGCCATTTATCAACAATCAATACGAGCAATTTAAAAATCAAGGGGTACAAACAATCGCTGTAAACATTAGTGAATCGAATTTAGCGGTGAACAAGTTTATTGAAAGACATGGCATGACTTTTCCGGTAGTCATTGATAAAAATGAAGATGTAAAGGCAGCATATGGCATCGGTCCTTTGCCAGCGACTTTTCTCATTAATCCTGAAGGGGAAGTCGTGAAATATCATACGGGGACTTTGACAGAACCAATGGTAAAAGATTTTATGACGCAAATCAAACCGTAATTATTGGGGAGTTTTTATGATGAAACAAGTAAAGTGTGAATGTGGCCATGTGAATCCTCATGGCACAGTCCTATGTGAATCATGCGGTCGTGTGTTAGTTGAAGAAGAGAAAAGTAAAAAGCTTGTTGATATGCGTTATGAGGGCAGTGCGAGAAGGTCACAAACGTACAACAAAACAATCATCGATAAAATATGGAACTTTTTTTCTTCTGTTAAAGTAGGGGTAACTTTAATCATTATTACATTAGCCGCTTCAGCGATTGGTACCATTTTTCCACAAGAAATGTACATACCTCCTACAGAAAATGCATCCGTTTATTATGAAGATCAATACGGGTTTGCTGGGGAAGTGTATTATACGCTAGGGTTTCATAACCTTTATAGCTCATGGTGGTATTTATTGCTAATTGCTTCAATTGGCGTATCTCTTGTTATATGTAGTCTCGATCGTGTCGTACCTCTTTACCGTGCCTTAAAAAAACAAAGAGTCGATCGGCATGAAGGGTTTTTAAGACGGCAAAGATTATATAGTGCCACAACCTTAGCTTCTATTGAAGAGGATTCATTTGAGAAAATCAAGGAGAAACTAAAGGAAAAACGCTACAACATAAGAGAAGAGAATGGAAGTATACTTGCCGAGAAAAACCGATTTTCAAGATGGGGCCCTTATATAAACCATATTGGGTTGATCATTTTTTTAATCGGTGGCATGTTGCGGTTTGTGCCGGGAATGTATGTGGACGAATTGCTATGGATTCGTGAAGGTGAAACAGTTGTTATTCCAGAAACAAAAGGTGAATATTATCTGGAAAATCATGAATTTATTTTAGAAACTTATGAAAAAGATAAAGAAAGTGAAGCGTTTACAACAGCGATCGAAAACAATGGTACAGTTGCGAAGAACTTTCAAACAAATGTGAGCCTTTACAAAGAATCTGGAGAAACAATTGCAGGACAAGACCCAGAGCTAGAAAAGGTAGAAGACTACGAATTAAGGGTGAATGAACCTTTAAAGTTTGAACAGTTTGCTCTTTATCAACAAAGCTATAAGCTAGGTGAGCTAAGCGAAATGTCGTTTGCTTTGACGAATAAAGAGACGAATGAAGAATTTGGTCAAATGACGATTGACTTACATAACCCACAAGATGAATACACATTTGAAAATGGATACAGTGTTGAGCTAATGAGCTATTTCCCTGATTTTGAATTTGATGAAAATTCGGAGCCAGTGACAAAATCACGCGTGCCGAACAACCCTGCGTTTATCTTTAAAATGTTCTCACCTGAACATCCAGATGGAGAAGTTAGTTTCGTTGCTATTCAACAAACGATTGAACCATATGGTGATAATGACTTAAAGATGGCCTTCAAAGGAGTAGACACGCAAAATGTTAGTGCTTTAACCGTAAGAAAAGATTTAACACTCCCTATTCTTGCTATAGGTGGTCTCATCTTCATGATTGGTGTCGTGCAAGGTGCGTACTGGAATCATCGCAGAATATGGATTAGAAGATTAGGAGACCAAGTTTTAGTTGCGGGCCATACGAATAAAAACTGGCACGGACTTAAACGAGAGATAACCCATGTATTTGATGGTAGTGGTATTCAAGAACCGATTGACCAATCAGATGAAACAACAAATAAGAAGGGTAAGGAGGAGTAATAATGGTTGCATTAAGTGGAAATTTATTATTTATCGCCTTTTTGCTCTATTTAGTAGGCACGGCTTTTTTTGCCGGTTCGATTAAGGACAAGAAAGCAAGAGAAAAAGATCATGGACCAAATAAGTGGGCGAAAATAGGTGTTGCGTTTGCGATTGCTGGATTTATATGTCAATTAGGCTATTTTATTACAAGATGGGTAGCAGCGGGACATGCACCTGTAAGTAATTTATTTGAGTTTACAACATTCTTTGGCATGTGTTTAGTTGGAGCGTTTATTGTCATTTATTTTGTTTATAAGCTTCCTGCCCTTGGGTTATTTACTTTACCAGTGGCACTTCTCCTTATTGGTTATGCTGCCATGTTTCCAAGGGACATCACACCACTGGTTCCTTCTCTTCAAAGTAATTGGCTACATATCCATGTAACAACAGCGGCGTTAGGACAAGCGATTTTAGCGATTAGCTTTGT
Organism: Cytobacillus sp. FSL K6-0265; assembly: GCF_038003465.1. Classification (NCBI taxonomy): domain Bacteria; kingdom Bacillati; phylum Bacillota; class Bacilli; order Caryophanales; family Bacillaceae; genus Cytobacillus; species Cytobacillus sp. FSL K6-0265. Next base: position 2,862,613 of record NZ_JBBOPE010000001.1, on the reverse strand, counting down.
TGCTGGCTTAATCTATTTAATTAAAGCAGTGGATCATTCGAAAAAAACAAAAGAGGCAATATGGTTAGAAGTTGTTCTTTTTGGGGTTGTTTGTACACTCGGCTTCATTATCATTTCTTCCGTATTTGGGGCAACAGGCTACAAGTCAGAGTTTCATTGGATTGATAATAATAATGTAGAAGAAACGTTAGAATATCACTTGCCTGCTCTCGTTGGACCACATGAAGGTGAACATTTAACACCAGATAAATTTAGTCCTTTGGTGGAGACTCCTGGGATCATTAATGCCCAAAAGTTAAATACTGTTTTATGGTCATTGTTTACAGGGACGATTATTTATCTACTATTTAGGTTAATTGCTAGAAAACGGATAACGTTAGCCTTACAGCCGCTAACAAAGAGAGTAAATTTAGATTTAGTCGATGAAGTTGGTTATCGATCTGTTCTTATTGGCTTTCCAGTGTTTACATTAGGAGCGTTAATTTTTGCCATGATATGGGCCCAGATTGCTTGGTCGCGATTTTGGGGCTGGGACCCTAAAGAAGTGTGGGCATTAATTACTTGGTTATTCTATGCAGCATACCTTCACCTCAGATTATCAAAAGGTTGGCATGGTAAAAAATCTGCTTGGCTCGGTGTAATTGGATTTATTATTATCATGTTTAACTTAATTGTGGTTAACCTAGTTATTGCCGGGTTGCATTCCTATGCAGGATCGTGAAAATTTTGCTAAAATAGAAATGAGCATTAAGGTAGTGCTAGATTTATGCCTTCACTTCACATGTAGTGAAGTGAAGGCTTTTTTCTATGAAAATAATCTTCATTCTAAAGGAGTGCTATAAATGGATAATGAAGTAAAAGTGTTAGTTGTAGACGATGAAGAGAGAATTCGCCGATTATTAAAAATGTATTTAGAGAGAGAAGACTATGTTATTGAAGAAGCAGAAGATGGTGATGAGGCCTTAGAAAAAGCTTTAACAAATGAATATGATGTCATTCTTTTAGATCTAATGATGCCGGGGAAAGATGGGATAGAAGTTTGTAAAGAAATAAGAGAAATTAAAACTACCCCAATCATTATGTTAACGGCAAAAGGAGAGGAAGTAAATCGCGTCCAAGGATTTGAAGTAGGTACAGATGATTATATCGTCAAGCCATTCAGTCCTAGGGAAGTGGTATTAAGAGTAAAGGCATTGCTAAGAAGATCGTCTAAATCTTCTTACGTACCACCAGAAACAACGGCCAAAGATATCATTGTTTTTCCTTATTTAACCATAGATAATGATGCTCACCGTGTATTAGCGGATGGTAAAGAAGTAAGCTTAACGCCTAAAGAATATGAGTTGCTTTATTTTCTAGCTAAAGCCCCAGATAAAGTGTTTGATCGTGAACAGTTATTAAAAGAAGTATGGCATTATGAGTTCTTTGGTGACTTGCGTACAGTAGACACACATGTAAAAAGATTGAGGGAAAAATTAAACAAAGTATCAGAGCAAGCTGCTAGAATGATTGTTACTGTTTGGGGAGTGGGTTATAAGTTTGAGGTTGTAAATGAATGAGGTTATGGCATAGTGTTGTAGGAAAACTATGGGCAACCTTTCTTATACTGGTCTCGTTTGTCTTATTTATTTTAACGATTATGTTGCTGCAATTCTTTGAGAATTATCATATTGACCAAACAGAAAAGGGATTGAAGGCGACTGCTAATAAAATAGCAATGATCTTGGAGAAACATGATCGTGAAATAGGGCTAGAAATTGCTTGGGAGTTAGTAGATGAAGTGACAAAAGTAATCATTATTGCTGATGATCAAGTGTACTATTCTCCTAATGAAAGTCAAACATTTGAGTTGCCACTTTCCTATTTACATGGAGACCCAGATTTAAAAGCTGTTTTTACAAAAAATGAATCAGTGACTAAGGTGTCATCTTATTTAACGAATGGTGCAGAAGGTAATATAGATAATCCTGATATACTGATTAGTGGGGTACCACTTCCGCCTTCAAATGAAAATGATGGTGCAGTATTTATATATCAATCTTTAGAGGTTATGCAAGAAACAACAGAGTCAACGACAAAGTTTACTTTGTTAGCTGCAGGAGTAGCGATTATTTTAACAACTATTTTTGCTTTCTTCTTGTCAACGAGGATTACTGCCCCGCTTAGAAAAATGAAAGAAGCTGTAACAGCAGCATCACGAGGGAATTTCGATACGAAAGTACCTTATCTTTCTAAAGATGAAATAGGTGATTTAGCGATTACCTTTAATCGAATGGGTCGGCAGTTGAAATATAATATTGATGCCCTAAGTCAAGAGAAAGAACAACTCTCTAGCATTTTAAGCAGTATGGCAGACGGTGTATTCACCTTTAGTAAAGATGGTGAGATTGTCATAACCAATCCACCTGCGGATCGTTTTTTGCGGAATTGGTCCTATGAACGTGAAGATGGACTCACGAATAGTGTACCTGCTTATGTAATGGAGTTGTTCCAAACAGCTGTAAATACAGAAAGTGAAAGTATAGGTGAAGTGACGATTCAAGGGCGAACTTGGGTAATGATTATTAGCCCTTTATATAATGAAACCTATATTCGCGGTGCAGTTGCAGTGATCCGTGATATGACAGAGGAACGCCAACTTGATAAATTACGCAAAGATTTTATTGCGAACGTTTCTCATGAACTACGTACACCCATTGCTTTAATGCAAGGATATAGTGAAGCCATTGTCGATGACATCGCTGGTACTGAGGATGAGAAGAAAGAAATGGCTAAAGTTATTTATGATGAATCGTTAAGAATGAGTAGACTTGTGAATGAACTATTAGATATCGCAAGAATGGAAGCAGGCCATATTCAGCTTATTCGTGAAGCTGTAGAAGTAAAAGCCTTTATCCTAAAAGTCACCCGAAAGTTTCAAAGACTGGCGGCTGAAAAGAAAATTACATTGTCTGAGTCATTGGAAGATAAAGGGGTGTGGGCAAGCTTTGATCCTGATCGTATGGAGCAAGTGTTGACCAATTTGATAGATAATGCGATTAGACATACTCCTGAAGGTGGACAAGTCACGGTCGTTCAACATAGTAACGAAAAAGGGCTAATGATAGAGGTTGTTGATTCTGGGTCTGGAATTCCAGAAGAAGATTTACCATTTGTATTTGAAAGGTTTTATAAAGCAGATAAAGCACGAACAAGAGGAAGATCTGGAACAGGACTGGGCCTTGCAATTGCCAAGAATATTGTCGATACACATAAGGGTCAAATCACTGTTCAGAGTAAAATTGGACATGGTACGACATTTTCCATCTTTCTTCCGAAAAGTCATGAATGATTAGCACTGTTCTTGACGAATTCTCTTGATTCATAAGGAACATTCCACACATAAAAAAATATAGTAATTCGTAAACGAACATTCTTGAACTGCACCCCAGTTGTTAGACATAATCTAACAACTGGAGGTGCAGTTTTTCTATGGCCAAATTTAACACTAAGGAAAAGATAGCTACTGTCAAAACGACATATGAATAACATTGTATTTTCCGATGATTCAGACAGAATGCAACCAACTTGTGTCCGAAAACAGCTTGTTACTAAAAGGTAACAGGAAGCGAAATGAGCAAGTAGAGATTTCCTAAAGAAATCCTTCCATTTTAATTTCATTAATACTATAGTTAGAGTGTAACTTTTTTAATTCTAATAACGACTATTATTTATGAACGGGGAGGGGAAGTTATTGGACTCCGTTTTCGATGAATTATATACAAAATACCATCAGGATGTATTTCAATTCCTATTTTATATGGTGAGAGATCGAGAGCTGGCAGAAGATCTTATGCAAGAAGTATATATAAGAGTTTTGAAATCATATGATAAATTCGAAGGCAAGAGTAGTGAAAAAACGTGGTTATTCTCTATTGCAAGGAATGTGGCAATTGATTCATTTAGAAAACAAAAAGGCTGGAAACAAAAAATAATTGAAAAGTTTGATTGGTCAAAGCAACAGATTAAAGATGAACACCCTATGCCAGAAGAAGTTGTTATGCAAAGCCAGGAAATCCAAATGATTTATCGGTGCATGGAGAAGTGTTCAGTCGATCAACGAACGGTTATTATAATGAGATATATTCAAGAATTATCCATTGCTGAGACGGCAGCAACGTTAGGTTGGACGGAAAGTAAAGTGAAAACTACGCAACATAGAGCATTAAAGGCTCTGAAGAAAAACATGTCTGACATGTGGGAAAAGGAGGGGTTAAATAGTGAAAAAACAAGATTGGAAAGATGATCACATCGAAGAACTATTGAAACAACTTCCTAAAATCACCAACCACATAAGTAAGCAAGATATGTATCAACAAATGATGATATATAAAGAGCAGAAGAAAAGAAAAAGGTGGCTAACCCCCTCTGTAGCTTCAGCAGTTGCAGTTTTATTATTATGTATTCTCGTTCCGACCATGATTAACTTTCAAGATTCAGCCGGAAGTGATGTAGATAATAGCGAGCAAGAGAACCAAGTCGCATCGAATGCCACTCAACCAAAGGAAGCAAACGATGAAATCACAAATGATGAGATTACAAATGATGAGATCACAAATGATGAGAGTAATCCTACGCAAGGAAATACGGAAGATAAGGTAGAGAATGAAGAAGGAACGCCAAAAGGAGATATCGACCAGACAGGGGATATTTATGCTCAAAATGAACAGGCAGGAGATGCCGATGATGGTAATGAACAACCAGTGATTGAACCAACTGCAGTCTATGCGGAAGATATTAAAGGTCAAGAGGAAGTTTTAACATATTCTATACCAGATCATAATGTTCAAAATTTTATCCCCATTAGTGTGATGGTAAATAAAGAAGCAGAACTGTCTAAAATGGAATTATTCATTAATTATATGTCAGAATTAAAAGAAGCGGAATGGGGATTAGGGGAGCTAAACCCATTTGATGCGGACTTTCATTATGATTCTTCAAATCAAGTGCTTACAGTTGATTTTCATGCTGCAACAAACATTACTACAAGCAGTCAATCAGAAACAATTAAAGAAATATTAACGGATATGATGGCTGATTTTAATATAAAAAAGATCGATTTATTAACAGATGGTGAACAAGGGGTAGAGATGGGAAATGAAGGCTTTACAGAAGAAATAAATCAAGTAGATACGCCTAATAAATCTGCCTACTATTTTTACTATCCTAATGAAGAGTGGACAACGCCTTTCCTTGTTCCGTTTAGAAAAAAAATAAACTCGGTGACAGATGCGTTTGCAGCGATGAAAACAGGTATTGAAACATATAACTTGAAAGCTTCTATACCTGATGACATTGACTTTGAAACGGAAGTCGTGTCCGATGAACAATTATTAATCACTTTTGAAGATGATGCTGATATTAAGAATGATGAGGAAACTTTATATACGATTGAAGCAATTCTATTAACGGCCAAGGAATTTGAATATAATGAGGTTAAGTTGGAAAATACCGAAATTGATCAAATTGGTCGGTTTGATTTAGAAAAAGAAATTCAAGTGCCAGTAGCACCTAATAAAAGGGATTTGCCATAATAAAGAACAAAAAGTTGGTAATTATGACTAGTAAAGTCTATTATTACCAACTTTTTTTGTGTCTTTAACAAAGATTATATTGATAAAAGTGCCAAATAAAAAAGTAAAATTTATTTTTTGTATACATATTTTTTAAAAACTCGTACATAGTAATGGATGTGTTTTTTGGTAGGATTTGTCGTTTATCATAGAAATAATTAATTTGTCTATAGTATATAATCGCTTTAGGAGGCACAAGTTTTGAAGTATAAAGTAAGCCGTTTATTTATGTTCGGAAGTCTATGTATTCTTTGTTTATTGTTCAGTGGTGAAAATAAAGCTTGGGCAGACTCTTGGCCAGAAAAAACAAAAAATTGGGTATGGCCAGTAGAAGGGGTCATCACAGATACATATGGAACTAGGGGAGGACATCATAAAGGGATTGATATTGCTGCTGAGATAGGTACACCCATTCATTCAGTTGATAGTGGGGTAGTTACGAGATCATATTTCTCTGATACATATGGTAATGTTGTGTTTATACAGCATGATAACGATACAGAAACCATTTATGCTCATTTGAAAAAGCGTTTAGTATTTGAAGGTGATGTGATTTCAGCAGGTGATTCAGTAGGAGAAATGGGGAATACTGGTGATTCCTCTGGTGTTCATTTGCATTTTGAAGTTCACGCAAACGAGTGGACCTTTTCAAAGGAGAATGCGCTTGATCCTTTTTTAGTATTGAATCATGATGAGGATACCCTGGTTGTTTCAGGAAAAATGAATGGGACTAATATGGATACATATGAAGTGAAATCAGGAGATACGTTATGGTCGATTAGTGAAAGATATAATGTGTCGGTAACAGAATTGATTAATAAGAATGGTTTGCGAACGGAAAACATATATCCTTACCAAATATTAAAGATGCCTTAAACTAAAAAGTAATGCATCTAAGCAAAGGTACATTTAATATGAAAAAATTAACATGATTGTATTTTATTTTTCAATCAAAACGAATTAAGGTTTGATTATTCAAAAAAATGTCTAAATCTCATTGTCCATGCCTCTTTTAAGGCGTATAATTGTTACATACAATTGAGGAGGCAGGCAAAATGTTAACGGATTATCATAATCATTTAGAGAACGGTACACTTACATTAGACTATTTAGAACAATTTACAAACGCTGCTAATAGTAAAAATATTGGTTCATTCGGTATTTCTGAACATGCTTATCACTTTTATCAAACGGCAGATATTCTGCAAAATAAATGGGTGAATGAAAGACGATATTATGATATGAAGGATTATGTGTCATTATTTCATCAAGCATGGGATAAAGGAATAGATGTCAAGATGTCTATTGAAATGGATTATACACCTGGAAAGCATAAGGAAATGGAGAAATTCATTCAATCTTATGATTTTGATTATGTGATTGGCTCTGTCCATTGGGTAGGTGACTTTGGCATCGATTTAGCTGAATACAAAAAGGAATGGGAACGACGCGACCTATACGATGTATATCGTAAATATTATGATCAGATAGTCACTTTGGCTCAATCTAATCTATTTGATATTGTTGGCCATATTGACTTAGTGAAGATTTTTAAATATGTTCCACAAGATGAAGCGTTTCTCTTAGAACAATACGAAAGAGCAACTGATGCTTTAGCACAATCAAAAACATGTGTGGAAATAAGCAGTGCTGGTTTAAGAAAACCTGTAGGTGAGCTTTATCCAGATCCAAGATTATTACGAAAATGTTATGAGAAGAATATACCAATCGTTCTATCATCTGATGCTCATTTTCCCGAGCATGTTGGTGCAGACTTTGATCAATCGCTTGCATTAGCAAAAGAAATTGGTTATTCATCCATCATGACTTTTTCAAAAGGTGAACGTAAAGAATATCCGTTAGGCTAGGGTATAATGATAAATAGTTATCAAATAAAAAATGAACAGGTTCTAATTGAATCTGTTCATTTTTTATTGATTTTGGTTAATCTAAAAATAAAAAAGAGTGGTCGAATAAAGACCACTCTTACATGAAGGAATTATAAGATAATAGGATTAATAGAAACAATCTCATCTAAGTTATTCAATAAGGAAAGCTCATTTTCACTTAATGGTTTGTCAAAAGCTAGAACCATAATTGCTTCGCCACCTGCTTGTTTACGACCCACTTGCATTGTTGCAATATTAATATGGTGATCTCCAAGTACTTGACCTACGTGGCCAATAACACCAGGTCTGTCCATATGTTGAATATAAAGAAGATTGCCCTCTGGTAAGAAGTCGATATTAAAGCCGTTCAAATAGACAATTCTAGGTCCATAATGATCAATAAAGGTACCTCTAACTGTAAATGCATTTTCTTCGCCTTTTGCTGTGACTGAGATACAGTTGTCATAGCCAAATGCTTCTGTAGAAATCTTTTCACCAACAGTGATACCACGCTCTTTTGCAGTGAGTAATGCGTTTACTTCATTCACGTTAACATCTATTCTTCCTTTGAAGAAGCCAGACAGCATCGCTTTTGTTAAATATGCAGTCTCTAATTCTGTCACTGAACCAGAGTAAGTAATAGAGAGTTCATGTACCCCTTCTTTAACACATTGAGTTAAAATATTTCCGATTTGTTTAGAAATTTGGTAAAACGGTTGTATTTTTTCATAGATGTCTTTGGAAATCGCTGGTAAGTTAATCGAATTAGATACTGGATTTCCTTCAAAGTATGTCCGTACTTCTTGAGCAACTTGTGTTGCTACATTTAATTGTGCTTCTTTTGTTGATGCACCTAAATGTGGAGTTACAATTACATTATCATATTTTAAAAGTGGATGTTCACCAGGAGGTTCGGTTTCAAATACGTCTAGTGCAACTCCCCCAACATGTCCATTAGCCACGTATTTAGCTAAATCTTGCTCGTCAATGATACCACCACGTGCACAATTGAGTAAGCGAACGCCTTTTTTTGTTTTTTTCAATGCCTCTTCATTAATAATCCCTTTTGTTTCTGGTGTAAGTGGAGTATGAACCGTAATGATATCCGATCTTTGCAGTATTTCATCTAATGTAGTAGATTCTACACCAAGTTTTGCTGCACGTTCTTTCGTTAAAAAGGGATCAAATACTAACACACTCATACCAAATACTTTTGCTCGCTTGGCAATTTCACTCCCGATTCTTCCCATACCAACAATCCCAAGGTTTTTACCGAATAGTTCAGTACCTACATACTGATTTCTTTTCCATTCCAAATTTTTAACTGAGCTATGCGCTTGAGGGATATTTCTCATAAGGGAGGCCATCATAGCAAAAGTATGCTCTGCCGTAGAAATTGTGTTTCCGTCTGGTGCATTAATGACGATAATACCTCTTTTAGTTGCTGCCGGGACATCAATATTATCTACACCCACACCTGCTCTTGCAATGATCTTTAAGTTAGGCATCTCCGCCATTAATTCATCCGTTACTTTTGTAGCACTACGTACTAACAAAGCCTTAATAGTTGATAAATCAACTTCTGGATCGTCGGTTTTCTTTTGAATAATTTCGGCATTTGTGTCGTTAAGTAAAGGGTATAAGCCTTCTTCACTAATGGCATCAGCCACTAATATTTGATACATGTATGAACCCTCCTAAGTTGGTTACTTAATTATCTGATTATTTTACAAGACGAATATTATTCTGTCAATTGGATTTATTGTTTGTGTTTAAAATGGAAACGCTTTAATGTAATAAAATAAAACGATCTTCGAGGGAAGAAAATTTTTATCTATTGAGGACAGATGTCCATAATGGAGGGAATGTTTTTAATTCAAGATATGTACGATTTTAGGCTTCACAAATGAATTGTTTTTCAGTATAATGAAGTTGTCAAATAAATATGGTCTATCTTCGGGGCAGGGTGAAATTCCCGACCGGCGGTGATAAGTATTGAATACTTTAAGCCCGCGAGCCTAAAAGTGGAGTGCAATTAGCATGAAGCGTTTGTATTGGGCAGGATTTGGTGAGAATCCAAAGCCGACAGTAAAGTCTGGATGGGAGAAGATGGAGGTTCTGCTAACGTTCAAAGTGTGCACTACACGAACGTTTATTAAGAATGTCTTTGTTCAATTCTCCCTCAAGTTTACTTGAGGGTTTTATTTTGCAAAGACGCTTATTTGCTGAACTTTCTTCTATAGGAGAGATAGCCTAAAAGGAGAGAGGAAAAATTGAAGAAGTTAAATGTCAAAGCTTTTGTTGCAATTGGTATGTTAAGTAGTATTGCGTATATTCTTATGTTGTTAAACTTTCCATTACCACCGTTTCCGAACTTTTTGATGATTGACTTTAGTGATATTCCTGCTTTAGTGGCTGCATTAATATTTGGTCCGATTGCGGGAATACTGGTCGAATTGTTTAAAAATGTGTTGGATTATTTTATGACTGGAAGCGCTACTGGCGTACCTGTTGGTCATATTGCTAACTTTGTCGCAGGATTATTATTTATTTTGCCGACCTATTATGTTTATACAAAGATGAAATCCAAAAAAGGCATGACCATAGGGTTAATAATTGGCACAAGTGTAATGGCTGTATCCATGAGTTTGCTAAATTATTTCGTCTTTTTACCAGCCTATACAATGTTTTTAAATATGCCCGCAATGTCAGGACCAGAAATGCGTTCAACTGCAGTCATGTTTATTCTACCTTTTAACTTTATTAAAGGGATTTTAATGGCATCGGTATTTATGCTTGTATTTGTTAAGATGGGTAATTGGATTAATAAACAAAGATCATTAAATACGATTGCTTAATTTATAAAGGAGGCATCTAACTTTGAAAAGTTGGATGCCTTTTAATATATAAACATATGCCGCTTAAATAGAATGGCTACTTATCCATTGTTTCACCATTTGAAAAGCACAAATAGACTCATGGGCAACTTTCGATCACTATTATTTAAACTTTTAGCTAAAGAATAGAAAAGCCCACTGGTTTCATTTAGAAGAAGGATCTTTATTCGCATTAAAAAACGAACAAACCCGTGAATAATAGGATTTGTCCGTTTTCTTGTTTTGATAATTAGATTTTTGTTCTATTCGTATTTTAACGGGTCACCATCAAAGGCATCGTCTGCGACTTTGATTGAGTCTGTTGGACAGCCTTCAAATGCATCCATCATATCTTCTATAAGAACATCAGGAATTTCTACAATTCCTTCATTATCATCTAATGTTACAAATGCGATGCCCTCATCATCATAATCATAAATGTCTGGAGCTGCCGCACCACATGCGCCACAAGCAATACATGTTTCTTTGTCAACAATTGTATACTTCGCCATGGAATAACCTCCTATTTAAAATCTTTTTCATGTTAAAGCACGAAAATATCTGCCGAAACACTTACCACATGTTCTATTGTAAATCTGTCTTGTAAACATTTCAATAAAAATCTACCATCTAGAATAGTCTATGGTGGGACTTTTCAAGTTGTTCATGAGGAAAAATTGACTGATATTATCACGTATATAACGGTTTCATGATACAATAAAATTCAACAAAAAAAATTAAAATAATGTCGAAAAAATCTGCAAATTCATCACGAAAATGCTATTCTAAAAACTAATTAGTCATAATAAAGGGGAGAGAAATGTGAGTGTTATTCAGAAATTGGTCTTATTTTGTCTAAAATCAATTGAGAATCAGAGAACGGCTTATGCCATTTTACATTTGCTTAATGGCAAAAAGTCATCTCAAACAATACAAGATGCTCATTTATTTCACTTGAAGCAATACTTTCATGTATTACCCCATTTGACAAGAGAGGAATTTAACCAAATATTAGATTTTCTTATTGAGGAGAATTATGTTACTTGTCTCAATGAGGGGACTTATCGAATAACGGAAAAAGGGGATATATATATCCAAGTGCATGCGGAACCAATCCTCCCTATATATCTCAATGGCTGGTCATATAATCGAATGGACAAATTATTTTGGGAGCGTCTTTCTCTTATGGTTCAAGTGATTTCTAACCTAGTCGCATATAACGGGAGGTATCTCCCAATTCAAAATAATAAACCTCATCTTGATTGGATAAAAAACTTTATTCAAAGAAATAGATTCAATCGCTATGAGTTGGCAACACAATTGTTTAAGGAGTTACAACATCTTTTTACGAATAAAAAAATAGACCCTCTAATTCTTATACTAAGGTTAACAGGAAGTAAGCGAATTGGCTTAACGGCACATCAGGCAGCTGAACAGTTACAAATGTCAGTGTTAACCTATCATTTACATTTTACAAATGTGATTCACATGATTTTAACTGAAGTAAAAGGAAATAAGACTTCTTATCCTTTACTCGAGCAATTATTAGAGACAGAAGAGAAAAATGAGTGGATACACCTAACACAATCAACAAGAAAAACAGCTATTTATTTAAATCAAGGATACGATATTGAGGATATTATTAAAATAAGAAAATTAAAACAAGGAACAATTGAAGACCATATTGTGGAATTGGCCATCATTGATTCGTCATTTGATATAGATATATATGTCCCACCAGAAGTGCAAAGAAACATTATGAAAACTTCAACAAATGGAATAAAACAGTTAAAATATATCCGTCAATCCGTTCCCGAAGCAAGCTATTTTCAGATACGGCTTGTACTAGCTAAACATAAAAGTGCGGTGAGCGTATGATGAAACATTTACTGAGAGAAAAATTTGGTTATACGTCTTTTAGAGATGGACAAGAAGAAACAATAAAAGCGGTATTGGCTGGTAAGCATACGTTAGCCATGCTTCCAACTGGTTCTGGGAAGTCATTATGTTATCAACTTCCTACATATATGCTTCCAGGTGCAACTTTAATTATTTCTCCACTTCTCTCCTTAATGCAGGATCAAGTAGACCAATTACTATTGATAGGGGAAAAACGGGCAATTGCATTTAATTCTTTTTTAAATTACCAAAAAAAAATGTCTGCACTTAAAAACTTGCACCAGTATAAGTTTATTTTTACTTCACCTGAAATGCTACAATCAAAATTATTCATGGAGAGATTAAGTGAGATTAATATTACATTACTTGTTATCGATGAAGCGCATTGTATTTCTCAATGGGGCCATGATTTTCGACCGGACTATTTAGCGATCGGCACTGTAATGGAAGACTTAGGGAATCCGCCTATATTGGCGTTAACGGCTACAGCAACTGATAGGGTGAAACAAGATATTAAGCAATCTTTAAATATGCAAAACAGTATTGATATTCTTTATTCAGTTGACCGACCAAATATCTCTTTACATGTTGAGAAAGTCGGAAGTTATCAAGAGAAAATAGATGTGTTAATTAAGAGGGTTAGCGCATTACACGGTCCAGGTATTATTTATTTTTCTAGTAAAAAAACGGCTGAAATTTGTGCCCAATCATTAAAAGAGAATGGTATAAAAAGAGTGAGCATTTATCATGGTGGATTGAATCATGAAGAAAGAATACTTATTCAGCAACAATATATCCATAACCAACTAGATGTGATATGTGCAACAAGTGCATTTGGTATGGGAATTAATAAAGAAAATATTCGTTATGTTATCCATTTTCATATGCCGATGAATATGGAATCGTATTTACAGGAACTTGGTAGAGCTGGGAGAGATGGCCAAGCTAGTCTTGCTTTATTGTTATATGCACCTTTTGATGAGCAGCTACCAAGGCAGTTGGTAGAAACCGAACTAATTAACGATAGCCAAATGGAAAAATTACGCCAATTCTTTTTAGAAGACTCCCTAAGGTGGTGGGAGTTGGAAAAATATGAAGAGGAAATTATAGCAATTGCTAATCTTAGTGAAACATCTATGCGATTATTAAAGGATTTTCATCGTAATGCTATCCTTCATCATAAGGAGGCGACTTCCTTAGATGAACTAAAGGAGATGATGAATAAACAATTGCAGCTTAAATTTGAAGCCATTCATACTGTTTATCAATATATTCATATGTCCACATGTAGACGAGAAAAAATCTTACAATATTTTGGTGAACAACCGACAATAAATATAGTAGAATGCTGCGATCATTGTAATGGTAGCAACTATCCTAATTTGCAAGCTGAAAAGCGTGAAACAATGCCTGAATATGAAAATTGGGAAGAGATTTTGCAAGAAATTTTATTAAGTGAGACTTCGAAAAATGAAGAGTAAGTATGAAGAAACCATCCGTTTATTATCCGATAAAGAATTAAGATTTCATTTATATTTAACACAAGTATTATTGCTATTTATTGCACTAGTTATTGGTCTATTTCTTTTTCATTCTTGGCACTCTTTTTTTGCGCTATTTCAATGGGATGGACCATCTATTATGATTGGTCTATTATCAGGATTAATCATTGTAATTCTTGATATAATTGGGATGAGAACGCTCCCTCCTTCCTATTATAATGATGGCGGGGTAAATAAAAGGATATTCAGCTCACTATCACCAGTCCAAATCATAGTGATTACATTAATAATTGCCTTTAGTGAGGAAGTGTTATTTAGAGGTGTGCTGCAAACTCATTTTGGATTGATAATGACTAGTGTGATATTTGCTCTTGTTCATTATCGTTATTTATTTCAATGGTTCTTATTTATAAATGTCGTTTTATTGAGTTTCTTCATTGGTTGGATATATGAAATAACAGGTAATTTGTTAGCGACAATTATCATGCACTTTATTATTGATTGTTTATTGGGGTTATATATCTATAAAAGTCAAAGAGCAGGAAGGGAAGATAGATGAATAAAGAGGCATCGTATCGGGAGAAGGCAAAGAGAGATCGCCAAAGATTACAAAAAGCCAACTTAAATGATGAGTTGGTGATGGCGGAAATCAGCAGTACAAGAGAAGAAAAACAAACATTTGAAAAAAAATTAGACTACCCACTGATTCGTTTACTTGCTGCATTTTTTATTATGGTTCCAATAGTGGCTTTGTCTGTTTATTATCTTGTTCCTATGCTAGCTGAACAGTCTTCAACATCAGCTGAAAAAGAGGATTTTGAAACTGTCGGAATATCAAATAACAATAATAACGGTTCATCACAAGAGGTTGCAGCCGTCCCTGATGATAAAGAAGATCAAGAAAAGGAGAACGAAGCTGAAGAAGCAAAATTGAAAGAACAAGAAGAAGCAGAAAGGAAGAAACAAGAAGAGGAAGAACGTAAAAAACAAGAAGAAGCCGAAAAGAAAGCGAAAGAAGAAGCAGCGCAAAAAGAAAAGGAAAAGGCAGAAAAAAAAGCACGGGAAGAAGCTGAACAAAAAGAGAAGGCATTAGCGGAACAAAAGGCGAAAGAAGAGGAAGAAAAAAAACAAGCAACAAAAGTTGTGCAGCATACGGTTCAATCACAAGAAACAATGTATAGAATCGCCATGAACTATTATAAGTCACCAGATGGGATTGCTAAAATTAAGGCTGCTAATAATTTACCATCTGAAGAAATATACGTTGGCCAAGTATTAAAGATTCCACTCGACTAGTCATGAATCCACTCCTCCAATCATATACTGTGGGCAAGCATAGCTATGACTGGGGGGAGTTCGATGGAACCGGCAATTAATCAACTGGATGAACGAACAGATCAAGCAACGAGACAAATGCTTCAAAAAGTAGTTGAGAGAAAAGCGAAATATGATCTATTGAAAGAGTGGCATTTGGTTATTATGTGGCTAGTTGTATTTCTAACATTTGCTTATGTCATCTTTGTGTATTATCAATTTTATTTACCTTATTCCTATTCTTTTGCTTCTGTTTTTTCTGTTTATATTAATCAACCATTCAATTTATATAGCATGGTAACTTTGATTGGGCTTTATGGATATATGGTCGTATTACAAAAGAAGCGCGATAAAGCTGAAAAAGAATATCATGCACTTAGATGCGAGATCATCGATAAGAGTAAAGACTTGTGGAAAAAAGAGGATGAGTGGAAAAACCGGCATCATGTATTTAATATGATGAAGAAAAATTATGATATTAATTTGTTTCATGAGAACAAATAATCATCATCGATGCATAGGGCGTAATGGCATTTTACTTGTTCTTTGGTAACAATTAAGAAACAGAGAACTTAAGGGGAAATAGATAACTATAACGCACCCCATTTTGTGATTGCATTGTAGGAATCGAAGAACTTGTTACAAAGGTACACAGTCGAGAACCCGCCATCACAACGGCAATTGGTCAAGCTCACAAGAAGTATTAAGTTTGTAGAAACGAGATAAGTCATATTTAGGTTGTTCGTTTTTAGAGCATCCTTTTTTTAGTTTTTTTGACTAACTTATATATTCGTACATATAAGAAGAGGTGGAGTCATGTATATTCTATTAGCGGGTGTTTTCCTGTTTATTTTCGTTGGAGTCGTCGTTTATATGTATAAGGAGGCACATAAAGATACACTTGAAGTGAGAAAGGTGGCAATACAAGGTGTACCAGGAAGTCTTGCAGGATTAAACATTTTTTTTATTTCTGATATCCATCGTAGAGAGCTATCCGAAAAGTTGATTCAAGTTGTTAAAGATAAAAAGGTAGACATCGTTTGCATTGGGGGAGATTTAACAGAAAAGGGAGTACCTTTGGCGAGGACGAAACGGAATATAGAAAAGCTTGTATCTATTGCTCCGACTTACTTTGTATGGGGGAATAATGATTATGAGGTGGATTTTCATGAGCTAGATGCATTGCTATTAGATCTCGGAGTGAAAATCCTTGATAATTCAGCAGTCAGTTTTGAAGGTTCAGATGGTGAACGTATCGTGTTACTCGGAACAGATGATTTTAGTAGGGAAAGAGATCGGATTGATCTGGCCATTGAGGATGCTGGGAATGGCTGTCGTATTCTCATGAGCCATGATCCTGGTATTGTGGACTATTTATTACCAGAACACCAAATTTCATTTATGATTTCTGGACATACCCATGGGGGACAAATTCGTATTTTTAACAGGGGACCCTATGAAAAAGGCGGAATGAAATATAAAAATGATATACCGTATTTTGTCAGTAATGGTTATGGGACAACAGCCTTGCCTTTAAGGCTTGGCGCACCTGCACAAACTCATATTCTTTCTTTATATCCAAGTTTAGAAGGAAATGTTAAGGACGACTCACCAACTAAAGTATATACCATACACTAATCTCAAGAGTCGGTTCTGGGCAGGGGGCAGGAAAAAATGCAATTGGAGCGTTTGAATGATAATAAAATTAAAATTTTGCTTACTTTAGATGATTTGTTTGAAAGAGGCTTGTCAAAGGAAGATATTTGGAAGGACTCTTTAAAATGGCATCAGCTTTTTCAAGATATGCTTGAGGAAGCAAGTGAAGAATTTGACCTTGATATATATGGCACCATCAGTATCGAGATTTTTTCAATGCAAATACAAGGAATGGTTATGATTGTGACGATACAAGAAGAAGCGGAAGAAGAATGGCTTAAGGATGGGATCATTGATTTTCAAGTAGATGTAGACAAACAAAATTATATCTTATATGAATTTCCTGATTTTGAGAATATTATTTCATTAAGTCACCGTAAAATATGGGAAGAAGAAGTAGTTAATTCATTATATGTCTATAACGACCTTTATTATTTAATGATTGAATGCAATAGAAAACAAGCGGAAGAAAAACTTATTTCCATTCTAGCTGAATATGGTACGGTTTCTTTTGTTAGTTTATATATCATTAAAGAATACGGAAAAGAATTAATTAAAGACCATGCTTTAGAAAAAATTAAATTTTACTTTAAATAATACTATTGCCTTCAAGCAAATAGGATGTGATGATTCTATTTGCTTGAATATTCTGTCTCCCTTGTGTTTATAGTTTTAAAACTTTGGGAATAGGATGTAATATGCTGTCTATTGATAAGATTAATTCAATTGATCTTGATAAAATACCTATAAGTATTTTATGAATGAAATCAGCTAAAAAAGGCAAAATAAAATAGATGTAAATATTTTTGAAAATAAGGAAAATAGGCAATATTATCACTTTGGTAGCGTTTACATAAAAATAAGAAAAAATTGTTTTTTCTTCTTGCATAAATAGAGCAAAGGTGTATACTATGTCTTGAAAGCGGACAACTAAAGAATGTGAATTTTTCTAGGAGGTTTCAAATAGTGGCCGATAAAGGTACTGATCATACGAATCAAGAAGATAAAATGGACGTTTTGAAGTCAACTCAAATCGTAATCCACAAAGCTTTGGAAAAACTTGGATATCCAGAAGAGGTTTTTGAACTGTTGAAAGAGCCAATGCGTTTATTAACAGTGAAAATTCCTGTTAGGATGGATGATGGGACGGTGAAGATTTTTACGGGTTACCGTGCTCAGCATAATGATTCAGTCGGTCCTACAAAAGGGGGAATTCGTTTTCACCCTAATGTAACAGAAAAAGAAGTGAAGGCACTATCTATATGGATGAGCTTAAAATGCGGAATAGTCGATCTACCATATGGCGGAGGTAAGGGTGGTATCGTTTGTGATCCAAGGGATATGTCCTTCCGTGAGCTTGAAAGATTAAGTAGAGGGTATGTAAGAGCGATTAGCCAAATTGTTGGTCCTACAAAAGATATTCCAGCTCCAGACGTTTTTACAAATTCACAGATTATGGCCTGGATGATGGATGAATATAGCAGAATGGATGAATTTAATTCCCCAGGATTTATTACTGGTAAGCCACTTGTACTTGGTGGTTCTCATGGTAGGGAATCAGCAACAGCAAAAGGGGTTACGATTTGTATCCATGAAGCAGTCAAGAAAAAGGGTATTAATTTAAAAGGTGCTCGCGTGGTTGTACAAGGTTTTGGTAATGCTGGTAGCTTCTTAGCGAAGTTTATGCATGATGAAGGCGCAAAAGTCGTGGGTATTTCTGATGCATACGGTGCGCTTCATGACCCTAATGGTTTAGATATTGATTACTTACTTGATCGCCGTGATAGTTTTGGAACGGTAACAAAGTTATTTAATGAAACGATTTCAAATAAAGAGCTACTTGAGCTCGATTGTGACGTATTGGTTCCTGCAGCAATTGAAAACCAAATTACTGAGGAAAACGCACATAATATTAAAGCAAGTATTGTAGTAGAGGCTGCTAATGGTCCAACAACACTAGAAGCGACGCAAATATTAACGGATAGAGATATTCTTCTTGTACCTGATGTACTTGCATCCTCCGGTGGTGTAACAGTTTCCTATTTTGAATGGGTGCAGAATAACCAAGGCTATTATTGGTCTGAAGAAGAAGTAGAAGAAAAATTAGAAAAAATTCTTGTGAAATCATTCAATAATATTTATGAAACCGCTCAAACTCGTAGAGTAGATATGCGCTTAGCTGCGTATATGGTTGGTGTACGTAAAATGGCTGAAGCGTCAAGATTTAGAGGTTGGATTTAATTTTCATAATTTATTACATTTGAAAGAAGGGAAAAAATCTCCTATTATATACATTAGGAGATTTTTTTCATTTCTACATATATTAAATATCATACGGGTCAGTCCAAGAGGTGAATCATCATGGAAAAAAAAGATGCAATTGTGGTTGGTGGTGGACCATGTGGATTAGCCGCAGCCATTTGTTTACAGGGGTTAGGGAAAGATGTTTTAGTCATTGAGAAGGGCAACATTGTTAATGCCATTTATCGCTACCCGACTCATCAAACGTTCTTTAGTTCTAGTCAAAAATTAGAAATTGGTAATATACCGTTTGTAACGGTTGAACATAAACCCAATAGAAATCAAGCACTTACCTATTATAGAGAAGTGGTTAAACGGAAAGCAATCAATGTAAATGCTTATGAAAAGGTTGAAAGCATCACAAAGAAAGAAAATGTCTTCTCGGTGCAAACAGATAAAGCGGAATATCAATCATCTTATGTCATTATAGCCACGGGGTATTATGATCAACCAAACTATATGGGGATTCCGGGTGAGGAGTTAGATAAGGTCTTTCATTACTTTAAGGAAGCTCATCCGTTTTTTGATAAAGATGTTGTGGTCATTGGTGGGAAAAACTCCAGTGTTGATGCGGCCATTGAATTAGAGAAGGCTGGTGCAAATGTGACAGTTCTCTATCGGGGAGAGGAATATTCAAAAAGCGTGAAGCCGTGGATTTTACCACAGTTTGATTCACTTGTTCGTCATGAGAATATTCAAATGGAATTTAATGCAAATGTTCAGGAAATTAGAGCAAATTCTGTTGTCTATGAGAAAGATGGGCAAATAAATGAAATCGCGAATGATTTTGTCTTTGCCATGACTGGTTATCATCCAGACCATACTTTTTTACAATCAATAGGCATTAAAAAAGACGAAGAATCCGGAAAGCCTGAACATCATCCTGAAACAATGGAGACAAATGTAGAAGGAATATATATTGCTGGCGTGATTGCAGCAGGTAATAATGCAAATGAAATATTTATCGAAAATGGTAGGTATCATGGCGAAATGATTGCCAAAGCGATAAAAGAGAAAGAGCAATAAGCAAACAAGCTCAGATGAGAATATGCGCGTAAGTAAACCCGAACTTTTTGGCAAAACACTTTTCAATAGTGCTTTGCTTTTGTTCGGGTTTTCAAATTGTATGGATTTATTTTGTGAATATTAATTTGACTTTTGTAAAGGGTGATTATCTCTGTGCTAATATTTCGTTGGTTACTATCATTAAAATTCTCGCCATTGTCATTGGTATGAGCTTATGTGTAGATGAAATATTGTAACAGTTTGGTTTTTAACTCATTAAAATACCCTAAATCAGCTTTTATAGTTGAAACATTTTTTCCAGTTCTTCGAAAGGCATCCTACTTTCCAAAGCAATTAAAAGTTTAATACGGGCTTTTTGCCCATTTAATCCATTAGAAAAAATGAGGCCAAGTTCTTTTAATTCTTTGCCCCCTCCAGGATAACCATAAACGTCTTGGGCGATGCCATTAAAGCATCTTGATACGATAATAATAGGAATCTTTCTAGCGAGTAAACCTTTTATACCAGGAAGCATTGCGGGCGGAAGGTTTCCTTGTCCTAGTGCTTCAATCACCAATCCATCACATGTAGTTTGTGCAATGGCTCCTAATAGAGTAGAATCCATACCGGCATGAGCTTTAATGAGCATTACTTGTTTATCTGCTTGTTCAATTTCAAAATGTGCATGTTGAACAGGGAGATGATGAAAAAGTACACCTCTTTTAGTGACTATACCTATGGGTCCATATTGAGGACTTTGAAAGGTCGAGACGTTGCTCGTATGTGTCTTTGTGACATTTTCAGCTGTGTGAATTTCATCATTCAGTACGACTAAAACGCCCTTTCCATCCGCCTCATCACAAATGGCTACACGAATGGAGGAAATCAGGTTATATAATCCATCTGAGCCAATTTCATTACTAGAACGCATAGCCCCTGTAACGACAATCGGCAAAGAGCCCTTTACTGTTAAGTCAAGAAAATAGGCGGTTTCTTCCAGTGTATCGGTTCCATGCGTTATGACAACACCAGATACTTTATCCTTATAAGAATGAATCAAGTTTCTTAATATAAGCATTTCCTTTTGCGTAATATGTGGAGAAGGTAATTGAAATGGCTCCTCGACAATCAAGTGCGCAAGCTCATTTAACTCTTTTGTTTGTCTTGTTAACGGGTTTTCTTCATTTGTTAAAACAGCCCCTGTTTCAACATCCTCACTCATTGAAATGGTCCCACCTGTATGAATTAGGAGTATTTTCTTTTTATCCAACTTGCTCCCTCCAATTAATATGTAATTATTTTGGTAAATCCATTTTCAATCTTACCTATACATGATACGATTAAAGAAAAGCTTTGAAAAGAGGAACAGCCTATGCTGGGATTAATATCTGCTGCCATTGCTCCTGGCTTGGCATTATTAAGTTACTTTTATTTAAAAGATCAATATGAGACTGAGCCCTTTTCGATGGTTTTTAGAACCTTTTTATTTGGGGCACTTCTTGTGTTTCCCATAATGTTTATCCAATATGTATTTGAAGAAGAACAAGTGTTTACTTCTCATTTTGTTTCTGCTTTTCTTTCCTCTAGTATGCTCGAGGAATTTTTTAAATGGTTTATCCTACTTATAATTATTTATCCCCATGTGCACTTTGATGAACCATATGACGGTATTGTCTATGGCGCAGCAGTATCACTTGGGTTTGCTACATTGGAGAATATTTTTTATTTATTGACACTTGGAATTGAGCATGCGCTAGGTCGTGCGCTATTCCCGGTTTCTAGTCATGCCCTTTTTGGCGTAATTATGGGCTATTATTTAGGTAAAGGAAAGTTTTCGAAAACATCTAAGGGGAAATGGCTATGCTTATCTTTGGCAACACCTTTCCTTTTGCATGGAACATATGATTACATTTTATTAACATTAGAAAATTGGTTGCTCTTTATTGTTCCATTTATGATCTTTCTTTGGTGGATGGGGTTAAAAAAAGCCAAACAAGCGAGAATTTTAAGTGCTAAATATAATCAATCGTTAGAAGATACAAGAACAAATTATGGTTAAACTTGTTTAAAAAGAGGCTATGAGAGAATGAGCTTCAGATAAAGAAAAAGGTGGATTTGAGTATACTCAAATCCACCTTTTTTCTTTTTGTCAGCCTAGGCTTTCGAATAAAAGCTAAAGCTAAAGGTAAATGAATTCCTTCTTTCATTAGAAGATCTAACATAGATATAAAATTTTATCAATCGTTAAATCTCAACGTCTTCGTTCATTTAAAAAGATGTTCCTAGCCTTTTATTAATGGTCAATCTGTAAATGCTATATTTATCCAAATGATTTTCTCATGGAATTTGAATAAAAAGCCAATTGGAACAAAAAATAGATGTATTGTTAGCTTCCTCGATGATTAGTGACGGTGAAAAAAGATGAGATCGAGGATGAACTGTTCCTGCCATCATTATTTGCCTGCAAAACGCCATAGTAGGTTACCTGAATGTTTAACAGATGAAAAGATGTATTTTTGGAGGTTAGTACGATGAAACAACTATTGATGTTTACTAAAGTGATGCTAATACTACTGCTTATAGCGACGGCTATTCCAATGGCTGAATTGGATAAGTCGGCAAATGCTTTTTCGAATCAAGTGATTAGACAAGGAGCGATTGGTGATGATGTCATTGAGCTACAAGCAAGATTGCAATATTTAGGATTCTATAATGGTAAAATCGATGGTGTCTTCGGTTGGGGGACATATTGGGCATTACGCAATTTTCAATATGAATTTGGCTTGGATATAGATGGGCTTGCTGGTTCTAGTACAAAGAACAAGTTGGTAAGTGCGTCTAATTATGATAAGCAATATGTACAAAATCAAATTAATCAAGGGAATTCATTTACACATTATGGCGGTACTGATTTAAATCAACAAGCACCTGCTAATAATGGTGGGTCAAATCAAAATGATGGAAATGCATCAAGTGGAAATTCCGGTGGTGGTGCAACTTCGGCAAATGTTCCTAGCGGGTTTTCGGAAAACGACATTCAAATAATGGCAAATGCTGTGTACGGTGAGGCGCGTGGCGAGCCTTATATAGGTCAAGTAGCGGTAGCGGCTGTAATTTTGAATAGAGTAGAAAGTGCGTCTTTTCCAGATACGGTTTATGGCGTAATCTTTGAACCAAGAGCATTTACGGCTGTTGCAGATGGGCAAATTTGGTTGACGCCTAATGAAACAGCGAGAGAAGCAGTGATAGATGCAATAAATGGCTGGGATCCAAGTGGAGATGCCCTCTATTACTTTAATCCCGATACTGCAACAAGTCCTTGGATTTGGACAAGACCACAAATTAAGAAAATTGGACAACATATATTCTGTAAATAAGGAGTGAAGTCACGTGTTAAAAGGAATACTCATAACTGTTCTTTCAGTTGGTGTGATTGGAACTGCTGTCTGGGGTTATCAAGAACATCGTGAGAAAAATGCGATATTAATTAACGCAGAAAACAATTATCAACGTGCATTTCATGAACTCACTTATGAAATCGATGTATTACACGATAAAATTGGGTCCACATTGGCAATGAATTCTAGAAGTTCACTGTCTCCTGCACTTGCGGATGTGTGGAGAATTACCTCTCAAGCACATTCAGATGTAGGTCAACTGCCACTATCACTTTTACCATTTAATAAAACGGAAGAATTTTTAGCTCAAATTGGTGAGTTTAGTTATCAGGCAGCGATTAGAGATTTGGATAAAGACCCATTGACAGATGAAGAATATCAGTCATTACAAGGTTTATACAAACAAGCAGCAGATATTCAGTCGGAATTACGGAATGTACAGCATATGGTCGTCAAAAATGACTTACGCTGGATGGATGTCGAAACAGCGCTTGCTACAAATAATGAAGCAGCAGATAATACAATTATTGACGGCTTTCAAACAGTTGAAAAAACTGTCGAGGGATACGATGAGACGGATTTAGGTCCTGCATTTGTAAATATGCAAAAGAAAGATGAGAACTATCAATACTTAGAAGGAAAAGAAATATCTAAAAAAGAAGCTGTATCTGAAGCGAAGAAATATGCGCAATCCCCTGATGATGTGAAAGCAACCGTTGCAGAAAATGGTGAAGGATCGGATTATGGATTTTTTAGTGTATCTCTAAAGTCTCCTAAACAAAGCGTAGAAACCAATTTAGATATTACTAAAAAGGGCGGTTATCCTATTTGGCTTATCACAGCAAGAGAAGTAAAACAACAAAAAATCAGTCTGGAAGATGCCCATCAATCAGCAGTGAAATTTTTAAAGGACAATGAGTTTGAAGATCTGGATCTTTTTGAAAGTGTGCAATATGATCAAATGGGCGTGTTTACATTTGTTTCTAAACAGGACGATGTAAGAATTTACCCAGATTCAATTAAGATGAAAGTAGCATTAGATAATGGGCAAATTTTAGGGTTTTCAGCAGAGGATTATTTGAAATCACATCATAAGCGAGATATTCCTCAAGCAAAGTTATCAAAAGAGGAAGCACGAACAAAAATCAATAGTCAACTTAAAATTATGGATGACCGTTTAGCGATTATTTTGAATGATAGTAATGAAGAAGTACTTTGTTATGAATTTACTGGGACATTAGGTGAGGATACATACCGCATCTATATTAATAGTGAAAATGGAAGAGAAGAAAAAGTAGAAAAGTTGCAAAATGCAGAACCGATTTATGAAGATGTAGTATAAGGCAGAAAAGGACCCTAGCAAGGGTTCTTTTTGTTTTATGGATACCTTTTGGCTAAACAAAGTCATGACAATGTGGTTATACCAAGTTGTTATGATTCGCATCTAATATTAATTAAAAAATAGTTCTTTTGTAACGGTTAAGTGATAAAATAAGGAAAAGTAGAAAAGGTTAGGAGGGAATTCATTGTCGCCAGGTGATCAATTGTATATAGAATATTATTTATCAGGTGAAGGCAAGTACATATCTAGAATTGCTGAAATAGAAGAGGATGTAATACATATACATTATCCTGTTTGTTTACAAACGAATCGGAAAATGTACTTAGAAGATGGAAGAAGAATTAAGTGTGTTGCTTACAATGCAAATGGGAAAATGTTTTTCTTCTCTGGAAGAGTGGTTGGCCGAATGAAGCAGTCAACACCATTATTGAAAATTGCTTATGCAAAAGAATTTACTCATGAGAAGGAACAGATGCGGGAGTATGTTAGAGTAGACGTCAATGAATCTGTTGAAATCCAACCAATAGATGAAGGGACATCTCACTCCATTCTAGGGATAAGTAGAAATATAAGTGCAGGAGGAATAGCTGTAGTTGTTAATGATTTTAAAAATTTGTATAAACGATCCCCTTATTTATTGCGTTTTTCTCTTGTGATTGAAGGTAATAAGCGTTCCTTTGTTTTAGCTTCAGAATATGTAAGGAAAGAGCCATTAGCTGATGGGCGACTCGTTATCTCTTTTAAATTTCCGCAACTAAATGCAGAAGATAGACAAGCAATGATGAGATTTTGCATCGAACAACAGTTATTTCATATGAAAAAAAGTAAACAATCTTAAGTAGAACAGCATAAAATCTTTTTTGTGTCTCCATAATGATTAATAGGAGGTGGAAGGGTGAAAATATTTGAACGTACACTCATCCTATTAGTCATTTTTCATCTTGGATTGTTACTATTATTTCAAACCATTTTTCATTATTTACACCTATTTCCGCATTTTAATGAAGTGACAAGATATGAAGGCGTGAATCATCATATAGAATATAAGGATGAGGAGGTAGTTAATATAAATAGACCTTAACTTGATTTTATTATAAAAGTAGACCAACAGAAACAATAGCTTGAACGACAAACCTTTTGGATGGTTCTTTTTAAGAACATCCTTTTTTTAGTATTTCTCTTATTTTTTAAAACTACGGATTAATTTAATCAATAAATAGACTCTTTCTTAAAGGAGGGTATTATTAAAGACACATAATCATTACAACTAATTAAGTAAATTTATGATAGAATATAAAACGTAAAGAATATATTTGTATAGGTATTTCAGGAGGGTTTATGAATAAAATATCAATTGCCATCGATGGACCTGCAGCAGCGGGGAAAAGTACAGTTGCCAAAATCATAGCTGAAAAGCTTCATTATATTTATATAGATACAGGGGCGATGTATCGCGCATTAACATTTAAAGCGTTGCAGTCAGAAATAGATATAAATGATGAAGAGTCATTAATTCATTTGTTAAAAGAGACAGAGATTGTTTTAAATCCTGGAGAATCTGGCCAACGTATTCTTTTAGATGGGTTAGATGTTTCTACTGAAATTAGAACAGCTGAAGTAACTAATTCAGTGTCAACGGTTTCAAAGCATAAGCTGGTAAGGGAAGAAATGGTTGTTCGTCAACAACGCTTCGGTCAAGAAGGTGGTGTAGTGATGGATGGTCGTGATATTGGTACACATGTTTTACCTGATGCAGAAGTAAAAGTATTTCTTTTAGCATCAGTGGATGAGCGAGCAGCTCGCCGCCACGCTGAAAACTTAGAAAAGGGTTTTCCTTCTGATTTAGCTCTTTTAAAAGAGGAAATTGCTAATAGAGATAAGTTAGATTCGGAAAGGGAAGTTGCACCGCTCAAAAAAGCTGAGGATGCAGTGGAATTGGATACAACATCACTAAACATTCACGAAGTTGTTGATAGCATTATGAAGTTGGTTGAGGAAAGGATTTAATCATATGAGTGTATATACATTTGCACGCTCTATAGTCAAAGGCTTGCTAAAGCCCGTTTATCGCATGGATGTTAAGGGTAGGGAGAATGTCCCGGTAGAAGGTGGCGTCCTTTTATGTTGCAATCATATTGATAACCTGGATCCGCCAATTGTAGGGATTACAGCACCACGAGACATTCACTTTATGGCAAAAGAAGAGTTGTTTAACGCACCGGTTTTAGGGAAGTTATTACCACATCTGAATGCTTTTTCTGTAAAAAGAGGAATGAGTGATCGTGAAGCATTGAGAAAAGGCTTGAAGGTTCTTAAGGAAGGAAATGTTTTAGGTTTATTTCCAGAAGGGACGAGGAGTAAAACTGGAGAAGTTGGTAAAGGTCTTGCCGGTGCAGGGTTCTTTGCTCTTCGTTCAGATGCTGCTGTCGTACCTTGTGCCATCATTGGCCCGTATAAGCCTTTTAGGAAATTAAAAGTCGTTTACGGAAAGCCTATTCCAATGGATGAAATCCGAGCAAAAAAAGTCAATGCAGAAGAAACAACGGATATCATTATGAATGAAATAAAAAAATTAATCGAACAGAATCGCTAAACCTTCTTACTTGACAAAAGGTGCTATTTGTAAGAAGTTTATAAAAAGGCATTTTATATTTCAGGATCAAAGTGGTTTTACAACTCTAGTTTATTTAGTGCAATTTACACTTAGTAAGATTGCATTTTATAAGTGGAAAATGAAATTAGCCATTGGATTAAGGAGGAATACATATGTCAGAAGAAATGAATGAAATTGAAGTAGCAAATTTTGAAGTTGGCGATAAAGTCAATGGTAAAGTGACAAAAGTAGAAGAGAAGCAAGTGATTGTCGATATCGAAAATAGCAAATTAGATGGTATTATTCCAATTAGTGAATTATCAAGTCTTCATGTAGAAACAGCTAGTGATGCTGTTGCAGAAGGTGATGAGCTACAATTAGAAGTGTTAAAAGTAGAAGAAGAAGCGCTCGTACTATCAAAGCGCAAAGTAGATGCTGAAAAGTCTTGGGAACAACTAGAACAAAAATTCAATGACGGTGAAGTTTTTGATGCTGAAATTAAAGATGTTGTTAAAGGTGGATTAGTCGTTGACCTTGGGGTCCGCGGATTTGTACCAGCTTCTTTAGTTGAAGCACATTTCGTTGAAGATTTCTCAGACTATAAAGGGCAAACATTAGCTTTTAAAATTGTTGAGTTAGATAAAGAGAAAAACCGTTTAATTCTTTCTCATCGTGCAGTTGTTGAAGAGGAACAAGGAAAGCAAAAGAAAGAATTACTTGAATCGCTTGAAGCTGGAAGCGTGATTGATGGAACTGTACAACGAATTACAGATTTCGGTGCTTTCGTTGATATCGGCGGTGTTGATGGTTTAGTCCATATTTCACAGCTTTCTTATGAACATGTTGCGAAGCCTTCAGATGTTGTTGCGGAAGGTCAATCTGTGAAAGTAAAAGTCCTTAGTGTGGATAAGGATAATGAACGAATTTCACTATCTATTAAAGATACTCTGCCTGGTCCTTGGGATGGTATTGCTGAAAAAGCACCTAAAGGAAGTGTATTAGAAGGCACTGTGAAAAGACTTGTATCTTATGGTGCTTTTGTAGAAGTATTCCCTGGAGTAGAAGGGCTTGTTCATATTTCTCAAATTGCCCATAAACATATCGCTACACCGCATGAAGTATTAAAAGAAGGCCAAGCAGTGCAAGTGAAAGTTCTTGATGTGAATGAGGGAGATGAAAGACTTTCTTTAAGCATTAAAGATCTTGTAGAAAAAGAAGAAGAACCAACTGATTATGAACTGCCTGAAGAGTCTAAAGGATTCCAATTAGGCGAAATGATTGGTGAACAGTTAAAGAAATTAAATAAATAATGGTGGTAGTATAGTGACGAGAGCAAAGAGAAAATGGGATCATATTCAATATGCACTAACAACTGGTCAAACGAGTAACGCTGGATTTGATTGTGTTTCTTTTGTACATCAAAGCTTACCTAACACATCTCTCTCAAAGGTTCATTTGGGAACGAAAATAGGCGAACTAAAAACTAGTTCGCCTATTTTTATCAATGCAATGACCGGCGGCGGCGGTGCAAAGACACTTGAAATTAATAGTCAGCTCGCGCGGGTGGCAAAAGAAACAGGCGTAGGGATGGCTGTAGGCTCACAGATGGCAGCGTTAAAAGATAAGGAAGAACGTACTTCATATGAAGTTGTTCGAGAAGAAAATCCAGAAGGGCTTATATTTGCAAATTTGGGTAGCGAAGCCACAATCAATCAAGCAAAAGATGCGGTAGAGATGATTCAGGCTGACGCTTTACAAATTCATTTAAATGTCGTTCAAGAGTTAACGATGCCAGAGGGAGATCGTGATTTTTCGCATGCCCTCAAACGTATCGAAAAGATTGTAAACCAAGTAGATGTGCCAATTATCGTCAAAGAAGTAGGGTTCGGTATGAGTCGTGAAGCAGTAGCAAAGCTTGAAGGTGTGGGCGTTAATATCATAGATGTTGGTGGATATGGTGGCACTAATTTTTCTAAAATTGAGAACGAACGAAGAGAGAGGGGACTGTCGTTCTTTGATGGATGGGGGATTCCGACTGCTACATCTATTGTCGAAGCTCATTCACATGGTAGTGACATTACGATACTAGCATCTGGGGGAATTCAGACGAGTATGGATATTGCAAAATCGATTGCTCTTGGCGCTAACGGTGTGGGAATGGCAGGGTATTTCTTGAAGATATTAGTGGATTCTGGTTACGAAGCAGTAATAGAAGAAGTGACATCCATTCATGAAGAGTTAAGGATGATTATGACAGCTATCGGTGCCTGCAATCTTGATGAATTACAACATGCCCCCCTTATTTTTAAGGGAGAAGTGCTTGAGTGGTTGCAACAGCGACAAATTGATACACGTAAATACAGTACAAGAACGATTCATTCAATATAAGAATTCAGATTAAAATAAGAGGCTGCTCACAAGAGTAGTCTCTTTTTTAGGTTTAAATGGATCCTTTTAATAAAAGTCATATTAAAGAGATGTGCGCGACTTTGTTGTCTAAAACAAAAATCGCGCTAACACGTAATTAGGGGAAATATTTTAATAAAAGTTGCATTAAAGAGTAATACCGTTACTAAGCGGTTTGCCGTTCTTTTGAGTTATTCATTGGGATTATTTAATTGACGAGCGTTTTCTGGACTTTGCATTGTTGTTGCCCCATCGTACTGAATACTTTGGTCACGATCTGATTCGACTCGCTTGCTCTTTTTTAGTTTTTTTTCCTGACGATCTTTTCCCATATAAACACCTCCTAATTATTAAGATAAGAAACCAGAGATTTTTTATTCAAATAGATTAAACTACATAGTTTCTACCCATAATGGGGATAGTAGGAGGTGTATGTATATGGAAGGTCTTTTCTTTTATTGGATTGCTTGGTCACTCTGGATTATTGTCACATT
Source organism: Cytobacillus sp. FSL K6-0265 (assembly GCF_038003465.1). NCBI lineage: Bacteria > Bacillati > Bacillota > Bacilli > Caryophanales > Bacillaceae > Cytobacillus > Cytobacillus sp. FSL K6-0265. Next base: position 2,832,326 of record NZ_JBBOPE010000001.1, on the reverse strand, counting down.
TTTCGTCAGTAAGGCAAATACCTATCGTTATTTAGCGTCAGTCGCACTATTATTGCTTATTATCATTACGCCTTATCATTTTTCAATAGGAACGACAGAAATTGGGGTCAGCTTCTTCCTTCTCTATATTGTCACTAGTTGTCTTTATATTAAAACGAAATGTGGTCATCCTCTCTATTTGGTTACATGTATGCTCATTGTCTCATTTGCTTACTGTGCTTTTCTATGCTTTGAGATGTTTGATCCAATCTGGTTTGTTTTTAACCGTGACTGGATGTTAGCTGTTATTCTAGCATGCTTAGTCATATTTCTTCATAAGCGTGCGTTAAGCCGTATTTGTATATTAATGTTTGCTGCATTGAACGGAGAGGTAATATTTGCGCTTATTATTCAAAAGTATGGATTTCCTTTCCAAATTGGATCTTTTCGCTTTCTTGATGTCCTAAGTATGGCATTTGTCGTTGTTTCTGGGTGGAATATGATTGAATATTTGGCTGCTTATCTCGAAAGAAACTTAAACCCATTAGTAAAGGAGAAGCAAAATTATCATGAATGAATATATCTATCCAGTTGTTTTAGGTGTATTGACAGGCACATTAACAAGAATATATATGTTAAGAACAGATTATCGACAGTATCCAACCTATTTACATGGGAAGATTATTCATATTGCCTTAGGTTTTATTGCTGCTGGATTAGGAAGTGTTGCCATCCCGTCAATCATGGAGGAGGATTTTACTGCGATCACCTTCTTAACCGTTGCTGCTTCACAGTTCCGTGAGGTTAGAAATATGGAAAGAAATACTTTAACTGAATTGGATAGTTATGAAATGGTTCCACGAGGTAGGACCTATATAGAAGGAATAGCCATTGCTTTTGAAAGTAGGAATTATTTGGTCATGTTTACATCGCTTATTACCACATTATTTTACCTCTTATTTAATCTGTGGGTCGCACTAATCGCTGCTGCTATTTCCGTCGTATTATCAAAAGCAATGATGAGTGGTGGTAAGTTATCAGATATCGTTGAAATTAAACCTGTGAAACCCCATTTCGACGGTGCCGGATTATATGTTGACAACATTTATATTATGAACATTGGACTTCCAGAAAGACAAGAAGAAGTTTTAAAGTATGGAATGGGGTTTATTCTGATCCCGAAAAATTTTAATGTCAATACAACAATTGCAAACTTAGGACAAAGGCAAGCGATATTACATGATGTTTCTACAGCTCTAGGGGTAGTGACAGATTCAGGTGCTCCAGCACTTGTGCCACTAGCAAAAAGGGATTTAGATGATGGGCGAGTAGGGGTATTCATCCTACCACAGGAAAAAACGGTTGAAAAAGCAATTAAAGTTATAGGTCAAGTACCAACTTTGGAAAATGCAATAAAAATGCCAAAAGAAATGCATGTGCCGAAATAATAGGGAGGGATAAATGATGGAAGTCAATAAATTTGTACTTGCAGTTATTACAACAAATCCAAAGAAAGTCCCTAGTGGTGCAGCGGTGTTTCATTGTGAGGATAAAAAAGAAATGGAAGTGATCGCTACAAATTTAGAAGCCATTTTAGATGGGATTGCTCATTTGCTGACTGAAGAAATGTATGTGATTGTCCGCCATTAATAATGAATATGTAGCTTCTTCTTGTAAGGAAGGTGGCTGTTTGGTAATATATTATAGTTGAACCCTTCATTATTTGAAGGGTTTCTTTTAAATCAAATTTGCTTACATTAATGAATATAAGCAAGTATTTTAATGAAATTGAGGGGTGATGTTCGTGACAAAACCAGTACTGGCAATTGTCGGACGTCCAAATGTAGGAAAATCCACTATTTTTAACAGAATTGTTGGTGAACGAATTTCAATCGTTGAAGATATTCCTGGCGTTACAAGAGATCGTATTTATAGTTCTGCAGAATGGTTAACTCATGATTTTAATATTATTGATACAGGTGGCATAGATATTGGGGACGAGCCCTTTTTAGAACAAATTCGTCAACAAGCTGAAATCGCTATCGACGAGGCTGATGTGATCGTTTTCTTAGTAAACGGTCGTGAAGGTGTAACATCTGCGGATGAAGAAGTAGCGAAAATTTTGTATAAAGCGAAAAAGCCTGTTGTTCTTGGAGTCAATAAAATTGATAATCCAGAAATGAGACAAATGATTTATGACTTTTATTCCCTTGGCTTTGGCGAACCGTTTCCGATTTCAGGATCGCATGGCCTAGGATTAGGTGATTTGTTAGATGAGGCAGCGAAGAACTTCCCTAATCATGACGAAAATCAATACGATGATGATGTCATTAAGTTCTCGCTTATAGGCCGTCCAAACGTAGGGAAATCATCTTTAGTAAATGCTATTCTAGGAGAAGATCGCGTCATTGTTTCTAATGTAGCAGGAACGACAAGAGATGCGATTGACTCACAGCTTAAGTATAATGGTGATGAGTATGTCATTATAGATACAGCAGGTATGCGTAAAAAAGGCAAAGTGTACGAAACCACTGAGAAATATAGTGTGTTACGTGCTTTAAGAGCCATTGAACGTTCTGATGTGGTTCTCATTGTTCTCGATGGTGAAGAAGGTATCATTGAACAAGATAAACGTATTGCAGGTTATGCACATCAAGCTGGTAGGGCTGTCATTATTGTTGTGAATAAATGGGATGCGGTTGAAAAAGATGAGAAAACAATGAAGAAGTTCGAACAAAATATTAGGGATCATTTCCAATTCCTTGATTACGCACCGATTGTTTTTCTTTCAGCATTGACGAAGAAAAGGATTCATACATTGATTCCAATGGTGAACATTGCTAGTGAAAATCATATGATGCGCGTGGAAACAAATGTTTTAAATGATGTTATAATGGATGCAGTGGCAATGAACCCAACACCAACAGATAAAGGAAGAAGACTGCGAATATATTATGCTACCCAAGTAGCAATTAAACCGCCGACCTTCGTTGTATTTGTTAATGATCCAGAGCTTCTACATTTCTCTTATGAAAGATTTCTTGAAAACAGAATTAGAGATGCTTTTGGATTTGAAGGGACACCAATTAAAATTATTGCAAGAGAACGCAAATAAATTAATTATTCACTATTAGCATAGTAAAAGCGGGCAGCTGTATGATTTGATGACTCATCATTTCAAAATAGCTGTCTCTTACATAATTATGAAGAGCCCAACGGATCTTTAGTAAAGGTAAAAAAACGACTATTCTTCCGCTCGACTAACGCTTTTTTCAGATAGGTGTTTCCATTCCTTTTTTTAAAATATGCGAAATGAATTGAAATGAGGTGAATGCAAGATGAGTCAAAAAGAAAAAATAGCTGTTCTTGGTGCCGGAAGTTGGGGTACAGCCCTTGCGATGGTGCTAGCAGATAATGACCATGAAGTGCGTTTATGGGGTCACAAGGAAAAACAAATTAAAGAAATTAATGAAAAGCATACAAATGAGGCGTATTTACCTGCGATTACTTTACCAAAAAATATTGTAGGTTATACAGAGCTTGTTCAAGCATTAGAAGGTATTGAAACAATCATTCTAGCTGTACCTACGAAAGCAATTAGGGAAGTTTTACAGAATGTTGCTAAAGTAAGAAAAGAACCATTGACAATCGTACATGTGAGTAAAGGGATTGAACCAGATACTTCAAAAAGAATTTCTGAAATGATTGAAGAAGTGACACCTACAGATCTTTTAAAAGATGTGGTTGTATTATCAGGACCTAGTCATGCTGAAGAAGTTAGTTTGCGCCACCCGACAACTGTAGCGGTCTCCTCTAAAAATATGAAGGCAGCTGAAAAAGTCCAAGATTTATTTATTAATCAAAACTTTAGAGTATACACAAACCCGGATATTGTTGGTGTTGAAATTGGTGGAGCATTAAAAAACATTATTGCCTTAGCAGCGGGTATTTCAGATGGACTTGGTTATGGTGATAATGCGAAAGCAGCGCTAGTAACTAGAGGATTAGCAGAAATCACAAGACTAGGTGTAAAAATGGGCGCAAGACCGTTAACTTTCTCAGGTCTAGCGGGCATAGGTGATTTAATCGTGACTTGTACAAGTACTCATTCTAGAAACTGGCGAGCAGGGAACCTTCTAGGCAAAGGCAAAAACTTAGATGAAGTATTAGAAAATATGGGTATGGTCGTTGAAGGCGTTCGAACAACAAGAGCAGCCTATCAATTAGCAGAGAAATATGATGTGCAAATGCCCATAACATCTGTTCTATATGACATTTTATTTAATGATATCGATGCTAAAGACGGAGTTGACCGTCTAATGGCGCGTACAAAAACAAATGAAATGGAAGATATTGCAGATATTTTTATGGCTCACAATCAAGATAACTAATAATTTGATGCTGTTTTAAAAAATATAGGCATATGAGGAGACGGGCGGCTTATCCTTTGCATACAATGCCTTGAAGCAAACTGGTAAAATGAACAGGGTGAATAGGGTATTTTAGTCATTTGCCGAGGATAAGAGAGCCCCTTCTTATTCCTCGGTTATTTTTTTCCATAATTTATTCATAAGAATGAGAATGTTCAATCAGTCAAATAATCGCTTTCCTTTTACTGCAATACATAAAATTATCTGATAATGCTGTCAAAGCGAACGAACTGTATGGTATAATACAATTCGGAAAAAGGAGTGAATGAGATGTCACCAGGTTTAATGAAAATGTGGATTGCCCTCGCTTCAATGGGCTTTATGTTTATTGCTATTTTACTTATCTATTTAAGTCGTTTTAAGTTGAAAAATGGGGTGTTAAAAGGGGTAACGGCTCTATTTGCCTATAGTTTTATGGTAGTAAGTGGTCTCATTATTTTTCTAGTCGTATTTAGCGGTCCAGTTTCAGAATAGAACATCGCAAGGGGCTACCCCCGAAAATACATAATTAAAGGTTGATGTATATGAAAAAAAAGAGCTATTTATATAGCTTATTTATACTCATAACCCTTCTTTTATCTGGATGTATGTATCCAGAAGAAGAAAGAGCAAAAAATCAAATTCCTTACGAAGATGAAATTAATCGCGTACAAACAGCCATCAAACAATATCAAGAGGAAACAGGTGGTCTACTACCTATAAAAACGACGGAAGAAGGCACACCGGTTTTTCAAAAATATCCAATTGATTTTAAGAAACTTGTACCAAAGTACATCGCTGAGTATCCTAGCAATGCATTTGAATCCGGAGGCGTTTTTCAATATGTACTGATAGATGTTGAAGATGATCCGAAAGTGAAATTGTCAGATTTACGAATTGCTGATGAAATAAGAGATATTACTCTCCGCATTCGCATGGAAGGATACCCACCTTATAAGGAAAATATCGGTGAAAATGTATACTCATTAGATTTTACTAAAATCGGTTATAATGATGAACCGAAAGCTGTTAGTCCGTTTAGTGGTAACGAACTATCGTATGTGGTGACAGGCGATGGAGAAGTATTCGTTGATTATCGTACCGACTTAATGCAACTGATGGAAGCAGGGGATATTAAAGCTCAGAACAGTGATATTCGCTACCATTTAGTTGAAGATTCACCTTTCGTGCCATCTTATTCATTACCGTATACGATAGATGAAAAAAAGAATGAACCAATATTTTTAGTGAATTAGTCATAACCCTCTCTCTACAAAATATATTGTAGAGGGAGGGTTTTTTCTCTTTTCATACGATAATGAAGAGCAACTATTGATTGCATAAAGAAAAAGTGAGAAAGGGGATTTTTTAAAAAAAGTTGGCATATTCATATCGGACAACATCATAGATATATAGTGTACAAATATAAATTATTGGATAATATTATCCCACTAACTCATGATTCAGGAGGGGATCACTTGGAAAAGGTAGATATTTTTAAAGATATTGCCGAACGAACAGGCGGTGATATCTATTTTGGAGTAGTAGGTGCAGTCCGTACAGGTAAATCGACATTTATTAAGAAATTCATGGAGCTAGCAGTCCTCCCAAATATGGACAACGAGGCTGATCGAGCACGAACCCAGGATGAGCTCCCTCAAAGTGCAGCAGGAAAAACAATCATGACGACAGAACCAAAGTTTGTGCCGAATCAAGCTGCTAATGTCCATGTGGATGAAGGGTTGGAGGTTAATATCCGTCTTGTCGATTGTGTTGGCTATACAGTCCCAGGAGCAAAAGGATATGAGGATGAAAATGGTCCAAGGATGATCAATACTCCTTGGTATGAGGAGCCCATTCCATTTCACGAAGCAGCCGAAATCGGTACAAGAAAAGTCATTCAAGAACACTCTACAATAGGTGTCGTCATTACGACAGATGGTACAATCGGAGAAATTCCTCGTGCAAACTACATTGAAGCTGAGGAAAGAGTCATTGAAGAGCTTAAAGAAGTAGGAAAACCATTTATTATGGTCATCAATAGTGTGCAACCACATCATCCGGCAACTGAGGACCTTCGTCTGAAGCTATCAGAGAAATATGATATCCCTGTACTTGCTATGAGTGTAGAAGGAATGAGGGAATCTGATGTATATAGCGTGATGCGAGAAGCATTGTACGAATTCCCTGTTTTAGAGGTAAATGTAAACTTACCAAGTTGGGTAATGGTTCTTCACGAAGATCATTGGTTACGTGAGAGTTATCAAGAAGCCGTGAAAGAGACTGTAAAAGATATTAAGAGGTTACGAGATGTTGATCGTGTTGTACATCAATTTAGTGATTTCGAATTTATTGATCGTGCGGGCTTAGCCGGGATAGAAATGGGTCAAGGGATCGCTGAAATTGATTTATATGCCCCAGATGACTTATATGATGAAGTATTAAAAGAAATTGTCGGTGTTGAAATACGTGGCAAAGATCATCTTCTTGAACTGATGCAAGAATTTGCCCATGCAAAATCGGAATATGATCAAATCTCAGATGCGCTTAGAATGGTGAAACAGACAGGATATGGTATCGCAGCTCCATCACTGTCTGATATGAGTTTAGATGAGCCTGAAATTACAAGGCATGGTTCAAGGTTTGGTGTTCGCTTGAAAGCTGTTGCCCCATCTATTCATATGATCAAAGTTGATGTCGAATCTGAGTTTTCTCCGATTATCGGAACAGAGAAACAAAGTGAAGAGCTAGTTCGTTACTTAATGCAAGACTTTGAAGATGATCCGCTTTCAATCTGGAATTCAGATATCTTTGGTCGATCGCTTAGTTCGATTGTTAGAGAAGGAATCCAAGCAAAATTATCATTGATGCCTGAGAATGCTAGATATAAACTCAAAGAGACTTTAGAAAGAATTATAAACGAAGGCTCTGGGGGACTCATTGCCATTATATTGTAGAAACAAAAGGCGACTTTCATTCTATTCGGATGAAAAGTTGTCTTTTTTTTATGTTGAAAAACAGTATGAAACGGATTCGTATACTTTTGTGGATAAATAAAGAATTATCTATCAATGAAAGAAGAGCGAACTTTAGAGTAGAAGTTTAATTTTTAGTCACCTAAAAAAAGATCATTCAGCCTTTCACTTACATAAAAATGCATAAAAATACAGTGTGGTTGCTTTGTTTTTATCCTTTATAGAAAGCACAATTATACAAAAATGAAAGAGCTTACATTTTTTATCACTATAAATTTGTCAAGCTTTAAGCCTGGATTTGGCGGGTTTTATCTCTCCTTATTACAAATTTGTTTCAAATAAGAAAAGATTGCCATCAAATCATGAAATATCCTTGATATGCTCATTTGATTATGATAATCTTTTAAGCAGAATTAACGTTGTAACGGTAAGAACCCTTATGAAATAAGGCTTTTTGCAGCAAAAAAGTTGAAATTCTTCTTTTTTTGAGATATGATAAGTTTCTGCTTTAACAAAAATGCGTTACAACGTATAGAATTCAGTAATTTTGTTTACAAATGAATGTAAGGAATCTTTATTTTACTGGGTTTACGATATTTTTTGGGAGGAGGTGAAAGTAATGAACAAAACTGAACTAATTAATGCAGTTGCAGAAGCTAGCGAGCTTTCTAAGAAAGATGCTACTAAAGCAGTTGATGCTGTTTTCGATACAGTGCTTGATGCACTTAAAAATGGTGATAAAGTACAACTAATTGGTTTTGGTAACTTTGAAGTTCGTGAACGTGCAGCACGTAAAGGCCGCAACCCACAAACTGGCGAAGAAATCGAAATCGCTGCAAGCAAAGTTCCTGCTTTCAAACCAGGAAAAGCGCTTAAAGATGCAGTAAAGTAATTAATTACATAATTAATTGCTTAAGGAAAAACCGCGAATCTTTTTCGCGGTTTTTCTTATAACTTTAAGATTAATTGGCAACAAATAGTCAATTAATCAGAGGATCATAGCACGAGCCCCAGTAATTGAATGATAACCTATATGGATAATCTAACCTCGTTAATTTTCTCTACAAAAAACAATGTACAATCCATATCATGAGTGAATGAATAGTTTAATGTGTGGGTTATAAAAAATTATTGTTCTTTCCTGCCATATGTACATAACGTATCACTTATTCTTAAAAAAACTAAATAGGAGTTTGACGGTACTTGTGTTCATTTATATAATAGTATCCTAAAAGGAAGAAAGTTTATCCTTTATTTTTTCTATAACTTTTTGTCTGGTAAGAAATAATTATGCTAGCATATAAGATAATAGTTTATAGTTCCGTAATAGGAGGTAGCTGAATGTCAGAAGTTAATCGCGCTCAAATTGAAGAAGCTGTAAGGCTTATATTAGACGCTATTGGAGAAAATCCGAATCGAGAGGGGTTACTGGATACACCAAAAAGAGTAGCCAAAATGTATGAAGAGGTATTTTCGGGCATACACCAAGACCCTGAAGAATATTTTGAAACCGTTTTTGGTGAGGATCATGAAGAACTTGTCCTTGTAAAAGATATTCCATTCTTTTCAATGTGTGAACATCATCTTGTCCCTTTCTTTGGGAAGGCGCATGTTGCCTATATTCCTAGAAATGGTAAAGTGACAGGGTTAAGCAAGTTAGCAAGGGCTGTAGAAACTGTTGCAAGAAGACCGCAACTTCAAGAGCGCATTACAGCTACAGTAGCAGATGCTATTTTACATAAATTAAATCCTCATGGCGTGATGGTAGTCGTAGAGGCAGAACATATGTGTATGACGATGCGGGGTGTAAAAAAACCTGGTAGTAAAACAGTCACTTCTGCAGTGAGAGGTGTTTTTGCGGAAGATGGAAATACAAGAGCAGAAGTGTTGTCATTTATAAAAGGGTAATAGGATAGAGGTGACTCAAAATGGAGAGAACAAATCCTGGTAATGAATATGTCGTCATTAAAGCGAAAGAAGATGGCGTGAATGTGATTGGTTTAACAAGAGGCTCAGACACGAGGTTTCATCATTCTGAGAAATTAGATGAGGGTGAAGTCATGATTGCTCAATTTACTGAGCATACTTCTGCTATTAAAATACGGGGACATGCGTCCATCGTTACGGCATATGGAGAAGTAGAAAGTGAAAAGAAAGCTTGAACATATGATTGAGATGAATTTATATGCCTTTCCTTTATATTCCCCTAACAAGTCACTTTGTTTTATGATATAATTGTCACTGGCTTATCATTGATGTCAAGTGCTCTACCATTCAAGTTAAATAAGCTTTAAAAAAGGAATGGAAGCAATGATTTTATAAAAGTGAGAGGCTTTTTTTATGTCTAAGGGAGAACAATTAAGTCACTTTTTGGGCAATGTAAAAGGGAAGTGCTACTATAAATAATCTTTAGTAAATGATTGGTTCATATGTCGATCATAAGGATTGCCCGTATCGGGGGAATATATAATGAATGCAAACAAGAACGCCAAACTACAAGATATGAATACACGATTAATGAATTTAAAGGAAGTTCTGCAGAAAAAAACTCGACAACCTTATATGTCGAAAATCATACGACAGCCATATATTGACGAAGACAAGCTTCTTTTAATCATGTTTATTGTCGATAACCTGCAAATACCGAAATTTAAAGCAGATAAATATATCATAACGACCATGCTTGTGCAAATCGCCCTTGATACACATGAAAGCGTTCAAAATGATCCTCTGCCATTAGAGCGTCTAAAGGGAAGGCAGCTCACCATTTTAGCAGGAACATATTATAGTGGATTATACTACCAAATTTTAGCTGAAATAGATGATATTTTTATGATACGTACTTTAGCTGAAGGAATTATGGAAGTAAATGAACATAAAGTTTCTGTTTATAGCCATGATAGAGACACTGTAGAATCGTTAATGGAGTCTTTAAAAAAGACGGAGTCCTCTTTATTTGATCGTATCACTCACTTTTACAATAGAAGTGAGCTTGGTGAATTAGCAGCAAATCTTGTTTTTATAAATAGAGTATTACTCGAGAAAAAGCGATTTTTAGCTAGTAAACCATCCATTTTATTTGACGCCTTATCTAAATTATTTGAGACAGAGCAAAATGTACCATTCAATTTGCCTAACAATAAACAACGTCTTATAAATATTTGTGATAAATACGTCTCCTTATCCTTTAAAGAAATTGAGCAATCCATTGATAAATGCGAACATACAGAGCTATTTAGAGAAAAACTAAAATGGATGAAAAGCCATCAACAAGAAGCTGTTCAGTCATTTGTAGAGGAAGGTTAAATACATGGTACAATCGAAAGAAGAACGTGTGCATAAAGTATTTGAAAAAATATATGGTAATTACGATAAGATGAACTCGGTCATAAGTTTTCAACAGCACCTGCGCTGGCGGAAAGATACGATGAAACGAATGGATGTAAAGCCTGGAGCAAAAGCGCTCGATATTTGTTGTGGAACCGGCGATTGGACGATTGCACTATCAGAAGCTGTGGGTGAAAAAGGGGAAGTCATTGGTTTAGATTTTAGCAAAAATATGCTTAAGATTGGTGAAGAGAAGGTGAGCAATCACCCAATCAAGAACATAGAATTAGTCCATGGAAATGCGATGGAATTACCATACCCTGATAATAGCTTTGACTATGTAACAATTGGATTCGGCTTACGGAATGTTCCTGATTATATGCAAGTCTTAAAGGAAATGTACCGTGTAGTAAAGCCTGGTGGTATAGCTGTTTGCTTAGAAACTTCTCAGCCGACAATGATTGGCTTTAAACAAGGTTACCGTTTTTATTTCCGTTTTATTATGCCGGTATTCGGTAAAATCTTTGCAAAAAGCTATGAGGAATATTCATGGTTACAAGAGTCTGCAAAAGATTTTCCTGGCATTAAAGAATTAGCAGGAATGTTTAAAAAAGCAGGTTTTGGTGACGTGGAGTATAAGCCATATACTGGTGGCGTTGCAGCGGTCCATATTGGACATAAATAATAATTTGTTCTGAAATGTAATTCATCATTGACAAGTATGAATGTGCATGAAGGATTTAAAGCTGGGTGAGTATCGATATGAAATTAAAGATGATCTATTCTTTTTTGAATGCTGACATCAATATTATTGAAAAAGAATTAGAGGACACTATACAGGCTGAATCGCCTTTGCTTCATGAGGCATCCCTTTCATTATTACAGGCTGGTGGAAAAAGATTGCGACCAGTATTTGTTTTACTTGGTGGTAAATTTGGCAATTATGATATTAATAACATAAAAAATGTAGCGGTTTCATTAGAACTCATCCATATGGCGTCACTTGTTCATGATGATGTAATTGACGATGCAGATTTGCGTCGCGGACAGCCGACAATTAAATCTAAGTGGGATAACCGGATTGCTATGTATACCGGCGATTATATTTTTGCGAGAGCCCTTGATGTTCTCTCTAACATTAATAAGCCGATTGCGCACCAAATTTTAGCTCACACGCTTGTGGAATTATGTTTAGGTGAAATTGAACAGATTGAGGACAAATTTCAATTTAATCAAAATCTGCGAAAGTACTTGCGTCGAATAAGAAGAAAAACAGCTATACTCATTGCAGCGAGCTGTCAATTAGGAGCAATCGCAGCAGATGTAGAGGACGGGTTACATAAAAAGTTATATCATATAGGTTATTATATTGGAATGAGTTATCAAATTATTGACGACGTGCTAGATTTTGTGGGGACAGAAAAAGAGCTAGGGAAACCTGCTGGTGGTGATTTGAAGCAAGGTAATATAACTTTACCTGTTTTGCTTGCTATGGAAACACCTGCTATAAAAGACTACTTAGTAACAATAACTGACCATTCAACAGAAGCAGAAATTGAGCGCGCATTAGATTTGATAAAAAACTCCGATGCTATTGATCGAAGCTTGACATTAAGTGATTTATATCTTCAAAAAGCACTAGAATTGATTGCTGAGCTTCCACAAAACCGCGCAAAAAATTTACTGAGAGATATTGCTAAAACAATTGGTAAAAGAAAGTTTTAACCGTAACTGTCATTTTATCAATTGAGAGTTGCTTAATTGTCAAAACAATGATAATATTTTTGATGGATTATGGATGATTAATAATACATAGAGCAAGAGGAGTGTTTGAAAATGGAACAAACTTTTTTAATGGTTAAACCCGATGGTGTACAACGTAATTTAATTGGAGAAATTGTTTCTCGTTTTGAAAAGAAAGGCTTCCAACTAAAAGGTGCGAAGTTAATGAGTATTCCTACTGAGCTAGCAGAAGAGCATTATGGAGAGCATAAAGAGCGTCCTTTCTTTGGTGAATTAGTAGACTTTATTACTTCTGGACCCGTTTTTGCTATGGTTTGGGAAGGTGAAAATGTGATTGCTACAGCTCGTCAAATGATGGGTGCAACGAACCCTAAAGATGCTGTACCTGGATCTATCCGTGGTGATTTCGCAGTAACTGTTGGTAAGAATGTTATTCATGGTTCAGACTCAAAAGAAAGTGCAGAACGTGAAATCGGTCTCTTCTTTAAAGAAGAGCAAATTGTTGAATACAAAAAGTTAATCAACGATTGGTCTAACTAATCTATTCACGCTAAAAACGCCTGGCAATTGCCAGGCGTTTTTTTTGCATAAAAAAATTGTCGTGTACCCACACAGTTGGGCAAGAACAGACGTGGTTCCTTCTTGTTTAAACTACTGACTTGTAAGTTGTGAAAAGGAGAAAACTGGCCAAGCAAATCGGTTTTGCCCATCCAACGAGCGTGAAGAAGAGGAAGATAGCAGAGCAAAAGTAATTGGTACATCCATTGAGTGTGACAAAGAGAAGATACTTGAGCAAAGTCGTTTATGAGTAATTCATGAAGCCGTCCTATGAAAGAGTAGAGTAACGATAAACCTTCCCTTGATCTTTTTACTCTTTTTATAAAAGCCGATTGAATTATTAACGGCAATTCAAAAAAATTTCAACATTATTTGCACTTTTGTTTTATACTAGATAGAAAATGTAGCTTTATAAAGGAGGTGTACACCTCATGTACGAACATGAATATGAGCAATTTATTGAAAAGGTTAAACAATATACGGGCATTGATTTGGCTCAATATAAAGAAACGCAAATGAAAAGACGACTTCAAGCTTTTTATGATAAAAAGGGATATACATCTTTTAACCAGTTGTATCTTGCGATGGTTAAAGACAAAAAACTGTTGGCTGAGTTTTTAGATCGAATGACAATAAATGTCTCTGAGTTTTATCGAAATCGAAAGAGGTGGGAAGTGTTAGAAAAAGAAATACTACCTCTATTGTTACAGAAGAAAGAGCCATTGAAGCTATGGAGTGCGGCCTGTTCAACAGGCGAGGAGCCATACACATTAGCTATGATCTTATCTAAATACTTACCTCTTTCAAAAATTCGAATTTTTGCTACTGATATTGATGAATCTGCACTACTCAGAGCAAAAACAGGTATTTACCATGAGCGATCTCTACAGGAGATTCCTGATGAAATGAAAAAGAAGTATTTTATTCAAGAAGGAAAACAATTTATTCTATCAGATGAGATTAAACAAACCGTAGTCTTCCAAAAGCAAAACTTACTTGCCGATTCTTTTTTAAAAGATTATGACTTAATTATTTGTCGTAATGTCCTTATTTATTTTACCGAAGAAGCAAAAGCGATGATTTATAGCAAATTTAGTAAAGCTCTTAAAAATGGTGGATACTTATTTGTCGGAAGTACCGAACAAATATTTAACCCCTCTCTATATGACTTGAAAAATCAGCAATCTTTCTTTTATAAAAAGACAAGCGGGCTGTCGGTAATAAATAATTAGCCTTTTCGTCCTACCTAGTTCCATAACTTTTTATAGAAATAAAAGATTATTTTTAAATTTATACTATGTTTATAGATGTTCATATGTTATATTGATACATAATCCTTTAAAGCGTTGAAGGGGGAAAGGGAAATGAGATATTTAACTTCTGGGGAATCACATGGACCCCAATTAACAACAATTATTGAAGGCTTGCCTGCAGGTTTGCCATTATTAGAAACAGATATTAATGAGTCACTTGCAAGAAGGCAAAAAGGATATGGTCGTGGCCGTAGAATGCAAATTGAAAAAGATACAGTCCAGATTACATCCGGCGTTAGACATGGATACACATTAGGATCACCGGTTGGCCTTGTCGTTGAGAACGATGATTGGAAGCATTGGACTAAAATTATGGGGCAAGCTCCAATCGAACCGGAGGAATTAGAAGAAGTAAAAAGAAAAATAACCAGACCGAGACCTGGTCATGCGGATTTAAATGGTGCTGTGAAATACGGTCATAGAGATATGAGAAATGTATTAGAACGCTCATCAGCTCGAGAAACAACAGTACGAGTAGCAGCAGGTGCAGTAGCGAAAAAGTTATTATCATCTTTAGGCATTGAAGTTGTAGGACATGTGGTTGAAATCGGTGGCATTGTCTCAAATGTGAAAACTTATTCTTCAATGGAAGAATTAAAAACAATAACTGAAGAATCTCCAGTTCGTTGTTTAGACAATGTCGCAGCAGAAGAGATGATGGCGGCGATTGACAATGCCAAGAAGAATGGTGATTCTATTGGTGGTGTTGTTGAAGTAGTTGTAGAAGGTATGCCAGCGGGGGTAGGTAGTTATGTTCATTATGATCGTAAACTAGATGCTAAACTTGCATACGCCATGTTGAGTATAAACGCATTTAAAGGTGTCGAATTTGGTATTGGCTTTGAAGCCGCTAGAAAGCCTGGTAGTCAAGTACATGATGAGATTGCTTGGAGTGAGGAGAAAGGTTATTACCGTAAAACCAATAATCTCGGTGGTTTTGAAGGCGGCATGACAACTGGTATGCCGATTGTTGTTAAAGGTGTAATGAAACCTATACCAACTCTATATAAGCCGTTAGAAAGTGTAGATATTGATACGAAAGAACCTTTTAATGCTAGTATTGAACGTTCAGATAGTTGTGCAGTACCAGCGGCGGCAGTAGTGGCAGAGCATGTAATTGCTTGGGAGTTAGCGAGTGCGATTGTTGAACAATTCTATGCAGATCGCTTTGAAACGTTAAAGGATATCATTGACGATCAAAAACGGTATGCAAAGGAGTTTTAAGATGATGCAGCTGCAAATTTCAACTCAACATCACTCTTATCCTGTCGTTATTGGTAGCGGCGCTATTCACGGTGTACATGCATTCATTCAAGAAAATATGAAGGAAGTCACCAATATTGGTATCATTATTGATGAAAAGGTAGCGGATATTTATTGGAACGACTTAAAGGCAGCTTTTAATGAGCTGCCCTTCTCCGTTTACATTGCACCTAGTGGAGAAAGTGCAAAGACTTTCGATGTCTATTATGATATTACTGGCTTTTTACTTGAGAAAAAGCTCGATAGAAAATCACTTATTATTGCTATAGGTGGAGGCGCCATTGGTGACTTGGCAGGGTTTGTTGCTTCTACGTTTATGAGAGGTATCCCTTTTATACAAATACCCACAACCATTCTTGCCCACGATAGTGCGGTAGGTGGTAAAGTAGCCATTAATCATCCTTTAGGAAAGAATATGATTGGTGCCTTTCATCAGCCGGAAGCAGTTTTCTATGATTTGGAATTTTTGCAATCATTATCCTTACAGGAAAAACGTTCAGGGTTCGCTGAAGTAATTAAACATGGACTCATTCATGATGAAGTGTTTTATGCACAGATGCGCAATGAACTCCATACGCTAGATGAACTTTCTCCTACTTTACTTTCATCCTTTTTAACAAGAGGCATAGAAATAAAAGGAGAGTTCGTCGCAGCGGATGAGACAGAAAAAGGTGTGCGCGCATATTTAAATTTTGGTCATACATTAGGTCATGCGATTGAGGCTGAAATGGGCTACGGTGGCTGGACGCATGGTGAATCGGTCGCAGTTGGAATGATTTTTGCTCTTAAATTAAGTCAGAAAAAATTAAATCTTTCATTTAATGTAGATGATTTTACACAATGGTTACAGGTTTTAGGCTATACAACAACGATTCCTGCTCATATAAGTCATGAAAAGTTGTTAAAAAGAATGAAACAAGATAAAAAGAGTGTCGCAGGTCAAGTAAAGTTTGTGTTGTTAACAAGCATCGGCAACCCAGTTTTAGAGGATATTTCCGATGAAATCATACTACAAGAATTGGCAAGCTTTCATAAGGGGGGAGAAAGGTGATTCGTGGGGTGAGAGGTGCGGTTACTGTTGAAAGGAATGAAGAAAACGAAATAGTGGCAGCTACCGAGCAGTTGCTACGGGAAATGATTAAGGAGAACCAGATAGATGCACATTCAGTCGTTAGCGTTTTTATTTCAGTAACAGATGATATCACAGAAGCTTTTCCAGCAAAGGCGCTACGGGCAATTGAGGGATGGACATATGTGCCTGTTATGTGCATGAGAGAAATTCCTGTTCCAAAAGGCTTAACAAAATGTATTCGGGTAATGATGCATGTGAACACGGAAATTGCTCAAGAAAAAATTTCCCACATTTATTTAGGAAATGCAGTATCATTACGACCGGATTTACAACAAGAAGAATTAAATAGATAAAGAAGAGGAGTATGAGGAAAATGAAGTGGAAGCAGCAAATATTAAATTTGACCCCTTACCAACCTGGAAAATCTATAGATGAAGTAAAAAAACAATATGGACTAAGTGAAATAACAAAACTTGCTTCTAATGAAAATCCCTTCGGTTGTTCACCAAAAGCGTCAGAGGCAATTCAGCAACCTTCTGCATTTTTTGCTTTATATCCGGACGGCTATGCTACAAATTTGCGTGAAGCCCTAGCTGGCCATCTTGGAGTGAATCAGGATCAATTAATCTTTGGAAATGGCTCGGATGAGACAATTATGATGCTTTCTCGTGCATTATTAAGTCCTGAAACAAATACGGTTATGGCTACACCAACCTTTCCTCAATATAAACATAATGCAATCATTGAAGGAGCGGAGGTACGTGAGGTACCGCTAAAAGAAGGGCAGCATGATCTTGAGAATATGTTAGCGCAAATTGATGAGCAAACAGCAATCGTTTGGGTGTGTAGTCCGAACAACCCAACTGGCACCTATATTCCCAATGATGAACTAGTGTCGTTTATTAGCAAAGTTCCAGAAGATGTATTAGTTGTACTAGATGAAGCGTATTGTGAATATACAACAGCAGAAGATTATCATGATTCTATTAAAATTGTTGAGGCTTTTCCACATGTCATCGCTCTTCGTACTTTTTCTAAAATTTATGGCCTTGCTAGCCTACGTATTGGTTACGGGATTGCTCAAGCACCACTCATTCGCGCGTTAGATCCAGTCAGGGAACCATTCAATGCCAACCGCTTTGGTCAAGAAGTGGCTATACAGGCGTTATCTGATGATGTGTTCATTGAAAAATGCAGACAAGAGAATCGAAGTGGATTAGCACAATTTTATCAATTTTGTGAGGAAAACGGGTTAGATTACTATCCATCCCAAGGGAATTTTATTTTAATTGACTTTGCTGTAGACGGAAATCGTGTTTTTCAAGCACTGTTAGAAAAGGGCTATATTGTTAGATCAGGTCAAGCATTAGGTTTTCCAACAGCTGTGCGTGTAACAGTTGGATCGAAGGAACAAAATGACGGTGTTATACAAGCAATGGCTCAATTTCTTTCGGAAATCAAAACAGTATCTTAATGAGGAATCTTTTATTTCAGAGGCGGCTTTCGTCTCTGAAATTGTTTTACATGAAAAAGTATTTGTAGGGTAATGGTGTTTTCTAATTTATCAATTTACCCTCATACATTCGTCAATCAATGAGTTTTCTAACAAGAGGTGTGTTAAAACATGAATGGACAAGTATTTGTTATTGGTCTAGGATTAATCGGTGGTTCTATTGCACTTTCAATTAAGCATACTCATCTTGAAGCCAAATGTAGTGGTTATGATGTAAATAAAGAACAGTTAAAACTCGGTAAGATGTTGGGTGTCATTGATGAGGCAGTTTTAACTATACGTGAAGGTGCTGAGAAGGCTGATCTGATTATTATTGCTACACCAGTAAATGAGACAAAAAGAATCTTAGAAGAGCTCGCACATATGGATCTTAAAAGAAATGTAATAATAACAGATGCGGGAAGTACGAAAAAAGAAATCATATTATCTGCCAATCATTTAAAACAAAAAGGTTTTACATTCATTGGTGGTCATCCGATGGCCGGTTCACATAAGAGTGGTGTATCTGCAGCCAGACGACTTTTATTTGAGAATGCCTTCTATCTTTTAACGCCTGAACCACATATTACGGAAGCGGAAATCAATTGTTTAAAAAAGTGGCTGATTAGTACCAAGGCTAAGTTTATTACAGTGACACCACATGAGCACGATTACTTAACAGGTGTGATTAGTCATTTCCCACATATTATTGCTGCTTCTCTCGTTCGTCAAGCCGAAGAGAGTAGTCAAACACAAAAACTAATTCCCCGCCTTGCTGCAGGTGGTTTTCGGGATATTACAAGAATTGCTTCTAGTAGCCCGGCGATGTGGCGTGATATTCTCCTGCAAAATAATGAGGTGTTATTAGCTTTATTAGAAGACTGGAAAAAAGAAATGAACTATGTTCATGAAATGCTTACGAGTGCGGATAATGAAGAGATCTTTCAATATTTCCAATCTGCCAAAACCTTTCGTGATGAAATGCCACAAAAACAAAAAGGAGCCATTCCGGCCTTTTATGACCTATTTGTCGATGTTCCTGATTATCCAGGGGTCATTTCGGAAATTACTGGCTACTTAGCAAAAGAAGAGATTAGCATTACAAATATTAGTATTAGAGAAACGAGAGAAGAAATAACTGGCGTGCTTGTGATTAGCTTTCAAACGGAAGAGGATCGTGATCGTGCAATCGTCTGCATAGGTAGAGAAACATCTTTTGAATATACAATTGGCATGTAACAATGTTAAGAAAAGGGTGATTAAGAGTGAGTGTAAAGAGTTTGGATTTTATACATAATGGATTATCAGGTGAGATTCATATCCCTGGAGATAAATCGATTTCTCATCGGTCGATTATGTTTGGTTCAATAGCAGAAGGTAAAACAGTCGTTAAGAATTTCTTAGCTGGTGAAGATTGCCTTAGTACAATTGCTTGTTTTAGAAAACTTGGCGTTAAAATTGAGCGTGAAGATCAAACAGTCATTATTCATGGTAAAGGGATGGACGCCCTAAAAGAACCAGAAGAAGTGCTTGATGTAGGTAATTCTGGAACAACCATTCGTCTCATTATGGGTATTCTTTCTGGGCGGCCTTTTCATAGTGTTTTAATCGGTGATTCGTCAATTGGTAAACGTCCTATGACAAGAGTGGTTGGACCATTAAAGGAAATGGGCGCTAAAATAGAAGGGCGTCAATCAGGTGAGTTTACTCCCTTATCAGTTACAGGTGGTGAGCTTGAATCAATCACCTATACCTTACCAGTAGCCAGTGCTCAAGTGAAATCTGCCATCATACTTGCTGGATTACAAGCAAAAGGGACAACAAAAATCATTGAACCTGAAAAAACGAGAGATCATACAGAAAGAATGATCCATGCTTTCGGTGGTAAGGTGACAAATGATAATGGAACGATTTCGGTTGAAGGTGGTCAATCATTTAAAGCAACGAATCTGATCGTACCAGGAGATATTTCCTCAGCGGCCTTTTTCCTAGCGGCAGGAGCTATCGTACCTAATAGTAAAATCGCCCTCAAAAATGTTGGACTAAATCCAACAAGAACAGGTATCATTGATGTACTTCAAGAAATGGGTGCCAAAATGACGATTCAGCCTTATGAGAGAAACGGTCAAGAGGAGCCTGCGGGTGATATTATGATTGAAACATCTGAACTTAAAGGTGTCACAATTGGCGGAGAAATGATACCGAGATTAATTGATGAAATACCAATCATTGCCCTACTTTCGACTCAAGCTACTGGGAAAACAATTATTAAAGATGCGCAAGAATTAAAAGTGAAAGAAACGAATCGTATTGACACCGTTGTAAATGAGTTGAAAAAACTAGGTGCAAATATTGAAGCGACTGATGATGGGATGATTATTGAAGGTCAAACTTCTCTTTCAGGAGGATCGGTGCAAAGCTATGGTGATCATCGTATTGGTATGATGTTATCCATTGCTTCATTAATTTCGGACGGTGCTATAGAACTCTATCAGCCAGATGCTATCGCTGTTTCTTATCCAAGCTTCTTTGATCATATTGATCATTTATTAAAGTAAATCATATCTATTGGCTTGTGGTACATCCCAATGATGACATAGGGTATGTACCATAAGCTTTTCTTTTTGTGCGAAATGGTTAAAAACGAACATATATTATTGTTTTCATCATAGCTTGTCTATAAAGATGAGAGAAGGATGATGATAAATGGTATATATAATTGAAAATGCTTATAGGCAGAATAAAAGCAGAGGCGCCTATGTTCCTACCTCCTATGTTATCGATAAAGAGAAAATCCTTTCCGTTAGAGAAGCACCCTATAGGCAATATAAGTATATGAAAATAGACGGAGAGCCGTATGTGATTTCTCCTCCACTAGTAAAGTATGTCGAGACAATACCGTACGATATGCCTAACTTCTTTCTTTCTGAGCTGATTTTAAAGGGATGTCTAGTGTTTATGACGAAGGTGGAAATAAGCTATAAACATCAATTGCATTCAGCTATCCAACTATTAGATGAGAAGTTGAAAATTTCTCCAATTGATTATTTGATAGGAGTACAAATGCCGTTGGCTTCACTGCAGCCAGACATGATAAGATTATTAAAAAAAGAAAAAGTGTCTGCTGTTTTTGTGGAAATAACGGGACTCAATGATCTAGACGAAATGCCGTGGGGTTGGGTGAAAGAAGCGTTCTTTCCTTACTTTAGTACCTTAATCCCTATTTTTAAGGATGTTGAGAATGAGAAAGACGACCGTTTATTGCAACAAAAGTGGGTGTATTATATGAAAAAGCATCGCCTGCCATATGTGGCTTATCCATTAAATAATGGAGAGTTAATCAATGAGCAAACGCAAGCAACAATCGGTTTATACCCATTTAAAACCCAATTACAACCTGGGTCAGAAGCGAATTATAATTTTTACGAACGAGGCAGGGAAATCACATATATTGAAGAATTAGATGTATATCATTATCATAGAGAGAGGCTGGTCATCTCATGTTTACGTGGGAGAGTCTTACGGGCAGGTGATTGGCATCATCCGCTTGAAGGATATGGTAAGAGGATCATGATTAAGACACCATCATACTACCAGTTATCATAATTGTATTGAAAGGAAATTGATATGGATAAAGTAAAGAAGATTATTGCCTTGTTAGAAAATGGGTTACATGATGAGGCATTAGAAAAATATACAGAAATTCTTTCTCACGGTACACATGAAGAAAGGTTTGTTTTAGCGGAAGAACTGATGCAATATGGGTTTCTACAAGAGGCACACCAATTAATCGAGAGGCTATTAGATGCATACCCTGAGGAAGGCGAACTGCTTATAATGAAAGCAGAAATCTTCATTGATTTAGGAAATGAAGAAGAAGCCGTGCTCGTATTAGAGCAAGTAAATCAACAAGATGCTAGTTATCCACAAGCATTATTATTGTTGGCAGATTTATATCAGATGGAAGGTTTATACGAGGTCAGTGAAAGGAAGTTATTAGAGGCGAAAGCGATACTTCCGGAAGAGCCAATTATTGATTTTGCCTTAGGTGAATTGAGTGCAGAACAAGGGAAGTTTTTAGAAGCAGTTAAATTATATGAAAAAGTACTGACAAAGAAAGAGCTTATTGGCGGTGTTAACGTTAACCAAAGAATGGCTGAAAGTTTAAGTGCAGGGGGTGCTTTTGAGGAAGCGTTACCTTATTATGAAAAAGCGCTTGAAGAAAAGTTGGAAATACATACGCTATTTAGCTATGCATTCACCGCTTTACAAGCTGGTTATAATCAAGTAGCCATTGAGAAATTCAATGAGCTCAAGGAAATAGATCCAGAATTTCACTCGCTGTATTTGCATCTCGCAAAGGCGTATGAACGGGAAGAACAGGTGCAAGAAGCCTTGGCAACAGTAAAACTGGGAATTAAACAAGATGAATATAATAAAGAGCTTTATTTTTATGGTGGTAAGCTAGCCTTAAAGATTCCAGATGAACAACTAGCAGTTGACCTGCTTAGAGAAGCGTTAGCAATTGATCCAGAATATATTGATGCTGCTGTTGTGATTAATAAAGTTTTTATGAATAACGAGCGTTTTCATGATGTAATAGAAATTGCAGAATTAATGCAAAGCGCTGATGTTACTGATCCACAACTATTATGGGATGCAGCTAAAAGTTATCAAGAAATAGAAGAATATTCACAGGCATTAAACAAATACAATGAAGCATATACTTATTTTAAACAGCAGCCGGATTTCTTGGCAGACTATGGATATTTTTTAATTGAAGAAGGAAAAAGAAAGGAGGCTGCCGAACTTTTTAGTAAGCTTACTCGTTTGGAACCTCACAACGAAGAATATCAGGATATCCTGCAGCGGCTTTCAGATGAGTCGTAGAGGTTTGCATCATCAGAAAGTCTACCTGAAGCTAATGAAAAAAATTAAAAGCTGCAGCAGAGGAGGGAATCAAAATGACGGCCCCTGTATCTGTCAATGAAAAGAAAGACTTTATTCGTTGGTTTCTTAATCATTATCAGTTAAAAAGAAGAGAGTGTGTTTGGATTCTTAACTACTTAATGAGTCATGATCAATTAATGGAGAAGGTTCATTTTGTGGAACAGGCTCAGTATTGTCCGAGAGGATTAATCATGTCTACACATTGTGTAGATGAAGCCCCTTTTCGGTTTTACAAAGAGAATGTAATGACAACTGATGCAGAAAAGTCATTTCATGATATCCGCTTAAATAGAGAAGAAGATATATTTATTCAGTTGAACTTCCACGCTGCCAATAAAGCTCATCAATATGCAGCAGTGTTAGAAGAAAATCCTTTTATGCCAAAGACATTAAGAATAAGTGAAAAAGACCGTATGATAGCTGAAAGGTTTTTAACAGAGAGCTTAGCGCGCTTTCAAAAGGAAAAATTACTAAAAGAAATTGATGAGGCATTAGATAAACAAGATAAAGAAAGATTTATTCAATTAACAGCGAAGTTGAATAAACTTCAAACATAGGCTTATTCTTTATAACTATAGAAAGAACGAACGTACAAAAAAGATATGCTCCCTATTTTTATAGGGTCATATCTTTTTTTCATCTTCATAACCTGTTGAGACGGGGTGGGGATGAGGAAAGTCTTACTATAAGGTTTTAGTTCCAATTTTTTTGAGTTTAATTGCTATGGGGAGGTTTTAATTAAGACTAATGAAGCTACAGAGGGTGCTACTAAATATAGCTATTAGGTATATATTTAATGAATTCTGAAATGTTCAAAAAATAGTCACTGTTGCCTTTTGATAGAAGGTCATTTCCGTGGTATGATAAATAAGGAATAATAAGGAGTAATTGGAGTGATTAGGATGAAGTGGCATACACAGGATATACAATTGTTTTTGAAAGAAAGAGATTATATTGATACAGTCATACTTCCTCTTTATCCCGTATCTTTTGCAGATGATATCCAGCAAACCGTGGCAATGACCGAATTTATTAACCTCTTATCTGGGCAACTAGAAAAACAATTTAAAGGCAGAATTCTTATGTTACCGGGAATGAGCTATTTAAAGATAATTTCTGAGGAAAAACGGCTTGCAGATTTAATAGAATGGGAAAAAGAATTAATTTCTCAAGATTTTAAACATATTTTTTACATAACTTCTGATAGTGATTGGAAAACTGTAGAAGAACAGTTAGATGGAGGGTTAATTTGGATGCCTTCAATTCCGCTTGATAACATGGATGATCAGTACAAGCTTTCAATTTTAGAAGATCAGGTAAAACAATTACTGAATGTATTTGTGAAGAAATGGCAGAATAATGATTGAAGAGTCACATAAATCTCATAGTTGTGATGATTCAGTGAAGGATTATATTGACCTTCCATAAAGATTGATATATCATTGGTATGTCCTAGTTTTATATTGTGTTGAACTTTGTCCGTTGGACTTAACTTCATAATAGAGGGGGGAAAAGTATGAGCAAAAATCGTGTGACAAGACGTCAATTCCTTAATTACACACTCACAGGTGTAGGCGGATTCATGGCAGCAGGAATGTTGTTACCTATGGTGCGGTTTGCAGTAGATCCGGTCCTACAACAGAAAGGTGATAGTGATTTTATTGCAACAAATCAGAAGATTTCTGATTTAACAACAGAGCCTACTAGGGTTGACTATTCGTTTGAGCAACAAGATGGCTGGTATTCTTCGGAAGAAACTGGTACTGCATGGGTTTACAAAGATGAGAATGATAAAGTTGTCGCATTATCACCTGTATGTAAACATTTAGGTTGTACAGTAAACTGGAATGGAGATAAGGCAAATGAAAATCATTTCTATTGTCCTTGTCACGGAGGTCTTTATACAAAAGATGGTACAAACGTTCCAGGTACACCACCAATTGCAGCACTTGATGTTTTTCCAACAAAAGAAGTAGATGGGTTCTTACACTTAGGTAAGGCAGAACCGCGATAAGGAGGCGTAATCATTGTTCAATAAAATTTATGATTGGGTTGATGAACGTTTGGATATTACGCCAATTTGGCGAGATATTGCTGACCACGAAGTACCTGAGCATGTAAACCCTGCGCATCACTTTTCGGCGTTTGTTTACTGCTTCGGAGGTCTAACGTTCTTTGTAACTGTTATTCAAATTTTGTCTGGAATGTTCTTAACAATGTACTATGTTCCAGATATCAAAAATGCTTGGGAGTCTGTATATTATTTACAAAACCATGTAGCATTCGGACAAATTGTTCGTGGGATGCATCACTGGGGAGCTAGCTTAGTTATTGTTATGATGTTTTTACATACTTTACGCGTATTCTTCCAAGGTGCTTACAAAAAACCACGTGAATTAAACTGGCTCGTTGGAGTAGGAATATTCTTTGTTATGTTAGCACTTGGATTAACGGGCTACCTATTACCATGGGATATGAAAGCTTTATTTGCAACAAAAGTTACCATTCAAATTGTCGAATCAACTCCATTTATTGGTGAAATGTTAAAAACACTTATTGCTGGGGACGCATCTATTGTCGGAGCTCAAACGATAACACGATTCTTCGCCATTCACGTTTTCTTCCTACCAGCAGTATTATTTGGCTTAATGGCTGCTCACTTTATTATGATTCGTAAACAAGGTATTTCTGGTCCATTGTAAAATGAAATCTTCTATTAAAAGGAGGGGAATTATTACATGCATCGCGGAAAAGGAATGAAATTCGTAGGTGATTCCCGTATATCTGCTGAACGTAAGACTTTCATTCCGAAAGATTATTCGGAATATCCAGGCAAAACAGAAGCTTTCTGGCCAAACTTCTTACTGAAAGAATGGATGGTAGGAGCCGTTTTCCTAGTAGGTTTCTTATGTTTAACAATTGCGCACGAACCACCGCTTGAAAAGATCGCGGATCCGAGTGATACAGCTTATATTCCGCTACCAGACTGGTATTTCTTATTCTTATATCAATTGCTTAAATACACATATGCATCAGGACCATATAATGTTATTGGTGCATTTATTATTCCAGGATTAGTATTTGGTGCACTAGCATTGGCACCATTTATCGATCGCGGTCCTGAACGTAGACCTTCAAAACGTCCTTTTGCCACAGGTTTTATGATACTTGCATTGGCGGGGGTTACCTTCCTAACATGGGAGTCAGTTGCTCACCATGACTGGGAGGCTGCTGCAGAACAAGGGAAAATCGTTGCAGATGCTGAAGTTGATACCGAGGCAGAGGGGTATAAGCTGATGGAAGCGAATACTTGTTTAACTTGCCACGGTAATGAATTGCAAGGTGGTGCAGGTGCACCTGCTTTAATTGATGTTGAATTATCACCTGAAGAGATTAAAGATGTTATTCATAACGGTCGTGGAGCTATGCCAGGAGGTATATTCACAGGCAGTGATGAAGAACTTGATAAAGTGGTCGAATTTATCGACAGCATAGAATCTGAATAAAAGTGAAAAAGAAGCTGACCAGCAGTTGTCAGCTTCTTTTCGTATCGTCCATAAAAAGTAGTAAGTGAGGTAGTCTATGAAACAAATTTATACGATATTGGGTAATCGGAGCTTTCTAATTCTTCTATTAATCATCAATATTGCCGGGACTGTATATGGTTACGATTGGTATATGTGGCAATTAGTTGATACACCGGCAATATTCCTCCCATTTGTTCCTGATAGTCCAACTGCTAGTTTGTTTTTCGTTTTTGTTCTTATTGCTTTTTTATTAGGTAGAAATTGGCCTATTTTTGAAGCGCTTGCGATTGTTACACTTGTGAAATACGGTATCTGGGCAGTTGTGATGAATTTACTTGTGTTTCAAGTGACTGGTGAAGTGGAGATAACGGCACTCATGCTTATTATTTCTCATGGTGCTATGGCTGTACAAGGTGTGCTCTATGCCCCTTTCTATCGCATAAAAGCTTGGCATCTAATGATAGCAGCTATCTGGACTTTGCATAATGATGTGATTGATTACGTTTTCTTTATGTTACCGAGATATTCTGTACTTAATGAATATATTCCGCAAATCGGTTATTTTACTTTTTGGCTTAGCATTTTTTCTTTAGGCTTGACCTATCTACTATGTATGCGGAAAGGAAAATATCAACTGAAAATGCCTTCCATTCATCGATAACCTTTTATTAATAAAAAATAAAGTTAGAACTTCATTACAGAAGCCTTCTAGCTTTATTTCCTCATTATTGCCATTATTGCTTCTAGTGTTTCATAGATAAATCTATTGATTGATGGTCTAACCTTGTCCACATCATCATACAATGCTATTAGCAATCCGATAAGGAGGACAGGTACGTATGAAATGGAGAGTTGTGGCTATTATTTTAGTTATTGCACTCATTTTCCCTTACATGATAGTAGCAGAGACAGAAAATGAAGATGGCATGATGAATCAATTGGATCTCTTATCAGATGAAGTTCTACACTTAGTTAAAGCGCAAAAATATGAAGACGCGAGTAGAATGTTGAATTATTTCACAGACCAATTTGTATTGGCTACAAGCACATCAACTGCGATGACGAGGGAAACTTTGAGAACTGTCACATCTGTTCACCAAGAAGTAGTTGAAGAAATAAATAAAGAACAAAGCTCATATGAGACGAAAGTACAAAAAGCAACAAAACTTCGGATATTAATGGACGTCCTATCCCCTGCGAAAGAACCAATGTGGCATGAAATGAAAGAACCGATGTTAAGTACGCTTGGGGAAGTAAGAGAGTCGATAGAAGCGGGTGATAGCGAGAGTTTTCATACACAGTACAATACCTTTCTCTCTCTTTATGATACGATATACCCTTCATTAAAATTGGAAGTAGAGCCAGCCACTATTCAACAATTGCATACACGCATTCAATATATTGATCAATATCGCCGAGATGTAATGGTGAAAGATGAAGGTAAAAGAGAGCTAGAATTATTGAATAGTGAGCTAGAAGATATTTTTGATACCATTACAGATGATGAAGCTGATCCATCATTATGGTGGGTGATTATTTCAACGGGGAGTATTATTATTTTAACCCTTTCGTATGTCGGTTTTAAAAAATATAAGGGTGGAAAGAAAAAAGAAAAAAATCCAGAGAGCTAAGGCTAAACGCTTGAATTGTCTTATTAAAAAAAGGTAAAATATAATCAAAGCATAAACATGATGAGCTTTTCCTTAGATAAATCACAGAAGGAAAAGGTAGTGGGAGAATGAGATGGCAAGAAAAATGGACTTTCATCTTGAGGCATCTAGAGACGAAGCTACCCATTTTTTTTGAATTGTTTGTAAGCAAGAATGTACCAATTATCAAGTTTTTTTAGAAGCAAGCATCCATGTAAAGTCGTGTTTTCACTATTTACAAAGCCATTCTGTCATACTGAGTGACTAACTAAAAGCTTTTAGCTTAGTATGTGAATATTTCTTCCAGTGTTTGTCTACATGATGCACATGTAGATGAGAAGCTTATACTTTATTAGGAGGTTCACCTATGTCGTTTTTGATTTACTTTATCATTATTATGATTGTCCCGATTGCTATTCAAATGTACTTGAAGAAGACGTATAAGAAACATTTACAAATATCTACTTCTTCAAATATGACTGGAGCAGAAGCGGCTAGAAAAGTTTTAGATGAAAATGGACTTTATAATGTCTCTATCGAACCAGTAAAGGGGCAACTTTCAGACCATTATGATCCGAGGGATAAGACCGTGAGATTATCTGAGGATAATTATTATGGATCTTCCATTGCTTCCGTATCAGTGGCGACACACGAAGTGGGTCATGCCATTCAAGATGCTGAAGACTATGCTTTCTTACGCTTTAGACATGCGCTTGTTCCAGTTGCGAACATTGGCTCTAACTTATCCTTCTTTTTCATCTTAGGAGGATTGTTGTTTCAATTTACTGGTATGATGTTACTTGGTATCATTTTCTTTGCTGCAGCGGTATTATTCCAGGTAATTACATTACCGGTTGAGTTTAACGCCTCATCTAGAGCACTCAATGTTATGGTAAGCTCGGGTGTGATTAGAAATGATGAAGAGTCTGGCGCTAAAAAAGTATTAAATGCAGCAGCTCTAACTTATGTAGCTGCAACAGTTATCGCTGTTATGGAATTACTGCGTTTTGTTCTTGCTTTTATTGGCATGAACAATGATGATTAATATATTTTAAATGTAAAAGCAACTGCTCACTTGAGGTAGTTGCTTTTTGTTAGGTTTTAGTAATCTCAGCGTTCTAAAGGTTTTTTGTTTTCATCCAATGTAAATCCTTCACCTAAGACATCGTGCACTTGTGATACGGTGACAAATGCATTAGGATCAACTGAATGAATAAGGTTCTTCAATTTAGTTAGTTCATTTCTAGCTACTACGCAATATAATACTTCACGATCCAGTTTAGTAAATGACCCCCGGCCTTTTAAAACGGTGACTCCTCTCTCCATTTCATAGAGAATTTTCGCAGAAATTTCTTCATTTTTCTCAGAGATAATCATTGCACCTCTTGCAGAATAAGCACCTTCTTGAATAAAATCAATCACTTTCGCGCCAACAAATACGGCAACTAGAGTATACATTGCCTCATAATATTTGAGATAAAAAATCAGTGATAATGTAATCACACAAAAGTCAAACACAAACATCGTTTTCCCCATGGAAGTACCGGTATACTTATTAACGAGTCGTGCAATAATATCAACGCCACCCGTTGTTCCACCATATCTAAAAATAATACCGAGACCAACCCCGATAAAAACACCTGCGAACAGTGCAGCTAAAGTAAGGTCATTCTTTAATGGCATATGTATTTGATATCTTTGGAATATTTCAAGGAAAAGTGAAACGCCTACCGTACCAATAATCGTATAGATAAATGCTTTTTTACCTAGTAGTTTCCATCCGATGAAAAATAAAGGAATATTCAATATTAAATTCGTGTAAGATGGATTCCAATCAAATAAGAAATACAATAAAAGCGTGATACCAGTAAAACCACCTTCTGCTAAGTTGTTTTGCATATTAAAGTGAACAATACCGAAAGAGAATATACTAGCGCCAAACAGAATAAGGATTATGTTCTTCATTTTTAATCCAAACATTCACAGTGCCCTCCGAAACATGATGAAATATATTACTTGCCATCTCATTATATAGATTCAATAGAGGATAAGCAATCACACTTTGGATAGGTGCGAGGCAGCGTATTCTCTCATACGCATACTATTTTTATCGGATTGAAATAAAGAAATAAACGATAGGAATTGTAAAAATGGCTATGTTTAGCTAACATGGAGAGTGTGAATAGAATGATAAAATGGTATGTATATGAGGTGAGAAGTAAATGAGTAAGTCAATGGAAGAATTACAGAGGGAAGTAGATGTCTATATTGGGCAATTTAAAGAGGGGTATTTTAGTCCACTTGCTATGATGGCACGATTGACAGAGGAATTAGGGGAGCTGGCAAGAGAAGTCAATCATACATATGGTGAAAAACCAAAAAAGAGTACAGAAAAAGAAAAGGCAATTGAAGAAGAAATGGGAGACATGCTTTTTGTATTAATTTGTCTTGCTAATTCTCTAAATATAGATTTAACGAAAGCGCATGACCAAGTGATGCATAAGTTTCAAACGCGCGATAAAGATAGATGGACACGTATGGAAGAAGGGGGAAGAAATAATGAAGACAATTAAGATCGTGATCGCAGGTCCAAGAGGTAGAATGGGGAGCGAGGCAGTTAAGTTAGTTCAGAACAAAGAAAATTATGAATTAGTAGCAGTTGTAGATCATAAAAATGATGGTGGCATTTTAAGTGATTTTAAAGGCTTTGAGGGAATCGATGTTCCTGTTTATTCTGATATAGAAAAATGTTTTAGAAATGAAGCTTGTGATGTTCTTATTGACTTAACCACGCCAGAAGTCGGTATGCATCATACAAAAACAGCGCTTACCTATGGCGTGAGACCAGTTGTTGGTACAACTGGGTTTACCAAAGAGAACTTACAAGAACTAGAGGATTTATGTCATGACTCCAGTTTAGGTGCGATTATTGCGCCAAACTTTGCTGTTGGTGCTGTGCTCATGATGAAATTTTCACAAATGGCAGCTAAATACTTTAATGATGTAGAAATTATTGAAATGCATCATGATCAAAAACTAGATGCACCATCTGGCACAGCTGTTAAAACAGCTGAGATGATTCGTGATGTAAGAGAGAGCAAGCAACAAGGGCATCCTAATGAAAAGGAAACGCTAGCTGGTGCTCGTGGGGCAGATTTTGATGGAATGCATATTCACTCCGTTAGACTTCCTGGCTTAATTGCACATCAACAAGTAATGTTTGGTTCTAGTGGACAAACACTGCAAATTCGCCATGATTCATACAATCGCGAATCATTTATGAGTGGTGTTGCATTAGCTGTCGACACTGTTGTTAAAATTGATACGTTAGTTTACGGATTAGAAAATATTATGGAGTAAGTATGGAGGCGGTGCCGATGAACATTGCATTAATTGCTCATGATAAAAAGAAGAATGATATTGTGAATTTTTCCAAAGCGTATCAAGGTATTCTTTCACAGCATCAATTATTTGCAACTGGTACGACTGGTTTAAGGTTGCAGCAGGAAGCAGATCTAACTGTACATCGTTTTCAATCTGGACCACTTGGTGGTGATCAGCAAATTGGAAGTATGATTGCGCAAAATAAAATGGATCTCGTCTTGTTTTTTAGAGATCCGCTCACCGCACAACCACATGAACCAGATATTACCGCGCTAATCCGATTATGTGATGTTTACGCTGTACCATTAGCGACAAATATGGGCACCGCGGAAGTTTTAATTAAAGGACTTGAAAGAGGAGATTTTTCCTGGAGAGAAATGATAAAAGAGAGTGAATAGAGATGAATGAAACAAAGCTTGATATACTTGCTTTCGGAGCGCATGCCGATGATGTAGAAATCGGCATGTCAGGAACAATCGCGAAGTATGTGGAAAAAGGTTATAAAGTAGGGATTTGTGATTTAACAGAAGCCGAGTTGTCTTCTAATGGTTATCCTGCTTTGAGGAAAACAGAAGCCATGGCAGCAGCGCAAATATTAAATGTGGCTGTAAGAGAAGGACTGCATTTAGGTGATAGACATTTATTTTTAACAAGTGAGCGTATTAAACAGGTCGTAGAAATGATAAGGAAGTATCAGCCGACTATTGTATTTGCGCCATATGAAATGGATAGACATCCGGATCATGCGAATGCAACAAAAATTGTCGAAGAAGCGGTCTTCTCTGCAGGTATTCGTAAATATCAAACAACTGAGTATCAAACGCATCATAAAGTGAAAAGCTTTTACTATTATATGATTAATGGATTTCACCAACCTGATTTTACGATAGATATAACAGCAACCATAGATAAAAAAATCGCCAGTTTAAATGCTTACCAAAGTCAATTCACGAAAACGGAGGGAGCTGTCGATACTCCGTTAACAAATGGTTATGTGGAAATGGTTGAAGCGAGAGAACGCCTATTTGGACAGCAAGTTGGCGTCAAATATGCAGAAGGTTTTAAAGTGAAAAAACCATTGATGATCGAAAACGATTTATTTGGAGTGTAAGAATGAATAAAAAACTTAAAATAGGGATTACTTGCTATCCGACTGTTGGTGGATCAGGGGTAATTGCCACAGAACTCGGAAAAATGCTGGCAGAAAGAGGACATGAAATTCACTTTATTTCTTCAAGCATTCCTTTTCGTTTAAATAAGATATATCATAATATTTTTTACCATCAAGTAGAAGTCAATCAATACTCCGTTTTTCAATATGCGCCTTATGACATCGCGTTAGCAAGCAAGATGGCAGAAGTGATCAAACGAGAAAATCTTGACTTACTTCATGTACATTATGCGGTGCCACATGCGATATGTGCCATTTTAGGGAAGCAAATGAGCGGTCGTGATGTCAAAATTGTTACAACTTTGCATGGAACAGATATTACGGTTCTTGGTTATGACTCATCATTAACGGAAGCGATAAAATTTGGAATTGAACAATCGGATGTTGTGACGGCTGTTTCAAACGCATTGATTGCGCAAACTTACGATTTAATCAATCCGCAGAAAAAAATTGTTCCTGTATACAATTTTATTGATGAGCGTGAATATGTAAAAAAAGATGTAGATTATTTGAAAGAAGAATTTCAAATAGCTGATGATGAGAAAGTGATTATTCATGTGTCTAACTTTCGTGGTGTGAAAAGGGTAGATGATGTTGTTCATTCATTTGCTAAAATAGCACAACATATAAAAGCTAAGCTCCTACTTGTAGGGGATGGTCCGCAGATGAGTGATATTTCAAAATTAGTAGATCAATTATCTTTACAACAACAAGTCATATTTCTTGGCAAACAAGATAACTTAGCGGAACTTTATTCCATTAGTGACTTAATGCTTTTATTGTCCGAAAAAGAAAGCTTTGGTTTAGTCGCGCTTGAGGCGATGGCATGCAATGTGCCATGTATAGGAACAAATGTTGGAGGTATTCCGGAAGTTATCCAAAATGGTGTAAATGGCTATATTTGTGAACTCGGTGATATTGAGAGTGTTGCAGCAGTCGCATTAGATATTTTACAAGATGAAAAATTACATACAAAGTTATCATTACAAGCAAAAGAATCTGTATTGACAAGTTTCCATGCCGATAAGATTGTTTCACAATACGAGCAGCTCTATTTCGATCTATTAAGTGAGGCGAAATGATGAAACCGATATTTCAAAGAGCCATTCCAATTATTGAAAAGCTTGAGGAAGCAGGTTATGAAGCTTATTTTGTCGGTGGTGCAGTAAGAGATCTTCTAATTGGTCGTGAAATAGCAGATGTAGATATCGCTACATCTGCTACACCAATTGAAATGAAAGCGATTTTTTCTAAAACCGTTGATGTAGGTATTGAGCATGGTACCATACTTATTCTTCATAAAGGTGAAGCATATGAAGTCACAACATATAGGGCAGAGTCAACGTATAGCGACTTTAGAAGACCGGATGAAGTCCGCTTTATCCGTCATTTAAAAGAGGATTTACAGAGAAGAGACTTTACGATGAATAGCATTGCGATGGATAAAAGTGGTGAATTAATTGACCCCTTCGCTGGAAGAGAATCAATCAAAAACAGAGAAATAAAGACCGTTGGTTCAAGTGAAGAACGCTTTAATGAGGATGCCTTAAGAATGATGCGAGCGCTTCGGTTTAAAAGTCAATTAGGTTTCGCTCTCGAAGAAGGTACCTATTATGCATTAAAAAAGAAAGCGCATTTACTGCAACATGTGGCAGTTGAAAGGAAGCTCGTTGAATTTAATAAATTATTACAAGGAGATTATCGAGTGGATGCCTTGACGCTTCTACAAGACTCAAACTTACATCGCCATTTACCGATGCTTTCGCAAAAGGATAAGGCACTTTCTCAGCTCGTCACCTATCCTCTTCAATCATTATCTTTGCCCGAAATATGGGTTCTGCTCTTAAAGGTTTTTCAATTTAGTGAGCATGAAGCAAAGTTAGGATTAAAAGCATGGAAGATGTCAAGTAAAGACATGAAAGAAATACTCAATCTTTATCAGTGGTTCCAAAAAAGACTTTCAAGACCCTTTCAAGCTACTACTATTTATCACAGTGGTTTAACAGTAGCAGTGAGTGCTGAAAAGCTTCATCAAGTATACAATCATGAAAGAGTAGAATATCCTGATCATTTAGTAGAAATGTATAACAAATTGGCGATTACTTCAAGAAAACAATTAGCAGTTAATGGTAATGATATTATCAATTGGAGTCAGCAATCAGCTGGTCCTTGGCTGAAGGAATGGTTAGCGAAAATTGAGGAAGCAATTATACTTGGAGAATTACAAAATAATAAAGAAGAGATCAGGGAGTGGCTGTTTCAATGGAATCAGAAATAAGGATAAAGTTATTAAATGCCTTCACGACTCACCAAGATGAATATTTGTCTGGGCAAGCTATCGCTGATTTACTCGGTTGTTCACGCACAGCAGTGTGGAAGCATATAGAAAATCTTCGTAAAGAAGGGTTTGAGTTTGAAGCGGTGAGACGAAAAGGATATCGCATTGTTGCTACACCAAAAAAAGTGATTGCTGACGAAATACGTTATGGTTTGAAAACAAATATACTTGGTAGTCATATCCATTATGAAGAAACAGTGGACTCCACCCAAAAAGTAGCTCATCAATTAGCAACAGATGGTGCAAGTGAAGGTACGATTGTAGTAGCAGAAGAACAGATAAGCGGTAGGGGAAGAATGGATCGAAAATGGATATCTCCTAAATATACTGGTGTTTGGATGAGCATCATTCTTAGGCCGCAACTTCCTCCTCATCGCGCCCCACAATTAACACTTATTGCTGCTGTTGCTGTTGTTCAAGCGATTGAGGAAGTGACCGGTTTAACAGCGGAAATTAAATGGCCTAATGATGTGTTGATTAATGGCAAAAAAATAACAGGGATATTAACAGAAATGCAAGCAGATGCAGATCGAATTGTTTCTATTATTATGGGGATTGGCATTAATGTGAATCAGAAATTGGATGACTATCCGAAGGAAATTCAATCGATTGCCACCTCCCTTTCAATTGAAAAGAAAGAAGAAATCTCCCGCGCACAAATTATTCAATCACTGTTATTTAAACTCGAAAAACTTTATCAACTCTATTTACAGCATGGTTTTCAGCCGATAAGAATTTTATGGGAAAGTTATGCCATTAGTATAGGAAAAAGAATAAAAGCGCGGACGCTATCTGGTACGATAACGGGAAAAGCGATTGGTATTACAGATGAGGGAATATTGCTTTTAGAAGATGAGGCTGGTGTGCAGCATCAAATTTATTCTGCAGATATTGAATTAGAATAATAGATATTTTTATAGAAAGTTAACGCAAATGTTGATATACTTTGTGTGGGCAGTATCGGAAAGAACTGCACCTGCTTGACCATCATATATACACGAAATCTGCCTAGATCCATTTAGGACCAGGACAGAGGGATGAGTTTAATAATGAGAACATACACTATCCTTCTGCACTTTTTTTGTAGAAGGTTATTTTTATGTCTTTCTCATTATCAGTAGATCATCACCTCTTCCTATTAAAAAAGGAGGAAGTAGGATGAAACAAACGACTGATTTTTTGAAAATGAAAAGTAAGGGTGAGAAAATAGCGATGCTCACGGCGTATGATTTTCCGCAGGCTAAATTATCAGAGCAAGCTAATGTCGATATGATTCTTGTCGGCGACTCACTAGGAATGGTTGTATTAGGTTATGATTCAACGATTCCAGTTACAATGAATGATATGATTCACCATGCTAAAGCTGTAAAGCGCGGGGCAAAAGACACTTTTATCGTGGTAGATATGCCGTTTATGAGCTACCATATTTCTATGGAAGAAGCGCTCATAAATGCGAGAACACTGATTCAAGAAACGGGTGCCCATGCCGTCAAGGTTGAAGGTGGAGATGAAGTAATAGATAAAATTACTGCAATGACAAATGCAGGTATACCCGTTGTTGCACATTTAGGCTTAACGCCACAATCAGTTGGTGTGTTAGGTGGGTACAAAGTACAGGGTAAAGATGCAAAAACAGCTCAAAAACTAATCAATGATGCAAGAAAATGTGAAGAAGCAGGGGCTTTTGCTCTTGTCCTTGAATGTGTGCCGCAACAATTATCTAAAGAGGTATCATTAATTTTAAATATCCCGACAATTGGGATTGGTGCTGGTGTGCATACAGATGGGCAAGTACTCGTGTACCATGACATTCTCACATACGGCGTTGAGCGCGTACCAAAGTTTGTTAAGCGCTATTTAAATAGTGGAGAAATGATGGAAGAGGCCATTTCTGCTTATGTAAAAGAGGTAAAGAGTGGACAATTTCCAGAGGATAAACATTCTTTTAATATGAAAGAAGAAGAACTTTTAAGTCTCTACGGAGGAAAGCAATGAAAAAAGTGACGAGCATCAAAGAAATGCAGAAAATCATCAAAGACTTCCAAAGGGAAGGGAGATCAATCGGGCTTATCCCAACAATGGGTTATTTGCATGAAGGCCACTTAACATTAGCTAAAAAAGCACGTTTGGAAAATGATATCGTCGTCATGAGTGTTTTTGTAAACCCGCTCCAGTTTGGGGAAGAGGAAGATTTGGCCACTTATCCGAGAGATTTAGAAAGAGATATGCAATTAGCGGCAGAAGTAAAGGTAGATTATCTGTTTCATCCAACAGCAGAAGAAATGTATCCACAGATGCAAGAGATAACAATGAACGTCGGAGCAAGAACAGAGAGACTTTGTGGCGCTTCAAGACCTGGTCATTTTGACGGTGTGGTTGTGGTTGTTTCTAAATTATTTAATATTATTCAACCAGAAAGAGCTTACTTCGGTAAAAAAGATGCCCAACAATTTGCAGTGATAGATTTGCTTGTAAAAAATTTTAATTTCCCGATTGAACTCGTTGCAGTGGATACGGTAAGAGAAAGTGATGGGTTGGCAAAGAGCTCAAGAAATGTACACTTAACAGCAGGAGAACGTAAAGAAGCCACTGTGCTTTTTGCAAGTTTACAGGCAGCGGAAGCAATCATCACAGAAGGAGAAAAAAATCCGTCTCGTATAATTGATGTAATGAAAACGATGCTCAATGAGAAGATAAGTGGTGAAATTGATTATGTTGAGATTCTTTCTTACCCAGAATTACAGCCAATCGAAGAAGTCGGCGGTGTAATCATTATTGCGTTGGCCGTAAAATTTTCCAAGGCCCGTTTAATCGATAATATCATCATCACAGCATGAGGTCATAGAGGAGGATTTAATATGTACAGAACAATGATGAATGGGAAAATTCATAGAGCAACAGTAACAGAAGCTAACCTGAACTACGTCGGCAGTATTACGATTGATAGTGATATTTTAGATGCTGTTGATATGTTACCGAATGAGAAGGTACAAATCGTTAATAACAATAATGGAGC
This sequence comes from Cytobacillus sp. FSL K6-0265, assembly GCF_038003465.1. Taxonomy (NCBI): domain Bacteria; kingdom Bacillati; phylum Bacillota; class Bacilli; order Caryophanales; family Bacillaceae; genus Cytobacillus; species Cytobacillus sp. FSL K6-0265. The sequence goes on along the minus strand of NZ_JBBOPE010000001.1, from coordinate 2,794,160 downwards.
AAGATTCGAAACGTATATTATTCCTGGTGAAAGAGGGAGTGGTGTTATTTGTGTTAACGGCGCTGCCGCACGTCTCGTTCAGCAAGGGGATATCGTAATTATCATTTCATATGCTCAAGTTGCAGAGGAAAAACTTAAAAGTCACCAACCAAAAGTAGCGATTATGGGCGCAGATAATCAAATCATTGATATGCTTTACCAGGAACCAGCTAGTACGATTTTGTAAAAAAAGTGACTGAACTGCCGAAAAATGCTTTAGTTAATAAGCACGAACAAATTCTGTATTTTAAAAGGATTTGTTTGTGCTTTTTATTGTGTTTATCTGTTCTAATAATGAGCAGATAAGGGTCATTGCAGACTTGTTATTTTTATTATTTCTTTTTATACAAAATGACAACGGCTTTAGTTAATAATGGTAAAATAATTCATATGAATATGAAGGGATAAAGAGAAATAAACCATTGAAGGAGGAGGTCAATCTGAAAAAAACTGTCTTATTATTTGCATTAGCAATGGTAACGATTTTTATCATTGTTGCCTGTAGCAAGGGAGATACAAAAAAAGAAGGTATTGGTGGGGATGAATCAACTGAGGGTGTAGCAGATACAGCAAACGATACAAAAGTTGGAGAAAATCCAGTTCCTCAAACTTCATTACCTATTCCCCAATCGTTTAAGGAATCAGTTGACTATGGTTATACGGGAGAATGGGCAATGAAGGAATTTTCCGATGAAGTAAAGTCGGCACTTGATCAGCTGCCCTCTATTACGATAGAGGCTACAGAAGAAGAGATTCATGCTTATGAACGGAAAGTCTTTTCCCTATTTAAAGAGAATTTAAGTATGCCAAATGTTCCAATTGAACAATGGCAAGCAATGAAATTTGCAGATCCAAACATTGCAGAAGAGGAAAACCAATTAAAGAAAAATTATAATGTAGCTATTTTACTTGATGCTAGTGGTAGTATGGGTGCTCTAGAAAATGGAAAAACAAGAATGGAACTTGCAAAAGAAGCCATTAATCAATTTGTTGATAGTTTGCCAGAAAAAGCTAAAGTCTCATTAACTGTTTACGGACATAAAGGAACAGGAGATGAAGCAGATAAAGAGGTTTCATGCAGTACTGTAGAACAAGTTTATTCTCTATCAGCCTATGATAGTAAAGAGTTTACAAATGCCTTAGATGAATTTGACCCAGCAGGATGGACACCAATGACAAAGGCAGTTGAACAGGCAATGGTTAATTTAGAATCACAGGATGGTTCAGAGAATACGAATATTATTTATCTCGTGAGTGATGGAGTCGAAACCTGTGGAGGAAATCCTGTACAGGCAATGGAAAAACTGAGTGATTCCAACTTAAGTCCAGTCGTTCAAATCATTGGCTATCAAGTTAATAACGATGGATTAACGCAGTTGAAAGAAATGGCAAGGGCTGCAAATGGAAAGTTTATTAATGTCCAAAATCAAGAGGATTTAAAGGCAGAATTTAAGCGAACCACAGAAATGGCTAAAGTATGGTCAGAATGGCATAGAAATAGCAATGCTGCCATTAATAATCTTAATAAAACGGTACAAAAGCAATTAAATGATTGGCATCACGAAGAGCAGGAAAAGATGAATAGAGAGCATCATCATTTACAACTGGCTATCAATTATTTAAAAGAGCAAAAGAAGATAGATTCTGATGTTTTCCTACGCCTAGATGAAAACTATCGGGCATACTATTTACAAGTCGATAAAGAAGCACGTGAACTTTTTCTTGAACTGGATCAACTGAATAGAGACTCATTCCTTGATAACTGGGAAGAGATTAGTGAGAGGTTCTTGAAAAACGTGAGTGAATAAGAAGATTAAATATACAATTTGGCAAAATAATCAGAAGAGAAGTAAATGACCTATTGGACTTGTGTAAATAGATGGGTTATGAATAATAATTTATTTACTAAAAACGTAAGGCTTTCTTTTTTAGATGAGTAAAATCTCTCTTTTGCTAAATAAAGAAAGATAACTTTCTCTTTTATCCTTTTTATGATAACGTTTTGTGTGACAGAATGTTCGAGGTGTAACCATGAGTAATAAATATGTTGTCGTAGATTTAGAAACAACAGGAAATTCACCTAAAAAAGGTGATCAAATTATACAATTAGCAGCAGTAGTGATTGAAAATGGACAGATTACTGAACAGTACGCTTCACTTGTACAACCTAGTCACAGTATCCCTCCATTTATAGAAGAACTAACCGGACTAACAGACGAAATGGTGGCCTCAGCACCTAAATTTTCTGAGATTGCCAAGAAAGTGGAGCAAATGCTTGAAGGTGCCTACTTCGTTGCACATAATGTCCTTTTTGATTTATCGTTTTTACAGGAAGAGTTTAAAATGGCTGGTTTAGCAGGTTTTTATGGGCCAATTATAGATACTGTTGAACTGGCAAGGATCTTTTTACCAAGTGAGGATAGCTATAAGCTATCTGATTTATCGTTAAACTTAGGGCTCTCTCATGTGAGACCACATCAAGCGGATAGCGATGCTTATGTAACAGCAGAATTACTTTTAATATTAGAACAGAAAATGAAAAGCTTACCATTGCTTACTTTGAAGCAATTAAAAGATATTTCCTTTGGCTTAAAAAGTGACTTAGATTTATATTTAGAGGATTGGATTCAATGGAAAGAAGAGAGCCATCAATCACTTCCTAGCGATTTAGAAATTGATCATGGGATCGCTCTTCGTAAAAGGCAAAATAAGCAAGAAGGGAAATTGAATAAATCCAGTATCTTGTATCCATATACAAAGGAAGAGAAAGAAGCTTATTTGCAAAAAGTGTTTAAACCTTTTGAATCACGAGAGGGCCAATATGAAATGATGGATGCCGTTTATAAGGCATTTATTTCTAAACAACATTCACTGATTGAAGCGGGAACAGGTGTAGGTAAATCATTGGCCTACTTATTGCCTTCTATTATTTTTTCTTTGCAGGAAAACGAACGAATTGTGATTAGTACATTCACAACTCAACTTCAAGACCAATTGCTGCAGAAGGACTTACCTTTACTAACGCAAATGATACCAATGCCAATCAAGGCAAGTATTCTAAAAGGAAGAAATCATTATATTAGTTTAGCAAAGTTTATTCATACACTAAGAAGTCAAGATGATAACTATGATACTTGTTTAACGAAGATGCAAATTCTAGTATGGTTAACGGAAACAACAACAGGAGATGTTGACGAACTTAATTTATCTAGTGGTGGTCAATTGTATTGGAACCAAATTAAAAATAATCGGATGTTATTTATTAACGATAAGGACTTTAGAGAGAAAGACTTTTATAATCGTGCAAAGAAGCAAGCTGAGTCAGCACAATTGATTATTACGAATCATAGTATGTTACTTTCTGATACCATCAGTGATTATGATATTTTGCCATCATATCAATATGCAATTATTGATGAGGCTCATCATTTTGTAAAAGCGGCATCTCCTTATTTTGGACGTATGCTAGATTTTATGACTGTTCGGCTCACGATTAATAAATTAGGGTTATTCGAGCAAAAAGAGTGGATCTATCAGCTTGAGCAATTGCTAGAAGAAGTCGGTGGTTCTAATGAGGTGATTCACTCATTTGAGGTAAATGAGATGATGGAGAGTTTACATACAGAAATGGATGAGTTCTTTTACCTCATTTCGAATCTTGTGCAAAAATCTAGTCATAAAAAGAGTAAATTGGTACGAGTGAAAATGAATGTTCAAAATCTAATCGCTAAATATGGACGTCAAATTAACATCCAAGTGGAGCGGTTTTCTTCTATTCTAAAAGAGGTTATTCAAATGTTGACAGCAAGGCTACATGCTATTCAAAATGGATCATCTCCTATTGCAGAAAAGTCAAAGCCTTTATTAGAGGATGTCTCATCTGCTGTCAGGGAATTAGAAGGTTATGTCCATTCGTTGGACTTCTTTTTTAAAAACACTCAAGACCAACCTTTCGCATCTTGGGTAGAAGTTGATTTACGTGCAATTCAGAATGTCACTTCTATTTATGCGGAACCATTAAATGTCTCTGACCGACTGAGTCAGTCCTTTTTTACAAAGAAGAAAAGTGTTGTTTTAGCCTCTGCTACAATGACCGTTAATCAGTCGTTTCAATATATGGAGAAAGAATTAGGCTTAGAAGGTTCACCTTGTACTAGTCGGCAAATCCCTTCACCATTTCAATATGAAAAACAAGTGAAAATGATTATACCAAAAGACTTACCAGATATTAAAACGGTGAAAATGGAAGAGTATATTGCCAGTATCGCTGAGCAAATCATTTCCATTGCTGAAGTAACAAAGGGGCGTATGCTCATTTTATTCACTTCATTTGAAATGCTTAAAGAAACGTATCAGCTTATAAAGGAATCGGACTTTCTTAGTGATTATGCGATCTTTGCTCAAGGAATATCAGGAGGTAGTCGTTCGCGATTGACGAGAAACTTCCAAAAGTTTGATAAAGCGATTTTATTAGGAGCAGGTAGTTTTTGGGAGGGTGTAGATATTCCTGGAGAAGATTTATCTTGCTTGATTATTGTTCGCCTACCATTTGCACCGCCAGATGACCCTGTAGCTAGTGCGAAAGCTGCAAAGCTGAAAAGAGATGGGGGAAATCCTTTTAAAGAGCTCGCCATACCGGAAGCTGTGATTCGTTTTAAACAAGGGTTTGGCCGCTTAATAAGAACGACTACCGATAGGGGTGTTGTGATTGTATTTGATAGAAGAATTAAAACTGCAAGTTATGGAAAAGCATTTCTGCAATCGATACCGCCTATTGAAGCAAAAGAATGTGATTTGAATGAAACGATTCATATCATTGAAGAATGGTTATAATTTTTAAAAACTAATCGTCTAATATTTATGCAAACCAGTTTTACTGGTATACTATTAGACGTAACAGAGAATATGGGCCTTACTTGTCAAGGAGGAAATACAGATGGAAAGCAAGATTGAAATCTTATCAACAGTAACGATTCAAAATAGTCCAGATTTATATAAAATTGTTGATAGTTTAAACAGAACATTAAAAGAAAAAGATTTAATGTTCGGCTTAGCATTGGATAAGGATGATGATAGCAAAGCTGTATTTACAATATATCGTACATAGGTAGTGAAAAAAATGAAAAAAATACTAATTATCGTACTAGCCATCATGGTTGTCATTATCGGTTTCTCAGCAAAAGTTTATATAAAAGCAATGGAGCCGATAAATCAAGCGGAAAAAGTGGCAAAAGAAAAAGCGGAAAATGAGGCAGATCTACAGGCCGTAAAAAGAGTAACGCTATATAATGGTAATGAAACGTATTACATTATTGATGGGGTTACAAAAGAAGATAAAGAAGTGTATGTATGGGTTTCAGCAGACTCTGAGGATGAAATAATCATAAAAAATAAAAAAGATGGGATTTCAAAAGAAGAAGCAATCGAAAAGGTAATGAATAAAAAAAATCCCAATGAGATTATTTCTGTCAACCTTGGTATGGAAAAATCAATCCCTTTGTGGGAGATTTCCTATAAAACCGGGGAAGGTCTTCTTAATTATTATGTAATAGATTATGAGACAGGTAACGAAGAATTAAAAATATTAGAAAATCTTTAACTAAGTGGTTCGGCTGACTATTCCATGGCCAGCTCATATATAAAATGATAGATTATACATTCTGGAGGATTAGGAAAATGAATTTTGAACTAGCACAAAGAGTGCAATCACTGACACCATCTACAACTTTAGCGATTACAGCTAAGGCAAAAGAAATGAAGGCACAAGGGATTGATGTTATCGGTTTAGGTGCGGGTGAACCAGACTTTAATACACCTCAGCATATTATTGATGAAGCTATTCAATCGATGAATGAAGGGTACACGAAGTATACGGCAGCGGCAGGGCTACCAAAACTAAAAGAAGCTATTTCTAACAAGTTTAAACAAGATCAAGGGATTGATATTCCCGCCTCAGATATAATTGTTACAAGTGGTGCTAAGCATGCGTTATACACTTTATTTCAAGTCATCTTAAATAAAGGTGATGAGGTCATTATTCCAACTCCGTATTGGGTAAGTTATCCAGAACAAGTAAAACTAGCAGGCGGAAAGCCAGTATTTATTGATGGTCTTGAAGAAAATGAATATAAGGTTACGCCTCAGCAGTTAGAGACCGTTATATCAGAAGCCACAAAAGCAGTTATCATTAATTCACCTAGTAACCCAACAGGCATGCTTTATAGCAAACCGGAACTAGAAGCGATTGGTGAATTTTGTTTGAAACATAATATCTTAATTATTTCTGATGAAATCTATGAAAAGTTGACTTATGATGGGCATCAACATATTTCGATCGCACAAATCAGTCCAGAATTGCAAGAGCAGACTATTATCATTAATGGAGTATCAAAGTCTCATTCAATGACAGGTTGGAGAATTGGTTATGCTGCCGGCAATACAGCCATTATTAAAGCAATGACAAACCTTGCGAGTCATAGTACATCTAATCCAACTACTCCTTCTCAATACGGGGCGATTGCAGCGTACAATGGTTCACAACAACCAGTAGAAGAAATGAAAAATGCGTTTGAAGAGCGTTTAAATATAATTTATCAACAATTAGTAGCCATTCCAGGTTTCACATGTATTAAACCACAAGGTGCTTTTTATCTTTTCCCTAACGTAGAAGAAGCAGCAAAACTTACAGGTTTTGCAGATGTTGATGCGTTTGTAAAAGGTTTATTAGAAGAAGCGAAGGTAGCTGTTATTCCTGGTTCTGGCTTTGGTTCTCCGAAAAATATTCGATTATCATATGCGACATCACTTGAGCAATTAGAAGCCGCTGTTCGTCGAATCCATGAATTTGTTAATCATAAACTGCAGTAATCATTAAAGGAAGTGGAGCCCTTCACTTCCTTTTCTCTTGCTAGAGGTATGTTTGATGAAAAGTTGCCTAGAGAATCAGAGAAGGGTATAATAAAGGCGACTTGAACTTAATTGGTAAATGTTTTTGGAAGGGGTATTAAATTGAATAAAACGACAATTGCTGAAACATATAAATATGTTGATCAAGAAGTAAAAATTGGTGCATGGATTGCTAATAAACGCTCCAGTGGGAAAATTGCCTTTCTACAGCTACGTGATGGCTCTGGTTTTATCCAAGGTGTGGTCGTAAAGGCTGATGTGTCTGAAGAAATATTTAAAGTGGCAAAATCGGTTACACAAGAATCTAGTGTGTTTGTAGTAGGGAAAGTGCAAAAAGATGATCGTTCACCTTTAGGTTATGAATTACTCGTTACGGATGTAGAAGTGATTCATGAATCAACCGACTATCCAATTACACCGAAAAACCATGGGACAGAGTTTTTGATGGATCACCGTCACCTATGGTTACGTTCACGAAAACAGCATGCTGTAATGAAAATTCGAAATGAAATCATTCGTGCTACATATGAATTCTTTAATGAAAATGGTTTCTCAAAGGTGGATCCACCAATCCTAACAGGTAGTGCACCTGAAGGGACATCAGAGTTATTTGCTACTAAGTATTTTGATGAAGATGCATACCTATCTCAAAGTGGTCAATTGTATATGGAAGCCGCAGCAATGGCTTTAGGGAAAGTTTTCTCATTTGGACCAACATTCCGAGCTGAGAAATCAAAAACGAGACGTCATCTTATTGAATTTTGGATGATTGAACCGGAAATGGCTTTTTATGAGTTTGAAGACAATTTGAAAGTACAAGAAGAATATGTTTCCTATATTGTCCAAGCTGTTGTTAAAAACTGCCAAGTTGAATTGAAGACATTAGACCGCGATGTGTCTAAGTTAGAAAAAATTCAAGCACCATTCCCGAGAATTTCCTATGATGATGCCATTACGTTTTTACAAGAAAAAGGGTTTGATGATATCACATGGGGAGAAGACTTTGGCGCGCCACATGAAACAGCGATTGCCGAAAGCTATGATAAACCCGTATTTATTACACATTACCCAACAAAAATCAAACCTTTCTACATGCAGCCAGATGCTGAAAGAGAAGATGTTGTCCTCTGTGCGGATTTAATAGCTCCAGAAGGATATGGTGAAATTATAGGCGGGTCAGAGCGTATCCATGATTATGAGCTCTTGAAACAAAGATTGGCAGAACATGAATTAGATATGGATGCATACAAATGGTACTTAGAATTAAGACAATACGGGTCAGTTCCTCATTCTGGGTTTGGTTTAGGTCTAGAGAGAACAGTTGCTTGGATTAGTGGCGTGGAGCATGTGAGAGAATCGATTCCATTCCCAAGACTTTTAAACCGCTTATACCCGTAAGCTTTTAACAATATTAAACGAAAAAGAGTCATTTTGTGGCTCTTTTTTCACTTTTTTACACCTTTTAATTTGAATACATTTCTATACTTTTCTTAAAAGGGTTCATGATATACTTGTATGGAGGTGTGTATGATGCCAAAGAAGATATTATTAAAATGGTTACAGGAAAAGGACATTACGATTCCTGGAGCTTTATTAACGCAATACAAAGCAATGAATTTAAAAGAAGAAGAAGTGGTCCTTATTCTCCATTTGATTTCAATTAGTGAAAAGGGAAATGACTTCCCGACTCCTTTTGAGCTTGCAGAAGTAATGAACTATTCGGCCGAGGAATGTGCAGGGATGCTTCGCCGTTTAATACAAAAAGGGTTAATCACGATAAATGAAGGTTATAGTGAAGAAGGTATTCGCTTTGAAAGATACTGTTTAGATCAATTTTGGGAAAAATTAGCGGATGCTTTTATGATTGCAGATAAAAGAAATGAAGCAAAAGAAAATCAACAAGATGAAATTGATTTGTATTCAGTATTTGAAAGTGAATTTGGCAGGCCGTTATCTCCTTTTGAATGCGAAACGCTAGCACTTTGGTTAGATGATGACCATCATGAGGCGAAAATCATCAAAGCTGCCTTAAAAGAAGCAGTGATATCTGGTAAATTAAATTTTCGCTATATTGATCGCATCTTGTTTGAGTGGAAAAAGAATGGGATAAAAACGGTAGAGCAAGCAACAAATCAAGGGAAGAAATTTAGACAAAACCAAGGGAAGAGAATGAAAAGTGTAGAGAATAGTGACAAGAGAAATGAATCGCTACCTTTTTATAATTGGTTAGAACAATAGTTTGAATGGTGATGATATATGTTAAATAAGAAGGATATTAGATACTGTTTAGATAAAATGGGAGAAATGTTTCCAGATGCTCACTGCGAGCTCGTTCATAAAAATCCTTTTGAACTTGTCATTGCAGTGGCATTATCAGCGCAGTGTACCGATGTATTAGTGAATAAAGTGACAAGCAAACTCTTTTTAAAGTACAAAACACCAGAGGATTATTTAAATGTATCAATTGAAGAATTACAACAGGATATCCGCTCAATTGGTTTATATAGAAATAAGGCAAAAAACATTCAAAAACTATGTCGCATGTTAATTGATGACTATGATGGTATAGTTCCTGCTGATCGGGATGAATTAACAAAGTTACCAGGAGTCGGTAGGAAGACAGCGAATGTGGTTGTATCAGTGGCCTTTAATGTCCCTGCAATAGCTGTTGATACACATGTGGAAAGGGTAAGTAAACGTCTTGGTTTTTGTAGGTGGAAGGATTCAGTTCTTGAGGTAGAAAAAGCGCTTATGAAGAAAATACCAGAAGAAGAGTGGTCAGTGACCCATCATCGCTTAATATTTTTTGGACGCTACCATTGCAAAGCGCAAAATCCAAAATGTCAGGAATGTCCCGTTCTCGATGTTTGTAGAGAAGGTAAAAAGAGAATGAAGCGTTTAGGTGCGTAAATATGAATGAGATTCCTAAAGAGCTACAGCACCCTTTTTTCAACGATATACAGAAGTCAGATAGGGAGTTTGTACCGTTTTATTATGAACAACAATATTACAGAGGATTCGCTTCTTTTGAACCTTGGCAGGATTTAGAACGGGTAAGCGAAACGATTAATCGAGAATGGCAAGAGTTATCGGATAGCATCAAATATGCCCATCAACAAAGAAATAAGAAGGAAGCGGGGCAGCTCATGGTTGTAGGCGTCGCGATTTTAGTACAATATGTGTATTGGTTAAATGAAAAACCGGTGTCCTTTTGTGATCAACAAATCGGTATACGTTTGCCAATAGTTCCATTCAACTTCAGCGATCGATTACAATTTATTATGCAGCAGCCTTCACTTCATTTAGCTTTTTCTCAATTAACCGAGTTGATGATAGAAGTAAATAAATTATATGCTAAAAAAAAGATAAAGAAAAAACACTCAAAATAGAAAAGAGTGTTTTTTTGTACTGATCATTTACATCATGTAATAGGGGAATATATACGTATAGAGACATACAAAAGGCAGAGAAGGAGCTCTTCTCTGCCTTTTTAACTTATTATTCTTCATTGTCATCATCTGGTGGTGATGGCGGTGGTTCTTCTTCATTTGGAGGTGGATTGTCCTCTCCGCTACCGTCTTCATTACCTCCATCATTACCATTATTGTTACCATTGCCTTCACCTTCGTTATTTCCATTGCCATTCCCATTACCATTCCCGTTGCCATTGTTGTTTTCGCCACCATTATTACCTTCGCCATTACCATTCTCGTCGTCATTGCCACCTTCTTCTTCTCCAGGTGGTTGTTGTCCCTCACCAGGCGTTTCCTCTTCAGGAGGTTCGACTTCTTCTGGCTCTTCTTCATTGGCTGGTATGTTAACAGATGTTTGGGCTCCATCACTTTCCTTATCACCTTGAACCGCTTTTACGGTGAAGGTATACGTGCTATCAGGTTCAGGATTTTCAATCGTAAGTGATGTTTCAGATGTTGTCGTGAACTCTTGGGCACTGCCATCATTAATAGCGCCTGTCACTACAAATTGACTATTGTCTTTGTCTTTATGATTCCATACGACTTCAATCGTATTGGCTTCTTTATTGTATTTGGCATTTAAACCATTCGGTGCTTCAAGTTTATCGAACTTTTCAGAGACTGTTTTTGGTGCGTTTCCTTTGACAGCGTACTCTGTAATAATTTGATCACTTGGCGTATATTTACTTGCTAGTTTTGCAGGATTACTACCTTTTTCAATCGCCACTTTTTCAACAGAGTTAGGCATTTTGAAATCAGCTGTTTCTTTCCCTTCTGAAGCATATTGCATAATGTTTTTAAAGAGCATTTGGGCAATCTTCTGGTCGTAACCGTTTGATGCTAGGTAATTCTTTCTATTTTCATATCCGGTCCAAATGGCGGCTGTATAATTCGTTGTATAACCTGCAAACCAGGCATCTGGTGTAGCACCGTTAGGGATATCAAATTTTTCTTTATCTGCAGCATCATAATTCGTTGTTCCTGTTTTTCCGGCAACTGGTAAACCCGGGATATTAGCAGTTGTACCGGTACCACTTGAAATAGCCGTCTTCAGCATATCTGAAATCATAAAGGCAGTGTAATCATTCATCACCGCTTCACTTTCAGGTGTAGTGTCAATCTTCGTACCATCACGCATTTCAATGGCTTTGACAGTATGAGGCTCTGTATAGAAACCTTCATTGGCAAATGCGCTATAAGCACCGGCCATTTCCATTGGAGAAACGGCATTTGTACCAAGTACAGAGGACTCATAATAGTCGTCTTTAAAGTTAAAGCCTAATCGATTAGCAAATTCCTTTGATTGCTCAGTACCTACTTCTTGAATGGCTTTAACAGCAGGAATATTCCTTGACTCTGCCAATGCTTGGCGCATCGTCATTGTCCCTTTAAATGAATTATCCCAGTTATTTACTTCGGTTCCCTCACTGTATTTATATGGCTCATCAACAAGTGTGTGATAAGTGCCCCATTGATTAAATTCAATGGCAGGTGCATATCCGGCGATCGGTTTAAATGTTGAACCTGCTTGACGTTTTTGGTCTGTAGCAAAGTTGAAACCACGTTTTACTTCTTGATTACGTCCGCCGCCAATCGCCCGAACTTCACCATTACTTGAATCTAATAAAGTAATCCCCGCTTGGAATTCTTCATCTGGATATTGTATGACATCTTCGCTATTTAAGATATTTGCAACATATTTTTGGATATCTTTGTCTGCTGTTGTATGAATTGTTAAACCATCGGAAAAGATATCGAGGTCAGGATATTTTTCAGTTACTTCATCAATGACAACATCGACAAATGAATCATATGGTGTATCATCTTCTATTTCTCTTTCACCTTCAGGAACTAACCCTTCAGTGATAGGAATGGATTGTGCTTCAGTCTTTTGCTCTTCGGAAATGAATCCGTGTTGGTTCATTAAAGATAAGACAATGTTACGTCGTTTTTCGGCATTTTCTGGATGTGTAAACGGATTATAGTTGTTTGGACTTTGCGGCATTCCTGCAAGTAATGCGGCTTCATGTAACTCCAGATCATCCAAATCTTTACCAAAATATAAACGTGATGCTGTTAACACACCGTGACTATTTTCTGACATGTAAATTTTATTCACATACATTTCAAAGATTTCTTGCTTTGTATATTTTCGTTCCAATTGGAATGAAAGCCATGCCTCTTGTGCTTTCCGGCTAATTGTCTTTTCATTATTTAAGAATGAGTTCTTTACGACCTGTTGTGTAATCGTACTAGCGCCCTCAGAACCAAAACCTTTTGTTACGTTGGCGATAACTGCTCCACCTAATCGAATTAAATCCATGCCGTTATGTTCATAAAAGCGAACATCTTCTGTTGCCAGAAAAGCATTTTCAACAAGGTCGGGTATATCTTCATATTCAACATAATCTAAATTTCCAGCACCGACTTCCGTGATTTTCTCACCATTTATATCGAGAAGAACCGATGGAATAGGGTCCTTTAATAGTGCCGGATCTAACTCGGGAGCATCCTTAACCATAAAGGCAAATGTAGCTGCGCCTGCAATCATTCCAACAATACCGAGTGCAATTAATGTGAGGAAAATCTTCTTAAATAGCGATTTTCCTGATTTTTTCTTCTTCGGTTTAGGTGATTGCTGTTGTTGTTTTCGGCGCTCCTCCCTAGATTTATACTGTTCTGACATATAAGTCCTTCCTTTCTATCTCAAACCTTATGTTGAGCTATCAAGCTGATAAATGTTATCTAATATCTTAATATAATCAATTCTCGGTTGAAAGCCAAGTATTATGCGATGGCCTTTTTCTATCACTTCATCCTTTGTGATCGATTTCCTTCCGCCATTTTCCATCCGCTCCCAAAAAGCGAGTAGTTCCTTTGCTTCTAGTAAAAATAACTCGTCAGTGGTAGAAAAGCGTAAAATGACAAAGCAAATGCCCCTTTGTTTTATGATGTTCCTCATATGTTCAATTTGATGAGAATGGAAGTTATTAAAAGGGAATGAGGTGGTATTTTTAGTTTCCTTTGCTTCGAAATCAATATACTTACCTTTGTAAATGCCATTATAGTCAGTTGTAGATGCCTGTTTAAAGTATGCTTCTTTAATAACAGCTGCACTTCTTGCAGGATAATCCACTTGAACAATTTGTACTGGTGTTGGCTTCTTGTGTATGACTGCGATCCCTCTATCTAAGTAATATTGGTTGCTATCGTTAATATCGTCCTCCAATGTCATACCTCTTTTACCATATGACGGATTCTTTCGTTTTCTTTTTTCTATTGTGCTTTTTTCTGCAGGTACGTATTTTCTCCCGTTCGGGTAATGAAATGCCATAGACTTCACCTCACAAACTATACCTTATCATACCAGAAGCAAGATGTAATCGGGTGGTCAAAAAGCACTAATATAACAAGGTGTACTTGTTTTGTAATATTTGACGTAAAAGAAGGTGAAAATGTTTCATTTTCTTTTCAGTGTTGCCGTTTAGACATATTTTCAAACGTTTTTTCATATGCTGTCGAAAGAAGGTCATTATATAAAAAATCCTTCTTTCTTTGCCGAATCAGTTCTAGTTTTGTCAATCGCAAAGGAGATAAAAATAGGAAAGCGAATGTACATTATATCAAAGACGCGACCTTAAAGGAGGCATGACTTGTCAATGAAACCTAATGTGACTGAAAAACAGGAATTATTACTCATGCTAGAGGATATTTATAATCAATTGGAGGCTTTAGAGACAGCTGTGCAAAAGAATCTACAACAATTAAAGTTCAATCAACAAAAAGAACAAATCGAAAAAGTAGAAGCGTGTCATGAAAAGTTAGTGGAATTAGAAAGTTTTCCGATGGACGAGCTTCACCAACAAGATACGACGGATTCACATTTTGTGAAATACAAACTTGGTTATCGCTAATCATTTACGAGTAGTATAGTCGTAAGCTACAATAAGGTTAGCTCATCTATGATTTTTACAGAATGACTGGAGATGAACATGATGAACAAGCTAGCCAAACACTCAAAGGAAATCTTAATGCATTTGGAATGGATTGAGAAGCGCTATATAGATGGTAGAAAAGAAAATAAGAAAGCGGATTTTTTCGACGAAGTTAAGCCTTATGCCGATAAGGTGAAAAAAGAGTTAGATGTATGGCAGGAAGAAGCACTTCTATTTTTACAGACAAAAGCAACGAAGAAGTTATGGCCGATGCAAATCAATTCTGCTTATGACCAAATTGAAACATGCTCGATTCAAGCTTTTTACCCTGAAACAAGTAAATCGAGATTTACCAATCAATTGCAGTCTGCAAAATTTGTTGTTGAGACGTTGTTAAGAATCGTAGAAGAAAGTGAAGTGTGATCAAGACTCAGGACGAATAATTTAAAGGTCCTAACTTCATTTCAACGTACGATCATTTCGCCACTTTTTCTTACACCGAATGATTGGAAAAGGGAGAGTAAGCTTCAGTATAAATAATAGAAGGAAAAAAGGAGCCACTATAAAAGTGACTCCTTTTTTCCTTCTGAGTTATGAATGTTTTTTCCTATTTCATAGTAATTAGGGATCCGTCTTTAAAAAAACTTTCAGGAATGACAGCACCTAATGATTCTAATTCACGAACTAGATTTCGATAATCCAAAATGGAAATTTCATTGTGGATATAAGCTCGTTTAGAGAAATCTAGTAGTTGGTTCGCGTGATCTGGCTTAACTTCCTTCACTTGTTGAAACTTCTGCTTTAGCTCGTGAACATTCATTTGAATCTTCCTCCCCCAAATAATGAAATAATCTTAAAAGGATACTCATCCAATCATGCGATGAAATATGAAGTTTTAAAGAAATGTAGGAAAAAACAAATCTTTAAATATATAGTAACACGAAATAAATAGATTGCTTATTTTTCAAAAATTTAAACTTCCGACAAAGTTCAACAATTAATGACAGATCGCGAAATAAGGATTTGTCTTTTATAAATGCAAATATCATTAAGGATAATCACCTAATTCGCCTATTCATCATACAGTATAATGATGATGAATAAGGAGGATGTTTGCCCATGTTTGGCCGTAAAAGAAATGAGAGAAGTAAACGAAATATGCCTGTTGCATGGAGCTTTAATCCATATTATGCACCTTACCAATCTAATATGTCCTACCCTGCTGAAATAAGACAAATGCCAGTAATGCAGTCCGTTCCACACCCGATAATGAATGGACAACAACAGCCATTATGGAATCAATCTCAACTAAATTATGCTTATCCAACGAATTATCCGTATCAGACCCTTCCATATGGTCATATGTATCCGCTGCAACCAGAGGTAAATAATCACCAACCAAACTACCCTTTACAGGAGAGTCCAAATTACTTTCACAATCCACTCGAACCAAATGAGCAGCCGGTAAATAAATCTTTTAACATGCCAAACCAATATAACTCCATGAACCCGTATCCAAAACAATCTTTTGTTGCGAAACAACCAAGTAATGTTCAATCGATTATGAATAGCTTTAAGTCCCAAGATGGTTCACTAGATTTTAATAAAATGATGGATACAGCGGGGCAAATGATGAATGCTGTAAACCAAGTTTCCTCAATGGTAAAAGGGGTCGGTGGTTTCTTTAAGGTGTAGGGTTGATAGTCTAATAGGATGATCATAAGGTTCATTGATGGATAAGTAAATCGGCAATAGGCTTTAAGGTAGTAACTATTAATTGGATTAATGCAGACATATACTTACTTTGGCCATGTGACGGCAAAAGAGCACATGGCTTTTTATGATGGCTTGTTCCGAAAATGCCATCATAAAAAAGAGTGAGTGCACGGAAGTTTGGCTGCTGTTTTTCTTTCGTTATGAAAGGGAATTTAATAAATATCAATTTAGATGACACGTCTTGTATTCGGAAATAGGAGAATTGTAAAAAAATATTGACAATGATGTTGGAAAGATGAAAAATAGTTAGCATGACGAAAGAAGCAGAAGGGGGAAAGAAATGGTTCGTTATATCCAGCAAATGATTATCGTCATCTTTCTTATTTTATTTCTTGCAACATTACCATCAATCGTTTTAGTTGATCCTACAAATGGTACGGTTAGTTTGAATTTTTCCCAATTTCCTTCAATAGTAGGAAATTTCTTTAAAGAATTAAGCACTGGCAGCCTAGGTACATTTTATGTAGGAATGGAGCAAAGGTCGATTGCTTCAGAGGTTGGCGATAATTTTTTCACTTCCTTTTATATTGTTTTTGTAGGCGTATTTATTTCCATTCTTTTCAGTTTATTATTCGGTATTTTCTTAAGTCGATTCTACTTAACAAAAATTTTTCGTCTCATTATGAATATCATCTCGACCATTCCTGATTTTATTTTTATTATTTTTGCTCTACTCTTGGCGGTGAATATTTATAAATGGACAGGCATTAGAGTCGTCTCCTTTTTACCGAATGGGGGTGCATTGAATATTTGGTTCCCGATGGTTCTCGTTGCGATTGCCCCTTCTATTTATCTATTTAAATTGATTTCTGAGAGGTACTTTTTAATAGCTGGAGAAGATTATATTCGTACAGCTGTAGCTAAAGGCTTGAAAATTGATCGTATTAATTTTCAGCATGTGTTTAAAAATATTGAGCCGTTTCTTGTAGCTGACTTGGTGAAAGTATTATCCCTTGCCATCGGTAATTTATTTATTGTGGAATATTTGCTCAACGTGTCAGGTCTAACAAAGTTTGTTTTTCAAAGTTCTGGTGATCCGCAGCCTATTGCTATTGGCCTATTTGGCATGCTATTCATTTCGCTTCTTGTCTTTGCCGCTATGAGACTTTTACTTTATTTATTTAAACGAGGGTTTATTTATGAATAAGTTATATAATCGAAATTACGCATTGTATTTAGGGATAATTAGTGTATCGATTGTATTATTTTTTACGATATTTGGTCCGAAAATAGCACCCCACTCCATCTTTATGGCATTAGAGGTGAAGTATATGGATGGCGATGTCATTTCACCACCATTACAACCTTTTGAATCAATGGCATACCCTTTAGGAACAGATCTGTGGGGATACGATTTATTGTCAATGATACTATATGGTTTGCGATATACGGTGTGGATCGCTATTGCGGTTGCTGCAATAAAAATGATAGTCGGTACAGTACTAGGTATGTTTATTGGTACATGGAAAAAAACGCCTTCTTTCATTATCGCTTTTGAAGGTGCTTGGAGTTATGTACCTGCATTTTTAATTTTATATTTCTGCTTATTGCCTATTAATTTTGGATCTGTATTGGAAACGCCTATTCTTATAGCGTATTTCATCGTTATTGCCTCACTTGTTGGCATTCCAAGTATTGTATCTTCTGTTAGGCAAAAAACAGCTGAAATTTATAAAAGAGATTTTGTTTTGGCATCCATTACTCTTGGGGCAAAGAGGTGGAGGCTATTATGGCGTAACGTATTTCCACAATTAAAAGAATCGTTACTTGTGATGTTCACAATGGAAATTGTTTATGTGATTACAATCATGGGTCAGTTAGCTTTATTAAATATTTTTATCGGCGGAACAATTGTTAGAAATGATCCTGTTATCTACTTATCGGTTACAAAAGAATTATCAGGTCTTGTTGGGCAAGCGAGAGATAATTTGATGGGCAATCAATATATTTTAATGGTGCCACTTATCATTTTGTTAATCACTACGATATCCTTTAGTTTGTTAACCGCAGGGCTAAAAAATAAATTCCAATCAGATTATGCTAGAATGCCTTGGATTAAAACAGGAATTAAACCAAAAGGGAAACCAAGCCGAAAAAGATTAGGTGAAAAGCGATTTTTAAACTTTAGTTTACATAAAGTGGGTTTCGCTATCCTTTTCTTATTATTTGTTATTGGGGGTATACTTGTTCATCAATATAGTGATTCGAAAATTGGTGTAACAAATGAAAATGAAGGGGGCTATTCCTTAGCGCTTTCGATGGTAAGTGATAAAGAATTTACAGTGAAAGAAGAAGTGACAGTTAAGAACCAATCAGAAGATAAATGGGAAGAGCTACTTTTTTTTGCACCGAGAGATATAGCCCAAATAGAACGTAATGAAATCACTGTTAACAAGGAAAATCTACCTTACGAAATAAAGGATGGCGTTTATTACATTTCGTTACCGGAAAAATGGCAAGGCGAGAATCAATTTGATGTGCAATTTAACTATAGAATGACAGGAATAGAAGATGCTGATATTTTCCAAGACTGGTATTTTGCATTAGCACCATTTAAAAACGGAAAATGGTCAGAAGCGACAAAAGATAATCCATATGTTCAACATCATCATGCATTATTATCTTCATTTAAGGTAAGCTATGATCTTCAACCAGGATATACATTTATATCTTCTGCTATTGAGAATGACAAGGAGATGGTCTCCATTGATGATGTGAAGAATTTCTCCTTTTCTATTGTGTCTGATAATTGGGATCAAAACGAAAGGGTTACACAGAAGGATACCCAGGTTCGCTTTTTGCAACAGTCTCCATCACTGGAGGAATCAGCTGAAGAAGAGATCATAACGGTGATTGATTATTTTGAAGAAGCGATAGCACCTCTACCATTTAAGCAAGTAGATATTTTCATAAGTGATAACTTGGAAACAGAGAGTTTGCCTGGGATGGTCATATTGAATGTAGAAGAAGCGCAGGATTCATATATGATAGCTAAAGAGGTGGCTGCTCTTTATTATGCATCGGCTATCAGTCAGGACCCTAAAAATGATAGCTGGATTGGATCGGGTCTATCTCATTTAGCTGCTTATCAATATAGCGTCGATCAAGGTGAGGAAAGTAAGCAACAGGCTTTGGCTTACTTACAAGAAGAATTAGGGGCGTTAGAAGAGCATGTGAATGGAAGCCAAGTATCCAATACCAATATCATCGAGGTTAAACATGAAGCTGTATTAAATGCACAACCTGCATGGAAAATAATCGAATTAATCGAAGAACATTACGGTTATAGAGGGATGAGTCCCGAAGAAGTCGGTGAAAAATATTTATCTTCCTTTTATGAACAGTTTGCCGGAAGAGAAGTAGATACTGAAATTTTCCTTCAGTTTACACGAGACTACTTCAGTGTACCTTCAGGGGCGTTTAGTCGGTGGTTAAATACAGAAGAGGTTGGGACATAAGTATGCTAGCTAATGGTTTATCCGGAATGATTAGGAGTTCTAGCGTCTAATCATTCGGTTTTTTGTGTGATTTGAACCCTTATTATGAAAAGAATAGTGAAATGGAGCGGAAGATACTCGAATCCTGCGGGAAATAGAGGGAAAGCTGAGACCCCACAGGCAATGCCTTAGGAGACTCATCCCCTCCCAGCGAAAGCAAGTGACTGTAGCGCAATGGAACGGACTTTTTTGCAAATGATATTTTAAGATTAATTTGTTATTGTTCTTTTTTGAGGTTAGCTCATTAAGTTATGTCCCAGCCTCTTTACGGTCATTATATTATTTTAAGTTGATCCTTTTACCTTTTGGTTTAGGCACTTTTACGATAAGTAAGCCATTGGCGTGAGAAGCTTGAATGGTGCTTTCATCGATAATAAAAGGTAAGGGGATCGTCCTTGTTGATTGTTGGAATGCTTGTTTTTTTTGATATACTTGCTGTAAGTCATCCTCACTCGTTTCAATATCGAGGCGGTGGATCGTAATTTTAATATAATTATTAATGGCATTCAATTCAATTTGCTCACGGTTTATGCCTGGCAGTTCCGCTTTTATAATATAATCATCAGCGTTTTCATTTACTTCTATATGAAAAGAAGTAGCGAAAGGAAACGGATTTTTAAAAAAGTCGTCCATTGTCTGCATGAAGTTTTTTACAGGTTTTTCATGAAAAAATTGATTCATGGATTTCATTAAATCCCCGAACGGCTCCTTTCTTTTTTCACTCATGTAACTCCCTCCCAAATAAATCAAACATTTCCTTTATTCTATGCACTCGATAAAGTTTGGGTGATTTGAAAACTCTAATAGGAGAGATGGAATAATATTCTACTAAATAAATAGAAAAAACCCTTTTTCAGCGAACGTTTATTCGCTAAAATAAAAGGATGAGGTGAAGAACGTGAAGGTGAAAAAGAATTTACAAGAACTGATTAAAGAGCTTAAGCAATCCGATAAATTTGGAGAACAAATAACGTATTGGCATACATTGGAAGAGAAGGAAGCGCAAGTGGCGGATATGCCGATTGGATTAGATCCTCATTTAATGAGCGCCTTAGAAAAAAGGGGAATCTCCCGTCTGTATACTCACCAGCGCTCAAGTTACGATGCCGTTATGGCTCAGCAGTCCATTGTTGCCGTTACACCGACAGCGTCGGGAAAGACGTTATGTTACAATTTGCCAGTATTACAAACGATTATTAATGATCCACAAGCAAGGGCACTCTATTTATTTCCTACAAAAGCACTTGCTCAGGATCAGAAAATGGAAATCAATGAATTGATTGAAGAGTCATCTCTTTCCGTTAATAGCTATACATACGATGGTGACACACCTTCAAATATTAGACAAAAAGTGAGAAGAGCGGGCCATATTGTTATGACTAATCCGGACATGCTTCATTCAGCTATTCTCCCACATCATACGAAATGGGTATCATTATTTGAAAATCTTCGTTTTATTATCATTGATGAATTACATATTTATCGCGGTGTATTTGGTTCTCATGTAGCCAATGTTCTACGGAGATTAATAAGAATCTGTGAGTTTTATGGAAGTAAACCCGTTTTTATATGCACATCTGCGACCATTGCCAACCCCCTTGAACTTGCAGAGGAGCTAACAGAAGCGAAGATGAAATTAATTGACAATAATGGTGCGCCGAGCGGACGCAAACATTTTGTATTTTATAATCCACCGATTGTAAATAAACCATTAAATATAAGAAGAAGTGCGACACTCGAGGTTAGAAGGCTAGCGAGTGAAATGCTAATGAACAAAGTGCAAACGATTATTTTTGCTAAAAGTCGTGTAAGAGTGGAAGTATTACTCAAGTATTTACAAGAGCTAGTCAAACATAAAATTGGTCCGAAAGCAATCAGAGGTTATCGTGGGGGTTATCTTCCTTCTGAAAGAAGATCAATCGAAAAGGGTCTACGTCATGGAGAAATTTATGGAGTGGTTAGTACAAACGCACTCGAACTTGGTGTCGATATTGGTCAGCTGCAAGTTTGTATTATGACTGGTTACCCAGGGACAATTTCTAGTTCTTGGCAGCAAGCTGGTAGAGCTGGGCGTAGACATAGTGAATCACTCGTCATTATGGTTGCTAGCTCAAACCCATTAGATCAATATATCATTGATCATCCTGATTATTTCTTTAAACGAAATCCAGAAACAGCAAGAATCAATCCGGATAACTTAATCATTCTCATCGATCATATTAAATGTGCTGCCTATGAATTACCTTTTAAGAAAGGAGAGTCATTTGGTCGCTTTGAAACCGAGGAAGTATTAGACTATTTAACTGAAGAACAGGTGCTGCATGAAAATCAGCAAAAGTATTATTGGATGAATGATTCATTCCCAGCGCATAATGTTAGTTTGCGGTCTGCATCGCAAGAGAATGTTGTCATTATCGATCAATCAGATGTGGCGAATGTCAAGGTGATTGGTGAGATGGATCGTTTTTCTGCGATGACATTGTTACATGATGAAGCCATCTATCTCCACCAAGGTACACAATTTCAAGTTGAGTATTTAGATTGGGAAGAGAAAAAGGCTTTTGTACGAGAAGTAGCCGTCGATTATTATACAGATGCCAACTTAGCCGTCGAATTAAAAGTATTAGAGGAAGATAAAACAAAGCGAATTGGCAACGAGCAGATTGGCTATGGTGATGTGAGTGTAACGGCCATGGCAACGATATTTAAAAAAATTAAATTTGATACCCATGATAACATCGGCTCTGGACCAATCTCATTACCCGAAGAAGAATTGCACACAAGTGCTACGTGGGTGACATTTTTTGCAGAAGGGTTGATGTTTGGAAAAGAACGACTGGAGCAAGGATTAATAGGTGCCGCTCATGCCCTAAAAGCAATTGTTCCATTATTCGTCATGTGTGATCAGACGGATGTTCATGTCGTCCCACAAGTAAAAGCGATTCATAATGAAAAACCAACATTATTTTTCTACGATAAATATCCCGGTGGTGTAGGATTAAGTGAGAAAGTATACGATCAAATTGATCAACTAATAAGAGAAGCCATCTCAATGATTGAGAGATGTCCTTGTGAGGCCGGCTGTCCTTCGTGTATTGGCACAGATCTTTCTTCTGAGACGGGTAAAGGAGATGTTTTAAAGTTATTTCAAACATGGCTATAAGGAGTAGGTGAGTAGTGTGTCATTAAAAAATAAATTGAATCGTTTACAATCACATATGTCTCATACTACCGAGAAAAAAGTAAAAATAGAGCAGGAGGAATGTCTACCCGTCTTCCCTTACCAAGACATTTGGCAACAACATGATGTTTCTCCTTATCGTGATATAGAAGGTAGTACTTGTCTCATTAGAGAAATTCATTATCCCCTAGATTATTTACATGGAAATTACCGCTTTCAAGAATTATACAATGTCATTGAAAAATGGAACGAAACGACCGAGTATCACCCGTTAACAGCGAAAGGTCATCAAGCAGAGGACTTGTTCTTTTTTGATACTGAAACAACAGGGCTTGGAGGCGGAGTGGGTAATACGATTTTCTTATTAGGTTATGCGAGCCTGAATCGAAAAGGAGTCACATTAAAGCAACATATATTACCTGACCCTGGAGGAGAAATCGCTCTCTATAAAAGTTTCTTAGAATCGATTGATTATACAACAATGGTGACCTATAACGGTAAGGCGTTCGATTGGCCGCAATTACAAACACGTCATACATTAATTCGTGAACATTTACCCAAACTACCGCCATTCGGGCATTTTGATTTATATCATGCTTCAAGAAGGTTATGGAAACATAAACTCGAGCGGACGAAATTATCTATTGTTGAAAGAGAAGTATTAGGAGTAAAAAGAGTAGATGATATCCCAGGTTATCTTGCACCGATGATTTACTTTGATTATTTAGATACTAAAAACCCTGAAGGTATGTTAGGGATCATGAAACATAATGAAACAGACATTCTCTCACTGATCACATTATATATCCACTTGTCTAACCAATTACTAGGATTAGATAAAGAGCAAACCTCAAGAGAAGCCTATGAGACGGCGAGATGGTTTAACGCTATTGGTGAAATCAAAAAAGCGCAAGTGGGGTATGAAGAATTAGCACAAATGAATGATGAGGCAGGAATGAAGGCGAAACATCAGCTAGCTTGGCAATTAAAAAAGGAAAAGCAATGGGCTAAAGCAGCAGAGTTATGGCAGATGGTTTCTTCTGATGGAGATGACCAAGAAAGGCTTAGTGCATGTGTTGAATTGGCAAAAATATATGAACACCGGATGCCAGATCCCTTGCGAGCGATCCAATATACAGATAAAGCTTTAAAGCAAATAGAAACGAACGAGAAATATAAAAAGCATAAAGACGAGCTATATAAACGTAGTGAAAGACTAATAAGGAAATTACAGAAAAGCATCCACCGGGAGGAGTAATTGTCCCGGTGGAGATCTTTATTTATATCCCTGATGTATTCATTAAAACAACTCTCCAGCCATCAGGGTCTTCAAATGTGAAACCTTTCTCCTCCCAGTATGGGTTTTCTGGTGAAACCGTGTGGTACCCCAAGCTATGTAATCTATTTTTTATATCCATCATTTCTGATAATTGAGGAATATAAAAAACGAATAGGTCTTCTTTTGTAGGTGAAGGAACCGGCTGTCCAGATTCGTGTTGGATGATTTCTAAGTGATAACTAGAGTCCGGTAAACCAATCATTATCCCTTGATATCCTCTATGACCTTGGAAAGATCCTATCTGTTGTAACCCTAAACCTCTGCAATAAAACCGTTTTATTTCTGTTAATTGATTAGTCGGACGTGCGACTCTTACTTGGGCAACAGCTGCGCCATTTGGCCACTTCTTTGTCATTGGAAAAACCTCCATTTCTTTCTTCATTTTAATTATAGAAAGTGAGAAGGTTTTTGCCGTCTGTTTGATGTCTGAAATTCTATAAGACTTTAGACTTACGTCGTTTGCGTTAATCGTATTTTTATTTGTAAAAAAAAACCACTAAAAAGGGCAACTTTCTTAGTTGTTTTATCAGATATTTCCTTGTACAATAATCCGTGTATGAAATGAATGCTAATTGCGAGGATGATTTTTAAATGTACAGAGCTATTTTATATATTTTCTTTTTTGTCGTTATCATTACAGCTGTTTTTATGTCAACGATGAAGGATAGTTTTTATAGTTTACTATTTATATAATTTGGGTGCGATTATAGGTGGATTTCTCAGGGCAGATTTCCTAACTTCTCATAGAATGAAAAAAAGGTTTTTTTATCTAGTGAGAGGAGAGATTTTATGCACCAATTTCCACATAAACCAAATGATTTGCAACCGATTGTTCATCCAACTAACCATCATGTTAACCATGTTTATGAGACCGTTATTATTCCACATTTTCATCCCAGTCATACGACAACAGTGAAACATATTAATTATCAGCATGTACATTTCGATCATCCTTCTTCAGAAGTACCGGCTATACATGGGCAAGTACCGTATCGCCCTTTCCCACTTCATCCTTTTAATAGAAGGTTTAGGAGATTTTGAAAATGGAGCACGAAGAGGCTGGGACATAAGTATTCTAGCTAATGATTTATCCGAATGATTAGGAGTTCTAGTCTAATCATTCGGTTTTTTGTGTGATTTAAACCCTTATATGAAAAGAATAGTGAAATGGAGCGGAAGACACTCGGCTCCTGCGGGAAATAGAGGGAAAGCTGAGACACAGGCAATGCCTTAGAAGACTCAGCCCTTCCCCGCGGAAAGCGAGAGTACGTGAGCGCAATGGAACGGACTTTTTTTCAAATGATGTTTTAAGATTAATTTGTTATTGTTCTTTTTGAGGTTAGCTCATTTAGTTATGACCCAGCTTCTTTTTAAAAATTTTTCAAAAAATTCAATCTAAATAAGCGTGAGAAAAGAATACGCAACATGTATGGATTAACCTATCGAGCTCGGAATCTCTGTTAATTATCGGAAAAATGAGAATATTTTTCGAGCATACACGATTGAATCGGGAATAGAAATAAAGATAGCTTAACAAAGCTCAAATGTTAGAAATGTTGATTCAATATATAATCAAGTGGAATGTTGTATCACGCGTTACTGAGATTTCCGGGTCATCTGATGTTGAAACGAAAGATACCTTGTATTTGCTTTATAATCCTTCGATTTAAATGAGGGAATATGTTAAAATTAGGCTAATATGAATTTGAAATAGTTGTAAGGAGAAGTTAAAGTTGGTAAAAGTAACCACTGTCTCAGGTTATAAGCCTTTCGAGTTAGGAATTTTTAAAAAAGATGAACAAGCAGTAACGTATATCAAAAGGGCAATTAAAAAACAATTGCTTATATTACTTGATGAAGGATTAGAGTGGGTGCTCATTAGTGGGCAGCTTGGAACGGAGCTATGGGCAGCAGAGGTCGTTTACGAATTGCAGGAGGAAGGATATGAACACTTACAGTTAGCTGTAATCACGCCTTTTTTAAATATAGAGGGGAATTGGAAAGAGGATAATAAAGAATGGTATGAATCAATTGTAGCAAGAGCTGATTATGTTGATGCAGTCTCACATAAGCCTTATGAAAACCCTAATCAATTTAGAATGAAAAACATTTTTCATCTAATAAAGAGTGATTGTCTTATCCTTTTTTATGATACGGAAAAAGAAGGGTCTCCCAAATATTTATTTGAAGAGGCACTAAAGTATCAAAATAAAGAAAATTACGCCATACATCAAATCTCGTTTTATGATATACAATTAATAGTAGAAGAAGATCAAATGACCCAAGATGGATTTTAACGCGTGAAACCGATAAATTAAATTGACAAAAGTGTTGTTATTTGAAAAAATAAAGAATACTATTGGCGATACTAGAGGTGAGTATAATGCTATCTGATAAAGTTAAATTAACGAGTAAGGATATATTAGAAAAAGAATTTAAAACGGCCATGAGAGGCTACAAACCTGAAGATGTAGATAAATACTTAGATTTAATTATTAAAGATTATGAAACCTTCCACGCTGAAATTGAAGAATTACAGCATGAAAACTTGAAATTAAGAAAAGAACTTGAGGAGTCTAATAATAAAAGACCTCAAGCCGTTTCGCAACCAGCAGGTACAACAAACTTTGATATTCTAAAAAGGTTATCAAATTTAGAGAAGCATGTATTTGGAAGTAAATTGTACGATTAATTAAACATTAGTGACTTTCAAAAAAGCCCTTGCTATTCATAAGAATATTACATATAATATTCGTTGTATCATTAATAACGTTCGGGTAATCGCTGCAATTTTTTGAAATTGTAGAGGAAAGTCCATGCTCACACAGGCTGAGATGCCAGTAGTGTTCGTGCCTGGCGAAGTCATAAGCTAGGGCAACTTTAAAAGTTGACGGCAGGGAAAATACCTAAGTCTTTTAAGATATGGTATGAATACCTTTAAAAGTGCCACAGTGACGAAGTCTTTTCAGAAATGAGAAGAGTGGAACGAGGTAAACCCCGCGAGTGAGAAACCCAAATTATGGTAGGGGCACTTTCCTAAAGGAAATGAACTGATGGGAAGGACAGGCGTATCGTCTGTAGATAGATGATTACCACTATGTACGAGGCAATACATTGCCGTTTGTAGTACGTAGAACAAAACATGGCTTACAGAACGGAATTAATGTAAAAAAAGAAATTATAGGCTCTCCTAATATAAGGAGAGCTTTTCTTTCAATTTAAGATTAGAATTCAGTTAAGTTATTAAATCAAATAAAGTTATGCAAGCTTGCTGTTGAGCGAGATCGAATAAGAGATAAAAGGATGAACGTTGTGTCAAAATTTCAATTGATTGCCACCTCTGCAATGGGGCTAGAGGCGCTTGTAGCCAAGGAAGTTCGTGCGCTAGGCTATGAATGTCAAGTTGATAATGGAAAAATCACTTTTGAAGGTGATGCGCATGCGATTGCCCGAAGCAATATGTGGTTAAGAACTGCGGATCGTATCAAAATCAAAGTGGGAGAATTTAAAGCAAAAACATTTGATGAATTATTTGAGAAAACAAAAGCCTTACCATGGGAAGCTTTTCTTCCAGAAAATGCAGAGTTTCCTGTTTCGGGTAAATCGGTTAAGTCCAAACTATTTAGTGTTCCTGATTGTCAAGGGATTGTAAAAAAAGCAATTGTC
Source organism: Cytobacillus sp. FSL K6-0265 (assembly GCF_038003465.1). Classification (NCBI taxonomy): domain Bacteria; kingdom Bacillati; phylum Bacillota; class Bacilli; order Caryophanales; family Bacillaceae; genus Cytobacillus; species Cytobacillus sp. FSL K6-0265. The sequence continues at coordinate 2,766,348 of NZ_JBBOPE010000001.1, read as the reverse complement.
GAGCGGATGAGGCACCATTATAAAACGAATGGTTGGTTAGATGAGAATGGCCCGTTATTCAAGATTGAAGTCGCTCTTCTTAAGGATGTGGCAACGATAACAATTGACACGAGTGGAAGTGGATTGCATAAAAGAGGTTATCGAACTGGACAAGGTGAAGCACCGCTTAAAGAAACCTTGGCAGCGTCACTTATCATGCTGACTAATTGGCATCCAGATAAACCATTTGTAGATCCTTTCTGCGGGTCAGGAACAATTCCTATTGAAGCTGCTTTAATAGGACAGAATATCGCTCCTGGATTTAACAGAGAATTTGTTTCAGAAGGTTGGGGCATTATCCCTACTAAAGTTTGGGATGAGGTACGAATGGAAGCGGAAGATCTTGCTAATTATGATCAACCACTAGATATTACTGGCACGGATATTGATCATCGCATGGTGAAAATTGCTGAAGAAAATGCCTTCGAAGCGGGTCTTGGCGATCTTGTGCAATTTAAACAGATGCAAGTACGTGACTTTACAACAACGAAGGATTATGGTGTCATTGTTGGAAATCCGCCATATGGTGAACGGTTAGGTGATAAACCAGCAGTGCAAAGAATGTATAAAGAAATGGGCGAAGCTTTGTCTTTATTTGATACATGGTCTATTTATATCCTCACTTCTGACGAGGAATTTGAACAAATGTTCGGAAAGCCAGCAACAAAGAAAAGAAAACTTTTTAATGGTTTTATTAAAACAGACTATTATCAATATTGGGGCAAGCGTCCTCCACGCAAAAACTAATAGACTCTCCATGAAATTTATGATTGTATTTCTCTTTTAAAGCAGGTATATGATGTGATAAAAGTGAATAGAATACATATATCGAAAGGTTCATGGAGGTCATGATAATGAAAGATACGCAAATTGATTTTCACAAAATAATGCAAGCAATTGATGGATCTATACAGGCGATATCATCAGATCAAATAGAAGATAGTGATGCACTAAAAAAATTGCAATCTGCCCAACAAGAAATTAGGCATGCATTATCGTATTCATTATCAAAAATAAATTAAAAAGGTAGTAATCGCTAATCGAAACCTTGTATGATTGAGGGGTTTCGACTTTTTTTTGCTACTATAGGGTTCATAAAAGAAGAAAACGGGGGAGCGTCATGCAACAGAGTCAGATGCCGTTTACGGTTGAAAAAACAGAATCATTCTACGAGAAACTTGGGGATTGGATTGGTGATGTATTCTATGATCTACTTCCAGAGAGTGGATTTGATATACGCGATGAACAAATCTATATGGCTTTTCAATTAGAAAATGCAATGAAAGACCGTAAAGTCGTATTTGCTGAAGCAGGAGTAGGCACAGGAAAAACGATTGTCTATTTATTATATGCCCTTTGTTACGCGCGGTACCGCCACCAGCCGGCGATTATTGCTTGTGCTGATGAAACGTTAATTGAGCAATTAGTAAAGCCAGAAGGAGATATTGCTAAGTTAGAGAAAGCTTTAAATTTAAATATTGATGTTCGTTTAGCCAAATCAAGAGAGCAATATTTATGTTTGAATAAATTAGATAAACAACTTGCGTCTATTGATAGTGATGATATCTTTATGGAGGTACATGAAAGCCTTCCATCATTTGTTGAGGAAAGTGTCTCCATGAAAAAGTTTACGCCTTATGGTGATCGCAAAAGCTATCCAGAGCTGACAGATGAACAATGGGAGCAGGTTGGTTGGGACTCCTTACAAGATTGTTTCACTTGTGAAAAACGTCACCGTTGTGGTCAAACCTTACATCGTGACCATTACCGCCAATCAACAGACATCATTATTTGCTCTCATGATTTCTATATGGAACATATTTGGACGAAAGAATCAAGAAAGAGAGAAGGACAGTTACCACTCTTACCGGAAGCATCTAGTGTTGTCTTTGATGAAGGCCACTTATTAGAATATGCTGCCCAAAAAGCTTTAACCTATCGCCTAACTGAACAAATTTTAGAGTCGTTGTTAACGAGATTAATGGCAAACGATGTACGTGAAAAAACATTGCATACAATTGAAGATACCATTTATCAAAGTGAAATGTTCTTTCGCCAACTATCACAAACGACTGAGAAAATTGCTGGCTCTGAAAAACAAATGATTAAGCGAGAGAAAGCTTTAATGGATGAGGCGAAAAAGCTATTTGCCCTTATTAGTCAGCTAGAAGAAGAACTTGTGTTTGAAAGTGAAATGTATGTCATTAATGAATATGAACTAAAGGTTGTTGAAGAGTATCTTGAGCAGATTTCCTATTCTTTATCACTATTTATTAAAGACCAAAGTGGTATCGCTTGGTTTGAAGAGGAGAAAGAAGAAAGAACATTGATCATTATGCCGAGATTGGTAGAAGAAATTATGAGAGAAGAAGTATTCTCCCAGGACATTCCTTTTATCTTTTCATCAGCGACATTATCTGAGGAACAATCATTTAACTATATGGCGAAAAGCTTAGGCGTTGATGATTTTCTTTCTTTCACTGTAGATTCACCATTTGATTACGAAAATAACATGACGGCCTTGGCGCCATTCTTTAAGCCAGGCGACCATCGGCAAAAAATGGACTATATGATTGAGCAATTAAATAAAGTGCAAGGCGGTAGTTTACTTCTTTTTTCAAAAAAAGAAGAGCTAGCATTGTTTAAAGACTATGCAGAAGGAAAACTTACCTACCCGATTTATTTTGAAGGAGAAGCAGAAATCAGTACGCTCGTTTCAAAATTCCAAAATGAAGAGCAGTCCATTCTTGCGTCGGTTCATTTATGGGAAGGGTTGGATATTCCAGGTGCATCACTTGAAAATGTCTTTATCTTCTCCTTACCATTTCCACCAAATGACCCTGTCTTCCAGTCAAAAAGGGAACAAACAAGTCATGCTTTTGAAGAAGTGGACATGCCTTATATGTTGCTGCGCATGAGACAAGGCATAGGCCGCCTGATTCGTACGAATGACGATCATGGTAATGTGCATATTTTATTTGACGAAAATCATTCGGAAGAGGTTAAGGAAAAGGTATTGAATATACTGCCTGTGATGGTTAATAATGGTTAAAATAAAAGAGAGACTTCAATTTAGGTCTCTCTTTTATTATGGGCTAAATAAATACTTTGATTGTTATTTTTAATTATGTAGCAGCTAATAAAGATAAATAAAACATCAGCTTTTATAGAATAGATTATGCTAAAATAAACCTAGTAATAAGAAGGGGGAATGACGATGGATGCGATGATTACTAATGTTGAAAATGAGTTTTTAGCATTTGTTAAAAAAGTGATGGCTTATAAGGAAGCAGTTTCTCTTATGCATTGGGATTTACGAACAGGTGCCCCGCGCAAAGGTGCTGAACAAAGAGCTGAAACGATAGGTATGTTGTCTTCTGAGATCTTTGCCATGTGTACGAGCGAAGAAATGGCGGCATACATAGGGAAGTTAAGTGATGAGCAGGCAAAAAATAAACTTTCAGAGCGAACGAATAGGTTAGTTGAAGTATGTAAAAAAGAGTATGATTTGAATAAAAAAATTCCTGCTGATGAATTTAGAGAATATGTATCTATTCAATCGCACGCTGAAACAGTATGGGAAGAGGCACGAGAAAAGTCAGATTTCTCGATGTTTTTGCCGTATTTAGAAAAACTCGTCGATTATAATAAACGTTTTATCAATTATTGGGGTTACAAAGAACATAAGTATAATACATTATTAGATCACCATGAACCAGGGATGACGGTGAAAACATTAGACGAAGTGTTCGGACAGTTACGACAATCGATTGTGCCACTTGTAAAAGAAGTTGCTCAATCACAAAGTAAACCAGAAACAGATTTCCTATATGCAACTTTCCCTAAGGAAAAACAAAAGGAATTTACAATCCAAATTCTTAATCAAATGGGCTATGACTTTGAGGCGGGGAGATTAGATGATACCGTCCATCCATTTGCAACTGGTATTAATTCTGGAGATTACCGAATCACAACGAGATATGACGAAAATGATTTTCGCATGGCAGTATTCGGTACGATTCATGAAGGTGGGCACGCGATTTATGAACAAAATATCTCTAAAGAGCTAGAAAATACCCCCCTCCATCAAGGTACATCAACAGGTATACATGAATCACAATCGCTTTTTTATGAAAATTTTGTCAGTCGCCATAAAGGGTTCTGGCAACATAATTTTGCACTGCTCAATCAATATGCACCGGATCAATTTGACGGCATTACATTAGATGAATTCTATCATGCGATTAATGAATCTAAGCCATCTATGATTCGTATAGAAGCAGATGAATTAACTTATCCGCTTCATATTATGATTCGTTATGAACTAGAAAAGGCATTATTTAATGATGAAATCGAAGTGAAAGATTTGCCGCAATTATGGAATGAAAAATATGAAGAATATTTAGGGATTACGCCTAAAAATGATGCAGAAGGTGTCTTGCAAGATGTCCATTGGGCAGGTGGTAGCTTCGGTTATTTCCCATCCTATGCGCTAGGATATATGTATGCAGCACAATTAAAACAAAGCATGTTGCAGAGTATCCCGGAGTTTGATCAATTAGTAGAAGCGGGCAATCTTACACCGATACGAGAATGGTTAACTGTAAATGTCCATCAGTTTGGCAGTTTGAAAGAACCTTTAGAAATCATTCAAGCAGCTACAGGTGAAGGCTTAAATGTCCAATATTTAATTGACTATTTAACGGAAAAATATCGTGAAATTTATCAACTTAACTAGAGATTGTTAGAAATGGAGGGAGGTAGATGAAGCGGATTCTGCCCTTTATAATGATTGCCGCGGGGGCAAGCTTATGGGGCATCATCGGATTATTTGTTAAAGGACTAGCTTCCGCTGGATTCACATCAATGGAAATCGTTGCGATTCGTGCAGTATTTGCTGTCTTATTTTTGCTACTCATTGGTTTTGTACATTATCGAAAAGAGATGAAGCTGCATGCGGTAGGTGATGTGCGTTACTTCCTTGGTACTGGCATTTGTAGCATCGTATTATTCAATTTTTGTTATTTCACGACAATGAGTGAGATGAGTATTTCCATGGCAGTTATTTTTCTTTATACTGCACCTGCATTTGTAACCATTCTATCATTTATGTTTTTAAAAGAGAAAATGACAATAAATAAAATCATCGCCGTTATAATGACTATGGCAGGCTGTATATTAATTGCAGGGTTAGCTTTAGGAGAAAGTCAAATAACCATTTTAGGTATTATTACAGGTTTAGGCTCTGGTATTGGTTATGCGCTTTATACGATATTTGGTAAATTTGCGCTCAACCGCTATTCTCCGTTTGCCGTAACATTTTTTACTTTCGTTATCGCAGCTGCTGTGCTTATACCAATAACAAGTTTATGGGAGAAAATTACACTCTTCAGGCAAACGGATGTATTGCTTTTAAGTGTTGGCCTAGGACTTATACCAACAGTCCTTGCTTATATTCTTTATACAAAAGGGTTAGAGAAGACAGAAGGAAGTACTGCAGCAGTCATTTCCACAGTTGAACCGGTTGTTGCTACAATAATGGGTATACTATTATTTAATGAAAGCCTTGTTTGGCTACAAGTAGTTGGTGCCCTTTTTATTGTCGGTTCAGTTGTTGTTGTGAACTTACCGCAAAAGAAAAGGAAACGATATGCCATTGATGAATTCACTCAATAATATAGTTTCGTAAGTTTTTAAACCATCTGAATCTATTCATTGAAGTAGGTTTAGATGGTTTTTAGGTAGAAATGATTTAGTTTGGCGAAATATTTAGGATGAGCGTAACATGAGATTTTAGAAAATTTACAATAATATACGAATGATAATTAAATGAATTTCTATATTGTTCGTTTTTTCTAACATAATCCTATTGAATTTTCAAAGTCGCATGATATAATGATAGTAATTCAATTTAATTAACTTAATAGTTGTCATTCATATAATAGCGGAAATAGGGTCCGCGAGTTTCTACCGAATAACCGTAAATTATTTGACTATGGGTGAGCAAGTGGAGGAGTAGTCTTTTTATCTGCTCTTGTTTCCACACCTTTAAAACCTAAAGGTCCTTGCTGCACTCAAGTTGAAAGTGAAGCGGATGACTTTTAGGTTTTTTTGTATTATAGCCAAGGGGGATTATTATGGAGCTGCTTAAAGAAAAAATCAAACAAGAAGGAAAAGTACTTTCAGAAACTGTTTTGAAGGTAGATTCTTTTCTTAATCACCAAATTGATCCTGAGCTTATGTTAGAAATAGGCAAAGAATTTGCAGCTCGGTTTAAAGATGAAGGCGTGACGAAGATACTTACATTAGAATCTTCAGGAATTGCTCCAGCTGTAATGACTGGATTATATTTGAATGTACCTGTTGTCTTTGCGAGGAAGAGAAAATCTTTGACATTGGTCAATGATTTGTTAACTGCAGAGGTGTATTCTTTTACAAAACAAGAAACCAATGAGATTTCAGTATCGCAAAAATTCATTAGTGAAAATGACCGTCTATTAATTATTGATGACTTCTTAGCAAACGGTCAGGCAGCTCTAGGCTTGGCGGATATCGTCGATAAGGCGAAAGCATCCATCGCTGGTATGGGCATTGTCATTGAAAAGGGATTCCAAGATGGGGGAAAACAATTACGCGAAAAAGGTTATAAAGTTGAATCTTTAGCAATTGTTCAATCGCTTGCGGGTAGCAAGGTTACTTTTACACAAGTTGAAGAGATGGAGGAATCCTCAAAATGAATCAAAATCCGTTGAAATTAGCTTCCCTAGGAATACAACATGTGCTAGCGATGTACGCTGGAGCAGTTATTGTCCCATTAATTGTTGGTGGTGCACTAGGTTTAACAGCAGAGCAATTAACCTATCTTGTATCCATTGATATTATGATGTGTGGGATTGCTACATTATTGCAAGTTTGGAAGAATAAATTCTTTGGTATCGGTTTGCCGGTTGTCTTAGGTTGTACATTTACAGCAGTAGGGCCGATGATCACAATCGGCGGAAACTATGGTATTACATCCATTTATGGTGCCATTCTTGTTTCAGGCTTGTTTGTAATATTGGTTGCTACTTTCTTTGGCAAATTGGTTAGGTTTTTCCCACCTGTCGTAACAGGATCAGTTGTGACAATTATCGGATTAACTTTAGTTCCTGTAGCGATGAATAATATGGCCGGCGGGGAAGGTAGTCCAGATTTTGGTTCAACGGAAAATGTTATTTTAGCTTTTACAACGCTTCTCGTTATCCTAGTATTGTATAAGTTTACTAAAGGCTTTGTACGTGCTATTTCTATTTTAATTGGTATTGTTGTCGGTACGATTATTGCTTCTATTATGGGGAAAGTTAATTTTTCAGCGGTTGGCGAGGCGTCATTTTTCCATATGCCACAGCCATTTTATTTCGGAATGCCTACTTTTGATTTGATTCCGATTCTTACAATGATTCTCGTGGCAATGGTTAGCCTTGTCGAATCTACGGGTGTATATTTCGCGTTAGGTGATATTACAAATAAAAAATTGAAAGATAAAGACTTAGCAAACGGTTATCGTGCAGAAGGGTTAGCGATCGTTTTTGGTGGTATTTTTAACGCATTTCCATACACAACTTTTTCACAAAATGTTGGTTTAATTCAATTGTCAGGTGTGAAGACAAAAAATGTCATTTATGTTGCTGGTGCTTTTTTAGTCATCTTAGGATTAGTACCTAAAATCGGTGCATTAACAACTGTTATTCCATCTTCTGTGCTAGGTGGAGCAATGATTGCCATGTTTGGTATGGTTATAGCATCAGGAATTAAAATGTTAAGTAAAGTTGACTTTAACTCACAAGAAAACTTACTCATTATCGCTTGTTCTGTTGGTCTAGGTGTAGGGGTTACATTTGTTCCAACGATCTTTGCGAATCTACCAGAAAATATCCGTATTATTACTGAAAGCGGAATTGTGGTTGGGAGTTTAACGGCAATTATTTTAAATATCGTTTTTAATATGCTTGGAAAAAAGAGTGGAGTAAATGAAGAGGAAGTTGAGCAACCGAAAGCTTCTTAATTAGTGAAGAAAAGCAGCTGATATTCAAGTCAGCTGCTTTTCTTTGCCTCTATAGAAATGTTGGCGGTTCAAATCGAATGCATTAAAAGTCGATTGCTTCGCCAAGCTTTGATATAAAACGAAATTGGTTTTGCTTCTACATCTATAGGAAATAATGCAAAGCTATCCGAGCAAAACTCGTTTTCTTCGATATGTACTACAAACTTCTGAATCCAATAATAGGCAAGAGTCTTTTCTGTTTAGTTATTAATATATTTTTCGAACACTGAACCGAAGTCTTTTTCATGTAATTGATTTTTACTTGAGTCAAGCCAATTAAATGAAAATTCTGTGAGGGCTTGGAATTGTTTGGCTAGGTCTTGTTCACCGATTCTCGAATTATGTAAAACTTGAACGGCCTTATCAAGACTATCATTGGCCATTTTTAGCATAATTTTGTTCTCATACACTTTTTCGGCAATATATAATAATGCTTTATATAAGTCTTTCAATTCATCTACTTGCTTTTTATCTACATCAATACTGAATGGGATACTACCAAGATTAAATTTAATCTCTACATCTAAGTCAATCTTACCAGCTGTTTCTAGCTTTACGTCACTGATGTCATATTGGAAGTAAGGATAACGCTTCATGACTCTTTTTGAAGAGATTGCATTTTGGCCATCAATATGAATTAAACCTAAGTTGGTAAAGCAATATTCATCACTTTTCGTCATAATAAGAAAATAGATTTTTTCATTATCTTCATGACGTACAAAATCATCTGATTGTGTTTTATCAAAATCCTCTGGTTTTATAATTTTCCCGATATCTGATAACCCTAATGCATCTGAAGCAATTTTTTTAAACATACGAATACGCCCCTCTGTTAATATAATTAGTCAATTGTTACCAACTTTCATTATAAGGGATATTTCATTTGATTTGCATCACAAATTTGTAAAATTTGAAAGAAGTATGAAGCCAATTAGAGAAAAGAGTTTTCAATCGTAAGTAGGATGAAATGTAGCTCTGTTAAATATATTCATCAATAAAAAGCGACTACCCATAAAGTGAATAGTCGCTTTTAAACTATTGAGATTCTACTTCTTTTTGTTTCCAGTAATATTCACTAAATATATCGGCAAAGGCATCTGTGCTATTATCAAGTTCTTCACGGTTATTGTCGACACCACCGACTTCTAGGAGAATGGAGCGATCAGATAAGTCTTGGTTGTAGACACCATTACCTACTGAGTAATCTTTCTTTAAAACGCCTCTACTTAGGCCAGGATATTTTTTTTCCAGTTTTTTATTAAGATCTTCAGCCAGTTTTAAATTCTTTTCAAAATTCTTGCTCTCCTCACCAACAACAAAGAAGAGACGGGCATAACTCTTACCATTAATATCAATAGTAGTGACATCTTTTCTCTGCGAATCTCGATGAATATCAATAATATAAGTTAAGTTTTTATTACTAGCCAATGCCTCAGAAACGAAATCTCTTGCTCTTGTATAAGCATCATTATGCTGTAATCCTTGACTATGCAATGCTTCTGTCATATTTGTTCTGTTATGTTCAACACCGATACCCTCTGCATGCAAATCTTTTTGTAGCTTGGAACCGACTGAGATCACATTATACTTTTCATTATTACTTACAGCGTCGTCGGCTGTTTGTGCATCTTTTATAAATGGAAGGTAAGATTCATAACTATGTGAATGATAAATATACACATTTTTTTCTTTAGGTGACGTTGTTCCATCTTGCTCGTCATCTTTATTATCATCATCGTTTCCGATCGTCTCTTTGTCTTTTATTAATTTATCCATTGGTACGTTTGTTGACTCAATGGGTAAAGTTGTGTAGTCTGTCCCTTTTCCGGCGATGTGAATTTTACCATCGAAAAAGGAGAATAAAGGGAGCTCTCTACCTAGGAATGTTCGTGGATCCTCAGGTGTAATACTTGTTGCAAACTTAAAAGCAAGGTCAGAGATAGACACTTCTTCAATCGCATCCTCACTTATAAAACTTTGGTTAGCACTTTTTAATAAGTGAAGATAAATGGAATGCGATTGTGGTCCATTGATGACAGAGCTAGCAATATCAGAAGACATCTTTATTGTGACGAGTGCGACAGTACTTGCTAAAAAGATGCAAGCAATAGTAATGGAGAGAGCAGTAGTGTTAATAAATAGAAATAACTGATAGCCTTGTGATTTTTGCATATCATCCATCCTTTCTATTAAAATGCTTATGAAGAAAAAGAGAGAGATATGCTAAATTTAAGACTATCAATTTTGTCTTTATAAAAAGAACAACTAATTGTCGGTGAAAATAATAGAGACAAAGGGGACCTGAAATTTTGATCTGACACCTCCCACCCAAAGGGGGATAAAAAAGTGGGTGTATCTCACAGGTCGCTCAGCACGGAAAATGGATGAGCAAGTCACCCAGATCTGTAAAATGCTATAAACTCAAGTAATGTTATAGGGAATAGCTTAAGCGTGTGGTTAGTTACATATGTTGCATTAGGAGAGGAGTGTGTGATTCTAATTTTTATTTTATCTTAATTAGGTTAGGGGATAAAGAAAGGTTCAACAATCATAAAAAACCTCCCACAACAATCGAGTGGGAGGTTTTCTCATTATTTATCTTCTTTTAATTCTTTACCCATGCCTTTAAGGAAATGGACTCCGAAACCGATAGCACGATTAATATCAGGGTCATTTAATACTTTGGCCAATTGCATAATACCAATTTTCTTTTCTTCCTGTAGGAAGTTTTTCCCTTCGTCCATGCCTGATACTGCACTTTTAATGAGCTTTGTTGTTTGTTCAGGGTCAGCTTGCATAAGGGCACCGGTTGCACCCATTAATGTGTTAATCAAGTTTGTTACAGGTTCTTTTGTTACTTGACCAAGTGCTACTTTAGCAATTTGTTCTTTCCCTTTTAACATGGAATTGGCTGCATCAAGCATTCCTGCTTGTTGTAATTCGCCAATAAGAGCCATGATACTTTGTACTGCTTGATCATTTTCAGTGAGTAATGATTTTAATTCGTTAAGCTTTTGCTCTTGTTCAAGAGCTTCATTTCTCTCTCGATGAATTTCAGTAATAGGCGCTGCCATAATGAATCATCTCTCCAATCTTTATTGATCTGTTAAATGAACATAGCCTTCGCGATTCCATTTACGTTGAACTTCCACACCGTTTTGTGGATTACGTTTTTTATTACGCGGGTTCGTTTTTGGTAATGGTTTGTCGCCGGCTTTGTTATTTAAAATTTCCATACGTACTTTCGTTTGTTTATAAGCCGGTGTACGTGTTCGTTTATCATATAAAGGACCAGTTAAGAAGTTGATAGCAGAATCCTTATCAACTGAATTCATTGGTAAGTATAGTTCGTTTTTCTTCACTCGGTCTGTAATAAGGACATTCAATTTAACTGCACCAAATGGAGAGACAAGTCTTACTGTCGAGCCATCCGAAAGTTTTCTCTCTTTTGCTAGTTCTTCTGATACTTCCACAAATACATCTGGAACTTTTGCATTTAGACCTCTTGATTTATTGGTCATATTTCCTTCATGGAAGTGTTCAAGCATCCGGCCATTATTAATATGGAGATCATATTCCTCAGGGAAGAATGCAGGTTCTGCCCAATCAGATAAGGCGAAACGTGCTTTTTTATCTGGGAAGTTAAAGCCATCTTCATATAACAATGGTGTGCTTGCGCCATCAAGACTTCCCCATAAGAAGCTACCCCAACCTTCTAGTACATCATAGCTTGCTTGAGAGAAAAGTGGTGCAAGACTCGCCATTTCAGCAAAAATTTCACTAGGGTGAGTATATGTCCAATTTGCCCCTAGGCGATTAGCTACTTCTTGAATAATCCACCAGTCAGGTTTAGAGTCTCCTAATGTTGGTAATGCTTGGTACAATCTTTGTACACGACGTTCAGTATTTGTAAATGTACCTGTTTTCTCTAGCGATGGTGCGGCAGGCAAGATAACGTCAGCGTATTGAGCTGTGCGAGAGAAGAAGATATCTTGCACGACAAAGAAGTCAAGACTAGATAGTACTTTATCCACATGGTTCGCATCAGAATCAACGAGTGCCATATCTTCACCAACAAGGTACATGGCTTTCATTTCACCTTTTTCAATCGCTTGTAACATTTGAATATTATCTAAACCTGGTGTACCTGATATCTCTACTCCGTAAGCTTTCTCAAACTTCGCACGAGCGACATCATCTGTAATATGTTGATAACCTGGTAACCAAGTAGGTAGGGTACCCATATCACATGCACCTTGTACATTATTGTGCCCACGTAATGGATAAGCTCCGGCACCTGGGCGGCGATAGTTACCTGTTGCTAGTAAAAGATTAGAAATAGCTGCTGAAGTATCAGAACCACCAGTATTTTGCGTAACACCCATACCCCAAAGGATACAAGTACCGTCAGCATCACGAATCATTTCGGCAATTTCGATGATTTGTGATTGTGGTAAACCAGTCGTTTCTTCAGCATATGCTAACGTATATTTCTCTAAAACATCATTGAAATCTTCAAAGTAATTGACATTTTCCTTAATAAATTCGGCATCATGCCAACCTTGATCGATCATGTATTTAGTTACAGCCATTAACCAAACCTGGTCTGTTCCTTGTTTTGGACTAATGAATATATCAGAACGTTCGGCCATCTCGTTTTTACGCAAGTCTGCAACAATTAGTTTTTGGCCATGGTATTTATGCGCTCTTTTCACACGTGTAGCTAGAACCGGGTGACCTTCTGCTGGGTTTGCTCCGACAATAATGACAAGACCTGCTTCAGCAATATCTTTAATGGTTCCAGCGTCACCGCCCATACCTACCGTTCTGAATAGGCCATCAGTGGCTGGTGATTGACAATAACGAGAGCAGTTATCGATATTATTCGTTTCAAACACTTGTCTAGCTAACTTTTGTAATGAATAGCTATCTTCGTTTGTAATTTTTGAAGAAGAAATGAAGCCAATTGAATCTTTGCCGAATTCTTGTTTAATATTTCCTAGTTTACTTGCTACTAAGTCTAATGCCTCGTTCCAACTCGCTTCTACAAAGCGGCCTTCTTTTCTAATCAATGGTTTTGTAATTCTTTCTTCAGAATTAACAAAATCCCAACCGAATTTACCTTTCACACAAGTAGAAATCGCATTTACTGGCGCATCATGACTCGGTTGCACTTTCAAAATTTCACGGTCTTTTGTCCAAACTTCAAATGAACAACCTACACCACAGAAAGTACAAACGGTTTTCGTTTTTTCGATTCTTTCTTCACGCATCGCAGCTTCTACTTCTGAAACAGCAAAAATTGTGCCATAGTTCGGTTCTACTTCTTTTACAAGGTCAATCATTGGCGTCATGATTTCATCATCAATTTTTGTCATGAATCCTGCATTACCGAGCATTGATTTTTCCATTAAGGCGTTACATGGACAAACCGTTACACATTGTCCGCATGAAACACATGAAGATTCATCAATGGATACACCTTGGTCCCAAATGACTCTTGGTCTTTCTCTTTCCCAATCAATGGAAAGCGTTTCATTTACTTGTAGACTTTGACAAATCTCTACACATTGTCCGCAAGCAATACATTGATTTGGGTCATAACGATAGAAAGGATGTGACATATCGACAGCTGTTTTATCTTCCTTAGGCGTATAAGGATACTTTTGATGCTCAATCTCTAATAATTCAGCTGTATTATGGACTTTACAGTTTCCGTTATTATTATCACAAACTGTACAATAGAGTAGATGGTTTTCTAAAATACGATCCATCGCTTCTGTTTGTGCCTCTTTGGCACGGTTTGAGCTTAAGCTAACACTCATTCCACTTTCTGCTACAGTCGAACAAGAGCGCATAAGCTGCCCATTTACTTCTACAATACATGTGTCACATGTTTGTATCGGGTCTACCTCAGGTAAATAACAAATCTGTGGATGTTCAATTTGGTTTTGATTAATGATTTGGAGAATGGTTTGCCCCTCATGCCCCTCATATTCCACACCATTAATTGTAATGTTTACATTGGAAGTCAATTTTGTTTCCCCCTTACACTTGATCAAACAAAGGTTTAAAGAGAATAAAGTGAGTGTTTCTGCTTAAACCAATAAAAAAACCACCATGTACTATACCGCTTACAAAAAGCGAGCATAATCCATGGTGGAATAGTTAAATAACAACGCTTGCTATTAGACCAATCCATACCATTTTTAGTATGTAGAAAGTACCATTGATAGAGAGACAACATGAAAATATTACCCCTCCAACAATTCCACTAGCTATTATAGCGCTAAAAATTAAATTTAACAATAATGAATTTAATCTTATAACGATTACAAGTTTAATAGGGTAATTTTGGTAAAGTGAAAGAGTGATACAATCATAGGGCAAATTTTTTCTATTCAACAGCCCCTTTCATTTTTTAAAAGCTTGTACTATGATTATACAATTGAGACAGAATCTTATATAAAGGGGTAAAGAAGATGTCAAAAATGGTGCATGAGTTTAATGATATCATTCGTAAATTAAGGAAAGACTTATTTGGTAAGGGGCCGGAGAAAATACATACAGTATTTGTAGAGAATATGGCCGTTTCGACTTTATACGGTAATCTTACACCAACAGAACAATTTATTTCTCGTACAGAAGGTGGCAAAGAAATGGTACATTCAGCAAGAACAAAAATGATTCAAGATGTATATGCTGAAGGTACACCTGAGGGAATGGAAGAACTAGTCGGTGCGAAGCTGTTACATTTATTTTCTGATATTAAAGTGGAAGAGAATATGGCGATATCTGTATTTGTATTCGATAAAAATATCATAGATTCATAGAAAGAGGTGAAAAGATGAAGCAAGTGGAAACGAGTCGTAAAATTATACGAGTGACTGGCAATAAAGTTGAAAAGGTAGAAGACACCATTGTTACCGAATATGCTGTAACGGTTAAGCTGAATGGAGAAGAGCTCGTCACTATGGTATGTACACCAGAATATATTGAGGACATGGTTATAGGCTACCTTGCATCAGAAGGTATCATAAAATCTTACGAGCATATTAAAGAGATATGGGTACAAGAAAAGGAAGGGTTCGTTCATGTAACAACCGATCGTACCAATCCTTATATACAAAACTTCCAAAATAAAAGATATATTACTTCTTGTTGTGGCATGAGTAGACAAGGATTTGTTTTTGTTAATGATGCATTAACAGCTAAGAAAATGAAAGGTGTTAACATCCGATTAACTGTCAATGAATGTAATCAGTTAATGGAACAATTACAAGCTTCTGCGACTACATTTAAACAAACAGGTGGTGTTCATAGCGCTGCGCTTTGTGACAAAGACGGGATGATATTGAGCAGAATGGATATTGGTAGGCATAATGCTCTTGATAAGATATATGGGTACAGTTTAAGAGAGGGCATCAGCATGAAAGGTAAGATCATTGTTTTCACAGGCAGAATCTCTTCGGAAATTCTTTTAAAAGTAGCGAAAATTGGTTGTGAAATGATTCTCTCAAAATCTGCACCAACAGAGTTTGCTTTGCAGTCAGCCGAGGAATTAGGCATTACCACTGTTGGATTTATTCGTAATGGCAACATGAATATCTATACTTATCCTGAACGAATCCTCTTATAAAAAATACTTCGCTACACGAAAAAAATAAAAATAGTCTAGTAAAATTTTTTGTTTTTTGGTAGCATATAGTTTGCAATGAGTAAATGGATATAAGGCAAGTACTGTTTTATTTCTTTTTACAAACAATATAAATATGATGACTGATACTTCTGTAGGGGATTGCAGAAGGGTTAGGCAGCATTCTTTGAAATCCTTTACAAAAGTACGGGATGACTGAGTGCTGCCTTTTTTATTTAGGGGGTAGTTAGAATGGGATTTAGTAAACCGCAAGAAATTATGGAACAAACGATTGCAACAGGTGTTGCAAAAACGAAAACACCACTTTTGTCGCTGTTGGTTTTAGGCTTTTTAGGTGGTGCATTTATTGCATTAGGATTCTTATTAGACATTCGTGTAATTGGGAATTTACCAGAAGAGTGGGGAAGTTTCGGATCGTTTTTAGGTGCAGCTGTTTTCCCTTTAGGCCTTGTATTAGTAGTATTGGCTGGGGCTGAATTGATTACAGGTAATATGATGTCAGTTGCGAGTGCTTTGTTCTCAAAGAGAATTAGTCTTGGGCAATTATTGAATAATTGGTTTTGGGTGTTATTATCCAATTTTGTAGGTGCGCTGTTTGTTGCCTATTTCTTTGGACATGTCGTTGGTTTAACAGAGACAGGTCCATATCTTGATAAAACAGTAGCGATTGCTGGTGCAAAAATTGATGATACATTCTTACAAACATTTGTTTCAGCGATTGGTTGTAATTGGCTCGTATGTTTAGCTGTTTGGTTAGCTTATGGTGCTCATGATTTTGCAGGAAAAATTTTAGCTATTTGGTTCCCAGTTATGGCCTTTGTTGCAATTGGATTCCAGCACGTTGTTGCCAACATGTTCGTTATTCCAGCTGCGATTTTTGCAGGTTCGTTTACTTGGTTAGATTTCATTGGCAATATCATACCTGCCTTTTTAGGTAATGTAGTTGGTGGGGCTGTCTTTGTTGGCCTAGCTTATTTTATCTCCTATAAACCAAAAAATGAAACAAATGCTCAGTTGAAAAAAGCTTCATAATAGAAACATATTCATCATAGCTTACATAAAATAATCTATTAGAGATATTGGATGTGAGCAGATGCAACAATATTATTGTGATTATTGTAAAACCATATATAAAGAACAAGGGGTTTGCCGTGTTTGTGGTCAAATCATTGATAAAACGATTATTATTGATGTGCATAAGCAAAGCAATAAATGAGTCAATGTAATTGGTAAAGTTTGCGTAATGCCAAAAGAGCCATATTAAGATATGATAAAAGGGCACAGCAACTCCTTCAAAACACATCTTTCAAAGCCGAATGAGATAACTCATTCGGCTTTTTTTTATGAAAAATGAACGGGAAAGATTAAAAACCAAACAATGCATAAATATCCTTATTAAGGAAAAAATACCCGTACCTAGACAGAAAGGGAGTTCCTTATGCCAGCAATTTTATCTATCTCAGAAGTACCCCCACCAAATGAAATTACCCAAAATGAAGTGGTAGCATTTGCTCGCCACTTATTTGGGCAATCTTTCAAAGATATTGATCGTTTATTAAAAGTATTCCAAAATGGCCAAATTGAAAAACGTCATTTTGCCAAAGAACTAGATTGGTTTAAAGAGGACCATAGCTTTGCTGATAAAAATAATGCCTTTATTGAAACGGGAGTAAAACTTGGGTGTGAGGCGATTGAAAAATGTTTAACAACGAGGGAATTTCTTAGTCAACCGATTAAGTATCAAGAGATAGATGCGATTTTTACGATTACTAGTTCCGGTTTAGCTACACCATCACTTGAGGCAAGAATAATGAATCTATTACCCTTTTCTGAACAAACAAAAAGAATCCCAATCTGGGGATTAGGTTGTGCAGGTGGTGCATCGGGTTTATCGAGGGCTTATGAATATTGCTTAGCTTATCCAAAAGCAAAAGTTTTAGTATTAACCATTGAATTATGCAGTTTGACCTTTCAAAGAAATGATCGCTCTAAGAGTAATCTTGTAGGGACATCTTTATTTGCTGATGGTGTTGCCTGTGCATTAATCGCTGGTGATGAGAGTGATTATAGAAAATATCAGAAATTTCCAGTAATCCCCCATATTTACGGGACACAATCAACGACCAAAAAAGATTCACTTGATGTAATGGGTTGGGATGTGAAGGACGATGGTTTGTATGTCATATTCTCAAGAGATATTCCTACGATTATTGAAGGCTGGCTGAAGCCAAATGTACAGAAATTCTTAAATCAATTCTCATTACAGATTTCCGATTTGCAACATTTTATTGCACATCCAGGTGGGAAAAAAGTGATTGATGCTTATCAAGTGTCTTTACAAATTCCTGCTGAGATGACCGCCATTTCACTAGATGTTCTAAGGGAATTCGGTAATATGTCCTCCAGCACAATATTGTACGTCTTACGAAGATTTCTTCTACATGGAAAAAAGGATGATATAGGCTTGGCAACAGCCTTAGGACCGGGTTTTAGCTCAGAATTGCTTTTATTAAAATGGAGGTGAATTGAATGTTTTTTTATTTTCTTCTATTTGTCATCATCCAACGATGTATCGAATTAATCATTGCAAAATACAATGAGGATTGGATGAAAAAAAGAGGTGGGATTGAATTTGGTCAAAGTCATTACCCGCTGATGGTTATGGTACATAGTTTGTTTTTTATTGTTCTTACAGTTGAGGTAGTTGTATTCGAAAAAGGATTATCTTCTTATTGGTACTATTTGTTGCCGCTATTTATACTCACACAAGGAGTAAGAATATGGGCGTTATCTTCGTTAGGGAGATTTTGGAATACTAAAATTATTGTTTTGCCTAACGCGAAAGTGGTAACCAAAGGACCATACCGTTGGCTAAAACACCCGAATTATCTAGTCGTTGCTATGGAGTTTTTGATTTTGCCACTATTGTTTCAAGCTTATTACACTGCACTCGTCTTTACTTTGTTAAACTTCTTTATTTTAGCTATTCGGATTCCAGCAGAGGAAGAGGCATTGAAAGCATTAACGAAATATGAAGAAGCATTTCCATTGAAGAGAGATGAAGAAATAGGAAAAATATGAAAAAAGTATTTTTTTAGTATTGAAAATCATTCTCGATTATGATAAATTATTAATTGAAGATGATATTTATTCTCAATTAATGAAAGGCGTGATACATTTGACAGCTCTTTTTGTGATTGGCACTGTCGCTGTATATGGTGCAGTAATGAAATATGTGTTGAATGGTGTTACTAAGCCAGAAGCAAAATCTTAAAATAGCGTTTACCCCTTTATTACATATTGGAAGAAGCCTTAGTGAGTGAGGCTTCTTCTTTTTTTTGGTGAAAATACCAATTTTCATAACGAAAGGTTCACTTTACCCCATATTTATAATATATTAATACCTATATAGGAAAAAAGCTTGCGCAATTATAATAGTAGTAAATTGATGTGACAAGGGGATTAATTATGGTTCAAACAGTGGGTAAACAACTTAGTCAAAATGAATTAATTGAAAGAATAGCAGCATTATCATTGTTTTTTGAACAAAATGGAGATAATGTTTCTGCTTCTAGAGCAAGAGACCTCGTCTATAAATTACGAGATTCACAATACGCGATTGCATTTTGTGGACATTTCTCTGCGGGTAAGTCGAGTATGATCAATCAAATTGTGGGAGAAAACTTACTGCCATCCAGCCCAATCCCAACGAGTGCAAATTTAGTTAAAGTGATGTCTGGAGAGGACTATGCAAAGGTTTATCTAAAAGAAGGGATGCCAAAGCTCTATCCTGCACCTTACGATTATGAAAAGATTAAAAAGTATAGTAAAGATGGCGACCTCATTCATACTGTAGAAATTAGCCATTCGGATACAAATTTGCCAAAAGATACGGTTATTATGGATACACCAGGAATTGATTCGACAGATGATGCCCATAGAATTGCTACTGAGTCGGCTTTACATTTAGCTGATATGGTCTTTTATGTGATGGATTATAATCATGTTCAATCAGAACTCAATTTCTTATTCACTAAAGACTTAACAGCAGCAGGTAAACAAGTATACTTAATTATCAATCAAATAGATAAACATCGAGAAGAAGAATTAAGTTTTCAACATTTTACTGAAAGTGTAAAGGATTCTTTCGCCTCGTGGGGCGTTCATCCTGAAAGAATCTTCTATACATCGCTGAAGAAACCAGCGTTACAACATAATGATTTTTCTGCTCTGCAGAAATTTATCTATGAACAAATTGGCCAAAAAGATACGCTCTTACCACAATCTGTTTTTCACTCATTACAAAAGTTAACTGAAGAACACTTTGTCTACTTAGAAGAAAAAGACGCTCATGAAATAGCAGCAAATGAGGAAGTTTTAGCAAATCTACCTGAAGATGAACGAGCGCTCGTATTTGAGAAGATTGAAAAATTAAAGTTATCGAAACAAACTTTGCAGCAAAAAAAATATCAGGCTGAACTTGATTTGAATCATGAGATGGAAGATATCTTAAATAATGCTTATTTAATGCCGTTTCAAACGAGAGAATTAGCTGAGAACTATTTAGAATCGATGCAACCTGGCTTTAAAGTTGGACTATTATTTGCAAAGGCTAAAACTGAACAAGAACGAAGTACAAGGCTACATCTTTTATCTGATGATTTAAAGGAAAAAGTCCAATCTCAAATTGAATGGCATGTGAAAGAGTTATTCCTAAAAAAATTAAAAGAAGATCAAATTCACAATAATGATTTACAGGCACAAGCTCAAAACATTAAAATCACTCTACCAGAAAGCCTGTTAACGGCAGCAATTAAAGAAGGGGCTAGGCTGTCAGGTGATTATGTTTTGCAATATACAAAGGATGTATCTGATGCTGTAAAAAAAGAAACGAAGAAACAAATAATCAACTGGAAAGAGTTGTACTTGAATGAGGTAGAAGAGTTAGCTAATGAAAAAATCCTTGAGATGAAAGAGGAATGGGATGCTCATGCTCGTTTCGGTGAGGCCCTTACTACACTACAGTCAATTAAAGCAAAACAAACAGAGCAAAAAGTAGAAATCAAGAAATTATTGGCAGGAGAACTAGACCATAAAAAAGTGTCAACTTCCGTACAAGAATTAATGAGACCTAAGGATGAAGAGGTCCAAATTATTCGCGAAGGTGAAGAAGAGTTTGTTGATGATAAACAAGTAGCAAGTAGCCATTCAAATGTTGAAAAAGAAATAAACGAAGAAAATAATCATGAAGCTGATATCGAGACTTTGATTAGTAAGCTCGAGCATACCGCAAAAGAGTTACGAGATATCCCAGGTTTTCAAAAAATCTCAGCAGAGCTAGTCGAGAAAGCTGACCGACTGCAATCACGTAGTTTCACTGTCGCTTTGTTTGGTGCCTTTAGTGCTGGAAAATCTTCTTTTGCCAACGCATTAATTGGTGAAAAGATTTTACCTGTATCGCCAAATCCCACAACTGCTGCCATTAATAAAATTATGCCTGTTACTCCTGAGTACCCTCATGGTACGGTTAAGGTATTTGTGAAAAGTGAAAAAGTTATGTTTGCAGATATTAATCGCTCACTACAAGTCTTTGATCAACAGGCGAAATCATTTACTGAAGCTATCGGGAAGATTGATGTGATTTTAAAAGAACATCACGATTTTGATGCCCATGAAAAAACGCATTTTGCCTTTCTTGCGGCCTTTGCCAAAGGTTATCATAATTTCCAAGAAAAACTTGGTAAAGAAGTAATCACAGACCTCACAGAGTTAGCTGATTATGTTGCTAAAGAAGAAAAATCATGTTTTGTTGAGATGATTGAAGTATTTTATCAATGTGAATTGACTGACAGAGGAATTACACTAGTTGATACTCCAGGAGCGGATTCCATCAACGCACGTCATACAGGAGTAGCTTTTGACTATATTAAAAACTCAGATGCCATTCTATTCGTGACGTACTATAATCATGCTTTCTCTAAAGCCGATCGTGAGTTTCTCATACAGTTGGGCCGGGTTAAAGATGCATTTGAACTTGATAAAATGTTTTTTGTTGTCAACGCCATTGACCTGGCAAGTGATGAAGAAGAGAAAAATGATGTCTTGCAATATGTTCATGATCAGCTCATTCAATACGGTATTAGAAGACCAACATTACACGGGTTATCGAGTTTACAGGCATTATTCGAAAAACAATCAGGTGATGAACATTCTTCTGGTATGAAGGGGTTTGAGGAAAGCTTTTATCGATTTATTAATCACGATTTGATGTCACTCTCATTATCTGCTGCTGAACTTGAGTGGAATCGAGTAATGAACCAATTGCGTTCATTTATTGAATCTTCTAAAGAAAGTAAAGAGGCAAAGTTAGCAAAAAGAGAACTCTTGACGAATGAACTAGCGAATATTAAAGAAGTAATTGCTAAAGACGACCTTGATTTGTTAACTCAAGCTTTAAATCAAGAAGCGGAGGAACTAGTGTTTTATATTAAACAACGAGTATTCTTACGATTTAATGATTTCTTAAAAGAATCTTTTAATCCAGGACAATTAAAAGAGGATGGCCGTGATATGAAAAAAGCACTCCAAGTAGCCTTAGAGGACTTTTTACAAAGCTTCGGATATGACTTTGCCCAAGAGTTGCGAGCGACGACCATTCGTCTAGAAGTATATATAGGAAAGTTATTACAACAAACATATGAGAAACGAAGCAACCAAGTAAACCAAATGAATCGCGATGTCACCTTTAGTCGTCCAGAAAATCCTTCTTTTGAAGGGGTGAATTTTGAGTCTGCTTTCAGTAAGGTGGATCGCACTACATTTAAAAAAGCAATGAGTTATTTTAAAAACCCTAAAAACTTCTTTGAGAAGAATGAAAGAAAATTACTAGCAGAGAGTCTTGAGGAAAGCTTGCAAGAACCAACAGATATATATTTACATGAAGCATCTAAACAACTCAAAGATTATTATGATGAAAAACTTTCAGCTGTTTATCATCAACTACTGTCTGATTTAACGACCGAAACAGAAGAGTATTATAAAGGATTGTTAGCAACATTATCTCAAGACTTCCCAATTGAACAGCTAATTGCAACAGAAGAACGTCTGAGGGCCTATTAAGGCATTGGAGGTGGCATGTTTGAAGGATATGAATACCTTTCATGTATGTGCAACTTGCGTAAACTTCTTAGCCATTAAAAAAGAAAATGGAATGAGTTATTTTTGTGAACGTTTAGGTTATGAAACAAAGCCTAATTACAAGTTTAACTGCTGGGAGCCTAAGGAACATGTGAAAAGACTAATCGAAAAAAGAAAGGGTGAAGGGGATGAACAGCTTAGTTAACGTAGAATGGCTCTTCCAACATCTAAAAGATGTGAGAGTGATTGATTGTAGATTTAATCTTGCTAAGCCTGAAGAAGGAATCGAGCAGTATCGCATCGGTCACATTCCTGGCGCTGTCTATTATCACCTTGAACAAGATTTATCATCAAAAGTAGAAAAGCATGGCGGCAGACACCCACTGCCTTTAGCAGAGCAATTTGTCCAGAAGGCAGAAGCAGTCGGATTAACAAATGACACAAAGATTGTCGTTTATGACAATGGGGAAGGATCTTTTGCCGCTCGTTGTTGGTGGCTGTTTCATTATTTTGGTCATGAACAAGTATATATTTTAGATGGCGGCTATAACGAATGGCTAGCTTCAGATTATCCAACTGAAAGCAACGTTCAGGCGTTTGAACACGGTCATTTTACAGTAAATATTCATTCTGATATGGTTGCCGATTACAAACAAGTAAAAGAAGCTGTTGAGTATCCGAATAATGAAGTGGTGTTAATTGATTCGAGAGAAGAAAAGAGATATCTGGGTTTGATTGAACCGATTGATAAGAAAGCAGGTCATATACCTGGAGCAATCAATAAAGTTTGGCTGGACACTCTAAGTAACGGCAAGTTTAAATCAATCGATGAGCAAAAGCAACGTTTTTCAGAAATGGAGAAAGATCAGCCTATTATTGTTTATTGTGGTTCAGGAATTACGGCCTCTCCCAATTATTTAGCATTAAAAGAAGCAGGATACAAAAATGTAAAACTCTATCCTGGTAGCTTTAGTGACTGGATTTCTTATGAAGAGCATCCGGTTGCTACGAAAATGAAATAATTACTATAGGGAAATCCGATCATCTTTGTCACCTTAACTGGTTGCGATGACAACGGATTTTCTCTTTTTTTGCAGAAATACGTTACAAAGCGCAGGCAATACACGTTTTATATCTATGTTATAATAATGATACTTGAGATGGAGGAGGAACAACTTTGAACGAAGATCAACAACTACAAAACCCGCGATTCCTTCTTGTAGATGGGATGGCTTTATTATTTCGAGCATATTTTGCAACAGCTGTTACTGGTCAATTTATGTATAATTCCAAAGGAACGCCAACGAATGGCATATATGGATTTATGAAACATTTCTTAATGGGTGTGAACCATTTTAACCCTAGCCACGTGGCAGTTTGTTGGGATATGGGCAGTAAAACATTCAGAACAGATATGTATAACGGGTATAAATCAAACCGACCAGAAGCACCGATTGAATTGGTCCCACAATTTGAGCTGGCGAAAGATATGGTAGCGAGCTTTGATATTCCAAATATCGGCGTGACGGGTTATGAAGCAGATGATTGTATTGGCACGCTTTCACAGGCTTTAAAAGAAGAAGCGGAGGTCGTGATCCTAACAGGGGATCGTGATATTTTACAAGTATTAGATAAGAATGTATCGGTTGCCCTTTTAAAAAAGGGGATGGGTAATTATGAAGTCCATACACCAGATAGCTTTTATGAAGAGAAAGGGATACAACCAAAGCAGTTAATCGATTTAAAAGCATTTATGGGTGACCCAAGCGATAATTATCCTGGAGTAAAGGGAATTGGTGAGAAAACCGCACTAAAACTCTTACAAACATACGAGCATATAGAAGGCGTATTAGAGAATATTGAAGCACTAACAAAAGGGCAAAAAACTAAAATTGAGCAAGATTTGGACATGCTACATTTAAGCAGACAATTAGCAGAAATTAAATGTGATGTTCCTGTTGAATGTACTTTATTAGAAGCTGAATGGAAATATAATCTAAATAAAGTTAATCAGAAGCTTGAAGAAATTGAACTAAGAGGTATTGCTAAATTACTGCGTCAACCTGCAGTTATATAACATTTAAGCCATTGGGAATAATTCATTCCTGATGGCTCTTTTTTACGTTTTCTTCCAACAAAACTTTTCATTCATCGCATAATGCTCTTCCTCACAATAAATTTACCAAAATTATTATAGCAAGTATTTAAGAAACTGACACAAAATGTAAGATAGATCATTTAGTTAAGGGAGACGTTATGATGAATTATAATGCTGGTGATATTGTTTATGTTTTTTACCGTAATCCGCATACACAAGATGTAGCTAATATTCAGGCTGCGGCGGTCGTCAATCATCCAGAACAACCAGGTGAGTTGGCATTGTTTTTATATGAAAATTTTTATCCACTAACAGAGGATGTGGCTGTTTTCTCAAATGAGGAAGAAGCATATGAAACATATGGGAACTATTTTAATGATACCCTTCAAGGAGGGATAGGCGATTGAAGCCATTTGAGCCAAAACTTGTTTATTTTGAACCGAAAGCTCTGGATTATCCACTTGGCCAACAATTAAAGAAGCGGTTTGAAAATACTGATGTAGAAATAAGGTATACAACTTCCCATAATCAAGTCAGAAATATACCAGGGGATAATGATTTTCAAAAGTATCGTGTCGCTAAATCTACGTTAGTTGTTGGTATAAGGAAAACGTTAAAGTTTGATACATCAAAGCCTTCAGCAGAATATGCAATTCCATTCGCGACTGGATGTATGGGACATTGCCATTATTGTTATCTACAAACAACAATGGGAAGTAAACCTTATATTCGCACATATGTAAATGTAGACGAGATTCTAACTGCTGCTGATGAATATATGGCGGAAAGAGCACCAGAAATAACAAGATTTGAAGCATCGTGTACATCTGATATTGTGGGCATTGATCATATTACTCACACATTAAAAAGAGCGATTGAACATTTTGGACAATCAGAATATGGTAAATTGCGATTTGTGACAAAGTTTCATCATGTCGATCATTTATTAGATGCGAACCATAATGGTAAAACACGTTTTCGTTTTAGTGTGAATGCTGACTATGTAATAAAGTTTTTTGAACCTGGAACATCAAGACTGAAAGATCGTATCGAAGCAGCTGGCAAAGTGGCGAGAGCTGGTTATCCACTCGGGTTTATTGTGGCACCTATTTATTTACATGACGGTTGGCAACAAGGTTATTATGAAATGTTTGAACGGTTAGCAGATGAGTTGCCGAATGAAGCAAAAAAAGATTTAACTTTTGAATTTATTCAACATCGTTTTACTAAGCCAGCGAAAAGAGTCATTGAAAAAAACTACCCAATGACAAAACTTGAACTAGATGAAGAAAAAAGACGATATAAATGGGGAAGGTATGGGATTGGAAAATATGTTTATAAAAAAGAAGAAGAGGAAGATATAAAAGAAACACTCTATCAAAATATGGTAAAATTCTTTCCTGAAGCAAAGTTAGAATACTTCACTTAATATTGTAGAAACTTGTCGGAAAATAAGCTAAAATATAGGTATTGAGTAGGAGAAAAAGAGGGGACTGGCGCGACCATTGAAATCGTTAGAAGAATATTTATGCCATTTAGAAGGTAAAGGATTTCAGCTTGAAGAAGATAGTATAGGCTTTATATACTTCGGTAAACATTACACAAATGCACCAGATGAATTAGTAAATACAGCAATAGAGATGACATTAAAGGCGCAAAAATCATTTGATGGCAGTTTTTATTTATCACTGTTAGAGCGTTTTATGGGAAATAATATTCCAAACCGCAAAGAAGCAATTAACTATATGAAAACCAGTTTGCATATATCGATTTAAAACATAAAAAATGAACAAGCGGTGATGCGAAGGCTTGTTCATTTTTTTGTGATTGAATTTTCAGTAGGCAGGTCAGTAAATCGATTTTTTTGCGGCCACTCAGCTAATATCATACCGAGTAGAATGAATAGGCAACCAAATATGGCAATGATCGATAAACGATCTCCAGCAAAGATAAAGCCTGTAAATGCAGCGAAAACAGGCTCCATTGCAAATATAACAGCAACTCTTGTTGGTGAGGTAAACTGCTGGAAATGTGTTTGTGCTAAAAAAGCCAGCCCGGTAGCAAAAATACTTGTAATGAGTAAAGCGAAGATAACCTCTTGCCTGAATAATAATTCACTATCATAAGACCACCCCTCATAGAATAAGGCTGCAATAATAGAGAGTAAACCGACAGTTGTTACTTGTATAATCGTTAAAATAATGGCTGAATGAGCCTGGGCAAATAGATTTGTTAATATGATATGCAAAGCAAAACCTAATGCACAGATGAATACAAAACCATCACCTTTATTAAAAGGAGAGATATCTTGTACTGTTAGTAAGTAAAGTCCCACTGTAGCGACAAATACGCCAATAAAAGCATAACGAGTAATCTTTATGTTTAATATAAAAAGCGATAATATAGGTACAAGAATGACACTCAAACCTGTAATGAAGCCAGCTTTACTAGAAGAAGTATAATGAAGTCCAATGGTCTGAAATGTATAAGCGATAAAGAGACACAAACCTAATAAGATACCTGCCATTAGTGTACGTTTAGTTAGTTTTTGCCACTGCTTCCTATAAAAAATAATCGCTATTATTGTTAAGAAAAATGCAGCAATAAGAAAGCGGATACCATTAAAAGAAAAGGCGCTAAGAGATTGGAGAGCGTTTTGTACAAGAACAAAAGTAGATCCCCAAATGAAGGCAACAAGTAGAAGAGAGAGGTCTGCTAATTTAGTTGACTGCCACATTATTTTTTGTTT
This sequence comes from Cytobacillus sp. FSL K6-0265, assembly GCF_038003465.1. NCBI lineage: Bacteria > Bacillati > Bacillota > Bacilli > Caryophanales > Bacillaceae > Cytobacillus > Cytobacillus sp. FSL K6-0265. The sequence goes on along the minus strand of NZ_JBBOPE010000001.1, from coordinate 2,738,585 downwards.
TTCCGAATGGCTGCTCTTGCCAATTCGTCCGCAGCTTTATTTTGCACACTTGGGATCCACTTCATAAAGAAAAGATCGAACTGCTTACTTAATTCAAGCGCCTCATCAAGAAGGGGAGCAAACTTTTTATTACGGGCAAATTCTTTTTCAATACTCGCATTGACAACTTGTGAATCAGTGCGAAAGGAAACGGTTCGATAATTATTATCTAAGCAAATTCTTAATGCTAAAATCAAAGCGTGAAACTCCGCTTCATGGTTCTCCATTTCTCCAAGTGGAATACTATGCCTCTCTACATTTCCGTTCACTTTTATAAATATACCTGCACCACTGGGGCCAGGATTACCAGCACTTGCACCGTCTATATATACTTCAATCAATGCAAATCCTCCTTTTATGATAAAATAATGAAAGTTCTTTGTCATGTGATGAAGGAGAAACGTTCATAATAATCGTATAACAATGAAGAAATAATTTGCTACAGAAAGACATATGATGAAAAATACAAACTACAAGTAGTGTAGCATACAAGCAGCTTATTGTTGAATCATCATTTTATTAAAAGGCGTGTTAAAATAAATGAAATATCAATTGAATGCAGTGTATAAACTAAAAAATAATGAAAGCTATCTATTTACTTCCGAATGGTTAGATGGTGAGTCTGCCCTTGATATGGGAGAAGAGCTTTCCCATCATCCGAAATGGACAGAAATTAAGTGTTTTGATGAAAACGGTACATCTTGGACAATAAAAGAATTAAATAAGCTATTAGAAGAAGTAGAGGAAGAACCTCATGATTTAGTGATTTATTTTGATGGTGGCTTTCATAGCGAAACGAATACGTCAGGCTTAGGCGCCGTTATCTACTATCGACAAGGAAAGAAAAAGTACCGTATAAGAGCAAATGAGCGTTTTCACGAATTAGAATCAAATAATGAAGCGGAGTATGCTGCCCTTTTTTTTGCTCTTTCGCAATTAGAAGAATTAAATGTTAGTCGCCAGAGTTGTGAAGTAAGAGGAGATGCAAAAGGATTATTAATGCAATTAGCTGGCGAATGGCCCTGTTATGAGAAAGTGTTAAATGATTGGTTAGATCGGATTGAGGAAAAGGTAAGCCTATTATCATTAAATGTAACGTACACTCCTATTGTAAGAAAGGAAAATCAAGAAGCACATAAGTTAGCGACACAAAGTTTAAACGGGAAAAAAATCTATAGTAAAATGCAGTTATTATAGGAAGGAAGGTTTATTGTGGATGAGAAAAAGAAATTAGTAAAAGAAGTGGATCAAGTCATTGATTTTTATTGTGAGGATTGTTTTTTATATAAATATCATCGCAAAGAATATGGAAGAAACTTTGCCCACCGATTTTGTATAACCAAATGTACGGTGGGAGAAAAAATCCAAAATATTGGCAAAAATTTTACATAAATAAAAGGCTGGCAATTTTGCCAGCCTTGATTATATACAGATTAAAGTTTTACAACGTTAGCAGCTTGAGGTCCGCGGTTACCTTCAACGATTTCGAAAGAAACTTCTTGACCTTCTTCTAAAGATTTGAAGCCTTCGCCAGTGATAGCTGTGAAATGTACGAATACATCGTCTCCACCTTCAACTTCGATGAAACCGAAACCTTTTTCATTGTTAAACCATTTTACTTTACCGTTTTGCATGTGAACTTTTCCTCCTAAAACTTTGAAGGCTCCAAGCCTTCAGAAAAAATTTTCATCCAACATAAACATACTGCAATATTATCATGGAATATAGGAAATATATTCTGTTAAATGATGTATTAAATATACAATACTAATCGAATTCCGTCAAGAAATCTGAAAGTTTTTTCTTTAAAATATTGTAAAAATTTCAGTTTCTTCGCCAGGGTCTGGTATTGCACTCATATGATGGGGTAGAGAATGGGTATTTTAGAGATAGAAGTAGCTATTTTTTAAAAGATTATAAACTTCTTATGATTGGTTTGGGAAAGAATGATTAGGTTAGTTAAATATAATGTATTTGAGGATATAAGGAAGAAAGTGTCATAATTAATTGCAACATTCATATGATAGGTAAATCAATAAAAGAGGTGGCCATATGTATCGTTTTCGCATCGATGAGAAGGAGTGGATTTTGCGATTTTCTATTAATGTGGATGCTGATGATATAGAAAAGAATATTGTTTTTCAATCGATTGTTAAAATGGGACATGAAATTTTGCACTATAATCATGGGGATTCCTTTATTTTATTCGACAAAGATATCGGTGCGATTATTTTTTCCATTGAGACGATCCCTTCATATATCCTCACTGTTGCTAATATTATCAATGAAGTCGATTGGTTCCAAATAAAGAATGGAATTGTTTCGAGGAAAACAGATGAGCGCTAGTAGTATTTATTCTCTTATAAGAAAAATCTTGTTCCTAACATGGATAAACCGAACCTTATTTTGTTTTCGGTCAATGATAAAAATTGAGAAGCCCGCTATTTGCGGGTTTTTTTGTTTTGTCATGTTTACTTATTGACGGTTTTTTCACCATGAGTTAAAATGTTGCACATAGGAAACTTTTATAGATTTAGTTAAAAAAAGTGCATCTGTTAAAAAAGTCTGCATATAATCAAATAAGGAATATAAAGGGAGAGAGGTTAGACATGAAAAGATTGTTAGTTACGATGTTTAGTTTAATGGTGCTTATGCTTGCCGCTTGTTCAAGTAATGAAGCAGGAAATACTGAAAGCGATAAAGTGAAAGTAACAACGACAATTGCTCAAATAGCTGATGGGATTGAGAATATCGGTGGTGAACATGTGGAAGTAAACAGTCTTATGGGACCAGGAACAGACCCACATTTATATAAGGCAACGCAAAGTGACATTAGTCTTCTTCAAGATGCAGATATGATTTTGTATAATGGCTTGCACTTAGAAGGCAAAATGCTTGAAGTATTAGAGAAAATGGGCGAGCAAAGAACTGTTGTGGCAGTAGGCGATTCATTAGAACAATCTAACTTACTAGCTGATAAAGATAATCAAAACGCGGTAGACCCACATATTTGGTTCGATATTGATTTGTGGATGGAGGCATTGACTACAGCAAAGGATGCTTTAATTGAAGTGGATCCTGAAAATAAAGATGATTATGAAGCGAATGCAGAAGCATATTTTACAGAGCTGAGAGAATTAAAAGCATATGCTACAGAAGAAATTCAATCAATTCCAGAAGAGAAACGTGTTCTAGTCACTGCACATGACGCTTTTAATTACTTTGGTCATGCTTATGATATGGAAGTTATGGGTTTACAAGGGTTAAGTACAGACGCTGAATATGGTTTAGGGGATGTGCAACATTTAGTGGATACGATTGCTGATAGAGAAATCAATGCCGTATTTGTGGAATCAAGTATATCCGAACGTTCAATTAATGCAGTGATTGAAGGAGCGAAGGAAAAGGGTCATACAGTAAGTATAGGAGGAGAATTATACTCTGATGCTATGGGTGAAGAGGGGACTGAACTAGGTACTTATGTTGGTATGTATAAACATAATGTAGATACGATTGTCCAATCATTAAAATAAACAATGTTTTTATGTAAGTGTATATAGGAGTGATTAGAGTGACAAATCCAATAGAAATAAAAAAATTGACCGTAGCTTACGATAAAACTGCAGTATTAAAGGATATTCAATTCTCTGTACCAAAGGGGAGTTTAACTGCAATTATCGGACCGAATGGTGCTGGGAAATCCACTTTGATTAAAGCGATATTGGGCCTAATTCCTAAAGTGTCGGGTGACATTAAAATATACGGAAAACCTTACAGAGCAAAAGATCGTCTTGTTGGTTATGTGCCCCAAAGAGGATCAGTGGATTGGGATTTTCCAACAAGTGCATTGGATGTTGTCTTAATGGGGCGGTATGGCCATATCGGTTGGTTTAAACGACCAGGTAAAGAGGATATGGCACGCGCAAAAGAAAGTTTGAAGAAAGTGGGAATGGATGCTTACGCCAATAGGCAAATTAGTCAATTGTCCGGGGGACAACAGCAAAGAGTATTCTTAGCAAGAGCGCTCGTTCAAGATGCACAAGTTTACTTTATGGATGAACCCTTTGTCGGTGTGGATGCAGCGACAGAGAAAGCGATTATACAATTATTAACCGATCTTAAAGATCAAGGGAAAACGGTCATTGTTGTTCATCACGACCTACAAACAGTTGAAGAATACTTTGATCATTGTATTTTATTAAATAAAGAAGTCATAGCATCTGGTGTAACAGAAGAGGTCTTTACATTAGAACAATTACACCAAACATACGGGGGCAAGCTTGCTTTTTTAGATAAAGGAAAAGTAATGGTGGAACAAACGAGGTGACATGAGTGATGGAACAAATAGGGCAAATGCTACTAGCAGCAAATACGCAGTGGGTGTTAATTGGTACGCTTCTTCTAGGTTTAGCAAGCGGTATTTTAGGAAGTTTTGCCTTACTAAGAAAACAAAGCTTAATCGGAGATGCCGTAGCTCATGCTGCATTACCAGGAATTTGTATCGGGTTTATGTTAACAGGTGAGCGGTCACTCATCATCCTTTTAATAGGAGCGACCGTGACAGGTTTACTAGCGGCTTACTGTATTCAATACATTGCCTCCGCTTCTATTTTAAAAGAAGATACTGCCATTTGTTTAATTCTATCCACGTTTTTTGGCGTAGGTATTGTCTTATTAACAAAAGTACAGCAAATGCCTTCTGGCAATAAAAGTGGTCTAGATTCTTTTATCTTTGGTCAGGCAGCAGGAATGGTCAGTAGTGATGTGAAATTAATGGCAGGGGCTGCGGCATTATTGCTTATAGTGACTATTATTTTCTTTAAAGAATTTAAACTGATTACTTTTGATGCGGAATTTGCTAAAGGTTTAGGTTTACCGGTTAGCGCGTTGAATTTTTTATTTATGACACTTTTAGTAGCTGTTGTGGTAATCGGCATCCAGGCAGTCGGTGTCATTCTGATGGCGGCCTTATTAATTACACCTGCGATATCCGCCCGTTATTGGACGAATTCGCTTAGTAAAATGGTCATGATTTCTGGCTTATTCGGAGCGATATCAGGTGTGATTGGTACCTTAATTAGTTCACTAGATAGAGGGATTCCAACTGGCCCATTTATCGTAGTAACTGCTACGGTTATCTTTATTCTATCCATTCTGTTTGCACCAGCCCGTGGTATAATCACACTTAAAATTAAACGGAGAATGACTAATCACCAGCTTCTTCGTGAACAAGGGCAGGTGAAGTAGATGAGTTATGAAATTTGGATAATGATTGTTGCATCATTAGTAGGCATTACTTGTGGCGTAATCGGCTGTTTTCTCATTTTACGGAAGTTGGCGATGCTCGCCGATGCAATTAGTCATACGGTTTTATTAGGGATAGTGCTTGCTTTTCTAATCAGTCAATCAATGAATGGTCTTTATATGCTCATAGGTGCTGCAGTGGTTGGTTTATTTACGGCTATGCTTATACAATTTCTTAATCATAAGGGCATTCAAGAAGACGCATCCATTGGTGTGGTATTTACATTCTTTTTTGCCATTGGCGTGATACTTATCACAGTGTTTGCTGATAGTGTCCATTTAGATGTCGATCATGCCTTAATGGGCGAAATTGCCTTTGTTCCATTTGATATGGTAGAGATCGCCTTTTTACCACCGCTTCCAAAAGCATTCATCATGTTAATGAGTATACTGATATTAAATATTATTTTGATGATGTTATTTTATAAAGAACTAAAAATTACATCTTTTGATCCTGCCCTAGCTGCAGCTATTGGTATGCCAGTTATGTTTATTCATTACTTATTGATGGGCATGGTTTCAGTATCAACTGTCGCTTCATTTGATAGTGTTGGGGCCATACTTGTCGTGGCGATGTTAATCGCTCCAGGTGCTTCTGCTTATTTATTAACTAATAAGCTAAGTCATATGCTGTGTTTAAGTGCTTTCTTCGGCGTACTAGCAGCGATTAGTGGTTATTATGTAGCTACCTGGATTGACAGTTCAATCTCTGGTTCAATGGCGATGATGAGTGGGGTCCTATTCGCGCTAGTGTTTATCTTTTCACCAACAAAAGGACTATTAGGTAAAAAAATCAATCAAAAAAGATTCCGAACAAGAACCAACGCTACTTAAATCGTGTTCATATTTGATAAAGGCTGTTATATTGGATAACAGCCTTTATTTTAGTTGAAAAAGGGGTTACACGTAGGGGCATGCAATAAATCTTTTTTAGTAACCGACTTACAACATCGAACGCTTTACTTCTTGCTTTCTTCTCATTTTTTAGTAAGATAGAAACATACTATTTTGATAGAAAAGAGAGTAAGAATGAAACTAATTATTGCAGAAAAACCAGACCAAGGAGCTACACTCGCATCTGTTTTCCCCAAAAAGAAACACCAGGGCTATATCGAAATTCTTCCTAATCCGATCTTGACAGACGGTGGCTATATTACATGGGCAATCGGCCATTTATGTCAACTCTCTCCTCCTGAAGTATATCATTCAACATGGAAAAAATGGACATTAGATACACTCCCTCTTCTACCTAACCAGTTTCAGCATGAAGTCTCCAAAGATAAAATAAAGCAATTCCATGTAATTAAAAAGCTCTTATCACATCCAGCGGTGAATGAAGTCATTCATGCGGGAGATGCAGGTAGAGAAGGTGAGCTGATTATAAGAAATATATTGCGTCAAGCACAGTCAAATTTGCCAATGAAGAGATTATGGATTTCTTCATTAACGCCGAATGCCATTAAAAAAGGGTTTCAACAGTTATTAAATGAAGAAGATACAAGAAATCTTTTTTTTGAAGCATATACGAGGTCATGTGCTGATTGGATTGTTGGAATGAATGCTTCTAGATTATATACTTTATTATTACAACAAAAAGGATTCTCAGATGTGTTCTCGGTTGGGAGAGTCCAAACACCTACATTAGCATTGATTGTAAAGAAGGAGCTTGAAATTGAAGCGTTTGTTTCTGAACCTTTTTGGGAGGTAGAAGCAACCTTTGACATCACTGGAAAGAAATATAAAGGGAAATGGGAAGATAAAGGTAATAGTCGTATTATGGACAGCGCATTAGCTGAGAAAATTGCTTTGTTTTGTCAAGGGAAGGAAGCAACAATCGCAGATATAAAAAAGGAAAAGAAAGAATTTCTACCGCCTCAATTGTATAATTTGTCAGCACTTCAAGCAGAAGCGAATCGGCGTCATAAATTCTCACCTAAGAAAACACTTGATATTCTCCAAAAGTTATACCAAAAAGGATGGGTTTCTTATCCTCGTTCCGATTCAAGGCATATTACCACGGAGGAAGCAAACACATTACCACAAATTTTGGCTCGTTATGCAAAATTAAAAGATTATGAGGATTTCTTTCCATTGCCGTTTTCATCGATTGCGCAGAATAAGCGCTATGTGGATGAAAAGAAAGTCACTGACCACTATGCCATTATTCCGACTGAGCAAATTCCAGACTTTGCTAAACTTGCATCTGAGGAGAAAAAACTTTATGACCTAATTGCGAAAAGTGTCATCGCAGCTCACCATAAGAAAGCAATAATCGAGTACTCGACAATCAAAACTTTGGTTGATGAGCGAGCGATGTTTATGTCTAAAGGAAAAGTAATTGTTGATCAAGGCTATCGCCAAGTGATTTCTCCAGTTGAGAAAGATAAAGATGTGAATCTCCCCTTATTAAATAAAGGAGATAAAGGTATAACAGAAAAAACAGAAGTAAAAGAGAGTAAAACACAGCCTCCTAAACGATACACTGAAGGTCAATTAATCACATTGATGAAAACAGCAGGCAAACATATTGATGATAAAGAACTTGAACAGGTATTAACGCAGACAGAAGGACTTGGAACTGAAGCCACAAGAGCTGGCATTATTACGATGCTAAAAGATCGTGGTTATATTGATGTGAAAAAGAATATGGTCTATGCCACTTCAAAAGCAAAGATCCTCATTATTGCGGTGGGTAAAGAGATATTAGCATCTCCTGAAATGACGGCGAAATGGGAGCAACGCTTAAAGCAAATCTCTAAAGGAGAGGCATCACCTAAACAATTTATGGATCAAACGAGTCAAATGGTCCATCATTTAATTGCCGCTACGAAAGAAGCAACGAATGAATGGATATTCTCTGATGCAGACAAAGAACAATTTATCCCAAAAACCTTTAAGAAAAAGCGACAAACGCCATTAGGCAAATGTCCATTATGTGAAGGTCAAGTGGTAGACAAGGGTAAATTTTTTGGTTGCAGCAACTATCAGAAAAAGAATTGTACATTTACCTTATCTAAGAAAATTCTTGGTAAGTCAATGACACAAAAAATCGTTAAACAACTATTAAAAAGTGGTGAGACAGACGTGCTGGAAGGTTTCCAAGGGAAGGACAAATTGTTTGCCGCAGCATTGCTATGGGATAATAAGGAAAATAAAATAAAATTTAAGTTTCCAAACTAACTCTTTCCGTCTATTCCCATATCCTCCTTGTTTCAAGAGGATTCTTATAGTAATATTTTAAGTAGTGGTTTTTCATTTGCGTTATATCTACGTATGAAACCACTATCAATATGCTTTTTTTTTGATAAAGTAAGTGGCTATACTGTATGTAACAAATATCGTTTATCATAGATGTTAGCCTTTTTTGGGAGGATCCACATGCCAACACCTAGTATGGAAGATTATATAGAACAAATCTATTTGTTAATTGAAGAAAAAGGCTATGCACGCGTTTCTGATATCGCAGAAGCATTATCTGTCCACCCTTCTTCAGTCACAAAAATGGTGCAGAAATTAGATAAAGATGAATATCTCGTATATGAAAAGTATCGTGGTTTAGTATTAACGACAAAAGGAAAAAAAATAGGCAAACGTCTTGTTTATCGCCATGAGTTATTAGAGCAAATGCTTCGTATTATTGGTGTGAAAGAAGAGCATATATATGAAGATGTTGAGGGAATTGAACATCATTTAAGTTGGGATGCGATTGACCGCATTGGTGATTTAGTACAGTTTTTCGAAGAGAATGAAGATAGAGTAGAGTCACTAAGAGTTGTACAACGAAAAAATGAAGAAGAATAAAAGCGGAGTTATGGAGGGTGGATAACTCTGCTTTTTTTTATCATTTATATAGACAGAAAATTAAATTTTTTAATTCGAAATAGGTATAAAAAGGGTTAGGTGAATATTTGATGGCTGAATTTGATTGGAAAAAGGCATCGGCTACAGAATGGGATAAACGGTCGGATAGCTGGCATGAAAGATCGGCAAGTATGTGGAATGAAGGGAGCCGCAAGGAAATTATCCCACTCTTCCTCCAATATTTAAAAGCGAATAATCATGTATGTGACCTTGGGTGTGGTGATGGGATGGGGGCTTATAAGCTTTCAACACATGCAATCAAAGTGATCGGGGTCGACGTATCTGATGAAATGATAATGAAGGCAAAACGTGTGAACGACACGAATGAAAACCAATTTATCAAAGGCGATTTATCGGCACTTCCATTTGCTGACCATCATTTTGATGGTATGTTGGCAATTAATTCTATGGAATGGACGGAAGATCCGTATCATGCAATGAAAGAGGCTGTGAGAGTATTGAAGCCGGGTGGGTATGGGTGTTTTGGGATACTTGGACCAACTGCCGGGCCTAGAAACAATAGTTTTCCGAGATTACTAGGAGAAAAGGTTATTTGTAACACGATGATGCCATGGGAGTTTGAACAGCTCATGCAAGGACTTCCAATGAAAAAGGTGGCAGAGCAAGGTGTATATAAAAAAGCTGCAGAGTTATTACCTAAAGGAGGATTACCTCTTCAATTGCAGCAATCATTATCATTTATGTGGATTTTTATTTTTCAAAAGGAGTGAGCTTATGAGTAGGTACTCATTATCAGAGTTTATTGAGAAAACAGAGCAAGAAGATAGAGGTCAAGGGTTATTTGAGTTAGAAACGGATCGCTTATTAGAAGTAAACTTACAACAACAGATTTGGGCAAAAGCAGGTTCCATGATTGCCTATGAAGGCCAAATCAAATTTGTTCGCGAAGGTATTTTAGAACATGGAATTGGGAAAATGTTCAAACGTGCTTTCTCTGGGGAAAGCACAGCTCTTATGAAGGCAACAGGTAGAGGGAAACTCTATTTAGCGGACCAAGGAAAGAAGATTTCTATTATCCGTTTTCATAATGATACATTATGTGTTAGTGCCAATGATTTATTAGCGTTTGAGCCAAGTTTGAAGTGGGACGTCAAGCTGATGAGAAAAGTAGCAGGCATCGTTTCAGGTGGGCTTTTCAATATTCGCCTAGAAGGGGAGGGAATGGCTGCAATAACGACTCACTATGAACCATTAACACTAAAGGTAACGCCCGATAAACCAGTATTAACAGATCCCCATGCAACGGTCGCTTGGTCTGGCCATTTGCAACCGGAATTCGTTGCGGATGTCTCATTCAAAACATTTGTCGGCCGTGGGAGCGGGGACTCAGTACAAATGAAATTTTCAGGCGAAGGTTTTGTCGTTGTCCAACCATTTGAAGAAGGTGGCTATGTCCAGCAGAATTAGCATTTAGGGAAAAATGAAATGGTTGTTTGGCGGAATTGCCTCAAAAGAGAGACGAGCAATGAAAATGACCTAAGGGAGCAGTGCAAAAAGGAGAAACACCGTTTTTGAAAAAAACCGATCTGATAATGCTGCCATAATGTGAAATCCAGTTCCTAAGCGGAATCGCTCTATAATCGTTATATTATGCTCAATGCGGAAGTAATCAAAATTCTTTTTGAGATGGCTATTTTGACTTGTTTTTGTCAGAATCGAATCCACTCAACTTTCAACTACTCTTTCAAAATCAATTCCCGTTCACAACGTATTTAAAATAAAAAATAGCCAATCCGTATGACGCCACACGGATTGGCTATTTTTAATCCCATTCATAGGGTGTTTCTTGATAAACATAGTAATTTAACCAGTTGGAGAATAATAGATGGGCATGCGAACGCCATTTGTTTTTTGGCGCCTTGGTTGGGTCGTCATTGGGATAATAGTGATTCGGAATGGCTATGGGTAATCCTTTTGCCCGATCTCGCTCGTATTCTTCAGCAAGTGTGGTTGCTTCATATTCAAGATGACCAGTAATCATAATTTGTTTACCTTCATTGGCGCTCATAATAAAAGCACCCGCTTGAGGTGATGCAGCAAGAACTTTGACCTTGCTATGATTCTTTAATTCTTCTAATGATATATCCGTATGCCTTGAATGGGGTGCGACAAAAGTGTCATCAAACCCGCGTAATAAGTTTTCTGACCAATTTTCTACATCATGATCAAAGACACCGAAACATTTTTCTGGTAGCTCAAATTTATTAATATTGAAATGATGGTAAAGTGCTGCTTGCGCTCCCCAACAAATATGGAGTGTGCTTGTGACATTGGTTTTCGTCCAGTCCATTATTTCTTTTAACTCTTCCCAATAATCGACTTCTTCAAAGGAGAGTAATTCAATTGGGGCACCCGTAATAATCATGCCATCAAATTTTTTTTGTTTGATTTCAGAAAATGTTGAATAAAACTGCTCAAGATGTATGTGGCTTGTATTTTTCGATTGATGTGTAACGGTTTTTAACAAGGTAATATTCACTTGAAGTGGTGTATTACCCAATAACCTTAATAAATGCGTTTCTGTTTTTTCTTTTTGCGGCATGAGGTTAAGTATAAGTATGTTTAATGGGCGAATATCTTGCCCCTTAGCGCGACCTTCATCCATAATGAATATTTGTTCTTCCTCGAGAATTTCCCGTGCTGGAAGTCCTTGTGGAATGGTAATTGGCAAGCGATCATCCCCTACTGTGTGAAATTTCAATAAACTTATTATAAAGACGTTTAACTTATTGAGCAACCTTGAAACCTTAAAATTATAATTAATTTGAAAATTTCTCTTCATATATCATTATTTAGATTTAGGAAATGATACAATAGTAACGCTTGCAAGTGACAACTGGTATAGAGGAGAGGTAGAGCGATGGGGAAATATGTGAAGTCAGATATTGAAATTGCCCAAGAGACAACAATGAAACCAATTAACCAAATTGGAGAAAAGCTCGGACTTACGACCGATGATCTAGAGCATTTTGGTAAATATAAAGCGAAACTTACGGCTGAAACACTTAAAAGAGTTGAAGAAAAGAAAAATGGGAAATTAATTCTTGTTACAGCCATTAATCCCACACCTGCAGGAGAAGGAAAATCAACTGTTACTGTAGGATTAGGTGATGCATTAAGTCTGCTAGGCAAGAAGTCGATGATAGCCATGAGAGAACCATCTCTAGGCCCAACAATGGGCATTAAAGGTGGAGCGACAGGAGGCGGATATTCACAAGTCGTGCCGATGGAAGATATTAACCTTCATTTTACAGGTGATATCCATGCGATTACAACAGCAAATAATGCCTTATCTGCCTTAATCGATAATCATATCCAACAAGGAAATGATCTTGAAATTGACCAGAGAAGAATCATTTGGAAAAGAGTGATGGATTTAAATGATCGTGCGCTAAGAAATGTCATTGTTGGCCTGGGTGGTCCTGCCCAAGGTATTCCGCGCGAAGATGGCTTTGATATTACAGTTGCCTCTGAAGTAATGGCAGTTCTTTGTTTAGCAAAAGATCTAGGTGATTTGAAGAACAGACTAGGCAAAATGATTATTGCTTATAATAGGAACAAACAACCGGTTACGGTGGCTGATTTAGGTGCGGAAGGTGCCTTAACCCTGTTATTAAAAGAGGCGATAAAGCCTAATTTAGTCCAAACTTTAGCTCATACACCTGCACTTATACACGGTGGACCATTTGCGAATATTGCGCACGGTTGTAATAGTGTTATCGCGACAAATACTGCTTTGAAGTTAGCTGATTATGTTGTAACAGAAGCGGGATTTGGCGCCGACTTAGGAGCAGAGAAATTTTTACATATAAAAGCGAGAAATATGGGTGTCAGTCCTGATGCAGTTGTCATTGTGGCAACGATTCGTGCACTTAAGATGCATGGGGGCGTCGCAAAGGAAAATCTCGCTTCAGAGAACACGGCTGCACTAGCAAATGGGTTTGCTAATCTGAAAAAGCATGTTGAAACAGTTCAGAGTTTTGGATTACCGTACGTGATCGCACTTAATCGCTTTAATGGTGATTCTACAGATGAAATTGCGACTTTTAAAGAGTTATGTGAGGAGCAAAATATGCAGTGGTCTCTAACCGAAGTATGGGCAGAAGGAGGAACAGGTGGTTTACAGTTAGCAGAGAAAGTGTTAGAACAAATTGCAAAAACAGACCATTCGTTTACGCCACTTTACGATTTACATGACAGCTTAGTAGAAAAAATTGAAACAATTGCTAAAAATGTGTATGGTGCTAGTGGAGTGGAGTTTACTCCGTTGGCAAAGAAACAATTAGCCGATTTTGAACGCTTTGGCTGGTCTCATCTCCCTATTTGTATGGCTAAAACCCAATACTCATTATCCGATGATGCCACAAAATTAGGTCTTCCTTCAGACTTTACGATAACTATTAGAGAATTAAAGCCTTCTGTAGGTGCCGGTTTTATTGTGGCATTAACAGGAGCGGTGATGACAATGCCTGGGTTACCTAAAGTACCTGCGGCGATGCAAATGGATGTGGATAAAAATGGACAAGCGAAAGGATTATTTTAATCAATATAAAGGGGAATTGATACATTGTTTGACCCAATAGCTTTTGATAATATGAAGGTTGTTTTAGAGGGGCATCTCTATGATTTTGATCTAACCGGTGAAATGAAGATAATCGATCGAAATGATTGGATGAATCTAGCGAAATTTAGCCGATGCTATGACATCACTTTTACGGATACAACCGTTACTGACACTTTATCTGCTAAAATAACCTTACAGGCAAATTTGCAGCAAATCACGGCGGAGTTGCAGGCTCCGCAGCCATTTACAAATGAAGCTGGCGCTCATCTTTCCATTTCTTTCATCCTGCAGAAGCAGGATGAAAATAAGCTAGAATCAGCTTACGAGCAAGTTGTTAAACAATGGGGGAATCGCCGCACTATTCAACAACGGTTAATAAAGTTAGAGAATGAATGGACACAAGAGATAGTGGTCAAATTTGACAGATTGATAACAGAAGATCAACTAGAAGACTTACTTGATTTAATTGATCACACACAACAAACATTAATTGTATTAGATCAATATTAGAGGTTTGAGGCAATAGGTGAATGGATTCGTTACATGGCAAGGCTGAAAAGCTGAGCTTAGTAGATAAATCCACTTCCCTAATGTCTCGACCTTTTTTATATAAAAAATTGTATGAGTAAAGTTGTTAAGCATGAATATATCACGAATCGTCATTTTTCATGTTACAATTAGCTATTAGAATAGTTAATAGCCTAACCGCAAAATAGCTGGTTTAGATAGATTAATGAATGGATGGTCGAAATGAAAAATATATCTTTAGAAAATATAACAAAAACTTACGGTGAAAAAGAGCTATTTAAGCAAATAAATTTTACTATTGGCGAAAATGATCGCGTAGGCTTAATTGGAGTAAATGGAACAGGAAAGTCCTCACTGTTAAAAATCGTCGCTGGTATTGATTTGCCTGATGCTGGAGAGATTATTGCGCCTAAGGATTATTCAGTCTCCTATGCTGAACAAGAACCTAAATTAGACGAACAATTGACTATACTTGAACAAGTATTTGCAGGCGATTCTCCTTTACTCGTGCTTTTAAGAGAGTATGAGCAAGCATTAATAACTTTGCATGAACATCCAGACCATACTGAAGTACAGGAGCATCTTTTCCAATTACAAAAAAAATTAGATGCTAATAATGGCTGGGAGGCAAGTACAAACGCCAAAACGATCCTAACAAAACTAGGTATTACCGACTTTGAAAAAAAAGTTGGTGAATTGTCAGGTGGTCAAAAAAAACGGGTAGCGTTAGCGCAAACGTTGATACAAGATAGTGATCTATTAATTCTCGACGAGCCAACGAATCATCTTGATCATGAATCGGTTCAATGGCTAGAAGAGTACCTTACCCGCTACCGGGGAGCGATTCTGCTTGTAACACATGATCGCTATTTCCTTGATCGTGTGACAAACCGGATGTTTGAACTTGATGGGGGACAATTATACAGTTATAAAGGTAATTACGGAGCATTCCTTGAGGCGAAAGCGATTCGTGAGGAGAATGAAGCAGCTGTCATCGATAAACAACGGAATTTATATCGTAGAGAGTTAGAGTGGATGAGACGCGGTGCCAAGGCGCGGACAACAAAACAAAAAGCGCGAATCGATCGTTTTGATCAATTAGATGAAAAATTGACAAATATTACTTCAAGTGAAAAATTAGATATGTCTTTAAGTGGTAGTCGTTTAGGAAAGCAAGTATTTGAGTTGAAATCAGCGACGAAATATTATGGTGATTTAGCCATCCTAAAAAACTATGACTTGCTAGTGAAGCCGGTTGACCGACTAGGCATTATTGGTCAAAACGGGACAGGGAAAACAACTTTTCTAAATATTTTAGCTGGCAAGTTTCCGTTAGATCATGGTGAAAGAATCATCGGTCAGACGGTTAAAATCGCTTATTACACACAGGAAAGCGAAGAAATGGATGAAAGCAAAAGAGTAATTGAGTACTTAAAGGAAGCGGCCGAAGTAATCGAGACAACTGATGGAAAAACGATATCTGCTGCACAAATGCTTGAGCGTTTTCTGTTTCCGCCTTATATGCACGGCACATTAATTAGAAAACTATCAGGTGGGGAAAAGCGTAGGTTATATTTATTGAAAATCTTAATGACTTCACCGAATGTATTGCTTTTAGATGAGCCGACAAATAATCTTGATACACAGACGTTAACGGTGCTAGAGGATTATTTAGAAAGTTTTGCTGGTGTGGTTATAACAGTTTCACATGATCGTTATTTTCTCGATAAAGTCGCCACTCAATTACTTATATTACAAGGTAATGGAGAAATAACTAGTTATTATGGGAATTATAGTGAATACCTTGAAAAATCAAAACAAGAATCAAGTAAAAAAGCAGAAGAGAAAAAAATAGTAGAAGTAAAGGAAGAAAGTAAACCGAAAAAGAAAAAGCTTTCCTATAATGAAGCAAGAGAATGGGAGCAAATCGATGACAAAATGGAAGCGATTGAAAGTCGTTTGAAAGAAATCGATGAGGATATGAACAATATTGGTAGTGACTTCGAGAAAGCGCAACAGCTCATGGATGAACAAAAAAAGCTAAATCATGATTTAGAATATCTAATCGAACGTTGGAGTTATCTGTCTGAATGGGCAGATGCTTAATGATTGTAGATAAATGAAAGTAGACGATGATTTATGTTAGAATAATAATCATGAGAGAAGAATTAAAGTAAAGGGTGATTTCATTGATTATAAAAGCGATTGAACCTACACCAAGTCCGAATACGATGAAGGTGATTTTAGATAAAGAACTGCCTATGGGGACAAGCAATAATTACAAAATAGGTCAGGCTGAAGGCGCGCCAGAAGTCATTGTTGATATCTTAAAAATAGATGGGATTAAAGGTGTCTATCATGTTGCCGATTTTCTTGCAGTCGAACGAAATGCGAAATTCGATTGGAAAGATTTACTTCCACAAGTGAGAGCAGCCTTTGGTGAAGAAGCTGAGACTGCTGGGGGATCGGAAGTAAATGAACATTTTGGCGAAGTACAAGCTTTTGTGCAAATGTATAAGGGCATCCCAATGCAAGTGAAATTAACAGATGGGACAGAAGAAAAGCGCTTTGGCTTACCAGAACTTTATGTTAAAGCTGTAGCTGAAGCACAAGCACCTGATGATAATGTAGTTATGGTGAGAAAGTGGAAAGAACTGGGTGTGCGTTATGGTGAATTCGAACAAGTAGGGAAAGAAGTGGTGGATGAAATTTTAGCAGCATACCCAGAAGAAAGAGTGAAAACACTCATCACTGCAGCACAAAGTCCAGAATCAGAAGAAGCATTGGCACCGAGAGTACGTCTTACACTTACCCCGGATGACTTAAAAGTCGAGGACTGGCGTATACGCTATCAAAAGCTCGAACAAATGGCGGATCCTACGTTAGATGATTTAGCCGTACTTGATTTTGCTCTTCAAGATGAAAAAGCATCTGTGCGAAGATTAGCAACTGTTTATCTAGGGATGATTGAAGACGTTCAAGTGTTACCTTATCTATATAAAGCGCTAACAGATAAATCGGTCACAGTGAGAAGAACGGCGGGAGATTGTTTATCAGATCTTGGCTTCCCTGAAGCTTCTGAAAAAATGATGGAAGCATTATCTGATAAAAGCAAGCTTGTGCGCTGGCGTGCAGCAATGTTCTTATACGAAGTAGGCGATGAAAAAGCGCTTCCTGCTTTAAAAGCAGCTGAAAATGATCAAGAATTTGAAGTAAGTCTGCAAATTAAACTAGCAATTGAAAGAATTGAGCAAGGCGAAGAAGCAAAAGGATCTGTATGGAAGCAAATGACGGAATCACGAAAAAATGGATGAGTTTGAAGGACACCTGTAATCGGGTGTTCTTTTTTATTTGAGTCTGTTAGGAAAGTATTGTAAAGATGCCCTTGGAAATCCAACAGGTAGTCAGAGGAAGCTACCCGCACGAACATTATTGCCAAAAAGTTGACACCTGTAATGGACCTAGAATCTTCTGTATAGTCATGAATATCTTTTATTTGGAGTTTTCCAATTTTCTATCATTTAATTTCCCGTTAATATTTGAGAACGATAACTTTGCAATCTAGGCTTGAAATATAGTATGCTTACTGTGCAATCATTTGTAAAGGAGGGGAATATTTATGTCTATGGCTTATGAAGAGTATATGAAACAAGTTGTGAAGCCGATGAGAGCTGAGCTTGTACAGGCCGGTTTTAGCGAACTAACAACTGAAGAAGAAGTAAACGACTATATGGAGCAAGCAGAAGGTACAACATTAGTTGTCGTGAATTCTGTTTGTGGCTGTGCAGCAGGATTAGCAAGACCAGCAGTAACTCAGGCGGTATTAAATGCCGAGAAAAAACCAGACAACTTAGTGACGGTTTTCGCTGGTCAAGATAAAGATGCAACAGCAAAAATGCGTGAATATTTCACAGGTATTGAGCCTTCTTCTCCATCTATGGCCCTTCTTAAAGGGAAAGAAGTGGTACATTTTATTCCACGTCATGATATTGAAGATCACTCTATGGAAGAAATCATGCACAATTTATTAGCAGCGTTTGATAATAAATTATAAAAAGCATCACACGATAAAAAAGATTGAATGCAGCAGTTAGGAGCACTCTAATCCTGACTGTTGCTTTTTATTTTACTAAAATAAGTAGGTGGTTTGATGTTTGTTACGACATCAGCAAGGACAAATCCAAACGAAACCAATAAGGCAGAACAGGTAGCAACAACGCTCAACCTCCCCTTCATACATAGAAGTAAAAGAACAATTAAGAGTATGGTCAATCAATATGAAATGAACGGAATTGTCGTTGGAAAAGAGCGAATGGAACTATATAAAATCGGTGAGGAAAACCCTTTTTTCTTTCATCCTAGTTCCGCGATGTTTCGTCTGAAGCGTTTGCAAAAAGGGGAACATGACCCTTTTGTAGACATTTGTCAACTAAAAGCGGGATCTTCATTCCTTGATTGTACACTTGGGCTCGCATCAGATAGCATTGTGGCAAGTTATACTGTAGGAGAGACAGGGAAGGTAATTGGGTTAGAAGCAAGTAAGGTGATAGCGTATTTGGTTGGTCAAGGTCTCAAAGAATGGCCAAACGATCATGCAGTCATGAAAAGCAGTATGGAAAGAATCGAAGTCGTTCATACTTTAGCCATTGATTACTTGAAATCCTTACCTGATGCTTCCTTTGATGTTGTCTATATTGACCCCATGTTTGAAACAACCATAAAAGAATCGACAAATATCAATGCATTACACTCGATTACCTACAAAGGTGATTTGACTGAGGAAATGATCAATGAGGCGAAGCGCGTGACTAAAGAGAGAGTGATATTGAAGGATCATTTCCGTAGTGAAAGATTCCAAGCCTTTGCTTTTCAGCAAATCAAACGAAAATCAGCGAAATTCCATTACGGTGTGTGGGAAAAAAGATAAAGGGATTGCTGTTGCCTTCCTAATGGCTACAGCAATCAAACACTAAAGGCCATCTTTTTTTTTAATCAGTGATGCACATATAAACAAAGTAAGCAAGTAATACTAACCCGCCAACAAGCGCAATCCAGCTTGAATCCATTATGTATCTTCCCCCTTCTTATTGTCTTATTTGTATATATCCCCCAAAAAAGCAGCAATTAATCATGAACAAATGCCCAAAAAGTGATAAAATATGGTAGAATAGAAGAAAAATTTTGTGAGGCAATGAACATGAATATTCAAGTAGCAGCAAGAATGGAGCAATTCCAAGAGAGTATTTTTTCGGAATTAGCTGAAATCAAGCAACAGAAACTAGCAGAAGGCATAGAAATGATAGATTTAAGTGTCGGTAGTCCTGATTTGCCACCACCCCCATTTATAACAAAGATCATCGGCGAAATGGCAAGTGATCCAAAACTTTATGGGTACACATTAAAAGGGATTACGGAGTTTCACGAGGCAGTGGCGAAGTATTACAGTAGAAAATACGATGTAAGCCTTGATGCAAAAGAACAAACAATGTTATTGATGGGCTCACAAGATGGTTTGGTCCATTTACCAATGGTGCTTTGTAACCCTGGTGATATCGTACTCGTCCCAGACCCAGGTTATACAGCGTACGAAGCGGGTGTTAATCTAGCAGGGGGACAAATGTACCGCATGCCATTAAAAGAAGAAAATGGTTTTTTACCTTCTTTCTGTGAGATTCCAAAAGAAGTTAGTAAAAAAGCGAAGTTAATGATTCTAAATTATCCAGGGAACCCCGTTCCTGCCCTGGCAACAAAAGAATTCTTTGAACAAGCCATCGACTATGCGAAAAAAAATGAAATTGTCATTCTCCACGATTTTGCTTACTCTGAATTATATTTTGAAGAGGCGCCAATTAGTTTTTTATCAGTTGATGGTGCAATGGATGTAGGCATTGAAATGAACTCGTTATCTAAAAGCTTTAATATGGCAGGTTGTCGTGTGGCTTATGCTGCAGGAAATCGTAAAGTTATTTCTCTATTAAGTAACCTAAAGTCTAACCTTGACTATGGCGTTTTTTATCCTATTCAAATGGCTGCTGTACAGGCATTGGCTGATGATTCATCTTTTCTTGATGATCTGAGAGCGGTTTATCGAAAGAGAAGAGATTTATTTATTGATGGATTACGAGAAGTAGGTTGGGATGTTGCCTTGCCAAAAGGGTCGATGTTTGTATGGGGAAAATTACCCGCTGGCATGAAGTCTAAACCATTCGCGCTTGAATTAATTGAAAAAGCAGGTGTCGTTGTAACACCTGGAATTGCCTTTGGTGAATGGGGTGAAGGGTATGTGCGCATGGGGATTGTCCAACCAGAAGAAACATTACTAGAGGTTGTTTCTCGTATTGAGAATAGTGGCATTTTTAAATAAATAATAAAAGTCATCTGAGGAGGAGATACACTTGCCGAGTTGGTTAAGAAAATCATTAGTGGTTATGGTGACAATTCTTACATTTGGATTGGTGACACCAACGAGTTTATTACCTGTTCAGCATGAAGAAGATAAGACACCAAGAAAAGCAGTTTTAGCTGAGAGCCTACCAGATATAAGTGGAGACGAAGCTTCACAAGTTTCGAGGGAGGATTTTATAAAGGAAATGGTTCACTCCGCGGAAAAGCATTCTTTCGAAAAGTTTGGCGAAAAAATTAAACCGGTCATTGAATCAGAATTTCAAATCGTGATTCTACCTAATATAGAAAAGGCGATTGCAGAAGTAGCTGAGCAGTATACAGAGGAGAATCTGCATCATTTGAGTATTACTGAAACGGCTTCTGCGGGCGTTTCAGAACGGATTTTTCATATAGCAGATGAGGCCAAACAGAAAGATGTCATTCGTTTTCATGTCAGAAGAGATCATCCGCCGCAACAAGGTTATTGGTTTAATTTCCATTATCATACTGCATATGATCAATTTCAAACTCACCATGAACTCGGATCCATCTATTGGGATAAAAATACCCCGCCAAAATGGATGAGTTAATTTCGAAAATTGAAACTTTTCTAGTGCATATTCGTATATACTAGGTGAGGAACAATAGTACATAAAGTTGATCAGGAGGAAAAATTCACTATGGAAATTATCGATGGAATTCTACATACCTATTCAAGTTTCTTTGATTGGGATATGTGGGTTGAGGCATTATCTAGACCAGATGCATGGGTGCTGATTGGCACATTGGTCATTTTAGAAGGGTTGCTTTCAGCGGATAATGCGCTTGTCTTAGCAGTAATGGTTAAGCACCTGCCACCAAAACAACGGAAAAGGGCCCTTTTTTATGGTTTGCTTGGCGCTTATTTCTTCCGTTTTTTAGCGATAGGTGTAGGTGTATTTTTAATTGAGTTTTGGTGGATAAAAGTATTAGGAGCCGGATACTTAGGCTGGTTAGCCATTAAATATTTCATCGACAAAAAGAAAGCAGAAGAAGCAGAAGATGAAAAAGCGTTGGAAGGAATCAATCAACGAGGTTTATTAATTCGTCTGTTTGGCACATTCTGGGGAACCGTTATTGCCGTTGAATTAATGGATATTGCTTTTTCAATTGATAGCATTTTAGCAGCATTAGGTGTAAGTCAAGAAATATGGGTACTTCTTGTCGGTGGTATGTTAGGTATCATTATGATGAGGGGTGTTGCAGGGGTGTTCTTAAAATTAATTGACCGTGTCCCTGAACTTGAAACAAGCTCTTATATTCTTATTCTATTAATCTCTTTAAAGATGTTGTTAAGTGCAGCAGGTATTCACATTGATCATATGTATTTCTTTGGCGTACTTGTAATTGTTTTTGCGATTACTTTTATTGTACACGCGAAGAGAAAACGTACTGAAGCAGCAGGCTCATAAGTAGAAGGGATGAATGGCTTCATCCCTTTTTTTACTCCATCAACCTCTTCCAATATCTTATAATAATTGCATATATTTCATGGTCCCCACCTTAAAATTTTCTACTATTTAATAAAAGGAGTTGGCATATGAGGTTATTTACAGATTTATCTCAAGCTGCACTAGATCAGTACTTTTTTAAAGAACCGACGACATTTAATAAATACACAACGAAGAATGAGCTCGCATATGCATTAGCAGCCACGCTTTATATGCCTGCCACACGTCCTGCTATCCATCAAGATTTGATTAATAAAAAGCATGCTGGTCTAACGTCAGTTGTCATTTGCTTGGAAGATAGTATTGGTGATCTGGAAGTGGAAGTAGCGGAAAAGGAATTACAGCATTCACTACATAAACTTCGACAAGATATTTCTAGAGGCTTTATTACATTAGAAGAATTGCCATTGCTTTTTATTCGCATAAGAAATAATGAACAGTTAGTGCGGTTAATTACTTTATTTAAAGATGAATGGCAGTTGCTAACAGGTATTGTCATTCCAAAATTCTCTTCAAGCAATGGTGAAGAAATGCTGCAACAAGTGAGTGATTTACGAAATAGTGGTCATGAATTATATGCGATGCCAATCCTTGAAACGAAAGAAGTTCTATTTAAAGAAACAAGAATGGAAGAGTTACAAAAACTAAAGGGAATATTCGATAAGTACGCTCACTTAATTTTGAATATCCGGATTGGGGCGACAGATTTTTGTGGGTTATTAGGAATAAGAAGAAACACTTCCACTTCATTGTATGATATTGCTGTCTTGAGAGATTGTATAGCAGACATTATGAACTTTTTCCAAAGGGCACCTAAAACTTACTTGCTCTCTGGACCTGTTTGGGAGCATTTTGTTTCTAAAGAACAAGTCAATATATTAAGTAATCAAACGGAGCAACTGATGGATTCTTCGTCTTTTATGAACAAACTGCCGAAAGAAATGAAAGGGTTTATAGCAGAAATATTGCTCGATATTAGTAATGGTATCATCGGAAAAACGATTATTCATCCCACGCAAATTACGCCGGTTCAAGCTTTAAACACTGTGACTTATGAAGAATATAATGATGCAATAGATATATTAAATCATGCAAACGGTGCCCATGGTGTGATGAAAAGTGCGAGTCAGAACAAAATGAACGAAATGAAGCCCCATTATTATTGGGCAAAAAATATTGAGTTAAAATCAAGAGTTTACGGAGTGCTAAATGAACGATACAACACAATTGATTTCTTCCAACACTTATCACATGATAGACGTGATCGAGCCCATGCAGGTGAAGCTAAATATCAATTATAATCCTTACCATTTTAATTTCAATGAATTATTTCAGATGGCAGCAAGAAAGAATAAAAAAAGATCCTTTTTATTCGTAAGTAAAGTGTTAGGCAAGCATCTGCCTATCTCGCCGACAAAAGGATTAGCAACCGGAATGTTATTAGCAGAAAGCTACCTTAAGGAAGTGGAAGGGAAAAACCTTTCACCTTCATCACCATTTGTGGATGTACTGAAAGATAAGCAAATGAAATTTAGTGACAGGGCATTTATTGGCGATCAATATTCCCCCATCATTATTGGTTTTGCAGAAACTGCGACCGCACTCGGCCAAGCATTCTTCCAAGCGTTTACGAATGCCGATTATTTTCATACCACGAGAGAAGATCTTCTAAACATTGAATCGATCATTCATTTTGAGGAAGAGCATTCACACGCTACTTCTCATCGTTGTTATATCGATGCCCATTTGTTGCAAAATAGTCGGGAAATTATATTAGTAGATGATGAGGTGACGACTGGAAAGACTGCTCGAAATATTATCACATCATTGCATGAAAAGTTTCCGAGGAGAAATTATACCGTCGTTTCTATTCTTGATTGGAGAGATGAGGCCAACAAGAATGCATTTATTGAATTAGAGGAAGCACTAGATATCACTATACGCCATATATCCCTTCTAGCTGGCGAAGTTGAAGTAGATGGGAATCCAGTTATTAAGGAAGAAGAAAGTGTAGACCTTTACCATCCATCTTCAGAAATTAATGAAATTTACATAGAAAAAGAATACCCTATGCTGTTTGCTTCTAAGTATTATCCTACGGCAAATCAAAAAACTCCCTTCAACACTGTTCCTTATATTTCAGAAAGTGGTCGATTTGGGTTAGATAGTAACGAGAATCATTTATTAAATGCAAAAGCAGAGAAGGTTGCAACCTTTCTTAATCAAAGGAGTAAGGGTAAACATATTTTATGTATCGGTACAGGTGAGTTTATGTATTTGCCAATGAAAATAGCTAGCTTAATGGCTGGGAGTGTTAAGTATCAAAGTACAACCCGTAGCCCTATTCATGTCCAAAATAAATCATCCTATGGCGCACGCTTTGGTATGACTTTTCCTAGCCCTGAAGTAGAAGAAGTGATGAATTATATTTATAATATTCCACCGCAAACATATGATGAAGTATTTATCTTTTTTGAAAGATTAGTAGATGCACAGGTTTTAAGCAAGTTTTTACAACAGTTAAAGATTCCTAGTATTCAAGTCGTCTTTTTGAAAGGAGTGAGGTGATTTGACTATTGTCGCCAGACAGCCCATGTTTGGGTCATATAACCGAAGAGAGGTAACCTTTCTTTTAAAGGATTTAAGTCATATCCGTTTAGAGGATACAACAGAAAAGAGAGAACAAGCCATTCAATCAGGTGCTCATTATAGTGAAACATTACCAATAGAATACGTACCACCAAAAGCGTATATCGATCTTTTTTTTCGTTCTTTAGACGATTTTAAAGAGAAAGTGGCTTTAAACATAGCTGTTGTTGCAGAACAGATTTATGCAGCTAAACGCCAACAGACAGTGTTGGTTTCACTAGCGAGAGCAGGTACACCAATAGGCATTTTAATTAAAAGGTATTTGTTTTTTAAATACCAAGTAGATTTGCCACATTACAGTATATCTATTATTCGCGATAGAGGAATCGATGTAAATGCCCTTCATTATATTTTAGAGAAACATTCAACAGGGATCATCCAATTCGTAGACGGTTGGACAGGGAAAGGCGCCATTTCGATAGAATTAACGAAGGCATGCCACTTATTCTTTCATAAATATGGGGTGGAAATTGATGATACGTTGGCTGTCTTAGCCGACCCTGGCCATTGCACAACCATGTTTGGAACGAGAGAAGACTTTTTAATACCGAGCGCTTGCTTAAATTCGACTGTCTCTGGACTAATCAGCAGAACGGTTTTAAACGATCAATGGATTGGCGACAAGGATTTTCATGGGGCGAAATTTTATCATCATCTATTAGATGAAGATTTATCAAACATCTATTTAGACAAGATCACTCAGCAATTTCAAAAGGTTGTTTCTATAGCAAATCACGAAGCAAGGAAAATGATAGATGAAAATTACGAAGCAACCTTTTCAGGTATGAATGAAATACTGAGCATCCAAAAGGAGTTCGGTATTGAATCTTCCCATTTCGTTAAACCGGGTGTAGGTGAAACGACGAGGGTAGCTTTAAGACGGGTACCGTGGAAAATACTGATTAAAGATGAAAACAGTCCTTATTTAAAACATTTGTTTGCCCTTGCAAAGGAAAGAAAGATTGAATTGGTTCATTATCCACAAATGAGCTATACATGTTGTGGGCTAATTAAGAAGGTTGCTCAATGATGAGAGATATATTTGCCTCAGATTTAGATCGAACATTAATCTATTCAGAAACAGCGATAACGCAATTGGAAACAACCCCAAGTAAAACTGCGACTGTTATCGAATATAAAAATAATAAACCTTTATCTGTGATGAGTGATCATGCCATTAAGTTATTACAACAAATTCGCAATTATCTTTTGTTCGTACCAATTACGACACGAACACTGCAACAATTTGAGCGGATTCAACTTCCTTTCAACCATCGTTATGCAGTTGTTGCCAATGGTGCACAAATTCTATATAACGGTAAGCCTTTGCTTGAATGGGAAGAAAGAATCAAACGAGAAGTCCGTGATAAAAGTGGAAAGAAAGACGAATTATTGAGTCATCTCTTCCATTTTAAGATTCAGGGTAGGTTGCGCGAGGCAGATGGCTGGTTCTTCTACTATGTGCTAATGGAGACTTTGTCAGATTGCCAATTAGCTAAAATACGCTTAACTGCAGAAGGGCTTGGATGGCGTATTTCTTTGCAAGGTAGGAAGTTATATTTTATGCCAAATCCGATAAGTAAAGGTAGGGCACTTCAGTACATCGTAGAAAAAGAAGGGGCCCAATATTTATTCGGAGCAGGAGATTCATTATTGGATTATGACTTTTTACAGATTTGTGATCAATCATTTGTTCCTGCTCATGGAGAACTAGCGCAACATCTAAAGAATTCTTCCCATTGGTTAACGAAGGAAAAAGGGATGCTAGCAACAGAAGAATTTCTTACTAAAATACTTCAGACAGTCACTAATCCTGAGGATCAGACAGGCGAAAGATCCGATTTACGACAAAAAATACAATCAATCCAGCCGTTATAAAGAAAATAAAGATCATGCTCATGTAGAAAATGGATTGGTGAACTGTATAGCTGAATAACGAAAGAAAGATAGCCCAAAAGAGTAAATCAAAAATCATAAATATAGAAGAATTTAAAGTTCGTTCTAGCATCTTTAATTCTGAATCGATATTAGGTAACTTGGAACGCTTAGCTAACATTCTCATTTTTAATCCATCCTTTGATTACATTTATCCTTTTATTTGAAGCAAACACAGTTATCCTTAGTAATGCAACTATATGCATAACGACAGCAAAGGGTGAAAATGGCAGAAGCCCTTATTCTAAAGCTTCAAATCGTAACTAATTATGTTAAGATGATATGGATACGTGTTTATAATCATTGTTTCTAAATCAACAATATATATACAAAATGAGCCTGTAAGACGAATGTATTAAAGGGAAGGGATCAGTCAATGAATGTCACTCATAGTCATGTGAAAAATATCCGAATGCCAGTCACATATGAAGGGTATAAAGAAGCATTAAAAATGCCACTAAATGAAAGGCCGATGTATGACGTTGCTAATCGTACCCTTACTTATAATCAAATCTTTTTTCGGTTATTAGGCGTACCATTAGACGAGGATGCCTATTATAATGAACTGTTTGAACTAGCTAATGATCCAACGATCGATATTTCAGTAATTGGTGAAGACCATTTAGACAAAGCGATGAATAATGAACATTTTAAGTCCATTCAAAAGGTTATTAATATCCATAAAGACCAGCAGCTTTCAATTAATCGATTTGTAGCATTTTTAGATGGCGAAGGATTACTACTTCGTTCTGAAGTACCAGCCATTCAGCGTAAAATCCGCGAAGCATTAATTGAAACATTACAACTTTTCTCTGAACAGGAGGAAGGTGGGCTGGGGCATAATGATTTGCGTAGAATCTTAACTGACCTGATTAAATGGTCACATAACCATTTGGGAGAAAGTTTAACAAAGGCTGATTTAACAGTGATGCTGCCGAAATTTATTTGGTATGGTCCATATAAAAAAACGCATGCTTATTTCATTTACTATATACTTTCGCTCGGTTGTGATCTGATTTACATATCACCTAGTGGAGAAGATGCGTTGGCATCGTTTCAATTAGACTGGGAAAATACTCCGGTACATCATTTTCAAAATAAGAATGAGGCGGAACCTTTTCCAACTGAAAAGCGGCGAAGAAAATCGACCGTTGCGTATCGTGCATCAAAAGAAATTGAATCGATTCTTAATCAAGACGGATCAGGCATTTTTAAACCATGGCAATTACGAGAATATTTGCCGTTGTCACTTACGTTAAAAACAACATATGATGAGCTGTTTCTACTTGTTAAAGAAAAGGCGATGATTCGCCCCAATTTTGAAGTGACAAGCAAGGTTGTGAAAATTCCGCATGTTTTTGCAAAAATTCAAGGTGTCAGTAGAGACCGCAAAGAGTACTGGGAAAGGCTTCACGCACTTGAAGAAAACGATCATAGTTATTTAATTCGCTCGTTCCCTTTTTCAAATGGTGTGAATAGCGATTATCGCTACCATTATCGTAATGCCCTTGATCAAGACGGGTTAGTTGATGCAGACAAAATGATGACTGCCCATTTTTGGAGTTATAAGCATTTACCCCATGGCTTACAGCAAGGCATAGCCTATGCAATTAGAAAGATTTGTGAAAAGCCATTATTAAAAAAACAAGGAAATGAATCTGATGAAGATTTAAAGGTTTATATTTTCGCTCAAAGTATGCAACTCCAAGGTAAGATGCTACAACTCATTCAACGTTTTGATTATTCTCAAGATGTACCTAAGCTAATCTTATATAACAATGAATTAAATGGCCTAATGAGTCGCCATGATGCCGTATTGCTACTTTTAATGAATCAGTTCGGTGTGGATATTACTGTATATAATCCAGCAGGACATAATGATATTGAGAATTATATTGATGAGCGTTTATATGATGTTCATTGGCTAGAAGATGTCATTTTTGAATTAGAGTATAAAGAACCATCTTTCTTAAAATCTGCACTAACTAAAATTTTCAAGAAGTTATAAAGGAGTGAAATAAATGAATTCATCTGATATGCAAACGAATTTGGATGTCATTTCAACAAACCCAGAAGACAAGTTAACAGAAGCATCTGCAAGTCAAATTAAACTAGCTTTAAGAGAAAATAAAGAGGTTCAACAACTCTCAGCCTCTATAGACGAGCGCGATCAAATTCAAATTTTAGAATTTGGTAAAGAACCTGCTGAGGAAATATCCAAGTTTTCTGATCAAATTCTCGGCAATATGAGAACAACAAAAGTAGAGGACTCAGGAGAGTTATTGAAACAGCTTGGAAAAATTATGGATCAGTTTGACCCAAAAGATTTTGAAAAAGAAAAGCCAGGTTTCTTTGATAAACTCTTCAAAAAAGGCGAAAAACTGATTGAAAAGTTGTTTGGAAAATACCAAACAATGGGTAAGGAAATCGATAAAATCTATGTTGAAATCTCTAAGTATCAAAACGAAATGGTTGAAGCAACAACTACGTTAGATAGGATGTATGAAGAAAACTATCAATATTACCTTTCACTTGAACAGTATGCGGTTGCTGGTCAGATGAAATCTGATGAACTGAAAGCCACCCAATTGCCACAATTAGAGAAAAAAGCAATTGCAGGTGATCAAATGGCCTCAATGCAATTAGATACTTTAAGAAATGCAGTCGAATTATTAGATCAACGAGTGTACGATTTAGAAATGGCGAAAATGGTTGCATTACAAACGGCACCGCAAATCCGCATGCTTCAAAGAGGGAATACGAAATTAATTGGGAAAATTAATTCAGCTTTTGTGACGACAATTCCAATCTTTAAAAACGGTCTTATTCAAGCAATGGCAGCGAAAAGGCAAAAACTCGTTGCTGATTCGATGAGTGAGTTAGATCGCAGAACAAACGAAATGTTGGTTAGAAATGCGCAAAATATATCACAACAAAGTACAGAAATTGCAAGGCTTGCTGGTGGACCAAGTATTAAGATTGAAACAATTGAACAGTCTTGGGATATCATCATGAAGGGGATGCAGGAAACGAAGTCGATTGAGGAAGAGAATCGCAAATTAAGAGAAGAAGGAACGAAAAAATTAGAACAGTTGCAAGATAATTTTCGCAATATGAAGAACAAGAGATAAAAAACAAACAAAGGGGAGATAAACATGGCAATTAGTTTACAAAAGGGACAAAGAGTAGATTTAACAAAAGGGAATCCAAGTCTTTCAAAAATACTTGTTGGTTTAGGATGGGATCCAGTAAAGCAAAAAAGTGGTGGTGGGCTATTAGCTGGTCTCTTTGGGGGCGGCGGTGGTGGTGTCGACATCGATTGTGACGCTTCAGTTATTATGCTTGGCGATAATGATAAATTACGTAACAATAAAGATGTCATTTATTTTGGTAATTTAAAAAGTGGTGATGGAAGCATTCAACATACCGGTGATAATTTAACAGGCGATGGAGATGGTGATGATGAACAAATCCTTATCGATTTGAGTCGCATTCCAAGTCATATCCATAAACTTGTATTTGTTGTTAATATTTATGATTGTGTAAAACGAAAACAACATTTTGGTATGATTCAGAATGCTTTTATTCGCATTGTTAATTCAAATAACCGTCAAGAGTTAATTCACTTTAACTTAACGGAAAATTATGATGGAAAAACAAGTTTAGTTGCTGGTGAGATTTACCGCCATGGTCAAGATTGGAAATTTGCAGCGGTAGGGAATGGTACGCAAGCTGCGAGTTTAAGCGATATTGTCCGTTCTTATTCATAAGGTTACTAGATTAAAAGGGCTAATCTTTGATTAGTCCTTTTTATATTTCATGAAAATCTATGATATAATTAATAGACTAATAAAGGTATGTTTAATGATAGAAAAGGGAGGAACAGCTATGAAAAAGTGGATATTTACATGCTTATTTTTAGTTGTTTCTTTAACATTAATGGGAAGTTCACAAGCTGATATTGGTGCGATTCAGTTAAAGAACTATCCTTATTCTTCAGAACTAAAGCAAGCAGTTGATCTCACATCAGCGGATTTGTTAGGAGAGATTGTCCTATTACCTACAGAATCTTTTGATGAAATAGAAGCAGCTGCCATCATATCCCGCTTGGACCAATTACCATCTACCTTATTACAAAAAGTAGATAATCAAAATATAAAGATTAAGCTTTTTTCAGGCAGATTGACAGAGAACCCTAGCGTAAAACATCTAACGGGAATGATTCCCCGCGGATATACTTCATCAACGACATGGGATCAAGTTCCTGGCATTGGTGGAGGGAAAACAGTGCTTGTCAAAATAGGGCATAGTGATCAAGGGATGGACCACGGCTCAGTTAATTTGGAACTGCATGAGCTGGCTCATTCCATTGATCGTTATATCTTTGATGAAATCCGTTCGAATAGCCAATTTATTCGTATTTGGCAAGAGGAGCAACCACGATTATTCCCAAATGATTCCTACTTCGCTACTTTTTCCGAAGAATATTTTGCTGAAAGTTTTGCCCTTTATTATTTGAATGTAGAAACGAGAAGTTATTTGTATGAATATGCGCCAAAAACGTTTTCTTTTATTAGACAAATGGTTCATAATCATTAAGATATAAAGTTTAAGAGGTGAGGATCATGGAGAAACATCCAGAACAGGCATATTTAGACATGTTACAACATATTTTAACAAATGGACAAAAGAAAGAAGATCGTACTGGTACTGGAACTTTAAGTGTTTTCGGCTATCAAATGCGTTTCGATTTAAGTCAAGGGTTCCCCTTATTTACAACAAAGCGTGTTCCATTTCGTTTAATTGCAAGTGAATTACTTTGGTTCATTAAAGGTGATACAAATATTCGTTATTTATTGCAGCATAATAACCATATTTGGGATGAATGGGCATTTAAAAAATGGGTCGAATCAGATGAATATAACGGTCCTGATATGACAGACTTTGGTAGACGTTGTTTAATAGATAGCGAGTTTAATGAAAGCTATCAGAAAGAATTACAGCAGTTTTGTGAAAGAATTCTTACTAACGATGAGTTTGCTGAAAAATACGGAGATTTAGGAAATGTATACGGTAAGCAATGGAGAAATTGGACAGCTTCAACTGGTGAAGAGCTTGATCAGTTAAAAGATGCGATAGAACAGATCAAAACGAACCCAGATTCCAGGCGAATCATTGTGAATGCATGGAATCCTGAAGATGTTATCAATGCAGGTGGAAAAGGAAGCAAAGCAGCCTTACCTCCATGTCACGCCATGTTTCAGTTTTATGTCATCAATGGTAAGTTGAGTTGCCATCTGTTACAACGCAGTGGGGATACCTTCTTGGGGATTCCATTTAACGTGGCTTCCTATTCATTGCTCACTCATTTAATCGCTCATGAGTGTGGTTTAGAGGTTGGCGATTTTGTTCATACAATTAGTGATGCGCATATTTATTCGAATCATCTTGAACAAGTACAGGAGCAATTATCAAGAACACCGAAGGCACTACCGCAACTACAAATTAAAAACAATAAAACTTCTATTTTTGATATAGAAATGGAAGACTTAGCAATTGAGGGCTATGATCCTCATCCAACAATTAAAGCACCCGTTGCCGTTTAAGAAGAACGAGGTTGGGACATAAGTATTCTAGCTAATGATTTATCCGAATGATTAGGAGTGTCTAGCATCTAATCATTCGGTTTTTTGTTGATTTGAACCCTTATATGAAAAGGATAGTGAAATGGAGCGGAAGACACTCGACTCCTGCGGGAAATAGAGGGAAAGCTGAGACCCCACAGCCCCTCCCGCGGAAAGAGAGTGACTGTGTCGCAATGGAACGGACCTTTTTTGCAAATGATGTTTTAAGATCAATTTGTTATTGTTCTTTTTTGAGGTTAGCTCATTGAGTTATGTCCCAGCCTTTTCTTTTTGTTCTTCTTTTCAAGTGCAGAGAATTATATTAAACTTATTATTAATTGCTAGTGCCGATTGGAGGATATGAAAATGATTTCATTAATTTGGGCAATGAGTGAGAATAGAGTGATAGGAAAAGATAATCAGTTACCGTGGCATTTGCCTGGGGACTTGCAGTTTTTTAAAAAGACGACGTTAGGTCACCCAGTTGCGATGGGGAGGAAAACATGGCTCTCACTTGGAAAACCACTTCCGGGAAGGGAGAATATTGTCATTACTAGGAATGCCGATTTTTCTCCGGAGAAAGCAACCGTATTAAATTCTATTGAACAATTAATTACATACAGTCAAGAAAAACAGCAAGAAGTTTTTGTTATTGGCGGAGCGCAAATTTATCAATCTACTTTACCTTATGCAGATAAGCTCTATATTACTAAAATTCATGCTGAAATCGAGGGTGACACAAGCTTTCCATCATTCGACCTCACTGAATGGAAACAAGTATCCGTAGAGAAACGAAGTAAAGACGAGAAAAATGCTTACGATTACGAATTTCAAGTGTATGTTAGAAAATAAAATGGACTGGCTTCTTTATTTTATATGTAGCCATAAAAAACACGAATCGGCTTCGTGTTTTTTTTTTTGGAAAAGCGAATAATAAAGTAACCGTTTTCATTTTTATAAAAACAAGAATTTTTTAAAAATTGTGCATCAACCTATTATTCTCATGTTATAATGTACAAATTACAAAAGGAAAAGGGATGAGTTGCCAAATGGAACAGAGAGCAGTGAAAGAGAAAATGGTGCAATTGGAGGATATCTTGATTGCGTACCAGCACTTAAAGGATATCGTTGCCCATACACCGCTGCAAAAAAATAATCGCTTGTCAGAAAGATATGAGTGCAATGTATATATTAAACGTGAAGATTTGCAACATGTCCGCTCTTTTAAACTAAGAGGTGCTTATTATTCAGTGATGTCATTGCCAGAGGAACGTATAAAGAACGGGGTTGTTTGTGCGAGTGCAGGCAATCATGCACAAGGAGTTGCCTATGCTTGCCATCGATTAGGCATTAACGGGAAAATCTTTATGCCGGCAACTACACCTAAACAGAAAGTAAGCCAAGTTGAATTATTCGGCAAAGATTCAATTGAAATCATTCTTGTTGGCGATACATTTGATGATTCATTCGCTGAAGCTCAGGCATGCTGTAATCAGGAAGGGCGCACATTTATTCATCCGTTCGAAGATGAACATGTGATAGCTGGTCAAGGAACCATTGCTGTTGAAATGCTTAATGATTGCGATGAGCCAATTGATTATGTTTTCGCAAGTATTGGTGGTGGCGGATTGATGTCAGGTTTGTCCACGTACATTAAAAGTGTGTCACCATTAACGAAAATGATTGGTGTCGAGCCTGAAGGAGCTTCCTCAATGAAGGAATCCGTTCAACAAAATCAAGTGGTGGCTCTAGATGAAATTGATAAATTTATCGACGGTGCAGCTGTCAAAAAAGTTGGCGAGATGACATTTGATATTTGTAAACGATATGTAGATGACATTATTAGTGTCCCAGAAGGAAAAGTTTGTACAACGATATTAGAATTATACAATGAGCATGCAATTGTAGCCGAACCAGCAGGAGCATTGCCAATTGCAGCTTTAGATTTTTATAAAGAGGAGATTAAAGGAAAGTCAATTGTATGTGTTTTAAGTGGTGGCAATAATGATATTGAAAGAATGCAGGAAATTAAAGAACGATCTTTATTGTACGAAGGGTTATTGTATTATTTTATTGTTAATTTCCCCCAAAGAGCAGGGGCATTACGCGAGTTTTTAGATGAAGTGCTTGGTCCTACGGATGATATTGTTAGATTTGAATATACGAAGAAGAACAATAAAGGCAGTGGCCCAGCTCTAGTCGGTATCGAGCTAAAGAATCGCCGTGATAATCATAGTTTAATCGAGCGCATGAATAAAAAAGGATTCTCTTACCAAGAAATTAACAATGATGAGAATTTGTTTCATCTTTTAGTCTAATGATTGTTAGGAATTAATTGACTTTTCTTTTAAAATAACGCTATAATGGGGATGGCTTGAACAACAGTTTAAGGGGATGTTTTTCATGTTTTCAAATATAGGTTTTCCAGGACTTATTCTCATTCTTGTGCTGGCACTCATCATCTTTGGTCCGAAGAAATTACCGGAAATTGGTCGTGCACTTGGTGATACATTAAGAGAGTTTAAGAAATCGACAAAAGATTTAGCCAATGACGATGATGCTGAGCGAGAGAGAATCAATAAAAAGGCATAATCGATAGGGTTACATATTATAATTGAAAATGAATAATTGTGAAAATTAGAAACATGTATTAGTCAAGGTAATAAACCACTTTGACCTAACCACATGTTTCTCGTTTTTTGTGTAGGTTTTCCACTTTGTTTTTCTTTAGAAGGGAAACAATGCTGTCAGGTAAAATGAAAACGAAGCAGGAGTAGGTTATGAAACAAGAAGAATTGAATTATATTGAACATCTAGAGGAATTAAGAAAGCGGTTAATTCTTTGTATAGTGGCATTTGTATTGTTTTTTATTGTCGGTTTTCTGTTCGTCGACCATATTTACCAATGGTTTGTTCGTGATTTGAAAGAACAGTTAATTGTACTTGGACCGAGTGATATCATTTGGGTGTATTTTACGATTGCTTCCGTTATTGCCATAGCTGGGACAATACCAGTTGTAGCATTTCAATTATGGCAATTTGTTAAACCTGGACTTGTGTCTAAAGAGAGAAAAATTACATTAGCTTACATTCCAGCTCTTTTTGTGTTGTTTTTAGCTGGGCTAAGCTTTGGTTATTTTGTCATTATGCCTACATTGTTTAACTTTTTGACGGGGTTAAGTGAAGGTATGATGGAAATGAGTTTTACGGTAGATAAGTATTTTCAGTTTATATTTCATATGACCTTACCTTTTGGCATACTATTTGAATTGCCAGTTGTGGCGATGTTTTTAACATCACTCGGTATTATTAACCCATATGTGTTAACAAAAGTCAGGAAATATGCTTATTTTGTCCTTGTTGTGATTTCTGTTATTATTTCACCACCGGATTTAATGTCGGATATTATCGTTAGTATTCCGCTTCTTTTTCTTTATGAAATAAGCATTACCTTATCGAAAATCGTTTATCGCAGAAAGTTAAAGAAAGAACAGTTAGAGGCATTGGAAAGTTCTTCATAAAAGCTAAAATCTAGAAGAATTATCAAATGAAATGATGTATAATACCATTAAACGGGTGAAAATGAGGATTGATATTTTGATATGTAAAAGCCTAGAGTTCAGAAATGTATTTGGACAGAAGGTGAAGATTACAGATATTCCTTTAGTAGATAAGGGTAGCCCTTGTTTTTTCTTGGTACACATCCGGCTGCAGCAGTTTGTAACGAAGATTTATCATATGGATCATTGTAAGACAACTGTATATTCATTCAAAGAGTATTTAAAACGTGTGATGAAATGGTCAGATGTTGAGATGGTATTTCAAACTAAAGAATTAAAAAGTAATGCATGATAGATCCCGTAATGGGGTCTTTTTTTTAGATTTTGAACACGTGGGGGGTGGTATAAAGATAGCCCATCTAGATAGAAAGGTAGCAATCAAAATCATAAATTTGTGCTAACATTCATTACGAGATTATTTGTCTAGTTTTCCTATCTTAAAAAATGAATAATAGATGTAATAATCTTTTTTATTGTAATTTTGACAGTATAAAGACGTTTCAACATAATATCTTTTAATCGTAGTGATATACATGTATAATGAAGGTTGAATTGCTATGATAGGACGTGAATGAATGACTAGAATTAAAATTGTAACGGATTCAACTGTTGACTTATCAGCTGAAATGATTACAAAGTTAAATATAGCTGTTGTCCCATTATCAATCAATATTAATGGACAATCTTATGAAGACCGTGTAGATATTACACCACAAGAATTTCTGGATTTAATGCGACAATCAGATGAGCTACCTAAAAGCTCCCAACCTGCAACAGGGACATTTGTAGAATTGTATGATCAACTAACCAGAGATGGATACGATGAGATTATTTCTATCCATATGACCGGGGGAATGAGTG
Organism: Cytobacillus sp. FSL K6-0265; assembly: GCF_038003465.1. Lineage (NCBI taxonomy): Bacteria > Bacillati > Bacillota > Bacilli > Caryophanales > Bacillaceae > Cytobacillus > Cytobacillus sp. FSL K6-0265. The sequence goes on along the minus strand of NZ_JBBOPE010000001.1, from coordinate 2,701,765 downwards.
GGACAGTTGATTCTGCTCGAACGGCCGCAGATTTAACAGAGGCCAATGTAACAGTCATTGATTCCCGGTTCATTTCAAAAGCGTTGGCATTTCAAGTCATAGCTGCTGCTGAACTGGCAGAAAAAGGAGAAGATTACAAGCGTATTATCCAGAGAATTCAAGAAATTCAAGATAATACGAAACTTTATGTTGTTGTAGACACTTTGGAAAACTTGATTAAAGGTGGAAGAATAGGCAAAGGTAAAGGTTTAATCGGCTCTCTATTAAATATTAAACCGATTGCTTCATTAGCAGATGGCGTGTATACACCGATAACAAAGGTACGAAGTCACTCTCAAGTAATAAAGTTTTTATCAAAACAATTAGTAGAAGATGCAAAAGGAAAGACGATTAAAAGTGTGGGCATTACCCATGCGGGTGGTTTAGAATTAGCAAGAAAACTGAAAGAAGTCATCACTGAATTAACAGGTTTTAATCATGTAACAATAGAGGATACAACACCAATCATTAGTACTCATACTGGCGAAGGCGCCATTGGTTTTTGTTATCACATCGAATAATTCTTTAATGAGGAAATGCCTCTTCGCTTGAATAGAAGAGGCATTTGCATTATTTTCCTTTATTCACATAGATGTCATACTTTTTTCTTCATTCAAACAATTTCATTTGGTACATTAATGTTGAATTGATAAATACATAAAAGCAGGTGACGGTGTTGAAAAAATTAGTTGCGGTTTTTGGTCTCTTAATAGTTATTTTAGCCGCTTGTGGCCAAAGTGGTATAGAAAACGCACTAAACTATGATGTTAAAGATTTCAGTTATACGAATCAAGATAATCAAGGTGTAGGTTTAAGTGATTTAGAGGGGAAAGTGTGGATAGCTGATTTTATTTTTACTAGTTGCGAAACGGTTTGTCCGCCAATGACATTTAATATGAGTCAATTGCAAGATAAGGTTAAAGAAGAAGGTATTGAAAATGTAGAGTTTGTTTCTTTTAGTGTAGACCCCACTGTAGACAGTCCTGAGGCATTAAAAGACTTTGCGAACAACTATGAAATAGACTTTTCAAACTGGCATTTTTTAACGGGCTATAGTCAAGAGGAAATTGAAAGCTTTGCTGTTGATTCTTTCAAATCACTAGTAAAAAAACCAAAGAATGATGATCAAGTCATTCATCAAACTTCCATCTATTTAGTCGATCAAAATGGTGTGGTCATGAAGGATTATGATGGTGTATCTGATGTCCCTTATGACGAGATCATTGCCGATATAAAAAAAATACAATAATTTCTGCAAACAGATCTTAGAAGCAAACCCAAGCTTAAAAGTGTAAACGCCAAGCTTGGTCTTGCTTCTTTTTTGATGGCTACTATTACCTCTTCAAGGATTACTCTTAACATCATCTCCTAAACCATCGAGTGAAAAATGTAAACGGTAGAAGGAAATTATTTAAATTATTCTCTTCATTTAAGTTTAACTGTGGTTAAAAAAGTATAATTTAATATTAATAAGTAATCACACTTTTTTTATGTCATTACCATTGCATGATATAATGAAGCATACTTTTATAAAGAGGTGAGAAAGAATTGAAAAGAATATTCACCTTATTACTATCAATGATGGTTCTATTAGCTGGTTGTAATACAAATGCGATGTCAAATGATAATGATGCCGCTGCAGCAAAACAAATGGAGGATTTAACTAAACAAGATATTCCTGCAGAATTTTTCCCCATCGATTTAAATGTCGTATCAATCGGTGATTCATTGACTCAAGGGGTTGGCGATACGACTGAAAGTGGCGGATATATTCCATATTTGGAGAAACTTTTAAAGGAGCATCGTTCGATTAATTATACAAGCTTTATTAATTATGGTGTAAAAGGGAATCGCTCTAACCAATTATTAGAACGGCTTAATATGGAAAAAGTAAAAAATGCTATAACAGCATCGGATCTCGTTATTATTACTATTGGCGGCAATGATATGATGAAAGTAGTCCGATCTAATTTTACTAAATTAAATGTAGCAGCTTTTGAAAAGGAACAAGATGTATTTGAAGATAATTTAAATACGATTTTACATACCATTCGAGAATATAATCCAAAGAGCACAGTATTATTAGTCGGATTATATAACCCTTTTTTAGAATGGTTTTCGAGCATTAAAGAGCTTGGTCTTATTATGCGTCAGTGGAATATCGCGAGCCAACAAGTATTAGGTGAGTATGAGAATATGTATTTTGTAAAGATAGATGATATTTTTGAAACGAGTGAAGAAAATCTGCTATTTACAGATCATTTCCACCCGAATGATCGTGGCTATGAATTAATGGCAGGGAGAATTTATCAAGTTTTAGATCAAATAGGGATTAAAACTGTCATCGAAAATAAAGAGAATTAAGGGGGAGCATCATTGAAGGGGAATAAATGGAAAGTGCTTTTCTTAGGGCTACTGGGATTAATCATTCTTTTTGCGATCATTTTATTTATTATGGTAAGTATTCCAGCGAAGGATGACCCTTATGAAAGTGTGCAATTAAATGAGACGGATTATGCTCCATTTCATATATCAACAAATAAAAATGATTTAAACCTAGTAATTAATCATTATTTAGAGGAGGAAATTTTAGACGGAGGACTTGACTATGAAGTAAGGTTAGATGACGAAGTAAATTTATATGGGACCTTACCAGTATTCAGTCAACAGCTGCGTTTAAGAATGTCTTTTGAACCCTCTGTCTTACCAAACGGCGATGTTGTATTGGAACAAAAGGATTTATCCATCGGCCAAATGGATTTACCGATCTCCTTCTTACTCAAGCTAATTAATAATCATTATAAAACACCAGATTGGGTAGTCATCCAACCAAATGAAGAGAAAATCTATGTAGCCTTAACAGAGATGGATCTAAAAAGCGATATAAAAGTAAATGTAAATGACTTCAATTTAGAAGAAGATGAAATTGACTTTACTTTATTAGTTCCGGTAAAGTAGAGCAGTTACCTGTAGCGAGAACTCTTTATGATAAGTGTTCCTGCTACAGGCTTTTTATATGAAATTATTGAATCAGTACCATTAGTTCTAATGGTGGATTTCCTGTTACAGAGCCGAAGATATAGATGAGGTGCTGTTTCTGGGGCTGTAAGTGGAAACGAAAAGAAGTGAGATAATCTCTATAAGGGTAACCGTAAATACAGCCCTGAAGTATGCTAGGCGAGAGATTCATCCAGTTACTCGATTGCTTATATTGTATGAGTGGCAATTCCTCACTTTTGGGCGTTAATATCACCGGTCTGAATGATGGACCATCAGCTACAAGATGAATGAATTTTACATGGGAAGAATTCATTATAGCGATACTAGTTGGTGTGTCGGTATATTTCATGTCATTGGCTTCACCAGAGAGTGCGATATTATGCAATGTTTCGGGGAGAACTTCAATTTTTCTACTAAGAAGAGATGAGACCATAACGTCAGTTGGATAAATATCAATATGATAACTAGAAGCAGGTAATGCAAGTTTATTAGTTAATTGTTTATAAGAAATTTGTTTGTATATTTTGACACCATTTATAAAGATATCTATCAATTTGCTACTTGGAGAGAGATGAGAGAATTGGATATAGCCAAATGAATCCGTCAAGTTCTGCTTCAGTGGATTGGCAGGTGATGACATGTCCTTTTGCTCTGAAGTGGATTGCAGTTCCATTAGATAAGCAAACCTCCTTTTAGGTTTTTCATTATTGTATTCATCAAAATGTTTCATGCGATTAAAAATGATCGTGAGGAGGTTTTCGGAGAACATCAGTAGTAATGGAAGGTCGTTTATTTGCATCTAAACGCACTTTTCTTTATCTTAGTGTTACAAGCTATTTCTATAAGAGCTAAGGAATATAAAAAATGAGGTGTGACAAGATGGCGAATAATTATGATGAAAAAGCGGCATTTGCCGGTGGTTGTTTTTGGTGTATGGTAAAACCATTTGATGAGTTACCAGGCATTAAAGCGGTGATATCTGGTTATACCGGCGGTGATAAAGAAAATCCAACTTATGAAGAGGTTTGTTCGGAGACGACTGGTCATTATGAAGCGGTGCAAATTACGTTTGATCCGGAGATTTTCCCGTATGAAAAATTACTTGAACTATATTGGCAACAAATTGACCCAACCGATACTGGAGGTCAATTTTACGATCGAGGTCAATCTTATCAGACGGCAATTTTTTATTATAATGAACAGCAGAAACAATTAGCCGAAGCTTCAAAAGAAAAATTGGAGAAAGAGGGGCCCTTTAAAGATCCGATCGTGACAAAGATATTACCAGCAAAGACTTTCTATCCTGCAGAAGAGTATCATCAACATTATTATAAGAAAAATCCAACTCATTACCAGGCATACCATCAAGGCTCAGGTAGAGCAGGTTTTATAAAACAAAATTGGGGTGAAAAAAATGAGTAAAAAAGAAGACTTGAAGAATAAATTAAATGAGATGCAATTTTATGTCACACAAAATAATGGAACGGAACCACCATTTAGAAATGAATACTGGGATGAATTTAGAAAAGGAATTTATGTTGACATCGTATCAGGTAAGGCGTTATTTAGTTCAACTGAAAAGTATGATGCAGGTTGTGGTTGGCCAAGTTTTACAAAGCCAATAGAAGAGGAAGAAGTATTAGAAAAAGAAGACTATAGCCATAATATGGTTCGAACTGAGGTGCGCAGTAAGGAAGCGGATTCTCACTTAGGCCATGTGTTTAATGATGGACCAGGTGAGAATGGATTAAGATATTGTATTAATTCTGCTTCATTAAAATTCATAGCATATGAAGACATGGAGAAAGAGGGCTATGGGCGTTATCTGAAATTATTTGCTAAAGAAGATTAAGATGCGTGTATTTAGACCAAGGGGGATTCATTTTGTTGAATCCTTCTTTTCATTTCCCAAGAAATCTTTTTCGCTTGTGGAAAGGTTTTGAAAATGGTAAATTTATTGTAAAGTAAATATCTTTTAAGAGGTGATGGATGCATCTATGAATGATCAAATGTTTAAAAAGAACTATTCGATGCAAACCTTACATAAAGCATTACAAATTTTACGATCTTTTTCTTATGAGCATAAAACTTTGTCATTAACAGAATTACATAAACGTACGGGCCTCTCTAAGCCTAGTTTACAAAGATTGCTTTCTACACTCGTGTTTGAAGGATTATTACATAAAAATGAAGAAACAAAAAGATATCAGTTAGGATTAGAGTTATTGTTTTTAGGTCATTTAGTAGAAAAAAACTCAAGTTTTTTAAATATAGCCGCTCCAGTAATGAAAGAAATGTGGGCGAAATTAGAAGAGTGCATTAGTTTAAATGTGATTGAAAATGAAAAAAGAAAGTGCATAGATTTTATCGCAAGCAGTCATCAACTACAAACGATGATCACGGTGGGACAAGAATCACCACTTTATGCAGGCGCTTCAGCAAAAGTATTATTGGCTTATTTTCCAGCGGCCGTCCAAAGAGAGTATTTAGCAAATATTCAATTCGAACCTCTCTCAAGTGCGAAGACTTTTGATAAAGATGAATTATTTCAGGAGCTACAATCTATACAGCAAAAAGGATATGCCAAAAGTAATGGTGAGAGAGTGAAAGGTGCGATTTCATATAGTGCACCTATATTTAATCCTCAAAATGAAATTTTAGCAAGTATATCTATTACGATTCCATCTGTTCGTATTGATGATTATGAAGAAGAAGAGCTAGTTGAAACAGTCATTGAAGGAGCTAAGATTATTACAGGGAAGATACAGAAAAAATAGACTGAAGTTATTTATTTCAATATCCCCCCATAATCATTTAATTTATCGCGCCATATAGAATGTATATGTGCCTGTTTTTTATTGGCAACCCCCTCTTTACTATAGATTTCAATCCAAATTTGCGGCCCATCAATACGAAAGTAACTACCTGGTCGCTTTATTGAAGTCGAACCAGCCCAAGCAATTGTCGTTTTCTCTAGTTGTTCCTGTGATAAATACGTGTGTAGTAATGCCTTTCTTGCTTCATAAGGGGCATGATGAACCCATTCCTTAATCATGTGATTTACTTGTAATTGTTGTTCCTTATTTAGAGTTTTTATAAGTAAACCTTCTTGATTGGGAAACGAATGGTCATATCCGGGACCTAGTAAAATGTCGTTAAACGCCTCATTAAGTTTACTTTGCTGTTTTTGTTCACTATTTAAAGATAATTGGAGGGCGTGGACAGCATCTACTTTTGCATTCATAGGATGGTGCGTACGATTATTTATTTGAAAGATAAGAGGTTGTGTCCCCGTAAACTCTGGGGTAATCGTAGTTTTAGAACGGTTAATGAAAATATTCTCTGCAAGATGATGACCTGTTAATTGAATCATCCAAGGTTTTGTATAGGAAGGGTTTCCGTGAATAGAGAAATAATATTCTTGTGCCCCCCATTTAAATGGAGGTTTCTTTATAGTTGTTGATAAAAAGTAATCAGCTTTAATGATTTCTGTCATATGTTCAAAGCCAAGCGGGCTCAGATTCGCTTGTAGTAATAACATGGCGAGTATAAAACTTTGTGTATTTAGTTGAGACAATGGCACCCCGTTTCTACTTGCTTGATTAATGGGTAAGTTTGACCATTTATGTGCAATGGTCTCATTTAGTGGAAGAATGATTTCTTCTTTTTGTTCTTCATTTAAACTTTCGAAAAGCTGATGAGCAAGTTCAACTGATTCTTCCTTAGTCGTGATAATGGGTTCATCTAAGATATGGTTGAGTTGGTCAAGAATGTAATGTTGTTCTTGTAATTCTGCCGCTGTTGGAGAAAAAGAGGCAAGCGCATGATTGAAATTAATGAAGGCTATAAAAACAAGTAATACTAAACATCGATACATGAGAAAAACTCTCCCTGTCCTTTTTTTGTTAATGTGTGTAAAGAAAGGAGAGCTCATTCACATTTTTCATAAAAACGGTTTAGTTCGTCCCTTCAGTAATGATCGTGGAAAGAAATATCTCTGCTTTACCCGATTCATTAAAGATAGATTTTTGCTTGGATACAGTAAATGTAACTTGATGTATCCCTTTCTCTAAACCGCTTGATATATATAGATGTCTTTCTCTTTCTAGTGGCCACCAAGTTGACAATGTTCGTACAGGCTGTCCGTCAATATAGATATCTAGCATTCCTCCTGCAGGATGACTCTTCACTTTCATCCCGAGAAAAGTTCCGGAAAAGGAAAATTCGATTGAATCTCCAGCATTTTGACTATACCAATAAATCCCTTTATATGGATGACTGGCATGTGTGTAGGCAGAAGATTGTTGTAAAGCTATATTTACGTCTTCATGAAGAGGAGCAGCGAGTACTGCTATTTGCGTATCCTGATTCATTAACGCTTGTGTTTCTTGAAAAATTGCTTCGGCATAAAGTTGATATCCTCTATCGTTAGGATGTACAAGATCGGTAGTTAATTCAAAAGCAGAATAAGGTGATTCACTAAATACAGGGCGTAAATCAATATTCTTAGCCAAATAATGGGCTGAGATGTCTGCTATCTTTTGAATGAATAATTCATTATCTAAAGGTGATTCCGTTAGTGTGAAAATTTCTGTATCAGGATAATCTTTCTTTATTTGTCTAAGGAGACCTTCATAAAATTGCGCAAACTGCTGCTCGTTCATATATTTTCGATCATTTTCACCGAAAACAATAAAAGTTAAATCGATGCTTCCCAGGTGCGGGGTGGTGTTCAGCTTGTTTAACCCTTCAAAAGCAGTGCTTCCACTTTGTACAACCATATGCCGTTTAAAATCAACATTATATGCCTCTTTCATTTTATTTTCCCATATTTGAAACCATTTTTTATTTGGCGCTGATGCTCCTGAACCTCTACCAATACTATCACCGATGATTAAATAGTTAATGGTTTTTTCGCTTCCTACTTTTTCATAAAAATTCTCTACAGATTGATCTCCTTCTACTTTAGGTTCTTGAAAGAATTGAAATGAAAAAATAAATCCAATACATAACATGAAACATAGGAGGAGTGATTGTCTTTTCATTCTTAATACTCCTTTAGATATGACAGTTTTAGATTACCCAATTTATCTTTTAATTAAATTGTATGAGATGAAAACGCTTTACGTCTAGTGTAAAAAGAAAAAAACTGTCATTCAGAAAAAATTAGGCGAAAACACATGCAGGACAAGAACCTATGTCATATGATGATTTTGAAAATGCCTAAAACAAAAAGAGGAGTGGAATGATTATGAATTACGGATATGGATGCGATCCTTGTGCACAACAAGTTCAACCTTATTATGGGTATCCAGTAGGTGGACACGGCGGTTGCGGAAATGGAGCATTTGGTGGCTTTGCGTTAATCGTAGTATTATTTATCTTGTTAGTAATCATCGGTGCTAGCTGGTGCGGTAACTGGTAATAATAAAGATTAAGGAGGGGCTATGAGCCTCTCTTTTTTTTACATCCACTTATTTTTAGTTAAGTACCAAGTTGAGATTTTATGTGTGTTGTCGACATCACGATGAAAATTACTGTAAAATAGAAAGAAAAAAGTGGATGTGTACATAGATGTTTCCAAAGAGATTACAACCAGGGGATGAAATAAGAATCATTGCCCCTTCAAGAAGCATGGCAGTTATTAAGGGCGAACAAAGAAGACTAGCAGAAGAACGGTTAACTAATTTAGGATTTGTTGTTACTTATGGTAAATATGTTCTCGAACATGATGCTTTTTTTAGTACTAGTATTGAGCAAAGAGTGGCAGAAATACATGATGCTTTCAGTGACCCGAATGTCAAAGCCATTATAGCAGGGATAGGCGGCTATAATGCCAATCAATTATTAAAAGCCATTGATTATTCATTAATTAAAAACAATCCAAAAGTTTTTTGTGGATATAGTGATATAACAGCATTGCTAGCTGCCATCCATCATCAAACGGGCTTAATTACATACTCCGGTCCTTTCTTTGCTGATTTTGGTATAAAATATGGGTATGAATATACACTTAATAGCTTCCTTCAAGCAGTGACGACTGATGGATTGTATGAAATTGAGCCTTCAGATAAATGGAGTGACGATCCATGGCATCTGGAGCTAGAAGAAAAGCATTATATTGCATCCGAAGGCTATCTCGTTCTTCAAGAAGGAGAGGCAAGTGGAAAATTAATTGGTGGAAATTTATCAACTTTAACGTTATTACAAGGGACGGAATATATGCCCTCATTGAAAGATGCGATTGTTTTTATAGAGGATAATGATGAATCACATCCTTTCCTTTTTGAACGGGGGTTGCAATCTTTGCTACAACAAAAAAATGCGAATGAGATAAAAGCGATCCTTATCGGGAGATTTCAAAAAGAATCACAGGTTACAGATTATTTCTTAAGGAAGATGATTGAATCGAAAAAGGAAATCAGTAGTATTCCAATTATTGCAAATGTTGACTTTGGTCATACCAATCAAGCTGCGACGATTCCATTTGGGTCGTATGCTACCATCAAAGCAGAAAAAGAAAATGTAGAGATTTTTGTCGGTGAATAGGTAAGGGAACAGTGTACACATGAAATGGGTACACTGTTTTTTTATTAGTTAAGTGATTAGTACCCTACACAAAAGCAAGCTGACTTCACACTTCGACTGAAACCTGTTACGCATTTAATAAGATCTTCATCAAATTTTATATTCAGCTCATCCCATAGATAATTAAAAATATCTTTTCAATCTTTAAGAAAGTTTTACATTTCTCATACATACAATTGAAATAAAAACATAAATAAAGCTGACTTGTATGAGCAAATGAGAAATACCCATATATGTGAGGAGAAAGCTCATGACTAGTGTGAGCAAATGAGAAATACCCACATATGTGAGGAGAAAGCTCATGACTTGTGTGCGTAAATGAGAAATACCCACATTAGTGAGAAGAAAGCTCATGACTTGTGTGCGTAAATGAGAAATACCCATATTAGTAAGAAGAAATCTCTGGACCTGTGTGGGCAATCGAGAAATACCCACATATGTGAGAAGGAAACTCATGACTAGTATGAGCAAATGAGAAATACCCACATTAGTAAGAAGAAAACTCATGACTAGTGTGGGCAACCGAGAAATACCCACATTAGTGAGAAGAAAGCTCATGACTTGTGTACGCAAATGAGAAATACCCACATTAGTGAGAAGAAAACTCATGACTAGTGTGAGCAACCGAGAAATGCCTACATATGTGAGGAGAAAACTCATGACTAGTGTGAGCAACCGAGAAATACCCACATATGTGAGAAGAAAACTCATGACTTGTGTGCGCAATCGAAAAATACCCACATTAGTGAGAAGAAAGCTCATGACTAGTGTGGGCAACCGAGAAATACCCACATTAGTGAAACGAAAGTTCTGGGCTTGTGTGAGCAACCGAGAAATACCCACATATGTGAGAAGAAAACTCATGACTAGTGTAGGCAAATACCCGCTCCAAAAAAATAATCATACTTCATTGCTCGTTTACCTCACATGTTACTCGTAGGTTTTAGCGGGTTTTCTTTATGCACGTTTGAATGCTCGATTAGTAAGGGGGATGGGGATGGACCGCACATATTTAATCAAACCTGTAATAGATGCAGAGTATCCAATGATTGATTATGGCAAGGGTGTATATTTGTACGATAGTGAGGGGAAAGAATATCTCGATGCTTCATCAGGAGCGATTACGGCAAATATTGGTCATGGTGTCCAGGAAATCATTGATGCAATGACCGAACAGGCTAAACGAGTATCTTTTGTATATCGCTCACAGTTCACAAGTGAGCCAGCTGAAAAGTTGGCCAAGAAAATAGCAAGTTTATCCTTCCCTGAGTTGAATTGGTGTTTCTTTGTCAATAGCGGGTCAGAAGCAACAGAAACAGCCATGAAAATTAGTATTCAATATTGGCAAGAAAAAGGTGTGATGACGAAAACGAAGGTTTTATCTAGATGGATGAGTTATCACGGAATCACGTTAGGCGCGCTTTCTATGTCAGGACATACTGGGAGAAGAGCTCGGTTTATTCCCCTACTAGAAGATTTTCCAGTGATCCAACCTCCTTATTGTTATAGGTGTCCATACAATAAAGAAGCACCTGAGTGTGGTTACCTTTGTGCAAATGAGTTAGATAGTATCATTAGAAGAATGGGGAGTGAGCATATTGCTGCTTTTATAGCGGAGCCGATTATTGGAGCCTCTGGTGCAGCTATCACTCCACCGAAAGATTATTACAAGATTATTAAAGAGATTTGTGAGCGCCATCAAATCTTATTTATTGCGGATGAAGTGATGACTGGATTTGGACGCACAGGCACAATGTTAGCTTGTGAGCAGTGGGGTGTTGAACCAGATATCGTTACATTAGGTAAAGGGATGGGAGCGGGATACACGCCGATTGCCGCTACTTTAGTCGGTGACCATGTGATGGAACCGATTGTCTCAGGTTCTAAGACAATTATGGGCGGGCATACTTTGAGTGCTAACCCTCAAGCCTGTGCCGTTTCACTCGCTGTCATAGAATATTTGGAAAAGAATAAGATTATACCTGAAGTGAAGAAAAAAGGTGAATATTTAAAAGCAAAGTTGTTGCAGCTACAAAAAAGTTTTTCATTTATAGGGGATATAAGAGGCAGGGGTTTAATGCTAGGGATAGAGTTTGTCCAGAACTTTGTAGAGAAGACGCCCTTCCCAAGAACAATGAAAGTCACAGAAAGTATGATTAGTATTGCTCAACAGCATGGCTTACTTGTTTATCCGGCTGGTGCAGGTTCAGACGGTGTGAACGGGGATGCAGTTATGATTGCTCCCCCTTTGACTATTACTTATAAAGAAATGGATGACTTAATTCAGCGCTTTAAAGAAACTTTACAGCAATTTACGAACTTTTATTTAAACGAAGTCGACTTAAAGTTAGAAGGTGATAAAGAGTGACACAGGTACTCAATAAAGTTTCATCCATTGAAGAGGTCAATCATTTATTTTTTGACGGTATGACATTAATGTATGGTGGTTTTGGTGGAGTAGGATCACCGCCGACACTAATTGAAGCGATTAAGAAAAAAGGGGTCTCACAGTTAAAGCTTATTGGTAACGATACTGGGTTTCCTCATATTGGTATTGGGAAAATCGTAAGCCTTGGCCGTGTGTCTCATATCATTACTTCTCATATCGGCTCAAATCCGATTGCCGGTGAATTAATGACTGATGGGAAGATGGTGGTTGAGTTTTCTCCACAGGGGATACTGGCCGAGCGTATTAGAGCTGGCGGTATGGGGTTGCCAGGAATTTTATCAGATATTGCAACCGATAATGATATCGTACAAAAGGGCAAGAGTTTTTGTGAAATCGGTGAAAAGCGCTATATGGTTGAAACAGCGTTAACAGCGGATATTAGTATCGTTTATGCTAAAAAAGCAGATACATTTGGTAATCTTATTTTTGATAAAAGTGCAAGAAATACGAATCCACTTTGTGCAATGGCAGGAGACATTACCATTGCTGAAGTAGAAGAAATTGTTCCAGTTGGGAATTTACAGGCAGAGGAAATCATTACGCCAGGTGTTTTTGTTGATTATATCATCCAATCTGAGGGGGTGGACTGGAAATGGGCATGGCAATAGACACGCGAAATCGTATGGCCAAAAGAGCAGCAGCGGAAATCAAATCTGGCATGGTGGTGAATCTCGGCATAGGGATCCCCTCATTAGTACCTAATCATCTCCCCCGGGATTTTCCGGTCATGTTTCATGCCGAGAATGGCATTATTGGGATGGGGCCGAGTCCAATCCATGGTGAAGAAGATGAAAATTTATGCAATGCCGGCGGATTTCCTGTTTCTTTAGTTGCAGGCGGTTCTTATTGTGATAGCTCAGTTGCTTTTGGCATGATTCGTAGGGGGAAGGTGGATTTAACCATTTTAGGTTCATTACAGGTGAGTGAAACCGGTGATTTAGCTAATTGGATTGTCCCGGGTAAAAAGGTACCAGGGATGGGTGGTGCGATGGAGCTTGCCCAAAAAGCGAAAAAAGTGATTGTTGTTATGAATCAAACGGATAAACACGGTCAAGCGAAAATTGTGCAAAAATGTGGTCTTCCTTTAACTTCAACCGGTTGTGTCAAAATGATTATTACGGATATGGCAGTTTTTGCGATTGAGAAAAATCGTGGATTAGTTCTTCATGAGGTCTTTAAACCTCATACTATCGATGAAGTATTACAACATACTGCTGCCACCGTGTCCCTCCATGACAAGATTATTTTTTCTTAGGCAAAGGAAAATACTTAGCGTTAGCGAATAACTGAGAAGAAAACACTTTTTTTCTTATGAATCATTTTTCACCATCGACGAAATCTTTAAAGGAGTGGGGCATCGATGAATGAAGATTTAAAGCTCAAAGACTGGTTAAATGAAAATCGAGCGAGAGGCACACGTTTTTTACAAAGGCTTGTTCAAGAAAAGAGTACGCGCGGACACGAGAGTAGTGCCCAAGCGATTATTATAGAAAAATGTCGTAAATTAGGGCTTGCCCTCGATATCTGGGAAATTGGCGATGAGGAGCTGCTTAGGCATCCTGCCTATTGTTCTGATAGAAAGGATTATAGTGGTAATCCGAATGTAGTAGCTGTTCTAAACGGGGCAGGAGGCGGGAAATCAATCATTTTAAATGGTCATATTGATGTTGTACCAGAAGGGGATTTAAATGACTGGACGGATGATCCGTTTAGTGGTCGTATCAAAGAAGGTAAAATGTATGGTAGAGGCACAACCGATATGAAAGGTGGAACAGCCGCATTATTACTTGCTTTAGAAGCGATTATTGCTTCGAATATTAAACTGAAAGGTGATGTCATCTTTCAAAGTGTGATAGAAGAAGAAAGTGGGGGAGCAGGAACATTAGCAGCTGTTTTAAGAGGTTACCAAGCGGACGGTGCGATAATCCCTGAGCCTACAAATATGAAAGTTTTTCCTAAGCAACAAGGTTCGATGTGGTTTCGTGTATCTGTGAAAGGGAAATCAGCACATGGGGGCACTAGATATGAAGGAGTCAATGCCATTGAAAAAGCGATGTTAATCATTGAAGGACTTCAACAGCTTGAGAGAGTGAGAAATGCGAGAATCGATGATCCTTTATATAAAAATATCCCCATTCCTGTTCCTGTGAATATTGGCAAAATCAAGAGTGGTGAATGGCCATCCTCTGTGCCTGATAAAGCTATAATTGAAGGCAGAATCGGTGTAGCTCCACATGAGAAAATGATAGATGTAGAGAAAGAATTAGAAGCTGCCATTGATGAGGTGTGTGAAAAAGATGGATGGCTATCTGAAAATTCACCGAGTATTCAATGGTTTGGAGGCAGATGGCAACCGGGAAATCTAGAAAGTGATCATCCTTTAATCACCACTGTCAGTAAAGCTTTTGAAAGGGTTACAAATAAAGAAGCAACAATTGAGGCATCCCCGTGGGGAACGGACGGAGGCATCTTATCAAACGTTGGTCATACACCGGTTGTTGTTATTGGTCCAGGTGTGACTGCTTCTGCTCATGATGCGAATGAATATATTTTTTTAGATGATGTATTTGAGGCTGCTGAGGTCATTGCGCTCTCTATTATTTCATGGTGTGGTATTGTTAAAGAGTAAATAGATAGTTGCATAGGGTAGATGTTGGTTGCATGTTGGTGGTGTGATAATCAATGATTTCCCAACATTTAGAGTCGATTATATGCCATATGGAGGCGTAAAGGAAGTGGAACAGCTAGAGAAGGCATAAAATATGCAGTAGAAGAAATGAAACTAGTGAGCTTTCGCTTAGAGTAAGGAACTATTTAAAAGAGTGGTAGTATATGAAGGCTCGGCGAAAGCCGGGCTTTTTCTACAATGGAGGGAGAAAAATGGCTGAAATCATACAAGAAAAACTGTGTACAAATCATTATGTGATTGATGTTGTAAAGGATTTCTATAATAAACGGATTAGGGTTGATGATTATCGTGGTGATATGTCCGCAATCATTAATAAATTAACGGAAATTTCTGATAATCATGAGATAGAAAAGGTAATAATTAAAGCAAGAAAAGAGGATTTTAATACGCTGATACAGAATGGTTTTCTATGTGAGGCGACTATTAATCGCTATTTTCTTGGGTCTGACTTATTCTTTTTCTGTAAATATTATCAAACAGAAAGAAGAAGAAGCGATGACTGGTTAAAAGAAGATGAGATTGTTGAAAATGTTTGTAAATTGTCAAAGGAGTTTCAAATAAATATCCCACCCGCAGACTATCGATTAAGAAGAATGACAGAAAATGATGCCAAAGGGTTGGCTACACTTTATCGGGCTATATTTGAAGTATATCCAACGCCTCTTCATGACCCCGAGTATATTAAGAAAACAATGAAAGATGGCACGATTTATTTTGGTTATGTTTATGCAGATAAAATTGTAAGCGCTGCTTCAGCAGAAGTAAATAATGATTATAAAAACGCAGAGCTAACGGATTGTGCCACTCTAGTGGAACATCGTAAGCATGGATTAATGAAAGTGTTATTGCAGAGATTAGAGAAGGAACTTGCGAATGAGGGGATCTTTTGTGCTTATTCGATTGCGCGTTCTTTATCTTTTGGCATGAATGCAGCTTTGCACCAATTAGGCTACGTCTATCGTGGAAGGTTAGGAAAGAATTGTTATATTTTTAATAAACTCGAGGATATGAATGTTTGGGTAAAAGATTTATCAACAACGATATTAAAATAATTTGCCCAAAAATTGGCAGTGTATGACAAATTTTCGGCACCTCATCTGTATTTATGGCATAGAGGGGGAATGAGATTGACAAGCGAGCACGGTATTTCAAAAGAGGTCCTATCAGCAATTTTAAATAGCATAGATGAAGGGATTCATGTTGTTGATCAACATGGTTGTACAATTTACTACAATGAGATAGCTGCCAAACATGATGGTTTGAAAATAGAAGAAGTGTTAGGAAGACCACTTTTAGACGTTTTTCCCTCGTTAAACAAAAATACGAGCACATTGTTTAATGTGATGCACACTCAGCAACCAATGATTAATGAACAGCAAAGTTATGTGAACTTATATGGAAAACAAATTGAAACCGTCAATACTACTTTACCAATTGAACTTGATGGAAAAGTTGCTGGTGCGGTTGAAATTGCGAAAGATTATTCGCGAATTAAAGAACTGAATGATAGCTTGATTGATTTAAGGTCAAAAGTAAAGAGCAAAAGAAAAAAAGCAACAAGCCATTCACATGCAACCAAATATACCCTTGATAGCTTATTAACAAAAGATGAGAAAATGATTGCAGTAAAAAACGAAGCAAAAAAACTAGCGCGTTCACAGTCACCGATGCTTGTAATTGGGGAAAGTGGAAGTGGAAAGGAATTATTTGTTCAAGGCATACATGAGGCATCACTATCGTCTAATGCTCCCTTTATTGCCCAAAACTGTGCGGCGATTCCAGAATCGTTATTAGAAAGTGTCTTATTCGGGACAACGAAAGGAAGCTATACTGGCGCCACGGACCGACCGGGATTATTTGAGTTGGCTGATGGAGGCACTTTATTTTTAGATGAAATTCATGCGATGCCTATTGAGCTGCAAGCGAAGCTATTACGTGTGTTAGAAGATGGTCAAGTGAGGCGACTAGGAAGCACAACAAACACATATGTGAATTTTCGCGTCATTGCGGCAATGAATATTCACCCTCAAATCGCCCTAGCAGAAGGGAGCATACGAGCTGACTTATTTTATCGTTTAAATGTACTTACGTTTGAATTATTGCCATTAAGAGAGAGGAAAAAAGACATTGTGTTCTTAACTGATCATTTCATTAAACAATATAACGAGCAATTTTTAAAAAATATTACCGGTCTAAACCCACAAGTCCAGCGTTTTTTTTTCAAATATAAATGGCCAGGAAATGTCAGGGAATTGAAGCATACAATCGAATATATGATGAATGTATGTAATGGTCCAACACTGACAGTTCAAGATCTCCCTCTAATGCTCAAACAATATTTACAAGAAGAGAAAGATTCTATTAAACAAACTGATCTTGCCCTGCGTCCAGCGCTAGCTAAATTGGAGAACCAATTAATAGGGGAAGCCATCAACCAAACAGAGGGAAATATATTAAAAGCAGCTAAATTGCTACAAATCCCAAGGCAAACGCTTCAATATAAACTACAGAGGCTTGAAGTGGCATCTGTTGAAAACCGCATAGATTTTTAGAGAGTGCTGATTATCGCATCTAATTTATGGAAAGATAAAGCTTCTACATAATAAACATATTCTTCTATGATTTCCATTTTATTAGTGCCGAATAATCGGCATTTTTTTTTTTAGTAAATGAAAACCCTGGGCTCGGCCTAGGGTTCCAAAAAGCTTATAGCGTTGTATTAAAAAAACTCTTCCGAGATGCTAAGATAATCATGGTTCGCCAACCAAAATCAAAGCAACGGAGGAGTTTTTAATGTCAAAAGACACTAATAGTTTAGCACATACAACGTGGAATTGTAAGTATCATATAGTGTTTGCCCCAAAGTATAGAAGGCAAGTGATATACGGAAAAATAAAGAAAGATATTGGAGAAATTTTAAGGCTGTTATGTGAAAGGAAAGGAGTTGAAATAATCGAAGCAACGGCATGTAAAGATCATGTACATATGTTAGTGAGTATCCCACCAAAAATAAGTGTATCGTCATTTGTAGGGTATCTAAAAGGTAAAAGTAGTTTAATGATCTTTGATCGTCATGCAAATCTAAAATATAAGTATGGGAATAGAAAATTCTGGTGTACAGGCTATTATGTAGATACAGTTGGGAGAAACAAGAAGGTAATAGAAGAATACATTCGTAATCAAATACAAGATGATGTAGTGGCGGAGCAATTAAGTATGATGGAGTATCTAGATCCATTTACAGGAGAAGAAGTAAATCGAAAAAAGAAGAAAAGATAAAAAGAAGGAGACCTTTGAGGTCTGGCCAGAAGAAGTAGTACAATTGGCGAACCCTTCAGTAGCCCTTTAGGGTCTGGTCAGTAACAAAGGCTTTCAGCCGCAGAACAAACCACCCGTTATCACGGGTGGTTTTGACTATGGCCAATGATTGTGAAAAGCCCTTCTAGGGTCTGTCCCTGCCATTAGTAGCCACGTTGTAGGTATTCGCATATCTTATTCTTAGAATGAAATTGTTGGCATAGCATTTGCATAATAAGATTGACGACTACTTTGAAGGGGGAAACCATGTGAAACAGTTTTTGTATAAGCCGAAAAGGCATTGGAAGGATATCGAACTTTGGAAAGATGTACCTGAGGAAAAATGGAACGATTGGTTATGGCAACTAACCAATACGATTAGAACGTTAGATGATTTAAAAAAGGTTATTCATTTAACGCCTGAAGAGGAAGAAGGCGTTAAAATATCAACGAAAACCATTCCATTGAATATTACACCTTATTATGCCTCACTGATGAGTCAAGACGATCCACGCTGCCCGATTCGCATGCAATCGGTACCCATTTCAGAAGAAATTCATAAAACCAAATATGATTTGGAAGATCCACTTCATGAGGACGAGGATTCGCCTGTAGCTGGATTGACTCATCGTTATCCAGATCGCGTCCTCTTCTTAGTAACCAATCAATGTTCTATGTATTGCCGTTATTGTACAAGGAGAAGGTTTTCTGGGCAAATCGGCATGGGTGTTCCGAAGAAACAATTAGATGATGCAATTGATTATATTAAAAACACACCTGAAGTTCGTGATGTCCTCATATCAGGAGGAGACGGCCTATTAATTAATGATAAAATCCTCGAATATATTTTAAAAAGCTTGCGAGAAATTGATCACGTGGAAATTATTAGAATTGGTACAAGAGCACCTGTCGTGTTCCCGCAAAGAATTACGGAAAATCTATGTAATATTTTGAAAAAGTATCATCCAGTCTGGTTAAATACCCATTTTAATACATCGATTGAAATTACTGAAGAATCGAAAAAGGCTTGTGAAATGTTAGCAAATGCTGGTGTGCCAGTAGGGAATCAATCAGTTATTTTGGCAGGTATCAATGATAGTGTACCAATTATGAAAAAGCTGATGCATGACTTAGTTAAGATTAGAGTAAGGCCGTATTATATTTATCAATGTGACTTATCTGAAGGGATTGGCCATTTCCGTGCGCCTGTTTCAAAAGGGTTAGAGATTATTGAAGGTTTGCGAGGTCATACTTCAGGATATGCTGTGCCAACGTTTGTTGTAGATGCGCCAGGAGGAGGAGGGAAAATTGCCCTTCAGCCGAATTACTTGATCTCACAAAGTGCGGATAAAGTAGTCTTAAGAAACTTTGAGGGGGTAATTACGACTTATCCAGAGCCTGAAAACTATGTCGCAGGTAAAGCTGATGATTATTTCCAAGGTGTATATGGAGATATGGAAGAGATGAAATCAAAAGTTGGCGTGGCAGGCCTATTGAATGATGAAGCATTTAATCTTGTCCCAGAAGGACTATCTAGATTAAATCGCCGGGATCATTATGACCATGATCCATCTCATAGTAATTTGAAGAATCGTAGAGAAAAACGTGACGAGTTAAAAGAAAAGAAATACCAAGCAGAACAAAAGAAAAGGTCAGAATCGGAAACGGCAGCTTCTAATGAGTGAGGTGATAACAATGCACAGCCATTGTACATGGTGTGATAGTAAACATATTGAAGAGAAAAAAGCCAGTGTGTTTTGGGAACTCCCCGATGGCTCAAGAGCAATAGAAATTACCGAAACACCCTCTATTTTATGTCACGACTGTGATATGGAATATCAACCAGATGAGCAAGTAAAAGAAATTGAAGATCAACTTTTTTTAATTGATACGAAAACAATAGATAAAGAGATTTCTTTTGCGGAATTGATGGCAAGACCGCGATTGCTAAAGAGAAATTATTTTGATTTCTCCCAGTTAGATTAACCTAATGCTTGATTTGTTATTAACTTTCCTTCATGATGTAGAAAAACGGATTAAAGGAAGTTGGTACGATGGCAAAATCTTTTTACCATTTTTTAATGACCTACCGCCATCCTGAACCAAAGGATGAAATAAGTATTTTTGCAAACGATGCTTACCATGATCATAGTTTTCCTAAAATGTCTAAGAACTATCAAGAAATCAGTTCTTACCTTGAGTTAAACGGATCTTATTTAGCAACGATGACTGTCTTTGATGAGGCGTGGGAACGATATAATAATAAGGGATAAATGTTTAGTATTACCCATTTTCTTCCCCTATGATTCTATTTAATGGCGTTTCAAATAAGAAAGTAGGGTATTTCTAGCAATACGGAAGTAATAAAATCTGGTAGAGTAAATTTAAAAAGTACCTTATAGAGTAGAGACGTCAAAGAATCTACCTATAGGGTGCTTTTATTTATCAGTGACTTTTGAGTATTGCCGACATGTTTTATAACCCAATCTAGTAACATAACATCTTTGATAAGATGGAGGATCATAATCATCATAAGAAGTGAATGACAAGATTATATGAATTGTCTATATTCAAATATAATATTAAGAATAAATTGACAATTTTAAATATTTTTAATAAAATGTTAGTTAATCAACTGTGCATACACCCAAATCTTCGTTAGGAAGGGTGATAGAAAAGAGAGATATTGAGAAAAAGGCTGTAGGAATAGGTTTAATGATTAACGCAAGTTTTGCTCTACACTAATCATAATGACCACTATATCATTTTTTTTACCTTGTTATATAACGTCTACATACATGTATAAATGTGTGGGGGAGTTTGAAGCTACTAAAGCAAGTGGGAATTTAAACTAAGGATAAACAAAACTTATTATAAAGCTTAATCCAAGTGTTTTCCAAAACATTTATTTTTTTGACTTGTTATATAACGTCTACATACATGTATAAATATGTGGGGGAGTTTGAAGCTACTAAAGCAAGTGGGAATTTAAACTTAGGATGAATTAAACTTATTATAAATCTTAATCCAACTGTTTTCCAAAACATTCATTTTTTTTAAGTTTTTTATATAACATCTATATACATGTATATATGTGAGGAGAGTTAGAATGACTATTAATCGTGAAAGTTATATACCTTTGTATAAACAAATTGCGCAAGACCTTCAACAGAAAATAGAAAAAAACATCTTTGAGCCAGGTCAGAGATTACCTAGTGAACATGAATTAACAGAAGAATATCAGGTAAGCAGATTAACAGTTCGAAAATCAATCAAACTTTTATTAGAAGAAGACCTCATTATCATTCAACAAGGAAAAGGTATGTATGTTAAATTTCCAATCATTCAAACGGACATTATGAACGATGTATTAGACGTGCAAAACTTTAGAGGGTTTTATGAAACTTTAACAGGTCAAGGTCTAAATGTGAAAATAAAATTAGTTAAATACGGTGAAGAAAAGATTTCAAAAAATATTGCCGAAGCACTAGAATGTTCGATGGATACTAAGATACGTACAATATACCGTATATTTTATTTAAAAGATATGCCGATCGCTTTTAACATTACCTATTTATCCCCTGAATTAGTTTTTACAGAAGAGATGATAGAAGAGGTGGAAGACAAACCATTAAGTACATTGTTAAAAACAAGCAAAGATAATTCTCAGCTGGGTCTTGAGGAAATAAGGTGTTCAATAGGGGTACGTCCTGTTTCGAATGAAATAGCAAATAGGTTAAACGTCCCGAATAATCATCCTCTCATGACATTAAGCCGAGTATTTTACTATAAAGACGCTTCTCCTCTTGTAGCAGGGCTCATGTATCTAAATACAGACTGTTATCAATTCACAATTAGAAGTAACAGTAAAGATAACAATGATAAGCCGACTTTAGAAATGTTATCAATTTACTGATAAAAAATAAATTTAAAATAAGGGGGGAGTATTTTAATGAGAAAAATGAAAGCGTGTTCATTCTTTGTTATTTTGCTAGTTACATTAGTAATGCTAGTTTTATCTGCGTGTAATTCATCAGATGTTGCATCTTCGTCTGAGAAAGAAAAAGGAGAAAATGAGGGTTTACCACAGAATTATCCTAATAAATCTATTGATGCACTTGTTGGTTTTGCTCCTGGTGGTGGTCAAGACCTAATTATGCGTACAACAGCACAAATTTTTAATGATGAAGAGATGATAAACCAATCTTTTGTCATCACAAACAAAACAGGTGCTGGAGGTCGTATTGCAAGTGAAGAATTAGCGAGGCAAAAAGGTGATCCATACAAGTTAATAGTGGTCCCTGAATATGGTCCAGGTTGGGACCCAAGGCTTAATTTAAAGTTTTCTGATTTTCAACCAATTGCTTCCCTGGCTACTAGTGAACTATTTATCTATGTCCACAAAGATTCCCCATATGAAACGATAGAGGAGTTATTAAGTTCATTAAAATCGGAGAAAGATGTAACTATTGGTACGCTCGGTCCAATTGATGGTGGTGAAGCCTTTAAATGGGATCTGATTAAACAAGGCGCAGGTATTGATAAATTAAACTTCGTTCCAATGGAAGGAGCTTCTGAAGGGTTAACGGCTGTACTAGGTGGCCAAATTGATACGACGTTAGGTGTACTTCCATTAATTAATGACTATATCAAGACAGGTGAAGTGCGCGTGTTAGCTGTCCTTTCAGACGAACGCTCCAAAGATTTACCAGATGTCCCTACTTTAAAAGAATCAGGAGTGGAAGTTGCTTTCCATCGATATACAGGAATTTGGACAGGAGGAGACGTTTCAGATGAAGTTGTTAATTATTGGGCAGAAAACCTTAAGAAAATGACTGAAACAGATAGGTGGAAAACATTTTTAAAGAACCGTGGATTGTCTTCTTATTATTTAAATACAGAAGAATATACAAAGTTAATTGAGGAAGAGGGGATAGAATTTAAAAAATATTTAGAAAATTTGGAAAAATAATCAAAATTTAGATGTAAATAATTTATTTTAATTAGTAGTTCCTCAAAAGGAGGTTTCACATGTTCGTTGAGCGCTATTTTGGTTTCTTTTTACTGTTTGTTTGTACTGTTTTTCTCATCATGTCGTTTGGTTTACCAGTATATTCGACTAATCTGGGAGCAGTAGGCGCAGGGCTTTTCCCACGGATCATTTCAATTTTATTATTCCTTTTTCTTTGCTTCCACCTTTTTCAGATAATGAGATTAAAGAAAAAAGAGGCAGAGGAGCAGGTGGATAAAAAAACCCGATTTCAACAAATTTTCCTTATCGTCTTTCTGGTAGTGACAATTGGATTATCGTACGTTATTGGAATGCTAGCAAGTATAGGGGTTTTTATGTTCACCATTTTAGCATTTGTACAGAAAATACCTTGGTTTAAAGCATTTACCTTTACCATTGTCGTTTTAATTATGATGTATGTGATTTTTGAATTGTGGTTAGACAGTCCGTTGCCATTGGGAATCTTTGGATGAAAAATGATTGATTTTTGGGGGTGAGAATTTGTTATCGGAATTATTAACTGGATTTACTACGATGCTTTCAAGTCCAGAAGCAATGCTCTGGTGTTTAATTGGCGTAACTTTAGGCACAATCATCGGTGCATTACCTGGCTTGGGTCCTATTACCGGCATGGCCCTTCTTTTACCTTTAACGTTTAAGATGGACCAGTTAAGTTCTTTAATTTTATTAATGAGTATTTATTTAGGATCGATGTATGGGGGACGGATTAGTTCAATCTTAATTAACGTACCTGGTGATGGTGGCGCCATTGTGACAACATTCGATGGTTACCCATTGGCGAGAAAAGGAAAAGCGGGGTATGCCTTAACATTAAGCGCGATTGCCTCTTTTGTTGGGGGAGTTTTTGGGTTTGTGGGAATGGTATTTTTGACCACTATCCTTGCTAGATATGCACTTATGTTCGGACCTGCTGAATATTTTTCACTCATCTTATTTACGTTAATTGTAGCTTGTGGATTAACGCAGAAAAACCCATTAAAACCAATAATCGCCACATTGTTAGGTCTATTACTATCCACAATCGGAACAGATATGGTTACAGGTGAGGAACGGTTAACTTTTGGCTTTGTTGAATTATGGGATGGAATGAACATCGCTGTCATCGGTATCGGGCTTTTTGGAATTTCAGAAGTACTGTTTAGGCTTGAAGAGAAAGCAACTACAAGAGGGATGAAGACAAATATAAAATTCTCCTCTTTATTTCCAAAAGTAAGTGAGGTTGTTAGTAACACGGGTTCGATGATAAGAGGGTCAATTATCGGATTTATCGTGGGCGTTTTACCGGGACCTGGTGCTCTCCTTTCCACGTTTTTGTCTTATACTGTCGAGAAAAAAATGTCGAAGAAACCTGAGGAGTTTGGCAAAGGTGCTCCTGCTGGATTGAGTGGTCCAGAAGCTTCCAATAATGCGTCAGTAGGTGGTGCACTTATTCCTACATTTGCTTTAGGTATACCTGGTTCCGCTTCTGCAGCCATATTGATGGGTGGACTCCTTATGGTTGGCTTACAGCCTGGGCCGCTTCTATTTGAAAATTCTTCAACCATCGTGTGGGCATCTTTTGCAGGCTTTTTCATTGCAAATGTATTGCTATTAATATTAAACGTTGCCTTTGTGCCTGCCTTTGCCTTGTTAATCCAAAAAATTGAACTATTCCTAGTCCCATTTATTGCCGCATTTTGTTTTATTGGTGTTTATATGATTAATTATAGTTTTTTTGATATCTGGCTTATGATCATTTTTGGCTTGGTTGGATATTTTTTTAGAAAAACGAATTTCCCTTTAGCTCCGTTCTTTTTTGCCTTTATTTTAGGACCAATGCTTGAGGATAATCTTAGGAAGGCAATCTTAACAGCCACAGGAGATTTAACCGTATTCTTTAAAAGCCCGATCTCACTATTTTTCCTAATAGCAACAGCTATCGTTCTAGTACTTCCACATATGAGGAAAAATAAAACAGAAATAAAATCTTCTTCTAAACACATGTAAATAAAAAAGGCAATCATCATCGTTTGGTTTTATATAGGATGTATATAGATGTCTACACATAATTAGGGGGGAGTATATATGGTTATAACGAGTGAATCACAAGAATTAGTTACTAAAATGCGTGAATTTATTTATAATGAGCTGCTTCCATATGAAAAAGCAATGAATATTAAAACGGAAGAGCTCGTTCCGACCGAAGCGATTCAATGGGTGAGAAATAGAGCCATTGAATTAGGTTTTTATGGGATTACTCTACCAAACGATTATGGTGGTCAAAATGTAAGTTTAAAAGAGTTATGTTTGCTGAAAGAAGAACTAGCTCGGTCAGGATCTGCTTTATGGGGATTTGTTTTAGGTGAAAAAGGCGGTGTCTTAAGAATTGGGCAGATGCTTGAATCATTCACAAAAGAACAGATTGAAAAGTATGTCAATCCATTAATTAAAGGGGAAACGAGTTGTTGTTTCGCTTTAACTGAGCCGGGAGCAGGTTCAGATGCAAAGGCCATCCAAACGACAGCTGTCAAAGATGGAGATGAGTACATTTTAAATGGCATAAAGCACTTTATTAGTGCAGCACCTTATTCCGATTTTGCTATTGTGATCTGCAAAGAAGTCGTTGAAGGAAAATTTGCTGGCATAACCGCATTTTTAGTTGATAGAAAAACAAATGAAAAACCGGGCTATGAATTAGGGGAAACACAAATTCCCATTTCAGGAGAGCATGGAACAGGGGAACTGATTTTCAATAATTGTCGAGTACCTTCTGAAAATATCCTTGGAGAATCAGGGAAAGGATTTTTACTTGGAATAAAGAGGATCAGTCAAAATCGAGCCATTTGGGGTGTTACATATATTGGGGTGGCTCAAAGAGCATTAGATTTATCAATTAAACGTGCAAATGAACGTAAGCAGTTTGGACAGTCAATCGGTGAGTTTCAAGCTATTCAACATATGCTAGCAGATATGGCGACAGAAATTTATGCTGCAAGATGTATGGTGTACGATGCTATCGAAAAACTTGAGAATGGGGAAGGTGACCGAGCAACTGCTTCAATGGTAAAGCTGTTTACATCTGAAGTGGCTGGACGTGTGTTGGACAAAGCAGTGCAAATTTTCGGCGGTCAAGGGCTTATGAAAGGCCATCCAATTGAACAAATGTATCGTACCGTAAGAATGTTTAGAGTCTTAACTGGTACTTCCGAAATTCAGAGAAATACAATCGCGAAAGAATTGTTACAGGTGAAGTGAAAAATAAAATAAAGGATAGGTGATACGGATGAGTATAGAAACTATTCAAGGTTATATGGATAAAGCATTAAGACGATTTGAAGAACATCCTGCAGTAACATTCATGTCAACAAATGAAACCCTAACCTACCGCGAATTACGTAAAGAAATAGACAAAATTGCAAGTTTTTTAGTTAGTCTTGGTGTGAAAAAAGGTTCACACGTTGCTTATCTTATTCCAAATAGTATGGAATTCGTTCTTTTTAGCCAAGCTGTTGCACGCTGCGGGGCAACTTCGATTCCAATGGGGGTTAAGTTAGGCGTTCGTGAAGTTGCCTTTATTTTAAATGATTCTGATACGGATTTTGTCATTATGGCTACGGAAATGCATATGAAGACAGTATTAAAATATGTGAATGATAAAAAAGAGCAACAGCAATCCGTAAAAGTAATAGGGTTGGCGGGTTTTAATCTACAATACCCAGAAGAGTTTATCACGATAAGTAGACAAGAAATCCAAAAAGTTGAAAACGTGTCGTCGTTCCCAGACATGTCACCTGAAGATATCTCTATGATTTCCTATACCGGTGGGACAACTGGGATGCCCAAGGGTGTCATGCACTCTCAAGGAGGGAAAGCTGCTGCACTTATTGCGAGCTTCATAGAGTTTCCAATGGATGACCGCGATAAAGTGTTATTAACGACCCCGCTTCAGCATTCAGCGGGAAGTTTAATGCTACGGGCGTTAGCCGGTGGAGCGCATGTTTATATTGATACGTTTAAGGCGGACACATTTTTAAAGACGGTACAAGAGAAGAGGATTACGGTTACTTTCACAGTACCAACGATCATTTATCGGATTATCGACAAAGCGAAAAAAATGAAATTTGATGTTAGTTCTTTACGAAGCATTCACTACGGTTCTTCGCCAATTTCTTCCGAAAGGTTAAAAGAAGCGATAGAGTTGTTTGGTCCGGTATTTGTTCAACAGTATGGAGCAACTGAAGCGAACGTTCTCATTACAAGAATGCACAAATTCGATCACGTACGAGCGTTAGAGACAGGGGCTAAGTTTCTCCAAAGTTGTGGAAAACCTTGTTTAATGACTCAAATACGAATAATAGACGATGGAGGTCAAGATGTTAAAACATATGAAAAGGGAGAAGTGATTTTAAAATCACCGTACTTAATGGAAGGCTATTATAAACGGCCCGATTTAACAAGCGAAGCAATCAAAGATGGCTGGTTTTATACAGGAGATATTGGCCAATTCGATGAAGAAGGTTTTTTATATATTGTTGATAGAAAGAAAGATATGATCATCTCAGGTGGAATGAACGTTTATTCTGTTGAAGTTGAAAAAGTTGTTAATCAACATCCTGCAGTTGTGATGAGTGCATGTATTGGTGTCCCTGACCCAGATTGGGGCGAATTAGTAACAGTCTTTGTTGTTTTACATGATGGGGTGAAGTGTTCAGAAGAAGAAATGGTTGAGTTTTGTAAAGCGCGAACGTCTAGTTATATGGTCCCTAAAAAAGTCTATTTCAAAGAAAATTTACCATTAACTCAAATAGGGAAAATTGATAAAAAAGAATTGAAAAAGGACTTTTGGAAAGATAAAGAAAGACAAATAAATTAAAAAATATGAGGACTAATTTAGGAGGTATATAAATGTCAGGTACTATTCCGACAAGTCATTTATCCAAGCGCCCAAAGAATGCTACTGCTGTTACAAAAAAAGCAAATAAGGATTTTTTAACATCTCTAAATTTTGAAAACAAGCAAGATTTCGAAGATGCGGATAGGGGTTTAATAGCTTCGTATGAGAATAGGATAGAAAGTTTAAATATCCAAAATCATCCATCTCCTGATACTGTCAATCCAAGCTTGTGGAGGAATGTACAATTACAGGCAAAATCAGGTCTTTATAAAGTCGTTGAAGGTGTGTATCAAGTTCGTGGACTTTCGTTAGCAACAGTGATTTTTGTTGAAGGCAAAAACGGAGTCATTGTCATTGATACTTCATCTAGTAACTCTGCTGCAGATGCGGCAATGGAGTTATATTATAGTCATCGACCTAAAAGGCCAGTGACTGCCATTATCATTAGTCAAAGCCATGCTGACCATTTTGGGGGTACACAGTCAATACTCCAATATGCTGAGACATCTACTATTCCTATTATTGTCCCTGAACATTTTACACAAGAGATGTTTAGTGAAAATGTCCTTTTAGGCCCAATCATGTCTAGGCGTGCATCCTATCAGTTTGGTATAGGGCTACCAGTGGGAGAAAAAGGATTTTTATCCGCAGGCATCGGAACTGTTTTCGACTCAGGTAATGGTTTTGAGATGCCCAATAGAGAAATAAAAGAAGAGAAAGAGCAATTAACAATAGACGGTATCAACTTCGAATTTTTGTTAACACCAAATACTGAAGCACCTG
Source organism: Cytobacillus sp. FSL K6-0265 (assembly GCF_038003465.1). Taxonomy (NCBI): domain Bacteria; kingdom Bacillati; phylum Bacillota; class Bacilli; order Caryophanales; family Bacillaceae; genus Cytobacillus; species Cytobacillus sp. FSL K6-0265. Next base: position 2,673,015 of record NZ_JBBOPE010000001.1, on the reverse strand, counting down.
TAGAAATGCATTTTTACATTCAGGATTACAAAGTATTATTTGTATCAGAAAATGTGAATAAAACAATGCATCAAATTTATACGATGAGGGGGGCAAAAACTCGCGATACGCTAGAATGGGTGAAGGCAATCGACCAAACCATTGAGCTATCGATAAACAAAGAGATTGATGCTTTAGTCATGGCACATGCCTGGCCAGTATGGGGAAAAGAGCAAGCGCTTGAACATTTGGTATTACAACGTGATCTTTATAAATATATCCATGACCAAACCATTCGACTAGCCAATCATGGGTATACAATGGAAGAAATATCAGAAAAGCTCAAGCTTCCTGAGACGTTGGACCAATATTGGGGTAATCGAGGATACTATGGTACTTTAAAGCATAATTCTAAAGGGATTTATAATTTCTATCTAGGCTATTATAGTGGTCATCCCTCTGATTTGGATCCACTTCCACAAGTTGAAGCAGGTCAAAAATATGTAAAGTACATGGCTGGCTCTACTCATGTAATCAAACAAGCGAAAGCTGATTTTGAAAATGGGGAATATCGTTGGGTTGCGCAAGTATTAAAGCATGTAGTGATGGCTGAACCAGAAAATACGGAAGCTAAAGATTTATTAGCAGATGCTTTTGAACAATTAGGATATCAGGCAGAATCAGCTAATTGGCGTAACGCTTATCTTATCGGGGCATCAGAACTAAGAAATGGGACTAGGAAGAAAAGGGCAACATCGAAAGGTAATCCGGTTATGATGCTTAAAATGCCGTTTGATGAATTTTTTAAATTACTTTCTGTAAGGTTAAATGGTCCGAAAGCAGCAAATAAAAAAATGACCATGAATATTTCTCTATCTGATGAAGAGGAGAAATACACCATTTATCTCGAAAATTGTGTATTAAATAAGAGAAATAAGTTAGATGAAAATCCAGATCTTTCATTCATTAGTAATAAGGCGACATTTTATGCGATTGTAAGTGGAATCCTTGACCCAGTGGAAGCTATTACTTCAAATAAACTAAAATTATTTGGTGACCAGACAAAACTGGATGAATTTTTAAACCTACTCGATCAATTTGATCATTCTATAAATATTGTCACTCCTTAATGATAGGGCAGAAAATGCCCTATTTCTAATCTTAGGCAGTCCCAAGGAAATCTCTCTCATCCCATTTATAGAAAGCTCAATTTTCATACATTAAAAGGATAGGTTGCTATGTTAGATAAAAAATATAATTCTTTCATTTCGATTAGATCATACCAATTACAAACACTAAAAAAAGATTTCATTTCAGGGATGACGCTTTTTGTCATGCTTGTTCCCCAAGGGATGGCCTATGCGATGCTAGCGGGCCTCCCACTAATTATGGGTCTATATGCATCCACCTTGCCATTAATCATATATGCAATATTTGCATCTTCTAGGCATTTATCCGTTGGGCCAACTGCGATAACCTCATTACTGGTTTTTTCCGGCGTATCTGTAATTGAAAAACCAGGCACTTCTGAATATATTATTCTTGTTATCTTTTTAGCAATGATGGTTGGGATTTTTCAGCTTATCTTAGCTGTTTTGAAAATGGGGATGATTGTTAACTATATTTCTCCTTCGGTTTTAGGAGGCTACACCTCTGCAGCTGCTATTATTATTGGATTAAGTCAGTTAAAGCATTTATTAGGAATTACCGTAGAAACTCACCTGCAAATACATCTAATATTAAAGGAGTTAGTCAATGAGATTCCGAAGATTCATTTTTTAACACTTTTAATTGGCGGCTGCAGCATAGTATTTTTAATTATACTAAAAAGAATAAATGCTAGAATTCCGGCTGCGTTACTTTTAATTGTTTTTTCCATTATAAGTGTCTATGCCTTTGGTTTACATGAACGAGGTGTTCAAATTGTGAGAGAGGTACCAAGCGGTTTCCCTACTCCGGTGTTCCCAACAATTACGCTGGATGCAGTTAGGCAATTAATCCTTCCTGCTCTTACCATTGCGTTATTAGGGTTTATGGAGTCACTTTCTATAGGAAAAACAATCGCAGAAAAAGAAGGTTATAAAATCAATCCTAATCGAGAGTTAACCGCTTTAGGATGTGCAAATTTTTTCGGTTCCTTTTTTCAGACTTTTCCGATCAATGGTAGCTTTTCAAGGAGTGCAGTCAACTATCAAAGTGGTGGAGTTACGCAAATGGTCTCAATAATTACTAGCATACTCATTATCATTGCTCTACAATATTTCACTTCATATTTTTATTATCTCCCTAATGCTGTATTAGCTGCAGTTATCATCGTTGCGGTCTATAAATTAATAGATTTCAAGCAATTAAGGAAATGGTTTAAATTAAAGGCAGTTGATGGTTGGAGCTGGTTAGTTACTTTTGCTGCGACATTAGTTATTGGTATTCAATGGGGAATAGTTATTGGGGTTGTTTTTAATTTCAGCATTTTATTTATTAAGATATCTAAGCCTAGGGTCATAGAAATAGGATATTTAGAAAAGGAGAAAGTGTTTCGCGATATAAAACGATTTCCAGATGCTAAAACGCGAGATGATTTGATTATCGCCCGCATAGACTCGTCTATACACTTTTCAAATATTTCATATTTAGAGCATAAATTAAACGAGCTTATATTGATTAAACCTAATGCGAAATTAGTTATTGTTGATTTTTCGGGAGTAAATGATATAGATGCACATTCCTTTAAATCTTTAGAAGAAATGATAGAGCAATTAAATCAAGAAAACGGGATTTCTTTATACTTTGTAGGGATGAAAGGACCAATCAGAGATACAGCTGCTAAAGCAGGATGGACAAAGAAATTTGCAGAGGAGCTTAGTTATTTCTCTATAGTACAATTACTTGAAGATAAACAAATTAAGTTTTATCCTCAACGGGAAAGTGGTGATCCTTTTCTATATATGAGGTGAAAGAATGTCCATTATATGTGAAGAGGCTAAAAAAATACTAAAAAGCTTTAATCAAATTAGAATAAATGAAGAATAAAAAACTGAGTGAGGGAAAATCTTATTCAGTTTTTTTTCGTAAATAAACAAAAGATGAACATTGCCCTAAAAAATTTGGACGTCCCTGTATACGAGCGAAAATGCCTTTTCATGCATATACTATCTTAATTAAAAGTCACGACTATTGGAAAGGATGAGGGCAATGGTTAATCGTAAAAAACCGAAATATGAAGTTGGTGATACAGTCGTGATTACAATTTATGGAACGGTAGGGAAAGTAACAGATGTAAAATGGCTTGACGGTATGTATGTTTATGAAGTGAATAAAAGTGATGGTCTATACTTGGAGTCAAGTTTACAGCCACTTTCAGAGTTTGAAGGAGATGTAAGTGATAAAGAGCATGTAGATATTGAGTATCAATACTTTTTTGGGGATCTCGTCCAAGTGAAGGGGTATGGTACTGAGATTTTCAAAGTAGTGGGCTTTCGTACCGAGATTTGGCGGTATAAAGAAGATGCATGGGAAGACGTCATTTATGAGTTATCTCGAATTTCTGATGGAGAGTGGCTTGAGGCTGGTGAAGAGGAGCTTTCCTTATTATCTGATGCCGAACAGGCGGACGAATTTATAGAAAAATTAGGCATGTTGTTTCTTATTAACCAACAAGCAATTACCGAAATAAAGAATAACGAGGATTTTTGTAATCAAAATGTTGAAGTAAGTCGAACGGATCTTACAACCAACGAAGAGAAACAAATCATAGATGGTTTGCTAGACATATATAATGACTATTCTTTTTTGTACAACTTTTTTCAAGATGAAGAATATGAAAAAGCGATGAAAATAATATTAAAAAAACTGGAAACTATCACAACGAAAGTAAAAAAGGTTAATCTTACAAAAGATGAAACAGTTGAATAGTTGCCACTGAAATGATAGGAATGCCTACTAGTAAAACAGCGATGAATAAAAAACGTAATAACCGATCAATTAGTTGTAGTGATTTCCCTTCTTCATTATTTACATCTTCTATAAAACGATTGCAGACTGCTGTGAACTTTTCCATAAAATCATCCTTTCAAAACTAGTGATAGAAAATATTTATGTACTTTTACTAGATTTAATGACAAGAGAATGAAAAAATTTTTTCTATTCAAATGTTGCATGTTTCATAAAGGTGTCACATACAATTTGTACAAAGGGGGAGTCGCATATGAAGGAAATTGAAGTTTTTATAGATACTGAAGAAATTGCTGAATTTTTCTTTCATGAGTTGACTAAAAGAGGGTTCGTTCCTGTAGAACTAGAAGTAGATGAATTAGCTGATATTACCTTTGAATACTTAATCAAAAAGTGTATTATCGATGAAGATGTAAGTTTTGATTCGGAAGAGTAAGAAAATACGATAAACACAAAAACCCAACCAACTGTATGATGTTCCTTTATGGATCAATTGTTGGTTGGGTTTTAATATTTACACAAAAAATCTTTCTAAAAGTCTATGACCTTCTATAAATGATTGAAGAAATGCAAAATATCTATTCTCTTCTCTCCGCTCCAAATTATTCGAAATAATCCCATCTACACCTAATAATTGCATTTGCTTGAACTGTAATGGAGTAACAATCGTCCAGGCATAGATCGTATATCCATAATGTTTAGCTTGTTGAATGAATGATTGTGTTAAATTCGAATAATGAATCGATAAAAAACTAATTTCTGTTTTATAGGAATACATTTGAATCAAATTAATAGGCGTGGATAAAACAAGGCCAATGGGAAAGTCAGGAGCGCGTTCCGTGAATTGCTTTAATGCATCAATATGAAAGGATTGGATTTGTAACATTTTTGCAGGTACACCAGCATTTACGGTTTGTTTTAATTGGTTTGCTAGTTGTTCTACAATTTCTGGCGTTTCTGCTCCAGCCTTAATTTCTATTAACAAAACGATCTTACCAGCAAACTCATCTAACACTTCTTGTAATAATGGGATTTTCTCTTCAGAAAAATGTTGACTGTACCAACTACCTGCATTGAGTTTTTGTAACTCTGCTATTGTCATATCATTTACTAAACCTTCACCATTTGTAGTCCGGTTAACAGATGCGTCATGTATGACGACAATTTTTTTATCTTTGCTTAAATGAATATCTAATTCGATTACGTCAAAGCCATTGTTTAGTGCAGAATGAAAGGCGGCCATTGTATTTTCAGGTGCTTGAGCAACGTCACCACGGTGAGCAATTTTTGTATAGTTTTTGTATGGGAATAGCCATTGAAAAGAGCTGCAAATGATGGAAACACAAACAAGCAGCAAAAAGAATTGACGGAAGTGAATTTTCTCTCGTTTCAAATTATCCCTCCCTTTTGTACCAATCACTATGTTTAATACTAGTTTATGAAACAAAAGCAAAAATGTAAGCGTTTTCAAAATAAAATTTCTTTTTAATCGACAAAATTAGGCGAATTTCTTTGAAGGAAATAAACGTAGAAAAAGCTAATATATTGTTTAAAATAATCATTTATTGGTGGGGTATATATGATCAAGCCTTTTGTAAAACCTAGAACAAAAGAATATGATGTTACCATTTTTCAAACTCCAAAATACAGAGAAACACGGGGCTATCGAGAAGTCTACCGCACACTTATTGAAGGTATAAATCATGAAGAATGTTTATCAACTGTATTTAAGCAATTTAATGTCCTAGATCGCATGCCTTTTGATTTCCAAGGGAGATTTTTATCAACGGGAGATATTTTATATATTGATGAAGGTAGAAGAGGACAATATTATTATCAATTAAAGTCGGGTGGTTGGGCCTTAGTGAACCGAATAATGGTTAGGTAATGAAGTGTAGTGTAAAACTTTGCTTCTCTTTTCATTTCCATCACAACTCATCCTATGCTATATTTTAGATAATTCACGATTTTAACAGATGGAGGAATATCATGAGTGTACATATTGGAGCAAAAGAACATGAAATTGCAGAAACAGTTTTACTACCAGGTGATCCACTAAGGGCAAAATATATTGCAGAGAACTTTTTAGAAGATGTAAAGTGCTATAATGAAGTCCGCAATATGTTTGGTTATACAGGCACTTATAAAGGCAAAAGAATATCTGTTCAAGGTACTGGAATGGGCGTTCCTTCCCTTTCTATTTATGTGAACGAATTGATAAATAGTTATAATGTGAAAAACTTGATCCGTGTTGGCACATGCGGAGCCATCCAAAAAGATGTGAAAGTAAGAGATGTGATCCTTGCGATGACAGCTTCTACTGACTCCCAAATGAATCGTTTAACTTTTGGTGGTGTTGATTATGCACCTGCAGCTGATTTCGATCTATTGCGCAAAGCTTATGACAGCGGTGTAAGTAAAGGATTGGAATTGAAAGTTGGGAATGTTTTTACAGCTGATATGTTCTACAATGATAATGCTGAACATGAAAAATGGGCCCAGTATCAAATTCTTGCTATCGAAATGGAAACAGCAGCACTTTACACGTTAGCAGCTAAGCATGCAAGAAAGGCCCTTTCTGTCCTTACAGTAAGTGACCACATTATTACTGGTGAAGAAACTACATCTGAAGAAAGACAAACGACTTTCAATGAAATGATTGAAGTAGCGTTAGAAGCGGCAATTTCATAAATCGATAGGTTAACGAGTGATTGTTTTTCGTAGTCACTCGTTTTTCTTTTGCCTTTAAGCTAAAAGTAAAAGCAAATATATCTTCAGATCTGTTTATTTGATTCGTTTTCTCTATTGATTCAGCAGCTACTTAAAATGACCCTTTTCTCTTTTGTTATTGGTAGAATCACTCATAGTAAGGTTCATAGACTAAGCCTTTCTCTTCTTTCGCAATTTATCATATAAAGTGTTATGATAGACGTTGACATAAAGAAAGAGAATAGGGGAAAAGTAATGAAGAAAGTACTTGTAGGAACAGTTACAGTTGCTCTTTTTCTAGGAGGCTGCAGTCAATTAGATCCTTATTTAGAAAAAATACCTTTTCTATCTAATTCAGAACCAACTTCAGTAGATGAGCCTGTAGAAAATGAAGAGGACAATCAACAAGAAACAGAAAACAATTCAACTGAACAACCTCCCGAACAAGGTGAACAAAATGAAGAGGAACTAACATTAGCTTCTCAATTTTTTAATCAGATTGAAGATGTAGATGGAACTCCAACTATAACAAACCCAACCAACTTAATGGTAATGGTGAATAAAGACTTTGCTTTACCGGCAAATTATGCTCCGAAAGATCTTGTACGTGCAGATGTTGAATATTCTTTTGGAGATCAAGATATTGAAAAAAGTTACCTTAGAAAAGAAGCCGCAGATGCATTAGAAGAATTATTCTCTGCAGCTAAAAAAGAAAATATAGCGTTATTTGCTGTATCTGGGTATCGTTCATATGATCGACAGGAAGCAGTTTTCCAAGCAGAGGTAAATAGCGTAGGTGAGGAAAAAGCTTCGGAAGCAGTTGCTCTACCTGGAAGTAGTGAACACCAAACAGGATTAGCGATGGACATTTCAAGTCCTTCAGTTGATTACACGTTAACTCAAGATTACGAAGATACAAAAGAAGGTAAATGGCTAAAAGAGAATGCACATAAGTACGGCTTTATTTTACGTTATCCAAAAGGAAAAGAAGAAATAACGGGGTACAAATTTGAACCTTGGCATTTTCGCTATGTCGGAAAAGAAGCAGCAAAAGTCATTTTTGAGAAAGATTTAACATTAGAAGAATACTTTAATACGGTAAAAGAAATTTAAGTACGCTTCTTCATAAAAATGTACCCAAAAGCGATCAATGGAACAATAGGGAATAGAAAAAAGTATTGTAAAAAATGATCAATACGAAATAAATAACAACTCATTGGCAGGAACAAAATGAAACTTAATAATGCTTGAACATAAGAATGATTAAATATTCCTGAGATAAGAAAGATAATAGATAAAGCAAAACAGCACCATAGTAATATACCAGGAATCATGCATTCATTCTCCTTTCATCATTTATGTAATGATTATGTGGGGTTTGGGAAAATTAGAAGTGAACAAATGAGATTCACTATATAGAAGAAGTCTTTCCTCATTTAATTGATACATAAAAGAAGCCTGAATTCTTGAGATGAAAGGAATACATAAGAAAATTCTTCCTCTTTTCCAAAGAAATGAGATATAATTTGCAGTACAGTAATATAGTTATTGATACCGATAACGCCAATATAAAATCTTAAACTTGAGTAAGCATCACAGCTTACAGTGATGAAAGTGGTGAAAGGGTTGTCTAATGAAGTAAATAATGATGAAGAAAAACAGGAAATAAAGGATAAGCCTAAGCTAATAAAAATGAAATTATTCCCATTTATTATGCTTGTATTCATCCTCGTTTTTGTTACAGCTGGAATCACAACATTAGCATTGTCTTTCGGTGACGAGAAGGCCGTTAATGTAGGAACGAATGAAAGAAGTGAATTTTCAAAGTTATATCAAGCTTATGATTCCTTGAACGAAAATTATTTCCAAGAAATTGATTCGGGTGAATTAATTAATGGGGCTATCAATGGGATGCTAGATTCACTAGATGATCCATATTCCGATTATATGAACGAAGATGAAGCGGCTAATTTTCACCAAAGCATCTCCTCTTCTTTTGAAGGGATTGGCGCAGAAATTACGGAACAAGACGGACAAATTGTCATTGTCTCACCATTAAAAGGGTCTCCTGCAGAAGATGCTGGCTTACAACCAAATGATCAGATTGTATCTGTTGATGGCAAGAGCTTGCAAGGAATGAGTTCTTCAGAAGCAGTCCTTTTAATAAGAGGTGAAAAAGGATCAAAAGTAGAACTGGAAATTGGTCGTGGTGGCAACAGTGAACCGATGAATGTAACAATTACGAGAGATACAATCCCTCTTGAAACGGTATATGGAGAAATGTTAGAAGATGATATTGCCAAAGTCCAGGTCACTTCCTTTTCTGAAAATACAGCGCAAGAACTTGTGGATGTGTTAAATGATTTAGAGGAAAAAGGTATGAAAGGGCTTGTTTTAGATTTAAGACAAAACCCTGGCGGATTATTAGATCAAGCAATTGAAATTTCTAGTTTGTTTGTACCAGAGGGTGAAATCTTATTCCAAATTGAAGATCGCAATGGGAATAGAGAGGCTGTGCAGGCACCTAATGGAAAGCAAATGGAGACGCCTCTAGTCGTGGTGATTGATGAAGGTAGTGCTAGTGCTTCAGAGATATTAGCAGCTGCCGTTCATGAATCGGCTGATGTAAGTTTAATCGGTAAAAAGTCATTTGGTAAAGGAACTGTACAACGTGCTCAAGATTTTACTGATGGCTCAAATATGAAATTTACAACAGAAAAATGGCTGACGCCAGATGCAAACTGGATTCATGAAAAGGGTATTGAGCCAGATTATGAAGTGTCATTGCCTGAATATGCTTCCTTACCTTATATTAATCCTGAGAAACCATTAAAAATATCGGAATCATCCAGTCAAATTAAGTCAGCACAAGCGATGTTAGTAGCACTGGAATATGATCTTGATAAAGATGATGGATTCTTTGATGAAGAAACAGAAGCTGCAGTGAAAGCTTTCCAAAAGGATCATGAGTTGGAAGAAACAGGTGTTATTGAAGGTGAAACAACCGTGAAACTTATGGAAGCTTTACGTGAAAAACTACTAGAGAACGATACTCAAATCAAGAAAGCAGTAGAAGTTTTAAAAGAAGAAATGAAATAATAACGAAGAACGTCTAATATCGTTTAAGCGGTCTTAGCCCTATGTTTTATAGGGGTAAGGCCGCTTCTTTTTTTAATTATCAAAATTGAACAGACGATATGATGGATGTTGGCTGTGACATTTAAAATTCATGCTGAGAGAAAGCAAAAAGAGTTTACGTGTCATTCAGAAGCTAAAACAGGAATGAAAGCCGAGAAAAATCACAGCACTCAGGAAAAAACCAAACGTAAGCAGAGCCGATGAAATGTAATAAAATTCAAGAATATTTATTTCGAATGACGAATTTATTTGAAAAAGACGGATGTTTTTTTAACGGTTTTGTGGTAAATTAGCAATATTCTAAAATTGTATTGAATATGGAAAGAAGGATGTGTGATGCACGAAACAAGTGAATTAATGAACCATAAGGAGGAGAGTAGAAGTAAGCGTCTTATGCTGGCAGTTATTCTAGGGTTATTATCTGCTTTTGGACCATTATCCTTAGATATGTATCTTCCGGCATTACCTAATCTAGCAGATGACCTGCATACAAGTGCATCATATGCACAATTAAGCTTAACGGCCTGTATGGTTGGTTTAGCTTTAGGACAAATTTTTGCTGGGCCAGTTAGTGATATGGTTGGTCGTAAGCGACCGTTAATAATTGGACTTATTTTATATTGTCTCATTTCAGTTGCCTGCGTGGTTTCCCCAAACGTTGAGTTGTTCATCATATTGAGGTTTATTCAAGGGTTAGCGGGGGCTGTAGGAATTGTTATATCAAGAGCCGTTGTACGAGATTTATACAGTGGTACACAATTAACTAAATTTTTTGCCACACTTAGTCTAATAAATGGGGCAGCACCTATTTTAGCACCCGTTTTTGGTGGGCAGTTATTAGCGATTACCTCTTGGCGAGGGGTATTTTTGGTTTTAACATTCATCGGATTTCTTAGCCTATTATTGGTTATGTTTTCGTTAAAAGAAAGCTTGCCTGCAGATAAAAGGTTAAATGGAGGCGTTTTTGCTTCCTTTAGCCGTTTCGGCAAAATCATAAAAGATCGCAAATTTATGGGATACGCTTTATCTCAAGGTTTTGTTGGTGCGGCTATGTTTGCTTATATATCTGGGTCCCCCTTTGTATTGCAAAACATTTATGGTCTTTCTCCGCAATTGTTTAGTGTGTGTTTTGCAATAAATGGAATTGGTATTATATTAGGCAGCCAATTAACGGGAAAACTTTCAGAGCGAATACATGAGGGAACTTTATTAGTAGGTGGATTGTCGATTGCATTAGTTGGAGGGGTTACATTACTTCTAAGTGAAATTTTCCATTTAGGTATTTGGGGTGTTCTTATTCCATTATTTTTAGTTGTTTCTGCTGTTGGGGTAGTTAATACTTCAACTTTTTCCTTGGCAATGGCTTCACAAGGTGAAAATGCTGGTAGTGCGTCAGCCTTAATTGGTTTAATGACGTTCTTGCTTGGTGGTATGGCTGCTCCGTTAGTTGGGATAGCGGGTGAATCATCTTCATGGCCGATGGCACTTATTATTGCTATTGCAGAAATCTTAGCTCTAGTATCTTATTTGTTTTTAGTTAAAGGATGGATTGTAAAAGAATCGAAAGGATAAACACCATGATTAAACGATTGCAAGATTATATTAACCAGTTTCATCGCACGATATGGATTTTACTAGTTGGTACCATCCTATCTCGTGGGGCGGCATTTATGACGTTGCCCTTTTTATCTATATATTTAGTGAATCAGGACTATCCTTCGTTTTTAATTGGCCTCATTATCGGAATGGGTCCGTTAATGTCGACAATAGGAGGTTTTATAGGAGGCCATTTATCTGACCAATTTGGAAGGAAGCCAATTATGCTTGTTGCATTAGTAGGGACAGCAGCAGCTTATTTTGGTTTTGCTTTGTCCTCCTCAGCTCTTGCTTTTTTGCTACTCAATGCTTTACTTGGTTTGTGTAATTCCTTTTTTGAACCAACGGCACAAGCATTGATGGCTGATTTAACAAAAAAGGAACTAAGAATGAAGGTATTTTCCTTAAGATATGTCGCAATTAATATTGGTGCGGCTGTTGGCCCATTAATCGGTGCTTTATTAGCATTAACAAACGCTTCTCTCACCTTTTATATTACTGGTGGTATTTATTTAGCATATATGTTCATTTTAGTGTTTACGATACAGCCTGTTCCTCGTTTAGAGAAAAAAGAAAATGTTACCTTACCTGTTGCCTTTCACATTGTACGGAGGGATAGGTCGCTATTGTATTATATTCTAGGTGGAATATTACTCGCGATTGGCTATTCGCAAATGGATTCTAACTTACCACAACACTTTGACAACCGCTTAGAGAATGGGGTCGTCATTTATTCATTTCTTTTATCCATTAATGCTATCCTTGTGATTATATTACAATTACCTTTTGCCAAACTGATGGAAAAAGTTCGCCCTTTAAAGTCTATGATTATTGGTTCAGCTCTTGTAGCTGTCGGTTTGTTCTTTTTTGCTATATCCACTCATTGGATAATGGCAGTTATCGGTGTAATCTTATTTACCTTAGGAGAAATATTATCGTTCCCAGCAAGTAGTATCTTGATTGATCAGTTGGCTTCTGAGGAATTACGTGGCACGTATTTTGGTGCTGCTCAGTTTAGGAATACAGGTAGTTTTATTGGTCCAATAATTGGCGGTTATTTGATTGGTATTAGTGGTGGGACAATTGCTTTCTTTGTGATAGCCGTCATTTGTTTAAGTAGTATCATTTTCTTCTCAGCAGGAATGAAAAAAGAAGAAATAGTGACAGTAGAAAAAAATCAAGTTGATTAGACGCCGAACAAACTAACAACACACTGTATGTAGGTTGTTGGTTTGTTTTTATATATGAAAACCCCACTACTCTAGGAAAGCAATCACGTAAATAACTTTTTCCCCTCATTTAAAGTATAAAGATGTTCATCTATCCCTACACTGAATGAATAAAGGAAAAATAAGGAGGATGCACCATGAGAAAATCTTTCATTATTTTATTAGCTTTGCTATTAGCAGCTTGTTCATCTGGCATATCTGAAAAAGATCATCGTCAAAAAGAGAAGGGAACAACATGGAATAATTCAGAAGCAAAAACATTCTTACTTGTTGGTGTTGATTCTAGAGGAGAAGCAGATTCAAGATCTGATACAATTATGTTAGCTCGGTATGAACCAAAGGAAGAAAGAGTTAAACTTGTCTCAATCATGCGCGATAGTTATGTAGAGATCCCGAATTATGAAAAAGGATACCATAAATTGAACCATGCCTATTTTTTAGGGGGAACCGAATTACTTTCGCAAACAATCGAAGAAAATTTTCAAATAAAGGTTGATCATTCGGTTGTCATTGACTTTGAAGGATTTGCAAATATTCTAAATGCTGTTGCGCCAGATGGGCTTGAAGTGGATGTTCCCGCAGCAATGATTGAAGATATGAATATGAATATTGAGCCAGGGAAAAACTTTTTAAATGGTGAGCAGCTTTTAGATTATGTTCGGTTTCGTCATGATGATGAATACGATTATGGAAGAGTAAAGCGACAACAGGAAGTGCTTGCCTTATTAAAGGAAGAACTTAAAAATCATATGACATCTATTGAAGGAATCGCCAAATCACCAGAAATGATGAAAATGATGATGGCAAATGTTGATACCGATTTACATATTGATCAAATGTTTGCGATGGCTACCTCTGTATTATTGAATCCAATAACAGATATAGAAACAATGCGGATACCGGTAGACGATTCATTTGTGGATAAAAATTCTCCGCATGCTGGCGCTGTGTTAGATATGGATTATGAAGAAAATATCTCTGCCCTCAAGCAGTTTTTCGAAGGGAAGAATGTCACGGAGGTCAATGGGCAACCGTAATATTTGTGCCAATCTCTTATATCCTTTACAATGGTTCAATGAAAGAGGTGTGGTTTCCATGAGGCAGATTGTTCAAATGAATGATAATATAAAGAAGGAGGTCGTTCATGTCGAACAAACTTGTGAAATGTTAATCGCTGAAATGCTAAGACATTACGAACGACATGAACACTTGGTGATTGAATTTATTCGCTGTAAAAAAGGAAAAGTAGCAAAACTTGATCAATGTTTAGAAAGTGACTACCAATCTTTTATTGAAGTGGGATTAGAAGAAGAGGATGAATATTTCCCACATGGATATATTCCAGTATGGAAATGTAAGCAAGAAGAGTTTCAAAAAATAGGGTATATAACCGATGATACGTATGAAATAATGAAAAACAAACTCAGTAATATGATTGAAGAGACGATTGCAGAATAGATTTTAAGGGGAAAAATAAACATGAGCACAGAGATCTATATATTAGCTGGATTTTTAGGGAGTGGAAAGACCACACTTTTAAAGCAGTTGCTACAGGATGAAAAAGAGAACGGCAGAAAAGTGGCTGTATTAATGAATGAATTAGGAAAAGTGTCAATAGATTCAGATGCAATAGATGATGACATTCCGTTAAAAGAATTATTGGATGGCTGCATTTGTTGTACCATTCAGGACAAGTTAGAAGGTCAGTTACAAGGTTTATTAACGCTTGAAAAACCAGATGTTATCTATATAGAAGCGACAGGAGCAGCACATCCAGTGGAAGTGTTAGATGCTGTGCTCTCACCACTTTTTGCTAACTCCATTGTCCCTAAAGGTATTATCTCCATCCTTGATAGTGCAAGATGGCGAAACAGAAAAGAATTGACACCACAAGTGCTACAGCTATTAATTGAGCAAATTAGACATGCAGATTGTCTGCTCGTTAATAAAATTGACTTGTTAACAGAAGATGAACAAGCAAAAGTCATCCAAGAAGTTCAAAGTATTAATTCCACAGCGTTTACATTGTTGACAAAAAACGCAAAAGTACCAATAAAACGAATCAGAGAATTGTCCTTACTGCCGAAAGAAAAGCAATCAAGCAGTAGGATTGGAACAGATTTACATTTAAGTACGTTTGTTTATCAATTTAAAGGAGCTGTAGATCGATCTGCTTTTGAAGGTTTTTTGCGAGAATTACCCGACACACTTTACCGTATGAAGGGATATATTAAGTTTTCATCTTTAGCCTATCCACAGCTTTTCCAATTTTCTTACGGGATGCCTGTCTATTTTCAAGAAGAAATGAATATTCCTTTAAACATGGTCTTCATCGGAGAAAATATGGATTGGGATAAAATCGAAAGCGCACTACAATCTCTAGAAAAGCCAAAAGAAAATATCGATTCAAACTGAGTAGGATGATGTCTTACTCAGTTTTTTTATGAAGAAATTATCTACGCCTGTTGTTGTTAACTTAATCAAAAGACGTAATTCGATGCTGATTTTCTTACTTGGTTTAATCATTGGAGGAATCCACCCAAAAGTTACTATACATATAACTGCTCATGTTTAGGCAAACTTTACGATGAAACCTAATAAAGAAGAGTGATAAAAGATGAAAAAATTGTGTATTGTCTCCCTGTTTGTCATGCTTTATTTAGTGTCCCCTGCAAAGATGTATAGTATGGTGGATGATGAAATTGGATTACCGATCCAGATGTTGCCTTGGAAAGAAGCGAAAGAACATTTACCGAAGTTTAAGAAGTTTACTGTGCTAGATGTCGATACTGGTAAGCGATTTGATGTCCAACGAAGAGCTGGGAGTGAACATGCAGATGTTCAACCATTAACGAAAGCTGATACAAAGATAATGAAGGAAATTTATAATGGAAAATGGAGTTGGAAGCGAAGAGCGATTATCGTTATTAGTGATGGAGAGTGGATTGCTGCTTCGATGCACGGGATGCCACACGGGGCAGGTGCTTTATCAAATAATTTTCCAGGTCATTTTTGTATACATTTTTTCGGCAGTACGACACATCGCACCAATTCAATGGATTTGTCTCATAAATTGATGATTCTCAAAGCTGCTGGTAAACTTGATGAGTATATGGCTATATCGGAGCCGGAAAGAGTATCAGCTGCCTTTATAGCAGGCTTGAAACAACAAGATGCGTATCTTCTGTCGCTTGTCACTTTAAACAAGATAGATGACAAGACAATCCGTTCGATTGAAAATGTAAAGTTAGCTTCAATTGGTCAACTAGACGAAGGAAATACTGCATTAGTCGTTAATCTACCGATTCAAGTCGATTGGTATATAAAGAATAAAGGGAAGAAGAGCTATCGTGGTTCCATTCGTTTAGTTAGATTTTCCCCACTGGATCCATGGCAAGTCGATGCTAATCATTTCTTACAAAAAAATCGCTTGTGAATTTAAATGAAATAGTAAACGATATAATAAAAAAGAAGGCATTCTTAATCGTATCGATTTTGAACGCCTTCTTCAATTCCTGCACCCTAATTTTTATTGGTTTTCTCCAAACTTAATAAACGTTTTTTCGTCTTCTATTAGGCCACATGCACCGCATTGAATCCTTACTGTTGGACCATTATATTTTAAATGGAAAGCAGTTAAATTTTCAGCTGCATATTCTTCAAGTACAGAGCCTGATTGTGGGTCAAGCTTAACTGAACGCGGGTGTTGTTCGATAATGTTAAAGCGTGACCGATTTGTTTTACATGATGGACAGCAATATGGTGTAGTCATTGACTAGCCCCTTCCTATAGATGAATTACTTTTATTTTTAACCTTTAATTGAAATTTATGTATGAATCAAGTAGATTCAAATAAGAGAGGAGTGGATGAAATATGAATAGTAACGAACTTTTACAAAGCTACCGTTCATTATGGAAAAATAGAGAATTGGCAACAGGAGAAGAAAATGCAGATACTGTGTTAATGATAGCGATAGAAAAAGAGTTAAGAGATGAAAATGCACACCCACGAGTGAGAAAAGATAAACAAAGAAAGTTAATTGCTGCAATTAAAAGAATCAATGACTCCTCACTTTCTTCTGATATGAAAGTAGCACTCATTGATATACATTTTAAAGTTTTCGCTACAATCGATTGAATGTTTTCACACTTTTAACACAACCATTCGGTATCCTTGACTTATAAAAACATTGAAACTGGGGAGAAACTTTATATGCGTTATTACAAGGCGTTCATATTTTTCTTACTGATTTCTTCTTTCTTAACTGCCTGTAGACAGGAAGAATTCACAAATATACCAGCTGATCGGGATATTGCATTAACAGTCAATATTAAGGAAATGAGTCTATCATTTATAGACATACAGGCGCAAAAAAGCATCGGTTCATGGAAGGTCAATAAAGCATACACGGGAGGAAGTGTACTATCAGATGGCGACACTCTTTTACTGTATGGAGAAAAGTTAAACACCATTGATCTTTACTCATTATCTAGAGGGGAACTGATTCATCAGTGGACGATTGGTGAGGGGATTGTGGACGTTGAGGAACTAGGAGCTGACACAATAGTTGCTTTAGATGAGAGAAAAAATAGCGTCCGATTTTTTAATAGTAATGGAGAAGAAACAAGTGATATTGATATCTTTGATCGACCACTAGAAATGATACATGATGAAGCTCGTGATGAACTCATCATTATAGGATTTGATGAGAATGTCCTTACAAATATTGATTTAGAAACGATGGAAATAAAAGAAAACTATGAAATACATACACATGCAACAGGTTTGTTCTCATTAGATGACGAAATATGGGTCGGTGGACATGGTGAAGGATTAGATATTGAAAAATATGTACATGTTTATGATAGAGAGACCGGAAAAGCATTAAGAAAAATTAGTGTTCCTTCAATGCCAGTTGATTTTACCAAAGCTGATGATGCGATATTTGTTGTAAGCCATGGAACAAATCTGCTTTATAAGTTAAATGAGGCTGGTGAAGTATTAGGTGAAATGAGCGTAACAGCTAATCCTTTCACAATTGAAACCGTTAGAGATATGATATTGGTCGCAGGGTATGATAGCTCTGAGTTACAATTTATCGATTCAGAGACACTAAAACTGAAAGGATCGATAGAAGTAGGCGAAGGTCCGTTTCAAATTTTGCTTAGGGAGAACGAGGATTCATGAGAAAAGTAAATATATTAATTATTGATGATGAACCAGATATGAGAACATTAATTGAGATGTATTTGGAGAATTCGGGATTTAAATGCTTTACCGCTGAGAGTGGTGAAGAAGGCTACATGATATTGAAGGAAGCTGAAATTGATTTAGTCATTTTAGATATTATGATGCCAAATGAAGATGGATATGAAGTTTGTCAAAAAATACGTACGAACTCAGATATTCCAATCATTTTTCTGTCAGCAAAAGGAGAAGAATGGGATAAAGTGAAGGGGCTGCAATTAGGCGGTGACGATTATATTGTTAAACCACTAAGCCCAGGAGAACTTGTAGCTAGAATACATGCCGTTCTTCGGAGATCTGGAAAAGTGAAACAAGAATCCGAGCAAATAAAAATAGGGAAGTTATCAATTGATAAAAAAGCGCGGAGAGTCCTTGTCGAAGAGGAAAAAATTTCTTTAACTTTAAAAGAGTTTGAAATGCTTTCTTATTTAATTCAACATGTTAACCAGGCGCTTTCAAGGGAGCAGCTCCTTGAACATGTGTGGGGAATTGAATATGATGGTAGCTTACGAACGGTCGATACCCATATTAAAACATTAAGGATGAAATTGGGTATAGCAGATTACATTCAAACTGTATGGGGTGTAGGGTATAAATTAGAGGTACCAGACAAATGAAGTACCTTACCGACACATTAGCCAAAAAGTTATGGTTAACAGTGACGATAGCGATACTTATCACAATTGTTTATTCCTACCTATTATCTTATTTGTTTTATGAGAAATTATATGTCGAAAATGTAGAAGATACATTATTAGAAGAAGGATTAGCCTTAGCGTCTGATTATAAAGGTGGAGAAATAAGTACAGACTTAAAAGAAAAAGTAGCTTGGTACAATGATAAATCAGAAACCGATATTATCATGGTAGATAATCCCCGGGAATTAAGTGCATGCTTTCCATTTGAAATGAAGTATGATTCGCTTATTAACGGAGAAGAACGAGAGCAATTATTAAAAGGAACCCCAATTTACAAAACGGGTTTTGAAGAAAGATTTGATACTCGTATTATGGGTGTGATTATCCCATTATTAGATGATAATCGCCTCGCTGGTATTATTTATGTCTATTTACCGTTAGAGAAAATTTCTGATATTACACAGGATTTCGCTTATCTTTGGATGCTTGCCGCGTTCATCTTTCTTCTATTCGCCATTATGACAGGTACTTTTCTGATTAAAAGAATGACTAGCCCGTTAATGGAAATGAAGTTAGCAGCTGAACAAGTGTCTAGAGGGAACTATAATGTGCAGTTAGCGACAAATCAACAAGATGAAATTGGTGAACTGGCTAGTGCTTTTAATTCGATGGCCACCTCTATTCAAAAAGAAGATGATAAAAAGCGAGAATTTCTTGCTAATGTGTCTCACGAATTAAGAACACCCATTAGTTATGTCAAAGGATATAGTGATGCATTGAAGTCTGGTCTTGTAACTAATGAAGAAGATCAAGAAAAATACCTTGAGCTGATTTATCGGGAAGCAACTCGGATGGAAAGACTTGTCGGTGATTTATTAGATTTGTCAAAACTCGAAACAGATGACTATCGGTTGGTGAAAGCGCCAATACCGCTAGCCCAGCTATTGGAAGATGTCGTGCAAAAGTATCGTCCGCGAATTAAAAGAAAAGGCTTATCTATAGAAGTTGATCTTGATCCGGATATCATTATCATTGCAGATGAAGGTAGAATCGAACAAATTATGCAAAATATTTTTGATAATGCGATTAGATATACTGATGAGGGCACATTATTACTTGATCTTTTCCAAACAGAAGATGGCTGTTGTATTCAATTGGAAGACTCGGGGATTGGGATACCCGAAGAAGATTTAGATAAAATCCGGCAAAGATTTTATCGAGTGAATAAAGCGAGGACGAGAGCTGATGGTGGTACAGGACTTGGTTTAGCCATTGTGGAGAAACTCGTACATTTACACGAAGGACGCTTGCTTATTCAAAGTGAATACAATATTGGTACTACGATACAAATTATACTTCCAATGGTAAATGATGATTAATATTAAAGGCTACTCTTTCTATAAAGAAGAGTGGCCTTTTTTGTCGTAGTTAATGAATATCTTTTGTTGTTCATGAGGCAAGTTATAGAAAAGTTTTATGCTACAAACCGCCTTACATCAAGGTTTTCAGCCTTTGATATCATTTCATTATAGTTGCATAATAAGTATCACGAATGTTACGTATATGTAATAAAAGTAAAAGAGAAAAAGGCTTTTTCAAGTTGTCAAGTATATTATTCTAGTATATAAATGGAAACACGATAGTGTCACTACCAATTAATGATAAAAAAACCTATTCTCTAAAAATCAAAAAAACCTAATCATCATAACGTTTTTTCTTTCTATTATTAGAAAGATGCAAGAAAGAATGGTTCATTTCTATTTCCTCCCAAAAATATTACAAAAAAACCTATGATATGATTATCTCACAGCAAGAAACAACAAAAAACATCCATTAGGGAGGAAATAGATTATGAGTAAGAAAGTTATTTTTTCAGTAGCGGCAGCAGCTGCATTATTAGTATCAGCACCAGGTTTAAACAAGGCAGAAGCGGCAGAGCCAGCTCAAGTAAAAGTAGAAACAAAGGCTTTTGTCTATCAAACTTCTAATATGTTAAACCAAGATTATATTAATAAAGTGATGCAAGATTGCATGAGTAAATATAATGTGAATTGGAATCAAAAAGATATTCAAAACATCTTAAGTCAAGCGAAAGAAAGAGCACAAGCAGCATTAGAACAAGGTAAAGCGCAAGCGGCACAACCAGAACAAGCAGCACAACCAGAACAAGTAGCACAACCAGAGCAAAATCAACAAGTAGAACAGCCAGTTCAACAACCAACACAACCTGAAGAACAACCGGCACAACCAGCAGAACAACCAGCTGAAGAAGCAGCACAACCAGAGCAAGAAGTAGCTGAAGAAACACAAGCACCATCAGAAGAGGCATCATCTGAAGTTAGTGCATATGAACAACAAGTACTTGATTTAACAAATAAAGAACGTGCAAATGCTGGTCTTCCTGCATTAGAACTTGATGTGGAACTTAGTAATGTAGCGCGTGAAAAATCTCGTGATATGCAAGCAAAAGGGTATTTCGATCATAACAGCCCAACATATGGTTCTCCATTTGATATGATGAAACAATTTGGAATCTCTTATACTTCTGCAGGTGAAAACATTGCCCAAGGTCAACAAACACCAGAAGAAGTAGTACAAGCTTGGATGAATAGCCAAGGTCACCGTGAAAATATTCTTAACTCTAGCTATACTCACCTTGGAGTAGGTTATGTTGAGAACGGTAATTACTGGACTCAAATGTTCATCGGTAAATAATAGTCGGACAAATATGTTTTACTTCTTATCATTCAAGATGAGCAACACCTGCATCATACGATGCGGGCGTTGCTCATTTTTTATTGTTCCTCAAAAAATAAATACATTTAGACTTTAGCTGTTTTGGCAAAGTAAGGTTTGTTTGCATGCGTTTCATATTCATTTTACGACCATCCGATTACAAAGATATCGCACGGCTTACTCATCCATTTATGATTCATTTTCCAAATCGTTCTAATTAAATGATATAATGTATGTATAAAGAGTAATTAAACAACGGAGTGAATGGATTGAAGGATTTTTTATTTAATAATAAACAACGATTTGGGGAATCGCTTCCTGAACAAATTGCCAAATACATATTAAGGGAAATTATGAAAGGTTCTTATATTCCTGGAGATAAAATTATTGAAGAGAAAATAGCAGAAGAGCTAAAAACAAGTAGAGCACCAGTGAGAGAAGCATTATATTTACTTCAAGTAGACAATATTGTCGAGCGTATTCATCGAAAAGGGACAGTTGTAAAATCCTTTACGGCTGAAGATATAAAAGAATATACACATGTCATGGTTGGACTCATTCAAATGGCACTAGATATGACTTCGAATCGATGGCATGATGAAACGAAAGAGACGTTAATATTAAAACTCAATGAAGCGGAAGAAGCGTTTCTTGCAGGTGATCTCATTGGTTATCAAATGAAATCCACGGGTGTAACAACGTTCTTTTTTGAAGTGGCGAACAATAAAGCACTGTCTAAATTTTATTATGAATCTGTTTATATATTAACCGTATTTGCCCAAGTGAAATGGACAATGGATACAATGAACAGTTTTCATCCAAGAATGAAATTAATCACTAAAAATCTGATGGAAAATAAGATTACCGAAGCGAAGGAAGTAGTACCAGCTCTTTTATTAGAAACGTTAGAATAAGGATGTCCACTTATGGGCATCCTATTAATAATAATCAAAATTGTCGACAATATACAATTTTAGTAGTATGATTATTTAGGATTAAACAAAAGGGAGGAATTTCAGATGAGTTTTTCAAACAAAGTAGTTCTAATTACAGGTGCCGCAGGTGGGATTGGTTTAGCTGCAGCGAAAGCTTTTGCTAAAGAAGGTGCCAAGCTTGCACTAGTAGATTTATCTAAAGAGGCATTAGAAAAGGCTGCTGCTTCTATTGATGCTGAGGAGATTTTATTGTTATCAGCTGATGTAACAAAAGAAGAAGAAGTAAAAAAATATGTTGAAGATACACAACAAGCATTTGGTCGTATCGATACATTTATTAATAATGCTGGAATCAATGGCGATTTTGCCATCTTAGATGAGCAATCAAAGAAAAATTTTGATGCAGTATTTGGGGTAAATGTTTTCGGTGCGTTTTTAGGATTAAAATATGTTTTACCTGTGATGAAAGCTCAAAAAAGTGGAGCAATCGTTAATACAGCTTCAAACGGCGGTTTATTAGGTGCACCAGGTATGGGGCTTTATGTTGCATCTAAACATGCAGTAATCGGGTTAAACAAAACGGCTGCACTAGAAGCTGCTGATTATGGTGTAAGAGTAAATGCGGTTACGCCATCTGGTGTAGATACACAAATGATGAGATCCATTGAAGCAAACGCTATGCCTGAACAAACAGATAATGCCCGTACACAATTTGAAAGTTCTGTACCAATGAAAAGATATGCAACAGCTGAGGAAATTGCCGATCTAATGGTATTTTTATCATCAGAAAAAGCTTCATTTATTTCAGGATCATATTATCGTATCGATGGTGGACAAGGTGCTACATCGGTTTAATAAATCAAAAAAGTTATCATTACGAGCGGTGCGTTAGGGATTGGCTATGAAGGCGTTTGGTGAAAAAAGGTGCAAACGTTGTTAATGCTGAGATGAACGTAGAGAGTGGCAAAGCTTTATGGCTGAAACTTTTACAGTAGACAGTGGATATACTGCCATTTAAATAAGCTCATACGGTGAAAAGGCCTTAGTATTATTTATGGCCTTTTCACCGCTTCTTTTATATCATGACTATTCCATCTTATGAATATCTGCTGCTGCACGAATACCCGACTTTCAATCCAGCCAGGGAAAGAGAGGTATGCTCCCCAGAAAAATGAAGTCTCCCTGTTGGTTTACTTACTTCCTCGCCGAAATCTTTTTGTTGACCTGGTGCATATAACGTGAAACAACCTGCCGAAAAAGAATTTCTACTCCAATTAAATGTAACAGTTCTGAGGTATTCTATATAGACAATATCCCCATATACTTCACTTAAGCTTTTCTAGACTTCCCTCGTAATATCTAATTGTGACAAACTATTCCATAATAAAGCATCATTGCCCCAACTATAGCTGACATGTAAAACAGCTGGTCTATCATTATTTACCCTATTAGGAACATGGCTAAAATGAATCGGTACATCAGTTTTAACATGACCAAAGTTGTACCTTTTCCAAAAAGGGCTACTAAATTCAATCCCAATTTTCATTGAAGGAATGTTTTACAATTCTCTAATTGCCTGCCATTTTTTTGACTGATGCTATTTTTGGGTAGTATATCTATCAATTGAAGTACAGTAAATTTAAAAGTATGTTGATATGTATCATTAACGTAGATGTTTATTTTATTCCCACTTTGTTTGATTCTTTCTATTTTTTGATTGAAAAAATAGGTTCGATGTTAATTCCATTTGGCAAGAGTAGGAAGAGGACAATAGATAAAATCGACATAAATGATCATTTTTGAAACCCTTCAATTCCTAAAAAAATACTAATTAATCTTATCGCATTTGAAGATAAAGGCGTTTCTAAGGGGGTAAACTTTAAAAAATCGACCATGGAATATTTACCGTATTCTGAGACTATTCTTTTTTTGTCTTCTTCTGTACTGTGATTATATAGTGTGATAAAGGGTTCTACTGCCTCATGTAATAGTGTAAAGGCTGGGATAATGGCAATTGAAATTTAGCTAAATATTGTTATACAAAAAGTTTATGTGTATGACGGATTCTCATCGCACCCATATCCAGATCATCCTCATCCCCATCCGTAAAAGGAAGATCTAAGCGTGTATATTCTTCCTCCTACACGGCTATTCCTGACCGTATGCCCTGCCTGTTTAAGGCGTGAGGCAGAAACTAATCCAGCCATACCAGCAACTGCAGTTAAAATTTTCTTTTTTCGTTTTTTTATAATCGGTAATCCATTTTTAATGATTGAAAGCATTGTTGTTAGGGTATTTAGGTAGTAACACATATTTCTCCTCCAAACTAATAGTCATCGACATGAATTTCAGATAATTGCCGGTCAATTAACTTATAAAGTTGGATTTCTAAAATGTCATCTTGGAAGTCTGCTTTAGCGCCCTTTTTATGAACAAGAGTCGGTAATGTAATAAGTGTTTGGTCACTGTCTTTTGGGATATGTTCGAGAATGAGTTGATTGGTTGTATGATACATTTTTAATTGTTTTAACCATTCTCGTTTTTGGATTTCTATTCTTACAAACACATACTTATGTGTCTCCAAGACACGAAATCTTAACTTACTTTGTGATTGTTTATTTTCTGTTGTATGTTGAGTTTCTTCTTGTTCTTGCTTTGTTGAATATTGAAGGTCATTCGGAAAGACCTTTCCGAGCATCCCTTGTACATACTCATTGACTTCTTTTTGGTTTAGTTTTTCGAATTTGGCCTTCATTTCTTTATTAAATGGGAATTGATTCCAAGGGAACATATACTTTTCACCCTTCCAAAAAAAGAGATGATCTTTCCGATGATGATAAACGCCTATTATTTAATTTATGCAACAATTCCATTTTCGTTAAAGAAACATCAATACAAAACACTTGCAACATTACTTTATACTGATTAGTATTGAAATTAAATAATAATTTAAAAAATTCTAACTAAAAGGGGTTGTTTTGTGAATACGAAGACAGCGTTAATTACTGGTGGGTCAACTGGTATCGGTAGAAGTATTGCATGGAAAATAGCAGAACAAAAAATAAACGTAATTATTAATTATAGACATAGCGAACAAAAAGCAAATGAACTTTGTGAAGCACTTACTAAGAAATATGGGACAAAAAATATCGCAATTAGAGCAGATATAACGAATGATGATGAATGTAATCATCTCATCCAACAATCGTTAGCGAAAACAGATTCAATTGATATCTTGATACATAACGCGGGCCCGTATATTCACGAAAAAAAGAAAATGGTTGAATATTCATTAGATGAATGGTCTTATTTAATGAATGGAAATCTGCAAGCTTTATTTATATTGGGAAAAGCGGTTATTCCACTCATGAGAAAGAAAAGGTGGGGGAGAATCATAACAATAGGGTTTGATCGCGCCGAAACTGCCCCAGGATGGATGTATCGTTCGGCTTTTGCGGCAGCAAAATCTGGTGCAGTCTCATTAACAAAAACGATTGCAATGGAAGAAGCAGAAAACGGCATAACAGTAAATATGGTTTGTCCGGGGGATATTATTGGCAAGTGGAAAGAGAGTGATATAAACAATGCCTGTACAGTAAATGATGATCGCACCCCTGTAGGACGCCCTGGTACAGGGGAGGATGTAGCGAGGGTAATCGCATTTCTTACTGAACCGGCATCTAGTTTTATCACTGGTAGTGTAATTCCAGTTACTGGAGCAAAGGATGTATTAGGAAAAAATCTTCATTAATGAGCATGTCTCCTATTCTTATCACATATATTGTTAGAAAGAACGGTAGGAGAGATGAGGATGGCATATCAAGGTTCAAAAGGCTGGTATATTGCAAAACTCAAAGAATATGGAATCAATAGACACCCGATTGAATTGCGGAAATTAGAACTTTACAAAACATATGAAGTGAGAAAAATTTATCAACAGGTTTTAGCGAATAAAAAACAAGGGTAGCTATAGTAAGCTCCCTTGTTTTTTTAAGCTTCTTTTAGATGAGTTGTATCTTCCACTGTCAGTCCTTCTCTAAGCATATGAAGAGAATAAAGATCTTTAGGAATTTCAAATAAATCGTAAATCTCGCCAGTTTCATTTATTTTTTCATACAAACTTTTACGTGATTCATTGGCATAAATGGCATAAGGTAGTTTCTGGGCAGCTTTTAATGAACGAATGTTTTCTTTTTTTATGCGCATAAAAATGGTTTCAATATTTAAATCATAAAAAAGTTCATTAAAGAAAGCATCTTTGGCTAATTGATTATAACCTTTACCATGATAGGGTTTACCAATCCATGTGCCGAGAAAGCCAGCTTGATTTTCAATGTCATATAAGCTAATGGTACCTATTGGATTATTCCATTCATCTGTAATGGTGCGAGAGATGAGTTTTTCTTGTTCCTCAGCTTCAAGCGTTTGTTTCGTAATAAACAACAGTTCTTCATAAGATTGAGCTTTATGACGCACAAAAGGGAAGACATCGGGGTGCGTCATCAATTCGAATAAAACTTGACAATCATTTAGGTCACGTTTTTTCAGCATTGGTTATCCCTCCACGTGAGAGTAAACCTACTCCATGCCAAAAAGACAGAAAAGGCCCACCCTCGAAATTTTTTGTAATGTAGCTAAAAAATTTCGGGGTGGGAATCGAACCCACTAGAACCAGTAAACTGGTGGCGCACCATTTGCCTTCCCAATATCCAAAAACAAAAGATATTATCGACTAAAAATATTATTTTATGAAAGTATAATACTAAAAAAAATACAAAAAGGGAATAGATTTTTTGCCTTATTTTAAAGATTATTTTTCGCCAAATTTCACCATTTTTTGCATGCCTGATTCTAATGGTGACATTGCATAAAACAACCAGTGGATGGGAGGTGAAAAAGATACAGATACATGGAGGTAAAGCAAGGTAGGACCATAAAAAAGTGTGATGGATAGAAGATAAATGGAGAAGATACCATATCATTATTTAGAAAGGGGTGGGAGGCAGAGCTTCTATCTTCCTTATTATCATTTTATTTGTCAACTGCATTTGTGTATGCCCATTTGCCTGAGACCATTGTCCATTTTGGTTTTGCTAGAAAATGAAAAGGGTGGTGGCTCCAGAGTACAAGATCAGCTTCTTTCCCTTCTTCAATGCTACCAACGTTATGATCAATTTTTAAGTTTTTAGCCGCAGCGATGGTTATTCCCTCCAATGCTTTTTGTTCGGATAAACCTTCTCGAACAGCAATACTTGCGCAAATGTTTAAGTATTGAATAGGTGTATAAGGGTGATCGGTGGTAATTGAAACGGAGACACCAGCTTTATCGAGGATTCTATAAGTGTCCCACGTCTTGTTTTTTAACTCTACTTTTGATCGTCTTGTTAAGGTCGGTCCAACGCTCACTTGGAGGTTCTTTCCTAAATAAGGAGTAATTAAATGGCCCTCTGTACAATGTTCAATTCGTATATCTAAATTAAACTCTTTAGCAAATCGTAGTGCAGTTAAAATATCGTCTGCTCTATGGGCATGAATTCGCACAGGTATTTCTTGTGTAAGTGCTTTAATTATAGGGGATGTGCGCAGGTTTACTTCATTTGGATTGGCATGAACATTATAAAACGCTTCTCTTAACATTCCCATAATACCCATTCTAGTAATTGAATGATCATTGCTATGACTATGAACTTTTTTAGGGTTTTCTCCTAGAGCAATTTTTAATCCCGCAGTTTCTTTTACAAGCATTTCTTCAACGCTATTACCATACGTTTTCAAGATAGATGTGGTGCCACCGATAATATTCGCACTGCCTGGCATTACGTGAACAGTAGTAATCCCAGCTTTGAGTGCATCACGAAAGGCAGGATCGAAAGGGTGGACGCCATCGATTGCACGAATATGAGGTGTTAATGGCTGGGTTGTTTCGTTCGCATCATTACCTGCCCAGCCAGTCCCCTCGTCATATAATCCGATATGTGTATGAACATCAATAAAACCAGGTAGCAGAAAACCATGAGAACAATCAACTACTTGCGCATGCAAATCTTGAATATCTTTACCGACCTTTTTAATTATACGATTTTTTATTAATACATCTCCGTGGAAAGGCTTTGAAGTAATGGGATAGACAATGGCATTTTTAAAAAGTATCGTCGACATCAGCATCCAGTCCTTTTTCTGCTTAATAATATTTCATCAAATATACTGTTAAAGTGATAAATTAGAAATCAATACCCTACTCATGAGAAGCAATATTAAAAAATGCCTGCCATTTGCATAAATAGGATTGTTAATCCTAAAATCCAAACATAAACGGCAAATATCTTGAGTGATTTTCTCTTTAGAAAATTAATCATCCAAACAACGGCAATATAACCGAAAATGGCTGATGCAAGTGTGGCAATTAACATACTGCCAAAGCTAATGGCTTCGATATGACCCGCATACATTTCTCCAAATTGCAGCACAATGCCTCCTGCAATGGTCGGTATAGATAATAAAAATGAAAAGTAGGCAGCTGTTTCTCGATCGAGTTTACGGATGAGCCCCGCAGCGATGGTTAAACCGGATCGTGAGATAGCAGGGAATATGGCAATTGCTTGAAAACTCCCAATAAATAATGCATCGCCATAGCTAATATCTTTCATCTTTTTCGCACCATTTTTAATACTATCAGAGAACCACAGAATGATTCCGGTAAGAATGAATTCCCAGCCAATGGTGACACCGGTTTTTGAGATCGAATCAAATAAATCATTAAATAATAAACCAACAAAGACAGCAGGGATTGTACCAATGACAAGCAGCATCGATAACTTTCCAAATGGATTTTTAATGATTTCTAATAACTCATTTTTATAAACAACAAGGACAGCTAAAAGGGTACCGATATGAAGCATGGTATCTAAAAATAATCCTGCTTCATCAAGACCAAATAAATGTCTTCCAAGATATAAATGTCCGGTGCTTGAAATAGGTAGAAATTCTGTTATACCTTGAATGATTCCAAGAATAAATGCTTCGATTTTTGACATCATATAAATCACCTATTTGTTTATTTTTTTCCTAGTAGTAAAAATCAGGGGAACTCACGTATCAACTTGTTTTCTCTCGCTTTTATAAATGTATTCAAGTTGTCCAATAGAAGAACAGAAATTTGAAAATAAAAACTTTGAAACTTTTTATAATAATCATCGTAAAATAGGTATATAGTACAAGAAGGAATAAGAGAAAGGGGAAAACAACAATGAAAGATTCACAAACAGACAGAATACTTGCTGCGGGCATTTATATTATTAGTTTCTTTACTGTATTTATAGGACCACTTGTTATTTGGCTTATAAAAAAAGATAGCTCAAAGCTTGTAGACTATCATGGTAGACAGTATTTTAACTTCCTCATTACTTACTTTGTTTATGGAATCATTAGTACGATCTTGATGTTAGTGCTCATTGGTTATTTATTAGCAGCGATATTTGGCATTGCGTTTATCGTATTTACCATTATTGCAGCTGTTAAGGCGTTTGAAGGGGAAGAGTATCGCATCCCGTTTATCATCCGTATCCTCTAATAAACGAGTAAATATAAAAGGCCAAAAAGAAAACGCGAACAAATCAATGTTCGTGTTTTCTTTTTGGCCTTTCCATTGTAAGCCGAATTATTGGCTTATAGAATAATATATATACTAATAAGGAACAAAGTAAATGATTGCTTCATTCATAGAGGAATGCTTATTCGGTGATTCTTTGATTTAAGTAGGTTTGGGTGTCAACGATAGGGTAGCTGATGTATAGAGATAATAAACACGTTTAATTTTGAAATATCATTCCATTATGCGTGTTCGTATAACAAGGTACAAAGGAAAAAATAACGTTAACGGACGGAACAGTAATAAATAAAATGATGTACTTCTAAGAATCCACCTACATAATGTAGAATTACTAAGGCAGATACAAGAATTTGATAGTGAAACAGAAAAGCTCCAATGATCTATAAAAAAGTTAAGGAATCACTTCTATTAATAGCTAAATGTATACAATTGCATGATAATGTTAATGAAATAAAGGGATTAGTCGGCATTACAATGCTTAAATAAAGTTGTGGGAAATTAGGGTTTGAAACATTTGCCATCCACAACCGATATTATAAATTATTGAAAAAGCTTTCGTGCTACCAATTTATTTTTTTTCTTCATAATAGTGTATCAAAAAGAGAAAAGCCATCTCCTATATATTTATTCATGTCGAAAGATCGCTTATATAAATATAAAAACATCTAATAAAATAGCTTAGCCTCAACATTTTCTTTTAGTTAACTTCTTCAAAGAAAAAAAGGATTGTCCGCGATTCTTGCTTCTTGCTATGCAAACAAAAAATTCCAGCTATTTAAATTGGAAAACATCCTGTCGGTTGCACCTGCTCATAGGAAAATAAGATCATGAGGAAGCTCAGGAATTATATAGGAATATACATAGGTCTTCCTTGTCATCTACGGTACCAAGCAGAATATCTTTGATGGTTATATTTGGATAGGTATCTTGAAGTTTTTATGAATCCATTCTTCATCCCTGCCTAATTGATGCAATTGTTTACAATCAATCGTTCCCTCTTTTATAACGGCATTTGGAAAATAAAAAGGTTTGACAGGTTGGCTAAATGTGACGGCTGTTAAAGGCATATGTTCCGTCTTCAGAAAGATGGAAACCTTGCCACCATGCTCCCATAAGGCAAGTGCGACTTTTTGGATTTCTTCAATATTCTTCATTCGCAATTCGGTCTGCAGTTCATCAAGTGAAATTCGGGCACGTTTCATATTACGGTTATTAATCATTCCATTTTCTATTAATGGAATCGGATCGGTGATAAACCACTTTCTAAAATGTCTAAAATGCAAACTTAGGTAGATTCCGATTATATACAAGATTAAAATAACACTCATTGTAATCATCGACCCTTCCAGACCTAATCCTTCATCGGACAGCGGATGGGCAATAATATTTCCAATAATCAGCACGATAACAAAATCGAGAAGTCCTACTTGGGAAAGGGAACGCTGACCCATTAATTTGACAAGTATGACGAAAAACACAAATCCAACAATGGCCCGGAGCATCCATTGGACAATAGTTAAAGATTCCTGTGAAGTGAAAAATTCCATAATCTTACACACCCTTTAAACAGAATTAGAAAAGAAGACTTATCTTGATCAGCCTGAATTCATAAGATAAGAAAATATATAATTTGGACAAACTGGTTTTAGCAGTGCCATGTCCGGCACGAAAGCTGAAGCAAGACTTCCCAAACCTCATGACTCTATAAGCGGGTATCGACTCGAGCGAAGTTTCCCCTGTATTTCCTTTTATCCCTCATTCTTTGTACTATTATTTTCCAATTAATAAAATTTATTACTATAAATTGATTCCAGCGGTTAGTTATTCTTTTATCTGAAACAGTGACAAGAAAGAAGATCGACTTTAATGACGATCTTCTGATTCATTCGTATTCAATTAACCTGTCCCGTTTGTTAAACAAGAAAAAAAGAACGCTCCAGCAATCCTCATCTTTAACTCTTGCATCCGTTAGTTCAATAAGAATTTAATTACTTTAACTAAATATTTTGTGGAAGGGTGAAGGAGAAAAATAGACGCAATTCAACACTCGTGCCAGTTCTCCTTCACTATATTTAAAATAGAGACGGTGCATAAAAAAATTAATTCAATTAAGCCATAGCGTTTCGCTAGAACTAGAGCGTCTCATCCAATTTCTGAATCTTTGAGTCGGAAATTAAATATACATTGCCAAAAATGTCGATTTTGTTTTCTTTTACACGTACAGCGCAATCTTTGTTTGACGCATAAATATTTATTTCTTCCGATAGGGGAGATAGTTCGCTTTGAACCAGTGCCATGTTATTTTCAAGATCAAAATGAGACAGGACGGAAAAATTATCAAGACCGATTCCGTCGTAAACAGAGCTCATTTCAACTTTATCTCCAAAGTTTTTCGAGCATAACCATTTAGCGGACATGTTGATTGCCCCAGCGCTTGCTCCCATTACAACGGCGTTGCTTTTTTTAATCGAATCCGATAATTCATACTCCATCAAAAAACCATTTTGATTAAGGATATTGCCACCCAACAAGAAAATGACGGAAGCATTTTGAATTATCGTTTGGGCATCTTCCTTCTGTAAGCGATAATTAATTAAATGATATTCATTAAACATAATGCCAGCCTGGTCAAGCCACGACCGTTCAGTAGCACCATCATCTTCAAAAACAGATGGATTCGAGCTAATCATAGCAAGCGATTTTCTATCAGTTATATCCTCCTGTAACGCCCTGCCCAGATTCTCTGAAAAAAAATTGTTAAACCAACCTAAATAATAGTGAGTTTTCATAAGTACCTCCTCAGCAAAGTGTAAATAACATTTATTCTTGAGTCACTCATTCTGTTTTCTTGTCACTCTCAATATGGCCGATTGTTAAACACAATTTAAACAACACTGTTCGACTAGCCTGCCCTGTTTGTTAAACAAGAAAAAAAGAACGCTCCAGCGATAATCATCTTTAACTCTTGCACCCGTTAGTTCAACAATTTTTTATAAGAAAATATAATAATTCTGTTACTCCTATAAAAGTAAACAAGTAAAGAAAAGGAGAATTAGCTTTACCAAAATCTACTCACTTTGAAGTGTCTCTACTTTATCCCACGCACTTGATATATCTGGTTTGTAGTTTCTTGTTTTGATATAACCGTCTAACATCATACCGACTATATAGATTATATGAATTATAATTGAACCAATAAATGCTTGTATAATTATCTTCATTTAGACAACCTCATTTACATCTACATTACCATAATAACCCATATTATTCTTCAAGTAACCTGCGTATTATGTTAATAACGACAAAGAAAAAAGCTGCCTCAGCAACCCTCCTACTTATACTTAATCACCCGTTTGTTTAAAACGATTGATGTTCTAATTCTTCATAATACTTTTTAGGATTATCAATATTTTTTTCAATGAAATATTTAGCTTGCTGCTTGAACAGATTTATGTAAGAATCTTGGTTCATTGATAAATCTCCTAATTCATCAACACTTCCCTCGACTTGAAAGGGTATTCGAGGTTACATCCACAACGACAGTCATATATGTTTTATTTTTATATGAGACCGTACCAACCACTTGTTTCTGTTCTAAATCAACCCTAGTAAATTCGTGTTTAACTCCTGTTGGTTTAAAGGTTGTATATCCAACATTAGATTTAAATGTGCTTTTCGTTATAAAGAGCAAGCCAACAAGTGTTAAAGAAAACAATAAAACTAAGTAAACTTTATTCCTCAATTTTTTCACTTTCACTAAGTAATTTTTACTTTCTGATTATTAATTCATATTATTGGTTATTGTGCTATACTGCCTCCTAGTATAACAAGAAAACAGATGCTACCTCTGCAAACCCTTTAATAAATTATTTTGTTGAATGAGAGGAAAGTCCTCTCCCGATAAGGTTTGCAGAAACCGGTTTCCTTCCCAATTCTCTTGCCCAAATTGATAATTGTCCTATATGGTGAATTTCGTGAGCAATGGCATGGCGCATAACTTCACCCCAAGTATCTGTTACAATTCTTCCATCTGGCAGGGTATCGTAAAATAATTGATTTTCCATACTTGCATCCCAATTGTTCACAAAGTTCTCTACTTCCATATGAAATTCTGCGTCCAATTTTCGAATCTTGTCCAAGCTGTTATAATAATCAAAACTCTCCTGAAAGTCCGCTTTTCCCTGTAATAGACGTATCCAGCTCCACTCGACATCAACAATATGGAAAAGTGTATGTAATATACTGCCCATACCACCAGTTCGATTTTGCAAAAGCTCTTCCTCACTTAAATCTTCACACCAGTTATACCAATCTTTTCGTATCATCCAGTTATATTTAAAAAGTGTTTGCAATAAAACCCCTCCGCAATAAAAAATATTAACCTTAAAATATACGTTTGGAATATAAAAAACTTTACTTACTATATACTATTTCTTCAGTCATAGTTTAAATTCCTTGTTCAACTAACCTGCCCGGTAGTTCAAGAAGAACGGACAAGATCACGATGTATGCTCTTCATTTTTAAACAACTTTATTATTTTTTAAATAACATTATTAATCGTGAACAGCTGACCGTGTTTAATAAAAGTAGTGGGGTAGCTTCTTAGCAAACTTTTTTATATTCACTAGGACAGAGTACTCTATGTTATTTTCGTTTTTTCAACATTTTATCATTCATGGCATACCTCTCTTTCGTAGAATAGACAAGACAAGCTTGTTATAATAGAACAAGGACTTTAATTAGAAAGGATACGTTGAGAGCATGAACTTACATCAAACAGCCCTTGTATTAGAAGGTGGAGGAATGAGAGGGGCTTACTCCGCTGGTGTTATGGAATTATTTTTGGATAAAGGTATGATTTTTCCATATGTAATTGGTGTTTCTGCAGGAGCAGCCAATGCTGCCTCCTATTTATCGAAACAAAAGGGCCGTAACAAGAAGGTAAGTGTGGAGTATGTATCTGATCCTAGATATTTATCCTTGCGAAATTATCGAAAATCTAAACAATTATTTGGGATGGACTTTATTTTTGGTGAAATTCCAAATAAGCTCGTTCCCTATGATTATGAAACGTTCTTTAACGGAGAAAGTGAGTTTATAATTGGTACAACCGATTGTTTGAGTGGAGAAGCTGTCTATTATGGGAAGAAAGACTATGGAGAAAACTTGTTGCTCCTATTAAAGGCATCAAGTTCATTACCTTTTATTGCCCCAGAAATTTCTTTTAATAACCGAATGCTACTCGATGGCGGTATTTCTGATTCTATACCCATAAGAAAAGCACAAGCAGATGGATATGATAAAGCTGTTGTTGTTTTAACACGTCCAAAAGGTTACCGAAAAAAACCGTCAAGAATGAGTTTTTTGTTACGAAGAAAATATCCACAATATCCAGGGCTTCAAAGAGCAATGATGAATCGTTACAAAATGTATAACGAAACCGTTGACTATTTAGAGAAGCAAGAAAAAGAGGGACAAGTGGTAATCATTAGACCTGAGACGGTGGATGTGGGAAGAATGGAACGAGACTTAAAGAAATTATCTGCCTTTTATGAGCAAGGTTATAAGGATGCAGAAGCTAGTTTATCAAGAATTGAAAAGTTGGTGAAAAAAGATAATTTCCTTCTCTCATGAAAGAGGAGAATTGTCTTTTTTTCTTTTGATTAGCGGTAAAAATGAATATTACTCATGATTTCCTTCTTTCTATAATAGATTGGTAGTAATTCATTTTTATGAGAGAATCGGGGTAGGAAGTTCATGAATATTCAGCAATATTATCAACAATCAGCACAAGCCTCTCTTAATGGTAGTTTACTTGCATGTATACCACTATGGATATTAGTCATTTATCATAGTTTCTTTCAGGAGATCAGCGGGCTTCTTTGGTGGTGTTTGCCCTTTGTTTTATATAGTGGGATGTCTTATCAAAGCTATGTGTTAGCAAATAATCAAGCAAAGGTACGTTCACATACATTAACAAATAGTAAGCAAATCAATCTATTCTCACAAAGGGAATTTCTTATAGGGTTTTTACCAGCGCCGAATTTAAGACTGTTATTATTTAATAGAGATGGTAGAACGGTTGGAGAGATACGTGATTTAGCTTTTCATAAATGGCGCTGGTTTTTGCCTACATTTGTCGACCGCTGGATATACAGAAATCGCTATGCATTATTTGTTGATCATAAGGTGCTTGCTACAATTACAGTGCGTAAACCTAATATCCAGATAGAATATAACGGTAAAACGATTCTTCTACACTATGACAATAATAAGCGCTTTATTTGTCAAAAAGATAGCCGAGCTTATACGCTAAGATATGAAAGGACTTTTATGAATTTATTGGTTCAATCTGAGAATGGGAGGGAGTTAGGGAAATTACAGAAAGGATGGATTCCGAGAGAATGGACGGAATCGTTCAAAGTAAACAACACCCCCTTTTTAACGATGAATCAACCTCTGACTGCAGATGAACAATTAATTTTTTATAGTTTATTAATCCTATATGTTAAAAACATTCAACATTAAAGTAAAAGATTCGCTAAAGTTGTCTCAACTATAGTATGATTAAGACAGTTTTGAAAAGTGTTCTAAGTTGAGGTGTTCTATGAGAAAGTTTTTAATCATTGCGGCTTCATTACTTATTATTTTATTGATCGTAGATCGGACTATTCTAAAGGACAAAGGTTTATTGTCACAAGTACAAATTGACCAATATGAGGAAATAGAAAACCCAGAAAATGTAGCTGTTGGCTTGGAAATTGGTGAGAAGGCACCTGAAATTCAGTTGGAAACACTGAATGGTGAGTCATTTCAACTAAGTGACTATGAAGGAAAGAAAGTATTACTTAATTTTTGGGCAAGCTGGTGCGGACCTTGTGAAGAAGAAATGCCTTATATGGAAAAAGTTTATAAAGAATATAAAGAAGACGGATTTGAAGTCATAGCTGTAAATATGACGAAAACGGAAAGAAACGAAACAAATGCCGCTGATTTCGTGAAAGAGAAAGAACTATCGTTCATCATCCCAATGGACCCTGAAGGCATTGTCTTAGATGACTATGAGGTGATTGCCTATCCAACGAGTTATTTCATTGATTCGGATGGGATTATTCGAAATAAAGTATTAGGTGCGCTAAATGAAGACTTCTTGGAAAAGGAAATTTTACGTTTACCATAGAGGATGTTTTCTAAAACGAATGTGTGGGTATAAATGTATGATAATATGTTATTAGATTAAGCATTAAGGGTGTGGAAAATTGAGTACATCAACAATTCTAAAATGGATAACAGGTGCATGTGAAGCGTTTCTTGGCATTCCTTTTCTCGGAGGGATTTTTATTCTCTCAAATGGTTGGGTGCCACTCATTGTTATGTTTTTCCTTCATGTAATCACACTTGTACTATCTGCAAGAGATGGAGTAAACAAGTACGGTAGTATCACAGGTATCATTACTTCTATTATTGGTTGGATTCCGGTTGTCGGAATGATTATGCATATCATTACAGCGTTGTTAATATTTGTAGATGCTGGCCTTAGTTCAAAAAAAAATAAAACGAATGTGTATTAAAACGAAACGAGCCGATGAAATAAGTCACGGCTCGTTTTTGTATAAGTTTTATTATAGGGCAGTCCAACCGCCGTCAATCACTAACTCTGTACCAGTGACAAATCTTGCTTCGTCTGATGCTAAGAAAAGGACACCGTAAGCGACATCTTCAGGGTTGCCGAAATAAGGCAACTGCGTATAAGTTTGATAGAACGGTAAGGCAGATTCCATGGAAGGAGCGGTCATTGGTGTTGAAATGATTCCTGGGTGTACAGAATTGACCCGAATATTTTCCTTTCCATATTCAACTGCTGCAGATTTGGATAAGACTCGTAATGCTCCCTTAGCTGCTGTATATGGACTTGTTCCTGCCATGCCAACTATGCCACCGATGGAAGAAATATTGACAATGGAACCGCTGCCATTTTTCTTTAATTCAGGGATGACATATTTCATGCCGATTACACAACCATTTAAGTCGATATCTAAAATTTTATTCCATTCCTCCATTGACATTTGTTCTAGTGTTTTAGGAGAAGCGACACCCGCATTGTTAATCAAGATATCGAGTTTACCAAATTGTTCAATGGTTTTATTTACAACTGCTTGCCATTGCTCCTCAGATGTCACATTATGAGCAAGGGCGATCGCCTCACCACCTGCTTCTTTAATTTCTGCAACTACTTTATTTAAGGTTTCCATTTGTAAGTCAGTCGCTACAACTTTAGCGCCTTCTTTCGCGAATAACTTTGCTTCTGCTGCACCCATCCCGTTAGCTGCACCAGTAATAATGGCTACTTTTCCTTCTAATCTTCTCATGATAGAATACCCCCATTTGGTAAAAATTTTAGAGCATATCGTACGATTTTTAATACAACTAGTTGCTTTATCAACAATCCGTTGATAATCTGATTATAACAACAGATGAAAAAATACAGCAATGAACAAAAAAATTGAGATTGTCGCATACTCAACAGTTTATTCATTTTTGTTTAAAACTAAGGACAATTAATACAAGGAGTAGAAGAATGTCGAAAAAAGAAAAAGTAGATCCACGTGTAGTAAGAACGAAGCGAATGTTGACTGACGCCTTAATTGCTTTAATAGAAGAACAAGGTTTTGAAAAAGTGACGGTGCAGGCAATTACAAAAAAAGCGATGCTAAATCGAGCGACTTTTTATCTCCATTTTACAGATAAATATGATTTGCTTGAACAAAGTACGGATGACATGATCGTTGAATTAAAAGAAGCCATGAAGACTTCTTTCATTGCAAGTAAAGGGACGTATGCTGCTGAAACACCAAATGAAAGCTTTATTCAATTATTTACCCAAATTGGCGCATATGATTATATATATAGAGTGTTGCTATCTGAAAGTACAATGCCTCATTTTCGAGATAAACTAACAACTGTGTTGAGCGAATTTATTGCAGATGGCATGACCGTAATGCAACCAGATGATAACTTATTAACCATACCGAGAGAGATGGCTATTCGCTTTTACGCCTCTGCGTTTTTAGGGGTAATTATATGGTGGTTAAAAAATGATTGTCCGTATACCGCTAAATATATGGCTGCGCAACTCATGAAAGTTACCATTCAAGGACCGTATAAACAAATTGTGATAGAACAGAAACCCTCTTTATAAAAAGGGTAGATGAAAATAAAGTTGACAAAATCTTAATAGATGATAAACTGAAAATGTGTAAACGGTTACAGATTTGGGTGTAACGCGTTACATATCAAATGAATAGTAATTAATTGATATTTGTTTTTTTCTGAAATATGTAACCCGTTACATACATTTCCTTATCATGTGGGAATAACGTTACAAATAATGAATGTTTTCTATGTAACGGGTTACATACTATCTTTGGAAATAAGTATAATAACAGTATATAACAAGGAATTTTATGTAAGGTGATGATTCATATAGCCACAATTAAAGAAGTAGCAAAGTACGCAAATGTATCTGTTGCAACTGTATCGAGAGTGATTAATAAAAAAGGCTATGTCCAAAAGGAAACGCAAACAAAAGTAGAAGAAGCAATCAAAGCATTAAACTACCGCCCTAATAATGTTGCGCGGAGTTTATTTAAAAAACAGTCAAAAATGATTGGCTACATTGTCCCGGATATTACTAACCCATTCTTTCCTCAACTTGTTCGTGCAGTGGAAGATGTGACGGTAGCACAAGGGTACACAACCTTTTTATGTAATAGTGACGACAATTTAGAGAAAGAACTAATGTATCTAAATAAAATGGCGGAAAATTATATTGATGGTGTGATCATTGTGTCTAATCATATGAATGAAAATCATCTCGCCAATTTACAAATACCCGTAGTTGCACTGGACCGTGTGTTTCATGAAAGTATTCCTTCTGTGACCATTGATAATTATCGGGAAGCGAAAAGAGCGGTTATGCATTTAGTTGAAAACGGCTGTGAGAAAATCGCCCATATTAGTGGTCCTGAAAATATTATCAATTCCCAACTCAGGAAGAAAGCGTATCAAGATGTCATGATGGCTCTTGATAGACCTATGTATATAAGTGAAGGGCATTATCAAATGAAAACAGCCCAAGAAGCAACATTTCGTCTTCTTCACGAACATAAGGATATTGATGCCATATTTACTGGTAATGATGTGATGGCAGTGGGTGCACTAAAGGCATGCACGAAGCTTGGAATAAAAGTACCGAACGAACTCCAGATTATCGGTTT
The DNA here is from genome assembly GCF_038003465.1 of Cytobacillus sp. FSL K6-0265. Taxonomy (NCBI): domain Bacteria; kingdom Bacillati; phylum Bacillota; class Bacilli; order Caryophanales; family Bacillaceae; genus Cytobacillus; species Cytobacillus sp. FSL K6-0265. The sequence continues at coordinate 2,632,969 of NZ_JBBOPE010000001.1, read as the reverse complement.
TGATGGTATTGAGTGGACAGAAACTGTTTCACCAGAAATTACAACTATCGCTCAACCAATATATGAGATGGGCAAAAAAGCAGCAACAATGCTTTTGAATAGAATCAACGGTAATGAAGAAGGTCAGGACCATATTGTTTTCCCGACAGAATTAAAAATGAGAGAAACGACAAAGCATTAAAAAGACAGAAGGAGAGTGATTAGATGATTACAGTAATTGGAAGCATCAATATGGATCTAGTCACGGTAACAAATATAAATCCATCAATGGGAGAAACCGTGATGGGAGAATCATTTTTTACTGTGCCAGGTGGTAAAGGGGCGAACCAAGCAGTGGCTGCAGCTAAGCTTGGAGCGAATGTGAAAATGATTGGTAAAGTAGGCGATGACCCTTTTGGTCAGGAATATATGGATTATTTTAATGAGCTGCAAATCAATACGGAAAGTATCCAAGTAGAAAAAGGTGTCCGAACTGGAACAGCAAGCATTACAGTGTACAACCATGATAATAAAATAATTGTTGTACCTGGTGCCAATCATTTAATGACTAGTGAAGTCATTGAAACTTATCGCGATGATATTTTAGCGAGTGAATGGGTGCTTCTGCAATTAGAAATTCCATTATCTGCAGTAGAAAAAGTGCTAGAAATTGCGGCGGAAGGCAATGTTGGCGTCATTTTAAATCCTGCTCCTTTCCATCATATTCCTTCGCATTGGTTTGAGCTTGTGACCTATTTAACACCGAATGAATATGAAGCGAAACAATTATTCGAAGCGTATAAAAATGATGCGGAAGCAATTGAATTACTGAAAGAAAAACTTGTCATTACAAAAGGAAGTGAAGGGGCTGCGTTCTTTAAACAAGGAGAACTCATGACCATTCCTGCTGTAAAGGTAAAAGCAGTTGATACGACTGGAGCGGGTGATACATTTAATGGTGCTTTAGCTGTTGCCCTTGATGAAGGTTTAACATTAGACCAGGCCATTACTTTCGCTATAAAGGCTGCAGGTTTATCTGTAACGAAACTGGGTGCCCAAGTAGGGATGCCGATAAAAGCCGAAATTGAAAAAATGGAAGTGAATCATCATGAAGAAACAAGGAATGCTGAATAGTGAAATAGCGAAAGTCATCAGTGATATGGGCCATACAGATACGATTGTGATTGCTGATTGTGGGCTACCTATTCCAGATGGCGTGAAAAAAATCGACCTTGCTCTAAAGATAGGAACACCTTCTTTTCTAGACGTTTTAAATGAATTGGAAAAAGAACTAATGATTGAGCGAGTCACATTAGCAGATGAAATGAAGACAGATAATCAACCGCTATTCTTAACAATAAAAGACAAGTTCACTCATTGTGACTATGTGTCGCATGAAGCCTTTAAGAAAGAAACAAAAAAAGCAAAGGCGATAATACGAACTGGAGAAGCATCCCCTTACGCTAACATCATTTTAACGTCAGGAGTGATTTTTTAATGAAGCAATCATCAATAATAGAAATGAAGAATATTCATAAATCCTTCTATTCAGTGGAAGTGCTCAAAGGCGTTGATTTTGACTTAAGAGCTGGGGAGATCCATGCACTTATGGGTGAGAATGGGGCAGGGAAATCAACCTTAATTAAAATCCTTACAGGTATCCATGAAAGCAATCAAGGTGATATTTATTATAAAGGGAATAAGACTGTATTTTCTTCACCAAAAGATGCAGAAAAAAATGGCATTGCTGTCATTCATCAAGAGTTAAATATTATTCCTTATTTAACAGTGGCTGAAAATATGTTCTTAGGTAAAGAATTAAATACTTTCGGTTTATTAAAGACGAGAGAGATGAATGTAAAAGCAGAAAAGTATTTAAAGCGTTTAGGGATTGAAATGGATGTAAAACTGCCTGCTGGAGAACTTTCTGTTGGACAACAACAAATGATCGAAATTGCACGAGCAATCGCTGCCAATTCTGAGGTTCTTATCATGGATGAGCCAACAGCCGCGTTAACAGATAGAGAGATTGATACATTATTTACTGTTATCGATCAATTACGAAAAGAGAATGTGGCAATCATTTATATATCTCATCGCATGGAAGAGATTTTTAAAATGTGTGACCGCATTACAGTTTTACGAGATGGGCAATCAATAGGAACGAAATATACCACAGACACCTCATTCGATGAAATCGTGAAAATGATGGTTGGTCGAGAAATTGGTGAGCGTTACCCAGCTCGGACAGCAACAATTGGTGATGTTTTTTTCAAGGTGGAGAACTTAAGTGTGAAAGGTCATTTTTCTAACATTTCATTTGATGTTAGAAAAGGTGAGATACTTGGAGTTGCCGGTTTAATGGGAGCTGGGAGAACGGAAATCATGGAAGCGATTTTTGGGTCAAGAAAGAAATCGTCTGGGAAAATATACTTGAATGGTCAAGAACTCCACATTCGTGCACCAAAGCAAGCAATTGCTGCCGGTATCGGCTTTATTACAGAAGACCGAAAAGATGAAGGTCTGATACTTGGATTAAGTGTAAGGGAGAATTTAGCCGTTCCTAATTTAAAAGCGCTTTCGCAAAGTGCCATTATGTCTACTAAAAAGGAAAAAGCTTTCTCTAAAGAAATGATAGAGAAATTAAAAATTAAAACAGCTGGTCCAGAACAAGAAGTTAAGAATTTAAGTGGTGGGAACCAACAAAAAGTGGTCTTTGGAAAATGGCTAGGAATCGATCCAACACTGTTAATTTTGGACGAACCTACACGTGGTGTCGATGTAGGAGCAAAAAAAGAGATATATACGATTATGAATGAAGAAACGATGAAGGGCCATTCCATTATTATGGTCTCATCTGAGTTGCCAGAGATACTAGGCATGTCTGATCGTATTATGGTGATTCATGAAGGGAAAGTAGCTGCCATTCTAGAAAAAACGGATGCGACTCAAGAAAAAATTATGGAAGCAGCAACAGGAGGGAACAAAGCATGAACAAAATTAGTAAAGGCATCGGCTCCATTCAAAAGCTAGGACCGGTTTTAGGTTTATTACTCATTATTATTATTTTATCGGTTATGAGTCCAAGCTTTACAACAGCTGACAATATACTTAACGTACTAAGACAAGTTTCAATTAATGCTTTAATTGCGTTTGGAATGACATTTGTTATCTTGACAGGTGGTATCGACTTATCAGTCGGTTCGATTTTAGCGCTATCTTCGGCACTGACTGCAGGTATGTTAGCAAGTGGTATGGATCCAATATTAGCCGTTCTTCTCGGTTTATTAGCAGGTGCTTTAATGGGACTTGTCAACGGTGTAATTATTGCAAAAGGTAAAGTCGCTCCTTTTATTGCAACATTAGCGACAATGACAATTTTCAGAGGGTTGACACTTGTTTATACAGAAGGTCGACCAATTACTGGATTATCTGATGCTTTTAGCTTTCAAATGATTGGTAAAGGTTATTTTCTCGGTGTACCATTTCCTGTTGTTACGATGCTGTTAGCATATTTATTTTTATACTTCTTATTAAAGAAAACAACGTTTGGTCGCGGTGTTTATGCGATTGGTGGGAATGAAGAAGCCGCTAAGCTCTCTGGTTTAAAAGTGGATCGCTTGAAAATGGGTGTTTATGCGATTTCAGGGCTGTTTGCTGCTGTAGCCGGAATTACGTTAACTTCTCGTCTTGACTCTGCACAGCCAACAGCTGGTACAAGTTACGAATTAGATGCCATTGCGGCTGTTGTACTTGGTGGGACAAGTCTTTCAGGCGGACGCGGATGGATCTTTGGTACATTAATTGGTGCTTTGATTATTGGTGTACTAAATAATGGTTTGAATTTATTAAACGTATCATCTTTCTACCAACAAGTGGTGAAGGGCGGCGTCATTCTATTAGCTGTACTAATTGATAGAAAGAAAGCTGCTTAACATATATGATTTGCAAACCTATGAAGGAGGAATACTCACATGAAAAAAATATGGAAGCTTCTAACTTTGGTTTTAGTAGTCGCTTTATTAGGTGCATGTTCATTAAATAATGGGGCTGATGATAATGAAGCAACTGGTAGTGATGAAAAAGCATCAGGTGAAAAAACAATTGGTCTATCAATTTCTACATTAAATAATCCTTTCTTTGTGACACTACGTGATAGTGCAGAAGCAAAGGCAAAAGAGCTTGGTTATGCGATTAAAACAGTAGATGCGCAAGACGACCCAGCAACACAAGTGAGTGATATTGAAGATTTAATTCAACAAGGGGTAGATTTATTAATTGTGAACCCAGCCGATTCAGCAGCGGTTGCTTCTGCCATTACATCAGCTAATAATGCAAATATCCCGGTTATTACTGTGGACAGAAGTGCTGAAGGTGGCGAAGTTGTCGCTCACGTAGCTTCTGATAATGCAGAAGGCGGTAAAATGGCAGGAGAATTTATCATTGAACAACTTGGTGGCGAAGGAAAAGTAGTAGAACTTGAAGGGATCCCTGGTTCATCGGCAGCACGTGAAAGAGGTGCAGGTTTTAACGAAGCAATTGAAGCATCTGACAATGTGGAAGTGGCAACAAAACAATCTGCGAATTTTGATCGTGCAGAAGGCTTATCAGTAATGGAAAACATCATCCAAAGCAATAATGATGTTCAAGCTGTATTTGCTCATAATGATGAAATGGCGCTTGGTGCTTATCAAGCACTAACGGCTGCTGGATTGAAAGATGTCATTGTTGTTGGATTTGACGCAACAGATGATGCCGTCGCGGCAGTAGAAGGTGGCGACATGGCAGCAACAGTCGCTCAAAAACCAGATAGAATGGGCGAGCAAGCTGTAGAAACAGCCAAAAAAGTACTCGATGGTGAAACAGTGGAAGAATTTATTCCTGTTGAGTTAGAGTTAATTAAATAAAGAAAAAGATAGTGTTTGAATGAAGCGCGTGTCGATTCTGCTTTAAGGTGGAATGAACACGTGCTTTTTTTATTTTCTAAGTGAACGCAGGTGATGGAAAAACGTGTAAAAAAATATATAGTCGCTTATTTAGAAATGAGTGTATAATTATGGTAATCATTATATTTTGTGAAGAATCGAGTGGTAGAATGATCCCTGCAAATAATTTCGGAGTTGATATGACGAACGCCGCAACGCCTTATTTTCAAGTAGTGAAGGACAATCGAATTCGGTTTGGTTTGGAGACATTCAGACAATATCCCGGTTTAGCGAAAAGCTTATTTCATCACCTATTTCCTATAGAGCAAAAGTTAGATATGACGTTTATTTCTGGTTATCAAGATATTGATAGCAATAGGGTAAGGAGAGAAAAGTTAAATTTACGTCGATTTTTCAAGATAAATAATTGGTCTAATAAAGTAGTTTGGCAAGAAGAAATGGGTTGTTATTTTGTCTATACAACGGTAAATCATGTGAAATCATCCGCGTTTTTTCGCTATACCCTTAAAATGGTTGATGGTCATACTTCGCTTTATATTTGTTTTGTGCATCGCGATTGTTTATTTTATATTAGTTCTGATGTACTGGATATTGTTGCAAATGCGCATACGATAAGGAGATTAAAAGAACTATTTCCTGAAATGTATGATACTTTCTACGAAGATGATTAATCTTCTGTGAAAATTAGCAAATAATGTTATCGTCTTCAAAAAATAAATTTCGTACTATTTACAAAAAAACTGTTATATGTATCCGTTGTCCAATGATTAAAGGATAGGAGAAAAATGATGAATATAAACAGGAAAGATTTACTTAATGCTGCATGGATTATTGGAATTTGCTTTATACTGGGATCGTGTACTATTGCTGGAGCGATTGAGAGCAATAGTTCAGTGAATGATGATTATTATGAACAACAAAGATTCAATGACAATTTTGAAAGGTTTATTGAAATACTCGAAGTGAAAGGGAATTAAATAAAAGAGCAGAAAGAAAATGCTATGACTAAAATATGGCGGTAAATTGTGCTTTACACAGGTGAAAAGAAAAAAGTAAAGTGGTGATTAGATGTCTAGCGATTTAAATAGAATAAATACCTTATTTGCCGAAAAAGCAGAATACTGGGATTTAGATGATTTACAGATTGATTATTTGAATGAAACCATTTCTTTAAAATTACTCAGTTGTCATAAACAACAGATTAAGAAAACCTACATTTTTATAAAGGAAGTGATGTCGTTCTTTGTTTATCAAGAGGCTATTGTAGGGACGATACGTTTAAATGACCGTCGTTTTACTGAGGCGAATTTATTAAGCGAAATTAGTTATCACAACAATGGTTTTGGTCATATAAAAATTGAAAGCTTAGAATCAGATCTGAAAGAAATCGAGAAATTACATGCAAAAACCAATTTCTATTTTCAAGTAAATAATAAAGACAATTTTTTCATTGAAGCCAATAGTGTGCAAATCAATGATGAACTGTTTGTAAACCTTCTTGCAGAAAGTGGAACACTTAAATATATAGACTGATGACCTTTGTACTGAGTGAAGAAAGAATGATTTTGAGATTCAGTATTGCTTTCATAAAGATTTAAAGATATGCTAGATGTAGAGACTATTATACATAATAGTAGTCTTGTAATTTCATAGAATATCCTTCGGGGCAGGGTGAAATTCCCAACCGGCGGTGATGAGGGTGACCTCTTAGTCCGTGACCCGGGCTCAGGAATGAGAACGGTGGATTTGGTGTAATTCCAAAGCCGACAGTATAGTCTGGATGGGAGAAGGATGCGTGTGTGTAAAAACGTTCAAAAACAGTTGATTTTGACGTTTATTTGGCCATGATTACTTTTCCCGTATACGTATTCGTATACGGGTTTATTTATTCATGAGTCTTTTTTAAGAATGGTGGTGATGAAATGGGATAACTATAAGTGTGAGTCGAACTTTTTTTGTAATATTCAACAAACTCTCCCGATACCGCGTCTTTGCCCCGAGCGGAAAATTCCAACTTTTATTAAAACGAACAAATCTTATACAGAGAGGTTGATCATTCTGTTTACAGGTATTATCGAAGAAATCGGTACTGTACAACGAACGATTCAGCGCGGATCTACTATTCAAATAGTGTTAAATGCTACAAAGATTATGGATGATATCCATATCGGTGATAGTATCGCTGTGAACGGCGTTTGTTTAACAGTGACCGAATTCCAACAAAGAAGTTTTACAGCAGATGTGATGCCAGAAACTTTTCATGCGACATCGCTTTCCTCATTAAAAGTAGGGAGCAAGGTGAATTTAGAAAGGGCGATGTTAGCAGGTGGACGATTTGGCGGCCATTATGTAAGCGGTCATGTGGATGAAACGAGAAAAATTCTAAAAAAACAAAGAGTAGAAAATGCGATTTATCTTTCGGTTGCCTTATCCGAGCAATATCAGCATTTAATTCTACCGAAAGGATCTGTTGCTGTTGATGGCACTTCATTAACAGTGATGGAGGTTGGGGATGGATATTTTACGATTGCGCTAATTCCTCATACAGCTGAAGAAACGGTGATTAGTGAAAAATCGGTAAATGATCCCGTTAATATTGAATATGATTTATTTGCAAAGTACGTAGTTGCCTTTACAGACACATCAAAACGTGAAAGAAATTTCCAACAGTTATTAGAGAATAATGGATTCTTAAGTTAGGAGGGAACATATGAGTCACTCAATTGAAGAAGCGATAGCTGACTTGAAAAAGGGAAAAGTGATTATCGTTTGTGATGATGAGAATCGTGAGAATGAGGGTGATTTTATCGCTGTTGCCGAGTATGCATCAGCTGAAACGATCAACTTTATGGCAACAGTGGGAAGAGGGCTTATTTGCGTGCCGATTGAGCAGTCAATCGCCAAAAAGCTAGACTTGCATCCGATGGTTACTAATAATACAGACAGTCATCAAACCGCCTTTACAGTCAGTATTGATTATAAAGAGACAACGACTGGTATAAGCGCATTTGAACGGTTTTTAACCGTAGAAAAGATGTTAGACGAAGAAACACAAGCAAAAGACTTCAATCGTCCAGGTCATATTTTCCCCCTTGTAGCGAAGGATGGTGGCGTCCTTGAGCGCTCAGGACATACGGAAGCGGCAGTTGATTTAGCGAAGTTGGCTTGTGCAAGTCCAGTCGGGATTATATGTGAAATTATGAAAGAAAATGGTGAAATGGCTAGAGTAGCAGAGTTAGAGAAAGTAGCAGAAAAATATGATTTGAAGATGATTACGATTGAACAATTAATCTCTTATAAGCAATCACAATTATTAACAAACTAATATAGGAGTGAAGTAGAATGAATACAATACTAGAAGGACATTTAATTGGTACGGGAATGAAAGTAGCCGTTGTTGTATCGCGGTTTAATGAGTTTATTACAAAAAAATTATTAGATGGCGCATTGGATAGCTTCAAGCGTCACGATGTAGCTGAGGAGGATATTACGATCGCTTGGGTACCTGGTGCGTTTGAAATTCCCCTAGCGGCAAAAAAACTCGCAGAAAGTGGCAAATACGATGCGGTCGTTGCCCTTGGAACAGTCATTAGAGGGGCCACGCCACATTTTGATTATGTGAATGCAGAGGTAGCCAAAGGAGTAGCAGCGACTTCATTGCAAACAGGCATACCAGTAATCTTTGGTGTGTTAACAACTGATTCTATTGAACAAGCGATTGAGAGAGCGGGTACAAAAGCAGGTAACAAAGGCTGGGAGGCAGCTGTTAATGCGATTGAAATGAGTAATTTCAATAAACATTTTCGTTAATAATTAATTTTCTTTGCTCCCTCTTTCTTTTTCTCGTTATAATAATATTAACGGTTATATTCACATGAATAATGGTTATAGCATGAATAGAAGTTAAATGAAGAGCCTAAAAGAGAAAGAGGGTTTATGATGAAATTAGAATTAATTAAATGTCACGGTTCGGGAAATGATTTTTTTATCATTGATGAGATGGAGCAGTCGTTTGGCTGGAGTGATAAAGAACGAGCGAACTTAACGATTAGTCTTTGTAATCGTACCAGCGAACTTGGTGCGGATGGGATTTTATTTATATTAGCAAGTGAAGATGCTGATGCGAAAATGCGAGTTTTTAATGCAGATGGTTCTGAAGCTTCCATGTGTGGTAACGGTCTTCGTTGTGTCGCGAGATATGTATGTGAGAAATTGAAAATCAAAGAGGCGACAATTGATACGATGAAAGTTACCCTTCAAGTTAGTAAAGAAGACGATATTTATAAAGATATCCCTACTTACAAGGTAGAAATTTCTCCGGTGTCTTTTGATGTTGCTACTTTGCCACTTCACATTGATCAGCATCAATTAATTAATGAAAAGATTGAAGAGCTTTCAGAAGATATCGCTTTTACTGCTCTTTCTGTTCCTAATCCCCATCTTGTGGCTATTGTCGAAAAAGAGGAGTTGCAATCAGATATTCAAGAGGAATTAAGTTTGTATGTCAACGGAGAAAATGATTACTTTCCTGATGGGGTAAATGTGAGTTTCGTCAAACCTCTTCCAGAAAGTGGCATCTTTGTTCGTACGTATGAAAGAGGAGTGGGCTTTACAAATGCATGCGGAACAGCGATGTCCGCTTCATGTTTAGTTACTTGTATGCAAAGTATCAATACCTATGAGCAACCGATTGAGGTTTATAACAACGGTGGTAAGGTCCGTTGTGTTGTTCATAAGCAAAATGATACCTTTACAATCGATCTGATTGGTAACGCCAGCTTTGTCTATCAATGTACAATTGAAGTAGATATAAATCACCCGGGGACATTTACCATCGATAGCTCAGAAGAATATATTGAAGAAATGATGCAATATGCGAAGTTACAACAAGAGGCTTCTGCTTTTTTAACCAAGCAATTAAATGCTTAAGAGCCCTTGTATGATTATTAAGAAAGAAATAAGTTTTGAACCGAAACGGCACTAAGCGTAAATAGTGTTGTTTCGGTTTTTTTGTTTTTGCATCTCAATTGCAGGTCGTTCATATGATATTTGCATTGCTATTGTAGCTTCTAAAATGACGAGTAAACCACATTTACTAAGGTTTCACTTGTGTATAGCCTTATCCTTTTAATGAATGAATAATGTTTGCGATTGTGTCATTTTTGGTTTCGAAAAAGCTTGCCATTGGACATGGATCAGTTAAACGAGACTTACTAATGTTGTCCAATGTAAAGTTCTTCCTTTGCAGTTGTTTGTCCACTTCGTCCCAATAGAGTGGGGCTGCTACAATTGCTCCTTCTCTGCCTCTTGGAGAGTAGGGCGCAATCATCGTTTTTCCTTCTGCATGTTGAATATAATCGATATATAACTTTTTCCCGCGATTCTTTTTCATCCTTTCTGTCGTATATAAATCTGGGTTTTTTTCAACTAAATAGGAAGCTATGAATGAAGTGAACAGTCTCGTATCCTCATAAGAAAAATGATGATGCATAATTGGGATATGTACTTGTATCCCCTTTCCACCCGTTAATTTTGGAAAGCCAATAATATTTAATTCCTCAAAAATCTTGTTTAGTTTCTGTGCAGCAGTAACAGCTAGTAAAAAATGTGTTTCATCAGGTGGGTCAAGGTCGAACACAATTTCAAGCGGATGTTCACTGTCAATTGTTTCAAAAGGGGTATGATACTCTAGTGCTAATTGATTACCTAGCCAAACAAGTGTAGATAAATCATTACATAAGATATAGTCGATTTCGTCTTTTGTAAAAGAAGTAACAAATGACGGTGCATAATCAGGTTTATTCTTCTGATAGAAAAATTCTTTCCCTATATAGCCATGTGGATAGCGAATGGTTGTTAACAATCTATTCTTCACAAACGGTAACAACCGTGGAGAGACGGAAACAAGATAAGCAATGAGTTGCTCTTTATTAATCTTTGGGTTGTCCCATAACGGTTTTTCCGGGTGGGTCACTTCAATAGAAGGATCGATGTTAGCATTTTCTATCAATAATCTCTCCCATGTACATGTATCCCATTGCTCATTCGGTAAGAATTGCATAAATTGAGGCAGTATAAAAGTATCCTCAATTATGTCTCGAAAGCAAAGTTGAATACAAATGCTTGGGGAGATGGTGTATTTTGTTTGATTTACTTTACTTCCATTTTTTTGAATCAATTTTACTAAAATAGCCAATTCCTGTTCGTTTAGACCTTCAGAAAATTCACCCATTACCTTTACTTCATTTTGTTGTACGATACTATATTCAAACTGATTAGTTGTAATATTCCAGCCGGTAATAAAGAAACGACCTTTTTTCCTCATATTGACCTTCAACATCCTTTTTCATTCATTCTGTTTCCATTCATAAAACGTATTACACATGGTCATAGTATGGTTAGATTAAAAAAAGACATACAAGCGAGGAGCAATCCAATGAAGCCAATTATTCCTTTTGAACCAAAAATGACAAATGAGATTCCAAAAGGCGATCAGTGGATTGCGCAGGTAAAGTGGGATGGTACAAGGATATTGTCCTATTATGAAAAAGAGAAATTGACGCTCTTTAATAGAAAGGGAAATGAGCGCACCCTCCAATATCCGGAAATACAACGATTGCCATCATTGATTAAGGGGAATTCCTTCATTTTAGATGGAGAAGTAATCGCTTTTCAAGATGGTGTACCCTCTTTTTATGATGTAATGAGAAGAGATCGCCGGAAAAATACAATAACGATCAATCAATTACAAACAGAAATTCCAATTACTTATATGATATTTGACCTCTTATATTATAACGGTAAATGGCTGATTGAAACCCCATTACATAGACGCCAGGATATGTTAAGGGAAATGATCCAGCCAACAAATGAGATTCAAATTGTCCAAAGTTTTAGAGACTGCCATTCATTATATGAAGCAGTCATAGAGCAAGGGCTAGAGGGCATTGTATGTAAAGATTTAAATAGTAATTATATATTAGGTGGAAAAGATGAACGCTGGTTAAAAAAGAAAAAAGAACAGGACCTTATTGCTGTTGTTGGAGGGGCAACTTATAATGGATCACTTATTCGTTCACTTGATTTAGGTGTATATAATGAAGAGGGTGAGCTCATTTATATCGGCAGTGCAGGTTCGAGCAAGCTTACTTTAAAAGATTGGCGTGAAGTGACAGAAGTGACAAACCAAATTATTCAGGAGAAAAGTCCATTCCATAATTATAGTGGATTATTAAAAAAACATGAATGGTTATCCCCGGTTTTAAAAGTGAAGGTTACTTTTTTAGAATGGACAAAAGATCATACGATGAGGCAACCAGTCATTCAATCGTTTGTTTTTTAAAAAGTTTAAGGATAGGTTTTTGCCTACAGCAAATTTAGGTGTTTTACATAGGTTATAAGGAGTATATAGAGAGAACGACTATAGAGGAGGTTATCTATTGACTCAACACTTTTACCCGGCAGCTACACAGACTCATTTTTATAGAAGGCCTTATGGGGGTCGTCCTGGTTTCGGGGGAGGCCCAGGTTTTGGCGGTCCCGGTTTTGGGAGACCCGGTTTTGGTTTTGGTGGTCCATTTTTAGGCGGTGTGGCGACAGGCTTATTGGGTGGCGCATTATTAGCACCTCTGGTTTATCCGCCTTATCCACCTTATCCTGTATATCCACCATACCCACCTTATCCAGTTTATTAAAAAAATCAACAAACATCACAGCTGAATCTGTGGTGTTTGTTGATTTTTTCATTGTTTTTTGTAAAGATAATGCTTCATGAAGACATATAAAAAGAGATGTAGCTAATCTTACCAACAATGTACGTGTATATGAATAATTCACAGAGAAAAAATACAACTAATAAGAATGGAGGAGGTTTACTGATGCACACAATGTGGAAGGGAAGCATAAGTTTCGGTTTAGTGAATATCCCGATCAAATTGCATGCGGCAACTGAAGATAAAGATATTAAATTGCGTAATTTGCATAGTAAGTGTCATTCACCTATTAAGTATGAGAAAGTATGTCCTGTATGTGATGAACCTGTTGATCAAAGTGATATAGTAAAAGCATATGAGTACACGAAAGGGAAGTTTATCGTCCTTGATGAAGAAGAATTACAAGCGTTGAAAAAAGAAAATGAAGATAAAGCGGTGGAGATTTTAGATTTTGTTAAAATAAATGAAGTAGATCCGATATATTTTTCCCGCTCTTATTATATTTCACCTGGAGATAGTGGATCGAAAGCTTATGCCTTATTAAGGGAAGCTTTAAAGGAGTCTGAAAAGGTAGGAATAGCGAAAATCATCATTCGTGCAAAAGAACAGCTAGCTCTTTTAAGAGTTTTTCACAACACTTTAGTAATGGAAACCATCCATTTCCCTGATGAGGTGAGAAATTTTGCAGATGTGCCTAATATTCCTGCGGAAGAAAAAATAGCCAAAAAAGAATTAGATACGGCATTATTATTAATAGACCAATTAACAACAACGTTTGAACCTGAGAAATATACTGATGACTATCGCCAAGCACTTCTAGACTTGATTGAAACAAAGAAAAATGGGGAAGAGGTAGTAACAACAAATCAACAGCAACCAAAGAAATCCAATGTTACGGATCTAATGGCGGCATTACAAGCATCCATCGATCAAACAAAACCATCACAACCAAAAAAAGAAAAAACAACAACGAAGTCAAAAAAGAAAAAATCAACGACTTCTGCAAAAACAAAGAAGGAAGCATAGATTTGATCGTTCAATTGGAGAAGTCTAGACTTCTCCAACTTTCTAAAAAACATAAAGGAATGGGCAATGAAAAAACCAACTGTATACATAACAACAAACATCATACTATTTATTCTATTTTTAAGTCTGTTTTTGTTTATCGTGTTCGATTACACAACCAACGATCTTGCTTGGTTTGATATGGAGGTCATCCATATTGTCCAACAAAATATAACTCCGACATTAACGACCATGATTGATCGTTTCACTTTTCTTGGCTCTGTACGGTGGATTGCCGCGGCAGTTTTGATTGTTATGGTCCTCCTCGTCTTAAAAAAGAAGTATGCGTTAGCTATTTATATTAGTTTGGCATCGGGGGTGGGGGCACTTTTAAATTGGAGTCTTAAACACTATTTTAAAAGAGAAAGACCAGCTATCCTACCATTAATTGAAGAAACGGGATATGCCTTTCCAAGTGGACATTCAATGGGATCGTTTATCTTTTACGGATCACTCGCTTTTGTCATTATTCATTTAACTAAAAGGACAAGTATGAAGTGGGCTGTAGCGATTATCATGGGGTTACTGATTTTTGCCATCGGTTTAAGTAGGATATATTTAGGTGTCCATTATCCTAGTGATGTAGCGGCTGGTTTTTTAGTCGGGGCGATTTGGTTAATGCTCACCATTATGGTCTTTCATTTGTATGAGCATTTTTCAAATAAATAATAGGGGAGTGAACTATTGGAAGTTTACCTAAGAGCTCTCGAGCAATTTTATTCAATTATGAAGGAGACCTTGTACATCGTGTCCAAATTCCCCCATCCTGGATGGGTGGAGGAAAATAGGGAAGGTTACGCAGCATAAGGTGGGTAGGTACACCTTAAAAGTGCAATAAGCGCAATAATGGCATTTAAATAAGTTGCGACACCATAAGTAAATAGGAGGGTACGAAAATGACATTTTCTGCGAAGAATCGTTCTACTACCATTCATGATTTAACTAACAATGAGTATGATCTCGTTGTTATCGGTGGAGGTATTACAGGAGCTGGAATCGCCCTTGATGCTGTGACAAGAGGGATGAAAGTCGCATTAATTGAAATGCAGGACTTTGCAGCAGGAACCTCAAGTCGTTCGACTAAACTTGTGCATGGTGGTCTACGTTATTTAAAACAATTTGAATGTCATGTTGTTTCTGAAGTAGGAAAGGAAAGGGCGATTGTATATGAAAACGGCCCTCATATCACAAAACCAGAATGGATGGTCTTACCTTTTTATCAAGAAGGGACTTTCGGTAAATTCACAACATCAATTGGATTGAGGGTTTATGATTTCCTTGCGGGAGTAAAAAGAGATGAAAGAAGAACAATGTTAAATAAAGAGCAGGTGTTATCTAAAGAACCCTTACTGAAAGAAGAAGGTTTACTCGGTGGTGGTTATTATGTGGAGTACCGTACAGATGATGCACGGTTAACGATAGAAGTGATAAAAGAAGCGGCTCATCGTGGGGCTGATGTGATTAATTATGCTAAAGTAACCGATTTTATTTATAGGGATGGAATGATTAATGGGGTTGAGGTACAAGATCAGCTCAGTAATGAATCCTATCAAGTTTTCGGAAAAAAATGTGTGAATGCTACCGGTCCTTGGGTAGAGAGACTTTTAGATAAAGATGCACAAATGGAAAATAAATCTTTAAAATTAACAAAAGGTGTTCACATTGTTATCGATCATTCCATTTTCCCATTAGCGCAAGCTATTTACTTTGACAGTGAAGATGGTCGAATGATTTTTGCTATTCCTCGAGAAGGGAAAACGTATGTTGGAACAACAGATACATTTTATAAAGATGATCCTGCGCACCCTTCGATCACAGATGAAGATAGGCTCTATTTGCTGAACGCAATTAAAGGGGTTTTTCCAAATGTGAAGGTGACAGAAGCAGATATTGAATCCAGTTGGGCAGGAGTACGTCCGCTCATTCATGAAGAAGGGAAGTCGCCTTCAGAAATTTCGAGAAGAGATGAAATATGGGTGTCAGCGCATGGTTTAATATCGATTGCTGGTGGTAAATTAACGGGTTACCGAAAAATGGCCGAAACAATTGTAGACAGAGTTTCGTCTATGCTAAAAAAAGAATATCAGCTATTGTTCTCAAAAAGTATGACAAAGCATCTACCGTTGTCAGGCGGGAGAGTAGGTGGAGCAAAAAATTTCCCTACTTTTATCGAAGCAAAGAAACAGGAAGGGATAGAAGTTGGATTAAAAGGAGAAGAGTCCCTTTATCTTTTAAGCCGTTATGGATCAAATGCACCGGTTTTATTCTCATTAGTTAAGCAATATCATAAAGACGAGCACCTTATGCCACGAGTCTTATGGTTGGAGTTAAAATATGCACTTGATTATGAAATGGCGGTCTCGCCTGTAGACTTTTTTTTTCGCCGAACAGGCGCATTGTTGTTTAACATTATGCTTGTGTTCACATATAAGAATGCTGTAATTGAAATGATGGCTGAAGAACTTGACTGGACAGTTGAACAAACACTATCATATACAAACGAACTGAATGAAGTGATTGAATGGGCGACAAACAAAGGGTGAAAAAAATGTTGGGTGACGACGGGATATATTTGTGAGTCTTTCTCTTATCCTGTCGTATAACCAATGAATTTGACATTTATCTACCGAAGTACTATAATAGAATTTGGTATTTGAGATAGAAAGATAGTCGGTAGTCATACGACTTTTCTTGATGTGAAAGTTACTCTTTAGAGTAAAGTTCGCTAAGCAAGGTTTATAATTAAGAACTATTTTGTGGACAACTTCATGAAGAAGTTGAAATTCTTCTTAAATCATCTTCTATTTACCCATAAATGAACTTTATATGGTTACTTCAATAATTAAACCCCAATATACAATTCAAAAAAGAGTTACTTTTCTCAAGAACAAATGAAGATTTAACCTGATTCTCACTGGCGCAACTTCGGGGTTGCAAGGATGGAAGAGAGGTAGGGCTTTCGTTGTTTTAGGTAAAGAACTTATTGAAATTAAATAATCTCAAATATAACCAGCGAACCGTCATTGAAGCGGTTCGCTTTTTGATTTATCCGATATAGTAAAGATAAAGTCATTTAAGTATTCTTTAAAATATATCCCATCATTATGTATGTCGGTCTCAGCATTAACTTTGATTCTCAACAAAAATTATGCCATAATCAACGAATAATCAAATATAGAAGCAAGAAAATAGCCTATGGCGTAATATGATAAAGGCGAACAATAAGCTCCATTTTTGTTGAAATATATGTGTTTTCTGTTATAATAAAGAGGAAGCTGAAGAAATCGCAGTAACTGACGACATTGCGGAAATAACCGCTGGGGAGCTGCGTCTATGTTTAGCCGGTCGTCTGGGCAGAGGTAAGTTCTACTTATCTCTTTTGTATTTCGGAGGGATTGGACATGGAAGAAAAAACGATACTAGACGGACAAAAAGTTTCGAATGACGTAAAAGAACAGTTAAAAGAAAGAGTATTAAAATTATCGGCTCAAGGAGTAACGCCTTGCTTAGCTACTATTTTAGTGGGAGACGATCCATCTTCTGCTACGTATGTACGCATGAAAGGCAATGCCTGTGAAAAACTTGGTATTCTTTCAAAGAGAATTCATCTAGATGCAAGTATTTCTACTGAAACACTCATTGAAACGATTCAGGATTTAAATAATGATAAAAATGTACATGGCATTTTATTACAACATCCAGTACCTGCACATATAGATGAAAGAAAAGCATTTGAAGCGATCGACATCGAAAAGGATGTGGATGGTGTCACCAGTCTTGGCTATGGTCAAACTGCACTTGGTTTCGGTGTTTATCCATCTTGCACACCTGCTGCTATTATGGAAATCATTGATTATTATGATATTCCTGTTGAAGGAAAAAATGCAGTTGTGGTTGGAAGAAGTCCGATTTTAGGTAAGCCTGTTTCTGCATTACTGCTCAATCGCAATGCAACTGTAACGACTTGTCATTCTAAAACAAAAGATTTAAGTGAACATTTAAGCAAAGCTGATATTGTTGTTGCAGCTGTAGGGAAACCTAATTTTATCCAAGGAAGCTGGCTAAAAGAAGGGGCTGTTGTTTTAGATGCTGGATACAACCCAGGAAATATTGGCGATGCTCATTATGATAGCTGTTATGAAAAAGCATCTGCTATTACACCTGTCCCTGGTGGAGTAGGCCCTGTAACGATATCTATGTTATTAAAACACACAGTAGCTTCAGCAGAGAAAACGGTTCAGTGAGAAATAACTATTGACATTTAGCGATAAAACAATGTAGTATAAAATATACGCTGTAAAGTTCGTTATATATTATTTGGATAAGTGGTCGTAACTGCAAGAAATGTAGGCGATTGTACTCTTCATTTCTTTTAGTTACGGCCTTTTTAACTTCATAAGAAAATTAAAGTACGAGGCATTCCACTTTTCTCTATAAGCTTATATAATTATGACTTTTTAGTGATTATTTTTTGGAGGTATTATCATGAATAACGGTAAAGTAAAATGGTTTAACGCAGAAAAAGGTTTTGGTTTCATCGAGTCTCAAGAAGGACAAGACGTATTCGTACATTTCAGTGCGATTCAAACTGAAGGTTTCAAAACTCTTGAAGAAGGTCAAGAAGTTACTTTTGAAATCGTTGATGGCGACCGTGGCCCTCAAGCTGCAAACGTTGTAAAAGCATAATAATGCGGTGATGCATGGCCTTTCATGCATCATCTTTTTATGTGAACGACTATTGAACTGTTCTTACACCGTTAAAATGATTTTGCTTTTATTGCTTATAAATTGAAAAAAATTAATAGAAACTGGATACACTCATACTATAGATTATTTTGATGTATGATTGAAATACAAGGAGGATTTATCTTGGTAAAATTTTCGGATTTTGGTTTAAGTACAGAGCTAGAAAAAGCTCTTTCTAATATGGGTTTTGAAGAGCCAACCCCTATTCAAGCACAATCACTACCTATTGCATTAGCTGGTGCGGATATGATTGGTCAAGCCCAAACAGGTACAGGTAAAACAACGGCATTTGGTGTCCCAATGTTAGAGAAAGTAACGAAAGAAGATGGCATTCAAGGTTTGGTACTTGCGCCAACAAGAGAACTAGCTGTGCAAGTGGCAGAAGAATTAAATCGTATTGGACAAGTGAAAGGAATCAGAACTTTACCGATATACGGTGGTCAAGATATTGGTAGACAAATTCGCGCACTTAAAAATCGTCCGCAAATTATCGCTGCAACACCTGGCCGTTTAATTGATCATATTGAAAGAAGAACGATTCGTCTTAATAATATTAAATCAGTTGTTCTTGATGAAGCGGATGAAATGCTAAATATGGGATTCATTGAAGATATTGAAAGAATTCTTGGTGAAATTGAGCATGAACGCCAAACGCTTCTTTTCTCAGCAACAATGCCTAGACGTATTCAAACATTAGCTGAGAAGTTTATGAATGATCCACAAATTGTTCGTGTAAAAGCAAAAGAATTAACAGTAAAGAATATTGAACAATCTTATATCGAAGTGCATGAAAAACAAAAATTCGATGTATTATGTAGCTTATTAGATATTCAATCTCCTGAACTTGCGATTGTATTTGGTAGAACGAAAAAACGTGTAGATGAAGTAGTTGAAGGATTAATTAAACGTGGATATTCTGCAGAAGGTATTCATGGTGATATTCCCCAAGCAAAACGTGATCAAGTTATTCGTCGTTTCAAAGACCAAACAATTGATATTATGGTAGCAACAGATGTTGCCGCACGTGGGCTCGATATTTCAGGCGTTTCACATGTATACAACTTTGATATTCCTCAAGATCCTGAAAGCTATGTGCACCGAATCGGACGTACAGGAAGAGCTGGAAATAAAGGTTTAGCTATTACATTTGTTTCTCCACGAGAAATCGATCACTTGAAAATTATTGAAAGTGTAACGAAGACAAAAATGAAGAAAGAACCAGTACCAACGTTTAAAGATGTTGTTGCAGGTAACCAACGTGTGACGATTAATCGTTTAATGAATACAATTGATAAGAATGAGTACGATGAGTATAAGCGTATTGCTGAATCGTTGTTAGAAGATACAGATTCAGTGACAGTATTGGCAGCAGCATTAAAATTATTAACAAAAGATCCAGATGTCACACCTGTAAAAATTACAGCGGTTGAACCACTTCGTTCGAAAAAACCTAAAAACAGAGATGGACGTAATCGTAGTCGCTTTGGTGATCGTCCGAGATCTGGTGGAAGAGATCGTAAAGGCGGCGGCCGTGACTATAAAGGTCGCGAAAGACGTCGTGTAAAAAATAATAAAGGCCGCGATTGATTAAAATAAAGCAAATTGTGGTATATTAGGAAATGCAGGAGATGTTTCCTGTGAGTTTCAAATGTTTAGGAGGAAAAGAAAAAATGGCAACAGGTAAAGTAAAATGGTTTAACGCAGAAAAAGGATTTGGCTTCATTGAACAAGAAGGTGGAGATGACGTATTCGTTCATTTCTCTGCAATTCAAACGGAAGGCTTTAAAACATTAGATGAAGGACAAGAAGTGTCTTTTGATATAGAAGAGGGGCAACGCGGACCTCAAGCTGTAAATGTGACAAAGCTATAATACAAATGTTCAATAAAAGAAAAAAGATCACTTCCAATGAGGAGTGATCTTTTTCTTTTTACATAGTTAAAAGTAGTCCACCGATGTATTTGAAGAGGACTATATGTACGATTTGGTTTGGATGATAACAAATGGGTTTGGCTTTTTAGGATATTACTTGAAGTGATAATAATCCTGACTGCCGCAAACCGTAAATCCACACTTTTTATAAAGCATGAGCGCACGGTTATTCTTAACTTCAACCTCTAGGTGAATGGAATATTGCGCTTGGTATTGTTGAACGACTAGACGCAATACTTCGCTCCCCAACCCTTTACCTTGTTCATTAGGATGAATGGCGAACCCATATATCCATAATTGTTGATTCCTTATATTTAGACGTATTTTACCGACTCTTTTATTACCATTGCAAATGACTAGTAATTGATCATCTTGTTTATGTAAGTTAAAATCATCGTTGATTGCTTTTGCATTCTCTTCTGAAAGGTTAAAGCATAATTGGTCGAGTTGGTTGCAGAAAGGAGAATCTGCTAATTCTGCGGTTCTGAGATGAATATTTCGTTGCTGTTGTTTTGTCGGTTGACTAACCTTGTAGACCATTTGGTATTCAGTAAAAGCATATGATTTGTTCCATGTAGACATAACGGTCTTACCCGTAATTGATTGACCAGGTATATTAATCAGCACTTCTTCATATTGGTCAATGATGGGCAAAGCTTCAGTAAATAATGAAGAAAATATCCCTTTCCGACGATAGCTAGGATGGACCATACCACAAATTTCAAGCTTTGATCCGAAGGGATAAAGCGCAACAAAACCGATAAGCTGACCATCAATAGAGTGCTTGTACAAAGGTGTTTCGGTTTGCGTATTCTCTATCATATCCAAGTTTAATTTAAGAACGATATCATCATGTTGTTCACAAATTTTTTGCAGCTGATAGATCTCTTGTATATTCATTATCGCCGCACTCCTTTTTAAGCTATTATAACTGGAGAAAATAAAAAGAGGAAGTTTCTTTTTTGTTATGGAGGTAATAATAGGATAATACAAGTGTTTATGCTATTATCATATAGAGAAAGTGAGGGAGATGTATGCAATCATTTAAAGTACAATTCCATAAAGAAGATCAAGTGGATGAAATGAATGTAAACAAACTATCAGAGGAAGATTTTAATCAAATGACAGAAGGTGGAACAAGACACCTGTTTGAGTTAGATACGAATATTGGCTTTTTTGTTTACTTTGATGGTCTGAATAAGGATGGACAAGAGTCGTATATGGTTCTTCATTATGAAGGAGAAGAAGAAGAACCAACCGCTTGTTACAGTTTTGCATTGCCGGATTTTTACCAATTTGTTGCCTTGCATTTGAATGATCTCGAATTTAACGAAGAAGAGCAAGAGGATGAAGAAGCATATGGTCCAATACATCACCTGGCCCATTTAATGTATCATATCATTGAAGAAGGTAAACAAGTAGAGGAATAATCATAAAATGCCTAGGAGCTAACCCTAGGCATTTTATATTTATTCATCATTTGCATTGATATGTTGACTACAGAATTTAGTGACTAATATTTCTTCTTCTTCTTCCAATCCAAATTCCAGAATCTCTTCATTATTATTCTCTTGGAAGTGATAATTAAGTATTTTCATTTCGTCTTCACCTTTATAAAATAACACGCGCAAGCGAATACCTTGTTCTGAGTATAATTCATCATCTTCATCAACATCAATATCTAAAAAGAATTCGTATCTTTCTCCAGATAGTATACCGGTCGGATCATTGATCTGTTCAACCGTATAACTCGAAATATGCAAATGTCTTCATCCTTTCTTTTAAAGCAATCAGCGTCTCTATTATACACTTTTTCCACTATAATTCATACATAAAGGTTGTTTTTTATAGGACAACATGTTAAAGTGAAAGTTTCCTTGTTTTGACAAGGATAAAAAAATGTGCTATACTAATATTTGTTAAGTAAAAAATATTACACACACTTGTTATAAAGGACCATACTGGTTTGGCATAGCGAGTGATTTTTATTTTTTTCGGATGATATGTTCTACCTTTAGGAGGTGCCTGATAATGGCAATGGGATTTGGAAGAAAGAACATGGAAGAAGTGAAGACTGAAGAGATTAAAATTTGGGAATGTTCCTCAGAAACATGCAATGCTTGGGTGAGAGACAACTTTAAAAGTACACCAAAGTGCCCAATTTGTGAAAGTGAAATGGTAGCAACAACAAAAGAATTACAAGTAGTAAATAATAATAGCCTTTATAACAAATAATATTCTTCTGTTATTTTTGACTATCGTTAAGTCAACGGATAATTGAATGAACAGGATACGACGAGTGGTTGTTTGATAACCACTCTTTTTTATTTTATTTAAAAAACTTTTCAATATAGGTTTATTTATTGTAAGGTAAGAAGAAATCTTAAGTGGATTAGGAGACTGAATTTTTAAAAAATGTTCAGGTTAACGAAAACTATATAATTTATAAAGATCAACGAGGGCAGATATACTCCCTTCTGAGTAATGGGATTAGCTCGGGATAGAATGTAATGTGATTGAACTTGAATAACCTTTCGTTGATGCACAGAAGATTAAGTGGAAAAGTGCATAAACTGTGCCAATTGAATAAGTGTTTTTTCTTTGACTTTTTCTAAAAGTCACTTTACAATATATATACTATAAAAGATATAAGGAGATTTTTAAAAAATGATACCTAGACTATGGTCCCTAACTTTGAACCAGTAATTGAATACGGTCGAAGACTCTGTTTGTATATACAGAGTAAACGGGATAAGTCTGTCCTTTTTTAATAATCTTCATTTTAAATATATATCATATGTAATATGAAGAAACGGATTATTCTGCCTTTCTTTCTTTTTGGGTGACACACCTTTATATGGGGAAGTTGACATGTAATTCCATAATCCATTAGTTTGGCTAGGATACTTCCTTTTACTCTAAATCACAGACGGATTGTCTGTGATTTTTTATTTTATTTAAATGGGGAGAATTTTAAATGTGCATGTTACTTCTCTATTGATACGAGCTTTGTTTTCAATGGCTCGTATCGAATCAGAATCGATACGTTAAAATTTTTTTGGAGGTATCGATTACTATGGAAAATAAAAATTGGAAGCATAAATTTTTTGCGATTTATACAGGGCAGTTCTTTTCATACTGAGTAGTACTGCTGTTCCATTTAGTATCATTTGGTGGCTAAATGACACAACAGGAGGACCATTTGTGGTTATGAAGAAGAGATAGGAGGAAAAAGACATGCAGTTCTTATTATTTTATTGATACGAGCTTAGTTTAAAGGCTCGTATCGATCCATGCTATCGATACGAATGATAAAATTTCGGGAGGTAGCAAATATGGAAAAAATTTGTTTTGAATTAGAAAATGTTGAAATAACTTATTTAGATAAGGAAATCTTAAAGATTGATCGATTAGCCATTCACCAATTTGACCGTATTGGGATTGTTGGAAAAAACGGTGCAGGAAAAAGCACATTATTAAGACTATTAGCAGGTAAGGTTTATCCAACAAAAGGGAAAGTGTGTCGTCATGTTGAATATGGTTATTTTGAACAGCTTGAAGGACCAACATCTCTTAGCGCTGATCCAGTATTATTTGGAAAATTAGATATACCAAAAGATTCAGTTCGGTTAAGTGGCGGAGAGCAGACAAGGATGAAAATTGCTCAGTTGTTGACCAATTATTGCGAAGCATTACTAATCGATGAGCCGACAACTCATTTGGACCAAGAGGGCATTTCTTTTATCTTAGAGGAACTTCGTTATTATTATGGGGCACTTGTATTAATTAGTCATGACCGTGCTATATTAGACGAATTAGTCACGACTATTTGGGAAATTCATGAAGGTAAGGTTTGTGTATATTCTGGAAACTATAGTGAGTACATTGCTCAAAAACAGTTGGAACGTGAACAACAGCAGCAAGCCTATGAACAGTTCGTGAAAGAAAAGAGTCGGCTCGAAAAAGCAGCACAAGATAAAATGAAAAAAGCTCAAAAGGTTGCTCAAGCAGGGCGGATGTCTAAAAAGGAAGCGAATGCCTTACCGAACAAGTCGTTTATGACGAAGTCAAAAGGTACGAGTGCAAAGGCGATGCAACGTGCTGCCAAAGCAATTGAGAATCGAATGGAAAAACTTCAGGAAGTAGAGGCTGTAAGAGAAAATAGAGCTATTATTTTCCGTCAATCTAAAGCTACAGAGATGCATAACAAGTTCCCAATTTTGGCCGACCGATTTAATCTTCAAATTGAGAGAAAAGTACTATTAGAAGACGTCAGTTTCCAACTTCCACTTGGTAAAAAAATTGCGATTACAGGCAGCAATGGTAGTGGAAAAAGTACATTGCTAGACCGTATTGCGAATAAAGATAATAACCTGATAATTTCTTCAAAGGCAAAAATAGGATATTTTAAACAAATGAGTTATCAATTCACTAATGATGAAACAATCCTGCAATTCGTGAAAAATCGCTCAGGGTACGATGAGACATTTTTACGTAGTGTTTTACACTTAATGCAGTTTATTGGTACAGATTTACAAAAAAATCTAAAGTCATTAAGTGGTGGCGAAGCTATTCGGCTCCAACTTTGTTTGCTATTCTTAGGAGAATATAATATTTTATTATTAGATGAACCAACCAATTTCTTAGATATCTATGCCATTAAAGCATTGGAAACATTTATTGCCGGTTATGAAGGCACCATTCTTTTTGTCTCACATGATCAACAATTTATAAATAATGTAGCAGATTTACAATTGAATATCCATGAGAAAAAATTTATAACAAATTGAGTTATAAAAATAAACCGCTAAGAGATTGGCGGTTTATCTATTATTTTTTGATTTGTTTAATTTTCTTAGTCTCCAAGATGTGAATAAATTTACTTAAACTCTTGCGTAACTTTAAAACACCAATTAAAAAAATCGGTTCCTAAACATTAGGAATCGATTTTTTTGCTAATACAGCTTAACATTGTAAATCGCATTTTCCTAACGCTACCCCATATAGAAGGCTATGGCCGCTTTTTAGTCTTTCACTACGGAAGAATGCATAGAAATTGACGTCTACATTTAATTTTTAAACAAAAAGTCTGCTAAGGCCGATTGATTTTTCGTTAAATCAGCTAATGTATATTGATCTAGTACTTCTAAATAAGCTTTTAATGCTTTATTTAGTACATGCCTTAAGCCACAAACAGGGGAAATGACACAATGATTGTTATTTTCATCAAAGCATTCAACTAAATGAAAATCTTCTTCGGTTTTTCTGACTACTTCACCAATATTAATCTCTTTAGGTGACATGGCTAAACGAATGCCACCATTTCTCCCTCTAATTGTCTCAACATATTGATTTTTCCCTAATTGATAGATGACTTTCATCAGATGATTCTTAGAAATTTGATATGTGTCTGCAATTTCCTTAATATTTGTCAGCTGGTCTTTTTTTATTGTTGCTAAATATATGAGAACTCGTAATGAATAATCCGTGTAGTTGGTAAGACGCATTAGGAATCACACCTTTTTCTTCTATTAATAGTTCTATTATACATATAGCTGGGTGTGGAACCAATTGTGACAACTTTTTAAAAGATGTATTTAAAATATTGCTTTAAATTCAGAAAAGGTATATTTTAAAGATGTATTTAAAATATATCTTTAAAATGAAAAGGGTGGAGATATTAATGTTAAAACAAGAGACAATTAAAATCATCAAATCAACGATACCCGTATTAGAAATTCATGGAACCGCTATCACAATGCATTTTTATAAACGTTTATTTGCCGAACATCCTGAACTTCTTAATATTTTTAATCATGCTAATCAAGAAAAGGGAAGGCAGCCTAAAGCCCTCGCTAATGTATTATTTCAAGCAGCTATCCATATTGAACATTTAGAAAAATTGGCGCCAGCAGTTGCTACAATTGCTCATAAGCATCGAAGTTTAGGGGTTAAGAAAGAGCACTATCCCATCGTTGGGGAACATCTATTAGCAGCTATAAAAGAAGTTTTAGGTGATGCAGCAACAGATGATATTATTCAGGCATGGGCAGAGGCTTATGATGTGATTGCCTCTATCTTTATTTCAACTGAAGAAGACTTATACAATGCATCAGGTTGGGCTGGATTTAAATCTTTTAAAGTAGTAAATAAAGTACCTGAAAGTGATCTTATCACTTCTTTTTATGTTGAGCCCATTGATGGTATGACGTTACCAACTTACCAACCTGGCCAGTATGTATCGATTCGTATAAATATAGCTGGCGAAAAGTACGATCTTAACCGTCAATATAGCTTATCAGGAAAACCATCAGAAGAGACGTATCGTATTTCTGTCAAAAGAGAAGAACATGGTAAGGTCTCTAACTGGTTACATGACCATGTGCAAATAGGAGATAGTTTGGAAATGAGTGCACCAGCAGGTGAATTTGTACTGCAATCCCAAGCGGAGACACCAGTGGTTTTAATCAGTGGTGGTGTTGGAACTACTCCATTATTAGGTATGCTTCATGCATTAGAAGGGACAAAGCGAGAAGTAAGTTTCCTTCATATTTGTAAGAATAAAAACGTACATGCTTTTGGAGATGAAGTGAAAACGGCGATAGCAGAAATTGAGAATGGTCGATACCTAGTTAAATATAGTGATGATGAGGGCAGATTAGCTAGTGAGGATTTAAAGCCATATATAAGTGAAGAAGCAGAGTACTACTTATGTGGCCCTATCAATTTTATGGAAAATATTAAAGAACAATTATTTATGTTAGGTGTGGAAAATTCACATATTCACCTTGAACTATTTGGTCCAGCGGTTCCTCTTAAAGAAAAAATAAATATGTAGAGGAAGAGCTTTTAAAACATTTTAAAAGAAAAGAGATGAATACGCCTCTCTTTTCTTTTTATATGCAATGGGTCCGTTATTGTTTGTCGTTCATCTAGTTATAAAATACAAGCGGAGAAATGCCTTTATCACATATAATTAATCATTCATTTTCCCCAAAATTAGCTAGCAGGCCTATAATGGATGTCTGTCCGATCGTATATTCGACAATATGAGCACTGCTCCAGGACTTGATGCGTATCAAGTCCTTCTTGTCTTTCCACTTTTCGTTTCGTTGGTTTAATGAAAAATTCCTTTAATGTACGATTGGTACCGCTTACATATTTATTAGCACTTCTTCAACTTGCATATCATTCACTCTTAGTAAGATATTGTCGAGAAGTTTTTTCGTTATCGAATGAGTTCCTAACGGAAATGTATAAAAAGCCTAAAATGTTAAAGAATATATTTATCAATTATGAGAGGTGAATCATATGGAAACAAAGAGAATAAAACAAATACTTTCATCATCAAGTGATGTAGAAGTTCAATACAATGGAACTTCTGTATGGATAGATAAGTTACATGAAGATGATAAGACAGTTACAGTTCATTTAAGAGGAATTCCGTTAGAAGAAAGAACAGAAGTAGATGTCTCAGATCTTAATGAAGTGTAATGATACGTCAATATGTTAGAGTGTAGGTAGATATTGCTACCTACCTTTTTATTTATAGTTGAGTAATATAAAATTATTCGGCAAATTTTTTCACTTTACATAGGGTACCGGGGTATAATATAATGAAAATAAGGGAGGCGATTCAATGGAATATGAAAAAGATCATGTGAATGAAGAAACCATTTGCCTAGAGCATGGAGATAGAAGAAGTCATCATTCAGATAAAGTAAAAAAGAATTTAGTCACTCGATTGAATCGTATCGAAGGACAAATTAGAGGTATTAAGGGTCTAATTGAAAAAGATACGTATTGTGATGATGTGATTACACAAATATCGGCAACACAATCTGCCTTAAATAGTGTCGCTAAGATTTTACTTGAAGGCCATTTAAAAGGCTGTGTAATTGATCGGATAAATGAAGGCGACGAAGAAGTATTAGATGAATTTCTTATTACGATTCAAAAATTAATGAAAAAATAGGAGGATTTTATATAATGGAAAACGTAATTTTACATGTAGAAGGAATGTCTTGTGGTCACTGTGTGAAAGCAGTAGAAAGTAGTGTAGGTGAATTAAAAGGAGTAGACACGGTCAAAGTAGATTTAGATAAAAAAGAAGTCAAAGTTGCTTATGATGCTTCATCTGTAAAGCTTGATCAAATTAAAGAAACGATTGATGATCAAGGATATGAAGTTAAATCTTAATCGTGCAGCTTTGCACGATTTATTTTAAGTGTTTATATAGGGTAGTAGGGTATAGTATTCAATGAAAGGTGAGGTAGGGCATATGTCCAAGCAAGACGATTCACAAAAAATAATTAATTTACCAATTACAGGAATGACGTGTGCTGCTTGTTCTGCGCGAATAGAAAAAGGGTTAAGTAAAATGGATGGTGTAAATGAAGCGAATGTGAATCTCACTTCTGAAATAGCCACCATTTCCTATAACCCAGAAAAGATAGAAGAACATGCATTTCAGCAGAAGATTAAAGATCTTGGTTATGAAGTTGTTTTAGAGAAAGCTGAGTTTGATATTACAGGAATGACATGTGCTGCTTGTTCTGCGCGAATAGAAAAAGTGTTAAATAAACAGCCCGGAATTGCGCAGGCAAATGTGAACTTAGCCTTAGAAACAGGTACGGTAGAATACAACCCTGAGCAGGTTTCAGTTGAAGAAATTATTGCAAGGGTAGATAAGATTGGTTATAGCGCTTCGTTAAAAACAACTGCGAGCGCAAATGATGTAAGGGAGGAGAATATTAAAAAGCAGCAAAGGAAATTTATTGCTGCTGCCATCCTATCTATCCCACTACTTTGGACGATGGTTGGGCATTTTGAATTCACCTCATTCATTTTTCTACCAGATTTTTTAATGAATCCTTGGGTACAGTTGATATTAGCGACCCCTGTACAATTTATTATCGGTTGGCAATTCTATACGGGTGCTTATAAATCATTGAAATCTGGCAGTGCGAATATGGATGTACTTGTTGCATTGGGTACTTCTGCAGCTTACTTTTATAGTTTGTTTCTAACCATACAATCGCTAGGTACAACGCATGGTCATCATGTTGAGCTTTATTTTGAAACGAGTGCGATTATTATTACCCTTATTTTATTAGGGAAATTATTTGAAGCACGCGCAAAAGGAAGATCATCAGAAGCAATAAAAAAATTAATGAATTTAAAGGCTAAAAAAGCGGTTGTAGTAAAAGAAGGTAAGGAAACCGTTGTCCCTGTTGAGCAAGTAATAGCAGGTGATACGGTTATCATTAAGCCTGGTGAGAGGATTCCTGTAGATGCAGTAATCATTGAAGGGCAATCTGCAGTTGATGAATCAATGTTAACAGGAGAAAGTGTGCCAGTTGATAAGAAAGCTGGCGATGAAGTAATAGGAGCAACGGTTAACAAAAATGGACTTTTAACAGTAAAGGCAACAAAGGTTGGAAAAGATTCAGCGCTTGCGCAAATTATTAGAGTTGTAGAGCAAGCACAAGGATCAAAAGCACCTATTCAGCGGTTAGCCGATAAGATTTCAGGTATCTTTGTTCCTATAGTGGTGGCTATTGCCCTTGTTACCTTCTTTATATGGTTTCTTTTCTTGCAACCGGGTGATGTAGCTAGTGCGTTAGAAAAAATGATTGCTGTGCTCGTCATCGCTTGTCCTTGTGCATTAGGGTTAGCGACGCCTACTTCAATTATGGCAGGGTCTGGTCGTTCCGCAGAGATGGGTGTACTATTTAAAGGTGGAGAGCACCTGGAGATGACACATGAAATTACAACTGTTGTTGTCGATAAAACAGGTACTGTTACAAATGGTCAGCCTGTATTAACAGATATCATAGTTGAACCTGGAACAAATGAAGCCCATTTTCTTTCTATCGTTTCTGCGAGTGAGAAGTCATCCGAACACCCTCTTGCTGAAGCCATTGTGGAAGGATTAGAGAAGAGAAATGTTGAAAAAGTAAAAAGTGAATATTTCGAAGCGCTACCAGGCTATGGCATCTCTGCAAAAGTAATAGGAAAAGATGTACTAATTGGTACAGTTAGATTAATGGAAGAGAATGGGGTAGACTTCTCTTGGTTCTCGAAACAAATGAAAGAATTAGAAGGCGAAGGAAAAACAGCTATGCTTGTAGCTATTAACGGTAGAGCAAAAGGGCTTATTGCTGTAGCTGACACAATAAAAGAATCATCAAGCGAAGCGATTCAAAGGCTACATGATATGGGGTTAGAAGTCATTATGATGACTGGTGATAACCAGTTAACAGCACAAGCCATTGCTAAAGAAGTAGGTATTTCAAAAGTCATTGCAGAAGTCTTACCAGAAACGAAAGCAGAAGAAGTTAGAAAACTGCAAAGTCAAGGCAAAAAAGTAGCGATGGTAGGGGATGGCATTAACGATGCCCCTGCATTAGCAACTGCCGATATCGGCATGGCTATCGGTACAGGTACAGATATTGCCATGGAAGCAGGAGACATCACACTCATGCGTGGTGACCTAAATAGTATTGCTGATGCGATCATGATGAGTAAAAAAACCATTCGTAATATTAAACAGAATCTTTTTTGGGCCTTTGGCTATAATACAATCGGTATTCCTATTGCAGCTGCAGGTTTCTTAGCACCATGGTTGGCGGGTGCGGCGATGGCATTTAGTTCTGTCTCTGTTGTATTAAACGCACTTCGATTGCAACGTGTAAAATAACTAGCATAAAGACATTCTATCAAAAGATTTAAAGAGAAAAACAAGCTAATAAAATAGTTAGCTTGTTTTTCTTTATAGAGTTTTAAAAGATTTGTACCAAGAGGTTAAAACATTTTCTTGTTAATATGGAGTATTCTTTTAATTGATTATTGAGCAACCATTTTAGCGCAATTATTACATTTTGACACTTCTGTGACCGTTTAATTTATTTTACCAAAAACGATTTCTTTTCTGGTTTAAGCTTACTAGTTTGCAGGTAAAAAAGTAGGGTTGAACAATTTTTAATGGATTTCAAGCCTTTTTTACATAAATAAGAAGTGCTATTATTTATAATGGTCTCAAATTTACCGATGAAAGAACGAAAAGTTTATTTTGAAATTTATATAAAAGAAATAAATTGTATTCTATGAAATGATGTGATATGATTACTCATACAATCTCAGATACAATATATAGTTATTTATTATAGATATGACAACTACATATAGTAATTGGTTGAAGGAGTCCAAATGGACTTAAAATGGGAATCCGGATAATCCGGAGCTGTACCCGCAACTGTAAGTGTGACGAAAAGAGGAAACCACTGTTCTTTTAGAGAGAATGGGAAGGCTCTTAGTAGGTTGATACACAAGCCAGGATACCTGCCTTCTTAATCAAAAGTTTCATTTCTTCGGGGCTTGAGAAGATGAAACGACAGATCATAAAAAGAGTGTAATTGTACACTTGTATTTATACTGTCGTTTGATCCGCTCAAGGTGTAACTGGAGCGGTTTTTTTTATGCCTAAATTTGATAGAAATAGGTTGAAGGAGGAAAAACTTTGAAAACAATGATTGAACCGACAGTCAATTTTGAGCAATTATATCAACAATTCAGTAATTTACCAATTAGTGCGTTAGAAAAACGGGCTGAACAATTAGAACACCTAGAGGTAGACAGTTTCTATAATCAGTTAATTCTAGAATGTCTTTCTTACATAAATGTAAATGAACCTGATTGGACCTATGTGGCTGCCCATTTATATTTAAAGAAGATTTATCAACAAGCAGCTGAGAACCGAGGGTACAGTGGCCAAGCTTATGGTGATTTTCATTCTTTAATTCAACAGTTGAGTGATATTGATATTTATAGTCCTATTTTATTATCTAGTTATACAAAAGAAGAGATTGATGAATTAGGCAAAGAAATTGTCCCTGAAAGAGATCAGCTCTTTACTTATCTCGGGATTAAAATGCTAACTGACCGTTACGTAGCAAAAGATCGCCAAAAAAGAATTTTTGAGTTGCCTCAAGAACGCTGGATGGTAATTGCAATGATTCTTATGCATCAAGAAGAAAAAAATCGTTTGCAATTAGTAAAAGAAGCTTACTGGGCAATGAGTAACTTATTTATGACTGTAGCTACACCAACTTTATCAAATGCAGGTAAGAATTGGGGACAACTATCTAGCTGCTTTATCGAAACAGTTGATGATAGTTTAGATTCGATTTATGACAGTAATACAGACATTGCTGCACTATCAAAAAACGGTGGTGGAATTGGCGTTTATTTAGGTAAGATTCGTAGTAGAGGCAGTATGATAAAAGGATTCAAAGGCGCTTCGTCTGGTGTGCTTCCATGGATGAAACAGCTGAATAATACGGCTGTTAGCGTGGATCAACTTGGACAAAGACAAGGAGCAATTAGCGTTTATTTAGACGTTTGGCACAAGGATATCTTCTCTTTCCTTGATGCAAAGTTAAATAATGGTGATGAAAGATTACGTACACATGATTTATTTACCGGTGTTTGTCTACCTGATTTATTCATGGAAAAAGTAGAAGCGCGTGGTAACTGGTATTTATTTGATCCACATGAGGTTCGACAAAAAATGGGCTTCTCATTGGAAGATTATTATGATGAAGAAGTTGGCGCAGGTACCTTTAGAATGAAATATCTAGAGTGCGTCAATAATGAAGACTTATCAAAGAAAGAAATTCCTGCTATTGATATTATGAAGTCTATCATGCGCAGTCAATTAGAAACTGGGACACCATTTATGTTCTATCGTGATGAAGTGAACCGTATGAATGCAAACGCACATGCCGGCATGATTTATTGCACCAACCTTTGTACTGAAATCGTCCAAAATCAAAGTGTAACAACAAGAGTAGAAGAGTATACAAAGGATGGAAAGATTGTTATCGAGAAAACACCTGGTGATTTCGTTGTATGTAACCTCTCTTCTATTAACCTTGCAAAAGCAGTGAATGAAGAAGTGATAGAACGATTGATTCCTATTCAAGTAAGGATGCTTGACAATGTCATTGATATTAATAAAATCCCTGTTATTCAAGGGCAGTTAACGAATAAAAAGTATCGAGCGATTGGTTTAGGTACTTTCGGCTGGCATCATTTATTAGCTACTAACAAGATCGTATGGGAAAGCCCTGAATCATTAGAATTTGCAGACCGACTTTACGAGAAAATTGCTTACTTAACGATTGAAAGTTCGATGAATCTAGCTGAGGAAAAAGGAGCATACCCAGCATTCAATGGTTCAGATTGGCATACAGGTGCCTATTTTGAAAAAAGAGATTACCTGAATGGCGAAAGTGAACTTGATTGGCAAGGCCTAATGGAAAAAGTGAAAGAAAATGGGATGAGAAACGGCTATTTACAAGCGGTTGCCCCTAATGCATCCACTGCATTAATTGCAGGCAGCACACCGAGTATTGATCCAATCTTCAACAAGCAATACTCTGAAGAGAAAAAAGACTATCGTATTCCCGTAACTGCACCAGACTTAAACGCTCAAACAACGTGGTATTATAAATCAGCTTACCATATCGATCAAAAATGGAGCATTGCTCAAAATGCGAAACGGCAAAAGCATATTGACCAAGCAGTGTCATTCAATCTTTATATTAAAAATACGATAAAAGCAAAAGAATTATTAAATCTTCATGTATCCGCATGGAAAAACAGGTTGAAAACAACTTATTATTTACGTTCGACTTCCACAGATATTGAAGATTGTGAATCATGCTCTAGCTGATTTCACAGAGAGGAGAATGGAATAAATGAATACCTTAAATAAACGTCCCATTATGAATCATGAAGCACCGAATCGTTCAACAGGTATTATTAATGGAGAATGTTCGAACGTATTAAACTGGGATGATGTGAGATTTTCCTGGGCTTACCCTAAATATAAAAAGATGTTGTCTAATTTCTGGACACCATTTGAAATTAATATGTCTCAAGATATTAAGCAATTCCCTGAGTTATCTGAGGACGCACAAGAAGCCTTTTTAAAGATTATCGGTTTACTAGCGTTACTAGATAGTATTCAAACGGACTATGCTGGGAAAACAGCAGATTATTTAACTGATTCAAGTCTGTCAGCGTTAATGATTATTCTTGCACAACAAGAAGTGATTCATAATCACTCCTATTCTTATATTCTTTCTTCTATCGTTTCAAAAAGTAAACAAGATGAAGTATTCGATTATTGGCGTACAGAACCAACATTAAGAGAACGCAATGATTTTATTACAAATGGTTATAAAGATTTTGTTAAAGAACCGACAGCGGAAAATATGTTAAAATCAATCGTTTATGATGTAGTATTAGAAGGCTTATTCTTCTATTCTGGTTTCGCTTTCTTCTATTATTTAGCGAGAAATCAAAAGATGGTATCTACATCAACGATGATTAACTATATTAATCGTGATGAACAAATTCACGTTGATTTATTTGTGAAAATCTTTAAGGAAATCTTAAACGAGCAGCCTGAATTAGACACACCAGAATTGCATCAATTTGTAAAAGATACCTTTAAAAAAGCTGCAGAACTCGAAATTGAGTGGGCACGGGAGGTAATCGGTGATAAAATGGATGGTATTCTTATTACTGACCTTGAAGCATACATCAAATTTTATGCAAATGTCCGCAGTAATCAATTAGGGTTTGAACGACCATTTGAAGGATTCCGTAAAAACCCGCTCCGTTGGATTGTTGCCTATGAAGAAGTAGATCAAGGCAAATCAGATTTCTTTGAGCAAAAATCAAGACAATATACAAAAGTGAATCAAGTCGATAATGGATTTGATGAATTATAAATTTTTCAGTGAATGAAGATTAGAAAAGGATAAATGGTGAGTTCTTCTTGTTGACTTCATACCAACAGGGGTATAGAATATGAGGGTGAATACAACATCCTAGGAGGAAAAATGCTTACGTTTATTAGTATACTCTTAATCATTTTACTTTTGACTTTTATATATAGTAGATATTTGCCCGTTTTTGGTGTGAAGGCACAAGTGTTACAAGACAATCATGAGAGTGATGTTCGTATCGTCGATGTGAGGGATTATAATGAAAAAGTAGATCAGGCACATCATCGTTTGCATATTCCCATTGCCTATCTCCATCGCTTTTATCATGAAATCGATGGAAAGAGAGTACACGTTATTGCTTCATCACAAATAGAAAAAAACATGAGTATTCGATTTCTTAGAAGAAAAGGCTATAAGGTGTCAGGATATACACTATGCAATGAATGCTGAAACAATATAAATATAACTTCAAAAAGTAGCGCCACAGATTAAATGATCTGTGGTTTTTTGTTGAAATGTAAATGAGGATAATTGGAGAAACATTTTTTTCGATAGCTTACAAAGAGTGGAACAACGCGCGGGCTCCCAGCTCTTAGAAGAAGCCAAAAGAATGAGAGCACAGTAAAAGGCACTGTCTAAGCGGAAAATAACAAGTTAGAGCAGCCTTCTGTTTAACAACAGTTCAGATTGAAGAAGGCTGCAAACTACATCTTTAAGTCCTTGTATTTTCTACTTTCATTGTACTCTCATCCATTTTTTCTAACTTTTCTTCATTTATTTGATACTGCACCATGAGCTGTTGTATGGCGAGCATATTTTCCTCAATTTTGAGGTGGTTGTCATTCAATTTAGATTGTGTTCTTAAATTGATATAGTCATTTTCATTATGTTGTTTCAATGGCTGTTTTAGATGAAATTGAGTATCTTCCAATAATCGCATTAAGTATGGTGATGGTGTGAGCTCTTTAAAAGAAAGAGTTGCAAGCTGGCATAAATGGTTAAACGCTTGCTTTAATATATTTATATGCTTTTGTTTATGTCTTAAGTAAGATACATCCTTTCTTGAAAATTTGTGAAAGCGCCATTCATCTTTTTGGTACTGAATCAGCTGTTCACAATGGGCAACCTCTTCCTCAATCTTTTCAATGATTTGTTTGATTTCGTTTCTGCTCCTATTTTCTTGTTTGAAATTGTTCGTCACATATATAAGAATACTATCCATACGATGCATTAACTGAGAAGATGTTTTACTTATTTTGAGTAAATAATTAGGTGGTAAAATAAAGATATTTACACAAGTAGAAATTAATAAACCTAGTGTAGTACCCCCAAGTCTCATTAATAATGTGGCCATATAAGCTTCTTGCACAATGGATATCATAGCCATTCCGGTTAAAGCGGCAACAAGCAGACCATCTTCTAGCTTTAACTTCGTACATATCATCAAAGTGAAAACGGCTGTAAGTGCGTAGGCCAACGAACTATCTGAGAAAATAAAGGTAAATAAAACGGCAAAAGAAGCCGCTATAGAAGAGGCTTGAAACCTGGCTGGTGCCTTACGAATGGATTCTTTTGCAGTTGGCTCAATAGTAACAAGAGCGGTAATAACCGCAAAAGTTGGTGGCCACGTGAATAGTTGACATAGAAATGCAGTAATAAAGACAGAAATGCCTGTTTTAAAAATTCGCCCTCCAAATAGTCTAATCATTGTTAGTATCCTCTTTCTTTATGGCTTACATTTTTTATGAAGGATTTATGCAAAAATTCATTGCATTAACAGAATGACCAATTAAACATTTTTCAATCATAAGAAAGAAAAAAATTGTAAAAAAGAGAAAATCTATCTCTTCTTGTCCTATTTGTATTTTGAGCAGTAACAGCGTAGTTATTGCACTCTATTAGAATTGAAATAAAAATGTCATACTATGTTCGCTTTTGTTTGGTTTTAATTGGTAAAAAAGAATATGGTATACTGAATTATAAGAATAATCTTTTAATTAGGAGGGGTTCTATGATTCAATTTCCGAAACCCGAGATGAAGCAGTTTCTAAAAACGTTAAGTATCAATGATTTTGTTATCAATCCAGATGAGTCACAAGTTGTGTTTAGTACAAATTTAAATGGCTACTACAATTTATGGGCAATGAATTTGCCAAAGCAATTTCCCGTTCAATTAACATTCAAAGATCAAGTGTGCATGGGGCTCCTCTATGATGATAGTGGTCAATTTATACTTGCGGGTTTTGATCAAGATGGAGATGAATGTGCGCAATATTATGCTGTCCATCCGGATGGTGGCAAATTGAAACAACTGATTAATAATGAAAAAAAGAGGAATTTTAATCCCCTATTATCAAAAGATGGTCAATACTTGTATTATAGTTCTTCTAAACATAACCCTTCTTATTTAAATGTGTACAGATATCATATAGACACGGACAAAGAAGAACTTTTCCTAGAGGGGACAGAAGGTATGACGTTTCTAGATGGTTGGAGTCCAAATGAAGAGAGATATATTTCATCTACTGTATTTGCCAATACGCATTCCCTCGCTTATGTACATACTGAAAGTGAAAAGCTTTGTTTAACTGCCAAAGATGCAGAGGCGCATACAGTAACGGGTGCTTTATTTACCTCGGAAGATACCATTTATTTGATCACCAATTTTAATGAGAATTTCACTTATTTGGCGACATTTAATTTGATAACAAAACAATACAGTAAAGTTGTCGGGCTTGACCAAGAAAGTTTCTCATCCATTCATTATGATAAGCGTAATCACATCATCTATTTAACTTCTGAAAAAGGAGTGGAAGACTTTCTTTATGTTTATTCTTTAGATAATCATAACTTACAAAAGATAGAAATTCCTTGTGATATCATTGAAAAATTAGTTGTTCATGATTCAGGTAATTTATATCTTTTAGGTAGAAGCGCCATTAAACCGCATAATATTTATCAATTAAAAAAGGGTGAAGAGTGGAAGCAGTTAACTGAATATCGTGTACCAGGTGTGGAAGAATCCGAGCTTGTCGATCCAACAACGATTTATTATCCTTCATTTGATGGTTTAGAAATTGAAGCATTATGGTTTGAAGCAAATAAGAAGGTAAATAATGGCCAAGTTATATTTTGGCCACATGGTGGACCGCAAGCAGCAGAGAGAAAATCTTTTCGTTCCTATTTTCAGTTCCTTATCAATCATGGATACAGCATCTTTGCCCCTAATTTTAGAGGGTCAACGGGTTATGGCTTGTCCTTTATGAAAATGGTTGAGGGTGATTGGGGAGAGGGTCCTAGGTTAGATAATATAGCTGGTATAGAATGGCTAATCGAAAAAGGTTATGCAAAGAAAGGTGACATTCTGTTAATGGGGGGAAGCTACGGCGGATATATGGCGCTGCTTTTACATGGCAGACATCCAGATTATTTTAAAGCGGTTGTCGATATCTTCGGACCTTCTAATTTATTTTCATTTATCGAATCCGTTCCCGAAGATTGGAAACCGATTATGGATCAATGGGTAGGAAACCCCATAAAAGATAAGGAGAAACTCATTGAATATTCTCCTATTACTTATTTGGATTTTATGACTAAACCGATGCTCGTTATTCAAGGAGCCAATGATCCCCGTGTTGTGAAAGAAGAATCTGATCAAATTGTGCAAGCATTAAAGAAGAAAGGACGCGAAGTGAAATATATTTTATTACAAGATGAGGGACATGGCTTTACTAAAAAAGAAAATGAGCAGCTGGTGTTTGAAGAAATTCTCTCTTTTTTTGAACAACACACAAAAAAAACGATTAATACGAATAGTTAATGAAGTAACAATTACGGGGGAAATATAGTTACATTATTTCCTCTATTTTTCTTACCATGTAAAGAGGTGAAGATAGTAGATGATTGTACAGAATCGTAGTCTTATACTGACAGTAGAGACAACGCTAACTGGTGAAATTATTTCTATGAGCGAATCATTACGTATCTTGATTAAAGGGAAGCCTTCTTCGTATATTAACGATCTATTTTCGAGATGGCATGCGTATGGTAATGAAAAGATAAGGGTCGCCTTTTTAACGGATGAAGATTTTCTTTTGTTTATCAGAAGTCAATCAGGCCAGGATCACTACTTATATATAGGGATTTCGTCTTCCGAATTGACTCAATTAATGAATAAAGTAAGTGACTTGATGAAGGCAAATACGCTACTGGAAGCAATTATAGAAAACTCTTACGACGGTATTTATTTAACCGATCGAAAGGGGAATACCATTTTAACCAATTCCGCAATGGAGAGAATTACGGGTATCCCAAAAGAATATTATATGAATAAGAAGGTAGATGCATTAATTGAAAGGGGGATTCTCGAGAGTTCTTTAACGAAAAGGGTGATAGAAAAGAAAGAAACGATTTCACATGTACAGTTTAATCGAGCTGGCAATGAATCGTTGCTCCTTACTGGTAGTCCGGTCTTTGACGATACGGGTGAAGTAGAAAGTGTTGTTACAAATATTAGAGATTTATCACAATTGATTGAACTACAAAATGCTTTAAAAGAAGCAAATAAATTAAACCTCTCTTACCGTCAAGAAATTGAAAGGTTAAAACAAAACATTACCTTACATCAGCAAGCGATTATCATAGAGAGTGAAAAAATGAAGCATGTATTTGAAACCGCTGAACGGATTGTTAATGTGGATGCCACAGTTCTTCTTCTTGGCGATACAGGCGTAGGAAAAGATGTTCTTGCTAAATACATTTACGAAACAAGTAATAGAAGAATGAGGGGGAAATTTATTAAATTAAACTGTGGTGCGATTCCAGAGGAATTATTAGAATCTGAATTATTTGGTTATGAAAAAGGTGCTTTCACAGGGGCAGATAAACATGGGAAACCAGGGATGTTTGAACTAGCCGATGAAGGGGTTTTGTTTTTAGATGAGATTGGGGAATTACCGTTGGCTTCACAAGTCAAATTGTTAAGAGTCATTCAGGAAAAGGAAATCCAACGGGTAGGCGGAACAAAGACAAAGAATGTAAATGTAAGACTCATTGCTGCGACCAATAGAGATTTAAAAGAGATGGTGAATAACGGTCATTTTCGTGAAGACCTATATTATCGCTTAAATGTGATTACTATTGAAATCCCCTCTTTAAAGGACCGGCGGGAGGATATATATCCTCTAATCCATTATTTCTTAAAACAGGCTAATGAAAAATATCATTTCAAAAAAGATTTACATACGGAGGTGAAAAAATTTTTATATCATTATCAATGGCCAGGCAATATTCGTGAATTAGCCAACTTAATTGAGAGATTGGTTATTGTCTCACAAGAGTCTATTATTACAATGAATGATCTCCCGCCAGAATATCGGCGAGAAATAGATTTTTCATTTGAGAATGAAAAAACAGAGACATTAAAGGATGTAGTAGAAGCAGCAGAAAAAAAAGCTATTATAAAAGCATTAAAAAAATGTACAACGACATACGAGCTTGCATCCGCTTTGCATACTAGCCAACCGACAATTTCAAGAAAGCTTAAAAAGTATGGAATAGAGTTGATTCATTAGTGAATCAACTCTATTCTTTTTTGAATCAAAAAAGTAAGCGTTTACTTTGTGGATGATACAAATGATGCCGAAAAAATCACTGTATAACTTATGTTAAAGCTATTCGTTCATAATCTTTCGTGAAATAAAAGTGATGGCATGGTTTTTGCATCCATATTTATATAAAGCAATCAAAGGAGTGATCTTATGTTCACAGTTCAAAACCAAGAAATCGATCAGATTGTGCAAATGGTACACCAATTTGTCGAGAAGGAAGTAGAGCCTTTAGCACAACAAATTGAAGATGAAGATCGTATACCAGATTCTTTAGTTCAGCAAGTGAAGGAACTTGGATTATTTGGGATGAGTATACCAGAAGAGTATGGTGGTATAGGCCTCGGCATGGTTGGGAAAACCGCTGTATTAGAACAATTAGGTCGCACGCATAATGGTTTTGTTAGTTTAATCAGTGCACATACAGGTATTGGTAGTACAGGATTAGTAAGGCTTGGCTCGCCCTAT
The DNA here is from genome assembly GCF_038003465.1 of Cytobacillus sp. FSL K6-0265. Lineage (NCBI taxonomy): Bacteria > Bacillati > Bacillota > Bacilli > Caryophanales > Bacillaceae > Cytobacillus > Cytobacillus sp. FSL K6-0265. Next base: position 2,591,715 of record NZ_JBBOPE010000001.1, on the reverse strand, counting down.
TTGAAAGAAAAATACTTACCTGCTTTAGCATCAGGAGAAAAAATTGCTTGTTTTGCCCTTTCAGAGCCTGGCGCAGGTTCTGATGCTACTAATCTTGCGACAAAAGCAGAGAAAAGGGGCGATAAGTGGATTCTTAATGGGTCAAAACATTTCATTACGAATGCGCCTGTAGCAGATGTGTTTACGGTGTTTGCCGTTACTGATAGAGATAAAGGAGCAAAGGGAATTACTGCTTTCTTAATAGAAAAAGATTTTCCTGGATTTACAGTGGGGAAAAAGGATAAAAAAATGGGTTTAAAAGGTTCATATACTGCTCAACTATTATTTGATCAATGTGAAGTGCCAGAAGAAAATGTGATAGGAGAAGTGGGCCTCGGATATGTAGCTGCATTAACTATTTTAAGCGAAGGACGGATTGGCTTAGCGGCAAGGGCAGTTGGATCTTGTGATAAACTCATTGAATTATCAGCGAAATATGCGAATGAGCGTATTCAGTTCGGAAAGCCAATTGCTAAGAATCAAGCGATTCAATGGATGTTAGCTGATATGGCGACAGAAACGGAAGCTGCAAGAACATTAACATTAAAAGCTGCTCATTTAGTCGATCAAGGCAAGAAGGTTGTCAAAGAATCCTCAATGGCTAAACTCTACGCGTCTGAGGTGTTTAATCGAGTAGCTGACAAAGCAGTGCAAATTCATGGCGGGATGGGCTATGTCGCTGATTATCCTGTTGAAAGATATTATCGTGATGCAAGAATAACGAAAATCTATGAAGGCACAAATGAAATCCAGCGGCTAATTATTGCAAGAGATCTTTTAAAAGACTATATGTGACACATAAAGGAGGAATGTGTCTTGAGTAATCTCTCTTTAAAAAGAGTATGGGAAAAGTATTATGAAGATCGGATGCCAAATTTCCATATACCTCAAATTGGACTTTATGAAATGTTAAAGGAAACTGCGCTTTCTTTTCCAGATCATGTGTCTATTATTTTCAATCACGAAACACTCACCTATGAGGAACTGAAGAAACGAACAGATGCACTCGCTTCGTATTGGCAGACAAATGGATTGAAAAAAGGGGATAGAATCGGGTTATGGCTCGGAAACCATCCAGATTATGTCACAGCTTATTATGCCAGTCATGCACTTGGTCTTATCATCGTGCCAATTAACCCAGGCTATACACCAAGAGAGGTTTTGCAAGTGTTACATGATACAGAATTGCGCGCACTAGTTATTGGTGAAAAATCTGCCACAACACTGCAGAAAATTAGGGAAGTGTATGATTTAGAGCATATAATGTACGCCACAAATGTCAGTAATAATAAGGCAGCACCTCCAATAGAACATCATATGAAAGATATATTCAAAAACGGAATGACTAAATTTAATGAAGTGACCATAGATCCTAAGAACGACTTAGCTATTATACAATACACAGGTGGAACAACCGGAGCGATTAAAGGAGCCATGCTTACACATTATAATTTAATTGCAAATGTTTACCAAAGCTATGTGATGTATCGACAAAAAGTGGCTTTCGGAAATGAAACGATATTAGCGGCAACCCCGCTTTATCATGTGTATGCGATGACAAGCGCGATGAATGTAGGCATCTATTTAGGCGCACGAATCTTGCTCTTTGAGCGATTTGACGTTGATGAGGTTTTAATTCAAGTGAAGAAATACTCACCAACCATGTTTCCGGGTGTCCCTAAAATGTATCTTTCTTTTATCCATCATCCAGATGTACGATCTGCAGGATTAAACTCTCTTAAAATATGTTCATCTGGATCAGCGCCATTGCCAGTGGAAGTGATTAAGCAATTTAAGCAATTAACGGGTTGTACCATCTTAGAAGGCTTCGGTATGTCGGAAACTTCTCCAACGACACATCGTACGCCAATAAATGGCACACATAAACATGGCAGCATTGGTATTCCTGTTCCTGATGTAGATTGTCGTATCGTTGATCAAAAACAGGAAGATTTAGGGATGAATCAAGTTGGTGAATTGGTCATTAAAGGTCCACAAGTAATGAAAGGTTACTGGAACAATGAGAAAGAGACAGCTTCTACGTTACAAGAAGGGTGGTTGTTTACAGGTGATTTAGCCACAGTAGATGAAGATGGCTATTTCTATATTGTCGGTCGCAAAAAAGAAATGATTCTTTTTTCAGGGTTTAATATTTATCCTCAAGAAGTGGAAAATGTCCTTTATGAACATCAGGCTATTGCTGAAGTGGCAGTAGTCGGCATCCCTGATTCTGAAAATGGAGAAATTCCAAAAGCGTTTCTTGTGGCTAAGGAAGGTTATACGCTCCATCTTGAAGAAATTAAAGCATTTTGTTATACGAAATTGACACCTTATAAAGTACCGAGAGATTTTGAAGAAAGAAGTCATCTACCGAGAAATGGTGTTGGTAAACTATTAAAAAGATTACTCGTGAAAGAAGAATTAGAAAGGAGAAGTAAACGAGAATGACAAACATAAAAAAAGTGGGTGTTGTTGGAGCGGGAGCAATGGGTGCCCAAATTGCTGTTGTAGCAGCGCTTCATCAATACGATGTCGTGTTACAAGATATATCAAATGATCGTTTAATAAAAGCGAAAGAAGTGTTAGAAACGCAGTTAGAGAAGAGGGTGAGAAAAGGAAAGTTTTCTCGTGATGAGGTGGATAAAGCTTTCGATCATTTAACATTTACTACTGAAATCAATCAGTTACATGATGTAGACATTATCATAGAAGCTATTATTGAAGATTTAGAGGCAAAACAATCATTATTTCAAACTTTAGAAAAGATTGTCTCAGAAAATTGTATCATTGCGACAAATAGCTCTACCATAGTGAGTTCTAAATTGATAGATAAGTTAACCTATCAAAATCGTGTATGTAATATCCATTTCTTTAACCCTGTACTTGTGATGGAGCTCGTTGAAGTTGTTCAAGGTCCGCATACTTCAACGGAAGTTGCACAGCAAGCGATGACATTCATTCAAAGTATTAGCAAAAAACCAGTACTTTTACAAAAAGAAATTTCAGGTTTCATTGCCAATCGTATCTTAGCGAGACTTATGGATGAGGCGCTTTATTTATATGAACAAGGATATGCCAGTTTTGAAGAAATCGATTACGTTGTGGAAAAGGCTTTAGGTCATCCTATTGGTCCATTTGCTTTAATGGATTTAACTGGTCTTGATGTGAATTATGCGGTAAGGAAGCAACGATATGCTGAAACAGGGCTCGAAGTGGATCGTCCTAAACAGTCGGTAGTTGAAAAAGTGGAAAAAGGTGAATTAGGTAGAAAGACAGGTAAAGGATGGTATGCATACGATCAACACGGGAAGAAAATAGAGAATATTCAAAAATAAAAGGAGGTAGTTGATATGAGTTATACAGTAAGTGAAGATATTGAAGTGTTGAAAAAAGGTGTGAGAGAGTTTGTGCAAAATGAAGTGGAAGCGGTTGCGATGCAAATCGAAAAAGAGGATTACATCCCAGATAAAATTGTAGAAATGGCAAAAGAGCTAGGTTTATTTGGTTTAAGTATTCCAGAAGAGTATGGTGGGTTAGGCATTGGGATGGTAGGCAAATGTGCATTGTATGAAGAAATTGGGGCCACGCATAATGGATTCACCACTTTGATTGGTGGACATACGGGTATCGGATCAGTTGGCATTGTGGAAATGGGAAATGAATATCAAAAACAGAAGTACTTACCTGATATGGCAACAGGAAAGAAGATAGGTGCCTTCGCATTAACAGAGCCACAGGCTGGCTCGAATGCCACTAATTTAAAAACGACGGCCGTACGTAAAGGCGATAAATATATTTTAAATGGGTTAAAGCACTATATTACAAACGCACCGCAAGCGGATGTCTTTACGGTTATGGCTGTCACCGATCCATCTAAAGGTGCAAAAGGGATTACTTCTTTTATTGTAGAAAAAAGTTTTCCTGGTTTTCAAGTCGGAGCGATAGAACATAAAATGGGCCTGCGCGGTTCACATTCAGCAGAAATAATTATGGAAGACTGTGAAGTCCCAGTAGAAAATGTCCTTGGTGAAGAAGGAAGAGGGTATGTGAATGCATTAACGATTCTTGCAAACGGTCGTGCAGGATTGGCGGCCAGAAACTTAGGTTCTGCTCAAAAATTATTAGATCTTTCAATGATGTATGCAAAAGAACGAGTGCAGTTCAATGTGCCAATTATTGAGCATCAGGCCGTTGCTCATATGTTAGCGGAAATGGCTGTCGATATCGAAGCATTACGCTCTTTTACGTACCGAGTAGCTACGATGGTTGATGAAGGCAAGAAAGTAATCAAGGAAGCTGCAATGATTAAATTATTCGGCTCAGAGGTATATAACCGTGTAGCTGATAAAGCCGTACAAGTACATGGTGGGATTGGATACATTTCAGATTTTCCTATTGAACGGTTTTATCGTGATGCGAGAATTACGAGGATTTATGAAGGAACATCAGAAATCCAAAAAAATATCATTGCTGCTCAATTAAATAAAGAATATAACTAGGGGGAAGAAAATGGACTCAAATAAAATCGTCATTGCAGATGGCGTAAGAACAGCGATTGGAAGGTATGGAGGAACATTGCGAAATATATCTTCTAGCTACTTAGCCTCCGATATCATAACTGGATTGCTTAAACGTGTCAATATGAGCCCATCGACTGTAGAAGAAGTCATTTTAGGAGAAGTGCGACAGTCCTCGCAATCATCCAACGTGGCAAGAGTAGCCGCTTTAAGAGCGGGCATTCCAGAAACCTCTCCCGCTTTTACAGTGAATCGATTATGTGCATCAGGCATGCAGGCCATCGCTTCAGGTATGCAACAAATTTACTCCAAACAGGCAAATGTTGTTATCGCAGGTGGTACGGAAAGTATGAGTAATTCCCCCATTTTTATTAGAGGCGCACGGTTTGGCGGTGACCAAACGATACTAGTGGATGCCAATAAAGAGAATGGTCAACAACCGCCAGAAATTTATGGCGCTCATTTAGGGATGGGGATGACAGCAGAGAATGTTGCTGAGCGCTACAATATTGCAAGAGAAGATCAAGACCAGTTTGCCTATGAAAGTCAGCAAAAGTATAAAAAGGCGCTAGAAAGGAATGCATTTCAACAAGAAATCATCCCACTAACAATACAAAACAAAAGAGAACAAATCACTTTCGCTCAAGACGAACATCCAAGACCGGAGACAAAACGAGAAAAGCTTGCTAGCTTAAAGCCGGTATTTAAAGAAGGTGGTAGCGTAACTGCGGGAAATGCATGTGGAAGAAATGATGGCGCCTCAGCACTCTTGCTTATGACAGCACAAGAAGCTGATAAAAGGGGATTATCAGCAAAAGCAATCATTCATGATTGGACATCTGTCGGTGTTTCACCTGAAGTCATGGGGATTGGACCGGTTCCGGCTATACAAAAGCTATTGGCAAGAACAAAGCTTCATATCAGAGACATAGATTTATTTGAAATAAATGAAGCGTTCGCTTCTCAAGCCATTGCTGTACAAAGAGAGTTGATGCTACCACCTGAACGAGTAAATATTAATGGCGGAGCAATTGCTCTCGGACATCCGCTTGGATCAACTGGATCGAGAATTGTCGTTACTTTAATGCATGCACTAGCAAAAGAGAAGGGGAGATTTGGCATTGCCTCTCTCTGTGTCGGTGGTGGTCAAGGAATGGCTATGTTGATTGAAAACCTTCAAAAATAAGAAGGAGGAAATCTGATGTATGAAAATATTATTGTAAAAAAAGAAGGTCAGCTCGCCTATATATATATTAACTTACCAGAAGTAAGAAATAGATTAAGTAAAGAAACGCTTAGCGAAATAAGAGATGCTCTCGTAGAAATTAAACATGATGGAGTGTCCCAGCTTGTCGTATTTACAGGAGAAGGAGAGAAGGCATTTGCGGCAGGTGCAGACATTACCCAACTAAATGAGAAAGAAATGTTAGATGTTTTTGCATCAGGTAGTATGCAAGAAATTTATGATGAAATTGAAGCGTATGACATGCCGACAATTGCCATGATAAATGGTCTTGCCCTTGGTGGAGGATGTGAACTGGCATTAGCATGTGATATACGAGTGATGGCTGATCATGCCAAGATTGGTTTGCCTGAGTTGAATTTGTCAATTATCCCAGGTGCAGGTGGAACGCAAAGATTATCGCGAATGGTTGGAAAAGGAAAGGCGTTAGAAATGATTCTATTAGGAAAATTTCTTTCTGCTGAGGAAGCGATGACACATGGCTTAGTAACAGAAGTTGTTCCATTGCATTGTTTGAAGGGTAAAGTAGAAGAGATAGCAGAGCAAATTTTAGCTAAAGGTCCATTAGCGGTGAGGCTAGCTAAAGTGGCCGTACAATATGGGGCAGAAACCGATCAAAAAACAGGACAAATAATTGAGAAATTAGCACAAGCGGTCTTATTTGCAACAGCGGATAAAAAGGAAGGAACACAGGCCTTTATGGAGAAAAGAAAACCTGTTTTCACTTCAAAATAAACGTACTCATCCTGCCATTGATTCAAATCTTTGGCAGGATGAAATAAATAATTTTCTTAGCGCAATCGTACTGTTTAATAAACTTTATCACCATTAAAGATTGAGTTTTTAACTACTACATAATCTACATTACGAATACTCTCAAGCTTATTTCCACCAGCATAAGAAATAGAAGATTGTAAATCTTGTTCCATTTCTTTTAATGTATCCACAAGAGAACCTTTATGCTCAACGTACATTTTTTTGCCTTCAACATTTTTACGTTCGCCTTTTTGGAATTCAGATGCTGAACCGAAATATTCTTTGAAAAGCTTACCATCTTTTTCAATTGTTTCACCAGGTGATTCTTCATGACCGGCAAACAATGAACCGATCATGACCATTGATGCGCCAAAACGGATAGACTTTGCAATATCTCCATGTGTTCTAATCCCACCATCAGCAATAATAGGTTTGCTTGCTGCTTTTGCGCACCAACGAAGTGCAGCTAATTGCCAGCCACCAGTACCAAAACCTGTTTTAATCTTTGTGATACAAACTTTTCCTGGTCCAATGCCTACTTTTGTTGCGTCTGCACCGGCATTCTCTAATTCACGGACAGCTTCAGGTGTACCTACATTACCAGCAATAACAAAAGCATCAGGCAAATGTAATTTAATATGTTGAATCATTTGAATGACTGCATTGGAATGGCCATGAGCAATATCGATTGTAATATAATCAGGTACAATTTTTTCATGAGCTAATTCTTCAATAAATCCATATTCTTCTTCCTTTACACCAACACTAATAGAAGCAATAAGTTCACGCGCATGCATATTTCTAATAAAGTTTTTGCGCGTCTCAGGTTGGAAGCGGTGCATGACATAAAAATAACCGTTTTCAGCAAGATAAGTAGCAATTTTTTCATCGATAATTGTTTGCATATTTGCAGGGACAACGGGGAGTTTGAATTTATGTTTTCCGAGTGTTACAGCCGTATCACACTCAGAACGACTAGTCACAATACATTTAGCAGGAATTAATTGAATGTCTTCATAATCAAATACGTTTTCCATAGCTAGCACCTCTAAATACGAATATTATATTGGGTTAACATATTAATTGTTCGCCCATTACGTAATTTACATCATTTTATTCAACTTGTCAAAGATTATCTCTAGAAAAAAGATAAATGTTAGAATTTAATAAAATTTTTGAAGTCAGAGGGGAAAGACAGGAACCTAAACAGAAGGAATCATTTTATATAAAATATCGTAATTGTTACTCTTATTACCTGAATATAATAAATAGTATGATAATATAGGTTTTTTTGGTAATATATATAAAATAGATATTAATTTCTTTATAGATTTACTGTCGTCCGTTTAATAAAAAGAAGGATGGGGGCTAAGAAAATGGAAACGGTTTCAAAAGGTCAACTTTTATGGCAACCAAGCGAAAAAGAGATAGAAAAAGCAGGGGTAACAAAATTTCTTCAATGGATCCGAAACGAAAAGAAACTCGAAATAAATGATGTCCACCATTTATGGAAATGGTCAGTTGATGAATTAGAATTATTCTGGGGGTATGTATGGGAATATTGTCAAATCATTTCATATACGCCATACTCACATGTCTTACAATCTCGTAAAATGCCGGGGGCGAGATGGTTTGAAGGTTCCTCATTGAATTATGCCGAGCATGTGTTCAGAAATGATAAAGGGGATGAAACAGCGCTTATTTTCCAATCAGAAATCGTAGATATAAAGGAAATATCCTGGAAAGAGTTGAGAGAAAAAACGGCTTCACTGGCAGATTATTTAAAAGAGACAGGTGTAAAAAAAGGAGATCGCATCGTTTGCTATATGCCTAATATTCCTGAGACTATTATTGCCTTTTTAGCATGTGCGAGTATTGGAGCGGTATGGTCTTGTTGTTCACCTGATTTCGGAATGGAAAGTGTTGTGGAAAGGTTCAAACAGATTGAACCGACTGTACTCATTGCAGTGGACGGTTATGTATATAATGGCAAAACATCAGACCGAGTGGAACAAGTGGCTCACTTACAAAAGGCGCTACCAACTTTGAAACGAACCGTGCTGTTTAAGAGCATAGATAGTGACCATAAACGGTTAAATCAGCAGCAAACCATCGACTGGCAGGAAGTAATGAAAAGAAAAAGCGAACTTGTTTTCGAGCCAGTGCCTTTTAATCATCCATTATGGATTTTATTTTCATCTGGAACGACAGGACTTCCTAAACCGATAGTACAAAGTCAAGGAGGGATCGTAGTTGAACATTTAAAAGTATTAGTGATTGAAGAAGGAGTTACAGACGAAGATGTATTTTTTTGGTTTACGACAACGGGTTGGATGATGTGGAATTTACTTGTCGGTGGCCTTTTAACAGGTGGAAAGATTGTTTTATATGATGGTAGCCCAATGTACCCGAAACCCGATGTTTTATGGGAATTAGCCGAAAAAACGAAAGTAAGTTTCTTTGGCACGAGTGCTGCTTTTATACAGGCAAGTTTAAAATTAGGAATGAAGCCGAGCGAAAAGTATGCATTCCCCCATTTAAAAGCTATTTGTTCCACAGGTTCTCCCCTCAGTATAGATGGTTTTAAATGGGTATATAACGAGGTTAAACAGGATGTATGGTTAGCCTCTGTAAGTGGAGGTACAGATGTATGCACAGCTTTTATTGGAGGGTCGCCAGTTTTGCCTGTTCGTGCCGGCGAAATTCAAACAAAGGCTTTAGGAGTAAACGCCCAAGCTTTTAATGATGATGGAAAGCCAGTACTTAATGAGGTAGGGGAATTAGTGATTCTTAATCCAATGCCATCGATGCCTATTTATTTTTGGAATGATGCCGGTGATAAACGCTATAAAGAAAGTTATTTTAGTACTTTTCCGGGAATTTGGCGGCATGGAGACTGGATTCAGTTTGATGAAAAAGGGAGATCCATTATCTTTGGCAGGTCAGACTCAACCATTAATAAACAAGGCGTTCGCTTAGGTACTAGTGAAATTTATCGAGCAGTCGAAAATATCGAGATTGTGAGCGATAGCTTAGTAGTTGATTTAGAAAGTCTAGGGAAAGATTCATATATGGCTTTATTTGTAGTGTTAAAGAGAGAACAATTACTGGATGATGTACTGATTTCACATATTAAAAATGTGATTCGGGAACAAGTTTCACCACGCTTTGTTCCGAATGAAATTATTGCTGTTCAGCAAGTACCGAGAACATTGACTGGTAAGAAGATGGAAGTACCAATTAAAAGGATTTTATTAGGTCATCAACCAGAGAAAGTTATTAATGTTGGCTCCATGGCTAATCCAGAAATATTAAATACGTATATTGAATTTGCTAATAAAAGAAAGGCATTAAATCATTAAGGTTTCTATTGGTGAAAGGAATGGCGGTTACATTTCTTTTGCCAATTTACCAATACTATTTCGAGGTGAATAGCGAAGAAATAGCTTACAAAAACAGAGTGATTAAATATGATGTCACCTAGGTCATTTCATTACCTTTAAAGGAGGACTCGCTTAAATTGAAGGAAATTAAAACAAGTATTGTTGTTCGTGAGAGTGATATAGATGAACTTGGTCATATGAATTATTTGAAATATTTTGATTACTTCGAGTGTGGTATTGATGAGTGGTTTTTAGCACTTGGTCTCTCTGTTCAATATTTACAATCAAGACATATTGGTTGCGTGATAAAGAAAGTAGAGAGTGAATATATAACAGAGGCATTAGTGGGAGAACGGTTAGAGATTACGACAACTTTAACGAGAGTTGGTCATACGAGTTTTGTCATATTTCAACAAATGACATCTAGAAATCAAAAAATCATAGCGACAAGTGAAAAGGTTTTTGTAATGTTTCATTTGCAAACAAGAAAAGCCATTCCAGTGATCAAAACGATTGCCTCTGCCTATTAGACAGTTATTCATACGTGTCACTTTGTTTTTCAAGCTCTAACTCTAAATCACATAAAGCGGTTACTGCAAAACTAACGAGTATGATAATCCATAATTCTGCACCATTGAGGGTTTGGGATTGATAGCATTCCGTTAATAAAAAAGTAATTCCACAAATTGATAATACAGTGAAAATACTTCCTGCAATATAAAAGATGATTGTTTCACTAGATGGCTTTACCATAATTGAAGCTCCTCTATATTTTTATGTAATATATCGCATATTCATATTGTAACATGTAACCTGCTATATTTAGTTATTTTATTTAACTATTTTAAAAATAATGATTTCTTTATTTGATGATAAAGGTCACAGAATAGTCATAAAAACAGTAAGAAATGCATACGTAAACATCTATAGTTATACAGGAACTTTAGATATACTGGAAGTATCATTTATTTCCAATCGTTAGGTCATTATGTAATCAATAAGAAGAAGATAAAAAGAAAAAAGCCGTTTCTTATAAAGAAACGGAAAATGAGACTATGGATGAGGATAATCTTACAAAATACAATATATAGTGATTAGTGAAGTTGATTTTAACTATATATTGTTATTTTGATTCTAGCATACATGAACAATTTCAGCAATTATCATTTACTAGAAAAAATGATTGATTTTATTATTATTTTTTGTATGATTGAAAGATAAAAAGCCGTTTAGATAGTGGAAAGGAGAGAGGTATTGAATATTACTGATTTATTAAGTGAAGAAACAATTCTTCTCTCACTTGAAGAAGTGACAAAAGTAGAAGCGATTACTGCGCTAGTCGATCAGCTATACAATGATGGTGGTATAAAGGAAAAAGGCCTTTTCCTAGCTGATGTGCTTAAAAGAGAAGCGCAAAGTACGACAGGTATCGGTAATGGCGTTGCGATCCCACATGCAAAATCTAGGGCAGTCACAAATGTTGGCATTGCTTTAGCAAGGAGTCATGATGGGATAGAGTTTAACTCTTTAGATGGAAAAAAAGCTCATCTTATCTTCCTTATTGCTGTTCCGGAAAATGCCGATGAACTTCATTTGAATATATTAGCTAAATTATCAACAATCCTAATGAACAAAGAAACACATTTTAAACTAATGACGGCCGAGTCAAAGAGTGATTTACTCTCGATTATTAGTGAATTAGATAAAGATGATACGAGAAATGAAACTTATGAAACGAATGAAGAGACGCCATTTATTTTAGCAGTTACAGGTTGCCCAACAGGAATTGCCCATACTTATATGGCAGCGCATGCCCTTGAGTCAGCTGCCAACACTTTGCATATTCCTCTAAAGGTAGAGACAAATGGAGCTGCTGGGGTTAAGCAACAAATTACTAAAGATGAAATAGAAAAAGCAACTGCCGTTATTATTGCAGCCGACACAAAAGTAGATTTGGAACGATTTAGTGGTAAACATATGGTGCAAGCCTCTGTTGCTGAAGGGATGAGTAAACCTTTTCAGTTATTAGAAAAAGCTGTTTCGCAAGATTGTGATATATATGACCATAATCATGTGAGTAAAAATAGTAAAACTTGGTCAAGAGAGCTTTATCAACATGTGATGAATGGGTTATCTAATATGCTCCCCCTTGCTATTGCAGCCGGTTTTTTATTGTCGTTAACGATTTTTAGTTCAGATTTTCGGCATCAATTTTGGGAGATTCTCTCTATTTTCGGTGATCAAACAATCATTGTTCTATTAATGCCTATATTTTCTGGATATATTGGTAAGAGCATTAGTGACCGGCCAGGATTTGCGCCTGGAGCAATAGGTGGTTTATTCGCTGCAATGAATGGTTCTGGCTTGATTGGAGGGATAAGTGCAGGTATAATCGGTGGTTTCGTTATTAATCGTTTAAAGAAATGGGCGAATTATTTACCATCTTCAATTACAGCGATGTCGAATATTATCATCTATCCTGTCATTGGCATTTTGCTGACCTTATTGGCGATGTTTGTATTATTGCAGCCATTAACTTGGTTAACGCAATCCATTACAACGTTATTCCAAACGATGACTACGCCAGTATCTATTTTGGTTGGTGCGGTGTTTGGGCTATTAATGGCTATTGATCTAGGTGGCCCTATAAATAAAATGACTTATTTGGTAGGAATTGGATTTATGTTAAATGGTGTTTACGAACCATTAGCTGCTATTATGGTTGGTGGGATGGTTCCCCCACTTGCCATTGCCTTTGCGACGAGTATTTTTTATTGGAAGTTCTCTAAAAATGAGCGTTTATATTATCGGACGAATTATGTAAAAGGCTTTTTGTTTATGACTGAAGGAGCGATTCCTTTTGTCGAGCGGAATAAGAAGGCTTATATACCTCCAATTCTCCTCGGTTCTGCTACTGCGGGAGCGTTGTCGATGGCAACACATACAGGCATTGCCATTCCTCATGGAGGTGTATTAGTCACACCTTTTGTGTTCGGTTCTTCTCTTTCTTTTTTGTTAGCAATTGCTGTAGGCAGTCTTTTTGCTGCTTTACTGCTAGGAACCATCAAAAGGAGACCTAAAGTAGAATAGGTTGATAGGCTCAATTTTTATAAATAGAACATGTGTTCTTATATTTTTTTGGAAATATGTTATAATGGAAGAGCGATAGTGTTCACAAGGGTGGTCGGCTAACCCCGCAGAAAGGGGGTGAGGCCTTTTGACAGTATTTGAATCGCTAATGTTGATGATTTCATTTACGACACTGATTATGGCAGTTTTAGCCTTTAATCATAAAAAATAGACCTCCCTTGAGCCTTTAAACTTTAAGGGTGAGGTCTACGTCAAACTTATTTGGCCGTCCCCTTTTAGGACGAACCTATTGCAGATGACCACAGGTGCTGCAACACTTGTGGTCATTTTTATACGGAATATATAATAAAATCATATCATATGAGTGTTCAGTTGTCACGGGTTTATCTTCTATGTTACTTAGGATTTTGGTTTAATTGCAAAGATGGTTGCTAATGCAGCGATAAGTAAAATGAGACTAAAGATATAGAACATCCAATTTTCTGTATGCTTTAACAATAATGCCGTAATAGGTGGTCCTGCTGCGACACCAATAAAACGCATAGAGCTATAAATAGAAGAAATCGTCCCCCTTTCCTCTTTTTCAATGCCTTCAGTAATCATTGCATCCAAACATGGCAAAGCGACTCCGATACCAATCCCACATAAAAGAAACATCAAAATCATGAACCAGAGTTGGTCATTTAAGCTTAATAAAGCTACAGTTATCGTCGCTCCTAAACAACTAATAAATATCATCCACTTCATCAATACTTTGTTTTGTTTAATTAATTTTCCTGTAATATAGGAGGATGCACAGAGTGAACATAAAGGTAAGGCAAGTAACAGTCCTTTTTTTACATTTTTTATATGATAACTTTTCTCTAACAAATCCGATAAATAAAATAATATCCCGAATAGAACAAGCATAAGGATAGCGCCAATAATAAAAATGGCATATAACCATTTTCCTTTTTTCGTAAAGATATCCTTTATACGCTGAAAAAACTGCTTAAAAGGAATAGGCTCTTCCCGCTTATTGGGAGTTTTTACAAGAAAGAGCATTAAAATAATGGAGCATAAACAAAAGACAGGGATAGAAAAGAACGGTAAAAACCAAATAACTCCAGCAAGCAATGCCCCTAAAATGGGACTTAATACTTTCCCAAAAGTATTAGAGGTCTCTATTAAACCTAACGAACTGCTTACATCATCTTCATTTTTAAACATATCACCAACTAATGGCATAACTATTGGTTGAGCACCGGCTGCTCCTACTCCTTGAAGGGCTCTTCCAATCAAAATGACCGTATAGGGATTTTCCAACTTCCATGCAGCCCAACCAGAAACGATTCCACCAATTCCTGCAATCAACAGACTCGGAATAATGACTTTTTTTCTTCCAATATGATCAGAAAGATACCCGGCAATCGGGATGAGAAAGATCGCGACAATGGAATAAATGGTGATAATCATACTTACTTGAAAAGAACTAATCGCAAGCTTTTTTTCCATAACAGGTAAGACAGGTATAAGCATAGAATTTCCAAGGGTCATGACGAGCGGGATGGAAGAAATGGATAGAATAGCCCACTTTTGATTATTCTTTTTATTTTGTTTTTTATTCTTATGGGTCTTTTTTGGTATGGCTTGTTCAATATGGTCCATGATTAACTCACTTTCAAATTGTTTTTACCTTCAAACACTATTTATTAATATGAACGAAATGGAAAGAAAATATGGCTACAATTTTTGTTTTTTCTTAGCTAGTTAAAAATAGTAAAAAAAGTTAAAATAAAAGGGAGATAAAGGGGGGCTGTAAATTGAGAATCGTATCTTTAAGTAAAGGTAAACCTAGAGATTATCAATGGAAAGAAAAGCGAGAAACATCTGCTATCGGTAAAACACCTGTAAAAGAACTCTTTTTAAAAAAGGAAGCGATTGCAGGAGATGGTGTAGCTAATACAGACTTTCATGGTGGGAAAGACAGGGCATTATGTCTATATCCATACGAACATTATGAAAAATGGCAAAAGGTATTTAACCGTACTTTTATGCTTCCTTCTTTTGGTGAAAATATTAGTGCAATAAATATGACTGAGAAGGATATATATATTGGTGATGTATTTGCAATTGGTGAAACGATTGTTGAAGTGACACAAGGTAGAGTGCCTTGTTCAACCATTTCAAAATTTAACGGTGAAGATCAATTATTAAAAACAGTTTTCCAGTCGAATCATACAGGTTATTTTTTCCGTGTGTTAAAAGAGGGGACGATTAATCTTCAGTCAGAAATTCAATTAGTTGAAAGAAAGCAATCGGAACTGTCTGTATGGGATGCGACTGATACGATATTACATAAACCAAAAGATATCGCAGCAATGGAAAAATTGTTAAAAGTACCAGGATTATCACAAGAATGGACAGAAATATTAGAAAAAAGATTTAAAAAATTAACGGAACCTATTGACAATTAAAAGAATCAGGCATATCATATGTAACAAATAAAGACGTAAGCAATGACGAAGAGTAGTAACTTATATATGCTCGTTATAGAGAGCTGATGGTTGGTGAAAATCAGTGGGCGATATAAGCGAATGGACTTCCGAGCTTCCAGACCGAACCTTTTATAACTAGTAGGCTCTGGCGAATGTCTCATCGTTAAAAGAGACGAATACGAAATTGTTTTTCGTATTTGTTAAGTGAGTTGTAATTTACAGCTAATAAAGGTGGCACCACGGGTCTCTCGTCCTTTTTATAAGGAGAGAGGCCCTTTTTCGTTTTAATTTCATAAAAAAATCGTTGATCAAGAGTAGTATATTTATCATTAATCACTTAAGAGAGCCGGTGGTGGTGGGAATCCGGTGTGATTGATAAATGGAATGGACTTGTGAGAGGTACCCTGAAAATGGAAGTAAGGGACACGGGATTCCGCCGTTACAAGGATAGAGTATCGATTATGATATCTGTACTCGAAAAAGGGAATGTACAATATGGTCATTCTAAATTTGAGGTGGCACCACGCATCTATATAGATACGTCCTCTATACCTAAAGCGATTGAGCTTTTATGGTATAGGGGATTTTTTGCGTTTAAAATGATTGTTTGCAATGTATATGGCTCATTGATAAGGAGAAGTGGAAACATGAATCGGACTGTAAAAACCCAGGTTATTTTAGAAGTGATTGATGGCGATTTATTAACACCAATCGCTATTTATCAAAAACTATCAGGTAAAAAGAAATTTTTGTTTGAAAGCTCATTAAAACATGAAGACGCCGGTCGATTTTCTTTTATTGGCTGCAATCCTGTTATAGAAGTATTAGGAAGTGCAGGAACAACGATGATCGTTTCAGAAAATGAAACAGAAGAAGTAAAAGATAAACCGTTAGAAGTAGTCAAACAACAATTGAAAAAAATCAGCATTCCGCACTCTCAACAATTTCCGTTTATTGGTGGTGCCGTAGGATTTGCTGGTTATGATGTAATTAGGCAATATGAAGAAATTGGCTGTGAATTACAGGATGATTTGCAGATTCCAGAAGTACATTTCATGTTCTTTGAAGTGATCATTGTTTTTGACCATTTAAAGCAAAAATTATTTTTAGTAGGCGTACCTATCGTCTCAAATAAAAGGCAACTTGAAGAAAAATTAAGAAAGCGTAGGGAAGAGCTATTTTCAAACAAACAAACGACGAGTGAAAAAGCGAGAATTAGTCAATATAGAGCATTAATGAGCGAAGATGCCTTTATATCAAAGGTAGAAAAAGCGAAAGAATATATAAAGGCGGGAGATATTTTTCAAGTCGTACTATCCCACCGGTTACAAGCAGAAATAAGTGGCGATCCTTTTGATTTTTACCGCAAACTCAGAATTGATAACCCTTCACCATATATGTATTACTTGGACTTTGGTGATTACAAAGTAGCGGGGGCTTCTCCAGAGAGTTTAGTGAAGGTGAGTCAGCAAAAGGTCATGACCAACCCCATAGCTGGCACAAGACCGAGAGGAAGAAGCAATTTAGAAGATGATGTGTTAGCGAAAGAGCTCAAGCAAGATGAAAAAGAGGTGGCAGAGCATCGGATGCTTCTTGATCTTGGGAGAAATGATTTAGGAAGAGTATGTGATTTTGGGACGATTACTATTCGGAAATATATGAATATTGAAAAATATAAACATGTGATGCATCTTGTTTCTGAAGTAGAGGGCCAGTTAAAGGATGAATTTACAAATATTGATGCACTTATTTCATGCTTGCCAGCTGGAACAGTATCAGGTGCACCTAAAATAAGAGCAATGGAAATTATTAATGAACTAGAAGAAACAAAGAGGGGGATTTATTCCGGTGCCATCGGTTATTTATCGGCAAACGGTAATATGGATTTTGCTCTTGCTATTCGAACAATGGTAGCAAAAGATGGGAACGCATATATTCAGGCTGGCGCAGGAATTGTTTATGATTCGATTCCTAAAAAAGAATATGAAGAAACGATTCATAAATTAAAGGCGTTTCTGGAGGCAAACAAATGATTTTATTAATTGATAATTATGATTCTTTTACTTATAACTTGTATCAATATATAGGAGAACTAGGGCAAACAGTCGTAGTGAAACGAAATAACCAAATCACTGTCGATGAAATACGTGCACTACATCCAACTCATATCATTTTGTCACCTGGACCTGGGCGCCCTGAAAACGCAGGTATCTGTGTGGAATTGATTCAACAACTATATCAAGAATACCCCATTTTAGGTGTTTGTTTAGGCCACCAAGCCATTGGATATGCATTCGGAGCTGAAATCACTGAAGCGAAGAAAATTATGCATGGAAAAACCTCAAATATGATGCATACAGGTGGGGACGTTTTTCAATATATGAGCCAACCGCTGGTAGTGATGAGATATCATTCATTAGTCATCAAATCAGGTAGCCTTCCAGGATACTTCAACATTTTAGCCCGTTCACTAGAGGATGGCGAAATAATGGCCATCAAACATGAAACATTTGATTTATATGGATTTCAATTTCATCCTGAATCCATTGGTACATTACAAGGACAAAAAATGTTGAGACATTTTATTGAAAACACAAAAAGGAGAGAGAAAAATGAAAGAAATACTACTGCAATTAACCAATAGCATTTCATTAACGGAAGAAGAAATGATGGAAGCTGTGCAATATCTGTTCTCACCTGATATTACGGATAGCGAAATTGCTGCCTTTCTTGTTAGCTTAAAAGCGAAGGGGGAGACGGTTAATGAAATCGCTACATTTGTTAAAACATTAAGAGCTCATGCGCTAACCTTTGATACATCTATTCCGCATTTAATGGATAATTGTGGTACAGGAGGAGATGGTTCAAAAAGCTTTAATATTAGTACTACTTCTGCTTTTGTGATAGCTGCCAGTGGTATTCCTGTAGCCAAACATGGAAATAGGAGCGTATCAAGTAAAACGGGCAGTGCGGATGTCTTGGAACATTTAGGGATTCGTCTTGATTTGTCCCCGCAACAAATTACGGGAATATTAGAAAAGATTGGCATCGCATTTTTATATGCACCAAATGTTCATCCGCAAATCAAGAGAATTATGAAAGTAAGACAAGATTTAAGAATTCCGACAACATTTAACTTATTAGGTCCGCTGATTAATCCAATGAATCTTGAAAATCAATTATTAGGTATTTATAAAAGAGAGGCTGTCGAAATGTTTGCTGAAGTCCTTCAAAAGCTAGGACGAAAAAGAGCTGTCGTTATCAATGGTGCAGGTTATATGGATGAAGCTTCTTTACAGGGAGAAAACTATTTAGCTATTTTAAAAGACGGAAACATTCAAACGACATTACTACATCCTGAAGAAGTGGGTTTACATGTATATACGAATGAAAAAATTCGTGGTGGTTATGCAAAAGAAAATGCAGATATTTTACTTCGGGTCTTAGACGGAGAAAAAGGGGCGTATCGCGAAACCGTTGCGCTTAATGCCGGGATCGGTATTTTTGTTGGTGGTAGAACTGAATCGATTAAGGAAGGTGTGCAACTTGCTTTAGAAATCATTGATTCAGGCGCTGCAATGGAAAAGTTAGAGCAACTTAAAGCATTAAGTGTTCAATCTACAGAAAAGGTGATATAGACGATGACAATCTTAGACCGTATCATTTCAGAAAAAAGACGAACGTTATCAAATTTATCCTATTCCGAAAATAGTCAAAGGGATGGAACGGCACGTTCTTTATTAAAACAATTAGAAAAAAGTAAACCTGTGATTATCGCTGAATTTAAACGAGCCTCACCGTCTAAAGGAGTCATAAATAATCAGTTACAACCTAACGAACAAGCTTGTTTATATGAGCGCTTTGGTGCTCATGCGATGTCTGTTTTGACAGATACTCCTTTTTTTAAAGGGACCTTTACAGATTTAACGACTGTTTTTGACGCAGTATCACTCCCTTTATTATGTAAAGACTTTATTATCGATGAAAGGCAAATCGTTTATGCCAAAAATCATGGGGCAACAGTTATTTTATTGATTGTAGCAGCATTAACGAAAGAGGAATTATACAAACTCTATCATTATGCAATCAATGAAGGTCTTGAGGTTTTGGTTGAAGTACACAATAAAGCTGAAGCAGAGAGAGCAATTGAATTAGGTGCAGAAATCATTGGTGTGAATAATCGTAACCTTCATACATTCGATGTAGATCTTGAGGTAACGGAATCGCTCGCTCCACTTATAAAAGAATCAGGAGCATTCTTAATTAGTGAGAGTGGGTTAAAAACAGGGGAAGATGTAGCAAGAGTAATTCATGCGGGGGCAGACGGTATTTTAGTTGGTGAAGCATTGATGACATCTGAAAATCTAGAATTATTAATGAGGCAAATGAAAAAGACAGAGAATTTGGCTGGTGGATCAAAATGAAAGTGAAAATTTGTGGAATTGTTAGTGAGGAAATTGCTCAACAAGCAATAGTCTATGGTGCTGATGCACTCGGGTTTGTTTTTGCAGTAAGTAAACGTAGGATTTCTTCCGAGAAGGCGAAGGAGATTATAAAGGGTTTGCCTTCAAATGTATGGAAGGTCGGAGTCTTTGTTGATGAGCCAATAGAATCACTTCTTTCCATTGCAAAAGAAGTAGGGCTAACACATGTGCAATTACATGGTGATGAATCGAAGGCCTATTGCAAAAAAATCGCATCTCGTGGTTATGAGGTAATTAAAGCGATAGAAATGAAAAGTGAAAATGATATCAACCTCATCTGTGAATACGGTGATTCTTACATTCTTGTTGATAGTCCAAGAGGAAAATATCATGGGGGGAATGGAACGAGTTTTGATTGGGCGTTGCTCCAAGAAATAGAGAGTAAACACCCAAGAATGATACTTGCGGGTGGTTTAACAGCAGAAAATGTGAAAGCCGCCATTTCGCAATGTGCTCCCTATATGGTTGATGTGAGTTCTGGTGTTGAAATAGATGGAAAGAAAAGTCCAAGTAAAATAAAAAGATTTATAGAAGCAGCAAATTAAGAGGAGGAATAAAAATGACGACAACAACTCTACCTGATGAAAAAGGACATTTTGGCATGTATGGAGGAAGATATGTACCAGAAACACTTATGCAGGCCATCATAGAATTAGAAAAGGAATATGAAAAGGCAAAAGTTGATCCTTCATTTCAAAATGAGCTAAATGATTTATTAAGAGATTATGTTGGAAGAGAAACACCACTCTATTATGCGAAAAATTTGACAAAATACGCTGGGGGTGGAAAAATCTATCTCAAGCGTGAAGATTTAAATCATACTGGTGCTCATAAAATAAATAACTCCCTTGGTCAAGCTTTATTGACTAAAAGAATGGGGAAATCAAAAGTTGTTGCAGAAACAGGAGCTGGTCAGCATGGGGTAGCAACTGCTACCGCTTGTGCTCTTCTTAATTTAGAATGTGTCATTTTTATGGGAGAAGAAGATATATTACGTCAGCAATTAAATGTGTTTCGAATGGAAATACTCGGGGCAAAGGTTATCAGTGTCAAGTCTGGAAGTGCAACTTTAAAAGATGCTGTTAATGAAGCATTAAGATATTGGGTGTCAAATGTAGAAGATACACATTATATATTGGGCTCTGCAATGGGACCACATCCCTTTCCTAAAATTGTTAGAGATTTTCAGAGTGTGATTGGACAGGAAACGAAATTACAATTTATGAAGAAAGAAGCTAAGCTTCCTGAAGCTGTAGTTGCATGTATCGGCGGAGGGAGTAATGCAATTGGCATGTTTTATCCGTTTTTAGAAGATCGTGAAGTCAGACTATATGGCGTAGAATCTGCAGGTTTAGGTCTTCATAGTGAAAAGCATGCAGCTTCATTAGCGAAAGGGAAACCTGGTATTCTTCACGGTGCTTATATGTATCTCCTGCAAAATCAAGATGGTCAAATACAGGAAGCCCATTCGATATCAGCGGGTCTGGATTATCCGGGAATTGGCCCTGAACATTGCTATTTACATGATATTGAACGAGTGAAATATGACGCCATAACCGATGATGAAGCACTGGAAGCGTTACAAGTGCTTTCGAAAACTGAAGGAATTATCCCGGCATTAGAAAGTGCACATGCCATTAGTTATGCGCTAAAACTTGCAAAAGAAATGGAGCCAACCGAGCATATCGTTGTTTGTCTTTCTGGGAGAGGAGATAAAGATATGGAGGCTGTTAGATCGAAAATAGGGGGAGTAAAAGCATGAACCGCATCGAAAAAGTGTTCAAAACAATGAAAGTAGAAGGAAGAAAAGCATTTGTACCTTATGTGATGGCTGGGGACGGTGGTTTAGCCTCTTTAAAAGAAAAGTTAGTGTTTTTACAAGAAGCAGGAGCAACTGCCATTGAGATAGGAATCCCATTTTCTGATCCAGTAGCTGATGGTCCCGTTATTCAAGAGGCTGGTATAAGAGCTTTAAATACGGGTGTTACTTTACAAGAAATTGTTGATTGTATAAGAGAAATACGACCAATTATCCATATTCCATTAATCTTTATGACGTATATGAACCCATTATTAGCTTATGGGCTGGAGCGCTTCTCAAGAGATATTCAAACATCGGGTATCGATGGTTTGATTATTCCTGATTTACCTATAGAAGAAGAAGAAATCATCACTGCTTATCTAGATGAAGTAAAAATCGAATTGATTCGCTTAGTGACATTACAAAGTCCAATCGAGCGAATGGAGGAAATTACAAAACGAGGTAAAGGTTTCGTCTATGCTGTCACCGTCAATGGTATAACTGGTACGAGGGCACAATTTGCTACTCATCTATCAAGTCATTTAAAGAAAATAAAAAGTGTAAGTCCTCTACCCGTCTTAGCCGGATTTGGCATCTCCACACCAGAACATGTAGAAGAAATTCTCAAGTATTGTGATGGCGTTATTGTGGGTACTAAAATTATAGAGCTAATGGAAGCCGGTAATTATGAACATATCCGTGCTTTGATTGACGCAACCAAGCTACCTATTGCTTGAAAAATTAGTATGAAAAAGAGCTGAAGCAGTTGATCATGATAATAAAAGGACCACACATATTAGTTATGTCTAATAAGTTGGTCCAATTTTATTTCCTTCTTAAACTAAAGCGCTCTTTGTTATACAATACAATCCTTTTTGCTCATATCTATTCAATTTTTTCAAGACTGGTATTCATTTGAAAACCTGGTTAAAATAAAATAATCAGTGAGTAGAGATATTGGTATGAGTTTTCCTAACCAAAAATATATGTCGAATGATACGTCTGCCATCTGAAATTTTTATTTTTTCGGAGGGTAACAATATGTATAGGGAAGATAGACTGCCTCAAAGTCCAAAAGAAGGCATAATATTTATGTTGATTATTTCGATTATTTCTGTCAACACTATCGCACCGATAATTATGGGGATGGAATTCGGTTTCAGTAAGGAAAATTACTTGAAAACATTAAAGATTATTCCGGTTATGTGGATAATCGTCATTATATTAATAAGATTTGTTGCGGGACCTTTAGTTGGTAAAGTGATGCCAATATTTGTAGGAGAAACAGATGGGTTTAATGCCAGAGTTTTATTAAATACTCTTTTAAATGTTACAATCTTATCTATTCTTCTTACAATTATCGGAACATGGGTTGGTACGAAACAAATAAGCCTTGAACCATTTCAGCATTTTTTTCATAGTTGGTTCAGGAACTTTGGTGTAGCATTTTGGATTGAATTGTTAATTGCCCAGCCTATTGCAAGATTTGCAATGAAAAAAATACATGCAAAACAAGCACGTAAAACAGAGGCTGTAAATTTTTAATAAGTATTAAACATAGTCATAGCCGATAGGTTTTTATAACCTATCGGCTATTAGTTTACTAATGATTTAGCCCGTTCTAATTTTCATTCAACTCATCTTCCACTTCTCCAACAAACCTCCCCGTAATAAAGGATTATATACTCTCAAAATAGTGAGCCAACTTTTCCTTTTCATAGACTAACGATCCTTTTAATTTAACAATCGCCTCTTTTTTGTCTAAAACTAACAACAAAAAATAAACATAATTAATGGTCGATCAATCAAAATATATAATAAGTAGAAAAAATACTCCCATGAAAGGAGAAAAAAATGCAATATGGCCTGGAACACTACCAGAACACACTTGAAAAATATATCAAAGAGATTGAAGTTCAACTTACTCATTTATCAAATATTAATATTGGCGTTGATTGTTGCATTTTAACAGAATTCGAACAGCTTCAACAAACTGTGTCTGATGCTCATAATTTAACTGCGATTTATTATTTGCAACATTATTTAGCACCGTTTACAAACCATTTTTCTAGCATATCATTGGCGGGACAAACATTATCGAACAAAGGTCACGGTGGTTTAATCATTATAGAGCGCGAAGTGGATGTCACACCATTTATCCATAATGGCATTCAAATCGATGCAAAAGTGAGTCAAGCTTTAATAGAAACCATTTTTTATCCTGGTGGCCCTGTACATGATGGAGGAACCTTAATTCGTGGGGATATGATCAAATCAGCTGGTAATATTCTTCCTTTAACCAATATGGAAGTGAATGGACGCGTTCTGGGTACGCGACATCGGGCAGCGATTGGTTTATCAGAACTAACGGATGCCGTTATCTTAGTGGTATCAGAAGAGTCTGGTCGTATATCTTTTGCTTATCAAGGAGAGTTATTTGTTGTTCGTCCATAAAATTATACATAGAAAAAGTCTAACTTGGACATATTACTGAAGGAAAGATATGTAAAAGGAGGTTTTTTCTTATGAATAATGATGAAAATGAAAAATTAGAACAAGAAGAAACATTGACCAATCGTCAAGGACATCCAGTTACGAATAACCAAAACATACGAACAGTGAGTAACAGAGGACCAGCAACCTTAGAAAATTATGATTTTATTGAAAAGATAAGTCATTTCGATCGTGAGCGTATTCCAGAAAGGGTAGTGCATGCAAGAGGCGCTGGCGCCCACGGTTATTTTGAAGCGACAGGAATGGCTGGGGACGAACCGATATCAAAATATACAAGAGCGAAACTTTTCCAAGAAAAAGGGAAGAAGACGCCAGTGTTTGTTCGCTTTTCATCTGTAATCCATGGTGGACATTCACCGGAAACACTACGGGATCCAAGAGGGTTTGCAACAAAGTTTTACACCGAAGAAGGG
This sequence comes from Cytobacillus sp. FSL K6-0265, assembly GCF_038003465.1. Lineage (NCBI taxonomy): Bacteria > Bacillati > Bacillota > Bacilli > Caryophanales > Bacillaceae > Cytobacillus > Cytobacillus sp. FSL K6-0265. The sequence continues at coordinate 2,566,998 of NZ_JBBOPE010000001.1, read as the reverse complement.
AATTGGGATTTGGTAGGGAATAATTTAAAAGTATTTTTTATTCGAGATGCAATGAAGTTTCCTGATATGGTCCATGCATTTAAGCCAGACCCATTAACAAATATTCAAGACTCGGAGAGGTTTTTTGACTTTTGTTCTAACTCACCTGAAAGTTTTCATATGGTCACATTTCTCTATTCTCCTTGGGGCATACCTGCAAACTATCGCCAAATGCAAGGTTCGGGTGTGAATACATATAAATGGGTTAACCAAGATGGAGAAGCGGTACTTGTAAAATATCATTGGGAACCGAAGCAAGGAATTAAAAACTTAACCCAAGAGGAAGCTGAAAAGATTCAAGCGAAAAATTTTAATCATGCTACACAAGACTTATATGATGAAATAGAAAAAGGTAATTATCCTGAATGGGACTTCTTTGTGCAAATCATGAGTGATGATGCGCATCCAGAATTAGATTTTGACCCATTAGATGATACTAAATTATGGCCGGAGGATCAATTTCCATGGCTTCATATTGGTAAGATGGTGTTAAATAAGAATCCGGAAGATTACTTTAATGAAGTCGAACAAGCTGCTTTCGGTACAGGGGTACTCGTCGATGGACTTGATTTTTCTGATGATAAAATGTTGCAAGGTCGAACATTTTCTTATTCAGATACGCAAAGATATCGCGTCGGATCTAACTATCTACAATTACCTATTAATAAGCCGAAAACAAATCAAGCGACAAATCAGCGCGGTGGGCAGATGTCGTACTATGTGGATAAAGGAACTGGACAAAATCCACATATTAACTACGAACCGTCCAGCTTAGGGGGGTTAAAAGAATCAGAGCAATCCGGTAAAGAACATACACCAAAAGTCAGTGGGGAGCTCGTTCGGGAATCAATTGATCGTGATGATAATACAAAACAGGCTGGTCATACATTCCGTGAATTTGAAGACTGGGAAAAAGATGAATTGATCAAAAACTTAGTTAATGATCTCTCCATATGTGCTAAGGTGATACAAGATAAAATGATTTCATTAGCCGAATCAGCGGATGATGAATATGGCAAGAGGTTGAGAGAAGGTTTAGCGAATGCTCGGAAAGAAACAGGCATGCATAAAGGTCGTCCACTTGGTGATAAAGATGGCGATGATGCACCTGGTCATGCTGAGCAGATGGGACATGATGCCGATCGTTATTAATGAAAGGAGGGCTGATGCCCTTCTTTTTATTTTATTGAAGTAAAAAGTTCACGTTCTAAAAGGAAAGGGGTTGGTATGATGTGCGGTCGATTTACTTTATCAGAAGAAGTATTCATTCTTCAAAAAACATTTGAATTTTACTATCATGAGGTAGCGGATTTACCAAGGTATAATATTGCACCAGGGCAAAAAGTTTTAGCTATAATAGAGGAACAAGGAGAGAAAGTTGGGAGGAAAATGACATGGGGGTTCATACCACCGTGGTCAAAAGCAAAGCATAATAGTACTTCCTTCATTAATGCCCGTGCAGAATCAGTGGATGTGAAACCTAGCTTTAAGCACTCTTTTCGTACCAGTCGCTGTTTAGTCTTAGCAGATGGTTTTTACGAATGGAAGAAAATAGAAGGTCATAAAAGCCAGCCTTTTCATTTCACTTTGCTTGACAAAAGGCCCTTTGCGATGGCGGGAATCTGGAGCGAATATAGACAAGGGGATGAGCTTTTTACATCATGTTGTATTTTAACCACAGCAGCAAATGAGATCATGTCGTCTGTTCATCATCGGATGCCGGTTATGTTGACAGGAGATGCAGGGGATAAGTGGATATATAGCAATGATACACTTCAGTTAAAATCATTATGCAAACCTTTTGGCAGTGATGAAATGCAAATGGTTAAAGTATCAGAATTGGTGAATTCTGTTCATAATGATTATCCGGAATTACTGAATAGTTTATAATCAAAAAAATTGTTCAAGAGCAGCTTCTTGAACAATTTTAAAATGGTTGTACGAGCGGATGTGGGTGCCGAATAAAGAATCCACCATCGCTATAATCAATCATTGTGTCTTGTAGATAAGGTAAATCTGAAGGGTGATAAATAACTTGAACGGTATCATATGTAAAAATAGCATCTTGTGCTGTGATCGTATCGGTTAGAGTAAGATCATATTTCCGTTGGTTACAACAAGGGGTCATAATTCGGAAGCGAATCATTACTTTGTCTTGACCGCTCCATTCTAAGAGTGCCTGAATAGCCTCTTTGGTAATTGTAAACAAGTTACTCAACTCCTGTTTTTTTCGCTCTGAATTTTATATACTTTTCTTTTAAATGAGACCATCGTTTGCTTCGTATTGCTTTTTCATCATTTTCACGGGTTTTATAAAGAAGTGAACGATTGACTACATAATATAAAACTTCTTCTATGATAATTAATCCTACTAAAATACTAAAGGCAATAAGTAACCAAATGGGCATTGATAACCCTCCTTTTAGTGGGAATATTAATCAGCATGAGGAAATTCTGACATGATTTCAATATTCATTTTATCATATTTCTCGTACAACATGGTTGCCCTAAAACAGAATGCTCAGGATAAATAAAAAAAGAAACGAGCTAATTCCGCTATTACTAGGAATGGCGTTCGTTTCATCAATATAGGAATAGGTTCAATCTTTATATATGAATTGGAGTAATATAACCAACGTTATCCACAATCTCGACATAATCAGTTAGAGAATTTAACAAATATCCTGATTTAACTGTTTTGTACAAGACGAAGAAGTTTATGTGCATCATCTCCTGTAAGAGCCGCATAATACTCCCATATCTCGTCTCTTAATAAGTCGAGTTCAATAATTTTTTTTGCTAATTGAACTGCTTCTTCATTTTCCATTTGTTAAATCCCCCAATGAATTTTGATTATTTAATCGATAAATGTTTTTTTGATAATCCTTCAAGTTCAGACAGTGTTAAGCTTTGAAGCTTCTGATCTTGCAAACCATATTCTTGTAATAACTTAATTAAGTAATTTCGCTTCTTTTCCACCGCTTTACGTAAATATTGCATTTTTTTCTGCTCCTTTAAATTGATGATGATGTCATTCTAAAACGTTTGTTGTAAAAAATCATCTGAATTGTAAGAAAATCTAACGTGATTTATTTCATGTTATTTTTTTTAACATAACTAGTGAAATTTTTTAACAATTCTGTATAATAGAAATAAAACCTTTAAAAATAGGTGGTCTGCAGATGGAAAATGAATGGTCATATAAGGAAAGAAAAGTCATTTCAATTGGCGCTGTTAGTGAACTTACTGGATTAAGCGAAAGGCAAATTAGATACTATGAAGAACGGAAATTGATATTTCCTTCAAGGTCTGATCGTGGTAATCGCAAATACTCTTTTTCGGATGTAGAAAGGTTAATAGATATTGCAAATAAACGAGAAGAAGGTGTAAGAACAGATGAAATACGCATGGAATATAAGAAAGAAAAGGTGAAAGAAGATCGCGAAACAAGAAAGAAAATGATACAAGGACAGCTCAATGCAAGGTTTATGGGGCAGAATAATGGAAAGAGATTTAGTTAAAATTGCATGTAATAGAATGTGACAGGGTTCTTTAAAATAGGATGACGAATATAGTCGCCTTTTTAAAGCCCTTTTTTCGTTATATCGTAAGTTTCAGCACGATGCCGATAATGGTATTCTGTTATATATATGACATAAATACATATTCTATAAGTTATGAATGTCCCTTCACATAACTTGAGAAGGGATATAATTAAATAATTCTGTATTTCTTCTCAATACTTCCTTATTTTAACGAATTCGTATACGATAGTTAAGCGTAATTATGGACCTTCAGAATAAGATATTGACAGACATGGAGGGATTTTTCTTTGAGTAAAAATAATGAAAATGTATTTGAAGTAATTGAGCTCTGTTTATTAGCAGGTAAAATTATGCTGCAATCTGGAGCAGAAACATATCGTGTAGAAGATACGATGACGAGAATAGCTGAGGCATTAGGGATTCCTAATTCACATAGTTATGTTACTCCTACTGGAATTGTTTTTTCGACAGATGACACAAACCCAGCGAAATTAATCAGAATCTCGGAACGTTCTACTGATCTATATAAGGTAACATTAGTAAATAGTGTATCTAGAAAAGTAAGTAATGGCGAACTGACAAGACAAGAAGCATATGAAAAGTTAATGGAAATTGAACAGGCAAATTATACATTCCCTATTTATCAACAGGTACTTGCAGCAGCGATCGCTAGTGCTTGTTTTATGATTATGTTTTTAGGCCAGTGGGATGATTTTTTTCCTGCCTTTATTGCTGGTGGTGTTGGTTTCCTTTCTTTTATTTTTTTACAGAGAGTAGTACAAATTCGCTTCTTTTCTGAATTTCTTGCCTCTCTAATTATTGGTGTGATCTCCATGCTGTTTGTGAAAGTCGGTTTAGGTGAGCAACTGGATACAATTATTATTGGTTCAGTCATGCCTCTTGTACCTGGATTACTGATTACGAATGCAGTAAGAGATTTAATGGCGGGACATCTTGTTTCAGGTTTATCTAAGGGAGCAGAAGCGTTTTTAACGGCATTTGCTATAGGTGCTGGGGTTGCTGTTGTCTTTGCAACAATGAGTTAAATGAAAGAGAGGTGCGAAATGCATGACAATGGTTATTACACATTTGTTTACAAGTTTTATTGCGGCTGCATCGTTCGGTGTCATTTTTAATGCGCCCAGAAAATCATTGCTTCGTTGTGGTTTTGTTGGAATGGTTGGCTGGATCATCTACATCATTCTTGTGAACAATCATTATGACGCGATCCCTGCTTCGTTAATTTCTGCTGTGTTCATTTCAGCGATTAGTCACATTTTCGCAAAAATCTATCGTACACCTATTATCATCTTTAGTGTTGCGGGAATAATTCCATTGGTACCAGGTGGTATTTCCTACGATGCAATGAGACATTTTGTATTAAATGATTATAATATGGCCATCCAATTGGCTGCAAAGGCATTTATGATATCTGGTGCGATTGCGGTGGGACTAGTGATTGCAGAAGTGTTTTTTCAATTGTTTATGAAAGCAAAACATAAATTAATATCAAAAAACACATAATAGAGAAGAGGTGCGGATAGCGCCTCTTTTCTATTATTTAATGAAATGATGTGAAAGCTAGATGAGACGTTTCTTATTATGTATTTGTTTCATGTTTCTATTGCAGGATGGTTTGGGAGTTCAAGCTTTAACTATCGAAAAAGCGAACGTTACCCAGCAACTCCATCAAATGAGTTTAGAAGAAAAGATAGGGCAGATGTTGATGGTCGATTTAAATCAAACAGTCGGGAGCGGACAAATAGGTGTGAATGATTCAATCATTCGTGAAATAGAGCAACTCCAACCTGGCGGGATCATTTTTTTTAAGGAAAATATTCAATCGATAGAACAAACAAAGCGTTTTACAACAGAGTTACAGCACCTCAATCGTGGCATTCCTTTCTTTATAAGTGTGGACCAAGAAGGTGGAGAAATTGTGAATCGCCTCCCATTCTTAACAGAGATGCCCGGGAATATGGCTTTAGGAGCTAGTGGTGATCTTGGACTTACAAAACGTGTTGCCTCTGTATTAGGGGAGGAGTTGGATTCATTAGGTTTTAATATGAACTTCGCACCAGTAGTTGATTTGAATAGTAATCCATTAAATCCCATTGTAGGTGTCCGCTCTTTTGGGGAAAATCCGTACTTAGGTGCAAAGATGAGCGCTGCTTTTATGAAAGGGCTCCATGAAGAAGGAATAGTGGCTGTAGCAAAGCATTTTCCAGGTCATGGTGATGTAACAGTTGATTCTCATAAAGGGCTCCCCACTGTGTCTAAGTCTATCGAGCAATTAAAGAAAAATGAGCTCATTCCTTTTCAATTTTTAATAGACAATGGCCTACAGTCCATTATGACTGCTCATATTGCTTATCCGAATATTGAGAAGTCACTTTATCCAGCATCGCTATCTCAAGCAATAACAACGAATCTGCTTCGCGAACATCTCGGGTTTAATGGGGTAGTGATAACAGACGCCCTAAATATGCAAGCGGTTGCTAGCTCTTTTACAGCAGCGGATGCCGCTATTTCTGCTGTTAAGGCTGGTGCAGATATATTATTAATGCCAAGCGAAGCACGAACTGTTAAGCAGGCGCTGATAAATGCCGTCAAAACGGAGGTTATTAGTGAGAAACGAATTGATTTATCTGTTCTAAGGATTCTAAACTTGAAAGCACAACTAATTAAAGAACATAACACGAATGATGTCATCCGTTCTGAAGAACATCTTTAGGTAGAAAAAGAAGCGGCTGAAAAAGGGATTACAATTATAAAACGAGATGAGACACTTCCGATTCGAAAGGGTGAGAAAGTGGCATTTATAGATGATGGTAGTAATCATCAATCGAACAAACGGTTAACTGAATTATTAGTTAAATCAGGAATCACCGTTACAACCGAAGAAGAGGCAGAACGATTAATTTATATTTTACATCATAAAAAAGACGCGTTATTGAAGAACAACTTACAAAAGGGAGAGAAGTCAGTATTAGTGATTTCGACAACAGCTCCTTATCACTATGAACAATGGGATTTTGTACAAGGCTTTATTTCTACATTTAGTCAATCGAGAGCGAGTATACAGGCAGTAAGTGATTATCTTACAGGGGAATTGTTAGCAACAGGATGTCTACCAGTTTCCATACACGATTCAACAGGAAAAGTGGTTGAAACGAATAAACAGTGGTGTAAATAAAGTCAAAAGGTATTGTAACTTTTATCTTCGAAGCATATAATCCAAGATATATTTTGAATGTTAGGAGAATAGCATGTTTAGAAGATTTTTCACTTATTATTTACCCCATAAAAGACTATTTATTATTGATTTTAGTTGCGCCATTATCGTTGCTCTACTAGAATTAGCTTTTCCATTAGCTGTTAGTTGGTTTGTCGATGAATTACTACCAACAAACAATTGGTCAATGATTGTTGCGGTTAGTGCTGGTTTGTTTGCTCTTTATTTTACGAGTACTGGGCTACAGTTTGTTGTTAACTACTGGGGACATAAACTGGGTATTAATATTGAAACAGATATGAGACAGCAATTATTTACACATGTGCAGAGGCAATCTTTTCGTTTCTTTGATAATACGAAAACCGGTCATATTATGAGCCGGACAACCAATGACTTAATGGATATTGGTGAGTTAGCCCATCATGGACCAGAAGATCTTTTTATTGCAGTGATGACTTTTGTCGGTGCTTTTTGGATCATGTTAACCATTAATGTGAAGCTTGCACTAGTAGCAATATTTATTGTACCGTTCCTTGTATGGCTTATCGCATATTGTAATATTTCTATGAATAAAGCATGGAGAAGAATGTATACTGAAATTGCCGAAGTGAATGGTAGAGTGGAAGATAGTGTTTCTGGTGCCCGTGTTGTTCAGTCTTTTACAAATGAAGCTTTTGAAATTGAAAGATTTACAAAAGATAATAGAAGGTTTCGTTCGGCTAAGCTTCGAGGTTATAAAGTGATGGGGATCACATTATCAGGCGTCTATTTCCTCACGAGAGTATTAATTCTGTCTGTTTTAGTTTTTGGTGCTTGGTTAGCGTTCAATAATCAGTTAGCACCAGGAGAGTTGGTCGCCTTTGTATTATATGCCAATCTTCTATTAAAGCCGATTGATAAAATTAGTGCGTTAATGGAACTTTATCCAAAAGGAATGGCGGGGTTCAAGCGTTTCATAGAAATGATGGATCAAGACCCAGATATAAATGATAAGCCTGATGCAATAGAAGTTGATTCATTACAAGGGAATATTACTTTTCACGATGTCACATTCGGGTACAGTGATAATCAAAAAGTTATACAAGATTTGAACTTTCATATTCAATCTGGACAAACGGTTGCCTTTGTTGGACCTTCAGGCGCTGGAAAGTCTACGATTTGTTCATTAATTCCAAGATTTTATGATGTCGATAAAGGAGCCATCACGATTGATGGTATCAACATTCAAGATATGACAAAAAACGCTTTAAGAAAGCAAATTGGTATCGTGCAACAAGATGTCTTTTTGTTTACAGGCACCATTAAAGAGAATATTGCTTATGGCAAGTTAGATGCAACGGAAGAGGAAATCATATTAGCAGCAAGCAAAGCTCATCTAACTCAATGGATTGATACATTACCTGATGGATTTGATACACAAATTGGTGAGAGAGGGTTGAAACTTTCTGGTGGGCAAAAGCAACGTCTAGCCATTGCAAGAATGTTTTTGAAAAATCCACCGATTTTAATCTTAGATGAAGCCACTTCAGCACTTGATACGGAAACTGAAAAACTCATTCAGTCGGCCCTAACCGAGTTATCTAGAGACCGCACGACACTTGTTATAGCTCATAGATTTGCCACGATTAAAAATGCCGATAAAATCATGGTCGTTACTGAAAATGGTATAACGGAAGAGGGAACTGAAGAAGAGTTACTCGCTCTTGGAGGAATATTTGCGAACTTACATCATGTACAGTACCAATAATTAAAGGTTGTCAAATTGATGATTATTTATCATAATAAAAGGTAAGAAATTTAAAGAATGACTTGTTTACCCGGTAGAAAGAATGCGGTTTTCTTTCTCTGGGTTTTATTATGCCCAAAAGATAAGGAGGATGACAATGAAGATGAGAGTTTCTAGTGTGCAGTATCATTTGCATACGATTCGTTCGTTTGAGGATTTTGCTCGTCAGTGTAAGCATTATATTCTTACTGCAAAAGAGTTTGATTCTGAGTTTGTATTGTTTCCGGAATTTTTTACTACTCAATTATTATCAATTGGTAGTGAAACCGGTGAGAGTTTATCGATTGCAGAATTACCAGGTTTTACGAAACAATATCAATCCCTGTTTTCTCAATTAGCTATTGAAACAAATATGCATATTATTGCAGGTACTCACGTAATCAGGCGTAATAATCGGCTCTATAATATGGCGCATCTTTTTTTCCCGGATGGACGGATAGAAGAACAAGCAAAGCTTCATTTGACACCGACTGAAATATATGAGTGGGGTATTACAGAAGGTGAGGACCTAAAAGTTTTCGATACCGAAAAAGGTAGGATTGCGATTCTTACATGTTATGATATAGAATTTCCTGAGATAGTCCGCATGGCAGTCGCGAAAGGAGCAGATATTATTTTTTGCCCTTCATGTACAGATGACCGTCATGGTTTTCACCGCGTCAGATACACTTCTCACGCAAGAGCAATCGAAAACCAAATCTATGTCGTTGGTGCTGGGACAGTGGGATCACTGCCTACAGTTGAATTTATGCGTGCAAATTTTGGGCAAGCAGCTATCATAACACCAAACGATATCCCATTTCCTCCGCAAGGTGTTTTAGCTGAGGGTGAATTAAATAATGATATGATTATTACAGCTGATATCGATCCTCATTTATTGTATGAAGTTAGAAAAAAAGGATCTGTAACAACTTGGCGTGACCGGAGAACAGACTTATATTATGATTGGGAAAAGGCAAGATTGGATTAATGAACATGTCATGAGTTTTCTCCTAAGAACAGTGGAAGATGTGTCGGTACTTAGAGGAGAGACCTGTGATAAACAAAAGAGTTAAACTTCAGCAACAGATAAAAATATGGTTTCGATAGGTGGTGATGTGGTGAAAAAATATCCTGGCTTTCTTCTAATATTTATAGGTATTGTATTACTCTATTTTTCCTTTAAACTAGATGTTTCGCCAATCGTTGCAATACTATTATTACTTTCAAGTCTAATAGCAAATATCGCAGGTACAGTTGTATTAGTAAAGCTAATTATTACTATTCAAAGGAAAGCAGCCGAGTTGAATAAAGAAGAATGATTAGAACGGTCGCTCTTAAGGCGAGCGCTTAATAAATATAAATGATTGTCAAAGGAAAGAAAAAGTCAGTCCCGTATATGAGTGATAACGAGACTGACTTTTTCTTTTTATCTACCGCCTTTAGGTTAGCTCTACTATTCAATCACCAACTTTTTTTCTGTGCCGTCAGCAAATATACGGTATTCTTCAATTTTCTCCTCATCGTTTACATAATAGAGTGCTGCACTTCTAATATTTTTGTTATGATCAAAATCAAAGTATATAATGGCCTCTAATTGATTATTTTTTAAAGCTTCCATGTCAACGAGCTGATAATCAGCATCTAATGCATAATGTTCATCCTGTTTAAAATCATAGCGAAAAGTGGGTAAGCCATACATATCATCTTTCATTTTTTGATCAGGCTGACCAAACTGATCGATTACGTCTTGTTCTGTCAGGTTGCTATGTAATTTCTCTTTTAATGTCGAAACGGTATTTGTTGATTCTTGACTCGTTTTATTTTCAATGATAGTATCCTTTGCTGCAACTGGTTCCCCACTTGGAACAGCAGTTAAGTTTAGAAAAAGGACGAATGGTAGGACGGATAAGGAAAGGATAAATTTAAACATTTAATCTCCTCCGTTTGTATTTTTTGTTTCTACTATTCATATATCCTTTTATACACTTTCAAAACATTCATTTAGCAATGAATAGAAAGTTTTTGCTATACAATCTTTATGTATAGGTTTGTTATAATAGAAGCACATTTGAATAAAGGAGCATGATTTGTGGAATTGAACCTCACTGACAAAATGATTATTGAAAGATGTGGAGCTGTTTCTTTTAAGCGTGGTAAAGCTTTTTTTTCTGCAGGGAAAGTCAACTTTATAACAATAGAAGAAAACAAAATCTATGCAGTTGTTGAAAGCGGAGAACACTTCAATGTGGAAATAGAATGGACAAATGGTGAGATACAGTCAAAGTGTAGTTGCCCTCAACTCTCTTCTTATCGTAAAGAATGTCAGCATTTAGCGGCCGTTTATATTGCCTGTCAAAAAAAGAACAGAGTGAGAGCGGACTCAGATGCGAATCAACTATTCTCCTTATTTGCAAAAGAGATGCCGGAAATAAATGAACAAGCCCATTTTGAGTATAGAAAAAAATTAGAAATCCATATACAATGCCGTATGGTGCAATGGAAGAATGAAACAAGGCTAGCGCTATCATTTATCTATCAAGATCTACCTATATCCTCTCCTCTCGATTGGTTCCGTTCTTTTAGGCAAGGAAGGGTATATAAAGAAAGTAATGGACTTCTTTTGGATGCTAGTGCACATTATGTAGCTGAGCCAATCGCTAATATTATCCAACTATTAGAGAATGCAGAAAGAAAGCAAGAATGGTTATTCATTCCTTCATTAACATGGGAAAAAGTAATGGAAAACATTATTCAGTTAGGAAATAGTCACTTTATAGAAGAGAACAAACAGTTACAAACGATGAGATTATCAGAGCAACCTTTACCCATCACTTTTGAACTCTCTTTTAACGAAGCTGAAAATACGGCTGTCTTGTCTTACAATCAAAGTGATTCTTTTCAGCTTTTACCTTATTATCAAGTTGTATATAAAGAGGGGTGCTTTTATCGTTGGCCCAAACAAGACTTTAGACGCTTAACTGAATTGTTAAAGATGATGCAAAAGGATGGGAAATTGCGGATTGCGAATGAACAAATCTCATTTTTCTTACATAAAGTAGTGCCTGGGTTAAAGAAGCTAGCGACGATAACAATAGCTGATACGATTAAAAAGCAATATATGCAAGCACCCCTTGTGGCAAAGCTTTATTTAGATCGCTTAAATCATAAATTATTAGCAAGTTTGGAGTTTCATTACGGCAAATTAAGTTTTAATCCCTTAGATGAAGAAAAAGCTAAAAAGGTTCTATTTAGAAATATAGAAGAAGAGGAGCAAATCCTCTCTTTAATGGAACAGGCCTCTTTTACAAAAACGGATGAAGGATATTATATTCAAAATGAAGAATTAGAATATCATTTTTTAATGCATATTTTACCTGATTTACAAAAGCTTGTACGTACATATACGACTAAAGCCATAAAGATGAGGGTTGATAAAGGTAAAACGCGCCCAATCATTCGAGTGAAAATGAAAAAAGAGCGCATGAATTGGTTACAATTTAAATTTGATATTGAAGGGATTCCTGAGCAAGAAATTAAAGAAATCCTAAACGCAATTGAACATAAACGGAAATACTATCGCCTCAAGAACGGGGCATTATTATCTTTAGAAACTGAAGATTATCAACAAATTAAGGCTTTTTTAAACGAAGTACCTCTGCAAGCTGAAAATTGGAGTGAGGCAACACTTGCTCGGGGTTTACAGCTTATTGCAAAAACGAAGGAAGAAACGATTGCCTTCGAAGCATCTATAAGAAATTTCCTTCAAGAATTTAAAAACCTTAATAAAGATGACTATCCTCTACCAGGGCATTTTTCGTCAATATTAAGGCCCTATCAAATAGAAGGTTATCAGTGGATGAGAAAGCTGGCAGAAAACCAATTTGGTGGAATTTTAGCAGACGATATGGGGCTTGGGAAAACGGTACAAGCGATTACTTTCATCTATTCTTATATAGATGAAATAAGACATAAACAGTCACCTGCTCTTATTGTATGTCCCTCAGCCGTACTCTACAATTGGTTACAAGAATGGATGAAGTTTGTACCGGATATGAATGTAGTGATATTAGATGGCAAACAGAGCGAAAGACAATTATTACGTAAAGATATTCATGTAGCAGATGTAGTTATTACATCATATACGTTATTAAGAAAAGACATTCAATGGTTGAAAAATGAACGTTTTCATACGATTATCTTTGATGAAGCACAAAGTTTTAAAAATCCACTAACTGAAACGCATAAATCTGTAAAACAATTATCATCACAATATAAATTTGCGTTAACAGGTACGCCGATTGAAAATGCAATTGAAGACTTATGGTCTGTCTTTCATATTATCTTCCCAGATTTATTTCTCGGCTTACAACAATTTAGTGAACTAAATAATGCTGCGATTGCTCGAATCATTCAACCTTTTGTATTGCGAAGAATGAAAACAGAGGTATTGGAAGAGCTTCCTGTTAAGGAAGAAAAAATCGAAAGAATAGATTTATATAAAGAACAACAAAAAATTTATTTAGCGTATTTAGCCAAATTAAAAGAAGATACATTAAAGCATTTAGATAAACGGACGTTAAGGAAAAATCGTATACGAATTTTAGCAGGACTAACGAGGTTAAGACAGTTATGTTGTCACCCGGTATTATTTGTAGAAGACTATCATGGCCGCTCAGCTAAACTAGATCAATTATTGACTTTATTACAAGAAGCAAAACAGGCGAATCGCCGTGTGCTCATATTCTCTCAATTCACTAGCATGCTTGAAATTATCAGTAGTGAACTCTCCTTTCAAGGGGAAGAATTCTTTTATTTAGATGGTCATACTACCGCAAAAGAAAGAGTAGAAATGTGCGAACAGTTCAATAGTGGGGAAAAGAATCTTTTCCTATTATCATTAAAAGCTGGTGGCACTGGTTTGAATTTAACAGGTGCAGACACTGTTATTTTATATGACACATGGTGGAATCCAGCAGTTGAAAGCCAAGCAGCGGACCGGGCCTACCGCATCGGTCAAAAAAAAGATGTCGTTGTCGTGAAATTAATCGCTAAAGGTACGATTGAGGAAAGAATGGAAGAAATGCAGTATCGCAAAAAAGATTTAATTCATACGATCATTGACAGAGAAACAGAAGACTTTCTTACGGAAGAAGATCTATTACATCTTTTAGATATAAGAGACTAATGGGTCTCTTTTTTTGTTTCTGTTATATTGCTTAGGTGCTAAAAGGCAAGTAATCTTCCTAGTTCATTTAATTACTGTTGTTTTGTAATACAAATATTTCATTTTTGGATAAAAGAATGAAAGTCTACCAACTTTAAATTTGTTCATCTAGTCCACCAACAATTGACTCACAATCTTTACTCACCTATTTAACGTATTCTGTACTATAGGGGTTAATCATTGAAATAATGAAGTTAGTATGTTTTCATGGAGACTGTATTAAATAATTGAAAAAAACTAGATTTTTACAGATCATGAAGTAGCCCTCCTCTTTATTAGGCCAAAGAGATTAGGAGAAAGGTGCAAAAAAATACAAGTTTTTAGGAAAAAGTTTCAGTTTGTAATAAAAAAATGATGAAATATGTCGGATTAGTAATATATTTGTAACATTGCTATTACCTGAATGTCAAAAAGGGATGATATAATGCATTTTGTACTAGATAATATACCGACATATAAAAGTGAACTATAGTAAAAAAAACATAGAAAAATAGACAAAATAGATAAAACATACATAAAAAAGGAAAAATGTTAAAAAGGCAGGGGAAAATGAGTGAAGAAAAAGATTATCGCATTAAACACAACAATTATGTTAGGCCTTGGAGCCTTCGCACTTCCAGCAGTGAACGCAGAATCTCTGGATGACATTAAAAAAGAACGCTCTGATGTCAAATCTGATCTTTCGAAAGCAGAAAAAGAACTTGCAACTGTATTAACTGAATTAAATGGTCTAGAAGAGAAAATTGCAAAAGTAGACAAAGCAGTAGCCGATAACGAGAAAATCGTTAAAGAAACAGAAAAAGAAATTGAAGAAGCGAAAGCAAAAGTAAAAAAACTTGAAGAAGAAATTAAAGTCATTCAAGAAAGAATTGACAAGAGAAGTGAAATCTTAAAAGAGCGTGCAGTGGCTATCCAAAATAGCGGTGGCTCTAACGTTAACTATATTGAAGTTCTTCTAGGTTCAACTAGCTTCAGTGATTTTGTTGATCGCGTTGGTGCGATTTCTAAAATTGTCGATGCAGACGAAGAATTATTAATTCAACATGATAAAGATAAAAAAGAAGTAGAAGAAAAGAAAGCAACAGTAGATAAAGAGTTAACTTCACTAAATGAAAAAATGACTGATCTTGAAGGTATGCGCGAGCAACTAAAAGAACAGGAAGCACAAAATAATAAATTAAAAGCTGAATTAAAAGAAAAAGAAGAAGTTGCAGCTGAAAAAAAATCCAAGCTACAAGCTAAAGATGTTGACTTAGCATCAATGCAAGCTGAAATTGAAAGTAGTATGGCTAGACAAGCTCCTGTAGAAGCAAGTGTTACAAATAATGAATCAGCTTCAACTACAAATGCTACTAGCTCTAATAGTAGTTCTAATAGTAGTTCTAAATCTAAGTCTTCAGAAAAATCATCTTCTGCACCAGCATCTACAACTGTTGGTAGTGGTATGCAAGCAGTCATTTCAGCAGGTAATAAATATATCGGAAATTCAGTTTATGTATTTGGTGGCGGTCGCTCAGCATCTGATATCGCTGCAGGACGTTTTGATTGTTCAGGATTCGTACATTGGGCGTTTGCTCAAGGTGGCTATAGTGTAGGTTCTAGTACGGATGCATTGAAAAATCAAGGTACGCCAGTTCCAGCAAGCCAAATGCAACCTGGGGATATGGTATTCTTTAATACTTATAAAACAGATGGTCATGTTGGTATTTATATCGGTGGCGGTAAATTCATCGGTTCACAAAGCAGCACAGGTGTAGCTATTGCTGACATGTCAAGTGGTTATTGGGCTAAAGCATTTAACGGCCGTGTGAATCGCATCAACTAATCTATCATTTAAATTTTTGAAAGAGCGTCTTATTACGAATGTAATGAGGCGCTTATTTATTTATACCCAGTTCTGTACCAATCTTAAACACGGATAATATACATCCTGCTAATTTTAGTTGAATTCTCTAAATGTAGGATTGTTCAAAGCAAAATTGTAGAATGGCTTAGTCACTTTCTTTAACTAAAAAATTATCAGTTTATTCTAAAAATAGTTGCAATTATTCTTATCAGGTGTTTTAATAAAATTAACTTATCTGATATGTGATATATAACAGGATGTGGTGATTTTGGCAATTGAAAAGATTGAGACGAAGAAAGTCTCACATATAATTGAAGAGAAGTTAGAGGAAATGATTCTCGAAGGTCAATATCGAATAGGTGAAAAACTTCCATCAGTCCGCATGCTTTGTGAGTCTTTTGGTGTCGGGCGTTCCGCGATTCGAGATGCAATTACTGCTTTGAAAGGGAAGGGACTAGTTGAGGTAAAGCAAGGAGAAGGTACTTATGTGAAAGCGTTTGATGTTCATACATTGCTGGGAAGTAAGTATTGGAATTTGTATGAAAAGGATATAAGAGAACTCTTTCAAGCACGTAAGATTGTCGAGGTAGGGTTAGCGGAATTAGCAGCCAATCACAGATCAGAAAAGGATGTAGAAGATTTACATTATATACTTACAACCAAAAAGGGGTGGGAATCAGATTTCTTATTTCACCAAAAGCTTGCTTGTATTGGAGGCAACACAGTATTACTGCAATTTATAGACTTAATTTCAGCACCATTAAAGCAAACGCTAGTAAAGTTCCATCAATATATACAGAACAATAAAGAAAAAGTTTCAATCATTGAAGCCCAACATATGAGCATTTTCCAAGCAATTAAAGAACGAAAGAGCAAAAAAGCTTCAGAAGAAATGCTTATGCATTTGTCCACAGTGGAAGAAATGTTACAAGAAACATCTAGTATGTAGTTAAAATTTTTCGCTATTTAAGAAACGATGTTTTGTAATAGCGAACAAAAAGGAGGTAAGGAAATTGATGAATGATGTTCTTTCTATAGCGGAGTATTTAACAACTAATAAACTAGAGTATGAAATGACTGAACCTGATTTGTTTGGTAACAGCGGACAATACACCGTATATCCGACATCTGAAGAAGAGTTAAGTGCACTTTTCGCTTTTGTTCATATGCATCAATTCACAGTCAATATCCAAGGTACTGGATCTAAAAGGGGTTATGGGGGATTAATCGATCAAGCTGATTTACTTATTTCTATGGAAAAGTTTACGGGGATTGTTGAACATCATAGTGGAGATATGACTTTAACAGTGAAAGCAGGAACAAAACTTGAGGATGTGCAACGTTATTTAGAGGCTTTTAATCAAAAGCTAGCATTAGATCCCTTTATGCCCTACGTAAGTACAATTGGTGGTGTGATAGGAAGTAATGATAGTGGACCGAAGAGACTAAATTATGGTTCAGCAAGAGATGCAGTCATTGGATTAAGAGTAGTCTACCCAGATGGTAAGGTGATTCGAACGGGTGGTAAGGTAGTCAAAAATGTAGCTGGCTATGACATGAATAAGTTATTTATTTCTTCCATGGGGACACTTGGAGTAATAACTGAAGTGACTGTTAAATTGCGTCCGCTGGCAAAGAGTACAGCTACTTGCATCATATCTTTTCAAGGTGAAGATAGGAATAAGATTTATTCTTTTACTAGAAAATTATTAAATAATAGTATTGAACCAATTAGTTGTGAGTTACTTGATCCTGTTGTTTCATATGAAATTAGCGGCATAAATAAACTTTCCTTACTTGTAAGCTTTGAAGATGTCGAAAAATCAGTGGACTATCAAATCAAGTATATTCAAAGCTTAGTAGAAGAAGAAATGAAACTGACTGTTCTTAGAAATAACGAGGAAAAACAGTTATGGGATCGACTTTATCAACTGCCTTTTGATAAGGGGCCAGAACATGATAAAGATGAAAAACTCTTTGCTGTTGCTAAAATAGGGACAATTAATCTAAACGTCATAGATATTCTTCTAAAAGTAATGGAGATTAGAAAAAAAGACAACATTGATATATATACGCATGGAGGAGTAGGTCATGGCTTGATGCAGCTTTATATTAAAGGGAAAGAGAGAGAAATGATTGAAACGCTTACAAAAATAAGAAACATAACAAATGAAAATGGTGGTTATTGTATTGTTAAACATTTACCGTTAGCACAAAGATTAGTTTTTGATACATGGGGAGAGACGAAAGGTGCTCAGTATTTACTAGAAGGAATTAAAACGAAGGTCGATCCAAAAAAAATCTTAAACCGTAAGCGTTATGTAGGAGGGATATAGGTGGCGGTCTCACAACAAAAATTAAAGCAACCAGCTTGTAAAGACGGAGTGAGTAATTATTTATGGAGTGATGCGCCTGATGAAACGAAATGGGCAGACTGTGTGCATTGTGGCATGTGTTTAGAATCTTGTCCAACCTATGAGCAAACAGGTCAAGAACAGCATTCGCCAAGGGGGAGAGTTTATTTAATCAAGTCAGTGGCAGAAGGGAAATTAACGGTAAATGAAGAATTTATGGACCCTGTATTTGCTTGTTTAGATTGTCGAGCTTGTACAACAGCATGTCCGGCTGATGTAGATGTCGGTGGGTTAATTGAAGAAGCACGGGGACAGGTAAGGCAAGCGATCCCTCTAAAAGGCTGGAAAAAGTCTGTGAACAAGTTATTTTTACATGGAATATTTCCACATGAAAATCGTCTGCAAACATTAGGTGGACTGCTGAAGTTTTACCAAAAAAGCGGGATGCAAACATTGGTAAGAAAAACGAAGCTCATTCAAATCATGCCTAAACATTTAGTCGATATGGAAGCAGTCATGCCTAATATTCATTCATCAGTAAAGAAAAAACATCGTAATGGGTCAGTAATTAAAGCAAAAAAAGAAAGTAAACGTGAAGTGGCGATGTTAACGGGTTGTGTAATGGATGTTATGTTTAGTGATGTCAATGAATCTACTATAAACGTGTTAACACATAATGGTAATGATGTTCATATTCCGCAAAATCAAACCTGTTGTGGGGCATTACATGTTCATGCAGGTGATAGAGATATGGGAAGAAAACTAGCCAAACAAAATATTCTTGCCTTTGAGAACGATGAGACGGTTATTGTCAATGCAGCAGGATGTGGTTGTATGATGAAGGAATATGGTGAATTATTTAAGGATGAACCTGAGTGGCGAGAAAAAGCTGAAGCATTAGCAGATAAAGTGGAGGATATTTCGAAGTTTCTTTATGATACTGGTTATGAAAAGCCAACAGCTTCCTTGAATAAAAGAATTACTTATCACGATGCCTGCCATCTTGCTCATGGTCAAGGAGTTAGAGAGGAACCACGAGATTTGTTATTAAATATTCCGGGGGTAGAGATGGTCCATATGCCGAATGCGGATCGATGTTGTGGGAGTGCTGGTATTTATAATATTACTAATCCAGAAATGGCAGGAGCAGTATTAGAAAGTAAAATGGAAAATGTACCAGATGATGTCGAGATGATTTCGATGGGGAACCCTGGATGTATGTTGCAAATGGCGATTGGTGTGAAAAAACATGGCCGCAGTCAAAAGATTGTTCATACCGTTCAATTATTAGATTGGGCTTATCAAAAGGAGAGTAGAGGATGAAGAAAAAGAAATTAAAAACAAACGATCGCCATATTCATGGGCTCTCTCAATTGTTAAATGATAAACAAGCGATTCTTTATCATAAAGAAGATTTGATCAGTTATGATTGTGATGGATTTACGATTCATAAATCATTACCGAGAGCGGTTGTTTTTCCTCATTCAACGGAAGAAGTGGCACGTATCGTCAAGTATTGTCATGATCATGCCTTACCTTTTTTAGCTAGAGGTGCGGGCACAGGGTTGAGTGGTGGAGCAATTCCACTTAATAATGAGGTCATTATTAGCCTAGTTAAAATGAAAAGATTAATTGATATTGACCTTGATAATAGAAGAGCAGTTGTCGAGCCTGGTTATGTGAATTTGAAACTGACAAATCAAATTATTGAACGTGGTTATTACTATGCACCAGATCCATCAAGTCAATATTGCTGTACAATTGGTGGGAATGTGGCTGAGAATGCTGGAGGTGCCCATTGTTTAAAATACGGTGTGACAACAAACCACATCTTAGGGTTAGAATTGGTCCTACCCACTGGAGAAATTGTTGAAATTGGTAAAAACGGTGTTTTAGATGAACCTGGTTATGACCTGTTAGGCCTTATTACAGGTTCAGAGGGTACTTTAGGTATTGTAACAAAAATCATCGTCAGAATACTGAAAAACCCAGAAGGAAAACAAACCGTGTTAGCCTATTTTGATGATATTGAAGACGGCAGTCAAGCTGTATCGGATATCATTTCTGCAGGAATTGTTCCGGCAGCCCTTGAAATGATGGATAAGACAGCTATTGAAGGAGTGGAAGCAGCGTCATTCCCTGTTGGCCATCCGAAAGATATTGCAGCTGTTTTATTGATAGAGGTAGATGGGATTGCAGCGGGAATTGATGACCAAATTGAACAAATTTTATCGGTTTGTCGTAATCGTAATGTGAGAGAGGTAAGAGCAGCTAAGAATGAACAAGAACGGGCAGCATGGTGGGCTAATAGAAAAACAGGATTTGGCGCAATGGGGGCTATATCACCTGATTATCTTGTTCAAGATGGCGTCATTCCTCGTAGTAAATTACCTGAAGTTCTTAGAAGAATCAATAAGATTAGTGAAGAATATGGTTTACGAATTGCAAACATATTTCATGCTGGGGATGGCAATTTACACCCGCTTGTTTTATTTGATGCGAGAATTCCTGGTGAAACAGAGAAAGCGCTGGCAGCTGGAAGTGCTTGTCTAAAAGTGTGTGCAGATGTTGGTGGGACAATTACAGGTGAACATGGAGTAGGTATTGAAAAGAGAGAAGAAATGCGCTTCGTTTTCACTGATGAGGAAATTGCAGCACAAACGGATATTCGCTCAGTGTTTAATACAGATAATCTTTTAAATGCTGGCAAGCTATTTCCGTCTCCAAGTAGATGTGCAGAAGTGAAAAAAGAAATGAAAGAGAAAATTATTGGCTAAACAATCGTAAGAATAATCTAAAAATCGTTGAAACGATCATACAATCATGGTATATTTTTTTTAGAATAATAGAAACAGTGTTTTGTAATAACAAACAAGGAGGATTATTATGACGCAATATGTAGAAAAAGGCAGTCTAAAAATCGCTGAGGAATTATTTCGTTTTATTGAAAAAGAGGCATTACCAGGGGCAGAAGTGAACTCAGAGCAATTTTGGCAAGGTTTCGAAAAATTAATTACCGATTTAACTCCGAAGAATAAACAGTTATTACAAAAAAGAGAAGACATACAAACAAAGATTAATGAATGGCATACAACAAGAAAATCATTTGATTCTAAACAGTATAAACAGTTTTTAGAAGAGATAGGCTATTTGCTCCCTGAAGCTGACGATTTCGAAATTACTACTCAAAATATTGACGATGAAATAGCCATTCAAGCAGGACCGCAATTAGTTGTTCCAATTAATAATGGGCGTTATGCAATTAATGCAGCCAATGCGAGATGGGGTAGTTTATATGATGCATTATATGGCACAGATGCAATTAGTACCGAAGATGGGGCAACGAGAGAAGGTGCATACAACCCTATTCGCGGAGAGAAAGTAATCGCTTTTAGTAGGAACTTTTTAGATGAAGTGATGCCGTTACAAAATGGCAGTCATAAAGATGCAATCGCTTATACAGTTGAAGATAGTGAACTAGTCATTACATTGAATAGTGGGAGAAAAGAATCTCTCCGTAATAAAGCATTATTTATCGGTTATTGTGGAACAAAAACAGAACCAACAGCCCTTCTATTGAAAAATAATCAACTTCATTTTGAAATTCAGATTGATCGTCAACACCCAATTGGAAAAACCGATGACGCAGGAATTAAAGATATTTTATTAGAAGCTGCAGTTACTACGATTATGGATTGTGAAGATTCAGTTGCAGCAGTTGATGCTGAGGATAAAGTACTGGTATATCGTAATTGGTTAGGGTTAATGAAAGGAGATTTAACTTCTACATTTAAAAAAGGAGACCGAGCGATCACAAGGGCTATGAATGATGATCGTGAATATTTGGCACCTAATGGGGAGACCTTTTCGCTTAATGGACGCTCACTTATGTTTGTCAGAAATGTTGGCCACTTAATGACAAATGAAGCGATATTAACTGAGAATGGTGAGGAAATTCAAGAAGGAATTTTAGATAGTGTGATTACTTCACTAGCAGCAAAACATACATTGCTTGGAAATGGAAAATATCAAAATAGTAAAAAGAATGCTATCTATATCGTTAAACCAAAAATGCATGGTCCAGAAGAAGTGGCTTTTGCCAATGAGCTTTTTAATCGAACAGAAGATTTATTGGGACTTGATCGTTATACATTGAAGATAGGTGTAATGGATGAAGAAAGAAGAACTTCTTTAAATTTAAAATCTTGTATTAAAGAAGTAAAAGAAAGGGTTGTATTTATTAATACAGGATTCTTAGATCGTACCGGAGATGAAATGCATACCTCAATGGAAATGGGCGCAATGATTCGAAAAAATGATATGAAGTCAACAAAATGGCTGCAAGCATATGAAACGTCTAATGTGTTAACAGGGCTTTCTACCGGTTTCAAAGGGAAGGCGCAAATAGGTAAAGGCATGTGGGCGATGCCTGATTTAATGGCAGCCATGCTCGAACAAAAGGTGGCACACCCTAAAGCTGGTGCAAATACAGCATGGGTTCCTTCACCGACTGCTGCTACGCTTCATGCTCTTCATTATCATCAAGTAGACGTAGCTGATGTACAGCAATCGTTAACAGTGAAAAAGGCTGATCTAAGAGACGAAATACTCGAAATACCAGTGGCACAGGATACAAATTGGACAGAAGAAGAAATCCAAGCAGAGTTGGATAATAATGCACAAGGGATATTAGGGTATGTCGTTAGATGGGTTGATCAAGGCATCGGTTGCTCGAAAGTTCCAGATATTAATAATATTGATTTAATGGAAGACCGAGCGACTTTAAGAATTTCGAGCCAACATATGGCGAATTGGTTGCATCATGGGATTGTTTCAAAGGACCAAGTAATGACTACTTTAAAAAGAATGGCGAAAGTAGTGGATGAACAAAATGCGGGTGATCCATTGTATTATCCGATGGCACCGAACTTTGAGGAGTCTGTTGCTTTTCAAGCTGCATGTGAACTAGTTTTTGAAGGAGTTAGACAACCAAGTGGCTATACTGAACCGATTTTACACCGTCGTAGAATTGAGGCAAAAGCGAAGTTCGCTGTAAAACAGTAAAAAATAATGAATAAAAGAGTGGTTCGGTTGCGGCCGCTCTTTTCTAAATATCGTAAGAAGAGTAGGACTTAAACATGTAATGATAAACACTTAAATGTTTGTTGTAGGAGGATTTTAAATGAAATTTGTAAGGTTTACGATTAATAATCAATTATTACAAGGTATCATTGAAAATGAGAAAATCAAAGAAATCTCAGGTGATATATTCAGTGAGTGGGAAGAGACAGGCAACTATTATGATCAAAGTAATGTTAGACTTGTTTCTCCTATAGTTCCCAACCAAATTATCGGAATCGGTGCAAACTTTGTTAGTGATAAACTAGAGCTACCAGAGGAGCTTCCAGAAGTACCGGTGTTTTTCTTTAAACCGGTATCATCTGTAATCGGTCCGAGTGAAGAAATAATCATTCCTAAGGGGATTGATCAAGTTAAATTTGAATCAGAGTTGGCAGTAGTGATTGGTAAAGAAACTAAAGATGTCGCCGAAGAAGATGTGTTTGATCATATTTTTGGTTACACGATTGGTAATGATGTAACAGCCCCACAATTTTTCCATCAAGACGGCCATTGGACGGTCGGTAAAGCATTCGATACTTTTACTCCTCTTGGTCCTGTTATAGAAACAGAGCTTGAGCTAGAAGAAACTCGAATCAGAGCAAAGCTAAATGGTCAATTAAAGCAAGATAGTTCCCCTGATTTAATGATTATTTCTATCCAAAAGATGATTGCGTTTCTATCGAAGGTAATGACTTTGAGGGCTGGAGATGTTATCCTTACTGGAAGTCCTGTAGGCGCCGAATTGATTGGTGAAGGTGATATAATTTCATGTGAGATTGAATCAATCGGTCAGTTAGCAAATACAGTCGTAAGAAGTAAAGCGGAAGTGAAGTCATAAATGATTTTTGTAGGTTTTGATTGAGGTGAGGGCATGGAAAGAGATAATATGGTGAAATCGGTAAGTAGAGCGCTTGATATTATTGATATGATTAGTTTAAGAAAACATGGCATGGGTGTGACTGAAATTGCAAACGAAATGGATATCAATAAAAGCTCCGTACACCGCATATTATCAACTCTTGTGAAGTATGGTTATATCGAGCAAGTAAAAGATTCA
This sequence comes from Cytobacillus sp. FSL K6-0265, assembly GCF_038003465.1. Lineage (NCBI taxonomy): Bacteria > Bacillati > Bacillota > Bacilli > Caryophanales > Bacillaceae > Cytobacillus > Cytobacillus sp. FSL K6-0265. The sequence continues at coordinate 2,542,809 of NZ_JBBOPE010000001.1, read as the reverse complement.
GGCAAATATAAAGTAGGGTACAAAATATTAAATATTAGTACTAGATTGCTTGATTCAATAGATATCCGCTCAGAAGCGAAGCCTTATTTGCAGGATTTGGAACAAAAGACGAATGAGGTCATTCATTTAGTTGTACCAGATAATAACGAGGTTGTTTATATCGAAAAACTAGATGGTAATGAAGCATTGAGAATGCATTCCTCAGTTGGTAAGCGTGCGCCTATGCATTGTACATCTGTTGGTAAAGCGATCTTAGCACATCAACCAGTACAAGTAGTCAAAGAGATTATACAGAGAAAAGGGTTGAATCCTCATACAGAGCACACAATTACAGATGAGATGGCATTGTTAGAAAATTTAAAGATGATCAAGACAAAAGGTTTTGCCCTTGACTTAGAGGAAAATGAAAATGGCATTGTATGTATTGCTGTCCCAATCTTCGACTATCAAAACAATGTATGTGCTGCAATCAGTGTATCAGGACCATTAATAAGAATGTCACAAGAACGTTTGCAAAAACTCGCTCCCCTTATGGTTGAAATTGGAAAGAAAGTATCCATACGCTTAGGGTATCTAGGTGAATAGTAATCTTACAAATGATAAAAGCGCTCCCTGATTTTTAAAAAGTGAGCGTTTTTATATTTTTTAAAGCCTGACTATTGATCGTTTCTACCTTATTTGTGATTTATCATTTTGTTTCTGAAAAACGCTTCTAATAAATAGAAAATATCAATTTATAATTTTCGGAATATTGTTGTAATTGTATAATAAATAAGTATAATTAATATATATAACATTTGTTATATAACAAAATGCTTTAGTTGTATAACAAAGAAAAAGGTTAAGGGGGAGTGTGTGTGAGTACAGGTGTTTTAGCAGTTATTTCTTTATTACCGATTATTGCTGTTGCCATTTTTCTTGTTGGACTTAAATGGCCGGCCAGTAAAGCGATGCCGATTTCCTTTCTAATTGCTGCCGCATTAGCATTATTTGTATGGAAGGTTCCATTCAATACTGTAGCTGCAGCAAGTGTAAATGGTTTAGTTGTTGCCATTACACTGTTATATATTATTTTTGGTGCAATATTATTATTAAATACTGTACAGGAAAGTGGAGCCATGAGAACCATTCGCCAAGGCTTCATAGATATCTCACCAGACCGAAGAATTCAAGTAATCATTATTGCTTGGCTCTTTGGCTCATTTATTGAAGGGGCATCAGGCTTTGGTACTCCTGCTGCGGTAGCAGTTCCATTAATGGTAGGTTTAGGATTTCCTGCAATGGCAGCTGTTGTGGCGGGCATGGTCATTCAAAGTACACCTGTTACTTTTGGAGCTGTTGGTACACCTGTATTAGTAGGGGTACAAACAGGTTTATCTGCTAACCAAAGTATAACTGATAATCTCTTGAATATTGTAACAACTATTGGTGGTCATGCCGCTATATTGCATATGATTGCTGGTACCTTCATTCCACTATTTGTTGTTGCTTTAATGACTCGCTTTTTTGGTAAAAATAAATCATTTGCAGAAGGAATAAAAGTATGGAAGTTCGCTCTGTTTGCGGCCTTTGCAATGACTATTCCATATGTTATTGTTGCAAATACACTTGGACCAGAATTCCCATCTATGACAGGGGGACTAGTTGGTTTACTAATAGTCGTACTTGCAGCTAGAAAAGGTTTTCTCCTTCCGAAAGACGAGACTTGGGACTTTGAAGAGAAGTCAAAATGGGATCCTGAATGGACAGGTAGAATTGAAGTACAACTAAATAATAACGGGAAAACAATGGGCTTATTTAAAGCTTGGTCCCCTTATATACTAGTGGGAATCTTTTTAGTTTTAACGAGGTTGAAAACGCTTCCTTTAAAAGAATGGCTACAATCCGTAGTGATTAAGGCAGAAAATATTTTTGGGTCTACAATTACAGCAAGTTTTGAAATTCTTTATTCACCAGGTACAGTATTTATACTAGTTTCACTCATTACATTCTTTATTCATGGAATGAATACACATTCATATAAAAAAGCATGGAGTACGTCAGCGAAGACCACAGTTGCGGCATCCGTTGCACTTATTTTCACTGTTCCAATGGTGCAAGTATTCATCAATACTGGTGGAGGAGCTGCCGGTTATGAACAAATGCCAATCGAACTAGCAAATGGGGCCGCGGCATTAGCTGGTGAATTTTGGCCATTTTTTGCTACCTTTATTGGTGGAATTGGTGCATTTATCGCTGGTAGTAATACGGTTAGTAATATGATGTTCTCTCTTTTTCAGTATGATGTCGGTAGCCAAATTGGGGTGAACCCGAGCTGGATTGTCGCTTTACAGGCAGTCGGTGGAGCAGCGGGTAATATGATTTGTGTCCATAATGTTGTTGCTGCTTCTGCGGTAGTAGGACTCGTCGGTAAAGAGGGGGAAATTATTCGTAAAACACTTTTGCCATTTGTTTATTACTCATTATTTGCAGGGGCAATAGGGTACTCTATTGTATGGTATTCAAGTAAAGGTTTATTTAACCTTGGTACACTTATTGCTGTTCTTATCATTTTAGCTGCATTTTATATTATTGCCACGAACAATAAACGGCTTAATACGTTACATCAATATAATCAAACCATTTCAAAGTAAGTTTTGGATAACAAAGAAAGTAACCGCACAATATATTAGCGGTTACTTTTTTGTGTTACAATTACCAGAAAAATAAAGGAAGAAAAACTAAGGCAGCAATGGCACCTAAAGCAATTCCCGCGCCAAATCCCCAGCCCCAACCGCCGCCACCGCAACCACCTCTGCGGCATCTGCCAGCATAACCGTAACCACCATAATTTCGGTTCATTGGACGTAAATACACTCTATCGTTAGAAACTCTTTCAATAACCCCACGATGAATTCTACCATCATTCATTTTGATTTCTACAGGTTTTCCTATTCCGTTATAACAGCGTTGATAATAACCACTCATTAAATTAACACCTCCGGGAAATAAAAATGCTTTCTCTCCTTATGGTATGTCCACCTTTCTTTTTTGAATAGGTGCATGTCTCATATGAAGAGCGGAGTTTTTATCCAGTGTCATCGAATAGAATCTTAGAATAATATAGATTATATACAAGGAGGGGAACAATGAAAAATTCTTATGAAGATGCTTTAGCCTATTTTCAAGTCCCATTCGCTCACCCTGGAGGGAAACAACTTACGAGCGAGTTATTTATTAATGAGGATATAACGTCAGAAACAACTATTCTTGATGCGGGCTGTGGAACAGGAAGCACATCTTATCTATTAAGTGATTTATATCATGCGAAAATAGAAGCAATAGATAAACATTCAGAAATGGTACAGGCAGCAACTAGAAGGGCGAGAAAGTTAGCAAAGCCCTTTCGTGTTTCATTAGGTAATGTGGAGAAGTTATCATTTTCTAATCAACAATTTGATTTTATTCTATCTGAATCAGTTACCGCTTTTACTAACGTAGAAAATACGTTAAAGGAATTTGCACGTGTATTAAAAGGCAAAGGAAAACTCTATTTAATAGAGATGACGAAAGAAGCATCATTGACTAGTGAAATGGAAGATGAAATGAAGGGGTTTTATCAATTAGAAAAAGTGTTGAGTGAAAAAGATTGGGCTTCGGCCTTAGACAGAGCCGGCTTTAAGAAGGTGGAAGTGTTAAAAGCAAGTACGATTGCAGAGATGATAGCAGAAGGAGTGAAGATGGGAGATGATAGTTCCCATCAACATATCAAATTATTAAATGAAGATTTATCACAAGTGCTAATTGATCATTACCAACTAAACCTGCAATTAAGTAACCATCTGGGCTACCGAGTGATACGCGCAATGAAAAACGATGCTCACAGTTGATCGAGGGTGAAATTTAATTTTTGGTAAATTACTATTAATTGTTTTATTTCCTCATTAGTGAGCTGTGCAAATGTATTTCTTTGCAGTTGATGCCCGTCTTCAGCTGCTTTTTTTAATACTTCTAAGCCTTCATCAGTTATCTCTAAATATGAAATTCTTTTATCATTTAAATCAGGAATTCGAATAATATAATTCCGTTTAGATAATTTCTGAATAAGATGCGAAATAGAAGATGGTGCGATACCGAGGCTTTCTGCCAAATCGATAGGTTTTATTTTTCCATCACGCTTTAAATGGCTAAGCAAAAGAATATGAGATATCCCTAATCCTTCATTAAAAGATTGATTCCATTTAATAATCATGCGGTTGGTTACTTGTTCCATCGCATGAATGAGTTCGAAAACAGTTTGATCATTCATTTTGTGCCAGGCCCTTCCCTATGTTCATACAGTAATCATATCAAAAAAATATAATCATGCAACACGTTTAGCGAGAACGGATCATCACTGATGAGATCAAGTTCACGTAATCCATTTCATAATTACAGAATAGGTGTAAGAAATTTGTATTAAAAATATTCGAAAAAATAAGAAAAATATAATAAAATATAATAAAATATAGAAAAGGAGGAAAGGCAGATATGAATGATACATATATAACAGAGGAGCATGAACTTTTTAGAAAATCTTTCCGTAAGTTTTTAGATAAAGAAGCTTATCCCTATTATTCACAATGGGAAAAAGACGGTATGATTCCTAGAGCTTTTTGGAGGAAAATGGGTGAGCAAGGCTATTTATGCCCAAATATTGACGAGGAATATGGTGGAAGTGGGGGTGATTTTGGCTACTCTGTCGTTATAAATGAAGAATTAGAAAGAGTCGGATCCGGAACGATTGGTATCGGCCTTCATAATGATATTGTCATACCTTATATCACAACATATGGAACAGAAGAGCAAAAGAAGCGATGGTTACCAAAATGTGCAACAGGGGAAATCATTACGGCGATTGCCATGACTGAACCTGGTGCGGGTTCTGATTTGGCATCGATTAGGACGTCAGCTAAAAAAGTTGATGATCATTATATTCTGAATGGTGAAAAAACCTTCATCACAAATGGGATTAGTGCAGATTTGGTCATTGTGGCAGTAAAAACAGATACGAAGGTGAATCCTCCACATAGAGGCATCAGCTTAGTTGTAGTAGAGAAAGGAATGAAAGGGTTTACAAGGGGGCGAAAATTAAACAAGGTTGGCTTACATAGCCAAGATACAGCAGAGCTTATTTTTGATGATTGTGTCGTACCTAGTAAAAATCTACTCGGTGAGGAAGGTAGAGGATTTTACTATTTAATGGATAAACTTCAACAAGAACGGTTAATTGTTGCCATTGCTGCCCAGATTGCTGCAGAAGAAATGATTAGAATGACAATGGCTTTCATCAAAGAAAGAAAGGCGTTTGGCAAGGCGATTAGCTCCTTTCAAAATACGCAGTTTAAAATGGCTGAGATGGTAACAGACGTAGAGATGAGCCGTGCCTTTCTTCAAATGTTAATTCAGGACCATATCAATCAGAAGGATATTGTCACTCAAGTTTCAATGGCGAAATGGAAATGCACAGAGAATGCAAGAAGAATTGCGACAGAATGCATGCAACTTCACGGCGGATACGGCTATATGGAAGAGTATGAAATAGCGAGAAGGTATAGAGACATACCTGTTGCCAGCATCTACGCAGGTACCAATGAAATGATGAAATCGATTATTGCTAAAAACTTAGGATTATAAAGGAGGATTTCTTTTGCGGGAAGTAGTTATTATTGATGGGATAAGAAGTGCAGTCGGAAAAAGGAACGGTTCTTTAAGAAATACACGTCCTGATGACTTAGCTGGAGCAGTTATTAAAGGATTAGTAGAAAGGACAGGGATAGATCCAGCACTAGTAGATGATGTTATTTTAGGATGTGTATCGCAAATAGGTGAACAAACTGGAGACATTGCTCGTGTGGCGGCTCTTATTGCTGGATTACCAATCACGGTTCCAGGAACAACGATTGACAGACAATGTGGATCGAGTCAGCAAGCGGTTCATTTTGCTGCCCAGGCGATTTTGTCAGGTGATATGGATATTGTCATAGCAGGTGGCGTTGAAAGTATGTCGAGAATCCCAATTGGTTCAAGCTATCAAGGTGTAAAACCGAGTGAGCAATTGACAAAGCATTATGAGATTATCCATCAAGGGTTATCGGCAGAAAGAATAGCAGAGAAATATCAGTTCACTCGTGCTCAACTAGATGAATTTTCATATCACAGTCATGAAAAGGCACTACTTGCACAAGCAGAAAATCGCTTTAAGAATGAAATTATGCCAATGAAGTTACTTGACGATGATGGGGCAACATTTACTTTTAATCAAGATGAAGGTCCGAGGAAAGGAACAAGTATAGAGAAATTAGGTGGATTGAAACCTTCTTTTAAAGAGAATGGTATCATACACGCTGGAAATGCGAGTCAAATAAGTGACGGAGCAGGTGCTTTATTAATTATGTCAGCTGAGAAAGCGCATGAGTTAGGTTTAAAACCAAGATTCAAAATCATTACCCGTATTGTCATTGGCTCTGACCCTACCTTGATGTTAACAGGACCGATAGCTGCTACTGAAAAAGTATTGCAGAAGTCTGGATTAACTTTAGCGGATATGGATGTTTTTGAAGTGAATGAAGCCTTTGCCTCTGTGCCATTAGCGTGGTTGAAAGAAACAGGAGCAAATGCGAATAAACTGAATCCAAATGGAGGTGCTATCGCCTTAGGACACCCACTGGGTGCAAGTGGAGCTCGCTTATTATTAACGATGATGAGTGAATTAGACCGCACAGAAGGTAGGTATGGATTACAAACAATGTGTGAAGGTATGGGGATGGCAAACGCAACCATTATAGAAAAAATCTTTTAATAAAAAAGGAGGAATAATAGATGACAATGACGATTGCAGAAATCTTTGATTTAACGGTAAGTAAGTTTCCAGAGAAGGAAGCATTATATGATGTCAGAAAAGATTTAAGGTTTACTTATCGGGAGTGGGCAGAAGAAGTCAATGGTTTAGCACAAGCATTACATGTAGCAGGAGTAAAAAAAGGAGACCGAGTTTCTACCTATTTATATAATACAGAAGAATTAGCAACGACGTTTTTTGCCTGTGCAAAAATAGGTGCAGTATTTAATCCTATTAATTTCCGTCTGATGTCAGAAGAATTGTCATTTATTATTTCTGATGCTGAACCAAAAGTGTTTATTTTTGAAGAAGCCCTACAGACAGCTGTTGAAAAAGTGGCCAATAGTTTCCCCACCGTTCAATTTTGGTCCATTGATGGCATTCATCCTCCTTTTGCCAAAAGTTATCATGAGCAAATCAAAGCTGTTAACAGAGAGAAGGTAGAAGTGCAACTATCATCAGATGATCTATATGCGATTATGTATACGAGCGGGACAACAGGGAGGCCAAAAGGTGTGCTACATCGCCATAAAGATATGACAGAACAAAGTCTGATTGTCATTCATGCATTAAATTATCATCAGAATGATAATGGGTTAGTTGCTGCTCCTATGTTTCATTGTGCAGAGTTACATTGCGCTTTTTTACCAAGAGTTCATATTGGGGCGAAGAGTACCATTCTCCACCAGTTTGATGCTAAAAAAGCATTGGCACTGATTGAGTCTGAAAAAATTACCGCATTCTTTGCAGCACCAACGATGTGGAATATGTTGCTTCAAGAAGATTTACAGGCTTATAACCTCTCAACATTAGAAAAAGGTTTATATGGTGCAGCCCCGATGGCACCAAGTCTCGTGTTTGCCTGTCGGGAAAAGTTGGGTGTTAAATTAACTCAAGCCTATGGGATGACGGAAATGGGCCCGGCAATTACGTTTTTAAGTGATGAAGACCAGATTCGAAAAGCAGGCTCCGCAGGGCAAGCTTGCTTAAACCATGAGATAAGAATTGTTGAACCTAATGAAGAGGGTCGCTCATACGATGATCAAGTCGTTCCAACTGGGACAGTAGGTGAGATTATTGTGAGAGGGCCAAGTATGATGCAAGGCTATTATAAAAGAGAGGAAGCAACTAAAAAGGCACTTCATAACGGCTGGTATCACTCAGGAGATATGGGTTATCTCGATGAAGAAGGATTTCTTTATGTGAAAGACCGTGTTGATGATATGGTGATTTCAGGGGGAGAGAATATTTATCCACGTGAGGTAGAAGATGTTCTCCATGCACATCCTTCCGTGTTAGATGTAGCTGTATTAGGTATACCAGATGAGCATTGGGGCGAAGTTGTCATTGCTTACGTTGTCAAAAAAGAGGGTAATATTACTGCTGAGGTGTTAGATGTATTTTGTAAGCAGAGTGAAAGCCTTGCGAATTATAAAAGACCAAGAAGATATGAATTTGTAGAAAGTCTACCGAGGAATGCCAGTGGAAAAATCCAAAAATTTGTATTAAGAAATCAGGAACAATTACAAAAATAATCGCCAGTAAATGAAAGGATACCAAATGTTAACGGATGTGAAAATAATTGATTTTACAAACTATTTACCAGGCCCTTTTGCCACGCTTAGATTAGCAGAACTAGGCGCAGAAGTAATTAAAATAGAAGGACCGAATGGTGATCCTGCGCGACACTTAGAGCCAATTGTCCAAGGCCAAGGAGTCCTATTTACGGGTAATAATCGTGGGAAGCACAGTCATTTCCTCAACTTAAAAGACACAAGAGATTTAAATAAGGTAAAGGAATTAATACTAGAAGCAGACGTAATCATTGAAAGTTTTCGACCAGGTGTAATGAAGCGTTTAACATTAGATTACGACACGGTCCGAAAATATCATCCTACAATTGTCTATTGTTCATTAGTTGGATATGGTGAAAATACTTTTTATTCTACCTTTGGAAGTCATGATCTGAATTATATGGCCATCAGTGGGATGTTAGCACAGTGGAAGGATGATAAGGGACGTCCCATTCATCCTTCTCAACAAATAGCTGATTTAGTCGGTGGAATTGTGGCAAGCGAAAGGATTTTAGCGGGTCTTGTTCAAAGAGGGATATATGGAATAGGTAGCTATCATCAAGTAAGTATGGCAGATACAATGACGGCTTTAATGGGTAATCATCATCTCATTCATCAAGCCACTGAAATGAAAAAAGGTGTAGAGGTTTTAGCAGGAACCATTGTTAACTATTGTTTATATGAAACAAGTGATAATCGCTATATGGCATTAGGCGCATTGGAGAAGAAGTTCTGGCAGGCTTTTTGCTTAGCTGTTGATCATCCTGAATGGACATCATGTCATATGAGGGAGGTAAGTGATCCAATTTATAAACAAGTTTGTACAGTTTTTAAGGAGCGGTCATTTACAGATTGGATGGATTTTAGCGAGCAAGTCGATTGTTGCTTAACACCTGTATTAGAAATCGATGAAGTACCAAAAAGTAATTATCATCAACAAAGAGGAAATTTCATTTTTCATGATAACTGGTCACGTATTCAACAATATTCTGACTTGAGAAATTCTCAAAAAAAGAAATAGAGTCAAAAGAACTTAATAATCATCAAACATATATAGTAACAACTTAGAATAAAGTGTTATAATAGATAAACCTTAAAAAGTGATTTGTGTTTAAGTATAGGTTTATGTTTGCAACGTAGATCACAAAAAAGTGAGTGATGATTGTAAGTGAAATTAATAAAGATGATACCTAATATGCTTACTTTAGGCAATTTATATTGTGGATTTTTGTCTATTGGATTTGCTGCTCATGGCCAATATAATAATGCTGCAATATTGATTATTATCGGTATGATGCTTGATAGTATGGATGGTCGTGCAGCGAGAATGTTAAAAGCAGATAGTACGCTAGGCAAAGAATTAGATTCATTAGCGGATGTTGTAACTTTTGGGGTAGCACCGTCATTTCTTGTATATTATACATACTTTTACCAATTTGGTTCGATTGGATTATTAGTGTCTGGGTTATTCCCGCTATTCGGTGCATATCGCTTAGCACGATTCAATGTTGGTACTAGTAAGCAGTCCACAAACTATTTTATCGGTGTTCCGATTACGGCCGCTGGGGGAATTTTAGCTATTCTTACATTGTTTGGCCATTTAGTACCCAGTATTATTACGACAGTTGTATTTACGGCGCTTTGCTTTTTAATGGTCAGTCGTATTCGCATTCCGAGTTTTAAAGATATCCCATTACCAAAGTACGGGACAATTGTTACAATCTTTTTAGGCTGTATGCTTTTTGTACTTTATAAAGGAACATATGGTTCTTATCCTTATTTAATCTATATTGCCACTCCATTATACATTGCCTATTTAGCATACCGCTTTAAAAAGAACCAAAATAATAAGACATCCGATTAGTAAGATTTTTACTGTTCGGAAGTCTTTTTTTTTGTGAAAATATATAAAGTTTAGCTTGCCTAACTTTAGTTACTAAAGCAGGAACTTCTCCCGCATAAGTCGAGAAAACATTTATAAAAAAAGGATGAAGGATTATTCTCCTCCATCCCATAGCTAAAATAAAATTTTTAGTTTGAAAAGAAAACTTTTTCAGTATTATATTTTGCTTTTAACTTATTGATAATATACGTTTCGTATATTTCACGCTCAACGGGATCATCAACATATATACATGCAATCTTGGATACTTGTTCACGGTGGTTTTTAATGGGTGATACTTGGTCGTCGAAATGTTTTTTTACACGTTGTCTAAGTTTACGTGCCTTCCCAACAAAAAGAAGGTTCTCTTTTTTGTCAAAAAATAAAATCATTCCACCTTTATCTCTTGGGATCTTTGTAAAATCCGTAAAACCATATAAGTGGCTGATAGCCGTTGTTCCTTGTTCTCCGCCAGGCTTCTTTTTTGTGATAACTAAGTCTGGATGAGGAATTTCAATATTAATCATCAATAATCACTTCCTATTCTAGCAATCATCGTACCATACCCTACATGAAAAAGCCTATACTTCCCTGTATTTTTTCTTTAAATGTTTTTTTCATTCATTTTTGTAGACAATATAAAAGGTATTCTTCAATAGAGAAATATGAAAGTTTAGAAAATTATCAAAAATAACAGGTTGATTTTTACAATTTCTCCATATATTTATGCGTACATTGATAAAATTTACAAAGGCTTTACAAAAGGTTAATAGAGAATTAAATATGATTCGTTATATTGGGATTAACACAAACAAAAAAGATAAAAGCTATCTAAAGTGGAGGTTTATCTATGCTAAAACTTCGAAAATGGAAGAGTATTTTGTTACTTATGTCACTCACCTTAATTTTGACTGCATGCAATGGTGGTGAAGAAGATGAAGGACAAGCAAGTTCAGGTAACGGAAGTACGATTTCCATTTCCGGTTCTACGTCAGTTGGTCCGCTAGCAGAAAAGTTAGCTGCTAAATATATGGAAAGTGCAAATGTAAATATTGAAATCAATCAAATTGGTTCTTCAGCAGGGATTACAAATGCAATAAATGGTGTTTCCGATATCGGCATGTCTTCTCGAAGCTTAGAGTCAGGAGAAGAGGAAGAAGTATCACCTACAATTATTGCCTTTGACGGAATTGTAGTGGTTACACATGCAAACAATAAAGTAAAAGATTTAACAATGGATGAAGTGAAAAAAATCTTTACAGGTGAAATAACAAACTGGAAAGAAGTAGGCGGTAAAGATATGGAGATTGTTGTCGTCTCACGTGAAGATGGATCAGGTTCAAGAGATGCTTTTCAAGAAATTGTTGACTACTCTTCTGGTGAATTAGTGCGGAACTCAATTATCGCTAGTGGGAACGGAAATATAAAAACGACGGTTGCAACAAATGAGCATGCGATTGGATTTATTTCTTTTGAATATATAGATGAAACCATTTCAACCGTTCATATTAATGGTGTAGAGCCAACTGCTAAAAATGTGATTGAAGGGAATTATCCATTATCTCGTCCTTTCCTTTTTGTGCATAAAGATTTATCAGAGGAAAGCCAAGCATTTATTGACTTCATTTTAAGTGAAGCTGGACAGGAGATAGCTGCAGAAGCAGGTGCAATACCAATTACAGAAGAATAACGTTTATCAAACAATTAGCAAGTGACTTTGGAGGTATGTGTTTTGCCAAATCCATCAGAAGTAAAACAAAAAAATAAATCAAATCGTTTAAAATATATTATGGAGTTCATCTCAGAGAAATTGTTTTTAATCTGTGCGTTAATCTCTGTGCTTAGTTTATTTCTAATTATTGGTTTCGTCTTCTTTAAAGGATCGAACCCTTTCATTGCAGATGGATACAGTTTTATTGATTTCATCTTTGGATCTGATTGGATACCGAGTGAAGATAAGTATGGAATCTTTCCAATGATTGTTGCTTCTATTTATGCAACGATTGGAGCGCTTGTTATTGGAGTACCTATTGGGTTATTAACTGCGATCTTCTTATCGGAAATTGCTCCGAAACCTATTGCAAAGATTATTTCACCGGCTGTTCAATTATTAGCGGGTATTCCATCTGTATTATACGGTGTATTCGGCTTAGCTATTATTGTTCCTTTCTTACAAAATAATCTTGGCTTAGTAAAAGGGCAAAGTTTAATTGCGGTGATTCTAGTTTTAGCGATTATGATGTTACCTACGATTGTAACCGTTGCTGAAACAGCAATCAGAGCAGTACCGAAAACGTATAGAGAAGGTTCCTTAGCATTAGGTGCCTCGCCAATCGGAACCATTTTTAAAGTCGTTGTTCCAGCAGCAAAATCAGGTATTATGGCAGCGATCGTATTAGGGCTAGGACGAGCAATTGGAGAGACGATGGCAGTCATTCTTGTTGCTGGTAATAGTTTGATTATACCAACAAGTATAACTGATAGTGTAAGACCACTTACAACGAATATTGCCCTTGAAATGGGTTACGCGTATGGTACACATCAAGAAATGCTATTTGCGACTGGGATTGTATTATTCTCATTCATTCTTATATTGAATTTCGTATTAGCGAAAATAAGTTCGAAAGGTGGGAAGTAAGGTGAGAAAGTTTAAAGATAATTTATTATTGGGCTTATTGTGGTTTGGAGCTTTCTTAACTGTAGCTATCCTCCTTATTATTGTTGGTTATATTTTTTATAAAGGTATCGGGTTAATTAATCTTGAGTTTATCTTCGGTGACTATTCACCTGTCGGCGGCGGTGGCATTTGGCCAATGATTATTACTACCATTTATACAATTGTAATATCGCTAGTGATTGCCACACCAATCGGGATTTTAGCAGCAGTCTATTTACAAGAGTATGCGAAACAAGGCAGACTCGTTCGAATGATCCGGTTTGCAACAGAGAGTTTAACGGGTATTCCATCTATTATATACGGATTATTCGGTGCTGTATTCTTTGTTACCACATTGGCGATGGGGATGTCTATTATATCAGCATCCTTAACTTTAACAATTATTGTTTTACCAGTGATCATCCGTACAACTGAAGAAGCATTAAAAACAGTACCAGCTAGTTACCGAGAAGGGTCACTTGCATTAGGTTCAACAAAGTTACAAACACTATATAAAGTCATTTTACCTAGCGCTATGCCAGGAATCTTATCGGGGATTATCCTCTCTATGGGACGAATTATCGGTGAATCAGCAGCGATCTTTTTAACAGCAGGTACAGTAGCAGCAATGCCTGAAGGGATTTTCTCATCAGCGAGAACATTAACGGTTCATTCGTATCTTGTTACTCAAGAATCTGGTGATATTGAATTAGCAGCAGCGATTGGTATTGTGTTAATTGTAATGATTCTTGCTCTAAACTTTGCTGCAACATTTATCTCTAAAAAGCTTAATAAAGCTGACTATTAAAAAGGAGTGTTCTATTCATGAATACAACACTAGAACGTAAAGAAGTAAAAGAGACTGCAAATGTTGAGAACCAAAATGATCAGCGTTCAGTGAAAATTAGCGTAAGAGACTTAGATTTATTTTACGGTGATAACCAAGCGCTTTATCAAGTATCATTAGATATTCGTGAAAAAGAGGTAACAGCATTAATTGGTCCTTCTGGATGTGGAAAATCGACTTTTTTAAGAACATTGAATCGTATGAATGATTTAATTGATAGTGTGAGAATTAATGGAGATATCCATATTAATGGCAACAATATATATCAATCAAAAGATGTTATTGAACTTAGAACAAAAGTCGGTATGGTTTTCCAGAAGCCTAATCTATTCCCAATGAGCATCTATGATAATGTAGCATATGGGCCAAGAATGCAAGGGATTAAAAATAAAAAAGAATTGAATCAAATTGTTGAAGAAAGTTTACGTGGAGCAGCGATTTGGGACGAAGTAAAAGATCGTTTAAAAACTTCGGCTCTTGGTTTATCAGGTGGTCAACAACAACGTGTTTGTATTGCGAGAGCAATTGCGATGAAACCAGACGTTATCTTAATGGATGAACCAACATCCGCACTTGACCCGATTTCAACACTGAAAGTAGAAGAGCTCATCGCTCATTTGAAGAAAGATTATACCATCGTCATCGTTACACATAATATGCAACAAGCTGCTCGTGTATCCGATAAGACAGCTTTCTTCTTAAACGGAGAAGTCATTGAATTTGAACAAACCGATCAAATCTTCTCCATGCCAAAAGATAGCCGTACAGAAGATTATGTGACTGGCAGATTTGGTTAATAAAAAAAGATAGGTGCCGAACAAATTTCCCTTTGTAAATAAGAGGGATTTGTTCGGCTTTTTATTGTTTGCGAACAATGATTCAAAGGTGTAAAGCATAAGAGGGGAACTAGTTTTAATTATTCATCGTCTATATTGGAAGCTGACTCACTATTTGTGCTGTTCATTTGTCTCACGTTAGTCATTACTTTACTGTTTGTTATGTATAGAAGAGACAAAGCCGAAAAATGCCTCAACCCATATAAGTTAACGCTAGCGTCCTATGACTCAGCTGCTTCACTTAGTTGCTACAATAAAAAAAGACTAGAACAAACAATCATCCTACCAGTTTGTCCTAGCCTATTTGTATTTTAGATATATGTCCATTTTCTCAATGTTTATTCATGACTACTGACTTTCTCAATATATACTCTCCCGGAAAAGAAAGTGGCACCGCCTCCCATATCAGCGACTCTATCAGGTGTGAGCGTATTAACGAGTTGTTTCTTGCCTGGCTCATCAGCCCAAAGGCCTTGACTAACAACAACCCCTGGAAGTACGTTTTCTCCGATAGCGGCCGTTAACTCACATTCTCCTCGTTCATTATAGATTTTTACTACATCTCCATTTTCAATTTGATAATCTTGTGCGTCCTTGCTATGCAAATGGAGTTTTGGTTGTTTTTCTAATTTAATATGCTTTTCATTATTTGAGAAGGTACTATTTAGAAAATTATGGTTTGGTGCTGGAACGAATAAAAATGGTGCATCGCCTTCATCTACTATTGGATTGTAAGTCGGTAGCGGATTTAAGCCAGCCTTCTCCATTAATTCTGAATAAAGTTCGATTTTTCCACTTGGTGTTTTAAGTTTGCCGGGAAGTAATGGACGTACGTCTGCTTTCATAAACCGATTTTCTTTTAAAAGCTCAAAATTAATATCCTTCATATATTCATTCTTTGAATTCTCTAAAGCGGATGTAATTAAATCTTCTTCGGAATCCTTAAATAAATCTTCAGTAAATCCCATATAATGTGCTAGTTGTTGAAAAACATGATGATTGGATCGTGACTCACCATATGGTTCTATTACCGGTTCATGCAAATGAATATAATGATGCCAATAAGAAGTGTAAAAATCGGTATTCTCATATGATGAAGTAGATGGCAAGATGATGTCAGCATATTGAGCTGTTTCCGTTAAGAATAAATCATGCACAACTAAAAATAAGTCTTCTCTTGCAAGCCCTTTTTTCACCAGATTACTATTAGGTGCAATAACTGCCGGATTACTACCATAAACATACATGGAACGGATAGGTTTATCTTTTTGTCCTAAAGCTTCACCTATGAGATTCATATTAATCGATCTTGTCTGTTTATTTGCTAATAAATCGGGTCGTTGCATACCCGCGGTATTGAACGATAAATAACCAGAATTTGATTTGAGTGCGCCACCACCTTTATGCAGCCATTGCCCTGTTAAAGCAGGAAGGCAGGAAATAGCACGTACATTCATCCCACCATTATCATGATGTTGCAATCCATTGCCAATGCGGATAAATGATGGTGTAGTCTGACCATATTCTCTTGCTAATTGATAAAGATCCTCTACAGAGACCCCTGTAATAGACGCGACAACTTCTGGCGTGTATTTTTTTACATGCGTTCGTAATTGCTCATGTCCAATGGTATACGTTTCAAGAAATTCTTCATCTACCATATGCTCAGCAAACAAGATATGCATCATTCCAAGTGCAAGAGCACTATCCGTACCTGGTTTAATGGGAATGAACCAATCAGCCATTTTGCCTGTTTGATTTTTATGGACATCAATCACGATGATTTTTGCCCCGTGTTTCTTTGCTTTTCGGGCAAGAATAACTTGATGCATATTCGTACTGACAGCATTGATTCCCCAAAGGATGATGAGCTTGGCTTCACTTGTGTCTTCTGGATCTGTGCCAAAGCCTCCGCCCATTGTGTAACGATAACCTTCTTTACCTGCTGCTTGACAAACTGTTTGTTCTAGTCTACTTGCACCTAAGCGTGAAAAGAAACGGCGGTCCATTCCTTCAGCAGCCACTCTACCCATATTACCGTAAAAGCTATAGGGAAGAATGCTCTCGGGTCCGTGCGTTTTAATTAAATCTTTCCATTTATCTGTAATGATTTGTAGTGCTTCATCCCAACTGATCTCCTCAAATTGACTACTACCTTTTGGACCCGTTCGCTTGAGAGGATGAGTTAATCTCTTTGGGTCATATAGCCGTTCAGCCATATTTCTTACTTTATTGCAAATATTCCCTTGCGTAACAGGATGGTTAGGGTCGCCTTCAACTTTCACGATTTTCCCGTCTTTTTTATGTATGAGTAAACCACATTGGTCAGGACAATCTAGGGAACAAACGGACGTGAAAATGCCTTCTTTCTCTGTGTGAATCGTCATTTTGTTATCTCCTTTTATGGTTGGCAATCTTTATTGTCTATTTAGCATGTTTTTATTAATAATTATTATAATAGGTTACTTCTCTTTATCCTGCAATGATAAATATTTATTCTATTGACAATTCACAATTATTAACATATGATACTTCATATTAATTAAATTCTATTCAATTCGTTGACGAGAAAGAGTAGTTGTGAACATCTTATCCAAAGAGAGTGAGCCATTTGCTGAGAGGCTGACGTTAAGACCACAATGAAAATCCTCTCTGAGAAGCAAAGCTGAAGTGAAACTAAGCTTTGACGGCATCCAACCGATATCCTGGACGCGTATGATAGTACGTAGTGAGAGCAAATACAAACCACTACAGTTGGTTTTTTTGTTTTTTAGAGGGGATATTTTAACTCGATTCTACGTATAGAATCGAGTTTTTTTCGTATATGAATGGATATGGAAGGGAGATTTTAAAATGAAAGAACGAGATGTGGAAAAGGAGAGAAAGGTTCGCGAATATTGGCAAGAGGAAAAAATCTTTCAAAGGTCCATACAGCAAAGACATGAGGCGCCATCCTTTGTTTTTTATGAAGGCCCACCAACAGCAAATGGTATGCCACATGCTGGTCATGCACTTGGTCGAACGATAAAAGATTTTGTTGCCCGTTACAAAACCATGACTGGACATCAAGTTTTAAGAAAAGCAGGATGGGATACACATGGGCTCCCTGTAGAACTTGAAGTACAAAAGAAATTACAATTGCTTAGCAAAGATGATATTGAAGCATTTGGTGTAGAAGCATTCATAGCAGAATGTAAGAAGAGTGTATTCACATATGAAAAAGAATGGCGACAGTTTACTGAGCAATTGGGCTATTGGGTGGAGATGGATCACCCTTATATCACACTCGATAATGAGTACATTGAATCGGTTTGGCATATATTATCTCAAATTCATCATGATGGACGCTTATATAAAGGGCATCGGGTTGTCCCTTATTGTCCTCATTGTGAAACATCCCTAAGTTCGCATGAAGTTGCACAAGGATATAAAGATGTGCATGATCTATCAGCAACAGTTAAGTTTAAAGTGGCTGAGAATGAATACTTACTTTGTTGGACAACAACACCTTGGACATTACCTGGAAATGTAGCTGTAGCGGTAAACCCTAAGCTAAGTTATGTGAAAGTAGAGCAAAATAATGAACGATTGATTGTCGCAGAAAGCTTGGTTTCAACAGTACTTAAAGAAGGATACAAAGTCATCGAGTCTGTAAGAGGTGAAGCATTAGTAGGTATGAAGTATGTTGCGCCATTTTCATTTGTCTCACTCAACAATGGACATAAAGTGATTGCAGCCGATTTTGTAACGGAAGATTCGGGAACTGGGTTAGTCCATATTGCCCCAGCACATGGCGAAGATGACTACCAAGCTGTAAAAGAAAATGGATTAGATTTTTTGCAAGTTGTTGATGAGAAAGGAAGATATAAGCAGAATGTTCCTCTTGCAAATAAGAAAGTGAAAGAAAGTGATGTAACGATCATTCAAATGCTAGCTCAGGAGAATCTACTTTATAGTAAGAGGAAATATGAACATAGTTATCCGTATTGCTGGAGATGTGACAATCCGCTGATTTATTATGCGATGGAAGGTTGGTTCATTCGCACAACTGATGTCAAAGAAAAAATGATAGACAATAACCAAACGGTTGAATGGTATCCAGCGCATATGAAGAATGGCCGATTCGGTCATTTTCTTGACCAACTTGTTGATTGGAATATTGGAAGAAATCGTTTTTGGGGAACGCCGTTAAATGTATGGACTTGTCAAACTTGTGGACTAGAAAGTAGCCCAAATTCCATTGCACAATTAAAAGAAAGAGCGATTGAAAATGTAGATGATCGCATCGATTTGCACAAACCTTATGTTGACCGTATTCATTTGAGATGTTCTTGTGGTGGTGAAATGAAGCGTGAGAAGGAGGTCATTGATGTATGGTTTGATAGTGGTTCAATGCCATATGCTCAATATCATTATCCTTTCGAACAGACAACGCTATTTAATAATCAATTTCCCGCCGACATTGTGATCGAAGGAGTAGATCAAACGAGAGGGTGGTTCTACAGTTTACTTGCCGTATCAACACTTTATAAAGGTGTCGCACCGTATAAAAAGGTCTTATCTCTCGGTCATATATTAGATGAGCAAGGACAAAAAATGTCTAAAAGCAAAGGGAATGCTCTAAATCCTACCTTGTTGATTGAAGAGTTTGGCGCAGATGCATTAAGATGGGCTCTTCTTAGTGATAGTGCTCCTTGGAATAATAAGCGATTTTCTAAAAAGACCGTTCAACAGGCAAAATCAAAAATAGTAGATACGTTCAGGAATGTTTTTTCCTTCTATGATATGTATGCAAAGATTGATGGTTTTGATTTTAGCCAGCATCGAGTAAAGGAATTGGCAATCATTGACCAATGGATACTTTCAAGATTGCATCATACGATTGAGAAGGTAAGAGAAGGATTAGAAGTTTATGACTTTTTCAAAAGTGCTAAATTACTGGCAGAATTTTTAGATGATGTGAGTAATTGGTATGTCAGACGATCACGGCAAAGATTCTGGAAGGAAGGATTAGACCACGACAAAAGGGCAGCATATACCACTCTTTACGAAGTGCTGGTGCAATCAACGCGATTATTTGCACCATTTATGCCGTTCGTCACCGATGAGATTCACTTACAATTAGTCGGCAGTAGTGTTCATCTATCTGATTTTCCTAAGCAAGAGAAAACGAAGACCAACATCCAGTTAGAATCCGATATGAAAGATGTTCGACAAATTGTTGAACTCACTAGATCAATCAGGATGGCAGCTAATATCAAAACAAAGCAGCCACTTCAAACAGTAATCGTAAGTGCAGTTAAAGGGAAAGCAAGTGTATCTTCCTTTGAACAGATCATAAAAGATGAAACGAATGTAAAAGAAATAATTTATGAAAAAAATACCCATAACTTTGTAACAGTTGAGTTAAAAGTTAACTACGCAATTGCCGGTAAAAAATACGGTAAAAGAATAAAAGTGATTGAGCAAACATTAAAAGAATTAACAGTCTGTGAAAAAAATACCTTACTCACGAATGGATCATTAAACATAGAAAAAAATGGTGAAATGCTTGTTTTAGAAAATGAGGATGTGTTAGTAGAGAAAAAAGCGAAACATCCATATAGATTTGCAGAAGGAAAAGATTGTACAGTCATCCTGAATATCGGATTAACAGAAGAGCTTTTGCAAGAAGGGTTAGTGAGGGAAGTAATGAGAGAAGTGCAAAACAGGCGAAAAAAGCAAGGGTTACCGGTTGATCTTCGTATTCATCTAACAATGTTTGGCAATGAAAAGGTTTTAAGAGCATTAGAGAAGTTTTCGGCGCTTTTACATGAATCATTACTTGTCCAGTCAATTACATTAGCAGAAGTAGACGAAATGACAAATCTGCATGTTGATGGAGAAACAATCAAAGTTAAAATAGACGATTGAACAATGAAAAATCACAGCCAATGGCGGATGGCTGTGATTTTTACTAGGGGATATGTTGTTTACCATTCATCTTTACCCATTCGTGCCCCTACAAAAAGTGTAATGGTAACCTTTTAGTATAGGTTTCGATAATTAAGCTTTTAAAGTTTCGTCTGATGAGAATGCGATTGAATTTGAATAGTGGATGAATGATATTTCAACAATAAATAATTGATGTAGGCTTGTAGGTTAAATTCATTATTCTTAACAAAATACGAAAAGTTAGTTCTTTTCAAGCTTAATCACAACCTTTATATGTACTAAATAAAATGATTACCATTCAATATATACCGGCCCCACCTTCGCCAAGTACGATGATAGCCACACTTGCTATCCGCCTAATACTTAGTATATATGAAAACGCTTACATAAACAATAAAAAATTTTCCCTTTATTTCGACAAAAAAATGAAAATACTTTATTGGAGAATTTTAAGCTATAATTGCTTAGGTAGTCGAAATATAAACATTGATTTTTTAAGAAAGAAGGTTGAATATGCATACGTTAGGAGGCAAGCTTTGGTCCACGCAGTATACAATGGCACTAATGCTTACTTTTTTATTTTTTTTAAGTTTACAATCCTTGTTAGGGGGATTTCCAATCTATGTTACTGCATTAAGTAATAACCCAACATACGGAGGGTTAATGACAACAGCCTTTATGATTGCTGCTGTTGTATCTAGGCTTTTCTTAGGTTTTTGCTTACGGTATATGAATCAGAAATCGTTATTAATTCTATCTTTATTAGGTATGTTGTTGTTTATTTTTGTGACAATATTCACAAATTCTATATTTATATTCACAATCCTTCGCATATTACAAGGTATTGCTTTCGGTTTTATTACTACATTATTAGCAACAATAACGACAAATTTAATTCCTGAACACCGCTTAGGGGAAGGAATCGGCTATTTTGGTTTGGCTACAAGTGTTGGTACAACTAGCGGTCCTTTTTTGGCTATTTCAATGATTAATATTTATTCATTTAAATCCGTTTTGTCCTTTTCTCTTATTCTTATTATAGTGATTATAATTGGTAGTCTTGCCCTTAAAACTTCGCAAAATATAAATCAACAGGCAGTTAGGAAATTGTCAATAGTAGAATCCGCTTTTGATTCACGCGCTTTCCTACCATGTTTTTTAGTGTTATTATTTTATTTTACGTTTGCTGGGGTAGTGAACTTTATTGAGGGATTAGGAAGTTCTATTGGAGTAGGGGAGAAAACCTCCATATTCTTTCTTATCTTAGTGGCGATGCTTATTATCATTCGCCCATTTTCGGGCAAAATTTTCGATCGCTTCGGACATGCTTATTTAATTTATAGCGCAACGATTGCAGCATTTATCGGATTGTTACTCATTGCATTTGCTAAAGGAATATCTTCATTATTCATAGCCGCTGTGTTTTATGGCATTGCATATGGTGTGATGCAACCGACATTCCAAGCTTGGGCTGTTAGCCTTGTACCAAAAGAAAAAAGGGCAACGGCTAATGCAATGAGCTTAAGTTTTATGGATTTAGGACTAGCGATGGGGGCACTGCTACTTGGCGTCGTCGCAAACGAAAAAGGGTACGATTTTATGTACATCCTATCTTCATTGTTCGCTGTCGTTATCTTCCTGCTCTATTTTATTACTCATATAAGAAGAAAAACAAAATCAGCGCCATTGCCATCTCATAATAGAAAGGCTTCGTAAATCGTTAAGTCATAGTCTCTCTTTGTCATTGCTTTCATGTTTTATCTTATTTTTATTGGGGAAAGTAAGGTCATAATCTTCCGTAGGTTGATGATAATAAAAAGAACTTAAAAACAGGCAAATGATACTGGTCAATGACAATAAACAACGTGAAAAATTATGGCTCTTTGCAGGAGATTTAGAAATGAGTTGTGTGCATTATTGGAAGCGGTTCGAGCGGGGCATGCTTTGCTTACCAATTAGCGAAAAAAATATTCGCTCTCCCTGAATTAGAACAGCTCTTATTGGACAAGTTTTGGGGTGACACATAAAGGATAACCAATGACTCAACAGCATCCCAAATACTCAAGCGGGTGTTATCTTTTCTCATCACATACGGCGAATAGGATGATCTATCGGATTTCATGATGAAAGTCATTGTCCATAAAGGGATAATGTGAGAAATTTCATACAGTTTGTTCTATAGTAGGATGGATTGTAATCACCTTCATCGTTTTGTATAATCACAGATGAGGGTTATTCTATTCTTGACTAAAGTAGCAGTCAGGAAAAAATGAAAGACGAAAGGACCAATTAAATGAGTAAACAACAAATAGGTGTTATCGGATTAGCAGTAATGGGAAAAAACCTTGCTTTAAATATAGAAAGTCGTGGCTTCTCAGTAGCTGTTTTTAACCGTTCTTATGAAAAAACAGAAGCATTCTTACAAAATGAAGCAAAGGGTAAGAACTTTACTGGTGCCGAAACTATTGAAGATTTTGTCCAATCACTAGAAACACCAAGAAAAATCTTGTTAATGGTCAAAGCGGGTGCAGCAACAGACGCGACAATTGAATCGCTGAAACCATATCTTGAAAAGGGTGATATCTTAATTGACGGTGGTAATACATATTTTGAAGATACCATTCGCCGCAATCAAGAATTAGCAGAAGAAGGCTATCATTTTATTGGTACAGGCGTTTCCGGTGGTGAAGAAGGAGCTTTAAAAGGGCCTTCAATCATGCCTGGTGGTAAGAAGGAAGCATTCGACCTTGTACAACCGATTTTTGAAGCTATTTCTGCGAAAGTAAATGGAGATCCATGCTGTACATACATCGGTCCAAATGGGGCTGGTCATTATGTGAAAATGGTTCATAATGGGATTGAATATGGTGATATGCAGTTAATTTCTGAGGCCTATTTTATTCTTAAACATGTACTTGGATTAGAAGCGAATGAACTTCATGAGACATTTGCAGAGTGGAACAAGGGTGAGTTAGATAGCTATCTAATTGAAATTACAGCTGATATCTTTACAAAAGTAGATGACGAGACTGGCAAGCCACTTGTTGATGTGATTCTCGATAAAGCGGGACAAAAAGGTACCGGTAAATGGACAAGCCAAAATGCTTTAGATCTTGGTGTACCTCTTCCGATTATTACAGAATCTGTATTTGCAAGGTTTATTTCCGCAATGAAAGAAGAAAGAGTCCATGCTAGTAAAATTCTTACAGGTCCTAAAAAGGACATATATAGTGGAGACCGTGCGGAGTTAATAGAAGCTGTTAGACAAGCATTATATATGAGTAAAATTGTTTCTTATGCACAAGGATTCGCTCAAATGCGCGCGATGTCTGATGAAAAGAATTGGGATTTAAAATACGGCGATATTGCCATGATCTTCCGCGGAGGCTGTATCATTCGTGCACAATTCTTACAAAAAATTAAAGATGCTTATGATCGTGAACCAGCATTAGCAAATTTATTATTGGATCCTTATTTTAAGGAAATCGTTGAAAGCTATCAGTCTTCATTAAGAAAAGTTCTTTCTATTGCTATTGAACAAGGTATCCCTGTGCCTGCATTCTCAAGTGCTATTGCTTATTATGATAGCTACAGAACGGCAACATTACCAGCTAATCTACTGCAAGCACAAAGAGATTATTTTGGAGCACACACGTATCAGCGAGTAGATAAAGAAGGAACGTATCATACTAATTGGATGGAAAAGTAGAAAGTGGTACTTGAAACGATTACCAGCTTTAGTATGGTATAATAGTAAAGGAAGTTAGAAAGGGAGGTATATTACATTGAAATTTTTCATAGATACAGCCAATTTAGATGAAATTAAACAAGCATACAAGTTAGGTGTCCTATCAGGCGTAACAACTAACCCGTCACTTGTAGCAAAAGAAGGCATCAAGTTTGAAACAAGAATTGAAGAAATTCTTCAAGCAGTTCCGGAAGTAGAATCAGTATCTGCTGAGGTCACTCCTTCTGCAGAAACAGCTGAACAAATGATTGCTGAGGCTGAGGAACTGATTAAGATAAATAATGGTGATAAGAACATTACTATAAAAGTGCCAATGACAATGGCTGGTCTTGAAACAAC
This sequence comes from Cytobacillus sp. FSL K6-0265, assembly GCF_038003465.1. Lineage (NCBI taxonomy): Bacteria > Bacillati > Bacillota > Bacilli > Caryophanales > Bacillaceae > Cytobacillus > Cytobacillus sp. FSL K6-0265. Next base: position 2,518,134 of record NZ_JBBOPE010000001.1, on the reverse strand, counting down.
AAGATATTTATCCAAAAAAGGTGTTAAAACGAACGTCACATTAATCTTTACTGTGAACCAAGCATTACTTGCTGCAAGAGCTGGAGCTACTTATGTTTCACCGTTCTTAGGAAGACTTGATGATATCTCAGAAGACGGGATTACCCTCGTTGCTAAAATTGCTGAGCTTTTCCGCATTCATCAGTTAGATGCACAAATTATTGCTGCGTCAGTGAGACATCCGGATCATGTCACAAGAGCTGCATTAGCCGGTGCACATATTGCGACAATTCCTTATAAAGTAATTGAGCAGTTAACAAAACATCCATTGACAGATCAAGGGATGGAAAAATTCGCTGCTGATTGGAAAACAGTATAAGTTCATTTTAAGCCCTCTCTTTCATTTTCTGGAGAGGGCTTTTTTGAATGTTCTATACTAGCTTGGTAACCTACCAATCTTCTACGTTTACATATCGTCATTAGAGCTGAGAAACATCCTTTTTCTGCTCTTCATTCACTATTTCCGCAGAAACTATACATAATTCGTTGCCAATTGATAAAGAAGCACCTAATATTCGCTGGGTTCTTGTGATGAAGTTTGTTTATTCGACTTATGATTCTCACTGCGCTTTTCTTTTTCTTGAATACGCTCCCAATCATTGAAACGACCACTTCCTTCGCAACCTGGACAAAAGAGTGTATCAGAATGTAGGGAGTACATGAGGCTAGGGTATAATAAAAAGCCTTGTCCATAGCATTCTGGACATCTATTACTTCTTTTCATCTTTTCTAAATGTTTATGTTCTCGCGCATTTTTCCATTGATTAAAAGATTTACCTAAACTCATCGACTTCACCTCTGATCATCGCTTTTTATGAAGCGATAAATTGTCGTGATGCTAGACAAACTAGTGTTAAACCTCAATGTTTAAATGAGGTAAGGGATTATTTCCGTACAGCTTATAGTAACGAGCAAAAGTCTTTTACACATTTCTGTTAATTATTATATTAAAAAGAATTATTTTTGCTCATACTTTATGAGAGGAAATGAAAAAGATTTTGTTAGTTTAGCGAAACTTTCGTGTTACGAAACTATTTGGTATAATAGAGCAGTATAATAGGTTCATTTCATTTAAAGGAGTCTTGTCAATGGAAGTATTAAATCAGTTGTTATCAACCTATGCATCATTTTTTGATTGGTCAATGTGGAAAGAGGTTCTTACAGATCCTGTTTCTTGGGGGTATATAGGCACACTCATTGTTCTAGAAGGTCTATTATCAGCTGATAATGCATTGGTATTAGCCGTTATGGTTAAGCATTTACCGAAGGAGCAGCAAAAAAAAGCACTTACGTATGGGTTAATTGGTGCTTATTTTTTCAGATTTCTCTTTATCGGTTTAGGTATGTGGCTGATTAAATTTTGGTGGATTAAAGTACTAGGAGCCGCTTATTTAGCTTATTTAGTGATTAAACAATTTTGGTTTAAAACGCCTGAAGAAGATATCGACGGAGTAAAAAAAGACGGTTGGATGATCCGTACTTTTGGTGTTTTTTGGGGAACGGTTATTTCAGTAGAGCTAATGGATTTAGCTTTTTCTGTAGATAGTATATTAGCTGCCTTTGCTGTTTCAGATAAAGTATGGATTTTGTTAATTGGAGGTATGCTTGGGATTTTAATGATGCGCACAGTTGCAAAGTTATTTTTAGTATTAATTGATAAGATTCCGGAGTTAGAGACAACAGCTTTTATTCTTATTGGAATCATTGCAATTAAAATGTTATTAAGTTTGTTCCATATAGAGATTGGACATATATTATTTTTTAGTATTATCATTGCAGCCTTCGTTATCACATTTTTTGTTCATATTTATCATAATAAACAAGGTGGACATGATCACGTGGCATAAGAAAAAGGCTAAGATTCCAAAAGGAAAACTTAGCCTTTTTGCTTGTCTTATTTATTAAGAATAGTTTCTTCCACATCTTCAATGATTTGTGTATTCGCTATCGTTCCGGTGTACAACCATCCTGTGTCCCTAGAGAATTCATAGACATGCTCATTTTTTACTGCCGGAATATTTGCCCATAATGGATCAGATAAGACTTCTGCCCCTTCACCATCGCTATTAATAAAGAATAGGTGGTCCACATCCATATCTGCTAATTTTTCTAAAGAAATCGCAGACCAGTTCCCAGTAGCATCTGCTGAAATTTCTTCAACGACAGAAGGAACTGCCATACCTAGATCATTATAAATTACATCACCTGCAGAAAGATCCTTGCTTACGACAAATAAACTGTTATTCACTAACCAAATAGCTGCAGCAGATTCACCAGCATGATCTTTTTGTAGCTCTTCTTCAACTTGTGCTGCTTTATCTTCGTACTCTTTAAGAACTTCAGTTGCCTTATCTTCTTTACCGAAGATTTTACCAACTGTTTCAAGTTCTGTACGCCAATCACTATTTTCTTCTTCACCAATCACGTAAGTTGGCGCAATTTTCGCATATTGATCATATTTACCACCTTCAACCATACCTGCTCCATCCATAATTATTAAATCTGGATTTTGACTAGATACAGCTTCTAAAGGTAAATCATGAGCGATTGTAGGTACATCCTTTAAATATTCTTGAAGATATTCCTGTTTGCCGTTAGCAACAGACCATTGTACAATGGGTGTAATACCTAAAGCGACAAGATGATCTTCTAAGTATGTAGCAACTACTCGTTCAGGATTAGCAGGAATCGTTACTTCGTTTCCTAATGCATCAGTTAATACACGATCCTCGGTTTGCTCAGTTGCTTGGTTGGAGTCATTATTCTTATTTTCAGCATCGTCATTACCACAACCAAAAAGGGCAAGAGATGTTGTAATTGTTGCAATTAATAATAAGTTTTTTTTCTTGTGAGATGAGAACAAGATGTTAACCTCCTAAATGAACTATGATATAATTAGCCTATGAAAATGATAACAATTATCACTATCAATTACAAGATATTTCTTGCACTACTTTATGAAAGAGAGATACATAATGGCTTTACTTAATGGAACAAACACAAGTAGAAATCGTTTTTTTGCGATGATGATCGTCACACTTGGTACAATCATCCTTTGTTTAGCGATGGCTGTTTCAATTGCCTTTGGTGCAGTGAATATTAATCTTTCAACAGTATGGGAAAGTGTTGTATCATATGACCCATCTAAAACGACACATCAAATTATTATTAATTTACGGATGCCTCGAGTAGTGGCGGCAGCATTAGTTGGCTCTGCACTTGCCATTGCAGGGGCAATTATGCAAGGGATGACAAGAAACCCACTAGCGTCACCATCGATTATGGGGGTTACTTCTGGTGCTACCTTTGCTATTGCAGTTGCTTTAGCCATCTTTACCTCTTTAAGCCCAATTGGAACCATGTTTGCTGCTTTTATCGGAGCAAGCATTGGAGCAGGGCTTGTTTTTGGTGTCGGAATGCTATCCCGAAATGGGTTGACGCCTGTTAAACTGGCGCTTGCCGGGTCTGCTATTACGGCTCTTTTAAGTTCTATCTCATCTGCAATTGCTATTCACTTTAATGTCGCAAAAGATTTAAGTTTTTGGTATGCAGGTGGTGTTGCGGGTATCCAGTGGGAGAGTGTAGCTCCTGCTATTCCCATTTTTATTATAAGTATTATCCTAGCAATTATGATTAGCAGTTCCATTACTGTTTTGAGTATGGGTGAGGAAGTGGCCATCGGACTAGGGCAAAAGACAGGTTTAATACGTACAATTGGTTTTATTGTTGTTTTACTCTTAACTGGTGCAGCAGTCTCTATATCAGGTACGATTGGATTTGTGGGCCTCGTTATCCCACATATGGTTAGGTTTTTAGTTGGAACAGATTACCGGTTAATCATCCCTTGCTCAAGCGTATTAGGGGGTCTACTACTTGTGTTAGCGGATATTGGTGCGCGAATGATTAATCCTCCTTTTGAAACACCAGTGGGTGCCATCATGGCATTGATTGGCGTACCTTTCTTTCTTTATTTAGCAAGAAGGGAAGGTGGAAGATAATGAAACAAAAATGGAAAGCGGTTGTTTTCTTTTTAACGATATTATTAGTTGTCCTCTTTATAGCTAGTTTGAGCTTTGGATCCAGTTTTATTTCACCTGTTGCTATTTTCAATAGTGTATTATCTTCTACCCCTGGGCAATATGATTTAATCGTTTTTGAGTTTCGTTTACCAAGGATTGTTCTAGCCATTTTAATTGGTATTGGCATGGCTGTTTCTGGTGCGATATTACAAAGTGCGACTCAAAACGGTCTGGCGGATCCGGGGATTTTAGGTATTAATAGTGGTGCTGGATTTGCTGTAATTTTATATATCTTTTTCACACAGGGGATAAGATTTGAATCTGAACTATTACAACTGTTTATTCTCCCTATATTTGCATTATGTGGGGCTTTACTTGCGGCTTTTTTCATTTATGTTTTCTCGTGGAAAAAGTCGTCTGGTGTTACACCTATACGGTTAATCTTAGTAGGTATAGGTATTAATGCAGCTTTTTCAGCTTTAATTATTATTCTCCAATTAAAAATGGATCCTCGTTCCTTTACACAGGCAACTGTTTGGTTATCGGGTAATATTTCTGGCGTGAGTTGGAGTTATACATATGCCCTTTTACCTTGGTTAATTGTACTGATACCGATTGTGTTATTTAAGGCGAGGTATTTAAATGTTCTTACACTAGGGGATGCGATGTCTACTGGCCTAGGTGTCAATGTCAATCGTCAAAGAAAATGGTTATTACTACTTGCTGTTGGATTAGCTGGGTCTTGTGTCGCTGTTGGTGGAGGCATTTCATTCTTAGGTTTAGTGGCTCCACAGCTAGCGAAAAAACTAGTTGGGCCGAGAAATGAAATTTTATTACCTGTTTCAGCATTGGTCGGCGCGGTGCTGTTACTTTTCTCAGATGTTGTTTCACGTACGATTTTAGCACCTTCGGAAATACCGATTGGGTTAGTCGTTTCTGCCATTGGTGCACCATACTTTATTTATTTATTAATTAAAAGCTAAATAGACCATACTATCGTTAACAATAGATGAAGGGTATGAGCGTATGGCTAAAAAAGAAGAAAATAATAATAAGGAGATCAACCACCTCAACTCTATGCTTGCAGCAGTAATGAATTACTTAACAGATGAAACAGTCGAGGAGATAGACTTTGATTATCTTCTTGATTCTACTGAAGGACTAAGACAGTGGTGGAATGAGTATGAAGAGCAACATAAGAGGGAAATAGCAAAAGAAATTAAACAATCTTTAGAAGGCCTATCTTTAAAAGAATTACAGCAAATTAAAAAACAAATCACACCTTAAAGTCTTCACAGTAAAAGTGGAGGCTTCTTTCTTTCTTTATATGAAATCAAGTCATTTAACATTATTTTTGTCATTTGAGAAGCAATTAGTTGTTTTCAACATACGTCTTTGATAATATTTTTTACAGTTCTATACTTTATACATAATGTGAAGGGGAAAAATATGCTTACATTGTTCGTTGGCATCACAATGATACTTATTTATGGCTTAACTTGTTACTATATTGGCTTTAATACATGGCGTTGGTTACGTAAAACTTTTTCTTTTCGTTTCAAAAAAACATTTATCGTAGTTGTTTTTCTTCTTTCAATATCATTTTTTGTTGGATTTTCGTTTCATCTGCCGGTTATTGAATGGATTGGTGGATATTGGCTTGTCATTGTTGGCTATGGTATGCTCCTATTACCGATTATCAATTTGCTTTATTTTATTACAAAGAAAAATGCTAGATTCTTCACTTATGCAGGTTGGGCGGTTGTTGCGTTTTTTACGTTTGTCTTTATATACGGTACATATAACGCTTGGACACCGATAGTGAGAGACTATCAAATAACAATTGAAAAGGCTAATGATGAAGAAGAAGGTCATGTAAAGGTATTAATGGCATCAGACTTACATCTCGGTACAATTGTAGGTAATAATCATCTTGAGAAGTTGGTGAAAATAGCGAAAGAGGAGAAACCTGATATTATTTTTATTCCAGGTGACATTATTAATGATGATATTACCCCATATGTAGAGAAGGAAATGAATAAAACGATGGCAAAACTAGAAGCCCCACTGGGTGTTTTTGCTTCTCCTGGTAACCATGATTATTATGGTGGCGATAATGATCAATTAAAAAAGGAATTAAATGAGATCGGTATTCACTATTTAATGGATGAAGCAGCAATGATAAATGACCAATTTGTAGTAATTGGCAGAGAGGATTTAACAAACCCTAATAGAAAGACCATAGAGGAACTTATTGCTATGAATGAAACAAAAGATTTACCCATTATTGTATTAGATCATCAGCCTCATGAGATTACAGAAGCACAAGAGGCAGGAGCAGATGTAATATTCTCAGGTCATACACATAGGGGGCAGCTATTTCCTGCTAATTTAATTACTGCAAAATTGTTTGAAAATGATTGGGGCTATATGGCAAAAGAGCAATTACATTCTTTTACTTCTTCTGGATTCGGATTATGGGGACCAGCACTACGTATAGGTTCTCAATCAGAAGTAATGATTATAGAAATAGATTTTCAATAAAAAAACCATCTCCAGATAATGCTGGAGATGGTTTTTTAAATGGTCAAAGGAATATCATTTGATTTGGTTACTTTCCCATATATCATACTCGCCACTGCCATTACAGCTAGCACAATAATATGCATCGTCGTCCATAAACATATATTCTTGACCTGCAAAATATTGAAATCCCTTTCCACGACAATCAGGGCATTTTTCGAGATCTTTCATTTTCTCCACGTGATTAGCATATCTCGTTTCACGCCACTCGTTAAAAGCATTGAGTAATCCCATGAAAGTCCCTCCTTACTTTTTTTATAATAGTTTGCTTCAAAGTGAGGAGAGATATACCTACTTGATTGTTTCAAAGGTTCTTCACCATAAGGTTGTCCTTTTCTTTTTAGTAGTCCAAACAAAAAGTGCAGATAATAAGCAAATACGAACAACATAAAGTATCCAGTTTGATAACAATCGTCATCCCGAAAAGATACAATTCCTGTAGTGGTTGTGTGATAAGCACTGCACAAGTTGCTGCTAATATAATTCCTGCAGACGATCACCCCACCTGTTAGCTTCACGCTTTCTTTCACTGCTTTAAACCATTCAACTTCTTTTTCCTTTCTTAATGGAAAATGGGATTGGTTTACTGTCGATAGTGCGAGTGTCTCTACTATGATCCTTCTATTATTGCCATAAGCTTTTCTGGTTAATTGAACGGAAAATGAACATCAGCTGACAGATGATTTGTCCTAAACTTAGCCAAAGTTTGTAAAAATAAAAAACCATGTTAGATTTTTTGACAAAATAGATGCAAATGAAAAAGAATCATAATATAGTAAGGTTATGATCCTAAGCCCCACTTGGGAGGAAGTCTGATAACCATTGTTATCAGGCTTTTTTTATTAATAGTTGTAGTTAACGCCTGTAAATATAGTCATTTAAGAAAAGAATCTATCGATATAAGACAATAAGGAGTCGGGGGTTATCCGTGAATTTAAATGCAAAGATAACCTAAAACAAGCGATAACAATAGTGTGCTGTAGGTAAAGCATTAATGGATAATTTTTTTTAGTAAAGTTTTCTCGTCATTTAGATCGAATTCTCTTAGATTATTGCTTTATAATTGTTGATCAACAGCGGATAATACTTCTCCAATCTTCCTCTCATTAATGACCAAGTCAGCATAATGATCGAGGTCAGTTGGTTCTTCATTAATGATTACTAACCTAGCCCCTGCTTCTTTTGCGATTAAAGGAAATTGATTGGCTGGGGCTACTGATAGAGAGGAACCTAAAACGATAAAGAGGTCGCTAAATTCAGATAAGTGTAGCGCAACTTCGAAAGCATCTTTTGGTAACTGCTCTCCGAATAATACGATAGACGGTCTTATCTTACCACCACAGTGACACTGGGTTAGTTGTTTTATAAAATCTACTCTATTCTTTGACTTCCCACAGCTTTGACAGTGAAATCTTCTTAAAGTTCCGTGCAGTTCTGCTACATGTGTGGAACCTGCTTCTTGATGTAATCCATCAACATTTTGCGTAATAATCCCTTTAATTAACCCTTGTTCTTCCCATTTCGCGAGAATGCTATGTCCTTTATGAGGCATTACAAGCTGGACACTTTGCACTCTTTCTTGATAAAAGTGCATAAAATCATTGAGTTGATTGTTCAATGCATCAATACTAGCTAATTGTGTTGGGTTAAATTGCTTCCATAAGCCTGTAGATGAGCGGAAATCGGGTAAGCCACTTTCAGTAGACATACCAGCCCCAGTAAAAATAACGGTTGAATGTGCATTTTTCAGCCAATTTGCTAACATATCCAAGTCCCCCCAACTTTTATTACTTTTTATTATTATAGACAATCAAGGAGTTAAATTATAGCGTTTGTATAAAAATAGGATGATATAATGGCAATACATGCCACAGATATGTAACAAGGTAAAAGCTTTATAAGAGTTGATAGAGTGGGGGATTTGGATAATGATAAAAAGAATTGATATTACTGACATTGAGTCAGCTCAAGAGGTGCTCTCCATTCAAATCGCTGCATACAAAATAGAAGCAGAGATAATTGGTTCATATGATTTACCTCCATTAAAAGAGACGGTAGAAACTTTGCGACATTGTCGAGAAACTTTTTTTGGTTATTACATGAAGGGTCGATTATATGGGGTTATATCTATTCATATTGATAGTGATGTCATAGAGGTTTGTCGCTTAGTGGTCCATCCAATACTTTTTAAAAAGGGAGTTGCACAAGCACTATTAAACTTTATTGAGGGTGAAAACAAATTCAGAAAATTGAAGGTTTCAACAGCAATTAAAAATACACCAGCAATCAATTTTTATAAAAAAAATCGTTTTCAATTGGTGAATCAGAAGAGAGTAAGTGAGCAAATTACTTTGGCCTTTTTTGAAAAAAATACGAAAGAGATTGATGAGTAAGACCAGTTCGAATTTGTTAACAAATAAAGTAGCCCACTAGCGAGTCTTTATCACTAGGTGGGCTATAGACGAAGCAAACTGGTTTTAGCGGGAAAGAAAATTTTTATTCACTGTTATCTTATGATATCAGGACAAGTATGTGCATCATACGAATAAAAAAATAAGGGGAATTGCTTAGTAAAGGCAATAAGAAAGGGATTGAACAATCCTACATGTTCAATCCCTATTTCAAAAGGGGGGGAATTTGTTTATGTCCTAGCTGTAATATTACTATACACATTAAATATGAATAACCTATGAACACATGATGAAAAAAGCGTTAACTTTCTAAAGGGGGAAAAGAATAACTACGATTTGTTTAATTAGATATGGAGAAGCCGGTCGGAAAGCTACAAGCGAAACTTTGTAGAAGCTATATTTCTGAAACAAATGCAGCTGTATTTATTGTAAGTCCCTAGAAGAGAGTCAGACAAACAGCAGAAATCATTAAATTTACCTGTTGTTGGTCACGAATGAATGGAGTGAAAGATGTTTAGATAGGCAGAGCGTATGACTAATGAAGAAAGAAAAGAGCCATTTCCATCATATAATATTCCACACTACATTATCATTATCCTCATAAAAAATTACTGCTCGTCGCATATGGTGCAGTTTGGCACCCTACTAAATCATTCCGCAAAAGGTGAAGTTCATCATATGGTTGCATTTATACAATCAATTTGAAGGGAAATGACTGGTTGAAAAAAGAATATTATATCACCCATCATCTAAATGATTGAAATGACTATGAAAGGAATGTCAATCTAGTTAAAAATAGTTGTTCATTTTCAGAAAGAAATTTTGCTTAGCCTCGCTATAATAATAGTAGCAATTACCGAAATAAAGGAGGGACAACTATGATTATAAGTGAGGAAAAGAAAACAGAGTTTTACGAAGCGTTAGTTCAAAGAAATTCACAATACGATGGGATTTTCTTTGTAGGTATAAGAACAACAGGTATCTTTTGTCATGCAACTTGTTCAGCCAGAAAACCTAAGTATGAGAATTGTGAATTCTTCTTAACGGCAGAGGAAGCATTATTAGCAGGCTATCGTCCTTGTAAACGTTGTACACCATTATTCTATCCAAACAGTATTCCTAACGAAATTGAGAAATTAGTTTTAGCAGTTGAGGCTAGCCCAGAGAAAAGATGGAAGGAAGCGGATTTTCGCGAACTAGGTATTCATTCAGCAACAGCAAGAAGAAAGTTTAAAGAAATTTACGGGATGACCTTTGTACAGTACGCCCGCTCAAGAAGAATGGGTATCGCCTTTAAAGAAATATTAAATGGAAAAAAAGTGATAGACCAACAAGTATTGCTCGGCTATGATTCATCGAGTGCCTTTAATGATGCTTTCTCGAAAATCATTGGTAGGTCTCCAAAGAGAGCTTCTTTATCGATAGTATATGCGAATATTTTATCGACACCTCTTGGTAGGATGATTAGTATTAGCGATGAAAAGTATTTGTATTTATTGGAATTTATCGATAGGAGAGGTCTTGAAAAAGAGATTGAAAACATACGAAATAAACAAAATGCGCGGATACTGCCAGGGGTTACGACAATCAATCGAAAACTAGAAGAACAGCTCAAGCTTTATTTTGCTAAACAACTTCGACAATTTACTATTCCTCTTTTCCTTCAAGGAACATGTTTTCAAATGGAAGTGTGGTCTCTTTTGCAAAAGATTCCATATGGACAAACTGTTTCTTATCAAGATATTGCTAATTTATTAGGGAATAGCAACCGCGTAAGAGCTGTTGGAAATGCCAATGGAGCCAACCAAATAGCCATTATCATACCCTGTCATCGCGTGATTAAAGCAAGTGGAAAATTGGGCGGATATGGCGGAGGTATAGAAAGAAAGGAGCATCTTTTACGTCTAGAAACGGAGAGTGAAAATGAATAGTTGTTAATGGGGGAGTTTTGATCAAATATCATCTCATTTTTCGTTTTGCAGAATAAATTTAGTGAAAATTTTTAAAAAATTCCCGGATTTCCCTCAAATTTGATTGATTTTAGTGTATTATCGGAATTAATAAGGAATTTTTCCTTAATGATTTTGAAGAGGGAGAGATTATCATGTCCGTTTCTTTTAAAGGCGAAGCAAAAAAAATAGCTACTGAATTAACATTGTTTAGGCGTGAACTTCACGAGTATCCAGAGCTAAGTGGTGAAGAAGTGCAAACATCTTTGAAAATACAACAGAAACTAAACGATTATCAAATTCCATATCAAACTGGTTTTGCTAAAACTGGGATTCTAGCAATTATTAAAGGAGAAAAACAGGGGCCGACGATATGTTTACGGGCGGATATTGATGCCTTACCGATTGAAGAACAAAGTGGTGTCTCTTATTCTTCGAAAGTAAAAGGTGTGATGCATGCTTGTGGTCACGATAGTCATGCAGCAATGCTATTAGGAGCTGGTATTATCTTAAATAACCATAAAAGCAATTTAGCTGGAACGATCTTGCTCCTATTTCAGCCGGCGGAAGAAAAGTCTCCAATAGGTGGAGCGAAGACAATGATGGAAGACGGTGTATTTGATGAATATAAACCATCAGTTATTATTGGGCAGCATGTATGGCCAGACCTCCCGCCAGGGCAAATAGGTGTTAGATCGGGAGCGATGATGGGTAATTCTGATCGGTTTTCTTTGAAAATCACTGGTTCAGGTGGGCATGCCAGTATGCCGCATATGACAAAAGATGCAATTATTATCGCGAACCAAGTGATTACAATGTTGCAAACGATTGTGAGCCGAAACATTGATCCACTAGAATCAGCGGTTGTTACAATTGGCAAGGTATCTGGTGGGGTTGCCCATAACGTCATAGCGGAAGAAGTAATGATTGAAGGGACAGTAAGAACGTTAGCGGATCATGTAAAGTCAGAAGTGAAGAATCGTTTTCATCAAATCGTAACAGACACTGTTAAAGCGCTCGGTGGACAGGTCGACATCACTTACCTTGATGGTTATCCTGCGACAGTAAACACGCCGGAGTGGGCTGAAAGAGTGAAGGAAACAGCGGCGAAATTTGTAGGTAAGGAAAATGTTCCAGAAGTCGCTCCATCAATGGCGGGAGAGGATTTTGGCCGCTTTTTAAAAGAATATCCGGGTGTTTATTATTGGCTAGGTTGTTCAATAGGACATAATCAAAAGCCACTTCACAACCCTTCTTTCCAACTGAATGAAAATATTTTGCCGATCGGTATGGAATTGATGGCTCAAGTTGCTGTAGATACAATTGAACAATTACAAAGTAAGGGTTTATAGGAGGAATTTTTTCAAATGGAAGCATTCATTAAAGACATCACCCCGTATTTAACTAAAATGAGAAGAATGTTTCATGCATATCCAGAGGTAGCTTGGACAGAGTATGTGACAACTGCAAAGATTGCTGAAGAGATAGAAAAGCTCGATTTTGAAGTAGAGATGGGGCAGGCAATTCTTCATCCACATACAAGAATGGGATTGCCAACAGAAGATCAGATAGAAAAAGAAGAACAAAGAGCCATGGAGGCGGGCATAAATAAGGCACATTTATATTTAATGAAAGGTGCTTTTACCGGACTTAGAGCCTATTTCGACACTGGTCGCAAAGGAAAACATATTGTTCTGCGATTTGATATCGATGCGCTGCCGATTAATGAAGCAGAGGATGAAGCGCATTTTCCTTTTGCTCAAGGGTTTCATAGCAACAGAGAAGGCTATATGCATGCGTGTGGTCATGATGGGCACACCGCTATAGGTTTGGGTGTTGCGCGTTTTATTCATGAAAATCGCCACCAATTAAACGGCCGGTTCACCTTGTTATTTCAACCTGGAGAAGAAGGGGGACGAGGGGCAAAGCCGATGGTGGATAAAGGCTTACTAGATGATGCGGATGTCTTTTTAAGCGGGCATATAGGTATCCACTCATTAAACGTAGGTGACATAGTGGCAACAACAGATCAGTTCTTAGCCAGTACAAAGATAGACGTTGAATACTTTGGAAAATCTGCACATGCTGGATTAGAGCCAAATGAAGGCAGGAATGCTTTATTAGCCGCTGCAGCCGCTTCATTACATTTAAATGGTATTACAAGACACGCAGGTGGTGCGACACGCATCAATATAGGGACACTAGAGGCAGGAAGTGGCCGAAATATCATTGCTGATTATGCGAAAATGCAATTAGAAACACGAGGTTCATCGACTGAACTCAATGAGGATTACATGGTTGCCGAAGCAATGAGAATTATTCATGCAAGTGGAGCTCTTTATGATGTCACAACAAATGTTGAAATCGTTGGCCAGGCGCCGAGTGCAGAGTGTCAAGATGAATGGATAGATTTTATTAATGGGGCAGTGAAAGGCAGTTCAAATATTAAAAATGTGATTCCAAAACTACCTTTAGGGGCTTCTGAAGACGCAGCCTTTATGTTAGAGAAGGTTAGGCAAAATGGGGGAGCGGCGAACTATATGTTATTTGGAACACCGCTCGCTGCTGGACATCATCATCCAAGTTTTGATTATGATGAAGAGGTACTGCCTATTGCCGTTGAATCAATTTGTCGTGTGATTTTAGGGTGGCAATAAGTTAAAAAGAACGAACCTTAACCAATCATGTTAAAATAAGGATATATCGTTTAATTTGTTGGAGGCAGGTGCGTTGGATGAAAATTCGAGTGGGGGTTATCGGACCGAAAGATTCAGTTAAAATGATCATAGATACAGGGGCGGACTACGATGAACTTCACTTTATTCCCTTTGTGTATGAATCGACTGAAGAAACGGAGCAAATTATTATTAGAAATAGAGAATGGGTCGACCAGTGGCTTTTTTCAGGGCAGGCGCCATATTTCTATGCATTATCCAAGAAAGTGATTACAAAAAAAGAAGCGAGTTATATTCCCTTAAGTGGCGCGGGCCTGCTTGCTGTCTTAGTAAAGATTTTTTTAGATAGCGATCAAGTGCAAAAGCGTTTTAGTTTGGATACTATTCAAGAAGAAGAGATGGATAGAGGACTCGATCCGCTAGTAAGGAATCGAGTCCTTTTCCAGATGAATTCTTACGACGGATATATGCCGGCTGAAGAAATTATTGCTTTCCATAAAGAATTATATGAAAGTAACAAAGTTGATATTGCTATTACTTGTTTAAATAAGGTGTATAAAGAATTAACGAAGATGAACATCCCAACTTATCGAATCGAGCAATCTGAATTAACGGTCAGACGTTCTTTAGAAACCATTAAAGAAAAGGGACAAGCATCATGGTACCGTAAATCACAACTTGTCATTATTGGTGTCGAACGCATCGTTGCTTCTTCTGAAAGTGAAGAAAGAAGGCGATCCTTTCGGTTAAAGCATCAAGAATTAGAACTAAAAAAAGTCTTGCTTGACGTTGGTGAAAAAATGAATGGTTCGGTTGTCCAGATGGATGATGGTGTCCACTATATTTTTACAACGCGAGGAGAACTTGAGCTATTTATGAGAGATCAATCTATGTTGACAATCAGTGAAGAAATTTTTGTCAATAGTCGGTTACGAGTCCGCATAGGTGTAGGCTTTGGTTTAACAGTATTAGAGGCTGAGGAAAATGTGAGTATGGCTTTCTCTCATGCTCGTGAATTTAAGGGCCCAATTGTTATCTCTGTTAATGAAGAAAAAGAATTAACGATTATTAAAAATGAACGAGAAGAAATAAGTTTTCATTCAAGGATTTACGGAAATGATTGGGAAAAAATATTTAAAGATGCAGGTATAAGTAGTAAAGTTGTTGCAAAAATTGAGTCTTTATCATTGCACTACCAAAAAAATATGATTACTTCTCAAGATTTATCTCATTGGCTAAAAAGCACTGATCGCAACGCAAGAAGAATCTTGATGGAGATGGAAAAGATCGGATTAGCAGAAATCATTGGAGAAGAGACAGGTCATCGCGGGAGACCACGAAAGATTTATCAATTAGACTTTAAACAGTTAGCTAAAATATAAAAAATAAAACCGTATATTTTGAACCTAAGCACCTGAAATATAATTTATTTCCAGTTGTTTGGGTTTTTTTATTGTTTGTAATTAATTAATATAAACTTGAAGGCGAACATTGAGAATTATTTTCAACCATATTATTTCTATATATTCTTATATTTGTAAGAATAAATTATATTTTTTAGAAAATTATCAAAAAAGACAAAAAAGATTAAAAAAAGACTATTCACAATATAAATGTGATGATATAATAACGGAAATGTTAAGGATAAATTCCGATAAAATTCGACGTAAGGAGAGTGAAATGATTTGCAAGCAAATGTAAATAATGAACAAGAAAAAAAGGGTTTAATGTCTAAATTCTTGTCCGGCATTGAAACGATAGGGAACAAGCTACCAGATCCATTTTTTATATTCGTTTATCTTGCAGTGTTTGTTATGGTATTAACATTCATTGTAAACCAGTTTGATGTCACAGTAGTGCACCCAGGCACTGGGGAAGAGTTGGCCATTAAGAGTTTACTTTCTGGTGAAGGTCTACAATTTATATTAACTGAGATGCTATCGAACTTTACTGGTTTCGCACCACTAGGGCTTGTGTTAGCTATGATGCTTGGTGTCGGCTTAGCTGATAAAGTAGGTTTACTAGAAACAGCGATTAAAAAGTCGATCTTAGGTACACCCAAGTCATTAGTTACATATGCGGTATTCTTTATTGGTATTTTGGGGAATATTGCTTCAGATGCGGCATTCGTACTTGTACCACCGTTAGCTGCGATGGTTTTCTACACTGTTGGTAGGCATCCATTAGCTGGTTTAGCAGCGGGGTTTGCTGGCGTAGGTGCAGGATTTTCAGCTAATATCTTAATCGCTGGAACAGATGCGTTATTGGCGGGTATTACTACAGAGGCAGCGAAAGCAATTGATCCATCATTTGTTGTATCACCTGTTGATAACTGGTATTTTATGTCTGTTTCTACTGTTCTTTTAACTTTAGTTGGTGGATTCTTAACTGAAAAGGTAATCGAACCAAGATTAGGCAAATATGATGGGGATTTGAAAAAGAATTTTGAACCGGTTTCAGCTATCGAGTCAAAAGGATTAAGAAATGCCGTTATAGCGGGTCTGGCATATATTGCTCTTTTACTTACAATTATTTTCTTACCAGACTCCCCACTTAGAAACGAAGAAGGTGGTATGATCCCTTCCCCATTTTTAAGCGGAATTATCCCAATTGTTTTATTATTCTTTGTAACGATAGGAACAGCCTACGGAGTAACAGTGAAGAAGATCACAAAAAGTGCTGATATTCCAAAGTATATGGCAGATTCGATGAAAGATATGGCAGGTTATATCGTCCTTATCTTTGCTGCGTCACAATTTATTGCCTATTTTAACTGGTCCAATTTAGGTACTTGGATTGCAGTCAATGGTGCGGAATTCTTATCTTCCATCAATTTAACTGGTATTCCTGTAATTATTGGATTTATTATTCTTGTCTCTATACTGAATCTATTAATCTTTAGTGGTTCTGCTCAATGGGCATTATTAGCCCCAATTTTTATTCCATTGTTTATGTTACTTGATTATAACCCTGCTTTTATCCAAGCAGCGTATAGAATTGCCGATTCAACTACAAATATCATTACGCCATTAAATCCGTATATCCTCGTAGTTCTTGCTTTTATGAGAGAATACGATAAAAAAGCAGGTTTAGGTACGCTTATTTCCTTAATGATCCCTTATTCAATGGTCTTCTTAGTCATTTGGGTAGTTTTGTTATTCATTTTTGGATTATTCGGTATTCCAATCGGACCCGGTATCGAAATGTATTTGTAATAACGAGGTATTACTGAGGTCGGGACATAAGTATGCTAGCTAATGATTTATCCGAATGATTAGGAGTTATATCATCTAATCATTCGGTTTTTTTGTGTGATTTGAACCCTTATATGAAAAGAATAGTGAAATGGAGCGGAAAACACTCGACTCCTGCGAGAAATAGAGGGAAAGCGAGTGACTGTAGCGCAATGGAACGGACTTTTTTTGCAAATGATGTTTTAAGATCAATTTGTTATTGTTCTTTTTTGTGGTTAGCTCATTTAGTTATGTCCCAGCCTTCTTAATTTGCGAAAAAATGATAAAATAGGTAGGGGCATTGTTTCTTAGTTTCCTAGAATGATGCTTTTTATCGATATACTTAAGAGCTGTAAGTAGGGAGAGATGGTCAGTGGTTAGTTTTAGGGATATACACCATGATGGTCAGTTAATAGCAGAAGAAGTCAATTTTGATCATTACGGTTCAACAACGTTCTATTTTAAATATGATGCAAACTATATTCAATTAAAAATAAATCCCAGTTTGCAAGAATTTCAACAAGCGGAAAGGTATTTAGAAGACTATCAGAAAAATCATCAACAAGAGCATATGAAGTTTTACTTACCGGCTGACGAAAAAATTAAAGAGGATGTTTTAGTATACCTTTATCAACAATTCTATACGATAGGGTGTCAGGAGTTATATGAAATTAATCCTCTCCAATTTCTCTATAAAGATAAAAAGAATGGAATCGTAGTTGAGGAAGTGACAAACGCTAATTTTACAGAATATTTACAATTGCAAAGGAACTTTGATCAAGATTATGGAGAGGAATATGTGAACCTGAATAGACGACTTCATTCCTATCATTATAATGCAAAGGATACGTTACAGTTAATCGCATATGATCATGGTGTGCCAGCAGGTTCGTTACAAGTATTTATTAATAAGTGTACAGCTGAAATTGATAGTGTAGGTGTGTTACCAACTCACCGATTAAAGGGGATTGCTGCAATTCTGCAATATGAAGTTATGAAGCGTTTTAACAATCATAAGGTTATACTTGTAGCCGACAGCAATGATACTCCAAAGGATATGTATCGTAAACAAGGATATAAAAAAGTCAGCTTTCGCTATGAAGTCATGAAGTTATTATAAGTAGTGGTTTGCCTTGTAGAAGGAGGAAGTGAACAACAACTTAATATGTATTAAACAATCTGCAGGTGAAAGAGAAGCCACCTGCAGACCATTTTTAAAAATTGATCATGGCAGAAGCGAGAGAACGGCAAAGAAATGCATAATCGATCCGGCAAGAACAAAAACATGCCACAATGCGTGATGGTACTTAAACCCTCTCCAAACATAAAATACCGACCCAGCAGTATATAAAACGCCACCAATGATGAGAAAAATCAAGCCTTGTGTGGTTAAGTGTGTAACAAGAGGTTCCCATGCAAATATAATTAGCCAGCCCATCAAAACATATAGTAATGTCGAGAGGACTAAAAATTTTTTAACAAAAAAACATTTAAAAACCGTACCTGCAATTGCTAGTCCCCAAACAAGACCAAATAAAGTCCATCCTAAGGGACCTTTAACAGTTATAAATAAAAACGGTGTGAACGTTCCTGCAATAAAAAAGTAAATGGAAGAATGATCGAGAATCTCAAATACATCTTTTGCTTTGCCTGCTGGTAAACTATGTAGCAAAGTAGATGAGAAATATAAAATAACCATCGTTATACCAAATAGAACAAAGCTGACAATATGCCAAGCTGTTCCATATAAGGATGAGAAAACAGTTAAAATTACAAGAGCCGCAATACTTAATAGTGCACCAACTCCGTGAACAATCGCGTTGGCGATTTCTTCCCCTTTTGAAAAAATATGTGTTTCCAATAGTATTCACCCATTCTTTACCCAATATCATAATTCTAGTATAAACCTATTTTAAGATGATAAAAAGTCGAATGGTTTCATTAGAAAGAAAAACTTCACTAAATTGAGAAGGTAAAGCGTCGAAAGGTCGAGATTTTTAAGTGGTTAATACCTGAGGTTATCGTTACTTTTAGTCAATGCCAATTTAGTGTTACGCGATTTGAAGTGTTAACGATACAACAACATTTCATCCAACTCACTTAAACATGATAACTGAAAGAGAAGCATGACATTACTCATTACTATACTTCAAGATGCTTTTCATTTAAGTTGACATTTTTTGATAAGATGATAACATAACGATGACAGCATAATTACATAAATCCACTAGGGGTGCCTTTAAAAGGCTGAGATTAAAGTGTAACTTTAAGACTCTTAGAACCTGATCTGATTGATACCAGCGTAGGGAAGTGGCGTATATAAATTTAGTTAACGTAATATAACTAAATGAATAATGTATACAGTAGCCACTTTCTTTAAGGAAGTGGTTTTTTCGCTTTTCTGGATTTTTTATGCTCATTAAAAAAGAGAGAAGAGGTAGAAATGATGGCAACAAAAGAAACGTTTACACAAATGTTAAGGAAAGAAGTACATGATATTTGGGAAGCTAATTTTGAACACCCTTTTGTCAAAGGAATCGCTAAGGGAGATTTACCAATTGAGTGTTTCCGCTTTTACGTGTTACAAGATTCTTACTATTTATCACATTTTGCACGTGTGCAAGCAATCGCTGCTTCTAAAGCGGAGAATTTATATATGACTTCGAGAATGGCTTCACATGCGCAAGGGACTTATGAAGCAGAACTAGGGTTACATAACAAATTTATGGAGTTATTAAAAGTTTCAGAAGAAGAGCTAAACCAGTTTAGACCAGCTCCTACTGCCTATGCCTATACATCCCATTTATACCGAGTAGCAGAGACAGGTACAGTTGGCGAGGTCATCGCTAGTTTGCTTCCATGTTACTGGATTTATTATGATATTGGACAGAGCTTTAAAGGGGCAAAACCAAAAGAAGAAATTTATCGTACATGGATTGATACTTACGGTGGAGAATGGTTTGTTAAACTTGTACTGGAACAAATTCACCACCTTGATCGGCTTGCTGAACTTGCATCTGAAACAGAAAAAGAAAAAATGAAATCTGCATTTACCATCAGCTGTCAATATGAATTAGCTTTTTGGGAAATGGCGTATACTCAAGAAAAGTGGTTAACTGATAAAACATATGCATAAAACATCATAAGATAAAGAGGGAATAGTGTTAACAGAATAAGGTTCATTCTTATTAACTTTATTCTGTTAACATCAAATCCCTATTCTCGTCGTAATATTAGGTTTGTTATGGAATAAGGCAATCTACAAATATGGCAGATTTTCTTTCACAAAAAAGTTCGCTCTTCCCCAACTACTCATCTCGTCTATAGAAAGATGACTCCACCCTCATAGATAGAAAAACTTCCTATATATATATAATGTCAATAAGCGTATAATGAAAGACGAATGTTAAATTAAGGAAGGCGTTTAATTATGAATAAACAACAAAGTAAGTACAGATGGGTTGTATTTGGTGTTTTACTTTTAGCCTATTTATTTATGGTAAGTCAAAGAACGGCACCTGGTTTAATAACAGATCAATTAATGGAAGAATTTCATTTAACGGCTGCAACGATTGGCTTGATAACGAGTATTCAATTTTTTGCTTATGCTGGATTGCAAATTCCCATCGGATTATTTTCTGATCGATTTGGTCCAAATGTATTTCTTGTCGTTGGAACGCTGCTTAACGGACTTGGTACCATTCTATATAGTTTGGTAGATAATAGTTATATGTTAATCTTTGCTAGATTATTATGTGGAATTGGCGATGCTACTATATGGGTCAATTTAGTTCTTGTGCTAAGCATTTGGTTCAAGCAGCAAGAATTTTCAATGCTTGTAGGATTTGCCGGAATGACAGGTAGTTTAGGTTTCTTATTAGCAACCGTCCCTTTTAGTTCGACCATTGCTTTACTAGGGTGGCGAATGCCATTTTTAATTGTTGGCATCTTAATATTCATCCTTGGTATGGGACTTTATATTGTTTTAATAAAATATCCCAGGAAGAAATTTTATATGGCAGATGAAAAAAACCAAAAAGAAACAAATGAACCGTTACTAGTCATCATAAGAAGATTACTTGTCAATCGTCAAGCTTGGGCGACATTCCTTTGTCATTTTGGTGTAGTAGGCACGTATATCGGCTTTATTGGCTCTTGGGCTGTTCCTTATGGTATGGAGGTTTACGGCTTATCAAGATCTAATGCAAGTGAAGTAATAATGTACGGATTATTTGGTGCCATTATAGGAGCTCCATTAACGAGCTATCTATCTACTTTTTTTGACAAAGTCAAATTACCTTATGTCTTTGTGCATCTGCTGTCGGTTTCTGCTTGGATTACCTTAGTATGGATGGGCGGGGAGCCACCGTATTTATTATTCATCCTTTTATTCGTGTTAATTGGTTATGCAAATGGTGCCAGTACGCTAACTTTTACAGTCGTTAGGCAGTCCTTTCATATAAAAGAAGTGGGGCTTATTTCTGGTTTTGCCAATACGGGTGGCTTTCTTAGCGCAGTGTTGCTGCCAGCACTTTTTGGAAAAGTATTGGACTATTTTGCTCTGTCTGACTTAGCAACTGCTTATCAATATGGACTGTATATTCCTTTAAGCTTTGCGATTATTGGGTTAATTGGTGTATTTATGTTATATGAGCCAGCAGTTTATCGTCAAAAACTACAAAAGAGTGAAATGGAAAAATCGGTTGGTTAACTTAACAATCGATTTTTTGTTTAGCCGCTAAAAAAGAAGAAGAATAATCACTTAAAAGAAAGGTAAGTGGATACCTGATTTGTTCATTATCTATCGTCTTTATAGAAAATGTTACTGGTAGTGTAAAATTGATCATTTTTATCAAATACCTCTTCATACCAATTGTAAAAAATGGATATTTGTTGTAAGATAGTTTATATTATTAATCTAATTTTAATAGTTTACATATTTTCGAAATATTGTAGTTACATATAGTAATAATTAAGAAGATTCATACTTTGATGATTGGTTGTGTTGATGATGGCGGGAGAGCAAAAAAGACAGAAACGAAATAAAAAAATGGTTTTTCGGATTAATGTAATGTTTTTTGCAGTATTTATACTCTTTTCGATTCTAATCTTCCGCTTAGGTATTGTTCAAATTGTTTACGGGGAGAATTATAAAAAAGAGATTGAACGGGAAGTGGAGGTGCCAGTTACAAGCACAGCACCTAGGGGGCAGATTTATGATAGTAAAGGTAGACTGGTTGTAGGGAATAAACCTCAATTAGCAATAAGTTATACACGCTCGCAATCTACTACACAAGAAGAAATGATTCAGACATCAGAGCTATTAGCCAAAATGATTAAAAAAGACTCGGAAGAAGACTTGAAGGCAATTACTGAAAGAGATAAACAAGACTTTTGGATCATAAAGTATCCAAATGAAGCAGCAGAAAAAGTATCAGACAAAGAAAAAGATGAATTGCAGGCAAGTGATTTGTCATCGAAAGAAGTAGATGAAGAAATATATAAACGAACGAGGGAACGAATAACAGAAGAAGAATTGAATGCTTTTAAGAAGGATGAACTAGAAGTTTTAGCAATCTTTCGAGAAATGGCAAGTAGTCGAATGTTGACACCTCATTTTATTAAGAACAAAAATGTCAATGAAGATGAATTTGCCCTTGTTAGTGAGAATCTTCATTTATTACCTGGCATTGATACAACAGTAGACTGGGAACGTTATAATGCCTTGAAGGACGAAGATGGCGAAGTGACATTAAGTTCTGTGCTTGGAAATGTTTCAAGTTCAAAAGAGGGCTTACCTAGTGAAATGCTCGAATATTATCAATCTAAAGGATATAGTCGCAATGACCGTGTTGGCAAAAGTTATTTAGAATTGCAATACGAGTCTGTCTTACAAGGGCAAAAGAAAATCATGAAAAATTATACAGATAAAACGGGTGAAGTAACAAAGCAAGATGTTGTAAGAGAAGGACAAGCAGGAAAAGATCTTGTTTTAACAACTGACATCGAATTCCAACAAGAAGTAGAAAAAATCATTGAAAAGCATATTCGCAGTCTAAGAGGTGGAAATTACTTCTTAGATCGTGGCTTTGTTTCAGCGATGAACCCACAAACAGGTGAGGTTCTCGCAATGGCGGGTAAACAGTTTGTCAAAGATGAAAAAACAGGTGAAACTGAGGTCATGGATTACGCCTTAGGTAATATGACAAGTCAATATTCGATGGGTTCCACTGTTAAAGGTGCAACAGTATTGGCGGGATATCAAGAAGGGGTGATCTCACCTTGGAGTGTTTTAGTGGATAGACCATTGTATTTTGACGGAACACAGCCTAAACGATCTTGGAATACAGCAGGATTTGGTGCCATTAATGACTTAACGGCCCTTAGGAAATCGTCCAATGTTTATATGTTTTTAATTGCAATGAGAATGGGTGGACAACAAGAATACATTCCCAAAGGTAAACTTCGTATTGATAAAGATGAAGGTATTAGAAAGTTACGATATAATTTTCACCAGTTCGGACTGGGAGTAAAAACGGGTATCGACTTACCAGGTGAAGTAACGGGACAAGCACCAATTCCCCCTAATGGAGGGAATACGCTAGACTTTGCTATTGGCCAATTCGATACGTATAGTCCACTACAACTCGCTCAATATGTATCAACGATTGCGAACGGTGGTTATCGTATGCAACCACAGATTGTGAAGGAAATTCGCGAACCGAATCTTGAGAATAATCAACTTGGAGCGGTTTATAAGTCAATCGAGCCGAATGTATTAAATAAAATTACGATGAAGGATGCGTGGATTGAACATGTACAAGATGGATTTATCCAAGTAGTCAACCATCCGCAAGGAACAGCAAATAGTGGGATTACAAATAAAAAGTATAAGATTGCGGGGAAAACAGGAACAGCTCAAGCTTACTACGGGGGCCCACTTAAGGTGCAATCGAATCCAGATACTTGGAATTTAACCTTTGTCGGGTACGCACCGTATGATAACCCTGAAATTGCAATTTCAGTTGTTATTCCATGGTTGTCTTCAGATAAATCCAAGATTAACCTTCATATTGCTGATGAAGTATTTGATGCTTATTTTAAAATGAAGACTAAACAAAAAGGCGAAGAAAATGAAGAACTTTAACTGAAAAAGACCGATTTGCACCCCGAAAGTTAGACCAAAAAGTCTACGGTCGGGGTGTTTTTTTATGTTGAAAGGATGATGAAGCTTTTACGTGAAAAGGTGTAAATGTCAATCTTGTTGGAGAAGTTGGTGACGCTCCCCTATCGAAAGTATTTGGAATTCGTAATCCCGGCTTCGGGGGGAAATATTCCAAACCGACTGCTAAAGTAGAATCGCGAAGCAATGGGAGTATTTTCCGAAAAAAAATTGATTGTATTTTGTTATAAAAATGCTATGATATTAATAGTTTTATATTCTTTTAAATACATTTTTTAACATCTGCAATGCAAAAACATAATTGAATAATGAAGGTGAATGAATCAATGAAAATTGTTTCTTTTAATGCATTTCGCACGATTGGCATGCCTAATGTGCACTATATAAAGCCAGAACATATGTTTAAAGAAATAGATGCAATTAAACAAGCTGATATCGTATTATTTCCTGAAACGTGGCAAGTACCGTCGCTTGTGTACGGATTAAAGAAAAAGATCTTTCCTAGTATAGAAACAATGCAGTTAGGTTTTAGTAAAATTGAAATGACAAGAGCGCTTTGGGCGGTGAGTCCTGATCATGTTCCCTATACTGAAATCCTTGCTAATACAAGGAGCAATATAGAGTATGTTTTAGATACTTTTCCCTTTCCTTTTGTAGCAAAAGAATCACGAAACTCTATGGGAAAAGGGGTTTTTCTCATCCAATCCAAAGAAGACTTTCTAACGTATTGCGAGAAAGTTGACGCTTTATATATCCAAGAATATTTACCGAATGATGGCAAAGATTTACGTATATGTGTGGTTGGAGATGAAGTATTGGGCGCTTACTGGAGAGTGGGACTAGAAGGAGAGTTTCTTCATAATATTGCCCAAGGTGGAGAACTATGTGCCGACTTTATTCCACAAGAAGCGATCGACCTTGTTTTAGATGTCGCCGGTCAATTAGGTATTAATCATGCCGGGTTTGATGTTATGGTAAGCGAAGGAAAGTACTTTATTATCGAATTTAATGTGTTATTTGGGAATCAAGGATTAAGTAAACTAGGAAAATCAGTTGAACAAACGATTTATCAATATTTATTATCGCAATTTCTACCACCCTTTCCAACATCGCCGACACCAGGAAATAAAGTTGTTTCATAATGACAAAAGCCTAATTTCTTTAAATAAGAAACTAGGCTTTTCCTTATTTATTAACTGTGTATTTTTCTTTTTGTACCAGATTAATTAAGTGGTCGAGTTCCTCGCTTATTTGAATAGTGAAAGGGTCTGATAATCCAAAAATATCCCCGATAATTAAAAGCATTTCTCTTGTATCTTTTATCTGACTTTCTATATCTATAAAAGTTACCTGCATTTGTCATTACCTCGAATTCAAAATATCATAACTAATTACATTATCACATATTTTTACATATTATACAATCAATAGTTACCTTATCGTATGAACCTAATATAGAAATCTAGTAAAAAGGAAAATGGTCTTATAAACAGTGTTTCAGTTTTTAACTAGCAACGAGATAAAAGGGAGAAATAAAAACAATCATTGATAAGCACCTATCAGCGGTAGTGAGCGAAAAATAGATGCATCATAAAAAGCACAAACAAAACCTGTATTTTAAGGGTTTTATTTGTGCTTTTTCACTAGATACAAATAATTATAAATCTTGTAAAGCTTTTTCGAAAATCTCCAGTGTTCGATTAATTTCTAAATCAGTATGTGCGGTAGATAGGCTGAAACGATTCATTGGTTTTGTATATAAACCATTAATTAATAATAATAGGTCTAATCTTTTTCGTAAGACAAAATTCGCCTGTTGTAAGTCGCGATAATTCCATACTTCTTTATCAGTAAATACGATGTTAAAAATGGAGCCAAGTCCAATGGTTTGCATCGTTAGTCCTTTTCTTTCAAAAAGACTTGTAAGTTCTTGTTTTAAACGATGCGTTCTAGCCATCACTTCAGAGATTTCATTTTGCAATACGTCAATAGTTGCTATACCTGCTGCAAGGATAGAAGGGTGACCATTATATGTCCCGCTATGGAATAGGACATCTTTGGCACTGGAGTTCTTACCTGTACTATGGTCAAAAACATCCGAGAATGTCGAAGGGGCACAAGTCATCATGATCTCTGCTTTGCCTCCAACCATACCAACTGGGAAACCTCCTCCAACTACTTTACCTAATGTCGTTAAATCAGGTGAAATATGATAAACGGATTGGGCACCACCAAGCCCCAATCTAAAGCCGGTTTTTACTTCATCAAAAATTAAAACAATATTTAAGTCTTCCGTAATTTTTCTTAATCCAGTCATAAATTCTTGTGTAGCAGGGATAAAGCCACTTTGAGCAGGTTCTAAAATCACTGCTGCTATCTCATCTTTATGCTTTGTCAAAATTTCAGCTGTTGCTTCCAAATTATTAAAAGGTAAAACAATCGTATGAGTTTGGTGATACGGATCCACACCTTTAGATTCAATTAATGCATTTGGTTTTGAATCTGGACCTGCTTGATCTACTTTCGGATTGACACTAATCAGCATTTGATCATATCCACCGTGGTAATGGCCTTCAAACTTGGCAATTTTATATTTACCAGTGTAAGCATAGGCTAGTCTTATAGATAATAAGGTTGCTTCAGTACCAGAGTTTGTATATCTTAGTTTCTCCATTGAAGGATAAAGGGCTTGTAATTTTTTTGCCATTTCGAGTTCAAGTTGATGAGGTGTCCCGAATAAATGTGTACCATTCACCTGCATTTGGTCAGCTAATGCTTTTTGCACTTTAGGGTGACCGTGACCGAGCATTAAAGAGCCATAAGATAATAAGTAATCGATGTATTCATTGCCATCAATATCGAATAAATAAGCGCCACTACCTCTTTGCATAACAATCGGGTAAGGGTCAAAGTACTTAATATTTGCTGTTACACCGCCTGGCATATAGCTTTGGGCTTCTAAAGAGTATTGATATGATTTACTCGTTTTTGCTTTTAATTGTTCGTGTACATCATCTAATGAACTGGTTTTCACTGTATTTTTCACCTCTATAATGAAATATATATTTCATGTTTATTCGTATAAGAAATATATAGAACATCATACGCTGAAATTCATTATTTGTGAAGTGTAAATTTCATTTTTAATTAAAATGAAATAAATAATTCATCATTCGTTATATAAATTATCAATTCTTACGCTTTTCACGTATAATAAAAAGTATAGAAAGAAATCTGTTAATTTTGAAGAAAAGGTATGACTGATAAAATGGAGACTATCGAAAAGTTAATCGCAGATCAATTCCCGGTAATGAGTAAATCTCAAAAGAAAATTGCTACATATATGCTTGATCATAAAAATGAAATCCCTTTTTTAACTGTTGCCAAACTGGCCAAGTCAACGAAAGTAAGTGAAGCAACGGTTGTTAGATTTGCTGTTTTTCTTGGTTTTACTGGCTACTCTGAGTTACAACAGCATATGCAAAGCTCTATCCAAAAGCAACTTACTACAACAGAGAGATTGAAAATGTCATCAGATGTTTATGAGCATGAAAGAGAAGGGGTAGTGTCGCTGTTCCAAGATGATATAGCTAACATTCAATTGACTATGGAAAAGTTAGATGAAAAACAATTTATGCAAGCAGCACAATATATATTAGCGGGAAGAAGAATATACATAAGTGCC
Source organism: Cytobacillus sp. FSL K6-0265 (assembly GCF_038003465.1). Classification (NCBI taxonomy): domain Bacteria; kingdom Bacillati; phylum Bacillota; class Bacilli; order Caryophanales; family Bacillaceae; genus Cytobacillus; species Cytobacillus sp. FSL K6-0265. Next base: position 2,490,357 of record NZ_JBBOPE010000001.1, on the reverse strand, counting down.
AATCGCAGTGCTCGGTCATTAGGTGTGTTTCTGCAATATTATTTAAATATTATCCTTGGCCATAGTGAATTAATCGGTGCTGCTGACACTGTATCGGAACAGTTATTTAAGCTGGATAAGCATGATGTAGTTATTGGTATCAGCTTTGCTCGTTATTCAATGAATACAATTGAACAAGTGCAATATGCAAAAGAAAATGGAGCAAAGGTTATTGCTATTACTGATCATCTAACATCACCTTTAGTGCCATATGCAGACGTTGTATTAACTGCTTCTAGCAAGCTTCCGACGTTTATCGACTCCTTTACCGCCCCACTTAGCTTAATTAATGCTTTAATTGTTTATTTAGGGAAAGAGCGGACTGAAGTTGTAGAAGAAAGATTAGAGAAACTAGAAGACTTATGGGAGCGGTTTGATATATTTTATAGAAAGAAATAGGAGGAGTAGTCGATGGATTTAAAAATAAAAGGGAAAGTAGCTTTAGTATTAGCTTCTAGTCAAGGTTTAGGAAAGGCGATTGCTCTTGAATTAGCTAAGGAAGGCGCCAAAGTAATGATCTCGAGTAGAGATGAAAGTAAACTACAAGTCGTGCAACAAGAGTTAAAAGCAAGTGGTGTTGAGGATGTGGATTACCAAGTGTGTGATATTACAAAGCAGGATGATATTGAAAAACTTATTCAAAAGACAACTGCTACATATGGAACAATTGATATCCTTATCAATAATGCTGGAGGACCCCCTGGTGGTGGGTTTGAGGATTTAACGGATGATGACTGGTATCGTTCGTTCGAGTTAAATTTACTTAGCTATGTACGAACGATCCGAAGTGTATTGCCTGAAATGAAGAAACATGGTGGAAAAATCATCAATATTGCTTCCACATCTATTAAACAACCAATCCCAGGTTTATTATTGTCTAATACATTTCGCTTAGGAATTGTCGGTTTGACTAAAACCCTTGCTGATGAATTAGCGCCACATCAAATCTTAATCAACACGGTTGCACCAGGTAGAATAGCAACAGATCGTATTGACTATCTTGATCAATTAACTGCCGATAAAAAAGGGATTACGAAAGAAGAAGTGCAAAAAGCATCAGCACAATCAATCCCATTAGGTCGTTATGGCAAGCCTGAAGAATTTGCTCAATTTGTCACTTTCTTATGCTCAGATATTAATACTTACGTAACCGGTTCTTCAATTTTAATAGATGGCGGAATGGTGCGTTCTTTATAAATATTAACTATTGACTGGGAAAAAAGAGGATATTAAAATAGTATTAGCACTCTATAAGGTAGAGTGCTAATTTATTCTTTGAAAATTTCACGAAAAGGAGAGACTGCGGAGATGGCAGAAAAAATGCAATTCCAAGCTGAATCGAAACGATTGCTTGATATGATGGTACATTCTATTTATTCACAAAAAGAAGTGTTTTTACGTGAATTAATTTCTAATGCGAGTGATGCAATTGATAAAATCTATTATAAGGCGTTAACGGATGACCAACTTGTTTTTGAACAAGATGATTATTACATAAAGGTGGTTCCTAACAAGGAAGCGCGCACATTAACTATTATTGATACTGGTATCGGCATGACAAAAGAAGAATTAGAAAATAATCTAGGTGTCATTGCTAAAAGTGGATCCCTTGCTTTCAAATCAGAAAATGAAGCAAAAGACGGCCATGATATTATCGGGCAGTTCGGTGTCGGATTTTATGCAGCTTTTATGGTAGCGGATGAAGTAAAAGTGTTGACAAAAGCGTTGCATAGTGATCAAGCTTATCTTTGGGAATCTCAAGGAGCCGATGGATATACGATTGTGGAAGCAACGAAAGATCAAGTAGGTACAACCATCACACTTAAATTAAAAGAAAACGAAGAAGAAGAGAACTTTGATGATTTTCTTGATGAATATCAATTAAAATCAATTATTAAAAAATACTCTGATTTCATTCGTTATCCAATCAAAATGGATGTGACAACGAGTAAACCGAAAGAGGATAATGACAAAGAATTTGAAGAAGTAATTGAAGAGCAAATCATTAATAGCATGGTTCCAATTTGGCGTAAGAATAAAAATGAGTTAACGGATGAAGATTATCAAAACTTCTATCAAGAGAAACGGTATGGGTTTGATCAGCCGTTAAAGCATGTGCATGTTAGTGTCGATGGTTCTATTCGTTATAATGCCATTCTTTTTATCCCAGAAAATCGTCCATTTGATTATTACTCTCAAGAATATCAAAAAGGGTTAGAACTATACTCAAATGGCGTGTTAATTATGGAGAAATGCCCAGACTTATTACCGGATCACTTCAGCTTTGTTAAAGGGATGGTTGATTCTGAAGATTTATCCTTAAATATTTCAAGAGAAATTCTTCAACATGACCGCCAATTAAAACTCATTGCCAAAAATATCAATAAGAAAATTAAAAGCGAGTTAAAAACTTTATTGAAAAATGAACGTGAACAATATGAGAAGTTCTATGAATCATTCGGTCGCCAAATCAAGTTTGGTGTGTATAATGAGTTTGGTACGCATAAGGATTTATTAAAAGATTTACTATTGTTCTATTCGTCAAAAGAGAAAAAACTAGTAACATTAGATGAATATATAAGCAGAATGCCTGAAGAGCAAAAATATATTTATTATGCTACAGGTGATTCAATTGATCGGATTGACAAGTTACCACAAACAGAAATCGTGGCCGATAAAGGATATGAAATTCTTTACTTTACCGAGGATATTGATGAATTTGCGATAAAAATGCTTGTTAACTATGAAGAAAAAGAGTTTAAGTCAGTTTCTAGCGGAGATTTAGGGATTGATGCAGCAGACAAAAATGAAGACAATGAAGATGAAGTAAAAGAAAATAAAGAAATCTTTACGAAAATGTCTGAAATACTTACTGGCAAAGTAAAAGAGGTCCGAGCATCCAAACGACTAAAGTCTCATCCGGTTTGTTTATCAGCTGATGGTGAAGTAACCATAGAAATGGAAAAAGTATTAAGTATGATGCCAGACAATCAAAATGTTAAAGCTGATAAAGTATTAGAACTGAATATCCACCATTCTGTTTTCAATAGTATCCAAGCTGCATTTAATAATACTGATGATGAAAAATTAGCTTTATATACAAATTTACTCTATAACCAAGCATTACTTATTGAAGGCTTATCTGTGGAAGACCCAGTTGCTTTCACAAATGATATTTGTAAGGTAATGCAATAATCTTCAACAAAAGGCCCGATCAATTGTTCGGGTCTTTTTACATTTACGCTGTTTTCGTATGGATTGACAATCTTTTTAAAGCAAAAGAAGAACAATGAGAGCTTATTAAAGCTCTTAGATGAAATTGAAAAGTTTACTAAACTAAACGTTGAAAACGATTCGGTAAAATCGTTCTTATTGTGGACATACATCAGTGAAATGTAAAGGAAAGTATAAGACAAATTAACGTATGATTATATTTGAAAATATAAATATAGGAGGGATAGAAATGATTTTTGAAATGACTACTCAGGTTAGAGTGGCCAATATTGAAGAAGGGCAAAAGTGGTATGAGGCACTGCTTAATAAGCAGGCTGATTTTACTCCGCATGAGGGGTTTGCTGAGTGGGAACTTATTCCGGGATGTTGGTTGCAGGTGGCAGAAGGAACTCTTTCTGAGGGCAACGGACCTTTACGTTTAGGAGTTACTAACATTGAGGCTGAAAGAGACAGACTGATAGAAGATTTAAAGATTAATTGGTTTGAAATACATACAAGACCTGAAGTACCAGTGAAATGGGGAACTTTCACAGACCCTTGGGGAAACCGACTTGGATTTTTCGAATACTTAGATAAGAGAGAAGAGCAAGAACGTATTAAAACGATCACTGAAACAAAAAAAGATTGAAAAAGTCTGGTAAGAAAGGGTACTAAGGGGGTGGTTCCCTTTTTAGTTTAAAGTGAATTGCAAAGTTGCCCGCGCACCTCCAGAATTCTGCAAAGGCTCCCCCTAATCATTTCTGCCTATAGAAATTTACCTTTTATCATTCCATTCTATCTCTATAAAAGATCAGAATACAAGCATCAAGTCTATTATTATTTGTGAGACATAATAAATCACATCCGCTTACCACTTTCGAATGTAATAAAACGCTCATATTTACAGGGTATGTAAGGATAAATAACATATAAAAGTGATAAAGAAAAAACTATTTGGAACTAGTATTATGTGAAGCGCTTACAAAACGTTGCTTTTTACATTTTGACAAGCAAGCCTGGCAAACTATTTTACGAATTGTATAATGATTAATCAATTAGAACACAGTAAAATGATTATAAGATTCTAACAATTCAGTATAATTTATGTTAGAAAAACTAACATTCAAAGATGTTATCTTGTAAGGAGGTTACTCTATAGTGAAAAGCGACCGAAAAGAAACATTAGCAGCATTAAAGCGGAACTTTGAAGAAGTAGAACCACCTTTTTCTAAGCATGATGCACTGGATGAAGCCAATCGATGTTTGTATTGTTATGATGCTCCTTGTATTCAAGCGTGTCCAACGGGAATTGATATCCCTAGTTTTATTAAAAAAATTGCCACAGATAATTTATTTGGATCAGCAAAAACAATTATGTCTGCTAATCCTGTAGGAGCTAGTTGTGCACGGGTTTGTCCGACAGAAGAACTTTGTGAAGGCGCATGTGTGCTCAATCATTCTACTAAACCTATTTTAATTGGGAATTTACAACGATATGCAACGGACTGGGCAATTAATAATGAAGCTACACTGTTCCATGCTGGAAAGCCAAATGGAAAGAAAGTAGCAATCATAGGAAGCGGCCCTGCCGGTTTATCAGCCGCTAGAGAATTAGCAAGAATGGGTTATAAAGTGACGATTTACGAAGCTGAAAGTGAAGCGGGAGGTTTGAATACTTACGGAATCGTCTCATTTAGATTACCGCAGAAGATATCTTTTTGGGAAGTAGAACAAGTAAAAAAATTGAATGTAGAAATTGTTACAAATACGAGAGTAGGGGTAGATATCTCTGCCAAAGAAATTCTGGAACAAAATGATGCGGTTGTTTTAGCCATCGGCATGTCATCTGTACCAGCATTAGGAATTGTTGGTGAAGATTTAGATGGCGTTCATGATGCAATTGAATTTGTAAAAGAAACAAAGATAGCCCCTATTCATGATAACTTGTACAAAAAAAGGGTAGCAGTCATCGGCGCTGGTAATACAGCTATTGATGCTGCAACTTGTTCAGTTAGATTAGGAGCGGATAATGTCAAAATATTATATAGAAGAACACTGGCTGAGATGACCGCTTATGATTTTGAATATGAATTTGCAAAGCAGGATGGTGTCGAATTTCGCTGGTTAACAGCACCGGTAGAAATTTTAGGAGATGAGGAAGGGAAGGTTACAGGGATTAAATGTGTCAAGATGACTTTATCGGAACCTGGTGAAGATGGAAGGAGACGTCCTGTACCTTTAAATGATTCTGAATTTACAATTGAAGTAGATGCAGTGATTAAAGCGATTGGGCAAAGTCGTTATATTGATTTAATTGAGCAGTTTGATATTAGTCATGATGGTGGTGTTGTGACAATAGATAGTGAAAGCTATCAAACTTCTAACAGTAAAGTATTTGCCTGTGGAGATTGTATATTTGGTAAAGGACAAGGTGAAGCAATGGTTGTTTCTGCTGCACAACAAGGAAAAGCGAGTGCTATAAGCATCCACCGTTCTCTATTAAAAGAAACGATAGAAACTGCGTAAATCTTTTGGAGGTGAAATAATGGCAGATTTAAGTACAAATATAGCTGGAATTAAATCCCCAAATCCATTTTGGTTAGCTTCAGCTCCGCCGACCAATTCAGGTTATCAAGTACAACGCGCCTTTGAAGCTGGGTGGGGAGGTGCAGTATGGAAAACATTAGGTGACCCGATATTAAATGTTTCATCGCGTTTTGCAGCAGTGAGTTTTAATGGTCAAAAAGTAGCAGGTTTTAATAATATTGAGTTAATTACTGACCGACCGCTGGAAGTAAACCTGAAAGAAATCTATGAAACGAAAAAGAAATACCCTAATCATGCAATCATTGCCTCGTTAATGGTCGAACCAAAACAAGAAAAATGGCATGAAATTGTTAAGAAGGTTGAAGAAGTAGGTGTAGATGGACTTGAATTAAATTTTGGTTGTCCGCATGGGATGGCTGAAAGAGGAATGGGAGCAGCATCAGGTCAAGTACCGGCACTTGTTGAGCAACAAACGTATTGGGTAAAAGAAGTAGCGAAGACACCGGTAATTGTGAAACTTACACCAAATATCACTGATATAACCGCAACAGCTGAAGCGGCGGTCAATGGTGGAGCAGATGCAATTAGTATGATTAACACGATTAATAGTTTAGCAGGTGTAGATATTGAAACGTGGAATACCATTCCGCATGTTGGAGGGAAGGGCGCCCACGGAGGCTATTGCGGACCTGCAGTAAAACCAATTGCTCTAAATATGGTTGGAGAATGTGCACGAAATAGTCGAATTGATGTGCCGATCTCAGGAATTGGTGGTATATCTAATTGGCAAGATGCTGTCGAGTTTATGCTCATGGGCTCAACAAGCGTACAAGTTTGTACAGCGGCCATGCATCATGGCTTCCGTATCGTAGAAGATATGATTGATGGGCTAAACCATTATTTAGATAGGAAAGGGATCGCTTCAGTAAATGAAATTATTGGTAAATCTGTACCTAAATATTCTGATTGGGGCGATTTAGATTTAAATTATCAAATTGTCGCACACATTAATAATGATGTTTGTATCAATTGTAATAAATGCCATATTGCCTGTGAAGATACCTCTCATCAATGTATTGAAATGCTAACTGGAACGGATGGCAAGCCTTATCTCCAAGTTCGCGAAGAAGATTGTGTCGGTTGTAATTTATGTTCTATTGTTTGTCCAGTAGATGGAGCAATTGATATGATCGAAAAACCAAATGAACTGCAACCGATGACTTGGAATGAAAGGCAAGAAGCGATTGCAAATATAAGCTATGTCGCAAATAGTACAGCAAAGTAAAAGAGTGGGAAGGGTGAATACTTATGAAAAAAATCATAAAAAATGGAGTAATTGTCACAGCAACAGATACCTACAAAGCAGATATCCTAATTGAGAATGAAACAATTATGCAAATAGGTGAGAATATACAAGAAAGTAGTGCGGAAGTTGTTGATGCAAAAGGACATTATATCTTCCCAGGGGCGATTGACCCTCATACCCACTTAGACATGCCATTTGGTGGAACGGTCACTAAAGATGATTTCGAAACAGGTACAAAAGCTGCCGCATTTGGTGGAACAACTACGATTGTTGATTTTTGTTTAACGACAAAGGGGAAATCGCTCAGTAGCGCGGTTGAAGCTTGGCATCATAAATCAAAAAATAAGGCTGTCATTGACTATGGTTTTCACTTGCAAATTGTCGAGAGCAGTGATGCTGTATTAGCAGAGATACCGAAAATGGTTGAGGAAGAAGGCATTACTTCTTTAAAAGTATTTATGGCTTATAAAAATCAATTCCAAGCAGATGATGAAACACTATATAAAACTTTACTTGCCGCAAAAGAGCTTGGTGCACTTGTAATGGTGCATGCTGAAAATGGCGATGTGATTGATTATCTAGTAAAAGACGCATTAGCAAAAGGAAATACAGACCCTATTTATCATGCTTTGACTCGTCCGCCAGAAGCAGAGGCAGAAGCAACAGGAAGAGCGGCAACCCTTACTGGACTTGCTGGTTCCCAATTATATGTCGTACATGTATCATGTGCAGATGCCGCTAAAAAGATAGCTGAAGCTAGAAGTCGAGGCATCGATATCTGGGGTGAAACCTGTCCGCAATATTTGGTCTTGGATCAAACCTATTTGGAAAAACCAGATTTTGAAGGAGCTAAATATGTTTGGTCACCGCCATTAAGAGAAAAATGGAATCAAGATCATTTATGGAATGCGTTAAAGACAGGACAATTACAAACACTTGGATCTGATCAATGTTCTTTTGATTTTGTCGGCCAGAAAGACTTAGGAAAAGGTGATTTTTCAAAGATTCCTAATGGTGGTCCATTAATTGAAGATCGCGTCAGTATTTTATACTCAGAAGGTGTGAAAAAAGGGAGAATATCGCTGAATCAGTTCGTAGAGATTACTTCAACCCGTGCAGCAAAATTGTTTGGATTATATCCTAAAAAGGGCACGATAGCTGTTGGCGCTGATGCTGATCTTGTTATTTATGATGGCAATGTTGAACGGACGTTATCCGCGAAAACGCATCATATGGCAGTTGATTACAATCCTTTTGAAGGCATGAAAATTACAGGAGAGCCTATTTCAGTATTATCTAGGGGCAACTTTATCATCAAGGATAAACAATTTGTAGGAGAAGCAGGTCAAGGTAAATTTATTAAGCGTGCTAAATATGGAGAAACATTAGAAAAAATGCCAACAATGATTTAACTTTATCGCCCTGCTGAAATGATTTCAGCAGGGTATCCAACTTCATGAACTTTACAAATATGTTGTTCATTTTAAGGGGGTGTCCATATTGGAGAAGAAAGGTAATTATTTAAAATCACCAGATTTATTGCCAATTGGTTATAAGGAAAGAAAAATTGGTGCCTTTGGTTTTGCAGTTATATGGGTTGGCATGGCTATTGTGCTAGCGGCATTTGCTATTGGCGGTGGCGGAATAATTCATTTATCACTCCCGATGGTTCTGTTAGCAACCATTATCGGCTCAGTGGCCATTGGGATATTAATGTCCTTAATTGGCGATATTGGTGTGGAGCATGGACTTTCTTTTCCTGTTTACATGCGGGCGCCGTTTGGAACAATTGGGACACATATTCCTTCGGTTGTTAGGGGGATTACTGCTTCATGTTGGTTTGGTATAAACACTTACTTTGGTGCTTCCGCAATCAACGGGATACTCAATCTTCTCTTTGGCTTTGATCAGTGGTTCGTATGCTTTATTCTTTTTGCTGCTGCACAATTAATCAATACAGCATTAGGAATTAAATCGATTGAACGGTTTGCTGATTTAGCTGCCCCCATTATTATTTTAATCTCATGTTGGATGTATATTACATTATCAGACAATGCTACAAGCCAAGGTAAAGATGTTTGGACCTGGGTGGAGAGTCCTGCGACAGGTATAACTGCTTTTACAGCATTCATGGTTGTTATTATGGCGAATATGGGCTTTTGGGCTACGCTTGCAGCTGATATGCCAAGCTTATCAAGATTCTTTAAAGCGCCTAGAAATGAGAAAAATTGGTTTAAACGGAACAAATCTCAGTTAATTGGTAATATCATCGTGATGCCGATTGTGAATACATTTATGATTGCGATTGGCGCTGTGTCATATATGGCAGTTAGCACATCTGATCCAATTGTGGCATTACAAGAATCAGCTAGTGGCTTTATTTTAGGCATTCTTCTATTAATGATTGTTTTAGCACAGTGGTCTACAAATACTTCAGCCAACATTATACCAGCAGCAACTGTTTTCTCTAATATAGGCGGGCCAAAAGTGCCTTTTTGGGTAGGAGTCATTTTTGCAGGAATTATTGGTACGCTTGCACAGCCTTGGAGCTTGTTCGATGTGCTTAATCAAGCGTTATTAGTCATTGGGGGAATCCTAACATCTATCGTAGGTATTTTATTTGCTGACTATTATTTATTAAGAAAAAGAAGAGTGAATGTGCCAGCTTTATATGAGAATGAAGGACAGTTCAAATATTTTGCTGGTTTTAATGGCGCTGGACTCATTGCATGGATTGTTGGGGGGATATGTGCCAATTTATTGTCTACTTACTCTTCCATTGTTGGCTTTGTCGTAGGAGCCGTTCTCTATTATGTTTTAGCGAAGTATTGGTGGTTTAAAAAATACGAGCAAGTCGAAATGAATGACCCTAGTGATGAAAAATATCTAGGAATAACAGTCGGAAGAGATTGGGTTTTATCTAATGATGAAGGGGAAATAGTAAATACTAAGGTTAAAGAAAAAATCCAATAGAGGAGATGGTTAAATGTCTGAGCATATCGAATATATGAAGGAAAAAACAAGTATTGATGTTCTGTTAAATAACGGTTATACAATTAAAAGTATTACGGAGAATTTAAGCGGTGCCTTTGTAGAGTTTGAAAGAATTACGGGATCAAAGATTCACTCTGAAACTTTACACATATTAACAGCTGATGCACGCAAGTATTTTTCTGTCCATTTAATTAATCGTAAATAAGTTGCTGGAGGAGATGGCATTTTGGAGAAACAAAAAATCCAGATTAATAGTGAGAGATTAACAGAGACGATTGAACATTTCGCGAATTTTGGTAGAACAGAGAATAATGGTGTAACAAGATTAGCTCTATCTGAGGAAGATCGTTTAGCACGCGAATATTTTAAAACATGCTGTGAAGCACTTAAAATGGAAGTAAAAATGGATGATATGGGTAATATGTATGCTCTTTTACCAGGTTTGGAAAAGGTTCCACCGGTAGTCATCGGTTCTCATCTTGATTCAGTTAAATGCGGAGGTCGTTTCGATGGTGTGTTAGGGGTTATAACAGGTTTAGAAATCGTAAGAACGATTGTTGATAATAATATTACACCGAAGATTCCTATAATGTTAGTTAATTTTACCAATGAAGAAGGTGCTAGATTTGAGCCTTCTATGATGTCCTCCGGGGTTTTAAGTGGTAAATTCGATTGTGAAAAGATGTTGAACAAAAAAGATGCTGATGGGAAGGTCTTTAAAGAAGAGTTGGCGAAGATCGGTTTCAATGGCTCTGAAGAGAATAGATTAAAAGAAGCGCACGCCTTTTTAGAGCTACATATCGAACAAGGGCCTGTTCTTCAGCATGAAGGGTTGAAGATTGGTGTAGTTGACTGTGTGGTAGGGATGGTTTGTTATGAAATTAAAATCGTAGGTGACTCTAATCATGCGGGCACGACGCCTATGCATTTACGTAAGGATGCACTATTCACAACGAATAACTTCATTCAAGAGATTAGAAATGAATTAAGTAGTTTACCAGATGACCTCGTATTTACTATGGGAAGGTTAGATGTTTCTCCTAATGTTCATACTGTTATTCCAAATGAAGTGATCTTTACGATAGAAGCAAGGCATAAGGAACCTGAAGTGATAGCAATTGTCGAAGAAAAAATAAAACAAGTACAAGACACCGTAAATAGTGAAGGATGTACGGTATTCATTGAAAAACTTTGGGATCGCTCGACCGTCCATTTTGATAATGACATTGTTCAATTGCTAGAAAGTGTGACAAAAGAACAAGGATTACCGTATAAAAAAATGGCAAGCGGAGCAGGGCATGATGCTCAGTTTATCGCAAGTATGATTCCTACTGCTATGTTATTTGTACCTAGTATAAATGGAAAAAGCCATAGCGAAGATGAATTTACTCCATATGAGGATTGTGCAGCAGGTGTCAATGTGATGTTAGAGGCTGTATTAGAACTTGTAAAATAAATGAATGACAAAAGAAACGAACTTAACAGTGATAGTCACTGAAAGTTCGTTTCTTTTTTGGCTATAATTGAAGGGAAAATGAATTAATTTCTAAAAAAATCCCAGTATTTTTTACTATCGGATATTTAAATAACTTTTCCTACCATTTTAAATTTTTTTGGTTCAATTGATCGTTGTTAATTCCTTGTTTTCCCATTAATAACAAGTCAATCCGGTAAAATAACTTTCCGATTTCATTGAAATAGGATTATCTTCCTCCTTGACGAATATTAGGAATCTATACTATTGTTAATATTGTGATGTGATAATGAGAATCATTATCATTAGAAGTGTGAGTTTTTTCTAACAATGTCAGGAAGAAATGAACGCTTTCTTTTTTACTCTTAATTGAGAATGATTATCTGTTGAGAAAGGGTGTTTCGATGCTTAAAGGAAAAGTTGCAGTCATCTCAGGTGCCGCAAAAGGAATGGGTGCCGCTTTAGTCAAGCGTCTCTGTTTAGAAGGTTGCCAGGTGGTTGGCTTAGATATTGAAGCAGATAAACTAAAACAACTATCAAAAGAGTTATCAAACCAGGAGTATCAGTTTGAAGGATACATTTGTGATATTTCAAATAAAGCACATGTCACAGATACAATACAACTAGTAATAGAAAAATATAAAGCGATTGATATTCTTGTCAATGTCGCTGGTGTGATTTCCGTCAATCCGATTCAATCTATGACAATGGATGAATGGGAACATACTTTTTCAGTCAATACAAATGGGGTGTTTTATCTATCCCAAGAGGTGAGTAAAGTGATGATTGCCAAGCAATCAGGGGCAATTGTTACTGTTAGTTCAAACGCAGCATCTGTACCGAGAACATCCATGTCAGCGTATTGTGCATCAAAAGCTGCTTCCCTCATGTTTACAAGATGTTTAGGGTTAGAGCTTGCAAAATACAATATCCGCTGCAATATTGTCTCACCAGGTGCCACTGATACAGATATGCAAAGAGATTTCTGGATGAACGGTGCGATAGAGCAAGGAATTAAGGGTGTTCAAGAAGAATATCGCGTAGGTATTCCTCTACAAAAAATTGCCACTCCGGAAAATATTGTTGATTCGATTCTATACCTCGTTTCAGATCAGGCAAGTCATATCACAATGAATAATATTGTAATAGATGGCGGAGCGAGCTTAGGTGCACAATGACGAAAAAAGAGGTGGATATTAATGGCGACATTACAAGAAAAGAGCATCAATGAAATAACTGATTTATATAATGAAGGCGATAGTTTCATTGGTTTCCCCATGCAGCATATTTTAGCAAAGGGGAAGGAAGTAGAATTACATAGGGAAGAACAAGAAGGAAAAACCTTTAGCGAACGAGTGGATTTGCTTTGGCAGAAATGCCCCCGGACATATGGACATCATGATTTGATGATAGGTGCCTTTCCTTTGAATCAAAAGGATGAGTCCACCTTATTTATCCCAAAAGAAGTGATGATGGAGAAACCGTTCACTCGTACAAGATATCAAGCAGGAAGTCGTCTCTCGCTACCTAATAAGGTTAAGTTTCATCCACAGCCACAAGAATATATGATGATGGTCGAAAAGGCTGTAGCGAGAATAAAAAATGCGGAGCTTAAAAAAGTGGTTTTAGGCCGTTTAATGCAGATTGAGTTTAGTAAAGATGTAAATATTCGTTATGTTTTACAGAATTTATTAGCAGATAATGAGGATAAATTTAATTTTGCGGTTCCTTTATTAGATGAAAAAAGTACATTGATAGGATCTAGCCCGGAATTGCTGATTAAAAAAGTGGGAGGGAAAGTGATTACGAATCCTTTAGCAGGTTCAAGGCCGAGAATGGCGAACGAAGAGGATGATAAAAAAATGGCTGAAGAATTAAGTTGCTCTGAAAAAGATTTATATGAACATCGCCTTGTCGTTGAAGCGATAGAAAGAAATCTTAAGCCTTATTGTAAAACATTAACTGTTCCCGCTCAACCTTCTGTTATTTCTACAAAAACGATGTGGCATCTTTCAACAAGAATTGAAGGGGAGTTGTATGACGAGGGCGTTTCATCTGTTCAATTAGCCGAGAGTATTCACCCGACACCGGCTATTTGTGGTACACCAGCAGTTGAAGCTTATCAATTGTTTAATGAACTAGAACCATACAATCGTCATTATTTTACAGGGATGGTTGGTTATAGTACAAGAAACGGTGATGGGGAGTGGGCGATTTCAATTAGATGTGCAGAACTGAGTCAACGACAAATGAAGTTATTTGCTGGAGCTGGAATTGTTGCTCAGTCAGTACCGCAAGAAGAATGCGATGAAACGGCTGCCAAACTTAAAACGATGTTAAGTGCATTAGGTATTGAATAATTCATAAAGGAGAGTTGTAAATGTTACAAGGATATACACCGTGGCCAGATGAATTGGCGACAAAATATCGCTCAAATGGTTGTTGGACTGGTGAAACATTTGGAGAAGTATTAGAAAGGATGGCAACATTAACACCGACATCCATTGCACTCATTGAAGGAAATCGTAAAGTTACTTATGAAGAGCTAGATGAGAGAGCCAACCGCTTAGCCTATGGATTCATTCATCTTGGGATAAAAAAGCAAGATCGCGTAGTATTGCAACTTAGCAATAGCATTACCTTTTTTGAAATTTGTTTTGCGCTATTCCGGATTGGTGCCCTCCCTATTTTCTCTTTGCCGTTACATCGCCAAACAGAAATTACTTATTTTTGCGAACATACAAAAGCCGTTGCTTATGTGATACCTGATGTTTTTGATAGACATGATTATGTGAAGATGGCCAGAGAAGTGAAGGAAAAAGTCCATACATTACAACATATAATTGTCGCGGGAGATGAGCAGGAGTTTTTAAATGTTGAAGCACTAATGTCTGAAGGATCTTCTGTGACTCTACCAACTATTACAGGGAGTGACTTAGCATTCTTCCAATTATCTGGTGGGAGCACAGGATTGCCTAAGTTAATTCCGAGAACACATGATGAGTATTTATATAGTATTCGAAAAAGTGTAGAAATCTGTGAATTAAGTGAAAGGACGAAATATCTTGCTGTATTACCAGTTGCACATAACTTCACGATGAGTTCACCAGGTGTATTTGGTGTCTTATACGCTGGTGGGTGCATCGTATTAAGTCCCGATCCTAGTCCAGATACGGCTTTTCCATTAATTGAAAAAGAAAAAATAAACTTTACTTCACTCGTTCCTCCACTTGCAATTATTTGGATTGAAGCTAGTAAGACAAGAGATTATGATCTTACTAGTTTAGAAGTGATTCAAGTAGGAGGGGCAAAATGTAGTGCAGAAGTAGCGAAAAAAGTGGGGCCTAGTTTTGGCTGTACACTACAACAAGTTTTTGGCATGGCTGAGGGCTTGGTTAATTATACGAGATTAAATGATGCAGAGGAAAAAATCGTTTATACACAAGGAAGACCCATGTCTGAATTTGATGAGATTCGTATTGTAGATGAAGAGGATCAGTCTATTGCCGTTGGTGATACGGGCCATTTACAAGTAAGAGGTCCTTACACAATCATTGCGTATTACAATGCAGAAACCCATAACGAAAAAGCATTTACTCATGATGGCTTTTATCGGACAGGAGATATTGTTAAACAAACGGAAGATGGTTATTTAATCGTAGAAGGAAGAGATAAGGACCAAATTAATCGCGGTGGAGAAAAGATTGCTGCTGAAGAGGTTGAGAATTATTTGCTCTCACATGAAGAGGTGTTAGATGCAGCAATTGTCAGCATGCCAGATGCCTTTCTTGGTGAAAGATCTTGTGCATTTATCATCTCTCAAAAAGAACAGCTGACAGGTCAAGCTTTGAAGTCGTTTCTACAATTAAAAGGAATTGCCGCATTTAAAATACCTGACCGTTTTGAATTTGTGCATGAGTTTCCACAAACGCCACTTGGAAAAGTAAGTAAAAAAAGCTTAAGAGAAATCATCCAAGAAAAATTGGCCACAAAAATATAAAAGGAGCGATTCCCTATGTCAATACCAAAAATCAAAACCTATCCATTACCTGAGGCAAATAATTTACCAAAAAATAAAGTAGATTGGCAGCTTGATAAAAAGCGTGCAGTCCTGCTTATACATGATATGCAAAATTATTTTGTCAACTACTATGAGAATGATTCTCAATTGATTAAAGAGATGATTGAGAAGATTGCTAGTATAAAAGCCTATTGTCAAAGTGCAAATATTCCTGTTGTCTATACCGCACAACCAGGTAATCAAAAAGATGAAGACCGTGCCTTATTAACCGATTTTTGGGGGCCAGGACTCACAGAAGATGAAGCACAAACAGGTATTGTACCTGCGTTGGCACCAACAGACAATGATACGATTCAAACAAAATGGAGATATAGTGCTTTTAAAAAATCAAATTTACTTGATCGCATGAAGGAAGAGGGTCGTGATCAACTTATTATATGTGGTGTGTACGCACATATTGGTTGTTTAGCTACGGCAATGGAAGCATTTATGTATGATATCCAACCATTTCTTATTGCCGATGCAGTAGCTGATTTCTCTTATGAGGAACATATACAGGCATTAAATTATACAGCTACTAGATGTGGCAAAGTTTTATTAACTGAAGAATTACTCTATGATTTATCAACAAATAATGTAACTAATGATGTTCATAGTGAAGTGAAAGCAAAAGTAGCAGCGATGCTTGAAATCTCCCCTAATGAAATTAAGGATGATGATGATTTAGTGAGCTTAGGGTTAGACTCCATTAGGATGATGACGTTAGTAGAAGAATGGCGAGCTGAAGGAGCAGATGTAAACTTTATGAAAATGGCATCAAATCCAACCTTACAAGCTTGGTATGAAATCTTTCGAGAAACAAACGAAGTCTATTCTTAAAAGGAGGCACATGGAATGATCAGTGAAGCAACCAAGCTGCAAGCGACAGATGCCCAAGCTGGCATTTGGTACGCTCATGAATTGGATGAACAGAAGACAGCATATAATACGGGTGAATATGTAGAGATAAACGGACGAATCAACGTCTCGTTATTAATCGAAAGTATTAAAAGCACCGTTCAAGAAGCAGACAGTCTCCATGTCACTTTTTATGAAGAGGCTGGGAATTTATATCAAGTTCTGCAAAAACCGACCGAAGTGCCTGTTCAATATATTGATGTGAGTTTAATGGAGACTCCTAAGCAAACGGCTATTGATCTTATGAAAGATGATTTGTCACTTTCAATTGACTTGGAAAATGGTCCTGTATATAAGCAAATTCTCTTTAAAATAGCTAGTGATGAGTATCTTTGGTATCAGAAAATCCATCATATTGCCTGTGATGCGTTTGGCTTTTCATTAATAACGAACAAAGTAGCAAGCACGTATTCAGCATATCTAAAAGGAAAGTCCGTGCCGGAGCCAGCTTTTAAACCACTGTCACTATTGGTAGAATCAGAGAATAATTATAAAGAATCTCCATTATATTTGGAAGATAAAAAATATTGGAACGAGAAGTATAAAGGTGTCACGCAAGACGTTTCCTTGTCTCAGAATGAGTTTGACTCTTCTGAGGCAACATCTTCTATTAAAATAACTAGAAAATTAACAGCCGCAGAGTTTCAAATGTTAAAGAACAAGGCGAAAGAATGGAAAATCGCTTGGCCGCATCTCGTGATTGCAGCTATGGGGATCTATCAATATAAGTTAACGGGGGATCGCAAGAGTTTATTAACAGTGCCGATGATGAATCGTTCTACAGTTGCGATGAATATTCCAGCAACAACAATGAATATTCTGCCATTAATGCTTTCATTTTCTCATGAGTCCACTTTTAACAGTCTGGTGAAAGAAGTTGTAAATGAAACCAGGAAGAATAGTAAACATCAACAATATCGTCAAGAGCAATTACAAAGAGATTTAGGATCCATTGGTCAGAGTAGTTTTTTGAACTCTTTTCAAGTAAATATTATGCCGTTTACGTATCAACCGATTTTTGGCGAAATCACTGCCACAACTTATAAATTAGCAACTGGGCCCATTGATTTAATGAATATGAATATGTTTGAGCAAGATGGAGATGGCAGTCTAAGGGTAGATATTGAAGCAAATGGTACAAAGTTTCAACAATTAGAAGTAGAGCAACATGCAAGTAGAATCATCCATTGGCTAAAGAGATTACCAAGTATTGATGGCGGGCAACCTATTTGGCAAATCAATTTGTTATTAGATGAAGAAAACACGTTGATGAGAAAAGATATAGGCTATGATCCATCTGAAAGCGTTCATCCGCTTATTCAATTCAAGGAAATGGTAAAAAAATATCCTCATCACCCGGCATTAGAATATAGTGGTGAAATATGGACATATGAACAGTTGGATAAGGTGACTTCAGAATTAGCAGCAGAAATGATTAGCACTGGGCAGCATTATCCTTTTATTGCCGGGATAGCTGTTAGCCGTTCAGCCAATATTTTGATTGCCATATTATCTGTTTGGAAAGCTGGCGGTGCCTATGTGCCAATTGATATCGATTATCCTGAGAGTAGACTCAACTATATGTTAAGGGATAGTCAAACACAACTGATTCTTACTGATACAGAAGGGGAACAGAAACTGCCAAAAAGTTTCCAACCGTATCTTATGAACATCGATATTTATAAGGGTGAGAGTGAAACTTTGCTACCGTTCGTAAATAATGGAGATCCTGCGTATATGATTTATACTTCAGGTTCAACCGGTAATCCAAAAGGTGTGCTCGTACCTGCAAAGTCACTTTCTTATTTCTTATCGGCCATGAATAAGCATTTACAATTAACCCATATGGATCGCTTTTATGCTTTAACGACGATTTCTTTTGATATTTCGATTTTAGAATTGATTTTACCTATCACTGTCGGAGGCACATGTGTAATCGCTAAAAATGCAGTCATTTCAGATCCACCAATCATTGTTAACGAATTAAAAGAAAAGCACATAAGTGCGGTTCAAGCAACACCGACACATTGGCAAATGCTCCTGCCATTTGTTACTGATGAATTAAAGAATGTCAAAGTATTAGTGGGAGGAGAAAAACTTCCTTCACATACAGCAAAGGAAATGCAAGCGTTATGCAAAGAAGTGCATCATGTGTACGGACCAACTGAAACGACAATTTGGTCTACTCATGATGAATTAACATCAATTGATGGTTTTTCTGCTCCACCACTTGGAGACGTTCTTGCAGGCACAGAAATTTACATTTTGGATGAAAATCTGCAACTAGTTGCTCCGGGAAGACCAGGTGAAATCTATATTGCAGGAGAGGGTGTTACTTACGGTTACTATCGTAAGCCAGCGCTCACTTCTTCAAGGTTTGTCGCGAACCCATTTGCAAAAAACGGTCAAAGAATGTATCGCACAGGAGATATAGGCATAAGAGATGTTTCTGGAAGACTTCATTATGTGAAAAGAAGTGATGATCAGGTTAAAGTCCGAGGTCACCGGATGGAGTTAGGTGAGATCGAGCATCATTTGTCAGCACACCCTAATGTTAAAAGCTGTAAAGTGATTGTAAGAGAAGATCAACCGGGAGATCAACGGATAACTGCTTATGTAATAGCGGCTGAAAGCGAGAAGAGAACAAGTGAAGAATTCATTTCATACTTACGTGAGTTTTTACCAGATTATATGATTCCTAGTTTCTTCATGTATTTGGACGCTTTCCCAATGACCCTAAATGGAAAGTTAAATTTGCGTGAATTACCTCATCCACAGGTAAGTAACGCTGTCAATACAGATGAGGAATGTTGGACCCCTTTGCAGAAGGATGTCTACCATATCTTCCAACAAACATTAATGCTGAATGAAATAAGCGAAACTGATTCGTTCTTTGCCCTTGGTGGCCATTCGCTACTTGCTTCCCAATTACTTGGTAAGCTCCGTGAGAGGTTCGGTCTAAGTTTATCCTTCTCACTATTTTATCAAAATCCAACGATGCAATTTATCGTAGAACAAGTGACAAAACAAACCGACACCAAGTTTGAAGGTAGAAAGTTAAAGCCATATAAGAGAGAACAGCATGCACCAATGAGTCATGAACAAAAAAGGTTATGGTTTATCGAACAAACAGAAAATGTAGCTTCTACTTATTATATTCCTGTAATAATCAAGCTGAAAGGTGGACTCGCAACGGAAGCTTTATTCGAATCTTTAGTTGAGGTAATGAAAAAACATGAAGCGTTGCGCACGGTGATAGACACAATAGATGATGAAGTATACCAAAGGATATTACCAGCAGATGAAGCAACATTGAAATACTTTGAAAAAACGATTAATCGAAGTGACCTCAATCATGAGATTGAAGAAGCAATCAAGACACCAATCGATTGGGAAAATGAATTAGGTTGGCATAGTTTTCTATTTAAAATAAATGAAGAAGAGCATGTATTATGTATTGTTTACCACCATCTATTCGCGGATGGGTGGTCAATCGCACCATTTATGGATGATTTATCAACAGCATATGAGGCAATTGTTGAAGGCAATCAAGCAGTTTTATCTGCCTTACCTATTCAGTATGGCGATTATTCCTTCTGGCAACAGGAAATATTCGTGCATGATATGGAGGAAAAGCTAGCATATTGGAAAAAACAATTAGCTCATCTACCTGAGGCCATTCCACTACCATATGGGGTTGAAAGACCAGAAAAAAGAAGGGTTGAAGGTGGCCGATTGACTTTTGAGATGGATAAAAACCTTTATCGACAACTCAATCAGCTAGCAAAAGATGAAGATGTTACGTTGTTTATGGTTCTGCAATCAGCATTAGCAACATTGTATCATCGTTTAGGCGCTGGAGATGATATCCCATTTGGTACACCAGTAGCTGGAAGGAATGAGTCGTCGTTACAAGCAATCGTTGGCTTCTTTGTTAATACAATCGTTTTACGTACGGATGTGTCGGGCAACCCATCATTTTTACAGTTACTACATCGCGTAAAGAAACAAAATATGAGTAGTTATGATCAGCAAGACACACCGTTTGATAAAGTAGTAGAGGCGATTAACCCAACCCGTTCTAATAAAGTACATCCATTATTCCAATCAATGATTATTATGCAAAACACACCACAACCCACTTTTAAGGTAGAGGGAGTGGAAGCAGAAATTCAAATTAACGGAACGAACACAGCAAAATTTGACTTAACTTTTGAATTTTGGCAAGCATCTAATCAAGAAACGTTGGAAGGTGCGATTGAATATCGAAAAGACCTTTATAAGGATGAACAAATCCAACAATTATTGCAGCAATGGTTGACTCTTTTAAACTCAATCATTGCCACGCCTAATCAATCTGTCGGTCAGTTACCTATTCTAATAGAAGCAGACAAAAATGAGTTATTGCATCTCCAATCGAAAAAAGTAACGGCGAAACAAGAACATATCGTTCATCACTTTGAACAAATGGTAGAACAATACCGGGATGAAATAGCGGTAACCTATGAGGAGACATCAATCAGTTATCAACAGCTAAATGACAGGGCAAATCAGCTAGCTCGATTGTTAGTGGATAAAGGTGTAAAAGCGAATGATTTTATCACGATTTCATTACCACGGTCCTTGGAGTTGATTACAAGTATTTTAGCAGTATTGAAAGCTGGTGCGGCTTATGTACCAATAGATCCGGATTATCCAGAAGAGCGCAAACAATATATCCATCAAGATGCTGGTGCGATTATGATGATTACTGATAAAAAACAGGCAGAACACAGAAATCAAATGATATTTGATCAACAATTACACCAACAATTGACAATGTACGATCCTTCTAACTTGGAAGAAAATGAACGGAATGAGATACATCCTAGTTCACCAGCTTATATTATTTATACATCAGGTTCTACCGGTAAACCAAAAGGAGTACTTGTTCCTCACCGTAATGTGGTACGACTGTTTGCATCAACGAATCAATGGTTTTCTTTTGATCATGATGATGTTTGGACACTTTTCCATTCGTATGCTTTTGACTTCTCTGTTTGGGAGATATGGGGCGCATTATTATTTGGTGGAAAACTAGTAATTGTCCCATACGAGACGACAAGAAATCCACAAGCTTTTTTACAATTATTAGTTAAAGAACGAGTGACTGTGTTAAATCAAACACCATCAGCATTCTATCAATTAATGGAAGCTGAAGAAGAAAGAATTGATTTATCAGATATGTTGAGAATCAGATATATTATTTTTGGTGGAGAGGCGCTAGAACTACCTAGATTAGAAAGTTGGTATAACCTGCATACACTGGCAAAAACAAAGCTTATTAACATGTACGGTATTACAGAAACAACCGTTCATGTCAGTTATTTAGAATTAACGAAAGACAAAATTCGTCAATCTGCTAGTAGTTTAATTGGTGAAGGAATCCCTGATTTAGGTGTATATATTTTAGATGATTACCTTCAACCTGTTCCTAAAGGTGTCATCGGAGAAATGTATGTAACCGGGGATGGGCTCGCCCATGGTTATTTAAATCAACCCGCACTGACAGCGGAAAGGTTTGTTGCTAATCCATATGGATCAGCAGGAAGCCGAATGTATAAAACTGGAGATTTAGCAAAATGGACAGAAGATGGTTCACTTGATTATATTGGTCGCTCTGATCATCAAGTGAAAATCCGTGGTTTCCGCATCGAGTTGGGTGAAGTAAATGCAGCCCTTCTTCAATATCCTGCTATTAAACAAGCAGTAACAACAGTATTAACGATGCATGGTGATAAGCAATTGGTTAGCTACTTCATCTCTCATGATGAGGTTGATTATAAAGAACTGAGACAATTTTTACAAACGAGATTGCCAAAATATATGGTTCCGAATCACTTCGTTAAAACAGATGATATTCCGTTAACGAACCACGGGAAATTAGATATGAAAGCTCTCCCGAAACCAGAAATGGAGGTAATACAAGGGGATAGGCATCTACCTAGAACGCCACAAGAAGAGATGCTTACGCAGTTATTTGCTGAAACCCTACATTTATCTGAAGTAAGTATCGATGATAGCTTCTTTGATTTAGGAGGCCATTCGTTATTAGCAGTGCAATTAATGAAAAAAATAGAATCAACATTTGGCAAAGAATTAGGCATTGGTGTGCTGTTTGAAGCGCCAACTGCTGCCCAACTTGCAAAAGTGATTGAAGGGGATGCTGAAGAAGGCGCATCATTACAGTCATTATTGGGTTTACGAAAAACAGGAAGTGAGACGCCATTATTCTGTGTCCATCCAGCAGGCGGTTTAAGCTGGTGTTATGCTGGATTGATGTCGAAACTAGATAGTCGTTTTCCCATCTATGGTCTACAAGCAAAGGGGATTAAAGAAAAGAAAAATAAACCTATAAGTTTAGTAGAAATGGCGAAGGATTATATCGAAGAAATTCGTTCTGTTCAACCAAAAGGTCCGTATCGCTTACTTGGCTGGTCGTTAGGAGGCAACGTTGTTCATGCAATGGCAGTTGAATTACAAAAGCAAGGAGAAAACATTGAGTTTTTAGTCATGATGGATTCCTATCCAGGCCACTTCATTTCTATGAATGAAGAAGAAGCAGAAGATGATGCGTTAATTGCGATGCTAGCACTTGGAGGATATGATCCTCTAGAAGTGAAAGGCGATCAATTAACGATACAATCTGTAAAAGAATTACTTCAGGAAAAAGGTAGTGTACTTGCATCATTGGATGAGAAAACCATCGAAAATCTTAAAGAAACGTATCAAAATTCCGTTCGGATTATGTCTGAATATGATCCAGAAGTATATAAGGGAGATATCATTTTCTTCAAGTCAACGATTGTTCCAGAGTGGTTTAAAAATGATGATCCAGCGAGATGGTTACCATATGTTCATGGCAGAATGAGACAATATGATATTGCTTGCCGTCATAAAGACATGTGTCAGCCAGAGCCTTTAGCAGAAATAGGAGAAGGAATCGCAAGAGAGTTAGAGTGTTTAATTGAAAATAAGCAATTAGAAGGGAGTCTACAAACATGAGTAACCCATTTGATCAAAAAGATTCTATGTATTTCGTTTTAATGAATAATGTGGGGCAGTATTCATTATGGCCAAGTTATATTGATGTACCAACAGGTTGGCAAGTGGTTTGGGGTGAAACGACCCTTTCCAGCTGCCATCAATATATTGAAGAGCATTGGGAAAGTCTACTTCCAAATGAAAAAGAGAAGGAAAGTCTATCACTCTAATGAAAATGGATAAAAAAGTTAAATACCAAAGAAGAGTATTATGTACAGTGTATATTCTAGCTATGTTTATGGCGGCATTAGACGGAACAATCGTCTATGTCGCACTTCCTTCGATTGCTGCTGAACTGGGCGTAACATCCGCTCAGTTAAGTGGATTGACTGTCTGGTATCTTGTTGGCGTTAGTATGATTTTACCTTGTGCAGGGTACTTAGGTGATCGTTTCGGTAGTAAAAAGATGTTTATCGTTAGCTCACTAGTTTTTACATTCGCTTCTTATATGTGTGCCTTAGCAGATTCAGTATCGATGTTAAACATCGCAAGATTTTTTCAAGGATTAGGAGGCGGCTTGTTTGCCCCTATAGGCATGGCGATGATTTTTCGGACGTTTTCAATTGAAGAACGTCCGAAACTATCGCGGTCTTTCGTCATTCCTATTGCCATTGCACCCGCCCTTGGTCCGATAATTGGTGGATTAATCGTGACTTATTTGCCTTGGCAGTGGATCTTCTTAATTAATATTCCGATTGGCTTGTTCATCGTCATAATCGGTGCACTATTTTTACAGGAAAAACATAAGTATATGGGTAAAAAGCTAGATGTTAAAGGGTTCTTTTTAATGGTGGTTGGTTTTCCATTATTCATGTATACGTTGAATAAACTAACAGCAGGAATGAGTCTGCCAATAATTGTTTTAGGAATCATTGGGCTAGTGATGATCGTTACATATGTTTTTCATGCATTAAAAACAGAGCATCCATTATTGAACTTAAAATTATTGGAGGAAAAGACATTTAAACGAATAAGTATGCTCTCCTTTCTTGGAGCGGCAGGCTTACAAGGTTTCTTGTATTTATTCCCAATTATGTATCAATATACGACTGGTGCCTCACCATTAAAAAGCGGATTAACCATTTTTATTGAAGCGATTGGTTTAATGGTAGCATCAAGAGTGATGCCCCTGACATTAAAGCTTCTAGGCGTATATCGTGTGATTGTCTATGGATTCTTTTTATCCAGTGTTTTTTTCCTACTCATCAGTTGGATAGGCCCTACTGGTTCGATCATCGGGTTACAAATTTGTTTATTTGGAATTGGACTGACGTTAGGACATGCAGTGATTGCCATGCAATATACGGCATTCCATCATATTAATAAAGAGAAAATGTCGCAAGCAACCACATTATTTAATGTGCAGAACCGCTTAGGTGCAGCAATGGGGATTGTGATTATTTCTTTAATTATCAGCCTGTTTTCAATTGAAAATGAACAATTATATCAAATAGCTATTATTAGTTGTGCCGTTCTTCTACTCGCCGCGGGCTTGTTTGCGATCAATAGTCAAACTGCTATTAAGTCAACTTCACCAAAAATGAAAAAAGCAAGCTAGTAAAAGAAGGAGGGGAAAGGTATGCTTGAAGTTTTTGCTTGTCGATTACCACAAGTACAGTCAGAGGTAACTTTTCATCGTTATTGTGACTTTTTACCACCATTAAAAAAAGCACAAATCCACCGTTATAGGAGAATGGAAGATGCATATCGAACGTTAGTAGGTTATCTATTATTAAGAAAAGTACTTATGAAGAAGTTACCTAACGTTGATTTTACTATGATGCAATTCAGCAAATATGGTAAACCTTATATGAACTCAGACCCTTTGCTTTCCTTTAGCTTGTCCCATTCAGGTGATTGGTGTGTGTGTGCCGTTGGAACCGATGGAATGGTTGGGATAGATTTAGAAAAAGTAACTAAACCAAAGCCAGAGTTATACTCCCTTTTGTTTCGAGAGGAAGAAGAGTGTAGGGGAGCGAAAGATTTTTTTAATCGTTGGACGATAAAAGAAAGCTATTTAAAAGCCATCGGTACGGGTTTACTTATAGACCTTCAAGAAATTGAACTCGAAGAAAAAAATCGGAGTGAATTCGATGTCTACCATCAACAAAAATGTTATCCGGAAGGAAAAGTAAAGGTTTATAACTTTCTAAGGCAATATAGCTTATCACTTTGCACATTGTCTACCGAGGAAAGACTTCCTCAACACCTGCAACTCGTCACATTTGAAGAAATGATTGAACCCAGCGCACAAACAGTATAAAGCGCTGGGTTTTATTTACGAGCAACATTTATGAGATGGGACTCATAAAGCATTCTTGCTGAGGAGGGAGATTCGCTTATTTGGTTACGTGAAGGGAGAATGTTTGATAGGGGAATGCTTTAATGCGTTTAAATTGGAGTATTTCTTTTATTCAATTAACTGAATGTAATAAATGTGCCTATATTATTTGACAATTTGTCTAGTAATCAATTAATATTCTATATATTCAGAATATAGGAGGGCGAAAATGAAATCCTATTTAACCGTCAATGATATCTTGCAAAGGAAGCATTTTGATCAAATTGAAATCGTTGCAGGGAAAGATGGATTAGTAGATCAAGTAAAGTGGGTTCATATTGTTGAGGTAACGAAAATAGGTAATCTTCTAAAAGGCAATGAATTAATTCTTTCAACTGCAGTTGCATGGCGAGAGAGAAAGGAATTATTTATCTCAATTGTACAACAGCTAATTAAGTCGAATGCAGCAGGCTTGTGTATTGAATATGGTACTTATACGAAAGGCATACCTCATGAAATCATCTCAATGGCTAACAAAGCGAATTTCCCCATTATCCTCATATTAAAGGAAGTTCCTTTCGTTGAAATCACGCAGGATATTCATACTTCTTTAATTAATCAGCAATATGATATGTTAGCAAATTTAGAAAAAATCTCTCATATCTTA
Organism: Cytobacillus sp. FSL K6-0265; assembly: GCF_038003465.1. Lineage (NCBI taxonomy): Bacteria > Bacillati > Bacillota > Bacilli > Caryophanales > Bacillaceae > Cytobacillus > Cytobacillus sp. FSL K6-0265. The sequence continues at coordinate 2,463,775 of NZ_JBBOPE010000001.1, read as the reverse complement.
AATAAGAAACTTCTTTCTATTAATCATTATGATGAACTTTTGAAGGTCATTTATGAAGAATTGCAAGTGCAAATCCTATTGTTATTTCAAGATGAAAGTGCGAAGTTTTATCCTGTACTACCGGAAATAAAAAGAGAAAATATACTAAAGAAAGTGCAAGCCCAACAAGAATCATCACGTTTTGTCGTAAGAGCTACTATTGAACTTTTAGGTGAGAAATTTGCTGAACTTATCATTATTTCTTCATCCCATCAATTAACAGAATATGATCAGCTAATTGTAGACAGAACAGCTAACGCTTTAGGACAATTCTTTATTCGTGAATTATATGTAGAAGAAAAAAGAAGATTAGAAGAAAGTGAGTGGGTTAATTCTTGGTTAGAAGGCAAGGAAACGCCTCCTTCATTATTAAATCATGCATCTGCCTATTTACCAAAAACACCTAGAGGGGCAGTAGTATGTGTCTATCAAGTGGAAATGTTAGAAAACCTAACCTATTTCAAGTTGTATTTTCGCTCCATATTAGAACAAAAAGGTTTTTCCCTCTTAGCTGTTGAGAAGCACAAAGCCATTGTCTTTATTTTATTTAATGAAAGAGGGGTAACGGATTGGAAGAGGCGAGTAGTACAAGCAATTGAAAAAATGAAGCAATTATTCTCGGATATGCAATCAGACAAGACTTTCAACTTTGGAATTGGAAAATATGTTTCTGATTTGAATGCAGTACATGAGAGTTATCAAACGGCATTAGAAACGATTCAAGTCAATCAACAATTTTATCATCGTTCGCATTTAAGTATGTTTTATGATGATCTACATATATTTCGCATTATCTCAGTTGCCAGTAGACATATGAATTTACAAGGAATGATTGAAGAATATTTAGGACCGATGATTGCATATGATACGGCACATCAATCAAAGTTAATGGAAACATTAAAAATGTACTTAATTTGTAATGGCTCCAAAAAAGATACGGCACAAAAACTATATATTGTTAGGCAAACATTATATCACCGGTTGGAAAAAATTGAGCAGCTATTAGGTTCCGATTTTATGAGTCATGAGAAAAGATTGGCATTGGAGTTTATGCTATTAAGTTATGATTTTATCCAGCGCCCAATCGATATAAAACAAATCAAGTAAACTTAGAATAAACCGTCTCTAATAGTAGTCGGTTTATTTTATTTGTTCCGATTTTCTATTTGAGACACTGATTTCAAAACTGACCCTATTCTTTAATATAGACCGTTTGTTTAAGAATGACCGTTATCCTTTTTACAGTATGTCTAATGAAAAGAAGGTAGTAAATAAGAGATAATGAAATCAGAATAATCAATCTTTAATAGGAGGTTTGATGATGAGCGTAATTGAACAGGAAACAAAAACATTACAGAATTTTATTAATGGCCAATGGGTAGCTTCACAATCTACAGAAACAATGGAGGTGCCTAACCCAGCAACTGGTGCAATTATTGCAAAGGTACCTATTTCCACAAAATCAGATGTAGATCAAGCAGTAGAGGCAGCAGGAAACGCTTTTCAAACTTGGAAAAAAACACCGGTTTCAAAAAGAGCGAGAATTCTCTATAAATATCATCATTTATTAACGGAAAATCATGAAAGATTAGCAAAATTAATCGTAGAAGAGAATGGCAAAGCATATAAAGAAGCATATGGGGAAGTGCAAAGGGGAATTGAATGCGTAGAATTTGCCGCTGGTGCACCAACGTTAATGATGGGAGAAACTTTGTCGACGATTGCAGAGGACATCGATTCACAAATGTTTCGTTACCCACATGGAGTTGTTGCTGGTATCACACCGTTTAATTTTCCAATGATGGTTCCTTTGTGGATGTTTCCACTTGCCATCGCATGTGGGAATACTTTTGTTCTCAAACCATCAGAGAGAACACCTATTTTATCTAATGAATTGACGAAGTTGTTTATGGAAGCTGGTGCACCAGCTGGCGTCTTAAATGTTGTCCATGGCGCGCATGATGTGGTGAATGGCTTACTCGAACATCCCCTCGTTAAGGCGATTTCATTTGTTGGTTCTCAACCAGTCGCGAAATATGTCTATGAAAAAGCGGCTTCTTACGGCAAAAAAGTGCAAGCTTTATCAGGAGCGAAGAATCATCATATTGTTATGCCAGATGCGGATATGGAGAAAGCGATTGGTCATATTATTAGCTCAACATTTGGCAGCGCTGGCCAGCGTTGTATGGCTTGTAGTGCGGTCGTTGTAGTAGGGGAGGGATCAGAGTTTGTAGAAAAGCTTTCACAAGCAGCAGATGATTTAATCATTGGTGATGGCTCTAATGAAGAAGTGCTGCTAACACCAGTTATAAGAGATTCTCATCGCCAAAAAGTTTTAGGATATATCGAGAAAGGCATTGAAGAAGGAGCAGAGCTGTTACGTGATGGCAGGGCTGTTATGACAGAAATGGAAAAAGGTACATTTTTAGGTCCGACAATTTTTGATCAAGTCACACCTGATATGACAATTGCGAAAGATGAGATATTTGCCCCAGTACTAAGTTTACTGCGAGCGAAAGATTTAGATGAGGGATTAGCTTATATTAGTCAATCAAGATATGGAAATGGAGCAACGATATATACAAAAGATGCGCGTGCTGTCCGTCAGTTCAGAGAAGAAGCAGATGCAGGCATGTTAGGTATCAATATTGGTGTTCCAGCTACAATGGCCTTTTTTCCTTTCTCTGGTTGGAAGGATTCGTTTTATGGAGATTTGCACGTGAACGGTAAAGATGGTGTTAATTTTTATACTCGGAAGAAAATGATTACCTCACGTTTTGATTATTAATAAGGAGGGGAAGGGCATGGCTGAAATTAAGGAAGAGAAGGGATTGCTTAAGCAAGATGAAGAAGTCGTTTGGCATGCGATGAAACCATTTAGCCCTAATAGCACAATTATAGCGGAAAAAGCAGATGGTGCTTGGGTTACTGATCATGAAGGTAATCGTTATTTAGATGCAATGGCAGGGCTATGGTGTGTGAATACAGGTTATGGTAGAAAAGAGCTCGCAGAAGCAGCATACGAACAATTAAAAGAGATGGCTTATTTTCCTTTATCACAAAGTCATACACCAGCGATAAAGTTAGCTGAAAAACTAAATGAAATGCTCGGTGGCGGCTATGTATTCTTCTTTTCAAATAGTGGGTCAGAAGCGAATGAAACCGCATTTAAAATCGTTAGACAGTATTATAAGCAAAAGGGAGAACATGAACGCTACAAAATAATTTCTAGGTATCGTGGGTATCATGGGAATACGATGGCAACACTTGCAGCAACAGGCCAGGCGCAAAGAAAATATAAATATGAACCGCTCGCACCTGGATTTATTCACGTCGCACCACCTGATATGTATCGCCAACCGGAAGATGAAGCCTTGGCACCTACTAAGCTGCAATCAGTACAGGATATAGATAAGGTAATGACGTGGGAGCTAAATGAGACTGTGGCAGCTGTCATAATGGAACCAATTATTACAGGTGGCGGAGTGATTATGCCACCAGAAAACTATATGAAAGGTGTAAAAGAGGTTTGTGAGAAGCACGGGGCATTGCTCATTAGTGATGAAGTCATTAATGGCTTTGGTCGCACGGGTGAACCATTTGGATTTATGAACTATGAAGTGTCACCAGATATTATTACGATGGCAAAAGGGATAACAAGTGCGTATTTACCTTTATCAGCTACCGCAGTGAAAAAAGAAATCTATGATTATTTCAAAGGAACAGCAGAATATGATTACTTTCGCCATGTGAATACTTTTGGAGGTAACCCTGCTGCTTGCGCTTTAGCATTGAAAAACTTAGAGATTATGGAAGATGAGAAGCTGTACGAACGGTCAAAAACGGCCGGTGAAGCGCTAAAGAGAACATTACGTCAAAAGCTGCAACATCATTCTTATGTAGGGGATGTTAGAGGAAAAGGTTTATTAATCGGTATTGAGTTAGTAGAGGATAAGGCGACGAAGGAACCGTTAGCGGTGGAGTATGTGAATAAGATAATTTCCGGATGTAAAGACAATGGGGTATTAATTGGTAAAAACGGAGCAACTGTGGCAGGATATAATAATATAATTACACTTGCGCCACCGTTAAATATAACTGAAAGTGATATTGATCTTTTAGTTGATACGTTAACAGAGCAAATAAACAAACTTTGATTATACTTTGCACTGGCTGCTATAGTTAGCATGCCGGTGCTTTTTTCCATAGGAGTTAAATGTATGCGCAAAAATGTAAGCGGAGTCATGACTTGAGTAGATTTTTATTTCATTTAATTAACTTTTTTTATCTGGAAAAAAGATGGATGGTTTAATGTGTTTATGAAGTAAGCAAAACAATATAACCTCCCCTCATTATTTGCTAGAATAATAAATGAAAGAAAGGGAGTAGATGAAAATGGTTCAAGAGATTCAATTAAACAATTATTTATTACCTATTAATCAATTTAAGGAAACATCTGTAAATGGTTTAAAGCAAATTGCCATAGACTTTAAAGTAACGAGTGAGAACTATCATGATGTTGCCGTGCTTTTATATGAAGAAAACTTTGATGTGCAAGTGCCGGCGAATAATCTTAGAATGAAAGCCAAAATTATTCAATATTATACATCAGTAACAAACCTGTATCGTGAAGGTGAAATTGGCGACTATCATGTAACTTTACAGGAAATTTCGTGTGAATAATCAAGGGTAGCGTAATATTGTGCTCATAATGCATAATATTACGTTTTTATTTTATCGGAAAAATCATTGCTAAAAAGTGTTAAAATATATCTGTATAAAAAGAGAAAGGAGTGAGGGATGATATTAACGAAAATAAACAGTCAGTTAGATAAAATGATGCCCTTGATCACTCCTACCAGTGTCATATTAGGTATATGCTTTGCTGTCTATTTAAAAAACCTAGATCATCTTATCCCATGGATCTTTGCGTTTATGACATTCGCAGGTAGTTTGAAGGCAAATTTTACATCGATGAAAGAAGCGATCACCCACCCTTTGCCACTATTTATCGTCTTATTTGTTCTACATATTTTTATGCCATTGTGGGCATTTACTGTTGGTCATATCACTTTTCCAAATGATACTTATACAATTACTGGTTTAATCTTAATGATGGCAATACCTACGGGCATCTCTAGTTTAATATGGGTTTCCATTTATAAAGGCAGTATTCCATTGACGTTAACGATTATTCTCGTTGATACATTATTATCACCAATACTCGTTCCACTTACATTAAAGCTCTTAGTAGGGGCAAAGGTGGAAATGGATGTCATAAGCATGGTGAGTGGGTTATTCATGATGATTGTTATTCCATCTATTTTGGCAATGATTGTTAATTCAATCACAAAAGAGAAGGTTTCAAACATACTTAGTGCAAGACTTGCGCCATTTTCTAAAATAGGTATGGCTACTGTTGTAATGATTAACAGTGCGGTTGTATCATCTTACTTGACAGCCTTTGATTTACGCTTATTAGCATTAGTTGTCATCGTTTTCTTTATAGCCTTTACGGGATATTTAGTAGCCTTTTTAATTGCGAGAAAAATAGTAGGGAAAGATAGAGAAGCAGTGATTGCGATTACTTTTAATGGTGGGATGCGTAACATTAGTGCAGGCTCTGTCTTAGCCGTTGCTTATTTCCCACCGCCAGTAGCTGTGCCCGTTGTTATTGGCATGCTTTTTCAACAAATATTAGCGGCTTTATTTGGGATGATTATCAATAAAGTTGAAGAAAAGGATAGACTGAATGAGAGGAAAGAGGCAGTGTGACGAAGAAAAGAGACAGTCCCATGCAGGGGGGCTAATCTTGAAGTTGGTAGTTTTTGGTTAAACCATCATTAAAAACCCGAAAAGCATTTGAAACACAATTGGAAAATGTTTTTCGGGTTTTTCTATTAGGTTCTTTTTTTCTTGCAACATAGTTAGCGGTTCTTTTTCATTTGTAATAACATGCCAATATAGATGAATAAAGAAACAACAACTGAAATGGCAGCGACGATGTAGATAGAGCTATATCCTAAGTAAAAAGCAATTTGTCCAAACATAATTGATCCAATACCGATTCCTAAATCAAAAAAGGAAAAGAATGTGGCATTGGCCATTCCTCTTCGATTAATTGGTGCTTCTTTAACAGACCAAGCTTGCAGAGCTGGTTGGATGGTACCGAAACCAAAACCGTATAAAATAGCCGCGGTAAATAGAATCGCATTACTTGGTAACCATGCGAGTAGAAGCATGGCTACAATAATAAGGAGCACACCTGGAATAAATACAGCTTGATGCCCTCTTTTATCATAAATTCTACCTGCAAAAGTACGGCTGATGAGTAGAGCTAAAGCATAGAGAAAGAAATACCATTCAATTCCATCAATCCCTTTTTGTAATGAATAGATAGGTAGAAATGTAGCAATCCCTCCAAATGTAACGGTAACAAAGAAGATTAATATGGAAGGTGGGAGAGCGGATTTCTCGTAAACATCAAACTTTTTCTTCTCTACAACACTAGCAGTATGGTCAACTTCCTTATATTTTATGAATGATGAAAGGATAAAAGCAGCGAGTCCTAATAAAGAACAAATAAGAAATAAGGAGGTAAAACTAATATTACCAATAAGTGCTAATCCTAATGTAGGACCAAATGCAAGCGCTAGATTACCTGATAGACCAAAGTAACCCATCCCTTCTCCCCGTCTTTTCTGTGGAATAAGATCTGTTGCGATAGTCCCTGATGCTGTTGTAGAGAATCCCCAGCCTAATCCCTGAACTAATCTGAGTATGAGTAGAAAGGCAATACTCGTAATAAAGCCAATGACGCCAACGGAAAGAACGAATACAGCGAGTCCGATAAGAAAGACAAATCGCCTGCCTTTTGATTCCAATGCATGTCCCGCAAAAGGGCGCATAATAAGCGATGAAAAGGTGAATATCCCGATGACTAATCCGATTAATTGATCATTGCCACCAAGTTCTTCGACAAACAAAGGCAATGTTGGTAATGTCATTTGAAAACCTAAAAATACAAAGAAGTTTGCAAAACAAATTAATGTAAAATCCTTTGTCCAAATTCTTTCTTTTTGTAATGAATTTGTTGATTGATCCAAATACCCCACCTCGTTTACAAATATATATACCAATAGATATATTTTGATTCCCTAAATATCCATTATAGTAAAGAAAATTATATTTGCAAGGAAGTGGATAAACTATTTTAAAAAGGTTTATCTCAAGATATTACTGGGTAATATTTATATTAACAACTATTAAAAATAGTGTATAAGATTAATTTCATTTAAGAATTGAATTATCTGAAATTTTTTGTTATAATAGAAAAAAGGTCAAGGGGTTGATTTCAAAATGGAAAAGTACACGCTTAACTCAACAGTCCAAACCGATGAAAACCAATACTCAGTCGTAGCGGAACAAGTGTTAAATAAGGCTATACTTGACTTCAGAATGAAAAAGCTCCGCCAAGAAATTGATAACGCTCTTGAAGAAAGAAATGAAGAGAGATTTATGGCATTAACTGATGAATTAAATAAGTTAACAAATGAATAAAAAAAAGCAACCTTTCTTCGAGGAAGGTTGCTTTTTTGGTAATGAAAGAAATGGAGAGAAAAGGATTGAAAATACGAGACAGAGGAATAATCATTGGTAGGATACCTACAGGGAAAAATAATTGCTTGATTGATGTTCCAGGGGTGAGAGTTGGTCATAAAACCATTGATGAAAAGACGGAAACAGGATATGCCTGTACAGGTGTCACAGCAATTTTGCCACATGGTGGTAATTTATTTAAAGAAAAAGTAGTGGCGACATCATATGTTATTAACGGTTTTGGTAAAACAACGGGGTTGGTACAAGTAAATGAATTAGGACAGATAGAATCGCCCATTATGTTAACCAATACATTTTCAGTCCCGGCTGTTACACAAGGTACCCTACAATATATGTTACAAGAGAATAAAGACATTGGAGATACAACAGGGACGATTAATATCGTCACCGGAGAGTGTAATGATGGTTTACTGAATTCAATAAGAGAAATGGTTGTTACGCCAAAAGATACGATGGAAGCGATCTCGCATGCTTCAACAAATCCAGTGGAAGAAGGTGCAGTTGGTGCAGGGAAGGGGATGATATGTTTTGGCTATAAGGGAGGGATCGGTACCTCTTCTAGAAAATTGTCAATAAATGACGAAACATTCTTTCATGTAGGATGTCTCGTCTTAAGTAATTTCGGAGGAAAACCTGAATTCCCTTTTGAACGCTATTTTAAAAACAGCGTAAATCCTCCTTTAGCGTTAGATAAAACAGCTGATGGTTCGATTATTATTGTATTAGCAACAGATGCTCCTTTAAGTGATCGGCAATTACATCGAGTTGCTAAAAGATGTGGAATTGGACTGGGAAGGACGGGGAGCCATTATAGTCATGGTAGTGGAGATATTGTGATCGCTTTTTCTACTGCAAATACAATAAAGCATCAACAATCAGCTTATTTGAATACGATGAAAACTTTAAGAGAAGATCATTCGATTATGAATGATCTATTTGTAGCAGCAGCAGAAGTAACAGAAGAAGCAATTATGAACTCATTATCCCAAGCCGAAACGACTGTTGGCAGAAATGACACGGTTGTACACTCCTTATTTGATCTAGCTTAATGTAAGAAGAGGATCAACATGTCCATACGAGCTGTTTCTGTATGAAGAAATATCCCTTCTTTTTGTTTGCATTTGTAATGTCGGATACATTTGTCTGTTTATGGCAGGCAAATTTCAATATAAAATGTTTAGAAGGAGAAAAGGTATCTATGGGATATGAATATATTGTTTACAATACAACCCCTGAAGCAAAAGTGTTAAATGATATTTTGAAACTTCATAAAGACATTTTTGGAACCTCAGATTCTTTGATTAGCCACATGCAGCGTCAATCTAAATTGTTGGTTATAATTGCAAAGGATGGCGAGAAAACAATCGGATATAAGATTGGGTATGCCATTGATCGCACGAAGTTTTATAGTTGGCTAGGTGGAATAGATTTTAATTATAGAAAACAAGGTATTGCATCAATGCTAATGAAGAAGCAACATCAGTATTTAAGAAATAATGGTTTTCATATTGTACAGACAAAAACAATGTATAAGTGGCGAAATATGTTGATTTTGAATATAAAAAGTGGGTTTGACATTATTCATACTTATACAAATGAAAAGGGCCTACATAAAATCATCCTTGAAAAGAATTTACTTAATAATTAGACCAATATAATTCCTTTATCTTAGTTATTCGCAAATTTTTATTCATCTACAAATATTGAAGCGGAGACATTTACGATTCAATTTGTCTCCGCTATTCCTCTATTATGTGAAGTTTTAATAATATAAATCATCAGCGTTTTGCCAGAAAGATAGACATACAAATGGTTATTGTATAAACAATAGCACAATAAAAAAAGCAAGCATACATACGAGTCCGATAGGTAATCCGATTTTCGCCCATTCTTTACTAGTAATATTTAATTTACCGGCTGCAATAATATTCGGGATATTGCCGGGAACAAGCATTCCACCGCTGATTAAAAGACCGAGTAATATCGCTTGAATGGTCTGATCACTCATAGAAGGGCTAATTTCCGCAGCAGCTAATGTCGCATTATCAAGTACTGCAGATAGCATATTTATCCAGTACAGAGCTGAAGGTGTGAGGTTGATTAAATATTGGTTAATTAAAGGTTCAAATCCAGCCCCTAAAAATGTTAACCCCATGACGAAGAAATAAATTTTTAATGAACGGATACTTATTTCACCGTATCCTTCTGCTTCATTTTGCCCCATTTTACTGAATTTATCTGTTTGACTAGGTGGCTTAACTAAAATAGCGGCTAGTAAGCCGAAGAATAATAGGGCAATTAGAATTTCTTTACCAACTAAATTGATAAGGAAAAAGAAATCCTCATTCAATTTACTAATAGCAATTGTGGAAAGTGGTTCACCAATAGGTGTTAAAGATGCCCCTAAACCAATAGAAAAACAGGAAAGAACAACAAAAATGAGTAATGACCGTCTATGTAGTGTAAGGGAAGAAGTGATAAGGACAAGAATGAGTGCGGCAATAATAGCAGTAATAACACTTGAAATTAGTCCTAAAAAGATCACTGTGAAAAAAATAAAAAACCAAAAGGGTACACGTTCACTAACATAGACGACTGAATTTTGCAATCCACGCTGAAACCACTTGAATAAGACACCTGCAATAAAAACCGCTATAGCGATATTAATTGGTGCAATTGCTGCTTTAAAAAATAATGCTTCCGTATAGACTTGACTAATAAAAACAGCTAGAACGCCCATAAAGAAAAGAAATATTTCTAAATTCTCTTCGACTACTTTTGAAATAAAGGGCAGAAATAAGACAAATAAAAAAATGATGATCAGTCCAGTTAACATATAACAATCCCCATTTAATTGTTTTTCCTAACCTTTAGTAATGGTTGGATATGTTATATATATGAAAAGAAAGGACAAACTTTACAATAAATATTTAAGAAAAGTTTCATGCCGTTTTTTTAGTATGGCTTCGGTACATGTTTAAATACTTCACCACTTTCAAAAAATTCCACAAGATTAGCCAACCATTTGTAGTATTCCATCCATTCCTTTGCTTCAGCCAATAAGTCATTTATCTTTAATTCATCTTCGATCGTAAGTTCCTTTTTTGATGTGATATTATGAAGTTCTTCTTTTATTTTCTTTTCAAATTGTTTGTTTTTTTGTATCGCTTTTTGCCAATTGGAAGTGAATAGTGATACGAACGTTTGGTAGTAGTCTTGTTCTACGTTGTATAAGTCTTTACGGATGCCTTTCTCGAATACTTTTTCCGCAATATTTAGCTCCACCATTTCTCTTACTACTTGACTCATTCTTGTTTTGCTCATGCCAGTTGCTTCCGATAATTCGCTAAGTGTCATCGGTTTTCGGTGCATATAAATAATCCCTAACACTCTGCCGACAGTCGAAGACACACCATACGTGTTCATATTATCCGCTATTCTATCAACAAAAATAGATTCAATATGATCTAAACTTTCGCTCAATCCAATCACCCTTTCAATATAAGGATCATTTAGTTAATGACAATGTACCATATTTGAAAAAATTTACATAATCATACTTTGTAGAGTAATTCGTATGATTACGTAGCTATTATAAGATATAACGAGTAAAAACTTTATACAATATTTATTTTAACTATTTTTTATAAAATATGTACACTTTGTAAACTTTTTATTTTATAAAGTTTATAATATACTATATTAAGTAAGTAAAAAGTCTGATAAGAAGATTCATTTTACGGTGAAATGGGTATTATGCGGTAGAGGAAAAAAACGGGGGTGTTATAAATGCTGAAATTTGAGCATGTGTCAAAAAAGTATAAGGGCGGCAAAATAGCTGTTTCTAATCTGAATTTAGAATTTAAAAAAGGTGAGTTCATTGTATTTATTGGGCCAAGTGGTTGTGGGAAGACAACAACAATGAAAATGATCAACCGCTTAATCGAACCAACTGAAGGCAAAATCTTCATTAATGGTGAGGATATTATGGAGAAAGATCCAGTAAAGCTAAGAAGAGAAATCGGTTATGTCATCCAACAAATTGGTCTATTTCCGCATATGACCATTCAAGAAAACATTTCTCTTGTGCTTAAGCTTTTAAAGTGGCCAGAAGAAAAAAGAAAAAAACGGGCAGAGGAGCTTCTTTCTCTCGTTGATATGACTCCGGATTATTTGGAGAGATATCCTCATGAACTGAGTGGAGGTCAACAGCAGCGTATTGGTGTCTTGAGAGCGTTAGCCGCTGATCAGCCGTTAATCTTAATGGATGAACCTTTTGGTGCACTCGATCCGATTACGAGAGATGCCCTACAAGATGAATTTAAAAACTTGCAGAAGAAATTAGACAAAACAATCGTTTTTGTTACGCATGATATGGACGAAGCTCTTAAACTAGCAGATAAAATTGTCATTTTGCGTGATGGACAGCTTGTACAATGTGGGACTCCTGAGGAAATTTTACGAGAGCCTGCCGATGAATTTGTCGAAGAGTTTATCGGAAAAGAAAGATTAGTGCAAGCAAAACCAAACATTACAACAGTTGAGCAAATAATGAATGCTCATCCTGTCACGATTACAAGTGATGAGCAGTTATATAATGCGATAACTGTTATGAAAACAAATCGCGTAGACTCATTATTGGTTATTGATAAAGAAGGGGTTTTAGAAGGATATATTGATGTAGAAGCCATTGATCAAAATAGAAAAAAAGCAAAAAGCGTAGCAGATATTCTAAATCCGGATACATTTTCTGTGCAAAAAGATGCCCTTGTACGTGATACGATCAGGCAAATATTGAAGAAAGGGCTGAAATATGTGCCGGTTGTAGATGAACAAAAACATCTTGTCGGTATAGTGACAAGAACAAGCTTAGTTGATATCGTTTATGACTCTATCTGGGGAGACGAAGAGCTGGAGCGTGCACAGTAGAAGGGAGAGATGTAGATGAGTGCCATAATGGATTTTTTAAATAATAACGGTACGGAATTATTGATCAAAACTTGGGAGCATTTATATATATCAGTGATCGCTGCAGTTCTAGGTATCATTGTAGCAGTCCCTTTAGGTGTACTTCTGACAAGATTCGAAAAAGCCGCATCACCAGTAATGGCTGTGCTTGGCATGATTCAAACAATTCCAAGTTTCGCAATCTTAGCGTTTTTTATTCCTATTTTTGGAATTGGTAAAGTTCCTGCCATTATTGCTTTATTTTTCTATTCAGTCCTGCCTATCTTAAGAAACACTTATACAGGTGTGAAGGATGTTAATAAAAGCTTATTAGAAGCTGGGCGTGGGATGGGCATGACTGGATGGGAAAGAATCCGATATGTAGAATTACCATTATCCATCCCTGTTATAATGGCTGGTATTCGTGTATCGACTGTATACTTAATCGGTTGGGCTACTTTAGCTGCTTTTATTGGTGCAGGCGGTTTAGGTGATTTTATTTTTAGTGGATTAAATTTATACCAAACTGAGTTTATTATTGCAGGGGCGATTCCAGTTACGATACTCGCATTAATCGTTGATTTAATACTTGGAAAGTTAGAATATAAGGTTACTCCTAAATCAATGCGTGACAAAAAAACAGCATAAGGTGGTGATTAGTTTGATAAAAAGCAAAAAAATCTTCATGACGATGATGTTAACTATGACTCTTTTATTATCAGGCTGTTCACTTCCTGGTTTAACCGGATCGAGTGAAGATTCAATTTCAATTGGAACAGTGGCTACATCTGAATCACAAATTGTCGGTCAAATAATTAAACAGTTAATTGAAGAAGAAACCGATCTCAGTGTCAATATGGTTAATAACCTTGGGTCTTCTATTGTGCTTCATCAGGCAATGGTGAGAAATGATGTAGATATATCAGCCACTCGCTATACAGGGACAGATATTGCAGGAGCTTTAGGAATGGAGCCGGTACTGGATCCTAATAAGGCAATGGAAGTAGTCCAAGAAGAGTTTAGCGAGAGATATAATCAAAAATGGTATGATTCATTTGGATTTGACAACTCGTATGCCTTTACCGTAACAGCTGAATTAGCAGAAGCAGAGAATTTGGAAACGGTATCTGATTTAGAGAAGTTAGCAAATGAAATAAATTTCGGTGTAGATACTTCATGGTTGAATCGTGAAGGAGATGGATATGATGGTTTTGTTGAAACATATGGCTTTGATTTTTCGAATGTGTATCCTATGCAAATTGGACTTGTTTATCAAGCAGCGGCATCAGGAGATATGGATGTCGTTTTAGCTTACACGACAGATGGGCGTATAAAAGCCTTTAATTTAAAAGTATTAGAAGATGATAAGAATTTCTTTCCACCATATGATTCATCTACTGTTGCGAGTAAAGAAATTTTAGAGAAGTATCCTGAACTTGATCCATTATTAGAAAGATTAATAGGAGAAATAAGTACTGAAAAAATGCAAGAATTAAATTATGCAGCAGACGGGGAATTAAGAGAACCGGCAATTATTGCTGAAGAATTTTTAGAAGAAAATAATTATTTCCGTGATAAGGAATAGGGGGTGGCATAAATGGATTTGATTTCTGACTTACTGACGTATTTTATAAATAACGGTTCTTATGTATGGGAACAGTTCTTTAGACATTTTCTAATGTCAGCCTACGGGGTATTATTTGCAGCGATAGTGGGTATTCCGGTTGGCATCTTAATAGCGAGATATGCGCGTTTAAGTAGTGTAGTTCTCTCGTTAGCAAATGTCATTCAAACGATTCCTGCACTCGCCATGCTCGCAGTATTAATGCTTGTTATGGGCCTTGTAACAAATACAGTCGTTTTTGCACTATTCCTTTACTCCTTATTGCCAATTATTAAGAATACTTATACAGGAATTAGGAATGTCGATCATACTTTAATTGAGTCCGGTAAAGCAATGGGTATGACAAAATGGCAAATATTAAGAATGGTAGAAATACCGCTTTCCCTTTCTGTCATTATGGCAGGGCTTCGAACAGCATTAGTCATTACAATTGGTATTGCAACAATAGGTACTTTTATTGGGGCTGGGGGCCTTGGTGATATTATTATGCGTGGAACGAATGCGCAAGACGGAACGGCAATCATATTAGCTGGTGCTATTCCAACAGCATTGATGGCAGTAATTGCTGATGTGATAATGGGTTGGTTGGAAAGAAGCTTAATGCCAGTGAAGAAAAAGAAACAGGGTCGAAATACGCAAGGAGAGGCTACTGCATAAAAAATGATGGTGATTCAATATGAAAATGAATCACCATCATTTTTTTTGTTCTTAATTTCCGTAACCATTTAACCCCGTCCCGAACGTATCAAATTCTGGTTTTCTTTCAATTCTTTCAGCAGCTGTCTCAACTGTCTCTAATTCATTTTCCTGATTTTCGCCATTATCTTGTGAATGAAAAGAATGTTGTTTCTTGTTCATACTGGTATCCTCCTCCTACAATGGTAAGATAAACATAAGCCTAAAAGGGAAAGAAAAACATTTGCCTATTGTCATTCTATGCGATTGCCCAATTTAGGTTATCTCTTTATTTTAGCATAAATTTCAAAAATTATCCTTTTGTTGGAATAGGTGTATTCGGTTTTTGTTTCTTCACTTGATTTACTGTTAAATGAAACAAGCTAAAAGCTATTAAAAATTGTGCTATATAGTAGGTAATCATAATAATACTTCCTGAAAAAGGAACGGACGAAATAAATTTATTCCATGCTAACACACTATCAGAAATAACAAAGAGAAAACTACCAATTATGGCATACAGTTGCCCTGACATAATGGCGGACCAAAACATCAATGATATGACGGCAATGTAAAGGATGACAGGTATAATTAATTCATTTTCGTTGCGGTAATTTAGGGCTGTAATAAACTTCGAACTCATAAAGATACCATAAGCAAGAATAGGAATAAAAGAAAGAAACCTTGCTAAAGAGTAGTCCCAGACCTTAAAAAAACCTATTGTATAGAAAATATGGCCGATTAAAAATGCAGTTAGTCCCACAACAAACCATATGAGTAAGCCGTCACCAAACATACAAAAAATAAGACCGAAAAAAATAAAATGGTAATGAATAGGTTTATTTTCTTGCTGATTGCGATATGTGTATAGAATAATAAGAAGCATCGGTACTAATTTAAAAAAGATCTTCATGGCTGTCGGTTGCTCAGGTATAAAAAATATATAAAGGACAGCAAATAGAAGAATTAAAATTGGCAGTTTCTTGCGCATAGGATTCACCTCATTTTTTAGTATATATTCAAGAAAGTAAAACCATTTTCCTGCAGGAGACATAACATTGAAAGTAGAAAGAGGGAAGAGCATGGACAATAATATTTTAGCACAGCAAAAAGCATTCTTTCATACGGGTAAAACAAAAGCTCTTACATACCGAGTGGACGCATTATATACATTAAGAGATTTAATTAAGGATAACGAAACTAGCATTGCCGAGGCGTTGCAAAAAGACTTACGGAAATCATTTTTTGATTCTTTTTTAACAGAGATTGCAGTCTTGTTAGAGGAAATAAAATTTACCATTAAACATGTGAAAAAGTGGGCGAGACCTGCAAAAGTAAAATCAGCTTTAACTACGATTGGTTCAAAAAGCATGATTTATCCTGAGCCATATGGGAATACATTAATCATTGCACCATGGAACTATCCTTTTCAATTAGCGATTGCCCCACTAATTGGTGCGATTGCGGCAGGGAACACAGCAGTCATCAAACCTTCTGAATTAACCCCTCACACTTCTCGTTTAATTGCGCAACTTATCGCGGAGCATTTTCCGCCTGAGTATATTACAGTTGTGGAAGGAGGCGTGGAAGTAAGTGAAAGCTTATTAGAAGAATCTTGGGATCATATTTTCTTTACCGGAAGTGTAGCAGTTGGTCGAAACATTATGCAGGCAGCCGCTAATCATTTAACACCTGTTACGCTAGAGCTGGGAGGAAAAAGTCCAGCAATTATTCATCACGACGCCCAAATAAACCATGCGGCAAAAAGGTTAGTATGGGGGAAATTCTTGAATGCTGGACAAACATGTGTAGCACCCGATTTTGTTTATGTCCATCAAGATATTCAGGCTGAGTTTCTTAAGGAAGTCACAGTTCAGATCGAACGTCTTTATGGAGAGAATGCGATAGAAAATCCAGCTTATACAAAGATCGTCAATGAGAAGCATTTTAAAAGGCTTTCTACATTTTTAACAAATGGTCAATCTTATTATGGAGGGAGAGTGGATCAATCAAATCATCTGATCGAACCGACCATCTTAACCGAAATTAATTGGCAGGACCCGATTATGCAAGATGAGATTTTCGGTCCAATTCTTCCAGTATTGTCTTATAAGGAATTAGATGATGTCATTACCAAAATAAAAGAACAACCGAAACCGCTAGCACTTTATCTTTTCTCAGAAGATGAAAAAGTCCAGCAAAAAATCTTGCAATCCCTTTCGTTCGGTGGTGGTTGTATCAATGATACAGTGATGCATTTAAGCTCACCACATTTACCATTTGGTGGTGTAGGCAATAGTGGGATTGGTTCTTATCATGGACGGGCAAGTTTTGATGCATTCACGCATTATAAAAGCGTCTTAAAACAAACAACAAAAGTGGATTTTCCATTTCGATACCCGAGCGAAAAGTCATTAAAGCTATTGAAAAAGTTAATTAAATAAAAAATAGAGAAGGGCTAAATGAGTAAGTAAACATCTGTCTCATTTAGCCCTCTCTTTTTAAATCCGTTGCAATGTTCATCTAATTAAAGAACATAAACATATACGCTAATAAAGTGACAAAGCGTACCTAATAAGATAAAGATATGAAAAATCTCATGAAACCCCATATGTTTAAATTCCATAAATTTAGGTTTGACCGCATAAATAACGCCACCAATTGTATAAAAGACGCCTCCTTGAATTAACCATATGAGCCCTGCTGTACTCAATGCTTCACTTAATGGGAGGAAGGCGATGATGATAACCCAACCGAGCATAATATACAAAAAGGTAGATAACCATCTAGGACAACTAAACCAGACCATTTTAAATAATACACCAAGAATGGATGTCGTTAAAACGAAAGCAAATAAACTGATCCCTAATACGCCATCAAGTGCTATTAAACAGAAAGGTGCATAAGAACCAGCAATTAAGATGAAAATCATGGAATGGTCAATTTTTCTCAAGAAAGCAATAACTGTTTCTTTTGCTATCACCCCATGATAGGTGGAGGAAGCAAGATAAAGTAACATCATACTAATGCCGAAAAAAGTAACGGAGAATATGGCAATATTTGTTCCGTTATGTAATGATGCTTTGATGATTAGTGCCAGTAAACCAATAAATGACAATATCGCGCCAACGAAATGAGTTAAGCTATTGATGGGTTCTCTTATAAACGACATGATAACACCCCTAGTAATATTATAAGTAGTTTTTAATACTACATATAATATTACTACTAACTATAATATATAGTCAACATTTACATTCTTTGTGATAGGATGTATGATAATAAGAAAAATAATGAGGGATGAATGATGGAAAAACAAGAAAGAATCAGACAAGGAAAGCCTATTCGCATGGAAGATATTCCTTCTATCGCTTTATATATGGATCAAGTTATACAACTATTTGAACAAAACTACCATTCTTATAAACGAAATGAAGATGAGAAGATTTTAACAAAAACAATGATTAATAATTATGCCAAAGGAAAATTATTACCTCCCATTAAAAATAAACGCTACAGTAAAGAACATATATTAACGATGAGCCTTATTTATCAATTGAAAGGCATTTTATCAATACAGGACATTAAAACAACGTTAGACAGTCTAAATCAGGAAGTGCAAAGAGATAAGGGGAATATAGAAGACGTTTATGAAATGTATGTAGACATGATAAATGAGAATGAAGAACAATTTAATGAAAATATTGAATGGATGGAGCAATCGATTGCTCAAAACTACAATGAAAAATTCCCCCAACCTAACAATGAAATGAAAGAGGTATTAATGATTAACTCATTGGTCCATATGAGCAACCTTTATCGCCGCTTAGCTGAAGCAAAAATTGACTCACTTTCTAAAGTAGAAGATAAGAAGTGAATCAAGTCTTTCACTAGTTAGCGTGTTTCGTTTATACCGAACAAGGCTGATGGTAGTGAAATTTGATAGGCAATGAAGTGAGAAGGAAATAACTAGAGTTTGCTTAGAAAAAGTGTCCGGAAGGGAGATGTGCTGCGGGAAAAGCTGAGGAATGGGGGGTGCTTGTGCAATTTGTAGAGTTGTATAGCAAAAATCATCATTCATAATATACATACTTAACGAAAGTGTACCACCAAGAAGAGAAAGTGAAAAATAATAAAAGAGGGATGAGGAAGGGTGCTTCGTACCTCATCCCTGCAACGCAGATTCCTAAGTGCTATCCGCGTTTTAAAAAGAACAAAGGCTTCGAAAGCAAACAGGTAACTAGATTTCAAGTAGTTTGTTTGCTTTCGATAATCAAAGTTCTTAAGCATTTATTTCTTTCATTACATCTGCCACATGCTGATAAGATGCTTTTCTTTTATCATGGTCATAGATTTGACCATTGACGATAATCTCATTTGCTCCGGTTTCGCCAAGGAATATTTCGAGCTTCTCTTTCACTGTCTCGGGACCACCAATAATAGAAGAACCTAATTGTTGTTGTAATAATTGTTTCTCAACAGGTGTCCAAACTTCGTCCATATTCTCAATAGGAGGCAACATCTTTCCACGTTTATTACGCATCATACCTAAGAAAGTTTGGTAAAGAGAACTTGCAAGGTATTGTCCTTCTTCGTCTGTTTCCCCTGCAATGATATTCACCCCAACCATTACATAAGGTTCTTTTAATACATCAGATGGTTTAAAGCTCCGGTGGTATAAATCAATTGCTGGTAGTGTATTGTCTGGTGAAAAATGGCTAGCAAAAGAGAATGGTAAACCTAACTGACCAGCTAGTTGCGCACTATAACCACTTGAACCGAGTAACCATATTGGAATATTCAAGCCTTCCCCTGGAACCGCTCTAACTGGTAATGGCTGTTCAGAGCGGGAAGGATCAAAATAAGTTCTCAATTCTTCCACTTGTTGAGGGAAATCTTCGGCATCTGTTCGTCGTGTTCTTCTTAATGCCGCCGCAGTAAGTTGATCAGTACCTGGCGCACGACCTAAGCCTAAATCAATTCTTCCTGGGTAAAGTGTTTCGAGCGTACCAAATTGTTCAGCAATCACTAAAGAAGAGTGATTCGGTAACATAATGCCCCCAGATCCTACTCGAATCGTATTGGTTGCGCGGGCAATATCACTAATGACAATTGATGTCGCTGAACTAGCAATACCCGGCATATTATGGTGTTCGGCCAACCAATATCTCGTATAACCTAACTTTTCTACATGTTTGGCTAAATCACGCGAGTTCGCTAATGACTCACTAGGTGTCCCACCTTCAAGAACTGGTGCTAAATCTAAAACAGAATATTTTATCGTTGACATCGTTTTCAGCTACTTTCTTTTTAGTATCTGTACATATTGTAGCAACTTCTCTTACATGAATGAAATTATCTGCTTTTATAATGAATCATCCGGTCATTAAAAATGTAACCTGGTACGATCATTAAGGCAAAAACTCATTTAAACTTTTGGCAGTAGGGACTTTGGAAGTGAATAGATATGTTAAATGGTTTGTTGCATGAAAAAGGGCATGCCAGAGCATTCCTGCATGCTTATCTTTTCGTATAAAAATTTTCTGTGAAATAAGGCTGATTATCGTCATTAAATGCCACACCAACACCAAGAAGTTGGTAATCTTCTTTAAGAATGTTTTTCCTATGTCCAGCAGAATTCATCAAGCCTTCATGGGCAAAAATACTACTAAATTGGCCATAGGCCAAGTTTTCGCCCGCTGTTCGGAACAGAATATCATCAGCATTCATCCGGTCAAATGGCGATTCACCTTTTAAGTTATCATGACCAAAATAATTATTAACAGCCATATCAGCACTATGATCTCTAGCTGTTTGTCTTACGGGATCATCCCAAGTAAGTGTAGGTAAACGATAATTAACGCGCTCAGCATTTGTTAAATCAAATAACTGGAATTCAAAACCTTCCTTTAAATCTGCACTTTTTTCACCATAGAAGCCAACCTTTTTAAGTTCTAGCTCTTTAGAAATTAATTGAATAGCTGTTACTTGGTTATTTTCATGAATATCATAGAAAACCGTTAAATAACTATCATCGACTTCATAAAGTGCATAATTATTATCGGTTGCATATTGATAGTTGGTTATACCTTTCCGAATAGAGCTTATCGGTTCCCCAAATATCTTTGTTACTTCGTCTTTTGTCATATTCATTTGAAAGCCATTTTTAGAAGTAATTAAATCTTGATTCGTATAGATGCCATTAATTAAATCATTCTCATCGTAAGAAATCATGATGAAATGATGATAATTATCATGATAAGTATGCCATTTACTACCATATTCATTTAATGTAATTCTTTGAGGGGATCCTAATGTATTCTCAACTTCAGTTTTCTCCTCCCCGATTTCAAAATTATAGACTGAAACTGTTTGATTATCAGGTTCAGATAATGTGGGCTTCTCGACTGATTCATCTTCCTCTGCAGAATAGTCATTAGGTGAAGGCTGAATCCATTGTTCAAAATTTATTATCATTTGATTAAAAGCATTAACAGCTTCTTCTGTAAAGCCTTGAACATCTTTTTCTTCAATAGATGATTGAATTTGTTTCAAGTGTTCGTTGGTCTTATCCCCAAGAGCTTCACTAATTGACGGCCAACTTATATAAATAAGCAAACATATTAAGAAAAATATACTAATCTTTTTCAAAATAGAATTCCTTTCTAACCTTGATACTACTCTTTATTGCCTAAATTATAGTCTCGTTAAACATAGGTAACAACTCATTCGACTTATCCATAATTCTCCATAAGGATATATTTCCTATTATTTACAGAATAACATAATCTGTTTAGGAAAATATAGTTTCTTTTAAAGAAAACGATAGTAGGAAAAGTCATTGAATGGAGAGATGATCATACTGAATACATGGGGGCGTTTTAGGAGAATAACATAAGAATGAAGAAAAAGAGTATTAACGTTTATTATAAGTTAATACTCTTTTAGAGGGTATTATCAGGTGTAATTAGTCTTTAAGCATTTGCATTTTGTGTTCAAATTTTTCTAACTTTCTTTTTAACATCTCCATTTTCGATTCGAGTTCATCTAGGCGAAAATCTACACGATGATGATTATTGTCCATTGTAACTAATAATTCATCCACATTATGCGCTTTTTGCTGATTTTTCATTTGATAAAAACCCCTTTATATTGAGGGGATACTCGCCCCTACAAATTTATTTTTTCCACTTTTGCCACCATTTCTTTTCTTGCTTACTCGCTGCTGCATCCCGGAAAGACAGCATCATATCTTGGAATGCGTCTTCTCGTTCGCGTAATCGATGTAAATATTCTTCATGTTCTTTTCTCATTGTTTCGACATAAATATCGCGATCGGCATTCATACTTTCTTTTAATTCATTTATTTCATTGCTAAACTCTGTACCTGTTAATTCTTGAGAGCTAGAAATATAATGAATCATTGTTTTGAACTCTTCAGAGGATGCTTCTGAAGATTCGGTTATTTTGTTCGTGATATAGTGCATTTGGTCTGTCGTTCGCTTCGACTGCTTCGCAACTCTTTTTGACAAGGTTTCGAGTGCTCCGGAGCTTTGTTTTGAAGCATGTTTCCATTCGTCAGTCATTTCTTGAATTTCTGCTTTCGTCTTTTCGTTGGATTTATAGATGGAGTCAGAAATCGTTTTAACTGTATGAAGCGAATTTTTGGAAAGCTCCATTTTCATTTCGTCTACAACTTCTTTTTTAAAGCTCGTGTTTAATTCTTGCTTGATCTCTTGTAATAAATGATCTTGGAATTGTGTCATGACCATAGATAGCTGTTCGATATTGAGTGGGTGATGATCTTGCTTAGTTGTTGCTTCATGTAGTATAGGATTCAATGAAGTTTCTAGGGGGCTCTCTTGTTGATCTGTCATAGCATTTGAATCAAGATGTTGTTTCAGTAATCTGCGAATCATTTTTTGACTTAAATTTTGATTACGCATTTTTTTAACGGTATCTAGTAAGCTAATTTCTTCATCTGTATAATATCTTGCCCCATTTTTAGAGCGGGGAATCACTAATATATCCTTTAAATCTTTTTCCCACTGTCTTAAGGTTCCCGGCGGAATGTTTAACTGTTTAGATACTTCATTAATGGTATATGCTTGCATAATTTGATTCATGAATAACTCCCTTTCATCATAGTGTAATTTTTCATGTTTCGGAAGGGGATTCCGAACTACATAATAAATTCCGTATAATTAGCTATTCCGCATCATAACCCGTCTTTTCCTGCCGGCTGACAAAAGATATCAAAACAAGACGTTATTCCACAAATGTAGTCACTTTATAACGAAATTGACTATTTCGACAATAAATTTTGTAGATAAAAATGAGATGAGTAAGGAATAGGTAAAATGAACGATAAAGAGAATAGATCATTTAGTATAGGTAAAAAGGGTTACCAACTGGTCACCCTTTTTCTTTTCTATATCGCGAAAATAGAAGTTTTAAACAAGGTGGTACAATAAAGAAGATAAAAAATACCCGAAATAGTTGATAGCCGGTTACAACAGCTAATTGTGCATCGACTTCATGGGCAATAATAGCCATTTGATCCATTCCGCCAGGTGATAAACTTAAGAAGCTTGTTGCGAGAGAAAACCCATAAAATTGACTAAGAAGAAAGCTGAGCATCATGGAGATGACGATTAATAAAGCGCTGCTAAATATTCCTAAGCTTAATAATTTCCATTTGTTTTCAAGCTTTTCTGGATGCATCATGAGTCCAATGTTAATGCCAATAAAAACTTGTGCAATCTCTAGTAAGCTGTTAGGTAATTCTGGACCATTAATATGGAGCAATGTCATGAGACTTGTCGCAATAATAGGGCCGAGTAGAAACGGGGTGGGTGCTTTCCATTTTTTAAATATTATAACTAAGATAAGTGATAGAATAATAAATGGAATTATGTCAGGAAATAATTGCTGCCAACTAGCCGGCTTTTCAATAGTTGGCAAGATGTTCTCACCATTATGAAAGAACGGACCAAAAATGAGAAAAGGGACAAAAAAGATAATAAGTATTAATCGCACGACTTGTAAGAAAGTAACAACAGTCACATTAATATCTTTTGTTTCTTCAGCTAATACGAGCATTTGTGACAAACCACCAGGAATACTACCAAGCAATATCGATGGATAATGGATACCAGTCAATTTTGCTATTAATAATGAAGTGATTAAACTAAACCCAATAATAAGTACTGTTAAAAATAGCATGGAGGGTAGTTGGTGCAAGATGAACACCATCGCCTCTTTTGTTAATGAAAGACCCATACTGTAGCCAATAATAAAAATCCCGATGTTTCTAAACGATTTTGGCCAGTACAACGTCTTCTTTGATATGATAGAATATAGCATAATACTTGTTATGGATCCTAATAACCAACTTACTGGTATATGAAGTAGGGTGAAGACGCCCCCTCCTGCTAAAGCGATAATAACTGCTAGCAATAATGAATAGCTTTTGTTCATATGCAGACCTTCTTTTTCTTATGAGAAAGTTCGATTCTGGAAAGATATGTTTATCATACCATAGACAATGGCATATTTTCAGTAAATGATCAATGGGACATTAGGAAACAGGAGGAGAGACAATGCTAAAAAAAATAAAGAAAATGAGTAATAGTCATGAAAATACCTATCCTTTATCCATTCCTACGATTGCATCAATGGATGAAATTCAATTTAAGTCACCTGTAACATTCTTTGTAGGTGATAATGGTTCTGGCAAGTCAACCTTACTAGAAGCCGTTGCCCACCACTGTGGTTTTAATGTGGCTGGAGGGAATAGAAGTAATCGTTATGATTTACATGCATCCGAATCTTCTTTAGCTCCCCATATTAGGCTTTCTTGGATGCCGAAGTTAACAAATGGCTTTTTCTTAAGAGCCGAATCTTTTTATCAGTTTTCTACACATATTGATGAATTAGAACGGGAATGCCCAACAGGTTATAGTGGATACGGAGGAAAGTCATTACATGAACAATCGCATGGCGAATCGTTTCTATCACTCTTTCTCAATCGGTTTGATGGAGAGGGTATTTATTTGTTAGATGAGCCGGAAGCGGCACTATCGCCTGCAAGGCAGCTAGCTTTCCTAAGAATCATGCATGACATCGTCTCGACGGAGGAGAGCCAATTAATCATTGCCACTCATTCCCCGATACTACTAGGCTTTCCTGGCGCAACAATCCTAAATTTCGATAAAGGTAGAATTGCTGAAACAACCTACGAAGAAACAGATCATTACCAAATAACGAGATACTTCTTGGAAAATAGAGAGCGATATTTACATGAAATATTTAAAGAAGAAGACTAATCTAGCCTTGCTGTAAAGGCACGGATTAGTCTTTTTTAGTGCTTTCTAATAAGAATTCATCAAAGATTTGGCGTTGTGTGTTTATGGAAAATGGTTGATTGAGGCAGATAGAAGGAAAGTAGATGTTATGAGCAATGGAAACGAGGCTGATAGAAGAAATTTAGTAGTTATGAGCAGTGCAAACAATGAAAGCGATGCAAATAGAAAAAATCTAGCAGTTATGAGCAATGGAAACAATGAAAGCGATGCAAATAGAAGGAATCCAGCAGTGATGAGCACCGCAAACAATGGAAACGCGGCAATTAGGAGGAATCTAGCAGTTATGAGCAATGCAAACAAAGAAAATGAGTCAAATAGGAGGAGTCTAGCAGTTATGAACAACGCAAACAAAGAAAACGATGCAAATAGAAGGAATCCAGCAGTGATGAGCAGTACAAACAATGGAAACGAGTCAAATAGGAGGAGTCTAGCAGTTATGAGCAATGCAAATAAAGAAAACGAAGCAAATAGAAGGAATCCAACAGTTATGAGCAATGGAAACAATGAAAGCGAAGCAAATAGAAGGAATCAAGCAGTTATGAGCACCGCAAACAATGAAAGCGAAGCAAATAGAAGGAGTCTAGCAGTTATGAGCAATGCAAACAATGGAAACGCGGCAAATAGAAGGAATCCAGCAGTAATGAGCAACGCAAACAATGAAAACGAGGCAAATAGAAGGAGTCTAGCAGTGATGAGCAATGCAAACAATGGAAACGCGGCAAATAGAAGGAATCCAACAGATATGAGCAATGGAAACAATGAAAGCGAGGCAAATAGAAGGAGTCTAGCAGTGATGAGCAATGCAAATAAAGAAAACGAAGCAAATAGAAGGAATCCAGTAGTGATGAGCAGTGCAAACAATGAAAAGGAGGCAAATAGAAAAAATCTAGCAATTATGAGCAATGGAAATAATGAAAGCGATGAGAATAGAAGAAATCCAACAGTTATGAGCAATGGAAACAATGAAAGCGAAGCAAATAGAAGGAATCAAGCAGTTATGAGCAATGGAAACAATGAAAGCGAAGCAAATAGAAGGAATCAAGCAGTTATGAGCAATGCAAATAAAGAAAGCGAAGCAAATAGAAGGAATCAAGCAGTTATAAGCAATGCAAACAATGAAAGCGAAGCAAATAGAAGAAATCCAACAGTTATGAGCACCGCAAACAATGAAAGCGAGGCAAATGAAAGAAATCTAGCAGTGATGAGCAATGGAAACAATGAAAGTGAAGCAAATAAAAGAGACCCCACAGTAATGAGCACCGCAAACGAAATAATCATGATAAATAAAACCCATCCAAACGCAAAACGAAGAATCTTACTTACCCCTGTGAGAACAAAATCTATATACCTGCAATATTTTTTTCAAATGTACCAATATTTACTCTACATAATGTCTTCAAAGAACCTAGAATTGTAAGGGATTTACACATGTACTATTGTTATATATCGTTCATAGGTGAGAGGTAAGCCTTTTGCTGTTTGGTGTTTCTTGAAAATGTTAGTGATTTCTCGTAAATCGGAGTTAACTATTTGATAAATTTCTTTTTTTTGTCCAAAGCAACGATAGTGGATGAGATCAAGGGGGGTATGTAAATATTCAATCGTATGAAACGGGTGAATTTTAAACTTCTTGAAATTAGTCTTTGTGAAGATTTCTGTGAGATGTTGTTCAATTGGTATGGTATGTTGGTTGTCTGGAAAAAGGTGAGGAAACCAGGTTGATAGCTCTTTTCCTTCATTTTCACCAGGGTGCAAACCTAAAATGAGCCCTCCTTCTTTTACATAATGAGGTAATTGTTGATAGATGGATGTGGGTCCTTTACGCGTAATCGCGAGATCAAAGAATGCTGGTTTAAAAGGAAGTTCATTTTTTGAATGAGCAATAATAAATGTAGTGTTATCAGGCTTTGTTTTCGTTGCTGTATGAATAAATTGGATAGAAGAATCCGCCCCAATCATTTGCTTGGCATATAAAGCATATTTTTTTGTGAATCGCCCATCCCCGCAGCCAAAATCAAGGGTAACTTTATCTTTTGTGTGTAGACAGACGAGTTGATCAAATATATTTTCTGCTATAGGTGAATCAATAGTAGATTGCCAAGGATATTTGTATGCTTCTCCGTTCTTGCTTATTTGCCTATACCATTCGGGAGAGTGAGGAAAAAGCCAATAAGTAGATAACGTAGGGTTCTTCAAATGAATACCTTCTATGTGTATTTTGGATAATAAAAAGTCAAAAATCATAAAAAGTAATCTATTGTAAATTTTCTAAAAATTTAATTGACATTGTCAAGAAGGAACGCTTATATTATTCTATATCGGAAACTTCGTTTTATAGGTAAAACATTCCATTTCCTACTTATACTATTAAATATATACCCATTGGAGAGTGATGTCGATGATGAATGAACAGCTACAAGTAATTAGCGCAATACAAAAATGCAAAGCTGAGAAGCTTCCTTGTGCTCTGGCAACGGTGATTAAAGTAAAAGGATCGGCTTATCGAAAAGAAGGGGCAAAAATGCTAATCGATGCGGATGGAGGTACTGTCGGATTAATATCGGGAGGTTGTTTAGAGGCAGATGTAGCGGAAGTAGCAAAGGAAGTAATAAAAACAAAAACTCCAATTATTAAAACGTATCATTTAGATGAAGAAGAAGTATGGGGTTTAGGTCTTGGCTGTCCAGGAACGGTTTATATCTATATTGAACCATTAATGTATACACCACAAAATATTGAAGAGGTGGATGAATGTGCAAAAGCAATTGCTGCCTTTTGATGCTTGGCTAGAAGCTATTGATCAACAACAGCCTGCTGTATTAATGACAATTACAGAAGCTAGTTCGTCACAAAAAAATAAACGGGTTTGCTATCTAGAAAATCAACCCTCTATTGGATCATTTCATGACCAAGTGTTGGAAGCGGCGGCGAAATCCATTGCTCAAGAAAAGTTAGGACAATCCAACCCGAAACCAGAAAGTTTGTTGTTACAAGATGAGAATAAATTAGATGTAGGCGTATTTTTTGATGTGTTTGTTCCATCGCCTACTTTGATGGTGTTTGGTGCAGGACATGATGCGATACCTGTTGTTAAATATGCAGCAGAATGCGGGATGAAGACGATTGTCGTTGATCAAAGAAGTCTATATAACAATGAAGAAAGGTTTCCTCATGCCGAGAGAATAATAGCTAGACCAGAGAATTTCACAGAATGTATTCGTCTCACAAATCGTACATATATTGTCGTTATGAATCATCATATTGAAAAAGATAAGCAGACATTAAAATTTGCCCTATCTTCACAGGCTCCTTATATTGGCGTCTTAGGACCGAAATCACGACGTATCAAAATCCTCGATCAGCTATATTTGGAAGGGTGTCATTTCACGAATCAAGACTTACAAAGAATACATAGTCCAATTGGTCTTGATATTGGAGCCGTATCCTCTGAGGAGATTGCCATTAGTATTGTTGCTGAAGTAATTGCCGTTAGAACAAGACATAAAGGGGGTTTTCTACAAGGTGCGGAATTTATACACCAATCACCATAAGCGTCCGATTAAAGCCATTATTCTTGCAGCTGGATTATCCACGCGAATGGGGCGGACAAAACAGTTGCTACCATTTAAAGGGACAACAATGCTTCAATATGTAATTGAACAAGTATTAAAGTTACATTGTAAAGAAGTGATTGCAGTTATTGGGCATGATGCGGTTACCATTATGGAAGAAATCAAGATAAGCGATCCTTCCTTTTCTTGGCTCATAAATGAGGATTATGCCAATGGTCAATCCTCTTCACTGTACAAGGGACTTTCCAAAGTGGTTTTTCCAGAGGAAGATGCACTCGTTTTTTTAGGAGATACCCCCTTTATAGAAAAGAAAACAAGTGAAATGATTATTGAGAGAGGTCAGTACATAGCGAGAGAAAAAAATCATCCATTTACTATAAGACCATTATATAATCAAACGGCTGGCCATCCTGTCTATTTTGCAAATATCAGTAATACGATGATTCAATCGATTCAACAACAAAGTGGAAAGAACTTTATTCGCACCATCCCATATAAAGAAGAAATAGCAGTGAATGACCGCGGTATTTTATTAGATATTGATACAAGGCAAAGATATGAAAAGCTAGTTGATTTTTAAATAATAATATGGTTTTACTAATAAAACCAAAAAGAGATTATTTATATAAATATAGATTTTTATATGCATTTATGTTTTATATGAGAAACTGTATTTAATTAATGAAACAAAAACGTCTGTATTCCATTGACAAAATTTTTTGAAAAAATTAATATTGTTACTATTAGCACAATTTTAAAAGTGTAAAGGGGAGAAAATGATGATCTTATCAGGTCAAGCGAAAATGAAAAAAAATAATAAAGATGTTTGGGATGCTCTGCATAATCCTCAAATATTAGAAAAAGCCATCCCAGGATGCAAAAGTCTAATTTTAAAAGAGGATGGAACCTATGATGTTGAGATGAAATTGGGCATTGCTTCAGTTAAAGGAGATTACAAGGGAAATGTAAAACTTGAAGACATCGAAGCACCTATACACTATCAATTAATTGCAGAAGGCAGTGGAAAGCCAGGATTTGTTAAGGCAAAAATGGATTGCTATATTACGGCAGTTGACGAAGAAAAGTGTGAAGTGAAATGGGAATGTGATGCAGAAGTCGGCGGCATGATTGCAGGTGTAGGAAGCAGGGTAATGAGCGGTGTTGCGAAATTTATTGCTGGGAACTTCTTTAAAGATGTTGAGAAACAAATCAATTTACAAAAAGCGTAACGAAAGGGTGGCAGATGAATGAAACCATCAAAGTTTAAATATTTAAAACCGTCAAGTGTTGAGGAGGCATTAACTTATCTAGAAGAATACGGAGATGATTGTAAAATCATTTCTGGCGGTCAAAGTTTAATACCTGTATTGAATATGAGATTATCCACCCCTGAGTTTTTAATCGATGTGAGCGGAATAAAAGAATTAAATTATATTCGTGAAGAAGATGGATATATTGCCATTGGTGCACTGACAAGGCATGTGGAAGTGGAAAATTCACAATTAATTAAAGAAAAATGTCCGCTGCTTATTGACGCAATCAAGTGGGTGGGTCATAAACAAATTCGCAATCGTGGGACAATTGGTGGCAGTATTGCTCATGGTGATCCTTCGGCAGAATTACCGTGTGTATTGACGACATTAAGAGGAGAGATTGTGATTGCCTCAGTTGATGAAGAAGAAGTTGTCGGTCCTGAAGACTTCTTTCTCACTTATCTCCTGACCGCATTACAAACAAATCAATTAGTGAAAGAAGTCCGCTTTCCAATTATGACTCAAGGAGAGAGAGTGGGGCATTCTTTTGTAGAAGTAGCGAGGAGACATGGCGATTTTGGCTTAGCAATCGCTGCAGCAGTAATTGAACTTGATAATCAAGGACTCATTCAAAAGGCACAACTAGCCGTTGGTGGAGTCAATCCTGTTCCACTTGTAGTAGAAGAAGCAGAGGAATTATTAATAGGAAAGAAAGTATCGGAAGCTTTATTAAAAGAAGTCGCTGAATTAACGAGTGATTGTGTGGACCCAGAAGGCGATTTGCATGGAAGTGCGGATTATCGCAGGGAACTTATTGGTACGCTATTAAAACGTGCAATAGAAGAAGCAACAGCTAGAGCATGGGAAGGAGAAGAGAAGGTTGGATAAAGTGAAAATATCTTTAATTGTAAATGGTGAAAAAGTGGAAAGAGATATAGAGCCTAGGCTCTTATTAACTGACTTCTTAAGAGAAGAATTATTTTTAACAGGCACACATGTTGGATGTGAGCATGGGGTATGCGGGGCTTGCACTATACTATTGAACGGGGAAGCGGTGCGAGGCTGTTTAATGCTAGCTGTTCAAGCGGATGGGGCTACGATTGAAACGGTTGAATCACTTGTGGGTGAGGATGGTCAATTAAATCCTCTTCAACAAGCATTTACGGATTGTCATTCCCTTCAATGTGGATTTTGCACACCAGGCTTCTTAATGACATTAACGCAATTTACGAAAGAAAATCCAAATCCGTCTGAAGAAGAAATTAGGGAAGCGATTTCAGGAAATCTTTGCCGATGTACAGGCTATGCCAATATTGTTAAAGCAGTAAAGCAAGTCACACACCAAACGCTATAAAAAAGGAGGGAGAAATATGCATAAATATATCGGAAAAAGCATGCAAAGAAAGGAAGATTATCGCCTTTTAACGGGAACAGGCATGTTTGTGGGCGATATTAGTTTAACAAATATGTCAGAAGCAGTATTTGTGAGAAGCCCCCATGCACATGCGAAGATTGTGGATATAAATATAGAGGCTGCAAAAGCAATTGAGGGTGTTTATGGGATATTTACTGCAAAAGATATTGAAGATATTAAACCATTGACGCAATTTGAATCACATTGTTTTCTTCCACCTAATTTAGTTGAGGCGATATCACCAACGATTAACTTCAACTATGAGGATATTTTGGCTAAGAAAAAAGTGACATACGTTGGCCAGTCTGTCGCAATTGTTGTGGCGAAAAATCGTTACATCGCCGAAGATGCAGCTGATCTAGTCGAGGTAACTTATGAGCCGCTACAACCGCTTGTTGACCCATATGAAGCGCGAAAAGAGGATGCACCGCTCATACAAGAACATTTAGAAAACAATATTCAGTCTCATTTTCACGTAACAACAGGTTATGTTGAGCAAGCATTTTCCGAAGCAGACTATATTATTAATGAAAAAATTCGAACTCCCCGACTGGGATCAAATCCGTTAGAAACACGAGGAGTAGTGGCGAAATTTGATACAAGAAATCAAGAGCTGAGAGTATGGTCGTCATCGCAAATGCCTTATGAAATCAGATCTACTTTAGCCCATTGTTTGTCATTACCCGATTTAAGTATACGTGTCACAGCACCTGATGTAGGAGGCGGCTTCGGACCAAAAGGTGGTGTTTACCCAGAAGAGATTCTCATTCCTTACTTAGCTAAAAAAATTCGGAGGCCGATAAAATGGATAGAGGACCGAATGGAGCATTTAACAAGTGCAAGGCAATCTAGGGACCAAATCCATGAAGTAAAAGTTTCGTTTAAACAGGATGGAACAATTACGGCCATTGAAGATTTTTTTGTGATTGATAGTGGTGCTGTTAATTTCTTCGCTTTAACTTGTGCTTATAATAGTGCCTATCATTTAAGAGGGGCTTATAAAATCCCTAACTATGATAGTAAATGTGAAGTCATTTTAACGAATAAAACACCTAATGTGCCATTTAGGGGAGCTGGTAGACCTGAAGTAGTCTTCGTAATGGATCGAATTATCGATATCGTCGCAAGAAAATTAAAAGTAGATCCAATCGAAATTATGAAGAAAAATATGATTCAAGCTGAAGACATGCCTTATGATCAAGGAATTTTAGTGAAAGATGGCCACCAGCTTATTTATGATAGTGGCGATTATCCTGATGCATTACGCAAAGCAGTTGATTTAGTTGATTATGAAGCTTTTAGAAAAGAACAAGAAGAGAAGAAGAAAGAGGGCAAGCTTGTTGGTATTGGTATCTCTTCTTATGTAGAAGGTACAGGTGCAGGACCTTATGAAGGGGCACATATCTCTATTGATCCTTCTGGCCATGTGACAGCTTATTTAGGCTGTACGCCTCAAGGACAAGGGCATGAAACAGTATTCTCACAAATTGCAGCAGATGGATTGGGAGTAAACCCGCAAAATATTACTGTTCGCGTTGGCGAAACAACTGTGTTGCCAATGGGCCAAGGAACGTACGCTAGCCGAAGCGCCGTAAATGCAGGTTCAGCTATTTATGAGGCAGCATTAAAAATGAGAGAGAAAGTGTTAAAAATTGCCGCCCATTTACTAAAAACGGATGAAGAATTAGTCATTGATGAAGGGAAAATATATGCAGAGACTTCTCCAGAAAAGTTTGTCACCTATAAAGATGTTGGGCGAGCTGCGCTACCTGCTAAATTAGGAAATTTACCGGAAGGCATGGAAGCTAGCTTAGAAGTAACACATTATTTTGCACCTCCAACAGTCACATTTGCTGCATCGATTCATATGGCACAAGTGGAGGTGGATAAAGAAACAGGTTTTGTAAACTTACAGAATTATAGTGTTGTACATGATTGTGGTACGGTTATTAATCCGATGATTGTTGATGGTCAAGTGCAAGGCGGTATTGCGCAAGGGATTGGTTCTGCTCTTTATGAAGAAATTGTCTATGACCAAACAGGGCAATTGCTTACCGGTACTTATATGGATTATTTACTACCAACATCGATGGAAGTACCAACAGTGGAAAAAGCACATCAGGAATTCAAGTCGACAAGAAATCGCCTAGGGATAAAAGGTGTAGGTGAGGGAGGAGCGATCGCGCCACCCGCTGCAATAGCAAATGCGATCGTAGATGCCCTTCATCCATTAGAAATTAAAACAAATGATTTACCCATCAGTCCAAATAAACTAAGAACATGGATTAAGGAAGCAGAGGCATCTTTTCAAGCATTACAAACAAATTAAAGGGAAAAACAGGTATCTTCCAAAGGATTTTGTGGGAAATCCCTTTGTTTGCAAGATACCTGTTCTGTCTTAAAGATTACTAGGATCGTTATCAATAAGAGTGTACTTATTATATCACTCTTCTACTAACATGCCAATTTTCACTAGGGGTGATTCAACTATGCAAGATGCAAAAGTAATTCACGAAGAAAACATGACTAAGGCAACCAATACTAGGTGGATTTATATTTCATTACCATTGATGTTATTATTCACAGTTTCAATGATTGATAAATCTAATATTAATATATTATTTGCAGAAAGACAGTTTTTACAAGATTTAGCCATTAGTGATAATGTAATCAAGGGAACATTAAGCTCTGTCTTTTTAATTACATACGCATTAGGGCAATTTTTCTGGGGGTTTGTAGTTGATCGTATCGGTGCGTTTAAGAGTGGGATGATTGGTATAGCCATTTGGGGTATAGCGATGGTTATCGGTGGAGCAGCTACATCGGTTACGGCATTATTATGGTCAAGAGCATTACTAGGAGTTGGTGAAGGTGTTTTATACCCCATTGCACTAACCTTAACAGCTAAATGGTTTCCACAACACGAACAAGGTAAAGCACAGTCTTTTTGGTTTACAGGTAATGCGATTGGCCCGGTTATTGGGATTCCAGCCATTGCATTAATTGCTGCATCATTTGGATGGAGAGAAAGTTATTTTGCACTAGCGATTATTTCTTTTATTTGTTTGGCCGTATTTATTTTTATGATTAGAAACAAGCCATCTGAACATTATGCCACAAATGCTGCAGAAGTGAACTATATAGAAAATGGACAAGGTGTGAAAAAGACTGTTAGCATCGATACAGGTAGTCTGAAGTCCGTTTTAACCAGTCCTTTGTTTTGGATATTAACAACGGTATATGCTTGCGTCTCAATCGGTTTTTTCGGATTTTCTACTTTTTTGCCAAGCTATTTAACAGAAGCAAAGGGGATTGATTTTGTTAATTCAGCTATGATTAATGCAGCGGGTTATGCGCTCGCTATCATCGTACAATTAGTATGTGGCTATCTATCTGATAGATGGATGAAACGGGCTGTCTTTGTCGCTGTAGCTAGTCTCATCATCATTGGCTGCTTCCTAGGATTCTTATACACTACGAATACTACAGTCGTGATCCTACTTACAATTATTCTATTAGGTGTATTATACATGCCAGCACCGATAACCATGACGATGCTCCATGAAGTTGCATCACCCCAAGTAATGGGGAGAATCAGTGGTATATTCGGATGTGTATCTTATTTAGTAGCAGCTGCTGGCCCAATGGTTGTTGGCTTTTTCAGTACAACAACAGGCTCATTTACAGGCGGTTTTATGGCGTTAATTAGCTTTATCGTACTTTCACTTTTATTATGTGGGTATTTAATGAAGAAAGGTTATTGATATAGGCCCATTTTAAAAAAATATAAAAATAGAGTCGTTCTGAACGAAGAGAACGGCTTTATTTTTTTTTAAGAAACCTTAATCTTGTGATAAATAAATCCAATTTTTTTCATCAAATTCTTCTATTTTATAATTTGAACCTATATGTTGTAAGATTTTATTAAAGGATTTTATATTGTCTTCATTATCATACAAATCTTCTTGAACATATTCCTTAATAATAAAATTTGTTAAGTTCGTATTATTAACGAAGTCCGAAAAATATGATCGTAGTGCTTTTGAATCCTCTTCGTTTAACTTTTCATCATTAATGATAGAAATCCTGAAAACATTTAGTATCTCATCAATCTCTTCATCTTCCATATAACATAGTGGGTCTAGTTGTTTATCCTCATTAGTAAATGGATTTCTAGTATCTTCAATGATTACATAAGATAAGAAATGTTCCTTCTTCCAAACATGAAAAATTTCTAAATCACGTAATTTTAAGACTCTACGAAGTGAAAACATAAACTTTCTCCTATCCCTATTTAGTTAAGAATATCTTTTAGGCTGTATTAAAGTAAAGTACTTTCTGTTTATTGTTCCATTGGTGGGGTAGTTTCACCTTAACAGGCACTCGGGTAACTTCCTAATGTCGCAACAATCACGCCAAAAATGCACCTATGATATCTCGAATGGTAAAGTGACAGTTAAACCGGCAGCGAATAGAAATAAAACCAAAGGCGCTAGCAAATCATCCTTTTCAGAAAGAAGTGAGGTGAGCGTACAAGAGGTAAAGGCTATCCCTTTTCATCATGTCAACATATGGGGGGTGAAATAATAGATTTATTTGCCAAAGCAGAGATTCAACCAAATAATCCGCGTTGAGTGAATGGCGGAAGAGTTAATTAAGTCAATGGTTGCTCATAATTTTGGTGTAAGCATATTGCTAGAATTATTATTAGAAACCATTCCTAAAAATTGTGTGGTAATGCCATTAAAGGAAGAAAGCTATCGCATATTGTCCCCAGCTATCAAAAGATGTGTAGAAATCACGGAGAAGTGGGTAGCGTCGTTTGATTAAACCTTCACGCCTCTATTGAAACTTGTAAGAGACGTGGATTGGATTGCTGTTTTTATTTGATGGTTACTTCTAGTTCAATATCTACATTGCCTTGGATGGCGCGTGAAATCATGCAGGATGCTTCTGCTTTTTTAGCCAACTTCAACGCAAGGTCCTTGTCACGGTCATTATCATGGTTTGTAAGTACAATGGTTGGTTTATGGATGATTTTCTTATAAGTTAAGACGCCATTTGTTTCGTTAACAATTGCTGTTGATTCCATCGATAAATCATTTTTCTCCAATTTACTTCTTTCCATCATGGCAGCTAATGTAATGATATAACAAGTGGCAGCAGCACCTAGAAGCATTTCATCCGGATTTGTCCCTACTCCTGGTCCGTTCATTTCAGGCGGAATAGATACTTTTGTACGCAGTTGTCCACTTTCAATTATTCCGACACTATTTCGTAATCCTGGAAAGTGTGCTTTTAAATGAAATTGATGATCAGCCATTCAAATTCCTCCTTCAACTATACGTAAAAACTATAGCAAATCACAAGACTTTAATCAAAGTCAAACTTCCTATAGAATAAGAAGGATCAGATAGAGAAAAAGGGGAGTTTAGCAACATGAAATTTGTGTCATGGAATGTCAATGGTTTGCGCGCTTGTGTGAAGAAGGGGTTTCTCGACTTTTTCGCAGAAGTAGATGCAGATGTGTTTTGTATACAAGAATCAAAGCTTCAAGCGGGTCAAATAGAATTAGATTTAAAAGGCTACCATCAATATTGGAATTATGCCGTTAAGAAAGGCTATTCCGGTACCGCTATTTTTACTAAAGTAGAACCACTATCAGTAAAATATGGTGTGGGAGAAAACGTAGAACAAGAAGAAGGAAGAATTATTACGTTGGAATTTGAAACGTTTTACCTTGTAAATGTATATACACCGAATTCAAAAAGAGACCTTTCCCGATTAGACTATCGTTTACAATGGGAAGATGATTTAAAAACATATTTGCTTTCGTTAGAGGCTGAAAAACCCGTGATTTACACCGGCGATCTTAATGTTGCACACCAAACCATTGATTTGAAGAATGCAAAATCCAATATAGGAAATTCAGGATTTACTGATGAGGAACGCGGAAAGATGACAAGTCTCCTTGAATCAGGGTTTGTCGATTCTTTCAGATACCTTTATCCAGAAAAGACGGATGTCTATACATGGTGGTCGTACATGGCCAAAGTGAGAGAGCGGAATATTGGTTGGCGAATTGATTATTTTATCGTGTCGGAAAAATTAAAAGCACAAATCAAAGATGCCGGTGCACACTGTCAAACAATGGGTAGTGATCATTGTCCGATTTTCTTAGAATTAGATATATAGGGAGAAAATAAAATGAAGTTTTAGACTTCATTTCAGCTTGTAGACAAAGTCTAAGAACTAGACCATGTCTACAAGTTTATTGTATAATTCAATGGAATCAAAATTATGTGGGAGATATAAAATATATTCAAAACACGTTGAGACTGGAAGAAATCAAATTGAAATGGTAGTGTTGGACCAACTTGTATCTGGTTAGGAAGGTTAAACAAGCGATTGAGAGTCTCAATTGTATGCTGAAAAAGCATATGATTATTTAGTACTGGTAGAACAATGTTTCTGACATTTCTATTGTTATTATATATAGTAGATGAAATATTTCGATTAAGTGAGGGAAATGTAATGCAAGGTATGACGGATCACCAATTTGATGTAGTATTATCTTTAATTGTGGAACAATTAAAAGATTGTAAAACAGTTGAAGAATACCAAAAAGTAACTGCAAGAATTGAAAAAATGAAAAAGAACAAATAAAAAGAGTTCAGCCACCACTGAACTCCCCAACTTTGGAGATACGGCCTTAACCCGTATCTTCCTTTTTTATTTTTTACTAATTTCTTGTATTCTTCATGACTCAATAACACTAAAAATTCTCTTCCATGTTTGGTTACAAAAACGGGTTCCGTTGGATTCTTTATAACCATATCACTAATAGCTTTAGTGTTTCTAAGATCAGTTAGAGGTATAATTTTAGTCACTGTAATAACATGTATTATACAACTTGTACATAATAATGTGAATGATGATTAAATAATTATGTTTTTACAAAATATAACACTCACTAATAAAAGCGAGTGTTTTTCTGTGTATTTTCCCAGAACCTCCGTGATGTTAACAACATAACCAAGTAAACAGGAATTGTTCTTACTAACTGTCGGACCCCCTTCTAAAATAGTTGTGAAAATGTTGCGAGAATCTTTCTCGTTTATTTTTCTCTTATATCTTTTATATTCGGAACCATTTTGGTTTTTAAAAAAGTGCCATATGCAAAAAATCTACATATTTCCCCCAACTTTATCTTTGTTTTCTGGATACTTTTTCTAATTACGCTCATACTAAAGGCAATGATAGTAGGAGTGAATTCGATGAATGAGACATCGGTCGTTATAGTAAGGTCGATTATTGCTTTTGGTACATTGCTTATATTTACGCGATTTTTAGGTAAACAAACAGTGAGTCAAATCACATTTTTTGATTATATTTTAGGAATATCGATTGGTTCTATGGCTGCGAATCTTTCTGCAGACATCGCGACAGATGCATGGCCTTATTGGGTAGGCCTGTTCACATGGACGGTTCTCGTATTATGTCTGCAAAAAGTAACGATGAAGTGGCGCCAAGCATCGATCTATTTCGATGGGGAGCCTGTAATCGTTATTATGGATGGGGAAATTATGGATGAAGTCATGAAGAAACTGCGTTACCGTATCTCTGATCTCCAAGAACAACTAAGAGAAAAAGGGATATTTGATTTAAAAGAGGTAGATTATGCAATTGTAGAAAAAGATGGGCAAATATCCGTGTTAAAAAAAGCGGATTATTTACCAGTTACCCCAAGGGATTTACAGTTAAAGTCTACATATAAAGGAATAGGGACGGAATTAATTTATGATGGAGTGCTTGTTCGCAATAATTTGCATCAATTGAAAAAATCCGAGGAATGGCTGATGAAAGAATTAAAAAATCGTGGATATACAAAAATTAGTGATATCTTTCTAGCGATTATTGATAGCAATGGGATGCT
This sequence comes from Cytobacillus sp. FSL K6-0265, assembly GCF_038003465.1. Taxonomy (NCBI): domain Bacteria; kingdom Bacillati; phylum Bacillota; class Bacilli; order Caryophanales; family Bacillaceae; genus Cytobacillus; species Cytobacillus sp. FSL K6-0265. The sequence continues at coordinate 2,424,328 of NZ_JBBOPE010000001.1, read as the reverse complement.
CTTTATTGACGCTTATCAAGATAAAATGAAAAATCCCGTAGATATTACAGATTTTAAAGGATTGAAGTAAATGAAAGAGTTTATTCTTTATAAATTGATCCCCTGTCTTATACTGGCTATTTTTATATTCACAATGAAGTCTGGAGATTTTCTTAAACAACCACTCGTTGATGGCGATGATGTAATAGGGACGCTTTCTTTAGTTGAACAATCAATTCAAGAAGGTGATTGGAAAAGTGCAAAAAAACAAATCAATCAAGCCAAAGAAGGGTTTTTAACTGTTCAAAAGCGAGTGCAGTTTTCTGTTGAGAAAAATGAACTCAATCAAATAGGTACAAGTTTAAACAGAGCAATTGGTTTTATTGATGTTCATGATCAGGGGGGAGCTAAGGCTGAAATAGAAGAAATCAAATTTGCATGGGAGGGGCTAGGGAAATAAAAGTAGATTATAATAGTAATGAGGTCTTTAATTAGAGAAAGAGGAGAATGGTTGATGTTAACTAAGAAAAAAGTGGTTTTAACAGGAGGGGGATCAGCGGGGCATGTCACCCCTAATCTCGCCCTTATTACTGAATTACATAAAGAAGTAGATTTTTTTTATATAGGTTCGAAAACAGGCATTGAGAAGGAGTTAATCGCAAAGACTGATGTTCCATATTTTCCTATTTCTAGTGGGAAATTAAGAAGATATATAGACTTAGAGAATGTAAAAGATATTTTTCGCGTCATGAAAGGTGTGATTGATGCAAGGAGGATCTTAAAAAAGATAAAACCCGATTTGCTTTTTTCAAAAGGTGGATTTGTATCAGTTCCAGTGATAATTGCTGCTAAAATGCTAAAAATACCAGCAATTATCCATGAGAGTGATTTAACACCTGGATTAGCGAATAAAATTGCCCAACGATTTGCTGAAAAGGTGTTCACATCGTTTGAAGAGGCGAAAGCTTATTTTCCGAAAGAAAAAGTACTTGCCATTGGTTCACCAATAAGGCCAGAGATATTTACCGGCGATAAAAACACGGCCTTAAAGTTCCTTGAGTTTTCCGGTGTAAAGCCTATTATTACTGTTATGGGTGGTAGTTTGGGTGCTAAAAAGATAAACGAACAAATTCGCAAGGAATTACCGAATCTATTAGATAACTATCAAGTTGTGCATATTTGTGGAAAAGGTCAAGTGGATGAAAGCTTAATAGGGAAAGCAGGGTATAGACAATTTGAATATATTCATGAGGAATTACCGCATATCCTTGCAGCTACTCATTGTGTAATCACGAGGGGTGGATCTAATGCGTTATTTGAATTTTTAGCACTAAACATGCCAATGCTGATCATCCCCTTATCTAAAAAACAAAGTAGAGGTGATCAATTGTTAAATGCTGAATCATTCGCCCAAAAAGGGTTCGCAAAAGTAATCGAGGAAGAAGCAATCGGTTCCCTTTTACACACGTTAAGGCAAATGGAATTGGATAGACCAAAAATGATTGCTAGTATGAAGAACTCTCCTTTGACGAACGGTTTAGAAGTTATAGTGAATGAGATTAGGGCAAGGTAATTGATATAAATCTATTTGAAAATGCCTGTTAAATCATGGTATAGTATTCTACGGACAAATATGAAAATAGACATCTAAAAAAGGATGTTGTATATGGGATTATTTAATAAAATTTTTTCAAAAAAAGAACAAGTTACGATAGAATTTTGCGAAAAGAACCTCGATCGGTTTTATACTGATGAAGACTTTGCGTTATTTGGCCCTTTTCTTTCTAGTAAAGAAGTATCTTATAAACAATATGAATGCCAATCACATTGTAAGCAATGTAAGAAAAGTCCATATGCAATAGTGAATGGCGAGTTTATTCAATGTGAAACGCCCAGTGAACTATTGTCGCAAATGAAAGAACAGAAATAAGCAGGTGGAAGAAATGACAGAAAAAAATAATCAATACCGCGTTTTACTCTATTATAAATATGTAACAATCGAACATCCTGAAGCCTTTAGTAAACATCATCTAAAAGCATGTCGTGAGCTCGGATTAAAAGGACGAATCCTTGTTGCTAAAGAAGGTATAAACGGTACAGTGTCAGGAACAGTGGAACAAACAAATGCGTATATAGATATGATGAAAAACGACAAACGCTTCAGTGATATGGTATTTAAAATCGATGAAACGAATGGCCATGCATTCAAAAAAATGCATGTCAGACCTCGTAAAGAAATAGTAACATTAAAACTAGAGGATGATCTTAATCCTAATGAGATAACAGGCAAATATTTAGAGCCAAAAGCATTCTTTGATGCCATGCAAGCAGAAGATACTGTTGTCATTGATGCAAGAAATGATTACGAATATGATATCGGCCACTTTAGAGGGGCGATTAGACCGGATGTTGAAGCTTTTCGTGATTTACCTGATTGGATACGTGAGCATAAAGACGAACTATCTGGTAAGAAAATCTTAACATATTGTACAGGTGGCATACGTTGTGAAAAATTCTCTGGTTGGTTAGTAAGAGAAGGTTTTGAAGATGTGAGTCAGCTACATGGTGGCATTGTCACATATGGTAAAGACCCAGAAGTTCAAGGAGAACTATGGGACGGCCAATGTTATGTATTTGATGAAAGGATCAGTGTGCCCATTAATCAGAAAGAGCATACCATTGTCGGGAAAGACCATTTCACTGGTGAACCTTGTGAACGTTATGTTAATTGTGCTAATCCTGATTGCGATAAACGTTTTATGACAACAGAAGAAAACGAGCATAAATATTTAAGGAGCTGTTCGGATGAGTGCCGCACACATCCTAATAATTTATACGTGCAAGAAAATGGTTTAACAGACGAAGAGTGGCAACAACGATTACAGAAGATAACAATTGATGCATAAGTAAAAGGCCCATAACCGAAAATGGTTATAGGCCTTTTTGCTTGATTAATCGATGATGGGGAATCCATGAGAATCTTTAAGAAAGTCGAAAGCCATTTTGATTTGTCCTCTCGTATTTCGATTAAGAGATAGAGGAGGTAAGTTGTCTTCAGCAAAAAAATCAATCGCTTCAGTTTCTATCCCACAGGCTGCCTGTCCCCCCGAAATCTCACATAAAATAAATATTTTATAATAATGGAAGAGTTGTTGCGGATGCGGGTGCTTATTCATATCCAACAAGGCGATGAGCCTCTTCGCAACACAAATAAAACCAGATTCTTCTTGAATTTCTTTTATAACATTCTCACTTGCGGATAAGCCAACATCACAAAAGCCCCCTGGTAAGGCCCATTTGTTATCAAACTTTTCTTTCACTAGTAATATTTTGTTATTTTGAAAAACAACGCCCCGTACGTCAACTTTCGGTGTTTGATAGCCTGATTCATTACTTAATACCGCAACAATATCGTCCGTTGATTGCTCTGAGTACTCACTTATGATTTCAGCACTCAGTTCTTTTAACTGTTCATACCTTTCAATATCATAGATATCTTTTGAAAAAGCTAAGCCTGATTGTGAGATTGCTTGGATTTTCCGCGCCCATATTAACCACTTATCAGTCATTATTTCATCCCCTTTGATAAATTGCAGCAATGTATTGCATTCATTCAATTCAATATTTGCTTGTGGTTGAAACGCCGTCGTTTGTGTTTCCTCTAACCACTTAGCAGCGATTGTTGTTACGCCTGCCGCCTTCCCAGCTAATATATCTGCCTCACTATCGTCGATAAAGGTCGCTTCTGATGGAATGACTTTAAGTCTAGATAGTGCTTTTTCGATTCATTCTGGATGTGGTTTCGGTTTCTCAACATCATCTCCTGTAATCATTACATCAAAATAATCGCCCATTTGTAGTCGCTTTAACGATATTTGTAGACTCCTTTGCGCTTTACCAGTGACAATCCCCAAGAGTAAGCCATTGTGTTTTAGCTGTTTTAACATTTGATTTATTTCATTATTATCTTGTACAATTTTTGCATGAATTGCCTCATAATGTTGGTAAAAATAGTCAATATCTTTCTTTATCAGCATGCTTTAGTTGTTTTCGAATAATCCCTGTTTCTGATGGGGCAAACATAGATAGAACTACATTGTTCTAAAGTGTACGTTGATCAAATTTTTGGAACACCTTGTTAAACGCAGCGTAATAAATAGGTAAGGTATTGGCTAACGTACCATCAAAATCAAATAGAACCGCTTTCATACAATCATCCTCTCTCGCTCCTTTTATACCAATTTTAACAAAATCAGGTAGGAAATAGTGTCTTTAATTTTCTCTCTACTTTTTATACTTATTAGTTGAAAAAGTAGATAAGGTATTCTAAAATATAGAGTGTAAAAAGATTTTACATATTAGGAGGAATTCAAAATGGCTAAACACGAATTACCAGCATTACCTTATGCAAATGATGCGCTTGAACCACATATCGATGCGCAAACAATGGAAATCCACCACGATCGTCATCATGCAACATATGTAAACAACTTAAATGCTGCATTAGAAGGACATGACGAATTAGCTAGCAAATCTATTGAAGAACTAATTGCTAATTTAGACGCTGTTCCTGAAGATATTCGTACAGCTGTACGTAATAACGGTGGCGGACATGCAAACCACAGCTTGTTCTGGACACTTCTTTCTCCAAATGGTGGCGGTGCACCAACTGGTGACGTAGCTGCTGCAATTGAAGAAGCTTTTGGTAGCTATGACGCATTCAAAGATCAATTCGCTAAAGCTGCAGCTGGACGCTTCGGTTCTGGTTGGGCATGGTTAGTATCTGAAAATGGTCAATTATCTATTACAAGCACACCAAACCAAGATAGCCCAGTAATGGAAGGTAAAACACCAATCCTTGGTCTTGACGTTTGGGAGCACGCTTACTACTTAAGATATCAAAACAAACGCCCAGATTATGTACAAGCATTCTTCAATGTTGTGAATTGGGATGAAGTTAACAAATTATTCGCAGCATCAAAATAAGGATATTGATGAGGGACCCAAAATTTAATTTTGGGTCTTTTTTATATACATAATGAGAGGTAGAAACATTTAAAAGTAAAAACAAAAAGCACACAATCTATGAGGCATCTAGGAAAAAGAGGGGACAAATAGAAAATACACACAAAGTTAAAAATGTACGCTGTTGTTCCTATCCGACATGTCACAAAAAGAAGATACATACAAAAAAGGAAGCCCTAAAAATCCACAAAACAATCAACCGACCAGTGTCAATAAAAAAGAAAAACTATTACTCTATCAAGTAATAGTTCAGTCAATTAAATTTAATTTTAAATTGGCAATGATCATGACCTTCTGTTTTGCATCTTACACGGTGGACTTGATTTGTGTTTAATGCTTGCTTGAACAATTGGGTTTCACAATGACAAGCTGTATTATAGGATTGGGCTATGGAAAGAATGGGACAATTAAACTCTGTGAGCTCATATTCGTCTGTCCCTGTTTTTGACAAGTATGCCATATAGCCTTTTTCATTTTGAATGTTTAATAATGTTTGCATTTTCATATCAGGCGCTTGTTCTTGTAATCTATGTTCGTACTCTTCCACTAGTCGCTTTTCCCGTTTCATAAATAAGTTTTCAATCGCTTCACTGCCATACAATTCTTCCATATCATTAAGAAATTCAAGTGATAGACCTTCATAATTTTTCGGAAAATAATGTTCGCCTTTACTTGTTAAATAGTAGAATTGAGTCGGGCGACCTAGCGCTTGTTTCGTTTCTGTGGATGCGATTAAACCGCTATTCTCTAATCCGGTTAAATGTTTTCTCACCGCCATATGGCTAATATTCAGGCGTTCCTTAAGGTCGTTGACAGACATGGAAGACTCTTTTTTTAATAAAAATAACACTTTATCTTTTGTTGTTTCTGCATGAAATTCCATTCTATCACCTCAAGTATGGACAATATTCGCGTGGCAATGGTCGGTTTGACAATAATACTTATTATACTATATTGTATAAAAAAACTTAAGAGATAATCATTGCCAGTGAAATTTTTAGAGAAATAAGACATTTTGATTGAGTGCTCACTCAATCATTTTTTAGATAAATAGTTTAGAAGGGGGAATAAGGTCATGATTTATCCAATTACCATACCGACAAACAGTGATTTGCGGTCTTTTAATTTCTTTATTGTAGAAGGCATTAAAGGATTAACATTAATAGATGCTGGAATTAATCATGAAGCATGTTGGCAGCAATTTCTTCAAACACTACAGCGCCATCAATTTCTGTTAGAGGATATCAATGAAATCATCCTTACTCATTCACACGAAGATCATATAGGCTTGATTCCTAGAATCATTGAAAAGCATAATATGCCCGTCTATGTTCATGCTGAAGCGATTCCTCGCTTAAAGAGGGAAAAGTCATTTTTTGAACAAAGAACTTCCTTTTATGAAAGGTTATATCGTGAGATGGGTTGTGGGAAGGAGGGTGAAAAAAGAGTACAGCAGCTCAAGAATATCGTCATAGAAAAACAAAACGAGGGATTGCATGCTGATTATAGAATGTTAGCAGAAAATGATTATATTATAAATAGGAAAGTAATTGAAACACCAGGACATGCGCCTGATCATATCGCTTTAATAGATGAAAGAAACCATGTAATGGTAGGTGGAGACCACCTTATCGCCCATATCTCAAGTAATGCTTTAATTGAACCTTATACGAATGGTGAAAGAAGAAAGACTGTCATTGAGTATGCGCACTCACTGCAAAAATGTTTAACCTATGATATTGATTATTGTTATAGTGGGCATGGGGAACGAATAACGACGCCACATTTACTTATACATAAAAGGTTGAAAGGGATAGAAAGAAAAGCTGAAAAATTCCTGTCCTATGTTTCAGAAGCAGAAAAAACAGCGAGTGAAATTGCACAACATTTTTACCCTGACAAATATTATACTCAGTTCAGCCTTGTAATGTCAGAGGTAATTGGTCACTTAGATTATTTGGAAGAAAAGAACAAAGTAGAGAAGGGAATGGAAAATGGAGTTTGGCGATATAAAGCCGCTAAGCATTAAGTAGAACGTTCTTTATAGGGGAATGGATTTCTGACATGAGACATTTTGTGAAATCCATTGCCCCTTTTCTTATCCTTTAAAATGGTCCCTTTCTATATTCATAGGCAACTCGCTATGATTTTCAGAGAATCTGATGTTGTGAGGTTGATGAAGGCAAATGCCTAAATACAATGAGTAGACGAGCAAATGGAATAAAATAATACCAGTATTCAAATAAATTCGGAGGATAATCACTTTTTCCGCCTAAAATAATGGTAATAAATACCTCATTTTTACTAAAAATGTGAAAAATGAAGGAATATGACTATATTGAAATAGGGCATAGGAAACTTAATTCTTCCTATAGATTCCTTTATGTTTGACGTAAGCTTTTCTTAATAGTCTTAGCAAATGAAGAAAAGTAAATATAAACGGTTGAAAGGAGCAGATTTACTATGGGAGTGAAAAAAAAGCTTGCATCTGGGATGATGTCAGCTGCACTTGGACTTGCTCTAGTTGGAGGAGGGACATTTGCTTATTTTTCCGATGAAGTATCGACGAATCATGTATTTGCTGCGGGCACGTTAGACTTATCCATTAACCCTGAGGTTATGTTTCAAGTGGAAAACTTAAAACCGGGTGACACTGTCACGAGAGAGCTTGTATTAAGTAATAGTGGTTCATTGCCGATCGAATCCATTCATTTGCTAACAGATTACCAAGTATCGGATGAATTATCTGATAATACAGAAGATTTTGGTAAACATATTCGTGTGAATTTTTTATGGAATTGGGAGAAAGAGTCTGAACCTATTTTTGAGACAACTTTGTATGAATTGAAAAATATGGACCCTGATATCGTACAGAGAGATCTATGGGATCCATTATGGAAGCAGAATAGTGGCCTAGCTCCAGGCGAAACAAATGAAATATGGGTACAATTCGAATTTGTTGAAAACGGTGAAGATCAAAACCAATTCCAAGGGGATCAGTTAAATCTAGAATGGGTATTTAATGCTTCACAAACAGCTGGTGAGGAGAAGTAAAATTAAAATAAGCAATGGGGGAGGCTTTTGTGCATGTCGATAAAAACGAAAGTATTATCAACAGCATTCATTTTAGGAATGCTAGCAAGTCCTATTCAAGGACAAGTTTATGCAAATGAATCACAAACCAAACTGGATAGCCACTCATCTAATCTTACTGAACATATGCAGGCAAGTGAAACGGTTCAACCTAAACAAGTACTTGAAAGTTATCTTCTTTCTAAAAGTAAGCAATTTAATTTATCTAATAAACAAATAAGCGAAAGTTTTACAGTAAAAGATTATGAGTTTGACAAAAATGAAAACTTTCATCATTATCGTTTGCAACAATTATATAAAGGTATTCCTATATATGGAGCAGAACAAACTTTTAATATTAGAACAGATAGCGATAAAGTTAGTTTTTACGGTGAAGTCGTTTCAGACATAGATATTGAAATAAAAGCTTCATCCGAACAAATAAGTGAAAAAAAGGCTATTTCCATTGCAACAGCAGGAATAGAAGCGGTAATTGGCGAAGTAAAACAATATGATAGTGAAGTAACAGCAGAAAAAGTCATATACAAGTTTGATAATAACTATTATCCTGTTTATCTTGTAAAAGCTTCCACTACTTCTCCAGAAGTAGGATACTGGCATTACTTTGTTAATGTAGAGAATGGTCAAATTATTGATTCGTATAATGCAGCAAATGAAATAACGGCATTTGGATATGGCGTATTCGGAGATAAACAAATGTTTAAGGCATCGTACATTGATGGTTTGTTTAAAATGTATGACCAAACAAGAGGTGATGGGGTCATTACATACGATTATGATAATAATATTAATGAAGATATTGTTAGTAGAAGTAAGTTATTTACCGATGGTGCTGCAGTTGATGCTCATGCCAATTCTCAAAAGACATATGATTACTACAAACAAACATTTGATCGCAACTCTGTAGATGATCAAGGGCAAAGATTACTCTCTCGTGTTCACGTTGGTGATAATTGGAACAATGCTTCTTGGAATGGTGTATATATGTCTTATGGCGATGGTGATGGTATTAGGTTTCATCCATTAGCTGGTAGTCTCGATGTGGCTGCACATGAAATGTCTCACGGTGTCATTCAACATACAGCAGGGTTAATTTATCGTAATGAATCAGGTGCGTTGAATGAATCATTCGCTGATATTTTTGGTGCTATGGTCGATCGAGATGATTGGATTATCGGTGAGGATATTATGGCGAACGGGGCGATTGGATTACGCTCTATGGAAGATCCAGCTAGTTTAATTGAGAATAGAACACAACAACCTTATCCAGATCATTGGGATAGAAGATATACAGGCTCTCTTGATAATGGTGGTGTGCATATTAATAGTAGTATTAATAATAAAGCTGCTTACCTTGTCTCTGAAGGGGGAGAGCATTACGGAGTAGAAGTAACTGGTATTGGCCGTGAAAAAACGGAACAAATTTATTATCGTGCCTTATCGGTTTATTTAACCCCAAATTCAACTTTTGCCATGATGAGACAAGCTGCAATCCATGCTGCAGAAGATCTCTATGGTGAAGATTCACCAGCAGTTACAGCAGTTGAACAAGCTTATGACGCTGTAGGCGTTCAATAATTAAAACATGCTGGGGAAATGATGATCGTTTCCCCAGCTCTTGTAAGAAAAGGAGATTTAAATATGAAGTGCAATAGAAAAATCGTTTTATTACTATCTGTTCTATCTATCTATTCTCTTATTGTGACTTTCCATACAGTATTCATAGGACATACTAAAGCAAGTTATACATATTCAACCTCTGTTGAGGTAAATGTCGAGAGCAAAGTCTGGTTACCTAATGAAGAAGTTACCGATAGTGAAAAAAAACCAGAGACAGTAAATAAGCATGAAAAGGAAAATCAGCAAGAGAAAGAAAAGCAAGAGGATGAAAAGGTGCCAAAAGAAGATAAGCAACAACAAGTAGAGCAAAAAGAAGTTACTGAAGAAGAAAAAAATGTTGATGTTGAACAAAACCAAGAAGAACTTACAGAAGAAGAAGAAATAATCGATGAAAAGCCATCTTCAAAGGATGAAATTGAACAAATACTTGATGTAGAGGAAGTTGAATAAATGAGAAAGGTACTTAACTGGTTTAGTACGGCTATGACAGTTTTCTTAATGGTGCTAGTGATCGTGTTAGCGGTTATTGTTGTTGCTGCTAAAGCATCAGGTGGGGAACCAACAATTTTAGGGTACCAATTAAAGTCTGTTTTATCTGGTTCTATGGAACCGACGTTTCAAACAGGTGCAATTATTGCCGTAAAACCATTAGAGCAGGAAGAAAAACAATCCTTAAATAAGCAAGATATTATCACTTTTCTAAGTGAAGAAGGCATTCCTGTTACTCATCGCATTCATAATGTTATTCACAGTGGCGTGCACACAATGTATGAAACAAAAGGGGATAATAATAATACAATTGATAAAGATCTCGTTCTTTCTGACAATGTAACAGCTAAATATACGGGCTTTACCATTCCTTACGCAGGTTATTTTACACAATTCGCACAGTCAAGAGAGGGAAGCGCGTTATTACTAATTGTTCCAGGTGTTTTCTTACTTATATATGCTGCATTTTTAATTATAACGGGTTTAAAGACCATACAAAATCAGCAATAAGGAAACCTCACGGGTACGACTACTTGGGAGGTTTCTTCTTTTTTATATTTATTAACTATAGTGAAAGACTTTAACTACAATGGAGGAATACAGCTTATTCATCGGGGTTGTAACAATTCAAATGCTCTAAGGAATATGTTTAGAATTTTGAGTTTGTCGTCAATCAGAGCGGAAAGTGCAGAAAAAGAGGATAAAAGCCGTACTAACTTGCACGGCTTTTATCCCCTTAGCTATTTATGCTTTTACCGATTTTTTTTCTGTCGTTTGTACATCTAATACATCTAGTAAAAAGACAAACACTGGTATTCCAACAATAAGTCCCCATACGCCAAAGAAATGTTCTCCGAAAATCAATACGATAAAAGTATAGAAGACAGGTAAATTGGTTTTTGATGACATTAGTTTTGGATTAAGTATATATGCTTCGATTGCGTGAATAATCATAATTACGACTAATAAATAAATAACGAGCATGATTCCACCAATCGTATAGCCGATTAAACTTAATGGCACCAATGAAATAATCACACCCGCAACTGGTATTAAGCCTAAAAAGAAAATAAGAATAGATAATCCCATTAAATGAGGGAAATCCATTATCCATAGAGCAAAAGTTGTTAATGCACAGTTCACAAGGGCAATAATAAATTGCGCCTCAATTACTTTGCCAAATGTTTGCACAAACTTAGAACCAAAGTAAGCAATTTCATTATAAAAAGGTGCAACTTTGCTATATTTAAATTTGTTTGTAAAGGCAATCAACTTTGGCTTCTCTAAAACGAAGAAAATACTTAAAATAAGTGAAATTAAAAATTGTATGCCAAATGAACTTATATCAGAGAAGTATTTAAGTAGAACGGTTACCCCTTGTTCTAAATAAGATGATATTTCATTGCGCTCATATAATTCAGTAATATAGTTCATGATAATATTGTCATGTTTTTGACTAAAGAAACTTTGCATTTGTCCAATCAGTTGCGAGATTTCAAATATAATAACTGGTAAATATCTGCTAATGCCAACAGTCAATATCGCAATAATAATTAAGTAAAGACCGATTACTGTGAATTTTCGATTTATGTTCATTCTCTTCAAGACAAGATTCACTAATCGATCCATTAGAAAGGAAATAATAAACGTAATAAGGATGACATTAATCATACTTCTCATTAAAAATAAAGCGAAGACGAGAATTGCAAAAATAATAACTCTTTTAATCCCGCTACTTTGTAACCATTTTTTGAAATTTTCCATTTTCATATTCCCCCTATAAAATCTTCAACAATAAAGCATCTTTTTATATAAGGAGATTAGATAAGTAACTGGATTGATACTGGACGGGTAGTTGAAATCGATCCTGTTTTGATTGTTGGTTCTCCTGAACGATGCTATGGGGTTCTTCTAAGCTAATAAATTCATTGATATTATGTACAATATGATTGTTTTTTTCTCGTATAACAATTTCCGTAGGTCTTTTAAATGCGGCAATCGTAGCCGTTATTTGAACATCATCATCATAATGTAGAGAACGATGATCATTTATATCCTCAGTAAACAATGGCGTAATGAACATATAGCAAAGGAACATCATTGGTAAACATATCTTATACAAAACCTACATCCTCTCAGCATTTCCTTATATTTATTATTCTATCCTACTTTTTTTTAATTTCATATATTTTTCTTTAGATAAAAAAATATAATGGCTTGTTCTAACCTATGCACAATACCAATTATAAATGTGTTAATTGGAATAAAGTGGTTTAGGACAATTTGCTTTCCATCGAATGATTTTAAGCGAGTCATGACAAAATAAGAATTCATCAAATGTGTTGAGGTGAAATGATGAAAAGTCATATGCGAAAGATAACTGTCGTTTTCTTTATACTTCCTATCATTGGATGGCTCTTCGGTTTCTCGTTATTTACTAACGCTTATGCCTCATCAGCTCCGGTTAAATTACGGATTCTACAAACAACAGATATGCATGGTCATATGATGGATGAAAACGATGAAGGCGAATCTGTTAGCGATTTTGGACTCGTTAGAACCGCAACTTTAATTAAGAGTGAACGTCACGAAAACAAAAATGTCTTATTATTTGATACTGGTGATATCTTAGAAGGAAATGCATTTGCAGATTATGTATTTCAAACAAGATTGATGCATTTAGGACAAACTCACCCGGTAATTAATGTCATGAATACACTACAATATGATGCCATGACACTCGGAAATCATGAGTTCAATTATGGTATCGGCTTTTTAACGGAAAGCTTAAGAGATGCAACGTTTCCAATTGTAAGTAGCAATATATACAATGAGGATATGACGAAAAATATCTTTGATGATGTTTCTTATATGAATCCATATGTGATTCTTGAGCGGACATTGATCGATGAATATGGGAATGAGCGTGCAATAAAAATTGGAGTGATTGGTTTTTTAACCCCTATTGTCGCCGATTGGAATAGCAATTATTTTAAGCAAAAGTTAAAAATGAGAACAATCACTGAAACGGCTAATCAGTATATTCCACAAATGAAAGCAGAAGGGGCAGATATTATCATTGCTTTAGCTCATGTTGGTATCAATGCTGACAAGGGCCTTACTCAGCAAGAAGGGAATAGCGTGAATGAATTAAAATCAATAGAGAATATTGATGTGATTCTTTTTGGACATAGTCATAATATTTTTCCAGAAAAACCGAATGAATGGCTTCAATCTCAGACAACACCATTTATCGTTCAAGCGGGGCATTGGGGAAATCATTTAGGGAGAATAGAACTTGAGCTAACTCATGACGGAAAACAATGGAATATTGAAGAAGGAGCTACTTCTGTAATGCCCATTTTTAAGCAAGTTAAAGGGAAAAAAGTGCCTAATGTCTCTAAAGATAAGCAGATAGAGGCATTGATAAGGGGACCGTATAAAGAGTTAAAGAGTTTCCGCAAGTATAACTCGCACTGATGGCAAACGGAAACCTAAAGGAAGGGAGGGAAATGAAAAGTATATAACAAAAAGAACATGCATAGGTAAAAATCTAATTTATGAGCTGGGGAGTTTTTAACTCCTTTTTTGTTTGGTCTCATCTTGTATGAATTTTTGCAGCAGTTTAAAAACTGTAAATAAATAATAAACTGTTTATCTTGAAAAGCAATACTGATAAACAGCGTATACGGGTGCAGCATTTTCTCAAACTTTGGTAACCACTTAAAAGCAGATAAGTATAAATTTCCATTTTCTTTAATCAGTGTCATCATTTTTTCGCGTTTTATCTTTAACTCCGTAAGATAGATTTCTTTTTTTCTGTAGGCTAAAAGGAAGTGTAACAAACATTTTTAGTTCTTCTGACCACTTTTTTTGCTTTGCTATGTTTAAAAAAGGAATACCAAAGGATTTGAGTGTAGATAAATGGATAAAAACACAAATTACCGAAAGAATAAAACCAAATATACCAAAAGCATAACTGATTAATAAGACAGCCATTCTCAAGAAAAAGACATTACCCGTAAGACTGGCATTAACAAGAGTAAACCCTGCTATTGCTGTAATTCCGACAACAATGAGTAGCGTAGGCGAGGTTATACCCGCTCTAATCGCTGCATCACCAATGATTAATCCCCCTATGACTGCAACTGTTTGTCCAATTCCTTTTGGTAGTCTTGCACCCGCTTCTTTAAACAACTCAAACATAATAAAAATTGTAATCATTTCCAGTAGTGTCGAAAACGGTAAACCCATCTTTGCAATCGTAATAGTGGCAATTAACGGCAAAGGTAATTGTCCCACATTATGCGTAACAAGTGCTGTATAAAACCCTGGTAAAAATACCGTCAGGAATAAGCTTAGTAATCGAATCATTCGTTCTACTGAGGAGTAATAAAAGCTAATATTACTATCTTCGGCAGTTTTGACTAGGAAGCTCAAGTTGATTGGGGCGATAATAACTGTAGGTGCACCATCAATCATAATTGAAAATCTTCCTTGATTGAGTGATTCAACGACAAAATCAGGTCGACCTGAGAAATTTGTAAGTGGTAGTAGTGAGTATTTATAATCTATTATTAACTCTTCTAGTTCATCCCGACTTTGCAAAATATCGACATCAATTTTATTTAGTTTCTCGCGTACATTGTTAATTATTTCTTCATTCATAACATCTTTAATATATAGAAGCGCAACCCTCGTTTTCGACCGCCGACCAATTACAAACTCTTCATTAACGAACGAGGGGGTTTTTAACCTTTTACGTACAAGTCCAAGGTTAGTATCAATATTTTCGATAAACCCATCTTTTGGTCCAGTTACTGATACCTCAATAACGGATTCTTCTGGTTGTCTATTCGGTTCATCCTTCACATCATAATAATAAATCCGTTCACGGAAGTTTGATATCACTGCTAATTTACCACAAAATACTTGATGAATTAATTCTTCTTTTGTTAATTTAGCTTTTAAACTGTAATCACTTTGTATATAGTTATAAAGTTTTTCACCTTCTTTATCCTCCTCCATTAAATAAGGAATTACCAGAGAGTGAACTAAATTTATGTTTACAATGGGGCGGCAATATATAATGATAAGCTCTCCCTTAGGAGTATGACGAACAGGGATGCTCTTGATCTGTATATCTGAAGAATGGTTAAAAATTTCTGCCAACTTATCTTTTGTAAAGAGAGATTGATCATACAAGCTCTTCATCCTCCTTGGAATAATTGTTTATTCTTAAAGATAAATATTGAAACCAGGATAAATTGAATAGGAAGAACAATAGTTGATATCGGTAAGAAATAATGAAAAACAAAGTTATAAAATTGGTCTTGGTCTAGCGGCATTACAACCGCAATGAATAACAAGATAAAGATGATACAGATAGGTGTTCTGTTTTTCCCTCCATTCGTAAGAACTTGAGAGGTGAGAAAGGTAAAAAAACCAATTCGGATTGTAGCACCTGAGAGCCATTGGAAAATGGCAAAAAAGTCTGTATGAGAAATATATCTTCCAATAGATATGATTCGCCACTCTTCAAATGCTGGGTACCTAAAGTCAGAAGCGTGTTTTGGCCCAAATTCCACTATAGCCCCAATTGCAGGCCCAATCATTAACCCGATAATCAGTACGCCCAGAATGATTAAATGTTTAATTTTAATCATTCCTTTCATATATGGTAGGAGAAATAAAACAAAAGCAATTTCAATAATCGGTAAGCTTGTGTAAAACATCCCCTTTAGAATATCTAGTGCACCTTCTTGGAAAATGGGTAATAACAACTCATAATGTTTTTTCTTCATGTTAGCGAATGAAACAAAAAAACCTAAAAATATGACTGCTGGTAGTAACATACGGCTAATAATGGCCATTGATTCCACACCGGAAAAACTGCAATAGAAGCAGGCAATTAATAGTACACCACCAATTATCAAAGTGGGAAAATTTTGCATAAAACTTAATTGTGACCAATAGACAATTTCTTTTGTAGAGACAAAGGCAGAAATTATTAAATATAGGATTAAAGGGAAGAATAAAATATAGAATTTTAACTTTCCTAATTTTTTACTAATAATTCGGATAAACGGCGCTCCTTTAACTGTTTGTCCCATTTTATAAATAAGAGGGATGAATAAAATCAAAGGAATAATGGCAAGTAACATACTGATCCATGTATCGCGTCCAGAGGTAGATAATACAGCAGGAATAATTTCAACATGAGCAAATAAACCGATACCGAGAATAAAAATATAGGCAATGCTAATAAAGCTTAGTTTTTGATTCAAAGTTACTCACCTTTTTTTCCTTATTGTCTCAGCAATTCCAATTATTATGCGCAGATAAAAATATCAATATTTATTTTTTATTGTGTATTGATTATCCGTTTTTTTTAATCTAGAATTACAAAGAAATATCTTATAGAAGAAGGAGATTGGAATGTCAGACCAAACTATTATTCGTTTTGAAAACGTAACAAAGCAATATGATAATGACCCGGCTGTCTTAAATGATGTTTCATTTGAAATAGAGCGTGGAAAATTCTATACTTTGCTCGGTCCTTCTGGATGCGGAAAAACAACAATCCTTCGCTTAATTGCTGGATTTATTTCACCATCAAAAGGCGATATTTATTTTAATAATAAAAAGGTAAATGAAGTACCTGCAAATAAAAGACAAGTGAATACTGTCTTTCAGGATTATGCACTTTTTCCTCATTTGAATGTCTTTGAGAACGTAGCATTTGGACTTAGAATAAAAAAACTCAAATCTGAAATAATCAATCAAAAAGTAATAGAAGCTTTAAAATTTGTGAACTTAGAAGGATATGAAAAAAGAGAGATAAAAGAGATGTCAGGTGGGCAAAGACAACGTGTTGCGATTGCGCGAGCGATTGTTAATGAACCTGAGCTTATTCTCCTTGATGAACCATTATCTGCACTAGATTTAAAGTTGCGAACAGAAATGCAATATGAACTGCGAGAATTACAAAGAAATTTAGGTATCACTTTTATTTTTGTTACACATGATCAAGAAGAGGCGTTAGCAATGTCTGATGAAATTTTTGTTCTTAATAACGGTAAAATAGAACAAAGTGGTACCCCTAATGATATATATGATGAGCCGATTAATCGTTTTGTTGCCGACTTTATCGGGGAATCTAATATTGTTGAAGGTGTAATGGTTGAAGATTATGTTGTTCGCTTTACAGGTAAAACATTTGCTTGTGTCGATGCGGGTTTAAATCAAAATGAAACGGTCGAGATAGTCATTCGCCCAGAAGATCTAGAAATTACTAGTCCTGATGTTGGTAAGTTAAAGGTGAAAGTCGATTCACAATTATTTAGAGGCGTACATTATGAGATAAGTTGTTATGATGAAGATGGCAATGAGTGGCTCGTTCACTCGACGAAAAAAGCGATTGTCGGAAGTGAAATTGGTCTCTACTTTGAGCCAGAAGACATACATGTCATGCGTCTTGGTGAAACAGAAGAGGAGTTCGATAAGCGTCTCGAAGCATATGAAGAGGGAAGTTATGAAAGCTAAATCTCGTAATTATTATTTAATTCCTTATGTTTTATGGATTGCTCTTTTCGTCATCACACCAATAGTTTTAGTTGTTTATTATTCTTTTTTTAATATAGAAGGCGATTTTTCCTTAGAGAATTATCAAAAATTCTTTACGCCTGTTTATTTAAAAATGACACTTAGCTCCTTTTGGTACGCGTTATTAATTACTTTTTTCACGTTATTAATCGCTTATCCTACAGCCTATTTATTAACAAAAACAAAGCATAAACAATTATGGTTACTACTTATTATCGTTCCTTCATGGATCAATTTATTATTAAAAGCTTACGCATTTATAGGTATTTTTGGCACATATGGAGCAGCCAATAAATTTCTCGAAGTGATGGGTGTAGGTGGAAAGCAAATTTTATTTACTGACTTTAGTTTTGTGTTTGTTTCTGTCTATATCTTTTTACCGTTTATGATTTTACCGATCTTTAATGCACTAGATGAACTGAACCCATCCTTTATTGATGCTTCAAAAGATTTAGGTGCTTCAAGCTGGCGAACTTTTTCTCGTGTCGTTTTCCCATTGACTTTAGATGGGGTCAAATCTGGGTGCCAAATCGTATTCATCCCTGCCCTATCTTTATTCATGTTGACAAGATTAATCGCAGGAAACCGAGTGATTACATTAGGTACAGCTATTGAGCAACATTTTCTCGTAACGCAAGATTGGGGAATGGGGGCAACTATTGCAGTTTTCTTAATTATTTTTATGGTTGTCATTATGCTTCTTACTGGTAGAAGAAAGAGAGGCGAAATGCGATGAAGAGATTTAAATGGTCCTCTCTGTATTTAATCATCATTTTTATGGTTTTATATGCACCGATTTTTTATTTGATTTTTTATTCCTTCAATAGTGGCGGTGATATGTATCACTTTGAAGGGTTTACATTGGATTGGTATAAAGAAATATTTAATGACACAAGGCTACTAATCATAGTATTAAATACAATAATTGTTGCCCTTCTGTCATCAGCTATTTCGACAGTTTTAGGCGTGGCTGGTGCTTTGGCCATTTATTATGCAAGAAGAAGAAGAACAAAAAATACTTTATTGTCGTTAAATAATGTTTTAATTGTTAGTCCTGACGTCATTATTGGTGCATCTTTTCTCATCTTTTTCACAATGATTGGTATAAAGCTCGGCTTTATTTCCGTCTTATTGGCGCATATTGCCTTTAGTGTACCAATTGTTGTCCTAATGGTATTACCTAAGTTAGAAGAAATGAGTACGAGCATCATTTATGCGGCTTTGGATTTAGGTGCAAGTCGATTAGATGTGTTAACAAAGGTTGTATTGCCTTATATTACACCTGGTATATTTGCTGGTTTCTTTATGGCACTTACTTATTCTTTGGATGATTTCGCTGTTACCTTTTTTGTGACCGGTAATGGATTCTCAACGCTTTCCGTAGAAATTTATGCGCTGGCAAGACAAGGGGTATCACTAAGTATCAATGCCTTATCCGCATTGTTATTTTTATTCACCATGTTATTAGTCGTTGGGTATTACTTTATAACAAAGAAGACGAGCAAGATCGGTCGAATGGGGGTTAGAAAATGAAAAACCTCATACGTGCTTTGTCACTTGTATTAATTGTTTCTTTTGTATTGCTGTATATCGTTAACCGCTTAAATACTGCACAAGGATATACAGGCGAGCACACGATTACTGTCTATAACTGGGGAGATTATATTGACCCTGAGTTATTGGAGCAGTTTGAAGATGAAACAGGTATCAAAGTAATTTACGAAACCTTTGATTCAAATGAAGCTATGTTAACAAAAATAGAGCAGGGTGGTACCTCATATGATATAGCCGTACCGTCAGAATACATGATTGACAAAATGAAACAGGAAGATTTGCTTCTCCCTATTGATCATGCACAACTGCCGAATTTGAAAAATATTGATCCTCGTTTTCTAAATTTAGCATTTGATGAAAACAATGAATACTCTATCCCTTATTTTTGGGGAACAGTAGGTATTCTTTATCATCCTGCCAAAGTAAGTGATGAAATTGATTTTAAACAATGGGACGATCTTTGGCATCCAAGTTTAAAAAATGATGTATTACTTGTTGATGGAGCAAGAGAGGTCATCGGTTTTGGCTTAAATAGCCTCGAGTATTCTTTGAACGAAACAGATAAAGGAAGATTACTGGAAGCGAAAAATAAACTTGATACATTAACACCGAATATAAAAGCTATCGTTGGTGATGAAATTAAATTATTAATGCAAAATAATGAAGCGGCTGTTGCTGTTTTATGGTCTGGAACTGCCCAAGATGCGATGTGGGAAAATGAATCACTGGAATATATGGTTCCTGAAGAAGGTTCGAATCTTTGGTTTGACAATATGGTCATCCCAAAGACAACAAAAAATAGAGAGGCGGCTCATCAATTTATTAACTTTATGTTAGATCCGAAAGTTGCTGCTCAAAACGCTGAATATGTCGGTTACTCAACACCGAATAAAGCAGCTCTTCCTCATATGGATGAGGAAACTACAAGTGATGAACGTTTCTATCCAGATGAAGAGCAAACAGCTAAGCTAGAAGTATACGAGAACCTAGGTAAACAAATGCTCGCATACTATAATGAACTGTTTCTTGAATTTAAGATGCATCGTAAATAAACAATAAGTAAAATGATAAAAAAATGCATATATCGCAAGCCGAAAAGCGGACAAATTTCAATGGTGGAATTTGTCCGCTTTTTTTTGCATTGTGCAATGATCAATGCTTATAGGCAATCAAATTGAAACTTTTTCGCAATAAAGCATTGAAATAACTGAAAGATTGTGATAATTTACTATAAACAAGAAGTAAACCCTTCTAATATATTGCATAAAAAGCACAGACTTCATTTCCAAGGTTGGTGATTAGATGAATCTGAAAGAAGTTATTACATTGAGTTATGAAGGACTATCGAAAACACAACAGAAACTAGCCACTTATTTACTAGACCATGATCAAGATATAGCCGTATTGTCAGCAAAGGAATTAGGTAAAAAAGCAGGTGTGAGCGAAACCACTGTCATCCGTTTTTGTTACCGAATAGGATTATCAGGCTATACTGAATTACAAAAAGAAGTTCGTGAGCAATTCTTTCACGATAAAAGCAGCTTAGATTCTTATATTCAGACGAAGCAACCATTCGCTGGCGAACCACATTTTCTAGAAAAAGTGATGAATATGGATGCCGAGCGGATCACTCAAGCCATTCAGACAATAGATGAAGCAAAATTTGATTTGATTATTGATCAGTTGAAATCAGCCCAAAAGATTTATGTTATCGGTGCAAGAACATCATTTGCTGCTGCAAGTTGGTTAGCATTTACATTAGGGCTTGTGAAGGTTGATGTTCACCTTATTCGAACAGAGTCCGATGATTTATTAAAAATTTTACATTCGATGGATGAAACTTCAGTTGTGGTTTCAATTAGTTTTCATCGTTATGTGAAAAGTACGACTGATTTTACAAAGCAAGCAAAAAGCCAAAATGCCAAAGTCGTTGGGATTACTGACACGCCACTATCTCCATTAAAAAACCATGTGGACATTCTTATACCACTTTTTTCAGGGAAGAAACCTACACTTGATTCTACACCGGTGCTGTTTTCATTCTTGAATGCGATAATTGCGGCAATGATGACAGAGAATAAAGAGGCATTTAAAGAAGAAAAGGATTATTACGATAAAGTGTTCCATGATTATTTTGAAATCAGTTAACAGCTTAAAGGGGTGAAAGAATTGCAGGTACTAGAAGCACTAAAGCCAAAATTAACAAACATATTTAATCATCTACATCAAAATCCAGAAATAAGCTGGCAAGAAACACAAACAACAGCATTTATAGCTGAGGTTTTAAAAGAAGAAGGGGTCTGTTTTCTAACTTTACCTACAACGACAGGACTCATTGCCGAAATAGGTAGCGGTGAAAAAGCCATTGGCATTAGAACTGATATAGATGCACTGTGGCAGGAAGTGAATGGAGTAATGCAGGCCAATCATTCATGTGGACATGATGCACATATGACTATGGCGATCGGTACATTACTTGTACTGCATCGATTAAATGTACATAAAAAAGGCAGGATTAAATTTTTATTCCAACCAGCTGAAGAAAAAGGTACCGGCGCATTGAAGTTTATTGAAGAGGGATTAGTTGACGATTTGAGTTATTTATTCGGCGTACATGTAAGGCCGATTCAGGAGTTGGCAGATGGTCAATGCTCACCAGCTATTATGCACGGAGCTGGACGGTTTGTAACTGGAGAAATCATTGGAGAAGATGCCCATGGAGCGAGACCTCATCTGGGGCAAAGCGCGATTGAAATAGGTGCAGCGATGGTTCAAGAATTGAATCGAATCAAATTAGATCCCATGGTCCCACATTCAGTTAAAATGACAAAGTTCCAAGCCGGTGGTGACTCAAGTAATATTATTCCAGGTAAAGCGCAATTCAGTTTAGATTTAAGGGCACAAACAAATGAAGTGATGCAGCAATTAGCAACTAAAGTAGAAGCAATTTTTGCTTACCTTTCATCTCTTTATGAGGTGGAAATTCATTATGAAATAACAGCTGATATTGCTGCAGCACAAGTAGATGATGATGCAGTGCAATTAATGGGCCAGGCAATTATTGAAACAATTGGTAAAGACAAAATGGTTCCACCAATTATCACATCAGGGGGAGAAGATTTCCATTTTTATACTTTAAAAAAACCTGAATTGAAGGCAACGATGCTAGGGCTTGGTTGTGGATTATCTCCTGGGTTACATCATCCTGAAATGAATTTTAACCATGAAGCGATATTTACTGGCATTGAAATCCTTGTCAAAACAGTATTAAATACGTTAGAAAAAGAAGGTGCGTAGCCAATGCTCACTGGCTTAGAGATAAAAAAATTGACAACGATAGAAGAGATGGAAACAATCCAAAAGCTAGAGCGAGACGTATGGGGGATGGATCCCATTCCTGTCCACCAAACGGCAACAGCAATAAAAAATGGTGGTCTCATGCTAGGTGCCTTTGATGAAAATAATCTGATTGGATTCAGCTATGGATTTCCTGGTTATGCAAATGGAGAAGCTTTCCTTTGTTCTCATATGCTTGGTATCCATCAAAGCTATCGTGATAAAGGAATTGGTGCTCTACTTAAAGTGGCACAAAGGGAAGCTGCTGAGGAAATGGGGTACAATCTGATTCGCTGGACATTTGATCCTTTACAAAGCAGAAATGCTTACTTGAACTTATCAAAATTAAATGGTATTTGTAATGATTATCTTGTGAATTGTTATGGTGAAATGGTCGATGGAATTAACAAAGGCTTACCAAGTGATCGTTTCAACATCGAGTGGCGAATCAGCAGTTCACATGTCAAACAACAGCTTAATTATGATGTGACACCGATATACCCATTTGAAGTTGTCCATCGAGATGATTTTCCTGCGATAAGCGAAATGGAACAAACGTTACAACATATTGATTATAATGAAATGAGTATTGCTGTCCCCATTCCAGCAGAGTTTATGGAAATAAAAAAACATAATCCTGCATTAGCAAAGGAATGGCGAGAGGTGACAAGAAAGATCTTTCAGCAACTCTTTCAGCATGGGTACACCGCGTATGATGTCCAAAAAAATAATCATGTAAGCTATATCATCACGATCAAAAGACAAAAATTACAATTAGATGTGAGGGGAAAAAATCAATGAAACTAAAGGAAGTAAAGTTACGCCATCTAAAAATGACAATGAAAGCACCTTTTGCCACTAGCTTTGGATCTTTTCAAGATAAAGAGTTTATCTTATTAGAAGCAACTGATGACTTAGGTAATAGTGGTTGGGGAGAATCTGTTGCTTTTGAGGTGCCTTGGTATAATGAAGAAACATTTAAAACGAATTGGCATATGCTCGAAGATTTTCTCATTCCAGCATTATTAAATAAAGAAATTACCCATCCAGATGAAGTAAGTGAAATCTTTTCTTCTATTAGAAAAAACAATATGGCCAAGTCCACGATAGAAGGAGCTGTATGGGATCTATATGCAAAAAGAAATCAAATCACTTTGGCTAAGGCACTTGGTGGAGAAAAGAAGAAGATTGAAGTAGGGATCAGTATCGGCATACAGAAATCTGTAGAAGATCTACTGCAATTAATTGAGGGCTATGTAGCTGAAGGCTATAAAAGAATGAAAGTAAAGATTAAGCCGGGCTGGGACGTTGATGTAATGAGACAAGTGAGAGAGAAGTTTCCTGACATTTTACTAATGGCGGATGCAAACTCTGCTTATCGTTTAACAGACATTGATCATCTTAAACAATTAGATGAGTTCAATTTAATGATGATTGAGCAGCCTTTAGCTTCAGACGATATTGTCGATCACGCGAAATTACAAGCCGAAATGAAGACACCGATATGCTTAGATGAAAGTATTCATTCACTTGAGGATACACGAAAAGCGGTAGAATTAGGAAGTTGTAAGATTATTAATATTAAAATTGGCCGAGTAGGAGGCTTAACAGAAGCAAAGAAAATCCATGACTATTGTCAAGAACAAGGAATTGCTGTTTGGTGTGGAGGCATGCTAGAGTCAGGCGTTGGAAGAGCACATAATGTTGCTTTAACCACGCTACCTAATTTTATTATGCCTGGTGACACCGCAGGTTCCAAAAGATATTGGGAAAAGGATATCATAACACCTGAGGTTGTTGTAGAAGATGGATATATTACCGTACCTGAAAACGCCGGAATAGGATACGCACCAGATCTAGCGGTCATTGAAAAATATACAATAATGGAAAAAACGTATCAATAATGTCAAATAAGAAAGCCAGCTGTGTGTTTAAAGGCAGCTGCTTTCATTGTTAATTAAATATCAGAAAATTCAAAAATAAGGATGAGGATTATGAGAAAAATCATTCAAATAGCAGGTGCCTATATTGGCACAATTATTGGAGCTGGTTTTGCATCTGGGCAAGAGGTCTTGCAGTTTTTTACTAATTTTGGCTGGCTAGGTTTTATTGGTACAATAGTCGCTACGATTTTATTCATTTTTCTCGGTATGAATATTACGCAAATAGGTAGTAGGCTACAAACAGAATCTCATAAAGATGTTGTTCACTATATTTGTGGAAAGTATATAGGCAGAGTAGTGGATTTTATTATTACTTTCTTTTTATTCGGTGTGGCAACGATTATGTTTGCAGGGGCAGGTTCAACATTTGAACAACAATTTGGTATTGCGAGTCAAATAGGAAGTTTCATTATGGTCCTGTTAACCATGCTGACATGTTTTGTAAATGTTAATCGTGTGATGACGATAATCGGTAGTATCACACCTTTCCTTATCATGCTTGTCATAATTATTTCAGCGTATGCTCTATTTACAGCTGATGCAAATTTCTCACAATTGAGCAATGTAGCGCAAGAAGGAAATCCGGCAGCACCAAATTGGGTGCTAGGTGCCGTGCTTTACGTTTCTTATAACATTACATGTGGAGTAGCAATGTTAGCTGTAATGGGTGGCACAACCAAAAATGCAAAACAAGCAGGTTGGGGTGGTGTTGTTGGTGGTCTTGGGCTTGGACTCATGCTTATACTCATAAATGTCGGAATGTTCACAAGAATAGAAGATGTGGCAACACTCGATATTCCAATGCTTTTTCTAGCGAATGAGATCTCTCCATTCGTTGGTGTATTAATGACAATTATTCTTTTAGGCATGATATACAACACTGCCGTAGGTATGATCTATAGCTTTACTTCAAGGTTAGTGAAAAGAGAAAACAAACATTTTAAATGGGCAGTTCTTGTGATTAGTATGACATCTTTTGTTTCTAGTTTCTTTGGGTTTACAAACTTAGTTGGTATCCTGTATCCGATTACTGGGTATTTAGGTTTAGTACTTATCGCTGCTGTTATCATTGCCTGGGTTCGAAATAGAAAAACTTCCTACACACAAATAGAAAAAAAATCAGCTTTATAAGAAAAGGATGCAATTTTCCTCGAAGTTATGGGAAATTTAACTTGGAGGAGTGATTAGATGAAACGATTATTGTTAACAAGTTTGCTTGTTAATATTATGTTATTTCCATTAATGTGTAAAGGAGGTTTCGCACAAGTGGAAGAAGGGGAAAAGCCCTCTTTGTCCATTGTTATTGATGATTTAGGTAACCATATGAATGGAACAGAAGATATTCTTAATTTGCCGGTTCAGTTAACTGTTGCCATTATGCCGTTTATGCCTTCAACAACTGCAGATGCCAATGCAGCATTCGAAAAAGGGCATGAAGTCATTGTTCATATGCCGATGGAGCCCAAAGTAGGGAAAAAAAGTTGGTTAGGTCCAGGAGCGATTACTGCCGATTTGAGTGATGAAGAAATTCGTAAAAGGGTAGAGGAAGCGATTGAGAATGTGCCACATGCTGTTGGAATGAATCATCATATGGGGTCGAAAATCACTGAAGATAAAAGAATTATGCAAATTGTACTAGAGGTTTGCGCTGAAAAGGGCTTGTATTATCTTGATAGTAAAACGACTGGAAAGAGTGTCATTCCAACACTAGCAGAAGAGCTACACTTACCTTATTTAGAAAACAATATGTTTTTTGATGACACTTATTCCGTCAATCATATTGAAAAACAAACTCAAAGACTAGAGAATAAGCTTAAAACTGAGAATAGCATCATTGCCATAGGGCATGTGGGTGTTTCGGGGCCAATGATGGTTAAGGTTTTAAATCGCCATATTGGACATTTGAAAGAAAATGCCCATATCATTCCTTTATCTGAACAGATTGAAGGAAGTGAATGGCTTCGTCAATAGAGTAGTTTCGAAAACTTAAGAACGAACGGATGAATAGACAGATTAGAAGTGATAATTGAGTTGAAGCCAATTATCACTTCTAATGATTAAAGGACTTTATTCTCTTGTTATTTCCTAGGCAAGCGCAAGAAGTGACATATTTCCTATTATATTGACGAAAATTCGACAACGTTAGACAGAATATGATGCAAGAAAAAACAAATGAATGGCTCTTCTTCGTTTATATTCCCTTCAATATCAAATTTCCCATTCCTTTTCTTTATCATTTCTAAAAAGGCAATCATTAATCTAAGGCAAGTCCCTCGCGTGTTTGTAAAGACGGTATGCTTAGAAAGAAAGAAGCACTGAAAAAAGAATAGTTACTGTGAATGTAAGTAAAATAGAAACAAAAAAACGCCAACTTTCTTTTATAATGATATTAAGCAGGGGCAATTATTTTGTCATCGATTTAATTATTAAAATCAAGAAATGCAGCATTGTATACTTATATATACATTACACTTAGTTTGATATTTGCTTTATCTCGTCTAATAATAGTATTATTCTTTTGTAGAAGTTTTGTTTATGTATGAAGGGAAGGGAAGCAGAAAAAAATGAACACATTCAACAGAGAAATTGAATGTGTTCGTTTACATGCAATGGTCATCAATAATTTTTTCGCACTAATTGTTCAATTTCATCCCCATCTAATGTTTCATAAGACACGAGGGCGTGTACAATGTCTGCATGCGCTTTACTATGTTCGACTAGTAAAGTTTCTGCTCGTTTTAACGCTTGAAAATAAAGGGATTGTAATAATTCTTCTTTACGCTTCGATTCAAAAGAAAGGGTGAAGCCATCCTCTAAAAGCCCGTTTTCAACCATTTGTTCTAACAATTGCTTTGCTTGTTGGACATCTCCGCTTACACCGATACTATGCTCACCTAATAGTTGTCTTTCTGCTACTCCTCCACCTAAAATCATTGCTACTTGATCAAGGAGTTCACTAAAGGTAGATAAATGGAGCTCTTTTTGAATAGGTGCAACATAACCTAATGCTTGGCCACGAGGAATAATAGTCGCTTTTCTGACTGACCCTGGTTTTGTAACAGCTGCAATGAGCGCATGGCCAGCTTCATGGATTGCTACTCTTCGCTTAATTTTTACATCTTGTAAAGGTAGGCTGCTGTTTCCTAAAATGGTACGATCCAATGCAAAATTGAGATCATCTTTTGTAATTTCTTTATGATTATTAAGTATTGCTTTTCTACTTGCTGTCTCAAATAGAGAATGGAGGTCAGCTCCAGAAAAACCGGATGTTGATTCAGCTAAAACGGTAAGTGAAGCTGAGACGTCACTGGCAAGTTGTCGATTTCTTGCATGAATATCAATTATTTCTTTTCTTCCTTTCAAATCAGGTAACTGAATATGAAAGCTGAAGTCAATTCTACCTGGTCGAAGAAATGCATCATCTAGCATATCTTTTCTGTTCGTTGCTGCAATAAATAAAATGCCATCATTTGAATGTCCGCCATCTAATTGAACGAGTAATTCCGTTAATGTTTTTTCACTTTCTTCCCCGCCATGAGGCTTTCTTTTGCCTGCTAACGCATCTACCTCGTCAATAAAAATAACAGCAGGTTGATTTTTGCGGGCATTTTGAAAGAGTGAACGAACTCTTGAAGCACCGACACCAACAAACATTTCATTAAAGGCAGAACCACTTGATGAGTAAAATTGCGCATTTAACTCCTTAGCTATTGCTTGTGCCAGCAATGTTTTACCTGTGCCAGGAGGACCATAAAGAAGAATTCCTTTAGGAGGCTTAATCCCTAATTCCTCCGCTTTTGCTGGCGACTTCAAAGATGATATGGTTTGTAATAATTCATCCTTCATTTCTGGTTGCAAACCTCCAACATCATTTAATGATGTCTGGGGGAGAGGTTTCGCTTTAGATACAGATTGTTTTAGTTGATTGGTTGCGCCCATTTTTCCTGATTTAATTAAATAAATTGTGATTGCAAATAATAATGATAAGAAAGCAATGATCATCCATATGCTATATGGATTAGTCGTAGAATATTTATAGTCTATAGGATAAGTTGTGACAAGGGTTTCAACTTTATCACTATTAGGTGTAATGTGAGAAATAAATTTTTGATCGTTTAAAACCACTTCTATTTTTCCGTTTTTATATTCCTTCATTTCAATGTCACCTTGGTGATTATTTTGTATTTTGGTTTCCAATTGAGAGAAGGGAATGGTATAAGTGGTGGGCTTGTTTATTAAATAATAGGTGATGAAAATAGCAATCATAAATAATATTGAAGCAAAAATGAGAGTTGTACGTTTTATTTTATGTGACAAATTTATAACCCCCAAAAAAATAATATCAAGCATGATTTCGTAATGTAAATATATTTCCATTATAAAGGGAGCGAAGAGCTATTTTTAGTATAAAACGTTGTTAACAAAGGAATATAATACATAATTTGTGAAGAAAATAAGAAGTAAAACCATCTTTTTTGTCAAAAATAAGTCTAAAAGTAAAATCAATCTATAAATATTTGCATAATATAATAAAAAAATAACTTAAAATCTAAAATGTCAACCTAAAACCAGATAAACTTTTGTCAAATTTACGAAAAAATATTGACATAATTGTGAACAGGGTGGATAATGGATGAAAAGGAGGATGATGGAAATGAATACATCAAAAGCTATGTTAAAAGCAGTTAAGTATTATGGAGGGACATTATTAATTGCTGGGATCATCATCTTTTCGATCGGATTCTTTGGAAACGTTTCCAGCGCATTAACTGGTATCGGTATTGGAACGGTAATGGGAGCTATTTTTGTCTTTTTAATGGGGGTCTTTTTTGTAGCTACAGAGGAAGTATTAGAAAAGACAGGACTTAGAAAATCAAAATTAGACACATTAACAAAAGTAACGGCAACATCTATTAAAACAAAGTAGGAGCGCCCTATAAGAGGACGCTCCTTTTTTTATTTATTGAAATTGGTAAGTCCAAACCATTGTTAGTAGGGAACCAAGAATGGTGAAGATAGCAATTAATACACCGTAGTATATTGTGATATAGATGGCGTTTTTATCTTCTGATTCACCAGCATGCATGAATAGTACTAATTGTAGCCCTGCTTGAATAAAAGCAGTTACTAGTAAGATCGTCATTCCAATTGCAAATGACATATCAAAGAAGTAAACCATTAGGGCAACAGCAGTGAGCACGAGTGAAAAGATAAATCCCATCACTTGTTTCATCGGGAATAATTCTTTCATCATTACATCATTCCTTTCAGATAGACGAAGCTGAAGATGAAGATCCAAACAACGTCTAGGAAGTGCCAGTAAAGAGAGAAGATAAATGACTTATTCGTTGTTCTTGGTGTTAAGCCATATTTCTTTACTTGAATTAGGATACATATTCCCCAGAATAACCCGAAAGTTACGTGCGCGCCGTGTGTTCCTAAAGTTGTTAATAGGATTGCACTAAAAGCACTTGTTTGTAGTCCTGCGCCAACATGAACATAGTGAACGAATTCGTAAATCTCAACACCGAGGAAAATAGCCCCAAGTACGATGGTTGCAATAAAGAATCCCATCATTGCTTTTTGGCGTCCAAGTCTCATCGCGTGAACCATAAGACCGATTGTAAAACTACTTGTTAATAAAACGAGCGTTTCAATTAATACAGGTGTAATTTCAAAAATTTCAGCACCCGATGGGCCATCACCTGTACCACCTGACAAAATAAAGTAAGATGCAAATAATGTTGCAAATAACATAACTTCCGCACCAAGGAAAATCCAGAAGCCAAGAATCTTCAAGCGATTTTCATCAGTACTGTATTCAAGAGGGAGAGAGTGATCAATCTTCATTATCTTTTACCTCCCAATTCTTTTTCTGTTTCTTCTATTTCTTCAATAGAAATATATCTTCCATGATCATTTTCAAATGATTGATAAGCCATACAAGCGAAAATACCTAGTGTACAAATAATTAACGGAATCCACATTGCAAAGACGAACGAGAATCCCCACAGGAAGAAGATAATACCCATAATAAATGGAATACCACTGTTGTTTGGCATGTGAATCTTTTCAATTTTATCTGGGAATAACGTTGTGCCTTTCTTCTTTGAATCCCAGAATGTTTCATAGGTATCGATCTTAGGCATAGTTGCAAAGTTGTACTCAGGAATTGGTGTATGTGTAGCCCATTCAAGTGTACGTGCATCCCAAGGATCTGATCCAATGTCACGTGGTGCATGACGGAAGCTATAGTAAATGTTATAAACGATCAACGCAAATCCAGCTGCTAACATAAGTGCGCCAACCATAGAAATCATATTCCAAATACCAAATCCACTTGCTTCAGAATAAGTGTACATACGTCGTGCTTGACCATCTAAACCAGAGATGAACATTGGCATAAAGGCAACTAATGTACCAATAGCAATAATCCAAGCGCCGATTTTACCAAGACGATCATTTAACATGAAGCCAAACATTTTTGGCCAGTAGTAGTAAAGGGCAGCGAGCATTGCGAACACAACCCCAGGAATGATTACCATATGGAAGTGAGCAACTAAGAACATTGTATTATGGTATTGATAGTCAGCTGCTGACATACCAAGCATAACCCCTGTTACACCACCAAGTGTGAAAAGTGGGATAAACAACATTGAGTAAAGCATTGGCGTTGTCATAACGATTTTACCTTTATACAGTGTTAACAACCAGTTGAATATTTTAACACCGGTAGGTACTGCTATTGCCATCGTGGTAATAGAGAAAATACTGTTAACAAAAGCGCCTTGACCCATTGTAAAGAAGTGGTGAACCCATACAACGAATGATAATAGTGAAATGATTACCATTGAAGCAACCATTGATTTATAACCATATAAGTTACGTCTAGCGAAAGTAGAAATAACTTCACTGTAAATACCGAATGCAGGTAAGATCAAGATATATACTTCAGGGTGTCCCCAAACCCAGAAAAGGTTGGCCCATAACATATCCATACCGCCATTTGTTGAAGCGAAGAAATGTGTACCGAATAAACGATCTAATGTACCCATTGCAAGCGCAACTGTTAATACAGGGAAAGCAAATACGATAATAACGTTAGTAATTAAAGCTGACCAAGTAAACATTGGCATTTTCATTAATGTCATGCCAGGAGCACGCATTTTCAAGATTGTCGTCAAAAAGTTAATACCTGTTGCTAATGTACCAAGACCGGCAATCTGTATAGCAATCATATAATAGTTCGTACCGACGGAGGTACTAAATTCATTATCTGCTAACGGGAAGTAAGATGTCCAACCGGCATCTGGTGACCCTCCGACAACGAATGAAATATTGAATAACATAGCACCGGCAAAGAATAACCAGAAGCTAAGTGCATTAAGACGTGGGAACGCAACATCGCGAGCCCCAATTTGCAGTGGAACAACAAAGTTCATAAAACCGATAATAAATGGCATAGCCATGAAGAGAATCATAACAACACCATGTGTTGTGAATATCTCGTTATAATGCTGTGCATCAAGCAACTTGTTCTCAGGTGCTGATAATTGCGCACGCATCATAATTGCGTCAGCGCCTCCACGGAATAGCATGAGGATCGCTGCGATAATATACATAATACCTAATCGTTTGTGGTCAACAGTTGTTAACCATTCACGCCATAAATAACCCCATTTTTTAAAATATGTTAACCCAACTACAATGGCGATAGAAACAACTGCGATTGCTACCATTGATGCATAAATAGCTGGACTTGGATGCGGTATGGCAAAACGTTCAAAGAACTCCATCCTGTATACTCCTTTCAGAAGATGTCAATTGACACTTCATCTAATTAATGGCCACTGTGGTCAGAGTGACCTTCGTGCTCATCATGATTTTCATGATTTTCTTCTGAATCTTCATCATTAGATTGATGATGTTCATGCCCTTCAGGTGCCGGGCTAAAGTCTAAATGAGTACCAGTAAACGTCATTTTACCTAAATGACCTGGTTCTAATAACTCTTCAAATTTTTCTTCAGTGATTGGATCTGCTGTTTGATGAACTTCATCAACCCATTCTTCAAATTCAACTGGAGACATAGCTGTTACATCAAACGTATTTTCAGCAAAACCTTTTCCGCTGAAGTTAGCATTTCTACCCATGAATTCACCTGGATGATCAGCAGCTAAATGTAATGTTGTTACCATATCGGCCATTGCATATTTCTGTCCACCAAGTTGTGGAATCCAGAAGCTTGTAATTGGACCGAAAGAGTAAAGTTTAAATTCAAGTGCTCGATCTGTAGGAATATATAAGTAATTTACTGTTTCGATATTTTCTTCAGGATAGCTAAAGTGCCATTTCCAGTTAGATGATGATGCATATACAACTAATGGCTCCTTATCCTCATATCCTGGAGGTGTAGCTTCAACTTTATAATTACTTTGGACAGAAACAAATGATAGATAAGCTACAATTAGTACAGGAATTCCGACACAAACTGCCTCCACCCATTTATTTCCCTCGATGTGAGGTGGTTCATAATCTTTTGCTTGTTTAGATGAACGATATTTAATGAGCATATATGCAAGCATTGCAAAAACTACAATAACAATGCCAGACATTAACCAAATGGACATCATAATATCGTTAGCCTGGACTTCGGCCTGTGGACCTTTAGGATTTAGAACAGTAAGTGGTTCACACCCAGCAAGTACGGCGGCAATGGCAACTACAGCCAATAAAAGAGCCCTTTTCAATTTCATTGATGTACCCCTTTCTATCTTTCTACAAAACTATTGTTTTATTTTGAACGTGAATTATCACGTCTGTAACCCTATGTTAGTATCATAAATGGTTAAAAACAATTGAATGTGATAGGTGTCACAAAATGTTCATGAACAAATGATGAATTTGGTCACAAAATGTTCATGAAACTGAAAGTAAAAAGAAAAAATAATATTATTTAAATACTCTATTTTGAGAAAAAACTGAAAATTAAACATTGTATCATTCAATAAATCTTAAAGGTAGTTTCTGGATTTATTATATTAATATAAATGTTGTTGGATGTTGAATAACGGCACCCTCAAAAAAAATGTGAAGTCTGCGAATGATTTTGAAACGAATGAAAAAGAGGAGGGTTATCTTGTTAAAGAAATTTGATATTGATCAATTTTTAGACGGTGTATATAACCCAACTGATGATATTCATCATTTATTAGACATCATTGAAATAGATGATTTACTTGAGAGAACAAAATAGACCTTTTAATTCTTCAATTTATTGTTGGATATGCTGAACGATGATTGAATATATAGTTAGATTTAAACGAATTTTTCCTATAAGAAGCTTAACTGAAAATGATTTAAAAGCTTTATGGTATAAGGGTTAATCAAACAATAGATAAAGAAAGGCGAGCAAGTTATTACAATTAACTAGATCGTTTTTCTTTTTTTATGAGTATTTTTTTGTACTAGCAAGTATATAGTGGGATTTTTTCTTTCATTATATAACCCTTAATAACCCTAAAAAATTTCAAAAGAATAAAGTTAGGAAAGAAAGTAAAACTAAAAATACATCCATCAAAAAAGAAAGTGAAGAGGTGAGGAGAAAATGGTGAAAAGAGTGTTATTCGCAACGGTCTTAGTCTTGTTTAGCTTTGTATTCATCTTAAGTCCTCAAACAAACTATGCGGTTGATAATGCGCCTTCTTATGCGAAGTGGGGCAAAGAAGCGATGATGATTGCAAAGGAAAAATACCCATTAGCAGATATTGTTGATTATCAGCATCTTGGAAAAGAGATAAAGGAACAAACTGAAATAGAAAAGTTTAAACTTTGGATGCGTCAGCAGGAGAAAGAATATGGGCTCTATGTTTTTATTGAATATAATAAAGATACAGAGAGAATCGTCCGTATTTTTACAGAAAAAACCGATCGTTAACGTATTTGCTTTACTTCTATTAGTTGTGCGAGAGGAACAACTTGATTCTTACCTATGTTGTTTCTGTCGTACACCCTCGCCATTTTAGTTAATTCATAGAGATCGACAATGACGATATTTACACCGTCGAAAGTCACTTCATATTCGTTGTGACTATTTAGTAGTTCCCTCGCTCTAGATAAATCCATAGGTCTACACCCTCTCGTAGTATTTTCATTAGTTTGATTATCTAGTGCACAATTCTACCAATAATAAGGCTTTTGATATATACTTAAATAGGAAAACGGTTTAGAAGTTGAATGATTGTCAGGCTTGTAGACGTTTAGTTCATCTGGCCAATTTATTACACTAATAGGCGTGAAATAGGAAATAAAATTAATTCACTTTTTTAATATAAGTATTTTTTCAAAAAATATTAGCTGTATTTTTGTGATTTTCTCTTTTTTCCCTTTGTATATACGCCTTTAACGTGGTAAAATGGCTTAGGAAACATTTCGTCCTCTGGAAATTAACATTATTCGGAATTTTAATATACGAAATAATATTGTTACTATCCTAGTATGGATATTGGACGGAAATAAATTATCCAAATATATTTAAAAAAGAGTTGTGGAGGTAATTTTCCATGAAGAAGCCTTCAGAGGGTAGTGGGCCTTTAGAAAGTTTTTATGGTCCTAACCTTGGCTATGTAATCGAGCTTTATGAGATGTATTCAGAAAATCCAGAATCAGTTGACCAAGAAATGAGAGAGTATTTTGAGGTTAATGGTTCACCGTTGCAACAAACAGGGGTAGCTCCTGTAAGTACAGGAGCAGAAAGCACTGGCGTAAGCCCAGAACAAATTGAAAAAACTTTGTCAGCTATTCGTCTTGCCGATTTTATTCGTTCAAACGGACATAAAGCTGCTGATATTTATCCCCTAAGTAATAGGGAAGAAAAGAATGTTGCTATTTTTGATTTAAGTAATTATGGATTAACAGAAGCAGATTTACGTGCAATACCAGCTCATCTTATTTGTACAGATGCGAATATTCCGTTAAGAGATGGATTAGAAGCATTGGAATACTTAAAGAATGCTTATATGGGAACATTAGCATTTGAATTTACACATGTTGATAACTTAGAAGAAAAAGATTGGCTACGTCGCAAGGTTGAAACAAATAGCCTTAAACTTAACCTGCAAAAACCTGAAAAATCGAAAGTGTACAAAAGATTAACAGAGGTAGAGGAGTTTGAAAAATTCTTACACCGTACTTTCGTTGGTCAAAAACGCTTTTCCATTGAAGGTTTAGATACAATGGTACCAATGTTAGATGAAATTGTATCAGGTTCAGTTGCGAATGGAACAAAAACAATAAATATTGGAATGGCACACCGCGGACGTTTAAATGTGCTTGCTCATGTACTTGGTAAACCTTATGAGATGATATTCGCGGAGTTTCAGCATGCGCCAAACAAAGATCTTGTCCCATCAGAAGGTTCCATTGGCATCAGCTATGGTTGGACAGGTGATGTAAAATATCATCTTGGATTAGACAAACAAATCAAGGCTGAAAATACGACAGTTGCGAAATTGACACTTGCTAACAATCCAAGTCATTTAGAATTCGTTGGCCCGGTAGTTGAAGGGTATACAAGAGCGGCACAAGATAAACGCACTTCTTTTGGTTTCCCGGAAGTTAATTACGACGAAGCACTTTCCATCATTATTCACGGAGACGCTGCTTTCCCAGGACAAGGTGTTGTCGCTGAAACATTAAATCTTGGTCAATTAAATGGCTATAATACAGGTGGTTCCATCCATATTATTGCTAATAACACAATTGGCTTTACAACAGAATCTTATGATTCTAGATCGACTAGATATGCAAGTGATTTAGCAAAAGGTTATGAGGTACCGATCGTGCATGTAAATGCAGATGATCCGGAAGCCGTTATTAATGCCGCTAAATTAGCGATTGAATATAGAGATAAATTCCATAAAGATTTCTTAATTGACTTAATTGGGTATCGTCGCTTTGGTCACAATGAAATGGACGAGCCGATGACAACGAATCCAGCGATGTATAATATTATTCATAAAAGACCTACGATCAAAGAACTGTATGGCGAGAAATTGAAAAAAGATCAGTACTTATCAGAAGAAGAGGTTACTACTATTCAATCTGAAGTAGTAGAAAAACTTCAGCAAGCTTACGATAAAGTGCCAGATAAACAAGAAGATGCAACAGAATTAAATCCACCTGAGACAGTGGAAAATGGTATACCTAGTCTTCAAACAGCTGTGCCATTAGAATCTTTACAACAATTGAATGAAGAGCTTCTAAAATGGCCGGAAGAATATAAAGTCTTTAGAAAGCTAAGTAAAATTTTACAACGTCGTAAAAATGGACTAGAAGAAGTAGGAAAAATTGATTGGGGTCATGCTGAAACATTAGCATTTGCTTCAATTATTTCAGATGGTACACCTGTGAGACTTACGGGTCAAGATTCAGAGCGTGGAACATTTGCCCATAGAAATATTATGTTACATGATGAAGTAACAGGTAAATCGTTCTCACCGATACATCAAATCTCAACAGCTAAAGCTTCATTTGCTGTTCATAATAGCCCGTTATCAGAAATGGCTGTACTTGGGTTTGAATATGGTTATAATGTGTCAGCTCCAGAAACATTAGTTCTTTGGGAGGCGCAGTTCGGTGACTTTGCGAACTCTGCACAAGTGATGTTTGATCAATTCATTTCTGCTGGTCGCGCGAAATGGGGTCAAAAATCTGGTTTAGTAATGCTTCTTCCGCATGGATATGAAGGACAAGGACCAGAGCATTCAAGTGCAAGATTAGAAAGATTCTTGCAACTGGCAGCTGAAAATAACTGGACTGTAGCTAATCTTTCTTCAGCAGCGCAATACTTCCATATTTTAAGAAGACAAGCAGCGATTTTAAATAAGGAAGAAGTAAGACCATTGGTGATCATGTCACCTAAGAGTCTTTTACGAAACCCTACAGTTGCTGCAACTGCTAAAGATTTATCAGAAGGGCAGTTTAACTCGATTCTTGAGCAATCCGGTCTTGGTGAGAAAAAAGATCTTGTGAAGAGAATTGTTTTCACCTCAGGAAAAATGGCTATTGATTTAGAAGATAAATTAAAAGATATTGAAGATAAAGAATGGTTCCATATTGTACGTGTAGAAGAAATTTATCCGTTCCCATTTGCTGACATTACGGAAGTAGTAAAACGTTATCCAAATCTTGAAGAAATGATCTGGGTGCAAGAGGAACCGAAGAATATGGGCGCATGGAATTTTGTTGAACCTAGGTTAAAACATATTGCCCCTGACGGAGTAGAGGTAAATTATATCGGTAGACGCCGCCGCTCAAGCACAGCAGAAGGCGATCCAGTCGTGCATAAAAAAGAGCAGCAGAGAATTATTGAAGAATCTTTAACACGTAAGTAATAAGGAGGAAATTATTGTGGCAGAAATTAAAGTTCCTGAATTAGCAGAATCAATTACAGAAGGTACAGTCGCTCAGTGGCTTAAACAACCTGGTGATACAATCAACAAAGGTGATTATGTTGTTGAGCTTGAAACAGACAAAGTAAATGTTGAAATCATTTCTGAATATAGTGGTGTACTGGCAGAATTGAAAGCAGAAGAAGGCGACACTGTCAATGTAGGGGATACCATTGCGGTAGTAAGTGAAGGTGGAGAAGCTCCTGCTCCTAAAGCGGAAGAGAAAAAAGAGGAAGCACCACAAGAAGTTAAAGAAGAAGCGAAACCAGCTGATTCTAAACCAGCTGAAGAAAATAAACAGCGCACAATTGCTTCACCGGCAGCTAGAAAAATGGCTCGTGAAAAAGGAATCGATTTAAGTGAAGTTCCAACAACAGATCCAATGGGAAGAGTGCGTTCACAAGATGTTGCGAACTACGATCCAAACCAAGCGAAACCAGCGGCGCAGCCACAAGCTGCAGCGAAACCAGCTTCTAAGCCAGCAGCAGCTGAGGCAAATAGTGAAAAACCAGTAGAACGCATCCGTATGAGCCGTCGTCGTCAAACGATTGCGAAAAGACTCGTAGAAGTTCAACAAACATCTGCTATGTTAACAACATTCAATGAAATTGATATGACAAATGTGATGAACTTACGTAAAAAACGTAAAGATAAATTCCAAGAAGAAAATGATGTTAAACTTGGGTTTATGTCTTTCTTCACAAAAGCGGTAGTTGCTGCACTTAAACGTAGCCCGTTATTAAACGCTGAAATCGATGGCGATCAACTAGTTCTTAAAAAATTCTATGACATCGGTATCGCTGTTTCAACAGATGAAGGTTTAGTTGTTCCAGTTGTAAGAGATGCTGATCGTAAAAACTTTGCAGAAATTGAAAAAGATATTATGGGTCTTGGTAAAAAAGCAAGAGATAATAAACTAGCGATTTCTGATTTACAAGGTGGAACATTCACAATCACTAATGGTGGTGTGTTTGGTTCATTATTATCAACGCCAATTCTTAATGGACCACAAGTAGGTATCTTAGGGATGCATTCAATTCAAACTCGTCCAGTTGCTATTGATGCTGAAAGAATGGAAAACCGCCCAATGATGTATGTTGCACTTTCTTATGACCACCGTATTGTTGATGGTAAAGAAGCAGTAACATTCCTTAAACGTGTTAAAGAATTAATTGAAGACCCTGAGTCTTTATTATTTGAAGCTTAATATAAAATAAACGAATACTCAAAAGGGTTTATAGCGAGGAAGTGAAGCGATTTATTGTTCACTTCCTCGTTTTTTTGTGAGTCGCACTCATAGTTGAAGCCTTCATTTGAACTTCGAGAGAATGGCATGCCTTTGAAGAAGTATGTCATCAACACTTGGACATGACTCAAAACTGTAGCGATAAAGGGCCAGGAAAAATCGAGTAGGCCAATCTTCTTGATAGTTAAACCATTGATTAAACACCCTATATTTTTACATTTGTATCATCAACAAGCGACCCACACCTTTTATTGTTGCATTCCTTAGGCTTTTTAGTCGTCCCCTATTAATCATAATTTCAAACCTTTTAGGGAATAGTAAGGTTTATGCACTTGATAAAAATAATTTTACGAATGTAAAAATGTTGCATTAAGGAAACTTTATAAATAAAATGCATATTATGATAGAAAAACAGGAGTGATGACCATGAGAGGAAGGAAAAATAGGATTTTGAAATATTCCGTACTGTTCAAAAAGCTGGGTGTTATTTCTGATATGGACTATAAACAAATACTACAAAATAATGAAATTCAAACGACAAAGGAAATAAAGCAACGATAATTAAAAAATGGATGGGTATCTTCCACATTACTGAAAGATCAAAATAAAAAAAGGCGAGCAAATAATTGCTCGCCTTATGCTTTACTCTTTAAATGGTTTTAATCCCCGTTTTTGAATTTCAGCTTTAAGTATTCGAATCCATTCCTTTTCTGAACCTGACTTTAATGCATCACGATACGAGACGACCAACTGTTCATTACTCATTATCTTCATTTGATACATACCTCCTAGGTAAAGGATTGAATATTCTTTTATTTATTGTAAACGTTATCCCCTGTTTTGAAAAGGAAAAATGAATAAAATTTTTAATTGTTAAGGAAATGTAAAATGTCTATAAAGAACAAACAATTTATTTGAGAAGTAATAGTCGAGTAAGAAAACTTTCATAGATAAGTAGAAAAGTTATGGTAAACTAATCTTATCTAGAGTAAATTTGGATATATTTTCTTTTGATGAAAGGGGGATCCTTTATGAAACTGGATCATATCGTTCATTTTATTAATCGAAGCCCTCAAGAGATTGTCGATCATTTATCTGTTATGAATATAAAAGCGGTAAAAGGTGGCAGACATGAAAAATGGGGAACATATAATAGTTTATTGTACTTAAACTCATCTTACATAGAATTTTTAGCTATAGAAAATAAAGCGACTGCTGTGCAATCAGAAAACCCCTTAATACAACAAGCTGTGCAGGATATAGCTACATTTGAGGGCTTAGGGCAAGTATGTTTTCGCACAGAAAATATTGAGGTTTTAAAGCAAGAATTGAATGAAAAGGGATATAAAACCTATCCGATCTTTCCTGGTGAACGGATGAGGTCAGATGGGCAACTGATTAGATGGAAGATGCTATTTTTACAAGCAAAACGTAAAGTGCCTTTTCCTTTTTTCATTCAATGGGAACAAGATGATCATACGAGATATGAAGAATTCAAGACATTAGGTATGATAGATCAAAAACTTATTCATACGAAAGTAAAGGACATTGTGTATAATGTAGAATCACCTGAAGAAACAGCTGAGGAATGGTGTGAGTTGTTTCAAGGGAAACAACAAGGGACAAATGTAATGATTGCAGATGTATCCTTTAAGTTTGACGCATATAATGAAAAACATGCTTGCAAAAACCGTCCCGTTTATATTACATTACAACCTTTTTTGAAGAATGAAAAAACAATACAACTCTTTGGCTCTTCTTATCATTCATTATAGAAAGAGGGGTGTAACATGCAAATAAATGAAACGAAACGAATGACATTCTTTGTATTTGAAAAAGCGTACATTAAACAAATGAATGAAATTTGGGGTAGTCAGGAAGTGATGGCCAGAAGTGGAGGAGCAGTTGCTTCTGTCAAGATTCCTAAAATCGTCAAATGGTATGAAGACTGTCATAAAGAATACGGCCTCTCAGTATATATTTTAAAAGATAAGAAAAACAATGAAGTCATTGGAGCAGCTGGATTTAATATTGATGCCTCAGTGAAACGAATTGAATTAATTGCCCATTTTAGAAAATCTTATTGGCATAAAGGCTATGCCACAGAAGCCATCACAGCATGTATCAAATTAGCAAAAAGACATAAAAAAGTAAAATACATTCAAGCCTCATGTGATCCTAAAAACGAAGCATCCATAAAAATCGTAGAAAAACTAGGGTTTACTTTATTAGGCAAAGAATGGTTTGATGACACTCGCCAAGAAGAACTTGTATATGAATTGAGATTAGTTTAAGGACGAGAGACGGGGGGAAGTGATATGGAAACCACCACGTTTAATAAAGTAAAAGAAGACGATGCTGAAATCCTCAGTTCCTGGACCTATCCACCTCCTTATGATTTTTATAATCACGCTCAAACTGAAGATCGTAAACAAGAATGGCTAACGGGAAACTACTTCTGTATATATAAACAAGCAGAAATGATTGGTTTTTTTTGTTACGGTGAATCAGCAAGAGTGCCGGTGAATAACCGTCTTCTATATATAGATGAATACATTGATATTGGCCTAGGGATGAGGCCAGATTTAACAGGAAAGGGAGGGGGAAAAAGTTTTTTAACCAGCATTCTCATGGAAATAGAAAGGCTTTTTCCAAACACTCCAATAAGGTTAACAGTCGCTTCGTTTAATAAACGAGCCATCCATCTTTATGAAAAACTCGGTTTTATTATTCAACATCAATTTCAAAGAAAAAGCACAACCTTTTATATAATGGTAAGAAAAAAATAAAGGAAATCATACGAGAAGGTTCGAATATATAAATATTCGAACTTTTTAATTTTTATTAGATGAAAAATTTAAAGGTGTTTTTAGGTGTTGAACATCAAGAATGATCGGAATTTGTCTGTTTAGAAACCTGGTAGGCTTACCTTACTTGACTTTAAATGATTATGACTAAAAATATTACATTCGAATTTTACATAATAATATATGAAAGCGTTTTAATTTCAAAATTTTCTGAGGAGGAAAAAACTTGACTGAATTATTAAATATTACGATTGGTGATTTATTAGAAAAAAGAGCAGAAGAGAATCCTAATCACGAAGCGTTAGTCTATGCAGATAGAGATTTGAGGTACACATATCATAGTTTTAATGAGTATTGCCGTACAGTTGCTAAAGGTTTCATGAAACTCGGCTTAGAAAAAGGAGAACATGTAGCGATTTGGGCTTCTAATACACCTGAATGGGTAAGTGCTCAATTTGCCACAGGTAAAATTGGATCCGTATTGGTTACTGTCAATACGAATTATCAAGCCGCTGAACTTGAATATTTATTACAACAATCTGATGCCACCACCATTATTTTGATGGAAAAATACCGTGACCAATCATACATAGATATTCTCTATAAAATAGCACCAGAATTAAAAACATCCCAGCCTGGGCAGTTAAAATGTAGCAAGCTTCCCTTTCTGAAAAATGTCATCGTGTTGGGAGAGAAGCGCTTTGCGGGCACTTATAGTTGGGAAGATATTGTAACTCTTGGTGAAGGGGTTAGTGATGAGATCTTAAATGAACGTTTGCGTTCGCTACATCCAGATGATGTCATTAACATGCAGTATACTTCAGGTACAACAGGGTTTCCGAAAGGGGTTATGCTTACACATAGTAATGTCGTAAATAACGCATTAAATATTGCCGCTTGTATGAAGCTCACAAAGGATGATCGATTATGTATTCCTGTACCATTCTTCCATTGCTTTGGTTGTGTTATTGGCACCTTAGCTTGTGTGTCAGTTGGGGCAACGATGATACC
The DNA here is from genome assembly GCF_038003465.1 of Cytobacillus sp. FSL K6-0265. Taxonomy (NCBI): domain Bacteria; kingdom Bacillati; phylum Bacillota; class Bacilli; order Caryophanales; family Bacillaceae; genus Cytobacillus; species Cytobacillus sp. FSL K6-0265. The sequence continues at coordinate 2,381,170 of NZ_JBBOPE010000001.1, read as the reverse complement.
TGTACAAGAATTTCATCCTGATACTGTATTACAAACGGTTGAACAAGAAAAGTGTACAGCACTTCATGGCGTACCAACGATGTTTATTGCGGAAATCAATAGCAAACAATTTAGCAAATATAATTTGCAAACATTGCGAACAGGTGTAATGGCTGGTTCCAATTGTCCGATAGAAGTAATGAAAGCGGTCATTGAAAAAATGGGTATTGAAGAGATAACGATTTGTTATGGACAAACGGAATCTTCACCAGTTATTACTCAAACACGCACGGATGATCCCTTTCATTTACGTGTGGAATCAGTGGGCCGAGCGTTACCAGAGGTAGAAGTGAAAATTGTTGAACCCGGGACATCAAATGTAGTGGCATTAGGTACTCAAGGGGAACTTTGCACAAGGGGATATCATGTGATGAAAGGTTATTATAACAATCCTGAAGCGACAGAACAAGCTATCGACAAAGAGGGTTGGTTGCATACCGGAGATTTAGCTATTATGGATGAAAATGGTTATTGTAAAATAACAGGTCGTCTGAAAGATATGATTATAAGAGGTGGGGAAAACGTATATCCTAGAGAAATTGAGGAATTTCTCTATAGCCATCCTGACATTTTAGATGTTCAAGTTGTAGGTGTTCCTGATGAGGTTTACGGTGAAGAGGTAATGGCATGGATTATATTAAAAGATCAGGTTAACATTACCGCTGACGAAATTAAAGAATATTGTAAAGACAAAATATCGAAGCATAAAATACCTAAACATATTACTTTTACGAAAGAATACCCAATGACTGCTTCTGGTAAAATACAAAAATTCAAATTAAAGGAACAAGCGATTCAAGCGATTACTGCCCAGAAATTATGAATGAAAGACGAGATGAAATAAAAATGTAGAGAGTAAAGAAAAGGAATGAGCAAGAGGCGAGGCAAATTGTTTGCCTTGCTTTTTATTCCACCAAACTTCCTAGAGTTTTAATCGGATTCAGGTGATAGGATATGTAGTTAAGGTAAAAATATGGTAAAAATTTGTAAAGATAGAGGGAATCACTTTCGAATTGTTGAATATTGTAGGAGGAGAAAGAATAAATATATTACTATAGTGACAATAAAGGAGAGCACTTATGTGTATGGCAACGATTCACCTCTTTGTATATGGCACATTACGAAAAAATGAGAATCATCATCATTATTTAACTAAATGTCCTTTAATTGCTGAACAAGCTTGGATAAATGGGGTCATGGTTGAGACGAGTGAGGGTTATCCGACAGTCGAATTGTCAGAGAAACCATCTGAAAGAGTATATGGTGAATTATACGCTGTCAGTACTGAACAATTAGAAACGATCGATGTTTTAAAAGGCTATAAAGAAAATGACAAGCATTCATTATCTGTAAGGAAAAAAGTGCTCGTACATACGGATCAAGGCGAGCAACAAGGTCTTATTTTTGTATCCCTCGATAAAACTCTACAGCAAGAAGTAATTAAAGCTTCAGATTGGAAGTTATACAATCTGCAAAGGAATGCCCCAAAGACTTTTTACTATTTTGCTTATGGCTCTTGTATGGATACTGAAAGATTTATGAAAGCTGGAGTTGACCATTTTTTTGAAGATGTCGTCGGTGTAGGGATGTTAAAAGGCTATCAAATGGGCTATTATTTCTATGCACCTGATGGGAATCGCGCGGACATTGTTGAGGGTTCTGGTGAAACAGAAGGCATTGTTTATCAATTACCGATCGAAGCAATGGATTATTTATTTAAAAGAGAAGGCGTTACTGTTGGTCATTATCGACCGACTTTTGTTAATGTGACAATCGATGGGACGATATATAAAGATGTATTAACCTTCCATGTTTATGATAAGAATCCCCAGTCTGCTCCGCCACTCTTTTATGCGAGGGAAATTTTGCGGGCAGCTGAAGGGAGACTCAGTTATAAATATGTTCAGCACTTAAAAGATGAAATAAAAAAGCTCGGAGTTGTGAATTAAACAAAGAAGTTTACTATAAGCTACTTTGGGGGTATATAACAATGTCACCAAAGATGAAAGAAGGTCGTCTAAATGAAACAATTGACGAAAACATGCTTCTTTGAGATTGTTTATGATAAGCAACATTATCAACACTTGGAAATGGTTAGAATCGATTATATTTGTGATATACTATATGTAACATTTAAAGATTTCTTCACAAGTGAAATGTATACTTTTGAAAAGGAAAAAATATCTTTTTTGCAAAAAGTATTTCTATAAACACACATTTCAAATGAGTATATATCATCACATCTAGAAAAAAATCACAATACAGCTTGCAGAACACATTTTATTTTTTTACACTGTATAAGAGAACACATAAGGAGTGGCAAAATATGATTCATCAAACTTGGCATGAAAGTGATACATTAAAAAAGGTAAAATGTGTACATACGAATGCAGCGAAATATATTGTTAATCGTGCTTTAACTGAAGGGAAAATCTATGATGTGAAAAATGAAACAGAAGAGTTTTTCTTCATCATTGACAATTCTGGTAAAGTTAGTGGATTTTATAAAGACTATTTTAAAGAAGTGTAAGCTGAAAAGCTGTCAGAAGAACTGACAGCTTTTTCGTATGCAAAAAAATAGATAAGAAAGAAATAATCATTGCATTGAGGATGGAGCAGGACGGGACTATTGAGCAAAGAATTGAACTTAATAATTATGTATAAGATTCTTATTTAAATGATGATGATTGGTATAATCAAGCCTGTTACTTTAATGGCTTTACAGAATATTTTTAGGTAATATAAGTTTTGTTTAAATAGGTCTGATAGGGATACTTTCCTATCAGACCATAGAATGACCATTATTCATGATCAGGGAAGATTCGTTTCACTGTTTCACTAAATTCATCGAAGAAACCTTCAATTGGTTTTCCGTCGCGAACATCTTTTGCATATGTGTCCACACGGTTGTAGAAATCAGGATTTACTGATACATAAACATCATCAATGTTCTGGTCAGATAATTTTACTTGATCAGCAATTTTACTTTCTAAATCTTGTGTTAATTCCTTACCATTCGCTAAGGTTGCTGCTACATAGGCATTGTCGCCAGTGAGTAAAACTCTTGCTCTTTTTACTTCGTCCATTTGTGTAATATTATCAGCGGTTTTATCAGCGAATCTCATTGATTGTTGTGTTCCATCATAATCGACATTACGAGTATGAATATTGTGGTCAATACTTGGTCTATCATTGTCGCCATTTCTGTCATATCCAACCTTTGCGGGGTCATGCATATCTGGTGCTCTATTAGCAGTGTCGTTCACTTCTTGCCCATTATTCATGCCACAAGCTGTTAATAGGAGAGAGCCTGAAAGAGCAACTGCAATGATTGTACCTTTCATTTTTTAACACCCTTTCTTTTTTTCTTACACTGTTAGCTTGGCACATATAATCGATAGTATGCATGAACAATTTTTAGGAGCAGGAGGTCAAGGATGAAGTATCTATACATTGGAATTGGCGGGATAATCGGTGCGGGCATGAGGTTTGCTATTATAATGGTCATTGGCCAGTTTTGGCAAAGTGCGTTTCCTGTAGATATTTTAATAATCAATGTGTTTGGTGCCTTTGTTCTAGGTTATTTATCAACCATCACATTGCCTATTGATCCTAAACTTAAACAAGCAATCACTGTAGGGGTAATTGGCTCATTTACCACATTATCAACTGTGAGTGCGGATACAGTCTTATTAGTTGAAAGTGGATATTTCATTCAAGGTTTTATTTATATTTTTTGTAATATCGCACTAGGATTAGTAATGGTCTATCTTGGTATGGTTTTGGGTAACCGTAAAGAGGTGAGGGGAGCATGACTGAAATACTTTATGTGATGATAGGTGGATTTTTTGGTGCCATAGCCCGTTTCTACTTATCAACGTTGATCAATAGGATAACGAATTCACTCTTTCCATATGGAACGGTTATCGTTAATTTACTTGGTTGCTTCTTGATGGGGATTGTTGTTCATTTTCTAAATTGGGAAAATGTATCAGCTTTACTTGCAGTTGGTTTACTGGGGGCATTTACGACTTTTTCATCTGTTCAGTTAGAAATGGTGGAATTAATGATGAAGAAACAAAAGATGGCTTTTATATATTTATTTGTCACTTATATAGGAGGCATTGCCTTTTTCATGTTAGGATTAAAAATGTTGCCATAAATCGATTGTTCATTTATGGACAAGTATGGAATACATATTAATAGGATGGAAACAAAAGGGGAATGAAAATGATTGTAAAAGTAGTGAATAAGGTGAATCATCGTGTCAATATTTTCTAATCAAAAATTAATTCAAGTAATAAAATATGTTATCCCATGCATCATTTTGCTTATTGTAATAATGGAAGCAAATAAATTTTTTAAAGATTTCAACTGGGCATTGCTTGAGCATTACTTAGATGAGCTTTCATTTTGGCGAATTTTTTTCATTATTATTTTAGGGTTCATTTGTTTATCACCAATGTTTTTTTATGATGTTATTTTAAATCGCTTACTGCAAGTTAAAATTCCGATGCATAAATTGCTAGGGTATTCGTTATCTGCAAATGCTTACTCTAACTTAATTGGGTTTGGTGGAGTAGCAGGTGCAACATTAAGAACGGTTTATTACCGTCCCTACTTAGACAATAATATTCCTTATATTAAGGTAATCGCCAAGCTGTCATTATTTTATCTTTGTGGTTTATCAATCTTGTCTTGGATTGTGTTAATTAATGGTTCTGAACTTTTCTCAGAGGTAAGATTAGCGCATCTTGCTATTTGGATTGTTGCAATTTATACCCCTCTATTGCTTTTCGTCTATTTTATTAAACGAAAACTACAAAGTTTGCCCATCAAAAGGGAGTTTATAACGGAACTATTAATGATCTCAGTGTTTGAATGGATATTTGTCGTTATTTGTATTTGGGGTATTTTAAATATAGTCGGTGTGAATTTTTCTTTATTTTCTGTTTTCCCAATTGTCATTGTGGCTGCTTGTGCTGGCATAATAAGTATGTTACCTGGCGGAATTGGTTCGTTTGATTTAGTTATTCTAATCGGGTTTGAATCGCACGGTATACCAGCAGAATTAACATTTATGATTTTAATGTTTTATCGCCTTAGCTATTACTTTATTCCTGCAGTAATTGGTACACCAGTTGTTCTGAATGCTATTTGTGGCCATTTAAAAACAAAAAAATTTTTTAGCTAAAGAGAGACGGCAATAATCATAGTGAAAGAAGTAAATTTGGGAGTATGAAGTGTGATTAAGACCGATGTCGGTGCTCAAATCCAATGTGTATAATTGAGGGAAATAGTAAAATGCGCACACAATAAAGATGTATGCGCATTACTTTATTTTAAAAGCATCCAAACTTTATCATTAAGAGGCGCTTTTATCAACTGGTTTAGTTGATAACTGATTCGTAAAAAGCAATCGAGCACTAATTAATCGTTTTCTAACGATTAATCCAATCCATGCGGCCATTATCGCTTTAATCAAACCACCGATAATAAATGGAGCGAATCCTGCCAAAAATGCTGCGCTCCAACTTAATTCAGTCAACCACTTTAACCACGCGGTTCCAATAATTAAGGTAATAAACATACCTATGAGATTGGCTGTAAGCGCATGGGCAAATGTAAATTTTGTTTTCTCTAGGTATTTTCCCATCAGCCATACAACTGGTATATAGCTAATTAAATAGCCACCTGTCGGTCCTACAATTACTGAGAATCCTGCAGAAAACTCTGCAAACACAGGCACCCCAGCACATCCTAATGCTAAATATAAGAGGATGGAAAAAGTGCCGTATTTCGATCCTAAAATCACGGCAGCTAATCCAATTGCTAATGTTTGTCCAGTAATTGGGACGAGAGGTAGTGGGATAATTAATTGTGCCATAATTCCAATAATAGCTGCGAATAATGCTGTCGTAAGGAGCGACCTTAATCGTAATTGTTCTTTCGTCAATTCTTTCACCTCATCCATAATGTTAACCGTATGTATAATATAGTTTACATTATAGTGTGACGGTATTTTTATGTCAACTATGTTTTGTGTTTGGTTTACTTATTTGTCGTGCTTTCTCAATTCTTTTAATGGTTTCTAAATGCATCCCTTCATGAAAAATAGAGAAAAGGATACATTCGCCAACTGTATGAAAAGTAATTCCCATTTTATTTGTGAATGGGGATGGCAAGGAATCAGTAAATCTGTTTTCGGCAACGGAAATGATTCTCTGCGGCTGCTCTTGTAATACAGTTTTGATTTCTAAAATAGCTGGTGGATTCCCTTGCCAGAGATGTGGAGCAGTACCTGCAGCAAAAAATGTTTCGTATTCACTTGAAATCCCCATCTTCTCTCCTGAAAGTTCAAATACAAGTCTTTCCTGTATGTAAGCGATATGTCCAAAGTTCCAATGAATATGATTATTGAATCCTTTTGGGATTGTAGAAATGAATGCAGGATTTAATTTCTCGAGTGATTGGATTGTTAAGGAACGTATTGTTTGAATATGATTAGAGATATTTTTAATCATGTGTTCTTTCCTTTCAAATAAAGTATTATTCTTTTTGTGATATATTCTTGAGGAAAAAAGAAACTCCTGCAATCAAATGAAACATTAGAGTTGAAGTTTCTTTAAAGTAGGGTAAAATATAATTAACAATTATCAAGTTGTTAATTAATGTAATGGTGGTGGGGCAATTACCTTATGACTAAAAAATATCGTACACCAGATGGCTATACAGCAGATATTGCTGTTTTTACCATTGTTACAGAGGAATCCAAACCATTTACTCCGCCAGTTATGAGCTTAAACCTTTTGTTAATTGAGAGAGCTAAATGGAATGCAGAAGGAGAGTTAAATACAGAGGGAGGGAAGTGGGCGCTGCCGGGAGGCTTTGTTGGCGTTCATGAAAATGCCTTGCAGGCAGCTGTTAGGGAATTAAAAGAGGAAACCGGGATTGATTGTGTGCATATGAAGCATTTTGGCATATATGATGAACCGGGTCGAGATGATAGAGGTTGGATTATATCAAATGCCCATTATGCGATTATCTCTGAAGATGACTTAAGGCAAATAAAAGCAAATGATGACGCATCTGACGTTAAATTAGTGAATATTAATGACGTCCTGCAATTAGAGCTTGCATTTGATCATCGGCAAATTATTTATGATGCCCTGAGCGTAATCAAAAGTGAGCTGTTACAAACGACAGCAGCAAAGAATTTATTACAAGATGAATTTACATACTCAGAATTACAAGCCGTATTATCAACAGTAACAAAAGATCCCGCTATACTAAATGAACAAGCATTTGCTAGGAAAATTAAATCCCTTCCTTTTATAGAAAAGGTTGAGGGGAAAACGACGCAAAGAACGTCAAAAAAAGCAACGCAATTATATAGGTTTAATGAAGTAGAAGTAGTGAAACCTATATATACAGGACGATATCAAGAAAGATAATGGGGGAGATACTTTTGGCTAGGGCTTTGATTAATATTGATTATACCAATGATTTTGTTAACGGAGCATTACCTTGTGGAGAACCGGCCATTGCTATTGAAGATGAGATTGTACGAATAACAGAAGATTTTATTAAAAATGGTGATTTAACTGTTATGGCTATTGATTGCCATGAAGAAGATGATCATTTTCATCCCGAAACAAAGCTATATCCACCTCATAATATAAAAGGGACAGAGGGTAGAGAGCTATATGGTAAATTAAAACAAGTTTTCGAGGAAAATAAAGGTTTAGGCCATGTAAAGTGGTTAGATAAGACAAGGTACAGTGCTTTTTGTGGAACGAATTTAGAACTTGTATTAAGAGAACGAAACATTAGCGAATTGCATTTAGTTGGCGTTTGTACAGATATATGTGTACTACACACGGCTGTAGATGCTTATAACAAAGGATTTTCAATTGTTGTTTATGAAAGAGCCACAGCAAGTTTTAATGAAATGGGTCATAAATGGGCACTCGATCATTTTACTGGTTCTCTGAATGCAGTAGTTAAATAAAGAAAAAGGGGTATTAAATAGAATGAACAAGCCATATCCAGACGACAGCATGGCATTACACACAGACTTATATCAAATTAATATGGCACAAACATATTGGCAAGATGGCATACATGATAAAAAAGCGGTTTTTGATATTTATTTTAGAAAGCTTCCTTTTGGAAACGGCTATGGTGTGTTTGCAGGTCTTGAACGCATCATTGATTACCTGCAAGGATTCGAATTTTCTAAGAGTGATATTGCTTATTTGCGAGATGAATTACATTATCCTGATGCTTTTCTTGATTATTTAGCGAATTTACGTTTTACAGGTAGTATTCGTTCAATGGTTGAAGGTGAGCTTGTTTTTGCCAACGAACCAATTGTAAGAATTGAAGCACCACTTGCTCAAGCGCAATTAATTGAAACAGCTTTATTAAACATTATCAACTTCCAAACTTTAATTGCTACTAAAGCTGCCCGTATTATGGAAGTGTTAGATGATGGTGTGGCAATGGAGTTTGGCTCCCGTAGAGCACAAGAAATGGATGCCGGCGTTTGGGGAGCAAGAGCGGCTATAATTGGTGGGTTTGGTGCTACATCTAACACACGTGCTGGTAAAATGTTTAATATACCAGTAGCAGGTACACATGCTCACTCGCTTGTACAAGCATATAAAAATGAATATATTGCTTTTCATAAATATGCAGAAACACATAAAGATTGTACCTTCCTTGTTGATACATACGATACGCTTCGTTCTGGTGTACCAACGGCTATTAAGGTTGCAAAAGAGTTAGGTGATCGCATTAATTTTGTCGGTATTCGAATTGATAGTGGGGACTTGGCTTATTTATCTAAAGAAGCTAGAAAAATGTTAGATGAAGCTGGATTTACTAACACAAAAATTGTTGCTTCTAATGATTTAGATGAATATACAATTATGAATCTTAAAGCACAAGGTGCCAAAATTGATTCTTGGGGTATTGGGACAAAGCTGATTACCGGTTATGACCAACCTGCACTTGGTGCTGTGTATAAAATGGTGTCTATAGAAAATGAAGCAGGAGAAATGGATGACACAATTAAAATTAGTGGGAATCCAGAAAAAGTGACAACGCCTGGTTTGAAACGTGTTTATCGAATTATAAATAGGGAAAATCACAAATCAGAGGGTGATTATATCGCTCTTGAGAGTGAAAATCCTAAAGAAGAAGAACGTTTAAAAATGTTCCACCCTGTCCACACCTATATTAGTAAATTTGTCACCAATTTCGAAGCGAAAGACTTACATCAGGACATCTTTACGAATGGTCAATTAGTATACGAAAAGCCAAGTCTACAGGAGATACAAGGATACGTGAAAGAAAACCTTTCTCTATTATGGCATGAGTATAGAAGGTCATTAAATCCGGAAGAATATCCTGTAGACTTAAGCCCGATTTGCTGGAATAACAAAATAGAACTGATCGATTCAATTAAGAAAAAAATTAAAGATAGCCTAAATGCTGACGCTTGATGAAAGGATGAGTAATAATGTCCATGCAAGATAAGATTCGCGCTGCTTTACATGTAAAATCATTCATTGATGCAAAAGAGGAGATCAGTGAACGAATTAATTTTTTGAAAAGTTATGTCAAGGGTGCTCATGCTAAAGGATTTGTATTGGGGATAAGTGGTGGTCAAGACTCTTCACTAGCCGGACGATTAGCACAGATAGCAGTAGAGGAATTACGGACGGAAGGATATGAAGCAAAGTTCGTGGCGATTCGATTACCATACGGAGAGCAACATGATGAAGATGACGCACAAAGAGCATTGCAATTTATTCAACCGGATGAAACATATGTTTATAATGTGAAATCACCAGTCGATGAAATTCAAAAAGTATATAATGATGTGGCCGATATTGCTGAGCTAAAAGATTTCCATAAAGGGAATGTGAAAGCAAGAACACGTATGATTGCCCAATATATTTTCGGTGGAGAAATGGGTCTTTTAGTGATTGGGACGGACCACGCTGCAGAAGCAGTTACAGGATTTTATACGAAGTACGGTGATGGCGGAGCAGACTTATTGCCACTAGCAGGCTTATCCAAGCGTCAAGGTAAAGCCCTACTAAAAGAGCTAGGTGCAGAAGAGAGAATTTATATGAAAGTACCGACAGCAGATCTACTTGATCAATCACCAGGACAGGCTGATGAGACAGAATTAGGGATTACTTATGATGAGCTTGATGACTATTTAGAAGGAAAAGAAGTCAGTGCCGAAGCTGCTAAGAAAATTGAGCAAAGGTATATCATAACAGAACATAAAAGACAAATGCCAGCCTCTATGCATGACGACTGGTGGAAATAATGTTGTAGGCAGACTGCTAGGTGGCAGTCTGTTTTTTTTGGAGGGAAGTAAGTACATAAATTAAAATGATTAGAGGTTTTGACCAATCTACTGACTTTGAATTGCTAATAAAGAAGCAGGTGTTCAAAGCGTTGGCACTTCATGCAGAAGAGAAGACGCGGATGAAAGCAGAGCAGAGGGTTTTTGTCCGTTACTCAGGAAAGAAGATGAAGATCTAGCAAAAGCGGTTGCCTTACTCAAAAAGAAAAAGTGATTGAATACCAATTATAAGGCGTTTCCACTGTTTCATTAGGTATTTTCACTAAATAATTGAGCAAATGCTATCTAGCTTTCCCTTTAACTTAGAGCCAAAAAAGAATGGATCTAAAAAGATCCATCCCGCTTCTATCGATTTAAATGTCTACCTTTAGTTTTTCTTGGCCATACTTTTTCTTCTATTTTTTCGTAAACTTCCAATAATGTCGTGAACATTTGCATTCTACCTATGAGGTTATACATGATAAACGCACAAATGATGGCAATGAGTGCTCCTGTTATCACATCAAATGGATAATGGACACCAACCCATATTCGTGAAATACCTACTAATACAGCAAGAATGGGCCACAATATATTTTTCTTATTAAATAGCCAAAAGACGATACAGAATGAAAAGAATAATATCGTATGATCGCTTGGAAAAGAATTATTCGCCGTTTTCTCTATTAGCTGATTGACGTTATCCAATTCAACAAAAGGTTGGTAGTTAAAGTGAAGTTTGCTAACAACGAACTTACCAATAATTTCAGCTAAAATAAATGTAAATCCTGCCGTCATCACCATATAACGATTTTTTGTTTTACGTGTAAACCAATACATCAAAGTAATTAAGGCTAATAAAATCACTGTATATTCGGCAATAAAAACAATCATTGGATTTAAAGCTGGATATTCAAAGCCTAGGTCATTTATTCCTCTAAATAAACTAATATTGATTTCGTTCATCTCTCAATACCTTTCTATTCTATCAGTTTCTAATGTCATTACTCCATTATAATCATTTTTCCTATTGCTGTCATCTGATTCTATCAAGTAACTTACATTATCATAAGAATAGACGAGAATAAAGGCAACTTCCCTACACCTTTGTTTAATAAAATTTTTAAGGTAATGTTTTTTCCTGCATACCCTTTCATTTACTAACTAAGCTTCTTTTACCCAATGTAGCCAACAATTACCGCTATAATAGTTTAATAGGTTTTGGTTTAATATGAATATGAAAAAAATAACTAAATACTTATCATTATTTTTGTTAACTGTCACTCTTGTCTTTGGAATAAAAAATATAGCAAGTGCTCAAACCGTACATACAGTGCAATCCGGTGATACAATGTGGAAAATAGCGGTGAAGTATCAAGTAGGGGTGCTAGAGATTATTCAAGCTAATAAGCAAATCGGGAATCCTAACCTTATTTACCCTGGTCAAACAGTTCAAATTCCCTCTACTGCTCAAGCTACATTATCAATGGAATCACAAGTCGTTCAGCTTGTAAACGAAGAGCGCGCTAAAGAGGGCTTAAAACCATTAAAAGAAAATTGGGAGCTCGCGCGAGTGGCACGCTTTAAATCTCAAGACATGATTGATCGTCGTTACTTTAGTCATCAATCTCCTACATATGGCACACCTTTTCAAATGATAAAAGATTTTGGGCTAACATACAATGCAGCAGGGGAAAATATTGCAGCTGGCCAAACAAGTGCACAAGCTGTTGTAACAGCATGGATGAATAGCGATGGACACCGTAAAAATATCCTATCTAGTCAGTTCACTGAGATCGGTGTTGGCTATGCTAAAGGTGGCTCTTACGGTCACTATTGGACACAAATGTTTATTTCAAAATAATAATATAGAAAGGAAACCGACTGTCGTATGATTACGGCAGTTTTTTTATTAAGCCCTTTTGCGATAATCTAACTGTGTCTTTTGAGGTTAGAGCGTTATTTAACTGGTATATTACTATTGTGGCACATCTTGAAAAAGCATAACTGTAACAATAAAGGGATCCTCTTGCGCAGGCTATAGCTTCCCGAGAGACTAGGAAGAGTTGAATGGCTACAATGGTGTACGAACAAACTCAACCGAATGTTAAGTTTGTTCGCGTCATTATTCATTGGCTTTTGTTACTTAAAACATCATGTCTCTTGGTTATATGTGAATGAATATTTTATCCATCGAGAAAAATACAATTATTGCACAACAATGTAAGCAATCATTTTCCCATGATCTTCTGCTTGAGAATGGTTATGGCAGATGAGTTGATAGGTACCTTTTTCGTCAAATTGGAGAGGTACCTTGGTTTCTTCTCCTTTTTGAACCACACCTTTAATATCAGTCCCCTCTACATAAAAGGAATGTTCCTTACCCATCACACCTAGTATATTTAAATTGACTTTTTCTCCGACCTCTAAAAATACAGTTCCTGGATCCCAGCGATACACTTCCATTTCTTGTCCATTTTCCATTGTTGTTTTATATTCTGTCGTGACCATTTCAATCTCCCTTGTTGTTTCTGTCGTCTCCCCGAACACAGCTAAACTCCCATTCTTTGATATAAGCCATACAGAAGCAGATGCAATAAGGGCAATGACTAATAAAACAGTGATCATCGTTTGCTTTGTAATAATTAGGAATTTCATTCTATCTCTCCTCATTTATTAGGTTGTACTTCATATGTATGCTGAGAGAACAACAGAACTTGTCTCATTTTTATCTTTTTTTCAAAATTGTTTACTTTTGCATTTTAAGCTAACATAATAAAAAGGAGATGATGGCATGTATAAGATTTTGATTGCTGATCGAGATCACAACGATGCAGAGGGATTAAAATGGTTAATTAAAACCGTCTATCCTACTTGGCAAATTGAAATAAGATCATCTACAAATGAAGTATTCACAATCATTGAAAAACAAAGTCCGGATCTCTTATTGTTGGAAATGGAAATGTTTGCTTCAGGGGCGTATAAGAAATTAAAACAGCTTGTCCCGATCTTTAACATAAAAATATTAGCAATGACGATTGAACCTACTTTTGATCAGGCAAAGAAAGCGATTGAAATAGGAGTGAGTGATTTATTAGTAAAACCTGTGTCTCCAGAGGATGTGCTTCGATCACTTCGAGTGCTTTATCGTATACATAGAAAAAGTCTTAACCATGCACAAATAGCCGAGGACGATACTGAAGAACGAACCTTTCTGCAAACAGATCAAGCCCATCATGTAAAGGTTATAGGAATGAGAACTGTTCATCCAAATGAAATATTTAAGTTATATACCTATGTAATCGGTCATTCATGGGCGAATGTCAGAAAAGTATTTCTTTTACCTGAGATGATTTTATGCCTTGTAGAGGAGAATGACCAAGATCTTTTAAGAAAATGCCATACCTTTATTCGTGGATGGGCGAAAGAATCAAATGAAGCAATCATTTTAGCCGAAGGAAATTCAAATGATAAAGGTCTACTGCAATCACAATACGGCAAGATTAAGCAACGAATGGAGCTTTCCTTCTACACCGGTTTAAATAAGCTTATTCCATGGTCAGCCAACGAATGGGTGAGCATCGACCCTTTTTTAACACCAAAAGAGCAAGAGTTTTGGATTGATCATTTACGGCGGGGGGATATAAAAGCAATCAAAACATGGCTATATGAACAATTTTTAAGCCTAACGTCCCCTTATCCTGATCCAGCTATAATTAGAATTAGATTAACTAGTATTTTGGCACAAATTAGACGATACATGATTGCAAGGCATTTAATTGATAAAGAAAAGGAAGAAAAGTATCAAGCATTATTCCAGACGATTCTCTACTCACCTCTTATCTATCGAGTAATTGAAGAAATGATCAAGTTGATAGCTAGATTAATAGATACAGACATGCAACTAGACTCGAAGTCTGAGAAGTTAGCCAAGCAAATATATCATTATATAGAAGAACATTTTCATGAGAAAGAGATGAGTTTAGATATGATTGCTGCCAAATTTAATCGTAATACGAGCTATATTAGCTCCTTATTAACGAAATATTATAAGCAATCTTTTAGGGAAATCGTTACGATGCGCCGTATAAAAAAGGCGACTCAGCAATTGACGGAAACAAATCTTCCAATTAAAATGATTGCGAAAGAATGTGGTTATCGTAATCAACAATATTTTAATAAAGTCTTTAATCAAATAATGAAGTGCTCTCCAAGTACTTTTCGTGCAAACACAAGTCGTACGTCCTAACAAAAATGAACATAAAGGTGAAGATGAAAAATGAAAGTTTTATATTTAATTAGAGATCCATTTATCGAGGAATATCCGACAATTATAGAAGAAGCGAAGCGGTTAAATGCTGAAGTGAAGTTCGTTCATAGTGATAGTGGACTTACAAAATCACAATTATTACAAGAAGTCGAAGATGTTGATATCATCGTCGTTGCTATTGTGAAAATTGATCAAGAAGTCATTGACCATGCCCCCAATTTAAAGTACATTATTAAATTCGGAGCAGGGTACGATAATATCGATGTGCACTATGCTGAGAAAAAAGGGATTGTTGTTACAAATGCACCAGGTCAAAATGCACATTCCGCAGCAGATCTTGGCTTTTCGTTATTATTGTCAATTTCAAGACAAATTGCGCAAAAAGATCATGAGATGAAAACGGGTACATGGCAGCTCTCTATGGGTAACGAAGTCTACGGGAAGAAGTTAGGGATTATTGGTTTCGGTGCAATCGGACAAGCAATTGCTAAAAGAGCAAGTGGTTTTGATATGTCAGTCATTGCTTTCGGCCATTATCGAAATGAGGAAAAAGCGAAAGAGCTGAATGTTACCTTTACTGAACTTGACGAATTACTATCAACTGCTGACTACATTATTCTCTCTACGTCGTTATCTGAGAAAAATCGCCATCTAATCAATGAAAAAACGTTAGCAAAAATGAAGCCGAGTGCGTTTCTTATCAATATCTCACGCGGCGGATTAGTGAATGAAGTCGACCTGCTTGCAGCATTAAAAAATCAGGTGATCAAAGGTGCAGCATTAGATGTTTTTGAGAAAGAGCCTTCCATTACGGAGTTGTCAAAGCAAGCAAATGTGATAGCAACTCCTCATATTGGTGGGGCTACTTTTGAAGCAGTGCAAAGAATTAACCAGCTGACGCTAGAAAATATACAGCGTTTTATCAATGACGAACAACTAGAACATCTCGTCTCGAAATCATAAACAAACTTAATCCGAACAATCATTCAATTTTCCTTAAAGAAATTAGAATGGTTGTTTGGATTTTTTGTTTTGAGTGAGAATCAGCCTTCAATTAAAAGAGACAAGTCTAATGTACCGGAATTAGACCAGATCTTTTATGCAAGAATGACACTGTTTATAAATAGAAGAAAAATAAAAGCAGTAGATTTATATATTTTTTATATTTATATAAAAAATCGAATAAATGGATAAATAACTATATAAAACAAAGTGATAAATCACAAAAAAATATAAATAATCCAACATTAATAGACAGTTTATTCGGAAAATTCTAAGTTAAAATAAATTTATTAATGAGTTGGAGGGATATTGATGGAAAAAGTGAAGAGAGAAATTATTAATTATACCGGTAGTGAACTCCATGCAAAAGGTTGGATTCAAGAGGCTGCTATTCGTATGTTAAGAAATAATTTAAATAAAGAAGTCGCCGAAAAGCCTGAAGAATTAATTGTATATGGCGGCATTGGTAAAGCGGCGCGAAATTGGGAGAGCTACGATAGTATGATGGAAACTCTTCATCAGCTTGAAAATGATGAAACATTGCTTGTGCAATCAGGCAAACCGGTTGCGGTTTTTAAAACACATGAGGATGCACCCAAAGTATTAATTGCTAACTCTAACATTGTTCCTGCATGGGCTAATTGGGAACACTTTCATGAACTAGACAAAAAAGGGTTAATTATGTATGGCCAGATGACAGCCGGCAGCTGGATATATATTGGCAGCCAAGGAATTGTGCAAGGAACGTATGAAACATTTTCAGAACTGGCTAAGCAACATTTTAACGGTTCTTTAAAGCAAACGATTACACTTACATCGGGTCTTGGCGGTATGGGCGGGGCCCAGCCATTAGCAGTGACAATGGCTGGGGGTGTTTGTATTGCAATAGATAAAGATGAGACGAGAATTGACCGGAGATTAGAAACAAAGTATTTGGATAAGAAAGTTTATGATATGAAAGAAGCGATTGTGCTTGCACAGGAAGCAAAAGCAGAGGGAAAGGCGATGTCTATTGGCTTGCTTGGAAATGCAGCGGAAATCCTCCCCAAAATGTTGGAATACGGCTTCATCCCAGATGTATTAACAGATCAAACATCAGCACATGATCCGTTAAATGGTTATATTCCTATTTCTTTTTCAATGGAAGAAGCAGCCAAGTTAAGAGTTGAAAATCCACAAGAATATGTGCAACAAGCTAAGAAGTCCATCGCCATTCATGTGACTGCTATGCTTGAAATGCAGAATAAAGGTGCCATCACATTTGATTACGGTAACAATATTCGTCAAGTCGCTCATGATGAAGGTGTGAAAGATGCTTTTGCCTTTCCAGGATTCGTACCGGCTTATATCCGTCCACAATTTTGTGAGGGAAAAGGCCCTTTTAGATGGGTAGCACTTTCTGGAGATCCAGACGATATTTATAAAACAGATGAAGTCATCTTAAGAGAGTTTGCTGACAATAAACATTTATGTAACTGGATCAAAATGGCTAGAGAAAAAATTCAATTTCAAGGCTTACCTTCAAGAATTTGCTGGTTAGGTTATGGTGAAAGAGCAAGGTTCGGCAAGATCATTAATGATATGGTTGCATCTGGTGAATTAAAAGCACCAATCGTGATTGGACGCGATCATCTTGACTCAGGCTCTGTCGCTTCACCTAATAGGGAAACAGAGGCTATGAAGGATGGTAGTGATGCAATAGCAGATTGGCCGATTTTGAATGCTCTAATTAATAGTGTTGGTGGTGCAAGTTGGGTGTCAGTACATCACGGTGGTGGAGTAGGCATGGGCTATTCTTTACACGCTGGTATGGTGATTGTTGCTGATGGAACGGAACAAGCGGAGAAGAGATTACAGCGAGTGCTTACAACAGATCCCGGTATGGGTGTAGTTCGGCATGCTGATGCTGGGTATGAGCTTGCGAAACAAACGGCCATAGATAAAGGCATTCAAATACCAATGCTCAAGAAAGGGATGGAAAAATAATCAATAGAGGAGAGGTAAGGTAATGAACTCAACTTATTTGTTTATAAAGCATGCAAATGAACTTCTTACATTAAAAGGGCATTCACAACAACCTGCAGTCAAAGCAGCGATGAATCAATTACACGTCATTAATGATGGTGCGATCCTAATAAAAGATGAACACATTGTGGCCATCGGTGAAACAAATGAATTGATTAGCCAATTTCAGCAAGAACTAAATTCAGCAGAAGTAATTGATGCAAGTGGTAAGGTGGTCATGCCTGGGTTAGTGGACCCACATACACATTTAGTTTATGCGGGGAGTCGTGAAGAAGAGTTTAATATGAGGTTAAATGGTGCCACCTATATGGAAATCATGAACAACGGAGGTGGCATTCATGCCACAACGTCTAAAACGAGAGCAGCGACAATAGATGAATTAAAAGAGGAGAGCCTTAAGCGATTGGATCGCTTTTTAATGCATGGGGTTACAACGATTGAAGCAAAAAGTGGCTACGGACTTGACTGGGAAACAGAGTATAAGCAATTGTTTGTTGCAAAGGAACTCAACCGGTTGCATGCGATTGATATTGTCAGCACCTTTATGGGCGCGCATGCGATACCTGCAGAATACAAGAAGCGACCAGATGCTTTTATCGATCTTATCATTGATGAGATGCTCCCATTAGTTGTGGAGGAGGAGTTAGCTGTTTTTAACGATGTATTTTGTGAACGAGGAGTTTTTACCCCTGAGCAATCGAAGAAGTTATTGTTAGCAGGAAAAAATCTTGGTTTAATACCAAAAATTCATGCAGATGAAATTGAACCGTATGGTGGCGCTGAATTAGCAGCAGCAGTAGGTGCCATCTCAGCTGATCATTTATTGAAAGCATCAGATGAAGGGATTAAAAAAATGGCAGCAGCGGGTGTCATCGCTGTTCTTCTTCCTGGTACCGCTTTTTTCTTAATGGAAGAAGCAGCTAATGGTCGAAAAATGATTGATGAAGGAGTAGCCGTAGCCTTGTCTACGGATTGTAATCCTGGTTCCTCACCAACAACTTCATTACCGTTTATGATGAATCTCGCTTGTATGCATATGGGCTTAACGCCTGCTGAAGCGATTTACGCGGCAACCATCAATGCTGCCCATGCTATTGGGAAGGGGCATGAGGTTGGCAGTCTTGAAGAAGGAAAAAAGGCAGATATTCTTATACTTGATGTGCCTAACTATATGCAAACACAATATTTATATGGAATGAATCATACTCATTCGGTAATTAAAGCTGGGAGAATCGTTATTGACAATGGTGCTCTAGTAATAAACACGTTAAAAAGTCACTAATAGTAAGGGGGAGATTGGTATATGCCAGTCTCTTTTTATAAAAAAATAAAATTATAAGGAAGATAGGTTGTGAGGAGAATATGGAAACTGAACTGAGTAATCGCCAAACCAATCCTCAACCGAAAAACAGCCATAGTCATGTATGGAAGTTTTTCATTTACAGTATGATTGGTGTTTTTTATGTTTTTTATTCCGATCTCATTGAATGGGCAATCTTCCATTATGATCGATCATATTGTCAGTGGGTTGCGACAATTACTAGGTAATGTCGTTCCTTATTATTTGCTTTTGATTATCCTCTTAGGTGGCTTATATCCATTTATAAAAGGTAATTGGAAAGAAACAACTGTCACAGCGATATTTTCGTTCTTAAAACTTTTAGGTGTAGTCATTGCCTTTATGGTTTATTTTAATTTCGGTCCCACATTTATATTTGCTCCAAATATGGGTTCGTTTTTATTCGATAGCCTTGTTACGCCAGTCGGTTTATTAGTTCCTATTGGTTCTGTCTTTTTAGCTTTATTAGTAGGCTATGGTCTACTTGAATTTATAGGGGTGTTGATGAAACCAGTTATGAGACCGATTTTCCAAACACCTGGACGGTCCGCAATTGATGCAGTTGCTTCCTTTGTTGGCAGTTATTCTGTCGGTATATTAATTACCAATCGTATATATAAAGAAGGTAAGTATTCAATAAAAGAAGCAGCGATTATTGTGACGGGGTTTTCCACTGTTTCTGTCACTTTTATGATTGTTGTAGCTAAAGCGTTAGACTTAATGTCTATGTGGACGATTTATTTTTGGACATCGTTCGTGATTACATTTACAGTAACAGCGATTACGGTACGAATATGGCCGATACGGAATATGTCAAATGAGTATTATCAGGGTGTGAAGAGAGAAAATGATGTATATGACAAACCACTGCTAAAAACTGGGTGGAAAGAAGCGATGAAAGCTGCTGCTTTGGCACCATCAATATTTGAAAATGTGAAACAAAATTTGAAAGATGGTATATTAATGACGATGTCCATCCTGCCTTCAATTATGTCTATTGGGCTTATTGGCTTGGTATTAGTCGAATACACGCCAGTTTTTGATTGGCTTGCTTATTTATTTTATCCATTTACAGCTATACTAGGATTGCCAGAAGCAATGTTAACAGCAAAAGCGACTTCGGTTGGGATTGTAGAAATGTTTTTACCTTCTATGGTAGTGACAGAATCCGCTTTGATGACGAAATTTATTATTGGTGTTGTATCTGTTAGTGGGATTATTTTCTTTTCGGCTTTAGTTCCTTGCATATTATCAACTGATATTCCTCTTACCATTAGGCAAATGGTGATTATTTGGTTTGAGCGAACAGTCCTTGCTCTTATTCTTGTCACACCTATTGCCTACCTTCTGTTTTAAATTAATGCCCTGCGGTTTCATGCAGGGTTCTTTTCATATATAATAGTACTAACTCTTTTGGGAGAGCATACATATTGAAATATTCTAGAACAGCGGGTGAAGTAATGTATAAATTATATTCTCATAACGACTTAGATGGTGTTGGTTGTGGTATTATCATCAAACTAGCATTAGGTGAAGAAGGGCAAGTTTATTATAATTCTGTCGGAGGCTTAGACTATAAAGTCGAGAAGTTTTTTTCTGAAAAAGACCATAAAGATGCAACGCTATACATAACAGACTTATCGATCAATGAGGATAACACGAAAAGAGTTGATGATTTTGTCAAACATGGTGGTCATGCACAACTAATTGATCATCATAAAACGGCCTTACATTTCAATCAATATGAATGGGCTAAAGTAACAGTACAATATGATGATGGGAGACAAACTTGTGCTACATCATTATTATATGAATATTTTGTTGAGCAAAAAAAACTATCTCCAAAAAGGTCCATTGAACAATTTATTGAATTGGTTAGACAATATGATACTTGGGAATGGGACGAGAATAATAATGTAAAAGCGAAGCAGTTGAATGATTTATTTTATATGTTTTCTATAGAAGAATTTGAGGAAATGATACTGCAAAGATTAAAATCCGCAGATGATTTTGAATTTGATGAGCTTGAAGCGAAATTATTATCAATGGAAGAAGCGAAAATTGAACGCTATATTAAGCGTAAAAAAAGAGAACTTATCCAAGCGTCGATTGATAATCACATTGTTGGTGTTGTTCATGCGGAATCTTATCATTCCGAACTAGGCAATGAGTTAGGAAAAGAATATCCTCATTTAGATTATATTGCGATTCTTAATATGGGTGGACGCAAAGTCAGCTTCAGAACGATTCACGATCATATCGATGTTTCAGCTGTTGCAGGCACGTACGGTGGAGGTGGCCATGCGAAGGCATCAGGCTGTACGATGAATGAAGACGCGTTTAGAAAATTCGTAGTAGAATTATTCACAGAAGAATCATTGAAAATTGATGCACCTAAAAATAAATTGAACCAAAAAGAAAATAGTCATGGTACGATTTATGAAGGGCGCTCTGGTGACATTTATCGTATCTACGAAAAACAAGAGCAGTGGAAAATTGAAAAGAATCATCAAGAAAATGCGATGGTATTTAAAGATTTTCAATCGGCCGTGAATGCAATTAAGATAGCGGACTTTGCTTGGCTGGCGAAAGATGATGTATATGATAACTATATGAAGAAGAATAAGTAAGTCATAACTCCTCGATGAAGAGAGCAATCTTCGGGGAGTTTTTTATTTTAAAAATCGATTGTCCAAAATATTGAGCGGAAATATGATTGTTCAATGAATGAAAAACGCAAAAGATAAATGTGCGTATGTTAATTTCGTGTACAGATACGAATCTTCCAAATTTATGGTGGGGTACCAATATCTTGTGTATAATTAGCAAGAGGGGGTAAGAAGAGAATGTTGTACTTATTTATTATTTTATTCATTATCATCATTGTAGTATTTGCAAAGTTCTTAAAACCGGCTGCAAAACCTTTAAAGGCATTACCAATCCCGAATAATATTGGTTTAGTTCAACCGCTTGCTCAACCTTTAGTTCATCAAGTAGAGAGTTCATTTACAGAAAGCGATAAAAGGCAGTTAAAAAATCGCGTGCTCAAAGAACATCCTAAATGGAAAGATCATGAATTTGATTGGCTTTTTATGGAATTAAAAAGATATTTCTTCCTATGTAGTCTGCTCAAATCCGTACCAATGTATAGTAGTAAAGTGGATGAATTATGGCATGAAATGATTTTATTTACCCAAAAGTATGCTGATTTTTGCAAGCAATTATTTGGTCAATATTTACACCATACGCCTCACACTGGTGGTGGCAATCCATCTCCACATAATGAAAGGGCGTTTTTTGACTTATTGTATTTGAGTTATTTCCAACCATCTGAGAATAGTGTGAAAATATGGGGATCTTTTATGAGAAAACCTTTGCACCCTCAAATCTTAGCTGATTTTACGGCTTTAAGTGAAAAAGAACTGTTAATGACTTATTTCCGTACACATTCTAAATGGAAGAATATCCAGTTGGAAATGATACAATCAATAAAAAAAAATATTAAATCTGCAACAGAACTCCATGAAAAAAATAAAGCGCAAAATGAGAATCTGAAACCGAAACCCGAATTTTCCCACCAAAGTATTCTTTTTATTTGCATTTATTTTTCAATGTTTGAATATGACAATTTCGAAGAAGCGGTAAGTATTTATTTACCTGATGTGCTAGCAAAGAATAGCTTTACTTTTTCCTCATGTAGCGGTTTTGCCTGTGCTAGTGATGTATCATCCAAGTCCGACGACAGTTCTTCTTCTAGTGGTGATTCAGGTGCAAGTTGCGGAAGCGGCTGTGGCAGTAGTTAATATCATATAATTAGTAAATTAGGGCATCTAAATAAGAGGATGCTCTTTTTTATGCGAAAAATCTAGGATGTTTAGTCTAATCCTGTAGCAACACAAATAGATAATTTATTGCAAAATACGACAATCTTCTTTCAATTATGTAACAATTTGTTATCATCTATCTTTACGTACAATTTTTTTGATACAATTCAATAGGGTAAAAGCACTAGAAATGGAAGTGGATGAATGAAGAAAAAATGGATAATCATCTTCCTATTCCTCATGTTATTAGGTACACAAACAGCATTTGCTAAGGATGATGAACCAGAAATTGTAAGTGAAACGGCGATTGTTATGGAAACAGAAACGGGCGCTATATTGTATGAAAAAAATGCAAACACAAAAATGTATCCAGCAAGTTTAACAAAAATTGCAACCGCTATTTATGCAATTGAAAATGGAAATTTAAATGATGTTGTAACAATTTCTAAAGAAGCAGTAGATGTTGAGGGGACAAAGGTATACTTAGAAGAAGGCGAGCAGGTAACTTTAAAAAAGCTCGTTCAAGGTATGCTCATTAACTCAGGAAATGATGCAGCTAAGGCCATTGCCATTCATTTGGAAGGTAACGAAGAGAATTTTGCGAAAAAATTGAATGCTTACATGCGAAACGAAATAAAAGTGACCGAGACTCATTTTACAAACCCGCACGGATTATTTTCTGAAGAGCATTATACAACGGCAAAAGATATGGCAATCATTACAAATTATGCTATGAGAAACGCGACCTTCGCTGAAGTTTTTGGCACTGTAGAATTAAAATGGGATGGTGAATCTTGGGATACGACACTACTTAGCCATCATCAACTTTTAACCGGACAAAGACCCTATGAATGGATTACTGGCGGGAAGACGGGTTTTGTTAGTGAATCTAAACAAACACTCGCATCCACAGCAGATAATGGGAAATTGACATTAACAGCAATTGTGATGAAAGCAGATTTTAAACGTGATATTTATAAAGACACGAAAACCATATTTGATTACAGTTTCTCTCATTATGAAAACAAAGAACTTGTACCTGAACCAGAATATTTTGTTGGTGAAAAAGTGTTTCAACCGACAGAAAATAGCTACAAGGTAACTTTACCGATTGAGGGATTTAAAGAAAACTTAAATAATCAGGGTGTATTAGAAATCGTTGATCATAATGATAAAGTGATACAAAAAATTAATTTGGAAAGAGAACAGCTTAAACAAGAAGTAGCGAATCATCATACGATAAATGAAGCTAGTGATTATACTGAGAAGGAAAATACGAGCCTTTTTTTCTATATAGTAATTGGCATAGGTGCCATCATTTTAATCATGCTTTTCTTATTTATAAACAAAAAAAGGAAACGGAACCGCTATGATATTCCTAATAGGAGATGGTAGCAAGGAAGCACAGTAACTTTACTGTGCTTTTATGCATGTATATAAATGTTTAAATAACTGCAAAGTTTGAATGTGGTTACAATTGCCAATAGGAAAGTATGGAAAAATAGTTGGTGGTGGTGAATTGATGATATTAGTAAGTGCATGTTTGGCAGGAATGAATGTAAGATATAATGGATCAAATAGTTTAGATGAAAGAATCCAGAACCTTTTATTAGAGAATCAAGCAATGACTGTTTGTCCGGAACTACTCGGAGGTTTTATGACGCCAAGAGAGCCAGCTGAGATCGTGGGTGGTGATGGGGAAGATGTATTGGACGGAAAAGCAAGAGTTGTTGAAAAGTCAGGTAAGGATGTTACAAAACAATATATCAACGGAGCATATGCTACTTTAAAGAAAGCCCAAGAGTTGCGAGCAAATACCATTATTCTTAAGGTAAATAGTCCATCATGTGGTAGTTCAATTATTTACAATGGAGAATTTAAAGGGGAACAAATATTAGGTATGGGTGTCACAACAGCCCTATTGAGAAGAAATGGTTTTCAAGTCATTTCGGAAAGCAACTTGGATGAACACACGATGGGTTTTTAGATAAAAACTTGAGAACGCTCAGGTAAATTCGTCTTTACCTATCAATTTAAAGAAGCTGGTGGCCATACTTGACCTCCAGCTCCATACTATTATCCTTGATACATTGTGGCGATTTGCTTTTGTAGCTCATCGTTTTCAAGGTATTCATCATAAGTTACTTGTTTATCTACGATTCCATTTGGTGTGATTTCAATAATTCGGTTAGCAATCGTTTGGATAAATTGATGGTCATGTGATGCAAAAATCATCGAACCTTTAAAGGCAATCAAACCATTATTTAAAGCGGTAATGGATTCTAAGTCTAAATGGTTCGTCGGTTCGTCAAGTAGAAGAACGTTTGACCCACTGAGCATCATTTTTGATAGCATACAGCGAACTTTTTCTCCACCTGAAAGCACGCTTGCTTTCTTTAATACTTCTTCACCTGAGAAGAGCATACGACCTAAAAAGCCACGAAGGAAGCTTTCACTTTCATCTTCAGGAGAATATTGACGAAGCCATTCAACTAAATTCAGCTCACTATTTTCAAAGAAATTTGAGTTATCCTTTGGAAAATAAGCTTGAGAAGTTGTTACTCCCCATTTAAATGAGCCTTCATCTGGGTCCATTTCACCCATCAGAATTTTAAATAAAGTGGTTTTAGCAAGTTCATTCGCCCCAACAAGCGCAATTTTATCATCTTTATTCATAATAAAGCTGACATTATCGAGTACTTTCACACCGTCAATTGTTTTCGATAATCCGTCCACTCTTAATAGGTCGTTTCCTATTTCACGTTCAGGAGAGAAGCCTACATAAGGATATCGTCTTGATGACGGTCTAATATCATCTAAAGAGATTTTATCAAGCAATTTCTTTCTTGATGTAGCCTGCTTAGATTTTGACGCATTGGCACTAAAGCGAGCAATAAAGTTTTGTAGTTCTTTAATTTTTTCTTCTTTTTTCTTGTTAGCATCTTGCGCCATTCTTTGTGCTAATTGACTTGATTCATACCAGAAATCATAGTTACCGACATAAATTTGAATTTTACCGAAGTCTAAGTCAGCAATATGAGTACAAACTTTATTTAAGAAATGACGGTCATGAGATACAACGATGACGGTGTTTTCAAAGTTAATTAAAAACTCCTCGAGCCAAGCAATTGCTTTAATATCCAAGTGGTTCGTCGGTTCATCTAGTAATAAAACATCGGGTTTTCCGAACAATGCTTGAGCAAGTAATACTTTTACTTTGTCTCCACCAGATAAATCAGCCATTTTCTTCGTATGCAACTCTTCTGGAATGCCGAGACCTTTAAGTAAAATAGCCGCTTCTGATTCTGCTTCCCAACCATTTAACTCAGCAAACTCACCTTCTAATTCGGCAGCTCTCATACCATCTTCATCTGAGAAATCGGCTTTCATGTAAATAGCATCTTTTTCTTGCATCACTTCATATAGGCGTGCATGACCCATAATCACCACTTTTAATACTTCATATTCTTCATATTCAAAGTGGTCTTGTTTTAAGACTGCAAGCCGTTCTCCTGGACCTAAGCTAACATTTCCGGACTGTGATTCAATTTCGCCAGATAAAATTTTTAAAAAGGTGGATTTACCCGCACCATTTGCGCCAATTAAACCATAGCAATTGCCAGGTGTAAACTTAATATTCACATCTTCAAATAATTTGCGGTCGCCATAACGGAGACCTACGTTTGTAACAGTTAGCATTAATTATATTCCTCCATGCATCATAATCGATAAAATTATAACATTAACTTAAGTCACAGTGTTAATCTAGATCATATTTATTTGAAAAAACACGAAAAAATAGAGGGGTTTACCACTTTAAAGCGAATATAAATATATGTGGTTGAAATGAAAATGTTGAGGTTTTGTCATAATTCTAAAAGGGTAAGTAATGATAAAATAGACAATACGATAAGTTTGGACAATACATACAAGCCAGTTTTCTGTTTATCCAACAAAATCATGATTCTATTATACTTTTTTCACAAAAAAGTTATAAAAGAAGGAAAAAAATAAAGGATTGTTCATAGTTTTTTCATAATTATCCCTTAATATATAAAGTATAAAGGCAGGAAAAAAGGAGTTTTATAAATGGAGAAAACACAGATCGTAGATTTAGTGAACCGTTTAAAAAAAGCTGGTATTAAAGTGAGCCTTACAAAACCAAGATCATTATTAACCATTCAGCCATGTAAACCAATGCCATCTGCTTCTAATTAAGCAAAAGCAGGGCTACTACATATGATTATTTTAGAGAGGTGAGTTATTCACCTCTCTTTTTTTTAGAAATTTGGGGGTAAATGAATGGTAAAGTAAACTTTTTCATAAGTAAATGCAAAATTTACATGGGATACAGACAACCTTGCGGGAATTTTGCAGGCTGTACAAATTTCAAGCTGAATGTGAAGGAGATACTAAAAAGACATCTTCTTATTCAAGTAAACTGCACGATTAGTTACCTCTTTTCTATCAAATATATAATAATGAAAATAAGAATAAGACTTAATTTTGATTACAGCGCCTATTATCAAAGCACTATTGGACTTGGTAAGCATTAATACAATAAATAAACCTAAAGAACAAACTCAAAAACAATCCTTTCCCTTATTCCACATTATTTGACTGGTCTTTTAATATGATAATACTCTGTTTTACAGTGGTAAGTTCAAACAGTTTGATAAAATAATTACTCGAGTTTATAGCTTCCATGTCACTAAAAAATACATTGTCGTTTCTAGAACCATTTAAACCTTAGAGGAAAGCTTAGCGACAGCTTAAAATTCTATTGCAATAAATTCCACAAAATGATGTAATGACTAACTTTCTCCTGAAAAAACACTCTCCTTCCCAGAAATACATTTCCCATTGTCATCCCAAACCCTATTTGGTACGATATATTCAGTAGAAGGAAAGGGAAAATATGTATGAAGTTATACTGGATATGGTTCTTATTTAATACAGTCGTTTGGAGTTTTGCTATTCTATATTTTGCAGGTGGTGCGTCAGAAATAACATGGCGACTGCTTGGTTTGTCGGTGTTTTTTATTCTCTTTTTTCTCATGCCGCTTGTTAAGGAAAAGCCAGTCGTTTCCACCATTATAATTGCTATTAATGCATTAGCTTCGGTCATTACATTATTCCCGCAGCAAGGGGAAGGATTTAATCCGTTTCTATTGTTGATTTTATCCTTGTTAATTGCAGAGGCCTTTTATCAATTGTCAACTCGCCTAGCTAGTATGGTTGTAGTCGTTTCTGTTGTAGGAATGATCTCTATCATTTTAAATACAGAGCTTTCCGTATCTGTTATTAGTTTTATCTTGACGTATTTTGCTTGCCTCATTGCCGCACTCATTCTTTTTAAGCAAACAAAGAACGCGAAGGATGATTTTTTCCTCAGGTATGATGCCTTACTCAGTGAATATAGGAGATTAAAAAGGGGGATTGCCTCGGAGGAAGAGTCAGCAAGGCAGGAAGAACGTACACTGATTGGACATGAGATTCATGATTCTGTTGGTCACAAACTTACTGCGCTCCTTATGCAAATAGAAGTTTTGAGGATAACGGCAAATGAAAAAGATAAGAAGCAGATTCAATCTTTAAAGACACTTGCAAGTGAAAGTCTTGAGGAAACGCGAAATGCTGTAAAAGTGCTTAAAACCAATGAAGTTGGAGGACTTCAGGGTATTTTACGATTAATCCGTAAGCTGGAAACAGAAAGCTTTATCCGGATTCATTTTTCTGTCAAGCACGGGGCTTTTACAGTGCCGCTTACAGGTGAACAGTCTTTCGTCATTTTTCGTTCTGTACAGGAAGCATTGACGAATATAATGAAACATAGTAATGCCAGAGAGGCTGAGGTTTCGTTTGAAGCTCCAGGGGGCAGTGTTTTTCGTTTTGAAATCAGCAATCCCGTAATAAATAATTATCGATATAAGGAAGGGTTCGGACTGATCTCTATGCGGGAAAGACTAGAAAAAATTGGCGGGAAATTAGAAGTACATAAAACGGAAGAGCAATTCATTGTCAGGGGTTTTATAAAAATAACAGATCAGGAGGGAAATGATGATACGGATACTATTGGTTGAAGATCAGGTGATGGTGCGGCAGGGGTTAAAGATGATGATTGAAACAGATAAGGAAATGAAGGTAGTCGGAGAAGCAAGTAATGGGAAGGAAGCTATCCACCTCTGTGAACAACACGTATTTGATGTAGTGATTTTAGACATTCGAATGCCTGTTATGGACGGAATTGAAGCAGCAAAAATTATACAAACCCGCTGGAACACATCTAAAGTTTTAATGTTAACAACATTTGATAATAATGAGTATGTGATGGAAGCATTAAAAATAGGTGTGAGTGGTTATATCTTAAAAGATGCGGATACCGATTCTTTGATTCGCTCCATCCGTAGTGCCTTAAAAGGCGGACTGAGTGTGGAAGATCAAGTTGCCGCCAAAGTGATGCCTCTTCTTCTCCAGCGACAGGAAGATAAAAGTCCAGATCCATCTCTGACTCCGCGTGATCGTGCTATTTTAACTTGTATCGGTGAAGGGCTTAACAATCATGAAATTGCAGAGCGATTAGGTTTATCAGTAGGAACTGTGAAAAACAATACGAGTCAAATTTTACATAAATTAGATTTAAGAGACCGGACACAACTTGCTATTTACTCGATTCGCCATAATCTTGTCTGATTAACTACATAGGCGAAAAATTAAAATGACTAAAGTAATTCCGAATGATGTTGAAAATGACTAGAGACAGTGGTGGCACTGTTTTTTTTTATGTATATTTTACATTGTGAGGCAAGGATGAAAAATATAGAAAAACGAGTGATGTGTCAAGTTTTTCTGTGTTATCAACTAATACAGGAGTGAGTGGATATGATTGAAACGGTCAAATTAAGCAAAACGTTTAAAGGAAAAAAAGCAGTTGATGAAATTGATCTTTATATAGATGAGGGAGAATCTATTGGTTTGCTTGGTCCGAATGGAGCTGGCAAGTCTACTACAATTTCCATGATTTCTTCTTTACTTAAACCGACTGCCGGAGATGTGAAACTAAATGGAAAAAGTACAATTAAAAACCCCGCAGAAATAAGAAGGATTCTTGGTGTTGTTCCCCAGGAGATTGCATTATATGAAGAACTTTCGGCTTATGAGAATTTGAAGTTCTTTGGTGAAATTTATAACGTCAAAAAGACCATTTTAGAACAACGTATCCAGGAAATTCTTGAGATGGTTGGATTGAAAAAACCTCAAAAAGAGTTGGTAAAAACATTCTCCGGTGGGATGAAAAGACGGGTTAATATTGCAGCTGCTTTGTTGCATGATCCAAAAATTCTTATTTTGGATGAACCGACTGTAGGGATTGATCCACAATCAAGAAACCATATTCTTGAAACTGTACGTAAGCTTAATGAAGAAAATGGAACGACGGTGCTTTATACGAGTCACTACATGGAGGAAGTCGAGCAATTATGCAAACGAGTCTACATTATGGATCATGGGAAAGTGGTGGCTTCAGGAAGTAAGGAAGAGTTATTAAGCATATTATCCACTGAAGATATGATTCAAGTCACTTTGAGCGAGATGAGTGATACGGTAGTGGAAAAAGTAAAATCTATTAAGAACATACGTCGTGTAGATGCAACAGATAAAAGTTTACGGATTATCTCTAAGAAAGGAAGCAGTATCCTAAGTGATTTGATACACGCTGTTGAAAGTGAAGGCATTTTATTAACGAATTTTCAAATGGAAACGCCAAGTCTTGAAGATGTATTCTTGCACATAACCGGCCGGACATTAAGAGATTAAGAGGAGGAAGAATAGCAAAATGTTCTCTTTTATTAAAAAAGATTTATTGGTTTTTTGGCGGGATCGTAAAGAAGTACTCATTTCTTTACTGGCGCCAATACTCATCCTTGTCGTGCTGCATGTTGCTTTCTCCGGAATATCGGTTAAAGATGCTGGCGAAATGGATTTAAGGGTTGGTTTGATACTGGAAGATGATAAAGCTACCGGTCTTAAGCAATTTGAAGAAGCGTTACTGGAGATGGATTTACGAGAAATAGAAATAGATGCAATGATGGAACAGGCTGAAACCTTGTCGCCGATTGGGATAATGGTAAAGCTTTTTGAAGATCCAGAATTGAGTTCCTGGATCCATACTATTGAGATGAATGAAGAGGAAGCGCAAAAACAGATCGAAAACGGCGAATTGGATGCCATCATTAAAATTCCAGAAGGGTTTACGTATGATGTGTTAGGGAAAGTAATGCTGGATGAACCTGTAGAAACACCCATTCGTTTTCAAATAGAAGAACATTCATTAGAAACAGATATCTTAGCTGGTGTGATCGATAATTATATGGAGGCACTCAATTTTCAATTTGCGCTTAGTGCGGTGACAGGAGGAGAGGAAGGATCAGAACCCGCATTACCGCAAGGCGGAAGAGAAGTAATCAAAGAAAATGCGGTTGAAATAGAACTTGCCCAATATTACACGATTGGGATGAGCTCACTATTTGCGCTATTTATTGCTGCGACAGTTGCAGCAAAGACGGTAACGGAGAAAAGAGAGCGTGTTTTCAATCGAATTTTATTAACGAACAGCCGCCCATTTTCGTATTTAATGGGTAAAGTAATTTCTACTTTCTGTATGGCCTGGATTCAATTAATGCTTGTGTTTGTTGTAACTGATCTCATGTTGGGAATCTTCCCCGAAAAATCAACAGAATTTTGGTTAGGTATCATTGTAATTGTCACGTTTTTCTCATTATCTATTTCCGGGTTATCTGCTATTTTCACTTCTCTGACGATAAGAATGCATAACATAAATACAGCGAATGGGCTTTTTACTATGGTCGTTATGGGATTTGCTGCGTTAGGAGGAAATTTTTTCTCGTTGGAACAGTTCCCGGAATGGGTGCAGGCATTGAGTCAATGGACGCCGACAGGGGTAGTCATAGATTTATTTACGGAATTTTCGCAAAATGGGAATGCGATTTCTTTTGCAGTACCGTTGATGAAACAATTCGGCTTTTTCATTGGATTTTTAGTTATTGGAATACTCCTGTTTCCTGAAAGGGGGAAATCGTAATGTTTCCAGTAGTGAAGGCACAATTAAAGAAGGATATCAGAAGCCCCTGGTTAGTCATTCTATTGACCTTAGGAAGCATTCTTTTTACGTATATTTTCACGTATGTGAATAATAATGAACAAACACAAACAACTATCCCTATCTTCAGCAGTGACTTCAACAGCAGTGAGGTGGAAGAAAAATGGGAACCTTTATTAAATGCAAATCAAGATTATGTTTTTGTTATTACAGATGAATCAGAGGCTCATGCAGATGTGGAAGAAGGAAATAGTGAAGCTGCGATTCGGTTATCTGAAAGTGATTATCAGATTATTGCAGCTTCCAATACGCAGGCTGTCCAATTAGTGGAAGACTATGTTCACACTGTATTTACACAAGAGGCCCAGCTGGAAGCTGCATCTGGATCAGAGGACATTGAAGCTACACGGAAGCAAATAGGTGGTTATCTGGAAGATGCTCCATTACAAATGCAAACGGAATCCATTGAGGATGGAGAAGTGCCAGAATATAATATGCAGCTCCAACTATTGTTTGGATTCACCCTATTTTTGGCCATGTTTACAATTGGATTTAAAGTGAATGGCGTTACTTCGGATAAAATAAGTGGTGTATGGGATCGAATGATTCTCTCTCCTGTCAGCAAAACGGCGATGTATGCAGGCCACCTATTTTACAGCTTTTTTATCGGATTTATACAGATTTGTATTGTGTTAGTGATTTTTAATTATGTGATGGACTATAATCTAGGTCATAACTTTGGCATGTTACTTACTGTCTCAGCTGTCTTTACACTCAGTATGGTGAGTTTGGCCATGTTATTTACTGGATTTATCAAAACACCGGAACAGTTTAATATGATTTTCCCGTCTATTATACCAATTGTACCGGTCATAAGCGGTGTTTACATGCCTCCTGGTCTGATTAGCAACCCTGTTCTTTTGTTCATTGCAGATTTATTTCCACTCGTTCATGCGATGGAAGCCCTGATGGATATAGCACTTTTTGATGCAGGATGGAATGAGGTTACATTGCCTTTGGTGCTCATGTTGTTAATTGGCGTGATTTGTATGGGAGTTGGCGTGAATTTGGTCGAAAGAAGGACGAAGTGAATGGAAGGTCGGGAGAGATCAATCTCCCAACCTTTAAGTTTATCTTCGGTTAATTTCACGTTCCGCATCTTACATTCCCAATCATTAAAACTTTCGTATTGATAGAATAATCTTTTTCACATTTAAAGCAATAATAAAACCTGCTTCTGCTCCTACATCATTTCCGATTCAAGAGGCGACACACAACCTGTATCTATTCACCGAAATTTGAGTGAAGCTGGATTTAAGGATGCTCAAGCTTCTTCGTTATACATTAAATGAAAGTAAATTGGAAAAATTGGTGATTATATGGATAAAGCTAACAGAGTATGGTTGAAGTAAGTGACGGCTGAATAGTCTTGGTTGAAAAAATTTTTTTTGAATTCTTTCTTGACCTTTACGCAACGTAAACCTTTATTGTAGTGATTAGGAGGTGAAGTGATGCTCTATTCAATTAAACAAATGGCACAAATGTCTGGTGTAAGTACGCGTACATTAAGATATTATGATGAAATTCATTTACTTGAGCCGGCAAAAATCAATGAAGCGGGTTATCGATTTTATTCAACAGTTGAAGTTGATCGATTGCAACAAATCTTGTTCTATAGGGAATTAAACTTCAAGTTGTCTGACATACAAAAAATATTAGCTTCTGAAAATCAATCGATACAAAGTATATTGCACACGCATTATGATGCATTAGTTGAAAAGAGGCATCATATTGACAGCCTAATTAAAGCAGTTGAACATACGATTGCTTATCATAAAGGAGAGATAGAAATGAGTAACGAAGAGAAATTTGCAGCATTCAAAAAGAAGAGAGTAGAAGAAAACGAAAGCATGTTCGGAGAAGAGATTCGCGAAAAATACGGAACGGAAACTGTAGATGAAGCAAATAAATCTTGGATGCAAATGTCTGAAGAAAGTTATAAAGAAATGCAAGAGGTAGAGAGGAAACTGATTGAAAGACTGAAACAATTCAATCAACAAACGGATCAACAAATGGAAGATGCAAAGCAAATCGTGATGCTACACAAAGAATGGTTACAATATAGCTGGTCGACGTATTCATCTGAGGCACATAAAGGTTTGGCAGAAATGTATATAGCTGATGAGAGATTTACTCAGTATTACGATGAAAAAGCAGGTGTTGGAGCAGCTCGACTATTAAGAGACAGCATTTTAGCATACGCGTAAACAAAAGGCTGGGACAAAACTACCTTCAATTAATGAAAAAAGGTGAATTTTGAGGGAACTCAAATTCACCTTTTTCTGTTAGTTCTTCTCACTCCTAGGTATTGGTCGTGTATTTTCTGAAATGCACTGCCGATTAACTCGAGACCCATTTCATTTTAAACTTTTGTTTTTCTTGCGGACGGAAAATCGAGTGAAACGTAAATTAGCCTTCTAAAATCCAAAAACTGGCTCCACATCGATTCCCTCTTGATCATTTGATGGTAATTTAAACATAAGGCCCTTCTTTTTGATTTTATTTGGTGTTTTATCAGAAGTTTGCCCTTATTTTAGAAGACAAACAAACAACGCCGTTGAAATTTTACAATCACTAAATTTCAACGGCTTTTTCATTTAGAGGATGGTTTTGTTCCGGCCTCTTTTTTATTCTATTTATTTCATTGAAATCCAGACGCTTTTCACTTCAGTATAATTATCAAGAGCATAGGAACCCATTTCACGACCGATACCAGACTGTTTGTAGCCACCAAATGGTGAAGCAGCATCAAAAGCATTATAGCAGTTAACCCAAACGGTACCTGCTCGAAGTTTATTAGCAATATAATGAGCATTTGCTACATCTCGTGTCCATACTCCTGCAGCCAAACCATATTCTGAGTGATTAGCCCGATCAATTAGTTCATCCAAATCCTCATACGGCATGGCGGAGATAACCGGACCGAATATCTCTTCCTTAGCAATTGTCATGTTATCTTGCACATTAGCAAAGATCGTTGGTGAAACAAAATAGCCATCATCCTGTGGTTTCGTTCCTCCTACGACAAGCTCTGCACCTTCACTCACACCTTTTTCAATATAACCAAGTACGCGTTTTTGTTGTTCAGTCGACACGAGTGGTCCGATTTCTGTGTCAGCGTGAATACCTGCTCCTTGTTTGATATTCTTAGCATGGCTTGCCATATCAGCAACTACATTATCAAATTGTTTCTTCTGAATAAACACACGAGACCCGGCACAGCATACTTGACCTTGGTTAAACATAACACCATTTAAAGCCCCTGGGATTGCTTTTGAAAGATCGGCATCTGGTAAGATAATATTAGGTGATTTACCGCCAAGCTCTAACGTTACTCTTTTTAATGTTTTAGAAGCACTGGACATAATCGATTTACCGACTTCAGTAGAGCCAGTAAAAGCAATTTTGTCGACTAATGGATGATCTACTAATGGACTGCCTGCTGTTTCACCAAATCCAGGAACAATATTTATGACACCTTTAGGGAATCCGGCTTCTTCGATAAGTTCTGCTAGATAGAGAGCGGATAAAGGAGTTTGCTCAGCTGGCTTTAATACAACCGTACAACCGCTAGCTAGAGCTGCACCGATTTTCCACATAGCCATTAATAATGGGAAATTCCATGGGATGATTTGTCCAACTACTCCAACTGGTTCATGTCTTGTATAGTTAAAGAATGGACCGCTTACTGGAATTGTTTGGCCTACGATTTTTGTTGACCAGCCAGCATAGTAACGTATATGCTCAACAGCTAGTGGGATATCTCCATATGTTGTTTCTCTTATAGGTTTTCCGTTATCTAAGGTTTCTAATTGTGCTAATTCTTCACTATTCTCTTCCATTAAGTCGGCCAGTTTATAGAGAAGGCGACTGCGTTGTGCAGCAGAGATCTTTGACCATTTACCATTATCAAATGCCTCGCGAGCTGCTTTAACCGCTAAATCAATGTCTTCTTTGTCAGCTTCATATACATGGGCGAGTACTTCACCTGTTGCTGGGTTAAATGATTCGAATGTTTTGCCTGATTTGCTTTCGACAAACTCCCCATTAATATACAGCTTTTTCTTCCCACTTAAAAATTTTTCCACCTTTTCTTTCACACTTACAGTTAACTGACTCATCGAATTCCTCCTTAAAAATAGTGTCTATGTACTCTCATGGCTGGAATTGTTAAGCGTAGAAACCGTTTACATGAATATAGTATCATTTTTTAAAATTATAAATCAACTAAGAAGATTTATAATTTTCCGTCTATATTCGACATATACATTTAATAAATATTAGAAAGCAGCCCTTTATCATACAGCTTCATGTAAAAGTTTTAACATCGGAGTTAATTTAAATACATGTACGGTTGACAGGCATTAATCCTGAAGCTGAATAAAACAATCCAACTCAAAGGCATTCAGGAAAAGGCTATCATTATTACTATTTTCATAGTTTTTTGTCGAATTTTATTCGTTTATTCCCAGCATCTTTAATAAAATGTGACAAAGTTTTTTATATAATCCCGGTTTATTCAAGGATAAATAAATGTGCCGTTCCGCTTTTGTTTCATATTTCATAAATTAATTTGAAAGTTAATTTAAATTAAATTTCGCTTGTATTCTTTATAAAAAGGAAAGTGAAAACGTATGCCGGAATTCTTTGATGGAATAATATCTCAAAATGCTTCTTATGCAAATTCTATAAACATTCCCACTTCGTCTGTTTACCAAATTTGGGGACAAGTTGGCCTTAATGTTAGTGAAGCCATACCCACTTCAAACATTCGTGTTCAATTTGACGGTATTATCACTTTAAAACTAAGTCCAACAGCTAGTACTTCTACAAATTTTGTAGAAATTAAAATTGTTCGCGGGACTAATCCTAATGTTAATACAATTTTTACTGGTATCAAGACTATTGTTCTTAATGGCTCTGAGTTCGGTCCTCAAGAGTACGCATTTTCAGCTTCTGATTACAATGTCCCCAAAGGTTCTGGGTTTTTAATATATACTGCCTTTGTGCGTAATATTACTGGTGCAGTTGATACAGATGTAACGCGTGTGGGTCCAGAGAGTTTTAATGCGATAGCTAGTGGAATTACAGGATTGACCGGAGTAACTGGTGCTACAGGGTCCACAGGCCCGACAGGAATAACCGGAGCCACAGGCTCGATGGGGGTAACAGGATCTACGGGAGTCACAGGAAATACAGGATTGACTGGAGAAACTGGAGCCACAGGATCTACAGGCCCAACAGGAGTAACCGGAGCCACAGGCTCAATTGGTGTAACAGGAGTTACGGGAGCCACAGGAAATACAGGATTGACCGGAGAAACTGGAGCCACAGGAACAATAGGTCCGACAGGAGTAACCGGAGCCACAGGCTCAATCGGTGTAACAGGATCCACGGGAGTGACAGGAAATACAGGATTGACCGGAGAAACTGGAGCCACAGGAACAACAGGCCCGACAGGAGTCACGGGTGCAACAGGCTCGATGGGGGTAACAGGATCCACGGGAGTGACAGGAAATACAGGATTGACCGGAGAAACTGGAGCTACAGGAACAATAGGTCCGACAGGAGTAACCGGATCCACAGGCTCAATCGGTGTAACAGGATCCACGGGAGCCACAGGAAATACAGGATTGACCGGAGAAACTGGAGCCACAGGATCTACAGGCCCGACAGGAGTCACGGGTGCAACAGGCTCGACCGGTGTAACAGGAGCCACGGGAGTAGCAGGAAATACAGGCTTGACCGGATTAACCGGTGTCACAGGAACAACAGGCCCGACAGGAATAACTGGAGTAACAGGCTCAATCGGGGTAACAGGAGCCACAGGAACAACAGGTCCGACAGGAGTAACAGGCTCGACTGGGTTAACAGGGGCTACAGGAGTCACAGGAAATACAGGCTTGACCGGAGTAACCGGTGCCACAGGAACAACAGGCCCGATAGGAGTAACGGGTGCAACAGGATCCACGGGAGTCACAGGAAATACAGGATTGACTGGAGTAACTGGAGCCACAGGAACAATAGGTCCGACAGGAGTAACCGGATCCACAGGCTCAATCGGTGTAACAGGAGCCATAGGAAATACAGGCTTGACCGGAGTAACGGGTGCAACAGGAACAACAGGCCCGACAGGAGTAACGGGTGCAACAGGCTCGACCGGTGGAGCAGGAGCTACGGGAGCCACAGGAACAACAGGCCCGACAGGAGTAACGGGTGCAACAGGCTCGACCGGTGGAGCAGGAGCTACGGGAGCCACAGGAACAACAGGTCCGACAGGAGTAACAGGCTCGACTGGGTTAACAGGGGCTACAGGAGTCACAGGAATTACAGGATTGACCGGAGTAACGGGTGCCACAGGATCCATAGGCTCGACAGGAATAACCGGAGCCACAGGCTTGACCGGAGTAACAGGAGCTACGGGAGCCACAGGAAATACAGGCTTGACCGGAATAACTGGTGTCACAGGAACAACAGGCCTGACAGGAATAACTGGAGTAACAGGCTCAATCGGTGTCACAGGAGCCACAGGAAATACAGGCTTGACCGGTGTAACCGGTGCCACAGGAGCCACAGGAAATACAGGCTTGACCGGAGTAACTGGTGTCACAGGATCCACAGGCCCGACAGGAATAACCGGAGCCACAGGCTCAATCGGTGTAACAGGGGCTATAGGAGTAACAGGAAATACAGGATTGACGGGAGTAACCGGAGCCACAGGAACAACAGGTCCGACAGGAATAACCGGAGCAACAGGCTCGACTGGGTTAACAGGGGCTACAGGAGCCACAGGAAATACTGGATCGACCGGAGTAACCGGACCAACAGGAGCCACAGGAACTGGGTCTCAATTATTTTTTACGGAAGTAGCTGGTCCCGTTGCGCTAACAACTAATGGAACTGAAACGACAGTGGCTACGTTAAATGTACCAACAACAGTTGCTCAAAACATTAAAATTGACTACGCGGCATCAATTGATGTAATTACGACGGCCAATTCTAATTTCACCTTTCAAATTAGGCTATATCTTAATGGAACTTTACTTGATACTCGTTCTGTTCAAAGAAGTGTCAGTTCGGCAGGTACATCAAGATTTCCTGTTGCATCCACTAATGTAAATACTGCTGCTACCACTGGAACTGCAACATATGAAATTAGAATCGCTTATACAGTAGCAGCAAATGTTACCTCATCAAGTGCATTAAATGTTGATATTAACGCCATACGCTTTCCATAACAAATGTATTAAAAGCTATCCTTCAAATGATTATGTCAACATCAGATATAAAGAAAAAATGCGAAGCAGTCTAGATGGCTGCTTTTTTATTTTAAGTACCTCTGTATGATCTCAATCCTTTTTGAATGTTTCTACTACATAAAAAATTTTTAACCTCAGATTGAAACCCATACACTTTTTAAATTGCTTAAGTACATAAATGCCTAAGAAAGTGTATGAAACAGTGATATTTGAACACAATAGAACTACATGAAGGGAGGATAAAAGATTTGAAAGAATATGAGGATATGCCTTTAAGTGAATCCAAAAATCTTTATGAGAATCTATCCTTGCTAAATGGTGATTTGGAAAATGCTGATGAAAATTGGGATGTTGTTGAAGGTATTGACATCGCGATTCCAAGAAAAAAATCACAGAATTAATTTAAAGAAGCTGCTTGCAGGCAGCTTCTTTCAGCTTGTAGACAAAGTCTAAGAATTAGACCACGTCTACAAGTTTTTTTTGTATAATTGAATGGAATCAATTTTATGTGGGGGATATAAAATGTTATCAAAACACGTTGAGGATGGAAGAAATCAAATTGAAATGGTAGCGTTGGATCAACTTGTTCCAGAGGATCATCTGGTTAGGAAGGTTGAACAAGCGATTGACTTTGAATTTATTTATGACCTGGTGAAAGATAAGTATTCCTTAGACAATGGTCGTCCGAGTATTGATCCCGTCGTCCTTATTAAAATGGTCTTCATACAATACCTTTTCGGCATACGCTCAATGCGTCAAACTATAAAGGAAATCGAAACCAACGTGGCTTATCGATGGTTTATTGGTTATGGGTTCACCGAGAAGATTCCTCATTTTTCAACCTTCGGTAAAAACTACGCTCGACGCTTCCACGATACAGACCTATTTGAACAAATTTTCTACCGCATTTTGAAAGAAGCGATGACCAAGGGATTGGTGGATCCATCCGTTGCGTTTATTGATTCTACTCATGTTAAAGCGAATGCTAATAAGAAGAAATTTGAAAAGAAAATAGCCCGAGTCGAAACTAGAACGTATCAGGCTCAGTTAGATGACGAGATCAATATCGACCGTGAGAAACACGAAAAAAAGCCCTTCCCCCCACAGAATAAAGAAGAGTCAAAAGAAATAAAAGTCAGCACGACAGATCCTGAAAGTGGTTATTACGTAAAAGATGAACGCGAAAAGCTATTTGCGTATTCTTTTCATACGGCAAGTGACTCCCGGGGGTTTATCTTAGGTTCACTCGTCACAGGAGGGAATGTTCACGATAGTCGGATGTTGGACAAGCTCGTCACTCAAGTCACAGATAAAGTCGGTAAGCCCAGTTCTATCGCTGTTGATGCAGGATATAAAACACCACACATCGCTAAATTCTTAATGGACCAAGACATCAGGCCTGTTATGCCTTATACACGTCCGAGAACGAAAGAAGGATATATTAGAAAATACGAATACGTTTACGATGAGCATTTTGACTGCTATCTATGTCCCGAAGGGCAAATTCTACCTTACCGTACGACGACAAGAGACGGGTACAAGCAATACGCTTCAAATCCTTTGGAATGTAAAGACTGTCCTCTGTTAGACCGTTGTACGCAAAGTAAGAATCACACCAAAATGATTCATAGACATGTATGGCAGGATTACATAGATGAAGTAGATCATTTGAGACATACCGAACTTAATAAAACTCTATATGCGAAACGCAAAGAAACAATCGAACGAGTTTTTGCGGACGCAAAAGAAAAGCATGGCATGCGTTGGACGACCTTAAGAGGTCTTAAAAAAGTTTCAATGCAGGCGATGCTTACGTTCGCTGCCATGAATCTAAAAAAATTGGCAAACTGGACATGGCGAGGACCATGTCCAAGCTGAAAAAGAAGAAAAATCTTTTAAAATAACAGAAAACCCCACCTTCACTTTAATGCAAAGGTGGGGTTTGTCTACGGTCTGAAAGAAGCTGCTTGCAGGCAGCTTCTTTATTTCATCTCATTTTTTGATTTTATATATTTTGCAGCTAATAATGTTTTTACTTCATTATAAGAAAGACCAGACTGTTGATTCAATTGTTTTACTTCATTAATATCTGTTCCTGCAACTGTAAATCGCTTTTCTTTTGATGACATTGTATTCACCTCTTTCTATAGTTTACGTTACTTACGAAAAATTACGCAGATTTATATTCATTAAATTAAGCAAAGTTGTCCATAATAATAGCAGAAGATTAAAATTTGAAGGGGGATCACGATGTTTTTTAATAAAAAAGCACAAGAAGAAAAACCTGAAGTGGTGATTTTAAGTACGGATGTATATGCTTGTTTAGATAATACGTGTAATGGCTGGATGAGAAAGGATTTTGTATCCGTAGATTTGAAATGCCCTTTATGTGGAAGTGACACAACTTTAGAAGTAAGAGATCTCCCAGAAATCTTAACGTAACTTAACTCCAAGCTAAAAATAAAGCGATTAACATAGTTTGTTTGTGATAATCGCTTTATTTTTAGCCAGAGTGGTACAAAAAAGCCGTGTAGTCTACTTCGACTGCACGGTTTTTGTCGTTTTATTCTCCTTTTTTTGAAAGACAACGATCACATTCCATTAAGTAGGATTCGGCTTGTTCCTCCATTACTTGACCGCATTCTGGGCAAACTTTCTTAGGTAAAGTTTGAAAAAATTCTACTGGACTCATCATTTTCTTCCATCTCCTTTTATATAACAATTATTTTATTATTCCTTCTGTTATGATACAGTATACACGATGAAAATAAAAATGTGTACCTATTTTTTGAATTTTTTAATAAAAGGGAGAAAAATTTTCATTTTAAGGAAGAGAAATTACTATTAATACATTTATTAAGAGACAAACCTCATTTTGTTAAACTTCTGTTATATAAGTCATTAGATTATTATTGTCCTGTTCTTTTCCTGTAACGAACTTTTGTTATGATTATCACCGTTAGCTAATACAAGCTATACAGGAGGTTATGCGAAATGAAAAAATCAGTATTATCATTTTTAGCTGTAGCAACTATTGCAGGAGGAGCTGCAGCAAGCGTGCAAGCCGAGGAAGTAACTGTCAAAAAGGGAGATACTTTATGGAGCATCTCTCAAAAATACAATACGACAGTTGAACAGGTTAAAGAGTGGAATAACTTATCTTCAAATACAATTTATATTGAAGATGTGTTAAACGTATATGAAGAAGAAAAATATAAAGTAAATAAAGGCGACACGCTTTGGGGCATTGCTAAAGAACTTGATGTGAAGGTCGATTCATTAAAAAACTGGAACCAGTTAAGTTCAGAAGTGATTCATCCTGGCCAAGAGCTTGTTGTGTATCCAGGTGCACCGAGTAGTATCTTGAAAGAAAACCCGGTACATACTCCGGTAGAAAATACCGAATCTACACCAGTTAAAGAAGAAAAACCAGCAGTGAATAAAGATACGAACAAAGAACAGGCAAAAGAAGAACCTGCAGAGACAGTAGATGCACCTAAAAAAGAGGAAAACACGAATAATTCCTCTAATGAAGAAGGAACAAAAGAAATTACAATGGAAGCAACTGCATATACAGCATCTTGTGAAGGTTGTTCTGGTGTAACAGCAACTGGTATTAACTTAAAAGAGAATCCTGATGCGAAGGTCATTTCAGTTGATCCAAATGTTATTCCACTTGGAACAAAAGTATTTGTAGAAGGTTATGGTGAAGCAATCGCTGGCGATACCGGCGGTGCGATTAAAGGAAATAAAATTGATATCTTTATTCCAAATAAAGAAGATGCCATTAATTATGGAAGACAAACAGTAAAAGTGACAATCTTAGATTAATTGTTTAATAGAAAATAGTAAAAAGAGAATAATAGTTAGCTGATAAGTCCGAACCCATACCGCTAAAGATGTATGGGTTCGGATTTTTTTATGTCTTCTTAGAAAAAAAGAGAGTTGTGAGCGGTGCCACTTCGTTTTCAAGATTTCATTACTATTTTTTCATTTGAGAGCGTTGCAACCCCCCTTTACTCAACCCCCTTTGGGCTGTACTAACGATGGGTGAACAAAAGTGTAATTTTTTGAAAAGAGGATGAATGGAATGGGCAAAATAAATGCGCGATTAGGCATTTGAAATAAACCAAAATTCGCGCAAGAAATTTATCTTATCTAGTCTTATTTATTTTTGTTTTTCTCCTCATGGTGAACAAAAAAACTTTTCACTGGAGAAATGAGTGATTTAAAGTTTTCTGTAAGGTAGGCTGTTCTTTCAAAAATAATTGATTTTAAATGATCGATTTGTCTTAATACTTTCTCATTAAGTGCATCTTGAGATTCGAGTTTTTCCATAACAGATTGATGATAGATATCTTGTGTTTCCATTTTGTCTTTAATTGCAGCTTGATCATCAGTAATGACTGTTAATTCCTCTAGCATTTTTTCAGTCGG
Source organism: Cytobacillus sp. FSL K6-0265 (assembly GCF_038003465.1). Lineage (NCBI taxonomy): Bacteria > Bacillati > Bacillota > Bacilli > Caryophanales > Bacillaceae > Cytobacillus > Cytobacillus sp. FSL K6-0265. Next base: position 2,337,431 of record NZ_JBBOPE010000001.1, on the reverse strand, counting down.
CTTCTCAAAGCTATCTAATTTTCGTGAAAGTTCTAAAATAGCTGTTTCCTGAATAGATGCTTGTTCTAATAGGGCTTCGTATGAAGACATACTAGCTCGTAACTGAATGAGTAATTCTTCGTTTTTCTCTTCAATTTGTTGAAGAGAACCACTCATCTCTCGTTGATTTTGCTCTTGTGCTCGATAGGCTGATTGAAGAGCAGTCCATTCCTCATTGTATTGCTGCCTATTTTTTTCGTGGCGTATACTCTCATCTTTAGCATAGCTCAATAAATCTTCATACGTCTCCTCTAACTGATATTGTAAATTGCGATACTGTTTTGTTACTTTATGATTAAGCTGTGATTGTTCTTCTAACAGGTCAGATAGATAATTTTTTCTAAATACATCTTGATTACTCGTGGTTTTTTCCTTAAGAAATAATGCTGGCGTTACTTGCTCATGTTTAGACAAAATATAAACCTTCCCTCATATCTGTTTTTATAGCATATGAGGGTCGTTGTTAAACTGTGGCAATAATAGGCGCTTACCTATTTAAGTGAAAAAATTTTGAAACTATTTATGGGGGGATTACGTATGTACTATAAACAGAGGAGATGAAAGAACAGCAATCTTCTAAAGCTTAAGGAACAAAGCTTATTGGATCTAGTATTAAAAAGTAAAGCGAGAGTAAATCAGTTTACGTTTTTCAAAGAAACGTTTAAACTAAATATATACATATTTACAATTTTTAATAAAAAGGGAGAGATGAAAAATGGCAATTTCATTATCAAAAGGACAAAAAATTGATTTAACGAAAACAAATCCAGGGCTATCTAAAGTCGTTATCGGTCTTGGTTGGGATACAAATAAATATGACGGTGGCAAAGATTTTGACTTAGATACTAGTGTGTTTTTATTAGATGAATCTGGAAAATGTTCTTCGGATAAAGACTTTATTTTCTACAATCAATTAGAAGGTGGGAATGGGTCAGTTGTACATACAGGGGATAATCGCACAGGTGTTGGTGATGGCGATGATGAAAGTATAAAAGTTGATTTATCCAATGTACCAGCTTCTATTGCAAAGATCTCGTTTGTAATTACGATTCATGATGCAGAGGGAAGAGGGCAAAATTTCGGACAAGTTGCAAATTCTTATGTTCGTATTTTAAATGAAGCAAGCAACGAAGAATTGATTCGCTATGATTTGGGAGAAGATTTCTCTATTGAAACAGCTGTCATTGTTGGGGAATTATATCGTCATAATGGTGAGTGGAAATTCTCGGCGATTGGTTCAGGCTATCAAGGTGGTTTAGCAAGAATTGCAACTGATTACGGTTTACAAGTAGGTTAATCTTAACGCGATAAAAGGAGGAGTCTCATTGGCTATTCAATTATCAAAAGGACAAAGAATCGATTTAACAAAAACAAACCCGGGATTAAAAAGAGCTGTTATCGGTCTTGGTTGGGATACGAACAAGTATAGTGGCGGAGAAGCCTTTGACCTAGACGCGTCCGCCTTTTTAGCAGATCATCAAAATCGTTGCCAGCAAGATCAAGATTTTGTTTTCTACAATCAGTTGGAGCATCCATCAGCTGCAGTGATACATACAGGAGATAATCGTACGGGTGAAGGAGATGGGGATGATGAACAATTAATTGTTGAATTTTCAAAAATCCCTTCAACTGTTGATCATATCGGAATTGCTGTTACAATTCACGATGCAGAAATACGAAAGCAAAATTTCGGACAAGTTTCTAATGCGTTTGTCCGTTTAGTAAATGAAGAAACAAATGAAGAACTTCTACGTTATGATTTAGGAGAAGATTTTTCTATTGAAACAGCTGTGGTTGTATGTGAGCTATATCGCCACAATAACGAATGGAAATTCAATGCCATTGGTAGTGGCTTCTCAGGTGGACTAGCAGCATTATGTAAAAACTATGGCTTAGAAGTATAAGGAAGAGAGGCTCAATCATTTTTTTATAATGATTGAGCCTCTTTCATAGATCTCTCATTCATGATTGTTGAGAGGGATAAGTTACGACAATTACGTTTCTAAAATAAACAGAGCATATTAATAAATCGGTCTCGTTTATAAGGAGGAGAGGTGAAATAAGCGGCATTGAAGTTTTCAGAATACGGTGATAAAAGTGCCTCTTTAATCGTATTTTTACATGGCGGTGGAGTAAGTGGTTGGATGTGGGATAAACAAATTCAACATTTCCCGCATTATCATTGCATTGTTCCAGACTTACCTGAGCATGGTTTACACAGTGATGATATTAAATTTACCATAAAAGGTAGTGCAGAATTAGTTATAAACTTAATCGAACAAAAAGCGAGCGGTAAGAAAATAATACTAATCGGCTTTTCTCTAGGAGCGCAAGTGATTATACAAATATTAAGCATGAAACCCTATTTAATAGATTTTGCCATCATCAATAGTGCTTTGGTCAGGCCCTATCCACACATAGAAAAATGGATAATACCCACAATCAAATGGTCATTTCCTTTAATCAAAAATAAATATTTTTCCAGAATCCAAGCTAAAACATTGTACGTAAATGAAGCCTACTTTGAAAAGTATTATGAAGAAAGTGCTCGAATGGAAATGGAAACCTTCATTAGAGTATTACAAGAAAACATGTCGTTTCGAATACCTAAAGCATTTAAACAGGCAGAAACGAAAATACTGGTTACTGTCGGTGAGAAAGAAAAGGCGGTAATGAAAAAATCGGCAACAGACATTGTAGCTTCTCATTTAAATTGCCAAGGAGTGATTTTACCGAAAATTGGTCATGGCTTTCCTTTGGCAAAACCTGACTTGTTTAATGATATGGTTGAAAGGTGGCTCCTAAAAGGTGATTTACCTAAGGATTACAGAGTAATTTGATTATTTATGTACTAAGTATGGAGCTGAAATCTTTTATTGAAAAATGGCATATAGGCTAGTGATCTTTTTATTGCAAGTAGCGTCTACTTGTTCGTAAATATGGTATAGTAAATATTTATGAATGAAAACAAAGGAAGTATGAGTGAATGGTATCAACAAAAGTTTATATAAAAGAGTGGCAAAAAGCGATTGCAGCAGAAATCAGTCATTTAAAACAATTTGGTAGTAAGAGCTATCATCTTTTTGCTGGAAGAAAATTAGACGCAAAAGAGGGCTATAGTTATTACTTTGAAGTTCATTTTCCTTTATCGATTCCAATTGGTTCAACCATTACCGTTCTTTGGGGTGAAAGAAAGTCAAAGGGCCGGATGGTATCGGTAGAAGGGAAAAATATCATTGTAACGATAGAAGATTATCTCGGTGAAGATATTCATGAAGCCCAATTACAGCATGACCCTTGGGAGTTGTTAGATCAACTCTTTCAGAGGCTAGCGGAAATAAAGGATCAAAAGAAAAAAAGAGTAAGAATAAAGCATCTGATGAATCCCTCAACTGAGGTAAAACATCAGCAAGATAAAATTAAATCACCATTACATGAATTAGTACTACGATCGAAGTATAATCCAATTACTTATGTTTGGGGACCTCCAGGAACCGGTAAAACCTATACGTTAGCAAGAGTAGCTGCAAATAAATATTTAAAAAATCAGCGGATATTAGTTGTCGCACATAGTAATCAAGCAGTGGATGTTCTTATGGCGGAAGTTTATCAGTTTCTCTTGAAGAAGGAGAAATATAATCTCGGTGATCTATTAAGGTATGGCAGACAATCGGATGAATTCATGAAGCAGTTTGTTTCAATTACAGCGACAGGTTTATTGAACATTAGTGATGGTGATTTAATAGAAGAGAAAAATCAATTAATGGAGGAAAGAGCAGGATTAAAATTAGATCTATCTTCTTCCTTTAGCCAACGTGATAGTAGGCAATTAGTTGAAATAGAAAAAAAGCTTCATACATTACATGAAAAATTGAAGAAAAAAGAAAATACCCTCGTGAAGCAATCAAGAATCATTGGTACAACATTGGCGAAAATGGCAACTGATCCGCTCATCTATGAAGATGAATTCGACTATATTATTTTAGATGAAGCAAGTATGGCATACATCCCTCAAATTGCTCTTGCTACTTCTCTAGGAAAACGGACAATTATCTGTGGAGATTTTAAACAGCTACCGCCAATTGCTTCAGCAAAGCATCCTTTAGTGAAGAAATGGTTACAGGAAGATATTTTTCACCATGCTGGTGTCGTTAACCAAGAGAATGAAGGGAAACTTCATCCACAGTTATTCTTATTAAATGAACAAAGAAGAATGCACCCAGATATATCAAAATTCACTAATGAATATATTTATCAGTCCCTCGTTGTCGATCATCATTCTGTCTATCAAACGAGAGAGAACATTGTAGAAAGTCAACCATTTCCTATGCGTGCCTCTATATTGTTAGATACATCGAGTACAGGTGCCTATTGCATAAAGGAAAAAGCAACGCATTCTCGCGTGAATCTCTGGCAACTATTGCTCTCTTTTCAACTTATTCATGAGGCTTATAAGGCAGGCAATCGCTCAATAGGCTACGTCACACCTTATAGAGCACAAGCGATATTAATGACACAGTTCTTAGATGAAATCTATGAGAAGGAGAAAATGACTGCGCAAATTGTGTCAGCAACTGTCCATCGCTTTCAAGGGAGTGAACAGGATATGATGATATTTGATACAGTCGATGGGGATCCAGAAACAAGACCAGGTATGTTATTAACCGGTCAAAATAGTGAACGTTTATTGAATGTTGCGCTTACACGTACAAAAGGGAAGTTTATTCATATCGCAAATGGTACGTTTATAAGACGCCATGTATCAAGTAAGAAAATATGGAAAAAATTATGGCAACATCAAATAAGCGAAGGACATGTAATTGGTCCCGCTGAAATAGGGCAATGGATGAATCACTCGCATCCGAAATTGTCTTGGCATTATGCTAAAAAGCGCGAACGCTTACTCTATGATTTACATCATGCCAAAAAACAAGTGATCGTTGGTTTGCCAAGGACATTTAGTGTTCAATCCCCTTACTTAGAAGTATTTCAATCACTTATTAAAAGGGGATTACTTACAATTTGTAGCGAGACGCATTTATCTGAGCTTCCTTCTGCTAGTCATATGAAAGGTCATCCGAGCTTTGCATTTATTATGATTGATGATGATATTTTATGGGTTGGCGCTCCTTTTGAAGCAATGACTAATTTATTACCCCCTTATGTCAATGCAAGGATCATATCAAATACATTAGTCAACTGGGTAAAATCTAATGGTTGGTAGAAAATAATATAAAAATGAAACTTATTTTCTTTTATTACGTTCTATTTAATAGAGGAGAGTAAATAAAAAACTCTTCACTTTTCCATTTATATGAAGGAGTAAAACAATGAAAGCTCAACTAAAAGAGAGACTAAAAACTTTATGGCAATGGATAAAGAAGTTTTGGAAAAAATATCATTTAACACAAATCGGATTATTACTAGGATTGACTTTTATTTTACTTGCGATTCTATTTTTTGCTTTCCTTGCTGTAAACGCCAATGTGTCTACATTACAAGAAGGCTTAAAGCAATCTACTGTCATATATGATAAGGATGGGGATGAAGCGTCAAGCTTTGCCACAAATCGTACTGAAGGAGTTTCGTTTGAAGAACTACCAGAACATTTACCAAATGCGGTTGTTGCCATTGAGGATGAGCGCTTTTATCAACATAATGGCTTTGATTTAAAAGGAATGACCAGGGCGTTTGTAAGCAATTTATTTGCTGGTAGAATCACAGGTGGGGGAAGTACAATTACGCAGCAATTAGCTAAAAATGCATTACTAACTTCTGAGCAAACATACCGGCGTAAAATAGAAGAGCTATTTCTGGCAGTTGAAATTGAAAAAGAGTATGAAAAAGAAGATATACTGCAAATGTACTTAAATCAAGTTTACTTTGGTAGTGGTGCCTGGGGAATTGACAACGCAGCCAATCAATATTTTAGTAAAAATGTTGGCGAGTTAACAATTAGTGAATCAGCGATGCTTGCAGGTTTATTGCAATCACCTTCTTATCTGGACCCTTATAAAAACTATGAAGGAGCAATGAAAAGAAGGAATATCGTATTAGCTAAAATGCAGGAGCTAAACATGATTACAACCGCTGAGTATGAAACAGCGGTTGCAGAAGAAATTGTGTTAAAAGAAGGGGAAAAAAATACATTTGAGAGGCAATATCCTTACTATGTAGATGCGGTACTAGATGAAGCGATTAACCGCTATGGTTTAACTCAAGAGGAAATTTTCACAAGAGGATATAAAATATACACACAAATGGACCAAAATATCCAATCAAATTTAGAAGTGACTTATCATAATGACGCACTATTCCCTAATGGTAATGGTAATACCCTTGTTCAAAGTGGAGCCGTTCTACTCGATCCGCAAACTGGTGGTGTCCGTGCAGTGGTAGGTGGAAGAGGCGAACATGTCTTTAGAGGGTTTAACCGGGCGACACATATAAAAGCACAACCAGGGTCAACATTAAAACCATTAGCTGCCTATACCCCTGCGCTTGAAGAAGATTATGAGCCAGATTCAATGTTACAAGATGAAAAAGTAACGTATGGTGACTACACACCAACAAATGTGAACGATCAATACTTTGGTGAAGTAGAGATGACAAAAGCAGTTGCTGATTCGATTAATGCACCTGCTGTCTGGTTACTAGATCAAATCGGATTGAAAAAAGGGTTAGATTCTTTGCAGCGATTTGGGATTCCTTATGAAAAGGAAGATGAGTATTTAGGTATCGCTTTAGGTGGTATGCATAAAGGGATATCTCCATTAACACTAGCAGAAGCTTATTCTACTTTCCCTAATGAAGGAAAGCGACATGATGCTCATTTTATTACGAAAATTGTTGGACCAACAGGTAATGAAATTGTTGCCCATGATGATAAGGTTACAAAGGTAACATCAAAATCAGTCGCAAAAAAAATGGATACAATGCTTGAGGACGTCATTGAAAATGGAACGGGAGCAGGTGCCAAAATAGAAGGTGTATCACTTGCGGGGAAAACAGGTTCTACTCAATTGCCATATGCTGATTTAAATGGAACAAAAGATCAGTGGTTTGTTGGTTATACAGGTGAAATCGTTGGAGCAGTGTGGTTGGGGTATGATAAAACGGACCGAGAACATTACTTATCAGGAAGCACCTCGACAAATGTTGTACCGATTTTCAAAGCGGTTATGGAAGGCGCTATTGAACCTAAAGAAGTGAACAATAGTAGTGGAGAAGCCTTTAACAAAGCAAAAGAGAAAATGGAAACCACCATTAAGGAACAATCTGACAAGCTAGGTGAAAAACTAAAAGAAGAACTGCCCGTTTGGAAAGAATTTATGAAAGAAAGCATTGAAGAAGGAAAAGATTTTGCGAGATACTTGCGCGATAAATGGAATGAATATGTAAATTAAGAAGGGAGTAGCACCTGAACGAACTGGGTGCTACTTTTATTTATTAAGGATAAGTGGTGGTAGAGTCATTGCTCACTAACATTCTTGTTAGATAATCGCACAAAACACTAGTAATTTTCCGAGAAAACAAGTAAAATGTATAGTTAAAATATCTATTTCCATATAATATGCCCTAACACTTTCGACAATGAAAATGTATATGATAACTTTATAAGCCAACAGTTGTATAGAGGGGCATAAATAAGGTAAAGGATAAAAAGAGGAGGGTATTTTTATGAGAGATGTTACATTAACTGATATTTTTGATCATCATATTGCCAAGAAATATGTAACAAGATCAGGTCTTGCCCATGCTGTAGCGGTTGCTTATCATGCAGTTAAATTATCAAAGATAGAAAATGTGGATGTCGACTTAGCTGCAAAAGCAGGGTTTTTACATGATATCGGTCATTACACTTGGTATAATCAAAATGGTAAATGGGACTATGAATTATATCGTAAAAACGATATTCATGCGATAAAAGGAGCGGAAAGAGCCCATAAATTACTGATTCGCTTAGGTGAAAATCCGATTAGAGCCAAACAAGTTTCACTAGCGATATTATTTCATACAGATTCTTTTTTACCAGGTGGGGAAGTGGACCGTACCGCCTTACAATCCATTGTTAAAAGAGCAGATGAAATGGATGAAGAACCAGGAGGAGCCCACCATTACCGCACCATTACTGCTGACAGAGCAAGGCAAAGTTTACAAAAGTTAGACAGCATCATTGATCGTCATTTAACGCAACAACTTCAGCAAAGACAAGCTGAATAAATGGCACTTCATACAAACGAAGGGCTATTTATTTTGCTTAAATTTGGAGGATTATGTCACTTGAATAACGAATATTATTAACATCTACATAAGGATGGTGATGATATGCAAAAACGGACGAAAAGACAAACCTTTAACACTGAAGAAATAAAATTCAACCTCACTACTTTTTTTCTCCATGTCTCATTTTATGCATCGGTCATATTTCTTTTATTACTATTCTTAAGCTTATTTGGAACATAATAAGTGCTTCAATTAAATTTATTTACCTTCAGATTTTATTCTTATATAAAAAAATGTTATGATAGAAAGGATTTTGAAATATAAAAGGAGTGTTATATATGTCTGAAAAAGGATACATACAGCTACAAAACGGAGAAAAAATTGAATTTGAATTATACCCAAATGAAGCGCCAGGTACAGTAGCAAACTTTAAAAAGCTAATTAATGAGGGTTTTTACAACGGTTTAACTTTCCACCGTGTAATTCCTGGATTCGTATCACAGGGAGGATGCCCTTCTGGAACAGGTACAGGTGGTCCAGGTTACACGATTAAATGTGAAACAGAAGGAAATCCACATAAACATGAAGAAGGATCATTATCTATGGCGCATGCTGGAAAAGATACTGGTGGCAGCCAATTCTTCATCGTACATGAGCCACAACCTCACCTAAATGGTGTACACACTGTTTTCGGAAAAGTAACATCTGGCATGCCAGCTGTGAAAGCGATGAAAAATGGTGACGTAATGGAAAAGGTTGTCGTTGAAGACTAATGCCTTTTTTCTAAGCTTAAACTAGCTAGTTTAAGCTGGAATGTAACCCGGACTTTTGTCTGGGTTTTTTTCTTACTTGAAGGTTCTTTTTAAAAATGAGGGAAGAAAGGTAAGTGAGCTTGCCATTAATACTGCAGGATGCTGTTATATATGATGAGAATGGGTGAAAATTTAGCAAATGAAATTTCTTCCATTTAATCATAAGCCTATTCATCGAATAGCTGAACAACCCCTATTTCCCCCCTACACATAATCTCCTAGAAATTGACATAAAGTTGTTCTATTAGTACCAATTCTTAATAGAAGTTTAACTTACGAATAATTTTAATTTTAATATATACATTTTTTGCTATAATTTATATAAAATAGGATTATATAATACATAAATGTGGGGTAAGTGATGAATCGCATCATACTATATTTGCTTTTATTGAGTACAATTTTTGTTAATCATGCAGATGGAAATAGTTTGGTTAAAGAAAGAAAAGAGGATATTGATTTTCTGCTTCACAAGTTACATGCTGTACATCCAGCTTTTAAAACTAATCAAGAAGGAATGGCTCATTTTTATAATGAACTAGAGGCAATCGATGATCATTCATCGTTCTCGATGGAATTAATGAGAGTTATTGCCAAAATTGGGGATTCTCATACGAATGTATTACTTAATGAAACAGAAAAAAAACTACCAATATCATTAGTAAATGTTAATAATGACGTTTATATTTTGCAGAGTGAGGATGGACAAGCCAAAAAAGGGGACAAGATTTTGGCGATTGGTGCGAAAGAGATTGATGAATTATTGGATGAATTAAGGCCGTATATATCCTATGATCATGAAGGGCGGTTTCAACATTTGGTCAATTTGTTAACGATAGATAGCATTTTACAATCTATTGGAATTGAAAAAGATGAAATGGTTGAATTGAAGGTAGAGCGAAATGGCAGAATAATAACTTTGGAGCTAGCATATAAAACAATGGAAACCATTAATAATCATGATGAGCCCTACAGGTGGGAAATATTGAGTTATGATACGGTGAATGTAGGTTATTTTCAATTAATACATTCAATAAATGATAGTAGCTATCAACAATCAATAGCGAGTTTTTTTGAAAGTGTAAAAGAGCAACGAATTAAAAAGGTCATACTAGATTTGCGACATAATAGTGGTGGGGATTCAACAGTTGCTGATGAGTGGATAAACTATCTGGACGTGAATCAATATTTAAGTTACCGAGTGGGTAAAGTAGATGGAGACCGCAAAGTGGTGGTGAAAACTAAAAATAAAGGGAAGTATAAAGGAGAACTTTATATTTTAACTGGACCAGGTACATTCAGCTCAGGAACGATGTTCGCCACGATATTAAAAGATAATGGTTTGGGGAAGCTGATTGGTGAGCCGGCAGGTATGAACTCGAATCATGATGGAGAAGTGATGATCATTGAGCTGCCCCATTCAAAAATAAAAGTTGCTATTTCTCAACACGAGTTTGTTAGACCTGTACTTGATCCATCCGGTAATGAATTATTAAATGTTGATATACCAATCACACGGACAATTGGCGACCTTATGAATGGTGATGGACAACTAGAGAAAGCTTTAGAGATAATTACTGCTGGAAATGAATGAGTAATTGAAGAGAAATAGCATATTTTCATGAGGTAGGTAGAGTTGATAGGCTTCAATTCTTTTTAAAAGTGTTAGTTTGGCTTGTTATTTTGTTTTTTTCTCTTTTTTTATAATATATTGGGGAGTAAGAATGATTCCGAGCAAAAAAACGTGCCAGAAATATATCTAACTATATCATATTGGTGGGATGGTAGGAAATAAAGATTGATAACCATCAATAATGCCCCAAAAAGTGCGAATGATATACCGAGATAGTGCAAAGTTTTATCCTCCTATTATTCCTTTATTGTTTTACTATGACAATAGTACTTTTAAAAATTGAATCATTTTATGATAGAAGAAGGTGATATAGCTTTTCTAAAGCGAAAATCTTTTAGAACAGCAAAGACAAGCTAAACGGTTAAACCATCCTGAAGAAAGCGCCAAATATAGAACGCCTTCTACCTTTTCCTATTTGTTTCACTATCCAATAATGCAATAATTTTATCTAATTTTTCCTCTACATCGAGGGTTGGGTTCCTCCTCTTTTTCCGAAAAAGAACTTTTACAGCTACAGTGAATATGAATAAAATAGCTAAAAGGAGCAGTAACATTATCATTTGAAAGACCATATCTCCAGTCATTACCTCTATCACACCTCATTCAATCGTTTCTTACCATTATACATGGTATGGAGATTATTGGAAGTATCAATTATCTATTTTCAGCATCCTCAATAATATCTTCGCCAATAATTTTCTTCCATTTATTATACACGGGCTGTAGATGGTCTTTAAAAGCTTCGATTTCTTCATCAGTTAGTTCATTCACTTCTATATCACTTTCGTCTTGTATTTTTACATAAGCTTCATTATTGAGCTTTTCAGCAGAATCTCTAGCAATCTCTGTACCTGCGTCGATGCCAGCTTGCACAATGCGTTTGCTTTCTTCATTTAATCCATCCCAAAAAGTTGTGTTTGTTAGTAGTGCATAGTCAACACGGTTCATACCGATAATGGTTAAGTACTCTTGGACTTCGGCAAATTTTTTCGATTCGATGTTACTAAACGGGTTATCTTGACCATCGACGGTTCCCTGTTGCAAGGCAGTATATAACTCCCCGAATGGGATTGAACTTGAGCCCGCACCTAATGATTTATATAGTTCTTCTAATAGTTGCCCTCCAGTTGTCCGCACTTTCAAACCGGAAAAATCACGTGGAGAGGATAGGGGGCGAGTATTATTTGTTACATGCTTAGCTCCATTTGGCCACATCGTTAATCCTAATACCTTATCTTTTTGTAAACGCGCTAACACTTCTTTTCCCTTTGGCCCATCCCAAAAGCTTTCAGCTGCTTCGTCATTTTCAAACAGAAACGGCATGCCTGGGATATTAAAACCAACTTCAGAACCAACTAATTTTGTCATTTCTGGCATGATGAATTGTACATTATTGGCAATTAAGTTTTGATATTCATCTTTATCACCGAACAAGGAGCTATTAGGAAAAATCTCAACTTGAATTTTCCCATTGGATTGCTCTTCAATCACTTCTTTCATTTTTAATGCCCCCTTATGTTTCGGGGTATTTTCTGCAACTACATGGGATATCTTAATAGTCATTGCTTGAATGCCGTTTACTTGTGTAGCATCTGCATGTGTCGGATGACTTTGACAACCAGACAGAAGTGTTCCAACGAGAATCAAAAGGCAAAGGACAAAAATTGATTTTACTTTTAACATGAAAAACCCTCCTCGTCACAAAAAGAAATCGCTTACAAAATAGTAGATTGGATACAATATCTAAAATTATAACAAAATAAATGAAAATTGTGAATAAATAAAAATAATAAAATATTCTGTTTATTATTTGTTAGTTATATAGTAAAGTATAAATATTGGATACAATCTACAAAAGGGAGTTGATAATCGACATGCTTAAGAAACTATCAAACTTAGAAGAGGGAATGGCTGGCTTGTTTTTTATTGCTGGCGTGTTTGTAAGTCTGTATGGGGTATTTACAAGGTATATTCTCAATATGCCACAAGCTTGGGTGACAGAGATTTTTGAATTTTTGATTGTTTGGTCCATATTTTTGGGCTTTGGTATCGCTTTAAAAGAAAATCGTCATATCAGTGTTGAACTCCTATTTGATCGTTTACCTTACAAAGCAAAAATGATTATTAACTGTATTAGCAATTGTATCGGTGCGGGATTCGCCTTCTTTTTAATGTTTACAAGTATTAAATTGGTAACGCTTACAAGAGTGCAAGGAACTGAAACTGTTGATGTTGGTATTCCGATTTGGATCACCTTACTTGTCTTACCTATCAGCATGGGGCTACTAGGGCTTTACTTCATTAGAAAAGCTTATAAATCTGCTAAAGGTGATAAGAAAGAGCTAACAGGTGAAGTAGAAGAATTATATGAAGAAATAGAACAACAAAATAGAGAAAATAATAACAAGGGGGTTAGTTTATGAGTGCGATCATTGTCCTCTTTGTTGTTTTTGCGATACTTTGTTTATTAAGAGTTCCAATCGCAGTAAGTCTTGGGCTATCTAGTATCATTGCTTTATTTATGGTAGATTTCACACTTTATACGGTTAGTTTAAAGATGTTTAATGCTTTAAACTCGGCAACTTTAATGGCTATTCCCGGATTCGTTTTTGCAGGGGTGATTATGTCCAAAGGAGGCATTTCCTTTCACTTGATTGAAGCACTAAAATCATGGGTCGGTCATTTTCGCGGTGGATTAGCTGTGGTCACTATCCTTGCATGCATGATTTTTGCTGCCATCTCAGGCTCAAGTCCGGCCACAGCTGCAGCAATTGGTGGGATTATGATTCCTGCGATGGTAAAGGCAGGTTATAGTAAAAGATATTCGATGGGCTTAGTGGCAGCTGCTGGTACATTAGGTATTTTAATCCCGCCGTCCATTCCATTAATTATTTATGCTACAGTTGCAGAAGCCTCAGTAGGGAAGTTATTTGCTGCAGGAATAATCCCAGGTCTGTTACTAACTGGTTTACTTTTGTGTTCAGCTATCTTCCATGCAAGGAGACATAATTATGGTAGATTAGAAAAAGTTCCCTTTCAATTAAGGTGGAAAAAGACATATAAGGCAATCTGGGGGTTTTTACTACCTGTTTTTATTTTAGGTGGCATTTATAGTGGGGTTGTCACGCCAACTGAAGCGGCTTTTGTTTCTTGTTTATACGGTTTAATTGTGTCGATATTTATTTACAAAGAGATGACCTTCAGTAAATTTCGCGAAGTATTAAAAGAGTCTATTAATATTACCGCAATGATTTTCTTAGTTATAGCATCTGCGATGGTATTCGGCATGTTTTTAACAACAGAACAAGTACCACAAATTTTTGCACAATGGATTGAAGCAAGTTCAGCAAATAAATGGATATTTATCATTGGTGTGAATTTGATGTTCTTCCTACTCGGCATGTTCTTAGAAGCAACGGCGATTATTTTAATTACCCTTCCCATTTTACTGCCTGTATTAGTGATGTTCGATATTAATATAATCCACTTTGCTATTATCATGACGATAAATATGGAGTTAGCAATGATTACACCTCCAGTTGGATTAAATCTATTCGTTGTTAGTGGGATCACAAAAGCAAAAATCGGAGAAGTCATAAGAGGTGTCGCCCCCTTTTACTTACTCATGGTTATTGCCCTTATTCTCGTTATTGTCTTTCCAGAAATCTCATTACTGTTAGCAGAGTAAATAATTGAGTAATAGAGCCGACCAATGCAATGTCTTTGGCGGCTTTTTTTGTGTTGTTATAAGTACATCTAATATAAGAAATATGTAAAACCCTTTAAGGGGATGTAAATGATATGTAAGGTTTTGTAAATGTTTGTGAGACTCTCTGACAGGATGATATACATGTGATATTCTTGCTTATATAATAAAAAAACAACATAAAACAAAATAAAACAAAGTAAAACAATAAAAAGATTAAGGGAGCAAACATGTATGTCTTTACTAGCCGAAGAAAGAAAGAAAAAGATTATGAGTTTAATCCAAGAGGTTGGGCAAGTGAAGGTTAATCAATTGGCGAAAGAATTTCATGTATCAACGGAAACCATTCGTAGATACTTAGAAGAATTATCAAATGAATATAAAATAAAAAAAGTTCATGGTGGCGCAGTCAAAGTTGAGCCTGTAAATAATGAGTTGTCGATGTTTGAAAGAGAAATTCTACATATCGAAGAAAAGAAATTGATTGGAAGGAAAGCAGCTACTCTTGTTGAAGATGGTGATGTTCTTTTCATTGATGAAGGCAGTACAACGATGCAGATGGCTGATGGTTTATTAATGAAAGACGGCATTACAGTGATAACGAATTCTTTTCCCATCGCGATTAAATTAATGGAAAGAGAGGAGTTAAGAAGTTTCACAGGTGAACTCATCTTCTTAGGTGGACATGTTCGTCATGATCATTTCCGTACAACCGGATCTTTGGCAGAAAAGATGGCAAAAGAATTTTATGTCGATAAAGCATTTATTGCCATCGACGGTGTCGCTAATCAAGCTGGATTTACAAGCTATGATATAGACAAATGCCTATTATCACAAGTATTTATCTCGCAATCAAAAAAATCTATTGTTCTAAGTGATGATTCAAAAGTGCATAAGGTAGCCAATTATAAAATTGCATCATTAGAAGAAGTAAATTATTTTATTACGAATATTGACTATCCGTACTCAATTGACCTTACTAAAGAACAATGGATAAAAAGCTGAAGAGCGGGGAATTCATTTTAAAATATTGAATTTTCTAACTATAGGAGGATTTAAATATGCTCAAACTCGAGAATATATCTAAAAAATATCATAACAAATCAGTATTAGAAAATATTGATTTAGAGATTCAAGCAGGAGAAATCGTGTCACTTCTTGGTCAAAGTGGAAGTGGGAAAACAACGCTATTAAACATCATTTTAGGCTTGACAAAAATGGATAGTGGAAAAATTTATTATAAAAATGAAGATTTAACGAATGTAAAGATGAAGGATAGAGGTTTTAATATTGTTTTTCAAGATTATGCCTTATTTCCCCATCTAAACGCCTATGAAAATATTGTTTATGGCTTGAAGAATAAGAAGTCTACTGACTCAAAGAAAGAATTAAAAGAATATATTGATTTTCTTGAGCTCGGTCCCCATTTGGACAAGAAAATCAGTCAGCTATCTGGAGGGCAAAAACAAAGAGTCGCACTTGCGAGAACGTTAGTGATGAAACCAAGAATTCTTCTATTAGATGAACCGTTAAGTGCACTAGATGGGGTAATTAAAGAGTCAATTAAAGAAAGGATCAAGTCGATTGCTAAGCAATATCAATTAAAAACCATTATTGTTACGCATGATCCCGAAGAGGCGTTAACCTTGTCAGATAAGATTTTAATTATTAATCAAGGTCATGTGTCACAATTTGGCACCCCACATGAAATCATTCATGAACCGAACAATGAATTTGTGAAAGAATTTATTCTGAAACAACTCCACATTAAAAGGCAAAATATTTTTCATTTGTTTGGTGAGCAATATGCCTAATATCAAGTTGGAAATGAAAGTCATCTATTTGGCTATCATCCTATTATTCTCGGTATTTCTTGTGTTGCCAATGTTGGCATTGTTCTACCGTTCCTTTCAAACAACAAAGGGCCTTGAATTATCCAATTATATAAATGTACTAGCGAATGGCGAATTACTAACAGCGTTCATGAACAGTATAAAAGTTTCAGGGTTAACAGCCGTAATTTCAACTGTGTTAGCGTTTATGATTGCTTACGCATTACATTGTACCAATATTCAACATCAGTATAAAAGTATCATTAAAGTCGGGATACTTATTCCTATGTTATTACCTACTATTACATATGGTTTTGCGATTATGTATTCTTTTGGTAATCAAGGATTGATCACACAGCTTTTAGGACAACCATTATTTAATATCTATGGATTTAATGGGTTGTTGTTAGGCTATACAATTTACACTTTACCGGCTGCCTTTTTAATTATTAATAACTCGTTTATGTATATAGATAAGAGATTCATGGTTGTTTCAAAGTTGATGTTAGATGGTACTTGGAGAAGCTTTTATCATACCATCTTACGTCCTTTAACTGGAGCAATAGGTGGAGCCTTTGTCCTTTCATTTATTCTAAGTTTTACTGATTATGGGATACCGGCTTCGATTGGCGGAACCTATTCGGTGGTTTCTACTCAGCTTTATCAAGTCATGCTTGGTTCGATTCCGAATTTCAGCCACGGGGCAGTCATCGCTATATTAATGCTCATACCAGCCCTATTCGGTGTGTTTTTACTGCAATATTTAGAACGATTCAATTTCCATTATGACAAAATCACTGAAATTGAAATGGTTGAACATAAAGGAAGAGATATTAGTTTTGCGTTATTTGTTTCCATTGTCTTAATCGGCATGTTATCTGTCTTTCTAGTGATGTTCATTGCACCGTTTTTAACAAGTTTTCCTTACAATTTAACTTTTACATGGAATCATCTCATCAATGTATTTCAATCAAATGATCTCATTGGTGTTTATAAGAATTCTCTAATCGTTGCTCTTTTTACGACAATCTTTGGGATCTTGATAGCCTACAGTTCAGCGATTATTAATGCGAGAACAAAGATAAAAGGAAAAGGCGCGTTTGATATTGTTTCAATGATTACAAATACCTTGCCTGGTATGGTACTTGGTTTATCCTATCTATTACTTTTCAATAATAGTAGTTTAAAAGGCACATTTATCATTATTATTGTATGCAATATTGTTCACTACTACACAACGCCTTACTTAATGGCGAAAAATTCTTTATCTAAGATGAACCCGTCATGGGAGACAACGGGAGGATTACTCGGAGATAGTTGGTTTAAAACGATTTACCGAGTGATTCTGCCAAACTCTTGGGGCACAGTGATAGAAATGTTTAGTTATTATTTTATTAATGCGATGGTCACGATTAGCGGGATTATTTTTCTCGTATCTGCTCAAACATCGCTTGTTTCAAGTAAGATCAAAGAACTACAGCATTTTGCTAAATTTAATGACATTTTTGTCCTATCTTTACTGATTTTCTTCACAAATCTCATTATCAAATTACTCTGTGATTATTTACAAAAAAGAAGATCATTAAAAAACATATAAAAGTGAGGGATGTAACATGAGAAAAAATAAAAAATGGTTCACACTCTTGGCAGTTGCTATCGTCATGATTCTAGCTGGATGTGGAGGGGAGGCAGCAAGTGGTGACAGTAATCAAGTCGTAATCTTATCAAATGGTGATGAAGAAGCAGTAAACGTGATGGAAGAAACATTAAACGACGCTGGCTTTGAAGGAGACTATTTAATTCAATCATTAGGAACATCAGAATTAGGAGGAAAATTATTAGCAGAAGGGAAAAGTATCGAAGCAGATATCGTCACAATGAGCTCTTACTTTTTAGAAAGTGCTGAAAAGCAACATGACATGTTTAAGGATTTAAGTTTTGATACAAGTAGTTTAGAAGAATATCCTGACTTTTATACGCCTTTATTAGCTAATACTGGTTCATTATTTTATAACACTTCTCTTTTAGAGCAAAAAGGGCTAGAAGTACCGACCTCAATAAAAGAGTTGGCAGAACCGCAATACGAAGGCTTAGTGTCAATTCCTAATATTATGGATTCTTCCACAGGGTGGATGCTTATTCAAGCAATTATTAGTGAGTATGGAGAAGAAGCGGGTAGGAATGTAATGGCTGGGATTATAAAAAATGCGGGTCCTCATTTAGAAAGTTCAGGTTCTGGTTCTATTAAAAAGGTGCAAGCAGGGGAAGTGGCCGTTGGGTTTGGGTTGCGTCATCAAGCCGTTGCTGCAAAAACGGAAGGCGCACCAATTGATTTTATCGACCCAACAGAAGGGAACTTCTCAACTACAGAATCGATTGCCATCATTGATAAGGGTGAGGGGAAAAAAGAATTAGCGGAAGAAATGGCTGAAGTTCTGGTAAAAGAAGCGAGAGAAGGTTTAATCGACTATTATCCAGTTGCTTTATACGATGGCGAGACGGTTGCAGATGAAAACATTGCTAGCAATCAAAAAATATTCCCAGAACCAATGACAGTAGAGTTATTAGAGAAACATCAAGCATTCTTTAATTCAGCTAAATAAAGGAGAGTTTACAAATGAGAGAATATAAATTATTAACACCAGGTCCATTAACAACGACAGAGGCGGTCAAAAGAGAAATGTTGTTTGATCGTTGTACTTGGGATGAAGATTATAAGCAAATTACGCAAAAAATTCGCACAGATTTATTAAAACTTGCTCATGCAGAAAATGATGACTATACCGTAGTCTTGATGCAAGGTAGCGGCACTTTTACAGTGGAATCAGTTATGACTTCTGCTTTTAGTAAAGAAGATAAAGCATTGATTATTACGAACGGTGCCTATGGGGAGAGGATTGTCAAAATCGCCAACTATATCGGTATTAAGCATACGCATTATGCTGCTGCCTATAATGAATATCCGAAAGAAGCAGAGATTAGAAATTTATTGTCTTTAGATAATGAGATTACACATATCGTCATGGTCCATTGTGAAACAACGACAGGTATTCTTAATCCACTTGAGATGATCGCAAACGTTGCTAAAGAAACAAATAAAACATTAATTATTGATGCAATGTCAAGCTTTGGCGGAATGGAAATTGATATACCCGCGCTTGGGATTGATTTCTTAATAAGTAGTGCGAACAAATGTATTCAAGGAGTACCAGGGTTTGGATTTGTGATTGTTAAAAGAGAGAAAATCATCTCTTGTAAAGGTAATGCACGAAGCCTATCACTCGATTTATATGATCAATGGGTAGCGATGGACAAAGATGGTAAATGGCGCTATACTTCGCCAACTCATGTCGTTGCTGCTTTCGGGAAGAGCTTGGATGAACTGAACACAGAAGGAGGGATTCCTGCTCGTGAACAACGATACCGAAATAATAATCAGTTATTAAGGAAGAGAATGAAAGCCATTGGATTTGATACATATATTAGTGAGGACAAACAATCACCGATTATTACTTCCTTTATTTATCCGAACGATCAATTTAGTTTTCAAGCTTTCTATGATTATATGAAAGAACATGGATTTGTTATTTATCCAGGAAAACTAACTGATGAAGATACTTTTAGAATGGGCAATATTGGCGAAATTTACGAAGAAGATATTAACCGTTTATGTGATATTATCGAAAACTATTTGGGAGTGAAAGCGTAATGAAAAAAATTGAAGCAGTAATATTTGATTGGGCGGGTACGACAGTAGATTTTGGTTGTTTTGCACCTGTAAACGTCTTTATTGATATTTTTAAAGATGCAGGCATTGAGGTGACGATAGCAGAGGCGAGAGAACCAATGGGAATGCTAAAGATCGATCATATACGCGCAATGCTGTCAATGCATCGGATAGGATGTCTTTGGGAAGAACAACACGGCAAGCCATTTACTGAATCAGATGTAGAAAGGTTGTATAGCAAATTCGAACCGGCTTTATTGCAATCATTAGCTCATTTTACTGATCCGATACCTGGTGTGGTCGAAACGGTTAAAGAGTTAAGAGCAGATGGGGTGAAAATAGGTTCAACGACAGGCTATACGAGTTCAATGATGGATATTGTTGTACCCTTAGCAAAGGAAAAAGGCTATACACCTGATTGTTACTTTACCGCTGATGATACCGATTCGTACGGTCGACCGTATCCGTTTATGATCTTTAAAAACTTGCAGGCATTAAAAATATCGAGTGTGAAAAACGTCGTGAAGGTTGGAGACACGATTTCAGATATTAAAGAAGGTGCACAAGCAGGCGTATGGACGGTTGGGGTGATAGTTGGTAGTTCTGAAATGGGCTTATCAATCAATGAGTTTAACAAATTATCAGGAGAGGAACGATTGAAAGAAATGGAACGAACAAAAGAAGCCTTTATAAGCGCAGGGGCTGATTTTACAATTGAGACAATGACAGAATTACCCTCACTGATAGAAACAATTAATCTTCAAGTATCCGGGGAGGAAAGGGAAGCTATTGAGAAGTAAAGAAGCACTTCTCTGTTTTTAAAAAGGTTATTGGTCCAATGTTGCCGATGATAATTAAAGTTATACCTTACCAGTCCTACCGGAATGTCTTTGATGCAAGTTCACCAGAAGATAACGCTCAAAAGTCGTTAAATTATTTGGAGTCTGTGATTATGAATAAATTACTAAAGCCAATTAGAGCAACAGTCACGCATATTCCTCCAAAATCTTATTTTAAAAGGTTAAGAAAAATATGTGACGAACATGGACCTTACTATTTTTGATGAAATTCGAACGCCTTTTACCGAAGCGGTGAATGTTATGTGAATCAATTATATGATACCCAGCCAGATATCCTTGTATTGGGGAAAGTGTAGGCGAGGTATTATGCCACAAGTTGCCGCTTTACTGAAATAATTATCGAGCTTGTTAAAAGCAGAGAAACAAAAGAAATTAATGAGCAACTGACCGAGTTTTTTTTCTACTACTGTTTGCAGCATGGACTATCGTTTAAAGTAGCAGCTGGCAATTGCATCACATGGCATCCGCCCTTCATCATTAAAGAAGAAAAAAGCTTAGCTATTGAGTTACTGGAGTATGGCTTTAGAGCATATGATGCGTAAAAATCCTCTGATTTTTAGAGAGGATTTTTTGTCTTCTGTAAAGGGCAACACTTTAAAAATTAAGAAATCTTCCAAATAGTACATTAATCATGATCGTAAAGATAATCACAGCACTTTTTAATGATTGTTGATGTCGTTTGTTATTAGAACCTTCATACATACGATCGCTCATCTCTCCTTCCACTCTTCAAAATTAGTAGATTGTATCAATGCAAAAAATATCATATACATGCTATGGTTATGGTATGAAGAAATAAAGGAGTAATGATAAATGAAACCGATAGATGATCATCTCAAGAAGGATTTAAAAGTCATATTTATTGGGTTTAACCCAAGTGTCAAGTCTGCAGAAACTGGCTTTCATTACGCCAATCGTCATAACCGGTTTTGGAAAATCCTCTATCAATCCGGATTGACTGAACGGATTTACTTACCAGAAGAAAATCATCAATTACTTGAATTAGGATATGGTTTAACAAATATCGTTTCAAGACCAACAAAAGCGGCTAGTGATATTACGAAGGAAGAATATCAAGCAGGTAGATTGGAGCTATTAGAGAAACTAGAAAAATATCAACCTGAAGTGGCCTGTTATGTAGGGAAGGGCGTATATCAAGAATTTAGTAAGAAAAAGAAGATATCTTGGGGGTTCCAGAGCGAATCGGTTGTACCGGGTGTAATTGATTTTGTTGCTCCTTCGTCAAGTGGACTTGTAAGAATGAAAATAGATGAAATTGTAGATATCTATAAACAATTGAGGCAAAAGTTAGGGAAGTAAAAAACAGGAAAAAAGTCCGAGAGAAAAAAAGGTCTAATTTCTTTCAGAATATTTAATCTTTTGTTATAATAAAGATACAACTTGTATCGCTTCAAAATTATCTTGTCTATGCGTTCATGGGACCAAAATGGGTTTTCACGATTATGTTAGGGAGGGATAAAGGATGAAGCAATTAGTTAGAGTAATGCCTTACACAGTCAATGATCAAGTGGCAGATGTCAATGAAACACCGCAAGGAATACAATTGATTCAGGCACCTGAGATTTGGAAAGAGACGAAAGGAAAAGGCATGAAGGTGGCAATATTAGATACAGGTTGTGACATGGACCACCCCGATTTAAAAGCGAGAATTATAGGTGGTAGAAACTTTACAGACGATGATGGGAGTTCACCAGATATATTAGATGACCATAATGGTCACGGCACACATGTTGCTGGTACAATTGCAGCTACTGCTAATCAATCAGGAGTAATTGGTGTAGCCCCGGAAGCAGATTTGTTCATTGTAAAAGTGTTGAACAAAGATGGGTCTGGTCAATATGATTGGATTATAAATGGAATATTGTATGCGATTGAACAGAAAGTCGATATTATATCGATGTCACTAGGTGGGCCTGCAGATGTTCCAGAACTACATGAAGCGATACAACAAGCCGTAAGGGAAAATATTCTCGTCGTTTGCGCGGCTGGGAATGAAGGTGACGGGGATGATAACACCGATGAGCTTGCTTATCCAGGTTCATATAATGAAGTCATCAGTGTTGGAGCCGTTAATTTAAACCGCGAATCATCGCCTTTCAGCAATTCTCATACGGAAATTGATTTGGTCGCTCCTGGGGAAGAAATTTTATCTACTTTTTTAAATGGTAAATATGCAAAACTTAGCGGTACATCAATGGCCGCACCGCACGTCGCAGGGGCTTTGGCGTTAATAAAAGATCTATCTCAAATTACTTTTGAAAGAGATTTCTCAGAGCCAGAGTCATATGCGCAACTTATTAGAAGAACTGTTCCACTAGGCTATTCGCCAAAATTAGAAGGAAACGGTCTCCTTTATTTAACAGTACCAGAACATTTAAACCGCGTATTAACTGAAGTAGTAAAAAATAGATTAGTAAGTAGTTAATATATTGAGTTGATTAAAAAACAAGAACAAATTCACTTCATTGAATTTGTTCTTGTTTTTTTTGTCTAATAATGATAGATAGAAGTTTCTCTAGGCTTGGTAGGTTTGTTTTAGTGATTGCATGTATCTTATTATGAATGAATTGAGACTATTTAATGATGGATTATTAAATTATACTAGTAACAAAACGAGCCGTTTGGAGGAAAGTATATGCAACCATTTACAGCAACAGTGATTAAAATCATCAAAGAAATCCCTGAAGGCAAAGTAATGAGCTACGGACAAATTGCAACATATGCGGGTAGCCCTCGCGGTGCAAGACAAGTTGTGCGCATTCTCCATTCAATGAGTCATAAATATAGTTTACCTTGGCATAGAGTGGTCAATAAAGTAGGTGAAATCAAAATAAGTGATGGCCATCAAGCCGATAGGCAAAAAGAGTTACTCGAACGAGAAGGTGTTTTCTTTATACGTGATCATCAAGTAGATATGAGTCGATCTCAGTATGATCGAGCCTAGTTCAGCCTTAGGACTCAGTTAAGTTTGTCCTTCTACTCTCTCTATCCCCCTAAAGTATGCCTATAATTGACAAAAGTAATAATTGAGTAGTAATTGCTACCTATTAAGATAGAAGGTAAAAACACATCCATTCACTTACAGGAGAAAATTGGAGAAAAAGCGAAGTTCAATACATATACATGCAGTTTTTTGTCAATCTATGTAGAAGAAATGTAGACAGGAGAAAATAGGAGGGGATGAGGAAAAATGAAAAAGGCTTTAGTGAGTTTGATAACGGTTGTACTACTACTTTCCATTGCCTACACACCGTTTCAATCAGCAGTGGAACCACAAGTTTCGGCTAATGAAGAAGGAGATGAATTAGTTCAAAAGCTTAATCAACTCATTAACAACGATCCACTGTTAGCAGGAGCTCTTGCTGGTGTTAGCGTGAGGAGCGCAGATGAAGGAGAGATTGTTTATGAGCATATAGCTGATACAAGATTGCGACCAGCTTCTAATATGAAGCTATTAACAGCCGCGGCAGCACTATCAGTATTAGGTGAGGATTATCGCTTTAAAACAGAACTATTATCAAAAGGCCAACAAAGGGGCTCTGTCCACCATGGCGATATTTATTTAAAGGGCTATGGCGACCCTACTTTAATGAAAGAAGATTTTACTAACATGGCTAAAGCATTAAAAAAACAAGGGATCAAAATGATTAAGGGACAACTTATTGCAGATGACAGTTGGTATGATGATAAGCGTTTGTCAGAAGATATTGTCTGGAATGATGAGAGTTATTATTACGGTGCACAAATTTCTGCATTAACTGCGAGTCCAAATGAAGATTATGATGCTGGTAGTGTCATTGTAGAAGTAAAATCAGGGAAGCGAGAGGGGGATAAGCCAGAAATTACACTGCAACCGGACAATCGATATGTCAAAATCAATAATGAGGCTAAAACAGTTGGTGCCTCAGACGAGAAGGATATCGATATCGTAAGAGAACATGGTACAAATGAGATAACAATCTCTGGGACGATTCCCTTGGAAGCGACATCTAGTAGAGAGTGGATTGCGGTATGGGAACCAACACAGTATGCTGCAGCGTTATTACAGGATTCTTTAGCAGATGAAGGTATTAAAATACATGGTGGGGTAAAGGTAGGAGTCGCACCTGAACAAACAGAAGTGTTGTTTGAACAACAGTCCATGCCGTTAAAGGAACTGCTCATCCCCTTTATGAAATTGAGTAATAATACACATGCGGAAATCTTAATCAAAGAAATGGGGAAAGTGGTTAAAAATGAAGGCAGTTGGGATGCAGGCTTAGAAGTATTGGCAAATGAATTAAAAAATTGGGGAGTTAACCAAGAAACTACCCTACTAAGGGACGGGTCCGGTATCTCTCATGTTACCTTAATACCAGCAAATGAGCTGACAAAACTTTTATACGAAGTACAGAAGGAATCTTGGTTTGAAACATATTTTCAATCATTACCGGTTGCTGGTCATCCAGAAAGAATGATAGGAGGTACATTAAGAAATCGCATGAAAAACTCTCCTGCAGAGGGCTATGTCTATGCAAAAACAGGATCCATTTCAACAGTAAGCTCACTTTCAGGATACGTTGATAACCAATCAGGCGAAAGATATGTATTTTCTATCGTATTAAATAATATGATCGATGGATCTAAAGGGAAAATCATTGAAGATAAAATTGCGACGATTTTAGCTGAGCAGTAAATCGCTCTCGTCAAACGACGGAAACGCTTGGATTACTCCTCCAAGCGTTTTCGTCGTTTGATTTTAAAAGCTACTTTTTAGTTCCCCTATTTTTCAACTATTCACCCTTTCTGAAAGGATAACTGTATAGAAATAATAAAGTATTTTTTAATCCATTATAAAGTCGATTAACTAATAAAAAGATATTTAAAAGTAATAATAACTCCCAATTCTCCTTTCTTACCCATTTTCAAACTCCCTTACTATAAATCCACATTTTTTATATAACTTCAATATAATTTTTATTTGACGTTTATGAAGTGTAGTGATAATATATCCTTACGACCGTTCGGAAGGATGATAATTTATGACATATGAACAACTAAAAAAAGTAGCACTAACTCAATTTGCTCTTCATGGATATGAAGGTGCATCTTTAACTCAAATTGCAAGTGAGGTTGGAATAAAAAAACAATCTATTTACACTCATTTTAAAAGTAAAGATGAACTCTTTATTAGTACTTTTAATGATGCTGTAAATAATGAATTATTATTTGTCAAAAAGTTTATATCTAAAAATAAAGCAAAACCTCTAAGAGAAATCTTATACAATTTTTTAAATGAATATTTGGACTCCTATAATAAAGAAAATAGTAATACTAGTTTCTTTTTGAGGACTTCTTTTTTTCCTCCAATACAACTTAAAGACCTTATAAAAATTGGAACTGATAAATATGTTAGTGAACTTGAAGAGATATTTAAGTTACTATTTGAACAAAAATGCGGAATACTAAAACCAATTGTTAATGAGAGGACAGCTACATTAGCATTTCTAACTATTTTAGACGGTTTATTTGTAGAACTTCTATATGGTAATTCAGAACGACTTGCTATTAGATTATCAGAAGCTTGGTATGTTTATTGGCAAGGCATTAGTAATGAGAGAGGTGGATGAAGATGAATCGCGCATGGAGTTTAGTAATACTAGGATCTTTATTTGAAGTTGGCTGGGTTATAGGGCTTAAGCATTCAAATGATGTAATAACATGGACTGGCACAATCATTGCTATCATACTGTCTTTTGCTCTATTAATAAAAGCTACATCTAAACTAGCAGTAGGAACGGCGTATGCAGTATTTACAGGGCTCGGTACAACTGGAACTGTCCTAATGGAAATGTTAGTTTTTGGTGAGCCATTTAAAATATTAAAATTATTGTTAATCCTTATTCTTCTTACAGGAGTTATTGGTCTTAAAGTAGTAACAGGTAAACCTCAAAAAGAAGGGAGTGAAGGATAATGGGATGGACTTTTCTAATTCTCGCAGGGATATTTGAGGTCGTTGGTGTTACTGGAATAAATATGATACTTCAAAAAAAATCAATTAAATCATTCTTAGTATTTATTCTTGGATTAGGAAGTAGTTTTATTTTCTTAAGTATGGCAATGCAATCTTTACCAATGGGGACTGCCTATGCTATTTGGACGGGAATTGGAACTGTCGGTTCAGGAGTTGTAGGAATCTTATTTTACGGTGAGTCAAAACATTGGCTACGTATCATTTTTATGGCAATGGTATTGAGTGCTGCAGTAGGATTAAAACTTATTAGCTAAATAGAAAGAGGAGATTCATTATGTCAATATGGTTTACAGAGAAACAAACTCAATCATTTGGAATTACAGGTAAAATTAATCAAATATTAGAGAACGAAAAAACTGAATATCAACAACTAGATATGTTAGAGACTGAACAGTTTGGCAATATGTTGTTATTAGATAATATGGTTATGACAACCGAAAAAGATGAATTTGTTTATCATGAAATGATAGCGCATGTCCCATTATTTACACATCCTTCTCCTAAAAAAGTATTAATTGTTGGTGGAGGAGATGGTGGTACAGTACGAGAGGTATTGAAACATTCTAGTGTAGAGAAAGTTACTCAGGTTGAAATCGATAATAAAGTTGTTGAATATTCAAAAAAACACCTACCTCACATATCTTCAAGTTTTGGTGATTCTAGGACTGAATTAATAATTGGTGATGGATTTGATCATATTATAAAAAGCAACAACAAGTACGATGTAATTTTGGTTGATTCTACTGAACCTGTGGGACCGGCTGCGGGTTTATTCACAAAAGGATTTTATGCAGGCATTGCAAAAGCACTAAAAGAAGACGGTATTTTTGTTGCACAAACAGATAATCCTTGGTTTAAAGCAGAATTAATTAGAAATGCTATTCGAGATACCAAGGAAATCTTCCCAATTGCACGCCTTTACACTTGTAATATACCAACATATCCAAGTGGGATGTGGACATTCACTATAGGTTCCAAGAAGTATGATCCCTTAGATGTTGATTCTAATAGAATAAGTGATATTAATGGTCAATACTATACTCCAGAATTACATCAAGCGAGTTTCGTGTTGCCTAAATTTGTACAAAATTTATGTAAATAACATGAGGTAATATTTAAGTTTATGAAATAGTGTACTAAAACTACATTTTTATTATTCGTTAAACACTTTACCTTCGATCTCAAATAGGTTTTTAGATAACTTTAATAACAACCTATCAAACTATAGATAGGTTGTTATTTCATTTGTTAGTGGTTTAAATAAAAGACTTTATTGTTACAAAACATAAACCAATTTTATTTTATCTCCAACAAGGACGCCACCCATTTCTAATGCAGCATTCCATGTTAACGCATAATCATTTCTACTAATCCTGTTACGGTAAAGCCAACTTTTGTATTTCCCCATGGATTAATACCTGTTCCTTCAAATTCAATGACGGCAAGCGTTTCTAGTTTCGTTGTATCTTTAATGGTCAGAAGCTGTTTACGCCATATTCATCTACCCTTTTTTAACAAGTTGCTTTAAAAATAATTATTCGATAGGTTTCGGTATCGAAGAAATCTTGTGAATTTACATGTTTATCATGGTCTTCCTTTTTTCAATACTAGCTTTGTCAATTGGTAATGCAATATCAACAGTTGTTAAATTTGATGGATCTGCCTCGATGACAGCATCATACGCTGTAAATAATCCCTTTATATTATCAATCATCATATGTTTAACAGAAATCAATACTACTTTGGCTGGGCGTTAACGTCCACTTTGTTTTAGCCATTATATTTTCCTTCTATAATATTTAAGTCAAATTAAAAATGAATTGATTCCGAACTCCTTGTTTGTTGATTTTAATTTTAAATTCTCTGATAATTTTTTAGCGGAAGTGCGATATGTTATGGTAGTGAAGTGACACGAGTTCGTATACAATAGGAATAATATGTATTTGTTAGAGGAGTTAAAGAAATGAAGCAATTAGAGGATATCCATCGTCAAGCGACTGAATATACAAAAATGAAAATTTATGAAGACATAGATTATTATTTAGGTGCAAATGAACAAATGTTAAGTTTTGCCCAATATTTAAACGATCGTGCCCCGTTTTTAGCACAAGTTTGGCAGAATGTGTGGAGTAATAAAGCGACAAACAAACTCTCTCGATTTCATAAGAAGGAGTATTTAAAGAAAAAAAACTATGTTGTTGAAGATATGAATAAGAAAACGTTAAATCAAGCATTTAGGAAAGAAGTCATTGAATTTCGTCCATTAAATGTCAATAAGTTGCTCCATTCGATTTTTGCAGATCAACCAGAAAAGTGGGCAAAGCGTTATGTTTATGCGAGAGAAAGATATCTTCAAGAAGAAAAAGAACGTCAGATCAAACAAGAAAGATACGCCTATCAAGAGTTTCTTTGTGAAGAAGCAGAACAATGGTTGGCAAAAAACAGCGAAGATCTCTTTTTAGCTTTAAGACATAAAGCGGCTTTAAAGCTTAAAAAGGATTTAGCAGATAGAGTGAAATACGATGAGACGGAATCGAGTTATTTAGAGGAACCTTTAGTAGAAGTGGGTCCTTTTGTAGTTGATGATTACCCACGAGTAGAAGATTTCTTTGAAGAGTTTACAGGTAATCTCCACAAAGTGATGATAAAAAATAAATGGTATTTTGAATATGAGACCTACTATTTTGAATATGAACAAATGATAGGAGAATCTTTACATACGCTTATACAACAAGCGCTTCTTTTACATCTTGGTCAAAATCATATCGATAAGTATCAATCTTTGTTTCATCATAGTTTGACGGGAGAGAAGCTATTGGATCTAATCGATTGGGAGGATTTGATTCCAAATGCACTAGGCCGTTTAATGGAAGACTATGTTACAGATTTATTGACGATAGCAAATGAGGATTATGAAGTAGAAGAGCAGCGAAGATTGTATGAAATTCAAGTGAAAGAAAGAAAACAGAAGCGAAAGCAAGAAGAACAGGAACGTAGGCAAAAAGAAGAACAACAACAAAGAATGTTGAATGATATTTTTGGATCAGCTTATGAGAGCCGCAAAAATATTCATCAAAAATTTGTTCTTCATATTGGTGACACCAATACAGGAAAAACGTTCCATGCACTGGAAAAAATGAAAGCAGCCCCATCCGGGTTATATTTAGCTCCATTACGATTATTGGCACTAGAAGTTTATGAAAAACTAAATAGTGAAGGAACGCCTTGCTCTTTAAAAACAGGAGAAGAGGAACGTGAAACAATAGGTGCGACACATTTATCTTGTACTGTTGAGATGTTTTATGAGAAAGATGATTATGATGTCATTGTCATCGATGAATCACAAATGATTAGTGATAAGGACCGAGGCTATGCTTGGTTTAAAGCAATCACAAAGGCAAATGCGAGGGAAGTGCATATTATTGCCAGTAAAAATGCCGAAGATATGCTGTTGCAATTAATTGGAGATAGCGATGTTGAAATAAATAGATATCAACGAGAAGCCCCTTTGGAAGTAGACAGTG
Organism: Cytobacillus sp. FSL K6-0265; assembly: GCF_038003465.1. Lineage (NCBI taxonomy): Bacteria > Bacillati > Bacillota > Bacilli > Caryophanales > Bacillaceae > Cytobacillus > Cytobacillus sp. FSL K6-0265. The sequence goes on along the minus strand of NZ_JBBOPE010000001.1, from coordinate 2,307,038 downwards.
AAGAGTTCTCACTAAAAAATGTAAAAGCGGGTGACGCGCTAATTTGTTTCTCACGTAAAAGGGTATTAGAAACAGCATCTATGTTACAGAGAAAAGGTCATCAAGTCAGTATGATATATGGCAGTATGCCACCTGAAACGAGGAAGAAACAAGTTAATCGTTTTACAGCTGGACAGTCTGATGTCATTGTCTCAACAGATGCGATCGGGATGGGATTGAATTTACCGATACGACGGATTGTTTTTCTGGAAACGGAGAAATTTGATGGTACGAAGCGTCGGACTTTGACATCTCAAGAAGTGAAGCAAATTGCTGGGAGAGCGGGGCGAAAAGGGATTTACCCTGTCGGTAGAGTGGCTTTTTTTGATCGAATTAAGTTAATGAGAAGCTTATTATCACAAGTAGATGCTCCGATTGAAAGTTTTGCTATTGCACCTACTTCAGCCATTTTTGATCGCTTTCTTTCGTATTATCGTGATCTAGGGAAGTTTTTTGAACTCTGGGATTTGTTTGAAAGTCCAAAAGGAACAAAGAAAGCCACATTAAGTGAAGAAAGAGAGCTTTATGAATTGGTTCGAGGGACAGAGATTGAGGCGAGGATGCCTTTAAAAGATTTGTACAGCTTTTTACATTTACCATTTTCTAAAAAAGAAGCAGACCTAGTTCGACAATGGGAGCAGACAATGTACAGTATCATTGATCATGAAGAGTTACCTGAACCGAGGTTAAGGAATCGTAATCTTGAAGACCTTGAGTATTCTTATAAAGCAATAGGCCTTCATTTACTTTTTCTTTATAAATTAGGTCAACATACCGAAGCCATCTATTGGGAAAGAGTAAGGGATGATATATCTAATCATGTGTTTGAACGATTAGATGATGATATTGCAAATATGAAAAAAACTTGTAAGCGTTGTGGAAAATCTTTAACGTGGGATCATGCTTTTAACATTTGCGATGATTGCCATAAGAATCAACCGAATAGAAGAAGACGTTACTATAAGAGGTAAACAGGAGGGGTAATATTGAAGCTGAGTATTTTAGATCAATCACCTATTGCAAAAGGCAAGACAGCAAAAGAAGCACTTGAGGCATCACTGCAGTTAGCCAAACAAGCGGATGAATTAGGCTATTACCGCTATTGGATTGCAGAGCATCATGACTTGCCTGGGCTTGCTAGCTCCTCTCCTGAAATAATGATGAGTTATATTGCTTCACAAACATCAAATATTAGAATCGGCTCGGGTGCATTGCTGCTACCAAATTATAAGCCTTATAAGGTGGCAGAGAACTTTCATCTATTAAGCACACTTTTTCCAGGTCGTATAGACCTTGGCATAGGAAGAGCACCAGGAGGTTCTGCGGAAGCAAGTATTGCACTGGCGGGAAATTATTTACAAGCCGTCAAAGAGTGGCCACAGTCGATTGATACACTGCTTGCTTTTTTAAATGACAAGCATCCAGAAGACCATCTTTTTCGTAAAGTAAAGGCAAGTCCCATCCCACCAATAAAACCGGAAGTGTGGATGTTAGGAACAAGCGATAAAAGTGCACGTTTAGCAGCGGAAAAAGGGTTGCATTACTGTTTTGGACATTTTATGAGTGAAGCCAATGGTGAAGAGGCGTTTTATCTTTTTAAAGAGAAGCGCAAGAACGACCAACAAAAGATGATGTTAACCGTTTCCGTTATTTGTGCTGAAACAGATGAAAAGGCTGAGGAAATAGCTACTTCAGTATTGTTATGGCATCTACAATCAGATGATGGAGAGAAGCAAGGAGTGCCCTCAATAGAGGAAGCAATTAAGCATCCCTATTTCAGTGCAAAACAAGAAAAAGTTGCACAGATGAAAGATAGAATGATTATTGGCAATCCGGAAAAGGTCAAGAGAGAATTGCTAAATCTTACAGAACAATACGGCATAGATGAAATCATGATCGTGACAATTACACATGATTATAACGACCGTCTCAAATCATATAAATTATTGGCTGATATGTTTAATAAACCATTTAATTAGTGTTGTAAAGGTAATGTGTAGCAAACCTACACATTATCTTTTTTGTTATGTGCAAACAACGAAAGGTGACGATTTTTTCTCTAGATTGCTATCCCACTATATAAATAGTTGTAGCGCATTCCCAGCTTTTTTTATAACTGCACTGGTGCGGAATTATATGTGGTTCGACCATCATTCTAAAGCTAATCACCGCTTGACACTTCTGTAGCATAGCCTTTGTCTCAAACAGACATATCCAATCGCGATATCATATCAAAATAATCTGTTTCCTCCATTGATTTAAAAAAAGTCAAGTTCTCCTTTTCGGCATTTATAAAAGCAAACAGATGACGTATTTTCGTTTTATTAAACTGAGACAATATTAATCTTTTGGTCAGAAAGAAAGCAGCTGTTACCTCCAAAGTTTCTAATTTGTTTTGCGTATACTGATACGCTAATCCTAAATTTGATAGCATGTTTCTCCTACAGGTCGAATAGAAATAAGGCAGTAGCATCTAAGACGAGAATGAAGGAGAGAGGCATAATGGCAAGCTTTCATCATGAAAAAAAAGTAAATGTATCAATTGAACATTTATGGCAATTTGTTAGTGATATGAACCATTGGGCTCCACTTGTTCCAGGGTATATTAGGCATGAGATATTAAATGAGAAAAGCTCCATCTGGGTGTTTAAAGTAGATGTCGGCTTAATGAAAAAGAAGATAGAGTTACAGGTGGATATCACGAGATGGCAGGCACCAAATAAAGTGACATTTAACTTAACAGGTATCAATGAGAAATTTAAGGGTAATGGTTTTTTCTCAAGCGTAAGTTCTTCCAAACAAGAAGTAGTGATGACGGGCTTTTTAGAGATTGTAGCGGAAGGAATGATGGCGAAAATGGCAAATGCCATTCTGGACACTTCTCTTCCTGATATTACAACCGAGTTAACGAATGCAGTAGCGGAAAAAGCAGAAGAACAGTATTCACTGCATCAGTAATTTATTTTGTGAATTTATTTGCATAACTAGAGGCGACATATGCCTCTGGTTTTATTTTGGCCTCCACTCCAATGGATTCCATCCTCGCAACCATTTCAGCTACATATTCCTTCGTCTTATTACGAGAGCCGGCCCCAATATCTAAATGACCTTCCATCGTAAAACTTGCACCTTGGTAAATAAATGGTAAGACGATATCAATCATCTTGTTTTTCTTCTCTTCATCAAATAATGCAACGACCTCTTCAGTTAACGAAGTTTCAAAAGAAATGCGTTCATGTAGTTGAAGCATCTTGCGAGGAATGGAACATTTTCTAATACACGCCCACGCTCCTTTGCCTGCATTTTGAATCACTATCCCTGTGATAAATAAAGTATGGGCTGGATGTACTTGAGAGTCTGTTCCAACAATTAGCTTATAATTTCCTCTCGGTTGGATGTACATGAAGTGAAGGATGCGCTCAAAGACATCTTCAAATGTTAAGTTTTTCTCTTGTAAATTTTGAAAAGGAAGTATTTGCAAAAGTCATCACCACATTTTTAATTTATAGTTTATGCATTCAAGTACGTTCATGAATCAGTTGCTGCCTATTTTATACATATGAGAGAAGTAAAGATTTTAAGATAAAATTTATTATGCAAGGGGTGCGGGCTTTTCTGGTTGATTAATTGCAAGGAATTGCACTTATTCGGTCGCACTGATCGTGGATGATATTCAATATGTGATTTTACATTGTTGAAAGCATGATAGAGAGTTGTGTAGAATGTAAAGGAGAAAAACTTGCAATGAAAGACAAAGAGGTGCGAATGATGTTTAAACAACAGTTAGAAGAAAGAATTAAACAAGCAAAAGAAAATGGAGAATTACTATTTATTGAAGAATTAAACTACGCTAAAAAGCAGGAGTTAATAGATGAAAAAGAGGTAAACGTTCTCGATCCTAAAAAGCGCTTTTTTGATAGTTATATTGAAAGGGGCGATAAAGAAACAGAAAACTTTCTCGGGACGGAATCGGCCAGTGAATTTTTTGAACAGCCAATCACTTATTTTAAACAACATATCAATGAATTCGTATATGTAGAATCCGTATGGTTTGATCAACTAAATGTAGAATCACTTTCTTTTGAAGTAGATGATTTATTTCGTACATATGATTGCTTGATTGGTTTAAAGCAGCCTAAGAAAAAGGAAAAAGAAATTAAGGCCTATTTTATGTCAATCTTCACAAGTGACGAAGCGCGACTCAGCCCGATGTTTAATCAAAAAGATGGATTATGGGAAATTAACTTTACATTAGATTATATGGAAGGTTTTTCCGATGATATGACGATAGGCGAAGCTTTTTCACTTATTTATCAAATTTTATTTCACCTTACAATAGAGCTTGAAGGTTGATATTAGTAGCTGGTCATGATGTATACATGACATTTATCATGGTTGCCTGATGACACCTATGTCTTCACAGTATTTTCAGACGTCTTTATTATTAAGTTAATATTGAAGGAAAGGAACTTACAATATGACAAAAGAACGTTTGAAAACATTGAGAAAACAAATGCTGCCATTTGAAAAGGCGAATCGAAACAAAAGTATATATCAATTAATCAATACGCTTGTACCATTTTTTGGTTTATGGACACTAGCTTATTTTTCACTATCCATTCATTATTTATTGACATTAGCATTATCCGTTTTAGCAGCGGGCTTTTTAATACGTATATTTATTATCTTTCATGATTGCTGCCACAATTCATTTTTCAAAAGTCGTAAGGCGAATAAGATTGTCGGAACGATCACGGGGATTATTACTATTTTTCCATATAGCGCTTGGGCACATGATCATTCTGTTCACCATGCGACAAGCAGTAACTTGGACAAGCGAGGGACAGGCGATATATGGTTATTGACTGTTAAAGAATATATGGATGCCCCTTTTTTAACGAAGGTTGGTTATCGACTTTACCGTAATCCAATCATTATGTTTGGTTTAGGTCCCATTTATACATTTTTATTCAAAAATCGTTTTAATCGGAAAGGCGCTCGTTTACCCGAGAGACTAAATACGTATTTAACCAATGTTGGTATTGTTGCTTTATATGCGTTCATGTGTTACCTCATCGGTTGGGAAGCATTCCTACTTGTGCAAATCCCAATTTTCCTGATTTCTGGTGCAGCGGGTATTTGGTTATTTTATGTCCAGCATACATTTGAAGATTCTTATTTTGAGCCAGATAAAGAATGGGAATATGTGAGTGCAGCGATTGAAGGCAGTTCATTTTATAAATTGCCAAAACCACTGCAATGGATGACAGGGAATATTGGTTACCATCATGTACATCATCTAGCCCCAAGAGTACCAAATTACGAATTAGAGAAAGCACATACGAACAGTGAGCAATTACAAAATGTACCGACCATTTCGCTAGCAACAAGCTTAGAATCTCTTCGCTTTAAGCTTTGGGATGAAGAGAAGAAAATATTTGTCGGTTACCGTGCAGTAAAACAATACCGAAAAGTACCGGTATCTTCATAATCTGCTATAATACTGTTAAGAAACTCCTTTGTATGAAAGAAACAAAGGAGTTTTCTATTTCTACATTGGAAGCGGAGGATCACAATGTCATATCCACTTTTACATAAACTAAAAAGCTCTGGGATGACGCCATACATATGGATTATCCTGACCATTCTCCCATTTTATTTTATCTTTCAATCTTCAACGACCTGGGAGATTATTGTTGGTATCATCTTAACGGTCGTCTTTTTTATCACTTTTCGCTTTGCTTTCATCTCTAATAAATGGCCTGTTTATATTTGGTCTCTTTTATTAATTGCGATTTCAATGACGATGTTAATTATTTATCAATATGTATATTTTGCTTTTTTCATCGCTTATTATAATGGATATATAAAAAATAGAGTGGCATTTTTTATTGTTTATATCATTCACATTGTTTCAACGACTGTAGCGATTAACTATCATATTGTTGTCAAAAGTGAAATGTTTTTAAGTCAACTTCCATTTGTGATTATTATTTTAGTCAGTATGATATTATTGCCGTTTAATATTTATAACAAAAGAAAACAAGAGAGGTTAGAGAAACAATTAGAATACGCTAACCAAAGAATTGCCGATCTTGTCAAACAAGAGGAGCGACAAAGAATTGCGCGCGACTTACATGATACACTTGGACAAAAACTCTCACTAATCGGATTAAAGAGTGATCTGGCGAGAAAGTTAATTCAAAAAGACCCTGAACAAGCAAAAGTGGAATTAAAAGATGTCCAGCAAACAGCTCGTACAGCTTTAAATGAAGTACGGAAAATGGTATCGCAAATGAGAGGGATAAGATTGCAAGAAGAAGTAGTTCGCATTAAAGAAATCTTACAAGCTGCGCAAATGGATTTAGAAATCAATGAACCGCTAAAAGAAGCTTACACATCGATTTTTATCGAAAATATTATTAGTATGTGCTTAAAAGAAGCAGTCACAAATGTAGTCAAGCATAGTAGAGCTACAAAATGTTCAATAGTTATTGAAGAACAAAATAAAGAGTTAGTCGTTACTGTAAAGGATAATGGTATAGGCATTACGAATAGTGAGAAAAAAAGCTATGGTAATGGGATTCATGGAATGAAAGAAAGATTAGAATTTGTAAATGGCCATTTGGTCATTAATTGTAATGAGGGGACGACAATTTCAATTATTGTTCCACTTGTAGTTAAACAAGTTGAAGGAGGAGATTTGGCATGATTCGAATTGTCATTGCGGAAGATCAAAGAATGATGTTAGGCGCACTCGGTTCGTTACTAAATCTTGAAGACGATATGCAAGTCGTTGGTCAAGCCTCCAATGGAGAAGAGGCCGTTACATTAGTACAAGAACAAAGTCCTGATATTTGTATTATGGACATTGAAATGCCTTTAAAAACAGGTTTAGAAGCAGCTGAAGACATCAAAAACAGTGGCATAAAAGTCATTATATTAACCACTTTTGCAAGATCCGGTTATTTTCAACGAGCGATAAAAGCAGGAGTCCGCGGCTATTTATTAAAAGATAGCCCGAGTGAAGAATTAGCTGAGTCGATTCGTAGTGTCATGGCAGGCAAAAGAATTTTTGCCCCGGAATTGATGGATGATGTGTATCGAGAAGAAAATCCCTTAACAGAACGTGAGAAAGCGGTACTTGAATTAATGGCAGAAGGAAAAAGTACGAAAGAAATTGCTTCAACATTAACAATCAAAGTCGGTACAGTTCGTAATTATATTTCAGCAATATTAGAGAAGTTAGAGGTAACAAACAGAATCGAAGCCATCACAGAATCAAAAAAGAAAGGTTGGTTTCATTAATAAGTACTCGTGACGAGAAGGAGGTCACGAGTATTTTTGTATTCTTTAACTAATTATCTGAAAAATTAGAGCTCTTTCTGCATAATATTTCATGCAAACCATTTCAATAAAAGACTAGTGAAATCCCGTGTTTAAAGGGATATTATAAATTTGTAAGAATAATAGAAAAGTTTCAGGAACTGTGTTGACAATACTAAGAATAGGGTTCATAATATTTTAAACAATCAATGTACTTTATTAAGGAAATGTTATATTGTTTTCACGTATTAAAGTGATAAATTCTTAATATCGTATATCATTGGGAAGTAGTAGTTAAATGCATTTCGTTTACAATGGTGCATAATACCACAAGAAAAAGAGTAAAGATGTTTAACAGCACTTTAAATTGATCTTAGACAGGGAGTAGAGTAGAAATGAATGATTATCAGTTTGAAATCCAAAGACGTGCAACCAAAAAAGAAAAACCGGCATTTGATCAGTTAATTTTCGGTAGGAATTTTACAGATCATATGTTTGTAATGGACTATCATGCAGACAAGGGGTGGCATGATGGACGTATAGTCCCTTATGAGCCATTACAAATTGACCCGTCTGCAATGGTATTTCATTATGGCCAAAGTGTTTTTGAAGGATTAAAGGCATATTTATCTGAAGATCAGGAAGTGCTCATGTTCAGACCGTATAAAAATATGGAAAGGCTGAACAAATCGAACAACAGACTCTGTATTCCGCCAATTGACGAAGAACTTGCTGTTCAAGCATTAAGACAATTAATTGCAGTCGATCGTGATTGGGTACCAAATGTTGAGGGGACATCACTATATATTCGTCCATTTATCATTTCTACCGAACCTTATTTAGGCGTAGCTCCATCACATCAATACAAATTTATTATTATCATGTCACCAGTCGGTGCCTATTATAAAGAAGGAATTAATCCAGTAAAAATCGCTGTCCAAAGCGAATATGTGCGTGCAGTAAAAGGTGGAACGGGTAATGCTAAAACGGGAGGAAACTATGCAGCTAGCCTTAAAGCACAAGAAGTAGCTGAACAGGAAGGCTATTCTCAAGTACTATGGTTAGATGGGAAAGAAAATAAATATGTTGAAGAAGTAGGAAGTATGAATATTTTCTTTAAAATTAACGGTGAAGTCGTCACACCTGAATTGAACGGAAGCATTTTAGAAGGGGTTACAAGAAACTCTGTTATTGAACTCATTAAAGACTGGGGTATTCCTTTATCTGAACGTCGTATCTCAATCGATGAGATTTATGAAGCACAAAAGAATGGCACGTTAGAAGAAGCATTCGGGACCGGTACTGCAGCAGTCATTTCACCAGTCGGAGAACTATTCTGGAATAACGAAAAATTGACTATTAGTGGTGGGCAAACAGGTGAAGTTGCCGGCAAACTTTACGAAACACTAACAGGTATCCAAAAAGGAAAAGTAGAAGATAAATTTGGGTGGATTGTGAAAGTAGATGAAGAAAAAGCTGTTACAACAGCGATTTAATAGAAGAGAGAACCACTTGCCATTGTTGGTAGGTGGTTTTTTTGAGGGGTGAGTGGAAAATGGAATGAACTGCATATATGGATTTAGAATGTTTAATAAATTGGTGTTTTCTTCCGCAGGGGCATTTAGCGGTTCAGCCATCCTATATTTTTTACAAAAAGAATTTAAAACAAATGATGAGGGAATCACTTTTATTATAGTTAATATACTATTGAGAGATGTTGGTGATAAGTGGTTTGTATAGGTGTTGAAAAGATAAACGAACAATATAAATATACAAATGACAAAAAAACGCCTGATAAACAGGCGAAAAACCATCTAGAGTTATCTCAACTAATCCCTCGAACAATCAAATCAGCAGCTTCTTCAGCTGTTTTCCCATCTACATTGATTTTTAAATGATATGGTTGATAATGAGCTTGTCTTTCTTTGTATAAATGATACATTTCTTCAGTAGAAAGACCATTCAATTTCGGTCTTGTATCTTTAATCAATGGGTATCGGTCGAGCCACTTATCCCATGAGAGTTCGATAAGGACAACGGTACTGTTTTGTAAACATATTTCGCGGTTTGTACTGTTTAAAAAGGCACCGCCGCCTAATGAAAGAATATGTTTTTCTTCGGCAGAAAGTTGTTCAATCAACTCGCTTTCAGCTTTTCGAAAAACTTCTTCACCATAATCATGAAAAATTTTCGAAGTAGACATCCCAAACTGTTGTTCAATGCGTTCATCTGTATCGATGAAACCCCATTGTAATTTCTTCGCTAATTCCGTTCCTATGGATGTCTTTCCGACCCCCATAAACCCTATTAGTACAATACTCTTATCCTCCATAGCCTGTCCTCCCGAATGTTATATAAATATCATATCATAACGTTTTATGTCGCAACATCGTTTCTATTCAATGTTTTTTATTTTCATTTCTTTCATTTCATGTTATATTGAGTGCATCATATGATATAAGTTTTCACTAGGGGTGCCTTAAGAAAAGAGGCTGAGATTGAATGGCATTCAAAACCCTTTGAACCTGATCTGGTTTGTACCAGTGGAGGGAAGTGTGTCGATGTAGTCGTCCTCGCTTCCTTTTGGAAGTAGAGGATTTTTTTATTTTATATATAAATAAATGCTAGGGGTGCCAACTATTTGGCTGAGATGAACCCTTTGAACCTGATCTAGTTAATACTAGCGGAGGGAAGCGAGTGACGTCATACATATCATGATGACCAAAGCCGCTTATTTTAAAAATAGCGGCTTTTTTATTTTTATCGAAAGGAGGAAAGGTCTATGAATAAAATTCAAAAAATGACGATGACGGCAACAATTGCAGCCATTACTACTGTGTCGAGTAGTCTCATTTTTATTCCGATTGGAATAGCGAAAATTTTTCCCATTCAGCACTTGGCAAATGTATTATCTGCTGTTCTTCTTGGACCATGGTATGCCGTGAGTCAAGCGTTTCTTTCATCTACATTGAGAAATATGATGGGTACTGGAAGTATTTTTGCTTATCCTGGCAGTATGATTGGCGCCTTACTTGCAGGGTTGCTTTATCAAAAAACGAAAAAAATTGGCTTCTCAGCACTAGGTGAAGTCATTGGAACAGGAGTGATAGGGGCAGTAGCGACTTATCCGATTAGTACATTACTTTTAGGGCAAGAAGCAACCCTCTTCGGATTTCTACCAGCATTTATGGTGAGCTCGTTTACGGGAGCGATTTTAGGATATGGTTTATTAAGAGTTTTAATTAAGAATAAAGCTATTGGAGGTTACATCGATGAAAACAGCATTAACAATCGCAGGTTCTGATTCAGGAGGAGGAGCTGGGATTCAAGCAGATCTTAAAACTTTTTCCGCCAATGGAGTGTTTGGCATGTCTGTCATTACGGCGATTACCGCTCAAAATACAGTAGAGGTACGTTCGGTACAGGATATTGAAATCAATATTATAAAAGACCAAATAGAAGCCGTGTTTGATGATATCCAGGTCGATGCTGTCAAAATCGGCATGTTGTCATCGAGTGAGACTGTCAGTATCGTCGCAGACCGTTTAAATCATTATAGTCCAAAAGTGATTGTGTTAGATCCTGTCATGGTATCGAAAGGTGGTCATCATCTTTTAAAGGAACAAGCTATTGAAGCACTGAAAGCAAAGATGTTACCACTTGCGACTGTTATTACGCCAAACATTCCTGAGGCTGAAGTACTAACAGGTATGACGATTCGCACGGTTGAAGACATGGAACAAGCATGTAAAAACTTATATAAATTAGGGCCAAAAGCCGTTTTATTAAAAGGTGGACATTTAGAAGGAGAACCGAATGACTTATTATGGGATGGACAAAATTTCACCTGGTTTAATGGTAGAAGAATAGAGACAAAAAATACCCATGGTACAGGTTGCACGCTTTCATCTGCCATTGCTGCTGGGTTGGCAAAAGGAGAAGAACTTATTGTGGCCATTCAGTCTGCGAAAAATTATATTTCCATAGCGATTGAGCATAGTCTAGTACTCGGTAATGGACATGGTCCAACAAATCATTTTTATGAGTTATACAACAAAGCGAAGATGGAGGAAAGATAATGACGATTTCAAGTGAAGCAGTTGAGAGAGTCTTTCAGCAGTTAAAAGAACAGACCCCACTCATTCATCATTTAACTAATACAGTAACTATAAATGATTGCGCCAATGTGACTCTTGCAATGGGTGGTTCACCTGTTATGGCCACACAGCTGTTAGAAGTAGAAGAAATGGCAATGATGGCTGAGGGGCTTGTGATTAATTTTGGTACAATTAATGATGCAATGTTTGCGGCAATGATTAAAGCTGGACAAACAGCTAACCAAAAGGGGATTCCAGTTGTTTTTGATCCCGTTGGTGTTGGGGCAACCACCTATCGAACAAGTAAGGCAAAAGAGCTAATTAGTACAATAAAAGTGTCCATTATTCGCGGCAATGCTTCTGAAATTTCAGCGCTTATTGGAAAAAATACAAAAACCCGTGGTGTCGATGCAGGGGCAATTGAAATGGCACCTGAAGTACTTGCACAGGAGGCAGCCGAAGTTCTAAACTGTCTCATTGTTATTAGTGGAAAAGAAGATGTTATTACAGATGGCAGGCAATTAGTTGTGATTGATAACGGAGATTACCTTTTGACGAAGGTAACAGGAACAGGCTGTATGACAGCTTCATTAGTAGCAACTGCTGCTGCTGTTTCAGAAAATTGGTTTGACGGTGCTGTCATTGGTATGGCTACTATGAGTCTAGCAGGGGAAATCGCAGCAAAGAGATTACATGCGGGGGAAGGGTTAGGTTCATTTCGAGTGAAGCTAATGGATACGATTAGTACAATGAATGCAGCCACTTGGCTAGATGGAGTGAGGCAAAAATAATGGATTATCGTTTATATTTAGTCACAGATGATAAAATAGCAAACAATGAATTATATGATATGGTTCGTACTAGTGTAAAAGGTGGTGTGACCATCGTTCAATTAAGGGAGAAGACTGCAGATGGTCGACTCTTTTATGAAAAGGCGAAAACATTACAATCTATATTAAAACCATTGAATATTCCACTGATTATTAATGATAGAGTAGACGTCGCTTTAGCGGTTGGTGCAGCAGGTGTGCATGTCGGTCAAGATGACCTGCCTTGTGACGTCGTTAGAAAGATTGTTCCTGATGATATGATTGTTGGTATCTCTGTATCCAATGTAGAGGAAGCGAAATTGGCGCAAGAACAAGGAGCAAATTATGTTGGAATAGGTTCGGTTTTTCCGACGACTTCTAAATCTGATGCTGATTTATTAGCACCAGGTATGCTCGAGAAAATCATTGCAGCGATTGATATTCCTGCTGTCGCTATTGGTGGCATTCAACTAGAAAATATAAAAATGCTTAAAGATCGAGGATTAGCAGGTGTTTCTGTTGTTTCAGCGATTAGTAAATCTAAAGATCCAGAAAAGTCTGCGCGAGATTTACTACAGTTATTCCTTTAGACCTAAAAAATATCATAAGTGTTAGTTAAAGAGAACTTATTCCATTGACAAGATCCTATTAATATACTAAAATTACTTTTGGTTCGAGATATTTCATTTTAGTGTATTTCGGATAAATTATTACGACATTCGGAGGTCTTCACATAATGGCAAAAGTTCTATTTGTAAACGCAAGTGATCGTCCAGTTGAAGCTGGGATTTCTGTAAAAATGTATCATGCATTTTTACAATCATATAAAGAATCAAATCCATCAGATGAAATTATGGAATTGAATCTTTTTGAAGAAAACATGCCTTACTATGGTAATGATGCAATCAATGGTACTTTCAAAAAGAACCAAGGATTGGAATTATCTGCTGCAGAGGAAAAGTCTGTTGCGCTAGTTGACAAGTATTTAAATCAGTTCTTTGATGCTGATAAAATCGTTTTCGCCTTCCCACTTTGGAATTCAACTGTACCAGCTCCATTAATCAGCTATGTTTCTTACTTAGCTCAAGCAGGTAAAATGTTTAAATATACAGCTGAAGGTCCAGTAGGATTTGCTGGCGACAAGAAAGTGATGCTTTTAAACGCTAGAGGTTCTGATTATTCACTAGAAGGTATGGCTGCTGGCGAAATGGCATTAAACTTAGTAAAATCAATTATCAGCCTTTGGGGCATTACATCTCCTTCAGAAGTAGTAATTGAAGGACATAACCAATATCCAGATCGTACACAAGATATTATTGAAGAAGGATTACGAAACGTAGCAAAAGCTGCTGCTCAATTCTAATTCGATACGTAAGCATCTCTATTTTTTGTAGAGATGCTTTTTTTGTTTAGAGAATCTCTAAAAGCTTGTATTTACTAAGGTCACGGTCGCTCATTTCTTGCGTAAACCTTAACCAAAAACGAAATTAGATTATGTAAGAGATTAGGTTCAAGCATGAGTTAAATGTACAAGCAGGAATGATTGATGAGAACTGATTCCATCATTTGTCGAATCAGTACAAAAAGGTTCTCTAGCTAACATTTGCATTCATTAGTAAAAAAAATAGAGTGAGGGAGTAGCCTCACTCTATTTGCTATTGTTTTTCAATTTTTGAAGGATTATTAATTTTGTAAGGAACGGCTTCTTCTACTTTATGCTCTTCATCGGCATCGTCTTGGGCTTTTGGTAATTTCTTTTTAACGATTTTGCCGTTAAAGGAAAGTTTGTCCCCTATAGCTAATTCATGTTTTTTTAATGTTTTAGAGTGACTGCACCAAGCTAGTCCAATTGGTAAAGGGTCGTCTTGATGAATGACAATCTCATCGAGCACAATGACTTCATCATGGTCTTCAGTGAAATGATTATAGCTTAGCGCAAATTGCTTCACAATTGCTGAGAAAGCCACTTTATCTTCAGGAAGTTGGATTTTTTTGGCTGTTTCTTTTTTCTTTGTTTTCGTTTTTTTAGCTGTGGTTTTCGGCGGTGTTGGCGCTTGCTCTTTTGTTTTTTCGTCGGCCTGTTTTTCTTCGATTTGTGCGGTGTTCGGTTGACCAGTAGCATCAAAAGCTTCTTTACCAAAGTTACCTGCTTGCATTTCTTTTAAATAAGCAGGATGAATGCAACTTAGTTTCCCATCTTGGAACTTGATGACAATGGTGTAATGATCATCTTCCTCTCCGTATGTTTGATAGCCAACAATTTCTACTTTGCGTTGATGGGTTTTTTGTTTAAACCAAAACGCTTTCTTTGCAGGCAACTTCCATTCTTTTAACTTAGTTTCGTACTCTTCGTCAGATTCAAACTGTTGAATCTCACCTTGAGGTGGGAGATAATTAGTTTGATTCGCATCCTCGATATGAGGTAATGTAATAGCCATGATTGGATCTCCTTTCCTTTTTCCATTATTAATTATTATAAAAAGGTTTAAGAATGGCGAAATAGAATATATTTAGTTAATATAACGCATATGAGCAAAAAAATGAACTATTAAGGAGTGTTAAAAGAAATGACGACCTATTCTAGTCGAAAAGACATCCCAGTAGAAGAAACTTGGAATGTCGCTGATATTTATAGTGAGGATTCTCAGTGGCAAAAGGATTATGAATCCATCCAGTCATTAGCACAGGAGTTAGCAGGGTTCGAGGGGAAAATAAGTAATGGGCAAAGTTTATTTCAATTTCTGAAGAAACAGGAAGATTTATCTTATTTGTTTGGCAAAGTCTATGCTTATGCGATGTTACAATCAGATGTCGATACAAGGGATAGTCATGCACAAAGTTTATTAGATCAATCGAAACAACTAAGTGTGAAAGTGAGTAGTGCAACTTCTTTCTTTATGCCGTTTTTACTTAGCTTAGATGAAACAACATTAAAAGCTTATATTAAAGAAGAAGAAGGCCTGCAATATTTTGAAGAAGACTTACTCGAATCGTTTCGTTATAAAGCGCACGTACTTTCAACTGAACAAGAAAGCTTATTATCACAACTAGGTGAATCGCTTTCTGCACCATCCAATACATATAATATGATTAATAATGCGGATATTGAGTTTGGTCTCGTAACAAATGATGATGGCGAAAAAGTAGAGCTTACTCGTGGAATGTATGCAAAGTTAATTGAAAGTGATGACCGACAAAAACGGAAAGAAGCGTATAAGGCGTATTATAAACCTTATGTACAACTTAAAAATACGATCGGCTCAACTTTATCAGCAGCGATCAAAAATAATGTTACAACCACTAGAATTAGGCAGTATCCTTCTGCATTAGAGAAAGCATTATTTGGTGATAATGTTCCGACAGAGGTTTACCATAATCTTATTCAGTCGACAAGAGACCATTTACAAACGATGCACAAATATACAGCCTTAAGGAAAGAGTTATTGCAGTTAGATGAATTAAGACAATATGATCTAAATGCTCAGCTGGTGAAAGATGTCGATATGAAGATTCCATATGAAGAGGCATTTGCGACGATGTGTAAAGCATTAGCACCGCTTGGGGAAGAGTATACTTCTACATTGCAATCGTTTAAAGAGAATCGTTATATTGATGTAAGAGAAACGAAAGGGAAACGCTCTGGTGCTTATAATATGGGCGTATATGGTGTACACCCTTATATTCTTTTAAATCATCGTGATGATCTTGATAGTATGTTTACACTTGCGCATGAATGTGGACATGGTGTTCATAGCAAATGGAGTGCCCAGCATCAGCCGCAAATTACGGCTGGCTACAGTATTTTTGTCGCTGAAGTTGCATCAACAGTAAATGAGGTACTTTTAATAAAATATTTACTTGATCACGAAACGAATGAAGACATTAAACGACATTTACTTAATCATTTTATTGATCAGTTTAAAGGTACTTTCTTTACACAAGTCATGTTCAGTGAATTTGAATGGAAGACGCATCAATTAGCAGAAGAAGGTAAAACATTAAATACAGAAGTGTTTAATGGCATTTATGAACAACTATTTAAAGATTATCATGGGGAAAGCCTTGTGTTAGATGAAGAGGTAAAATACGGTTGGTCAAGGATTCCGCATTTTTATCGCCCATTTTACGTTTATAAATATGCGACAGGTTATGCTTCAGCTATTCAATTAGCAACAAAGATTTATAATGGCGATGAGGAAACATTGAAAACTTACCTAGAGTTTCTAAAAAGCGGAAGTTCAGAATTTCCATTAGATTTATTAAAAAATACGGGCGTTGATTTAACGACCTCAAAACCGATTGACGAAGCGTTACAAACGTTTGAAGAGCTTGTGGAAGAGTTCGCACGCTTAAGCTAGTTCGATAAAAGACGGAAAGCATATTGCCTTTTCGTCTTTTATCCATGATGGAGGAAAAAATATGCAACAAATGATAGTGATTGGAGCAGGGATACTTGGAGCATCTACTGCTTACCATTTAGCGAAAGCAGGTTTTAAGGTGACGGTTATCGACCGGCAAGATGCTGGCCAAGCGACAGAAGCAGCCGCAGGTATTGTCTGTCCATGGTTGTCACAACGGCGAAACAAAGCGTGGTATCAGCTTGCTAAAGGGGGAGCAAAGTATTATCAACAATTAATCCCAGCACTTGAAGCAGAAACTGATCAAGACACCGGTTATAAAAAAGTAGGTGCGATTAGTTTACATCACGACGAAACAAAACTTGAAAAGATGATAGAACGAGCGTTAAAAAGGAGAGAAGATGCACCAGAAATAGAAGAAATTAAAAGTTATAATCAAGAAGAAACGAGAGGTGCTTTTCCGCCACTGTCGAATGATTTTCAATCTGTATATGTGAGTGGAGCGGCTAGAGTAGATGGGCGTAAACTTAGGAAGGCGCTGCTTAAAGCTGCTGAATTATATGGTGCAGATATGATTCATGGTGAAGCTGCTTTAGTGAATGATAGTGGTCAAATTGAAGGGGTAAAGGTGAATGGAGAGCTATTACATGCGGATAAAATCATCGTAACGGCTGGCGTTTGGGCGAAGGAATTATTAGAGCCAATAGGGCTCAATTTTCAAGTGAGCGCTCAAAAAGCACAAATTGCTCATCTTCACGTACCTGACGCAGATACATCTGAATGGTCCGTGGTGCAACCGCCAACAAATCATTATTTACTCTCTTTTGATGATGGTAAAGTCGTTGTTGGAGCGACACATGAGGATGAACATCAGTTTAATACGAATGTGACAGCGGGGGGCGTGCTTGAAGTTTTATCTAAAGCGTTGACTGTGGCACCGGGTTTACAAGCAGCAACTCTTATTGAAACAAAAGTAGGATTTAGGCCGTTTACACCAGGTTTTTTACCCGTTATAGGTCAAGTACCTGGATACGAGAAACTGTATGCTGCCAATGGGTTAGGGGCATCTGGATTAACATCTGGTCCGTATTTAGGTGCACAATTAGCAAAGCTTGTAAGTGGCGAAGAATTAGATATTGATTTAGCCCTATATAATATTGAAGACGCCTTTATGGAATAAAAAAAAGAGGGAGGTGCGAATATAAAAATATCTTAGCACTTACCTCTTTTATCTATTGATGAAAGAATATTAGCGAACATTCATGTCAGATGGATCTGGGCCTTTTCTTTCATTGCGATTAAGTTGATTAATGGTTGCCATTTGTTCTTGCGAAAGCTCAAAATCAAAGACATCGAAGTTTTCTTTGATTCTAGAAGGAGTGACTGACTTAGGAATAACAATTGTATCATTCTGCAAAT
This sequence comes from Cytobacillus sp. FSL K6-0265, assembly GCF_038003465.1. Lineage (NCBI taxonomy): Bacteria > Bacillati > Bacillota > Bacilli > Caryophanales > Bacillaceae > Cytobacillus > Cytobacillus sp. FSL K6-0265. The sequence goes on along the minus strand of NZ_JBBOPE010000001.1, from coordinate 2,288,990 downwards.
GCCAACGAAGAACTACTTGGGCAGGGGTTTTCCCTACTGAGTCGGCAATTGCTTTAATTGAATCAAGTTGTAATACTTCCCCACCTTGTTGTAATGGACTCCATGCCTCCACATAAATATCATGTTTCTTACAAAATTCCTTTAATTCGTTTTGGGATAAATAGGGGTGACATTCGACTTGATTTAATACTGGTTTCACTGAACACTCATTTAATATACGTTCTAAATGTTCAATATGAAAGTTGCAGACGCCGATCGCCTTTACACGGCCATCATTGTATAATTTCTCTAATGCTTTATATGTATCTACATAAGTATCGAATTGTGGTGTTGGCCAATGAACCAAGTATAAATCAACATATTCTAATCCTAACTTTTCTAGACTTTCGTCAAATGCTTTTAATGTCTGTTCATATCCATGATCAGTATTCCAAACTTTTGTCGTAATGAAAAGATCATCTCTAGCAATACCAGCGTTTTTAATTGCTTTACCGACACCTTCTTCGTTTTGATAAATCATCGCTGTATCAATGGAACGGTAACCAACTTCAATGGCTGTTTGAACAGCAGCGGTTGCTTCCTCATTGTCCACTTGCCAAACACCAAAGCCAAGTTGGGGCATCTCTACTCCATTGTTTAAAGTAATTGTATTCATGTAGTACCTCCTTTAATGTTATGGTCATATTATGGCATATGATGTTATTTTTGCAAAAAGAAAAGCTTCGTGACTAGAAAAAAACAACAAATGCACAATAATTCAAACTTTTTGTTTTTATCTGTACCCGTTTCCATGTATCATAGAATGAAAGGAAAAAAAATAGAAGGATGATCTAAAGATGGGAAAGACTGCGCTGATAGCAGGTGCAACAGGCCTAGTCGGGCAAGAATTATTAAAAATATTACTCCAAGGTTCGTATGAGAAAGTGATTGCGGTTGTTAGAACACCGCTTCATATGAAACATGAAAAATTGATTGAATTAGTCATTGACTTTGATTATTTAGAAGAATATGCTGAGCATTTTTGTGTTGATCACATCTATTGCTGTTTAGGCACAACCATTAAAAAAGCAAAAACAAAAGAAAAAATGATAAAAGTAGATGTAGATTATCCTTATACGATGGCTAAATTAGCAAAAAATCATGATGTTGAACATTTTGTTATTATAAGTTCTATCAATGCAAATGCTCGTTCTAAATTGTTTTATCCGCGTATTAAGGGCTTACTAGAAGATAAACTAAAAACATTGTCATTACCTGCGTTATCGATTGTAAGGCCTTCATTGTTAATGGGAGAACGATTAGAAAAGCGTAGGGGAGAACTTGCCGGTAAAAAGCTGTATCAACTTTTGTCGCCATTATTGAATGATGAGAAAAAAATGAAGTATGCCATTGAAGCAAAGCATGTAGCACAAGCAATGAAATGTATCACTGAGATGGAGAAACAAGGGGTTTGTATTTATTCTTCAGAGCAGTTAATGAAGATTGTTCAGTCTCAACAAAACATATTGTCAAAATAGGGGAGGAGTTGACGTCTGTTTTGGAAAAAATGAAAACTATTTCAAATGAACTACAAGATTGGATTATTGATACATTAAAACAAGGAGTGAGTCCATTAGCGATTACGAATGGTCTCATTAAAAAAGGTTTCGATGCTAGGTTTGCCTATGAGACAATGTTTGAAATTGCGTTTGCCAGTTCAGAGATAAAAGGTGCTTCTGCTTATCATTATGAATCTGTCTATTTAAATGAACAACCCAATTCCATTGTGGTAGATAATCAAAAAGTGTTTGTACGCTCAAAATTTATCAAACCAGCGATTGTACAACTAGACGATGTATTATCAGATGAAGAATGTGATTTTCTCATTGCACGGGCGAAGAGTCGCCTCCAGCCATCTAAAGTCATAGACGCGAATTCTGGAGCAGAAAAAGCTGCTGCTGGTAGAACGAGTAAAGGGATGTACTTTAACCTTCAAGAAGATGATTTTATTGCTCGTATTGAAAAAAGAATCAGTTTGCTGACCTCTTATCCAATTGAAAATGGGGAAGGGTTGCAAGTATTGCATTATGAAGTCGGTGATGAATATAAATCTCACTTTGATTTTTTCCCGGATAACCGTGTAGACCTTCGGAATGGCGGCCAAAGAATAGCAACGATGCTTATCTATTTGAATGATGTTGAATCAGGCGGTGAAACCATATTTCCAAAGATTAATGCTTCATTTACCCCTAAGAAAGGGTCGGCTGTCTTTTTTCACTATGGTAATTCTCTAGGTGAAGTTGATCGTAAATCATTACATTCAAGTTTACCAGTACAAAAAGGAGAGAAGTGGGTGGCAACCAAATGGATTAGACAAAAGGCGATTTATTGAATAGAGGGTGATGATATAAATGTGGGTGCTGTTTTTTATCATGGTTTTTTTAATTAGTATGGCTTTTTGGATTGATAGAAAAAGGAGGCATCATAAATATTTGCCTCCCACTAATGTAAACAGGGGAGAAGATAAAAATGTGATGATGGGTGATAACAAGTATACAAATGGTGGAGAATGACGATGAAACTATGGTGCGGGTGCAACAATTTCCACCTTCATCCGGTCTGGGTCTTCAAAAAAAACAGCATAATGCCCTGAACCACCAGCGTATGGGTGCTTATCCTCATAGAGAATTGTAACTTGATTTTCTTTTAGTTTTTCTGTAATCACATCAACCTGTTCTCGTGACTGTGCATGAAAAGCTAAATGAATAAGGCCAACGCGACAGCGATGATAGGGAATGTCTAAATATTTCTCTTCCGCTTGAACAATGACTAAATAACTGTTCTCTATTTTCCAACTTTGACCGTGCTTCCATGTTTGAAAACGACTGTATCCCAGCTCTGATAGTAATGCATCCCAAAAAGCTACACTGCGAAAAAAATCCGACACATACAATTCAATATGGTGAATCATTCCTGTAGACATCGTTTTTGTTGCCTCCTTAACTTTCCTCATAATCATTTGATTCGCCAGAAATATTGTGACTTTCTGCTCATCTTCATCCACTTTTCGTTAGCTATATGACAACAAGAGCAACATCATTTCGTAAGTACGTTACGTTGTTTCTGTATTCATTACAGGATATTTTTTGTCTTTGTTAGAAAATCGATCAAATATGGTTCATCTGCTTTGGTAGGTTGAGGAAATAGTGCAGTGTAAACAGGGAGCCGGTTCGTAGTTAATCTCCAGGTTCAACCTCTGATAAAAATGTTATCTCAAGATATCCATCTGCGTTTTATTAGCAATATTTAATAAATTTGAAAAATAAGACTATTTTGATGATATTTTCTTTTCATGAATATTTTCATCTATCCAATATAATAGTGATAATTAGTGCAAGTTGTCTTTATCTACTCAAACACATCCCCCAAATAAAGTGAGGGAAGCCTTTATTATCAAATTAATGGAAACGGCGCATATACAACACGCCATTTCCCATTGCAGAAAGAGAATTATTTCTCAAGCTCAGCTTTTAAACGATTAAGTTTTTGTAGTTCTTCTTCAATTTCTTTCATTCGTAATTCTTGTTTCTCAACTGAACGGCCAAATGACTCTAATTTTTCGATATCATCTTGTAAACGCATATAGTCCATTTTTAGTTCTGTCAATTGGTTTTCAATTTCCCGTAATGTCATTTGTTCTCCCCACCTATGTATATAATCTTCTTTAGTTTAACGTATATCTCTAGTGGTTACTAGTTTAATGAGACATAATGAATGGGTTCATGCATATAGATGGAGTAAGGGAAACGTAAGTCTTTACTTCTTAGATAAAACGGAGGAATGAACTTCACCATCTATTGGAGGAGGATGATTCCAATCGAAGCCGATGTCTTGATTCAATTACTTGTGTTAATTGTCATGATAATCGATCTCGCCAAAGAAGAGAAGTAAAGCAGTGAATAATAAAAAGCGAGACGCCATTGTCTCGCTTTTTATTATTGCTCATCTTCTTGATTATCAACATAAGGTTCTTCTTCATATGCTTTTAAATCACCGAAAGTGGTCATGATTCCTTCTTCATCCAGTGCATCTTCATAAGCACGTAACTGTTTTGTGTCAAAAATTTGGATGTTTTTTCCGTCGATATCCGTGCCCACACTATTCTCGAACTCTTCTGTATAGCCAACGTTTTCACCGGAATTAAGATACATTTTATCATAATCTGTTGGGGCATCGTATAAATCTGACGGTCCATCTGAATTTCCCCATTTTGCAACAGATTGCCAGCTATCTTCTTCATCAAAACCATTATTATCATCATGCGGTACCTCGACATTGGCATTAATGACTTCCTCTTCTATGGGTCTGTATTCATTTAAGTTCTGCTGTTGACTATGTTCAATGCAAGTTGTCGCTGTTGGCATTGCCTCAAGTCGGTCAATGGGAATCTCTTTTTGACAAACTTGACACACTCCATAAGTTCCTTTTTCTATAGCAACAAGAGCTGCGCGAATTTCATCAACTTCATCTCGATAATGATCGTCTATCGCTAGGTCCTTTTCTCTTTCATATAATTCAGTCGCAGAATCGGCTGGATGATTATCGTAATTAGATAATTCGCCAGATAGACCGACATTATTTTGTTCTTCATGGAGTCCGAAATGGTGATTTTGCTCTATTTGTTTTTCATTTTCCTTCAAAGATTGTGTTAACAAATTCTTGAAATGATGTAGTTGTTCAGCAGATAACATAATGAAGTCCTCCTATCTTTGTTGCTTATATTGTCAGCGGTTTGTCTCTTTATTATGTAAGGTTTATTCAAAGTGATTGGTGTTCACGTAAGTGTTTTGGTTTTTGATGAGGGATGATTGTTTAGCTGTTAAATATTTCACAGTATTTGAAGAATAAGAAAGATACACTGTTAGCCAATTTTATGCAAATTCATTTATGAGATAAGCGAAGCGTGTTATATTAGAGTGAAGTTATACTAAAGGATGATGAACAATGACAGACTTGGCGATGAAGTTTAAAGAGAAAATTCATTTTCAAGAGAAGGTTACATTTAAAAATTTGGATGAAGTTTTAAGAAAAGCAACGAATGTCTTCCCGTTTGAAAACACGAGTATTATGGCGAGAAGTACAGCACCGATTACAAAAGAATTAATTGAAGAAACTTGTTTAAATAATGGGTTTGGTGGTGTTTGTTACCATTTGAACCCTTTGCTTTTTTATGTGTTAAAAGATGAGGGATTAGATGTAAAATTAGTAAGAGGGAATGTGTATGATCACAGTAATCAAACATGGTCTAAAACGGGGGACACGCATGTATTTATCATTCTCACTCACAAAAATAAACCATTTTTAGTAGACACAGGCTTTGGCAATAATTTACCTTTAAAAGCTGTACCGTTAGACGGTGAAGAAGTGAAATCAGCGAACGGTTTTTTTAGAATCACATACAATAACGATGAATATATTCTAAATATGAAAAAAAATGGTGTGCATGATTGGAAAACAGGATATAAATTCTCATTAGCAAACATTGTTCAATCAGAAGATGAATTAACAACAATACAAGACACTATTATTCATAGTGAATCATCACCTTTTAATAAGGGTTATCTATTCACATCAATTAGAGAATACGAAACGGTTACGCTGACAGAAAATTCCTATACCCTAAATGTAGGTGGAAATATAACGAAGAAAAAGGTAACAACAGCTGAATTTTTACAATTAGCTAAAGATCAATTCGGAATCACACTTAAAGACAAATAAAATCTGGAGCCTGTTATTAGGCTCCAGTGAAAATGAATTATGCGAACAATGCCAGTTCCTCTTCTATTTTTAAGCGAATATTTTCAATACATTCCGGCAAGTCTTTTCCAAATATCCTTTGTCCGTTTACGAGCGCATATGGTCTCATTTTGCAAAGACCACATAAGTTTTGACAATCATAGCTCATAACAGCTACTTCGGGGTATTTTTCTAATAAAGCTTGCAGCGCTTCTTCTGACAAGAGGTTCATGTCGCAAATTTCTAGTAATATTAAACCCATAGTCATCACACTTTCTTTCGTCTCACAAAGTACTAGATAAATACATGATTTCATGTTATTTTATTTTTATACCTTTCAGTATAAAAATGCATTGACTTTTTGTAAAGCATAACAGATTGGAGTAAAAAAATGAACATCAAAGAAACATTACGTCAGCTATTAACGAATAGTGATATCTATCATCAAGAGCCGATGTCTAAACATACATATATACAGGTTGGTGGTGAGGCGGAAATTTTCGTGCAGCCAAGCAATACTGTAGACGCACAAAAGGTTGTAAAATTTGCCTACGATAAAAAGATTCCTCTAACCTTACTTGGGAAAGGAGCAAATGTCATTATTAGTGATCATGGTTTACCTGGTATTGTGTTAAACCTCGATCATTTTAACGATATTTCTGTTGAAGGTGAACAAATAAAGGCAGGAAGTGGCGCTGAAATTATTCATGTTTCTCGTACAGCTTATGAACACGGTCTTGAGGGGTTAGCATTCTCATGTGGGATACCAGGAAGTGTTGGCGGTGCTGTATTTATGAATGCAGGGGCATACGGTGGTGAAATCTCGAATGTATTAACAAAGGTCATTGCTTTAAATATGGAAGGGGAGTTATTAACTTTAACATCAGAAGACTTTGATTTTGCTTACCGTACAAGTGCATTTGCTAAGAAAAAGCTAATTGTTCTAGAAGCGACATTCACGTTACAAAAGGGAAATAAAGAAGACATAAAAGCAAAGATGGATGAATTTACCTTTGCGAGAGAATCGAAGCAACCATTAGAGTATCCTTCTTGTGGTAGTGTCTTTAAACGACCTCCAGGATACTTCGCCGGGAAGTTGATTCAAGATAGCGGTTTACAAGGGTTAACGGTCGGTGGCGCGCAAGTGTCTACAAAACACGCAGGTTTTATGGTGAATAAGAATAAAGCGACTGCTAGTGATTATATTCAGCTCATTCATCTTGTACAAGAAAAAGTCTTTGCCAATTTTGGTGTAAAGTTAGAAAGAGAAGTACAAATTTTAGGGGGTTATGAGGAGAATGAAAGGGGAAAGAATCATGAGTAAAACAGATTTATTTAAAGAAGTCATGGGTAATTACCCTACTGGTGTCACGGTTGTCACAATGATGGACGAAGAAGGCACACCTATCGGTTTAACGGTTAATTCATTCGCTTCTGTTTCATTAGATCCAATGTTATTATTGTGGTCAATTGATAAAAGAGTATCTTCTTATGAAAAGTTCACGCAAACGAAAAAATTTGCTGTTCATGTATTAGCTCATGACCAAGCAGAAGTTTGTTCATTATTTGCTTCAAAAGGTCTTGATCGTTTTAAAAATACGGATTGGTCCGAATCAGTCAATGGTTTACCAATTATTGCTGATTGCGCTGGTGTATTTCAATGTGAAATGCATGACACCATTGAAGCTGGCGACCACAGTATATTAGTTGGAAAAGTGATTGATATTGAAAGCAATAAAAAAGAACCGTTATTATATCATAAGCGTAAATTCGCAGGTATCCCTAACAGTTTTTATGAGTGAAATAGATAATTTACATGAGCAGGACGGGCAAAAGCTATAAGCGCCGTTCTGTTTTTTTATTATAAAAATATCACAATTTTTAGTTTTGCGGGAGGGTAAGGATGGATACAGTGCTTCAAATAGAAAATGTCTACTGGTCAAGAAATCAGGAGCTCATCTTAAAAAATATGAATTGGCAAGTAAATAAAGGGGATCATTGGGCAGTGCTTGGTTTAAATGGATCTGGAAAAACCACATTATTAAATATGGTTATGGGCTATATATGGCCAACCAGTGGAAACATTTCAGTACTGGGTCATACATATGGTAAAGTCGATTTACAGCTAGTAAGGCAATCCATTGGATGGGTATCATCTTCTTTTCAAGAGAAAATTCGCCCATATGAGCGGGTACAAGATATTATTATTAGTGGAAAATATGCTTCTATCGGACTTTATGAAGAACCATCAACCGATGATGTTAAAGAGGCAAATGAATGGTTAGAGCAATTTCATCTAACCCATTTGCAGCATGACATTTACCAAACTTGCTCCCAAGGAGAGAAACAAAAAATATTAATCGCTCGCTCCCTAATGGCCCATCCGCAATTGCTCATTCTTGACGAACCAACAACGGGATTAGATTTTGTTTCTCGTGAACAGTTGCTAGATTCAATTGCTCGTATCTCAAAATCAAAAGAAGCACCGACCATTATTTTTGTGACCCATCATATCGAAGAAATTATTTCTATTTTTAATAAATCTCTATTAATTAAAGAAGGTACGGTATTTAAAAGTGGGCATACATCCGAGTTGCTTACGAGTGAAACTTTATCTGATTTTTTTGATATGGCGGTTGAAGTAGACAGGCATTCAAACAGAATGTCATTAAAAAAACATATTGACATAAATATGTAAATAGTGGTAATATTCAAAAGACGCTATTTACAAATGAGAGGAGGTAAGGACGATGAAAGCAAGAGTGAAGGCATTCATGAAAACAAATACATATCCGTCCTTACCTTTTTTTCGATAATGCTTTATGTTTTTTAATGAATGGAGGTATGGCAACACGTTCATACCTTAGAAGAGAAATGCGGCCTCTTTTGGGGTCGCATTTTCTTTTTTAAAAGGAAGATAAACGAAGACTTGCTTTTAAAAATTGCGCGCAAGTCACGTTTTTCTAATAGATAGTTGCATAAAGATAAGGGGATGTTAAAGATGAACAGAAAGCAAAGAATATTACTATTAAAAAACCAGCGTATAGGTTGTGGGTAGAGAAATTAGTCAGCAAGAGAGGAAAGGTTGTGTAATAAATGTTTGATGTGTTAAAGAAACTCGCTTGGTTTTTCAAAAAATACAAAAAGCAATACGGTATCGCTATTCTATTATTGATGTTAGCTACTGTATTAGAAATTATTCCACCGTACTTAATTGGGGTCATTATTGATTATATTACAGAAGGTGAAATGACACGTGAGTTATTAATTCAGTATGTAGCCGTTTTCTTAGGTATTATTATTTTAAGCTATATGTTAAATTTCTTTTGGCAATACGGTCTATTCGAAGGTTCCGTCAACTTGCAACGGTTAATGCGGAGGAAATTAATGAGCCAATTTCTGCGCATGACACCGACTTTTTATGAAAAAAATCGCACAGGAGATCTTATGGCTAGGGCGACTAATGATTTGAATGCCGTTTCATTAACAGCGGGGTTTGGCATTATGACATTGATTGACTCCACTTTCTTTCTCGGTGGTATTATCTTAGCGATGGGCTTCATGATCTCATGGGAACTTACTTTTTTCGCCATGTTACCTGTCCCGGTTATGGCAATATTAATTCAATATTACGGCAAGCTTGTCCATGAAAGGTATATGAGAGCACAAGATGCTTTTGGCGAGATGAATGATAGTGTTTTAGAATCTGTCTCTGGTGTTAGAGTTATTCGTGCTTATGTGCAAGAGAAGGCAGATGAAAAACGATTTGCTGATATGAGTGAAGATGTTTATGAGAAAAATATGCATACCGCAAAAATAAATGCTTTATTTAACCCAATCACCACAATTGGAACAGGCATTAGTTATATCGTCGCCCTCGGTTATGGATCAGTATTAGTGGCAAATGGAGACTTATCTGTTGGGCAATTAGTTACCTTTAATGTTTACTTAGGATTAGCGGTTTGGCCGATCTTTGCCATTGGTGAGTTAATCAATGTCATGCAACAAGGGAACGCGTCTTTAGATAGGGTGCAAGAGACATTGAATTATGAAGCGGATATCGTGCCGCCAACAAAACCTTTTGCAGTTGATAAGCCCCATACTTTACAATTTCAAGACTTAACCTTTCAATACCCTACGAGTAAAGTCGTTAACCTCGCAAATATTAATTTAAGCTTAAGCAGTGGGGAAACGTTAGGGATTGTTGGGAAAACAGGTGCAGGGAAAACGACCTTCATTCGCCAATTATTGAGGGAGTATCCTTTAGGAGAAGGTGGAATATCAATTGATGATATCGATCTCTCCCAACAGACGAAAGAGCAAGTATTAGATTGGATTGGCTATGTACCGCAAAGTCATGTGCTGTTTTCTCGAACTATTAAAGAAAATATTTTATTCGGTAAAGAAGATGCCACAGACGAAGAAATAGAAAAAGCGATTGATTTGGCTGCTTTTACAAAAGATTTAGCTTATCTTCCACTCGGTTTAAATACGCTAGTAGGGGAAAAAGGTGTTTCTTTATCAGGGGGACAAAAGCAGCGGGTATCGATTGCGCGGGCGTTAATTAAAGATCCTGATATATTAATATTGGATGATTCTTTATCAGCTGTTGATGCAAAAACAGAGGCTGCAATTATTAGCAATATCCAAAACGAAAGAGCGGGAAAAACGACAATCATTACAACCCACCGTCTATCAGGTATTCAACACGCCGATCAAATTATTGTTTTAGATAATGGGGTAATTACACAAGTAGGTACACATGATGATTTAATTCATGAAGATGGTTGGTATAAAGAGCAGTATGTACGCCAACAGCTAGAGGGGGCGAATACATGAGCACAGGCAAACAATTATTATCGTATGCGCTAAGGTTTAAAGGCACCATTTTGCTCGGGTTGTTATTCCTATCAATTGCGGTGTTCACTGACCTAGCCGGCCCTTTTATCGCTAAACATATCATTGATAATCATATGACAGTCGGCCAATTTGACTTTACACCAATTCTATATTTACTCATCCTATATTTCTCGTTATCAATTTGTACGGCTATTTTCCGTTATTTTATGTATTTACAATTACAAAAGGGTTCGAATAGAATTATTCAAGCATTAAGAAAAGATGTATTCAAGCATATTCAAACATTACCAATCGGTTTCTTTGATCAATTACCATCTGGTAAAATCGTTGCGAGAGTGACAAATGATACAGAGGCAATAAGAAACTTATTTGTTCAAGTACTTTCGAGTTTTGCAACAAGTGCCATTTCTATAACAGGAGTCTATATTGCCTTGTTCATATTGAACTGGAAAATGGCTTTAATCGCACTCGTTATGATACCAATCGTTTATATTTGGATGATTGTATATAGAAGGTATGCTTCACAGTATAATGACGTTATTCGCACAAAAATCGCTGATATTAATGCAATGATTAATGAATCAATTCAAGGAATGACCATTATCCAAGCTTTCCGTCGAGAAAAACAAATGACGAAAGAGTTTGATAATATGAATGAAGAACATTATCAGTATGAGAGAAAGCTGATTATTCTTGATTCTGCTACTTCTCATAACCTTGTAAATACGTTAAGGCTACTGTTATTTACATGTTTTATCATTTATTTTGGTACACAATCGTTTAGTGGTACACAAATAGTGACAGCTGGAACACTCTATGCGTTTGTTGACTATTTAACAAGACTATTCAATCCGATTACAAATATTGTTAATCAATTTTCGCAAATGGAACGTTCACTCGTTGCCGGTAATCGTGTATTTGAAGTCTTAGCACTAAAAGGTGAGAAGGTATCTAATGAAAAGATACCAAAATATAAAGGGCATGTGGTGTTTGATCAAGTATCCTTCGCATATAAAGAGCCTGATTTTGTTTTAAAAGATATTTCATTCCAAGCAAAAAAGGGAGAAACGATTGCGCTCGTTGGTCATACAGGTTCAGGAAAAAGCTCGATTATGAATTTATTATTTCGCTTTTATGATCCAACAATCGGGAAAATTTATATTGATGGGATGGATATTACGACAATACCGCGACAAACCATTCGTGAACATATGGGGATTGTTTTACAAGACCCGTACCTTTTTACCGGGACAATTGCTTCGAATGTAAGTTTAAATCAACCTAATATTACAAGAGAAAAAGTGGAGCATGCGATTCAGTCAGTTGGTGCCGATCGTGTGTTATCACATTTGGAAAAAGGGATAGATGAACCGGTGATTGAAAAAGGAAGTACTTTATCTTCCGGTCAAAGACAATTAATCTCGTTTGCGCGTGCGCTTGCTTTTGATCCAGCGATTTTAATCCTCGATGAAGCGACATCCAATATCGATACAGAAACAGAAGAAATTATTCAAAACGCGATGAATGTATTAAAACAAGGAAGAACAACTTTTATCATCGCTCATCGACTGTCTACGATTAAAAACGCTGATCGCATTTTGGTTCTAGATAAAGGTGAAATCAAAGAACAAGGCAGTCATGAAGAGCTCATTGCAGCTGGTGGGATATACGAACAAATGTACGAAATGCAAGCAAAATCATTACAAGCATAAGAACAAAAAAACCAATCTGAGTTTACATCTTAGATTGGTTTTTTTGTTTAACTAATAATTCAAATGAACTATGTTCCAAATATTCAATAGTAATTAAAATAATAAATACACATTTAAGAGTAAAAAAAATCTTGATGGAAAAGTTAATAAAAGAGGTGATTATTATGAAAAAAACGATGTTCTTACTTTCTTTCGCACTATTATTATCCTTTGCTTCAACAACTGCTGCTGAAGGACTTCCTCAAGTGGAATTGTTTGATGTAGAAGTCAACGACGTTGTAAAAAAACGAACCCCAAATGAACAAATACAAAAAGAAGCAACATCCATTCTACAATCAATCAATGGAATCTATGTGAAAATTAATCCTATGCCGAAAGACGGCTATATGGTTCGGATTCCGTTGGCACCATCACTGACTGTGAAAAACAAATGGTTTAATGATTTTATCAACGAAATGGTATTAATTATTCCTGAAGAAGAAGAGCCTTATATCATGTTATTAGATGACGAAAATCATCCCCACTTTCTCATTGCCCAACGAGATTTCTATCAAATAGTAACACTTATTTTAGGAGAATAAAAAGACTTAATCGTTGATGAATAATAACCTGACAAGACTAAAAGGGGTAGCGTCAGGAAAATGCGGATTTACAACGATAAGGAATTTCCAATATAAAAAGCCTGATTTCCCATCACCTAAATTGAGAAATTAGGCTCTTTTTTCGTTACTCCATAAACAGCATTCTATTACTGAATATGTAATTTACTTCGGGATAACAGGGACCCAGAGTTCGTGTCTTGGTTTATGCTTCGGACCGTAATAACATTCTATACACGGTAAATTTGCAAGTTCATACTCGGAGGTAGGGACCCACTCGGAATATAAACGTTTCCATGCATCCACTATGTTCGGAAAAACTGCCCATGTACTTGCGGGAATAATAAGCGTCTCCATATTTTCTGGGGATTCCCCATCGTATCTTACGCCCATGAAATAGGAAAATTGTTCATCTGTTATGGCAGCTTCTTTTCCGCAAACCCCCAGAAGGCTTTCAAGCGTGCATTTTGGATTTTCCCATGACATATCTACTAGTTCTTGCATAAATCCATCTTTTTTCGCAGTGTTCCAAAGCGTAGGGATTGTTTTAAATGCTCTGCTTGTTTTTACTGGCTTACTTTTTCCAACAATTCTTAATTCAAAATCAAGGTTTTCAATTCTGTACTCCATCTCGGTATCTCCTTTAATAGAAATTTGAAAGGAAATTCTGGGAAAGGCTTTTAACTGTACCCCTCTATTACGAGCATTGGAAGGGGTTACTCCATGCATTTTTTGAAAAGCACGTGAGAAAGTATCAGAAGAAACATAACCATATTTAATTGCCACATCAATGATCCGAATATCACTTTTTTGAATTTCAAATGCTGCGAGTGTTAACCGTCTACGTCTAATATATTCTGATAGCGATATACCTGAGATTGAAGAGAACATTCTTGAAAAATGAAACTCAGAACAATTAGCTGCTTTTGCAATCTCTTTGTAGTCTATTTCTTCATTCAAGCTATTTTCAATGTAGTTTAACGCATTGTTCATTCTTTCTAGCCAATCCATAAGTTTACTCCCTTTCAATATTTACTTTAAAACAAAATAGATAATAATTGCCGACATTTCATGCCTAAAAATGTTGGTATCAAAAAATAAACCTTTTGATAGAATCAGGACAAACTATTTGTTTCCTTCCGATAGGCTTAGTGACAGGGTAGCTGCTCTAGTCCGCAAGATTATTTCCAATAAAAGTAAAGTTGTTTTTTGATAATTTCGATAAGTATTGTTGATAGCTCACTATGTCGAAATTTATACTGTTTATAAAATGACATAGTGAGAAGAGGGAAACCATTGAAGAGAAATTGGAATCAAAATGAACTCGATGAACATTTTAGTTTATTGCCAAATGAAAATCACTTAGTGCTAAGTAAGAAAACAAGCGCAAACCGTTTAGGGTTTGCTGTCCTTCTTAAATATTTCCAACAGGAAGCACAGTTTCCTAACAAGAAGCAAGATGTGCCCAAAGAAGTTGTCCAACATGTAGCTGATCAAGTAGATGCTTCGGTAGAGGACTTTTTTGACAACTATGGTTGGGGTGGAAAAGAAAGAAGTTATACGGAACATCGAAAGGCAATACGTAACCTTTTTGGATTTCGAGAACTTACTGCAAACGACAAACATCTCTTCGCAGAGTGGTTAGGAGAACAGGTTCAGTTTACACATGATACCGACTACTTGAAAAATCAAGCATACAGTTTCTTTCGTACGTGGAAAGTTGAACCTCCTTCATTAGGAAGTTTGAAGCGAATGATTGAATCTGCTATCGATCATTTTGAAAAGAATTTATATAAAATGACCTATCAACAACTTTCTCCTAAGACCTGTTCACGATTAGATGCCTTTCTTGAATCACACTCTGATGAAGGGTCCGATGGTTATTTCGAAGCTAAAATTCCTGATGAAGAAAACAACGACATTTTAACCTTTCGCCAGTTGCTATCCTCTCCAGGCAAACCAAGTGTAAGTACGATGGAAATGGAAATCAAAAAACTATTAGCCATTCAACATCTTCAAATCCCTGATGGTTTATGTAAACAGATGTCTCCTAAACTAGTAAAAAAATATCGACTACGTGCAGCTACCGAAACCGTAACGGAATTGCGTGCTCACCCTGCACCTATACGCTATACCCTTCTTGCCATTTTATTTTCGCATCGTCATGAGGAAGTCATTGATTATTTAGCTGATTTATTGGATGAAATTGCGCTAAAATTCGGAAATAAGGCCAAAAATACAACCCGAAAAGAAGCAGTAGAAGAATTAGAAAGAGTCCAAGGGAAAAATAAACATATTGTCAATTTATTAAAAGCGACCGTAGATAACCCAGAAGGGGTCATTCAAGATACTCTATTCCCTATTGTTAGCTCTGATATGATTCGGGATATTATTAAGGACATGACAAAAAATAACCGGGAATACAAAGAAAAAATCTATACGAAAATGCACGCTTCTTACCAAGGTCATTATCGAAAGTCCCTTTCTAAAATTTTAAACAACCTTACTTTTCGCTCAAATAATCAAGTTCATCAGCCGATTATCGAGGCTATCCAACTAATGTTGATTTAAAATAAAGTCTGCTAATTTGTAAAAAAGTTCGATAATTTATAATAAAGTTTGATTAAAATTCCTGTATCAATGCAGGAATTTTTCATTCCGCAATCGGGCCAGATAACGGAATAAGAATTAGCAATGAACTTCTAAATCCGCTGGACATATGATGGGTTTATAATCATATATCTTTGGAGGTATGTTTTAATGAATAACCCTTTTTATATGTATCCTTATTATTCGAACACTTATTATAGTAATGGGCAAATGTGTAATCATGATAATATGTTTGGTCTTGGCTATGGAAATATGTCATATGCTAGGCGCTATGCAAATCAATATTGGTCATATCCAAACACTCAGGGATATACTAGTTCCATATTAAATGACCATGGAAAAGAACCTTTTGTAATAAATATCAATCAGGCTGCTAAACAAAATAATACCTATCGAGATACTATATGGACCGGAAGTCATTTGCAGGTGACCTTAATGAGTATTGACGTTGGAGATGATATAGGGTTGGAAATTCACCCTAAGGTTGATCAATTTCTACGAATTGAGGAAGGTCAAGGACTTGTTCAGATGGGTAAGAGTAAAGATAACCTGAATTTTGTAAGAAATGCGGGTGATGATTTTGCCATTATAGTACCTGCCAATACTTGGCATAATGTAACCAATACAGGTAATATACCGTTAAAGCTTTATTCAATTTATGCACCACCTAATCATCCTTTTGGTACTGTTCATAGAACAAAGGCAGATGCCGAAGGTTAGAAATCTATAGTCTTCTGGAATCGGGCGCAATTATTGAATAAGGTTATACCAGAATCGGGCCATTTTGTGGAATAAGCAGGAACTCGTTCAAGAATTTCCATTATTATTTAAGCATGCTATTTCAATTAACTGTCTGGTAAATAAAGAGTATTGCTTTTGACTGAAAACTTATCAATCCATATTAATTTTTAAATATGTTGAAACTTGTGAAAAAATAAAATGTGTTACAGTATGTGCGATTGGATTTACTTCATCAATAAACTTTTCTGTTTTATCGAACGTTTCAAATTGCATTTTAAGCATATAACACGCACTTCCTGCTATTCGATAACAGAATTCGACGTTTGGAAGTTTCTCAATATAATTTTTAAAAGATTTATAGTCACCATTTTTAACTGTTGCTTCAATTATGCATTGGATTGGTAAACCTAATTTTTCATAATTCACTTCTAAAGTATATTTTTTTATAACTCCAAATGATTCCATTTGCCTTACCCGTTCTGTTACTGATGGGGAGGACAGATTCACCCTTCTCCCAAGCTCGCTCATTGATAGACGGCTGTTATTAAGTAGTTCATCTAAAATTTTTTTATCAATATCATCTATTTTCATTTTTAAAGTCTATCCCCAATAATCGTTAATTTTATAAAAGATTAATTTGATAATCGTTATAAATTTAATTTGTTTTAGTGATTTTATTTTTTATAATTAATTTGTAATTAAATATAACAGGGAGGTACCTATATGGCAAGGATTGTTGGATCTAATTTCGGGGAAACACATTTTCAGAGACTATTGGGGCATAATAAAGAAGTAATGGAAGGATGGAATCAGTTAGGAAATGTGTTAGAAAAAGATGGACTACTAACATCTGAATTAAAGGAACAAGTAAGGAGAACATTAGCCCAAAGTAACGGATGTGAGTATTGTAAGGCGAAAGGAAAACCTGATCCAGATAAGTTTAATGAAAAAACTTCTATTGCAGTAGGATTTGCAGAAGTCTTTTTAAAACAAAAGGGTGACATAGCTGATTCATCTTTTGATATTTTAAAAGAATATTTCACTGAAGAGGAAATAAGTGAATTATGTGCATTTATCTCTTTTACAACTGCTTCACAATATTTTGGTGCAATGATGAAATTAGAACCTTTAAATTAATATTCTATTCATTCCATTATCGGGCGCGATTGTTGAGCAACACAGGTAGAAAATGATCAAACTTTTTTATAAAAACCAAACTTAAATCTGCTAAAGAAGAATCCTTTTTGATTAATCTTTTTTTCAAATGGATTCTTCTTATTTATCGTAAAATAAGGATTTGCGAGATCTTTTTGCTCAAACTTTATTTCAAAGCTACAACTAATTCGAGAGTATGGGGAAAGTGGGCAGCGTTATTTTGCTGCTGGTGATGAAGTTCCCATTGAAGGCGTAATTCAGCCAAAATGGAAAGACGTCATTGTCGAGACAGACAGCAAAGGAATTGAAAGGGTAAATCGAATCAATTATGAAATTGCTGTCATACAATCGCTTCGCACTCGACTTCGTTGTAAAGAAATTTGGATTGAGGGCGCTGATCGATATCGAAACCCGGATGAAGATCTCCCTCAAGATTTTGAAGAGCACAAGGAAGAATATTTTCAAGCACTGAAAGTGCCTCTTGATGTAGAGCCTTTTATCAAAGATATTATACTGTTGATGAAAGATAAACTCCATTTATTGAATCAAGGGTTAAGGGATCAAAGTAACGAAAAAGTAGCGATCACTACCAGAAATAACAAGGGATGGATTAGAGTCACTCCACTTGAAAAGCAACCCGAACCCCCACATGTGACGACGCTTAAACGGGAGATTAAGAGCCGTTGGTCCGACATTAACCTATTGGATTTACTAAAAGAAACAGATTTTCACACGGAGTTTACCAAGCACTTTAAAACCACAGCCGATCGAGAGATTTTAGATCGAGAAACCATCCAACGACGGCTTCTACTAAGTTTATTTGGATTAGGAACGAATACAGGTTTGAAAACTGTTTCTGCTGGAAACCACCTAGATGGTTATCGGGAACTTCGATATATCCGTCAAAAATTTATTCATAAAGACCATTTGCGAAAAGCCAACGCAGAGGTTACCAACCATATCATCTACAATCGAATGAAAGAGGTATGGGGAGAAGCTACCACTGCATGTGCTTCCGATTCAAAACATTTTGGTTCTTGGGATCAGAACCTACTCTCTGAATGGCATCCTCGTTATAAGAAACATGGAGTCATGATCTATTGGCATACAGATCGAAAGTCAGCTTGTATTTATTCTCAGCTAAAGTCCTGCCTTTCTTCGGAAGTGGCAGCTATGATGGAAGGAGTTCTTCGGCACTGTACGGATATGGAAGTTGACAGAAATTATGTCGATACACACGGACAAAGTGTCGTTGCTTTTGCTTTTTGTCATCTACTTGGTTTTAAACTGATGCCACGCTTTAAAAATATCGGGTCTCAAAAGCTATATCGTCCAGAAGCCGGCATGAATGAGGAATATCCTCACCTGCAACCGACTTTAAGTAGACCGATTAACTGGGATCTTATTCGGCAACAGTATGAACAAATCATTAAGTTTGCAACTGCTCTACGGTTGGGTACTGCTTCTGCCGAATCTATATTAAAGCGATTTACACGGGATACGAAACATCCAACTTATCAGGCTTTATGTGAATTAGGAAAAGCGATTAAAACAATCTTTTTATGTGATTATTTACACTATGAAGAGATTCGCAGAGAGATCCATGAAGGATTAAATACAGTGGAACAATGGAACTCGGTGAATACCTATATTTTCTATGGAAAAAACAGTGAAATTCGTTCCAATTCGATAGAAGATCAAGAGGTTTCTGTCTTATCACTTCAATTGCTGCAAAATTGCTTAGTCTATATGAATACCTTAATGGTACAAGAGGTTCTTTATGACAACAACCAATATTGGTTGAAGAAAATGACTCCAGAAGATTTTAGGGGATTAACACCTTTATTTTATCATCATGTCAATCCATACGGAACTTTTGAACTCAATATGAATCAGCGAATACCTATTAAGTTGAAGGTGTCGTAGTTTTTTATCATTTTGATCGGTGACAAAAGCCAGCTAATATCCCATCAAGATATTAGCTTGAGGACTTTGAGGTTGATGCGAGAAAAATTCATATACGTGATCGAGGTGAATTGTCCAATCTAGCTGAAATTAAAACGGTATGTAGTCCCCGTAGTATTGATGTATCTGCACAATGATAGGGTGCTTGCCTTGCTTACTTTTTTATCAACTGATAGTTATACTTTTAAAATCATAACTCTGAAAATACCCCCTTATCTAGCAATGATTTTTGCAAAACTTAAGACATAAGGTAAGCATCACTTTTCCCTTTTTGGGAGCTAACTCTGCTTTGTTTTTCCTTTTAAATAAGAGATACCTAGTAACAAAAATGGAATAGGAAACAGGACAATCATATATGCGTAAATATCTAATGTTTTATCTAGCCGAAGATGTTCTTTTGATAAATAGTACGTACCAAGGAATACGAGTAAAACAAACCCCGTAAACCCAAATCGTCTTATCCACTTTGAGGAAACCTTTGATACAGTTATATCATAAGCGATTCGGAAGTATAGACTGCAGCGTATGTATGTCCCTACAGCCATTAATAGTAATCCATAAATATCAAAACGATCAATGAATCCTAAACTAATAATTCGTACTGACTCTAATGCGGGATATACAAAATTATCAGCCTGACCTAATCCGAAAATCGTAATACTACCTATAGTTGTTGAAAACATCATAAGTGCATTTAACAAAATTCCAATACTCCATAGTAAAAACATTCGTTTTTCACGAATGTTTTGAATGGGTAGAAATAAAAGTAGTAATAATTCTACCCATATACTTAAAATTATCAAAGATCCCCATAATATTGGATTCCAACCAAACTCAAATATAGGTTGGAGCTCACTCCAATCTTTCATTGGTCTGTCCAAAATCGTGACTGTATGTCCAGTCGCCATAGCAATTATTGCTAGTATTCCTGCCGTTAATGCAATTCTTTTAATACCTTTTGAAGCTGCATAAACAAAGAATAACAAAAACCAGACCAGTATAGCCAATCGTGGTGTCTCAGGAAAAAAGGCAATGTAGATAAAATCAACTAACAAAGCAAACGAGAAAATTGTTAAAAATAAAAAGTAGATAATGAAAATTATCTTTATCATCACTCCAAAAGGTTTTCCTAATAAATTGTGAAGCATATCAGAAATATTTTGTTTTGGGTATTTAAGTCTCAAACGATAAATGGAGATTGCCAACGTAAATGCTGCCGGAAGTGATATAATTATGGAAATCCAAGCATCTCTCCCAGCAACATCGAGCATTAACGGAAGAATCACGACATGTCCCATGATTGGAAGCGTCATTATTAATAAAAAAAGTGTCTCCCATTTCGTTAACATATCAGTAATCTCCTTCTTCATTGTCCATAGAATCTATCGTTTATAAGGGTTGTTATAAGGCTTTTTGTGATTTTTTCCTACACTTTTATTAATAAGACCTTGATGAGTAATATTTGTATGAACATCAATCATTATATCTGCATTAGAAAAAATCTCATTCCATTCAGATTGGACATTTTTCCATTGTTTAGGATATTTTCTGTAGGTTTCCAGTCCAATTCCTGATATATCAGTCTTTATTACCTTTTGAAGCTTATTCAAAGTTAAACGTACGGATTTTTCAGTCTGATTTGATACTTCTTCTTCAACTTTACTTATCCATTGATCATTTATATTCCTATTCGTAGTATTATCAGCTAAAGTTCCCTCTATCTCGATTTTCAGATATGCTTCAAGCTGATTACCATCTAATGTTGGATTTATTTCCGTTTCTAATTTCTTTATCTCTACAGAGATCTTCTCCTTGTCATTCAGAGATACAGTTTTACTTCGAGATACAGTTTTACTTCCGCCTTTTACCTTGTTTAAAAGGATATTCAGCCCAACAGTTTCATCTGTATTCAGTTTACCGACCATTTTATAAGTGTTAATAACAGCAGTGCCGTCTATTGAAGTAATTGCTTTACCCTTTTCTTTTCTTGTTCGAATTATCGGCAAATAGGCATTAGGAATAGGGCCCTCAATTAACTTATAAAATTCATACATTTTTACGGATGTAAATTCAGCAATATATTGTGTTTGTTCTAAAGCAGAAACTATTTCTGCCGAAGAAAGATCTTCATAAAGTGTAGAAGTACCCAAAATATCAATTGGCTTTTCTTCTGTAATGAAAAGATAACTATTCAAACGAAACATTTGATCGCGTCTGCTTTCATCAAGGTAGTCAATAAAATTATCTTTTGCTAATTCCTCACCAATCACCCATAAACGAGTATGCTCAAAATAAAGCCGACGTTTCGCATCTTTTATGAATTCTCTTGCGCCTTGTATCAATGAGTCCGCGTCTCTTTCTAATAGAATATTTTGGCCATTTCCTCCGCCCCCCTCTCCTCCACCTTGTTCACTTGGTCCAGTTGGTTTTATGATTTCGACGCTAATTCGTAATTGTCCGTCAGATTTATCCAACCCTATCCCATGTACAAGTGCTGATTTATCAAGTTCTTGACTACTCCAACAGCCGGTTAATAAAAATAATAATGGGATGATAGTTAGCATCCTTACCATCATTTATCACCTGTTTTAGGTAATGATCTAATTCTAGTCTTACGCTGATTCGGTATACTTTTTGGTCGCTGTTTTTTCCACCTCAACGGTAAACGAATCAGTGAATCTTTCCAATCCTGAAAATAAAAAGGTGCAAATGGCGCCATAAATGGAATCCCAAACGATGTTAAAGAGATCATATGTGTTAATAAACCGAGCATGGCGACAATTAGTCCATATCCCCCGAATAAGCTACTAGCAATAAATAATCCTATCCTAAGAAGTGCGGTGACGTCTGCAATTGGGGTGATAACAAATGCAGCAATGTACGATATGGATACAACAATAATGGTCGGTGCACCAACAAGTCCGGCTGAGACTGAGACTTGTCCCAGAATCAAAGCACCAACAATACTTAACGCTGAGCCAATTTGTTGAGGAAGTCTGACACCAGCCTCACGGACAACTTCAAACATTAAAATCATCATGGCAATTTCCATTGCTAGAGGGAATGGGACCGTCTCTCGCGCTTGAATAATAGGGACAATCATATCAGATGGAATCATCACCTTATGAAAATTAATAGCTGCAATATAAATGCCTGGTAAAGAAATACTGATTACAAATGACACGAAACGCAGCATTCGAATGAAGGAACTATAATAGGGTCGAGAACTGTAATCTTCTATACTTTTTATATTTTCAAGAAATAGGGATGGAACAAACAAACTGACCGAATCCCCATTTACAATGATCACAATTCTTCCTTCCATTAATAAGGCTGAAGCTTTGTCAGGACGTTCTGTATTTCCAATCGTAGGAAAGATTGAAAAGGGATGGTCTTCGATGAATTGTTCGATTTCCCCTGAATTATTTATCTCATCCACTTTAATTTGTTCTAATCTTTGTTTGATCCGTTCAATCAATTTTGGATCCGCAATGTCCTTTACATATCCGATAGTAATATCCGTTTGACTATATTCACCAATTTTAATTGTTTCAAACTGTAAAGAAGGATGTGAGATTCTTCGCCGTAACAATGCAATATTAGTAGGTGATGATTCAATAAATCCGTCATGTGCTCCTCTCACAGCTCGATCAGATTGAGGTTCGGAGATTGCTCGAACCTCGTACCCTGGTGCATTTAGCAGTAATCCTTCACTATACCCATCCAGTAATAGTAACGTATTTCCCTTCAGTATTTGGTATACAGATTTTTCTAGATTATTTTCCTTCTTTGTGTTAAAAATAGAAATTCTTTCTTTTACTTGTTTTAATTCTTCTCCCATAGTGCTATCTAGAGATTCCTTAGTCAGTGGCTCTAATACATTATTGCGAATGGCATCTTCATCAATTAACCCGTCTACTATAACTAGTAGAGCTTTCAATGTGCGACCGTCATGTAATGGAATGATGAAATCATGAAAAATGATATCATCACTTGAATCTAACAGTTGTTTTAGTTTTTCTTCATTTTTATGAACATCCGATGAGAACAAAATTGAATTATTAAATTGTTCTTCCTGTGTCCATTTAGTATTTTGCTTCATTTTTTGCATAATGGATTTAATTTTTAAATAACGCATAGTTTAACCCATCCTAGAAAAGTTTGTTTTTTATACTGTTATTATGGCTTTTATAACTAATAATATGTGCCGTTTTTGGAAATGATATGTTAATGATTTTTGCGCGAATTACATTAATTTACTGGGAATTTATTAATATAGAAAGGTGGGGAGTAAGGTGGATCAAACAAAGTTAATAAAATGATGATAGCTCTTAATATGAATTTTTCATGGTTATTGGGTATATTGGCCGGTTTAAATATTATTTTTTTTCCGTATGCAGGGGAAGATTCTCTTTTCCAGGCTTGGGCTAAAATATGTCTTATTACATTTTTTCAATGAAGACGAACAAATAACAAGAACAAAATAGGTTATATAAGCATGGTATACATATGAGTGAAGACATTATTAAAAATGTCCTTGGCACAAAACCAAGAGCTAGACATAAAGAGCAATATATTAATAATTAAGATCAATGCTTTTCAAATCCTATTATACATAGGGAAATCTTAAGCTTCGAATTCACTTTCTAATAATTCCTTCTCTTATTCAAGAAAATAGCCCTTTTCTTGAATAATTAACGTGTTTGAGAGGTAAATTTAATCACACTCAAGCACACATAAATTTTAAACACTAAATTAATAAACTTTTTACTCAACTAGATTACCAAAAACCAGTGTTTTTGTAATGTCCCCCCATCGCCCTGTTACCCTTTGACTTTATTAAGATTAGCAGTTACCAAAAATAATTACCAAAAGTATTATCAAATACCTTTACAATAATTGCCCCTCTAGTAAAATAAAAATATACAAGTTTATTGGAGGTTACAAATGATAATTGGTTATGCTCGGGTATCTACTATTGACCAAAATTTAGATCGGCAAATTGGTATGCTTAATGAATATGGTTGTGAAAAAATAGTTGAGGAGAAATTCACTGGTACAGTTAAAGATAGAAAAGGACTTCACCAACTTTTTGATGTCATCCGGAAAGGCGATACAGTTGTAGTGGAGAGCATCTCCCGTTTAGGACGTAAAACATTGGATATCCTCAACATTATTCAACAGTTAGAAGAGATGGGGGTGCAATTCATTTCTTTAAAAGAAAATATGGATACAAGAACCTCTACAGGCAAAGCCATGTTCCAAATGATGTGTGTCATTGCAGAATTAGAAAGAAACCTTATTGCTGAGAAAGTAAAGGAAGGACTTGAAGCAAGTAAAAGGCGTGGGAAAACATTAGGTAGACCCAAGTTGGATAAAGAAAAGCTTGCTGTTGCGCTAAGGATGTATGATAGTGAGGAATATTCCATAAAGGAGATTGTCTCGGCAACTGGAATATCACAAGGTTCCTTATACAGAGCAGTCAATAGAAGAAAGCTTGAAGAACTAAAAAAATAGGATTTTATTACTTCTCCAAAGTTACTTTGCGGTCTACAGCAGGAACCCTGTCACTAGGCCCGGTAGGTGTGATAGATAGGCTCGTTGCCTGATGGAAAACATACTAAGCCTAAAGTATCAATTGTACCCACTGGGGGCTCAAGTCACGTCCTTAATACGTGTATCTATGACTACATGTAATCAACGATAAAAGGTGCATTCTTTCAACTTTTATGAGCTGATACTGTAGATAACTACCCAATCGTTGAATAATTAAATCCCAATTTCTCATTTAAATCACTGAGAGATTGGGATTTTTAATACTGGAATATCCTTAACGTTGTAAATCCGCGTTTTGCTGGCGGTACCCCTAAAAGCTCACGACATGGAGGAGCAACCGTAATAAACGATCGTTTATTGCTTCTTCATGTCCTTGTTGTATATTGACAAAAATGTTGGTTTTTTAATATAGGCACGGTTTGATAAATATTTAAACGGCTACAATGCTTCACATCTTCTTCAAACCCTCTTGCTCTTAATTCTACTCCACTTGTACAATCCCATATCAATCTACTAAGAGTAGACTTTGAATGCTGAAAAGCGCCAATACACACTTGCGCCTCAGCTGAATGCTTTCCTTCTATCCTGGAAAGAATGGCACCAGCCCCCAAGTAGTCTTCCATTGCAGGGCGGAGAGAGTCTTCAAATTCTTTCACACCATTCCATAATTCCCCACAAGGAACAACAGTAATATTAGCCTTTAAAGAAGCGGATAATTGATTTGCTACGGATGCTACTGCAGAAGCGTTTAATAAAGAGCCAATGAATAAGGCTGGTATATGGGAGGCAATCCAAGTACAAAAAGCACCGTTTAAGGAACTCAACACATATTTTTCGTTATTATGTGAGTGATTAAATGTCACAGGTGATAAAGTGGGTGAACCTAATCTCGCTGCTTCAGCTCTCCCAAGAATATATTGCGCCCCCAATGTTCGCGCGTATTCTTTGCCATTTAAATGAGGGGGATAAGGATAAATGATTGCTCCGTAGTTTAAACCGGTTACAACTGTAGAGGAAAAACTGAGGACATCAACAATAATCACAATATCTCCTCGAATAGCTGCTTCTCTTGCGCCACGTTTTCCCCATTCTAAATGACATTCAGGCAAGTATGAAATGATTATTCTCCTCTTTTCTAAAAGGCTTTATTTTGTGTTGCATTTTCCTGCTAAATCGTTAAGATGATGGTCGAAATGTGTTTCTGCTACATAGCTATCTACTCCTTCACTTTTTTCCTTGATAGCTGTTAGCAGATTTCTTGGCGAATGTTTTTTATGCAATGATCACCTAATGTAAAACCACAGTAAATTTTTTTAAAGCACACGCTTTTATCTTGTCAAAGGTAGTTGAGCATTATATAATTTAAATAACCATAACGTTGCACTTTTTCTTAAGGTTAATTAACTGAAGAAATGCTAAACAATTGTAACGTTTCACTTTCAAAAAGGGAGTTAATAATGAATCCGATTGATTAATTGTTTAGTAAATGGCGTTACTGTCTGAAAGCTTATGATACAAAGATTAATAGAAGGACAAATAATAAAAAAGATTATCATGTAAAAAAATTCTTTACCATTATTTATATCATATACTATTATAGGTTAGTACGATTACAATCAACAGTTATTAAACAATATATAAGAAGGTATAGGTGACATTGCTAGAATGCTTAAAAAATATGCTCTAAAAATGGGTATAGGAATGAAGAAAATTCATTTATCTACTAATGAAAAAGAATATAAAGAAGGCCATATTATTGAAGGTGGCATAAAATTTTTTGGTGGTCTCATCCCACAAAAGATTAGAAGATATGATATTGATCTGATTGCGTGCAACCAAGAAAATAATAAAGAAAAGATTGTGAGATCTCACTCTGTATTTTGTTCGATTCCTATCCAACCGAATGAGCAGAAAGAAACAACGTTTACTTTGGAAATTCCCTCAGCAAACGAGATGAATTCTAAAGATAATAATTACTATATCCAAGCTAACTTCATGCTCGATCATAAATTAGAGCAATCTGTGAGAGTAGCAGTGAAGATTAGTCCATTAACAACTATGTAAATTAAATAATCAAAGGATAGAGCGATCATACAATATGATGGCTCTTTTTTTATAAAGGAGTAAAAAACGTTTGTCAATCGTAGTAGTGTTTTATAATTTAATCTCATTCGGCTGACTTTAAATTTTTTTGCAGGGTATATAACAGTTCTTCGTTCATATCTGGTCGCTGCGCAATAATATATTCACTGTCTTGAATAGTTGAATATAGTTTAGTACCTTTTGGCAACTCATTAGAAGATAGGTGAGAATTAGGGATTTGTTCAATTGGAACCTTTCTTTCAATTTTTCCAATCTTTTTATCTCGATCATATTGGACATTTTCATTTTCAGGTTGAGTCAGAACATATTCAGTTCCATTTACCATAATAATAGATTGATAAGAACCAGGTGTAGTATCGTCACTACAACCAACTAAAAACATAATTGATAAAAGAATTGTATATACCAATACCTTCAATTAACTCACTCCTTTTAAAAACCACTTAAGTTAGTATAACCAATAATTAATGTTAGGAGATTTTTGGATATCATCAAATATCCAAACCAAATTACATTATAAAAATATCTTGAATCATCTTAAATCACACTCCTATTATTTAAAAAAGATATTTTATTTGGATAATTGTATGAATATTCCTTTTATTATAAGTATAAGAATGAAGCTACGGGAAAAGTCAACTTGCAAAGAAAAAATAGTTTAAATGAATGACTACCTTGAATATTTATACCTAAAATAATTTTTGGTTTATAAATAATATTATCTATTTTTTGTCATATCCAATTAATATTATATTGTTATTACTTGTAGTTAGAATAAGGTGAGGTTTTATAAGAAAACTCTAGGTTGTTGGTGATCGTCATACTAAACTTGTGTTTATAGGAATGGATATTGATGTAGATTTAATAACAAAAGAATTAGATGACTGCTTGTTATCACCAAGTGAGTATGATGCGAAGTGGGATGAACTGCCAGATCCATTTAGCTGGACAATCAATAGTTAGACATATCGGTCCAGTTATAATAGATGTAAATGCTGTCGAGGAGAGAAAAAGTATATTCTTTCCTCGTTTTTATTTTTTATTGGAGTTTTCATAGATCATTTAAACCTATGATATTAGATATTAACTAATCACTATAAAAGCATGAGTACATGATCAAAGAATGGACACATTAATATAAAACAAATTCTTTACTGGTGGTGCCCTATGGATCTTATTACAGTATTAAACTTACTGCTCCTTGCCTTCTTAATCTTCGCGACTGGTTTTTTTGTGGCAGCAGAATTTGCTGTTGTCAAACTAAGAATGTCACGGATTGATCAGCTTATTGATGAGGGAAATAAAAAAGCAATTACCGTCAAGAGGGTAGCTGATAACTTAGATTATAATTTATCAGCTTGCCAACTGGGTATTACCGTAACAGCTTTAGGACTTGGTTCCCTTGGTAAACCAACCGTCGAGAAAATATTATATCCTGTTTTTGATTGGTTAAATGTTTCACAATCATTAGCATCAGTTCTTTCATATGCCATTGCATTTATCTTAGTAACCATTCTACATGTAGTTGTCGGTGAAATGGCACCAAAAACATTAGCGATTCAATTTGCTGAAAAAATGAGTTTATTATTAGCGCCGCCTCTTTACTGGTTCGGAAAAATCATGTTTCCTTTCATTTGGTTACTCAATGGAACATCACGAGTGATATTACGTATGTTTGGCGTTCCAGCAAAAGCCGAAGAAGATTCCTATACGGAAGAAGAATTGAAAATCGTCATGACACAAAGTTATCAAGGCGGTGAAATAAACCAAACCGAACTCGAGTATATGGAAAATGTTTTCTCCTTTGATGAAAGGGTGGCCAAAGATATCATGGTTCCCAGAATTAATATGGCAGTGTTCGAGCAGAACATGACGAAGGAAGAAATTGCGCAAACTATGATAGAACATAACTTTACAAGATATCCTGTGATAGATGAAACAAAGGATCGAGTGATCGGCATCGTTAATGTTAAAAAAATGTTAGCAAAGATGGCAGGGAAAAGGGATTATCACTTGTCTGATTTTATTCAATCTATTCCGTTTATTTTAGAAACAACAAAAATATACGACGCATTCATCAAAATGCAAAAAACCGGTGTTCATATGGCGATCGTTGTAGATGAATACGGAGGTACTTCCGGTTTACTTACGATAGAAGATATTTTAGAAGAAATTGTTGGTGAAATCCGCGATGAATTTGACGAAGAGGAAGTCGAAGAAATTGAGTTCCGTGCACCTAACATATACTGCATCTCAGGACGTGTCTTATTGGATGATTTAGAAGAAAAATTCGGGATTACATTCGCAAATAGTGATCAAATTGATACGTTGGGCGGTTGGATTCACCAAAAATTATCAGGCATTGCAAAAAAGGGAGATGTCGTGGAAGAAAACGGTCTCACCTGGACAGTAATGAAAGTAAAACAACTGCAAATCCAAAGGGTACAATTGGAAGGACTTCATATTGGAGGTGAACCCAAAGGGGAGTGATGATGGACGGTATGATTATTTTAAATCTATTTCTTGTGGTTGTGTTTATTATTTTAACAGCATTTTTTGTTGGGGCAGAGTTCGCTATTCTTAAGGTGCGCATGTCACGACTTGACCAACTGATTGAAGAAGGAAATAAAAAGGCTATAATATCGAAAAAAGTGGTTGTCGGGCTCGATTATCATTTATCGGCGTGTCAATTAGGAATTACTGTTACAGCCCTCGTACTCGGTGCATTGGGAGAGCCAACAGTAGAAAAAATTTTACATCCCGTTTTCGAACGATTCGAACTTTCTCAAGCAACAGCCACTTTATTGTCGTATTTCATTGCTTTAGCTATTGTCACGTTTTTCCACGTTGTCTTTGGCGAATTAGCACCAAAGACATTAGCGATCCAATATTCAGAGAAGATGACATTATTACTTGCTCCTCCATTATATTGGTTTGGAAAAATAACAAAACCGATTATAAAATTTTTAAATGGTGCTTCACAAAGGCTTTTAAAATTGTTTGGAGTCGAGCCGTCAAAACACGAAACAGCACATACAGAAGAAGAGATTAAGTTGATTGCAACACAAAGCTTCGAAAGTGGTGAGATTAACCAAGCAGAACTTACTTATTTAGAAAATATTTTTAGTTTTGATGAACGACAACTAAAAGATATCATGATTCCTAAAGCAAGTATCATTACACTTGAAAAAAACATGACTCTTACAGTATTATTAGACATTTTAGAAAAACACACTTTTACTCGATATCCAGTTAAAGACAAGATAGATGGAAGGATTATAGGTTATATAAATGCAAAGGAATTATTAACAAAAAGTCTAGTGGATCAAGATGTATCTATCAGTGATTTTATTCATGAAATTCCCAACTTTCTAGAGAGTTCCCCAATTAAGGAAGCCTTACTAACGATGCAAAAAACAAGAATGCATATGGCACTTATTCATAATGAAGAAAAGCAAGCCATTGGTATTGTCACAATGGAGGATGTTTTAGAAGAAATTGTTGGTGAAATTGGTGAGGAAGGCTATAGCGTGACCTAAATAATATGATTTTATTTTATGTGAGAGAACCACCAATCTTAGGGTTTGTGTTGAAACGTTATTATCATTAAATCACCTTCCGTATTTCTGATCTTAATGCACTTAATGGTACGATATTGTGCAAAACATATGCAATATCATAGCAGAAAAATCCCTCGCTTGACTATAAGCTAGTAGGTGAGGTGATCGAGATGTATCAATCTATCCTGCGAAAAAACCGGGCATTCAGATTTTATTTACTAAGTAAGAGTTTCACCAGTTTAGGTAATATGATGATAAATATGGCTTTTTTGTTTTTTGCTTTCTCATTAACAGGTTCATCTAGTTATACTACTGCTATGGTGGCCGCTCAGGTGTTGCCATATTTGCTATTTGGATTAATAGGGGGCGTATTAGCGGATTGGATTCCAATTAAGAAATGGCTTATTCGAATGGAAATTATTAAAATACCGATAATCATGGTAGTGATTGTTTTATTTTATACTCAGCAATTACAGTATTGGCAACTAATTTTTCTCTGTTTATCTATACATACAATAGGTTGCTTATATGACCCTGCGAGTAGAGCGTTATTGATGAAAGTGACGGTTTAAGAAGAGAGAACAACGGCCAACAGCTTAGTTGACTCTATTACAAGAGGCGTTGTTATAGTAGGACCCGTTGGAAACCTCATCATTTTAGCTACGATTGGTAAAATACATTTTTTTACAGTTTCGATAATTAGCTATCTTGTTAGTGCAATATTCCTTTCATTTGTGCCGGTTTACATTCATAGTGACATCAAAAAGAATAACTTAAAAATTTACAGGTCCTTAAAGGAATTTTTTCGCTGGTTAATACAGCACCATATTCTTAGGAAAGTCATTTTCATCACTGTTGTGATTGTGTTTTTCCATACTTGGGTCTGGCAAGTAGGATTATTTTTGTTAGTAGAACAAATGGTTACAAAGGGAGAAGAATGGTACAGTATTTTAACCAGTTGGTATGGCCTATTTGTCATTGTTGTTAATGTAATCATTCCTTTATTTATCAAAAGGTTCACGATGATGCAATATGTAATTGGTTCTTTTATTTGGGGAGCTGGCATTAGTATCGTCGGTTTAATTAATGGGCACCCGTTTTTGTTTATTGGTGTGTCGATCGCAGCGATTGGTCTACCGATTTCGGGGCTTGCTAGAGTGTATTTGTTACAAAAACACCTACCAGACGAGATGTTGGGCCGAGGCTTTAGTTTTAGCGCATTTACTTTATATTGTGCGAATGCCTTTTCCTTATTATTATTTGGTTTATTCTCACATATTGTACCAGTAAGATTTCTCTTTACAATATGTGGCCTATTTATATGTCTCTTCACACTTTATTACTTCGTGAAGTTGTTTCGAAATGTCCGGGGTGAAATGCCATATACTCTTTTAAAAAGACGATTATAGACAGAAATAGATGAAAAACCTGCGTCAAGAGCCGTATCGAGAATAGTCGTATCATTCTGTTTCAATGAAAACAAACTTCGTTGCAGACGATAAATTTGTAACCACGAATAAGGTGAAACACCGACAACTTCTTTAAAATAATGAGAGAAATGATAGACATCCCAATCAATAATTGCCGCCATATCATTGAGTGACCATGGTGATTGATAGGCTTCTTTTAAAGAGGAAGTGACTTTGTAAATAGCAGGTGCTCCGGTTTGAAAATGTTCAGTTGGTAGCTGATGGTTATTCGTATGTATCGTGTGTTTTAAAAGAAGAATCGCTAACTGGGTATAGCTGTTCTCAAGGAATAACCGAAACATCGGCTGTTGATGATCTTCTTCTAGTGTCATCATTTCAATGACCAGCTCAATCCATTTCGTAATCATTGGATTGAGCTGAATGACCGCAGCAAACGCAATATCAGCAGGGTGATTACCAAAAGATTCATTGACATCTTTTAAAAAAGATGGATTGATTTCAATGAGAAATTTTTGCTTTTCAACAAATAATTGCTGATGAGGTGTAAAAGGATCAACTATAAGAAATTGATTAATCGTTAGTTTTTCTCTTTTTTTTGATAGATGATAATGGGTGGATCCATTTAACGCATATAACAATTTATACGAAGCATCTGAACGCCATAAGCTTTCTTGTTGAAAGGTGTTTTTATAGAGAAACAGTCCCTTCTTTGAAGGAATTAGTACATTTCCATGTTGCATAAATGCTCTCCTATCTTAATCATAGTTTTCCTCATGACTACCTTCTTTAAAAATAGTGGCAGCGTCTTGTTCTGTCCACTCTGGAATACTCAAATTCGGATTTTCCTCAAGGTAATTTTTCACCATTCGATAGCCTTCAGAATAGCCATACAATGATGGCAGTGGATCAAATCCGCCATAAAGAATCTGATTAGAGTGCTCGAGTGTTTCTTTTTCGAAATGAGGTGATGCATAATCCCATGCCTCTTGGTCATAAATCTCATTTGTATTTATCATTTGCTGGTGTGGATATATGATTTCTTGGAACATCACTGCCTTGCCTTCAAAGACCATATTATCAAGGACAGTCCATTTCTCAGAAGGCTTTCGATACTCAGCCTCCCAGGCACTATGATGATATTCATGAGCGAGTGTGACCTTAAAATGATCGATGGAAAAATACTCGTCAAACAAAATGAGAATCTTATCTGATCCTACTGCCATTCCAATACCAGGATAGGAAACAGGAAGTAAGCAGACATTGATTTCCTTTTCTATCGGTAAGGCAGTAGCAGAAAGCTCTAGTGCTTCGGACAAGCTATCTTTTACTTCCTTACTATTCATCCGTTCGATGGTTCTCATTAGTTTGTCGAAATTCTCTGGTTTTTGTGACAATACACCTTCAGCGATAGGAAGAAATTCACCGTCAAGAAAGCAATCATTATAAATAGGTTCAATGACCGCTTCTTTGTAATCTGCGAATACAACATCCTCTTCATCAATACCTTTTATGTAACTTTCCATTAAATGTTGGATTTCTACAATATTAAAAGATTGTCCGTTTTCAGTTTGGAACGACCAGTTCGTTTCTACTTCTTCTTTACTGCTCATTTCAGAACATCCGAATAATAAAAACGACATTGCTAAGCTAAGACAAACATAAGTGAAACGCATACATACCTCCGCATTAAAATTTTCGATCAATGTAGCTAGCTGAGACAGGATGTAAATTCAATTCTCTTGCCCAAATAGACAGCTGACCAATATGATGGATTTCATGGGCAATTATATGATGGAGAATCGCATTCACATTTTGGTAACTAGAGTCCCAAGGAATAAATACTTGTTGATCTAAAGGTACATCATGAGGAAAGTTTTCGATTATTTCAGTTCTTCGTTCATTTGAAAGATTTCGAATACGATCAAGTGTCTGATAGTCACTATAATCAAATAGGACATCTTCTCTTCCATTGATACAGCGTAGCCAGCTATACTCCACATCAATGATATGGAAGAAGGTATAAAGAATACTCCCGACACCACCGACTCTCTCCTTTAATAATTCATCAGGAGGGAGGTCTTTCAACAATGTCAACCATTCATCTCTCACTTGCCAATTGTATTGAAAGAAATGGAACAAAATCATTTCACTCCTTTTATAAAAATACATTTTTTCCAAAATATGATACTATTAATTATAGCAAAAAAAGTAAAAGGAAGTAGATTAATTGTAGAGGAAAATAAAATAGGGGATACATTAAATAAAGTAGTCTAACTATTTTTTAAAAAACGAAGTAGCCGATTACTATTGTTTTGATAGAAAATAAAGAGAGAATCCCTATGTAAGCTCCACGCTTCTCTTGGAAGTTAGAGTCAACATGTCGATTTCAAATTTGATAAAAATGATTATTAGATAAACACATGTTTCTCGTTAATCTTGTTCCATAGAATGGGGTAAAAGGCTGTTTAGCAAGTTAGTTCTAAACTCATGATGGCTGGACTTCTTGTTCGATTATTATTATCTTATATATTCTTTAATCATGAATGACTCTTATATAGAAATGTTTACAATGAATCAAACAAAAATTGCATGTAGGTGGTTATGGGCTTCTTTTAATTAAGGAGGATGAAAGTGGAAATTAGAGCATATAAACCGGAGGATGAAATAGGTTGGGTGCGATGTCGAGTACTTGCCTTTTTGGATTCAGCTTATTATGACAATGTTTTAACTGCAAAAGAGCGTTACGAAAATCAGGCGATAGAACTCGTAGCTATATTGGATCAAACAGTAGTCGGCTTGATTGATGTAGAATATGAAAATGAGGAAAGAAGTGTTTGTTCTCGTGGTACTGGACTCGGTGGCATGATATGGCATATTGCTGTCCATCCCGATTACCGAAGACAAGGGATTGCGCGCACATTATTGGCAGAAGCAGAGCGAATGGCTAGGCAAAAAAACCTCAACCGGTTTGAAGCGTGGACGAGAGACGATAAAGGTGTGAACAGATGGTACCAACAAAACGGATTCTCTAGTGATTATTCGTATCTTCATCTTTATATCAATGAAGAAGATTCTAGTGAGGTCATTCATAGCCAAGATAAAAATATCCTGCCAATGACAACCTTCGCGCATTATGTCGGTGATAACAAAGAAGAAGTGAAGTCACAGTATAAGCGGGCTTATGAATGTTTTTGTTATGAGAAGGTTCTATAATATTAAATTCACTACAAGTACGATAAAAATTGAATAATGATAACGGAAGGAATCATCTTGAAAGAAGATGGAATGTTGAAAAAATAAAAAAGAAGCTGCTGACTTGTTAGCCCTTGGTCCAGCTTTATGGGATTCAAGTACGATTGAAATGAAACGCTACTTTTTAACAGATGTATTAGACGATATATCTGGTGGCAATGATAGAGCAGAGGGGTTATTCATTGTGCAGACATTAGTTGAATGAATAGGAGAATTCTATTTACGAACGAAAGGGCAATAGATAGGCGATGCCAAATGGCTATTGCGCGCATTAAAAACATATGATTCTCATTTTGCTAATAAACTGACCGACTGTTTAGAAGAATATTATAAGAAAAATAGCAAAGCAGGTTTAATCGCACTTACTGATGAAGTATTGCTTCCATATGGGGGGAGATTGTTTGCAGGCTTTTCACGAGGGAAAGACAAACATGAGGGAAGAGTAGAGTAAAAAATGTCATTGTGATTTTGCGTAAAAAGGAGAGTGGCATTTTATTAAAAACGGTTTTATGAGGATTACCATCAACTTTAACACTCAAAATGATTGGAAAATATTTTGAGACTTATAGAGAAAGATAGAGGGGAATAGCTATGTTAACGACAATTTATATGGTTAGACATGCGGAATCGCCGTTTATATTTGGTGAGGAGAAAAAGAGAGGTTTATCGCCAGAGGGAAGAGAGGCAGCAAATAAAGTCACAAAAGTTTTAAAGGATAAAAAGATTGATAGAGTCATTTCTA
This sequence comes from Cytobacillus sp. FSL K6-0265, assembly GCF_038003465.1. NCBI lineage: Bacteria > Bacillati > Bacillota > Bacilli > Caryophanales > Bacillaceae > Cytobacillus > Cytobacillus sp. FSL K6-0265. The sequence goes on along the minus strand of NZ_JBBOPE010000001.1, from coordinate 2,252,930 downwards.
GTCCATATACGCGTGCAATCGAGACTGTTCGAGAGGTTGCAGAAAATAGGCAACTACAAATCACAACATATGAAAATCTAAGAGAAAGACCAATTAAGGGACTCGATTACCATGCAGAAGAAAAGGAATTATTATCAGCGATTGAGCAGTCATTTAAAGACGAAAAATACTGTTTAGTTGGAGGAGAATCCACATTTGCCGCACAAGAACGTTCCATCCCAGTCATAAAAGAGATTTTGAACCATTACAAGGGAGAGTCCATTGTCATTGGGACACACGGAAATATTATGACGATTATAATGAATTACTTTCAAAAACAGTATGATTATCAATTTTTCCAACAAACGACTAAACCTGATATTTATGAGATGATTTTTGCTGAAGAGCAACTGCTAACGGTTAATCGCCTATGGGAGAACAATCACAATGAAGGAAAACAATAGATTACAAGCCGTTTTTTTAGATCGCGATGGCACAATTGGTGGCGATGACACCATCCACTATCCTGGAGAATTTACTCTGTTTGCCGGTGTAAAAGAAAATATAAGCAAGTTGCAGGAGAAGGGAATCAAGGTGTTTGCTTTCACGAACCAACCAGGAATTGGGAAAGGGTTAACGACAAAAACGGCATTTATGGACGAATTACTTTCTTTCGGATTTGATCAAGTGTATATTTGCCCTCATGCCCCCGAAGAGAGTTGTAAGTGTCGCAAACCAAATACTGAAATGCTCCAGCAAGCAGCAGATGAGTATAAGCTTTCACTCGCGCGAACTGTCGTAATTGGCGACCGCTGGAGTGATATGATCGCCGCATCAAAAGTAGGGGCAAGGAAAATATTAGTCAAAACTGGTGCAGGAGAGCAAACATTAAATGAGCACTGGGAGTGTCAAAGACATTGAGTTGGATGAGGTGGTTGAAGGGATAGCCGAGGCCATGAACATTATACATAAGGAGTATACATAAAGCGGTTATTTTCGATATGGATGGGACTTTATTTCAAACAGAGAGAATTCTAGAGAAGTCACTAGACGGTACATTTAATTACTTGAGGTCTCAGCAAAAGTGGCATGAGATCACACCGATTGAAAAATATCGTGAAATAATGGGTGTGCCTCTTCCTCAAGTATGGCAAACATTACTTCCGACATTTTCTCCATTCGATCATGGAGAAGTCGATGAATACTTCTTAAAGTGTTTAATCGCCAATATAAAAGAAGGAAATGGTGAACTTTACCCACATGCCATCGAAACGCTAACTTTGTTAAAGGAAAAGGGCTACGACATCTTTATCGCAAGTAATGGTCGAGCGAAATATTTACAAGCGATCGTCGATTTTTATGATTTCGCACATTTTCTAACAGAGGTATACAGTATTGAACAAATCGACTCATTAAATAAAACGGATTTAGTAAGAGAAATTGTTCAGACTCATCACATTGAAACAGGGCTAGTAGTTGGGGATCACCTATAAGATATTTTAGCAGCAAAGGAAAATGATTTGCTAGCAGTAGGCTGCCGCTTTGACTTTTCCCAGCCTGAAGAACTACAGCAGGCAGATAAAGTGATTGATGATTTACTTGAACTTGCCGACTTTCAATAATCTGTTAGGTAAATAGGGCCCTTGCAAGAAGTAATACACTGTAGATACGATTCACTATCTTATCAATCGAAGAATAAGCAGGTGTTCAGATCGTATAGAATACAAGATAAATCTATATGAAAATTATTTGTCATGGCGACAGACTATGGTCTTTTCGGATTAGACCTTCATCATAATGAATTTCACATATAACCATCTTTATCGAATCAAGGGCCCTTTAGATTGGTAGTTGATTTGATTTGATTTTATTTTGTTCTGTTTTGATAAAAGATAGATTGTTCTTGTGAAATAGGAAAATGTTTTACATCTTGGGCATCTAAATCTTCATTAGACAATTGAACAGCATTAATTTGCATATTATTATAAGTTTGATAATAATAAGTTTCTGATTCGCTACACATGGCACTTGTGTAAAGTGTATAAGATGGCTGATTGTCTTCAAGCTCTGCACCTCTAGCTACAGCACAATATTCTAGGACTTTCATAGCGTTGCGTAAACCGTCTAACTCTGTTTCAGCTTCTTCAATGTGATTTCGAAGGTAAGCAGCACGAACAAATCGGGAAGGCGAAGAATAATCACCAGGTATCCCATATACACCACTTACCATCTCAGGAGAGCGAACTAGATTATAGTCTCCCCAAATGGTTTCACCTGGATCAGAAGGGCTCAATGAAGTGTAAAGGTTTAAGTTAATTAAATGCCAGCGAAAATCTGGGCTGTTTGAAAAAGCACCTATTGGATTATTATAAACATTTACTCCATCTTTTGTGCTTTCTATAACAATTGTATTGTATTGGCGATCAGTAAAGATCCAATGAATGGGAGGTACCGTTCCGAGGAATTCTATTTCTTGTGCAATTAAATTAATATTTCTTATCTGCTGAGTGATTTGAGAAGTGGACGTAAACTGTGACAATATAAAAAGTAATAAATCATTAGCTGCTAAATTAAGTCGATTTCTTTGTTTCTCGGTCTGAAACTCTGCAAAGCCCTCAAAATAATGAATCACTCCCATTAAACCGTGTTCATTCATTCCATCAAATAAGCCAATATGAGTATTCTCCCCCTCAACCCCCATACCAATAATGCCATATCGGTTAGTTATATAACGATTTTCTTGTTGATTTAACCACCTGTACCTCCTTGGCAAAACCACAACATCATAATCAATAGGAAGGTCTACAAAATCCATATTTCTTGCTAAAAAATGGTGTTGGTTTGTCGTATGCATTGTCACTGTTGTACACATGTAAACGTCACTCCTTTATATTTTTCTGATCTATACAATATATATATCAAAAAAATTATATATACCTGAATTAGCACGTCATATATTCAGGATATCTTGTTCGTTTTTTATGAAAATTAGAAAAATTTAGCACTCTTTATATTTTTGTTAAAAGAATGAATCTAACTTCCATGATGCATACACTTGCACTTGGCCAAGTTCAATGCTTCTTTTGCTTTTACATATGTGGGGTAAAATAAAACAGATCGGCAAGAATTTCTTTAAACCAATATAAAAGAAAATTTATTTCGATAGACAATTTAAAGGGACATCAAGGATTAATACCTTTTTTTACAATCTTCCTTATGTTTGTAAAAAGTGGCTAATATGTACGGGAAATTTGAGATTTTCATACAAAACTATGCTTCTTAGAATAAAAAGGAGGGATTGGTATGAATATTCATACAACAAAAGGATAGCGAGCTTTTATCCATATTGCAGTCGATAAGAGCTTGCTCTAAGTAAAACGATTCAGTGAAACTATGAATAGATGGTTAAAAAGACAAGGATGAATAATTGTTTATACTAATAAAATTTAGTTAAAAGATTTTAGCATGATTGGAAATGAATGACACGAGGAAAAAATTCATTATGGAATTTAGCGCAAAATCTATGTTTGTTTCGTTTTCAATCCATTTCAAACTTGTAAAGAAAATTATAAACGTTTTACTTTAAAAATGACTTCTATACATCCACCTACATTAATTTAGCTATAGGCACATTAAATCCACCTCTTTTCCATACTAACTTGTCATAACTATAGTAAAAAAGCGAGTTAAGATAAATATAATACTAGAAACAAATATTAGGTTTCAATAATTTATTCTCCCTTTTAGATAGAATAAAAGTTTTAAACATAAAATTTTATTCTAAAATATAAAAATAACCTTTAATCAAAGGATTTTTTTACATGAATACAAAGTAATTCAAACGAAACTCCTCTTATTTAAGAATATTTTTTTGAATTAAAAACGCTACAGCATGTGTTCGATTTAATGTATTGGTTTTTGCCATGACACTTTTGATATATTGTTTAATCGTCGTTTCACTAATCTCTAATATATGGGCAATTTGTTTCGTACTATAACCGCTTGCAGTACATTTCATTACTTCGTATTCACGTTTCGATAGTTTAATTTCTGCCTCCTCGATAAAATTAAATTGATTGAATAAAATTTCTCCAATGTCCTTGCTAAACAAACTTGCTTCTATTAATAGTTTAAGGTCAAATGGCTTCTTAAATTGAGATCCTAGAAAATAGCCAATGACAACTTGGTTAAATATGATAGGAACGACCAATAAAGCATCTTGGTTATCTGCAATAATATATTTTTTTGATATATTTAAATGGAAATTATTTCCTTCATAATATTGTGGTGTTCTCATTTTAATAGCTTTGAATATGGCTGGAATGGAAGTGATATCATCCCGTATAGACGAAATATGTTTGAACTCTGACTTAGTAGCAGAAAGTATCCCTTCCGCTAAGTGGTCTATCGGAGAATATCGAAATAACATCGCTTCATTTAATGAAAAATCAGTAAGAAAGCTTTCCAATATTATTTTAATTTTATGCTCTTGATTGATAGCTGCCTTTATTTTATCTATGTTACTTTCCCAATTATCTAATTTAACCAATAAATACACTCTCCTTTTTTAATTTAGGCTTATATATTCATTACCTAATGGCATATTTGTATTTTGACTTAAAGTATGTACTGTTTTATCAAAAAGTAGGAATAGTTGTTAGAATATTTAGATTATACAATATCATTGTAAGCGATTACAATTTTCTAAGTAAAAAGGAGGAGATCATTTGGCAAGTTTATCTGAAAGGGCAAAATTGTATTTAGAGAGCTTTTATTCTGGTCCGAAAATCGAATCATTTGATCCAATTGAATTAAAGGAAATTCAGAAAAATGCCCCAATACCTGAACAAAATATTTTACCACATATTCATCTAAGAGAAGAGCGCTTAATTAAAGTCAATGATGGAGCAGAAATACGATTATGTATTTATTCACCGGAAGGAGAAGGGCCTTTTCCAGCACTAGTTTATTATCATGGAGGCGGTTGGGTCATTGGTTCTGTTGAAATGTTTGAAGCTGCCAATCGATTAGTAGCGACAGAAGCAAAAACGGTTGTTATCTCTGTGGATTATCGTCTTGCTCCGGAAAATCAATTTCCCATTCCAATGAATGATTGCTATGCAGCACTAGAATGGGTAGCTAATCATGCAGACGAGCTTAAAGTAGATTTAACGAAAATTTCTGTTGGTGGAGATAGTGCTGGTGGGAACTTATCTACGGTTATTGCCAAGAAAGCTTTAAACAATGGCCCATCCATTCAATCACAAGTTCTTATTTACCCAGTTACAAACTTAGAATTTAATACAGATTCCTATAACGAATTTGCTGAAGGATTTGGTCTCGATCGAGATTTGATGAAATGGTTTGGTATCCATTATGTAGGAGATGAAAAACTGTATAATCATCCCGATGTATCACCATTAAAATACGATTCCGTTCAAGGGTTACCTCCAACGCTTATTATCGCAGCGGAAAATGATGTTTTAAAAGATGAAGGAGTTGCTTATGCAGAAAAGTTAAGACGGGACGGTGTACCTGTTCAATATGAAGTGATCTCAGGCGCAATCCATGGTTATTACGGTAATATGGATTTCTTTGAAGAAGAAACAAAAGAGTCCGTTCAACATATTGTGAGATTTTTAAACAAAGTCGAACAAGGCGTATAAAAAGTGGTAATCAAGTAAATTAAGTTCAAATCTTACATTCTCTTTTTTTAAAAATTATCTATTACAGTACAAAGGAGGATAAGAAATGACTCAATATTTTGACGCGGTAGTGATTGGCGCTGGCTTTTCTGGAATCTATATGACGTATAAGTTACGTAAAGAAGGTTTTTCTGTGAAAACATTTGAAAAAGCAGCTGGAGTTGGTGGCGTGTGGAATGTCGCTAGATATCCTGGTGCCCGGTGTGATTCAGATAGTTTTTACTATAATTTTATGTTTTCAGAGGATTTATATAAAAAATGGTCATGGTCTAAAAGGTTTGCTGGCCAAGATGAGATTTTGAGCTATTTAAATTTTGCGGCTGATGAATTAGATGTTAAGAAATATATGCAATTTAATACTGAAGTAAAATCGGCAGTTTGGGTTGAAGAACATGCAGTTTGGCACATTACAACGGGAAACGGTGAAGAGTTCACAGCAACTTACCTAATTTCAGGTGTCGGCTGCCTATCCACCTCGAGTATTCCTAATTTTAAAGGAATTGAAAATTTCCAAGGTGAAAGCTATCATACTGGCGAATGGCCAAATACAACTGTTGATTTTAGAGATAAGCGTGTTGGAGTGATTGGCACAGGCTCTAGTGGTGTTCAATCAATTCCCGTCATTGCAGAATCAGCGAAAGAAGTCTATGTTTTTCAACGAACACCTCAATATTCTGTACCTGCACGGAATCGTTCATTTACAAAAGAAGAAGTTGATCAATTTAAAGATGAGTTTCATTCAGCACGAAGCGTCATGTTAACCTCACCTTCAGGGTTGCCCATTCCTAAACCAACGAAATCTGTAGTAGAGACGCCAGAAGAGGAACGTAATGAAATCTTAGAAATGGCTTGGGAAAAAGGCGGGATGATTTTAAATAATGCATTTAATGATATAACAACTGATGAGAAATCAAATGAGTTAATTTCAGAGTTTCTCAGAAATAAAATTCGTGCAAATATCAATAAACCTGAAGTGGCTGCCCATCTCCTCCCATATTATTACTACGCAACAAAACGGCCCATCTTAGATACAAACTATCATGATACGTATAACCAAGAACATGTAATGTTAGTGAATTTACAACAAGAACCGATTGAAGGTATTACTACAAATGGGATTCAAACAAAGGAACAAGAATACCCATTAGACATCATTATTTTTGCAACTGGTTATGATGCAATGACAGGAACGCTATTGAAAATAGATATAAGAGGGCGTGAGGGATTATCACTTAGAAACAAGTGGAAAAGTGGAAAAAAAGTTGAGACGTATTTAGGACTTGGCTTAGCAGGATTCCCAAATTTCTTTATGATTACTGGACCACAAAGCCCTTCTGTTTTAACGAATGTACCAACAGCCATTGAACAACATGTAGAGTGGATATCAGATTGCTTAAAGTATATGCGTGATCATCATGTAAAAACGATTGAGCCAACCGAGGGTGCGGAAAGGGAATGGAGCATGAAATGTCAAGAGATTGCCGATAACACTCTGTTTACGAAAACAGCATCCTGGTATACAGGGTCTAATATCGATGGAAAGTCCCAGGATTTCTTAATTTATTTAGGTGGATTAGACAATTATCGCCAAATATGTAACGAAGTATCACAACAAGATTACAGAGGATATGCTTTTGAGTTTAATAAAATTGAAGCTTAATTAGGAGGAATGAACATGGCTAATACTATTTTACAGATTAATCCGATTGTTCAAGAGTTTTTAAGAGGAACAAAGAAAATGTTTTTAAATGGAAAATGGGTTCCGGCAAATAAGGGAAAAGTGTATGAGTCCATTAACCCAACAACGAATGAAGTTTTGGCGAAAATTTATGAAGGTGATGAGGGAGATCTTGATATAGCAGTTAAGGCTGCCAGACGAGCTTTCGAAAGTAGCTGGAAAAACACAGCTCCAAGAGAGAGAGCAAGATTATTAAATAAGCTAGCGGACTTATTAGAAGAAAATTTAGAAGTTATTACGCAACTGGATGCCCTTGATTATGGGGGGACACTTGCAGTAGCAGGTGGCTTTGCTGAGAATGCTGTACATCATGTTCGATACTATGCTGGTTGGGCAACGAAGCTTTATGGAAATACGCTCGACCTTACTAGTGGTGGAAAGATCCATGCTTTTACTAAACGTGAACCTCTAGGTGTTTGTGGTCAAATCACATCTTGGAACTTTCCTGCTTTAGTTGCATGTTGGAAGATTGCCGCTCCACTTGCGGCTGGGAATACTGTTGTGATAAAACCTTCGCAACAAACATCTCTATCGACTTTATATATTGGTAAATTAATAGAGGAAGCTGGTTTTCCTCCTGGGGTTGTTAATATTGTTACAGGTGCAGGAGGGAAGCTTGGGGAAGCGATTACATCACACCCAGATATCGATAAAATTGGTTTCACAGGCTCAACAAGTGTAGGAAGACGGATTATGGAAAAAGCGTCGAAATCTTTGAAAAAAATCACGCTTGAACTAGGAGGGAAGTCGCCAAACATTATCTTTGCAGACGCTAATTTAAACAAAGCGATTCCTGGTGCAATTCAAGCGATCCTAATGAATACAGGACAAGTGTGTGCGGCAGGCTCACGTTTATATATTGAACGTTCTGTATATGATACTGTGAAAGCTAAGCTCGTTGAAATAGCGGAAAGCTTTATTTTAGGTGATCCCCTTGATCCAAACGCGCAAATGGGGCCACTCATTTCTAAAACACAAATAGCTACTGTTGAAAAGTATGTTGAACTAGCCAAAAAAGATGGAGCTACCATTCTTACTGGAGGCAAACGACCTACTAGTCCAAACCTTCAACAAGGGAACTTCTATTTACCAACAATTATCGAAGGACTTGATGAAAATTGTCAGTCTGTCTATGAGGAGATTTTTGGTCCTGTCCTTTGTATTATACCTTTCGATTCAATCGAAGAAGTCATAGAAAGAGCCAATGCAACAGAATATGGGCTAGCTGCAGGTGTGTGGACGACAAACATAGAGACAACGCATAAAATGGTTGATTCATTAAATGCGGGTTCTGTTTGGGTCAACGAATATTTTTTAACTGATGACAATATCCCATTAACTGGATTTAAGCAAAGTGGAATGGGATCGGAATTAGGTTTAGCAGGTATCGAAGCCTATACAAAAGTAAAAAGTGTTGCCATTAAACATGGATAGGGAGCTGATGTTATGAAGGCATTAGTAATTGAAGGAATAAAAAATGCAATTGTTCAAGAAGTACCTGATCCTACAATTGATGAAAATGGGGTGATTGTAAAAGTAAAAGCAAATGGCGTTTGCCGTAGTGATTGGCATTACTGGGCAGGAGATATACCGATTACCCAAAAAATATTAGGTCACGAATTTACCGGAGTTGTCGAAGAAGTAGGGAAAAATGTAAAAAACTATAAAAAAGGAGACCGCGTTATCGTTCCTTTCTCAGGTAGTGATGGTACATGCCCATATTGTCTACAGGGCCACTCTAACCTCTGTCATTCTTCTTATATTCCTGGATCGACTTATAATGGTGGATATGCGGAGTATGTAGGTGTTCCATTGGGTGACCGTAATATTATTCCTTTAGCAGAGGAAATTAGTTTTTTAGATGGTGCAGCATTAGGTTGTCGTTTAATGACAGCTTTTCATGGAGTAGTCGATCGAGCAAAAGTGGAACCAGGTGAGTGGGTTGTTATCTATGGATGTGGAGGAGTGGGCTTAAATGCCATTAATATTGCTGCTTCCATTGGTGCAACCGTCATTGGTGTCGATATTAATCCAAAGAATCTAGAGTTGGCTAAGCAAATGGGCGCACATGTAGTGATTAATAGTAAAGAAGTAGATCCGGTTCATGCAGTGAAGGAAATCACTGGTGGTGGGGCGAATGTATCTATTGACGCCCTTGGTATTGCAGATACATGTTTAAATGGGATTCATAGTTTAGCCAAACGTGGTCGCCACTTACAAGTTGGCGTGACAACAAAAGTTGAAGATGGAAAAATTGCCTTACCTATTGATCAAATGGTTATGCAAGAAATCCAATTTATCGGAACTTTAGGGATGCCGAATCACCGTTTTGATTCATTACTTCCTTTAGTATTGCAAGGGAAAATAACACCAGGTAAGATGGTAACAGCAGAAATCAGTTTATCTGAAGTAACAAAAATCTTTGAAGAAATGAGCAATTATAATACATCAGGAACCTACATTGTCACAGAATTTGAGAAAAGCACTGTAACTGCATAAAGTAATGGAGCGTCCTTTTTTAGGATGCTCTTTTTTGTTTTTTTTAGAAAAATTTTATATCTAACAACATAATCGAATGAATATGGCAATAGTAGGTGTAGAGAAATGAAAGGAATAAAAGAATAATAAAAAAGGATGTAGATTTCGCTTAAGGAAAAATACGAATAATTTGCAGGGTTTCACCACTTTAAGGTCGAATGTATGTTCTTAAGAGGTGAAAGAATGAATAATGAAACGTTAATACAAAACAAAAAAAGTTGGGATCAAGCTGCAGAGAGATTTTTTGCTAGAAACCCGCTGCCTGAATATGGTCCGTTCGCACCTACTGAAGAAGATTTACAGTTATTCGGTGAGGTGAAAGGAAAGAGGATATTGGAATTAGGATGCGGGAGTGGTCATTCAATCAAATATCTAGATGGAAAATCTCCTAGTGAATTATGGGGGCTTGATTTATCTCATGTACAAATTCAAACAGCTAAGCACTTATTAGCAGAAAGTAATACATTGATTCAATTATTTGAGTCTCCAATGGAAGCGAATCCTGGTATTCCGAGTGCATATTTTGATATCGTCTTCTCAATATACGCGATTGGATGGTCGACGAATTTAAGCAAAACGTTGGCCAATGTCTTTCAATATTTAAATGATGGTGGTTTATTTATCTTTAGTTGGGAACATCCACTATATAATAGAATGAGCCATCAAAATGGACAACTCGTTATGACTAAAAGCTATCATGAGGAAGGTGCATATGATCATCATGCATGGCAGGAACCAGCAACAATGCAACAATATAAATTAAGTACATATATCAATTTACTAATTACTTCAGGGTTTCATATTGAGCAAATAATCGAAGAGGTCTGTATATCAGAAGAAGATAAAGATAGACATAGTAATGGCTGGTATTCACCTGATAAAGCTAGTCTATTACCGACTAGTTTTATTATCAAATGTCGTAAGCCAACTATATAGGGCATACTAACAAAGACTTTCAAACTAGAAATGAAAGTCTTTTTTTATCATTCACATTTAATGATTTCATCGATTTTTAATTCCGAATAATAATATAAACCAAATAAATAATGTACGCGAAAACGAGTATTAATCCTTCTCTTTTGCCGATTTTAAAACGGGTCCGCGAGAATATAAATAGGACAACCGTCAGGATTATCATTAGAATGACGTCAATAAAGACTTTATCATTCACGGCTAATGGTGAGATGGTTGCCGATGCACCAAGTACAAATAAAATATTAAAAATATTACTGCCTACAATATTACCCAATGCGATTTCGCTTTCTTTTTTTAACGCTGCAGTAATCGAAGTTACTAGTTCTGGTAGAGAGGTACCTATTGCAACAATTGTTAATCCTACTAATGTTTCACTCATACCAAGGGAGTACGCAATTTCTGTACCATTGTTAACTACTAAATTCCCCCCAAAAATAATGGCGGCCAGACCTAAAGTCGAAATGAATATATTTTTACCCCAGGTAAGGTCTTGAGGAGTAGATGTAGTTTCTATATTTTGCCGACTTTTTAGGCCAATTTCAATGACATAATACATAAATATAGATAAAAATAATAAAAAGACAAGTCCGTCACTACGAGTCAGTAGATTACTGTCAAAACCCTGCAAAGTTATATCACTCATCAGAATGAGCAAAGTAACACTTGCAAGAAATGTGAAAGGGATTTCTTTTTTTATTGTCTCACTTTGTACTTTCAATGGATATAAAAAGGCAGTAGCCCCTACCACAAGTGTGATGTTAAAGATATTGCTCCCGAGCACATTTCCTAGTGAAACATCTGCACTTCCTTCAAGTGCGGCAATAATACTGACAGTAGCCTCAGGTGAACTTGTTCCAAATGCAACGATCGTTAACCCAATTAACATGGGTGGGACCCTTAGCAACCTAGCAATATTGGAAGAACCGTCAACAAAAAGATCGGCTCCTTTAATCAATAAAGCGAATCCAACAATTAATAAAATATAAGTCATCATCCGCACTCCCCTTTACATATATACATATCTTCTATTATTTTCTTCCTACACCTGTATATACTATGTAGTTGTTAAGGATGTATATTAAGTTTAGAAAAATAAAGCGCTTATCAATTACTCATAGGAAATTCCAAAGTTATGTTAAACAGTCATGATAGTTGTTTGCAGAAATTATGAGAAGTACTTAATATGTAAAGAAGATGAATCTACCTAATTGAGTGGCCAACTTGTAGTTTTCAATTAAAACCTTAAGAGATAGTGGATTAATTTTTGCTAACATCTTATAAAAGGCTAGTTAATCGTACCAAAAGGAATAATAAGAGGGGACAGATTGGTGTCAATAGTCTCTAGGAAGGAAGCGTAAGTATGAAAAAAATTCTAGTAATAGAGGATGATATCGCGCTGAATCAGGGCATTACTTTGAGTTTGAAACAAGATAATTATTCGTTTACTCAAGTATATACATTAGAAGATGCGACGGCTGCTTTACATAAGGAAATATTTGATTTAATGCTGGTAGATATTAATTTGCCAGACGGAAATGGTGTTGAATGGATTCAAGCTATGATGAAAAATGACTTGTGTCCTTTTATTTTTCTTACAGCTAATGATCTTGAAGTCGATATTGTGAGAGGGTTAGAACTTGGGGCAGATGACTATATAACGAAACCATTCAGTTTAATGATCTTACGGGCAAGAGTCTCGGCAGTGTTTCGTAGACAACAATCTCAACAGAATACAGATATTTATCAAATAGGAAATTTTTATTTTAACTTCGAAAAAATGCAATTTATGAATCAATCAAAGCCTATAGAATTAAGCAAAACGGAACAGAAATTGTTGCGCTTATTAATCGTCAATAAAGGGCAAACACTACAACGAGAACTGTTGATAGACAAAGTATGGTTGGATGAATCAGCATTTGTTGAAAAGAATGCACTTTCAGTTGCTATTAAAAGGTTAAGAGATAAGTTAGGGAAAGAGAATAGAATTGAAACAGTGTACGGGATAGGCTACTCATGGAAAAAATAGCTATTTTGTTAGTTGTAATTGTAGCCATTATAAGTACATGGCTAATTGGAAAATGGTATTATGAGCGAAAAATTAGCCGTATTTTAAATCGCTTATCTGAGATGATTGAATCAGCGAAGAACGGACAATTTAGAGAATCGACGTATGATGAGTCTAAATTATCAGCGGTAGAATCAAAGATGAGGCAGTATCTCTTAGAAAGTGGAACATCTAAAGAACAGCTTTCAAAAGAACGTGACGAAATAAAGACATTAATATCTGATATAGCACATCAAACAAAAACACCCATTGCCAATATTATGCTCTATGGGCAACTGTTAGATGAGGAAGGCTTATCAATGAATGGAAAAACATACATTAATCAATTAAACCATCAAACGACAAAATTAAGTTTTTTAGTACAAGCATTAGTTAATTCCTCTCGATTAGAAACCGGAATCATACATGTGACGCCAAAACAGCAGTTACTGAAACCTTTGCTACAAGATATTATTCAAGATTTGCGGCCAATATTTAATGAGAAGCAACAAAGGATTGATCTTCAATGTGGGATAGAACAAGCTAGTTTTGATTATAAATGGACAAAAGAGGCGTTATTAAATATTGTTGATAATGCTAATAAATATACGAAAGAAGCAGGAAAAATAACAATTAAGGTACTTGAATATGATAGCTTCTGTAGGATAGATATCCAGGACTCAGGCATTGGTATAAAAGAATCTGAAATTAACAAGATTTTTATTCGTTTTTTCCGCTCTAAAGAGGTGTATCATATGGAAGGTGTAGGGATTGGCTTGTTTTTAACAAGAGAAATTATTATGCGCCAAGGTGGTTATATTAAAGTTGCCTCTAAACCAAATCAAGGATCGTTATTTTCCGTTTTTCTTCCAAAATAATAAATACTTTTCATTTCTTTCAATTGTGATAGATTTCAGAAAGAACATAGAAAGATTTAATTTTTACAATCACATTGTTAACGAACAAGTATTTTGGAGGAGAGACATATGAACATAGTTACGGCAAACGCTTTAAAAAAATACTATGGTAGTGGAACGAATATAGTAAAAGCATTAGATCATACTACCTTACAAATTGAGCATGGAGAATTTGTAACGATTATTGGGACATCAGGTAGTGGGAAATCCACTTTACTCCATATGCTCGGTGGTTTGGATTATCCAGATTCAGGTGAAGTCATTATTGATGGACAATCGTTATTTACCTTAAGTGCTGATGAATTAACCATTTTTCGTAGACGTAAAATCGGTTTTATTTTTCAACAATTTAACTTAATCCCCGTTCTGAATGTATATGAAAATATTGTTTTGCCAATAGAACTAGATGGTAACCAGGTGGATGAGGAATATGTCAAGGAGATCATTACACTATTAGGATTGAAGGAAAAAGTATACAATCTGCCTCATCAACTGTCAGGTGGACAACAGCAGCGTGTGGCTATAGCAAGAGCACTGGCTACAAAGCCGTCAATTATACTTGCAGATGAGCCTACAGGAAATTTAGATAGTAAAACGAGCTTAGATGTAATTGGTTTATTAAAAGTAACAAGTGATCGTTTTAAGCAGACGGTTATTATGATTACACATAATGAAGAAATCGCGCAAATGGCCGATCGCACCATTCGAATTGAGGATGGGCAGATCGTAGGTGGTAATGGTTATGCTGAAGGTCAATAATCAAAAGGTCATTAAAACATTATCCAAACGTTTACTTAAAGAAAATAAGTCTAGGAATAAAGTAGCTTTACTGGCGATTGTTTTAACAAGTTTTATGTTGAGTGCATTGATTCTTTTTGGCATGAATGCTAATCGGTTTATTGAAGTCAATTGGATTCAATCTGCGGGAACAGCAGCTGATGCGTATTTAACAAATCCGACTGAATTACAGTTATCCACTTTAGATAAAGCATCTTCGGTTGAACGAATAGGACAAATCACACAAGCAGCAAGTAGTGAAATTGGTGATGACCGTATTGAATTAAGTTATTTATCAAAAGAAGCCTATCATATGAAACAAGATGCATTATATCCAATTAACGGAGAATACCCTAAAAAGCAAGATGAAATCATGCTCTCGAAGGAAGCAGTTGATTATTTAACTGGTTCAACACCGAAAAAGGGAATGGAAATTGAGTTGCCGATTTTGGATGAGCACGGGAAACAAGTGATGCAGGAATTTACTCTCACAGGGTGGTTTACTGATCCACTTTTTTCAAAGGATCCTTTTGCCAGTATGGGGTTTGTTTCAAAAGCCTACTTAGAAAGCACCAATCACACATTAGAAAATAACGGATATGCAGATATTCAGTTTAAAAGAGGAATTACCCCATTAGATGAAGTAGAACGGTTAGAACAGCAAGTGAATGTATTTGATTCGCAGCAATTCGCAACATATTTTAACTTATCTGGATCAAGTGATCAGATGATGATGCTTGCAGGTATTGGAGTGGTTGTTCTTCTTATTATGTTTAGCGGATACCTACTTATATATAATATCTTCTATCTATCGATTTCACACGATATTCAGTCATATGGATTATTGAAAACAATTGGTACTACTGCTAAACAGCTTCAACAGATTATTAGAGGACAAGCATTGAGACTTTCTGTCATTGGTATCCCAATTGGTAGTGCCCTAGCTATTGCTTTAGCTTTTGGTTTTGCTTTATATGGCGGTCTACCGAATTTCTTTAGATATTGGCAAGTACAGTTAGTACTTATTTTGTTAAGTAGTTTATTCTCATTTATGACTGTCTTTATTAGTGTATGGAAGCCGGCCCGAAAGGTTGGGAAGATATCACCAGTAGAAGCGACTCGTTATACAGATATAAAAGTTCAAAGTAAAAAAACGAAGGCAACAACCAATGGTGGAAAAATAGGGAAAATGGCATGGAGAAACATTTTCCGACATGGAAAAAGAACAACGGTGGTTTTTATGTCCTTATTCTTTGGATTGACAACATTTTTATCGGTTTTTACAATTGTTGAAAGCTTAGATATTGAGAATTATGTATCCAATTCAATGATAAGTGATATTGAAATTCGTAATGGCTATATGATGGATGATGAAGGAAATTATGAACCAGTTTACAATTTATCGCACAAACTAATTAAGGAGTTTGAAACAGTTTCTGGAGTGACAGACGTTAGTCCACAGTATGAATCAAAATATAAAGCGGAATTTTCGGATGCATTTTCCTCTTATTATCATTGGGCTAAGGATAGTATTTCAAAAGCAGAACTAGCAAAGCGATTTGAGGGTGAAATCATTAGCTTGAAAAATGAGGATTTTGAACGTTTATTGAGTCTTCATCCTGCTAAAGTAAATAGCAATATCGATTTATCAAGGGAAAAGACGGTGTATTTACGGCAATCACTTGAGGGAATCTATGAACTTCCGAGCAATTTTGTTATCACACATCCGATAACAGGTGAACAATTTAGAGTCAATTTTGGCGGCTACTTACCACTCAATCTAGATTCATCCGGACTCAATAACTGGGCCCCAACATTAATCGTACCGGAAAAATTCATGGAGAACTTCAATGGTAAATATCAACCCGAGATCGGTTCGGTCTATGTGTCTGTCGAAAAAGGAAAAGACAAGGAAGTCCAACAACAAATCCAACAGATATCCGAGGAATACGGTGTTTTCCAATTCGAAACAAAAGAAGCCATACGTGATAGTTTGCAGCTATCAAAAATTGCGATCTCACTTATTGGCGGCGGATTTTCTGTTCTTCTTGCCTTGATAGGCATTGTCAATTTTATTAATATCATGTTTACGGGAATCATTAATCGAAAACAAGAATTATCTGTATTAGAAAGTATTGGTATGACAAGAAAGCAAGTGAAAAAGATGGTTGCGACTGAAGGCGTATATTATGCTATGATTTCCTTGGGATTAGTATGGACAATAGGGAATGGAATAGCCTATGGATTATTCGTCTTATTTAATTCAGTCTCAAAATATGCAGTCTATCAGTTTCCACTCATACCAATGGTGGTTGTGTCAATAGTCGTATTAATTATTTGTATAACAGTTCCATTGCTAACTTTCAAAAAAATGACAAAACAATCAATCACTGAGCGATTGAAGGAGAATATGTATTAAATGCGGATATGATACTAAGAATCGGACCGCTGAAACTGCCATGCAATAGCAAATTAGATTACAAATTCATTAATGCAAGAAAAATTGATAACCAGAACTCTCGATGATAGTAAATCTGTAGTAATTGTAGAATCTGCCGATTATACAATCTATCCTTTTTTTGCGAGCGAGTGGATGAATACATTACGGTTTCTGCTCTTGAAAAGATTGTAATTATGTTAGGGCAGATAAGAAACTCCATTAATAAAGTAAGCAGATAAGAAACTCCATTAATAAAGTAATAGGAAAAAGAGCAAAAAATATCGAATAAAATCATAACACGTAAAAAATCGAGCTTCCTAGCCAAGAAAGCTCGATTTTTTGCTTCTAGAATATCGCTATTATGTTTCTTCTTTCAAAAGTATTAAGGGAGGTGCAGTTAGAATTGCATAAAGTTTTTTCATTTCAATCAACAATTATGAATCAAACAAGAACAATTCGCATGTATATACCGAAACATTACTTTAATACAAATAAACGGTTACCAGTGCTTTACATGCATGATGGACAAAATATCTTTCGAGATGAGGATGCGATTGGTGGCGTCTCTTTATCTTTAGAAAAAGTGTTTAATGAACAAGATTGTCAAATGATTGTTGTCGGGATTGATTGTATCCAAGCACAAAGAATAGAAGACTATTGTCCGTGGCAAGGGGGTGAGTATAGTCAGCAATTTCACATCGATGACAGTTGGCAACCAGATGGACAAAGATATATTGAGTTTGTAACAAATGAACTGAAACCATTTATAGATAAACATTATCGTACAAAGTCTGATAAGACAGCTATAGCAGGTATCTCTTTAGGTGGACTTATATCTGCTTATGCGGTTTGTGTTTATCCGACTATCTATAATAGTATGGCAGTTTTCTCTTCATCATTTTATCGAAATCAAGAAAAAATAGAAGACTTAATTAGAAAGTCAGATATCTCACATGTAAATAAAATTTATATGGATTGTGGTAGTTTAGAAAGTGATGATAATAAAGTCAATCAGGCTTTTATTCACTCTAACGAAGAAGTTGCGAAGGCATTTCAGACAGAATTAACCATTATCAATGGTGCTAAACATGATTATTCACATTTTAGGCATCGTGTAGGCAACGTATTAATAAATTTGTTTTCTTAAAAGGGGGAAAATTGTAATTTAATTGAATAGAGGGTTATGGTTTGTAAACTTACTATTTTTCTATAGGGGTTCTACCAACAAAAAACGCGGAAAACATACGCTAAGTAACTTTCATACTAAAAAAGTCACTTCATACTTAAGGATTCGACTTTTTAATTTAACTTTTTTACCAATGCCCCTATTGTTTATGTTTGACAAAGTTAATGGAGCTCCGTTAGAAAAATACGCTGTACAATTTCAAGGAAATATAAACCAAAAACAAGAGCATACTCAACTCTACATGTTGTGCTGCTCTTGTTTTATTTAATTTTCCACTAGTTATAATAATGTATTATTTTTCTAATTTTTGATAATCCGTTGCCCACTCCTCTAGTGCTGTAAGAACTGGTAAGAAGTTAACTCCAATCTCTGTTAATGAATATTCAACTTTGGGTGGAACCTGTTTATAAACTTCTCGGTGAACTAATTTATACTCTTCTAATGCCCTTAATTGTTTTGTTAGTGCTGCTTGAGTAACATTAGGTAGTTTTTTTTGTAATTCTCCAAAACGCAGTACTCCGCCTTGGTTCAAAAAATACAGTATTACCATATTCCACTTTCCACTTATTATTTTTTGAACAGGTGCTATTGAACATTGTGTTATGTCTATTTCATCATTCTTAACTTTCATGTAATCACCTCATAGTATACTTTTTGATAGTATATATATTTTTTTATCGTACTTTTATTTTATTATTATACTAATTATACTATGAATAAGCAAAAAACATTAATCTTATAAAATGAATAGAGAGGAATGTTTATACTATGAAAAAAATTCTTATGCGTGAGTACGGTTCTGAAGATGTTCTATTTGAGGCGAATGAAAACATACCATCTATTACTGCAAGCCAAATATTAATAAAAATGGTGGCAGCAAGTATAAATAATATTGATACAGTGATTCGAAAACAGGGGCTACCAGCGTCAGTGCCCGCAGAATTGCAACCTAAATTTCCCCATTTGCTAGGTCAGGACTTTTCTGGAATCGTTACGCAAATTGGTGAAAATGTCACAGAATTTCAAGTTGGAGATCACGTTATAGGTATCACTTTTACGGGGACATATTCAGAATATATTGCTGTAGATGAAGCTAGCTATGTTGCTAAAGTACCAAATGATCTCGATTTGATACCTCTTGGGGGCTTAGGGGTAGTTTCTAGCACAGCGTGGAGGTCTGTTATCGGTCATGGTCAAGTTAAGCCTAATCAAAGAGTCTTGATACATGGTGGAGCAGGGGGTGTGGGTAGTATGGCTATACAACATGCAAAAAATGCAGGTGCCTATGTGATTACGACAGCAACCGAAAGTAACAAGGAATTCCTAAAAGAACTTGGTGCCGATGAAATAATTGATTATACAACAGTAAATTTCGAAGAAGTCATTCATGATATTGATCTGGTAATAGACACAGTCGGCGGGATAACTCAGGATAAAAGCTATAGAGTAATGAAATCTTCTGGTAAGATGTTTTCTACTGCTCAAGTACCTGACCAAAAGAAAGCTGTTGAATATGGCGTCGAAGCTCAATATATAAGCAGTGACATCAGAACAGAAACATTACATTCAATTATTAACTTATATACTGAAAAGAAGCTAATCGTTCGTGTTAATAAAATATATCCTTTTACATTAGATGGTATCAAAACTTCACACAAAGATTTCGAAAATGGCCCAAATAATGGAAAGAGAATTATTTCTTTTAATAAATAAAAATAAATTTACCTGACGAAGAAAATTAATATCTAACCTGTGATTTGACTATTCTACTTCTATATAGGTAGCAGAATGTTATAAGGAAATGGGGCGGTGGAATTGAAAAATGAACTTTTCCAAGGAACGATTGATCACACTGGGATCGTAGTACCTAACCTTAGGGAAGCAGTTACATTTTTTACAGAAGTTTTAAATTTCGAAGTATTATTTCAGGCTCAACCTATGAAGTTTGAGGACGACCGATTAAAACAAAGCTTTGGTGTTCATGAAAAAGCATTTGTTGAAGGTGCAGCATTCCTCCAATATGGTGGGAAGAAAATAGAGCTTGTTCAATGGACTGACCCTGAACAAAATAGTGGACCAAAGCCTGCAGATATCGGCACAGCACATTTAGCCATTTCAGTAACGGACCTCAAAAAAGCTTACACTTATTTTGAAAATACTCCTGGTGTATCAGTTAGAGTATTTAGTCCAATAGGATTCTTCTATATTACTAGCCCATGGGGCCTTGAAATTCAAATTGTAGGTACAGAGCAATCAAAATAGTATTAGTCTTATTTTTTTAAGTGAGATTCATCCAAAAGAATTTTTATCAAGCTCATGTTGGATCCCAAAGTATTAAACGAATTGTACATTTATGTGGAATCATTCAAAGTTCACAAAATGGTTTACAGTCGCTGTTAATGATTTAAGAAATAAAGTAAGCGCGAAGTGAATATTACCACATTCAAGAATCACTTGAAAGAACACATCAAATAATCAGGAGGAAACCATTATGACTAGACCCCATATTGTATGCCAGATACTCGCTACCATCGACGGAAGGACCAAGTACGATTTTTTAAGCCTTGAGGATGTATATCCTGTATCAAAAGTCTTTAACAGCAAGTTTACAGAATACAAGCCGGATGCATTTGCCGCCGGTCGCGTTAGTTTGGATGGCAGTTTTGCTTCCAACGACCCGATTGATTTAGCACCTTTTTATGGCAAGGAAATAAACCGCAACGATTTTATCGCAAATGCCAATGCAGGATTATATCTAATTGCTATTGATGCAAAGGGCAAGCTGAAATGGAAAACCAATATGACGAGTGCAGACTATGGCGTGAGTGGTAATGCCCATGTGGTGGCCGTGCTTTCCGAAAATGTAGATAACGCTTATCTCGCCTACTTGCAGAGTATTGGCGTATCGTATATTTTTGCAGGAGCAGAAGGGCTCAACTTTACTGTCGCAGCCGAAAAGCTGTACAAACACTTTGGTATCAAAAAAATGATTGTGGAGGGCGGACCGATGGTGAACGGCTCCTTTGCTTATGAAGGCCTGATAGATGAGTTGAGTCTCATTGTCGCTCCTATTGTGGACGACTCAGTGGAGAAATCATCTCTGTTTGAAAAAAGCCCTTCCCTTACCGGGAATATCCCTCCTATGGAGTTTTCCTTTGAAAAGATGGAACAAGTGGAACAGGATATTATTTGGCTGAATTACAAGAAAAAAGGTGTATCCTATTCATCCAAAGATTGAAAGTAGGCAACTCCAACATTCTTTATGTAGGGACAAGAGTTCAGACAAAAAAGAAGCTTAAATAGCCCATCCTTTTGTACAGTTTGTTTGATTTAAATTGAAAGCCGATAAGGAAAAAAGGAAGGAAAGGATTGTAAAAAGCTACTTAATCCCTGGTAATATAGACATGCTCAATCGAGGCAAAAGAGCCTGTCCTTCCTAATCAACGTTTCTACAAGCAGAAGTATATGTATATACAACAGGGTCAGAACGTAATACTTAGTTTTTAAAACAACTAGGAGGAGACGAAGTCATTAACTATAAAACCGCTGACAATAAACCGCGACGATTTTATCGCAAATGCCAATGTAACATTATATCTAATTGCTATTGATGCAAAGGGCAAGATGAAATGAAAAACCTATATGACGAGAGTAGACTATGGCGTGTACAGTTATGGTAAGGATGCTCATGCGGATATTTAAGAATTGAAATATTTAAAAAAGTTTTTATAGTCTGATAAGGATGAGCGAATATTTAAAGGTACCAGTCAGCAAATAAGCTTGGTCCGTTATCACATTATTATAATATGGGTAGCATGACGTAAACAAAAGTTGACTAGAAATTAGGAGGATTTATTATGTCAGTAAATATCGGAATTATTTTAGGTAGCACACGAGTAGGTCGTTATAGTCCAGCAGTAGGCGAATGGGTTAAGCAAATTGCCGATAAACGTGAAGATGCAACGTTTGAAATCATAGATATCGCAGAATTTGATTTACCATTCTTTTGCGTGACATTAATGGAAGATGAGCGTGTGCTTCGTTGGAATGAAGCGATAGCGAAATGCGATGGATTCATTTTCATTGCACAAGAATATAATCACTCGATTACAGGTGCATTAAAAAATGCGTTAGATTTCGGCCGTGAACCTTGGAATAACAAAGCGGCAGGTATTGTATCTTACGGCGCACTTGGTGGAGCGCGTGCAGCAGAACACTTACGAGGTATTTTAGGGGAGCTTGCAATTGCGGATGTTCGTACACATCCAGGTCTTTCAATTTTCACAGATTGGGAAGAACGTACAACATTCAATCCAGCAGACTTACATGTACCAGTCGTAGAAAAAATGATGGATGAAGTCGTTTCTTGGAGTGCAGCACTGAAAACAGTACGTGAAAAATAGATGATGCCAAGACAAGGATTAAGGAATATTGATAGTAAGATTCTTGTAGCGAAATAAATAGATTACAGACGTCTAGGAAGTCCTAGGCGTTTTTTAAAACAAAATAAAACTGCACCTCCACTGTTAGATCATGTCTAACAGATAGGGTACAGTTCAAAGTGGATAGCGTTTAGTTTTAAATTTTAATATCAACTTTCCCTTTTTCTTTCAATTCATCAACATGTTGAGCAAGTACTTCTTGTTGTTTTTGTTGTTGGATAGATGCTTTAATTTGTTCTTTTACATCTTCAAGTTTAGGCACTTCTTGATCGGCACCTTCACTTTGTGTTTTTACTTCTTCATAAGCTTTTTTGATTTCATCTTCTGATACTTCGCCAGTAGGTACTTCTTTTTCAACGTATTGGTTGAATTGAATGCTATTAGCGATTTGTGCTTTTAGTTCTTTTTCATCTAATTGAGATTGCTCTAGGGCAGCAGCAAAGGCTTTTTCATCTTCAAATTGACCTTTTGTCTGCTCAAACTGTTCATTGATATCTTCTTCAGAAGCTTTAATCCCTTTTTTATCGGCTTCTTGAAGGATAAGTGTTTGTCCTACAAGGCTATCAATTACTTGAGTCTTCATTTGTTCAGATGTTTCTTTAGTCGTTGGGTCTTGACCCATTTGTTGCATTTGCCCTTGTAGTGTAGTAAGTGTCAAATTATAATCAACACCTAAGATTTTTTCATCATTAACTACAGCAACAGTTGAATCATCCTCAACCATTTGTTCGTCTAATTTCTTCTGCATTTCTTCTTGTTTTTTCTTATCTTCAGCAGATAGTTCAGTGTTTTGTCCTTCGTCCTTCTTCTCAGCATCTTTTGCTTCTTCGTCTCCTCCACAAGCAGCTAAGAATAGCACCATCAAACTTGTCATTAATAAAACTGTCCATTTCTTCATAATCAATCTCCTTCCTGCAAGCAGAATGATTTTTTGATTAAAATCATCTAGTGCGCATTATATAGTATGTTTGGCTAAAAAGAAACCAATAGACCCTCCAATTATGAGATGTAATCAAATTGAAAAATCAATAAAAATTTTTACTATTTACATATGATACCAGCAAAACGGGAGATTAGCCATTCTTTTTATACTAAAGAGGAGAAATTGCCTGTTCTTTTATTACAAAAGTAACAAGAATTATAAGAATTTTCAGAGGTAATATCACATACTTAAACCTAGATAAGTTATGATAGAAAGGAGAAGGATAGAGGATATGCAAATGGCTTTCTTTGCGCGACTTGCACCTTTCAACCAACCCCATCTTTTTCTATCCCTATCAAAGTAAAAATAATCAACAGCAATAATTAAAAATATAAAAGTAATCATACCTAACAAATTCATTGGTAATAGACCTCCTAAAGTTAAAATGTATTCTCCTACAATTATATGGAAGGTTTCTACTATCTATGAAGATTAAGCAGAAAAATGAGGCGCAAAATGATATCCATTATTAGTGATTCTTTCATCATTCATGATATTTTGCTGACGCGACTTGTACTTTTCTACCAATCACATCTCTTTTCTATCCAAAGCCAAGTAAAAAATAATCAATCACAATGATTAATATTAGAAGAGTGATCATTCCATTAGAATATAAATTCTTTTCATATTGTACGGAAAGATTCCTTCTATCATGACATTAAGCAAAAGAGTATAAAGGAGCCAGATTATGTTAATAAAACCCGCAACGAGCGATGATGCTGCCATCATTACCGAAATTATGCAAGTTGCATTTAGTGAATATAATAATCCCCCATCTAGTGCTTTAATAGAAACAACGGAAGAAGTAAGGAGTGCACTAGAGAATGGTGAACAAAGTTTAATTTGCTATGATCAAGATATTCCAGTGGCGATGGTCCGGTTTAAACTCACAAATAAGGAGCTCTATTTTTATCGCCTCTCTGTACTGCCAACCTATCAACGAAAAGGGATTGCAAAGCTATTGTTAAAGGAATTAGAATCCTATGCAGGTAATCATGTAGTTACCCAGCTTGTTTGCAAAGTTCGAATGACTGTCCCTAAAAATATCTTATTATATCAATCAGTTGGTTATGAGATCTTTGATCAAGTAATAGTCCGGAAAGCAAATGGCGTTGAAATCCCTGTTGTTCACATGAAAAAACAAATCCAACTAGTCAAGATAACGGGTTAAAGATGACGACGGTAACAGTCAATTGGGATGGAGAAATACAATTATCATGGAAAAAGAGTCAAACACTTCCTAATATATAATACATCACAAGTACTTATGGGTTTTGTTTTAGAAACAGCAGTTATTACTTGTACATGTACAAAATCGGGGCTGGGATATTCCTGACAGTCATCCAGAAGTAGGGGATGTGAAAGAAAAATCTTTCTCTCTAGGATATAAACAATCTTAAGTGGACTGAAGAGAGTCTTTTTTCTTATGAACGTGGCCAAAGAACTACCATTAAAGGGGAAGATGAGTCTGTTCAACGAAAAGGGTGAATTTCAGATATCGCCATTGAAAGGTATTAGAAATTAGATAAGACAGATTGAACGATTGACCTTAGAAATATCTCAAAGTCTATTGTTTAGTTTTCGTTTTATCTTTGATGAGCAAAAAAATCAGGTGAAAAAATGGATGAACCACACGCAAATCGTATATACATTCAAGACACTATGATTAAGGAGGAAACAGAATGAATAACAAAACGAAGACCTGGATGCAGCGTAATGCTCGCCCACTTGAATTGGCGCGATGGGAATACCTATTTGAGGGAGGGTCGCGAGAAAGGGTCATTCAGTATTTAGCGTCCTATCAAAATGAAGATGGAGGCTTCGGTAATGGATTGGAACCGGATTTCTGGCTGCCAGCTTCTTCGGCTATCGCGACATGGTCAGCGTGCCAACAATTGCTAGAAGTACATGCCACTAAGGATGAAAAGATAGTAAGGAATCTCATAAACTATTTAGTACTCTCTTATAATAAAGAGGCGGAATTTTGGCTCACAGTAACACCCGAACATAACCTTTACCCTCATGCCCCTCATTGGCACTATACAAAAGATGTTCAGTCTATGTGGATGTATAATCCATCAGTTGAATTAGCCGCCTATCTGATACATTGGTCTAGCGAGGAGAGTGAAGCAAATAAGTTGGGGTGGCATGTAATCGAAAAAGCCTTTACCTATCTGCAACAAGTGGAAGACATGGGGTTTCATGAGATTAATAATTTTCAGAAGGCCGCCCTCTTATTACAGGACAAAATGGGTGAAGCAAAAAAGGTGCTCGCTAAAATCCATCAACTAGCAGAGAAAGCGATAAACAAAATACCAGATACATGGGGGAAAAGTTATGGTGCACTGCCACTAGATTTAATTCATAATAAAGAGGACCTTTTATATCATCAATATCGCGCTCTTGTTGAAGAAAATATTGTTTACTTACATAAAACAGTCACAACGGAAGGCATATGGAACCCTAATTGGGATTGGGGAGAAGATGAGCTAAACTTTGCTGTAGCCAAACAACAATGGATAGGCATTATTGCCATTAATAATCAGCGGAAATTGCAGATTTTCCAATAATTATTTGGCTTTTTAGGAGTTGACCATATGGACAAGGATAAAATCCAATCCATTCTATCATATATAATGAATCTATTAACTACACTTACTTGCTTACTTATGCTACTTCATGTCTTCCTTCTAACTAGTGTTGGGTTTGATTTATATGAATGGAAGCAGTCATATCAGTCATGGGTTTATCTTTATTGCATCATTTATGCTCTACTTGTTGCTGTGATCATTGATGAGTTTTCAGCTAAGTTTTCTATATCCTTGGAAGCTCAGACTATTTTTTATACAGTTGCTGGTTTTGGCGCTTTCTTTCCTCTAACGGGTTTTACCGTTTTTACGGTTCTCGCTGGAATGGCAGCTGCCATTGTGGCTGGAATCTTTTTCATATGCTACAGGGTTGTGAAACATTACCATAAAAAGTTATGGGCAATTGTTCTTCTTCTGCCCGTGTTATTTGCATTATCCACCATCGATTATACAGAGAAGAAAGACTGGCATGAACAAACGTCAGAAAACTCATTTTCTGCACAATTTGCTCATTTTAACGGCATGCATTCGATTCCTATTACACTTGCTTGTGGTGAAAAAGTCAACATGACCATACACTTTTCACCTGAAAATGAGGGCGGCTATGGTTATTATATTTTAGACGGAAAAGGTCAAGATGTGTTTTTTCAAGTTATTGAAGCAAATGATCAAGACATTCACAATAGTTTACTCTCTTTTAAAGCGGATACAATAGGTGATTATCGTGTTATAGTAACGGGTTCAGATGTAAAGGAGAGAATAAAAGTTAATTGGGAAGTGGAGTGATTCCTGAGTGAGATTAAGACAAATGGCCGTTGCGTTTTTAATCAATCAAAATGATGAAGTTTTATTATTACAAAAACCTTCCTCTCACGCATTTCTTCCGGGGAAACTCGTACCAATCGGTGGTCATATGGAGCCAGAAGAGATAAATGACCCAGAACGAACAATTATAAGAGAAGTGAAGGAAGAGACTGGTCTTATTTTAGATAAATTACAGTTAAAGTATATTGTTCATAGATTAAAAGCAGATGAAAATGAGGTAAGGGTTCAATATGTTTTCTTTGCAAAATTAAAGGAGGATGTAGCATTCATTTCAAGTAATGAAGGAGAATTGTGCTGGATCAGGATGAAGGATATCGAAAAAGAAAACGTATCTGAAACGTCGCGGGCTATTGCTAGTCATTATAATGAACATCCGGAAAATGAAAAGATCTATACCGGCACAATGAAATCAGACAACGGCAAAGCCACTATGACTTGGAGTGTACTAGAAGATTGGTTGAAAGGAAAGGACTGTATTCATGACTAAAGAATACTTGAAAATCTTTGATGAACAATACCAGGAAATTGGTATAGCAACAAGAGACGAAGCGCATCACAAAGGGTATTGGCATGAGGTCTTTCATTGTTGGCTACTAAGTCAAGAAGGAGAAACAGACTATCTCATTTTACAAATCAGAAGTGCGCAAAAGAAAGATTATCCGAACTTGCTAGATATTACTGCTGCCGGGCATTTATTAGCGGATGAGACAATTGAAGATGGTGTTAGGGAAGTAGAGGAAGAGCTAGGCATCAATGTCTCTATAAAACAACTTACCTCAGTTGGTATGCTTCACTATGCCATAGAAACGGAAAAGATGAAAGATAGAGAGCATGCACATGTTTTTTTACATAGCGGAGTATTCCACTTAGAACAATTTTCTCTTCAAGAGGAAGAAGTAGCTGGTTTGGTAAAAGTAAAATGGGGTGACTTTTGTCAGTTATGGGCAGAAGAACTAGATAGCATTCCTATTATAGAAAGAACTATCATAAAGCCATTACAAAAAGGTCAGTTGAAAGCTACTGTGACCAAAGAGCAATTTGTACCACACCCACCATCATTTTATCAAGATGTCATTAAAATGATTGCACCATTCGTAGTGAATAAAGGAGGCATGTGATGGCTTTCAAAATTGAACTCTTTGTAGAAGATTTGCACCAATCGGTTCGTTTTTACAAAGAAATAGTAGCTTGCAGTCTTGTGAAACAGAGTGAGAGTAGTGCCTTGTTTAAGAATGAGGATACTTTCCTCTTACTCACAGCAGACTCCATCCTAGACGAGGACCATTACTTTAGAAGAAGGAATTTGGCAAATAAGGGCGTGGGCGTAGAGTTGATTTTAAGTGTGGAGGATGTCAATTATCACTACAAACAAATCACAAATGTCACACCAGAAGTCATAGAATCACCTATTAAACACCAAAGTTGGGGGGCAACTGATTTTAGAGTCATTGACCCAGATGGATATTATATACGGATAACTTCAAAAGGATAGACTCCAGTACAGTTGAATAAAAAAATTTTAGGGGGAAGAGCAATATGCAAAAGGTTGTTGAGGGGATAAATCATTGGATAAAAACATTACCAGATGCGTACAATTCTATGTCAGAATTAGAAATTTCTAATCGACCATTACCAAATAAATGGTCTAAAAAAGAAATTTTAGGACATTTATGTGACTCTGCGATAAATAATATTGAAAGGTTTATAAAAATTCAGTATGAAGAACAAGTGTATGTTATTCAATCATATAATCAAGATCAATGGGTAAAGGTTCAGAATTATCAAGATAGACCGCTGGGTGAAATAATAAACCTTTTTCAGTCATTAAATAAGCAAATTGTCATTATTGTTAAAAATGTTCCTAGCGAAAGCCTATCTAAACTTTGTGACATAGGAAATAATCAACATAAGACACTCGAGTGGCTTATTCAAGATTATCTTTCGCATATGGAACACCATATTCACAATCAAATTTTAATTAAAAATAACGATTGATAAATTTAGTTCTTATTGAAGCATATTACGGTAATAATTTTGAAAAGATACGAGAAGTAAAAACGAAATACAATCCAGAAAACTTGTTTCATTTTCCACAGAGTATACCGCCCTATGATTAATAGGGATGACTAAAATCACCAATACTACCCGGAAAAATTCCTTTTAGAATACAGCTCTTTTCCGGGCATTTCTTTTTAGATTATCTGTAGCACGGCTCTTTTTTTGATTAATGAATGGTAGTCTTTTGATGTGCTTGCTTTACCATCTCGATAAATAAATTCATCCAACGATTATTTTCTGTCAACTCAGGGTGGAAAGAGGTAACGAGTAAATGCCCTTGTTTGGCAGCTACAATTTGGTTATCATGTGTAGCTAATACTTCCACATTTTCTTGTACTTCTGTAATAATTGGTGCACGAATAAATACTGCCGGTACATTGTCTGTAAATCCTTTTACTTTTAACTTTGTTTCAAAACTATCCTTTTGTCGACCGAAGGCATTTCGCTTTACCGTTATATTCATTAACCGTAAATGTGCTTCACTACCATCGGATAATTCATTAGCTAGTAATACTAATCCCGCACAAGTGCCAAAAATCGGTTTCTTTTCTGCTGAAAACTGTTGAATTGGTGATTTGAACTCATAATAATCAATCAGTTTTCTTATCGCCGTACTTTCTCCACCAGGAATAATCAAACCGTCAAGGGTGTGTAGTTCACTTGCTTTTTTTACAGCTACTGCGACTAGCCCGGCTGACTCAATTTGTTTGATGTGCTCAGAAACGGCTCCTTGCAAGGCGAGTACGCCAATTTTCAACATTACCAACCACGCTCCTGCATTCTTTCCTCTAAGGATAATTTAGAAATATCTAATCCTTTCATTGCAGCACCGAGTTCCTGCGAAAGCTTCCCGATTAAATCGTAGTCCTTATAATGCGTCGTTGCTTGCACAATGCTATGAGCAAACTTTTCTGGATTTTCAGATTTAAAAATACCGGATCCTACAAAGATACCATCAGAACCAAGTTCCATCATAAGAGCAGCGTCTGCTGGTGTTGCAATCCCACCTGCAGCAAAGTTTACAACTGGTAATTTGCCATTTTTCTTAATTTCACGAAGGATTTCATATGGTGCACCTAAGAGTTTCGCTTCTGTCATGAGTTCATCATCATTCATCAAAGTGATTTTCCGAATTTGTGCTTGAACTTTTCTCATATGCCTTACCGCTTCAACAATATTACCTGTACCCGGTTCACCTTTCGTTCTTAACATGGATGCACCTTCACCAATTCTTCTGGCTGCTTCACCTAAATCACGACATCCACACACAAATGGAACTGTAAACTCACTTTTTAAAATATGGTATTCTTCATCTGCAGGGGTTAATACTTCACTCTCATCTATGTAATCAACACCCATTGCTTCTAACACTCGTGCCTCAACGATATGTCCAATTCTAGCTTTGGCCATGACAGGAATAGACACTGCCTGCATCACTTCTTCTACAATTCTTGGGTCCGCCATACGGGCAACTCCTCCAGCAGCACGAATATCTGACGGCACGCGTTCTAATGCCATCACAGCAACTGCGCCTGCTGCTTCAGCGACCTTTGCTTGTTCAGCATTAACGACATCCATAATGACCCCGCCTTTTTGCATTTGTGCCATCCCGCGTTTTACTGTTTCTGTACCTACTAATTGACTCATTTTCATTCCTCCATTGCATTTTTCAGATTTGTTTATTAGTATAAAAAGGAACTGATATGATTGTAAGTATCAGTTTTTGATAATTTTATGGTATCAGTTAGAGGGGCGATTTAGATGGATTACTTAGCTTGTGAGTTGTTAAGAGACAGTGAAGTACCGTTATACGAACAATTATATGACTATATTAAAGGCGAAATAACAGAGGGAAGATTACTAGAAGGCGATAAGCTTCCATCTAAACGGAAATTAGCCTCCTTACTAAAAATAAGTCAAAACACCATTCAAACAGCGTATGAACAGCTGGAAGCGGAAGGTTATATTGAGGTCCAAGCGCGCAGAGGCTACTTTATATTGCCTCTAACAGACTTAGAATATATTGAAAGTAAAATGAAGAATGAAAGTTCAGCAGTTGGCGTTTATCATAAAGAACAAACGGTCCTCTATGATTTTCACCCGAGTCAAATTGATACAACTCACTTTCCGTATGATAAATGGCGAAAATATGTGAAACAACATATTGAACCCGTCCATCAGTCCTCATTGCTGCTTGGTGATAATCAGGGGGAACTTGAATTAAGGAAAGAAATTGCGCAATATTTATATCATTCCCGTGGGGTAACTTGTAAGCCTGAACAAATAGTTATTGGCGCAGGTGTAGAAGTTCTGTTACAACAGCTCATTTTTCTATTTAATAAAGATACGGTCTATGGGGTGGAAGACCCAGGCTACCATTTAATGATGAAGATATTACATAATTACGGATATGAAGTGTATCCATTGTTAGTGGATAGACAAGGAGTCGACATTCACGCCATAAAAAAATCACCTATAGATATCCTATATACAACACCTTCACACCATTTTCCTTATGGAACTGTTCTCCCGATTCAACGAAGACAACAATTGTTGAATTGGGCAATAGAGAAGAATGATCGCTATATTATTGAAGATGATTATGACAGTGAGTTTCGCTATAACGGAAAAACGATACCGTCTCTGCAAAGTATGGACAGAGGAGAGAAAGTGATTTATTTAGGCTCCTTTTCTAAATCTTTTATTCCATCATTGCGAATTAGTTATATGGTTTTGCCGAACACCCTTGTTAAATCTTATAAAGAAAAATTCTCTTTTTATCATTGCACAGTTTCGAGAATAGACCAAAATGCCTTAAGTGGATTTATGAAAGACGGAGAGTTTGAAAAGCATTTAAACCGAATGAAAAAGGTTTATAGAAGAAAGGTCGAAATAGTTCTAAACGTACTCAAGTACTTTCCACAATTAGAAGTGATAGGAGAGAGTTCTGGATTGCATGTCGTATTGATAGTCAAGAACGGTATGAATGAAAACGAACTCGTCACCCGCGCAAAGCGAGAGAATTTGAAAATTTATCCATTATCTAATTACTCCATTATTCGAAGAGACGATAAAGAACCACAAATCATATTAGGCTTTGCAGGCATTCGCGAAGAGGAATTGGAACATAGCTTGAAAGCTTTGTTCAAAGCATGGGGGATGGATGATATTGATTAGATATATTTTTGTGTTATTCAAGAAATAAATACTATCAAGTACATTCAGGTAATTAACAACGAACAAATTCTCAATCATCAAACTGAACTTGTTCGTTGTTAACCTTACTTAGAAAGATTTCTAGCAAGGAAAAGTTAGGGCGTAATCCGATGACCGAATATGTTAAGTGTACCCAATCGATAGGAGACGTAATAGGCGATTATTAATATGATGAGCATGATCGATAAAAATAGGTAGTCTGTAAACTTTATTTTCATTACTGTATAATAGGTTCGTTCTTTTGATCCTGTAAAACCTTTTGATTCCATTGCAATTGCGACTCTTTCAGCCTTCCGAATCGCACCA
The DNA here is from genome assembly GCF_038003465.1 of Cytobacillus sp. FSL K6-0265. Lineage (NCBI taxonomy): Bacteria > Bacillati > Bacillota > Bacilli > Caryophanales > Bacillaceae > Cytobacillus > Cytobacillus sp. FSL K6-0265. Next base: position 2,220,214 of record NZ_JBBOPE010000001.1, on the reverse strand, counting down.
GCTAATAGGGGAATAAAATATTGTTTCATTTGTTCTACAAGATTTCTCCATCCTTTTGCATGACCAAAGCCGCGAATACGATGAGCTTTCTTTAACATATCTAATTCGTGCCTGAAGGTTGGAACAAAGCGATAGCCAGCCAAAATACCGTAAGTCAACTTAGGTGAAAGGCGAGCTTGTTGCATTAAACTTAACATAAACTTTGTCGGATCAGTTGTAAAAGCAAAGAGTAAAGATAACCCTATAAAACACAATGACCTTAGCGCTAAACTTATACTAACTATAATGCTACCCATCCTGATATCAAAAGAAAGGAAGGAAAAGATAATAGGACCAGTTGCATATCTATCATCCGTATAAAGCATTGTCATCCAAGCAAGTCCGAGCGCAAAAAAGGACATAGGTATAAAGTAAAACAACCATTTCTTTATGTTCAGTTTACTGAAGAAAAATGTAAGTATCAGGATATAAATAAACATAATCGCTGGTGTAATAATATCAAAGGAAAAGCTCAACAGAATAGCAGGCATGATAATCGTAATAGCTTTCATAGTTGGATTTAATGAGTGTATCATACTGTCATCTCTTCATTCATCGACCGTAAACGGTAAGGGATCCTTAATCTGGCTCTTTCTAAAAGCTCAGTTCTTCGCCAAAGTTCTTTAGGTGTACCGTTATAAACGATGTTTCCTTCTTGCATGACCAAGACATGATTACAATATGAATCAACTAAATCCATGTCATGGGTAACGAAAACGATGGTTGTCCCTTTTTCATTTAGTTGCATGACTATACGCATAAATTGAGATATTGTATAGGCATCTTGTCCAAATGTGGGTTCATCGAATAAGAGTAAATCAGGTGTGGAATGTAACATCGTTGCTACACTTAACCTTCTTTTTTGTCCACCACTTAATGAAAATGGATTTTTCCACTTATCAGATAAAAGATCAAAATCGGTTAATAACTGATGAGCCATTCTTTCTGTTTCTACTCTAGAATAGCCACTTAGTTTCATACCAAAACACACTTCATCGTATACAGTTTGGTTAATAAACTGATGCTCAGGATTTTGAAATACATAGCCTATCTTCTTATATAACTCATTTTCATGCCAATCACTTAATGGGATGTTTAAAAAATCGATTGAACCTGATACAGGCTTATTTAATTTGGCTATTAATTGTAATAAGGTAGATTTACCAGCACCATTTTCGCCAACGATCGCACAAAACCTTCCTTTTTTGATCAAGAAAGAAAGTTCATTAAGGATTTGCTTATTTTTATAGTTAAATTGTATGTTTTTAAGATTTACAATTACTTCTGTACTTTCTTTTTCACTTGATGGTGGTCTTGCGAGTTCCCTAATTACATATCTTTTAGGTACTCTTATACGATTACTTCTTAACTCCTGTAAATGATTGATAAAACCTTCCTTTGGCGCACTATCTAAAAGGATTTCTCCTTTTTTATTAAGCGCAATCAACCGATGAGCGTACGTTTCCCAATCATCGATTTCGTGTTCAATTACAAGCAGACCAAATCTTCGTTCTTTTTGAATCCTCATAATTGTCTCGATAAACTCAATGCTAGATATAGGATCTAAATTTGCTGTAGGTTCATCTAAAATTAAATATTGAGGGTCCATTAAAAGGATGGAAGCTAGAGCAACCTTTTGTTTTTGTCCTCCTGAAAGCTGGTGAATGTTATGTTTCTTATATTGTGATAATCCTACAATGTCTAGCACATGTTCTATTCTTTGTTTCATTTGGCTTCTGGGAATAGACAAGTTTTCTAAAACAAATGCTAATTCATCTTCTACACGAACCATACAAAACTGGCTTTCCGGATCTTGAAAGACAATACCTATTTCTTGGTTGATTACTCCTTTGGGATAGGAAGAGATCGATCTCCCTTTATATAAAAGATCCCCTGAAGTAAAACCATCAATCGCCTCAGGATATAGGCCATTTAAACATAATGTAAGTGTACTTTTGCCAGATCCACTTGCTCCAAGTAATAAAGTCACTTCCTCTGCATATAAGCTAAAGCTAACATTATTTAAAGAAGGTTCATCGTGTTTATCAAAGGAAAAAGAGAAAGAGTCTAGTTCAAAAATTGGTTGATGATTTTTCATGCCTTGCTATTATCTCCTTCCCAATAGGATACCCATTTAACACACCTGTTTTCGCTAATTGATCCGCTAATATTTTTCCAAAATAACCAGCAATGATGGCTCCACTTAAGAGACGTATAACAAACATTGTCATAATAAGCCAGGATTCATAAGCATGAAAACCAGATACAAAGAAATGGTAAGGAAAACTAATAAATGCTGCACTAACACCGGAAAAAACGAGAATACGAGGTTGGTAATTTTTCCATTTTGTAACAGCGAAAGCGATTTCTGCACCTAACCCTTGCACCATTCCTGAAAGAATTAAAGCTGGACCAGATGTTGAACCGACAAGTACTTCGGTAATAGCAGCAATGGTTTCTGCTGTAAAAGCAACGCCTGGCTTTCTGATAATGTAAGCAGCTATGATTGATACAATAAACCATATGCCATAAATCAATTCATAACCAATGGGTCCAAGTCCAAACGGGGTAAGGATGGCAACAAGAACTTTACCGACCCCAAAAAAACCTAAATAAATGAAGCCAAATACTACCCCGAGGACTGACATGAGAACAATATCTTTCAAACGCCAAGATTTTCTCATGATACTTTCACTTCTTTAGCAGTTCCAGTTGGGCTGTTAGCTGACAATGTGAATGTCATTGTCACATGAGAAACCTCTTGCTTGGTCTGATCGAAAACGTTATGTAACAAGTTAAAAATATCATTCACATCTCCATCAAGCCTTGTGGCATAATGGCTATGGCTTACCTTTACTTCTGACTCCTTGGACCAATCAATTTGTTCATAAATTTTTTCCATATAATCTTCCCTCCCTAAGGGATAGAGGGCAAATTTGCAACCTGCTAACTGCTCTATTTCTTTTGTATAATCCTTGTTCAAAGCAATGTCAGTTTCGTCCATGTATACGTCTGCTGCTGAATCTCCTGGACAACCAATCGAAAAAGTGCCACTCATAGCAATGTGTTCTCCTGTTTTAGCCGCGTGTAAAAATATTGCTCTCACTACATCAAAAACATGAATTTGCTTCCCACGTATACAAGTAGAAACATCATCAGTATGAGACCACACCTTTGACATGTTCACTTCTTTAAGGGCAAATAAGATAATGTCCACATACCTTTCACTCATTACAGAAAGCGTAAACTGACAACCGACGATTCTACTTTTTCCACATAATTGATTCATATAAATATCCCCTTTAAACATTTTTTGAACAAAAAAAACTGCACCCCGATGGAATGCAGTTTGGCTATGCAAAAAAAGAGAATACACTGACCAACTGCACTTCCCCACGCTAGTATTATCTAGATCGGGTTATAAGGGTCAGGCAATTGCCTTCTCAGCCATTAAACATAGCTCCCCTAGCGCATTCGAAATATTTTGTTTGTTCATCTATCTAATCATAAGCAAAAAATCATCCCCTGTAAACCAAAACTTGTCAATCCATACTTGAAATAGAGAAAAATATATATTGATATATCAATTCATATGAAAGGCAATTAAAAATCTCAATATAGTAGAGGTGAGTAATTTCGAAATTCTAACATTAACATACTATTTTGAATGAAAAATAACCGATTACTACTCTTAGTATTGATGGTTGTCATTCCTTCTGGCGATTCTTTCACCCCGTTCATTAACCATTTTTCAATGAGGGGAGAGCGTCTTGAAATGTGGTTATTTACCGTCCCCCTAATTGATATTTATTATGAAAGAAATTATACTTATATAAGTAATTTATGGCTAATAGGTAAAGAGATTGCCTATTACTATATAATAATAGGTGAATGGCGGGCTTATTGTATACATAGTAAAATATATACTTTAAGTTGTTCTGATTGGTGGAAGAACCGAATGGTTTAAGAACTCTCAACTCGTAAAGATAATAAAAAAAAATAGGTGATTAAAATCGATATAAAAGAAATGTTAAATCAAGTTCCTGTTGTAAATGAAGAAGAAGGACGTTTATTATTAGCTAACTTACATCCACAAATGATTAAACTATTTCAGGAAAAGGAAATCGCAATCTATTACTCACTATTAGAGGATGTTTTGAAGGTTGCAAAACATTTAAATTTAGATACGGTAATTAAGTATTTCGGCATAACGCCTGTAGTGAAGGCAAGTGAAAGCATGCAGTTCCAAGAAATCTTTCGTTGCCTTCACACAAAAGAAAATAATAATAATTGGTTTTTAGATTTCTTTTCTTTGTATTTAGGTGTTTCTGTTATTTATGGCTTTAAACCTGAAGAAATGTAAGAGCTGATTCTTAATAAAGAGAAAACATTTCAAATTCCTTTTTTGAAATGTTTTTTTTATGAAGCGATAAGTGAATAAAATATTCTGTTAATTAAATGCTTTTTACTTGTATTTGCTATCATTCTTTGTAAAATGAAAGCAAGGAGTGATAAAGATGGAAGAAAAAATGGCAGGGCATAGTCTATTAGAAAAGGTTCCGTTTGGAAATGAGCAATTGAAAAGCAGGGTAGTAATGGCACCAATGACTAGAGGATTCTCACCAAATGGTGTACCGGATGAAAAGGTAGCACAATATTATCGTAGGAGAGCAGAAAATGGTGTAGGCCTTATTATTACTGAAGGCACAGCGATTAATCACCCGTCAGCGGTTGTTGGTGAAACAATTCCTCTTTTTTATGGTGAGGATGCACTAAAAGGTTGGGCAAATGTAGTAGCTCAAGTACATGAGGCTGGCGGTAAAATTATTCCACAATTATGGCATGTTGGTGCAGCAAGAAAAGCTGGAAGTTTACCAAACATCGATTCACCGCCTGTCAGTCCTTCGGGAATCACGTTAAAAGGAAAGAAAATTGATCAAATCAAGGTACTTTCCGATGAAGAAATACACGACCTAGTCGATGCATATGCAGAAGCTGCTAAATCTGCCAAAGAGATTGGATTTGATGGTATCGAATTACACGGTGCTCATGGATATTTAATTGACCAATTTTTCTGGGAACTGACGAATAAACGGACCGATCAGTATGGTGGAGACTTACAAGCACGCTCTACATTTGCAGCAGAGATCGTTAAAGCTTGCAGACAAAGAGTCGGTCCTGATTTTCCAATTGTGTTCCGCTATTCTCAGTGGAAAGGGACAGATTACAAAGCCAAGTTAGCGAATAATAGTAAGGAACTTGCCACCATATTAACACCTTTAGTTGAAGCGGGTGTCGATATTTTTCATTGTTCAACAAGACGCATATGGGAACCAGAGTTTGTTGAAGAACACCCTACATATAACTTAGCTGCTTGGACAAAGAAAATTACACAGAAACCAACCATTGCAGTTGGATCCATTGGCATTAATCGCGCCTATTTAAGTAGTGAAGATAATGCACAAATCACCATTGAAAAAAATCTTAAAATTGTCGATGAAAAAATGAATGCTGGTGAATATGATTACGTGGCTATCGGTCGTGCCCTACTTGCAGATCCAGAATGGGTTACTAAGTTAAAAGATGGGGCACTTGATCAGGCGAAAATTTACACAAAAGAAGCAGAAGGCATCCTCTATTAATGGCAAATTATTTTAAAAACCGATTGATAAGAATCGGTTTTTTCCCGTTGTTTGTTCCCACTATAGAGGGGGCCTTATGTAGCAAGATTGAATTGTAATGAGGAAGACGAATCGAAAAGTTATTTTTATGATTATTGGTATGAATGTCGGATGCCTTTACTCTATTTCATTCTCTCTATTCAATGAAAAGGTTTGGGGAAGGTGTTTTTTTGCCCGAAAGCTTTCATTAGATAATGTTTTTATTGTTTGTGGTTGTTATATGTTGATCTGATAATGATTTCTATGATTACGCTATTAACAATGTTTCTACCTTCAGAATGAGGGAATATGAAAGTGTAATGGTTGGGTCATGAAAATGAACATCACAAACCTAATTCCTTGTAAACAGATGGGTATAATGTTATATTAATCAAAAATCGATAGAGGAGAGAAAAGTAATGACCAAAACGATTCCATCAATTGTTTCAACCCAATGGTTAGAGGAACATTTAAATGATGAAAATATCCGCATATTAGACGCAACAACTTTTTTAAAGTTACCAGATGGTGATGGACTTTACTCTGTAACGAACGGACGAGACGCTTATAAAGAAGAGCATATTCCGGGCGCTGTGCATGCAGATGTAGTAAACGAATTAGCAAACCCAGATGATCCAAAAGCATTTACATTGCCATCTCGAGAAAGGTTCGTAGAAGGCATTGAAAAATTGGGTGTCGGTGATGGTACACATGTGATTATTTATGACAAAATCGCTGAAGTCGGCTCACCGAATGCCGCGTCTGATTGGGCATCCCGTGTTTGGTGGCAACTTCGTTTCGAAGGATTTGATAATGTCTCTATCTTAAACGGCGGCTTTAGAAAATGGAAAGAAGAAGGTAGAGAAGTTAAGTCAGGGATTGAATATTATCCGAAAGCGACTTTTAATGGTAGAAGAAGAAGGGAATTATTGGCTACAAAAGAAGATGTCAAAAATGCAATCGATGATCCTAACATGATCATTATGAATTGTCTATCACCAGACGTCTTTAGTGGTAAGAAAAACACTTACGGCCGTCCCGGTCATATCCCTAATAGTAAAAATGTCTTCTTTGCTGACTTATCAGATGATGAATCTCTTCTCATTAAAGAGGAAGAAAAATTACGTGAAATTTTCGAGCCGACCGGTGTATTTGATCCATCTAAAAAAGTCATCACTTATTGTGGCGGTGGAATTGCTGCTACATGGAATGCTTTCATTCTATATACACTAGGTCGCAAAGATGTCGCTGTATACGACGGTTCCATGACAGAATGGGTGCAAGACGAAAACGCGCCACTAGTAACTTCCAATAATGAATAAATTCTCTCCACGAATGTTCTCGCATTCGTGGTTTTTTCATATCGTTAAAAATAAGGATTTACATAAATGATCGTTTCCACTATATTCTATATTAATACTAAATAAGGTGTGGACAAATATATGACTCAAAAAAGATTATCCGATTCCATCGCTGATGATATTATCTCTATGATTGTCATTGAGAAACGTTTTCAACCTGGAGATAAGCTACCTAACGAAAATGAATTATCGGAAGAATTGAATATTAGTCGAACGACTTTAAGAGAAGCGATTAGAATCCTCGTTACAAATGGCATTGTCGAAATCAAAAGAGGTAGAGGGACCTTTATAAAAGAAGATTTGGATATTGACCATATGCAACATTTCGGATTGCTTACAGATGCAAAAATTAATGCGAAAGATTTGTATGAAATGCGCTTAATTTTTGAGCCAGAAGCCGCATACTATGCGACCATTCGTGCAAGTGATCAAGAAATGAAAAGAATCATCGATTATGGGTTGCAAATTGAAGAAAAGATTAAAAAGAAGCAAGACCGAACAGCTGAAGAGCAGAAATTCCATCAATCAATCGTTAAAGCCACGCATAATGAATTTATGGAAAAGCTCATGCCTGTTATTTATCAAGCCATCGATAAAGGAGTGATTTTATCAGTCGAAAAAGAGGTGGCAATTAAAGATACATTGAATGATCATCAAATGATTATGGATTTTATGAAGAATCGTAACCCTGAAGGAGCCAGAAGTGCGATGAAAATTCATATATTACATGCAATGAGTGAATTAGGAATTGAATAAAAAGCAAAAAGGGCATCTTTTTTTAAAAGATGTCTTTTTTGTCTAACAACGTTATTGACAGCAGACAACTTACGATTTACAATACATTATACAAATAATCAAAATAATGAAAATTGAAGGTGTGGTTGTAAATGAGAAGAAGCGATACGATTAAACTTGGAGTAGATAGAGCTCCTCACCGTAGTCTTTTATATGCGACAGGGAAAGTAAAAGCGAAAGATTTAGAGAAACCGTTTATTGGTGTATGTAATTCATATATTGATATTATTCCTGGGCATGTTCATTTACGAGAATTTGCAGATGTGGTTAAAGAAGCTATCATTGAAGCAGGTGGCATCCCCTTTGAATTTAATACGATCGGTGTTGATGATGGAATTGCCATGGGGCATATTGGTATGCGTTATTCCTTACCTAGCAGAGAGTTAATTGCTGATAGTGCGGAAACGGTAATTAATGCTCACTGGTTTGATGGCGTATTTTATATTCCAAACTGTGACAAGATCACTCCTGGTATGTTAATGGCAGCTGCACGTACAAATGTTCCTTCCGTCTTTGTTTCAGGTGGTCCGATGGAAGCAGGAACGAGTGCCAGCGGAAAACAACTTTCATTAACATCCGTTTTCGAAGGCGTAGGCGCCTTCAAGTCAGGAAAAATGACAGAAGAAGAGTTCAATGATATTGAAAATAATGCGTGTCCAACATGTGGGTCTTGCTCAGGTATGTTTACTGCTAATTCAATGAACTGCTTAATGGAAATGCTAGGTGTCGCTCTTCCTGGGAACGGATCGATTGTCGCTACAAGTGCGAAACGGAAAGAGTTAATCTATGAAGCTGCTAAACATTTAGTTCGGATGATTGAAGAAGATGTGAAACCACGTGACATTATTACGAAAGAAGCCATTGATGATGCCTTTGCTTTAGATATGGCGATGGGTGGTTCGACGAATACGGTGCTTCACACTTTAGCAATCGCAAATGAAGCTGGCATTGATTATAATCTAGAAGATATTAATAATATCGCTGCTCGTGTTCCATATTTAGCAAAAATTATGCCAGCATCAGATTATTCAATGGATGATATTAATAAAGCTGGGGGCATTAGTGCAATCATTAATGAATTAACGAAAATTCCAAATGCCATTCACCCAGAGAGAATAACGATTACCGGTAAAACAATGGGTGAGTTGGTAAGTGGACATGACATTACTAATGAACAGGTCATTCGTCCAAAAGATAATCCCTATAGCCCAGTTGGTGGACTTTCCATTTTATATGGAAATATCGCCCCTGAAGGTGCTGTCATCAAAGTCGGTGCAGTGGACCCAACTATTCAAGAATTCGAAGGAGAAGCGATTGTTTTTGAATCACAAGAAGAAGCACAACAAGCAATCGATAATGGAGCTGTAAGAGAAGGTCATGTTGTTGTCATCAGGTATGAGGGACCTAAAGGTGGGCCAGGAATGCCGGAAATGCTCGCGCCGACTTCAGCCATTATGGGTCGAGGGTTAGGCAGTTCAGTTGCTTTACTAACAGACGGCCGTTTTTCCGGAGCATCACGTGGGATTTCCATTGGTCATATTTCTCCAGAAGCTGCTGAGGGTGGGCCAATCGCACTTATTGAGAATGGGGATATCATTGTGATTGACTTACCTAACAGAACGATGAACGTAAAATTATCTGATGAAGAATTAGCTGAGCGAAAAAAATCATTACAACCATTTGAACCAAAGATTAAAAATGGCTGGTTAGGAAGGTACTCTAAACTGGTTACAAATGCATCAAAAGGTGGCGTAATGAGCATTTAATTTATAGTAAAGTAAGAAACTTCATTTGAGCTAATGAGGTTTCTTACTTATTATTTTTTAAGGCAATTACTACATTGATTTGGTTATGGGCGAACAAAGTAACTGGCAAGCCCAATATTCTGGAAATATTACAACATATCAGAGATTGGAGGGTGAGATTCCACAGAGTTATTTATTTCCGTATACTTTAATTTTGCTAAAAATCCCATCAGCACTCTCAAACTTGAGGGAATATGTTTTCTCTTTTTTAAAATATATATAACAATAAGTTTAAATGTTTGGGCTGGGCTGAATCTACACAAGAACATAAAAAATTTTTAAAAGTCTCATCTAAAAAGGGAGAACTCTTATTGTAAGGAGGACATATGGAAAAAGAGTATCTTGGTAAATGTAGTCGTTGTGGTGAAGGGATTTATTGTCATGGTGGATTTTTAGGTGGAGTTCTTGAAGAAGATGATAAAATGACTTGTTTTTCTTGCATTGAGGAAGAAAAAGTTGGCTATCATTCAAAAGAAAAAATAGATCAATAATGCCATATTAGGCTAGAAGTTCTTTCATTAACTAGAAACGGGAACAAGATTAGAAAACGAACGAAAAAACTCCGGACTTCCACACCAATGGAAATAAAAACCACGAGTCTCGGAAGCTAATTTTAACAATTAATGACTTTACATCATCGTACATTTGACGTTAGTCACCTCGTGATTTGATAAGAGGAAAACTCGAGAGTGACTGCTCTCTTTTTTCTTGTATAGAATTTTCTCGAACAGTCCACAATACTCCTTAATAGAAGGGAGTGAAGCAGTTTGACAAAAGTACCTAATAACGGCAGTAAGAACCAAAGTTCACCGCGAGGAAATCAAAGCGCAATAAGTGGTGATAATAGTAAGGGAAATAAACGAAATAAAGATCAAAAAAGCAAAACAGAATAGGATAATTTTTGGCTTGTTAGCTTTTGAAGTTAACAAGCTTAGTTTCACTCAATACGGACGTTTGATTGGCAGTCGGCATTTGGATGGTGAAAAGCTTAGAGTCAGCTAAATCTCGTAGTGTTGGTGCAAAAAGAAAATCCTACTAAATGACTCAATCCCAATACTGAGTCGGCATAGTTTAGAGTAATTAACTTACCATTTAGTATGATTGCCTCTCTTAATACATTGCATCCATTTGTTGAAGCTAAATATTTGTGCTCAGACGAAAATATAATTTAAGACATGGTTAGTAATTTATCTAATGAAATGCCATTGAGGAGTTGCTCCTCAATGGCATCTTTCTTATTCTCATTGGGCTTCCTTAGCTCTCACTACTATCAATTATCGCAGTTACTTCGATTTCTACAAGCATTTCTGGAACGGCGAGGGAGGAAACTTCTAGAAATGTGTGTGGTGGTCGTGGGGCGCCCTCTAGTTCCTCTCCTTGCACTTCAAAGTATGTATACATATTATTTCGATCAGTGACATACCCCGTCATTCGTACGACGTCGGCAAGTGTTGCCCCATGTGCGGCGAGTATGCTCTTAATCTTTCGAAATGCAATTTGCGTTTGTTTGCGGAAGTCGTTTTCTCCTAAGATTGTGACTGAATGAAGATCTGTAGCTTCTGGGTCTTCAGAAGAAACACCTGAGAGGAAAAGGAATTTTGTGCCATTGTTCTCAACAATAACAACATCACTGAACAAATCAAGTGCCCATCCCTTATTGTGATTAATGTTCTTCTTAATTACGTTCTTTTGGCTCATAATGATCTCTCCTTTTCAGTTTGGTAGATACGAAATATCTCTGTACCCACCACAAATATAAAATAAATATCAAAACCTGAGTAAATGAACATTCTGTGAATTTTTCTGATGTTGTTTAATAAATAATCGAATATAATATGAAGCCAATAGGTAATTGATTAGGAGTAGAACAAGGTAGCATAAATCCAGTAAGGGTTTACGCCACCTTTTCATTACTTATATCTGAAAACTGTCTATGTCGAAATATTCTTTGAAATGTGCATTGTTCAATAAGTGGTTTTATGGTAAAAATAAGGTAATGAAACTCATATACAGCTACATTACCTTAAGTGATACTTCATTAAAAAATGTAGGGAGCGGTGAGTTATGGAGAATAAACGTTTTGAAACAATATATACTCAAGGGAAAATAGAAACTTTTAAGATCATTCGGGATAATGAAACCGGAGTCATGTATATGTTCCATTATGCAGGTCCGACAAGTGGATTAACGGTCATGGTTGATCCAGATGGTAAACCTTTAGTAGATAAGGACTTTAAGAAATAGTGTGTAATTTATTATGTGAAAATTCAGTTCATTTTTGTAGATAAGTGTATGGTTGAACATGCGAATAAATGAAAAGGAATTTCAGTTGTTCCCCTTTGAAACTGTTAAAATTCGGTAGGATGGCTCCAATTTATCTGCTTTTATACGTGCGAGTTTTCACGCTATATATTGAATAGGAGAGTTCGTGTTGAAAGAAAATGATTTATATATAAGGAAAATGACTAAACATGACTATCAGTATATGAGTAAATGGTTAAGTACTAAAGAAGTGTTGACATTCTACGGAGATGTAAATGAACCTTTTTCTTTAGAAATGGTGAAACAGAAATATGGTCCTCGTATAGACGGCGAAATCAATGTCCCTTCATTTATCGTAGAACTCAAAGATCAACCGATTGGATTTATGCAGTATTATCCTGTAGATAATGAGTATTTTGGTTTTGAGGGCAATGAAATTATCTATGGAATCGATCAGTTTATCGGTGAACCAATGCTTTTCGGAAAAGGTATTGGGACGAGAATGGTGAAACTATTTGTGGCATACATTGCGCAAAGAACAGAAGCAAAAATGGTTATTTTAGATCCTGCGACAAACAATCATCGTGCTATTGCTTGTTATGAAAAAGTTGGCTTTACGAAAGTGAGAAAAATGAATAATGATAGTAATTGGTTAATGGCATATTCTTTGATGTGTAGTGAACAATGTAATAGTAAAAGAAATTAAAATTATGTTCGATTACTTTAAGCGATCATATTGACTAAGCTTCTTCATGTTGAAGGAAGCTTTTTTTATGAAAAATTATATCACTTTATGATATATCAAAAAAAGATACAATAAGGATGATGAAAATTGAAATCAAAAGGGCAGATAACCGATTCTATGTTTTATATAATGACGGCATTAACCCGTCCAAGGCATGGATATGCAATTATGTCTTTGATCGAAGAGACTACACAAGGAAGAATAGCCATTGGACCAGCCTCGATGTATACGATTATAAAGAAGCTCTTAAAATAAGAATGGATCTATTTGCAGGACGGATCAGACTCAAGAAGAAAAGTATATGGACTGACCCAACAAGGTAAATTGGCTTTAAAAGAGGAAGTGGATGTGAGAAAGCTAATGCTTCAATTAGCAGAAGAGGGATTAGGAGGAATAGAAAATGAGTAAAACAAAGTATATGATGTCAGGTGGATTGGCATTTGCAGAAAGTACCGATATGGAGAAACTGAGACAACAGTCTCTTAAAGGATGGCATGTTAAAAAGCTCAGTTTCATGGGATATACATTGGTGAAAGGTGAGAAAAAGAGTATATATAGCATAGATTACCGTACAGTAGAAGAAACTGAGGAAGGGGAATACTTAAGTTATTTTGAAGACGCAGGCTGGAAGCATGTTTTCTCAGAAGCAGGTATTCATTTATTTCGTGCCGCTCCTGGTACTGAACCAATTTATTCAGATAAAGAAACACTTGCCCAAAAACACGAGGAGTCTTTAAGTAACACGGCAAGATGGGTAGGAGCATTAGTGCTGTTTGCAATAAGTTCTTGGACGGGTACAATGCTTACAACAGGAATGATCGCAAATATATTAACGGTTGTAGCAGTAATATTAACGATTCTGGCAATACCAGCTGTTTGGACAGCGATGAAAATTCAATCAAATAAATGGAAAGTACAAGGGAAACAAAAAAGTGTATTTTTGATGAATACAATGATGATTTTAATTTTTGCTACATTGACAATTTTTCTGTTATATGTAAACGGACCAAATGATGCAATTAAAACGCTCGCTTATATGCTTATAGGAGCCACTTTACTACCAACACTTATCTGGTTTGTATTTTCTTTATACTATAAAGTTGCTGGGAGATAAGACTAAATTTTTCGTTAATTACAACTGAAAATCTCATCCATTTCTAAAGGAGAGTTATTTAGAAGAGGCACCCACCAGTTTATGTATTAATATTCATCTTTCAAGGTAGATTATTATGTAAAATAGGTTATTGAAAAGGTCAATACCTCTTCAATAGTATTTCTTAGATCACGAAAAAAAGGCATACATGGATGCCTTTTTTTTCGTGGTTAACTAAATAATCCAACCATAATCGCGGTTAAAATTGATGCCATTGTCGCTGCTAATAAAATCTTCAAACCTGATTTGGCAACAACAGCCGCTTTCTCACCATTAATAGCTTGAATCGAACCACTAATAATACCAATTGAACTAAAGTTAGCGAAAGAGATTAAGAATGTTGAAATAATCGCAACTGTTTTCTCTGAAAGATCTCCAATTAGTGGTTGGAATTGTAACATTGCAACAAATTCGTTTGTAGCAAGCTTTGTTCCCATAATTGAGCCAGCTGTAATAATTTCATTTGATGGTATACCCATCAACCAGGCAACAGGAGCAAATATATAACCTAGTATCGTTGTTAAATCCATACCGAATATTCCATCAAACATCGCATTAAGTAAAGCCATTAACGCAATGTAGGCAACGAGCATAGCTGCAACGATTAAAGCCACTTTACCGCCGTCAAGTGCACCATTTGAAATCGCTTCAAATAATGATTTAGACCCTGTCACATCTTTTACATCAATTTCTTCTTTTTCGTTGTTTTTAATTGGAGCGATCATTGTCGCGATAATTAAGCCTGAAAGCGAATTCAAAATCATTGCAATTAAAACGTATTGAGGAGGAACCATTGTCATGTAAGAGCCCATAATACTAGCTGATACACTCCCCATTGCTGATGTACTAATAATGAATAATTTGTTATCACTCATTTTTGCCAAATGAGATTTAATCGCCAATAATGCTTCACTTTGACCAAAGAAAATGGAGTTAATACTATTGAATGTAACTACTGTTGATAGACCAGTGATTTTTGCTAAAAACCCACCAATGTACTTAATAGCTAGAGGTAAAACTCTAATATAAGTAAGAATGGATAATAGCGCTGAAGTGAAAATAATGAGCATGAGTACATTCATAAAGAAGACTGTTTGTCCTTCTTGTACCAAGCCACCTAATACAAAATCAATACCTTCATAACCAAAATTTAAAACAGTTGTTACGCCGTTAGAAACCCATTCAACTAACTTTAAACCAATGGTTGTTTGGAACATGAATAAAGTAATGATAATCTGTAAGCCAACCATAATAGCAATCGCTTTATAGTTGATATTTTTCTTATCATTGGAAATGAGGTATGCTAAGCCGAGAACGAGAAAAAAGCCTAAAATCCCAATTAAAATATTTACCATGATGTCTCCCCTTAAAAATTTTACTCCAATAGTATTGATGATAAGGTAGTATGACATCTGATGTCAAATGAATATTAGAAAACTAGAGAAATTTAAATATTCAATGTTTTGTATAATAAACCTACTTATTAGTATCCATAAAGTAGGTAATTAAAAATATTGCATGCTATTCACTTACCTTTCCTTCATCATTTATTAAAATTCAAAGTACAAAAGGTGAGAGTATTCCACATAGAAAAATAACCATCAAAGAAAAATTGCTCATATAAAATGGTAATTTAACAAACATAATGGATGTAAACAGACCAGCTGACCTTAGTTTATTATCATCTAACTCTAAGAAGACTACAATGAAACTTAAAGAAAGAGTATCCTTAAAGAGATATAGCATGTTTAATGTCAATTATTTAATGATCTAACTAGCATAAAGCAATGAAAAATAAACCTTTGAATTAAAACCAACCCCCATAATTTGATATGCTTTTTTGCACGAACACCTAAATAACGAAGGCTATGAAGCAAGGAATAATTAAGCCCATTTTACTAAAATTAGACGTTTATCCTTGTCCACTTCGTCTGCTTGTACATATAGTATAGTAATCCTTCTGAAAATTGATTCACCTCAAACGGAGAAAAAGGCAGCTCGCCCAGGCTGCCTTTTTCATTTACAACGTTTAAAGTTCAGTATCTGGTATTTTCCTTATTATAAAGGAATAGTGTTTTCCAGAAAAATACACCTGGATATCAGACTGCAAATATGGCCAATCTTCCTCATTATAGGAAGATTGGCTTTTTTTATATCCATTCATAAATGCAACCTGCTTTTTATCAGTTACATAGTTAAAAAATCTAATGCAATAATCTTAACTCAATAAGATAGGCATATAAATTGCATGCTACATAATTGTTTTTATAACTATGTGGGAAGGTGAGATTTCGATGAAGAAAGAGCTTTGGGATAAAGAAATAAATAGGATGAAAAACAACCATTTTCGTGAACTAATAGGGGTAAGGTTGGAACAAATTGACGATGGAAAGGCGACGCTAATTCTTCCAATAAGCCAAAAGTTACTACAAGCGAATCAAGTTGTTCATGGAGGAGTAATATCAGTTCTAATTGATTCCGTTGTTGGGACAGCTGTTAGAACCATTCTCGCAGATCATTTTAATGCCATGACAGCTGAAATGAATATTAATTATTTTCGCCCTGTTTCTTCAGGTGTAATTAAAGCAGAAGGTAAGATTATTAATAAAGGAAGGACACTAGTAGTTGGCGTAGCAGATATATTGGATGAAGAAGGTAAGCTATTAGCAACAGGGAGAGCAACTTATGTGTTAAAAAGAAAGAAACATTAAACTTAATAATATTCATTAATTAATGTAAATATTGGTCAAAATTACAGCGCTAAAAATTGTATCTGTTTCATTTTAAAAACCAAATATACTATTTTGAAACACAATTATCATTTTTTATTTGAAATTCAATTGCGAATCTTAAGGTCCCCTATAATAAGAGCAGTTATCTGTATTATTTTATTATTAAAAATGGTTTTGGCATAGCACTTGCAATAAGATTAATTATTACTTCATGAAAGGAGTCTTATATGCAAAATGAATTAAAATCAATATTTGAGCCAGAAAGTATTGCCATTATTGGCTGTTCTCCTGACAAAAAGAAAATTGGTGGCAGACCGTTAGATTATTTAATGAAGTATGGATACTTAGGAAGTATTTATCCAGTTAACCCTAATTATGAAATAATTGAAGATATGAAATGTTACGAGACCATTTTGCATGTCCCAAGTGATATTGATCTAGCAATTATTGCTTTGCCACAAAAATTAGTTCTCCCCACATTTCTAGCATGTATCAAAAAGAGTGTGAAGTCTGTTGTGATTTTTAGTGCTGGTTTCTCGGAAATAGGAGAAGAGGGAAAAAAAGACCAAGAAAAAATTACTGCCCTTGCAAAAAAACATCATATCAGAGTATTAGGGCCGAATTGTTTAGGGTTATTTAATGTAAGTAAAAGAATGTATGCTACATTTTCCACAATTTTAGAAAACGAAGAACCATTACCAGAAGGGAAAATTGGTTTTGTAAGTCAAAGCGGAGCGTTTGGATCACATGTTTTCACTTTAGCAAGACAACATCAAATCGGTTTCAGTAAGTTTGTTGCAACTGGAAATGAAAGTGATATCGATGTGGCAGATTGTATCGAGTATTTAATACATGATGAAAAAACAAGTGTAATTGCCTGTTATCTTGAAGGAGCAAAAGATGGAAATAAATTAATCAATATGTTTAAGTTAGCTGCGCAAAAGAAAAAGCCAATCGTCTTACTAAAAGTAGGCAGGTCAGATGTAGGTATGCATGCTGCAATGTCACACACAGGTTCTATGGTCGGTTCTGATTCGGTATATGACACAATCTTTAAACAATACGGTGTGTATAGGGCAGAGACGATTGATGAGTTTATTGATGTAGCTAACGCATATGCGGAATTACCGAGGATGAAAGGGGATCGAGTAGCAATCTTTACAGTCTCTGGCGGCGTAGGGATTATGCTTTCCGACCAAGTAATAGAAAATGGGCTTACTTTACCCGAGACTCCTCAAGATGTTCAAAATCATTTAAAATCCATTATACCTATCGCTGGAGTGAAAAACCCCTTAGATACTACAGCACAAGTATCTTACATGCCGACATTGTTAGAAGATTTTATGAAAGCGGTCTTAAAGAGTAGGCAATATGATGCAGCAATCGTATTTTTAGGGTTTTCTGGATTGAAACCGGATTCATTGTCAACAAAGCTTACATCGCTGATTCATATTAAGCAACAATTTCCTGATATTCCTTGTGTGATAGTTACATTAAGTAATCCTGAAGCAAAAAAAATAATCCACGATTCGGGATTAGTATCAAATGAAGACCCAACTAGAGCTGTAAAGATTCTTTCAGCTATGAATGAATTAAGAAAGTCAAAAATACATCTAGAAAAAGCTTGTGCTAATGAGGAAATGGAGGTGCCACTTGTTCAAATCAATCAACTCATGTCAAATCACAGAAAAGCGTTAACGGAATTTCAAAGCAAAGAAATAGTTCGTAATTACAAGATTCCTATAACAGTAGAAAAATTAGCACTAACCCCAACTGAAGCGGTGGAATGGGCAAATTCAATAGGCTATCCCGTGGTATTAAAGGGGATGTCACCGCAAATATTACATAAAACGGAAAAGGGACTAGTGCAGTTAAATATTAACAATGATCAAGAAGTAAAAGATGTTTTCAATCAACTTAAAACTATTATTGTTAATGAAGAAGAGGCAGCATTTGATGGAGTGTTAATACAGGAAATGATAAAGGATCATTCCATAGAAATGTATGTGGGTGCAAAGAGAGACCCCATTTTCGGGCAAATGATACTTGTCGGTTTAGGCGGAATTTTTATAGAGGTTTTTAAAGATGTCTCTATGAGAAAAGCGCCGGTATCGCCAATGGTTGCAAAAGAAATGGTAGAGGAATTAAAAGCAAGTATGATTTTAAAGGGTTTTAGAGGAAAAACTCGGTACGATATTGACTCATTATGTAACCTCATCTCACAGTTTAGTTTTGTGATTAGCATGCAAGAAGAGCTTTTAGAGGAAGTTGACCTCAATCCTATTATGGTGTTTGAAGGGAGTAAAGGTGTAAAGGTTGCAGACGCATTGATGAAATTAAGTTAAATAAATAACAAAGGAGGAGTCAGTGTTCATGAATTTTACCGTACCAGAAGAAACTTTAGAAATTATAAACGGCTTAAAACAATTTATTGATAAAAGGGTAATCCCTTTAGAAGAAGAAAACGCTGAATTACTCTACAATGAAAGAAATTATTATCTAGAAAATGGCAGACGTCATCCAAAAGTTGAGAGATTAAGAAAAGAAGTAAGAATGGCTTCAGCAGAAGCAGGTTTTTATACAATGTTCGGGGACAAAGAATTAGGTGGTGAGGAACTTGGACCTATTACTGCTTTATTAACGCAAGAAGCGATTGCAAAAAGCTATCCTAATCGAAAACTAATTGACCCTGTGGTTATTCCCTCTCCTTTTACCAATGGAATTACACCAGTGTTGAGAGGGCTAAAACAAGAACTAAAAGATTATTATCTGGATGGGATAAGAAAAGGAGAAAAAACATTATGTTTTGGATTAACGGAACCAGATGCCGGTTCTGATGTTTGGGGGATCAAAACAAAAGCTGTTAAAGTGAACAATGAATGGGTAATAAATGGAACGAAGCAGTGGATAACGAATGCACCTTATGCGGATTACTGTATGTTATTTGCAGTGACAAATCCCGAATTACATGAGAAGAGAAAAGGTGGTATTACTTGTTTCTTTGTTGAAACAAATAGCGAAGGCTTCAATGTAGATTCAGTAATTCCGGTTATGGGGGAATTAGGAGGGGATGCTGGAATTATTAGCATCGATCAATTAAGAGTCCCAGAAGAAAATATTATTGGAGAACTAGATCAAGGGTTTACAAAGGCAATGCACGGGATTAATAATGGAAGGTTAGGGATGAGTGGTAAATGTATTGGATCTGCTCAATGGGCATTGAAACAGGCAATAGACTATGCGAATATGCGAAAAACGTTTGGAAAAACAATAGGAGAGCACCAAACTATACAAAATATGTTGGCGGAATCTGCCATGGATATCTATGCGGCTAGAAATATGGCTTTACATTGCGCATGGAAAATTGAAAACACGAAAAAGCAACCGGTCAAAGAGATCTCGATGGTAAAGGCTTACTGTACGGAAATGTTAGGGCGTGTATATGATAAAGTCATCCAGATTCATGGAGGAGTTGGCGTTTCAAATGAACTAAAACTTGAAGCAGGATACCGTTATGCCAGAATTCTTCGAATCCCTGATGGTACCTCAGAAATCCATAGACGAACAATAGCTAGAAGCCTATTAAGAGGTGACCTGAACTTTAATTAAACAGAAGGAGGAGCTGAAATGGGTAAGCTAAATAACAAGATCGCGCTCGTCACTGGAGGAGGATCGGGAATTGGCAGATCAATTGTCGAGCGTTTTGTTCAAGAAGGAGCTTATGTCATTGTTTTAGATATAGACGAACAATCTTTAAATGAAGCTTGTAATGAAATCAATCACCAGTTTCCAAGCTCCTGTCTTCCGAAGATTTGTGACGTCACATCAAGTAATGAAGTGAACAATGTCATCAAAGATTGTTGGAAAAAACTAGGTACAATCGATATTTTAGTAAATAATGCAGGTGGAGGTTGCATGGAACACCCCATTCACTTATTGGAATTAACAGAGGACATGTGGAATCGTGTATTTGATTTAAATACAAAAAGTATTTTTATAGTATCGCAATCGTTTATTAGGAATCATGTCGAAAAAGGGACACAAGGAACAATCGTCAATATGGCTTCACAAGCAGGAATCAACCCAAATGAGTCGATGAGGCCACATTATAGTGCGGCGAAGGCTGCTGTTATAGGTTTAACCAAGCATATGTCAAAAGAGTTTTCTCCATCAGGATTTAGGGTTAACGCAGTTGCTCCAGGCTATTGTATTAGTGGGGATAGAATGCAGGAAATATGGAAGAATCGAGATATTGAATCTACATTAAGAAATGTTCCAATCGGGAGAGCATCAGTACCTCATGAGCAAGCAGCTGCTGTAACATTCTTAAGCTCAGACGATTCATCTTATATTACAGGTGTAACATTGGATGTTAGTGGTGGTGGATTTTAATAAAAAGATAATAGTAATTCATTGGAGGTTTTTAAATGTCAGAATTATCAGTATTAATGGAAAAGAAAGGAAAAATCGCCTATATCATATTGAATCGTCCAGAAAAATTAAATGCCTTAAATAAGCAGCTGTTAACAGAGCTTGATCAAGCGCTAACCGAAATTGAACAAGATGATTCTATTAGTGTAGTTATCATAAAAGGAAGTGGGCGAGCATTTAGTGTAGGGTACGATGTCGGTAAATACAATCATTCCACTGTCACTGAAGACCGAGATAAATTAGAGGAATTTACGAAAAGATGGTTAAGAATATGGGCGTTTCCAAAACCAATCATTGCGCAAGTACATGGTTTTGCATTGGCAGGGGGTACACAGCTGTTAGCTTCATGTGACTTTGTTATCACAGCTGAGAATGCACAGTTTGGCTTTCCTTCACTGCCTCTTGGAGGAGGGTTTGTAGGAATTTATTGGGGATGGCATATTGGGCACCAACGAGCAAAATTACTAGATTTAACAGCTGGGAGTAGAATTACAGGTATCGAAGCGACAGAATATGGGTTTGCCGCCCGTTGCTTTAACGAAGCAGAGTTAGAAGAAAAAACATTAGAAATTGCTAAAGGAATTGCAAAAACACCTCTTGATATTTTGAAGTTAAAGAAGCAAGCACATAATCGAGTAATGGATATTCAAGGATTTAGAACAAGTGTGATGTTCGGACCAGAGCAAGATGCAATTATCCATACGACCGAAGGGATTCAATCGATTAGAGACAAAATAAATGAGTTGGGTCTCAAGTCAACCATTCAATGGTTTAATGAACAAGAAATTTAAAAGGAGGAATGAGACATATCGGGACGTTCAGAGGGAAAGTAGCAATTATCACAGGCGGTGCAGGGGGAATAGGCGAAGCAACGGTGAAGAAATTGTTGTTTGAGAAAGCAAAGATAGTTGTTTTTGATTTACTACAAGGAAAATGGCAGGACTATTCAGACGATGTATATGAAATGAAAGTAGATATAAGTAATAGAAGAGAAGTTGAAGATGCTGTAAATTGTGTTTTTAAAAAGTTTAATCGAATTGATATTTTAATCAATTGTGCTGGAATATTAAAAGATCATTTAATTGATGATATGTTGGATGATGAGTGGGATACAGTGATAGATGTTAATTTGAAAGGTTCCTTTAATTGTTGTAAAGCGGTTACACCATTCATGAAGAGACAGCAACAAGGAAAGATGATCTTAATTTCATCCGTTGCGGCTTTAGGTGCAAAAGGAAGAGTCAACTATGCTGCTGCAAAAGCAGGAATTCAAGGACTGACAAAATCTTTAGCTATTGAACTTGGTCCCCATGGCATACATGTTAATGCAGTTGCCCCTGGTTATATCGAAACACAGATGAGTAAAGTGTCTGAAGCCGATGCACATAAGAGAGGAATTGATAATTTCAATCAAATGAAGGAGGCGATTCTTAATCGTAATCCAATAAGAAGAATTGGCAAACCAGAAGATGTCGCAAATGTAATCGAATTTTTAGCCACAGAAAAATCTGATTATGTTACAGGGCAAATCATCTATGTATCTGGATCACCGAGTAATTAAAAGACTATTTATCTTATTCGAAGTCTAACTAAAAATGGGAAGAAAAATGAATAAACCCCATTTTTTATTATAGAACCAGTTTTGCTAAATGAATCAATTTGATCTTAGGAAGGAGGATTTATCAATGGAAGCTAACAGCAATACTAATAAAACAATTTCTAATGCTCAATTAAAAGAAATGGGTTATTGGGATTCGACTATGGAATATTTATCGACTATCGATTCTAGTTTTTATACCATATACAAAGACTTCTTGTTAACCCCTTATACGAATAATATATTTGATGCAAAAACAATTGAGCTCATTCATATCGCAATAAACGCTTCTCCGACAAACCTCTGCCAAAGTAAACTAGAAATGCATATTAAAAACGCAATTATTCACGGGGCAACAATAGAGGAAATCTTCGAAGTTCTTAAACTAGTTAGTGTTCTAGGCATGCATACTTGTGCAGTAGGAATCCCGATTTTAGAAGATGAATACAATGCGTACTCGAACCATTCTATGTCAGTATGTTTGAATGAAAAGCAAACAGAGCAAAAAAATCAGTTTATAAAGAAAATGGGCTATTGGAACCGTTTTCGTGACATACTTCTAGTAAATGATGGTCAATTTTTTGAAAGTTATCTTAAATATTTAACAAACCCTTGGGAAAAAGACATAATAAGTGAAAAACTAAAAGAATTTATCTATATTGCTATCGATAGCTCCACTACACACTTATTTGAGAAAGGGTTGCGGATTCATATTAGAAATGCATTGAAGTATGGAGCTACATTTGAAGAGATAATGGAAATTTTTAAAATAGTCAGTACACAAGGAAGTAGTACTTTTCATATAAGCTTGCCTATTTTAGAAGAAGCGATTTCAGAAATATAATTATCAAACTTGATAGTTAAAGTAAGTCAGTTATTGGACTTAAGGAATGCTAACGACACAATAAATAACCTTTATTTAAATTTTTGTAATATTCAGTTAAGATTTTGTTTTTATGCCTGTAAATTAAAGAAATGGAGTGTTGGATAATGCCTATTTTAGGAAAAGATATGACATTTGGACTTTTCTTCTTGAATTCGGTTGCTCCTTGGAAAACTGATGCGGAAGAGTTACGTGATGGTTTAGAACAGATAAAGATTGCTGATCAATTGGGCTTTCATTCCGCATGGATTGCTGAACATAATGCTCGTGCTTATGGTGTTGTTAGTTCTACGTCTGTTTATTTGGCAGCCGCAGCCGCACAAACGAATACGATTATGCTAGGCTCTGCCGTTTCTAGATTACCTCTTCATCATCCATTACAATTGGCTGAAGATATGGCTTTAGTAGATATCATTAGTAATGGAAGATTGTATTTAGGCGTGGGTAAAGGATACGATGCATTAGAATATGAAGCATACAATATTGACTTTGATCAACGCCATGAAAAATACTTAGAATCATTAGATATTCTTACAACTGCATTGAAAAACGATAAGGTTACTTATTCAGGAAAATTCTATGATATCAAAGACATTCCTGTTTATCCGAGACCTGTGCATCGTTCAGGACCGCCGATATTTGTAATGGTTTCTGGTAATGATTCTTCAATCATTAATGCAGCCAAACAGGGGCATTCATTTGTTCTAGGAGGAATAACCAATGAAGATACGAATCACAAAATCGAATTGTATAAAAAGTCTGCACTTGCATCCGGATTATCATCTGAATATGTAGAAGATGCTGTTGCTAGATCAGGAAAGTTACTTTTCTGCTATGTTGCAGAAACGACTGAAGAAGCACAAGCGGAATATAGAGAAGGGCTTGAATGGTATATGAATGAAAGAGATAATCGACCGACGTTTGGTGTGATCGATAGAGAAAGAAATATAGATTACCAACGATTTTTACAATCGGAAAATACATTAGTTGGGTCACCAGAAAAAGTAATACAGGATATACAAGAATACAAGAGAATTACAGGATTAAATAATATTATTCTTTGGATGAATATTGGTGGTCAACCACAACAGAAAGTGTTAAAGTCTATGAAATTGTTTGCTGAAAAAGTGATGCCGTATTTTTCGAAGACGGAAAATTTCATTCGATAATACTTCATAATGAAAACGTTTACTAAAAAGGGGGGTACTTTTATGAGGTACAAGGCAGTAATAATCACGCTGATTATTTCACTCTTATTTATATCAGCCTGTTCTTCTCAAAAAACAGCTTCTGGGGAAAAAATATATGAATTAAACTTAAATGTTTCAGCCGGACCTGTACATCCTTTTACCAAACAAGTAGCAGAGCCATGGGCAAAAATGGTTGAAGAAGAAACGAATGGAATTGTTCAAGTTAACATTTTTCCAAGTGCTGCTTTAGGAGAGCTTTCTTCTGCCTATGAGGATATAAAATCGGGCCTTTATGAAGCTGGCATTGTATCACCTGGTAGACATATAGATACAGATCTTTTCCCGTTAACTATTGGTGATTTGCCTTTTCTAATTGATGACCCCGCAATCGCAGAATCCGTACTTACACAATTCAAAGATAAATATATGAAAGATACTTTTAAAGAAGGACAATTTATGTCTATTTCTTCTACTGACGCTTATCAATTATATAGTACACAACCAATTCGTACGATGGAGGATATGAAGAAACTGAAGATAGCCGATTCGGTTCTTGAAAGAATCGAATTATTCAAAGAGTTAGGAGCTATACCAGTATCTTTAAATAATACTGAATTATATGAATCTGTTGAAAAAGGTATAGTGGACTCCGTTGCCTACACTGCAGTCGGTGCCAATGGATTCAAATTAGAAGAAGTGAGCCCTTATATGACGAAATTGGATATTGGTGTGGCAACACAAATGTTAATGATGAATAATGATTTTTTAGAGAGCTTACCTGAAGAGATAAAAGAGATGTTTTATAAGAAATTTGGTCCGGCATACGCCAGCTTGATTACAGACCTTTATACACAAAGTGCAGAAGAGGCGATAGATATTTTTGAAGTTAATGTAAAAGGAGATGGAGGCGAAGTTATTGTTCCTACTGAAGAAGAACTAGCTACGTTTAGAGAACCTGCAAAAATCGTGATGGATGAGTGGATAGAAATTGCGAATAAGAGAGGATATCCTGGCGAAGAAATGATGGCGTATTTTACAAGTCTACTTGAAGAAGAAGGGATTATCATTCCAGAATAATGAAAAGGGGCTACTAAGTGAGCCCCGATAAATTTTAATAGTAATGATCATTTGTGATTGGAGGGTTAAAGATGTGGGCGAAAATAATTTCCAAATGTACTCAAATCAATAAATGGTTGGCATTCCTCTCATTGATAGTCATGATGATAATTGTTGCCTTTTCAGCTATATCAAGAGGTTTAGGCAGTCCGATTGTCGGAGATGTGGAGCTTGTCCAATTAACAATGGTTACATTGATCGTCGGTGCCCTTTCGTATACTGAAAATCAAAGAGCTCATATTTCGGTAGGGATCCTAGCAGATCATTTCCCAATCAAAGTTCAGTATGTGATTGATTTAATTTCTTCTATATTAATTACGATTTTTGCTTTTTTAGTTGCTTATGTTTTTGTCATCAAATTTGATCTCGCCGAAGCCTCTATCATTCTCAGGATACCTTTTTTCTACTTTAAAGCCCTATTAATATTTGGTTTCATCGGCTGGGGATTTGAATCAATCAAGCAAATAGTTGGTAACTTTAGGTTGCTCACACAAGGAAAGTAGGGAGGGGATTCGTTTGGATGTAACTGCTATAGGTGTGATTGTTTTAGTTTTTGTGTTTATTTTAATGTTTTTAAGAATTCCGATTGTAGTAGCAATGGCGGTACCTGCCTGTATAGGTATTTTATTCTTAAAAAGTGAAAATGCACTGTTTACTGCTATTGAAAGCATCATTTGGCACCATAGTTATAGCTATACATTGAGTACAATTCCTCTATTTGTATTAATGGGACAATTTTTATATGTTGCTGGATTTAGTGACGAATTATACACCGCATTCAAGAATTGGTTTGGAAAGCTTAAAGGCGGATTAGGTATAGCAACTATTGGGGCTTCGGCTATGTTTGCCGCTTCTTCAGGTTCTAGTTTAGCTACAACAGGTACAATTGGGGTAGTCGCATCAAAAGAAATGCTCAAAGCGGGCTATTCTAAAAGCTTAACTGGTGGATCTATTGTAGCAGGAGGAACATTAGGAATACTTATTCCTCCAAGTACCATGTTCATTCTTTATGGCATGATGACAGAGCAATCTATAGGTAAGTTACTTATGGCTGGCATTGTACCTGGGATTCTATTAACCCTTTTTTTTATGTTAACGATATGGATTAGTATATTGATAAAGCCTAGTTTAGTGTCTGGTACTTATGAGAACAATGTACCTTGGAGTGAAAAAGTTAAATCTTTAAAAACGAATGTATGGATTATTTTACTATTTATATTGGTTATGGGTGGAATATATATCGGATTTTTCACCGCTACAGAAGCAGCTGGTTTTGGTGCATTAGGGGCTTTTCTTGTAGCCTTATTAAGAAAAAAACTGACATTTGCCAGATTTCGTGAAGCGATTTTTAGTACAGTAAAAACGACTGGTTTTATTTTCGCTATTGTGATGGGGGCATTTCTCTTAAACTTTATTTTGACGATTACGAGAGTACCGAATCTATTAGCCGACTTTTTATTTAGTAAAGAATTATCACCAACAATGATTTTTTTACTCATTGTGCTTATGTATTTAATTTTAGGAGCCATTATGGATACAATGGCAATGATTGTCGTCACTATCCCGATCATCATGCCAATTATTCAAGCGCTTGAATTTGATTTGATTTGGTTTGGCGTCATTATTGTACTTCTCGTAGAGATGGCCTTAATTTCACCACCAGTTGGGATGAATTGTTTTGTGTTGAAGGGCGTCGTGGACGACCTTGACCTTCAATCCATTTTTAAAGGTGCGCTATTGTTCATGATTCCAATTCTATCATTAATCATATTGTTATATATTTTTCCTGAAATCGCTCTGTTTCTACCGAATTATGTAAGGTGATTTAATTTCCCCAAACATTAGATACAACTTGTTTCCAACAAGGGAGAAAGTTAAAAATGAAAACGTTTACTATAAAACGCCTCTCCCTTCTTTTATATTCAAATTTATAAATTTGTGAAATAATTTAAAAAAATGAATGGAGGTTGAATATGAAAGTAATTAATTCGGTTACGGGGCCAATTGAAATCAACAAGCTAGGTAAAACACTTATACATGAACATTTAAGAACAAGAGCAGAAGAAGTCGCTGTTCAATTCCCCCATTTATACAATCATGATGAAGAATATCAATTTGCTTTAGAACAAGTGCTTGGTGTTAAGAAACAAGGGGTTCAGACTATTTTTGACCCGAGTGTAATGGGACTAGATCGTGACGTCAGATTTATGCAAAGGGTTTCTATGGCATCAGGGGTAAATATCATTGCTGCTACAGGTATCTTTACATTTCATTATTTACCGACACGCTTTATGTTTAATAATACCGACTTTATGGTAGAGCAATTTGTACGGGACATTGAAATTGGGGTTCAAAATAGTGAGATTAAAGCTGGCTTTTTAAAATGTGCAACAGATATCCCAGGGCTTACTCCTCAAGTCGAAAAAGTTTTAAGGGCAGTTGCTCGAGCACACCTGCGTACAGGAGTTCCTATTATGACTCATTCAGTACCCTCCAAAGAAAATGGACTAAATCAAATTGAAATTTTTGAAGAGGAAGGAGTTCAATTGAATAAAGTCCTAATTGGCCATTGTGGGGACACCGATAATCTCGATTATCTTGAAAGATTGTTAGATAAAGGGGTTTATATCGGGATGGACCGCTACGGTCTTACTTCTACATTATCAACAGAGAGACGAAATGCAACAGTAATCGCTCTTGTTCAAAAAGGATATACTAATAGAATGTTTTTATCACAAGATTATTGTTGTACGACAGATAGATATAAACCTGAGAGTTTAAAAAAGGAAGTATACCCAGATTGGTCAATGACTTTTTTATTAGATAAAGTTGTTCCTATGTTGTTAGCCAATGGATTGAGTGAAGAACAAATCAATATTATGCTCTATGAAAATGTGAAAACATGGTTAAATTGATAGAAAATCAACATACCCACATGTTTTAATAAATATTCTTATATAAGGGGGGATGAGGATGAAGTTATTTGTAACCGGTTTTTCACCATTGGATGTATTTGTCGAAGAAGAAATCTCAATAAGAAAACGAAATTTCCAAGAATTAGTAGTGCAAAAATTAGAAGCAAAAGATATTTTAAAAAATCCTACCTATATACAAAATGATGATGTATTAATTTGTGGTGCTACTATATATGAAGAGTTTAAGCGGCGTCAGGTTAGAGGACATTTAATACCATTCCGTGTACAAACAAATGAATTTCTAAAAGCACTAAATCAAGCCGTAAGACTTGGAAATGAAATCAATATTATTAATTATAAAGAAAAATTTTTTAAGGAAGATTTATCGGATTTAGAAAATTTGCTAAATATAAAGATTAACCAATACTCTTATCCGAATGTAGAATCAATTGATGATTTAATAGATGAACTTGTTGCGAAAAAACAAAAAAGTGTTATTGGTTCTGGTTTAATTGTTTCTAAAGCTATAAAAAAAGGATTAAGTGGGTTCATTTGGTATGGAAGAGAAAGTGTAAAACAGGCAATCGATATTGCATTTAATGTATTAACTGGAAGGTTTGAAGAGCAAAGTAACTTAAAACGTCAAGAGTATATATTAGAACATTTTAATGAAGGAGTCATCAGTTTAAACGTAACAAACAGAATCCTCCAAATCAATCAAAAAGCAATTGAATTGTTATCTCTACAAAAATATCGGGATTTAAAGGGGATTTCTATTAATGAAATTGGTGAGTTTGGTTTTATTTCTAAAAGTTCAAAACAAAACGTTCCTTTAAAGGGGAAATTATTTGATTATAAAAATAAAACTTTATTTTTAAACTCATTCCCAATCTATGTTAAAGATATTTTTGATGGAACGGTTATCATTATATCGGATACCGACGAGATCCAAAAGCACGAAAAGAGTATAAGAAAAAAGTTATATGACCAATCCAATCGAGCAATTTACGATTTTCATGACATTGTCGGTAAAAGCACGCCGATTCAAAAGACAAAATTAAAAGCCAAAAAGTTTGCGAAAACCGATGCAAATGTTTTAATCATTGGAGAATCAGGCACTGGGAAAGAGCTATTTGCACAAAGTATACATAATGACAGCTCTCGCGCATCTGAACCTTTTATTGCTATCAATTGTGCAGCTATTCCAGAAAACTTAATTGAATCAGAGTTTTTCGGATATACAGAAGGTGCTTTTACAGGCGCAAAAAGGGGTGGAAAAGCAGGATTATTCGAACTTGCTCATAAAGGTACTGTATTTTTAGATGAATTAGGTGAAATCTCATTAAGCATGCAGTCAAAATTATTAAGAATTCTTCAAGAGAAAGTAGTTAGACGAGTGGGAAGTGCATCGATTATACCAATAGATGTTAGAATTATTGCGGCAACAAATGTAAACCTTCTGGATAAAGTAAAAGAAGGTGATTTTCGCTTAGACCTATTTTATCGTATAAGTGTATTAAACCTTATTTTACCTACATTAAATCAGCGCAAAGAAGATTTGGAAGATTTGGTATTATCTTATACATTTAAGAGATATCCTCATTTTTTTAATACTATAAATGAGCACATCCATGAAATGACAGAAATATTAGCTGAGTACAAATGGCAGGGGAATATTAGGGAATTGGAAAATAATCTCGAACGATTATTTGCCTACTTAGAATCACCAATAAAAGTGACTAGAAAAGAGTTGATTACTAATTTAATTGAAACATTAGAGGATAATGACTTTTCGCAATTAAATTCTGAAATTTATGCAGAAAATACATCATCTCAGGATCTGATAAAAAAGGCAGAGATGAATACAATTAAAGATGTTCTAAATAAAACAAACGGGAACAAAAGTGAAGCGGCGAAATTATTAGGAATTAGTAGAAGTACATTATGGAGGAAGTTAAATGAAGAAGAATTAATTTAAATATAATCATCCCCAATCTAAACACTCTTCAATGTTGCAAAAATCATCGTTTAGGTTCAAATTTGATACATATTAAATATGCTGTTTCATCTAATCACTAGGTTTTTGATTGGCATAGATATTGCATCTTTAATCTTATATTACCAATGATAAAAAAGGAGAGATTAAGCATGCGATTATTAGGTATTTCTGGAACAATAACAGGCTCGAAAACTTTAGTCGTAGTAAATAAAGTGTTAGATGAGATTCAAACCATTCATCCTGAAATTGAGGTAGAGTTACTAGACTTAAAGAATTTTGACATTCAATTTTGTGATGGAAGACATCCTTCTGAATACAATGATGATACAAAGCAACTTATTGAAACCATTTCTTCAGCTGACTTTTATGTTATCGGATCACCTATTTTTCAAGGATCGATAACAGGAGTACTTAAAAATTTGTTTGATTTAGTTCCTCCCGATGTATTTCGCAATAAAGTAATGGGATTTATTGCGACAGGAGGAACTTATCAGCATTATCTTGTAATAGAAAATCAATTAAAACCAATTGCAGGCTATTTTCGTGCATATGTAGCTCCAAGCTATGTGTATGCCCATATTGATCATTTCAATCATAAGAACGAATTGTTTGATAAAGATGTTTTATCAAGAGTGAAAAACTTAGCCAATGAATTGGTTTATATGAATCAAGCATTATACAAAGTTCCTTTTATTAAATAGTGGAGAGACTCATTAATTGCATGTGACCATAAATCCACCTGGGTATATCTGACTGTCCACAACGCTAAATAGGTGAACAGCCAAACGTTAACAAAAGCCATTGTATAAAATACAAAACAAAAATTTATGAATTTTTATTGAAATATAGATACTTTTTGTAAATGTTTAAATGAATCATCTTGATTAATCCTTTCCAAATAAATATTGGTTGTAGATATATCTGCATGGCCAGCCCAATCTTTGACAACGGCAAGCGGCACATCGTTTTCTAGTAACATCGTAACAAATGTATGCCTGAACCAATGGGGAGAGACATTTGATTGTTTTCCTGCTAAGGCAACTGCTTCCTTAACAATTTTATACAAGGCAGGATAAGATAATCTCTTTGGGTCTGTCTCAATATCATTCTTGTTGTATATGGAGAAGAAGAGAGGTGCAGTATCATTTGTATTCCATTCTGTGGGAGCAGAGATACTTTCTCTATAAGTGAATAGAACTGCTTTTACTTCTTCACGAATCGGTATGGAACGGTTTTTTTTCCCTTTTCCTATGACGTCTGCATAAAGAGCTCCGCGACGGTTGATACGAAAACTTCCCCAGTTTAAACTTAATAACTCACTAGCGCGCATGCCAGTTGTATAAAGTAAATAACCGATTAATAAATTGCGAGTTTGCAGTGCTTCACGATTTTTATTCGTTTTTACAATTTTAGGGAAGCAGGATATCAGATGTTCAGCATCATTGGGAGTTAACTCTCTTACCTGACTCCCATCTTGTTTTGTAATATGCCCCTTTTTACTAGATGGTTTTGAAACCCATGTAGATAAATGCGCAGCGTAAAATTGCGTCTCGTATCCAAAATCTAAAATTCGACGAAAGAATTCCAGTTTTCTAATTGCGGATTTCGGGGCGTATTTTTCATTAATATAATGATTATATGCTTTCACTTCAAGAAAACCGATCTCTTTAAACTTCAGCTGATGTTCATTCATAAATATTAACAATGTTTTAGCATCAGTCCGATAAGCTTTCAAAGTATGGGGAGATAACTCTTTATTACTTGTAAAAACCTTTACGACAAAAAACATTTCAAGTAATTCTTGATCACTGGCATTTTTCAAGTTGAGATTTCGATTTGAATCTAAGAAGTTACTATCCTTTAATCGATTTCGTAATTGAAGTAAATAATCTTCATTTGAAAGTGTATGTAATAAAACTAATTCATCCATAAGAAGGACTCCTTTTTAATTAACAATAATATTATTATGTATAGTAAAGATAATGCGTAATTATCTTTACTTATATATTATCATACGAATCTATAAAAATAAAATAATACTTTTCCATTAATTAGGATGCTTGAGAATCGCTCTCTGACGAAATTATCTTTTTTTATGTAGGTAATTGTTCATTCGCTTTCAGTGGAAAATTATTGCAATATAGAAGTATCTTTGAGATTAATCAAAAAATTTAGATTTTTATATTGACTTTTATTGATAGTATGTTAGGATTTATCTTATCCAATATTTTCTTATCCAGAGAGGTGGAGGGACTGGCCCGATGAAACCCGGCAACCTGCTTACTGCAAGGTGCTAATTCCAGCAAAATGTTGATTCATTTTGAAAGATAAGGTGTCATGAATCGTTATCTCACACCTTTTCTTATTGAAAAGGTGTTTTTTGTATAAGAGGTGATTCTTTAAAAATAATAGTCATTCGCTGATTAGACAACTAAAGGCGGACATTTTCCTTCAATGGGGAGATGCCGTCTTTTTTTATCGGAAAAGGAGGGATGAAATGCAACAGGCGATTACTTATGAGTACTGGCAGGATATTTCTGCAAGCTTTACTACCGATGATCACTCGAAAGGCGCTTTGTCTGTTCTAGAGTGGGCCTATCACACGTACAACGAAGATGAAATTGTGTATGCTTCTAGTTTTGGCGCCGAAGCCATCGTCCTTATCGACTTAATTACGCAAATCAAAAGAGAGGCTAAGTTGGTTTTTCTTGATACGGATTTACACTTTCCTGAAACTTATCAAGTGATTGAAGACATAAAAAAACGTTTTCCAGCGCTTCAAGTTGAAATGAAAAAACCTCATTTAACATTAGATGAACAAGCCGGTCGTTACGAGTCGGCATTGTGGAAAAAAGATCCGAATCAATGCTGTCAAATACGTAAAATACTGCCTTTACAAGAAGCAATGGTGGGAAAAAAAGCATGGATTTCAGGTCTTAGGCGCGAACAGTCGCCGACAAGAAAGCATACTAATTTTGTTAACAGGGATGAGAAATTCACAAACATCAAAATTTGTCCACTTATTCATTGGCGCACGAAAGATGTCTGGGATTATATCAAAGAAAAACAATTACCCTATAACGCTTTACACGATGTGAACTATCCGAGTATTGGGTGTTTTCCTTGCACGCAACCAACAAATGAAGACGCTGATTCCCGCGCGGGTCGTTGGCAAGGCTTAACGAAAACAGAATGCGGGTTGCATACAAATTCATAAAAAAGGAGTAAACAGATGAGCATACCAAGCCCACATGGAGGTACATTAATTCAAAGATTTGAGCCAGAATTTGATATTTCTAAAGTGTCAAACAGTATAGGAATTGACAAAATTACACTAAGTGATTTAGAGCTGATGGCTGTTGGGTTATTTAGTCCTTTAACAGGATTCTTAGGAAAAGAAGATTATGAATCTGTTGTTCAAGACATGAGATTAAGTGATGGAACAATATGGTCCATTCCCATCACTTTACCTGTTGATAGTTTGATTGCTACCCAACTTCAAAAAGGTGAGCAATATCGTTTGGTTTTAGAAAATACAACCTATGGCGTCATTACTGTTTCTGAGTGGTTTGAACCTGATTTAGAAACAGAAGCACAATCTGTCTATCGCACAAAAGATAAAGCTCATCCAGGGGTTAAACGACTTTTTGAAAGAGGCAATATCTATGTAGCTGGAGAGATCATCCTCATCAAAAAACCTGAGAAGAAAGACTTTGCAGATGTCTGGTTAGAGCCAAAGGATACAAGGGCATTGTTTGCTGAAAAGGGTTGGCAAACAATTGTTGGTTTTCAAACGCGTAATCCAATTCACCGAGCGCATGAGTATATTCAAAAAGCTGCGCTTGAAACGGTCGATGGCTTATTTGTGAATCCACTAGTAGGTGAAACA
The DNA here is from genome assembly GCF_038003465.1 of Cytobacillus sp. FSL K6-0265. Lineage (NCBI taxonomy): Bacteria > Bacillati > Bacillota > Bacilli > Caryophanales > Bacillaceae > Cytobacillus > Cytobacillus sp. FSL K6-0265. The sequence continues at coordinate 2,185,642 of NZ_JBBOPE010000001.1, read as the reverse complement.
AAAGCAGATGATATCCCAGCAGATATCCGTTTAGAAAGTTATCGCATCTTATTAAAAGAATATTTTCCTCGTGAACGTGTTCATCTGGGTGTTTACCCGGCAGCGATGAGATACGCTGGTCCTAGAGAAGCAGTGTTTCACGCCATAGCCAGAAAAAATTTCGGCTGTACACATTTTATCGTCGGCAGAGATCATGCGGGTGTTGGGAATTATTACGGTACATATGATGCCCAATATATTTTCCAACAATTTGCTGAAGAGGAACTTGGCATAACCCCCTTATTTTTTGAACATAGCTTCTATTGCTACCGCTGTGAAGGGATGGCTTCAAATAAAACATGTCCTCATGAACAAGAAGATCGAGTGATATTATCTGGCACAAAAGTACGAGAACTATTAAGCAAGGGTGAACAGCCCCCTTCCACATTTAGCCGTAAAGAAGTAATTGATGTATTGATTAATGGCTTAAAGACTGATGTAAGCGTCTAGAAAGGAGGATAAATATGGCAAGCCGTCATCTTACTTGGCACGATACGCTCATTTCAAAAAAGGAACGTTGCTTAAAGCAGCAACATGGTAGTTGTACATTATGGTTTACTGGATTATCTGGTTCTGGAAAATCTACTTTGGCGAGTGCTTTATCAGCCAAATTGTTTGAACAAGGTATTAAAGAGTATGTCCTTGATGGTGATAATATCAGACATGGTCTAAATGCAGACTTAGGCTTTACTGAAAAAGATCGCACAGAAAATATCCGCCGTATTGGGGAGGTAGCTAAACTGTTTGTTGATAGTGGAACAATTGTCGTTACGGCATTCATCTCACCTTTCGCAGCAGACCGTGATCGCGTGCGTGAACAGTTTGCCTCCAATGAATTTTTTGAAATATTTATTGACTGCCCGTTAGCAGAATGCGAGAAAAGGGATCCGAAGAAATTATACGAAAAAGCGCGTAGAGGCGAAATAAAAAACTTCACCGGAATCGATTCCCCTTATGAGCCTCCTAAACATCCAGATGTAACAATTAGGTCCGACCGTTTATCAGTAGAGGAAGCAATAACTGAAATACTAACGTTTTTGCAACAACATCAAATCATTAAGGAGTTGTAGACAATGGCTTATACAAAGCATTGGTCAAGTAATGAAAAACTAAACAAAACCGAATTAGCAAAACTAGAAAAAGATGGCCTGAAAATTTATGAGGACATTCCACATTATGCAAAAAATGGCTTCTCATCTATTCCTAAAGACCAATGGGACCTTTTTAAATGGGCAGGCTTGTATTTGCAAAAGCCTAAAGAAGCTGGGTATTTTATGATGCGTGTAAATGTACCTTCTGGAATTTTAACGAAGGAACAAGCGAATATTCTAGCTGGTATTGCCAAAGATTATGGTCGCGGAATTTTCGACATTACGACGCGACAAGCGATTCAATTTCACTGGTTAACGATTGAAGAAATCCCTGATATTTTCACAAGACTAGAAAGTGTCGGTCTTTCCAGTGCTGGTGCATGTGGGGATATAACAAGGAATATAGTCGGAAATCCAATTGCAGGTATTGACCCTGACGAATTATTTGATACGAGAGATATTGTTAAAGAAGTGTATGAGTACTTCCAATTTAATGAGGAATTTTCGAATTTACCAAGAAAATATAAGATGTCTATCAGTACAAACTTACAAAACGCCGCTAATGCAGAAATTAACTGTGTCTCTTTTACACCGGCTGAAAAAAACATCGATGGTGCCGTAAAACAAGGCTTTCATTTAAAAGTAGGGGGAGGCCTATCTGCTAAGCCATTTCTAGCAGAAACCGTAGATGTTTTTGTAGAAAAAGAGCAGGTGTTACAGGTTGCTATTGCCGTAACAACTATATTCAGAGATTACGGTTATCGAGATAAACGACATCGTGCTAGATTAAAGTTTTTAATTGCTGATTGGGGTGTGGAGAAATTTAAAGAAAAACTTGAAGAATATACAGGAGTACTGCCTTCTAAAGGGGTTGAACCCGTGAAGAAATGGAATGCAGGGTATTTCTATGGTGTCCATGATCAGAAACAATCAGGGCTTAAGTTCATCGGTTTCAATGTACCTGTCGGCCGGTTAACCGCGGATGAAGTATTTGAGCTTATTCGAATCTCTGATCAATATGGTCAAGGTGAAATTAGAACATGTAATTCACAAAACTTGATTCTTCCACATATCCCAGAAGAACATGTAGAATCGCTACTTGCCGAACCTATTTTTAATAGAATTACAGTGAATCCGAATTCTTTTATCGGCCATTCCGTTTCTTGCACAGGTATCCAATTTTGCAACTTAGCTTTAGTTGAGACAAAAGAAAGAATGCGCCAAATTGCAGAAGAACTTGACCGTCGCTTAACTGTTGATGTTCCAGTACGCATGCATATGATTGGTTGTCCGAATTCCTGCGGTCAACGGCAAATTGCCGATATCGGTTTACAAGGTGTGATGATACGAAACAAGAATAAGGAAATGGAAGAAGCTTATGAAGTGTATGTTGGAGGGACGTTAGAATCTGGCGGAGAGTTTAACAAAAAATTAAAAGGGAAAGTACCAGCTAACTTCCTCACAGATACTCTCGAACATCTACTGCATTTTTTTAAAAAGGAAAAAATAGCAGGAGAGAATTTTTATACTTTTGTGCAAAGAAATGGCACACAATCTTTGCAAGAGCAACTAAATATTGTATTGGAGACTCATAAAGATGGCCTTTCTATATAGGTTTGAATTGTCATTGGTAAATAAGGAAATTCCAGCAGTCATTGTAGCTGATTCTGATGATGAAGCATTTACCCAGTTAGATATTGAACTAGAAAAATATTATTTAAAGTTGCCAGAGATAAACGAAGTAACGCTAAGAGAAAAGAAACGGATAACAAAAAAAGTCGGTTTTATATTAGATGAATGATGGAGGCAGATAAATGAAGGGGCATGTTTACCTTGTTGGTGCAGGTTGTGGCGATCCCGAATTACTTACATTAAAAGCAATTAAAAAAATTCAGCAAGCGGATGTCATTTTATATGATCGACTAGTCAATCGGGATATTTTATCATTTGCGAGAGAAGAGGCACAATTGATTTATTGTGGAAAGCTTCCTCATTATCATACGATGAAACAAGAAACGATTAACAATTTTCTCGTAAAATATGCAAAAAAAGGATTAGCCGTTGTTCGCCTTAAAGGTGGGGATCCCTTCGTGTTTGGTCGAGGAGGAGAAGAGGCGCTTGAATGTGTTAAACATCGTATTCCATTTGAAGTGATTCCTGGGATTACTGCTGGCATTGGTGCTGCGAGCTATGCCGGCATTCCTGTCACCCATCGGCACATCAGTCAAAGCTTTGCATTTATTACCGGTCATCAAGCGGGTGACTCAGTTGCTGACCAAAAATGGCATCACTTAGCACATGGGGTCGATACACTTTGTATATATATGGGCGTTTCACAATTGCCTGTCATTGTTAATCACCTTATAAAAAGCGGAAAAAATAGTGATACCCCAATTGCTATTGTGGAGTGGGGAACAACAGTAAAACAACGGACGATAATAGGAAAATTAAATACAATTGTAAGGTTAGCGGAAGACGAAGCAATCATCAATCCAAGCATGATTATAATTGGAGAAGTTGTTAAATTACGAGACGATCTGAACTGGTATATTGAAAATGGCACAGCCCTTCAGAAGGTTCATAGCGAATGAAAGCCATTCTTTATATTGCTCACGGCACAAGGTCAAAAAAAGGGCTACGGGAAGTAGAAAGTTTTTTGCAGACCATCATGAAACAAGTAAATGTCCCTATACAAAAATGGTCTTATTTAGAAATATGTGCCCCCACGATTGAACAAGGAATAGAAGCTTGTGTTCATCAAGGGGCGCGAGAAATTGATGTTATTCCGTTACTTTTATTAAAAGGAGGTCATTTCAAGAAGGATATTCATACCATTCTTCTATCATTGAAGAAGCGATTTTCAGCTATTAAAATCCATCTCCATCCACCTTTTGGCGTTCAGAACTATATCTTAGACGGAATAGGTGATTTGTTAAACGAAAAATTATCTCCCATTACTGAAAAAGATCAATTACTTGTTGTAGGAAGAGGAAGTAGTGACGTGAACATCTATGCGGATTTTGAATTAATAACAAAGGGGCTAAAGGCAAAGTTAGCAGTGAACAACATAACTTCCTGTTTTCTTGCGGCTGCGACCCCTCGACTTGAAGAAGGCTATCATTTATTAGAGAATCGTACAAAAAGCAGAATAATCATTATCCCTTACTTATTATTTTCAGGTTTATTACTAGATGAATTGCAACAATTTACTGAACAGAAAAGAGCTTTAGGAGATCAGACTTTCATCATTGACCCATTAAGTCATATCTCCAGCATACAGCTTCGTTTGGTTCAATATTTAAATAAAGGGGGTCGAGAAGAGTGCAGCCACTCGTTATTGATTTAAGTAATCAAGCAGTTGTCATTGCGGGAGGTGGGAAGATTGCCGCACGCAAGGCAAAGGTTTTATTAGAACAAAGGGCCAACATTACTTTCATTGCACCAACATTTTCAGATGAAGTATTGGAATTAGCGCAACAAAATCAATTTCAATGCATAAAAAGAGAGGTTGAATTGGCTGATTTCGAGGATGTGTTTCTTTGTATTCTTGCAACCAATAATCGAGCGATTAATAAGCACTTTGGCGAAATATTAACGCAGAAAAAGTTAGTTTGTGTAGTAGATGAATTAACGGATGGCAATACCCTCTTCCCTGCGACTGTAACGAGAGGACACCTCCAAGTAGCCGTTACTTCAAATGGGAGTAGTCCAAAGTTAACAAGAGCATTAAAACAACAGTTAAGCAAACAATTTGATGAAAGTTGGACGGAATATACAACTTTTCTCACGGAGTATAGACAATTGGTTAAAAAATTGCCAATTAGTGAGAGTGAAAAGAATGACTATTTACAAGAAGTACTAACAGATGAATGCCGTTTAAATAAAGAACAACAAAGAGAGAGCTTAGAAGCCTTACATATAGCTGCTGTTCGGTCAACCGAAGGCAAAATCTAGACAATAGATTTTGCCTTTTTTATTTAACGAAAGAGGTGTTACCTATGAAAAATTTATTAATCTTTATTTTTATTGGCTTATTCGCACAGTTAATTGATGGTGCTCTCGGAATGGCATATGGCGTGACTTCTACTTCGCTTTTACTTGCTTTTGGCATTGTTCCTGCCGTTGCTTCCGCTTCGGTCCACCTTGCTGAAGTGGTCACTACAGCCGCTTCAGGTATTTCACATATAAAATTTGGCAATGTTGATAAACAAACTGTATATAAGTTAATTATCCCTGGTTCCATTGGCGCGTTTTTAGGTGCCACGTTTTTAAGTAATATCCCAGGTGATCTAGCGAAGCCATATATAGCCCTTTTCCTTTTACTATTAGGTGTTTTTATCTTTATACGATTTTTATTTAAATATAAGGAAAGTAACCACCAGTCATCAATCAATCTCAGTAAAAAGCAATCGATTCCATTAGGTTTTATAGCAGGATTTGCTGATGCAACAGGTGGTGGCGGTTGGGGTCCTGTTACAACACCAGTATTGCTTTCAAAAAAAGGGGTTAGCCCAAGGAAAGTGGTTGGTACTGTCGACACGAGTGAATTTGCGATTGCCCTCTCTGCATCCATTGGTTTTCTTATTTCATTAGGGTGGAACGAAGTAAACTGGCTTTGGGTGGGCGCACTCATGGTAGGCGGTGTGATTGCAGCGCCGATTGCTGCTTGGCTTGTACAGAAATTAAATCCACAATTAATGGGGGTGCTTGTTGGGGGATTCATCATTCTCATCAACATTCGGACAATTGCACAAACATGGATTAGCAATGAAGAGATTCACCCCATTGTGTATAGTGCTGTCGTACTCATATGGCTAACAGCGATAATCTTCACACTCATTAGAATCTACCATAAAAAAATGCTCCATTTTAATTCATAAAACAACCGTAAGGCTGGGATAAAATGACCCCAGCCTAGTGTGTTTACTCTTTCTCTTCAATTACCATCGTCAATCCACCAAATTTTCCAGCTAACCAATTATAAATAACGGTCATGAGTGCAATTAAGCCAAAATAAATGGCCGCATACAATACAGATAATAAAAGCATAAATAAAATGCCCGTAAAGGCGATCACCCCGTCTTCGGTAAATAATAATAATGAGGAAAATAATCCGAAAATAATCATGCCAATAATGGGGATAAATAATAAGTACAAAGTGCTTTTAACTACACTCCCAACAGAAAATCTTTTTATCTCTATCGTCTTCATGTAAATTCTCCTTTCTTATGACATATCCACTTTATGTAAGCAGCAAACCTTTTAGACTAAAAAAAGAATAAATAGTTTTTCGGGATATATTTTTTCTTTCGATTCCTAATTTTACAATAAGTGTATAATGATATAAACTTATTTTCACGATATTACTTAAACATGTTTTGAAGAAAACCTTAATTTTGGGGAAATTTAATGAATAATAATACATATAATAGAATATTGTTACAAAATTATCGGAGTTTACATATCAAAAAATTAATTATTATACAAATTCACAACTAATCCGATAAGTTTATACTTAATTGCTCTACAAAAATGATAATATATGTATGAAAATCTGAAGGCCTCGAACTAGTTTACATAATAATTTTATGGTAAATATTATTAATCAAGGCATTTATCAATTATTTTCCATATTAATATACGATTCTGTTATCATTAATCATGGGATTGCTAAGCAATGATTAAGAGGTGGTTCTTTAACCCTCAGTTGACTTCGATCAATTGTTTAATTGTATGTAAAAAATCGAATCATAGTGTGAAAAACACAATGTTGAGCAAAACTAGTGAAGGGAGGAATGAAGAATGAAAATAATTATTATTGGTGGCGATGCTGCTGGGATGAGTGCAGCGATGCAAATCATTCGCAACAGCAAGGAAAATCACGAAATTACTGTGTTAGAAAAAGGAACGATTTATTCTTATGGACAATGTGGTCTGCCCTATTATATTAGTGGCGTCATTCCACAAAAGGAAGACTTAATTGCCCGTTCTGTTACAACTTTTCGCGAGAAATATGGAATAGATGCCAAAGTACAGCATGAAGTCACTAATATCAATACACAGACGAAAACCGTTGAAGGTTATAACTATATTGATCAACAACGATTTCAACTTACATACGATAAATTATTAATTGCGACTGGTGTTAGTCCTATTGTGCCCGATTGGGAGGGGGCTGATCTTCAAGGAATATTCACTTTAAAAACCATACCTGACGCAAATGAAATCATCCAGGAAATGAATAATCGAACGATAAAACATGTGACGATTATTGGTGGTGGATACATTGGTTTGGAAATGGCTGAAAGCTTTGTGGAGTTAGGGAAAAAGGTAACAATTATCGAGCGGAATAAACAACTTGCTACGATTTTTGATGAAGATATGGCACAGCTAATCCATCAGAAGGCTAACGAGCATGAAGTGACTTTAAAATTAGGTGAGGAAGTCCAATCCTTTTCAGGAAACACTTTTGTCGAAAGCATTACGACTGATAAAGGGGCATACAAAACTGATCTTGTCTTAGTGGCAATTGGTGTCAAGCCAAACGTAGCATTTCTCAAGCAAACAGATATTGCACTGAGTCAGCATAGTGCTATACGGGTAAACAATTATATGCAAACCAATATTAAAGATGTCTATGCTGCAGGAGATTGTGCTACGCAATATCATAGAATCAAAGCGTTGGATGATCATATTCCTTTGGGGACACACGCAAATAAGCAAGGGCAAATTGCAGGTCTGAGCCTATTAGGAATCGCTAAGCCGTTTAAAGGAATCGTAGGATCATCTGTTATTAAATTTTTTAACTTAACATTAGGAAGAACAGGTATTTCTGAAAAGGAAGCTAATGAACTTAATATTCCTTATGAGGTTGTTGTAACAGAGGCGCACGATATTGCTGGTTATTACCCAGATGCTAAAAAAATGAAGGTAAAACTTTTATATCATAAGAAATATCGTACGTTACTTGGGGGACAAATAATCGGAGAGCACGGGGTAGATAAGCGGATAGACGTTCTTGCTACTGCTTTATACAATGAAATGTCCATCGATGACTTAATGGATTTAGATTTATCTTATGCGCCACCTTACAATGGGGTATGGGACCCAGTGCAACAAGCCGCTCGCAGAAGTAAATAAGAAGAACGCCGTCTACATATGTAGCGGCGTTCTCTTTAGATTCATATTACTTGCTTAATACAGCATCCTTGATTTTTAAATCAAAACGATCGGCATTCATTACTTTAACCCATGCAGAGATAAAATCGTTGACAAACTTTTCTTTATTATCCTCTTGTGCATACACTTCAGCAATTGAGCGTAACACTGAGTTAGAACCGAACACTAAATCCACCCTTGAAGCCGTTCGAACAACTTCACCTGTTTGACGATTACGACCTTCAAAAATACCGCCTTGAACTGGCTTCCATTCAACACTCATATCAAGTAAGTTCGTAAAGAAATCATTGGATAGTGTGCCTACATTTTCAGTAAATACGCCATGGTTCGTACCACCATGATTCGTACCTAATACACGCATACCACCAACTAATACAGTCATTTCTGGAGCTGTTAAGTTAAGCAGTTGTGCTTTATCTACTAATAACTCCTCTGAAGATACACTGTACTCTTGCTTTTGATAGTTACGGAAACCATCAGCAATTGGTTCTAATACTTCAAAGTTTTCTACATCTGTTTGTTCTTCTGTCGCATCTCCACGACCTGCAGAGAATGGAACAGTGACGTCAAAACCAGCATTCTTTGCCGCTTGTTCAATCGCCGCACTACCACCAAGGACAATCAAATCAGCTAAGCTAACTTTCTTATCTAATCCCGCTTGTAAACCTTCCAATGTATGAAGCACTTTAGAAAGTTGTTCAGGTTGATTCACTTCCCAGTTCTTCTGTGGAGCAAAACGGATTCTGGCACCATTTGCACCTCCACGATTGTCAGAACCACGGAATGTACTAGCAGATGCCCATGCAGTTGTAACAAGCTCACTAATTGATAAACCTGTATCTAGAATTTTGGCTTTTAACTCAGACACTTCAGCATCTGTTAAATCATAATCAACTTTAGGGATTGGGTCTTGCCATACTAATTCTTCTTCTGGTACTTCTGGACCTAAATAACGGTCGCGTGGACCCATATCACGGTGAAGTAGCTTAAACCAAGCACGTGCAAAAGCATCGGCGAATTCTTCTGGATTTTCATAGAACCTACGAGAGATTTTCTCATAAGCAGGGTCCATACGTAACGCCATATCAGCTGTTGTCATCATTGTTTTTACACGGACAGAACTATCTTCGGCATCAGGAGCCATATGTGCTTCATCTTGACCTACCGCTTGCCATTGATACGCACCAGCAGGGCTTTTAGTTAACTCCCACTCATATCCAAATAATTGCTCGAAGAAACCGTTATCCCATTGCGTAGGGTTTGCAGTCCATGCACCTTCGATACCACTTGTAATTGTGTCACGACCTTTACCACTGCCATGTGAACTGATCCACCCAAGTCCTTGCGCTTCAATCGGCGCTGCTTCTGGTTCTGGACCTACTTGTGCAGCATCTCCAGCCCCATGTGCTTTACCGAAAGTATGCCCACCTGCAACAAGGGCAACTGTTTCTTCATCATTCATACCCATACGTGCAAATGTTTCCCGAATATCTTTACCACTTGCTAAAGGATCTGGTTTTCCATTTGGACCTTCCGGGTTCACATAAATCAGACCCATTTGTACAGCCGCTAACGGATTTTCTAATTCACGATCTCCTGAATAGCGGTTGTCACCAAGCATTTCTTTTTCATTACCCCAATATACATCTTCTTCAGGGTGCCAAATATCTGCTCGGCCACCACCGAATCCAAATGTTTTACCACCCATCGATTCAATGGCAACGTTTCCTGCTAATAGAATTAAATCTGCCCAAGAGATTTTGTTACCGTATTTTTGTTTAATAGGCCATAAAAGACGACGAGATTTATCAATGTTGGCATTGTCTGCCCAACTATTAAGAGGAGCAAATCGTTGTGAACCTGTACCGCCACCCCCGCGGCCGTCACCTGTACGGTAAGTACCTGCAGAATGCCAAGCCATACGAATAAACTGTGGTCCATAATGACCGAAGTCTGCTGGCCACCAATCTTGGCTATCCGTCATTAATTTATGAAGATCTTGCTTTAAAGCATAGTAATCTAGTTTAGTAAATTCTTCAGTATAATCGAAATCTTCACCCATTGGATTAGACTTTTTATCATGTTGGTGAAGAATATTTAAGTTTAATTGATTCGGCCACCAATCTTTGTTAGTCGTTGCTTCAGATTGCTGCTTAGTGACACTTCCATGATGAAAAGGGCAGCCACCTCCGCCTGAATGGTTTGCTTCAGAAATAATATTATTTTCGCTCATACTGATTCTCCTTTATTGTGAAATGAGGTAATTATCATTATCTACTAATTAATCTTAGATAATAATAATTATTATATAATGATTATAATAAAATATAATTAAAAAAGTAAAGGGAAAAGATGAAATTTACGAGAAAATTATATTCTAAGAGGATAAACAATGGAATATTAGGGTGCTTTTATTCTTGTAAAATAGTAAAAAGAGAAGGAGGATATGAGAAAATGTAAATGAAATTGATAAAATTAATATGTAAATGAAAATAAATCAGTAAAGGGTATTATCAGTCAATAGAGTTCATAAAATAAAGATAGAAAAATCAGACTATTCATCTTTTATTGTAAATGAAAGTAACTAAAATGGAAAGTATTAGCCTATGATAAATATAATCTTTCTTAATAATCCTCTTAAATAGGTGGGGTAGGCAATGATTCATCAAAAGGAAAACAGCTTCTTAATCATCATCATTACTCTATTACTATTATGTATTACATTGGTTCTAGGGGCTTGTTTACATATCATGTTTGAATGGGACTTGACCATTATAGCTGGTTTGATCGGATTTGTTGGAGCGATTATTGGCGGAATGATTACCTACTACGGTGTTAGAGTAACCATTTGGCATCGTGATAAGGAAATCTTTCTATCTACCGCCACCTCAAAACTACTTTTAATAACGACGAAGATTGAACCTAAATATAAAGAGATTGCTAATGAAGCATTACTATACTCTAATGTTTTTAATTTAGATATTGATTACCATCTAAAAGCAAAAAGATTACACGAATTAATGAAACGGTTCATCTATACATCATATGAAGATATGGAAACACTCTATGACATTATGGAATATGAAGACATTAAAGGTTTTCATCAATCACTTAAAGAGATGAGAGAAGAAGTAATGAATGAATCGGATGTGCAACTAAATGATTTAATTCAGCTTATTCAGCAAAGCTACCAATATATCTTTGCAACTTCTGCAAAACTAGAAAAGAAATATTTCCGATACAAGAAGCAAGTTCTTTAAACTGTCAAAATTCTTCAAGGAAATTTTGTAAAAAAGAGGGTTTAATCGCTGATAAATGGAAGTTTTATGTATGCGCTCGCAGTAACATCGCAGTTAATTAGAAGGAGGGAGAAGCAATATGAAAAACTTTGGACATACGCTCATTTTTGGAGGAACAGGTATGTTAAAGGAAACAACACAATGGTTAATTGATCGCACGACTCAAACAAGAATCTATGGAAGAAAGAGCAAATCCCTAGAGCAATCAAATACAACTTATCGTCTTTTAGATTACACTGATACTGACAAACTTATTGAAGAGATTACCCTTGCTCACAAAGAAGGCGGTCCCATTCACACTGTTTTAGCATGGATTCATAATACAGCCCCCAACGCTATTCCTATAATGAACAAACAAATCGAGCAATTACAAAATGAACCTTGGACACTCTATCTTGTAAAAGGTAGCAGTTCAGACATCGAAAGTATCAAATCCTCCCAACAAAACTACAAAGACCAATGTAAGCTTAAAATCATCCAACTAGGCTTCAAATATAACGGAACATCTTCCAGGTGGCTCACACACGAAGAAATATCAGCAGGTACAATTGACAGTATGCAATCAGCGAGGGATTTCACACTCATTGGCTCACTTAAGCCTTGGGAGGCGCGACCTTAATGTTACTCTTTTAAAAGAGAGTCTACGTCTTCTTAATTTAATGTAGCTTCTTAATATTCCAAATAAGAGAATCAACTCCTTTTGAAAAATGAGATATCGGTTCTTTATTAGAAAGATCAATATTAAAAGGTGAAAAAAGTGTATTCACCTCTATATCTATATCTACTTTCTGTAACGGCCATGGCCCATGATGAATTTCCCCACAATAAATGGTGCCATTAGAATCGGTACTATATAGGCAATACCTCTCTGTAAGCCAATGATCAAGAGTGCCTGAATTTGCAAAAATTACTTCTTGTGAATGTCTTAACGTCCCACGAAACGCTATTTGGGCTTTGTTATTTTTTCTGACACTCGTACAATGAAAAATTTGATCGTCATTTCGAAAAGTAATTTGTGCAGGATAATAAGGCAAACGATACCATTTTTTTGCGATTTTATAGGAAGCCCAGTTCTCGACATCTAAAGAAAGAAAATAGACTCCTGGTTTACCATTATATTTAACATAGGTTCTTAAATTGACTTCAGGAAATTTAGGGGTTATTGAGACAGCAGGTATTCCGCGAGGATAGATTCCTTCCATAACAAATGCAACAATTCCTAACCAAGCATAGTTATTAAAGGTATCAATTTGTAATGAATCAGGAACATGTGCACGTAGCGCTTCAATTGGGACAGGCCAATGAAGAAAATATAGGTTTCTCCATGTTTGTCTCATTATCCATTTTTTTGAATATATTGAAAATGGTCGATGACTGGTATCTTTTAAAATATTCAAGAAAATCTTCTCCTTTCCATGTTAGATGGCAACACTATAATCCATGAGAAAATGATGTTAATAAAAATTACCCGAAGCACGTCTTATTACATTAGTAATTGTTCAATCTTAAAATCATTTCTAGCCTTCCCCTTAAGATGAATTTTATTAGAACTACATATGTACTACTTGCTAGTGTTCTATATCAATATGATAATAAATTTTAATTTGGGCAATAATGGAGATGATGGTTGTTTATTAATACAAAGTGGAGAAGTGATTATGCCGAACATCTTATACTATTTTTCTTTTGTGATGATTTCAATATTATTTATCTTTTTCATCTTCATCCTTATTGGTTGGCGTTGGATGATAAAAAAAATAGCGAAAAAAATGGGGAAAATCATACTAACCGATGGATATCAAGAAAATCTTATGGAAATATTGCCGGGTTTACGCCATATGGGAATTCAAAATATGCTAGAAAACAGCTTGCGTGCCGAAACAGGCGATGTCCTCCATCGTCCATTAGGCTCTTCAAAAAAGTGGCCACATTTTGATCCGATTAACTTTATCCCTACACAAACAACACCATTTCCTATAGATGGCGAAGAAGAGGTAGATGTCAAAGTAACAATTGGACCAAAAGCAAAGAAGCCAATGAAAATAAAAATACCATTACTGATCAGTGGGATGGCTTATGGCATCGCACTGAGCGAAGAAGTAAGGCTTGCATTGGCAGAAGCAGCTAACAATACAGGAACAGCAATTAATTCAGGAGAAGGAGGCGTTTTACCTGAAGAATTAAACGCTGCAGGGAAATATATATTGCAATTTTCAAAAGCGGAATGGTCAAAGGACGAAGATTTAATTAAACGTGCTGATATGATTGAAATTAAACTTGGACAAGGTGCACTATTCGGTGTGGGTACGAAAATTTCACCAAAAAATCTAACCGGACGTGCTCGTGATGTAATGGGACTGAAAGAAAATGAAGATGCTGTGATTTATGATAATTTCTATGAAGATCAAACGATTGATGATATAAAAGAGCTTGTTAATGAACTTCGAACTGTATCTGGGGGTGTTCCTATAGGTGTTAAAATGGGGGCAGGCGGAAAGATAGAAGAGGACATCGATCAATTAATTTATCTAGGTGTGGATTTTATTTCGATAGACGGTGGTCAAGCAGCTACAATGGGTGCACCGCCGATTTTATCTGATGATATGGGGATTCCAACCTTACATGCAATTGTTCGTGCTGTTAATCATTTAAAGAAGAGAAATATGAAAGGAGAAATTAGTTTAATTGTTTCTGGTGGACTTTTTGTTCCAGGACATTTTTTAAAGGTACTGGCATTAGGTGCTGATGCTGTTTATTTGGGATCTGCTATTTTATTTACGGTGGCACATAATCAAATATTTAAGGCAATTCCTTTCGAACCACCTACACAAGTTGTATGGAATGAAGGTAAATTCAAGGATCAGTTTAAGGTTGAAGATGGGGTAAAAACTGCTGAAAAATTTTTAACAGCGAGCATTGAAGAAATGAAAATGGCCTTAAGAGCAATGGGGAAACGCTCATTAAAAGAACTTTCAAAAAAAGATTTAGTATCCTATGATGAGTTAACAGCTAAAATGGTGGGAATTCCATTTTCATTTGAACCTTGGAAAGTCAACCATAAAGAGAAATAATCATCAATTATTTTATTAACATAAATAAGTTTGAGTATAAGATGGTTCCAGATAGTATTCTAAAAATTATTGGTTCACAATATTGGATTTTAATAAAATTATTAAATCCTTTTTTTAAATACAAGTTAGTTAAAAATAGGTATTTGATCATATAGAAAAAGAGCCTGATTTACTAATGAAGGGGTATAAATGTATTGGTATATTTTCAATATATCTTGTCATAATTTACGGCAATTAACAAAGAATAATTTATAACAATTGAGATTATTTTTTGTATATAATATTTAATCTATTTTTAAAAGTTAATGTTCTTTCTAAATTCACCTATAGTTTTAGGGCTTTTTCCAATAAATTTAAAATATACCATTATTAAATTTACTAATATATTTAGTATTAGTACATGAAACTATGCAATCTCTGCACTTGCAACAAAGTCCAATAATATATGAATAGTTGTCACATTATATAAAGGTTTGTGCGGAATAATGATATTGAATCAATGTCACTATCAAATATCTATGATAACCTGACCTTAATTTGGTAAATTTTAATGTCAAGGAGTATATTAATGATAATTAAAAAGTCGCTCATCCCTATCTGTTGTATTTATTTACTTGTAGGCTGTGTTCAGACAAAAACAATTGAAGATCTTCAGATTGCGGAAGGCATCGGTTATGATTCTGCTGACAAAAAAAAATACGAATTAACTTTGGATGTTGCTATTTTCAGTACAGGTAAGGAAAAAAAAGTGACTAACACAACCCTCAGCGATGTGAATTTTACTGGATATGGTGCTGCAAGAAGTGCTCAAAATGAGTCGCCTAAACCTGTTACAGTGGGTAAAGTGTTGGTTGCTGTCTACGGGGAAGAATTAGCGAAAGAAGGTGTTATTAAGATTCTTGATGGTCTTAAAAGACATCCATCTATTGGAAGAATGGTTGACTTTTGTGTAATTGAAGGAAACGCCAAGGAATTATTAGAAGGGACATACGCATTTGAAGAAACACCTTCCCGTTATTTAAAGAATCTTCTTGAACATCATAAAACAGGAAATTTACCTTCAACAAATTATCATGAGTTTATGTACAATTATTCAGCTAAAGGTCAAGATCCCTTTATGGTGCTTGTCCAAAAACAAAACGATAAAATTAAGCTTACTGGTCTAGCCTTATTTAAAGAAGATAAATACATAGATGCTATACGGGGGGATAAGCTTTTCTTATTTAAAATGTTATATGAACATATAGATTATGGGACGTACGAGGCCTCTTTTCCTGAAGAGGATACTTATATAGCATTGGAAACTATAAAATCGAAAGTGGATTATCAAATAAAGAAGGGGATGACCAGTCCAGAAATTGAGATCACTGTTAAAGCTAAAGCTTTTATTAATGAAGTTATCTCTGACATTAAGTTGCAGAATGCGGCTGATGAAATGAAGATGGAAAAAATGTTAGAGGCACAATTAAAGGAAAGAAGTTTACAAATGATTAAAGATTTTCAAGAAAAGGGCATTGATCCACTTGGTTTTGGAGATAGAGTTAGAAGCCAAACAAGGGGATGGAAAGCAGATAAATGGCGGGAACTGTATCCAGATGCCTCCGTAGATGTCAAAATTAAATTCGATATTATAGAAAAGGGTATTACTGAGTAAAAAAACAGAAACGAATAGATTTAAAGTTATTTTTAAATTTTTGTGAGGGGGTATTCATACTTTATTTACCCCCTCTCAGCTTCAATATAAGCCTTTGTAAAATAAACAAGATAGGGATGTAACCATATACAAAAAAGAAAGTAACTTCTCCTGAAAATCTTCTAAGTGCTTCGATACTTGTCCGATCTTCAATTAATCCTGAAGCAGCTACTAAAATGATTATGATCACACTCAAAATAAGTTTTTTGTTAAATGAAAATATCTCTACAATTCCACGGTGTGCTCCCCAGTATGTCAAACAAATATTTGGCAATACAATAAATATCCATGCAGCTATTCCTAAATGTTCAAAACGCTCAAAGAATGGAAATTCGATAATTTTCCAAATTGTGATTGTTCCCCATAATATTTCTTGCAGCTGACCTTGATTATAAAAAACGAAAGTAACTAGGGCTATAAAGACATAAACAAGTGTTGTGACTATGACTGCTAAATGAGCCCATTTTTCAGACTTTTTCGGATGCTTAATAAACGGGTAATACATAAATAATAATTCAAATCCGCTCAAACCTAATGTGGCATTTCTTGCTGAATCAATCAATTCTCTAAAACTATGGTCCATTACAGGAAGCAAGTTACTGAAATGAGCAAATTTCAGGGGGAAAAGAAATGTTAGTAAAATTGGTATCGAGTATAGGGTACTTAAAAAACATATCCCAGTTACAACTCGAAGTCCGTTAATCACAAAATAACCTGCAGCTATTAAAAGTACTAAGCTAAAAAACCATGGAGTTAATTGCGGAAATACCCATAATTGTATGATTTCGATATATGAACGTAATACAGTGAAACAAAGCATTAATAAATATAAAATAAACAGCAGACTAAGAAAACCACCAACCCATTTGCCAAACAACTCCTTGTGAATAGCAATTAAATCTCCTTGTCCTTTGTTTAAAATACGATATAAGATGAAGATTAGAAGATGTATACTTAACCCAGATATTATTATTGAGATCCAAGAATCGTGTCCAGCAGACTTACTTATTCCTCTTAAGTCGAGGACAGAGATACCTGTCTGCATTGAATGAATCAGATAAAAGACAAGGAAGGGTGAAATAAGTAAGTTTTCTTTTAAAAGATTTCGCATAAACCTCACCAAATTTCCATAGTAGTTGTTCAAGATTCATTTGCTGTTAAGTTAAAAAGCTCTATGCTCCTTATTTATTTTTATTCTTATCATGTTTTTGATTTAAGCGAACTGAATTTGCACGATTCGAGTCTTCAGGTCTTTGGTAGATTGGACGCTTAGCCTGACGATTGAAAGGCATACGAAAAAAGGCATCTTTTAAATCCGTTAAACGTGGCGGAAATATAGGTTCAATAAATGGCCTTCCTAAAGAGGTCAATCCTAATAGGTGGCAAATTGTAATTGCAAATAAAATAGCGATTCCGACAAATCCCCACAAATGTGCAAATAATATAAAAGGAAAGCGAATGAAGCGAATGGTGTTGCTCATTTGGTAGACTGGTGTTGTAAAAGATGCAAGTGCTGCAAGTGCTACAATAATTAGTAATACGCTGCTAGTTAAACCAGCATCTACAGAAGCTGTTCCAATTACAATACCGCCAACGATACCAATTGTCTGTCCGACTTTACTAGGCAATCGAGCACCAGCTTCACGCAATAGTTCGATAACAAATTCCATTATTAGCACCTCTAGCACTGGTGGAAATGGGACATTTCCTCTTGATGAATAAATGGTGGCTAAAAGATTTATCGGTAACATTTCAAAGTGATATGTCAATATTGCGATATAAAAAGGAGTAGAAAAAACTGAAAAAGCTACAGCGAATAGACGAATCAATCGAAAGAAAGATGCCATATGCCAAATAAGAAAATAATCTTCAAATGCCGAGAAAAATTCAACTATTGTTATAGGAGCATATAGGGCATGCGGTGAACCATCAACTAGAATCACAATTTTCCCTTCTGTTAATACTGCACAAACACGATCAGGACGTTCCGTATCGAGCAGCTGTGGAAAAGGTGAATTTTTATTATCAGAAATCATTTGAGTTATATACGAACTATCAATTATATTGTCATATTCAATATCAGATAATCGCTGTATTACTGTATTAACATTTTCCTGATTAGCGATGCCATCAATAAAAAGAACAGCGATTCGTGTATTTGATATTTTCCCAACCTCAATCTCTCTTAAATGTAACTGCGGAAGTGGAAGTCTCTTTCTGATTAAGTTAATATTTATATCAAGTGTTTCCACAAATGCTTCCTTCGGTCCAACTACACTAAACTCTACTTCTGGTATTGTTACTTGTCGCGATTCAACAGTAACAGCAGGTATCAGTAAACAGTTCGAATCATGTTCACTAAATTGAATCATAATTGAACCAGTCATTATTTTCTTTTGGATTTCTTTTACATCATCAGTTATTAATTTCTGTTCTATTGGAAGTAATTTTTCTATTTCTTTTAGGCTAGTAAAGGCGTTCTCTGTTAAATGCGACAGAACATCACGATGTATAAACTCCGGGTTCACTAAAGTATTCATATAGCTAATAATGCAACTAGTACTTTCAGTTTTGAATTCAAACCGTTGAAAGTCTTTCGATGGTTTTAACGCTTTAATTAAATCATCTATCTTAAATTCTGTTTCAGTATCGTCATTATTCTTATTAAATAATGTCTTTTTCGATTGGTTAAGCCATTTTAGCAAGGGTAAAGCCCTCCTTATATATTTGCATTGAAATAGAAGGTTTTTTTCCGATACTGATTCTTTGGTTATTTGTATTTATAGGTTATCCAATAAATTGATTAATATTAGGGGAAGAGCAGAGGAAAAATTAAATTAAAGAGGTAGGTTCTCCAGAAGCGCATCATGCAGCACTCAAACGTTTACGTATGGAAAATGAGGATGTAAAAAAGAAGTTGGTAAAATTGCCCCAAATATTTTAAATCATTTTTTCACTGCAGATGCCCCAAATGAAAAAAAGATCACAGATATTACTGAATTTAAGTTTTGTGAGAAGCTTTATTTATCGCCTGTATTAAACTTGTTTAACTGAGTAATTATTACGTATAAAATTGGCTCTTGGCCAACTTATTCCCCTCTTGAATCAAAAGGAATTGATAATTATTATTTGAATTCGTATCACTGTCAAATCGAACAGGATTGATATTTTTACTTCATCTTGATTATTATAGTCTTTTTTACCCTTATTACATGCTGAAAGAAAACTTACTAGAAGAGGCTGAAAAAATGGTAATTTCCCATTTTGTCTTCCATCCTTAAAACCCCCGAATTTTAGTATCACCCTTTATATGCTGAAGAAACTACTTAATTACAAAAAACACATATATCAAATCTAGTATGTAGGATTTAAAAGTAAAAGTATGTTTAATTTGCTATTTTCCATTTTTAATGGTTCAGCAACTTTGAATGGGTATCCCTTAGAATACATGGTTTCCAAGTAGTAGTTGGAATTTCCATGCTACGCCAACCCTTCAATAGTCACTTTCTCAACTGTTTTATCAAACCGTATGACAAAGCCACCTTGTCATACATTTTTCCATTAAGAGAAAGAATAAATACTCAATCTATCCTCATTCTTGGGTGCAAACAAATAACGAAAAGAAAATCAACCTAATCAGCAAAAATCGGATGTTATGGAGCTGACATTGAACCATTAATGGATAGCTTTTCTAAGTAAATAGATAGCAGATTTTTCGATTTTTCTCCTACCATTTAAGTACCCGAGCAATTACAAAATGAACCGTGGATACTCTATCTTGAAAAAGGAGCAGTTCAGACATCGAAAGTATCAAATCCTCCCAATAAAACTACAAAGATCAATGTAAGCTTAAAATCATTCAACTGACAGCATGCAATCAGAGAGGGATTTCACAATCATTGGCTCACTTAAGCCTTGGGATGCGCGACCTTAATTCACCTTTATATAATATAAAAGGATGTTTATTTTTCATAAGGTTCATTTAAAGTGAAATTGATCTAAATGCGTCAATATACCAATGGGACATCTCGATTATTTGTTATAATAACTTTAATCTCAGTAAAAGTGGTGATCCTGTTGTTATCTGAATTATACAAAAGTGAAATAACGACGATTGCTATAAGGTTCTTTCGCCACTATTCTTGTAAGATACATATCTATTTTGAGAATTGTGATAGGCAGAATTCAACCTTTGGTGTCCAAGCTGTGCAAGCTGGGGCTGAACCAAGTAGTATAGAAATTGTAGATATTGAGGATGTCCCATTGGCCTACTTGCCAGGAAATGCAACTAGAGTAAGGGTGAAAGCAGCAGGGGACTTAAAATATCAAAGCGAGGTTGCTATCCATTAATAGCAAAAGTTAGAAATAGTAGGTAAAACACAGACTGATGCTTTTAACAGAGTCAAATTCAAAACCAGTCATCTATAGTGTTGATGACTGGTTTTGTTGATTCTTTATACCCTAATTAGATATGAACTGCAAGTCCCGCTCTAATAGAGCTGAAGTATAATAGTTAAATTCATTGCGGTAAAAAAATTGAGATGATTTAGCTATGCTACCTAATGACATACTGATTAATAGGGGATTCTTAAATGCATTAAGTGAAGTAACCTTAACTACTTTTGTTGTTTCGATTCTACCACAGAACGCTTATTCCCTTTAAATATGAAATATAAGGCTATTAACATAAATAAAAGAGCAAACCATCGTTTAGTATCTAGTGGAATAATTAAACTATTAAACCATCCAAAGTGATCAATTACAACACTAATGACTAATTGCCCGATTATCACCGTAATACTAGTAGCTATAACGCCAATTTTTGTAACAGCAAAAACATTAAAGAGCAAAAATATAACACCTAAGAAAACGGCACTTAGTTGCCAAAGAGGTGCGTCAAATATGGCAAATATATTTCCTTGACCAAAGAATAATATGATAAGGGCCAATAACATACTGCCTGTTATAAATGTTAAAAACGTAGTTTCAATTGTACCTGCTCTACGGCTGAATGATCCATTTATTGCTGATTGTGCACTTAATGTTATACCACCAATTATAGTAAACAAAATCATAATAATTCCCATAATAAAAACCTCTCCTAGTTAACTAATATGAGTGCTATCATCATTGAAATGACAGCTAAAACTTTCTCTCTATTAATTTTCACTTTATTTGTTCCTAACCATCCAAAATGCTCAATTACCATACTCATAATCAATTGGCCAAGGATTACAGCAACCATAGTGATCCCAACTCCAACAAATGGAATACTAATTACTATTGCTGTTAAGTAAACAACACCTAATACTCCTCCTAAAAGGGACCATTTAGGTGCTTTAACTGCGTATGATAAATTACCTTTTCCAAAAAATAACCATAATAGACCAAGAATGATTGCACCTACAATAAAGTTGTAAAAACTAGTCTCTAATTTTCCAATATTTTTACCTAGTTCACCGTAAATAGCTCCTTCAAAGCTAAGTGCCATTCCGGCCAATAATGCAAAAATATATGCAATAAACCGCATGATTAAATCCTCCTGTCATAAATTTAAATATCTAGAATTATCGATATACGCATTAAAAAAAATACGAAAATCATAAAAACTTAGATTTCCGTTTTAAAATATTCCGCAAATTGACTAATAGCTTCCTCATTTCTTCGATAATAAGTCCATTGACCATAACGAACAGATTCTAATAATCCTGCTTTCTGCATCATATTTAAGTAGTGTGACACTGTAGATTGGGAAACTTTAGCCTTTTCTTGTATATCTCCAACACATACTCCGCCTTTGTAACTCACTTCCTTAGGTAGGTGAGCACCCTGTTTTGGAAAGTGCTTCTCTGGATCTTTTAACCACAGTAAGATATTTAGTCTCGTTTCATTAGATAATGCTTTAAAAATATCGATAGGTTCCATATTGCTATTATATCGATACTTCTATATATGTCAAATTGCTAAACTAAACGTTGTTAACAAAGGCAGAAGAAGGGAGGGAGAATTATACGTAAAACTAAAGATATGCAAATTTACTCTATTAACAAAATCACCAGCTGTGTATAAACACATTAACTTAACCGACTAAGTAATTTTAGTTATCACTATGTACGATTGACTTAATAGTTGATGTTTTTACTTTATATTCTCGAGCCAAATTTCTAATTAGTAGGCTTGGATCTTTGATGTAATTAGGGGTATTTTTCAATAAATTGTAAGTAATATTTATCTCTTTCTCATCATAAATAGTTAATTTGGTTGTAACAGGATGAGAAATACCAAATTCAACTAATATTTTACTGATAGTAAGTTTACTCATTTGAAGTATTTTGGAAATATCAAAAATTGTTATATTTTCATGATGATATAAGTGGAGAATTATTTCTAGGTTATCTATTGTTTTGTAAGTAAATCTTGTTCCATTCGGATTAATAATTGCTTCATCAATATTTTTTGAAAACGGAAATTTCTTAAGACAATATTTACAAACCATTTTTTCACACCTCATTATTTATTGGATTATTTGAACAGGAAGACATTCTCTTAATAACTTAAAAAGGTAAGATGATGCACTATGATAAATAATATCTTAATTATTCAAATTTTTATTTTCAAAAAAAGTTATTATACTAGTAATTTCTGAAAAAATATATTAATGAAGTAATATCTGATATTATTTTGCTTAGTGTATAAACCAAAACCACACACGAATTGTAAGTGTTTTATTTTTCATTTTTTTAAATGCTGTATAGTATCCTGTTATAAATATATTCACATTAAGTTAAGTTTCATATATTGAAATAGTCTAATTTGGCATACTCGATGGTTTATATCAAATTTTATTTTAGTAATATTAGTTATCCGTAAATAATATATATCCAAAATCATAAAATAAACGTGATATAAACAGTAAAATTTCATCAACTTCGTTAAATCACTTAACAGCTCGACTACGTGTTATAGCATATAGAAATGAACGATTTGTGCCTCCACGATGAGTAAACTTCTACACCCAATTATTGAGTAAATTAGTTTAAACGTTCCCCTCATTTTTTTACAACATTTTCTATTTCTCCTCATAATTTATATAGACCGTTTCTTCTACTCTTCGAACCCACACTTAGGAGGAGCTTCTATTATGTCCTAATCCTTTTATAAGAAAGAAAACAAGAAGAATTTACCGATTCAAAAATACTATTCTTTCTCTATGAGCTTCTTATTGACTTATGTACCACATGTCTCATCTGTTTACATTTTGATGATTGTTTGTAGAGCATTTTAGTATTCCTGTTTTATCCACAAGGACATACATCCATAGAGGCGCATAAAATAAAAAAGAAAACGCCCCTTACATAGAAGAAGGTAAATAATTGCATTTTCAAAAATGGTTCTATATTAAGTAAAAGTTGAATGGCAGGTTTAAAGAATATTAGTTTAGAATATTATTATTCAGTTTGAAAATCGAATAAAGGGAAGAGGTGAAAAAAGAAAAAATGAGAAAAAGACGTTTGACAGGTAAGGCAAGAAGAAAAAAAAACTATATAAGAGCAGGCTTAAGTATATTTATTATTGCTATATTGATAACATCTATGAACATACAAAACTTCTTCACAATTCATTCTGTAAATGCTTCTAATGGTTTACTACTTGAGGTAGAAGAGAAAAAAATTGAACTTCACGAAACTTTCAAAATAACGGTATCAACTACTATTGAGGAAACCAATTCAAAAGCAGTAGTCATTCAACTTCATATTCCCGGTGGATTAAAATATGCACTCGATCAAACAAAACAATCATTAGAAAATATAACCAATCCACCTAAGATTGAATATGACTCTTCTACCAATTTGATTAATATTACATATGATAATTCTCAAATGGGTAATCAATTATTAGATTTATATTTACTAGCTGAGGATGTGGGACAATTTCCTATAGTTGCTAGTAAAGATGGTCAAACTACTCATATAGTTAATATCAATGTTGAAGAAAGTCAAATTTCTGAAGAAGAGTATGAAAAAAGCAACCAAGAATCCGGAACAGATAATGACACTGTTGAAGAAAGTCAAATTTCTGAAGAAGAGTATGAAAAAAGCAACCAAGAATCCGGAACAGATAATGACACTGTTGAAGAAAGTCAAGGTGTTACAGTAGATAAAGATGTAGGAAGCAAACCAAATACAGAAAATGAAGGTGATTATGCTAAAGAAAATTTTAGAATAGAAAACAACAAAGAAGCGGATTATGATCATTTTAATTCTGTAAGCAATTTAGACGTTATAGACCTAGTTGCTAATGAAATAGATGTGAACACTTGGAATGAATTTGTTAACGCAGTGAGAAATCCAGAAATCAACAAAATTAATATTATGGAAAATTTGGATGCATCCACAGAAACATCTGCTAATAGAACTAGATTATCTACTTATCAGGTAAGAAGGGATTTAGAAATTAACGGAAATGGTAACAAAGTGAATTTTGACTACTCTTCTATTTACCTCGGTAATCCTACTAGTGGAGAGGGAAATTTCCATATGCATGATATCACATTAGCTCAAAGATATGCAGGAGCGTATGCAGAGGACATTGTAGGTTCTAGATTAGTTGGGAGTTACACTGGTAAGTGGAAGTATAAGTTTGGAAATATTATAGCTGAACCTACAGTGCAAAGACTTGCAAGAGCTCAGTATGCTGAAGTAACCGTATATGGTGAAATGAATATAAATACACGTGCTGAAAATTTTTATTTAGGTAGTTTTATTATGGAAGAGGGGACCACATATAAAGGAAATGTTAATTATTATAATTTTTCTATTATGTGGTTTAATCTTGCAGCTAGAGAAGGTGATACTGGAGCTTCTCGAGAATTTACAATTGGTCAAAATTGCGCCGTTCAACTTACTCAATCACAAACTTCTGGAACCACCTATCCTGCGATATATCATCATTATGATAGTATCACTGTAGGAGAGGATTCTAAACTAGATATTAATATGCCTGGTTATGCAGTAGCCTTTAGTCGTGATAATTCAATTTTTACAGTTAAATCTGGAGCATACGTGAATCTAACAAGTAAATCAAATGGGTCTGTAATAAACTTTAGGTCAATCGTAAACACTCCCGATAATAGCAAGTTTATTGTTGAGGAAAATGCAGAGCTTTATGTTATTGGTAATAGTTCAACAGGATTAATAAATATGGATGAAGGCTCAGGGCATTCATTTATTCTTAATGAACCAGCTTCTTATGATATAAGAAATGCAGGTACAGGTACTAATTCGACTGCAGTAAGAATGGGAGATGATACAACCTTTCAAATCAGCGATTCCGATATAGATTTATGGAAGAAAAAATCAGAATTACTTGGACCATCAGATTTTAACTATGTAAAAGTCAGCGACTTCTTAATTGAGGCAACTAGATATAATAATATGACAGTTACTTCAACAAATGAAACTATCATGGTTGATTTTAGTTCAACCCAAGATTTTAGAAGAATATCGGGATTAAACAGCCTACCAGATATCATCTATGAAAAGGTACATACAGATGCGGATTATACACTTCAAGCACGAGTGAAAATAGGAGAAGTACCTGATGGTAAAGGTTTGGATGAAAATGGAAACGTAAACTATATTCCGGTATATGCTTCGGAAAAACAGGCATATGTTGATCTTACAGACACATTTGGTGATACACATAAATTATATACGAATCGTGAAGGGTATGTTGAATATACAGATACGAAATTTAATTTAGCAGGAGAAAAAATTTCAGCGATGGCGACAAGGGGGCCCTGGATTCAGGGACAACCTAAAACAACTGAGGTAATGGATGTTACACCTCCCAATCCAGCTAATGTTGATTTGGAAGTAATAGATGAAAAAACAAACAAAATCATAGGAACTGCAGATGAAATTGGTTCGACGGTGATAGTTGAAATAGATGGTGAACCTATAAAGGATACTCAGGGCAACCTGATTACTGCCAGAGTGAATGAAAAGGGTAACTGGTCATTTGAAATACCGGATAACTTATTGCCCTTACAAGTTGGATCTAATCTCCAAATTATATTAAACGATAATAGTGGGCTTTTAGATGTAGAAGGGTTAATTAATCCTCCAACAAATAACCCAATGGGAAATCAAAACCCAAATACAAGCATAAGTTATAAAGATGCTATTTTTAAAGCTGGCCCCATTTTTAAGATTGTTGAATATTCAGGTAGTTTATCATTGGTTGCTCCAAATATAATTTCATTTGGAAGTCAATTAGAGATTTCCCCGAATGATCAGTTATTTGAAGTTGTTACTTTAAATGAAAAGCTAGGTGTCATAGATACTCGAAAAGAAAAATCATCATGGAAATTATCAAGTTCACTAGTAGAACCTCTTTATAATCAAGAACGTGATTCAACCTTACCGATTGTATATATAAAAGATGGAGTAGTTACTGAACTGAATAATTTTTCAACAACCATTTTTGAGCATTTAAATACTGATGATGAACCATTCTATATTTCTGATTTGTGGAATGGTAAATTTGAAAATGGTCTATATGTACAAGCCCAATCTGGCGAAGCGAGAATTGGAAAATATGAAGCAGTGATTAAATGGACCTTAGAAGATACTCCATCAAATCAATAGAAGTAAGGGTGAATTCTAATTGAAGAAACAAATTATTATTCCTAGTATACTCATCAGTTTACTCATTTTTTTACCCACTCTCTCAAATGCTGAAGGTAATGGTGAATATAACTCAAAATCAAGTGTTGGCTTTTATGGTGAATATATTTATGAACATGATAAAAATTCTTCACCTGAAACATCGGGGTTAGAAAAGCATAGTAGTCCGTCTACACTAAAAGAGTTTAATCGATTACCACAGACAGGTGAACAAACAGGATTTTTACATGTTTTATTTGGTTTTTGCATAATCTCATTAGCAATTCTTCTATTAAGAATGAATTATAGTCAATAGATAAAATAAACAGAGAAGGAAGTATATTATGAAAAAATATATTAAAGTACTATCAAGTACAGCCTTAGCGTCAGTTCTTTTAATCGGAGGGGCACTTTCTGCAGTTGCGGATGGTGCTGAGTATGAATCAATAGGTACAGTAAAATTTAAACCTTATACAGGAATAACAGAACCAGTTGACCCTAATAATCCAGACGAGGAAGTAAAACCAGAAAATCCAGATGGATCTGATCCAAACGCAGGTACGAATGGACCACTTAGCATAGACTTTGCCTCAAGTATACACTTTGGTGAAAATGAAATTTCAAACATGGACCAAACATATTATGCTGATCCACAAAAAATTAACATCACTGACACTGAGGGGAATGTAACACAAGAATTACGCTCAAATTATGTCCAAATTTCCGATAACCGTGGTAGTAATGCTGGATGGACATTAAAAGTTAAACAAGAAGGTCAATTTACAAATGATAATACCCTAAATGCCACATTAACTGGGGCACAAATTTCCATGATTGATGGGAACGCAGTAACAAATATGACTAACGTAACAGCTCCAGTTACAACTGATATTACATTAGATCCAAATGGTGCAGAATCATTAGTAATGACAGCTACAGACAAAGCAGGAGCGGGAAAATGGCTAGATGTGTTTGGTCAAGTTGAAGAGGTGAATGGTGAACTGAAAAATACAGCAATTACCCTTTCAATTCCAGGTAGTACACCAAAAGATGCTGTTGAATACAGTACAAAATTAACTTGGATTTTAACTGATTCACCTACAAATTAATATTAAGAATTATTTATTTATAGAATTATATAGGAGGATAAATATCATGAAAAAACCTTTGAAAATAGTATCAAGTATAGTGTTCACATCCACCTTATTAATAGGAGGATCTCTAATAGCATCAGCTGATGGGGGAGAGTACGATACAACAGGTACAATCAGTTTCACACCATATACCGGTATAACAGATCCTATTGATCCAGATAATCCTGATGAAAAAGTAGAACCAAAAAATCCAGATGGAACCGATCCAACCCCAGGAACTACCGGACCATTAAGTATTGACTTTGCGTCATCTTTTGATTTTGGCGAACAAGCGATTACCTCTGAAGACCAGACCTATTTTGCTACTCCACAAACTATATTAATTGATGGAATAGAGGAAGAAAGAGCAAACTATGTACAGGTGAGTGATAACAGGGGGCTTGAGACAGGATGGACTCTACAAGTAAGGCAAGAAGAGCAATTTAAAACAGAAGAAGCTGAAGAATTGACTGGAGCAGCTATTTTAATTTCAAATGTTAATGTTCAAACTTCATCTGCTTCCTCTCTTCCAAGTACTGTCTCAAGTGAAATAGACTTAACAGCAGGTGTATTATCTGATGTAATGTCTGCTGAAGCAGGTGAAGGAGCCGGTACATATGTGGCTCGCTTTGGAGATGCAGGGGACGAAAATATATCAACTAGTGTATCACTAACTGTTCCTGGTAGCACAACTAAATACGCAAAGGAATATTCCACAAATCTTACTTGGGTCTTAACAGATGCACCTGGAAATAGCTAATAAATTGTGATGTAAATACTAGAATGTAATAAAAAGTAATACATCATTTAAACTTTTGATGTATTACTTTTAATGGAGGTCTGTAAAATGAGAAGACAACGTATGACATTCATCCTTTTATTATCCATGTCTATTCTTTTAATTGATTTCTCTCTTAATGACCCATGGAAAATAACAGCATCAGAATTTAATTTCGCAGTTGAGACAGAGATACCTGAGAATCAAATTAATAAAGACAAAACGTATTTTGATTTAATGATGGATCCTGGAAGTAAACAAGACTTAATTATTAATTTGAGAAATGATACTGATTCAGATGTGAAAATTCATCCCATTATCCAAAGTGCTACATTATTGCATGCATATTAGGTGTTGTAAGTATGGATATCAATCAGGTTGTGCAATTAACATTTATTTATTCTTTAATCGGACTAGCAGCATTTATGGATGGGTTTATCTCCCCATCTCGCATGTCACTAATACCTGAGCTGGTGGAAGACACAAAGATAGGTAAAGCAAATAGCCTGATTAGTACAACTGATCAATCATTTGCTTTACTTGGATGGTCTGTAGGAACAATAGCTATTAATTATTATGGTGAAAGTAGGGTTTTATTAGTAAGTTTAACTCTTTTGATGCTTTCTTTTTTCTCATCATTACGATTAAAAATTAAAAAGATAAAGGAAGCAAAAAAACTGCCGAAATGGGAAATCATCAAAGCTGGTTGGTTCATTCTTTTTAGTAAAAAAAATCATATGAGAACCATTACAACTATGGATATATTGGAAGGAATTGCTTCTGGAATTTGGATAGGCGGTATAACATTGGTATTCGTAATTGAAGTACTGAATAAAGGGGAACAATGGTGGGGCTTCATTAATACAAGTTATTATGTAGGAAGTATTTTAGGTGGAATCCTGATAACTATTTTCTCCAGAAAGCTTGAAAAGCATTTAATAAAAGGGATTATCGTAAGTTCATTTTTAGTGAGTATGTTGATATTTTTTTATGCAGCTAACAGTACTGCCTGGATAGCTCTTGTTTTAGTAGTCATAATGGGCCCTTTTTACCAATTAAGAGATATTTCTCAACAAACCTATATCCAAAAAGTTACTTTAGATGACTCATTATCTAAATTGTATGCCGCAAAGGATAATCTTTATTATTTGGTATTTGCGCTTTCAGTGTTTATTACAGGCCTGATTTCGGACTATATGGGTGTTGTTTATGTCTACTTTTTGGCATTTCTACTGTATTTGATTTCTTCAATTTTTGCCTTAATTACATTCCGAAAGGGAAATCAAAGTCCACAGATTGATAAAGTAATTAATGAGTACCAGTAAAGTCTTAGAAAAAAATAAGGATTTTCTTAACATCTAATACTAAAATATGTGGAAAAACTTTTACAGTAAAATTTAAAAAGCCGTTGATTCCTTAGCGTATGTTTTCCACGTTTTGTTGGTAGGACCCCATAATGAAGTTGTTTTTACGGCGATTCATCAAATAAAAGTTTAGACTTTTTCCTTTCAAAAATCGTATAGAGGAAGAAGTTTAGACTTTTTTGTCCTATTAGTTTTGGCATCCTTATGTTTGTACAATTAAACAGGAATGAGGGAGACCTATTAGTAATATAAATTTTTATTAGTTTACATAATATATATTATAGGAAGTTAAATAATCATAATCATTTCTGTCTCAATATCTAAGTATACTTAAAATAATGAGACGGAATAAAATTTTATGATCTTAATCTTTTTTGTTGTCAATAATTAATAATAGCAAATCCATATGGAATCTTTTGAACAACTATAATTTGCATGTTTGTTCAAGTTTTAGTTCGATTCATGAATTTATATTTCACTTTGTTAAAAATAATCCAATTGAAATAACGTAACTCAATGATTTGATTCCATTTGTTTTCGTTCTTTTACTTTTGCTAGTTTATACCATATAATTAATTATCTTTTTAGGCCATGACCATTAATAATATTGTCTCGTTATGATTTTTTAATACTTTTCAATACATCATAATTGGAAAAAGTTATAAACCATTCTTCGATTTATAACTTTTAGTTTACATAATAATATTATTGTCTCTGTAAAGCTTTACTTAAGAACTGTCTTACGTTTCCATAGTATTGTATCTTATTAAACTCAGTATAATCAGATTGAAACTGTACGTAGATTGGTGAATCGAGCAACCAAGGATAATGCTGTAAAAATTGTTGATCCCCATAAACAAGCGCTATTAACCAATTATTGATCTCTCTTTCATAAATAAGGAATCTTATCTTAGCATAAGGTTCAGTGTATTCCCCTTTACTAATTTGAAAACGGCAGAACAATACATATTGCCCCATTTGCGGTATCCACTTCGCTTGGAGCGCATCAGAATGATTGTACTCATTGTCTTGTACGTCCTCAATGGAAATGCT
Organism: Cytobacillus sp. FSL K6-0265; assembly: GCF_038003465.1. Lineage (NCBI taxonomy): Bacteria > Bacillati > Bacillota > Bacilli > Caryophanales > Bacillaceae > Cytobacillus > Cytobacillus sp. FSL K6-0265. The sequence continues at coordinate 2,154,275 of NZ_JBBOPE010000001.1, read as the reverse complement.
CAAATAAGCTTGTTCATCTCCATAAGGCTGTCGAAAGTAATAATTTCTATATTCAACTGGCTTTACATCTGTTGCAGGAGCAAGAATATCAACCTTTAATTTTGTTAAATCTAACTCTTCATTCATTGTATCCTTCCCCTTCATTATAAAGTGGTGACTTCTATACATCATATGCCTATTAGCTAAAGTTGTGCTAGTTAGACATTTATCCCTTATCCTTTACTACAAGTTAACAAACTTGATGAATATATCATAAAAAATACCTATAGTTTATCTTTACTTTTTTAAGCGAAGATAAACTATAGGCTATAACGGCTTATTTGTTTCTTACATCCAAAATTTCTACGTTCATTAATTGCCATTTTTCATCTTCTCTTATCCAAAAAGATTGCAAAAAAGCAATAGTATCATTATGGTCTATACCTGTGACCCTTTGCATGCCCTTCAAACCCTTTTCTCCCTTTGTATTTTCAAAAGGAGTCAGCATACTGTAAGAGTTAACAGTTAGTTCAAATGGTTCGTTTAACTTCCCTTTATGATATATACCGAGCTTTTCATACGCTTTTGCATTTCCAGCTAAATCAAACGTTACTTCTCTATTTTCGTTTTCTACTGCGATAACAGCTTCGTAATTATCCTCTAATTGCGCAGTAGAAATGACTGGATCAGGCACTCCTAAGTTAATTAGTTTCCCATCTTGATAACTATAAAGATAGTATGCAGCATTTTCTCCACTATCTTCTGTATTGATTTTCACTAGTAATTCCTTTTTACCATCATCATTAAAATCAATGATTTTTAATCGTGGGTCAAACCCTGCTTCTAAATCTACTTTGACAGATTTTTTTAGATTATCTTCTACTTCTAATGATAATTCTTTAAAAAAACCAGCTTCTTCTTCATAGCGGATCCCTTTAATCTTTATCGTCTCTTTTAACGCTTTACCAGAAAGCTCTGCTTCTTGGGTAATGACTGTTTTTTGCTCTTCATTCTTATCTGCACCAGCATATACAGCGGTCATGGTGGATAAACTCATCAAGAAAAAGGCAGTTAATGCGACAAGCACTTCTTTCTTCATTGTAAAGACCCTCCTAACATTATTATTAGGATGTCCCTTATTGGAAGAAAAATGCAAAAAAGACATGAAAAATTTATTTTCTTTTTATCGGTCCATAATGATCACTCATGGCTTGATTAAGCAGTCCTAAACAACGGTCAAGCTCCACTTTCATTTGCTTTCTATACAGCTCGTATTCTTGTTTTCCCTTTTCCGTAAAATGATAAATGATAATTTCTTGAAAATCTACGCCAGGTTCTCCAAGTAACTTTTTTTCTCTTCTCACCCACCCCTCTCTCGTTAATTCATGTAATGTTTTATAGATTTCGGAATGAGTAGGATGATATCCATATGGTTTAAATTCGGTTCTTAAATCATCTAAAAACTGAGTACCATAACGTTTATTCGCTTCAATCATTTTGAGTAAATACAATTTCAAAAATGCTCTTTGTCTGACAAGAAAGCCCCTCTTTAATTCTGTTTCCATCGTTCTCCCCTACCTTTGCTATGATGAATCATGTTATTTTTTAATCATTGACTGAATATATCGTTTATTTGCTTTATAACTAAAGAATAAATAGGATAGAATAGACAGTGGAATGAATGTCCAAGCTGCCCCTCTGAACAAGGCAAAAGGTGTCTCAAAAATAAACGAAAACCAAAATGAGGTTCCACTTTTGTCCCATAGCCCCGGGGTTAAGTAAAGTTCTCTTGGTCGAATGAGATAAACTGGATCAATGATGCCTGTAAAATAAAGACAAATTAAAAGTGGAAAGTTACTGATGGCAAGTATTAGAGAAGAATGGGCATAGCGCTTATACCTTTTTGCTTTTGAATCATTATCTGAAAAAATGTCGTCTATTGCTCGGTCATCGACTTTCTCAAAATATTGGATTCCTGAATATTTTGATCCAGCTAAATGTCTCCAACCACTATCCTCGAACAGTGTAATATAATCCCAAAAGTCTGTTGAATGACGAAACTTTCTGAAATCTATTTTGATTTTTTTCGCTTTTGGCTCAGCTAAACGAAATTTGTAGCCGAAATTAGTGCTATCTAACTGGTATCCTTTACTCGCCATTTCTTCTAACCATTGTTCCTCTTTATCAAAGTCAATAAAAAGCTTAAATTTACGCATCTTCTCCCCCTCCATTATTTATCGGTTTTAGAGAACAAGTTGTCAGTAATGTGAATCATATGGCTCATCCTCTTGTAATCTTGTTTTAGTACCTCGATGCCTTTCTCTGTGATTACATACGTTTTCCTACGCTTATCATCACTTTGCACAGATTTTATTAACCGATGTTTGACTAGATTTTCAATGGCTCCGTACATCGTTCCTGCCGCTATTTTCACCTTGTGGTCACTTAATTGCTCCACTTTTTGCATCATGACATATCCATGTGAAGGTTCAATTAATGATAATAAAATATAATAGGTTGTTTCGGTTAATGGCGAATATTTGTTTATGTCCATTGAATCACTCCAACACAAAATATACAGTTAAACTATATAGTTCAATTATATACAGTCTAACTGTATATTTCAATAAGCCCCTTATTAATTTTCTTTTTTACTTACTTAATGACTTTTTTGTTTTTTCTTTATCTATTGAATATTTGGAACATGGTTCTAATAGAATTATTTTCACTAATTTTTGTATGCTTGTAAATTCGGGCATTAAAAAAAGCCACCTAAAAGGCGGCCAAGAGGATTCATTGATCACGTAAATTGTTTGCTATGGGCGAACAAGTCGGCTTGGGCTTGTTGATATTGCTGTTTTAGTTTTTTGACGTAATCAGCAGTAGTTGTGACTGCGGAAATAGCAGCAATACCTTGTCCACTTCCCCAAACATCTTTCCATGCTTTTACTCGATTTTCCCCGAAATTCATTTTGCTTGGATCACTATCTGGTAAATGATCAGGATCCAATCCAGCAGCTTTTATTGACGGTTTTAAATAGTTACCATGAACCCCAGTGAATAGATTACTATAAACAATATCATCTGATGAACCATCCACAATGGCTTGTTTATACTCTTCTGAGGCTCTAGCTTCCTCTGTAGCGATAAATGGCGAGCCAATATAGGCTAAGTCTGCACCCATTGCTTGCGCCGCTAATATGGCTCGTCCGTTCGCGATAGAGCCAGACAGTGCTAAAGTTCCATCAAACCATTGTCTAATTTCTTGAATAAGCGCAAACGGACTTTTATCTCCAGCATGGCCACCCGCTCCTGCAGCAACAGCAATTAAACCATCTGCACCTTTTTCTATCGCTTTATGCGCAAAAGTGTTATTAATTACATCATGTAGTGCAATACCTCCATAACTATGAGTAGCAGAGAACACTTCCTCTCTCGCTCCTAGAGAGGTGATAATAATGGGTACTTTATATTTCACGCATAGCTCCATATCTTTTTCTAATCTTGTATTTGATTTATGTACGATTTGATTAATCGCAAATGGTGCAGCTGGTTTTTCGGGATTTTGTGCATTATAATCATTAAGCTCTTCTGTAATTTGCGCTAACCACTCATCTAACTGTGAAGAAGGTCTGGCATTTAATGCTGGCATCGATCCAACGATACCAGCTTTACATTGTTCAATCACTAGCTTTGGGTTACTAATAATAAAAAGCGGTGATCCGATGACCGGTAACTGTAATTGCTGAAATTGTTTTGGCAAACGAGACATTTTTCTTTTCTCCCTTCAAAGAACGAATGAAAACGGTAACACCTATTTACAGCTGTTTTCTATATGTCCAATTTAACCCATATTTCTGTTACCCGTCAATTAAATATCAGATATTTCTAAATTAACAATATTTTTTCTGCGAAAATGAGCTGCGATTCAATCACGCAGCTCATTCTTTTTATTTCATGATTTTCACTTTTGGGTTAAGCGCTTTCTTTAATGCTTGTATATAGTTGTGAATGGCTGTACTTCCCAAATCAGAAGTTGGATTCAATAATTCAAAGCCATGATAAGCGCCAGGATAAATCTGAAACTCTACATCGACCCCATCTTTCGCTAGCCTCGAGACATATTCAATTGTTTCATCTCTAAATGGATCCAATTGACCCACACAAGTATAGGTTGGTGGCAAGCCAGAATAATTTTTTGCTCTTGCTGGAGCAGCATACGGTGAAATCTCGCCATTGATATTTTTACCTAAATACATTCTCCATGCTTCTAGGTTATTGCCACGATTCCATATCGCTCTTTCATCGGTGATTTCATAGCTTGATGGACTCGTATTGCGATCATCTATCATTGGATAAAGTGGCATTTGGAAGGCAATTTTTGGACCGTTTCGATCTCGTGCTAACAGTGAGAGCGCAGCTGTTAATCCCCCGCCCGCACTCTGACCAGCTACTGCGATTCTACTTCTATCAATCTTTAATTCTTCATAACTTTCATGCATCCATAACAAGGCAGCATAGCAATCTTCTATTGCACATGGATAGCGATGCTCTGGAGCTAACCGGTAATCCACTGACACAACCACACATTCAGCTTCTTTTACAAACGCTTGACAAATAGCATCACTACCATCTGGATGACCAGTTACATAACCTCCTCCATGTATGAAAAGAACAGCTGGTAGTGCCTCTTCATTTCTATTAGAAGGTTCATAGATCTTCACTAACATTCTTTGTTTATCTCCACCTTGAATGGATAATTGATTAATCCTTACATAAGGGGAGGTTTCCACTGGAACGAATGCGGCCTGCCTTGCTGCTTCTAACCCCTCAGGTAACTTAAATGGTGGAAAAACCTCACAGATTTCTCTTATTTCTTCCGCTACTCTACTCATAAAATCCATTAATAACACTCCTTTACATACTTTTTGTGATAGAAGAATATTGGTCAAATCCGCTATACTCACTAGTAGCGCAGTTCTCGAGGATTTTTCCGTATGGTCCTAGTCCTCCTAGATAAATTAAAAATGCTTCAGGCTTTCCTTCTACATTTGCCCCTGAGTACCATGAAGGGGTCTTGCTATATAATGTTTTTCTATATACTTCTTCACAGTGGATACGCCATTCCTCTTCTTGTTGCGCATTCGCTTCTACCATTTCAAGCCCTTCTGCCTCTATATAAGCAATAAAGCGGTCAATCCAATCCACATGCTGTTCAATACTTGTCGGCATATTTGTTGCAACAGATGGACTTTGTGGTCCAGTAATCATAAACATATTCGGGAAGAGGTTAGTCGCAACACCTAAGTAAGTTGATACATTGGCGCCATGTTCCCATTTTTCTTTTAGTGATTCTCCTCCACGTCCTTTAATATCCATATTTAATAATGGTCCGGTCATGCCGTCATAACCTGTAGCGAACACGACCATATCTAAGGGGTACTCTTTGTCTGCTGTGCAAATGCCGTTTTCACTAAATTGTGTTATAGGCGCAGTTTTTACATTGACAAAGTGGACGTGTGGCAAATTAAATGTTTCGTAATAATTTGTATCAAGAACTAATCGTTTAGTGGCAATGGGGTAGGTGGGTAATAATTTTTCTGCCAACGTTTGATCCTTAACAACTTGTTTAATCTTGTCTTTAACAAATTGACTAAGTGTTTCATTAGAGGATTCATTAAGTAATAAATCATTATAAGTGGCACTAATCTCAAATCCGCCTTTATTCCATGCTGTTTCATAAACTTCCTGCCTTTTGAATTGATTTTCTTCTAAGGCAGAAATCGGTCGGGAAAAAAACGGATAACCAGTATGAGATTGAAACATTTTATTTCTTGTATCTAATCTCACTAGTGTTGCATTAATTTATTTTCACTATTAAAAATACTCAAAATGTTCAATTTTATTATTTTGTGCAAAGAAAAAGTCCTTTATAATGGATAAGTCAGGTGGTAACCCGTCCAAATCCACTAAAAAAGGACCAACTCATGGACAAGATTACACGAAAAACTTCATTTGGACAATGGTTTTCACCAATAAATCTTCAACTTTTTGAAGAAACCGTGAAAACGTTGAAATTAGATTACTATACGAAAAAACTAAAAACAGACTCATTTCTAAAATTACTCCTTTTTGCACAGCTACAAGAAGTCGAAAGTTTGCATGAGCTAAGCGATTGTCTTTTCGACGACCAACTACAAAAAGGCATTGATCTTGATTCAATCAGTATTTCTCAGCTCTCACGCCGATTAAACGGTATAAATCCAGATTTATTTCAAAGGCTTTTCCTTGATTTAGTCGCACAAATTCATGCAAAAACACATTATACAAAGCTTATTATGCCGTTAAAAATTATTGATTCAAGCACATTGCCACTTAATTTGACCAATCATAAATGGGCAAAGTTCCGCAAAACAAAAGCGGGTGTCAAGTTGCATTTGAGACTTGTGTTTATGGAAAAAGGGAGTTCCTATCCTGAAAAGGCTGTTTTAACAACGGCAAAAGAACATGATCGTGGTCAGCTTGAAATCATGGTTGATGATAAAGAATGCATGTATGTGTTTGACCGTGGCTACCTAGATTACGAGCGCTTTGACCGAATGACAGATGATGGTTACTTTTTTCTTTCAAGGCTACGGAAAAACGCAGTCATACGGGAAGTTTATAATTTTAAACTACCCGAGAATTCAGCTGTTTTGTCAGATCAAATGGTGTTGATTGGTACGACTCAAAACCGTGCTGAAAATTACTTTCGTCTTCTAAAAGTGATGGATTCAAAAGGAAATGAACTGCATTTAATTACCAATCGTTTTGATTTGAGTGCCGAAGAAATTTCAGAGATGTACAAATCACGGTGGGCAATTGAGTTGTTCTTTAAATGGATCAAACAGCATCTCAGCATCAAAAAATTCTACGGTCAAAGTGAATGGGCGATTCAAAACCAAGTGTTTATCGCACTGATTGTTTTTTGCCTACATGTTCTCGTACAACTTGAAACAAGAAGTAAGCGAAAAACCTTACAAATTAGCCGTTATTTAAGGGCTGCATTGTGGAAACCAGCCCATATCTGGCTTCGAAAGATTGAAGGGAAAGCCATCCCTTAATAAGCAAATTGTTGTTGTCGCACAAGTCTAATTGTAAAAAAAACCCAAATGGATGGAGCCACCTTTGAATAGGTATTTACCTTTTTGGCTCTAAACAGGGAGGATAATCAGACTGAAAATTGCGACAATATTTATGCAACACTAGTGATCTAATCTATTTGCTTTATATTCTTTAATTTCTTCTTCTGTGTAAGGGTGATTTTGTGCGGGAATCGCATATTGAGGAGTTCTTTGGAAGCTATATACTTCCGCTGCTGTTTCTGCAATAACCGGTAAGCTTTGAATGCCGCTTGAGCCATTGCCAATAATTCCAACTTTCTTGCCACGAAAATCTACTTCGCCATGGGGCCAAGTACCTGTGTGATAGCTTTCACCTTTATACTGGTTATAGCCTGATATTTGCGGTATATTCTTCGCATGTGCTGAGAGACAACCGACAGCTGTAATAAAATATTTGCATGTCAATTGTCGACCATCTTGTAAATACACTCGCCATTGTGACACTTCTTCATCAAAATGAGCCGCACTTATTTCTGTTTGTAACTCGATATCCTCTCTCAGTTGTAAGCGATCCGCTACAAAGTTTAAGTATTCGAGAATTTCTGGTTGTGTCGGATAACGAGAACGCCAAGACCATTCTTCATATAGCGTTTCTGAGAAAGTAAAATTATACGTATGGCTCTCTGAGTCACACCTCGCACCAGGATAGCGGCTCCAATACCAAGCTCCGCCTACACCAGCACCTTTTTCAAAAACCCGCACCCGTAAGCCACGTTCTCGTAATCTGTAGAGCATATACATGCCAGAAAACCCAGCACCAACAATGATTGCATCATAGGAAGGGATATCTTGATGATTGTGATTGGCCATCAATTACTCACACCTTTCTACTTGAATGATTGCGCTTACATTTTAAAGATTACGTCGATTTACATGCTGACTTTTAATAATATTATACTTACCTAAGTAAAATTCCTTTCAATTCAAGAAATTTTTTAAAAAAAATAAGAGATACCCTTATAAAGAGCATCTCTCATTTTTATTCTAGCACGATGTTTAATCGTTCTTTTCAGTCCATAAATGAATAATGGAACCATTTTCTTCTTCATCCAAAATGAACGATCCATTGGAGTAGCGATCATTGAATCGAAGTTCATTTATTGCGATAGACTCTATTGCTCCTTTTTCACTTTCAACAAATGCCGTTTCATGGTTATTTGTTATCACCATACCGACAATGCGATGCGGATGTTTTTTCAATTCCCGTAACATCACTACACCTCGTTTTGCCCTTGATGTTTGCTCAAACTCTTGCAGTTTCATTTTTTTCACTGCCCCGCGCTGGGTTGCTATGACAATTGCTTCATCTTTTTCATTTTTAATCATTTTTCCAGAAACAACATAATCATCATCTTTTAGATTAATTCCTTTTACACCCGCAGCTCTTGGACCTACTAAGTTTACTTCTTCCTCATGGAATCTGAGGCCATAACCTAAATGAGTCGTGAGAAACACATCATATTCTCCATGTGTTAAGTGAACATCGACAACCTCGTCTTCACCTTTTAAGTTAAGAGCAACAAGCGCTTTAGAGAAACGTTGTGCCTTATATGATTTTAATTCGGTTTTCTTCACCATACCGTTTTTCGTAATAAATAGTAATGTCGCGTTCTCTTGTTCAAAATCAGTAATAGGGATGGCATGAATGATACATTCATCACGATCAATAGCAATGATATTGGCAATATGTTGACCCATGTCCTTCCAACGGATATCAGGTAATTGGTGAACAGGACAATATAAGTAGCTGCCCTTATTCGTAAATAGAAGGAGAACATCGGTTGTATTCATCTCTAGCTTTGTTAATAAACGGTCGGATTCTTTCATCGCTAAATCTTGTCCATTTGAAGCAGAATAAGAACGCTGGCTTGTCCGTTTAATATACCCATCTCTTGTGACAGTAACAATCACATCTTCATTTGCTACAAGAACTTCTAGGTTAATTTTAATTTCTTCTATTTCTGCTTGAATTACTGTTCTTCGATTGTCTTCAAATCGCTTCTTCACTTCACGAAGCTCTTTTTTTATCACTGATGCGAGTTTCTTGTCACTGGCAAGAATCGATGTGAGTTCCTCTACTTTGGCCGCTAGTTCTTCTGCTTCTGCACGCAAAGCTGTAATATCCGTATTCGTCAAACGATAAAGTTGTAATGAGACGATCGCTTCTGCTTGTGGCTCTGTAAATTGATACTCTCTCATCAAGTTCTCTTTCGCATCACGCTTATCTTTTGAAGCACGAATCGTCGCGATGACTTCATCCAATATAGATAACGCCTTTATGAGTCCTTCAACGATATGCTGACGTGTTTGCGCTTTTTCTAAATCGAATTGTGTTCTACGTGTGACAACCTCTTTTCGATGGTCAATATAGGCATCTAATAAGGGAACTAAACCCATCGTTTTCGGATGACGGTTATGAATCGCCACCATATTAAAATTATATGGGATTTGCAGATCAGTATATTTATATAAATAGTGTAAAACACCTTGTGGGTCAGCATCTTTCTTTAATTCAACGACAATTCTCAGCCCAGTACGATCCGTTTCATCACGGACTTCAGCGATTCCTTCGATTTTACGATCGAATCGAAATTCATCCATTTTCTTCACTAAGTTCGCTTTATTGACTTCATAAGGAATTTCAGTAATGACAATTTGCTTTCTACCACCACGAATATCCTCGAAATCTACTTTACCACGGATAATAACCTTACCTTTGCCCGTTTCATAGGCTTTCTTAATACCTTCCACACCTTGTATCATTCCACCGGTAGGAAAATCAGGTCCTTTTATATACTGCATTAAGTCATCGACAGTACTTTGTGGACGATCCATACGATGAATAACAGCATCAATCACTTCTCCGAGGTGATGAGGTGGAATTTCCGTTGCATACCCGGCAGAAATGCCTGTTGATCCATTGACAAGTAAGTTAGGATAACTCGCTGGTAAAACTGTTGGCTCATTCGAAGTATCATCAAAGTTCGGGATAAAATCAACCGTTCTTTTTTCAATATCATTTAAGAGTGCAGAAGAAATAGAAGATAATCTCGCCTCTGTATACCGCATCGCAGCAGGCGGATCATTATCGATACTACCATTATTACCGTGCATTTCAATAAGAAGCTTGCGCAACTTCCAATCTTGACTCATACGCACCATGGCATCATATACAGACGTATCACCATGTGGGTGATAATTACCAATCACATTACCGACCGTTTTTGCCGATTTTCTAAAACCTTTATCATGCGTATTTCCTTCTACATGCATGGCATATAAAATACGACGCTGTACGGGCTTTAGCCCGTCTCTCGCATCAGGTAATGCTCTATCTTGTATAATATATTTACTATATCTGCCAAATCGGTCCCCAAGGACATCTTCTAACGGCAGATCACGAAATTGTTCTGCTTTGTTCATGAATCTAACTCCTCAAGCGTAGAAATGTTTTCATTTTCTAAAATGCTGCCATCTTCTTCTAAGCCAAATGCAACATTGGTTTCAATCCATTTTCTACGCGGTTCAACTTTATCACCCATTAATGTGGTAATTCTACGTTCCGCTCTCGCAGCGTCATCAATTTTCACACGGATGAGCGTTCTCGTTTCCGGATCCATTGTTGTTTCCCATAATTGGTCAGCATTCATTTCACCAAGTCCTTTATAACGCTGAATAATATAGCCTTTACCGACCTTCTTAATCGTATCCGGAAGCTCTTCATCACTCCATGCATACTCTATTACTTCTTTCTTTCCTGAACCTTTACTCACTTTATACAATGGTGGTAAAGCAATATAGACTTTACCTGCTTCAAGTAACGGCTTCATATAGCGGTAAAAGAAGGTCAATAAGAGCACTTGAATATGGGCGCCATCAGTATCAGCATCCGTCATAATAATCACTTTATCGTAATTAATATCTTCAATCGTGAAGTCACCACCGACACCCGCTCCAACAGCGTGTATAATCGTGTTTATTTCTTCATTTTTAAAGATATCTGCGAGTTTCGCCTTCTCAGTATTTATTACCTTACCCCTTAAGGGCAATACCGCTTGAAACCTTCTATCGCGCCCTTGCTTTGCTGAACCACCTGCAGAGTCACCCTCTACTAAATATAATTCGTTTCTTTCTGGGTTACGTGATTGAGCAGGTGTCAGCTTCCCTGATAAAACCGCTTCAGCGCGTTTCTTCTTTTTCCCGCCTCTAGCGTCTTCTCTCGCTTTACGTGCTGCTTCTCTTGCTTGAAAAGCTCTAATTGCTTTCTTAATTAATAAAGAGCTTGTCTCTGGATTTTCTTCAAGGAAATAGGAGAGGTGCTCTGATACAACGGCATCGACTGCTGAACGTGCTTCACTTGTGCCGAGCTTACCCTTTGTTTGTCCTTCAAATTGTAAAAGTCCTTCGGGTACACGTACGGAGACAATCGCTGCGAAACCTTCTCTTAAATCGGTTCCTTCTAAGTTCTTATCTTTCTCTTTTAACAGCTGGACTTTGCGGGCATATTCATTGAACACCCTGGTCATCGCTGTTTTAGCTCCAGCTTCGTGCGTCCCTCCATCTTTCGTACGAACATTATTCACAAAAGAAAGGACATTTTCTGAAAAACCATCATTAAATTGGAAGGCAAAATCAACTTCAATGCCGTTATGCTCGCCTTCAAAACTAACTACTGGATGGAGCGTGTCTTTTTCTTCATTTAGGTACTGAACGAAAGCTTCAATTCCGTTTTCATAATGGTAAATCTCTTTAAGATCATGACGTTCATCCGTTATTTCGATTTTCATCCCTTTTAAAAGAAAAGCGGATTCTCGTAATCGTTCACTTAACACTTCAAAATTATATGTAGTTGTTGAAAAAATCGTGGGATCTGGTTTAAAGTGGATCGTTGTCCCGACTTGATTCGTTTTGCCAACTTTCTCAAGCGTTGTTACTGCCTTTCCACCGTTTTCAAATCGCTGTTCATAAACAAGTCCATCACGTTTAATTTTTACAACTAGCCATTGGGATAAGGCATTAACAACTGATGCACCCACACCATGAAGTCCACCACTTGTTTTGTATCCACCTTGGCCAAACTTCCCTCCAGCGTGCAACACAGTCAATATGACTTCGGTTGTAGGCTTGCCCATTTTGTGCATTCCGGTCGGCATTCCCCGACCTTTATCTTGAACACTAATTGAATTGTCTTTATGTATTTTGACAATGATATGATCGCCGAAACCTGCGAGTGCTTCATCTACAGCGTTATCGACTATTTCGTATACAAGGTGGTGTAACCCTCTTGCATCCGTACTTCCAATGTACATTCCGGGACGTTTTCTAACAGCTTCTAATCCCTCAAGTACTTGTATGGCATCATCATTATAGTCAAATACTTCCTGATTTTTTGCCACAAGCATTCCCCTTTCATCTCTTCAAAAACCGTCTATTGTCTATCAATCCGAGTTGGCAATAGAGTTTGATTATATCATAACCGCCTCTTTATGCACCTCTCTACATTAGATATCGGTTTATTATTCCATTCTTATTCACTATATTCCTTCTTAATCATGCGAGTAGTATGCATATATGTTCCTCATTGTAACATGCTTTAAAGATAGATATACTGTTGCAACAAGGAATAAGAACAAACGTTCTAATCATTATATCATATTTTCTCTACTAATCCGCTTATGAAAGAAAAAGCATGAAATCAAATTCATGATCCCATGCTACAAATGTTATTTTGTTAGCGCATGCTCTACTTTAATGCATCGATCCATGATCACGGTATAACCAGCATCACTTAATTGCTGAAATACACCTTCATCTACAACACCTAGCTGAGTCCAAAAAATGGGACAATCAATATTTTGAAATTCACTTGCAAGACTTGGCAAATATTCTGAACGTCTAAAGACATTAACAATATCCACTTTGCCTTCTATTTCAGCTAATGATGCAACCGCTTTTACACCTAATACTTCCTTAATTTTCGGGTTAACAGGAATAATTTCGTAACCACTTTTTTGCATCGCTTCACTTACCATATAGGATGTGCGATTAGGGTTATCACTTAATCCTACGACGGCAATCCTCTTTGCTTGTTTTAACAACTTTCCAATTTCAGTTCTTGTTGGGTTTTCTATACTCAATACATTCACCTCTTATTTTGAACTCTACACTATTTTATCTGAATTAAAGTATAAATGCGAATAGATCGCAATTCTGTTCTTTCTAACATAATATCGTCATCTCTTTTATACAGCTTTCTTTCTCGCTAAATTTACGCCATACCGCTTAACAAAAATGTTCTTTTCTACTAATTTTACTCATATATCTATTTAACATTCGTTTCATAATAAAGGAATCAATCTTGGCACTTGAAAAGATAATTTAAATGCAACATAGTACATTCACTTATTTACATGGTACAATATAAGAACTGTATTTTTATTCCGTGGGGGAGAGTTTATGACATTTGAAGTAATCATCGTTTTTCTTATTGCTTATTTAATTGGTTCCATTCCATCTGGATTAATCATTGGTAAAGTGTTTTATGGCATTGATATCCGTGAGCATGGTAGTGGTAACCTTGGTGGGACAAACACTTTCCGAACGCTAGGGAAAAAAGCAGGGTTTACCGTTACACTTGCAGATATCCTAAAAGGTACAATAGCTGCTGGAGTATTACCTATCTTCTTTGATATTGATATACATACAGTGATTATAGGGATTTTTGCTGTTATTGGACATATGTATCCGATATTTGCAGGATTCAAAGGTGGTAAAGCTGTTGCTACATCTGCAGGTGTTGTGCTGGCGTTCGTGCCTGTTATGTTTGCGGTCATATTAGTTGTATTTTTCATCTCGCTTCTCACTACTAAATATGTTTCATTATCATCAATGATTGCTGGTATTGCAGGATTGATTTATTCAATTATTCTCGGTGATCCAATTTTAATCATAGTGATTGCCTTAATGACATCGTTCATCATTTATCGACATCGTACAAATATTAAAAGGATTGTCAATAAAACCGAACCAAAGGTCAATTTATTCAAAAAGAAAAGATAGACATCCAAAAGACAGCGTTAAGGAATGCTGTCTTTTTCTTATCTATCCATTTCTTTACTAGGTAGAATGACGTGAGTCTTTTCTCTAATCAATCCTAAAAAATCCCTTTAACGAATGAAAACGGTGATTGAAAGCCATTGAATGACTTTGGTATGATAAGATTAATCATTCCAACTTTGCTATTTATTTAAAAATATGACATTTTAACTCAAGTACATAACAAAATATGTAGAGAAGTTTCGTGTTTTTTTCTCAATATACATCTTTTTCTAACATATATTGCAATTTCTTCTAATAGAATAAAAGAGCATGACATTAAATACTACTTCCACATGACAAACAATGGTAAGGATGATAAGAAATGAAATTAACTGAGATTGTCTTAAAAGAACTACCATTTCCATACTTCTTAATTGACAACAATAATCACGTGGTTTCAACATCTATAGTTAATCAACATACAATCATTGGTACCCCATTCACACAATTAATGAATTACGAAGATGTCGAACAATTTAATGTAATACGCAAGAAAAAAGCAGTTCTTAATTTACAGCTATTTTTCGGTAACGGGTATCACAATTATCGCGTCTATACGATTCCAGAGGAAGAATCATGTCATTTATTTTGCTATCCCTTATTTCATTCATTATCTGCTGACCATAACTATCAAACACAACAATTGGAACAGAAACTTCTCAGATTTAGTTTAGAACTGAATGAAAAAAAGAAAATCATTCATGAAACAGCTTCTCAGATTAATGAAGCAAATTTCACAAATGAATACGCACAAAATTTAAGTACACTTGCAGCATCTATGGCACACGAAATCCGCAATCCACTTACAACAGTTAAAGGTTTTTTACAATTGTTAAAACCCTATCTCAATGAGTCAGGGAAAAATCAATATGTTGATATTGCTCTAGATGAGATTAATCGTGCCAATGACATTATCCATGAGTTTTTAAATGCAGCAAAACCAACAGACAATATTAAAGAACGTATTTCTATTAATAAACTTGTCCACGATACTTTCCTGTTGTTTCAAAGTGAAGCGATTTTAAAAAATACAGCACTCACATTCCAATTATCAAAAGATGACCCGTATATAAATGGAAACGCCAAGCAATTAAAACAAGTATTAGTCAATCTAATTAAAAATGCACTCGAATCATTTGATACAGTGGAGCAACACCAAGAAAATACGATTAAAATCTCTGTTAGAAGTACAGATGAAACCTGTATAATCGTTATAAAAGATACGGGTTATGGGATGAATGAAGAGACATTAGAAAAGCTTTTTCAACCTTTTTATTCTACTAAAACAACGGGCACAGGCATTGGGTTATCCATCTGCAAAAGAATTATTGAACAACATAATGGGTGGATTAACATTTCATCTGAAATGAATGTAGGTACAACCATTACAATTACATTACCGCTTGATTAAGATCATACATACAGAGTTGAGAGATGAACTTAACATATCTGAATAATCAGCATTGTCCTTATATCAATAAAAGAAGCCTCCATTTTAGTCGGAGGCTTCTTTTTCTCTTTAAATGACTTGTTCTTTTTCATCCTCAACTTTTTTCCGTTGAAATAAGCCAATAATCATTCCTATAACAGCGCCTATAAATGCAGGTAATAACCAACCTAGCCCTACATCATATAATGGAAGAATACTAGAGAAAAGATTATCTACTGAGGCAATCGTATATCCTGCTGCTTTAAAGCCATCAAAGACACCAATAATAAATGTAAATAACATACTCATTTGATAAACCGTTTTCTTGCCATTAAACAATGGGTGTAAGAATGTAAGAATTAATAATACAATCGCTAATGGATAAATAGCTGTCAATACCGGTACTGAAATAGCGATCAATTGACTTAAACCAAAATTAGCAATGGCTGCACTAAATACTGAGAAAATAATAACAAATGTATTATAAGAGACTTTAGGCATGATTTTACTAAAATAAGCTGCACATGAGGAGATTAAACCAATACTAGTCGTTAAACAGGCTGCAATAACAATTACACTTAGTATAACTCCTCCATATGAACCAAAATAATGTGCTGAAACTTCAGATAAAACCGCACCACCATTTCCTAAAATACCTAATTGCGAAACACTACTTGCACCAATGTAAGAAAGTGAGCCGTATATCAAGGCAAGCAATCCGGCTGAGATTAAACCTGCTTTAATAACTGAAAGCATCACCACTTTATTTGATTGAACGCCTTTAGAACGTATCGCATCAATTACAATGATTCCGAATACGAAAGCAGCAAGAGCATCCATTGTTAAGTAGCCTTCAGTGAAACCGTTAAAGAAAGAGTTAACAGTATATGCCTCACTTGGTGCTTGTAGAGACCCTAGTGGATTAACAAATGCTACTACAATTAAAATTAAGATAAATAATAGTAGAATAGGTGTTAAAACTTTCCCTACGATATCAACAATTTTCGATGCATTTAGAGAGAAAAATGCGGTAATTCCAAAGAAAATGATGGAGAAAACAACTAATCCAATCGTACTCCATTCATCAGAAATGAAAGGTCTAATACCAATTTCATAAGAGACTGTACCAGTTCGCGGGATCGCAAATAATGGTCCGATAGATAAATATAATACAACTGTGAAAACTAGACCAAACAATGGATTTACACGACTTGCAAGCGATTGCAAGTCACTCTTACCAGAATAGCCCAGAGCGATTACACCCAATAAAGGAAGGCCAACACCTGTAATAATAAAGCCCGCTACCGCTGCCCATACGTTCGTTCCTGCTTCTTGACCCATCATGACTGGAAAAATTAAGTTCCCAGCTCCAAAAAATAATGAAAATAACATAAACCCTACTGCAATAATATAAGAAGATGGAACCTTTTGATTCATATCTTCTACCCCCTTCTGCACCTACTGTTGTAGTTAACAATCATAAATACTATAATTTACTAATTCTTCAGAAAGTTCATATTTAAATATAATATTGTATGAATTACAATCTCTGAAAAAATTCAAGCAATATATTGCATTCTTAAAGTAACATATCCTTGTGTTGAATGCAATATATTATTTTAAAAAAATATAGTCATATGTAATATATTAATAGAATTATTCTTAGTTTTATTTATCTTCCATGCTCATTTACTAGAACCACGATAATAGAATATATGTGATTACTTACGTTTTTGATTGGAGTGGCTTAGAATAATCCGTCTAGATATCAAAAATATTTTTATCGTTCACATAAAAAAACCCTTACAAAAGTAAAGTCTTTTGTAAGGGTAAAGAAACAGTTAAACTAATTCTTCATTCTCTTTTATCTTTGTCTTCCTTTTAAATAGATCAATAACAATACCTACAATCACACCGATGATAGCTGGTACAATCCAACCTAATCCCACCTCATACAGCGGAAGAATGTTTGTGAATAAATTATAAACAGGCTCAATTTGAACACCAGCTTCTTTTAAACCATCAAAAACACTAACAATAAACGTTAAAATCATACTCACTTGATATACAGACTTCTTGCCATTAAAAAACGGATGGAAAAATGTTAAAATTAACAATAAAATCGCCAAAGGATAAATCGCTGTTAGTACGGGAACAGAAATAGCAATTAGCTCTGTTAAACCAAAGTTAGCAACAGCGGTACTGAAAATAGCAAATGCAATTACATATGTCTTATAGGAAAATTTAGGCATGATCTTATTAAAATAGCTAGCACATGAACTGATCAAACCTACGCTTGTTGTCATACAGGCAATGATCATAACAGCACTTAGAACGATCCCACCATAAGAGCCAAAATATGCATAGGCTACACCTGAAAGAACAGCTCCACCATTTTCGAGAACGCCTAATTCTGCAACACTACTAGCACCCATGTAAGCCATTGCACTATAAAAGAATGCTAATAAAATTGCAGCAATCAAACCAGCCTTCATAGTAGCAAACATAATAGAGCGGTTTGACTCTATACCTTTTGCACGCAGTGCATTTATAACAATTACCCCAAAGACAAATGCAGCCAGTACATCCATTGTTAAGTAGCCTTCTGAGAAGCCATTAAAGAATGAGTGTTGTGAATAAGCTTCTGTTGGCTCCGCAAAAGATCCAAGAGGATTAAAGACAGCAACAAGAATTAATAATAGTATAAAGCTAATTTTAATAGGCGTTAAATATTTACCTACGATATCAACAATCTTTGATGAATTTAATGATAATATCGTTGCAACTCCAAAGAAACAGATTGAGAATATTAATAATCCAATCGTTAGTGAAGATTCTGGCAATAATGGTCGGATTCCAATTTCAAATGAAACACTTCCTGCTCTCGGGATGGCAAATAATGGACCAATAGCTAAATATAAGATAATAGCGAAAATCAGACCAAATGTTGGATTAACTCGACTTGCAAGCGATTGCAAATCACTCTTACCTGAAAAGCCAAGAGCAACAACAGCTAATAATGGAAGCCCCACACCAGTTATAATAAACCCAGCTGTTGCTATCCAAACATTTGTACCCGCTTCTTGCCCCATCATAATCGGGAATATTAAATTACCCGCTCCAAAGAACAAAGAGAATAACATTAAACCTAGTACAACTACATAAGAATTTGAAGATTTTTGATTCATATTACAAGTTTACCCCTCTCAAATACTAATAGCATGTGATATTCACACCGCCAGTATTTTCAGAATATTAATTCTTATAAGAATTAAATATTTCTGAAATAATATTAATAATTTCTTCCACCCATAGAACCTCTTTAATATATTGCATTTATAAGATAACATATCACTAAAATGAACACAATAAATTATGCTAATAAAAAGAATGCTAAAGGTGATATATTGCATTAAAAACTATATTATTATATAATTTTTTCTATATATTACTAATACGGATAGAATTTTTTCTGTATTTCTTAGAGCAATTTAAAAAATCACACCATACTAACAGAATAATGAACAGATATTTGATACGACAAAGGTGGTTTATTATGCCAATTCCAAGTAATTTTTCAACTCCACAACGACTTTCGGCCAAAAAACGCGCATTCTTGCAAATTCAAGAATGGATTATTGATGGCACGTTAAAACCAAAAGAAAAATTGAATGATGCTGATCTTGCGGATGCTTTAGGAGTCAGCAGAACACCTATTAGAGAAGCATTACAATTATTAAATTCCCAAGGGTTTGTAGAAATGTATCCTGGAGTCGGGACACAAGTTACTGCAGTAAACCACGAAGATATAACGAAAATCCTCCCTCCATTAAGTGTTCTGCAAGCATTGTCTTCTGAATTAGTAGCAGGCAATCTGAATCAAGAGGTGATTCATCGTTTAAAAGAAATTAATCAAAAGTTTGCTGAAGCTATTAAAACTGAGGATTCATTCTCTGCTCTTAAATATGACGAAGAGTTCCATCAATTAATTGTAGATGAAACTAAAAATCCTTATATTACTCAGGCAATTGAAGGTCTCCAACCTCACGTGATGAGACTTTACTATTATAAAGCCATTATCTTAACAGAATCATCTATCGACGAGCATGAACGGATTATTCAAGCGCTAGAAACAGGTGACAAACAAACAGCCTCTGATGTAACAAGAATCAATTGGATTCGTGCCATCAACGAATATTTCTCTGAGCATAAATAAGGTTCCTTTCTCTTAGCAATCAAAATCTTAGCAGTGCGATTCGCTTTCGGATACAATAGGCTTATAAAGATAGAAGGAGATGGGAACTTGGACATTCGATTGAGTGAAAAAGCCATTAGTTGGTTCAAAGATGAGATGCTTTTGACAGATGGAGATTACGTTCGTTTTTTTGCCCGTTATGGAGGTTCAAGCCCGATACAACAAGGCTTTTCTTTAGGTATTTCTAATGAAGAACCGATTAATCCTGTTGTTATAAAAGAATCAGAGGGTATCCAGTTTTTTATCGAAGAAAAAGACTTATGGTACTTTGATGATCACCATTTAATTGTTAATTATGATGAGGACTTAAACGAACCGCAGTATAAATATGAAAAATAAAACATCACCCCTAGTGCACTAGGGGTGATGTTTTTTAACGCCAAATATGCTCTTCTTTTCCCTCTAACCTCATAATTTCGATTTGTTTATCGCCTAATAAATCATAATGAGAGTAACCATCCTTACGGTGATGAATCCACTCCGGCTTCAATCCGTACTGTTTCCCCCATAAAATGAGCTGATTCAAGTCGGACGCTCCCACCTTCGTCACCGTTTTACACGCGGGGAAACGATCATCTAGCCAATAATGAGTAAGAAAGGCGATCTTTCCTGCATCTATATCAGATTTCCACTTTCTTATAACCGCCTTCGTAATACCGAACGCCATACTACAGCCTTCTTTCTTTATTTCTTTGCATTTTCATATGCTTCATGCCAATCAGGAAACTTCCTTCGAAGTGAAATTGGTCGAAAACTATCCTTCTTCACACAAGTGTGTAATGACGACCCACTAACAGCAAGAATGCCTTCTTGGTTATATATTTCATATCCGTAAGTTGTCCTTAAACCATCATAAGCCTCCACCCATGTCTTGACTGTGGCTGTTTCCCCATAATGGAGCGGTTTTTTATAAGATGCTTGTATGTCGAGTACAGGTGATAGTACACCTTGTTCTTCTAATGCCGCATAATTAAAACCTAAGTCTTTTACGAATTGCGTTCGACCTAGTTCCATCCAAATAATATAATTGGCATGATAGACCACACCCATTTGATCTGTTTCTGCATATCTAACTTCTATCTCTTTCGTTGAAACTAGCACTTGTCTTGTCTTCCTTTCTATTTACACCTAATGTATTCATAAAATCTGTCTCTGTTAATGTAGATAACGAAGACTCACTTGTATGTGACTCTTCCATAATTCTTCTAGCTTGATTTTGAATGGCCCCTTCAGCAAGATTCACAACTAATCGGCCATTCCCTTCTGTTACTGTTTTTGTAAAATACTCCAGTAGTAATTGTTCAGCAGTCTTCGTTAAACTCATTTCATATCTTGCTAAAAATGCTTTCATCATCTTCAGCATCTCTTCAGCAGTATAATCCGGAAAATGTAAAAACTTTTTAAAACGTGACCTGAGTCCAGGATTACTTACCAATAGCTTTTCCATCTCCTCAGGGTAACCTGCTAAAATCACAACCAAGTTTTCATTATGTTTAGTCATTTCATCTACAAGCGTATCTATCACTTCTTTTCCATAATCAGCATTGATGTCTGATAACAGGGAATACGCTTCATCAATAAACAACACACCCCCTAATGCTTGGCGAATAAGTTTTCTTGTTTTTAATGCTGTCTGGCCAATATAACCAGCAACAAAGTCTGCTCTACTCGAAACGATCAAATGACCCCGTTTAAGCAAGCCGCATTCTTTTAATAATTGCGCGAAAATTTTCGCTATCGTCGTTTTTCCAGTACCTGGATTCCCTGTAAAAACTGAGTGTAGCTGTACAGGAATGGTCGGTAATCCTTGTTTCCCGCGCATATGCTGTACTTGTACAAATGACACTAAAGTTTTTACCTCTTCTTTAACATGTTCCAAGCCAATCATTTCATCCAGTTGCTTCTGCGGTTGATCAACGGACTCTTCCTCATCGATGGTAAAATCATCTTCATCTAAGATTGTTAGTTCTCTAATATCCGCTTCCTCACCCTTTATACCTTTAGAAAAGATCGCATCGAGAATGACATCATGTACAGCTCTTGCATTACCAAAAGTGTCATCAACACGCTCTCTTTCTATTCTCTTTAACAACGCCCTTTCTCCCGAACTAGTTAGCACATAATCATTATTTAAAGCGATTCGCTTACCGATCTCTAACAACTCATAGTCAGTGTAATCTTGAAGATGGAGATGATTGGCTTGCGGGAAACGACTGCGTAATCCTGGATTTACTTCAAGAAACTGTCGCATTTCATCAGGATAGCCTGCCAATATTACTGCCAATCGCCCACTATACTTTTCACTTGTCATTAACGAAACAAGGGTATCAATAGCGAGTTGTCCATAATCGTCCTTTGATTGAGCTGAGCGATTCAATGTATAAGCCTCATCGATAAATAATACTCCACCCTGCGCTTTTTCGACTAATTGCGCAACATTCTCTTCCGTTTGCCCAACATATGCACCGACTAATTGTGAACGATTGGTTTCTATGACATTCTCCCTTGGTAAGACACCTAAATGATGGTATATACGGGCAAGTGTTCTCGCTAAAGTTGTTTTACCTGTCCCAGGATTCCCCGTAATCACCATATTCAAACTAAGTTGATCTCGCTGGTTAAAACCTAAAGTACGACGTCTATTTTGATACTGTAAAAATTGATAATAAGCTTTAATTCTCTTTTTTACATTCATCATACCTATCATTTCATCAAGTTCATTTAAAGGAGTCACATGTTGCTTTTTCTGTATTTCATAGTTTTCGATTTTTTGTTGCCACTTTTCTTTCACTTTCAAAAGTAGCTCAATTTTTCGCTTTACTTCATCATAATGTATTGCTGTATGAAATACGCCGGATATTGACTGCTCATATGCTTCTGCAACCTCAACTAATTGATTGCCAATGGAAAGTGCTTCTTCAAGGATAGCATATAAATCGTCTACAAAAGGACTCAGTTGATCATGCTGATAATGGCTTAGTTCCTCTTTTTGTCCTTTTAAATGTTCTTTTGCTTTAATCGTTTGTTGCATAAAACGGTTTGTGATGGCGATCATTTCTTCTGCAGCATATTTTTTTGTAGCTCGATTATCAGTTTCACGAATAATAGGATATTGAAGTTGATCCATGAATTCTTTGTTAATCATCCATTTTGTTTCTGCAAGCGCTTCTTTTGCTCTGAAATTCTGCGGTGATAATTCAATCGCCTTTTGTAACCATGCAACTGGCAATTGAACATCTGTTTTTTCTCTTATAGCAGACAATTGCGATGCTTCTGTTAGCAACTTTGATAATTGTTCAGCATCAGACTTTTCATCTAAACGAGAAATTTGTTCAAATATATTTCTTTCTGTATGTACTTGCTGGGAACCATTTTTGTCAACATCTGTTTTCTTTTGTTTCATTCTATTCACATCACTTTATTCAATGGTTTAAACTAACTATACCATATTTTTTTCTTCACATTGAAGTAAAGCCGCTTACAGACAAAAGGATGCTTAGGTACGGTTTACCTAAGCATCCTTTTATCATTTATTCACCTTTTGTTTGAATCACATCTGGTTGCTTGCCTGATTTATCCTGCATTTGTTTTCCTTTATTGCCACCAAACCCCCTTGATTGGGTACCAAGGTGATTGGGTACAAAATTTTTACTATTTCTTTTTGGATTACCCATCACTTATCCCTCCTTCATTTTTTTATTATGTTCGGAAGTTAAGTGAACTAATCAGGTAAAAATCTACTCTGCCTTCAAGTGACTAGCATGTTTTTCTTCTAATCGCATCTCTATTTTATCCATTGCAGACTGATCTTTCATTAATTGCAGCTTATTCTCCAATACTAAATCAGCAAATGTTCTTCTTTTTGGTTTTCTCATAAAATTCTTCACCCACCATTTCTTTCTATTTACAAACAGTATGCCCTATTCAATAGAAAGTTATTACAAATTTTAGAAAATTTAATAATGGGTTTCTCTATTGGAAAAATGTAAAAATAAAAGAGTTAAATTAAAACTGTTTTAACTTTTCTTCAATTAATGATAAAGGCATAGCACTATAGTACTTATCTCTTATGACACCCTCTTCATCAATGAAATAAGTTGTTGGTATTACGAGCACTTGATAAATCTCATTTATATGATCATTCTCGTCTAATAAAACCGGAAAAGTAATACCTAAGCGTTCAATATATTTGCCTACATTACTTTTTGTATCAATGTTTACCGCAATGATTTCTATATTAGCATCCTTTTTATTTTGATAAAATAATTGGAAATCACGCATTTCTTGTTTGCATGGTGCACACCAAGTAGCCCAGAAATTGAGCATCACTTTTTTTCCACGGAAATCCGTTAAACTGATATTTTCACCTTCAATAGTCTGGAGCATAAATTCGGGTGCTTTTGTGCCGATCTTCAAGCCTGGTAATTGATCTTCTGCTGCAGTTTTTAAAGGGATGAATAGCCAAAAGCAACAAAGGAATAATACGATTTTTTTCAACTTGAACACTCCTTCCTCTCATTATTGTTCCTAATAGGAAAGAAAATATAGTGTTCTCATCATCCAAAATGAAAGGAAATAAGTAAGTAAATAAACGAAAGCGATACGCATCCAAGGAATCATTGGGAATTGCGAGCGATAGGCTTTAATAAATAAATATATAAACATGATAATCAAAGCAAAATATAGACCTTTCAGTCCACTACTTAAATAAACAATTATGAAAGGATTTTTTATTACATCTGCAAACTTCGTTATTAGAGGCAACCCTTTATAACTTAGGAGAAAAATGATAAGACCAGTCATCAGACTAGAAGTAACTTCATCTTTTATTTCCTCCTCCACCTTAAAGAAAGTTTTTAAAAGAAAATATGTGATTACAAACGCGATCGCAAGACTTAACTGATTCACAGTGATTAAAAACGGACCAATCATCCACGCTTTCATTTGTTATCTCCTTTTATTTCAATATGCTCAAAAAACTTTCACATCGTGATTTATGAGTATTGAATATAGACAAATTAAAAAAACCTCTACACATCTAGATGTGTAGAGGGTAGGAAATCTACAATTATTTCTTCAATCGATTTCGAAGAACCATTTGCAAGATACCACCATGACGATAGTAATCAATTTCCACTTCAGAGTCGAATCGAACAAGTGCTTCAAAAGTAGTTACAGTGCCATCTTCTGCAACAGCAGTCACTTTTACAAAGTCGCGAGGTCTTACGCCTTCTCCGATTTCAACACTAATTGTTTCCTTACCAGTTAATCCTAGTGTATCAGCACTTTCACCAGCTTTAAATTGAAGTGGTAGAACGCCCATTAACACAAGGTTAGAACGGTGAATACGCTCATAACTTTCGGCAATAACTGTTTTAATACCTAGTAAGTTTGTTCCTTTTGCTGCCCAGTCACGAGATGATCCCATTCCGTAATCCTTACCAGCAAGTACAACTAATCCAGTTCCATCTTCTTTATATTGCATACATGCATCATAAATGGAAGTTACTTCACCAGTTGGCCAGTAAGTTGTGAATCCACCTTCAGTACCCGGTGCGATTTGGTTACGGATACGGATATTAGCAAATGTACCACGCATCATGACTTCATGGTTACCACGACGAGAACCATAAGAGTTGAAGTCACGAACTTCTACGCCATTTTCGCGAAGATATTTACCAGCTGGTGTATCTTTTCCGATTGCACCTGCAGGAGAGATATGGTCAGTTGTAACTGAATCACCAAATTTACCAACCACACGTAAACCATTTAATGGTTTTACTTCTTCTGGATCTGGTTTTAAACCTTCAAAGAATGGTGGGTTTTGGATATAAGTAGATGATTCATCAAAAGTATATAATGGCTCATTACTTGTTTTAATTTCATTCCAACGCTCATTATCATCGAAAACACGCTCATATTCATCACGGAATAAATCTGGTGTTACCGTTTGTTTAACGACTTCATTGATTTCCTCTGTTGTTGGCCAGATGTCTTTAAAGAATATATCGTTACCATCTTTGTCTTGACCAAGAACATCATGTTGAAGATCAACATCAACTGTTCCAGCTAGAGCGTATGCAACTACTAATGGTGGTGAAGCAAGGTAGTTACCTTTCACTAATGGATGAATACGACCTTCAAAGTTACGGTTACCAGAAAGAACAGACGTAACAAGTAAATCGCTATCAGCAATCGCTTCTTCAATTTCTTCTTTTAATGGACCGGAGTTACCGATACATGTTGTACATCCATAACCTACTAGGTTAAATCCTAATTGCTCTAAATAAGGAAGTAAACCAGAGTTATTTAAGTATCCAGTAACAACTTTTGAACCTGGTGCTAAAGATGTTTTTACGTATTTAGGAACTTCCAAACCAAGTTCTACTGCTTTTTTCGCCACAAGACCTGCACCAACTAATACATAAGGATTAGATGTGTTTGTACAGCTAGTGATCGCAGCAATTGCAACTGCACCCGTTTTCATTGTCGTAGAATCGCCATTTTTGAAGTTAACTGTCGCTGTTTTATCAAACTCTTTCTCATCATAACCAAAACCTTGGTTCCCTTGAGGAGCCGTAACAGCCTTATTAAATTCTTTTTTCATAGCAGAAAGCGGAATTAAATCTTGCGGACGTTTTGGACCTGAAAGGTTCGGTTCAATGTCAGCTAAGTTAATTTCTACTACATCTGTGTAAACAGGTTCTAATGAAGGATCAAAGAATAAGCCGTTTGCTTTAGAATAAGCTTCAACAACTTTGATTTGTTCTTCTTTACGTCCAGTTAAACGCATGTATTCTAAAGATTCACCATCGACAGGGAAGAATCCGCATGTTGCACCATATTCAGGTGCCATGTTCGCGATTGTTGCACGGTCAGCTAGTGGAAGTGCAGGAACACCTGGTCCGAAGAATTCCACAAATTTACCTACAACGCCGTGTGTACGTAAAACTTGTGTTACTTTTAAGGCAAGGTCAGTAGCTGTTGCTCCATTAGGTAGCTCACCAACAAGTTTCACCCCAACAACTTCAGGAACTGGGAAATATGAAGGCTGTCCAAGCATACCAGCTTCCGCCTCAATACCACCAACGCCCCAACCGAGTACACCGATACCATTAATCATCGTTGTATGAGAGTCAGTACCAACAAGTGTATCTGGGAATGCTTCAAAATCTCCTTCTGTTGTTTCATTTGCAATGACAACATCAGCAAGATATTCTAAGTTTACTTGGTGAACAATACCTGTTGCAGGTGGAACCGCACGATAGTTATCAAATGCTTTTTGTGCCCAACTTAAGAATTGGTAGCGTTCTGCGTTTCTTTCAAATTCTAAAACCATGTTTGCGTCTAGTGCATCTGGTGTGCCATATTTATCAACTTGTACAGAGTGGTCAATAACAAGATCAACTGGTTTTTCAGGGTTGATCATATCCGGATCTCCACCCATATCAGCCATAGCTTTTCTTAAAGAAGCTAAGTCTACAACTGCTGGTACACCTGTAAAGTCTTGAAGGATAACACGTGAAGGTTTAAATGGTACATCCACTTCCTTCACATCTGCTGTTCCCCATTTTGCCAAGTTTTCAACATGTTCTTTTGTAATTACACGACCGTCATATTGACGTAGTACAGATTCAAGTAGGACTTTAATTGAATATGGTAATTTAGATACCTGTCCAATACCTGCATTTTCAAGTGCTGCTAAGTCATAGTAATGATAGCGTTTCCCTTCTACTTCAAATGATTTACGGGAATTAAACACATCATTTTTCGCCATAGTATTACCCCCTAATTCGAACTACAAAGTACTATAATACCACTTAATGGTAATCAATCGAAAAGTTTGAATTTTTACCCATCCTCACTTTTCTCACAATTTCTATAATAATACAACATTCAACATAAGTAAATAACAAGAAAGTTATTGTTATTGATAAGTTTTACTTATGGTATTTCTAACAAATGATATGATAAACATAAAAACACCATAATTGAGAGAGGTTATCAATTACGGTGTGAAATAGACTTCATTTAATTATTATATTAAGAAAATAAACCATTCGTGTTTAATTGACTTTATTCGACTTTCTTAGCTCTATTTTTTATTTTCCGATTGTACTTGGTGTGTGATGGCATCCAAATCAGTTTGAAATTTAAGCAATTGCTCTTTTTGATGCTCAGATGCCACTTCTAGGGCATTCTGAATTTGTTCATAAGTTTCTGCTATTTCTTGAGATAGATGGTTGAGTTGTTGGCCATACGTACTCGCGTGTTTATCTATTACATCATACTGTTCTTCTACATCTTCCATACTTTGTTGTGCTGCTTGAAATGCTTGCTGTTTATTTTTATGATAAGGCATAACTTGTTTTCACCTCTTTTACTATTCTTACAATTAAATTGTTCAGAGTGATGATGAAATATACCGTATAAAAAATGGGGATTCTTTCATCCTATAAACAAAGGAGGGAAAAAAATGAATAAAAATGATGGTAAAGATATGAGAAAAAACGCTCCAAAAGGGGATAATCCAGGACAACCTGAGCCTTTAAGTGGATCTAAGAAAGTAAAGAATAGAAATCATTCGAGACAAAAGAATCACGCTCATCATGATATGTAGAAGTTTATTGGATGAAATGGAATAAGTGGTAAAAATCTGCTTAAATGAGTTCGGTATTGTATCGAACTCATTTCTCCTTATTTTAGCAACTCTCCGTATAAATTCATGATTGTTCTACTTAAACTTTTCTAAACTATTGTTCTGGGGCAGTTATCATAAATTCTTCCTTCAAAAACAATTAATTCATTAATAATCGATTGGCCATTCACATTACTTATGTATACGCATACATTATCATACTGGGGTGATATGTATGAATATGGAGTGGCAAAGTTGGTTAGAGAGCATGTTTCTCGATCCTTTAACCTCTTTTTTAGACGAGTCTATCTTTCGTATCGATGTGTTTGATACAGAATCAGCTTATATTATTGAAGCCTTAATTGAAGAAGATCGTTATCATCATGTGAAAGTCATACCAACAGGAGATCAACTTATAATTAGTGCTGTTGCAAAAAGTGATGGCGCAACCTATAGCAGAAAACTTACACTTCCTCATATTACAACTCCACTACGAATCGTTCACCAACATTCTATTTTGGAAATTTTCATAGACAAATAACTAGTAGATATTAGTTTACATAATAAATTTATGTAAACCTCTTTATGGTTACAGTTTGCGATTTAAAATGAACAAATTTACCTTTTAGTATGGATAAACTAACTCAATGAAAAACGCCCGCTTAACAAAAGGGGCGTTTTTCTTATCTTTATTTTATTTTTTTAGTTTATTTAACATATCCTCAGTCATTTTCGCGAGATCATACTCTGCTTTAAATCCCCATTCTTCTTTTGCAGCTGAAGCGTCAATGGCATTTGGCCAACTGTCAGCAATCGATTGGCGAACTGGATCAACATCATACGTTAAGGTGAATTCTGGTATATGTTTACGAATTTCAGCAGCGATTTGCTCCGGTTCAAAACTCATTGCTGTCACATTAAATGAATTACGATGTAATAATTTCGTAGGATCTGCCTCCATAAGGTTGACTATCGCATTTAATGCATCAGGCATATACATCATATCCATATATGTGCCTGGTGCAATATAAGATGTATACGCTTTGTTTTTCATTGCTTCGTAATAAATCTCCACAGCATAATCGGTCGTTCCCCCACCTGGTGGTGTTACGTAAGAAATTAATCCGGGAAAACGTAAACCACGCGTATCGACACCAAATTTATGGTAGTAATAATCAGAAAGTAGCTCTCCAGAAACTTTATTAACACCGTACATTGTAGTTGGTCGGCAGATGGTATCTTGTGGTGTATGATCTTTTGGTGTAGAAGGTCCAAAAGCGCCAATGGAACTTGGCGTAAAGAATTGCGCACCCGTTTCCCTTGCTGCTTCAAGTGCGTTCATCAATCCACCCATATTTAAATTCCAAGCAAACACTGGATTTGCTTCAGCTGTTGCTGATAATAAAGCAGCCATATGAATAATGGAATCAACTTGATGCTTCTTCGCCACTTCTAACATCGTTTTGCCATCTGTAACGTCTACCATTTCAAAAGGACCTGATGTAGCTGCCTCTGAGTCATTGCTTCTAATATCAGTTGCAATGACATGGTCTGTTCCATAGATTTCTCTCAATTTAAGTGTTAACTCTGAGCCAATCTGACCAAGTGCGCCAGTAATCATTATTTTTTTCATTTTTTCTCCTACCCTTTTCTAAACTCTTCCTAAAGGAGTGATTTTATATAATCTCTAATTCTTTTCCTACCGCTTCATATATAGTTAATGCTTGATCTAGCATTTCTTTCGTATGTGCTGCAGATGGCATATTCCGTACACGACCTGTTCCTCTTGGTACTGTTGGGAATACGATCGACTTTGCATACACTCCTGCTTCATTTAATTTCTTACTAAATTCTTGCGTTTTCACTTCATCCCCAATGATACAAGGTGTAATCGGCGTTTCACTATCACCGATATTAAATCCTAATTTCTTTAAGCCTGCCTTTAAGTATTCACTGTTTTCCCATAGCTTTTCATTTAGCGCTGTGCTCTCCATTAACATCTCAATCGCTTTCTTACTTGCAGCAGCATCAGCAGGTGTAACAGATGTAGAAAATAAGAAAGGTCTACTTCTTACCTTTAACCAATCGATTAATTGTTGTTTACCAGCTACATAACCACCAACAACTCCGATTGCTTTCGATAATGTTCCAATTTGGAAATCCACTTTATCAGATAGGCCAAAGTGTTTAACTGTACCAGCACCTTTACCTAATACACCAGAACCGTGAGCATCATCTACATATGTGATTAGATCAAACTCTTCCGCGATTTTAACGATTTCTGGTAATTTAGCAATATCTCCATCCATTGAAAATACGCCATCTGTAATAACCATTACTTTATTGTATTGCCCAGATTCTGTTGCTTCCTTTGCTTTTGCTCTAAGATCATCCATGTCAGAATGATTGAATCGAATAATCTTTGCTTTGGATAAACGGCAACCATCAATAATAGAAGCATGATTTAGCTCATCTGAAAGGATGGCATCATTTTTATCCATTACTGCAGAAATCGCTGCCATATTACAATTGAATCCAGATTGATAAGCGATAGCTGCCTCAGTATGCTTGAATTTTGCAAGTGTTTCTTCAAGCTCTACATGGATTTGTAACGTACCATTAATCGTCCTTACAGCCCCTGCACCAACACCATATTTATCAACCGCTTCTTTAGCAATTGTTTTTAACGTATCATTTGTTGCTAAACCTAAATAATTGTTCGAAGATAAGTTGATTAACTCTTTCCTGTTAATTTTAATGATTGGACCATTTGCACTTTCTAACGGGTCAATTTCGTTATATAACCCTTTATTTCTTAAATCCTCAAGATTTTCACTTAAAAATTGATTAAGAATATTGCTTGACATATTCCTTTTCCTCCTAGCGTTTCATCTTAATTTTCTTTTCAAAGCAGACAACTGTCCTCTTGAAAAACACAACTAATTCCTAGTCATGTATTTGCTATGTATAGGTTTTACAAATTATACTTTACCACATTTTAAATAATTGTACACATATAGAGGACATTTTTTCAAAGGAACTTTATTAGTTAATTTACCCATTTCCCTTGAAAAATGTTCATAACTAATTGAATTAACTGCGGTTTTTTTTTGAGCATTTATATCAGATTATAAATGGGGCTATGCTATGATGGAAACGTTAAATATTACATATGGAGGGGTTTTATATGAAAATTGCTGCATTTGTTGGAAGTAATCGCAAAGAATCAATTAATAAAAAGTTAGCTATATTAATGAAAGAACGTTATCAAGAAAAGCTAGAGATTGATATTCTCCCTCTTGAGGAGTTACCGATGTATAATCAAGATGATGAACTTGCACCACCAGCGGCTGTCATAGAAATTCGCCAAAGAATTAAAGATAGTGATGGGTTATTATTTTTAACACCTGAATATAATCATTCCATTCCTGCATTTTTAAAGAACGCCATTGATTGGTTTTCCAGAGTAGAAAAAGTTATGGTCAATAAACCTGCAATGATTGTTGGTGCAACGCCTGGTGCAATGGGAACTGTAAAAGCACAAATGCACTTGCGTCAAATACTCAACTCAGCAGGTGTTGGTGCTGTCACGCTTCCAGGAAATGAAGTTTTTATCGGTACCGTGCTTGAAAAAGTAGATGAGCAAGGAGAGCTTGTCCACGAACAAACTCTAGATTTCTTAGATCAGGTTGTAATAAATTTTATTAACTGGGCAGAAAAGGTAAAATAAAATTCATATCCTTTAATAGGTTAGCTATACATTTCAAACAAAAATCCGCATTGTACCAAATAACGCTCGTGTTATTGGTACATGCGGATTTTGTATTTGTGAAAAATTCGCACTCTTTTATCAACTAGAATCACGATTCAAAGTGTAATTGATAATTTCTTTCCGTCTTGCAATCATTTTTCACACATTTATGTCATGTAACATACTAGTATATTGGTGATTAAATTTATTGCACTCTCAACAGAGGATATATTACCAACAATATCGAAATTAAATTAATACAAAGACCTTATTTATAATTATTATAAAAAAGTATTGATTTTCGAATGAGAAGTGTTATTATTAATATATATCGTTAATATGTTAGTTATTCTCATATTTCGTTTATTTTTTCACTTTTTCTCATTTGCCTTTAAGTAGATCTTAAAGGCATTCACTACAATTACATCACTATAAATGAGGGTTATAGCATGAATAAAGACCAAATAGAAAGCTTGATTCCCTTATTAAAAGAGAAAAACTTAAGGGTTACACCACAAAGAATACAAATTTTAACAACACTAATTGACATGAATGGACATCCAACAGCTGAAGACATTCAAAAAAGAATACCTATTATTAGTCTCGCTACCATTTACAATAACTTAAAATTATTTGTTGAATTAGGAATCATTAATGAGCTACCTTATGGCAATGGATTAAGTCGCTTCGAATTTAGTCAGTCCAATCATTATCACGTCATCTGTGAATCATGTGGAAAGATCGCTGATATTAACTATCCAGAACTAACAGAAATTGAAGAAATGGTAGCTAATCTTACAGGGTTTTCCGTCAACAACCACAATATGGAAGTGTATGGGAAATGCCAAGAATGCATAGAGAAAGGATGATTCCTATGAAAAAAGAAGATAAAATTTGCCCAGTATGTAAAACAAAATTGATTAAGTTAAAGCATAGTACAATTTGCGCTTGTGGTAATAAGATTATGAAAGATAAAATTCCATCATAAAAAGCCATCGATATAGATGACTTTTCTCTATGATGACTATAATCTCGGGTCGACTTCATCTCCTTCGAGGGCAAGTATAGCGACAATACATTCATGAATTCGGCCTAATTCTTCTTGCTTCACAAAACGGTTTAACGCCTCTATTCCTAAAGAAAATTCTTGCAATGCTAATTTTTGTTTACGGTTTGTATTTCTTTTCTTCAACCGCTCTAAATTCTTCTCTTCTAAATAATCCATACCATATATGATTTGTAAATACTTTCTTCCCCTCACCTTTAATGCCGGCTGTAACAGTTTCCCTTTATCCCATATGGTAAACTGATTGGGCTTAACAACCATTCCTTCATGCCCTTCTTCAGTCATTTCCTGCCACCAACCAATTACTCGCTCCCAATTTGATTCACCTTCAATTAGTAAATAAT
The DNA here is from genome assembly GCF_038003465.1 of Cytobacillus sp. FSL K6-0265. Taxonomy (NCBI): domain Bacteria; kingdom Bacillati; phylum Bacillota; class Bacilli; order Caryophanales; family Bacillaceae; genus Cytobacillus; species Cytobacillus sp. FSL K6-0265. The sequence continues at coordinate 2,120,552 of NZ_JBBOPE010000001.1, read as the reverse complement.
CAGTACGCCTAAAAATACTGCATATTTCGGATAATTCTTCCACATGATCCATATGCCATATATGCGACTGTTCGTGATATACTCTCCCACTATGGGCTAGGATATGAAATGGAGCAATCACAATGCGATCAATGTCAGAAACCTCCCAGCAATACTTTTCATACACTTTTTGAAAACTTTCTGCACGTTCTAACTTTTCCTGATTTTCCTTTAACCAATGATTCTCAACTAGGGCTTCATTTAGTTCTTTATCCAAGATCATTCGATCTAGAATCGCGCTTTCGGCGACAAGATTATATTGTTTATTGATTAAGTCTTGTGCTTTTAAATTCCACGGCATGATTTCACAATCCAGTAACACAAAGTCTGTTTCGTACTTATCAAAATAATCAGTTCTCTTTAAACTAGATTGGATACCCGTTAAAATTTGCTCTTCAATATCCTTTTTAAAGAAACGTTTCCCACTTCTTGAATAAATCGCCCCTAAATTACTAATCCCAGTATAGTTAAAGGCCTCTTCCTCATTCTTAAAAATCAGTAAAATGCCACGTGAGCCCATATGCTTTTTCTCCACAATAAGCTGATTCACACCATGATCACGATAGTACTGAAAAGCTTCTAATGGATGTTCTAAATAATCTGGTAACTGACTCGGAATAGGAACAGGACTCATAGTTGGTGGGAGATAAACCAGTTGATTAAAATGGGTATCAGATGTCGATAACGAACCAATAACCGGCTTTATATATTTACTTTTCACACTCACATCATCGAATCCTTCTATTTGTACGCGATAACCTTCAATAAGTGCTTGTATATTAGGGGGCTGCAACCTCTTGTTCTTCCATTCTATTATTGGGTTATGCTCGACCCCGTTATAATTTTTGAGGGCATCAACTGAGATAAATGACTTCTCAGGGTATCGGTAAGCTGTTAATTTCCCTCCGAATACCACACCTTGATCAATATTAATCGTAGCATTGATATTGGTTGGATACGGTCTCGGATCATGGCCCCAAACAATCGTCATATGACCTGAATGATGATGATACCATTCATCTCTAATGGGCCTACCATCTTCCGTACTACTTGATGATTCACCATATCGACAATAATCGGATATTTGTTGGGAACTCTTCCCTATATACTCATCTTTAATCCCTGCATGCGTGCATACAAGCATTGGCACGCCGTCATCTTCGATTATATAATGTGCCGGAGCATTTCCTAAAAACTGAATGAACTCATCCTTCAATCGTTTTTGCTCTTCTTTTGAATAGGTTGCTAACCATTGATTGATTTCTTTAGCTGTCAATTCGTCACCATGTCGTAAAGTGACCTGATTTCCTTTTAACCATCTGTAAATTTTCCACCCGTGATTACTATCAATCATATAAGCTAAGTTATGATTAACATGATTCTTAAAAAATAAAAGCGTTTCTAAAGAGCGCGGTCCCCGACTCATAATATCCCCTAATGATAAAAACTTCCTCCCTAGGGGATGAGTATAAAGCCCTTGTTCATTTTCTTCATAACCTAACTTCTCTAATAATTGTAATAGCTCAGTAAAACAACCATGAATATCACCAATGATATCGATGCCTGCACCCACATCAATAGAAGGAACTTCATCCATTCGTTCTATTTCAAGAGAGTGATTCAATTCTTTTATTATATGAAGTTGATGATAACCTTCCGTCTTTAAATAGCGCTTATCGTATTGAAATCTTTTCATTTGTTGTTTAATGCGCTTTGAACCTCTAGGCATCGCTCGTTCATTATCTCTCACTAATAATGTATCCAAATCGACATCCAATACAATGGCGCTTACCGGCAAATGATGGCGATGTGCAAGGGAAATCAATTTTTTACGATCATCACTATTTATATTAGTCGCATCAATAAAACTACATTTATTTAAGCGACATCTTGCTTGTATGGTCAATTCTAGCAGTTCAAATGCCTCTTTAGAGATTCTTTGATACTGTTCAAATAAGATTTGCGCCTTCTCGCTATTTTTGTTTTCAACTGAGGTATACTCTTCATCTGCAACGATTTTTCTATATTTATCTGAACTTAAAACTTCTGACTCTTTTATTTGTCCACTATTGACCCATTTCTGCAACAATGTTGTCTTACCACTCCCAGAAGGTCCAATAAGTAAAACGACACCAGCGTTAGGAAGGGTTATTCTCTTCATATCATCACCCCTTTTTCAAAAACGACTATCTGAGTCGGCCCGCCTCGTTCATGATCAATCTCACCTATACTAGAAATGGTTGCTTTATAAGCATACATAGCAGTCATCTTCTCAACCCATGCATGTAATTCTGCTCTTGTCCATTCAAAACGATGATCATAATGGCGCATGGTTTCCCCAAGTTGATAAAGAGTATTATATTCTTTATTAGGTGTTGTTATAATGCAAACCTCAGGCTTATACTCTTGAAAAATAAGTTGCATGACCGTTTGCAGTTTTTCTTCAGCAATATGTTCGATTACTTCACATAAAATAAAGACATCTTTATTCTTTAATCCATCATCATAATAAAATACCGATCCCCATTTTTGTATCGGCATTAAGAAACCCGCATTTTCGGCAGCTTTGGCATATCTTTTTGTCGCCTTTAACGTTTCTCGTTCACTTGGTTCAACCGCGATTATTTCACTCACATGTGGTAAAAAGCCTAATCGAGTACTTAGTTTCCCTTCTCCACTACCCATATCTACGATCTTTCTAAGATGAGGTTTGGCTTGAATGATCTCGATGATCTTTTCATAACGTCGTTGGTTTAGCCCTTTTTGTTTCTTTTCCCGTTCAACCTTTCCCTGTTGAAAAATCGTCCCGTTTAATAACCCTTTATATTTTAGGGCGCGTTTATAAATCCATTCCTTCTGAGGATGATCCTCTAGCCAACCTTCACCGAAACGCTGGAGCTTTTCCGCTTCCTTTTCATCTATATAGTAGTGCTTATAATTATCAATAACTGGAATGAGAATAAATAACTGCCTTAATCCCCTTTGCAACGTTGTCTCACCTGTAACGGTTACATAAAGAGGACTGTTTTTCGTTTTCGATTGCACAGATACGGTAAATCCAAGCGGTGAAAACAACTCACGAAGATTCTTTACAGAAAGGTCTGTATTTACTGGCCCAAATGAAAACGAAAATTGAAATACCTGTTCCACATATGGTAAATATTCTTCCTTAGGTAAGCCATTTAGGGCTGTCGCAAGAGGAGAGCGTATTAGTGATAAAAACAAACTACTAACTGCAAATTCACGGTCATTAATATAATGTGTAATATCTAATTTCTCTCCGCCATCCCTCACTAAACTGATAGCATCCAAAACGGCGTAAATCGTTAGTTTCACCTCATTTGGAGTAAAGCATTGATAAAAGAGGCGTACTTTATGCCCTTTATATTCTCTTTCATATAGACGTTCAGGATGTTTCGCCAATAAAAAAGAAAGGACATTCGCTCCTTCTCCCTTTGCATGGATCGTTAATTGCATAACAATCCCCCTTTTATATGTATTTAAACCATATTATACCACTATCCATTCCCCTTAAGGAATTTTTCTTTTATAGATAAATATCGCCTCTCCCCTAGTTAAACAACGAGAAATCTAGTATGATTATTAAATGATTATGAAGAAATGAGGATTACAAAATGAGTTTACTTACAGTTGATCATTTAAGTCATACTTTTGGCGATCGAACATTATTTAAAGACGTGTCTTTTCGTTTATTAGCAGAGGATCACGTTGGGTTAGTTGGAGCAAACGGAGTAGGTAAATCTACTTTAATGAATATTATTACAGGGCAACTCATTCACGATGGGGGAAAAGTGGAATGGACACCTAATGTTCAATACGGTTATCTCGATCAACATACCGTTTTAACCCCTGGAAAAACGATGCGCGATGCATTGAGAGATGCCTTTCTTCCATTATATAAAAAAGAAGAAGAATTAAATGAAGTCACAGCAAAGATGGCAGATGCCACACCAGAAGAATTAGAAGTTTTGCTTGAGAAAATGGGTGAAATTCAAGACATGCTAGAAGCAGGCGGATTTTATTCAATCGACTTAAAAATAGACGATGCCGCAAGAGGGTTGGGATTAGATGCCATAGGTTTGGACAGAGATGTTGCAGCACTCAGCGGAGGGCAAAGAACAAAAGTCTTACTTGCCAAACTATTACTAGAGCAACCTCAAGTTTTACTATTAGATGAACCAACAAACTATTTAGATGTTGAACATATAGACTGGTTATCCAACTATTTAAAAGAATATCCATATGCCTTCATCTTAATCTCGCATGATACTGAATTTATGAACGGAGTCTCAAATGTCATTTTTCATCTAGAATTCTCTAAGCTTACTCGCTATACAGCTAGTTATGAAAAATTCTTAGAACTGGCAGAAATCAATAAAAATCAACATATTCAAGCATATGAAAAGCAACAAGAATTCATCAAAAAACAAGAAGATTTTATCGCAAAGAACAAGGCAAGGTATTCGACAACTGGCCGAGCAAAAAGTAGGCAAAAGCAATTAAATCGGATGGAGAGAATTGATCGTCCTGAAACAGCTGCTAAACCAACGTTCGAATTTAAAGAGTCAAGAGCGAGTAGTCGATATGTGTTTGAAGGCGAGAATTTTGAAATTGGTTATACCCATGCCCTATTGCCAAAAATGTCAATCACAATTGAAAAAGGGGATCGCATTGCCATTGTTGGTTGCAACGGTGTCGGAAAATCCACCCTCTTAAAAACGATGCTTGGGAAAATCCCAGCCATTAGCGGGAAAATTGAAAGAGGTGACTTCCTCTACCCTTCCTATTTCGAACAGGAAGTGAAAGGCGAGCAAATTACACCAATTGATGATGTATGGAACGAGTTCCCAGCGATGGATCAGCATCAAGTTCGTGCAGCTCTGGCTAAATGCGGACTAAAAAATGAACATATTTCAAGACCAATGAACCAACTAAGTGGTGGCGAACAAGCGAAAGTACGTCTTTGCAAGTTAATGATGAACGAAAGCAATTGGTTGCTGTTTGACGAACCAACAAACCACTTAGATATTACAGCGAAAGAAGAATTAAAAAGAGCCTTAAAAGCATATAAAGGTACCATCGTCCTCGTTTGCCACGAACCCGACTTTTACGAAGATTGGGTCACAAAAGTGTGGAATGTCGAAGAGTGGTCAGATGCAATGAAATAAAAAGAAAAAAAGCAAGATTCCTTTACAAGGGCAAATCTTGCTTTTTTATTATTTATTTACTCTTCATATATCATTTTCTTCGTCATACCACCATCTACAGTGATATTCTCTCCGTTCACGAAGTTATTTTCGGGATCGGTTAAGTAAAGACAAGCTTTAGCTATATCAGCTGGTGTCCCAACTCTCTTTGAAGGGTGCTGTTGATGATCTATTTCTCGAAGTTGCGCCTGTTCATTTGTCTCAATCCACCCTGGCGATATACAATTTACCGTAATGTGATAATCAGCTAGGGAAAGAGCTAATGCATGAGTTAAACTAACGATACCTCCTTTTGAAGCAGCATAGGCTTCTGAATGGATTTCAGACATTGCGGAACGGGTAGAAGCCATATTAACAACCGACCCTCCCATTTCGTTATGCTTCATATATTTCGCCGCTTCTTTCGTGGCTAAAAATACGCTTCTTACATTAGTATTGATGACGCGATCCCATTCATCTATTGTTAATTCGAACAAAGGTTTAAAGACAGATATACCAGCATTATTAATAAGAATATCTACTTGTCCATATTTCTCCACCGTTTCTTCCAATAATCGCTTAATATCCGCTTCTTCTTGGACATCTATCTGATAGCAATCAAGCCCCTTTGCTTCAAGCATTGCAAAGTTCGATTCATCCCAATCAGCTACTACTACGTTGGCACCTTCCCGTTTATAAGCGAGTGCAACACCTTGACCGATTCCATGCCCTGCACCAGTGACAATAACTGTTTTATTTATAAACTTCATTCACATCTCTCCTCATCTATTTAAAATGACTTGTCTATTATTTTAGATAAAAAGAAAAAGAGATGCCAGTATCAGCACCCCACACCAATCAAAAGATGAATGAAACTCTCTATTGTACATAAAATGAGCGAATAACTGTTCTTTCATAAGGTTCTCCTTGAAGTGTTTTACCTTTTATATCAATGGTCATATTATAAACACCACTACTTAACTTTGTAGTGAATTGCCCAATTGACCCTTTTTGCGAAGTATTTTGTACATTTAACGGTGCGACTACTTTATTGCCCTTCTTATCTACTAATGTCGTATTCATTGTGATAGATTGTATATTGTTGTTTGATTGTAAGGAGAAAGCAACTGGATTGTTAGAGAGGAGTGAATTCATCTTTAGTTCTAGATTATTTCCCCCTCCATGGGTAACATTCATCACATAGGCATTATCTTTTTTACTAGATGTTAGTTCCACTTGCCAACGACCTGCCTCAGATATAACGCCAGTAAAACTATGAGCTGCTGCCCCATTAAATATTTCTGCACTTTGAGAAGAGGAAACATAACTTTGATACTTTTTCCCAGTTGGCGAGATTAATTTAACCTTATCATCCTTCGTTGTAGTCCAGATTTGTATATTTTTGAGTTGTTCATCAACATGAAAGTATTGTTTATATGGTGCATTTCCTTGCCATTGCCCACCGTGAACATAGGAAGAAACCTGTTTAGACATATATGCGTCGCTACTTTTTATATCACCCGTTGTCACTCCTGCTACAGATGATGTCCGCAAATAGGGTTCAATTCTAGAAAATACAGCGGAGCCCATGCGAATTTTATCATGATCAAGAGAAGTGTCATTAAAGAGATGTGTACCATATGGTAATCTTGTACTCCAATCGTTAACTAAACCATCATTTTCACCTTCAGAGGATAAGTATTGGCCACCCATCCATAAAGCGGACAATGAAGGCCCCTTATTTGTTCCTGAAACAGTGTAATACTTATTTTTTGTTGCATTAGAATGATGATCAGTTAACGAGCGAAAGTGAGCCATTTCACCTATCTGTAAAGAATAGGTCCCATCATCTTTTTGCCCTAATAACGTTCCTAACCAGCCTGCCCACCAACTATAGGCAAGGTCAGCTAAATGCGAACCATGATGGGGTGAGCCTAATGTAATCACTCGACCGACATATGGGTGAGCACCATAATGAATAAGCGCCGCTTGTGTATCTGGTCCACCTTTACTGTGAGCGACAATATTTAATTTCTTTCCTTGGAAATGCCCGGAAATATCAGCAAGCATAGAAGCGAGAAGTTCACCGTTATCAAATTGGCTAGCCGAACCTTCTCCTGCGGCATCATGCAATTGCACAAACACAGTCTGATAGCCAGATTCGTACGCTTTTGTATACATATCATTCACACCATGGTATTCTGTTTCTTCATACCAACTAGTTGAGCTACCATTTTTTCCTTGAACAAAGACAATCGGGGGTTTACTAGCATCTAAATTCGGTGGTGTACTTCCGAGAAACCACTCTCCTGGCGTGAATACTTCCCCTGGTGGCTTAAGCTTTCCTTGAGGCGTAATTGTTTTAGCAGCATATACTTGAGAGGTTGTTAACATAAATAACGTGACGATGGCAATCGAAGCGACCATTTTTTTCACTTCACATTCCTCCCTCTATTCAGTTTGAAAGCAAAAATTGCTCCCTTAAAAGGGTTATGCAAGAAATCTTCTTTTCCTCCTGTAATATGTAAAAACACATCAAAAGATATAAAAAAAGAGTATGTAAGATACGAATAATATCCTACATACTTAAAACAATCTTTACACGATATAATCATATGTGTGCACGTCTGCTCCATTAATAAACGGATTTGTTTGCGATTTTTGCAAGATAACTAACTGATGCATTGCCCTCGTACACACAGTATAGAATAAAAAGCGGTCCCTCTCTTTTTTATATTGTTCACCATCAGGGATAACAACAGCATCAAATTCAATCCCTTTTGCTAAATAGGAGGGAATAATAGTAACTCCTTTTTGAAATTCCGTTGTTTTTTGATGGATAAGGTTCACATTATTAAAATGAGGCAATAATTGACTGTACCACTTCTCACATTGTTTCGCATTTCTAGCAATGATCGCAATCGATTCATGACCTAGTGAAACGGAGCGGCGAACGACATCGATGAGTGTTGTTAGCGCTTCATCCTCAGTCACATTTTTAATAACAGGCTTTTCGCCACTTCGGTTAAAAGGAATAATATCTTCATTATTCAACAGCAAACTTGATGTAAATGTCGTAATCTCTTTCGTTGAACGATAACTTTGTCTTAATTGATAGACTGTTGCTTTTTCATTACTAAAAAGAGCAGACTGGTTGTCAGCATGATAGTGGATGGTTTGATTCACATCCCCCAATAACGTCCACTTACTATACGGGAATAACTCTTTTAAATAGGCAAAGTGAAAGGGTGAATAATCCTGCGCTTCATCAATAAATATATGACGTACAGAAGTATGACCATCTTCCTTTAATAATTGTTGTTTTAAATATAAGTAGGGAACAACATCTTCATACAACATATCACCAGATGAGATGGCCTCTAATCCCGAATCATCTTCGTTATTTGTACGTAAAAACTCAACATACATTGCAACTACATCAACAAAATAGAAAGAATTGATTTGTTTCCGAAGCGGCTTAAGTTTCCTTTTCACAACCATTTTCATCAAATACGCCTGCTCGACTTCTGGTTGCAAAAAGCCTTCATCATCGATTTTCTGTGCTTTTTTATAGGCTTGTAAATAATCCTCTTTATCAAGTAATTCTACTTCATTCTCAACCCATGCCTTCTTCCGTTCTGCTTTTTCCTTTTTCTTTATGATAGCTAGGATCCATTCCTGTATAAGTTGCAGTCTGTTGGCGATGGAAATATGACTATCATAGGAATAAAACTTCTCAACTATTTCATCGACAGTCAACCATTTTTCATTATGAAAGGTGATATCCCGGAAAATCATCCCTTCTATTAATAAATGGCTAATATATTGATCCATAGAAGATTTATATTCAATTTCCCGGACTCTTTTTTCACTCGCATTATTTTCTTGAAGAAGTAATTCTAATTGATCTAGCGGTGTTTCTATCGTAAGCTTCGCATCAAACTTACTTTGAATGAAGTGCCAAAAAGTATCCTGCTTCATATTTTTCTCACCTAATTCCGGTAACACTTGAGAGACGTAGCTATTAAATAGCGGATTCGGCGAAAATAGGATTATATTTTCAGCATGCAATGATTTTCTATAATGATAGAGAAGGTAAGCGATTCTTTGTAATGCTGCTGATGTTTTCCCACTACCTGCTACTCCTTGGACAATAATTAAATCGTCTTTCACGTTGCGGATAATTGCATTTTGCTGCTTCTGGATCGTAGCAACAATACTTTTCATTTGTGCATTCGCATGTCCACCTAACACTTCCTGGAGCACACTATCGCCAATCGTTAACCCTGTATCAAATAATCCTTCAATTTTCCCCTTTTTTATAATAAATTGACGTTTTAATAACATTTCTCCCGTTATTGTTTCATATGGGGTATCATACTTTGCTTCACCAGGCGTGTAGTCGTAATACATACTCGCAACAGGTGACCGCCAATCGTAAATAAGAAACTGCTCATCGTTTGCATCCATCAAAGAGGCAATACCAATATAAATGGATTCCTTTTCTTCCCCATCTTCCCTAAAATCAATTCTGCCAAAATAGGGAGAGTCTTTTTGTTTCGACAATATGTTGACATATTGATCGAGCATGCCCATTCTCCGTTCCCTTTCTCCTAATAATTCGGCTTGCTGCTTCACACTTTGAAATGTCTCAATCACATCATCCATTTCCTCTAGGTTGACTGTCACATCATCCCAAAACCCAGTTTTTAAATGTTTCACATCCTTTTGTACGTGGTCGCGATTTTCTATATAAGCGACTTGCTTCTTATTCACTTCATGTATTATTCTATCGACCCTTTTTTGCTCTTCTTGTCGCTCTAGCATAAAATCACTCCTTGATAAAAATTAGTTGACACACCCCAATATTTTTGTTATTATTATATTGGATACTTTTACTCAATGATTTTAAAAAAGTCATACCTATGTATCATAGCATAGGTATTAATTAAGTATCAATAGCTATAAAATATTCACAATATTCAATCTATTTATAAAAGGTGGACACAATGAAATCAGATATAAATGTTTTACGCATACCTATTCCTACTCCCACTCTTTGGCCCTATACGACAACAAATAGTTATATTATCGGCAATAAAGAGGAAACTCTTATCATTGACACTGGTTATAATCAACCGATTACAAGAGAAACACTACAAACAGCACTAAAAAAACACGAACTCCCCATTCCGAAAAAAATCCTTCTTACCCATGGACATAAAGATCATTCACCTGGCGTGAAACAACTTCTTGATTGGCAAATACCTACATTTATTCATCCACTTGAAGAGCCCGAAATCAGAAGGAATGTTCAAATTGATAACCTCCACTACCTTTCTGATCACGAAGAGATATCTATAGGCGATGAATCTCTGATAGTATTACACCTCCCTGGGCATTCTCCAGGTCATTTAAGCTTTTATTTACCTTCTAAAAAGATTTTATTGGCAGGTGATAATTTAATTGAAAAGGGAACTTCGTGGATTGGTACACCTGATGGGAATATGAAAGACTACTTCATCACATTAGAAAAAATAAAATCATTATCGTTAACAATGGTTGGTCCAGGTCATGGTGATTGGATTCATAATCCGTACGAACATATTGAATATGTACTGAATAGAAGGAAGCAGAGAGAAGAACAAATTTTACATATTTTAAAAGACAATGAGCCCCTGTTATTACACGAAATTACGAACAAGATATATGATGGCCATATTCATCCTTCAAACAAGGTAGTTGCAGAAAAAACAACAGAAGCTCATTTAATTAAGTTAATAGACGAAAGAAAAGTTATACAGAATAGAAATGCTTACTCCATTTACTCATGAAGTGGCATCCAGCCAACTCATTGCTTTTTCAAGTGAGCGGATAGTCGGATGTATGAGTTTAATTTCACCCATCTCATATGCACGCAAAGCTTCTTTTGGATATATCCACCTGGCTTCTGCCACTTCGTAAGGATCAGGAATTGGTTGTTGCCATTTTGGAAGACGAGCAATAAAGAAACGTGTATCAAAACGTATGGGGCTTTTTGCAGGAGTCGTTTTATGGCCAATATATGTGAAGCAGCGACAATCAAGCGCGGCTTCTTTTTCTTTTAATAACTCGATAAAACTTATTTCCTTATTTAAGAGCCTTTTCCTATCGTGCAAACTCTCCTCTTCTTGAAATGAAAGCGGCTCTCCTTTTCTATCACATCCAAGGAAAACGCCAATTTCTTCATAGACTTCTCGTGCGGCAGCAACATAATAAGCTAATGGGATATTTTCTTGATCGGTTGGAGCAATTAATCTATTAGATAGGAGCGAGTCTTTCTCATCCACTGCGCCACCAGGAAAAACATAATGCCCTGCAAGAAATTTCATTGTTGCTGGGCGTTTCGTCATATATACTTGGCCTTGTTGATTGATTAATAAGACCGTTGCCGCTGGCTTAGGAATAGTTACCATTGTTTAGTCACACCTTTTTAGAAGAATATCATCTTATTCATTTATACTTCTCCAACGCTAGCAAAATTCCTCTCACTTGTTACTAACAATTATTCTCTTATTTGTCCATTGCCTTCAATAAAATATTTACTTGATGTTAGTGCTTTTAATCCCATTGGTCCTCGCACATGCATTTTTTGCGTGCTGATCCCAATCTCTGCACCAAAGCCGAATTCAAATCCATCTGTAAATCTTGTTGATGCATTATGATAAACAGCAGCAGCATCTACATGATTCAAAAAGGTTGCTGCTCGACTATTATTTTCCGTTATAATCGCTTCTGAATGCTTCGTCCCATATTGACGAATATGAGTAATGGCTTCTTCGACAGTGGCAACTGTTTTAACGCTCATTTTCAAACATAAAAACTCATTGTGATAGTCTTCTTCAGTGGCTAATGTCATGTGAGGCAAGAAATCTTTCATATATTGATCACCCACTATTTCAATTCCTTCGTTCTCAATATAAGCTAAAAATTCTCCCCCGTACTTTTCCAACCATCGAGTATGAATCAAAAGAGATTCGATACTATTGCACACAGACGGTCTTTGTTTCTTCGCATTTAATACTACTTTCTTCGCCATTTCTAATTCAGCGAACTCATCAATATACATATGGCAATTGCCTGCACCTGTTTCAATAACCGGTACGGACGCCTCACGTACAACCGTATCAATCAATCCTTTTCCACCTCTAGGGATAAGAACATCAAGAAAAGATTGAAGATGAAATAATTCTTTGGCAGCTTCTCTACTTGTATCTTCAATTAATAATACACTATCCCTTGGTAACTCCGTCGATTGTAATGCGCGATGAACAGATTGGACAAGCGCACGATTACTATGTAAAGCCGTTTTACTCCCTCGTAAAATCACACAATTATTTGTCTTTAATGCTAGTGCAGCAGCATCAATTGTTACGTTAGGTCTTGCCTCGTAAATCATACCTATCACACCAAGTGGGACTGACTTTTGTTGAATAATTAGACCATTTTCCTTCTTTATTGTCTGCAATACTCGATGAATAGGATCGTCAAGTTGTACGATATCAGTGACTGCTTGTGACATTGCCTTTATTCTAGATTCATCCAGCATAAGGCGATCGATCATACTATCACTCAAATGACGACGCGCCATACTTATATCTTTTTTATTAGCTAAACGGATCTCCTCTTGATCTTCTATTAATTGTTTAGCAATTGCCTTTAATGCTTGATTTTTTTCCTCGGTCGTAGCGCCAGTTAAACGATAGCTTGCTTTCTTTGCTAACTTACCTTTTTCATATACTTCACTTGCCATTTCCCACACTCCTATTCGTTTCTAAAACTAATTTATCGCGATGAATCACTTCTTTTATTCGTTTTTTCTCAAGTGATGTTTGCATGAGAAATTGACTTGAACAACTTACTTCCCCCTTAGCAATTAGTTTATTTTCAAACCTCACTTCAACAACCTCACCTGAATGAAAACTTCCATCAATTTTAACAATTCCAGGTGATAATAGACTTCCTCCACCATGCACGAGTGCTTTTTCGGCTCCTTTATCAACATAGATTTTTCCTTTGACCGTCGAATGAAGAGCAATCCATTGCCGCTTCGTATTAATATTTTTCATTTGCTGATTAGAAAGATAAGTACCATCTCCAGTTCCATTAAGGATGCTTATTAGTTTGTCTTCACCTTTACCAGTACCGATAAAAACGGGAACATTTAATTCCATAGCTGTTTTAGCAGCATTCAATTTCGAGTACATGCCTCCAGTACCCACTTTAGAGCCCGCACCATTTGCCGCTTTCATTTGTGCATCAGTAATTTCATTCAGAAAGTCAATTCGCCTTGCGTTAGGATACATAAACGGGTTTTGATCATATAAGCCATTAATATCAGTTAAAATCACAAGTAAATCAGCATGAACAAGCCCACTAACAAGTGCTGATAACATATCGTTATCCCCGAAAGTCAATTCCTCAATTGAAACAGTGTCATTTTCGTTAATAATCGGTATGACTTTACGATCTAACAGTTCCATAATCGTATCGTACGCATTTCTAAAGCGTACTTGATTGTTAAAGTCGGACCGAGTTAGTAAAATTTGCGCTGCTAAAGTGTCAAATTTCAATAAGGCTTCCATGTAACTTTGAATTAATAACCCTTGACCGATAGCAGCCGCAGCTTGTTTCCCTTTTAATGTAATGGGACGGGAAGAATAACCTAGTTTTCTAAAGCCTGCTGCTACTGCTCCCGACGATACGACAATCACTTCATGACCCATCCTCTGTATTTTTGCAAGTGCTAATATATGGTCAGTAAATTTATAACGGTCAATCTCTCCTCTTTCATTTGTTAATGAACTGCTACCTATTTTAACGATGATTCTTTTCTTCCCCATACGATTCATTCCTTTTAAGAGCAAGAACATCCATACGTTTAATGTCTTTTCTTCTCTTTTTAAAATAAAAAACCTAACTCAAGCCTTAATACATAAGGACGAGTTAGGTTTCGCGGTACCACCTTAATTGAATGCAACTTTTCTGAAACATTCCACTTTCATGAGTTAACGTCTCAATCACCGCTGATGGTTTTCATCAGACTATAGAGGCAGGTTCAATAGGTTGAAACATGGTGGAATCTTTCAGCTGATAAACCCCACTCTCTTTCATGCCAATTCCTATTTACTAGCCCTCTTTCAATCGTTCAGCTATTATTTTAATACTTTCTTCAATTAAAACGTTTCAATATTAAAACTATTATAGCAGATATCTTTCTCTTGAAAAGTATTTTTTTATCATAGTTGATGAAAATATTACCACATGAAAGAAGAGCGCAGAAATAAACGGTAAACTATTTACTTTTTATTCAGTTATTTTTCATCAGCTGCAATGCAATTACTTGATTGGATGAAAGTTCTTCTATTCTTTCTTGCGTATAGCCTAACGATTGTAAGACGCACTCCGTATTTTCCCCTAGTTTTGGCGGTGCTGTTTTCACCTCAGGTGTAGATTTGCTTAGATGAAAAGGGAGTCTTGGTAAACGTAAATCTTCAATTGTATCATGTGTTACCTGTTGCCACATGCCAAGGGCTTCTGTCTGTTTTGCATCAATGACTTCAGATATTTTCTTTACTTTGGAACTTGGGATACCCGCAGCGTTTAATTCCGTTACCCAATAGTCAGCCGTTTCCCTTTGAAGTATCAGTTCCATTTTTTCTTTTAAGATGAATTGGTTTTTCACACGATTTTTATTATCTATAAATCGCTGATCTGATAGCCACTCTATACTATTTAAAACCCGACATAATCTTTCAAATAACGATTGATTGGAAATGCCAATCATAATATACGTATCACTCGCCAAGTAAGCACCATAAGGAGCGAAAGCCGTGTGGCCAGAGCCGTTTTTCTGTGGTTCCTCTCCTGTCGCTAAAAAGGAAAGCATATGATAACTACTCCAAAATAAACCTGTTTCGTATAAAGAAGTAGAAACAAATTGCCCTTCACCTGTTTGCTTTCGATGCAAAAATGCAGATAGAATACCAATTGCACCCCACATTGCACTTCCTTGATCTAAAATAGAGACAGGTACTCTCGCTAGTTCAGCATTTTTTGCTCCGTTTATGCCCATGATACCTGTTTCTGCTTGAGCAATAGCATCATAGCCCGGTTGCAACTTTTGCGGTCCACTTTGGCCGTATGCTGATAATGAGCAATAGATGATTTGTTTGTTTATTGCCTTCAATTGAGCATAGCCTAACCCCATTTGCTCAGCTTTTCCTTGCCGGAAGTTTTCCACGAATACATCTGCCGATTCAACAAGATCATAAACAATTTGTTTCCCATCTTGTTTCTTAAGGTCGATGACAACCGACTCTTTATTTCGATTAATATGAAGAAAATATACACCTTCACCACTCATAAAGGGCCCCATCCCCCTGGCGTCATCCCCCGTACCCGGACGTTCAATTTTAATAATTTCTGCACCTAAGTCCGCTAGAATCATTGTTAAAGTTGGACCGGAAATATTAGTTGTGACATCAATGACTCTCATGCCTGCTAAAGGTCCCGTCATCCTTATCCCTCCCTGTAGTAAAAGAAATGGTACAAGTTAATAAGACCTTGGTAATCCCAATACATGCTGTCCGACAAAGCTTAACACTAAGTTATTGGCAATAGGGGCAACCTTAAATAATCTCGCTTCTCTAAATTTCCGTTCAATATTATATTCTTTAGCAAAACCATAGCCACCGTAAGTATCCATTGCCGCATTTCCTGCATTCCATGTCGCTTCAGAAGTAAGGTATTTAGCCATATTTGCTTCTGCACCGCAATTGACTCCCTCATCAAATAATTCAGCCGCCCTATCCCTCATTAGCTTTGCTGCTTGTATTTCCATATACGCCTTACCAATCGGAAATTGTACACCTTGATTCTGTCCAATAGGGCGATTAAAGACCACGCGTTCATTAGCATACTGCACTGAGCGATCAATAAAGTATAAACCATCTCCAACAGATTCTGAGGCAATTAATATTCTTTCCGCATTCATACCACTAAGAACATATTTAAATCCTATACCTTCTTCACCAATTAAGTTTTCTACAGGAATTTCAGCATTTTCAAAGAATACTTCTGTTGTCGCATGATTAATCATTGTATCAATTGGACGAATGGTTATTTTATCACTTTGTTCTTTCATATCTAGTATGAATAAACTTAAGCCGTCTGTTTTCTTCGCTACAGCTTCTTTTGGTGTGGTTCTTGCTAGAAGTAGCATTAAATCAGAATGCTCAGCTCTAGATGTCCAAATTTTCTGTCCGTTAACTATATATTTATCTCCTTGCTTTTGGGCAAAAGTTTCGATACTCGTTGTATCACTGCCAGCTGTTGGTTCAGTAATCCCAAATGCTTGGAGCCTTGCTTCGCCACTGGCGATTTTCGGGAGAAATCTTTGTTTTTGGTCTTCACTACCATGCCTTAGGATGGCACCCATTGTATACATCTGGGCGTGGCAAGCACCCGCATTCCCACCTGAGCGATTAATTTCTTCTAACACGATACTCGCTTCCGTCATTCCCAAGCCAGCTCCGCCATATTGTTCTGGAATAAGAACGGAAAGCCAGCCCTCATCTGTTAAGGCTTGAACGAAACTTGTTGGATATTCTCCCCTTTCATCCGTTTCTTGCCAATACGTTTCCGGAAATCTCTCACATAAAGTTTTCACACTTTTTCTAATCATGTCATGTTCAGTATTGACTTTCGTCTGTGCCATTTTTACCCTCCTTTATTTTCCTTGCCATTGTGGTTTTCTTTTTTCATTAAAAGCATAAATTCCTTCTAAACGATCGCTAGAATTAGCACAACGATAATATGCTTCTAATTCTAGCGCGATTCCCGTAGATAAATCGCAATCTGCTCCTTTATTAACAACTTTCTTTATTGCCTTTAATGAAAGTGGAGCATTTTCAGCAATTTCTGAAGCCAACTTAATCGTTTCTTCTAATAAATTTTCTTCTCTGCAAACTTTATTCACGAGTCCATATTTTTCAGCTTCTATAGCACTGATTCTTTTACCGGTAAATAAAACTTCTTTCGCTATCGCAAGTGGTAACACTCTTACGGCCATTTGTGTGCCACCAATTCCCGGTATAAGACCGAGTTTCGCTTCAGGTAAACCGAATGAAGCGTTTTCATTTGCTGTGCGCATATCACAGCTTAGTGCAATCTCCATACCGCCACCCAGCGCATAACCATTTACAGCACAAATAACGGGAAAAGGAAACTCTCGAATTAATTCAGTTACTCTTTCAAAAATATCATGTTGCTTTTTCCAGTCACTTTGGCTCATACCGTTTCGTTCTTTTAAATCAGCTCCAACACAAAAGCTTTTATCTCCCTCTGCTGTTAAAATAATGACACGTAAATCTGGATCATATTTTAAGCTTTCTAAACTTGATACGATTTCACTTGCCATTTTTGTATTCAGTGCATTCATTGATTGTGGACGGTTTAAACGTAAAATAGCAATTTGATTATGATGGATTTTTTTTAGGCCAATCGTTTCATATGTCTCAACCTTCATTTATATCCTCCTTTTTGCCTTGAATGAGCATTAATTTCATCCTCAATCATGGCCATAGTTGTTCTTGGTTTAGTATGATTCAAAAAAGAAAGGGGAGCGAATACATGCTCATTTTTCGCCAAATGTCATAGATGGACTTGTGGAGATGCATGGTGCATTCCCATTCAGTAACTTAGAGGGTCGTTTTAAGTGATATTTTAATGGCTTGCTAGAAAACTTACATTAGTCAGCGCAGCTTCTCGCTGTTTCTCTCGAGCTGTATTGTTCGTCTTCACTCTGCTTAATAATGGTTACCTATAGGATACTGTATCCAATTTTTAATTGCAATATTTTTTAGAATTTTCTATTTACTCAAATACTCATTAAAAAGAGAGATCGCTGATCTGGGGATCATTACCCAATTGATAACGTCTTCCCCCCATTGCCATACACTTTCGTGAAAACATCGACTTTTACTTTCTCGGAAATGCAGATGATAATAATAACAAGCATTAAAATATTTTCTATAACTTCTTGTTTTCTTCCTTTCGATTTCAGCTTCTTGTAATAATAAGCAATTCGCTACTAAATAATAAATGTGTTGCATAATAGAAATAGCTTCCATCTCTACATCTGTAGGGCTAACTTGCCCTATTAAGTTAAGATCTTCCTCTAATCGATGGATATTTGTTAATAATTTCTTTTTCAATGGGGTAAAATCAACAAATGTCACTTCATTTAAAATCGTTTTCATTGTTTCTATTAACACCGTATTTGCCTTATTTTTTGTTATTGCTCTTAAAACATCCAAGGCGACAATATTCGTCGTACCTTCCCATATTGACCCTAAATGAGCGTCTCGAACAAGTTTAGCATTTGCCCATTCTTCAATATAACCATTGCCACCTCTCATTTCCATCGATTCTCCTGCAATCACTCTTGCTTGTTTGCAAATTACACCTTTTAACAAGGGTGTTAACAACCTTAGCATCGTTTTTGCTTTCTCGTCCTTTTTAGATTCGGTCAAATCATACATATATGCTGTATAAAGTGACATGGATGTCGCCACTTCTGATGTTAGCATCATTTCAAATAATTGTTTCTGCATGAGAGGAAGTTTCGCTAATGGTTTTTCAAATGCAATTCGTCCTCTAGTTGTATATAAAGCTTCTAAATAAGATCGCCTAATGAGACCTGTAGAACGGACACTATTTGATAACCTTGAAGCGTTGACCATTGACATCATTTGTTTAAACCCATGATCAAGTTCACCGACTAAGTAACCAATCGCCCGCTCAAAAGTTACTTCTCCTGAGGCCATTCCTTTTGTCCCTAATTTATCTTTTAATTTATTGATCGTATAATGATTTCTTTCTCCACCTGGTATGATTCTTGGTACTAAAAACATGGCCAATCCTTTTGTTCCTTCTTTTGCATCTATTGGTCTAGCTAAAACAAGTGCTACATCAGCACTAACATTTGAACAAAACCATTTATCCCCCGTGATGAACCATGCATCTCCATTAGCTTCTGCTGTTACTGAATTGGCACCAACATCCGATCCGCCTTGCTTTTCTGTCATAAATTGAGCAGCGGTCATTCTATTACTCTTCGTACTAATTAATTTGGATAAATATTCTTCCTTCAGCTCTAAACTTCCGTAATCTTCCAAAATCTTCGCAGCTGAATCCGTCATACTCATCGGACAACATAAGCCAAATTCAGCTTGAGCAAATACATACCAAAAAGTATATTTCATCACTTTATTAAAAACCTCTTTAGACCCCATGACACCAATGCGATGACTCATGGCAACCAACCCGAATTCTTCATAACCGATTTCCTCGAGACGTGAATAGGATGAATGATAATTAACATCATTTATTCGTTGTCCCCGCTTATCATACATTGTTAATGTCGGTGGATGTCTGTCCGCCTCTCTCGAAAGCTGATCGATTTCATTACTTGCTCTATCCCCTAATTCCATTAACTTAGCTTTAAATAATCGATAATTATCGTTTGCATAGTGTGCTAATAAAAAATGAATATGGGGATCTGATAAGAAATAATTGATTTCTGTCGGTTCTGGCATGCCACCTTTTATCGGTTCCGGTTGAGGTACTTTAATAGACTCATCCATAAATCCCCCTCCTAACTTATCCGCTGTTTAACAGAAAAGGTACCTAGCGCTTTTGCAACAACACTTCCATCTTCCTGAGTTAGGATAGACTCAACATATTGGATTCTTCTTCCTTCGTGTATCATTTTCGCTTCTGCATACAAGATGCCTTCTTTAACTGGTAATAGAAATTGAGTGGTTAATGAAATTGTCGCAACTTTAACATCTTTCATTGAGCGAATAGTGACCCCTATAACCGAATCCAATAAGGAGGCAGTTGCGCCTCCATGAACCACACCATTAGAGTTTAAATGTTGTTTTTCTACTGCCATCTTAATGCGCGCTCTTCCTGCTTCCAATTCATCCATCGTAATACCAAGAAGCTGCCAATAAGGAGATGTATGAAACTCATTTTCTAGCCAATGTAAGTATTCATTCTTCATAATAGAGACTTCTCCATTCATAAGGATTCTATTAAATGATCAATTTTTTCATCCCAAACGATGACACCATCTAAGGCAAGCACACCTTCTCCTTCTTCAAGCACAAGAAGAGGGTTGATATCCATCTCTTTTAATCTACCTTTTTGATTAGCAGCAAAATGAGATATCTTCTCTATCGCTCGAGCTAATGCATGAATGTCATGTCTGCATTTTCCCCTAACTCCTTGCAAAATGGCATAACCTTTTAATTCCGTTAGCATCTCCATTGCATCCTCCTTACTGACTGGGGCTTTTCTTAGCGAAACATCTTTTAATACTTCAATAAATATCCCGCCTAGTCCACAGACAATAATGGCACCAAATTGTGGATCCTCTTTCACGCCAATGAAAAATTCTACGCCTTCTTGCTTCACCATCTCTTCCACAAGAAAGCCATCTATCTGTGCTTCTTTATCATATTTCTTGGCATTTTCTGATATCTCCTTAACCGCTAATGCTAATTGTTGTTCATTCTGTATATTAACAATCACACCTCCTGCATCCGTTTTATGAAGAATATCGGCAGAAATGACTTTGCACACCTTAGGGATATCCCAGTCTACTTTCATTGTCGCTATCTCGTCTATCTTATTGATAAGTACGCCTTTAGGTGTGCGGATGCCAAAGTTTGATAATAAATGTTTGACCTTTACTTCAGTCCAAATTCGTTCTTTTATTTCCTCACGTTTATACATGTTTTCAGCTGTTACCTGCACATCATTCACCGTCTTTGTTGAATATTGTACTAGTACGCTTAGTGCAACCATTGTTTCATAAGATGTTTTATATACTGGGATATTATTTTGTTGTAAATACCTTCTTCCTTTTCCTGTTAATTCATCGGTGCCAGTAATCGTCACGAGTATCGGTTTATCTGTTTTTGCGTCTATTTCCGCTATTGTTTTGCAAATATTAAAGCCTAATTCGCCTCCAAATGTCGTTTGAAAAACAATACTGTCTATTGTTGTATCCTCTAATAAAATTTTCAATGTATCGGTTAGGATATGTTGTTCTTTTAAACTTTGCGCAGTCACATCAATCGGATTCATTGCAGAACCGTAAGTAGGGATTAAATCTGCTACTTTTCGCCTAGTTTCTTCAGCTAAAGTAATCATATTAAGCTGTAAATCTTCACTATAATCAGCCATTGCAATACCTGCAGCTCCAGAATTAGAAATCGTTACCACTCGATTCCCAGCTGCCCTTTTTTGATTCAAAAAGACTTTGACTGTTGAGATTAAGTCATCAATATCATTCACTGTAATAATGCCATATTGTTTAGCGATGGCTTGATAGGTTTCGTCAGAACCAGTCATTGAGGCTGTGTGTGATAAAGCTGCTTTCTGTCCTAATTTTGACCTTCCAGCTTTCAGCATGATGAGTGGTTTATTTTTTTCTTTTGCGGCTTTCGCTAATCGAATGAATTGTTCCCCATCAGGAATACTCTCTAAATAACCAGTAATGATTGATGTCTGCTCATCATTTACCATATAGTTCATTACATCAAGTGTCGTAATATCCATCTGATTACCTGTATTTACAACATAGGAAAACCCAATATTTTCTTCTTGTGCCATCCCAAATAATGAAAAGCCGATCGCTCCACTTTGAGAAGCAAACCCGACTGGTCCAGAAATAAATGGCCGGTCTGTTTCAAACGAGGTAGCAAAACCCATTGGTAGTGATAAATGAACATTTAATAAGCCGACACAGTTGGGACCAAGAATATGAATATTTGCTTCCTTTGCCTTTTCTAATACTTTGTTCTGTAGATTTGAACCTTCTTCTCCTATTTCTGCAAAACCTGAGCCGAATAGAACAATATTTCTAATCGCCTTTTGTTTACATTGATCGATGATGGATAACATTCTTTTAGCTGAAACTGCAATTAATGCAACATCAACGGATTCCGGAATATCAACTAAAGATGGGTAACATTTGTAACCACCAATCTCGTCATATTTAGGGTTAACAGGATAAATGTTTCCTTTATAATGATGGTGAATAAGATTTTTAATCGGTTTACCACTAATGGATGTAAAATCTTTTGATACGCCTACAATAGCGATTGATGCTGGGTGAAGAAATTTTTGTATCGCTTCATTTTTATCCATTCGTTATACCTCCAGTTCATTACCTTGATTATAATTACTTCTATTTCTACGCCATTTAAGTACATAAAGACATATAGCTATCACGGTTCCCCCGATAATAAATGACCACATCGGAACAAACATTATCAGACCTGCAACAAATAGAATGATTCGCTCTGCCACAACTAAAGTGCCAGCTCCCACAAGATAACCTTCCAGAGCAAAGGAAATGCATGCAATCCCTATAATGGCAACAATTATACTGATGACCGTCTCCCACGGATCTCCGCGCCCAATCAATATGGCTGGATTATAAATCATGAAGAAAGGGACGATAAACTTTACTGACCCTAACTGGACAGATTGAAAAGCTGTTTTCATCGGACTTGCTCCTGCTATACTTGCTGTAGAAAAGGCAGCTAATGCTACTGGTGGCGTGATATAGGAGACAGTTGCCCAATAAACAACGTATAAATGTGCTGCAATTGGATCTACACCGACTGCAACAAGTGCCGGTGCCATAATTACTGCTAAAAATACATATACAGCGGATACAGTCATACCCATCCCTAAAATAAAGCAGGTAAGTGCTCCACCAATTAAGATTAAGAAAGTATTATCACCCGCAGCAGCCACTAATTCACGTGAAAACGAAAACGATACTCCTGTAGCGGACAACGCACCAACAATAAAGCCTACCCCAGCAATAATCACAACGATATCAGTTAAAACCTTTCCTATATTCACAACCATATTCGCTAGGTCTTTACCTGACATCCTCGTTGATTTCTTTATCATGGCAATGAGTAACAATACAGCACTCGCATAATAAGGTGCTTGCCCTTCTGAGTTTAGTACTGCTAAGAAGAAAATCATGACAACGATTGAGAAGATATAATACCAACCCTCTTTCAATGTTTTCCAGAAAGGTGGTATTTCCGAAACAGACATCCCTTTCAATCCATTTTTGGCAGCATATCCATCAATTTGAATAAATAAGCCAAAATAATAAAGAAATGCTGGTACTGCAGCGGCTAAAGCGATTTCATAATAAGGAACCGCTAAAAAAGAGGCCATGATAAAGGCTGCCGACCCCATAATCGGTGGTGTAATCGTACCTCCTGTAGAGGCTGTCGCCTCAATAGCTGCTGCATAATGCGGTTTATAACCTGTTTTCTTCATTGCCGGTATGGTCATTGCACCAATTGTCACGGCATTTGAAACGGCACTACCACTCAACATGCCAAAAAACGCACTCCCTACAACGGCAACCTTCGCTGAACCCCCCCTTGTTTTGCCAAAGATAGAAAGAGCGAGGTTGAAGAAAAAGTCACCGCCTCCAGTTTTCGTAATGACTACACCAAAGACTAAAAATCCAAGTAATAAATTTCCTATCGTTGTATAAGCAATACCAAAGACGCTATTAGAACTCATGATGTGATTTCTCGCTAACGTAAGAAAATCATAAGACTGTCCTTGGAGCAATTCTATCGGGATGACTCCTGCAATAAGCGGATACAGTGAGATTACTAGACAAATCATCGCTAAAACAAGACCGGCCGTTCTTCTAAGAGCTTCAATAATTAGCCCCCAAAGAAGAATTGAGGCAATTGTCGGTAAAATGGGAGCCTCCCAATCCCATCCCTCAATAATAATCCGTTCACCATTCAAGCCAATGGCGATAGCAATGATTAGGGATAATAAAAAACAGGCGATATCATACCATTTAATTGAAAGATCCGTTTTCTTTGCGGGGAACATAAGATAAGCGCTAGGGAGAAAACATGCTAATAATAAGATCATATAAGCATTTTGGATTGGATTTATGCCAAATAATTCAAGATAGAATAACATGTTTACAGATAAGAAAATGCCTATTAGAGTAGAGCTAATAATGATCGTTTTCCAAAAAGTGTTTAAACGTGACTGCATCATAGACTAAACTCACCTCACATTTTAAGAATGGATGGTTATCTTATTTCTTATTGACAGTTTCTCGGTTTTGCAACCAGAGCGCTTCGAATTCCTCATCTGTTAAATCTTCTTTTTCAGCGTATGCAACTGTTTTATCCCACACTTCTCTTAACTCTTCATACCGTTCAATTAATTGATCATTTTTTTGTTGTTTCTCTTTACTCCATAAACCTTCTTCTTTAAAGAACCGGATGACACCGTCGTGAAACGGAATCCCTTTTGGCTCTGTTAAAACTTCATCTTTACCATATAGTGCTAGATTAGGTAGTGCATCGCTATATAGATGGAAAGAATCATTTAACGATTTAATAAACTGGTAGACTGCCTCTTCACTTTGATCTGCGTATCCCCCAATTAAATAGCCATGGCCCATGACATTGAAACCTTTTTCCATCCCTGCTCCTTGCTTTGAATGAATAGGAAATAACCATGCAGCCACTTCCTCTACTCTTGCCCAACCTTCATCGTCACCTTTATCCATTTCCAGCCAACGAATCCCGCCTTTACTATGGGCTTCAAACATTGTAGATGCAGTCGGATTAATACCAGCAACATCAATTTGTCCTTGGATAAGCGCTTCTCCTTGTCCTGAATAGGAAGTGATTTTTACGGGCTCTACATCATCCCAAGTTAAACCAGCGAAGGCAAGCATCGCTTCATTTTTCAAATTGACGGAAGTGTTTCCTGCGATTATTGGAATCTTCTTTCCTCTTAAATCTTTGAGAGTTTGTATATCTGAGTTTTCTCTCACAGCAAATCCGAATTGGCTAATGGGTGCCCAATAAGCACGAACATCTTGCGGTCCCCATTTTTTTGAAGTGAATTCTTCTGTCCCTTCAAATGCCAGTTGAATTTCATCTCCAACTTTTCCTACAGAAGCAATTTCACGCCTTAAAGGTACCATCCTTCCAACACCACTTGCAGATGGTAGCATTCTCACTTTTGTATCATATTTTTCTGTTAGCACATTCGCAATAGCTGACATTTCTGCATAACCACCAGAACCTACATCATATACACTCCACGTCATTTGATCAGCAAGACCCGATTCATCTGCAAGCAACGAAGCTTGCGAAGCGGAGCTACATCCAGCTATAAGAAAACATAGTATTAGCAGCAGGACTAATGGAAGCATTTTATTCCCTTTTTTCATGTAATAACCTCCCATCCAGATATGGCAAATGAACACTATCTTATACAGGCGTAAACATGGGTAGAGTCATCTCTCCGACTTTTTGAAAGACGACCTTTACTTTTTGGTTGCAATGAATGGTTTCCATATCCGTATCAATAATGTTCGTCATCATCCTAACCCCTTCTTCTAGCTCGACGAGGGCAACACAATAAGGTAAATCGCCCTTAAATGCAGGACCACCAGCTCTTCGCGCAATCGTATAAGAATAAATCGTACCCTCTCCGCTTGCTTCAACCCAAGTCACGTTTTCCTCTCCACAGTGAGGACATAGAATACGTGGGTAAAAGATATGCAAAGAGCAACTTTGACATTGTTGAATGAATAATTTGTTTTTCTCGCACCCTTCCCAAAAAAATTTCGAATCATTATCAATAATTGGTAATGGCTTCATTATCTCATCCATCTGTTTAGTCCCTCCCTAAAATGACGACCGATGTTGAGGAAAGTGTTCCCCCTGTTCCATTCACAAGTCCTATTTTTGCTTCTTTCACTTGTCTCTCTCCACACTCACCTCTTAATTGCCTTACCGCTTCAATAATTAAAAAGATACCGTACATGCCTGGATGTGCGTATGAAAGGCCCCCACCGTTCGTATTCATTGGAAAATCACCGCCCGGAGCTGTACGTTGATTCTTCACAAAATCGCCACCTTCACCACGCTTACAAAAACCTAAAGATTCTAATGTGAGCAACACCGTAATCGTGAAAGAGTCATAGATTTCAACAAAATCAATGTCATCATGGCCAACACCGGCCATCTCAAACGCTCGTTTACCTGATTGTGCAGCAGATGTCACTGTTAAGTCAGGCATCGCCTGAATAGACCAATGACTATGTGCCTCACCTTGACCAAGAATCCATACCGGTTTTTTTCGACAATCCTTTGCTCGCTCAGGTGATACAAGTACAACGGCTCCTGCTCCATCTGTTACCAGACAGCAATCTAGTAAATGAAGAGGATCTGTAATCATCGGTGATTGCAACACATCCTCAATGGATATCGTATCCCTTTTTGTCGCAAAAGGATTTAATTGCGCCCATTTTCTTGTTGCAACTGCTATCTCGGCTAAGTCTTCATTCGTTGTTCCGTATTGATGCATGTGGCGATTTGCCGCCATTGCATAGGCACCAGCTGGTGAAGGTAAGCCAAAAGGTGTTTCATATTGTGCAGTAAACGTAGGTGGCCTTCCTGCTAAAGATCGTGATCTCTCTGATTTCTGTGTACTTCCATATAAAATTAATGCCACTTCACAAAGTCCTGCTTGAATGGCAGCTGCAGCATGGCCAATATGAGCTTCAAATGAAGAACCACCGATCTGTGTAGAATCTGTATAGTTTGGCTCAATCCCCAGATATTCTCCCATGACAACAGAAGGAAATGTACCAACACCGGGTACTCCCCATAGACCAGCAACAAACAGACCATCTACATCAGACTTTGATAAACCTGCATCATCTAATGCTCGTTTTGCTGCAATTGCTTGAATTTGCATGACGGATAAACCGTCTTTTACTTTCCCATCTTCAAGCTCAATGTCACCTACTCCAACAATGGCAGCAGCGTTTTTAATTGACATAGTAACCCTCCATCTATGCATTTATTTGTGGAAATTCATATGAAAAGTAATAACTAATGAATTGGTAGGAATATGTTTTTATTAATGGGTTTGGTCATTACAAAGAAGTTAAAAGAGAGTATTTCAAGATGTATCTTTGTTGAGGATGTTGTTTTGTCATTTTGTATGACTGAGAAGAGATGTTAGTAATTATCAATTTATTTTCTTATTGTGCAATCGCTTACATATATCTGCCACCAGTTACTTCAATTACATTCCCAGTGATATAATCTGCGTAATGAGAGCTTAAGAAAACGACAGCTTTAGCAATATCAAGAGGTTGACCTACTTTTTGCATCGGTATTTCAGCTATTTTCAACTCCTTTAATTTGTCAGGAATGGCTTTGGTCATATCTGTTTCGATAAAACCGGGTTGTATGGCGTTAACATTGACCTGGAACTTAGCTAATTCTTTTGCTGCGGCTTTCGTCATGCCCACAATTCCTGCCTTTGCGCCTGCGTAATTCACTTGCCCCATATTACCAACTTTACCGGCAATGGAGGAGATATTAACAATCTTTCCCTTTTCTTGTTTTCTCATATGAAGTGCCGCGGCTTGCATACATAAGAATGTCCCTTTCATATGTACTTGAATCACTTGGTCAAATTGCTCTTCTGTCATTTTATGAAGCATTGCATCACGTGTAATTCCGGCATTATTAACAAGCACATCTATATCACCAAAATGACTAATTGTCTTTGAGAAAAGTTCGTCCACACTTTCTTTTTTGGCAACATCTACTTTTACTGCTAATCCCCTTGATCCAACCTTTTCGATTTCATTCACGACAGATTCACATGCCTCTACATTCAAGTCACCAACGACTATTTGAGCACCATGTTGAGCTAATAAAAGACTAATCTCTCTACCGATTCCCTTTCCAGCGCCAGTGACTATCGCTACTTTATTCTTTAAGTCCATTAAACTACCTCCCATTCGAAAATATGATATGTACTAAATTTTATATATTAAAAAATTTTTTGTCAATGAAAAATTAGAAAATTAAGATTATTTAACCATATTCGATAATTCTCAGCAAAGAAGACATTATTACTCCTTATCTTCTGACTGAATAATAATGTCTGTTCTAATTAGACTAAACGGCTTTCTCCACCTAATTTAATTGTAATTTCACTGGCAATTCCCTTTACTAGTTCACCAATTCTTTCTGCTTCCGCTCCTTGCAACTGACTGGTTAAGCCAACTAACGAAATGGACATCTCCACTTTATTCGTATTATTAAAGATCGGGGCAGCAATGCCAATTAAACCATCAATATATTCCCCATATGAAATGGCATATCCTTTTATTTTTATCCTCTCTAACTCTATTAATAATTCTTTCATTTCGTTTTCCGATAAAGGGCGAAGACCATCATTATAATCAATTAACCGTTTTGCTTCTTCTCGCCTGAGATTAGCTAACAAACACTTACCATAAGCACCATCTACAATTGAGAAATGTCTTCCTACAGATACATTTATTCCAAATTGTTCTGCTTCAACCTTCGCAATGATGGTCGATTTTTTTTCACCAATTCGATTGACGAGAAAACTCGTTAATCCTGTTTCTTCTGTTAATCTTTCCAAATAAGGCATAATAACAGATAAGTCTAATATATTTTCTTTCGCTCTTTCTCCTAAAACGACTAAATAGGGTCCAAGACTATATCTTTTCGAACTTTGATCATAACGTACAACCGATAGCTCTTCTAGTTTTTGCAGAATGCGGTAACATGTTGTTGGCGTTAATGATAAAGCATTAGCAATCTCAGTTAAGTTACTTTTACTAAACTTTTTTCGACTTAATAAAGTAAGGATTTTAAATGCGCTGTCGACTGCAGGTACATTATATTTTCTCTTCGCCTTCTTTACATGCTCATCCATCTCTTCTACTCCTTCATTTTCCTATTTTCCGTAATTTTATGTACAAAAAATTTTTTTGTCAATGAAATTTTAGAATGATATAAATTATCTGATATCTATATGATAAAATAGTGGCAGCAGGAAAACATGTAAGGAGCGTTAGTAGATGGATATTAAACAATTAGAAGTATTTCTATCAGTCTATAAACATCATAACTTTTCTAAAGCTGCTGAGGAATTATGTATTTCACAACCAACTGTTAGCTCTCAAATTAAATCTTTAGAAGACCAATTAGGACTGCAATTATTCAATCGAAAAAATAAAGCATTAGGTAACTTAACTGAAGCCGGAAAAATTCTTTATCCCTATTCCACACAAATTCTTTCATTACTAGAAGAGGCTGAAAAATCACTCACTCAATATAAAGAAGGGGATAAAGGTTCCCTCTCTCTAGTAACTTCTGATTCATTTTGTTACTGGATCTTACCAAAAATTTTAGAAAGCTTTCACATTTCCTATCCTGCAATTGAAATCATACTGCATACGGCTTTTACACCTAAAATGATCGATATGCTCTATCATCGTGAAGTGCATTTTGCCATTGCACGTTCCGCTCAAAAAGAGTTTATAGAAGAAGATTTAATCAGCCATCATATAGGACAAGATCCTATTGTCCTCGTTGCCTCAGCGAACAATCGCTTAACAAATATTCCAAGTCCACATTTAAGTGACTTAGCTGATGAAACCTTCATTGTTTATGGGAAAGAATCAAACTATTGGCAACAAATCGAACAAAAGCTTTCTTCCTATGATTTTCATATGAGAACAGGCATGGAGCTTAATGACATCAATGCAACGAAAAAAATGATTGAGATCAATCTCGGGATATCTTTCTTGCCAAGTATTTCAGTGCAAGAAGAAATTGAAAATGGTAAACTCCGCGTCATTCTGATAAGTGAGGACCTAGATTTGCATCGTCACTCTCACCTTGTTTACCATCAAGATACCGTTATAGCGGGAGGGATACAGAAGTTTTTATCGTTTGTCACTGAACAGAAGCCCTATTTAATTTAAATGCATATAAACTCCCTTATTAATGAACTCTATACGCTCAGTCTCATTAATAAGGGGATGTGAATCAATTATATATCTCTGCCTGTTTCTTCCCAACAATGACAGCATCAACTGCTGTAACACCTTTACCTTCTTTATGGACGAGTATCGGATTAAATTCCATTTCTGTCCATTCTCCTTGATGAGATAAACAAAATTCTGATAAAGATTGTATCGTTAATGCCAATGCTTTTATATCTGACTTATGTTTTCCCCTGGCTCCATTTAGAAGTGGAAACGCCTTAATAGAAGCGATCATTTGTAAAGCCTGTGCCTCTGTAATCGGTGCAGGCAAGAAAACGACATCCTCAAGCACTTCCGTAAATATTCCTCCGATACCAAACATGATTGTCGGTCCAAAAGTGGGGTCATCAATGGCACCAATAATCACCTCTACCCCTTCATCTGCCATTTCTTCAATCATCATTCCTTCGATAAGATGTTCGACTTGATGATGCTTTATTCTATTTATCATCCCTTCATAAAAACGAAGTAACTCTTGTTGATTATTAATTTTTGTTTGAACCAACTGATAGTCAGATTTATGAGTTATTTCCTTTGAAACTCCTTTTAAGACAAGCGGAAAAGGAAGACTATGCGCATGTAGATCTTCTTGATTACGAACAAAAGACCCTTTAGGCACTTTTATACCAATCGATTGTAATAGTTGCTTCCCTTCCCATTCATTTAGTTTTTCATTTACAATCATCGGTGACTGCTTATGGTTTCCTTTTCTTATTTGAGCGGATGTATTCCTTTCTGCTGTATAGTAATTTACGACATGTGCAAGGGCATTAATGGTCCGTGTGGGGGTAGGAATCCATGGAATACTTTTTTCGCTAAAGAGTGCCCTTTTAGTTTCTTCCTGTATTCCTGACCAACAAACAACAATGGGCTTATTTGCTTGTTTAATCAACGTACTAAGTTTGTTGATAATAGGTGTAAATAAATGATCGGTCATTTGAATATAGAGCACGATGGATTGCACTTCAATTGCTTCTACTAGCACAGTTAAAGTGGCAAGTATTTGTTGAGGATTTTGATTCACTTGTGCAGTCATATCAACTGGATTCTTAATTGATGCAAAAGCAGGAAGTGTTTGTGATAGTCTTTCTTTCGTTTCTGCTTTTAAAGTGGCAAGCTTAATTCCTTTACGTTCACATTGGTCAGCCATCATAATGCCTGCACCACCGGATTGTGTGACGATAACCGTCCCTCCATCTTTAGCCATATTTTTAGCATAATTAAACAATGATAATGTATCGATTAATTCTTCCTCATCATTAACAAGGACAACATTGTTTGCAGCAAAATAAGATTGATAGATCTTCGCATTGCCTGCTAATGATGCGGTATGCGAACTAGCCGCATCCGCCCCTATTACTGACGTTCCAACTTTCATTAATACAAGTGGTTTATTATTTTCATGACTTGCCTTTATTGCACGATTCATTTTAGTTACACTTCTTGCCCCCTCTAAATATCCACCAATGACTTTTATATCACGACTTTTAGCAAAATAATCAATATACTCAAAGAAATCAACCGCGCTTTCATTTCCACTTGATACAAATGCTTGAAAACCGATACCGATTTCAGTTGCTAATGTATGAGTTAAAGATCCGATTGCTCCGCTTTGTGTAACAAATGCAATCGGTGCAGAATCACATGCTTTTAAACTGGAAAAGGAAGCAATCATTTGCTTATTTAAATTAAATAACCCGAGAGAATTTGGACCGCAAATCGGCAAATGGTGCCCTTTTGCATACTCTCTTATCTCTTTCTCTAACTTCTCTCCCTCACCACCTATTTCAGTAAATCCAGAACTAAAAATTAATACACTTTTTACCTTCTTCGCGTGTAATTGTTTAATAATAGATAATACACTTTTAGCGGCTACGGAAATCAAGGCTAAGTCAATATGTTCAGGTAGTTCTTCTATCTTCTGATAGCAAGGAAAACCTAATATCTCTTCATATTTTGGATTCACAAGATAAACTTCACCTTCATAGCCTACCTCTTTTAAATTCGCTATCGGTTTATAGCTGATTTTTGTTTTATCTCCACTAGCTCCAATAATGGCTATTGCTTCTGGTTCTAACATTGGTCTAAGGTCATCACTTGTAAACATCTATTCACCTTCCTCTTAATACATATTTTTAGGCAAGAACAAAGCAATATCAGGAAATAGATAAAGAATAATAATTAATAGGAAAATGGGAATTAAAAATATACTCGCCCCTTTAAAAATTTGTTCTAAAGTAAGGTCAGGGGCCGATCCTCTCAGTACAAAACAATTCATGCCAACAGGAGGAGTGATCATAGCCATTTCCATCACTAAAACAATAATGACACCAAACCAAATTAAATTCATATCCATCGCAAGAATGATCGGTAGAATAATTGGTAGTGTAACGACAACCATAGCAAGGGCATCCATCACCATTCCTAATAAAATGTACATAAGAATAATAAGTACAAATAATAGAAAAGGAGGAACTGAAATAGATTCGAAAATATCTGCTAATAGAAAAGGCAATCTCGTAATTGTAAGGAAGTAATTTAATATAAATGCCATAATAATAATGGCAAATAAAAATCCAGTTGTTTTCAAAGTAGCAGATAATGCTTGAACAAATGACTGTATCGTTAATTTCTTTCTGATTAATGCAAAAATAAAAGTAAAGAATGCGCCAATCCCTGCTGCTTCTGTTGGGTTAAACCAGCCGATATACATACCGCCAATCACAATGCCAAATAACAAAATAATCCATACGGTGGATTTCAATGCGATAAAACGATCCTTCCACTCCACCTTTGTATGAATCATTGGTGCTAACTCTGGTCTTAAAGAAACAGCCACAAATACAGTGATCATATATAAAATGATCAGCATAATCCCCGGGATAATGCCAGCCACTAAAAGCTGTCCGATAGATTGTTCAGTCATCATGCCATATAGAATAAACAATGTACTTGGTGGAATGAGCACTCCCAATGTTCCCCCTGCAACAATCGTTCCTCCGGTTAATGATTTGTTATAACCCGCCTTTAGCATTTCCTTCGATGCAATTACACCCATTGTGGCAGTATTTGCAAGGCTTGAACCTGAAGCGGCCGCAAACACTGCAGAGGATGCAATCGTCGCCATCCCAAGTCCACCTCTTAATCTACTAAGCCAAAGTCTGAATGTATTAAAAAGTTCTGTACTAATTCCACAGATAAATAATAATTCACCCATTAGAACGAACATAGGAATAGTGCTTAACGTATAACTAAAACTATGATCCCATGTCACTGTTTCAACAACGGTGGCCAATGCCGTCCAACCTTTCAAATAAAAGATTCCTAGTACGGCTGGTACGACCATTGCGATAGCAATGGGTACTTTAAAAAACATTAAAACAAACATGAGCAAAATAACGATTACGCCAAACCATTCAACCGGCATGTTCATCACCTCCTATATTTTCATGATTCAATGAAAGGATGAGTTTGAGCATTCTTAGAAATGCCTCAGCTCCCCACATGAGAAAGCCGAATGTAATGATATAATCAAAGGGGTAAAAAGGGATTTCTAAAAGAGTAGTAGATATAGGCATTGTCAATTGATGAAAAATCCCGACATGAAGATAAATATAAGCAATGAGGATGGTAATAATAAATGTAAGAAATGCGCCAAATATATCTAAGACGCGTTGCCACTTATATGAAAGTCTACTTGTGATAATATCTATTGTAATATGTCCGTTTACTTGTTCTGTATAAGCCAAACCACACATGATTAGCACAACCATACCTAACTGAACAATTTCGATATCACCTATAATAGGTGAAAATAGTAAGCGACTCATCACAGCAAACGTAATAAATATCATCATCAGTGTCATCGTTGCTAACGCAATATATTTTGTTATTGCTGTAAAGAAACGTATGACCTCTTCAAGCTTTCTCATGTATTCCACCACCTTAACTGTTTTAATTTTCAAATGGTAAAGGGTAATCTTCTTCACGGAGAATTTCAAAAAAAGCTTCGACCATTTCTTCCCCATCATATCCACGTTTATTTGCATCTTCTATCCATAACTCCCAGGCACCTTTACCCGCTTCACGATACTTAACGTCTTCTTCTGTAGAAAGTTTAATATATTCACCTCTTTTTTCAACTGCTTTCTCTAACTGCTTATTGGAAGCAGCTAACTCTGTAACATAACTCTCTGTAAACATTTCTGATAACGCAGGATTCAATTCTTCTGTAAAGATTTTTTGTAAATCTGGCGGAAGCTGATCATAGAAGTTTTTATTCATTACAGGAATGAGTGGATTGACGAGTACTGACATTTGTGTGATATAAGGGGCCGGTTCATAATACCTTACTGCTTCACCGCCAATAGGTGTATAAAATGCGGTATCAATCATCCCTTTTTCTAATCCTTCGTATATACCTTCAGATGTGATCGATACTGGCGTTCCTCCTAATGATTGAATAAAGGCATTTTCTCCTTTTCCGCTCATTCTCATTTTTTTGTTTTGTAAATCTTCAATTGTGTAAATAGGTGATGTAGAGAATAAATCATAGGCATCTGTTGATGTGGGAGGCATAAGGATGACATTATCTAATCCCTTGTCTGCAAATCGATCTTCGAATTTACTTAAAACTTTGTTGGCCTCAACAGGTCCTTGCAAGGCAAAAGGTAGACTACCGATTGTATAAGGAAAAAAAGGAGTATCATAAAAATAGTTTGTTACGAGAAGACTTACATCATAGAGCCCTCCTTTTATATCTTGATAAACGGAGCTAGACTTTCCTAACGCACTGCCATGATAAATATTGACCTTTACTCTTCCGTTTGTCTTTTCTTCCACCATCTTCTTCCATGGCTCCCATGCATTATAAGCATAGTGATGTGTAGATGGCTGCCAATTATTAATATCCATCACATACTCCTCATCGGAAGCGCTTTCATTGGATGTCTGTTGACTACATGCACTTAATAAAATGCCTATACAAAATACAGTCAATAGAAGGATCTTTTTCATTGGAAACACCCCCAGTATTGTTCAAAATCACACTTTCTTCTTATCTGACGAACCAATTACTCCCTCTTTTCTCAATTGATTAATCTCTAATGTTTGATACCCTAAAGAATGTAGAAGTTCTTCAGTATGTTGCCCTAACAAAGGTGGTCCTGTTTTTGTTTTAATATTTAGCGTAGAATTCTTGAGTGGACTTTTTACTAATTGAATAAGTCCAAGCTTTACATGGTCAACTTCTTCAACAACTTCTCTCGCTTC
The DNA here is from genome assembly GCF_038003465.1 of Cytobacillus sp. FSL K6-0265. Taxonomy (NCBI): domain Bacteria; kingdom Bacillati; phylum Bacillota; class Bacilli; order Caryophanales; family Bacillaceae; genus Cytobacillus; species Cytobacillus sp. FSL K6-0265. The sequence goes on along the minus strand of NZ_JBBOPE010000001.1, from coordinate 2,085,005 downwards.
AGCTTGAGGGTGTTGAAAAACTTGTTCAATATTATTTACTGGTCCAGCTGGAACACCTACTCGTGATAATTGAGTGAACCATTCATCTGCCGTTTTGGTTATCATAATTTCTGCGATTTTTTTTGATAACACTTCACGATTAGTTACTCTAGCTTGATTTGTTATAAACCTTTGATCATCTATCCAACTATCACGAGCTAAAACCACACAGAATTTTGCGAATAATTTATCATTCCCACAACAAACCATTAAAGGGCGGTCACTGCATTTAAACACTTGATAAGGAACAATATAACTATGATCATTGCCAACTCTTGTTGAAACAGTACCTGTATTTAAATAACTACTTCCTACATTGGCAAGTGCACTTAATTGTACTTCAAATAGAGATAGATCAATATATTGTTCCTTTCCTGTTTGATCTCTTTGCCTTAAAGCGGCGAGAATCGCTATTGCTACATATTGTGACGTCATAATATCGACGAGTGGAAGCCCCACTCTTGTCGCCTCCCCTTCCGGAAATCCAGTGACTTCCATTAGACCGCCTATTGCTTGCATAACAGGGTCAAACCCAGGTTCCCCTTTATACGGTCCCGTTTGACCATATCCGGTTACCGAACATAATATAATATCTTTTTTAACCTTTTTAAGTTGTTCTAGGTCGAGACCCAACTTTTTCAAAGTGCCTGTTTTAAAGTTTTCTAAGACAATATCAGCCTCTTTTAAGAGTTGTAAAAAGATCTCCTTCCCTTTTTGCTTTTTCAAATCCAACTCAACTGATTTTTTATTACGATTAGCGGTAAAATAATACGTACTTTCTCCTTCTATGAAAGGAATCCAATCTCTCATACTATCTGTACCATTCGGTGCCTCTATTCTGATGACATCAGCCCCTAAATCTGCTAATATCATTGAACCCCCAGGCCCTGCATATACACGAGACAAATCCAATACTTTAACACCTGCAAGTGGTTGACTATCACTCATCGATTACAACCTCACCTTATGAATATCACTACTTAAGGAAAACTTTCTTTCGATATGATGACGATTGGCATCCTTTTCTCCTAAGGCGTCATTGGCAATCAGTATTCGTTGGATATTCGCCGATCCTTCACCAAAGTGAAGCATATTCGCATAGTTTACATACTTCATAATCGGATATTCATCTGCGATACCATTGCCACCAAATATCTCTAACGCACTTCTTGCTGCTTTGGTAGCTACTTCTGAGGCAAAATATTTTGCGTATGCACTTTGTCTAGTTGCCGCCTCGCCTTTGTCTTTTAAGTAAGCGCTTTTATAAGTAAGCAATCTTGCAGCCTCTGTTTCTACTACCATATCCGCAATCAAATGTTGAATCATTTGATATTGACCAATCGCTACGCCACTCACTTCTCGTTCGTTTGCATAAGATATCGATTCATCAATACAACCTTGAGCAATACCAACCAATCGCGAAGAAACAGTTAAGCGCCCATAATCAAGGGCGTTCATCGCTATTTTAAAACCTTCTCCCTCTTTACCTAATAATTGATTTTTTGGGATTCGATAGTCTTCTAAAAATACTTCACAGCTTCTAGTCATAAATCCTAGGGAACTGATTTCGATTGGCTTTGCATAAAACCCCGGTAAATTAGTCTCAATAATAAAAGCAGAAATGCCATTATGACCAGCTTCTGGGTCTGTTTTCGCAAATAACACACCTACATCTGCTTCATTAGCAAAAGTAATCCACATTTTTGATCCGTTCAGCACGTACTCATCACCATCTAGAACAGCCGTTGTCTTCATTGCTCCTGCAGGATCTGAGCCACCACCAGATTCAGTAAGAGCGAACATACCAATTTTCTCCGCTTTTATTAGTGAAGGAACATATTTTTCAATTTGCTGCTTATTTCCCCAATTTAATATTGTAAAAGGACAGGTCATTGCTTGCATATTAAAGGCATAACCTAACGATGGATGTACTTTTGATATTTCTTCAGCAATGATAGCTAAATTAAGAAAACCTAATTCAGATCCACCATATTGCTCCGGGAAACAAGCACCAAAAAAACCGAGATTCCCCATTTTTTCAAAAATATCTTTCGGGAATAATTGATTTTTCTCATAATACTTAATTTGGGGTGACACTTCTTTTCGAACAAACTCCTTTACCATTTGTAAGACTTGTTGGTTTTCACTTGTATATTCAAACTCCATCTACCCACACCACCTTATTAGAATTTTCTGAATTTATTAATTATATTATTATATATATTAATAATATTCAATATTTTATTGAGAAAATAGATAATTAGTTTGGGATAATGGATACAATTGATAGGCAATATAAGTCTTTGTCCTAGCATGAAAATAATTGATTAAAGCTTCGATCTTTCTTGTTGAAACTTCTCTCTTGCTTGTATATACCAGTCATTACCTAAAGAATCGATAATTACTGTAGCTGGAAAATGTTCTACTGTAAGCCGATATACTGCCTCCGTACCTAACTCAGGAAAGGCCACAACCTCTGCCTCTCTAATAGCCCTAGACAGAAGTGCGCCGCTTCCCCCTATTGCTGCTAAATAAACTGCTTTGTTTCTTTTTATACTTTCCTTTACTTCTTCGTTTCGATACCCTTTTCCAATCATTCCTTTTAAGCCATGCTCTAATAATAATGGTGTGTATTTATCCATTCTACTACTAGTTGTTGGACCGGCGGAACCAATCACTTGGTCAGGCTTTGCTGGGGTCGGACCAACGTAATAAATAAAAGCATTTTCTAATGAGAATGGAATCGTTTCTTGTTGAGATAAACGAGCATAAATTTTTTTATGGGCTGCGTCTCTCGCTGTATATATTAAGCCGGTTAATTCAACTTGCTCTCCTGCTCTTAATGTTGCCAACTCTTCTGGACTTAACGGTAAAGATAACTGTTTTTTTCCCAATTCTATCAGCCTCACATTCTCAATTCTTTATGTCTAGACGCATGACAATTCAAATTAACTGCCACAGGAAGTGCAGCGATATGACATGGTTCTAACTCGATCTTTACATCTAGGGCAGTTGTATCTCCACCTAACCCTTGAGGACCAATCCCCATTTCATTCATGTTTTTCATCAAATCTTTTTCTAATTGGGCTACTTCTGGAGATGGATGATGTTGACCAATTGGCCGAAACAATGATTTTTTAGCTAAATAAGCGCAGCGTTCGAAATTGCCACCAATTCCAATACCAACGACTAAAGGAGGACAAGCATTCGGTCCTGCATGTTCAACGGTGGTTAAGATGAAATCTTTTACGCCTTCAATACCATCTGCTGGGGTTAACATTTTAAGGGCACTCATATTCTCACTCCCTCCCCCTTTTGCCGACATATGGACAACGAGTTGATCTCCGGCTTTCATTTCGATATGAATAATGGCAGGGCTGTTATATGTTTCAGATTTATCTCTCGTCAGGGGATTATTGACGAGAGAATGCCTTAAATACCCGTCTTTATACCCTTTCATTACACCTTCATTAATGGCATTTGTGATTGTCCCACCTTTAATAAAACAGTCTTGACCTAATTCAACAATAAAAACGGAAACACCTGTATCCTGACACATGGGGACACGGTTTTCAGTAGCGATATTGGCATTTTCAATTAAATCTAACAATATATCTTTTCCAATTGGTGACCTTTCTGTTTCCACCGCTTGTCGAAAAGCAGAAATAACATCTTCGCCAAGATCAAAGTTCGCTTCCTGACAAAGCTTCGCTACTTGTTCCACTATATGGTCATAAGCAATCACTTTCATCATTAAGCCTCTTTTCCATTTGCAATTGGACTATTTGCCACTAGCCAATCCTTTATTTTTAATTTTTCAATATTGTATATATCATCTACTCTATGATTTACATCTGTGATCTTATGAGCCACTAATGACTGGAATTTTTCAACCATTTGTTTTTTACTGGCAGGATTCTCTGGGTCTCCTTTTGGAAATTCAGTCGCGAAACAATAACTTTCTTTATTTCTTAAGACAATAGTTACCTTTGCACCCCATTGTTCCGGATAGGCATCCGTAAAATCCTTTGTAGATGTAACTCGAACTTTATGAATCATTTCTCTGATTTCACTATTATTTAATGATTTTTCATTAAAATCTTGTAGAAAAGCACTACCTTTAAGAGCAAGTAAGCTAACACAGAATTGCACACTAAATTTTGCTGCATAAATGGAACGAGGATCAGGATTATCCGTTATATCTAAAACTGTTTGATAAGTTTCTATGTGGATTTTTTCAATTTCAGTAGGGTCTATTGTATATTTGTTCATCAATGTATGCACACAGTCCATACTCGGATGGGTATGACGACAGGAGGCATACAGCTTAAAACCATTTTCCATTATTTTAAACTGCTCACCGAGTCCTTCCACAACCTTTTGTTCGTTGTACGAATCACTCATTGCCTTGAAAAAGCCACGTTTTCCCTCTAGTATTTTTGATGCACCTGTAAAGCTCTTTTTAGCAAGTAATGCTGCAAGTACACCATTATAGGATGCCTTTGCTGTATGAAGCTGTTTAGAATTAGCTCCATCTTCAATAAATTCCCATAATCCTGCTGCCTGTGTCCCTGCATTCCCCAAAGCATGAACGATTTGTTGTTTATTGAGCCTTAATAACTTCGCTGCTGCAGCTGCTGCTCCGAATGTGCCACATGTTGCGGTATTATGCCAATAATAATAATGACTAGGCGTAACCGCTTCACCAATACGATAACAAACTTCATAGCCGATGACGATACTCGTAATTAAGTCTTCAATAGATAAGTCATACGCTTCACACACAGATAAAGCAGCTGGAATCACAACTGTTGCTGCATGAATAATCGATCCTTTATGGATATCATCTAACTCCACTATATGGCTAGCAGCACTATGAATCATCGCAGCATTAGCAAGAGAAGTTCTTTCACCGGAAATGAGGGTTGCCTGTTCCTTCCCTCCCATTTCCAGTAACGTCTCTTTTAAAGCAATAACTGGTGGTTCATCTATTCCTGCTATTGCCGAACCGTACCAATCCAAAATACACACTTTCGTAAATTCAATCACATCTTTTGGTAAATCTTGATAGTCTAAATTAACTATATATTCTGAAATTTTTTCCGTTAAAGTCATTCCCATTCTCCCTTCCTTCATTAAAGTAAACGTTTACAAAAGATAAGGCAGCTCGGAATAATTCGTGCTGCCCTCTTGATGAAACTACGTTTATGTCATTCTCTCATTTTTTAAACTGTGAATAAGTGATTCGCCTGTTCTTAAAATATGATGAGACAAAATCTCACCTGCATGCTCAAATCTTTTCTCTTTTATCGCTTTGATAATCTCCTGATGCTCTTCATTTGATGTAGCCGTCTGACCTGTAATAAAATGTGGGGTTTGTTGTGGTAGCCCATTCCAAAGAGAATCAATAAAACCATTTAATCTCTCCCAATGGCAGTGCTTTAATAATAATTGATGAAATTCTATATTTCTTTCAACAAATTCATCTACATCTTCACTATCTTCCATCAATTGAACAAGTTCTATTAATCTCGTGATTTCAGTATCTGTAAGCAGCTTTGCACTTTGGATAAAAGCCAGCTTCTCTAACTGTGCTCTTAAGGTGTAAACCTCTTGTAAATCTGATAAATGAATGGTTTTAACAATAGCTCCTTTATGTGGTACTAGTGTAATTAAGCCTTCAGATTCTAATTTCCTCAAGGCTTCTCTAATGGGCATTCTACTAACACCTAGTTTTTCTGCTAAATCTGATTGTTTTAATCGTTCACCAGGTTTAAACTGGCCTTTTATAATTGCTTCTCGGAGGACATTACATACTTTTAAATGCAGTGTATCGCGATTATCTAATTTTAATTCAACATCAATCGTCAATGATCACTCACCCTTTACTCCCTTTTAAAACAGGATACAAAATCCAATTAAAATTGTCTATACTTTTCTGAATTTATTTCGAAGAGTAGTAAAACTAAGTGCAAGACGTTAACGGAATCCCATACCAACTTACCAAACTTTTTATAGTTAGCCATATGAGAGTGTTATCACTTTCATTCATTATTAATCTGCAGTATTTTCTTAGCCTGTTTATACACGGGGTAATCAACTAAGCGACCATTCACATTAATGGATGCTTTCCCCTCTTTCTCAGCGTTTTCAAACAGTCTAATTACTTCTTTTGCTTCTTGAATACGGTTTTTACTCTCTTGATGATACACATCATTGATCCATACGACTTGGTTTGGATGTATCGCTAATTTACCGGCGAAGCCTAATTTCCGTCCATGGTTTGTTTCTTTAATCAGATCGTTGCTATTCTCTAATTGGAGGAACACAGAATCAATAGGGGGTAACGTTTTAGCTGCTGCTGAAGCGTTTACTAATTGCGAACGTGCGTATAATAACTCTTCCCTCCGCTCCCCTACCTCAATATTTGTATCTAAACAATAATCAACCGCACCAAAAGCGAGCCTTTCAACGGTTTCTGTTGCAGTGGCAATGTCAAATGAATAATGTATCCCTTTTGCCGTTTCGATTAACGGAATAAGTGCTATAGATTCATCTGCCAAATAAGTAGCTACCTTCTTTATCATGTTTTTATCTTCTGACTTTGGGATAAATATCCCCCGTGGCCTACAGCCTTTCACTAATTGGAGATCATGATAAAAATATGGACTATCACTATCATTAATCCTAATATATACCCTTTGCCTATCCCATTCATTAAGTTCACTCATATAACCAGAGACCTTCTCTCTGGCTACATGCTTTTTGGAGTGGGCAATAGAATCCTCTAAGTCTAGTATGATAGCTGATTGTTTAATCGTTAAGGCCTTATTTACCATCTTGGTAGAAATCGCTGGTACGAATAAAAAGCTAAACATTTGATTCATCAAATATGCTCAACCTCCCTCAATTCAGCCAATATTATTTTGTAATTGAAGACAAATCTTATTTGTCACTTCATCAGTCGTAGCATTTCCGCCAATATCTTTTGTCTTTATCCCTGCCTCAGTCACTTCTTCCATTGCTCGTAAAACCTCTCTAGCTAGTGCTGCTTCACCTAAATGATCTAACATTAACGAAGCCGTCCATATTTGCCCGATGGGATTGGCTATTCCTTTCCCATAAATATCTGGCGCTGAACCATGTACAGGCTCAAACATAGATGGGTATTTCCCATTGATATTGATGTTTCCTGCAGGAGCTATACCAATACTCCCCATAATCGCTCCACCTATATCAGTTAAAATATCTCCAAAAAGATTACTAGCAACAATCACATCGAAATCACTCGGTTTGGAAACAAAAAAAGCAGCTAGTGCATCAATATGCACAGAAGATGTACGCACTCCTGTATAGCGTTTACTCACATCATTAAAGACTTCATCCCAAAATGGCATCGAATGGACAATACCGTTAGATTTTGTCGCAGAAGTGACGTGCCCCTTCCGAAGAACAGCTTGCTTAAACGCATAATCGATTACTCTTTCCGTTGCCTTTCGAGTAAAAATTGCGTTTTGGATAGCGATTTCATCTTCTCCTTTATGTATCCTTCCCCCAGACTCACTATACTCCCCTTCACTATTTTCACGGATAACTAAAAAATTAAATGGTCCAGGATTAACGAGAGGGGAAGTTAACCCTTTAAATAATTTTGCTGGACGGATATTAATTGTCTGCTCAAATTCTCTCCGAATGTGAATGAGTAACCCCCATAAAGAAATATGATCAGGCACTTTGTTCGGATCTCCTACTGCACCCAAAAAAAGGGCATCAAAATTCTTCAGTTGCTCTAGACCGTCATCACTCATCATTTTGCCATGTTTGAGATAATAGTCGCACCCCCATGGAAACTCAGTGGTCTCTAATTGAATACCACCATGTAAAGTCACTGCTGTTTGGAGCACTTTTACGGCAGCAGGTACAACCTCCTTTCCTATACCATCACCAGGAATTACTGCTAGTTCATATTTTTTCATCACTTTTACCTCCTCTTAGTTGTCATTGTTATATATTTCATTTTCTTTAAGACCCCTTATAAATCCTTTTCTTTTTTCAAATATTAAGAGAAGTCTTCTTACTAAGTAACCATTCGATCGCTTTATTTTAAAAAAACATAAAGTTTTTTCTTGGTCATTTTGCGCAAGAAGTCTTTAAATATCTAACTAATCTCATCCTTTAGGATATACTAAGGTTGTACATAAAGATTTATCATAAAAGTAAAAGGGTGGTTATATTTGCAAGCAGCGATTTCATTTCAAAATGTGCATTATCATACTGATTCAGTAGCAATTATTAAAGACATAACGGGTGCGATTTCTTCCGGAAATATAACGACCGTTGTCGGTCCATCAGGCTCAGGCAAGTCTACATTATTTCATTTATGTAATGGGATGAAGTCAGCCTCATCTGGAGATATTTTCATTCAGGGTGAGGATATTTTGACCCTTACACCAACAGTATTACGCCGTAAAGTAGGAATAGTTCTCCAAAAATCTATCATGATAGAAGGGAATGTCTTTGATAATTTATCATTGCCACTATCCCTCCATGGAAAGCGATTATCAAAAGAAAAGGCGATTGAAATGCTTCATTTAATTGGGTTGAATGAAACATTTCTTCACCGCAAAGCAACAGACCTTTCTGGGGGGCAACAACAAAGGGTGTCTATCGCGCGGACATTACTGAATGAACCGGCAATATTATTGTTAGACGAAGTTACATCTGCCCTTGATCAGTCTTCACAAAGGGAAATTGAGCAACTGATTACATCGATTAATCAAAAGAAGGAAACAACCATCATTTGGATTACTCATAATCTAGAACAAGCACTTCGTATAGGGGATGATACGTGGGTAATGATAGATGGCAAACTAGCGGCGTATGGAAAAAGTGCTGAAGTCGCTTCCTCCACGAATGATAAGGTCAAACAGTTTTTTGAAGGTGGTGAGAAAAAATGACATTTTTTCAATTATCTCTGACATTAATATTTGTTCTTATTCCTATTGTCTTATCAAAAACATTTCGGTTAGGTCTTGAAAAAGATGTCTTGATTGCGACCATACGATCAATCATCCAACTTCTTGCGGTCGGATATGTGCTGCAATTCGTTTTTGATTCAGAAAGCTATTTCTATATCTTTTTAATGATTCTTCTCATTATTACTGCTGCCGTACATAATGCAAGAAAAAAAGGGGTGATGATCAAAGGGATTACATGGAAACTTATCCTTACATACTGCTTTATTGAAGTGTTAACACAAGGTGTCCTTATTAGTCTTAAAATCATTCCAGCAACTGCCCAATACATGATTCCAATTAGTGGAATGATCATTGGCAATGCAATGGTACTATCGATATTATTTCTCAATCGGTTTACCGCTGAAATTGAAAACAGAACAGGAGAAGTTGAGCTATTTCTATCATTGGGAAGTACACCGAAGCAAGCCATTCACCGCCAGTTAATGACAAGTATTCGTGCCAGTACGATACCGACAATTGAAAGTCAAAAAACGATTGGCCTTGTACAACTCCCTGGGATGATGAGCGGACAAATAATCGCAGGAGCTGATCCTGTTCAGGCTGTCATGTTTCAATTGTTGATTCTATTTATGTTGCTTTCATCTGCTGTTATTACGAGTACTATACTTGGGTTCCTATCCTACCCAACAATGTTTAATGAAAGGATGCAATTTGTGGCTCAAACCTCAAGTAAAGAATGATATCCTCAATAAACGCGGACAAATGGAAATTTGTTCGTGTTTTTAATCAACAATAAAGCAAGCACTCTTTGGCCTTTTTTCATTATTTTTTATTTCTAAAATAATGCCAAGATGTTTTAAGGGAAGCATAACTACCAATAGCCCCATAACCATAAAAGTATCCCATAAAGACACCTGCAATGAAATCCCCTCTATGGCTTATAAAGATTGATACAATTAACCCTAATAAAATAGCCACTGTCGGTACAAAAGGTTTACTAATCCCGAGATAATATTTTAACACTTGCGTAAAGATAATCACTAAGGGAATGGCGATAATAGCATCCCAAAAATTTGTATGTATGATTGGAAATTCCATATTTTATTACTCCCTTTATTATAAAGACCATTAAAATTGTTTTCTTCTATTATTCTTCATCATTGCTGAAATACACTTATAAAGGATAAACCTCTTAAAAATTGGTTACATTATGATTAAACAACCCAAGTGAAGCAATGGAATATAAAAATATTTAATAGGGTTTTACAATACGATTTACATAAGATTCTATTTCACCCTTGAGATATATTCCCAAAGTAAAACCAAGTCTATAGTTATAAGTCATAATTTAAATTGGAGGAAATTAGATGGCTATTAAAAAAAATATGGAGTTTAACATTAAAGATGGTTTTTTACCTAACTTATGCTTATCAAAATCTTTGAAGGTTTTGGATGTAAGTGAAAGTAGTATTATTATTGAAATGGGCTCTTCACATAGACGTGGTGTTTTCCCGCCCGAAAATTTCAATTATTGGATTAATAAGGGGATTCTTATTGCTGTAAAAGATCATCAAAAGCGGATATCATAAAATTTTATACATACTTTATTACCGTCATCATACCTTTGATAATGGAGGTGACTGTAGTGGAGCGAGAAGGCAAAAAGCCAGAAAATAAAAAAACGAAACAATTAGAAGCATTCATACGTGAAAATAAAAATCAACCGTTAACAACTAATGAAGGGGTAGAAATTGCGAATGACGAAAATACTTTAACAGCTGGTGAACGCGGTCCCACCTTGATGGAGGATTTTATATTTCAGGATAAAATGGCGCATTTTGATAGAGAGCGTATTCCTGAGAGAGTAGTTCACGCAAGGGGATTTGCTGCACATGGGGTTTTTCGTGTATATGAATCGTTAGAAGATATAACAATGGCACATTTTCTTCAAGATCCTAGTTTAGAAACACCCGTATTCGTCCGTTTTTCTCAAGTAGCGGGCTCGAGAGGCGCAAATGAAACAAACCGAGATGTACGTGGATTTGCGACAAAATTTTATACAGAAGAAGGTAATTTTGACCTGGTAGGGAATAATATTCCCATCTTCTTTATTCAAGACGGCATAAAATTTCCAGATCTCATTCATGCAGTAAAACCGGAACCGCATAATGAAATTCCACAAGGTCAAACAGCTCATGACACTTTTTGGGATTTCATTTCGAGCAATGAAGAATCTGCAGCAATGATGATGTGGATTATGTCCGACCGGACCATTCCCCGTAGTTTTAGAACGATGGAGGGCTTCGGCGTCCATACATTTAGACTTGTTAATAAAAATAACGAAGCGAAATTTGTTAAATTTCATTGGAAGCCCGTACTTGGCCTTCACTCATTAATTTGGGATGAAGCACAAAAACTTGGCGGAGCGGATGCGGATTTTCACCGCCGAGATTTATGGGAAAATATCGAAGAAGGCCACTTTGCTGAGTATGAATTAGGCATACAAGTCATTAATGAAGAAGACGAATTTACATTCGGCTTTGATATTCTTGATGCGACTAAATTATGGCCAGAAGAGCTTGTGCCCGTACGAAAAATAGGTAAAATGACATTGAATCGAAATGTTGATAATGTATTTGCCGAAACTGAACAAGTTGCTCTTCACCCTGGTAATATCGTCCGTGGTATTGACTTCTCTAATGACCCCCTACTACAAACGCGTATTTTTTCCTATTCAGATACACAAATATATCGTGTAGGAACAAACTTCCAACAAATTCCTATTAATCGTCCTGTTTGTCCATTTCATAACAACCAACGAGACGGTGCAGCCAGATATATTATCGATAAGGGCAAAGTCGCTTATCACAATAATTCCTTGCAAAACAATACACCTTATGAAGTACCCCCAGCAAGAGGAGGGTTCCTCACATATCCTTCTCAAGTTGAAGGTATGAAAGTTCGAAAGACTGCGCCAAGTTTTCAAGACCATTTTTCTCAAGCAAGGTTATTTTGGAATAGTATGAGTGATGTTGAGAGGAATCATATCTACTTAGCTTTTAGCTTTGAATTAGGTAAAGTAAAAAGTAAAATGGTGAGGCAAAATGTCGTCAATCTCATTGGTCATATAAGCCACGACCTTGCCACATCTGTCGCACAAAAAATTGGTGTCCAGCCGCCTAATGTAAAAGAGTCATCTGAAACTGCATCCTCTAAAGCACTTAGTATGGCAAACACAACTTTTTCTCCAGCTACCTTAAAAGTGGGTATTATCGTGGCTGATCAATATGATGCAGCAATTGTACGTCCATTATTACAACAACTGCTCGCTGCAAAAACTCGCCCGTTCATTATTAGTGAAACACAGGAGACATTGACTGGAACTGATGGTAGTACGCTTCAAGTCGACGATTCCTTTTTAACAGGTTCTCCCCTGGTTTATGACAGTCTATTTGTCGTATCTGGAAGAGGAGCCACACCTCACTTTAATCAAAAGGCTAAGAGCTATATAATTGAGCAATATAACCATTATAAACCCATCGGCTCTTCTCGAAGTGGCATGTACTTAATTCAAGAAGTCGGGATTATTAATAAACCTGGTGTAACAATTACAAATGGCCCTTTTAAAACTTATATTCAAAATGTAGGTAAACAAAGGTTTTGGGACCGAGGTTAAGGAGAATATACTAGTATCAACTATCATTTGACCCCTTTACATCAGACCACTATTGTAGTGGTCTTCCCTTTTACTCTTGCTTAATTATATTCTCAAGTTAGGAAGAACCTTGTATGTCAAGTAAGCACTTCATTAAGACTTTTTGATTTATTTCTTTAAAACTAACTACAGTGCTCTTTACCTCTAGTCGTTTCTCGCCCTATCTCATTCCTAATTAGCAAACGCAGAAAAATTTTACAAACTTAGCTTACAGGTACACCTTTTACCTAAACAACAGAAAAAGAACACCCTTGAATCGTATGGACACGAATCAAGAATGTTCTTTTTTAGTTCTCTTACAAAAATTATTTAACTGCTTTTGTTTTGTTTCCAAAAATCTCTTGTTCTAGTCTTCTGCCTGTTGGAGTAGCTGCTAACCCACCTTCAGCCGTTTCTCTTAAAGCGGAAGGCATCGTTTGACCGATACGGTACATGGCATCAATCACTTCATCACATGGAATTCTACTTGTGATTCCTGCTAATGCCATGTCCGCTGCAGTCATCGCATTTGAAGCACCCATTGCGTTTCTTTTCACACAAGGGACTTCTACCAATCCAGCTACAGGGTCACATACTAAACCAAGCATATTTTTTAAAGTAATCGCCATCGCATGTGCTGCTTGAGAAGGTGAACCACCTGCCATTTCTGTAATCGCTGCAGCTGCCATCCCACTCGCTGACCCTACCTCTGCTTGACAGCCACCAGCTGCTCCGGAAATGGAAGCATTGTTGGCAACGATGAAGCCAAACGCTGCGGATGTAAATAAGAATTCAATCATTTCTTCTCTTGATGGGTTAAGTACATCCTTAACAGCAAACAGTGTCCCAGGTACAACGCCTGCTGAGCCTGCCGTAGGTGTTGCACAAATGGTCCCCATCGCTGCATTTACTTCATTTGTAGCAACAGCTTTGCTAACAGCGTCAAGCAGGGTGTGACCAGAAAGTGCTTTTCCACTTTTTATATATTTTTGTAATAAAACCGCGTCCCCACCTGTTAACCCAGAAACGGAAGTTACACCATTTAAACCTCTCTCTACCGCTTGTTCCATAACGGTGAGATTACGATCCATTTGGGCAATAATATCTTCACGTGTGCGCCCAGATACTTCCACTTCTTGGCGAATCATCACTTCCGCAATTTTAATTTGCTCTCTTTCTGCTATTTCTACTAATTCTGCCGCGTTCTTAAATAACATCATACATCCCTCCTACGTGCTGTCATTAATCCACCATCTTGATGACTTGAGTGATATGTGGTAACTGAGCGATTTCGTCCATTAAGTTTTGATCAATATTTTGGTCAACTTCAATGACCATTAATGCCATTTTCCCTTTTTCTTTTCTTGACACTTCCATATGACCGATGTTTATTTCATGTTGTGCTAAAAGGTAAGTAACTTTTGAAATTACACCAAATTGGTCATTATGGACAACTAAGATAGCAGGATGTTCACCTGTAAGCTTGAGAGCAAATGAATTTAATTCAATTATTTCAATAGAGCCTCCACCAATGGAAATACCAACAAGCTCCATTTCTTTATCATCATCGAACAATTTAATGCGCACAGTATTTGGATGATCGACAACTGCTTCTTCAACAGAGAAAACGATCTCTATTCCTAGTTGCTCGGCTAATTGCAGCGATCCAGGAATACGTTCATCATACGTATCGTAATCAAGAATTCCCCCGACAATTGCCACATCTGTTCCATGTCCCTTATATGTTTTCGCAAATGAACCATAAAGGTATATTTCTGCTTTAGTTGGCTGTCTGCCAAATAAAGTGCGAGCTACCCTTCCAATGCGAGCAGCACCAGCTGTATGTGAGCTAGAAGGTCCGATCATCACTGGGCCGATAATATCAAAAGCTGATCTATATTTCATATATTATGCTCCTTTATCATTAACTGACTCATTATATTAAACATACTCAGGCGTGTTCTCATTCTCATTCATCACTTTTATTTTCTGTAAATAATTATAAATAGTAAACTTGGAAACTCCTAAAATAGAAGCAACATATTCATTGGCTCCTTTAATTAAGAAAGTCCCTTTTTCCTCTAACTGTTTCACTGCCTCAATTTTTTCATCAATCGTCATACTTGCAGGTGCTTTTTTAAACGGTTGAAGGACTTGTTCAACCATTTCGTGAACAATATCCTGTACGGATGTAAAGAAGGTTTCATCCTTCGTATCTTCCTCATTAAAGTTTGTTAACGTTTCAAGGACACCACCAAATTGCATCATCAAGCTAATGTCATAATTCATACAAAGCGCGCCAATAATTTTATCATTTTCGTCTCGTAAGAAAACGGTTGATGATTTCATTACATTTCCCTTTGGTGTCTGCGTTTTATAGTTGGCAAGATCCTCTGCTACATTGTTTCCCTTTGCTAATTCGTTCAAAACTAAATCTGTAATCGGAGCACCAATTGAACGACCAGTTACATTACCGGCAAGATGTATAAGCGATTTCTTAAAATCTGAGAAATCATGAACACCTACTTCACAATGAGGGCCAAACATCTTCACAAGCATATCAGCCGTTCTAATAGCAAAGTCAAATATATGTTGATCCTTCTTTTTCATCTTTGTCACATCCTATACTCTTCGAATGAAACCGTTTTCAAAATGGTTGTATTTCAAATCCTAATCATCATAACACACATGAAGTACAATTAAAATATTTTTTTAATGCATACAATTTTTTTGTAATATCATTTCGAAAGAACTACTAAACTAGGGAAATATAAAAGAAACAAGTTTGAAATAGCTAATGGGGTTAGCAAAAAAAATTATTCAGTAAATGCTCTCATTTCCTATGAGAATGGCCTTTGAGATGCTTTGAAATCTAATAACTGAAAATTCATTATACACATATCTTCTCCAATAACGAATGGAAAGAGCCTGGGACATAACTAAATGAGCTAACCTCAAAAAAGAACAATAACAAATTGATCTTAAAACATCATTTTTGCAAAAAAAAGTCCGTTCCATAGCGCTCACGTACTCTCGCTTTCCGCGGGGAGGGGCTGAGCCTCCTAAGGCATTGCCTGTGGGTCTCAGCTTTCCCTCTATTTCCCGCAGGAGTCGAGTGTCTTCCGCTCCATTTCACTATTCTTTTCATATAAGGGTTCAAATCACAAAAAAAAACCGAATGATTAGATGCTAGAACTCCTAATCATTCGGATAAATCATTAGCTAGCATACTTATGTCCCAACCTCTTTACCTTCAAACATTTCTTAAAATCAACTGAAGACGGTTATTTCTCGTTTCTTGCTCCTCTTGATTAGCTAAATCGTATTTCTTTAATAAGTGAAATACATCGTTTAAAATTTCTTGGCTATGTTCTTCTTGGAAAAACAGGTCGAACTTTGCATGAAAATCCTTAGGCAAATACGTTTTCTGATCCATATATTTATTTTTTACATCTGTCATTGTGTGATCCAATTTGCATTCGCTCATCTTTTTTCCCCCTTAATCGATTTCTCAATGTATGAAGTATAACATTGATTTTAGATCGTTTACTATATTTTATCTCTAAGTGCACATTCAATACTTTAACTTTCTACTTCTCGCTCATAAACATATTGATAATCCTCACGATTAATAGGTGTAAACCCTGATGGATTATAAAACCTTAATAAATCTTTTGTTAATATTTCATCAGAAAGATTCAGTTTTTCTCTCGCGGCTTGTGTCAGTTAATCAAATTCCTCCTCATACGATATCACCTTCCCACTTCTACTATCATAATAACGCTGATTAATCATACTTAT
Source organism: Cytobacillus sp. FSL K6-0265 (assembly GCF_038003465.1). Classification (NCBI taxonomy): domain Bacteria; kingdom Bacillati; phylum Bacillota; class Bacilli; order Caryophanales; family Bacillaceae; genus Cytobacillus; species Cytobacillus sp. FSL K6-0265. Next base: position 2,068,493 of record NZ_JBBOPE010000001.1, on the reverse strand, counting down.
ATCAGTCGAGATAAAATCGCCATTTCGCAATGAAGTAAGTTTAAAAATGACCTTTCGCTAATAAATTTGTACCTAAACCGGGTTTCAATCCCTAATAAATGTAAAAGTGCTGGCCTGATATCCAACTGACCGCCGATAGGTGTAGGATCATCTCCTGTTTTCACACCAGGGATATGAATCAAGACTGGGACTTGTTGTAGTTTTAGACTTTCGAATGGCAATCAAAACTGGTGTAATATGTAATGATGAACTTCACAGCAAAGCAACTTAATACAATAAGGAAAATCGGATTAAATGATATAGATTTACTGTTTCTTTCTTCCATCATATAACCTCTTTCACATCGCTCTAATAAATAAAAATGTAATATGAAGACGAAGATGAAATTAGTAAAGTTTCATTTTTGCATGATTATATATATCCCTGCTGCAAAGAAGAATGAGAAAACCTTCAAAGGCAAAGACCTTCGAAGGTTTTAAGTCATCATTATATTACTGGTAACTCTACATAACTTACATTACATAACGGTATAATGATCTCATCCGTTTCATTTGTGTAATAACCAGTTACGACACGAGCTAACACAAGTGAACCATCATCTACGCGTAAAAGGACGCCCGTTTGCGAAGAAAAGTTACTTACTACAGTGATAGTACGTCCAATGAAACCTTCAAGTTCTTCTGCAATAGTTGGTGCTAAACCAGAAAACCCTCTAGACAATATAACCCCTCCTTAACTTAAATTTATAACTGATTGAATATTTCTAAATGGAACAAAGAAAGTTGAAGTGCCATCAGTAACAACAACATAGTCTTTTTTCACTGCTGCTAATACACCTTCTACTGGTCCACCTGTTGTTTCAATTTCTACAAAAGTTCCAACTAAGCGTCTTAATTCATCTCTTAGTCCTTCAAAATTACAGAAGTCATCACCACAGTCATTGTTATGAGATGGTTTTCCACAACCCTCAAACTTTTCTTTTTTCTTACCATCTAGATAACGATGTTTTTTCTTAGAGTCAGTACATAACATATTGTAATACCCTCCCTTCACTCCTTAATCACTAACTATCTTATGTCGTTTTTCTATAACTGAATGGACGAGTTTCCCAGTACAAACGCCTTTTTTCTAATAATTCTTCCATCATCCCACATATAATGTAAAAAACATGATTGGAAGTGTTAAGATGAAATCCATTTTAATGGTAGCTGATCACTTAGGAGCAAACGGTACAGTAACCTATTTATTCACAATTAGTAAAGCATTAAAAGCGATCGGTTATACGATCGTTGTAATCGGGAGACCCGGCGTGTTAGGAGACAATTTTAAACATGAGAACATTCCTGTCTATGAGGTAAATATTCCGACCACCTTTGACGATAAATCTACGGAATTACAGGAAAAAATAGAAGAAATCATTCACAACCATCAAATTGATCTCATTCATTGTCATCAAGTTTTTTCCGGTATTGTATTACTTCATATGGCCCAAAAACTTAACATCCCTTATGTCTACACCCTTCATGGCCTATACAACCGCAGAGAAGAATTATTAAAAATACTGCCAAAATGTAATCAAATTATTACTGTGAGCCAATTAGTTCAAGAGCAATTAGTTCATCAATATAATCTGTCATCTACCTTCATCCCAAATGGTATAGATGGAAATGATTATATTGATCAATCTGATTTAACTGTAAGAAAAAACCTTCACATCCCAGACACAGGGTTTGTCGTCTTCTACGCCAGCCGGCTAGAATTTGATAAAGCAGATATTTGCATGCGCCTGTTAAAAGCAATTGAAGAATTGAGACAGCCAAACCTTTACGCCCTTGTTGCTGGGGAAGGTTTTAGAACGAAACAAATTCACAATATGATTAAAGCGATGAACCGGAAAAGAGCAACACCGTACGTTCATTTATTAGGCTCACAACAAGATTTACGTCCCTTTTACCGTTCCGTTAATGTGGTTGTAGGAACCGGAAGAACAGCAATGGAAGCAATAAGCTGTGAAGTTCCTGTTATAGCAGCAGGAGCAAAAGGTTATAGTGGAATCGTGACAAAAGAAAACTGGGAAAAGATGAAATATGGTCATTTTGCAGATCATCATGCAGATCAACCTATTCATCAACGGAATATCAAAAATGACATCTCCCAATTGATGACACATGAAAAAAACATTGTAGAAATGAAAGAAATTCGTCAAGCATTATTAAGGGACTTTAATATTGAGAAAATAATAAAAGATTTAAATAGTTTGTACATCAACACGCTAAATTAATGTTAAAATATGCTAAAAGATATAGAAAAGGATGTGCGAGCTCTCCATGTCTAGAAAGAAAATCATATTTATTTCTTTCATAAGTTTAACAACGATTTTCACCGCCATACTTATTTGTTTTGCAGTGCTAGAGGGAGTTTCTTATCATGCAGCGACTAGACTGGCTGACACTATTCAAGAAGAAGACATGCAAATATTATTAAACGACCCTTCAATCCAGTCATATATAAATGAAAAAGACGAGATTGCAACAATGAATTTAAGTGAAACAGACTTACCGATAAAAACGAGATCAGAAGCTATAACTAAAGTAACACAAACCTTTACCAATCAAGACATCAAAGATCTTTCTACTAAACTAAAAAAAGGGTTGACGGAGAAAGATAAGGAGGAATTAATGGACACCGTCAATCAACATTTCAGTGAAGAAGAAATTCTTTCATTAAAAATTCTTGCCCTACAAGAACTTAAAAAAAGAGAATCTCAATCACAAAAACAATAAAGAAGCTGGCATGTTCAGACACAGAAAAAAAGCGTATAATAATAGACAATAAAACATATAGGAGGGAACACAATTTTGACTAACTTTCAAACGAAAGAAACACTGCAATTATTAAAAGAATTAGTTTCCATCCCTAGTCCATCAGGGAATACATATGAAGTAATCTCATACGTTGAGCATTATTTGCATGAACTGGGAGTACAAACAAAGAAAAATCGCAAAGGCGGTCTAATCGCAACAATTACTGGAAAAGACCATTCCCAACATAGGATGTTAACTGCACATGTGGATACATTAGGAGCAATCGTTAAGGAAATTAAACCGAGTGGAAGATTAAAAATTGATCTCATTGGTGGGTTTCGTTACAACTCTATTGAAGGCGAATACTGTCAAATTGAATCGTCAGATGGAAGAAGATATAGTGGTACCATCCTCATGCATCAAACCTCTGTTCACGTCTATAAAGATGCTGGTACTGCGGAAAGAAATATGAATAATATGGAAGTACGTTTAGATGAGGAAATCCACTCAATTGAAGACGTTAAGAAACTAGGAATTGCCGTTGGAGATTTTGTTTCATTTGATCCACGAGTGGAAATAACCAATGCTGGATTTATCAAATCTAGACATTTAGATGATAAAGCGAGTGTAGCTATTCTACTGCAATTAATTAAAGATATCGTTACTAGTCGTATTGAACTACCTTATACCACTCATTTCCTCATTTCAAATAATGAAGAAATTGGTTATGGAGGCAATTCAAATATTACTGACGAAACAGTAGAGTATTTAGCTGTCGATATGGGCGCTATCGGTGATGGACAGACAACTGATGAATATACAGTTTCTATTTGTGCGAAGGATTCTAGCGGCCCTTATCATTATCAATTGCGTAAACATTTAGTCACTCTTGCAGAAGAACATCAAATCGGTTATAAGGTAGATATTTATCCATACTACGGTTCCGATGCATCTGCCGCTATTCGATCCGGATTTGATATTATTCACGGATTAATCGGACCAGGTATTGACTCTTCTCACGCTTTTGAGCGCACGCATGAAAAGAGTATTCGCCAAACTTACGATTTACTTTATTATTATCTACAGTCAGAACTTGTTGGATAAAAACATATGCTGGATTAACTTATTTTCATCATACCTGCCTGCCCAGATATATCATTTGTTGGCAGGTATATTTTTCCCCTAATGTCCTTCTCTTCTTAATTCTATAATTTTCTTTTGTACATGATTGTGATATTGTCTCTTAATAGTGAAAACTTCTCGCTTGATCTCTTTTTGATGATGAACTGTCCCCATCTCCTCGTGTACACGATAATTCACCAATTTTTCCGCGATGTAATGAAAGTTTTCACTTAAACCAATGCGCAGCCACATCTCATAATCATGTGTATATCTATAACTGACATCAAACGGACCAACTTCGCGCAATAAATCCATACGCAGCATGACTGTACAACCGTGAATAAAACATATTTCTAATAAAGCTTTTAAGAAGTGACTTCTCAATGAATACGTTTGATTAAAATTCGCATCTAACTGTGTATCACTTTTCCCAATTGTCTCACAGCCGCTATAACAAGCTCTTACACCATATGTTTCCATATATTTTACTTGTTTTTCTATTTTTGTTGGTTTATAGCTATCATCGGCACTAAGCCAACAAAAATATTTACCAGTTGCGATTTGAATCCCTGCGTTAAGAGCTGTAGCTGTCCCTCCATTTTCCTTCCTTAAATAAGTAACTTTTGTTTTATATGGTTCAAGTTTATCAAGATGACATGTGGAGCCATCATCAATGACAATAATCTCGATATTTCCATATGTCTGTGCAAGCAGACTTTCAATTGCCTCACCAATATATCGACAATTATAAAAAGGGATTACGACTGAAACTTTATCCATAAATTAACTGCACTCCGTTCTTTCTTTCTAGACGTATTGTCCAAACCACATGTGAGACTTGCGCATATTTATAATTAAAGGGTAAATGTGATAGGAGGAGTACATCTTGAAAGTATTATTTATATTCTATGTACCAAGTGGAGGAGTCGAAACCTTAAATAGACAAAGAAGTATTGCTTTAAAGGAGGTAGGAATCAATTGTCATTTTCTATATTATGAAAATCGTAGAAATTATTTAAATGAACACTATAATCCTGTATTTATTAAAAGCGATGAAGCAGAAATTATTAAGCTAATAAAGAAACATCAATATGATGCTATTGTCATAACTTCCGATTTTAAAATGGTTCCTGCTATCAAAAAAAGTGGATACAAAGGTAAAATCTTTGTTGAAATCCAAGGTTATGGGTCGATACAACAAACAAGAAATGGTTTTTTTCTTGGTAAAACATTAGCGGAGAATGATATTGATGGTTTTCTTAATCCAAGGACTCCCCATATTTCCGTATTATTAAATGAGATATTCCCAAAGGTCCCCAAGTATGAATTTAATAATTGCTTTGATTGCAGTAACTTCAACTATAAAGCGACTGGAAAAAGTTTTGTCCAACCAATTATTGGTTGGGTTGGGCGAATTGAGGATAATAAAAACTGGCAAGAATTTTTGAGCATTTGTTTTTTACTAAAAAGGAAGCTACGCAACCAGCTACAAGTCTACCTTTTTGAAGATCCAACTTTATCTTTCCCTGAAGATAGAGAGAAGTTTTTAAAGGCGATGAGAAAGTACCATTTGGAAAAAAACATAACATTATTACCGAATATTCCTAATGAGAATATGGCTGACTATTTTTCAATGATTAGTGATTCTGGTGGATTTCTTTGTTCGACCTCAAAAATAGAAGGTGCTCCATTAACAGCATTAGAAGCAATGAGTTGTAGATGCCCGATACTCACAACTGATTCTAGCGGTATAAGAACAGCTGTTACTCATAATATTACCGGCAAATACTATGAAATTGGTAACCCAAAAGAAGCTGTGAAAGAAGGGGTCGAACTGATTCAAAACCAAGCTCTCAGACAAACGATTATTAATAATGCAGTATCGCATGTAAAAACGAACTTTCACCCCTCGCTTTATGCTCAAAATTTCAAGAAAATGATGACAAGTACATTAGTAAGCAACTGAAAGTTGTTCATAAAAGAAATCGGTTTTACACGGTTTTTCTATGTGAACGTCATACCATCGTTAAGGAATACGTAGCAACTAGCCTCTTAATAAAGAGATGAAACGAACAAGATTGTAAAAATAATCATACATGAGGAAACGAATTGAGCAGGACCATACACTGCTCAATTCGTTTCCTCATGTTGGCTCTTTCTTATGCTGTTTTTACTCTATAGTATAACTAGATATCTTAACTTCCTTTAAAGTAAATGTCTTTCGGCTAGAATTTTACTTACTCGACAATCAGTTTTTAAACCATTACTCATACTTAAACAATGAGCCAAACAATTTTATGTAAAATAGAAAACACTCCCTTTTTTAGGAGTGTCCATTTGACATGTATTCATCCAAGTGACTATGCAAACTAGTATCTTTTCATTTCCACTTTTTTAAAAGTTGCCTTAATTTTCTCCGATAAATCGCTTCGAGTTTACGTATTTCCATTTTCATTGCCGGCTGATTTTTAGCTGATGTTGAATTGCTATGGGCGCGATATTTTGTCAGACTTTCATTTATAAATGCTATTGACGTTTCGGCAAGAACCACCCTTAACCACATATCATAGTCTTGAGTGAATTTATATCGAGCATTGAAATAGCCCAATTCATTAAATACATCTTTTTTTATCATGACTGTACATCCATTCACAGGGTTATAGTATAAAAAGGTTTCATAAATATGACTGGTAGATAGAAAATTAATCGTTAAGTTTTTATTCACCACTTCATTATTTTCATTGATAATATCATAGTTTGTAAAACTCATACTCAGTTGACGATTTTCCATAAAATCTACTTGTTTTTCAATCTTTTCATGTACAAATAAATCATCGGCACTTAACCAGGCAATATATTTCCCTTTAGCAGCTTTAATTCCCGTATTCAACGCAGCAGCTGTTCCTTTATTTCTTTGGTAAATATAGGTTAGTTTATTTTTATAAGATTGCACTAAGTGTACGTATTCAGTTGAACCATCATCGACAACAATTAATTCAATATTTTTATAAGTTTGCTGTAATACGCTTTCAATTGCTTGATCGACATATTGGCAATTATAAAAAGGAATAACGACCGAAACTAGTGGCTTCATATTTACACGTCCTTCTTTATCTTATTCCTAAAGTGAGTTAACACATCATTTAATGATTGTGTTAAAGAATAGCTCCTCACCCAACCTAAATCTCTTAAGCTTTGTGCACTCATTGATGCGACATAAGATGGTCGTAACTCTTCCACTTCTTCTATATGAATATGTTCATTCGTAAGAGATTTGTAAATAGCCATCACTTCAAGAAGTGTATAAGATGTTTCTGAACAAATCTCGTACACTTCCCCTACTTTTCCTTTTCTTAACAACAATTCGTACGCTTTTATTGCATCTCTTACATCGAGAAAATCTCTCTTGGCATTGACAGCAATTTCTATAGATTCTTTTTTATCATAGGAATGCTTTGCTTCTAATTCTGCAATTCGTTGACCTAAAATGGCACAAATACCCGTCGAATTCCCTGGACCAATTAAGTTTGTTGGTTTGGCTAAGATGACTTGGCTTTCAAAGAGCTGAATCCATGACTTTGCCAGGATTACTTGTATGGTTTTACTAAGACTATAAGGATTTTTTAGCGTGTCTAATTGATTCGGTTCAAATTCTAATGCTGAACCTGGTATAAGGATGCGACAGTGTGCCACATACTTTCTAGCTTCGTCTATTAATTTGACTGTTGCGATTGTATTAACACTCAATACATCAACTGGATGTTCCCATGAATCAGAAACATTACACCTCCCAGCTAAATGCAAAATATAATCAGGCTTACTGACATTTACTGCTTCTTCAATTTGTTCAAGTGATAATAAATCACAAATGATCACCTTATATGGTAATGATAAGTTTGGCTTTTTCCTCATTAATGCATATACTTGATAACCTTGATTATGAAAGAAATCACATGCATGCCGACCCGTAAACCCACCAGCACCAGTAATAAGGATCGTTTTCCCTTTACCCATATTGCCCCTCTCACTCTCCATTTCGAACAACTTACTAAATAGCATATGAAGAGTTTGTCTATTTGTTTGGGCTCAATTCTTTTAAAAAAATGGTAAAACTTGTCCAAGCACCTCGTACGCCATGCACATAATGTATTACTAACTGACAAGCAAAGGAGGTGAATATAATGGGAACATTTTTAGATTCACAAAGCTCACAAAACTCAACAGCAAATGGTCAAATTAGTATTCCTGTGACAGCTACACCAACATTATTTGGTACATTAGGCTTGAATTTAGCTGGTGCAGGGACTAATCCTCGTGTAACATTTTCTATCAGCGCTGCATTCACTTCCTTAGCTACAGTGTTAACACCGATTGTCGTAAACGTTTATCGCGTTGTAAATGGAACGCCATCTCTTATTTATTCAGCGACACAAACATTAGCAGTTGCAGGCCTTGGATTAGCTTCAACTACTGTATTATCCTTCAATGGTGCCGATTACAACCCGATTGCACAAACGACTTTTCCAATTTATCGCGCAACAATCAATGTAGCAGGCGGGGTCGTATTATTTCCAACTCGAACAGGCCCAGAAACATTCTATGCAGCAGCATATTCTGACTAATTTGTGAATAAAGCAAACCACGGACAATATATGTTTTAAACATATATTGTTCGCACTTTAATTTGAACACAGCTTTCTATTTTCATATTGTATAAGGTTTTAGCAGGTATACCCGTCTATAACAGATAATAGCGGACCGCATATACATATAATGTGGACAATCACAAAGGAGAGGAATATATGAAGATTCTTTTTGCAACCTTTTGGCAAATTCCGCACGTTGGTGGCGTATGGAAATATATGAACCAACTAAAGAATAGATATGAACGACTTGGTCATACAGTTGATATCATTGGCTTTACTCAAGATCATAAAGCGCTTGCGGTGATTAATCGTAATATTTTTATTCCTACGCCTACTGGACCACCACCTATGGCTGAGAGTAAGGATCCAATTATTGGCTCTTATTCTTCCTTATTAGACATATATATAAATTGTTTCAAACAAATTGACCTTAGCGAATATCATGTTATACATGCCCAAGATATTTTCTCTTCCATAGCGGTCAATCGATTAAAATACCCTCAAACTGCAACGGTTACAACAATGCATGGATGTGTAGCTCAAGAAATTATTGATGCCCATTATAATGGTCAAATTGAAAATCGCTCCATAGAAGGGGTTGAATATTTCTGTCAACTCGAAAAACAAGGAGCTGAAGCTAGCGACTGCACCATTGTTGCAAACCGATGGATGTATGAAAAACTGATATCCCAATTCGATGTATCTGAACAGCAATTAAACATTTTACACTACGGCTATGATATCGATGCATTTACCGCTAGCGCTAAGGAAACAACCAATATGAAAAAGCCACGCAATAAAAAAGTGATCATTTTCACAGGTAGATTCACGCCGTTCAAGGGGGTTAGGTTTCTTATTGAAGCACTTGCAATGCTTAAGGAAACAAGGCGTGATTGGGTATGCTGGCTTGTAGGGAGCGGTCCTGAAGAAAACGATTTGAAAAAACTTGTTAAACAAGCACGACTAGAGAAAGAGATAGTCTTTCTAGGGCAACGAGATGATGTCCCTGCCTTACTGCAACAGTCAGATATGCTTATTTTACCAACGTTAATTGAGAACCAACCTTTATCTGTTATTGAAGCACAAATTTCCGGGAAAGCCGTCATCGCAAGTCAAGTTGGGGGTGTCCCCGAGATGATTCAACATGGAATGACTGGCATGCTAGTGCCTCCAAAAAACGCCTACCCACTTTATGAAACGATTGCTTATCTCTTAAAAGAGCCAGCATTCTTGAATAATCTCGGTATGCGTGCCAAACATTTCGCCCATGATTACTGGCGTTTAACTCCAGCCATTGATAGTGTTATTGCTGTTTACCAAAAAGCCTTGAAGACAAAGCAAACTTAGGGAGGAACAATCATGAATATTGTTATTAGCGGAGGAGCAGGATTTATTGGCTCACATCTAGTGGACTACTTTATAAAAGAAAGAGCAAAAGTATATGTGATTGATAACTTCTCATCTAGCACACAAAAAAATCTCCACCCTGAGTCAATCGTTCTTGATTGTGATATTAGAAGCGAGACAATAAAGCAGCACTTTTCTACAATAAAACCTGATCTTGTTTTTCACCTTGCTGCTCAAGCAGATGTAACAAAATCCATCAAATATCCAACTGTAGATGCAGATATTAATATCGTTGGTACAATCAATCTTCTAGAAGCTAGTGTTCAAGCAAAAGTCAAGCAATTTATATTTTCATCTACCTCAGCTGTTTATGGAGAATCATCAGAAGATATTATTCATGAAACAGATACCACTCAACCAATCTCCTATTACGGTATGTCAAAATATGCAGCAGAAAATTATATCCGCCTTTACCACCATTTATATCAATTACCCTATACGATTTTACGCTATGGCAATGTGTATGGTCCTAGACAAACACCAAAAGGAGAAGGTGGTGTTATTGCTGTTTTCCTGGAAAAGATTTTAGCAGGGGAAACACTTAATATACACGGTAATGGCGAACAAACACGAGACTTTATATTTGTCGACGATATCGTTCTTGCAAATGTTTCTGCTAGTAAACAAGTCACAAATGATACCTTTCATGTGAGCACAGGTTTAAAGACTTCAGTTAATCAAATCATTGAAAAACTCTCTCATATTCATAACAAACCGATCAAAAAACAATATGTTACCGGTCGCCAAGGAGATATAAAAGATAGCTGCCTCTCCCCGGAAAAAATCAAACAGAAACTCAATTGGGTATCACAACATGCTATCGATAATGGATTACTACAAACCTATCAATTTATGAAAAACAAAAGCTAACTTCATGTAAGGAGCTTTTTTATGAAGATGATGCCTAGGAGGAGTGTAGAATGATATGAATCCGTAAGGCGAGTTACACAAACATAGGTAGCTAATGGATGAAGCGTATCTTATGTAATAACATTCACATCGAGAGTCATTAACTAACTGTTCTTCACTATGTGTTTATTTATCACCCTCTCAGAAAACCAGCCTTTATCAATTATCAGGATTAGCTATTATCGCTCGTGATGTAGGAGGTAAACCAGAAATGATTGAAGATGGTGTAACAGGTTTTCTTATACCGAGCGGAGACTCAAAGAAACTAGCTCAACAAATTTCTTTCTTACTACGTGAAGATAAGATCAGAAAAAGTATGGGTATGAGCGCATTTGCGTTCGCTCCTAGTTACTGGTCGTTAACAAACACAATTAAACAAGTCTCCCCCTTCTATCATCAGACGATAAGAAAAAACAGCATGAATAATTGAATTTTAGTAAACAAGTAATCCGGTTTGATTCGCTAAATTTCTTATCCATGCCATCTGAATGCGAATAAGCGGAGACGTTTTAAAAAAGGAGACGCTAAACATAAAAAACGAACAAATTCTATCGATTAAATGGAATTGTTCGTTTTTTTCTGTATGAGTAATCACGACTATGCTCTTTCTTTCATTCTTTTCATCTCTATTTTAAGCTCACTGAGCATTTCTTTATATGTTGGAAATCGATAGGAGAAATCTTTCCTTACCGTTTGCACTGTTCGATCCAACTTTACTTCATCATCAGGGATAATCGATACATCTTCTTTGTGAAATACTTCTTTTATTAAAGACAAGAGCTCATATTTAGAAACGGCTTGAGGCATACCAAGATGATACAGTCCTTGTATATCCTCCTTAATCATCTGATGAATCGCTTTCGCTAATTCTAAAGTCGTTACGCCATTCCAATACACATTACTAAAACCCTTTATGGTACCTGTTTGATTCATAAACCATAAGAATAAGCCAATGCCATCTTTCTTTAACTCAGGACCTATAATTGATGTCCTTACAGTTAAATGAGGGGGGGAAGATACTTCACCTAATTGCTTCGATTGCGCATAAATAGATGTGCCATCTGTTATGTCTTCTTCAGAATAACCTCCCTTATCGCCTAAAAACACACAGTCCGTACTAATATGGATGAGACGGCCTCCCCTTTTTTCCATAATACTTGCCAACGATTGTGGCAGCAGACTATTAACTTGAAAGGCAAGTTTTGTATTAGCACTTGCATGCTCGTTTAAGATACCAACACAATTAATAACGATATCTGGTTGTACCTTATCAATAACCGCTTCTACATCAGTTGTACGGGTCACATCTAAATATAGTTGATGATCATTTTCTGAATGTTCTCTTGAAGTTATATAGACGTCAAACGTTGAATAAGCATGAAAATAGGAGGCAAGCATGTGACCTGCCATGCCCTTCCCTCCCAAAATTAATAATTTCATTTTAAATAAACCCGCCCTTCTTCAACATCTTCCTCAGCTCCTCTTTATCCATTAACGATTGACCAGAATTATATTCTTCTAGATTAATCGGTTGATAATCTTTATAATAAGCCCTCAAACCATCGATATGAATAGAGGGTAGGATAACATAGTATTCATCATCATATGTGACGGTCATTGTACTTTCATAATCAGATAGTAAGAGTTCATGGATTTTTTCTCCTGGTCTAACTCCAAGGATTTCTGTTCCGATATTCGTTTTTCCTGATGCTTCAATTAATAAGTCAGCTAGGTCAGTAATTTTGCATGCAGGCATTTTCATTACAAATGTTTCGCCACCAATACTTTCAAAGGTTGCTTTAAAGACCAATTTTATCGCTTCCTCTACTGTTAAGAAGAATCTTGTCATACGAGGGTCGGTAATGCCTACTTTACCTTTTTCTTGTATTTGTCTCTTAAACACATGGATGACACTTCCATTTGTACCGAGTACGTTTCCACCTCTTATACAAACAAACTTTGTTTCCGAGTTTAATGTATTGGCATGGATAATCAATTTCTCCCCCATCGCCTTAGATAAACCGTAAAAGTTCGACGGATTAGAAGCTTTATCTGTGGATATATATACAACTCTTTCTACTTTATTAATAACTGCTGCATCTATGACATTTTGCGTTCCAATCACATTTGATTTTAAAGCTTCAATCGGTTGGTCTTCACATACAGGAACATGCTTAAGTGCTGCAAGATGGAAAACATAATGTACGCCTTGAGTTGCTTCAATCATTGCTTCCTTTTCTTTTATATCTCCAATTAAAAAATGCAATGAAGGATGATGATCGAATGCTTCCTTCATTGAAAATTGATTAGACTCATTTCTAGAAAGTATTCTTATCTCTTTCGGTTGATAGGATAGTAATTGCTCGACGAGTTCATAGCCCCAAGACCCTGTTCCGCCGGTTACTAAGATGATTTTATCTTTAAACAACTGTCAGTCCCCCTAATAGTAGTTTGATTACTTTATCTGAAACATCATTTGCTTCGTAGCCTTCAGGTAATTTCCAGTTTGTTGGCTGACTCGTCATAATTTTTGCACAGGAAAGAATTCTTTCTGCATGTATACCAGAAATCATATTGCTTCCACAGGCTAATGTTTCAGGTCTTTCTGTTGTATGGCGGATTGTAACAGTTGGAATATAGAATAAACAGCATTCCTCTTGGACTGTTCCACTATCCGTTAATACACAGAAAGCATTTTTCTCAAGTTGTACAAAATCAAAAAAACCAAATGGTTGATGGAATTCGACTAATGGATGTAGAACGAAATCGGTAAGGTGATCGATTTTGGATTTTGTGCGGGGATGAATACTGCAAATAACACGTTTATTAAAATGATCAGCTACTTGATTAACGCCATTTAATATCTCAAGCAGTCTTTCTTGATGGTCGACATTTTCAGCTCTATGTGCAGTAAGTAACAAATAATTTCCTTTTTGTAGTGATAGTGAGGGTAAAATATTACTTTTATTAATTTGTGCTGAATAGTGTTGGATAACTTCATTAATCGGATTGCCTGAAGTATAGATTCTTTGTGGGGCAACCCCTTCTCTTAATAAGTTTTCTTTACTTCCTGGTGTATAAGGTAGATTAATTGTTGAAATCGCATCAATTACACGGCGGTTTTTCTCTTCAGGCACTTCTAAATCATAGCAACGATTCCCCGCCTCCATATGGTATACTGGAATACCCATGCGCTCAGCTAGAATGGCACTGAGTCCACTATTAGTGTCTCCTAATACGAGAATTTTATCTGGTGCCTCATCTTGTAATATGCCTTCTAGTTCGCTATACATTTTTGCTAATTGTTTCCCAAGTGATTGTTGTTTTGTTGCTAATATATAATCAGGTTGTCTTAAGCCTAGTTCTTTAAAAAAGATATCGCTTAATTCATTTGTGAAATTTTGACCGGTGTGGACAATAAGATGTTCATCAATTATTTGATCGAGTTTTTTTATGATTAAACTTAAGCGAATAATTTCGGGCCTTGTCCCCAAAATTGTCATGATCTTCATCCCTTCACTCCCTTTCCTTTCAATTACTAGACCATAGCACTTTTTTCTATCTAATATTAATTTATGCTTGTATCTCGACTTTGCTATAGGCAAGTCTTTGAAAGATAAAATTGAAACATATACCTAAAGAGCGCTTTTAAGGGACGAAGCCACTGGAAATGAAAAAAAGCTATGATGAAATGGTATTTACCCTATCATCATAGCAAGCAAAATTATCGTTCTTAATTAGTTCATTACATTACATCATTATTATTAATGAAACGGATAAAAAAAGGCATGAGAAGACAAATAATGATAAATACGAAGCCACTGGATAGATAGACAATGGTTTGCGAAGGGTTAAACAGATAAATAAAAGCGATAATAAATGAGGAAACGAGCGGTAGAAAGCAAGTTACTTTTTTTGAAGCTACACTTTGATATTGATTTTCCCCGCAGTACATACACTTTAATGTTCTTCTCATAGTAAATAGCCTTTTAAATGTTTGCGTCCAACTCCACTTGTGATGACAATTTTGACAAATAGGCATAACAAACCTCCATTATTCCTTTATCGCTTAAAACCAAATTCACCCAAATAGTGGGCATATGTATGAAAATCTGATCCGCCAGTTTGCAGGATCTCATATTTTTTTGCCATTCTTTTGTATTTTTTCACATCCTTACTTGTATGCCTGCGATGCCAAACTTCGATACCATCGAGACCTAAATGCAGTAGTTCTAACACTAACTGATCATCTTTTATGAGGCGCGGATGAGCTAGCACAGCATGTCCACCCGCCTCATGAATCGTGGCAATCGCCTCTTCCACAGACATCGTATCGAGTGGAATATGTGTTGGCGTATCATCACCGATGTAGCGCCGAAAAGCATCATTCTTACACGATGCATAGCCCTTTTCAACTATAGCCATGGCAATATGGGGTCGGCAAATAAGCTCTCCTGCCATTTGTTTCCTTATATCTTTCATACTAATAGGCACTCCATAAGAGTTTAACAGTTTTAACATCTTGTTGGCACGATCTAACCGACTTTCATAAATAAATGCCAGTTTCTTTTTAAGACTATTAGTCGGATGAATACCATAACCTAATATATCAATTCTTTTATCTTTATATGTTGATGATAGCTCAATCCCTCTAATGAGATGAATAGGGAGATTGTGGGAGATGCTATACACCTCTTCTACACCATCAATCGTATCGTGATCTGTAATACTGATGGTCTTTAATCTTTTTTGAACAGCATATTGTATTAACTCAAGAGGAGTTAGTTCACCATCGGAAGCAGTCGTATGCAAATGCAAGTCAAAGCCTTCCTCTTTAGTTACAGCAGCTATATCCAATACACTCAAGCCCCCTTAACGATATTTATTCTTCTTCAGGAGGTCTTTTCCCCCTTTGTAATTCATTAATCGATAAGCCAAAGTCATATTGTAAATGCGGGTAATCTTTAAAATGCTGCCAATCCCCACCCCATTCAAATCCTAACTTTTTCGCTTCTGCTACTACTTCATCCCAGTCAGCTTGGCCATTTCCATTCCCATCATATGTCATATCCCATACTACTTCTCCACCTTTTGTGACTAGGGCAAAATCAACAGCTAACCCATAATTATGATACGATTCTCCACCTTTGGCATGTGTGACAATTTCTCCTTCTTCAGATCGCCCTTTTGCATACAGCTCATCTTGGTCATGTAAACTGCGATAATCATCTGTAATCAATATATTGATTCCTTTGTCTTCTAATGATGTGATTAGCTGTTCTGTCTTAGCTCTTACTTCGGGATGAACCTCAACTGGTAAAGGTACATCTTTATACTTAAATAATGAACCGAATAAATATTGGATAATTAACAATAGAATAATAATAAATATGAGCGTAAATACAAACGCTCTAAAAACTTTCACCATCTTCACTTTTTCTTTTCCCTTCCACACAAAGTTGTCTCTTTTAATAGTTTATCAGTTTCATAAACGAATAATCGAAGAAAAAGGTTTCAGTTTTTTGATAAAGGGAATAAATGTTACAAACTTCAAAAGGAGTGGTATAAAATGAATAAAGAGCAAATGGATGGTCTTAAAGATAAAATAAAAGGAAAAATAAAAGAAGAATATGGTGATAGCACAAATCATACATCAAAAAAATCTGAAGGTAAAATGGATCAAGTGAAAGGAACAGTTAAAGAAAAGTTCGGCGATGTGAAGGAAGCTTTTAACAAGCAGAAGTAAGAAAAAAGGTGATGATCCCTTTCATCACCTTTTTCCTTCTCTACATTCTGTTATTATTTCTTCCCATCTAACATACGATATCCTTTTGCTGACATCTCACCCATTTATGGCCCTCTTTAGCAACCGATCATTTAATCATGATAATATAGTTCTACTCTTAGTATTTTTTTCCTGCCTATTTTCAATCTCATAAGAGATAAATAGAAAAGAGATTCCGAATATCCACATATGATGATTCGCCATTAACTTGCCATCTTTTGAAACAAACATCGTAAATTTTTCATTTAAAGGCAAACGGAAAAAGTGATTTCTCCATTGAAAATATATCCCTTCATGCGACTGCTCATTTTCTTGAAAACTAGTTAATACTAAGTTCTCTTTATCCATCTTCAGTGAAAGAATACCGGTCATAGCAGAGAAAGGAAGGGGAAGACTTATATTCATATATTTTTTCCCTAAATGTTCATGTGCTGAATATAAAGCAATAAAGCAAACGTCATTGTTAATTTTTCTCAACCACGCTCGGGGATTTGTTCGCCCATCGACTTTAGATGAGACCGATACCAACTCACCGTTCATTTCTATTTTATTGTTATGCAGGGGTAAATGGATTTGTTTAACGAAACGGCTCACTTGGTAATAACAGAAAGCAAATGGTTTAAACCATTTAGCCCATTGTACAGTTGCAAACAAGCGAAACTCGCTCGTATGTTCATAAAAATCTTGGTATGGTTTTGGAATCGAATGGGATGAATAACTTTGTAGATCTTCAACAAGTCCATCTACTTTTCTACTGTCTTTCACTTTAGTTAACACTTCTTCACCAACCACCACGCCACCTCTCACATGACTCAGTGGGATATGATGCTTAACGAAACGACTTTGTGGTCGGATAAAAAACCACGCTAAGCAACCACATAAAGCAAAAAAGATACTATTCGTTATTCCATGAAATTGAAGCATGAAAGGAATAGTCATCCCTTCATTCCCAGCATATCGACTAATGATATAGGCAACAGAAAATAAAATGGTTACACCTAAGGAAGCAAATGAAATGACAGCCAAGGATTTGTAAAACAATCTATGAATTCGTGCGCTTAATGCATAATAAATCAAGCCATAGATTCCATATATATAAAGAAAGACTGACACTACTTCTAACCAATAAGAAACAGCAATGCCGATTGCAAGAAGAAGCGGTGCAATAAGGATGGCTGTGCTACAGTAGTAAAAACCCCTTCGCTTCCCTTTTAGTACTCGACCTAAAAAACCAGCAAAAACCGGTAATAAAAAAGAAGCATAATGAAAATGGATGCTCGTTAACCAAGTAATCATAGGGGAAAAACCAGTATCAATTCCATTATAATGAGCAAATGTCCATAATCCACCAATTGCTAAATAAATCAAACCAACATCAATCAAAAATTCTTCAAAGTGAGTGAACCCCCGGTTTAGAAAGCGCCATATCCCATAAAAACAGAAGAAAACCGTATAAATCAGGTAAATTGTAGAGAAAATCCAATTGGTCTCACTTGAAGTGAAAACCATTAGTATAAAAACCGAAATGACACCCATTGTAATGAATAGCCATCCGTATCTATCTATCCAATCCCCTTTCTCAACAATAAGCAAGATCATTGCCGGAACATAAATCATTTGTGCCACGGTCAAAAGTAAAAAATAGCCACTATCGATTGATACGATAAATGTAATAATAAATAAAATGAGGTATAGGATAAGTAATGTTTTTTTCTGTCTATTCATCAATAAAAGTCCCTTCATATGTAAACAATGTACCTATAAGCCGATTCCTTACTTTTACTTTAATTCGAAACCGGTCAATCTTCTCATCGAATTGTTCATACACCTCAGCTTTTACTTGTAAGAAAGAGGGGATTTCTAACTCGTGTTTACCAATAAGTAACGCTTGCCGACCCGACACAATCTTTAGACCACCACAAGGTTGTACTTGAAAACAAAGTGATGAGTATAGAGGTGAAGGATAACCTAAAAAATCATCCACTACTCTCGTCTGTTCATTCCACTTCATGTTTGCATCAAAATAACGCATTTTCCCACCAATGAAAAACTTCCGCTCCCAATACACTTCATTTTTTTCTACATTCAACGTATTTTTCACTTCAAACGGAATATTTTTACCATGTTCAGGGAACATTAAGCGTCTTTTTGTCGCTAAATATAAAAAAGGGCGTAGCCACCATTTGTTTTCAACAATATCCATTTTCCCTTTTCCTATAAAAGTTGCCTGATTGAAACGATATCTTTGTTGCATTCTCTTATGTAATCTTTCAAACTGTTCACCTAATACTTGCTCATACATAGTCATTTGCGCTTTTTCACTCTCCTACAATTTTTAGCAGACGGTAGATGAGTCGAACTTAACCACCCAATCAGGGCAAGTATAATTAAACTAGTGTTAAACGTAAAAGGATTAAAGGGGGCAGTCATTAAAGATGGAATTCCGACAATTGCCGCTATACCTAAAGCAAGTAAAAGTAAAAGGGCTATTATAAACAACTTCCCTTTTCGCTGAATGAATAAAAAACTCAAGCCAAAGACAATCTCACCTACACCTGCAATTACCATCAATGTTTTCGCATGCGCATATGAGACTGGCATTACATCGGTAATCATTTGCACCTCTAGGGGATGTTGCGTAATCAATTTAGGAACCAAACCGTGATAGATCCATATAAAAGCAAATAGAAACGTAACAATCCAGTGAATGATAAAATTGCGATATTGCGCCCCTGGATTTTCACCTTTTTCTAACCATCTTCGCAATACATCGAAACTAAGGGCCGTTGACCATCCTAATAAAGGTCGGAAAAAATAGTTATCTAGCAACATACCAAACTTACCTAATGGGACATTATAGTCATATTGGGTAATAAATAATGTCTTCTTTTCTCCTTTAGGTTCATATTTCCAGTATCCTCTACCTTCCCTTATTGGCGAAAGCGAATAATCTGTACCGAAATGAAGCGATGAAGTCTTTTTTCCATCCCTATCTACGCTCCCTCTTGTTTTCCCCCACCCTACTATTTCTAAAAATGGTGGTATATTTCGCTTATATGTAAAAGTTTGCACATCATCATCCAGTATTTCTTCATAGTTAATGCTTGAGAATCTGATATCCCATTCCACATGCTTAGTAGGTTCTTGTGTATATGTCCAAACGTCATCTAGCTCACGATTGATATCAATCTCCACATAAATCGGTTTAGGCTTCATCACCCCACCTCCCTTACTTACCATTATAACTGATAATAAACGGTTAAATCACCAAATGTTGGAGAATAATCACTCAATACATAGAACCGCATTTTCCCTGTACTTATCGTTCATTTACTAGATTGAAAGACGAAATGCTCCTGCGACCTCCTTTCTACTCTACGGTAAAAGAAATATTCAATTCATCTAAATAAATAAAATATTCAAATAATATTGACATTAATCAAATATTTTTTGTATATTTAAAACTATGTATTATATATAAAACAAAGGAGGATTTAACATGAAAAGTAGCTTATTCACCTTATTACTGTCAACACTGCTCCTTCTGACAGCTTGCGGTAATGCTTCTTCTACTTCAGAGGATGGAAAGACAACACTTACTTTTGCAGAGCCAGCAAGAATTCTTTCCTTCGCTCCTCTCTATGTGGCAATTGAAAAAGGATATTTTGAAGACGAAGGGATCGAAGCAACTATTGCTTCAGGAGGTGGTGGTTCCCAAGTGACAGCGACTATTCTTTCAGGAGATACACAATTTGCGCTAGCTGCACCACGTGCCATGTTATCTGCCATTGAAGCAGGAGAAGACCTTGTAGCCATCCAAGGATTAAATTCTGCTCTCACATATGAAGTAGCGCTGTCTGACACCTTTATGAAAGAAAAAGGCATAACAAAAGAATCCACTGTTGAGGAGAAAGTAAAAGCATTAGCTGGTGCAAAAATTGGCTCTAATCAAGTGGGAGATTCCGGCGATGTTTATTTACGCTATTTAATGGAAAAGTATGGCCAAGATCAATCGACCCTTGAAACAGTAAAAATGGAAGGAACAGGTTCAAAAGTCGGTGGAATGCAAGAAGGTATTATTGATGGTGGAATTGCGTCACCCCCATTCTCTGCACTGGTTGAAGCAGAAGAGGGTGGTTCACTTGCACTCGAACTAAGTGAAGAAGAAATGTACGCTGAACTAGCTTGGGAGATTGTTTTTGCGAAGAGAGACTATATCGAAGAAAACCCTGAACTTACTACAAAAGTTGTAAGAGCATTAGGAAAAGCGATTGAATTTACTCGAGACAATCCAGGTGAAGCTGCTGGATTAATTACAGGGTATTTTGAAGGAGTCGATCAAGCAATATTAGAAAAATCGCTCACTTCATTAAAACCAACCTATGTCGGTTATGGTGAAATGACTCAAGCTGCATGGGATCACGCACAAAACCCTTTAGTTGAATTAAGTGAAATTTCTGGTGTAAGCCAAACTCATGATACGTCTGAAGAAAAACTTTGGACAAATCGTTACTTAAAAGAAGCTTTCCCAAAATAATAGGAAAGGAAGGTTACGATGATAGATACACAATCAATACCAAAACTGCAAAGTCAATTCCTCGATGTCACTTATATAAACCATAAAACCGGTCAAGAGGTAACTGCTTTAAAAAATATCAACCTCTCCATTCAAGAAGGAGAATTTATTTGTATTGTCGGTCCATCAGGTTGTGGAAAAACAACTTTCTTGAATACGGTGATCGGTTTTATTGAACCGAGTAATGGGTCCATTCTTTTAGATAATAAAAAAATAGTCGGACCTGGGAAAGATCGCTCCATGGTCTTTCAATCTCCGAGTCTCCTCCCATGGAGAAATGTAATGGACAACGTCTTATACGGTGTAGAATTACAAAAAAGAATCACTTCTGAAACGAGAAAGCTTGCGAAAACATATATAGAAATGGTTGGCCTCAAAGGATTTGAAAGTCATTATCCGCATGAATTATCTGGTGGTATGCAACAACGAGTAAACCTTGCGAGAGCCTTAACAGTAGAACCTTCCTTGCTACTTTTAGATGAACCATTCTCCGCTCTTGATGCACAAACTAGAGAATTTATGCAACAGGAACTTGTGAGAATATGGAGTGAAACGAAAAAAACAAGTATTTTTATCACACATCAAATCGATGAAGCTGTTTTTTTAGCTGATCGCGTTTTTGTATTCGGGGCAAGACCTGGCCATTTAGTTGATGATATTGCCATTGATTTAAAAAGACCAAGAGAATTGAAGATAAAAAGAGAACCACATTTTCTACAATACGTTGACCGTATTTGGCAATTAATAGAAAACGAGTCAGCAAAACAAGGTTTCGCCTAAGGAGGAGACATTCAGTGAGTAAAACCGAAATGATATCCACCACTCCTGTCAAAAATAAGTCACGAAAAATAAAAACCAAAAGAAACACCGTTTGGATTAGTGTAACATCCGTCATTCTATTTTTAATTACTTGGGAATTGATTTCCTATTATAAGCTTATTAACCCGCTATTTATAAGCTCACCTATTAAAATTGTTGAAGCGGCTACAACACTTTTTGCAGACCCTAAGTATTGGCAGCATCTAGGTGTTAGTGCATATGAATTTTCTCTTGGATTTATACTAGCCATGGCGATAGGGATTCCGCTTGGCATATTTGCAGGGTGGAATCGTATTTTCAATAGTATTATTAGTCCATTTGTATCCGCTCTATACGTCACACCAAAGGTTGCATTATTACCAATCATCATCATTGCTTTTGGAATTGGTGTGGCATCTAAAATCGTCGTCGTATTTTTAATGGCTTTTTTCCCCATTGTCATGAGTGCACAAAAGGCCATGTCCACCTTAGATCAAAACTTAATTAAAGCAGCTCGTAGTTTTACCGCATCTGAATTCCAAATATTCAAAACGATTGCTCTACCTTCCACGGTTCCTTTTCTTCTAAATGGTATTCGCTTAGGGCTAGGTCAGGGGTTAATCGCCATTGTCGTTGGAGAAATGTATGCATCTACAGCTGGTATTGGTTATCATCTCACACATGCAGGACAAAATTTAAAAACGGCTGAAATGTTTGTTGGTGTCGTTGTAATCGCTGTTTGTGGTGTCATTCTCACCGGCGTAATCGGTTTGATTGAAAAAAGATTTAGTTCATGGAAGCCTGAATAATTATCATAAAGCAGCATAAAAAGGTTGAACTTATCAGTACTATAAGTTCAACCTTTTTGCTATTTTTTATTTTCAGTCTTGACTGCGGTTGGGCTTCATATCTTTAATCTCATAGCTGGCAACAATGAGTGATGGTTTTTACCATTTTTTCATCTTAGTCATGCGGTATTTTTAAAACCATTTTCCCAAATACCTTTCCTTTATCCATTTTTTCATGAACATTTTCAATATCCTGTAAGTCATATACTCCGTCAATCACTGGCTTTAACTTATGAGCTTCATAGAAATCAATCATTGATTTAAATTCAGAAGCACTGCCCATAGTTGTCCCTAAAATATGTAATTGCTTAAAGAAGATTCTTGGCATTACTACTTGCTCTACCGGTCCTAATGTCGCACCAAACGAGACAATTTTACTACCTGGTTTAGCCAAGTAAATGAGATCATTAAAGGTAGACCCGCCAATACTATCAATGCTTAAATTGGCTCCACCTGACAATGCTTTTAATTGCTTCACCCAATCCTTATTGCGGTAGTTTACTCCACCAGTAGCGCCTAGTTCCTTAGCGTAAGCAATTTTTTCATCACTGCTCGAAGTAACAAAGACAGTCGCTCCTTTTGCTACAGCAATTTGTAATGCAAAAGTCGCAACACCTCCTCCAACACCCGGAATAATAACGGTATCAGACGGTTTGACCTCTCCTTTTGTAACAACCGCTCGGTATGCTGTCAGTGCGCCTAAAGGAATGGCAGCTGCTTCTTCTAATGTCAAATGAGAAGGTTTTTGTAGCACGTTTTCAGCAGGTACTGTCACATACTGTGCATAGGTCCCATTAGAAGGAACACCAAGTACTGTATGTTCAGCTTGAGGATAGTCAATGTTATCTCCCCAATCAAGCGCTGGATTGATGACAACTTCACTACCTACAGCGATATTTGAAACCCCTTCACCTAATGCTGCAATGACACCTGCTCCATCAGAACCTAAAACAGATGGAACCTCGATACCAGGATAAGCACCATATCGGATAAATACATCCCGACGATTAACAGCAGCATAATGTAATCTCACGAGCACTTCACCTTTTTTGGGCTGTGGTGTCTCTATTTCTTCATAATATAATGGAGCAATTTTATCTCCTTTTTTCATTTTGTCTTTTAATACAACCGCTTTCATTTTTTATTCCCCTTCCCAAATCTGTCCTGTATGTAGGGCAAATTTTTTACTTAATCAAACATAATACAAGTATAACAAACCGAAAGATTAATTCAAAAATTCTGATTTATTTATGAACATCCTACCAAATTATTTAATAAAACATGTAAAGGTTGATTCTATATGCTCGAAACGACAAATGCGAACATAACCAATGAAGATTTCCCCACGATATGTTCGCATAAATTCACGTAAAAACAACCATAATAGCTAGAATCATTGTCGTGTGAAGATTCTATTAGCCACCATTAAATATTGTTACAATTTAAGCATATTTACGAATGAGCTCTGTAAGTTTCGCTTCCATTTGAGGGATATCATTTACAGATAAACGGACTCTTAATTTCGTTTCATCTGTTTCCATAAGTTCTGAAAGAAAGGAGCCAAAATCTCTTGCTCGGCGATCGACTTCTATGAGTAATTCAACATTACTTTCGTTTTGCTTCATGAAAATCAATTCTATTTCATCCAATCTGCCTCTAAACTCTCCACTAGCAGGGACAAATTCCCACTCTTGAGCAAATGGATATTTACCTCTTAGTCTTCTAGGTAATTCCTCGCAAACTACTTCTCTTAACCTAAATCCGATATCCTCCATGCTATGTAAAATGGAAGAAGATAATTGATTAGGCTCAACCTTTATAAAATCTGTATCATTAGGGTCCATTGCATTCTTAATATCCCCTGAAGTCTGTAACCAAACCTTTGTTTTTCCATAGGTCATCGGTGTATCATAAGGTAATTGAAAAGAAAAAGGAATTTCTTTTTCTTCACCTTCTAATACAGTTATATTTTGTGTAATCAATTGGCGACATAAAACTGCTGTATGTGTGCTTACTCCATTATCATCATTTTCGACATCATATTTGCAGCATACTTCTATATATAAATGTTCAATCTGTTGATCTATTTTCCCTCCGGTTATTGCAATGACACCATCGATTTGTTCGCCTTGCACAAAAGATGCTTTTGCAAGTTTTGCATCCACTTTACAGCCACCTATACCCACACTAGCTAAAACTTTAGAAAAGAAACTCATTCATTTCTTCCTCCTCGTCATATTAATCTTCATCAATATTTTACCATGTAGTGAGGAATATCAACACATATTTCACTTGACTTTTACTACTTCCGGCTCACATCCCGCTTCACATTTTCCAGGTAATTGGTAAGGAATGATGTAAGAAAAACATGACTTTCTAATCAATTCAAAGTAAGTGTCTCATAAAGTTTCTTTCTGAAAGCAACACTCGGTAAAAAGTGTTTTTTTATTCAAATGAAAATGGTAATGAACACTTCAATAAAAAACATGCCCACTGATGTTTTAAAATACCTCTTTCTCTCATATGATCCCTTGTTCTTTTAATGCAGCTATTTCTCCTTCACCCAAACCTAATTCTTCTTGCAAGAACGAATTTGTATGCTCACCGAGTATTGGTGGTGCCAGATCATATCTTATGTTTAATCCAGAGAAGCGTAAAGGGCTTTTCGTTAATTTCACCTCTCCCATCACTGGATGTGACATCGTTGCAACCGTTTCTCTTGCAAGTACTTGTGGATCATTGAAGGCTTGCATAATACTATTCACTTTTCCAGCAGGAATACCATATTGGGAAAACTTCTCTAACCAGTTATCTGCTGTATTTGCTAGCATTTGTTCAGCTATCCATGGGACTAATATATCTTTATGCTCTAAGCGTTTTTCGTTTGTTAGAAACCTATGATCGCTTATCCATTCAGGTTTTTCTAATAGCTTGCATAGTTGACTAAATAAATGGTTATTTCCTACACAAATCATTAGAGGATGGTCTTTACAATCAAAAACTTGATAGGGGACAACATTGTTATGTTGATTCCCTAACCTTTTAGATTCCATGCCAGTATTTAGGTAACCACTCGCAATATTGGCCATTGAGCTGATTTGCACATCGAGTAAAGATAAGTCGATATGCTGGCCAACACCATTCTTATCCCGCATCCTTAAAGCGGCTAAGATACCTATAGCGACATATTTAGAGGTTAGAATATCTGCAATCGGTATCCCCACTTTTGTTGGTTCACCGTCAGGGTGACCTGTCACATCCATTAACCCACTCATCGCTTGAATAACTGGATCAAAACCTGGCTCTGTACGCATTGGACCTGTTTGTCCAAAACCTGTTACAGAACAAAGAATGATCCCATTATTGATTTTTTTTAATTCATCATAATCAATACCAAGCTTTTTCAATGTCCCTGTTTTAAAGTTTTCAAGAACAATATCAGCTTTTGCTACTAATTGCTTAAATATCGTTAATCCTTCATGAGTTTTTAAATCAAGGGTAAGAGAACGTTTATTCCGATTAGCTGTTAAATAATAACTGCTGTGACCATTTACAAATGGTCCCCAATCTCGCATGCTATCAGTACCCAAAGGTGATTCGATTCTGATTACATCGGCACCTAAATCAGCTAATATCATTGAACCAGCCGGTGCAGCGTAAACTCTTGATAAATCTAATACTCTTATTCCATCCAATGCCCTCTCCACAACTTCCTCCCCCCTTTACATCGGTTTATTGAAATGTCGGTTTTCTTTTCTCTGTTACCGCTTTTACCCCTTCACGATGATCATCTAATTCGGTTGCGATTGCCATAAACGAAGAAATCATATCTAATGATGACCTTAAGCTCATCGTTTGATTTTGATAGACTGCTCTTTTAATGAAGCGAATGGCCGTTTGTGGTCCATTAGCTAATTTTTTGGCATAGTTTTCGGTAAAACCTTCCAGCTCATCATCAGCAACTACAAATGTGACCAACCCCATTTCTTTCGCTTCACTAGCCGTCAATACTTTCGCTGTCCAAAGCATATCTAAAGCTTTGTCTATGCCAACTATTCTTGGAAGAAAATAAGCAGCACCATCTCCAGGAACTAAGCCGACTTTTGTATAACTTTCGGATAGTTTCGCTCCTTCTGCGACAATGCGGATATCACACATTAATGCCATATCAAGACCTGCGCCAAATGCCGCTCCATTTATTTGTGCAATAACAGGTTGATCAATCTCTTCCAATAATAGCGGAATACGTTGTACCTTTTTCCATAAAGAATTTTTCCTTGCGAGTCCAGTGGTTACACGATCTTCATCAGAGCGATAAAACCCTCTGCCTGCGCCCATTTCTTTCATATCCCCACCAGCACAAAAGCCTTTTCCATTTCCTTTAACAATTACAACACGTATATCATCAGAATCTCGCACAGTCTGTAGTGCATCAATCCATAAATCTAGCATTTCCTCACTAAACGCATTCATTGCATCTGGGCGGTTTAATATAATTTGTGCAATTCCGTCTCTTACCTCAAAATGTAAATCAGACATCCTTATTACCTCCTTATAAAATGGATCTAACTGAGTGATTATCTACTAATAGTGACCATATAGTGCCTGAATTTTTTTCTATATATGTGCTTAATTCCCCTTGCCAATAGCGTTCATTTCCACCTTCATCACGCCATGACCATAACCGTTTTGTTAAATGATGCAGCGTATGTTCATATGTCATCCCAATGGCGCCATGTAGTTGATGGGCAGTCATCGCGATATCCCCTGCAACAGCACTCACCTTTATCTTTGTCAACATAATAGACAACGCATCATTTCCACCTTGAAGCATTTCCACTGCATTATTAACAGCAGCTAAGCAAGCAGCTGTTTCTCCGACTAGAAAGGAGATATGCTGTTGCACCGCTTGAAAACGATATAATTTTCTGCCAAACTGTTTGCGCTCACTTGCATAAAGCAGACACTCCTGAACTACACGTTCACTAATACCAGTAAGCATCGCCGCTTTAGCCAATGCATACAGTTGCTCTACTTTTTTCTTACTCTCACAATCTTTTATTATTTTGATGGCTGAATCTTCAATATTGACACCATGAAAAAACAAGGAATCACGTGGTTCACCGGCTAGATTCACTTTTTCATGTATCTTTGACTCATTTACTGGTACGAGGACCATTATCCATTGGTTTTGACATTTGGCTAGGGCAACGATTTCTTTCGCTACCCTTCCCCACGGTACGTTCAAAGCCTCTCCGTTTAAGATATAATTACCGTTATGTTCTCTCACTTCCAAAGGGTTTTGTTCATTAAAATAAAAAGATAGCGGTTGATCATGAGTGATCTTTATCCCGTACTGTGACAGGATCCACTTACTGATTAAAGTTTCAGTTAAAGGGAGAGGAATAGGGTACTGACCAACTAATTTAATAACTGTAAAACCATCTTCATAATCTCCACCCACTCCACCATATGCTTCTGATATATTTACGCCTGTTAGACCCATGTCATTTACGGATGCCCATAACTCATCATCAAACAACCCCATTTGTCCCTTTTCAAGTAATGCCTGTGTAGATTGTTTCTTCAAGAATTTACTGGCTGAATCATAAATATACTCTTTGATTTCACTCACTGTGACACAACCCCCTTGGCAATAATTCCTCGCAGGATTTCCGTTGTTCCCCCTCTTAAAGTGAAACCTGGACCATGCAAAATAGACTGTGTATACAGCTCATCGATAGACTTACTATTAAATAATTCGGGATGCTTAGATAATACTAACCTCACAGTCTCAGCCACTTTTGTTTCAAAAGTTGTTCCTCTATCTTTAACAAGTGAAGCAATAAACGAAACATCCTTCCCCTCGTCAAGATACTTTGCCACACCAATCGATAAATTTCTAATGCTCCAAAGTTCGGGAAGGAGTGACAGCATTTCTGTTAATCCGTCTCGATCATTTATCCTTTTTAGTTCTTCAATTACCATTGAAAATAACGGGTATGTACTGAGTATTCTTTCGGGTCCACTTCTTTCATAAGCAAGTTCGGCCATTCCTTGTTTCCAACCATTCCCGACTTGACCGACCACGTGTTCATCAGGAACGAAAACGTTTTCAAAAAACACCTCATTAAAATGATGCGCACCTGTTAAAAAAGTGATTGGGCGAATGGTCACACCGTTAACATGTAAATCAACCATTAACTGACTCATACCATCATGGCGATTTTCTTCATTTTGTGGTGATGTTCGACATAGCACCACCATATAGTGAGCGATATGAGCACCACTTGACCATATCTTCGAACCATTGAGTAGCCAGCCACCATCCGTTCGTACTGCTCGGGTTTTGATAGCAGCTAAATCAGAACCAGCATTCGGTTCACTTAAACCTATAGCAAAGAAGCATTCCCCTTTTGTTATTTGCGGTAAAAAAGTCTTTTTTTGATTTTCCGTCCCATATTTAAGAAGCAATGGCCCTGTTTGTCTATCAGCAAACCAATGGGCAGCAACTGGTGCCCCGGCTACAAGTAATTCCTCTGTTAAAATATATCTTTCAATGGCGCTTTTTTCACTTCCACCATATGATCGCGGCCATGTCATTCCAATCCACCCTTTATCACCTAGCTTTTTCGAAAAAGTAGATGATTCTCCACTTAACCATGAGTCACATGCAGGTGTAAAATGACCGGATTGTATTTCTTCTCTTAAAAATGCACGGACTTCATTTCTAAATGACTGCTGATCAGATGTGAATTGAACAGTTGGCACTTCTAATTTAACCAATACTTTTCACCCTCTCTTTTTATCGGTATTCGATACTATATATCTATATATAATATTTTATTCAAAATAATACTTTTTGTCAATTTTAAATATTTAGAATATTCATTAGATGATTCAGCGCTTTAAATCTAAAAAAGAGCATCTGAGAACTGTCTCCCAAATGCTCTTTTAAATTCGTTCTTATAATGCCGTTTTTGCACCTAAATATTTCGGTTTCCAATAACTTGAAGACATATCAGCAATTGTTACACCTGTACTTGTTCCAGCATGAATAAATTGATTGTTACCTAAATAAATACCGGCATGTGATGGTCCTTTTTTATACGTTTCAAAGAAGACAATATCACCCGGTTGTGGAGATGAAACAGATGTAATCGCTTGCCAAATTGTCTCCACTGTTCGTGGAATGGAAACGCCTATTTGATTAAAAACATATTTTAAAAATCCACTACAGTCAAACCCAGAAGATGGTGAATTTCCTCCCCATGTATAAGGAACCCCGATATGTTTTTTTGCTTCTGTCATTAATGTATTTACCTGTGACTGTTGGTTGGTGCTCGTTTGATTCCCACCTGCCGAAGAGTTAGATGAGCTCACTTTTAATACCTGCCCTGGACTAATCACATCCGTTGTTAAGTTATTTATGTTTTTTAATTGCGCTACTGATAACTGATGTTTTGAGGCAATTAACCAGAGGCTATCACCGGATTTCACTGTATAAGTTGATTGGTTTGTACTAGGGGTTGTTGGCGCTCCCCCTGCACTCCCTTTTAGCTTTAATTTCTGACCTGGATATATCCTATCGGAACTCAGACCATTGAAGTTTTTTAAATCAATGACAGAGATGCCATATTGCTGTGCGATTTTCCAAAGTGAATCCCCACTTTTGACAGTATAGGTACTTGTTTGATCTGATCCATTCACCTTCAGCTTTTGACCAACAACAATTGTAGAACTCGTTAGCTGATTCCACTCCATTAATTGATTGATGGAAAGGTTATATGTATTTGACAATTTCCATAATGTATCACCTGATTGTACTGTATGTGTTTGCGCTGCTCCAACTTCTGCATATGTTGCCGCAAAAAGAGTAGTAGCCGCTGCTATTGACACGAGTTGTTTTTTCATCACTTGTACACTCCTAATCTATCATTTCTCATTCATGATAGTGGGCATACGATAAAAAACAAACCGTGTAAAACATGGTTTATATGTAAAATAAATGCAATTTAAAAGAAAATACATACTAAACTTCCAATAGCATCCACAACAAACGGTTCTTTCTCACTAAAACAAAATGTAACACAAAAGAAAATAGTTTCATTTTGTTTGACTATTTTGTGACACCTATAACGAAAATGGGACGATTTAATCAACTAATTGTTTTCTTTTTTTTAGAGGGTCTTTCCTCCTACTCTTAAATGGGAGATACATAAGTACAAATAACAATAAAGCTACACCCTCAAGAACAAGAATGTAATAAGGATATGGGCCAAAAAAATCGAGCACAGAACCCGTCGCTGGTTTGTGGGAAAGAAACATATAATTTCCACCAGTAACATAGTTAATAACAGCCGCTACACTTGCAAATATATTAAGTGAAATAAACGCAGTTACAACCCCTTTACTTGTTGGAGAGAACTTAAAGCTGAATATATAAAGTAAAGCTGTCCATACGATGATTATATGGATCAAGAAAAATTGGAAATAACGAAAATGAGGGTATCCAAAAAACAGTTCTGGTGTCAAAATAGCCATCGTCGCTCCCGCAATACCAATATAATAAGTTAATTGAAAGAGCAAACGTTTTTGTAAAATAAGTAATAGCATACAAAGGAGTACGCTAATCGAACATAAGTGAAGAGGCAAAGCAAATGATACATCCCACTCTCCACCTATCCATAACCAATAGTGATAACTTCCTTCTAAAAAGAGCAAGAGCAATAAGAAGATTACTCGCATTATCGTTTTATGTCCGGCTAACCTATGTCTCACGAAATATAAGAAGAAGCAACCAAATAAAAAAAGCGCCACCATCACAAGGTGTGAAGTGGAAAATATCTCAAAGGAGTAGCTGCTATTGTTTTGCTCAAATAGTTGCATAACATTCCTCCAATATATGTATCTAATTGCCCTTATTGTCCTATCTCATAAATAGGAGCAAAATCAAACAATCACAATGATAAGGAAAAGAACAAACTCATGCCATGTTCTTTTCCTTTAAAATAAGCTTATTGTTAGGTTGTGTTAATAATCACTAACTTTAACAAGCTGTTTACCTAAATTATCTCCCTTAAATAAGCCAATAAATGCATGAGGAGCTTTTTCTAAACCTTCGACAATATTTTCCCGGTATTGAAGCTTGCCTGAATTAACCCATTCTCCAAGTTGCTTCAATCCCTCTTCGTGATTATCTGCATAATCTCCAACAATGAATCCCTTCATTAATGCACTTTTTTGTACTAATAATCCTTGTATTCTCGGCCCATACACTACTTCTGTCGCATTATAGGAGGAGATTTGTCCACAAAGGATAATCCTTGCTTTGTAATTAATTCTTTTCATTACTTCATCGGAAATTTCGCCACCTACATTATCAAAGTAAATATCGACGCCATCGGGTGTATATTGTTTAACTTTATCCTTTATATTATCCGTTTTATAGTTGATAACCTCATCAAAATGTAGGTCTTCTTTTAAATATTGGCATTTTTCTTCCGTTCCAGCGATTCCAATCACTTTACAGCCTTTTAATTTAGCTATTTGCCCAACCGTAGATCCAACGG
Source organism: Cytobacillus sp. FSL K6-0265 (assembly GCF_038003465.1). Lineage (NCBI taxonomy): Bacteria > Bacillati > Bacillota > Bacilli > Caryophanales > Bacillaceae > Cytobacillus > Cytobacillus sp. FSL K6-0265. The sequence continues at coordinate 2,036,026 of NZ_JBBOPE010000001.1, read as the reverse complement.
CACCTGCTGCGCCTGAGACAACAACCGTCTCTCCCTCTTTAGGATTTCCTATATCTAGTAATCCAAAATAAGCTGTTAATCCCGGCATTCCAACAATACCTAATGCTGTTGATATAGGAGCTATAGAAGGGTCTAATTTACGTATTTGATGACTTTTAGCCACATTATAGTCAGACCAGCCCAGCCGTCCTTCCACAAAGTCACCTACTTTATAATTACCATCCTTTGATTCAATTACTTGACCTACAATTCCACCGGATAACACTTCATTTAATGCAAATGGCTCAATATATGATTTTCGCCCACTCATTCTACCTCTCATATATGGATCAACAGAAAGGTAGATGGTTTGTATTAATACCTCGCCTGCATGTAAACGTGGAATCTCTTCTTTTTCTACTAATTTAAAATTTTGATCACTGGGCATTCCAGTTGGTCTTTCGACTAAAAGAATACTTCGATTATTCATTTTATCCCTCCATTATATACTTTCTACTTCTCTATACCCTTATCAATTAAGGTAAAACAAAAGATAGGACGTCTGTGAATCTTCCTCACTCACAGACGTCCTGTTTTTACTCTAAATCTACTTCTTCAAACTCACCGTCTTTAATTACACCCATTCTGATAAAGTTTTCGATTGCCCCATTTTCTTCAATTTGTTTCAAATCATATACTTTTTTATCATCTGGTAAATTAGTTAATCCATCTCCAATATGTGCCCGTATAAGCTTAGCATCATCAACAGATCCCGCTGCTTTCATTGCTTCTACAAATACATACATGGCTAAATAGTGATACCCTGCTTCAGAACCTGGATCCTTGTCATGCTTTTCACGATACTTATCTATAAAAGCTTTTGTTCCAGAATATTCTGTATATATAAGCGGAACAACACCTATTGCTCCTTCTAATACATCATATGAACCTGTCACATTTTTCATTTCATCCAATTTCGCTTGGTCCATCACAATAAAGCCGCCGTCATATCCAAGCTGTCTTGCCTGTGATACGATTTTAGCAGTAGGTTCTGAAGGTCCACCAATGAAGAGGACATCTGGCTCTTCTTTTAATGCATTCGTTAAGAGAGTAAAAAAGTCAGTATCTTTTGAGTAATCAACTGAAGCTTTATGCACCACTTCTCCTCCCGCACTTTCCCAATATGGAATAATCGCTTCAGCCCAATCTTTTCCATATTGCGTAACAGGTGGAATCGCTGCTAATTTTTTTCCGAAATTATCCATCGCATAATCGGAGAATGGCTCAATATAACCTTCATAACTCGGCGGGATTCTAACAGTTAATGTATTTCCACGCTCTACAATATCTGGTTCACTCGAATAGGCTGATACGATGAAATTATCCACTTCATTAAAAACTTGTAATGCTGAGATGCCACCGCTATGTGGCGAGAATATAATCGGTGTTTGGTTTTCTTGAACTAACCGTTTTCCATTCGATGCTGTTTCATTTGGTAAATATTTATCATCCAAGGCAACAACATTCAGTTTGTATTTCTCACCATTTACTTCAAATCCTTCTTTATTAATATCCTCTACTGCCATCTTCAAACCATTTAAAGTGTTTTCACCGTAATAAGCAGCAGCACCACTTAACGGACCACTATAGCCAATATTGACGACTTTCTCACCATCGCCACCACTTGATTGTGCACAAGCTGAAAGAAAAAAGATAGTGAATACTACTAAAACACTTAACCATTTCCGCTTTTTCATAAAACTCTCCCCCTAAATGATTTTCACTTATGCACCAATATAAGCCTTTCTTACCTCTTGGTTTGATAAAAGCTCATCCGCAGTCCCCTGCAAAGCAATCTGGCCATTTTCAAACACATAACCTTTCTTCGCAATACTTAACGCTGCAAATGCATTTTGTTCTGCTAAAAGAATGGTTGTTCCTTCTTGATTAATATTTTTAATGCTCTCAAACATTTGTTCAACAATAAGTGGCGCTAGCCCAATAGAAGGTTCATCAAGTAACATTAACTTCGGTTTAGCCATATAAGCTCTACCGATTGCAAGCATTTGCTGTTGACCACCACTTAGTAAACCTGCTGCTTCATTTCTTTTCTCGTGAAGAATCGGGAAAAGCTCGAACACATCATGTAAGGATTGTTTCAACTGCGCTTTACGCTTACGATGAATATATCCTCCCATCATTAAATTTTGTTCTACGCTCATATAAGGAAACAATTTACGGTCTTCGGCACATTGGACAATCCCCATTTGTACAATCTTTTCAGGTGCCGTTTGATGAATAGGCTCATCGTTAAAAAGGATCTTGCCTGAAGATGCTTTTAATAAACCACTAATTGTTTTGAAAGTGGTGCTTTTCCCTGCTCCATTTGCCCCTAGTAAAACAACAATCTCGCCTTGCGCAACATCAATTCCAATATCTTTAATACTTAAATATTTTCCATATTTAGCAGAAACCCCATCTAATTTAAGCACTCACCGTCCCTCCTAAGTAGGCTTTGATGACCTCTTCATTTTTTTGAATCTCTGCTGGTGTTCCTTCTGCAATTTTTTCTCCATAGTTTAAAACCATAATATGATGGGCCAACCGCATAATCATCGGCATCTTATGTTCGATAAGACAAATCGTTAAGCCCTTATCCGACATTTTTTGGATTAAATTTGCCATTTCATCTGTTTCATCAGGATTGACCCCAGCTGTTGGTTCATCGAGAAAAACGATCTCAGGATCAGTAGCAAGTGCTAATGCGAAAGCAACACGTTTCTTCTCTTCTTGAGAAATATTTGTTACTAGTTGATCACTTACATGTGATAAGCCAACGAAATCTAATGATTCCTCCGCTTTGGCGATACATTGTTGTTCTTCTTCTTTCAGCCTTTTCGTCCGAAAGATACTATCAAACAGATTAGATTTCGTTCGCAAGCGATGGCCAACGATTACATTGTCTTTCACCGTCGACATTTCAAATAAGTGTGTACTTTGAAATGTCCTTGCCACACCTAGCTTTGCTATCACATTCGCCGGTTGCCTAGTAATCTCCTGATTTTTATAGATAATCGTTCCTTCGGTCGGTTCGTGCACGCCTGTAATCAAGTTAAAGAATGTACTTTTTCCCGCACCATTAGGGCCAATGATCGCGTTTATTTTTCCTTGTTGTACCGAATAATCCACTGACTTCACTGCTACATTCCCACCAAAACGCTTCGTTAAGCCTTTAACCTCCAGCATTTGTCTCCTCCTCCCTATTTTTGTAAGCAAGAGATTCCTGTTTTTTCCGTTTTCTTTGATACAATTGCATTTGAATAAACCCTACAATACCTCTTGGAGAGAAGATGATGAGTAATGTCAGTAATGGGCCGAATATGAGCATACGATAATCTTGTAAGAATTGTAGATTTTGCGAGATGATCACAATAAGAAATGTTCCTACAATCGGACCAGCAAATGTACCTATTCCACCAACAATCATATAAGTAAGCAAATCAAAGGTAATCGTTGTATAAGCTATTTCTGGACCGATGAAACGGATAAAACCTGCATACATCGCTCCTGCCAAACCAGCAAAAAAAGTTGAAAGGACAAAGGCAAGAAGTTTATTACGCTTAGTTGAAATACCAAGTGATAACGCTAAATCTTCACTATTACGAATGGCGACAAACGTTCTCCCAGTAAGGGAATGCACGATACGATAAATAACAGCCACAACGAGGAGAAAAATGATAAACGCTAAATAATATTGTGCTGTTGGTGATTGAAAAGAAATTGGACCAATTGCCTCTGGCAACGGGATACCAATTAAACCTCTTACGCCACCAGTTAGACCTTCCCACTTATCAATCACAAGGTAAATAATATAGCCTACACAAAGAGTATATATAGCAAAGAAGTGTTCTTTCGTTCTTAAAGCAAACAGCCCGATGATTAAACCGATGAACATTGTTACCAATGGAGCTAACAAAAAACTTAACCAAAAACCCATCTCAAGTTTAACGGTAAGGATGCCGATTACATACGCCCCAATTGCAAAGAAACCACCATGCGCTAAAGATAAGTAACCTGTATAACCCGCAAGTAAATTCAAGCCATAAACCGCGATTGTCCAAATAAAAGCCAAAGTCATAATATGAAGATAATAAAGATTCGGGATGATGAAAGGGAAAACGATTCCGAGTACGATGAGCAAAGATATGATGACCTTCTTGTTTGTTAGAATGTTCATTCTATACGCCTCCTTTTGAGAAAATTCCTTGAGGCTTGATCGATAGAATGAGAATCAATAATACAAAAGCAATGATGTCTTTATAATCTGCAGAAAGATAGGTTGCACCTAAACTTTCCGTGAACCCTAGAATATATCCACCTAATATGGCTCCTGGAATACTGCCCATTCCACCGATTATGATAATAACAAAAGCTTTTAGGATCACCAGATGTCCCATTCCAGGAAAGACGAGGTTAATTGGTGACGTGAGTGAAGCACCAATTGCTGCAAGAGCACCAGCAATAAAAAAAGTGAGGATCGCTACTTTATGTGTGTTGATACCTACTAATTGCGCTCCTTCTCTATTTTGAGCCATTGCAATGATTGTGCTACCCGTAAATGTTTTCTTCAAGAACCAGTAAAGCAAAATCATTACTGCAATTGCTGCGAATACAATGAGTATTCTTTGCAATGTCAGTGTAAGACCAAACACTTCTACCACCTGCCCAAAAGGTGTTGACATTTGGCGATAATCCGCTCCCCATATAAACTGTGCTAATGCCTCAAGAAAAAGTAAAATACCGATGGCAGCCACTTTATCTTGAATAGGAGGAGAGTGCCTTAAAGGATAGAAAACGAGTCTCTCCATTAAGACGCTTAAAAGTCCGACGACACAAATGGAAACAACCATTGCGAGAATATAGTGTAAACCTGCTTCAGTCATCATAATTAAGGTGATATATCCACCTACCATGTACAGAGCACCGTGAGCGAAATTTGGAATATGGAGAATGCCGTACACTAAAGTGAGCCCCAAAGCTACAAGAGCATAGACACTCCCAATTGTTAATCCATTAAACAATTGTTGCAATAAAAGTTCCATCATTTTCCCCCTTTTTCACGTCAGTAGAAGATTAGACTTTTTGTTGATTCACTTTCGCTTCCTCTTCTTCTTTCAATTTACGCCATAATATTTTCCCGCTCGATGTCATCGGGAAAGACTCTCTAAACTCAACTACTTTCGGAACTTTATAAGCAGCCATATGCTCTTTAGCCCATTGAAGAATCTCTTCAGCAGATGTCTTGCCTTTACTGTCTTCATTCAATATTACGAAGGCTTTTGCTGATTCTCCCCGTCTCGGATCAGGAATCCCCACGACACAAGCCTGTTGAATCGCAGAGTGACGATAGAGAATTGACTCCACCTCTGTCGGCCAAATTTTATAACCGGAAGAATTAATCATTCTTTTTACACGATCAACAATAAAGAAATAACCTTCTTCATCCACTTTTCCTAAATCACCTGTTCTAAAAAATTGTTTTCCTTCCATAGTAATAAAAGCGCTTTCATTTTCTTCTGGACGATTATAGTAACCTTTCATTACTTGGTGACCATGAATGATGATTTCACCAACCTCATTGATTCCCAATTCTTCATTTGTAATAGGGTCTATGATTCTAGCATCCACATCGAAGAAGGGAATGCCTAAACATTGCATTTTTGGATGATCTGTTGGATTCGAATGGGTTTGTGCAATTGTTTCGGTCAAGCCATATCCTTCTAAAAAAGTTAATCCAGTTAATTTCTCTAATTTCTGACCAACTGCTTCCGGCAAAGTAGCGCCACCACCGGAAATGCCAATAAGTGAAGCTATACGATCAGCTGTTAATTTTGGATTAGAAATAAAATCAATTAACATTGTACTAATAGCGGTCCAATTACTGCACTGCTTTCTCTCAATAAGTTGTAATGCCGTATCTTTATTCCATCTAGTCATAATGACCATAGTACTTCCAGCATAAATTGGCACATGCATACTTTGCACCATTCCTGTCACATGGAAAAATGGCAAGGAAGACAAAATGACATTGCTACTTGAAATCCTCCCCCATAAAGCACCCCCAACCGTATTGGCTTGAACAGAATAATTCGTATGCATACAGCCTTTTGGTACACCGGTTGTTCCTGAAGTGTAAGGGAGGACGATTAAATCATCCTGTTTGCTCGTATAATATGGAACGATTTCTCTCATCTTTAAAGCGTCATCCCATTGGTAATGCTCTTGCTCTTCTGTCCACTCTTTTCGTGGTTCTTCAACTACATCTGGTCTATTTATGTTATCTTGTGGGTCAATATAATCTGAGTAGGAGGCAATGAGTAGATGTTTCAAAGAAGTCTGTTCAATAAGTGGTTTCACAATAGGTTGTAATTCTTGACCAATAACTGCCGTTTCAATTTGACAATCATTAATATAAAAAGCTAACTCACTCGTAACAAGCATGGGATTAATCGGAACGACGACAGCGCCTATTCTCATAATGCTATAGAAACTAATGACAAACTGGGGAGAATTCTGCATAAAGAGCAGGACTTTGTCTCCTTGTTTCACCTGTAATTCCGTTTGCAGATAACTAGATACACGCTTCACTTCATCTAATAATTGCTTAAAACTTATTTCATTCCCATAATAATGGATAGCCTCTCGCGATGGATATTGAAGTGCTGAGAATTCTAAGTTTTGGTAAACTGAAGTTTCCGGAACAATCAGTTGTTTAGGAAGCTTGGGCCAGTGATCAAAATGTCTTGTTTGCATTAATTTAATCTCCTCCTTAACTTTTCAGAATAGCTCATAGAGGTTTTATATTAATTTAGGAACGATTGAAGTCAGGCTGTCTTTTTTCTTTAAAAGCAGTAATTCCTTCATGATGATCCTCTGTTGTTACCATCGTACCTTGTGTAATCCTTTCTTGTTCTAATACTTGTTCTAATGTTAACTGATAAGATTGGTTAGTAAGTTTTTTAATAAATCCATACGCAATATTTGGACCAGCACTTAATTTTTCTGCATATTGTTTTACTTCATCCTCAAAGTGACCTTTTTTGTAAATATGGTTAACAATGCCATATTCGTATGCTTTTTCAACTGTTAATGGCTCTGCGCTGAAGAATAATTCCTTCGCCCGTTGCAATCCAACTAATCGAGGAAGAAAATAAGAGCCGCCACCATCCGAAATTAAGCCTACTTTAGAAAAACTTAAAATAAATATAGTTTCTTCTTCTGCTAAGATTAAATCACATGCTAATGCTAGATTAAACCCAGCTCCTGCCGCATATCCATGTACGGCTGCAATGATTGGTTTCTCTACAGATTGTATTAAAAGAATAAGCTCATTCAAGTTACCAATATGTTCATAAGTAGCTAGAGGCGATCTTGAACCCATTCTTTTCACATCTCCTCCAGAACTGAAAGCTCTTCCTGCTCCCTTCAATACAATAACACGAATATCTTTATCCGCCTTCGCTTGTTGTAGTGCTGATTTTAATCCTTGAATCAGCTCAGGACTAAATGAATTTAATGCCTCAGGACGATTTAACGTTAATTCCATTACACCATTCTCAATTTTCATTAGTAAATGACTCATTGTTTTCGATGTCATATCTTCACCTCATTTTTTTATTAAACGCTGATAACACCTTCATTAGTTACAATAGGGGCAACAGCAAAAATATCTTTTTGAGCTGCGAACACTACTTCCGTCTGCATACCGTGATTTGCAATCATTTTACCTACACGTGAAGCCATTAATAATTCTGTTCCTTTTTCTTTTGCACCCAAATAAAACTGATGCGCACATAGTGCTGTATCTGACATTTCCCAAATCTTATGACTACTAGTTATTAAACAATCGATGTAATAACCGACTCCATAAAAGTCCTCGACATTGAATGCACCTGAAGATCCTGAACAGACAAGGACAACCGTCTCATCATGATGTTCGCTACAAACTGCCTTTGCCGAATGTTTGGCATTTAAGAGGGATGCTATATACACTTTTTTCGCTTTAAGAGCCTGTTTGATGGCCACAGTTCCATTGGTGGTTGTTAAGATAATATCCTTGCCTCCAACAGTTTTAGATAACGTTTCTGGATGGGGTGATTCAAAACCATCTATCGTCAGGCCGTTATATTCCCCCACTAACACATATGTTCCTTTCTCGCGAATGCTTGCTTCATATAATGCATCCTCTTGATTCGCAACTGGTATGACCGACTTTGCCCCGTGTTGAATTGCTGTTGTTATAACCGATGTGGCCATCAAAATATCAAAAACAACGACCACTTTCTCCCCATTTAATTTCTCTTTATCGATTTCTTCTTTTTTCATGATTACATGAAGTTTCACCATATCAATAACCTCACAATTTTCTCCTCGATGTCTTTACAGCATGTTGTATTAAGTTATTTACATATAAGTTTAGTTTAGAAAAACGTTCGTCTTTTGTTTGTCCACGCTTCCAGCGATAATAAATTTGCTGACATATAACGGCAAGTTTGAAGTAAGCAAATGTTAAATAATAATGAATCTGACTGACATCGGTCCCACTTTTTAAAGCATATGCTTGAATAAACTCTTCCCTTGTGAAAAAGCCAGGCTTTGTCGTCACCGACTCATCTCCTAGACCTCTCTTCAATAGATCGGAATCATTTTTTTCATGCCAGTAACTTAAGGCAACACCTAGATCCGCTAACGGGTCACCAACAGTTGACATTTCCCAATCAAACACACCGATTAATCTTGTTAACTGTTGATTGAACATACTGTTATTTAATTTGAAATCATAATGGATGATCGTTGTTTTTTCGGTATGTGGGAGATGTGACTCTAACCAATTTGTAAGTTCATCTATCTCAATAATTTCATCTGTTTTACTACGATGGTATCGACTTATCCAACCATCTACTTGCCTTTGCATGAATCCAGCTGGTCTCGTCATATCTTTTAATTTAGTCTTCTGATAATTAATATCGTGTAATTGCACAAGGGTGTTTACCATCAGTTGTGATATCCTTTGACCGACATCATAAGCACTGTCACCATCTGGAATAATGAGGGAATCGTCAATCACTACCCCTTTTTTTCTTTCCATAATAAAGAACGGTGCACCTAAAAGTTCTTTATCACTATATATAAAAGGCTTCGGTGCTTGGTTGAAAAAAGGGTGGATCTCCTGAAGTACTTTAAACTCTCTTTCCATATCATGCGCTTTAGGTGCTACGGGTCCCATAGGTGGTCTTCTTAATACAGCCTCCCAGTTACCAACCTTTAATTGATAGGTTAAATTTGATTTACCTGCACTAAATTGAGAGATTTCTAATGGTTTGTTAGGTATTTCTTCCATGTTCGCCTTTAAATATTGTTCTAAGCGATGAACATCAAGCCCTTCACCTTCTCGAATGGGAATTGTATCAGAAGTCATGAACACCCTCCTCTGTTTTACTTGGTGATGCTAGAGGCTGATATTTTTTTAAGTTTTCCCTTAAATGTTCCGGAATCAAAATAGAATGATCATCTATGAAGTTATAACATACAGTGACACAACTTGCTTTAGCCACCAATTTACCATCCATCTTCCTTGTTAATAAATGCTGTAATTCAAAGCTTTTACGGCCAATATTGCTAACCTCAGTTGTCACAACTAGTTCCTCACCGGCAAATGCGGGGGCAACATAATCACAATGAATCGAAGCCAAAATCATGCTACTTTGTCTATTTCTATTAGGTAGGATCTCATAAAATAATTTTGTTCTTGCCTCTTCAAAATAAAGAAAATAACTCGTATTATTGACATGACCAACAGCATCGGTTTCACTAAAGCGTACATACACCTCTATTTGATGTTTTATATACATCATCAAATCCCCTCTTTAACAGGCACTTCTTCAATACCTTTTAATATAATTTCTGTATAAAACCGTGCTAATTCCTTATCCGTTAGCTCACCATCTGTTCGAAACCAATAATAGCTATAATTCGTCATTCCTAAAAATCCGAAGGCAAGAATATCTGTACGAATATGATTACTAAATTCTTTTGTCTTTTTACCTGCATCAATAATTTTTTCAAAATTTAAACGATATTCTTTTCGCTTTAATTTAATTTGTTTGACATGATCTTCATGTAAATGTCTTAACTCCCGGTGCACAATACGTGCTTCTTTACCCTGAGTGTCAATCTTACTTAAGGTTAAATAAATGTTCTCGTAAAGCTTTTCTTTATTACTTAATGTTTGATTTTGTAAGATTTCTTCTTGTTCTTGTAATAAGCCTTCGATGTATTCTAAATGGATATCCCTTAATACTTCCTGCTTACTGTTGAAATAGTAATAAAAAGTACCTTTCGTCACATCGAGTTGATCAACAATATCTTGAATTGTCGTTTCCTTAAAGCCTTTATCATCAAACAAATCGATGCTTTTCTTTAAGATTTGATTTTTCACTAAAAGCCCTCCTGACTATGCCTATTCTTAGACTAGTTCTCTTTCAATGAGAAGGGCAATCCCTTGACCTCCACCAATGCAAGCAGTAATTAAAGCGGAATGACTTAGTGACCGCTGCAATTCATATACTGCTTTCGTTACAAGTATGGCACCTGTTGCGCCTAATGGATGACCATGAGCAATCGCTCCGCCATTCACATTCAACTTTTCCGGGTTGAATGATAACTCCCTGTCACAAGCAATGACTTGCGCGGCAAATGCTTCATTCAATTCAATTAAATCGATATCTTCAAGTGTTTTGCCAGTTTTCTTTAATAGTTTTCTAACAGCAGGTACAGGACCTATCCCCATAATATTAGGATCAACACCAGCAACGGCTGATTCTTTTATAACAGCTAATGGACGTAAACCGAGGGAATTCGCTTTTTCTCTCGACATGACAACAAGCGCCGAAGCAGCATCATTTAAGCCTGAACTGTTGCCAGCTGTTACACTGCCAACTTGCTTAAATGCAGGTTTAAGTTTTGCTAACCCCTCGATATTCGTTTGTGGTCTTGGGTGTTCATCCTCTTTAAAAGTAATCGGATCTCCTTTTCTAACAGGAATCTTTATCGGAACAATTTGTTCTTTAAAACGACCTTCAACCATCGCTTTAGCCATTCTAGCTTGACTACGATTGGCATATTCATCTTGCTCTTGACGAGAAATACCATATTTCTCTACTAAATTTTCTGCCGTTATCCCCATAGGTGGATCACCAACTTCATCAGGTGAAAGCCGTGATTTTCTAAATTGAGGGGGTCTTGGACTATACGGCTGATCAGCCCGATCCATCAAATAAGGTGCCCTCGACATACTTTCTACTCCACCGGCAATATATACATCTCCCTCACCCGCTTTAATCATAGCTGCAGCAAGTGCAACAGCGTTAATACCTGATCCGCATTGACGGTCTATCGTTAAACCAGGTAGATTAAGAGAAAGACCTGATTGAAGACTTGATAATCTAGCAATATTTCCGCCACCACTTAGCACATTACCAAAAATCACATCATCAATCTCTCCCACATTCACTTGCGCCCGCTCTACTGCTGCCTTAATGACTTCGCCACCAAATATATGAGCTGGAACGGAGGCAAGAGAACCTCCTTGCCTACCAATCGCTGTGCGTACAGCTGAAACGATTACAGCTTCTCTATTACCCATGTCATCCATCTCCTTCCCTTTACATTGCTGTTGTTCCACCGTCTACAGCAATTGTTTCACCCGTAATGAAATCAGACGCGCCACTTGCTAGAAATAGAGCCACTCCTTTTAAATCAGAATCCGAACCGAATTTCCTAAGTGGGGTCCTTTGCAAGAAGCGCTCGCTGTTTCTTTCAATAAGTACCTTTGACATTTTTGTTGGGAAAAACCCTGGTGCAATCGCATTGACATGAATGCCTCTCGGTCCCCATTTCACTGCCAAATCTTTTGTAAAAGAAATGACGCCACCTTTACTTGAGTTATATCCGATTGCATCCATTAACTCTGGATTTGACCCCTTCAGTCCAGCTACAGAAGCAATATTAATGATTTTTCCTTGTTTTTCAACGAGCATTGCTTTACCAACAGCTTGCGACATTAGAAATGTGCCTACAACATTTACGTTGACTACTTTTTGGAATGCTTCTAAGGGCATTTCTTCTACTGGAGCACCCCATGTTGCCCCACTATTATTGACGAGAATGTCGATCTTCCCAAAACGCTGAATCGTTTCATCGACGACTGTTTGCACATCTTCTGGGTTAGTAATATCACATTTAAAAGTCAGTACTTCAACACCAAGTTCTTTGAGACGATTGGCCACTTCATCACAATTCTCTTTTTTTCTGGAACATAATACGATGTTTGCGCCAGCTTCAGCAAACCCTTCGGCAATTTGTTCACCTAATCCTCTTCCGCCCCCTGTGACAATAGCTGTTTTTCCAGATAGATCGAACAGTTCTTTTACATGCATTATTTGACCCCCTGTGCTACTTTTTTATATTTTTTTAACTCCTGTCTTGCAATCGCTCTTTTATGCACTTCATCTGGACCATCTGCCAAGCGCAATGTTCGAATATTCGCCCAACTCGCAGCAAGCGGTGTATCTTGGCTTACGCCTTTTGCACCTAGTGCTTGAATGGCATGATCAATAATTTGAAGTGCCACATTAGGTGCGACTACCTTTATCATGGCAATCTCTGTTTTAGCAGCTTTATTTCCAACAGTGTCCATCATATAAGCAGCTTTCAATGTGAGTAAGCGTGATTGTTCGATATTTATTCTAGCTTCGGCAATCCATTCTTGAATAACACCTTGCTCGGCTAATGTTTTACCAAAGGCGATGCGCTCTTGGACACGCTCACAAAGAATGGATAATGCTCTTTCCGCTGCTCCAATCGTTCTCATACAATGATGAATGCGCCCTGGTCCTAATCTACCTTGTGCAATTTCGAAACCTCTCCCTTCACCTAGTAGCATATTACTAGCAGGGACTCTTACATTGTTATATTCAATTTCGGCATGACCATGAGGAGCATGATCGTAACCAAATACATTTAATGTGCGTTTGATTTTTACACCTGGGGTATCAAGTGGGACTAATATCATCGATTGTTGTTTATGTTTTTCGGCATTTGGATCGTTTTTACCCATGACAATAGCAATTTTACATCTAGGATCACCTGCGCCTGATGACCACCATTTTGTCCCATTAATGACATACTCATCACCATCACGAATAATGCTTGATTCGATATTGGTCGCATCAGATGAGGCCACATTCGGTTCAGTCATGGAGAAACAAGAGCGAATTTCACCGTTTAGTAATGGTTTTAGCCATTTTTCCTTTTGTTCATCCGTTCCATATCGTACTAATACTTCCATATTTCCTGTATCTGGTGCAGCACAGTTAAATACTTCAGGTCCGATAGATGACCGCCCCATTAACTCACATAATGGAGCGTATTCGATATTGCTTAAACCCGCACCATCTTTACTATCCGGTAAAAATAAGTTCCATAATCCTTCTTCTTTTGCTTTTGCTTTTAGTTCCTCCATAATGGTTGGATGGGTACTGAATCGATCCTCTTTACTTATTTGCTCCATGTAAGTTTTTTCATTTGGAAAAACATATTGGTCCATAAAATCACTTATTTTTTCTTGTAAACGCTTTACTTTATCCGAATATTCAAAATTCATTACACACACCTCCCCTTATTCATTTGTTATAACAAATGTGACATCACCTTTTAAAACGGCCTTTCCTGCTTGATTAACTGCTTTCACCTCAAATGCGATTTCTTGCTCCTCTTCAGCAGTAACTGTAGCAACAAGTGTAATCACATCATCAATAAAGACCATACCTGAAAAACGAATACGATAATCCTTTATAAAACCTTCTTCAAAATAGGGTGTAAATAATTTAGCAAGATTCCCCATTGTCCACATACCATGAGCGATAATTCCTGGAAGTCCCGTTTTCTTTGCTTCTTCATCAACTGTATGAATGGGGTTAAAGTCACCTGATGCACCTGAATACTTTATTAAGTCCATTCTAGATACAGGCGCTAAGGTTTCGGACAATGTTTTTCCCTTTTCTAAAGTCAAGATATTACTCATACACTCATCGCCTTTCTCACAGCTTCTGTAATAATGGTAATGGCTTCTTCTTTAAAAATGAGCTTCCCATCCTTATCTTCTCCATACTTTACTACAGAAAGAAAGCCCATTAAACCATTGCTCCCTTTCTTCTCATAATAATCCTTCACTTCTGTCCAAACATATACATCTTCTCCAACTAGAAGAGGCCTTTCATAATGAAACCTTTGCTCACCATGAATCAACCCTTTCTTCGGCAGCTGTAACGCTTCAATTGTGCCAGATTCAAACACCCGTGGGAAAGTAGGAGGCGCAATATTTGTGCCATACTTACTTTTCTTTCCATATTCTTCATCAATAAAAATAGGATGGGGATCGCCAATCGATTGCGCGAACCGTTTGACTAACCCACGTTCAACCGTATTCTTCACCTTACCTGATACTTTGCCGATCACATTAGTGTACATCCTGTGCATCCACTCCAATTTTAATTTTTTGGACCGCCCGCGACATAAATAACTTGACCATTCACAAATGATGATTTCTCATCTGCAAAAAATGCAACTGCATTGGCGATATCGGCAGGCTTTCCGCTTCTCGCAACCGGTATAGCCGCTATCGCTCCATTAACAAAATCTGTAAAAGGAATCCCTACTCTTTCTGCTGTAGCCTTTGTCATCTCTGTTTCAATGAAACCAGGTGCGACACTATTTGCTGTGATGCCATAGCGTCCAAGTTCAATGGCTAATGTTTTTGTTAATCCTTGTAAACCAGCTTTTGCTGTTGCATAGTTAGCCTGCCCTCTATTCCCAAGAGCAGAAGTAGAAGAAATACTAATAATTCTGCCATAGTTTTGTTTGACCATATATTTTTGTGCGGCACGCGATGCATTAAACGATCCCTTCAGATGTACATCCATTACGAATTGCCAATCATCGTCCGTCATTTTAAACAGTAAATTATCGCGAATAATACCAGCGTTATTAACTAAAATATCAAGTGTACCAAACTGTTGCACAACTTCCTCCATCGCTGTTTCTACTTCGCCTGCTTCGACAACATTTGCTTTTTTCACGAAGATATGATAGCCCTTTTCCTTGAATTCTGCGGCTGTTTCCGCTAATGCATCCTCATTGATATCAATAATTGCAATATTGGCGCCCTCTTGTGCGAAGAGCTCAGCGACACCTTTACCAATTCCTCGGCTTCCGCCAGTAATAAATGCAGTTTTCCCTGTGAATCTTGTCATTTTCATATGCCCCCTGTATCATTTTCTTATATTTGTTGGCCGATTTTCACGTGCCCCTTCAGTAAGTTTCTTGAGATAATCATACGTTGGATTTCATCTGTGCCATCATATATTCTCCAAAGTCTTGCCTCTCGGTACCATCTCTCAATCGGAAGCTCTCTTGTATACCCCATGCCACCATGAATTTGTAATACGCGGTCAACGACGCGGTTCCCCATATTAGACCCATAAAGTTTGGCCATCGATGCATAGTGACGATTATCTTCCCCTTGATCCAAAGTAAATGCCGCATTCAACGCTAGCCATTTAGCTGCTTCTATTTCAACGGCTGAATCTGCAATTTGCCATTGAATTGCCTGTCTCTCTGCAATTGGTTTTCCAAAAGTTTCTCGTTCTTTTGCATAATCTATTGCCATTTGCAATAGTCTCTCTGCTGCTCCGACCGCTCTTGCTCCTACTATCCAGCGAGCAAATCCAATCCATTCAAGACCGAGTTTATAACCGCCATGCAGCTCACCTAGGATATTCTTCTCTGGTACTCGGACATTATCAAATACAAGTCCTGCTGGTCCCCATTCACCCATCGTATGGATATATTCTGATTTCCACCCCATTTCGCGGTCAGCGATAAAACAAGTGACACCGTCTCTACCCTTCGTTTTTTTATGTAGCTCCTTATCCGTTATCGCGATGACCATAACGAAATCTGCTTCATTACCACCAGTAATGAATGTTTTCTCACCATTTAGGATCCACTCATCTCCATCTTTCACTGCTGTCATGCGTATATTTTGCGTATCAGATCCTGCTCCAGGTTCAGTCATAGCAAAACAAGATTTTTTTTCGCCATTTATTGTAGGAATTAAGTAATTTTGTTTTTGCTCTTCATTAGCATAATAAAGGATATTGTCAGCAGATCCACCAAAACTAAATGGCACAAACGTTTTAGCTACTTCAATACAAACAATGGCTTGCATCATTTGTCCTAAGTCAGCTCCACCGTATTCCTCAGGTGTGTTAATTCCCCAAAAGCCCGCTTCCTTTGCTTTTAACTGTAATTTCTTCTGGACTTCTTTAGAAAGGCTAGGCTTTCCTTCTCGTTCATTCTTTAATACTTCATTTTCTAGCGGAATCAATTCTTTCTCCACAAACTTTCTAATGGTTTGTTGGACCATTTTTTGTTCTTCTGTTAATCGTAAATCCATTTCTTTCACCTCTATCTATTTATTTATACTAACTAGTTAGTATGTTAGAACTTTTTTACATACTAACCGGTTAGTTTTTTCACTTTCTACAAACTACATGATCGATTTAGTTCAACTCCCCCATGAAGCGAAGCATAGGGTAGCCAGCTTTAAATGATAGGATGAATCTATTCTTTTTACAGCTTGCTTAGAACAATGGTGTTGTATTTCTTTGAACAAAATAGTTAGGAAACGCTTTCATTTTTTATAAAAACGTTTTGCAGAGGTAACGGAACTAAAAACATAGAAGTGTCTACAGCCAAACCAAGCAGTCGTTTTGCAAAGTTCTTAGTAGTTGAATGGAAATGTATCATGGAGTAATAAAAAAACATAAAATATTATCTGACTAGTCAGTATATTTTTAATATTCATTATAATAGCAGAGATTTTTTCTCTTGCCAAGACTAAACTGATGATTTTTTGAATTTTTCTTGATAGCCATTAATGATAGAAGTTACAATATGAATTGTATCCCATTCACCGTTTGATATCGAAATCATCTGATAGTGTTTTGGAAAAAATAATTGCTTAATCTCTAAAACACTTTTACCTTCAAGATACAATTGAATGATTTTACCACTGAGATCCTCTAAATAATTCAATTTCGTTCGCAATTGATCTTTACCATTAGGAAAATACCCCGAATGAGAACAAAACATTGCCTCAAAGTCATAAGTTAACAATTTTTTTATTGATTGGATAATTTCCGGAATGGATTCTGTATCCATCGCAATCTTTGTATGAGGCTGAACATATAAATCACCAGTAAACATTATACCTTTATTGTGGCAAAAAAGGGCCACATGGTCATCCGCATGACCGGGTGTCTCTATTACCTCCCAATCAAGCTGTCTTGACGAAAATTTTTGCGATAATGGATATGCAGTAAACGCTTTCCTTGCTCCCCATGTTCTTTGCCTATACAAGGGATAGGGCGCATCTTCAGAACAAATCTCTACCCCTAACCGATGACAGAAAATAGGAATTTGTTGATTGGCAAACCACGAGGCATTGCCAGAATGATCTTCATGACTATGTGTTAAAACGACCTGATCAACAAAATAGGATTGATAAAATTGAGTGAAGTCAGATGACATTGAATAAGGCCCAGTATCAATCACCAAACCATCGACAATAAAAGAAAATATTTTTCTTGAAATTCTACTATTTTTCAGTAAATTCCCTTCGGCGCAAATCACACCTTCATGTTTATAAGGTTTCAGCATATCGGTGGTCCTTTCTCCTATCTTTTTCGTCCCAAAATTTCAAAATACTATATAAAGACCTAATCGTTGGCACTTCTATTTCTGTTTCATGAGCAAGTTTAAGAACATACCCACACATCGATTCGTATTCCATTGCTTTACCATTTAAGCGGTCTTGTAGCATGGATGTCTGATGTTCCTTAGCATAGGCCGCTTTTTTAAAAATAGAAGGAATCATTTTTTCTTTATCAAAGGAATACCCTTGTCTTGCTGCCACAGAAACGGCCTCTGATGCCACGTTTTTCGCCAAAGCACTTAGTTCCACACTATCTAATATTTCGCCAATTGTTGCTTTTGTTATAGCAGACAATGGATTAAAGGTAATATTCCAGAGAAGCTTTTTCCACTTATGCATAAGGATTTCTTCTGTGAATTTTGCCCTTATTCCTGCCTCTTGAAATAATTCAACGATGTTTCTCGCTTGATTGCTATTCTCTTTTTGTAATGCACCCATTAATAATTGATGGGAGCCCGATTCTTTCACACAGCCTGGTTCAGTTATACTTGCTTGCACATAAGTCGCACAAGAAAAAATTTTATTACTCGTTAGACTACGTGCCAATATTTCTTCATTATCTACCCCATTTTGCATCGTTACGATCATCGTCTCATCTTTTATCACACCCTTCAGGCTGTCCGCTAACTTTTTCGTATCAGTAGACTTTACACAAAATAGAAGGATGTCTACTGAAGCTAATGCATGGATGTCATTGGTGAAAATTGTATGTTCATTATTTAAGTTAAGGATAGGATATTGCTCACTGACTACTTTTATGCCCCTCTCTTGCAATCTAGTTAAATGCTTACCTCTAGCTAGAAAGGTCACTTCATGATGAGCATTCGCAAGTAATGCCCCAAACAAACTCCCAACTGCCCCTGCACCAGCCACACCTATTTTCATATTTCTACCTCCCCATCATGAGTTAAATGCAAATCAACCTTCTTAGATCCTTCCCATATCACCGTTTCCTTAGTAAGGATAGCAACCACTTTAGAAAAAATCGGTCCATCATAAACAAAGCTATGATATTCTCCTGCTTCTCCCATCGGACAGACTTCTTCTAACTTAATCTGTTGATAAAATGATTCATCAATCTCTCTGCCTAGCCAACTATCAGATAAACAATCAGGGCGGACTCTTATCACTTTAGCTCTATATCCACGCTGAATAAACGAATGTAGAAGTGCATCCACTTCCTCTTTCTTCCTCCATAATGGATAGATAGCCTGTAATCCTACTGATGAAGCAAGCTTCTCTCCCCAGTCTTTATGCGGTCTAAAATAAATGTCTCCAAAGGCGATAGCCTCTAAATCATATTTTAACTTCAATTGCTTTAACTCTTCTACAAATCTATCTGTATAATTATCTATGTCTGTCTCAATAAAATGGATGGGTATACCTAATGATTCACTTTGTTTTACTAACAGATTTGTTTTTTCTCCATGTCCGTGTGTTCTTTTTTCAGATCGTTGTTTTGTTGTAATCAATACTTCAACACTTATTCCATTTGCTAGTAAGTAGTCTAACGCCAAACAAGCGTCCTTCCCCCCACTCCAAGATAAAGCCGTTTTTCCCATGTAATCCTCCTTTCAATAAACTGAATATTCTTATAATGTATCATACTCCTTTCACTCTTTAGCAGCAAATAAACTGTTTGCAGGGCAATCTTATACAAGAATAGCAAGTGCCTGTTATTCATCAACGGATACCCCTTCACTTTTCTCTGTAAACTAACGTTGAAAAGAATGGCGAAAAATAACTACAACATAAAAGCAAGTGAATACAAAAAGGAGTAGACTCAATGAAATAATGATATTTTTTAATGGGATGAGATTAGTCATCAGCATGATGACACTTAAATAACTTACTTGTAGCATACTTTGCAGTAATTGAAAAATACTTGTCACTCTGCCCATCATTTCTACCGGTATATTATTTTGATAAAAAGTTAACGCTCCAGCATTTAAGAAACTATTAAAAAAACCTAGTAGAATAAAGCTGCTCATTACAGCCGTAAATGACGAGGATAAGGAGTAGAAAACATATCCAATTGCCATCATGAACATTCCACAGGCAATCATTGATCGGATAGATAATCTATTTGCAATAATGGTTAATACAAAAGCGCCAGCAACCGATCCTATCCCCGTAATACTCAGAAGAAAGCTATAATCAGTTTCAGAAAGACCAACTACAGTTTGAATAAAAGCGACCTCTTGTGCATCCATAACATAGGCAATGATCATTAGAAATAAATAACCTAAGTAGACAAAGCTGACATATTTCTCTTTTTTTAAGAAGGTAAAAACGCTGATGAAATCTTCCTTTACTCTGTTAACTGTTAATCGAGGAATCTCCGTCTTCTTCTTATCAACATCTGGTAGAAAGCAAATAAAGACGGCAGCGATGACAAAAAACAAACTAGTTAACAAAAGAGTCACCTCTACTGATGTCAAAAAGATCAATACACCGGCTATAGCTGGCCCAATAATAAAAGCACTGGATGATGTGACCGAACGGAATGTATTGAACCTTTTTCTTTTCTCATAAGGGACTATCATCGTTGTATAGGTTATTGAGGCAGGGACAAAAAATGACTGGCCCACACTTACAACAATTAAAATCAGATACAAGGAGGTTATATTTGTTGCGAAGAACATGGTCACAATTAATAAAGCGCGTAAAACATAAGTAATCATCACGATTTTCTTTTTACTACGATAGTCTATAAAACTACCTGTCCACAACTTTGTAATGATGTTGATGATTGGTGAAATCACCCATAGACCAGCGACAGCCGCTGCTGAACCGTCTGTTACTTTGTACACTAGTACATTAATTGCAGCCAAATATACAAAACTACCAATATGCGCACTAGAAAGTGAGAATAATAAAATGATTGGTTTTTTCCATTCTTTCACTTTATGTAATGATATCAATTGTCGCGCAAATCTCCTTTTCACTAAATTTCTAAGACTGATCTATTTACAAATAATAGCACAAATATCCTCAACAAAATAATCAAGTTTAAAATCATCTAAATTTTCTTTCATTTTATTACATAATACTGTAAGGACACATTTTATGAAAGCGGGAAAGACATGGTTCTGCAAAAGCTTAGGAGACTATATCTCTCGGTTGATTATAGGTTCTTTCAATAACTACTTGTTTTTCTGGTTCTGTCACTTCTTCCCATCTCCATCTATCATCGTTTTATAACATTAGGTGATCATTCGCTCGAAAAATATTCCAAAATGGTTTAGTCCTTACGAAATATTGCATGTCCTCTACGCTTTCATTTAAGATAGTAGAGAATGTACATATTTTGCACAAAGAAAGGGTTTTCCAATTGAGTTCAACATTCTCTATTTTCTTACCAGCTCTCATCTTTTTTATTCTCTTTATTGTGATGGTCTTTGTTCTTAACAAATACTCGAGTAGTAAAATTGCAACCATTGCCTTTACAATTGTCGGGTTATTAATCTTCATTTACATTCTGTTTTTTATATTCACTTTTGTCCTTTAAAAATAGATCCTCTTAGCGAAGAAAAGCAGGTGCAAATCACAAACGGTTTGCACCCTTTTTTTAATGTAGCTTTGAAATAAAGTTTTAGCAAAAATACCTCGCTAACCCTTATTTTACGATAAATAAGGAGAATCCATTTGAACAAAAGATTGATCAAAAAGGATTCTTCTTTAGCAGACTTAAGTTTGGTTTTTATAAAAAAGTTTGATCATTTTCTACCTGTGATGCTCAACAAATGCGCCCGATAACAGAAGGACTTCAATAAGCTATTTTTATCTTTCTCGAGATTTTGATATATAATAATTTAATGGTCCTGCAAAAATTAATCCCGCGACAACAGTCCCCAAGAAGACTGCCGAATATGAGAATAATTCAATGTCACGATCAAAAAAGTAATCCGTAATAATGCGGAGTATAGTAATAATAACTGGAAATCCAAGTGACCAAAATAACATTTTTTTTAAACCTTTAGACAGTACTTTTTCTCCCTTCCCCAAGAAAACTTTTTCAACTAAATGGCCGGATTCTGACACAACTTATGCCATTAAGCGCCCGATTCCAGAATACTATAGATTCTAACCTTCGGCATCTGCCTTTGTTCTATGAACAGTGCCAAATGGATGCTCAGGCGGTGCATAGATTGTGTAGAGTTTTAACGGGATATTGCCTGTATTCGTTAAATTATGCCACATGCCAGCAGGGACCATAATAGCAGAATCATCATGCACATTCCTTACAAAGTTTAACTGATCTCTACTCTCGCCCATTTGTACAAATCCCTGACCTTCCTCAATACGTAAAAATTGATCTACGTCAGGATGAACCTCTAGACCAATATCTTCTCCGACGTTGATACTCATCAAGGTCACTTGTAGATTATCTCCAGTCCATATAGCAGTTCGGAATGTGTTGTTTTGCCTAGCAGCTTGATTAATATTTACGACAAAAGGGTCTTTTCCATGGTCATTTAATATGGAACGAGTATATCCCTGAGTGTTTGGATATGGCCAATATTGATTTGCATAGCCCACACCATAAGACATATTTCCATAGCCAGGACCAAACATATTATCATGATTACACATTGGCCCATTACTATAATAAGGGGTCGAATAATAAGGATACATATAAAAAGGGGTATTCATTAAAACATTCCTCCAAAGACATATGATTATAAACCATCATATGTCCCGCATGTTTAGAAGGTCATTGTTAATTCTTATTCCGTTATCTGACCCGATTGTTGAATATCGTCATGTTATTTTCACCAAAATCCCTCTTCAGGCAATGCATATTCAAAGGGGTAAATCTTTGCATCTTTTTTTACAAACGTCGCGATTTTATTTTAAATCCCCATTTAATTTAGGAGATTTTAAACTAGCACAAATATCAATAACAAACATAATTATTTAACTTTTCATTGATCGTGTCATAAACACACTATTAGGATCTTCCTTATAGTGGTCAAATGGTTGGCAATACTGAAATCCTCTACTTTCGTACAATTTTCTAGCCGGTTCAAAAGAGTCCATCGAACCTGTTTCTAGACTTAAACGCAAGTACCCCCGAACATTTGCTTCATGAATTAAATGATCTAATAGTTTTCCTGCTACTCCTTTACGTAAGGCATATTTAGCTGTTCTCATCGATTTGATCTCACCATGGCGGTTGTCTATCTCTTTTAAAGCTGCACAACCAACGAGCATACCAGATTCCCAGCAGCTCCAAACGGTCACAGAAGGATGTTTTAAACCATCTAAATTCAATGCATGTGTACTCTCTGGCGGTGATTGACTACTCATATCGGTTAAATGTTCCATTATCAATTGTTGAATAGCTGTACCTGATAAATCATCGATCATCAATTCCATCATCTGTTGTCCCCTTGAATTCTTTTTCTATTATCATAATGTTTTCTGCTATTATTTTTCAATAACTACTTTGCGAAAGATCATTTGATAGCTAAAAGCAAGTACGAGGATACTAGCAAGCATAAAGTAGACACGCTCATACTGAATATATAGTGGCAATTCCTTCTGAAGATTCATTAATAACCCACATAATGTCACTCCAATTCCTCCACCAATAAATTGTAGTAGTTGTAACAACCCCATTCCTGCACTATTCATTTCAACTGATAATAGATAAGCTGTTTCATTAGCAACGCTGCTATTCAACATTGAAAAACCGATACTTGCAAAAATGTAAGCACCCATAATAGAGTACGGATTGTAAGCTGCTAAAAAAGCAAACAGTAATGAGGCGAGCAGTAACGTTAATTGGCCGAGAGAAATAAAACGCTTGCTTCCATATAAATCAATCAACTTACCAATATAGGGGCCAGCAAACATAGCGATAATGGCACCTGGAAATATCAATAGTCCCATAACGATTGGATCTTTATGATGTAAATCCCCTAAAATGAGTGGCATCATAAATAAATTAGAAAAATGAAAAATAAAGCCTGATAAGCCAATGATTAATAATCGAATATAGTCCTTATTTAATAATAATTGCGGGAAAATAAATGGCTGTTTCTGTTTCCACAAATAGAACAATGTAATGATTGCTAAACCTACAAATACGGCGCCGAACAAAAATGATGTTTGAGAGATAGTTAAAAGGGCGGCAATGGTTGTACAACTAGTAAGCAAGCAGCCATTTATATCAAAGCTACCTTCCCTACTTTCATTTTTCGGAGACAATTGCATCAGAATAGGCAAAAAACCAAGAACCATTAGCGGTATAAGAAACAAGTAATTCCAGCCAAAGAATTGTGTTGCTATCCCGCCTACTACTGGACCTAAACCAAAGCCTAATGCTGCACCGGAACCAATCATGGCAATTGATTTTGCTCGTTCTGATATCGGCACAAATTTACTAGCAATGATCATAGATAATCCTGGAACTGCTCCAGCACCAACCGCTTGGAAGATTCGTGCAAATAAAAGGATAATAACATTTTCAGCAAAAAATCCAACCAACGATGAACATATAAATATAGTAAGTCCAATAAGGAGCAGTTTTTTTATAGAAATATAATCAGATAATCTACTAAATGTGAGAGTGAAAATGGCAAAAGCTACTGAGTATCCAGAAACCATCCACGAACCGATAATAGGCGTAATATTTAAATCTGTTATGATATTTGGTAAGGCAATATTAAACATTGTTGTGTTCATAACGACAAACCAACTACAAAAACAGAGTGCTAAAATTAACTTTTTATATTGTGGGTTTTCTTGCTTTTGAGCGCTCGTTCGAGCATAAGATACAACGGCCATGCCTTTTCACCCCCTTTTTATTATTTTCTGATTATTAATAATTATACAATAATTAAACTTTGATTCCTATTATTCCGCTTTTCGAAAGGAAACAAGAGACAATTTTTTTGGCTTGAGGTTCTTGTTAGGAGTTTTTGAACTTAAGTTAACTAAGCTAACCTTGTTTTCATTTTTATTTTTTCGTTCTGAGTGACGCACTTATCTTTTCTGTTCTGCTCTCATCTCTATTTTTTGCTTTCGTATCAGTACTTCCTTTTTGTAAATAAAGTGACAATAAACAAACACACCTATTCGCCCGAAGGTACTATGAATAGTTCATAACCGCTCGGCAAAAAAGTATTTGAAACGAAGTGATGTGATTCAATTGGTTACATAAAAAGGACTCTCTTATCAATGAAGAGAGTCCAAAATTACTTATGTTGTAAAAATAAACTTAGTTGTACTTCCCCCTTTGGATGACTCTACCTCTAGGCGTGCATCCATTCTTTCCTTCAACTCGGGAACATGGGAAATGATACCAACTAGTCTTCCGCTACTCTGGATTTCGATGAGTGATTCAATCGCTTGTTCTAATGATTCAGGATCAAGTGTACCAAAACCTTCATCAATAAACATCGTTTCCATCGACACGCCACCTGCATGTGATTGAACTACATCAGCAAGACCTAATGCTAGAGCAAGAGAAGCCTTAAAGCTCTCCCCACCTGATAATGTTTTAACATGTCTTTCCTGTCCCGTGTACTGGTCAAATACAAGTAGTTCTAACCCACTTTGTACATTCCCTTTGGAACGATCCGTTTTTCTCGTTAATTCATATCTTCCGTTCGTCATTTTATATAAACGTAAATTGGCTTGAATAAGAATATCATCTAAGAAAGCCGCTAAAACAAAACGCTCAAACGTCAATCTATACGTATTTTGTCCTTTCGAAATATCAGATAAATGACCAATGAGGCGATAACGTTCTTCTAGACCAGCAATTTCTTCATGTATACTTTCTAAACGTGTATACGCCTTTTCATTATCTCTTTTTTTATACATAAGTTGATTGTATTGCTCATTTTCAAATTGAATCTTATCAACGAGTTCATTTAATTTCAATTCAATTTGCTCAAGGTCTGGTTTCATTACATCTCTTAATTGATTCGTCAACTCATTTAAGCGGTCATTAACCGAACGAAATTCTTCACGATACGAGCGGATCTCTTGAGCGATTTGTTCACGCAGCTCTTCTGAAATCTGTGCATTGGCATATTCACTATAGCTTTGAAAGCCTTGTTCATGCATTCGATTAACAAAGTCCGTTCTTTCCTGATCTAATTGTCCTTGTAAGTGGTCATATTGTTGAGTGAATGTTTCATACCGCGATTTCAAAATGGTTAATTGTTTAGTAACTTTTTCTTTCTGTTCTTCTGCAAACTTTAATTGCTCTTTTAATGTCTGCAATTGTTCCTGTTTATTTTGTAAAGCCATTTTGTATTGTGGTAAAGAACGCAAGTCTTCAGGAATAATCTTAATCAACCTTTGCAGTGAAGTATGATGTTTTATATATTCATTGTTTAAATCGAGGATAGATTGGTTAAGCGTAGCTGTTTTTTCTGCATACTGTATTTCCTCTTCTTCTAACACTATGATTTTTTCTTGACATTCCTTCAACCTGGATTTTTCTTTTTCTAGTTGATTTTTCCGTTGCATTTTTTTTCTTTCGTTTTCTTCCACTTCTGCTAAAACTTCTTTGGCATTTTCTAATGTGAGAAGGGGTAGATGCTCTGATTGTATTTCTCGCAATAATTTCGCAATTGATTTTTCGATAAATTCAAGTTTAGATTGTACTTGGTAGTATGCTTGCTCAGCCGCTATTTTTTCCTTTTCAATGTCTAATACTTGATGTTTAGCTGCATTTAAATCCTCTTCAGTTGGAATGGTTTCATGACCATTGGCAATTGACGGATGATGAGTAGAACCACAAACAAGACATGGTTCTCCTTGTTGAAGCTGCCTTGCTAGAATACTTGCTTGCCCTTCTATCAACTTTTTCTCGAGTTCGTCCTGAAGTGATTTACTATCATTCAGGCGAGCAATCGCATTTTGTAGATATTTGTCCTTTTCTTTATAAGTTTCCTTTTCAATCACTAATTCACTCTCTAATTGTATAAGTGATTGTATTTGTTTGCTTTCGTATTTTAGTTGATGAAGATGTTGTTCTATTGATAGCATATGCTCTTGATTTTTCTCAAGCTCTAGCTTCTCTGCTTTTACTTTCTTTAATTCCTGCTGTAAATGATCAAGTTTTTGTTGGTTTTTCTCTATCTCGTTCTTTTTGCTTGTCATTGCATGATCTAAAAAAGAGACCTTTTGCTCTGTGTCAGCAAAAATTTGTATATCATCATGTAAATTTTTTAATGACAACCACTCCGATTCTACTGTTTCTCTTTCTTTCTCACGGAGCAATTCCTTTTCTAATGCTTTATTTGCATACAGTAGCCGTTCCTGCTGAATTTTTTCTTCACTTTGGACTGATTGCATTTGCTCGGAAATATGATTAATTTCTTTTTTTAGACGATGGCAATGTTGTTCCTGTTCGAATAAGACAGCTGCCTTGTACGCCGATGATAAATCTTTCTCTTTCTTCGACATTATTTTCTCATTATCTTTTAGCTGTTCATACCTTTCCGTTAATCTTTCCTTTAATGTGAACTGTTCAATCAACCGATTTCCTTCTATTTTCTTTTGCTGATATTCTAAACTAGTATTTTCAAGCTCTTTTATCTTTTTTGACCAGTCAATTATTTTCTCTTCCATTAGTGCCAATTCTTCTAATAAAAGTTTCACAAACTGATGATGATTGATAGACTGGAACTGATCCTCATCTAGTATTCTCTGTAACTCTTGATTCATAACTGCATGAATTTGCTGAGCGGTTCTCTGCTTTTGCTCGATTTTCACTTCCACATTTTTTCGCAGTTCAGCTGCTTCATCTTTTAATCTTTCTTCTATTCTTTTATATATCTCTGTATGAAATAGTTTTTGCAGAATGACTTCCTTTTCTTTACTATCTGATGTGAGTAACTTTCGGAACTCTCCTTGTGGAATCATCAATATTTGCCGGAATTGATTGCTATCAATAAGCATGATTTCTTTAATTTTCTCATCTACATCGCGCACATTCGCAGCTAATTGCTGTTGTGTACCATCTTTAGCAATCGAATATAATTCTGCCTTTGCTCCAACGGTTGTGAAGCCATCCCCTCTCTTTTTTTTCTTCAACTGCTGAGGGGAGCGAACAATATAGAATTGTTTCTCTTTGATTGTGAATGTGAGCGATACTTCCGTTATCAATTCTTCTTCTGCAAACTGACTACGTAAGTCTGCACCCATGCGATCTTCCCCACTTGCTTTACCATAAATGGCAAAGGTTATACCGTCAAAAATAGTTGTTTTTCCCGCTCCTGTTTTTCCGGATATAACAAACATTGAACGACCGCCTAATTGAGTAAAGTCAATCTTTTCTTTCCCCGCATATGGTCCAAACGCTTGCATTATTAGTAACTGTGGCTTCATTGGCCAACTCCCTCCCTTCTCATTTTTTCTATTACATCAACGATAATATTTTGCTTCTCCTTAGTGAATTCAGCGGTTGTTACTTCTTGATAAAAATGCGTAAATAGCTCAAGTTCACTTTTTCTCTCATCGGTTAAAATATTTAAGTGAGTCTTCTTTTTCATATCCTGCAACGTACGTTTTCGCTCTAAATGAAGAATATTTGGGTATATTTGCCGTAATTTGTTAATAGGATCAATCAATGCTCCATCATCTAATAGAGTAACTTTTAAATAATCATCCTTTTTCTGTTCACTATAATAACCCTCATCTAATAACTCTTCTAAATAGCCCTCAATTTCTCTCATATCTCGGAGCGGCTTTAAACTTTTCCGCTCTAATTGAAAGGTACCATTTTCATTCATCTCAACAATTGAAACCGATTTTTGTTGTTTGGCCTCTGAGAAAGAATATTTCATCAGAGACCCGGCATATTTAATTTTGTCATGTGATATCGCATCTGGACTATGTAAATGTCCAAGAGCTGTGTAATTAAATAAATCGAAGTTACTGGCACTTACACAACCTGAACCACCAACTGATAATATTCGCTCTGAATCTGTCGTTTCTCCTCCTAGTACGAATGCATGGCCAACGAGGACATTTGGCTCATTATGATTCATATTCTTGTCTATTTTTTCAATAATCGCTTTCATTGCTTCTTCATGAGAGCTAATTCGATCATCATTGAAAGCATATTTTACTAAACCTGGTTCGGCAAAAGGGACAAGATGAAAATTCACTCCCTTAATATTCACACTTTCAACCGTGTCAGTCAGCTTTCCAGCTAAGTAAAAATTACTTTGTTGGTACCACGAACTGCCAAATGACAATCGTTCTGCACTATCATGATTTCCGCCAATTGCCACAATGGGGACACCTAATTTTACATTGATTGTGAATAATACTTCATTTAATAATTCAACCGCAGCAACTGGCGGGACAGATCGGTCATAAAGGTCACCTGCAATCACTAAACAATCTGGTTGTTCTTCTTCGACAAGCTTAACTAATTGCTTGAGCATATACCGTTGATCTTCTGTCATATAAACCCCATGAACAAGCTTGCCTAAATGCCAATCAGCTGTATGGATAAATTTCATTTATTTTCCCTCTCTTCTATGTATCTATGTTTAGCTACTGAAACCTTCATTAAATACTGGATTTTAGATTGCTTTTCTCCACATTGTGATTGTACCTTCAATATTTATAAATCTTAGTGTCGAACTTCTATAGGTAACCGAATGCTTCGGTACATTGGTAATAGTCATCAATACAGCATGCTACGCGAGGCATGATTGATGATATATGTTAGTCCATCACGAATCGGTAATTTGTAACTTTTGGTACTTCCAATTTATTTAATAGAATAAAAGATTCGCTCTCAAATTGGAACAATGGATGATTACACGCAACGACAACATATTGTGCCTGTCTCCATAAACGTAATAATGCCCATGCTTCTGCTGATTTTATTTGTAATGGGTAAAACCAATATCCATTTGATTTTGCTCGAGTTTTTTAACAATATAACTTTTATTAAATGATCAAATTGTAGATGAATATCCTAATGAAGATATTTGTTGGCTAAGTAATAAATAGTTTCTTTGCCGCAACCAAAACAATTCAGCTCTAGCTACGGTAATAAATGTCTTGAGTTTCCTTCATGCCGTAGCACGAAACCACTTTTCTCTCCATTTTATCACAATAATCTTGTATTATTACAAGCTATACCTTAATACCTTTTTCCTATTACATGATTACTTTTTTCTATTTCAGTTCTCGGAAAAATTCATCTAGCATGAAAACAAATAAAGGAATACAAAGACTAGAGCGCGAGCATTAATACAATTAGATGTCATTATTTCATTAGTAAAGTATGTAAACAGAAAAATGAACTGATCCAAACTGGATAAAAAATTGGCCCCTTAAACTGTTAATGGCTAGAACGTGGGATGGTACAGAGCTGGTCTTTTATGATCTGTATTATCCAGTTGTATAACTTGTAGAAATGGACCTTCTTCTGGCTGGAATGATGGATGAGTTGTCTTCATTCATGGATGTTAACATTCTTTCTGAAGGCTGTTTTCGTAAACTTTGTTGTTTTTGGTTATGGTTATTTTTGTAAACTAAGAACAATTGTTCTATAATAAAAATAAATATGGAGGTGTGATTTATGAGACCTAACCTTACGAAAGATATTAGTGTTGAAAGTTTTAAAGATTTCTATTGGTTAAAGGAAGAATTACAATCTTTTTGTCGAGAAAACGGAATAAGTGCTTCTGGTTCAAAAATAGAAATTTCCGGTAGGATTGAAATATTTCTTCGGACAGGAGAGATAAAAAAACCTCTCAGAAAATCAAAAGTGAATAAGAAGATGGAACCTCAAGTAGATTTAAGTTTTGATACAGTTATTACGGAAAACCATCGTTGTAGTCAAAATGTTAGAGCGTTTTTTAAGACAATTATCCCGAAATTTCATTTTTCCACCTATATCCAAAATTATTTTAAAAACAATGTTGGAAAAACGTATCGTGATGTTGTAAACGCTTGGTATGAGGAGGAAGAACGAAAAAAAGACCCTTCGTATACGAAAAACATTGCACCTCAATTTGAATACAACCTTTTCATTCGTGACTTTTTTGCTGACCCAGAAAACCAAGGGAAAAGTCGTGAAGAAGCAATTGAAGCCTGGTATGAAACGAAGAAACTTCCTGGAAGCAATAAATATATATCTAATAATTAGTTAAGCACTTCTCAACATTTTTACTGTGATGTGATTTAACTTTCGACAAACAGAAACAAGTATTTGTTTTCCTTTTTCAAGCCAACTGAACCAATAAAGTTAAGTTGGCTAATATTTAGTAGCCAAACCCTGGAACCGCACCATCCAACCTTTTAGATGGCTATCTTGTTAAATGTGATAGATACCCTTCTTTAAATGTGTACTGATAAAGAAAATAATGAGTCCTGTGGATCAAGAACAACCTAAAAAGATACATATATAAAATTAAGTATGGTGGAAAAACTTTGCAAAGAAGTAACACAAGAGATTATTGATTAATGAGGGAATGTGGAGAGAGTTTCAAGCATCACCCGTACCTACTTTTGATATGGCACATCTTAATGAATGTAGCTCGGCGTCCCATTAAGTGAAAAAGAGCAACTATTTTCTTCATATATAAAAACAGCCTAACATATGTTAGGCTGTTGATTATCGAATTATAATTTATTAACGTTAGCCGCTTGAGGTCCACGAGCACCTTCAACAACTTCGAAAGAAACTTCTTGACCTTCATCTAGTGATTTGAATCCTTCAGATTGGATTGCAGAAAAATGTACGAATACATCATTTCCGTCTTCGCCTTCAATAAATCCAAAACCTTTTTCTGCGTTAAACCATTTTACTTTACCGTTTTTCATAACAAAAAATCCTCCTTATGGTTGAAGAAACAACCATATAAAAATTCACCTTTAATCATCGTACTTACAAAGACCTATCCAATCCTAGGAAAAGCTTTCTTCATATATCACTAATGAGTAACGGTTAAATTAAATTTAGCATCTATCCCCATCACTGTCAACAAATTACGCTCTTATTCTTTTAGCTTTTCGGGCAAGCTTTGAATCGATTGAACAACTACATCTAACTTCGCCTCAATGCGATAAAGTAAAAACAATGTCACAATGATAGGAAAGCCGACTTCACTGATCATTTTAACAAGCTCACTCACATTTTCCCCTCCCAAATATAACGTAATAATAAATAGAAGATCAATTAAAAAGTGAACCTCTTCCCTTGCAAGAGGTAGAGGTTCACCTAAAAATGCAGCTTGGTAACAATCAACCGATATTACTCTAACTCATAATCGGTAACGGTTCTTTCTACAAGTCTTGCACCTTTAACATTTGTAAGCTTTCCTTTTGTAGATTGAACCGCCTCTGAAGCAATCATTTCTTCCATTACCGAAATGACCTCAGCGATGTCTATTGGTTCTTTAGGGTCATCAACCGAAATGGTCGAAACACTTCCATCTGACGTTCCAAAGGTTAACTCTAACTTTTTAGTCATTTTTTATTCTCCCCTTTAAAATATTATGATTGTAAAATATCATGGTTGTCATTTCGTTGGATGGAAACAAGTGGTGATTGTGCCAACGATCCATACGCCTCGGCAAATCGATACAATTGATCAGCGGTAGCTTCTGCCATCACATGACTAAAAGTTTTTACCTTATACTCCACTTCCCCCTTTTCATTCACACCTGTCTCAAAACTTAATCGAAGCTTTGAATCAACTAAAATAGTTTGTGCCATATTCTCTCCCCCCTTTCATTCCTTATATACAAGTGGAAAGGTAAAAGAGACAGGCTATCATGAGAAATAATCAAATTAGGCTACTCAAAAGATGCTTTCATTGATGAAAATTTTGAGATTATTCATCACTATCTCACACAACAGAAAACCTAAAATAAGCATTTATTTATTACTATTTCTAGTATTCTACGAAAAATAATACTTTTCTCCTTCTAAACATAGTGCAAGCGAACAAGCAATCTTATGCGGTTTTCATAAAATATTTAATAGCCGGAATAAGGAGGTGTTGACATGAATCTTGTGCAATTTTTGAACCAAAATTATTTTGTATTAATACCGGCGCTTTGGCTCATTGGACATGCACTCAAACAGACCCCTATTATCCCTGATTGGACAATCATTTGGATCTTGTTTATATGTTCTATCGGTATTGGGAGCATCGGATATGGTTTTTCTTTGGATGCGATTGTTAACGGTATTATTGCAGCAGGTATCGCTGTTTTTGGTCATCAGGTTTTGAAACAAACAAAGGAAGGGATAGTGATAAATAAAAAACCAGATAACAAGGGCTGATATTTGAGGAGGTATGGTGTTCGTGAGAGTAAAGGCTGCCGGCATGTTCGGTAGCCTTTATTTTGTTTTTAATTGGGCATAAAAAAAGACCACAAGTTTCAAGTGCTTGTGGCCAAAGTAGATCAAAAGATCTAATAGGGAGGAGATCTTACACAATTATAGTATGTCCACATCTTGACTTTGTTTGGACAAACATCCCCGGCGAATTCATTATTTTATATAAAAATTGGTTCACTATATGCCTTTCTTGTGACACCAGTAGAAATGGCCGCTTCACTAACTGCTTTTGCCACATTGTTCGCTACATTGATATCAAATGGATCTGGGATAATATAGTCCTTAGTAAGTTCTTCTTCGTTAATGATGCCCGCTATTGCATAAGCAGCCGCAATTTTCATTTCCTCATTAATTACTTTTGCTCCTACATCTAATGCCCCTCTAAAAATTCCTGGAAAAGCTAATACATTATTCACTTGATTAGGAAAATCAGATCGGCCAGTACCAATGATGGCTG
This sequence comes from Cytobacillus sp. FSL K6-0265, assembly GCF_038003465.1. Lineage (NCBI taxonomy): Bacteria > Bacillati > Bacillota > Bacilli > Caryophanales > Bacillaceae > Cytobacillus > Cytobacillus sp. FSL K6-0265. Next base: position 2,002,352 of record NZ_JBBOPE010000001.1, on the reverse strand, counting down.
CTCCTGCATCTTTGGCTTCATTTGGCATGATTTCTGGACTTGGATTAGCCATCGCAAAAATGATCGCATCACGATTCATTGTTTGTACCATTTCTTTAGATAATACACCTGCTGCAGAGACTCCAATAAACACGTCCGCCCCATTAATGGCCTCTTTTAACGTACCTGATAGAGACTTACTGTTTGTTATTTTGGCCATCTCTTCTTTAATCGCGTTCATACCCTCTTCTCTTCCGCTATAAATCATTCCTTTCGTATCACAAAGAATCATTTCTCTAACGCCCAATTTTCTTAATAATTTAATAATTGAGATCCCTGCTGCACCTGCACCATTTACGACTACTTTTATTTTATCAAGTTTTTTCCCTACAACCTTCAAGCTGTTGATTAAACCAGCTACTGTTACAATTGCCGTACCGTGTTGATCGTCATGGAAGATAGGAATTCCACACTCTTCAATTAATCTTTGTTCAATTTCAAAACATCTAGGTGCAGATATATCTTCAAGGTTCACACCTCCAAATGATGGCTCTAATAATTTCACCGTACGGATAATCTCCTCTACATCATTGGTTTGAAGACAGATCGGCACTGCATCGACATTGGCAAATTCTTTAAAAAGAATCGCTTTTCCCTCCATAACAGGTAAAGATGCCTGTGCACCAATATTTCCAAGTCCTAATACGGCACTACCGTCTGAAACGACTGCGACCATATTGCCCTTACTCGTATATTCGTAAGCTTTCTCTTCATTTTCAGCGATCTTTAAGCAAGGTTCAGCTACACCTGGAGAATACGCCAAACTTAAATCTTCTTTCGTTTTTACCGAAACCTTTGTGCTAATACTTAATTTTCCCTTATGCAAACGATGAAGTGCTAATGCTTTCTCCTTTAATTCCATATAATAACCCTCGCTTATTTATTTTAATATTCAGATAATAAAAATCAACTACTTTGTATGATCTTAAAAAAATTGAGAGAAGCAACCTTGTATACATCTTCATTTACAAAGCGCTTCCCAATATTGTTTAATATTTTTCTAATAACTCAATGATGACTTTAAAAGTTGAAGTTGTGTCCATATAAGCATATCTGCCTTTTCCGTTATAAAAATTTCCTCTTTGAATAACAGGATAACCCATTTCTTCTAGAAGAGTAATCTTTTCATCCATATCTTTTACAACAAAGGATATATGGTGGACACCTTCACCATATGATTCTAAATGAGTCTTCCATGTGCTTGGTGCTTTTCCAGGTTCGATTAATTCAATTTCTAATAATGGTGTACGAATGAACATATAGCGACTATCTGCTTCCGTAGCTTCACCGTTATATACAACTTTTGTTATGTCACTTTTCCCTGATTGAATTACTGCTGGTTTTTCTATGCCTAACAATTGACAATACTTATCTGCTGCTCTGTCTAAATCTTTTACCACAATAGCCAGTTGTTCCACAACATTTGTACCTAATAGTGGCTTATCTTCTCCCGCTTTGTATGTAGTAACCCTAGGTTCTGCGCTTTCTAACAATTCAATCAAAGTTTTCGTTTCATTCGCGGTATCAACATAAACGTACCTACCATCACTTGATGTAAACTCACCTGATTGAAGAAGTGGATAACCGTTTTTTTCGAGGTTCGGCAAATGATTTTGAATCTTATCAACATCAACGGCAATATGATGGATTCCTTCTCCTATCTCGTTAAGAAATTCACGCATTGTTCCCGGTTCCATATTAGGTTCGATGAGTTCAAATTGAACAGTCGGTGTATTTAGAAATGCTAGTTTACTCTGAGAAGCGGTCGGCTTTCCTTTATATATTACTTTAGATACTTCCTCATCACCTGTTAAAAACCAGCCAGGATTAGGAATACCTAACAATTTCGAAAAATCAGCTGAGGCTTTTTCAATATCATTGACAACAAAAGCTAATTGATTAACTTCTTTACTACCAAGAAGTGGCTGCATTTTTGTATTTGATTCCATTATCATTCATCCCTTTCTTAACTAAGACCTCTGATGGCAAGACCGCCATCACTTGAAATGACTTCGCCAGTAATGGCGCGTGATTTACTTGAAGCTAATAATAAATATGGACCGACATGATCATCAGCATTCATTGCAATTCTTAATGGGTTTCTCGTTTTTATGCTTTTTGCTTTCGTATCATTGTCGATTTCTTTCACAAACGGTTTTAAAGGTGTGATGACATTAAGTGATGTTAATGTCCCACCTGGGCTAACTGCATTCACTCTGACATCTGGCGCAAGCTCAAATGCCAATTGTCTCATTAAACCTATTTGCGCATGTTTACTAGCGGTGTACCATACCCCACCACCATCAGGGTAAAATCCAGCACCAGAAACGGTAAAAATGATATTACCTTTTGTCTTTTTCAATTCATGAAGTGAAGCTTTCGCACCGTTAAAATACCCTTTTACATTAATGTTCATTAATAATTCATAAGCATCATTCATGGCTTCAGCCGTCACATTTTCGAATTTTGCAAACCCATCGAACACCCCTGCATTAGCAATAAAGACATCTAGTCTCCCAAATGTTTCAACCGCTTGATATACAGCTTTTTCGTGGTCTTCAAAATGAGTCACATCTCCTTCTATACAAATCACCTGCTCACCATATTGTTCCTTGATTGCAGCTAATCCGTCTTTTGAGCGATCAAGAATCGTCACGTATGCTCCTTCTTTCAGAAATGAGTCCACCACAGCTCTCCCAATACCTGATGCCCCACCAGTTATATAAAGTGAGCGACCATCAAATTCCGCCATTCTAGTTGTTCTCCTCTCTTCCTTGTGAATAAATTAAATAAAGATTGCTAGATTTCGAGTATTGATTGTCGTTTGATCCACGATAAACACCCGTTTCGATAATTTCCATTTGCCATCCTCGAACTTGAATTCATCGCGACGTTCTCCTGAAATAATATCGTGATGGATATCTGTACTCCTACTTCTGTAAAGAAGTAAATAACTATTTACTGACGCCCATTCTTCCGCGTTATAACCTTCCAGTTTTACATTACTGACGAAACGTCGAGTTCGAGAAGGTGGAATTTCCGCCCAAGCATAATCTGTTTTTAACCGATCCACTCTGAGTTTTAATAAGTCAATGTCATCATCAAAACAAAACATATCTGTTGTATAATCAGGACGCTCTGTTCCTTCCTTATTTATACGGACTGGCATTTGATATTTCAAATCTTGATGCATCAAACTGAACCAACCATCAAAATCGATATCATCCAATAATTGTGCTTCTTTATATAGCCATTGTTCAAATTCATAGTTTGCAAGCATTTTTTCCATACTCATCTCATCTATCTCCCTTCTTCACGAAAATTTATTTATTCATTAGCTCCAGCCAATATTTATAGAAATTTCTTTGGTTCGCTTCAGAAAATTTATCATCATAAGCCACACCAGGACCGATAAAGTCTACAGGTTTTCTATGCATGCCCATTGTGTAGTTATAAGTTAAATTTTTTATTACTGGCATAGGCCCTTTTGCTGCGGCAGTAATATCCGTAAATACTTCCGTATCGTCTTGTTCAAAAATGCCTGATGGACTGAAAGTAAGGACAAAGGATTCACGTGACCGCCTCTTCCAATCTTCCGGCGCATTTTTTTCAACTAAAAACCAAGCAATCACTTCCATTTTGTCGTGATCGATTGGTCTCCATAACCTAACAGTGGTATTGGAAATCAATTGCCCTTTTACTTTCGTATGTGAAATTAAGAAAGATAGATGAGGGAAGATGTTCCCGATCATATTCTTCAAGTTACTTAATACTTCAAACTGTTCTGTCGATAAATTAGATTTATACTCTTCTATTAATTCTTCTGGGAAAGCAAAATCAGGGTTTGGTGTCCCAAGGTTTAGACCATGACCATTTTCACTATGAATTTGATAACCCATTTTGGAATACGTTGCAGAAGGTACCATTCCTAATTTAGCAATTGAGCCATGTGTCACCATTGTATGATAGGAGTCACCAACAAAATTATCAGCACCAATTTTCCAGTTTGAATGAATAACGAAACGTTGTGGAGCGCCTAGCACTTCCATCTCAGCTCGACCTACTAAGATATCAAGATACCATTTAAAGTCTCCTAAAAAATCATCTAATGATTCTGCCTCTTCATTCCAAGTACCAAATAACAACCCTTTATAGGATTCAATTCGCACTTCTGTTAAACCCATTGTAGATTTATCTAGCTCTTCACCATAGATATTTTTTTGTAGTGGGACGCCAATCAAATCACCATTGTTTTTAAAGTTAAATCCATGATATGGACAAACAAAAGCAGATTTGTTCCCTTTGTCTGCACGACACAACTTCATACCGCGATGTGTACACATATTGTAAAATGCCTTGATGCTCCTATCTGCATTTCTAGATACAATAATTGAATACCCGGCTAAGTCTCTTAACATATAATCATTTTTATTTGGTATTTCTGATTCATGACCAATAAATATCCATGTTTTCATAAAGACTTTTTTATGTTCTAGATCATATACTTTCGGATCGGCCAAAATGTATGCAGGTATTTCGCCTACTTCCGGTTTGACCGTATCATTCAAATGTTCCAATAATTCCGATTTCGTCATATCTTCTAAGTCTTTTACCGTTTTAATCATAGTAATCCCCCTTCTTACCAATTGATTCATCGATGTCGCAAAGATTATTGTAACTTATCCCTATCCCACTTTGATAGATTGATCCTTATGTTTCAATGTTGAGAGAACACTTAATGCTGCTAAATAACTTGTCTTTGGATTGTTTGGCATCGGATCATTCTCAACCACTAGTTTCACATTTCCAAACGCCCCTTTTGCTATAATCTCATGACTATTTTTCGATGCTTTTGGATCAGCAATAATCTTCACTTTTGTCTCTTTTGAACCAAGTCCAGCTAACGATAGAATGATTGATACGTTAATATTCTTAGGAAACTGTTTAATCGCTTCATAGGCATTACCTTCAAATAAGACTGTTTTCTTCTCAAGACTAACCCCATTTAAGGCATGCGGTGGCTTCGTTGTTGTTAACGCTACTTCTTGTAAAGCACCGATAGCTTTAGCAGCTTTTAATATATCCAAACCTCCTACCGCTCCTGATGGTAAATGAATCGTTGTCCCATGTTCTTTACATATCGTTTCTAATTGGAGAAAATAGTCGTTATCTGAAAATGCGCCTACACTGCTTACAACAAGATCTTTCCCATGTGTGAGAATCGATGCGGCATGTGTTCGAACAACTTCTACAGTTGCTGCTTCAACAATCACATCTATATCTGATGAAATCAGCTCATCGATGGTTTGGTAGCTTCGCAAATCATACTGCTCTGCCAGCTCATTTGCTTTCTCTTGATTTCTTGTATACAATCCAACGAATTGTGCACCATCAACCAATTGATCGTTATTGATAGATTGTAGCAAAAATTTTCCGATATTTCCGCCACCTATTAATCCCAGCTTCATTTTTCAACCCTACTTTCTAATTCGCGAATCCATATGTGTCTGCAAAAAATTCCAAGCTACAGTGTCTTGTTTCGCGTGAAATACCACTTTCTTTTAAACCAGGAAAATCTAAATGAAGGTCCTGGAATACGGTATGGTTATTAATAAATACAGCTCCTGCTTCTAATTGATCAGCAAACATAATCGCTTCCTCTTCATTCTCTGTCCAAACAGAAGCGCGTAAACCAAAATGGCTATCGTTTGCAAGTTTTATGGCTTCTTCATTTGTTTGAAATGAGAGGATTGGAATAACTGGTCCAAATTGTTCCGCTTGAACAATTTCGCTATTTTGAGCAACACCAGTAATAATAGTCGGTTCTATAAAATATCCATCATTCCAACCATCTGGATCAATTTTGATTCCACCTGTAAGGACTTCTGCCCCAGTATCCTTCGCTCTCGCAATTAATCCTTTTACATATTCATATTGTGTTTGATTATTTAACGGCCCCATCTCTACATCTGGTTGAATCCCATTACCAACACGAATATATTGGAACTTTTTCCGCAATTTTTCCACAAGCTCTTCATATCGAGATTCATGCACATATACCCTTTTAACTGCTGAACATACTTGACCAGCTGCTCGTAAGATCCCAAATCTCAACTTAGTAATCAATTCGTCATCGAGTTTCGCGTCTTCTAAAAAGATGGCAGCATCATTCCCGCCTAATTCCATAAAAATGTTTTTCACATTGCTAGCTGACGCTTTCATGATTTCTTTACCCGTTTCCGTACTACCAACAAAGGCAACTGTACGTACACTAGAATCTTTGCATAGCGCATCCCCGATTAATGAACCTGATCCCGTTACAACATTCAATACACCATTTGGAAAGTATGAAGCGACCTTTTCTAGAAATGTCATAATCGTAAGTGGACAACTTGTAGCTGGTTTAACGATGACTGTATTCCCTGTTAAAATAGCAGGAATTACGCGCTTAAATGTTAAGATCATTGGTGAATTCCATGGGGAGATGACCGCTGTTACCCCTCTTGGCCTTCTACGAATTTGCACTTTTTGTTCTCCATCTAATGCCTCTGGTTGCCACCAATTTAATAATTCATCGGACGCTTCTCTCATAATGTCGACACATCGAAGTAAATCTTTCTTTGCTTCAACTAATATTTTACCATTTTCCCTTACGAGCAAATTCACATTTTCTTCAACGATTTTTTCAATCGCTCCTGCTGCTTCCTTCATTTTTGCTGCACGTTCGTGAATATCTGATTGAGACCAAGATTCGAATGCTTTCACTGCTGCTGTTATTGCTTTATCTACATGCTCCTTTGTACAAAGAGCAACTTCTCCAACAACTTCTTGCGTATTTGCTGGATTAATGACTTCCTTTTTCTTGTCCGCTTCCAACCAGTTACCATCAATTAAAAACTTGCCAGACACTTTAGGATATGTTGAAATCATTATGCTTCCTCCTTTACTCAGATGTTTGCTTATAACTTCTTCGGTTTAAATGCATCAGCAGCACCAGGAGGTCCTTCAAAAGGCTTAGCCATTGGTCCTACAGCTTCCATATCTACAACAATAATTGTCGGATTAACACTTTTTGCCGCTTTATTAATCTCTACCGCAAATTCATCACTTGAATGAATTCGTACCGCATCAAATCCCATAGACTCTCCCATTTGCACAAAATCAGGACTTAGTAGATCAACAGCTACTTGACGACCATATGCATTTTGTTGAATATTACGAAGAACGCCATATCCACCATCATCAAACAAGACAACAATAAGCGGCAGTGCTTCTTGGGCAGCAGTCGGCATTTCACCAACATTCACCATAAAACCACCATCACCAGCCATTAAAACTACTTTGCGATCCTTTGCAGCGATTTGAGCACCAATCGCTGTCGGTAACCCTTGACCAATTCCACCACCGGAAGCATGAATAGATGTTCTCGGTTCAATAATCTCGAACAATCTACTTCCCCATACGTTAGCTTGCACGGTAACATCTCGTACGAGCACTGTATCTTTAGGTAATGCTGCTCTCATTTCGTCCATTATTTGCTCATATGGTCCTAATGTTGCTCGTAAATTAGCTCGTAATGTTTCTCTTAGGTGCTTTACTTCAGCTTTATATGATGGTTTATCTTGAACCCCTTTTGTTTGTAATTGCGTGACTAAGTTATTTAAAATATCCTTTGCGTCTCCAACAAGCCCATAACTACAAGTGTAATTTCGGTTCATTCCTTGCCAATCGGCATCAATAGCAATATGAAGATTCGGCACTTCAACCTTCCAATTAGACGTTTCATTTCCTCTAAATCTCACACCGACACTAATTAACAAGTCCGCATTCTTGAGCAATTCTTTCGTGCCTTGATAGGCAGCAAAATGACCAATGCATTGTGGATGATCTTCAGGGATGCTTCCTTTTCCAGATTGGCTCGTAATAACAGCAGCTCCCAGCTGATTGGCCAATCTTGTTAACTCTTGGGATGCGTTTGCTGAAATGACACCTCCACCAGCCCAAATCACAGGACGCGTCGCTTTAGCAACCAATGAGAGTACCTCTTCAGGAATATATGTATTTGAGTTAACTTCCGGAGTTTTTACCGACCAGTCTTGTAGGTGCAGGTCAGGAATAATCGCAGATTGATAATCAATGGGGATCTCTAACGAAACAGGGCCAGATGGGGCAGTTAGAGCAGTTACAACCGCTTGCCTTACCACTGCTTTTGCTTGATTCGGCACTCTTAAGCGCATCGCTTGTTTAGAGCATCCTTCTAACATTGATAATTGATCTTTACATTCATGAATATAGCCACGGCCAGTACCTAAATAGGTTGATGCCACTTCACCAGTTAGGTGGAGAAGTGGTACACCTGCTGCCCAAGCTTCAACAAGTGCGCCAGCTGCATTACCTGCGCCTGTTCCTGTACTGGTAATGACAACACCAAGCTTTCCTGTCACACGTGCATAGCCATCGGCCATATTCACCGCTCCACTTTCACCACGTGCACACACAAGATGGATGCTTCCTTCTCGTAAAATGGCATCATAAATTGGCATATTATGTATACTTACAATACCAAACGCTGTCGTTACACCCGCTCTAACAAGCTCTTGAACAACCGCATCAGCAACGGTAAAGTCCATTTCTGAGTTTTCTGTTAACTCCGCTTGCTCCATTTGCTTTGTTTCTGTCATTAGTATCTTCCTACCTTTTTTGTATATTTATAATGCCTTTCCTAATGCACCTGCTGTTTCAATAGTTGAACCAGCGACATAGCTTGCGTGTTTGGATGCTAAAAATAAAATCACACTAGCTACTTCTTCTGCTTCTCCCACACGTCCTAGTGGGATATTTCTTTTCTTCGCTAAGTCTGCATAATAACTTTCCGGATCCATGTCGGGTGCATTCTTTTTCCTTCTTCTTTCCCATTGATCCGTTCTAATTAAGCCAAGACTTACTGAATTTACAAGAATATTATCACTCGCCAGTTCTTGAGATAATGTTTTACTTAAATTAAGTAATCCTGCTCTTGTTGCAGCTGTTGCGATCATATGTCTCTCAGGTTCTTTCGCGAGCGTAGCATTTATATTGATTATGCGACCGCCACCACGCTCAACTAAGTATGGATGAACAGCTTTTACAGCGTGGATGATAGCAAAATACTTTAATTGAATTTGTTGTTCCCATTGTTCATCAGTGACATCAAAGAAATGTCCCATCACACTTTGCCCAGCTGCATTGACTAAAATATCAATACCCGAAAACTTTTCTGCTGTACCTTTGACAAAACGCTGTACATCTTCTTTATTCGTTACATCACATGTTTCGGCAAAAATGCTGTTAGCAGATGCTAAATCTGTTAAATGCTTCTCTGCCATATTTTTTCTTCTTTCATCTCTACCACAAATAGCGACTTTAGCACCTTCAGCTAGAAACATCTCAGCCGTCTTCAATCCAACACCTGAGGTACCACCCATAATAATTGCTACTTTATTTTTTAATCCTAAATCCATTACATTCTTCCTTTCTCAAGTAAGCCATTAAATCAATGATTGTAATTTTGCCCAGCCTGGATCTGGTTTTCCCCCCATTGCTGCCCGTGCTTCTTTAGATGGCGGTCCGGCGATTCCCCACTGATCCATTAAGTGTGGTACACGCTTCCATACTCTTGCTTTCCATTCTGCTTCGTCCTCAATCGTTTCAAGATAACAAGTGTATTCCATGACAAAATTACCCGGGTCCTTGAAATAGCAAAAGATATTATCTCCTGGGCCGTGCCTACCTGGTCCCCATAGTTCACTAAATCCCGCTTTACGCACATTAGCAATGCCACGCATTACTTCATCTACTGTGTCAACTTCATAAGCAATATGATTAACAGATGCATGACCTTCTTGATTAAAAGCAATGGAGTGATGTTTTCGATTACAACGTAAGAACACCATTTTATCTTCGCTCCAGTCCGTCACTTTAAAGCCAAGAATATCTGTATAAAATTCTGTAATCATTTGTAAATCAGCTGTATTCATTACGACATGATTGAGCTTCACTGGGTCTACATTTTTTTGATTCCAAATGGATGTATGAATTTCAACCCATGTTGATAATTCAATTACACGATTTTCCGGATCAGCAAAGCGGAGTCCATAACCTTTACCTTCTTCATCTAAATAGCCGGGTGCCTGAACAATCGGTACGCCTTTTTCTTGTAAATATTCTGCAGCACGGTCAACCGCATGCTTATCCACCATGCCAAATGCGATATGATGAAGAGCACTTCTGTCGCCACTGTGTAAACTTAGAATATGGTTTTCAGGTCCTGCTCCTCTGAAATAAACCGTTTGTTCATCCTCAGCCGTTTTGTCTAATCCCCAAACTTTTTCATAAAAGGCAGCTTGTTCTTCAATGTTCGGAGTAATGAGACTGATATGTCTTAAATGGGTAATACCAATCATTTTGAAACCTCCTCTATAAATAAAGCGAAATTTCGTGGTAAATGTTTCGCTCGTTACAAATTATTGGTGAATATAGTATGTTAATAAAAATCGGTAAGGATAGACCATATGATATTGGCCTTCCTTACCTCACTTCATTATTTGTCTGCAATAATTGCTTCTCTTTCTTTCGCTCTTTGAAGACGAAGTTCTTCTAATTCGCTCCCTTTTACGTAAGTTGGCAAATTCGGTTTAACAGCACCAAGCATAACTAACATTAATGCTTCTTCGTCACCATCATTATGAATCCCACGATAGACACCAGGTGGTGAACTGATACAATCACGCTCATTTAAACGAATTTCATGAACCTCATCACTATCTACTTCTTGAATCATCGCTTTTACGCTTCCTTTAATAATAAAGAAAACTTCTTCAACATCATCATGTAAATGCAATGGTCCAATACACCCTGCAGGTAATACCATCGTGCTTAATGTAAAATGCTCAGCTGCAATAACATTAGAATCAGCATTTGCAGTGGCTCCACGACCAATATATCTCATTTGTGCTCTTTTAAATCTTGGGTCAATTTCTTCTTGGAATTTAAGAACATTCCAATCTAATGAACGATCCTGTAATCTTGCTACATGCTTCTTTTCAAATTCTTTAATATCAATTGCCATTTTCAAAACACTCCTTTATGTTTTATATTAGAAACACTGTTTCTCCTATAAATCAATTTTAAAATCTGTTAACAAAAAAGTCAACAAATTTTGAGAAAATTTTAAAAAGATAAATAGTTGAAATCAAACAATTAACTTACTATTGACTGATTATTATGAATAACCCTTAACTCAGCTGATTCACGTTTAAGTGTAAATAAATAAGCAACAAAACCTAAAGCAGAGGCAAAAATTAAGACAATGATTGACGTCCCAAAGTCTCCGTTAGATAGATCTCGTAAATATCCCATAATATAACTGGCAAAACCACCCATAATATTAGTGAATCCCATCATACCTGCTGCTCTCCCAGCGGTTTCAGGTGTAGAGAATTTCACAATAAACAAATTACTTAGATGGAAGACCCCACCTTGTGTTCCCATAGCTAATCCCATGCATATACCAGCAATGATCGCGTTAGGTGACATAATGCCACCACATAAAAAGATCGTGGTTAATGCAAATAAAATGGTCGCCATAAGGCTTGGACGGTTTGTCTTATCTGATAAGTACCCACAAATAAGGACAAATCCTAAAGCAAATAACCAAGATAATGATGTAATACTACTCATCGCTTCCCTCGAAAAGTCTTTCGCTTCAATTAAATAAGTAGGTAACCAGATACTTATACCAAAAAATAAAAAGGAAGACATCAGCATTCCAAACCATACAATCCAGTAACGATAGTCTTGGGCAAAACTTTTCGATTCATCTTTTTTATCAACCGGGTTTTTCTCACGTATATAGGAAAGCTCATCATGTGTAATCCCTTTATGCTCTTCTGGTGTATCTCTAGTAAGAAAATAAAAAAGTGGCAGTACAAGCAATAAGTTAAAAGCAGCGAGTAAGAAGAATGCAGCTTGCCAATGGAGACTAGCAATGATGGCGGTTAGCATTAAAGCACCCACAGCCGGACCTAAATAGTTACCAGATAACCATGATGCTTGTGCTTTTCCTAATTCTTTATAATGAAACCAGTTAGCAATGAATTTTCCACACACAGGAATCATCATACCCTCACCAAGGCCAAGAACGATTCTTGATAAGATAAACATCTCATATGTAGTTGATAAGCCAGCGGTAATCATCGTTATGGTCCAAACAACTAATCCTAACATTGCTGTTTTTCTGGCACCTAGTTTATCAATAATCACACCCCAGAATAGGTTTGATACAGCATAAGCAATTGTGAATATAAATGTGATAAAACCAATCTTGGCATTTTCACCAGTAATGCCTAAATCACTAAGAAAATCAGCATCTGTTTGAATAATAGAAATACCGAGCTTATCAATTTGGCCAAAAAACCAAAAGAAGAATATCGGTACAGCAATATACAACCATCTTTTCTTTCCTGTTAACATCCTTTACCCTCCTATAATATGCTGGAAAAAATCACTAATTATAAAAAGTCACCCCCATTAAAATATCTATCCATTCAAAACTTTGTTTTTTATACAAAACAAAGTTTATATAATCTTAAAATTTTTAAAAAATTTTGTCAATACAGATTCTTATAAATTAAAACTATTTTCACTATACTTATACAGAAAATTATTTCATCTTAAGTGAGTTTGCTTCCTCTATTAGTTAGGGCATATCAGTTAAAGCAGCCATAAACCTTAGTAAATTTAAAGAGATAAATGACACTTTATGATAGGATTTCAATATTATTTCTAGCGAATCTATTCATTTAATGACTTTTTTATTGGGGACTACTTATAAAAGGAGAGACAAATGAAGGGTTTCTAATGCATCGTTCATCTAGTAGTTTAAACTTTTACCTACTAGGGCGAAATTGTCCAGAGGTGAAATAAGCAATGGAAAAAACTTCGTTTAAAAGAAAGAGAATAATTCCAATACAAAAAACCCGAATCCATTAGATTCGGGTACAACAATTGTTCGAGTCTTCTAGTGAATTAATTTCCAATAAGACCCGATAATTGTTTAGATATTTCAAGAATTTTCGGTAGGGCTACTTTTTCGATAAAATCATTCTGATAGGTAACATCAGTGGCGACAATATTAATAGCTGCCACTACTTTTCCGCTACGATCATATATTGGTGCCGCTACCGATTGAATGCCTTGATGGAATTCACCTAAAGAAATAGCATAACCATTTTTCCTAATTGTTTCTAATTCTTCAAAGAAGCCAGGTAAATCAGTTTGCGTTTTTTCTGTATACGGTTTTAAGTTTGATCCATACACTATTTCACGTAGCTTTGCTTCTGGCTGCATAGCTAATAGAAGCTTACCATTAGCTGTTGCATGTGCTGGCAATCTTAAACCGATATTTACATTAATGGCAGATACGCCGCGAACAGGTGCACTGCCTATGTATACGACTTCATAATCATCTAATATCGATAAATGACATGACGCTCCAGTTGTATCACGGAGCGTATCCAAATAAGGTTGAATGATTTCAGGTAAGTTTAAACTATTTAAATAAGCAAACCCTAGCTCGAGCACTTTTGGTGTTAAGCTATAGCGCTTTGTATGTTCATCTTGATGTAAGTAACCTAACGTTTGCAATGTATAGAGTAAACGGTATGGTACAGTACGACTTACATTTAATTCTTTCGCAATTTCAGCTAAAGACATCGTTGAACGTCCGCCGTTGAATAGTTTCAAAATTTCTAATCCTCTGACTAATGAATTGGCATTATATCGCTCTTTTTCACCGTTAGCCACTCCATCACCCCACTTTCCCAGTAAATACTATATTACTATTTTAACAAAAAATCGTTGAAAAAGATATTAAGAATCATTTTCGTTTATATATTTACAGGATTTTGCAGAAATTTCCGTACAGCTTCATTAAAAGATGCCGGATCCTCTTGATAGCATAGATGACCTGTATTAGGGATAATGACCAACTGCGATTCAGCAATCGCTTGATGGAAGATTTCTGCTTCCTCAACAGGAGTTGCCTTATCAAATTCACCACATATTATTAAAGTTGGCGTCGTTATGCTCCCATAAATATCTGTGTGATCCAAAGAATATAAAGAGTTAGCAACCGAGATATACCCTTTCGGTCGAACTTGTGCCATAATTCTTTCTGCTTCTTTCACTACCTCCAGATTAGGTTCTGGCGCTAACAATTCCCTTACTCTTTGTTTTGCTAGTTCTTCTCCTGTTAGATTTGTCACATTATAAACTCTTCTAGTTAACTTTTTCCTGTTCTCTTCTTCACTATTCCCAGCAGCCCCTCGTGTTGGATCAGCAATAATGAGTAATTCAACTCGATCTTTAAAACGATAGGTAAAATCTATTGCAATGGCAGAGCCCATGGAATGACCAAGTAAGTAAAATTTCTGTAATCCTAATGCATCGACGAATTGCTTAAGTACATCAGCAAATTGCTGGAAACTTGTAAACTCTTCTTCCGGATCACTACTTTGCCCATAACCTGGTGCTTCCCATACAAATACTTGAAAGTCATCTGATAAACCTTCTAATTGTTTTGTCCACGACTGAGAATTATTACCCAACCCGTGTAAAATAATAAGCGGCTTTCCTTCGCCTTTCACCCTATAATGAATCTTCATTTCTTCACTTACTCTTATGATAGGCATTCTACTCCTCCTCTTCATTATGTTTCTATAACAAAACATTGTTTTAATTTTAAATAGATACCCATCATTTGTCAATCATTATTCTAAATTTTTAGATATTTCACTATTATTATGTACTATTTTTTCTTTTATTTTTTATGAGTAAACTCTATCAAACTAGGGTATGAATTTAGTAATCAACTAGGAGGTGGAGAATATGCCTTGGAATACGACAGATTATCCAGATTCATTCAAAAACTTAGAAACAGCGATAAAGAAAAAAGCCATCGAAATAGCTAACAGTCTCATACGTGATGGCTATAATGAAAGTCGTGCTATTCCAATTGCAATTGAACAAAGTAAGAAATGGTATAGAAATGCAGCAACGAAAGAACGAAACCAAATGATTCAATCATCTGACAGTGATTTACAACCCGAAGGAAAAGCGGATAAAGATAAGAGTAGAAGAATTCAAGAAGGACAACATGTACTGCCCCATGATGATGGTTGGGCTATTACAACTGATCATGGGAAAAAACCATCTGAGATACTTCCTACGAAAGCAGAAGCAGTAAAAAGGGCAAAAGAAATCGCTCAAAATAAAAAAACTCATCTTGTGATATATAAACAAGATGGAACCATTGACGAGAAACATTCTTATGATATAGAAGAGTAACAGCACTTATTCTTCCTATCATAAGAATCTAAAAACACAAACAAGCCGGAAAAGGTTTCGGCTTGTTTGGTATGCTCTTAAACTTATTTACTAGTCTGCAAAGAAAATAACTACCCTTATAACTTAGGCAGAAGACTGCCCAATCGTTATCCATTCATTACTTTTCATCTTGTTAACACATCGTTAAACCGCCATTAACAGAAAGTGTTTGCCCGGTAATATAATCCGCTTCCTTTGAAGCAAAAAAAGCGACGGCACCAGCTATATCTTCTGGTTGAGCTAATTTTCGGAATGGAATGGCTTTCTCAAGTGCAGCAGCAATCCCTTTATTATAAGATCCTATTTCTTGGAAAAGCGGCGTATCGGCTGGACCTGGGGCGATGCAATTCACATTTATTTGATATCTAGCCATTTCTCTCGCAATCGTCTTTGTAAATGCAATTACACCACCTTTAGCAGCAGAGTAAACTCCTTCTCCGCTTGAACCTACTCGTCCAGAATCTGAAGCAATATTAATTACTTTTCCTTTCCCTTTTTCAATCATTAACGGCAGAATCGTTTTACATGTGTGTACTTGCCCCATTAAATTAATGTCTATTACTTTTCTCCAAGTATCGGGTTCACTTTGTAAAAATGGTTCGATTTTATCCCATCCCGCATTATTTACAAGTAAATCAATACTTCCATACTTCTGTTGCACTTCCTTTACAGATTGTTCTACACTTTCTAAACTCGTTACATCACAATGTACAGCAAAGCCCTCTCCGCCTATTTCTTTAACAAGTTCGATCGTTTCTTTGGCATTATTTATATTAATATCACTGGCAACTACCTGATAATTATTTGCAACGGCTAAGGAAATCGCTCTTCCCATCCCTCTACCGCCTCCGGTTATATAGGCAATCTTAGTCATTATTCATCCACTCCTTTTTACTTAAGGTACATTCAATTTTTTAATAACGATTCTCTTAATTTAAACTTCTGGATTTTCCCACTTGCGGTTCGTGGAAATTCATCTAGAAGGACAAAATGTTCTGGCCAATATTGTTTAGCTACCCCTTTTTTTAGTAAAAATTGTTGTAACATTGATAAGGTAAACGTAGTATCCCTTTGTTTTAATTGAATAAATGCGCATGCTTTTTCTTGCAATCGTTCGTCCGGCATTGCCACAACTTGCACATCATTGATCAACTCATACTCATATAGGACATTTTCAATATAAGATACAGGGATATTCTCCCCACCACGAATAATAATATCTTTGTTTCTGCCAGTAATTCTTAAATAACCATCTTCATCCATCACACCTCTATCACCAGTAATAAACCAATCTTGATCGAATTCAGACTGCGTTTTCTCTATTTGTTTATAATAACCGCGAAATAATGCAGGACCACGGCAATAAATATTACCTTCTTCTCCCGCCTGGCAAGTCTCCAATTGTTGATTGACAACCTTTACTTCCATTCCAGTGAAAGCAACGCCATCTGTTTCCGTCAATTTTTGAATAGAATCATTTCTCTTTGTTAAGGTAACTAACCCATTTTCTGTTTGCCCCCACCCTGCCAATATTTTGAATGATACAACCTTTTCTGCTTGCTTGACTAAGTTTCTAGGAATGGGTGCCCCTAAAGCAATAAAATACTTCAAACTACTAATATCTGCCGTTCTTTTTTTAGCAGCAGCGATCGTGTCTTTTAGAAAAGGTGTAGCTCCTGCCGTAAAAGTCACATTCTCTGTTTCTATCAGCTTTAAGAATGCATCTGGGTTCCAAGTATCTTGGTAGATTGCTGTACCACCATATTGTGTTGGTAACCTAACACCGTAAGCAAACCCCGTTTGATGGGCGAAGGTTGATGCCATAAATAACACATCTTCATTCGTTAATTGCAAATGATCAATCCAATAATGAGAAGTAATACATAAAGTATTATGAGTATGCATGACACCTTTAGGAAGACCAGTTGTACCTGATGTAAAAATGATCTCAGTTACTTCATTAGGATCTATTTCTATATTTAATAGCTCATTTCTGCGTTTTTCCTGTGAGTCTATAGAAGTGACTAGTGATGCAAACGATTTCATTTCTTCCGGAATTGATAACGAATTTCCTACAACTACAACATTCTCAAGTTCCGGCCATTCTTTTAGACATTTCTCTACCATTTCAATATAATCATGGCCTCTAAAACAATCCGGAATAACTAACAATTTAGCCCCTACTTCTTTAATCATATAAGTAAGTTCTCTTTCTCGATAAATAGGGACAAGCGGGTTAGTAATCGCCCCAATTTTTGAAGCAGCATAATGCAGAATCACAAACTCATTCCAATTCGGAAGCTGAATAGAAATGACATCGCCTTTTTTTATACCTAAGTCCAATAAACCAAGTGCGACGCGATCGACTACTGAGCCTAACATTTTGTATGTGTATCGACTTTTACTATCGATAATCGCTGTTTTATTTGGTGTACGTGTGATTGCTTCATCTAAGTAATCAATAATCGTTTTATTGAGCCATTGTGAAGAATACGATGTTAATTCACCTAATCGTTCCACAACAAACACTCCTTCATCTTTCATTTAACTTCTAAATGTCGAAAAGTCTACTGGCCGTTTCTCTATGAAAGCATTTTTTCCTTCCGCTGATTCACTTGATTGATAGAATAATGCTAAATTGGCCATTGACAATTGCGTAATCCCTTGAATATTTGCACTATCTGCATTGAAAGACAGTTTCAACATTTTAATAGCTGTTGGACTTTTTTGTAGGATTTTTTGTGCCCAGTCTTCTGCCGCTTGCTGTAATTCATGTAATGGAACAACTTTATTCACTAAGCCCATTTCCTTACATTCATCAGCGCTATATTGCTCACATAAGTACCAAATTTCTCGCGCTTTCTTCTCACCAACGATTCTCGCTAAATATGCTGATCCGTATCCTGCATCAAAGCTACCAACCTTTGGCCCTGATTGCCCAAACTTTGCGGTATCAGCAGCAATTGTTAAGTCACATACAACGTGTAATACGTGCCCTCCACCGATTGCATAGCCATTAACAGCTGCAATAACTGGCTTAGGGATGTTTCTTATCGTTTGATGGAGATTCTCTATCTCAAGACCAATCCCATTCCCTAGACCACCTTTACCATCATAGCCACTTTCTCCATCTTTTTGTTTTTGATCGCCACCTGTGCAAAACGCTTTTTCTCCTGTGCCTGTTAAAATAACAGCACCAATTGTGTTATCATCCCAAGCTTCACGAAAACACCAAATTAATTCTTTAATCGTTTGTGCTCGAAAGGCATTATAAACCTCTGGTCGGTTAATAGTTATTTTGGCTACGCCATTTTTCTTTTCCAGTATAGTATCTATTAATTCCATCAGTGATTCTCCTTTTCTTCTAATTTGTATTTATATTTTTTGATAAGATCGAAATTCTTTTCCTATAAGATGTTTGGCAATGACCATTTGGTTTGCTTGCGCTGTTCCATCACCAATTTCTAATCCAATAACATCTCTTAACCTTTGTTCAAATGGCATTTCTTTTGTATAAGCATAATGCCCATTTAAAAGGAGACATTCATGAATCGCTTCACTACTATATTTCGGTGCAAGCCACTTAACAGATGCTGCTTCTTTCGTATGTGGTAAACCTTCATCACGCAACCACAGTCCTCGATAAGCTTGCCATTTAACGAGCTCCAGTTGCGTATAGTGATTTACTATCGGAAAAGAGACTGCTTGATTCACAGCTAACGGTCTGCCAAAAGAATGTCTTGTTTTCACATGTTCGATTGTTTCATCCAAACTTTGTACGGCTGCACCTATACATTGGAGTCCTATTAATAACCGACTTAAATCAAAGCCATTCATCACTTGAGAGAAGCCTTCATTTAGATTACCTATCAAATACTGCTCAGGAATCATCACATCAGTTAAATAAACGGAGCCTCTACCTATTGGGATATTTCCCATATCTTCGTAACCTTTGCACTCTACTCCTGGTAGATCACTAGGTACAAGAAAAGCGGATATTCCTTTATTTCCGGCTGTTGGGTCGGTTTTAGCAAAAAGAATAAATGCATCAGCAACGGTTGCCACACTGATACCCGATTTCTCACCATTTAGAATGAAGTAATTCCCTTTGCTTATAGCTGTTGATTGTATTCCACCTGCATCGGTACCTGCTTGCGGTTCAGTAATTGCAATGCCAACAATCGATTTTCCCTGTGCAATTTTCGGCAGCCACTCTGATTTTATGGCATTATTTGCATGAATGGAGAGAATTTCTCCTATTAATGCATTTAACATTACCGAATAAGTCAAATTAAAGTCACCTTTGCCAATCTCCTCAGCAGCAATACCTGTCGTGATACAATCTGCCTCGCTGCCACCATATTTTTCTGGAATACGTAAACCTGTTACACCTAACCCCCCTAGCTCCTCCCATAAATGTCTCGGTGTCTTATTCTCTCTGTCCCATTTTGTATATTGAGGTAATAATACCTCCTTAGAATATTGTTTTAAAATTTTTCGAAAATCCTCTTGCTCTTCAGTAAATGAAAATTGTAACATTATCCATCCTCCTCTCTGTGAATATAAAGCAAGAACCATGCCAAATTATTTTATTTGTTTGTAGCGGTTTTGTCGTTTTATTTTTCTCAATATTGCGAATTATTCTCACTTTTGCAAATTACGTTTGCAAAAGTGAGTCCTTATCCAATAATTGATCAAACAAAAAACGCAAACAAATTGGCTACCTGCCAAAATCTGTTCACGTTTTCTAATTTTTATGTTTTGATTTGATATTTAGCTATTTTTCTATATAAACTAGCTAAATGAATATTTAATTTTACAGCAGCCATTGTTTTATCTCCACCCGTTTCCTCCAAAGCCTCAACAATAGCCTTTCTTTCTGTATCTTTTACGATTTCTTCTAAGGTTTTTGAAGGTTGAATGCTTGATAAACACTCGGTATGACTAGTTTGAGTCGCTACTCTTTTCACCACTGCATTGTCACCTAACTCTTCTCCGGTAGAAAGTGTTACCCCTCTTTCTACAACAGCTTTTAATTCTCTTATATTACCAGGCCATTCATGGTTCATTAACCATTTGAGTAAATGAGGATGAATATGATTTACGTTTTTATTTAGTTGTTGATTATATTTATCTAAAAAATAGTCAACAAGCGGGATTATATCTTCTTTTCTTTCTCTTAAAGGTGGGATAGGTAAATCAAATACGAATAAACGATAGTATAGATCTTGTCTAAATTCCCCTGCTGAAACTAGCTCAAATAAATCTCTATTCGTAGCGGCTATAATCCGAATATCCACCCGCTTCTTTCCTATGGAACCAAGCCTCTCAACTTCCCTCTCTTGCAACACCCTTAATAGCTTACCTTGAGCGGCTTTAGGCAATTCGGAAATTTCATCAAGGAACAAGGTACCATTTTGTGCTAGCTCAATTTTTCCCGGCTTGCCTGTTTTTTTTGCTCCACTAAATGCGCCTTCTTCATAACCAAATACTTCAGATTCAAATAATTCTGGTGGAATGGCCGCACAATTAACAGCAATAAAAGGACCTCTTCGCCTTGGACTGGCATGATGAATCGCTTGAGCGAATAATTCCTTACCAGTCCCACTTTCACCAGTAATTAAAACTGTGGATGAACTAACAGCAATACGGGCAGCTAACTCTTTCACTTCTAATAACTTTTGACTTTCACCAATAATATGCGCAAATTCATAATTAGCTGCATGAGTAGCACGTGTATATTTCTTTTTTTCTTGTAATAAAGAAAGAAACTGTTTTAAAACAGGAAGAGAAATTTCACCTGCTTTTAATAATATAGTTAAACGATAATGCTCATTTTCCTTATTAACTTTGACAATACAGAGAACCGATAAGATTGTAAGACACTGGAGCTTGCCAATCAGATAAGGAAAATTACTGACTTCAATCAATTGCTCTTTCAATTCCTCTGCTGTCATCGCAAACCGTTGGGTAAATACAGTATTAGCAGTAATTATTCGTCCATGCTCATTTACGATCAATATAGGATTTTGATGAGATTGATCCATCAATGTTATCTCTTTCATCTTATTCAACCTTTACGCCCGAGTAATTGTACCACGAGCTGACCTCTAATGACTTCATGATTATTTTCGTTTAAGCAAGATACCTTCATCGTTAACCAATGACGTTCACTATGACAGTCAAGTAAATCTAACTTAACTGTAATTTTTTCATCACGGTAAACAGGGTCATAAAATAGCAGCTCTTTTTGCAGGAGCACACAGGGACAACCTGGTAATTTCTCACTGACTACTTGATGTATTAGTCCTTCAACTAATAACGCCGGTACAATCGGTTGATCAAAAGGTTCATCCCATTTCTCATTTTGCACTTGGTAAACAGGGCTATAATCCTTTGTTAGCTCCTGACAACTCAATATATCTTCTTCTGTAAATTTTCTTGCAATGGTTGCACTGTCTCCTATTTTAAATCGACTAGTATCCAAATCACTCTTCTCCTTTTTAGATGATGATAGAAAAAAGGGCTAGGACATAACTAAATGAGCTAACCACAAAAAAGAACAATAACAAATGGATCTTAAAACATCATTTGCAAAAAAATCCGTTCCATTGCGCTCACGTACTCTCGCTTTCCGCGGGGAGGGGCTGAGCTCCTAAGGCATTGCCTGGGGGATCTCAGCTTTCCCTCTATTTCCCGCAGGAGTCGAGTGTCTTCCGCTCCATTTCACTATTCTTTTCATATAAGGGTTCAAACCATACAAAAAAACCGAATGATTAGATGCTAGAACTCCTAATCATTCGGATAAATCATTAGCTAGAATACTTACGTCCCAACCTCTTCCTTATTTCAAGATAAAACCATCTCATATTGTGTGTGTACATCTTTTAAAGCAGCTAATATCGCTTGACCCGCTTTGCCTTTATAATGACCTTTTACTCTTTGTATTAAAGGTTCCAAACCATCATTTAAACTATACCCTCTTAACAACTGGCGAATAAATTCTCTTCCATGCTCTGTTGCTAACGTGCATGATGCATCAATTATTACACCATACTTTTGATCCAATTCTAATGTAATTGTAATCGAATCATATAAGTTCCTTGCCGCCATTCCTTGAGGAAGCTTTGCGTGTCCTGCTAGAAAAAATGTATTCATGATAGGTTGATCTCCTTATCTTTGTTGAATTGCCACCTCTTCTTCTTCAAAAGGCCAAGATGGCAGTGGGTTACGCAGTGGCTTATCTTCACGATAGCCTAATGCATATTCACCTTGCATGACGGTATGAATTTCTCTCGTTCCTTCGTAAATAACCGGTGCTTTTGAATTTCTCAAGTATCTTTCTACTGGATATTCATCTGAGTAACCATAAGCCCCATGTACTTGAACCGCATCATTTGCCGCCTCAAACGCAGCGTCACAAGCAATCCATTTTGCTAATGATGTTTCTTTTGTATTTCTCTTACCAGCATTTTTTAGCGACCCTGCTTTGAATACAAGTAGGCGCGAAATTTCCAGGTTAGCAGTCATCTTAGCAATCATTTGTTGAACAAGTTGATGCTTTCCTATCTCCTTACCAAATGTTTTTCTTTCATGGCAATATTTCACACTTGCTTCTAAACTGGCAGCGATTAAGCCAACAGCACCAGCTGCTACTGTGAATCGACCATTATCTAATGCCGACATGGCAATTTTGAAGCCTTCCCCTTCTTCACCTAAACGGTTGGCCACCGGTACTTTTACATCAGATAAGAACACTTCACCGGTATTACCCGCTCGTATACCTAACTTACCTTTAATAGCCTTTGTTTCTACTCCAGCAAATGTTCTCTCAACAATAAAAGCTGTGATGCCTTTATGGGCTGCATCATGATCTGTTTTAGCAAATACAAGAAAGTGATCAGCTACATCGCAAAGTGAAATCCATGTTTTTGATCCGTTTAAAATATAATAGTCACCATCTTTTTTCGCTGTCGAATTCATTGCTGCTACGTCTGAACCAGCATTCGGCTCAGTAAGACCAAATGCACCTATTTTTATACCTTTTGCTTGAGGTACTAAATATTTTTGCTTTTGTTCTTCAGTTCCCCATTGTAACAAGGTCATACTATTTAACCCTGTATGAACAGACACTGCTGTTCTATAAGCTGTGTCTCCTCTTTCTAATTCCTCACATACGATTGCTAGTGTGTTATAATCCATACCAGCCCCGCCGTATTGTTCAGGGATACATACACCCATTAATTCAAGTTCTGACAACCTTTTTAAAATATGTGGTTCAAAATGTTGTTTGCGATCCCATTCTTGAATATTTGGCATAATTTCATTGTCAACAAACCGTCTCACTAATTTTTTTACACTTTCTTGTTCTTCTGTTAATTCGAAATTCATCATCATAAATCCTCCTAAATAACTTGATTTTTTTTCATTTCTTTTATTTCAGCACTGGTATATCCAACTCTTTGTAGTATTTCGGCTGTCTGTTCCCCATAAAGCGGTGGATGATGTCTTACTTTGACCGGAGATTTTGACAGCTTTAATGGCGAACCTGTTAATTTCAATGACGGGATATGAGGATGATTGCCCTCTATCACCATCTCTCTTGCCAGAACTTGTGGATCATTAAACGTTTCGCTAATTGTATGGATCGGACCGTTAGGAATAGCATGTTCATCAAATAAACGCTTCCAATTCTGTTTTGAATCTTTTAATAATTCTCGTTGTAGAATCGGTATTAGCGAACTACGATTTTCAACGCGACTACGGTTGGTGGCATACCGTTTATCGTTTATCAACTCAGCTAATTCTAAAATATTACAGAAACGGGCAAATTGTTGATCGTTGCCAACAGCAATGACCATTTCTCCATCAGCAACCGTAAATACTTGATAGGGGGCAATATTTGGATGGCAATTACCTAACCGCTTAGGTTCGGTTTTACCGACCAAATAATTACTGGCTACATTGACTAAGGCAGATATTTGACAATCTAATAATGCTATATCAATCTCCTGACCTTCTCCAGTGTGCTGACGGTGATGCAATGCACTTAATATGCCAATACAAGTATATAATCCTGTAATCACATCAGAAATGGCAACACCAACTTTCATTGGTGAGCCAGCTTCCTCTCCGGTAATATTCATTAAACCACTCATTGCTTGAATGATGTAATCATACCCAGGTAAATCTTTATATGGTCCAGTTTGACCAAACCCTGTAATAGAAGCCAAAATGATTTTACTGTTCCATTCATTTAGCTGCTTGTATCCAAGTCCCAATTTATCTAATGTACCTGTCTTAAAATTTTGTACTACGATATCAGCATCTTTTACTAAATGACGAAAAACTTCCTTCCCTTCTTCAGCTTTTAAGTTCAATGTCATACTCTCTTTATTTCTGTTTGCACATAAATAATAAGCGCTTTCACCTTCAACAAAAGGAGGTCCCCAAAATCTTGTTTCATCTCCATTCTGATGATGTTCAATTTTGATGACTTCTGCACCTAAATCACCAAGTATCATCGTACAGAATGGTCCTGCTAACACCCGTGAAAGGTCGATAATCTTTACCCCTTCTAATGCAAGCCCCATCTTTTATACACTCCATTTCTACAACAAATAAAATGGAGCCAGCAAAATAAACTTTTCCTTCAAAAAGTTTACTCTACTGACTCCTATTCACGGCTTGTTTTTCGGCAAGAAAAATCAAGTGAATCATTGTCAATGATTTTCATATTCAAACATTCAAAAAGGGAAACCATATTTGCAGTAAGGTAATTACTGTCATTGGTTTATATATTATATAATAATTAAAATTTTTAAAAAATTCAATAGTTTTTAAGAACTTTTGTTAAAAAATAAAAAGAGGAGCACTTATGGCTCCTCTTTTTATTCTCTAATCATATCCTTTGAGTTGCTTGATTCAGTATCTGTAAACAACTTTTTAAAGTCGGCATAATCATAATCCGATCGATTTACAGGAGTAAAATTCTCTGGTTCATAGAATCGAAGTAAATCAGCATTGACGACTTTGTCTGAATAAGCGAGCTTTTGCTCAACATTTTCATTCATTTCATCACCTTTTGCAATAACTTCTTCATCTTCTATTAGTTCACCTGTTTTTGAATCATAATATTTTCCACCGATGGCTGTAATTGTTGGGCTTACAAAATCGCCATTTCTAAACGGTATTAAATCATCATGTTCTTTTGAAAAAATATCAGTTCCAAAGTGAATATACTCTTTCGAATCGATACCAAGTAAATGTAATAACGTTGGTTTTAAATCAATTTGGCCCGCGTATTCATGGTTCGTTCCACCTTCCATACCTGGGACACGAATGAATAACGGTACACGTTGTAAACTTGTATCAAGAAAATCGCTATACTCTGTATCTAATACTTGTTCCATTGCTTTCTTATGGCTACTTGAAATTCCATAGTGGTCACCATACATAACGATAATTGAATTATCATAGAGTCCTGATTCTTTAAGATAATTAAAGAACTCTTCAAGCGCTTCATCCGCATATCTTGCCGTTTGGAAATAATTATCCACAGATGGATCGCCAGTTGTATGTTTCTCAATTGTCGCTTCTTCTTCATCTAATGGATACGGGTAATGATGTGTTACTGTAATAAACTTCGAATAGAAAGGTTGTGGTAATTCATCCAAATAAGCTTCTGATTGCTCAAAGAATGGTTTATCCATTAATCCGTAGTCAGTTAAGTTATCTGAATTCATATCAAAGTAACTTGCATCATAAAAACGGTCATAACCAAATCCTTTATAAATCTCATTCCTATTCCAGAATGTGCCGTTATTTCCGTGGAATACTGCAGACGTATAGCCTTTTTCTTTTAAAATGGCTGGTGCTGCATGGAATGTATTCATTCCTTTTGTCGTAAAAGCAGAACCTTGTGGTAACCCGTATAAGGAGTTTTCAAGCATAAATTCTGCATCAGCTGTTTTTCCTTGAGCTGTTTGATGGAAGAAGTTATCAAAATAAGTTGTGTTTTCTTCTTCAATTAATGAATTGAGGAATGGTGTAACTTCTTCTCCATGCAATTCATAGTTCATTAAGAAGGTTTGAATGGATTCCAAATGAAGATATATCACATTCATATCCTTCCCAATACCGAATGTTTCTGGATTGGGTTCAGCATAATTAGATTGCGTGAAGTTCACGACTTCGGTTGTATCATTGCTATCTGCCATAACTCTTTGAGCTGATGCTTTTGTACTTTGTACTGCATCATAAATAGTATAATTGTACATACCTAGATATTTAACAATATAGTTTCTATCAAATCCACGTGTTAATAATTGTGGACGATCTGCTTCAGCCAGTCCTAGGTTTGCACATGAAATTGCTAAACCTAAAGATAATACAGCAACCATGCGTCTCTTACCATAATCTTTCTTCTCAATCTTAACAAATTTAAATGCTAATAAAGCAATTAAGAATAGAAGATCTATGAAGAATAAGAAATCATATGGGCGTAGTAGAGTCGTTACACTTTTACTAACATCTGCAAAGTTTTGTGTCATTGTTAATGTTGGTAATGTGATAAAGTCCGTAAATGAACGATAATAAACCACATTGGCATATAACAAGAATGACATGATGCTGTATATTACTAATGTCGCAATATACTTTCGTCTTCCTTTAAAAAACAAAGCGAAACTAAGGAAGATTAACGATGATCCTAAAGGATTTAAAAATAAAAGAAATTGCTGTATTGGGCTGTCAACCCCGAGATTAAATTGAGTTAATTGTGTTATATACGTTTTCATCCAAAGGAAGAATACAGCTAACATAAAGAAGCCAATATATTTATCGAAGAATAAACTTTGACCTTTTTTAGATAAACTATCCATTATTGCACCTACCTTCTAGCACATTATTATAACATGCTTTAAAAAAAATTCTATAAGTAATTGGTAATAAAAACCCTTTTCTTCCCAACTACCTTCCCCGTTTTTATTGACCAGAGGCATATTATGATTATAATCGATAATTATGAACGTTCTATGACAATGTAAATTTTTCTTTAAACTTTACGCTATCACGAGTTATAAATATACTCTTTTTTGAGCAAAAGTCAAGAAATATCCTTAAAGACCTCCATAAGTCAAAACCACCCGTGATAACGGGTGGTTTGTTCTGCGGCTGAAAGCCTTTGTTACTGACCAGACCCTAAAGGGCTACTGAAGGGTTCGCCAATTGTACTACTTCTTCTGGCCAGACCTCAAAGGTCTCCTTCTTTTTATCTTTTCTTCTTTTTTCGATTTACTTCTTCTCCTGTAAATGGATCTAGATACTCCATCATACTTAATTGCTCCGCCACTACATCATCTTGTATTTGATTACGAATGTATTCTTCTATTACCTTCTTGTTTCTCCCAACTGTATCTACATAATAGCCTGTACACCAGAATTTTCTATTCCCATACTTATATTTTAGATTTGCATGACGATCAAAGATCATTAAACTACTTTTACCTTTTAGATACCCTACAAATGACGATACACTTATTTTTGGTGGGATACTCACTAACATATGTACATGATCTTTACATGCCGTTGCTTCGATTATTTCAACTCCTTTCCTTTCACATAACAGCCTTAAAATTTCTCCAATATCTTTCTTTATTTTTCCGTATATCACTTGCCTTCTATACTTTGGGGCAAACACTATATGATACTTACAATTCCACGTTGTATGTGCTAAACTATTAGTGTCTTTTGACATTAAAAACTCCTCCGTTGCTTTGATTTTGGTTGGCGAACCATGATTATCTTAGCATCTCGGAAGAGTTTTTTTAATACAACGCTATAAGCTTTTTGGAACCCTAGGCCGAGCCCAGGGTTTTCATTTACTAAATCAAAAGCTGCTTAAAATTAAGCAGCCCTTAGATGTAATAGCTAAAAATGTCAGTATTACTCACTTACACATTTAGAATTAGCATATGTCATTCTGATGTGAACTGTTCTTAAAAAACGGACTAGCTTCATTAGTATATGATGGCTAATTTGAATTATGCTAAGTTCAACTGCTCCTGCAACAACTTTGCCAGTTGTAACATGCCGTATTTACCTGCAATTCCTTCAGCGTCTGCATTATAATTCGTGTTTGTATTGATGTCATACGTATAAACACGCCCATCAGCATCTTTAATAAATTCAATTCCTGCTACATCAATTCCTGCATATTTAAGAAATTTCTCATATTTATCCATTTGTTCAGCATCCACTTCATCAGTAATTTCGAATTTAGGGCGCTTCTGTGTCTCTTCTCCCACCGGACAAAAAGCATCGCCAATTTGACAAGCATCTGCCGGACATAATTCAAATCCTTCCGAAGTATCAACTTTTACAGCATAATAAAACTTCCCGCCAATAAACTCTGCCCTTGTAATGATCTGATCTTCCGATTTTATATACTGCTGAATAAGAGTGATTCCATCAACAGGTTCTTCAAAGGAATTGCTACTAACATAGGTTTTTAGAGATTCAATTGTTTGGAATAGCTGCACACCTAAACCTTTTCCTGCTCGGTTGTGTTTCGTTATAAAAGGAGTAGTTCCTAATTTCTCGGCTGCAGTAATAATATTTTCTTTCCCAACTGCTCCAATTGTATTTGGTGTTTTAATTCCGCTTTTTTCTAGTAGGGCATATTGTTTCACTTTACTGACTTCTAACGAAAGTGCGTGACTCCCATTTAACACTTTTCTACCGTGACTTTCTAGCCAAGTAATCACACTTGCTGCTAATTCTGGAGCGAAACGATGCCCTCTCGTATGAGATGAAGCACTCATGCGATTATAAAACACCCCTTCTGGTGGTGTAGAAGTTAAATCAATTATCCCTTCATGCAAGTGCCATGTTTCGTAAGGTACTTGCAATTCATCTAATCTACTTGTCAAATGGTCTGTCCATTCATCATTTTCGTGAATAATATAGATCTTTTTCAAAGAAAACACTTCCTTTTAATTAAAACGATTATGTATAGTTACTATTATTTCACGGGTGTCAGAAATTCGCAATTATTTCATATAAAGATGCCAATTATCTTACTTTAAAATCAAGTAAAACAAGCATAAAAAAATGACTGTGAGATTAGGATCTCCAGTCACTTTTTTCTATCATTTTGACGATTCTGTTTCATTTAATGGCTCGGTTTCTAATGCTTCAGTCTGTTCTTCAGGATCTTTTGCAGGTACTGAACGTTTCATAAAGAAGACGAGAATCAACGCAATAACCGAAATAAAAGTTGAAACGAAAAAGGCAAAATTAATCCCTTCTAATGTAGATTGCAACCCAATTTGTAACATTGCTTCTTGAGATAATTCTCCTCCACCATTTTCACGTAGAGTAGCATTTGCTAAATCTTCTCCTGCAGCGTTTGCCTTATTAGACATAATTGTAATAAGCAACGCTGTACCAATAGCACCAGATACTTGGTTAAGTGTATTGTTCATTGCCGTCCCATGGGGATAGAATCGTGGTGGTAATTGGTTCAAACCGTTTGTAGATACAGGCATCATTACCATTGACATACCGAACATTCTAATTGTATGTAATATCATAATATGAATAGCCCCTGTATCCATCTCAAGGCGACTAAAAAAGTAAGTCGAGATTGTCATAATGGTTAAGCCAGTTATTGCTAATATTTTCCCACCGAATCTATCAAATAACTTTCCAGTTAGAGGTGACATTGCTGCCATTACTAATGCACCTGGCAACATCATTAAACCGGCATCAAATGGGGAAATACCTCGGATATTCTGCACATAGATAGGAATGAGTAGCATCCCTGAGAACATCGCCATATTCACAACCATTGTAATAATCGTTGAGAGTGTAAACATTGGGAATTGAAAAACACCAAAGTTTAACATCGGTTCTTTTTGCTTATTTTGTCTAATAATGAAAATGAATAGAGAAATAGCACCGACAATGATGGTTAAATAAACGTTCGTAGCACCCCATCCATCATTTCCTGCTGAGCTAAATCCATATAAAACACCACCAAACCCAATACTAGATAATAATAATGAAAGAAAATCCAATTTAATTGCTTGCTTTTCTTTTTTATCTTTTAACCATATAAAGCCTAATAGTAAAACGATTATTGCAATTGGAGAAATAAAATGAAACAGCATCCGCCAATCATAATTTTCGACAATCCAACCTGACAATGTTGGACCTATTGCTGGAGCTGCCATTAATATTAATCCAAATAAGCCCATCGCAGATCCACGTTTTTCAACAGGGAAAGAAACGAGCATCACATTCATTAATACAGGCATTAAAATAGCCGAACCGGAAGCCTGCATCATTCTTCCAATAAGTAAGATGCTAAAAATATCGGCAAATCCAGCTACAAATGTACCTAAAGTGAACATAAGCATCGCAAATAAAAACAACATGCGGACACTATATTTACGTATTAAGAACGCCGTTGCAGGGATTAAGACCCCATTTACTAACATATACCCAGTTGTTAGCCACTGGACAGTAGCCGTATCTACATTCAAATCTTCCATGATTGATGGTAAGGCGATATTTAATAGAGTGTTGTTTAAAAACGCAATAAACGCACCCACCATTAGGATTGCTAATAATCCATAGGGTGGTTTATTTGAATTTTGGTGATTTGCGGTCATTATTTCCCCTCCCTATACACATTGTTCAATTGTTTATACCACTATTTCACGCAGGACTTATCATAACTGATATGATTAGTGAATGCAATGATTATATTTCGCTTTGCGAATTTTTTTCTAAGAGAATTTTATGTTATGATACTAATTATTTAAAACTTAAAAATAAGGTGATATTTCTTGAAGGACAGAAAATTACATGTCATTCATTTAGCTCATGAATTATTTATCGAAAAAGGCTTTCAAGCTACTTCTATCCAAGATATATTATCTTATACAGGTATATCTAAAGGAACGTTCTATAATTACTTTTCCTCAAAAGCAGAATTACTGATGGCCATATTTAAAGATAGTTACAAGCTGATGGAAAAGGAAAGAGATGCTTTACTTATTGGAAAAAGTCCACAAAGTATTGAGATTTTCACACAGCAAGTTGAACAGCAAGTCATGTTTAATCATAAACATCAGCTTGTTTCTTTATTTGATGAAATGTTCATATCAGACGACTTAGAACTAAAAGCATTTATAAGAAAAGGTCAGCTCCGGACAATTAAATGGACTTATTATCGCTTTATTGAACTGTTTGGAGAGAATCGGAGAGCCTACCTTCTCGATATGTCTATTATCTTCCTTGGTATTCTTCATCAGTTGAGCAAATATTATACTGAATTATTTCAATCATCGGTCAGTATTACAAAGGTTGTTCGATATAGTGTTGAGAGAATTGTTGAAATGACAAATCAAGTTGCGACAAAGGAAGTTCAATTATTCTCACCATCCTTAATCGATACAGAGATCAATGATTTATTAGGTACTGAAACACAACAAGATGAAATTAAGCATATATGTGCACTCATGTTGGAAACGGAGACACTAACTAAGGACGAAGAATTGTTGATACAATTTATTCAAGATGAACTCCTATTAAGAAAAAAGCCAAGAAAGTTTCTAATTGATAGTGCTTTAGAGACTTTAAAACGGACAGATTCAATTTGTAATAAAGGTCGCGTTTTACGACTTCAGTTTATTGTTAACAACGCTACTTCCCAATCATAAAAAAGATAGATATTCTAACCGTTTTGCGTTAGAGTATCTATCTTTTTTTAATAAGGTTTATGTTGATAATAATAATTAGGTGACTTACTTATGTTTTTATAAGGTTTATGAAAAATATGAGTAGTAGCTGGTGATAAAGGGGGGATAAGCCAAGTCCAATCTCCAGTGACTTCCCTCTTATGTATTCTTTCCTTCGCTTCAAATTGTTTGAATTGTTCTGCAGCCGTATGATGATCTACAATACTCACTCCGTCTCGTCGAAAAGAATGCATCACTGCTAAATTTAATTCAACTAATGCACGATCTTTCCAAAGTGAAGCATTCGAGCGAATATTTAAGCCTAACCCTTCTGCAATGATAGGTAATTGATTATACCTATCTTCATCAGCAAAATTTCTAGCTCCTATTTCTGTCCCCATGTACCAACCGTTAAAAGGCGCCGCTTCATAAATGAGACCACCTATCTCCATTTTCATATCAGAAATAATGGGAATGCCATACCATTTTAACTGTAATTCTTTAAACCAAGCATAATTTGGATGTTCGATTTCTACCTCAACAATTAATTCTGTTGGTATTGTAAACCATTTAGGTTCTTCGTTGTTCTTTTGAATAACAAGCGGTAATATATCAAAACGACTATAGGTCGGCTCCCAACCAAGCTCGATGCACTTTTTTGTAAACTCAATAGAAGACCTGTCACCTAATATACCATCTTTTGTGTCGTATCCAGCATATCTAATTAATTGGTGATTCCATATACGAAAGTTTGTATCACTCTCTTTACTTGGAAATACTGTAATAGAAGGTTTAATTTTCCCACTATTTGTCGCTACTTTTATGTGCTCAAAAAGCGCCTTTGCTACTTCCTCTTCTGTTTTAGCTTCTCTCTTATCGATGACTTGAAGTGTTTCCCAAAAGAAACGCCCTATACAACGATTACTATTACGCCATGCAAGTTTGGCACCATAAGCCAATTCTTCTTGTAATTGTCTATATGATCCTGTTGAGTTCAGTTCATCAGAAATAATACTTAATCTTTTATCCGCTTGTTCTTTTGTTTGCCCTGTTTCTTCGTAAAACTGATAAATAAATTCCTGAGCTTTTTGAAATTTTTCTCTAGACAAGATAGACTGAATCCTCCTGAATGTTCATTCGATAATACTATCTTATCATATTCCTATCGTATATTAGATAAATTACAGCTTTTCTATCGTTACCTCTTTCATCTCTATGTTATCCTGTTCAATCTTTAACATCTGTTTCACATACGGATTGACAAATAATTGGTCTGGATCAAGCCTTGCTCTCCATTTGAGAAAATTTCTTAAGTGGCTGTATTTTGTAGTCAACTCTGAAAACTTTGCTTGATGAATCTTCCCCCAATGAGGACGCCCATCATACTTCTTCATAATTGTTTCCATATCGTTAAAATAGGTTTCATATGGCATACCTTTAAACATATGAAATGCAATATAAGCTGAATCTCTTCCAAAAGAGGGACTTAGCCAACTATTGTCTCTTTTTACAACACGACATTCGATTGGAAAATGAACATTATATTGTTGCTCTTCTATCTTTGCCCTTATTTCATCGATACAGGCAACCATATCCTCTAATGGAATGGCATACTCCATTTCAACAAACTTTACTTTTCGTGGAGTAGCAAATAAATCATAACTTGGCGCATATTGCTCACTATTACTAATGGCTCTTGCGCTTATGCGACTAACTGATTTAGTTAGATTTGGCCATTTGCGACATAAGACAGATAGAAACCCAAATATATAATTCTCCATTATCATACTTTCAATCCTACGCCATTTCCTTGTCCGAGGCTTTTTGTCTGTTATATTCATTGTTTTTATTTGCACATGGTTAGAATAGGGGAACAAGAAACATTCAAAATGGCGGTTCTCATGGATATAGGAGCTAATCTGATGTTTTAAATCACTATAAAGTATTTTCCTACTTTTATAAACATAGGTCGGTGCGTGGATGACTTTTAGTTTCACTTTTACAACAATACCCAACAAGCCTAACGAAACAAGCGAGACATCGTACAAATGTGAGTTTACTTGGCGAGAAATCATTAGTTCCTCTCCTTCAGCTGTTATCATCACTAATTCTTCAACTTGTGTAGAAATATTGCCAAATTTCATACCCGTCCCGTGTGTACCAGTTGATATCGCACCGGCAATACTTTGCGTATTTATATCACCAAGATTTTCTTGCGCCCAACCTTTCTCACCTAAATATTTTCCGATTTCATATAATTTAGTGCCCCCATATACCTCTACTAAACCTTGGTCCTCATCAAAGAAAATCACACCGGATAAACGGTCTAATGAAACGAACCACTCATCGGTTTGAATCAGGTTTGTGAAAGAATGTCCGGATCCTACCACTCTAATCTTCTTCTTTTCCTTTCTTGCATTATTTACCACTTCTATCACATCATCTATGCTTTCTGGAAAAAATAATTGCCCTGCATTGAATTGTACATTTCCTGCCCAGTTTTGAATAGATGCGAGTGAAGTTTTTCTCATAGGAAACACATCCCTTCTCCTCTATACGTTTTTAATGTAAATGTAGATTGATTCTCCGAGTAGCAATGAATCTCTGTAAACCTTTCACATACCTCTCCTGCTTTCGCAGCCCGAAAAACAACGGCACTCCCTATGGATAAACGTCCCTTTGAATAAGACAATGGTGTTTGCACTTCACCAGCACCTTCCATTGGTAAAAGCTTCATGCCATATGGATATACAGGAAGTGGCATCTTCGTGCGGTCAGTAACACCGGAAGCAATGTATCCTCCTCCGAGACATGTATAGATATTCTTTTTCGCTTGACGGACAATAGGTACTGCAAAAAAAAGGGCAGGTTCGTATTTGATCTCTTGATAATAATCAAAAAGAAGCGGTGAATAAAAGCCTGACCCGACAGTCATTTCCGACACTTGTTCATCTGTTGCCGTATAATGGATACTCCCAGTCCCGCCACCATTCACTAAAGCAGGTGTATACCCTCGTTGTTGTAAAGCTATAGCGATTTCTGCCCTCTTCCGTTTGACTTCTCGTTTTGCTTTTTGTTTCATTAAACGAATAATGGTATTTTTTCCATATGAATGCGGAACGTTATCTCCAACACCAGCAATTTGTGCTTCATATCCCATGATTCCCTTCCAGTGAAGCACTTCACTCGCATTAATAGCTTCAACTATAGCTAGGACTTCAGAGGGGCTCCTTAAAGAAGAACGGCGGACACCAAAATGGAAACCAAAAATATTTGTACTCATATCTATATCTATACAAACTGAAAACTGACCATAAACAGACTTTGCTAATTTTATTAAATAATCAACATGCGCTAAGGAATCGACCATGACAGTGATTTCTTTCGCATGATCACGAGCAATGATTGATAGAAATTTTTCATCCATACTTGGGTAGCCAAGCAATATGTCATTAAAACCCTGCTTCACTAATGTTAAGCTTTCACCAGCAGTATAAGTCATAATACCTTGATAGCATTCATTTGATGCCAAGATACGCTTTATCACTTCAATGGAACGAATAGACTTTGTTGCTACTCTTATTTTTTTTCCTTTTGCATGCAGTGCAATGGCCTGGCAGTTTCGATCGAAAGCATCTAAATCTAAGAAAAGTGCAGGCATCGATAAGAATTCTATTTTTTTCATATCCATTAAAATCTCACCACCATGATTTCGCATAATATAAGAAAAGCGACTTTCTAGTGAAAGCCGCTTTGCCTGTTGATCATTATGATATTATTTGACTCCTGTATTCGCTTTAACAGATACTTCAGCATATTTCTTCTCATCTCGTTTATTTGATACAACTGCACCAATATATGCTGCTAAAAACCCTGCTGGAACTGATACAATTGCCGGATTCGTTAACGGGAATATTGGATCACCAACAAGAATCGCTGTACCTTCTGGGCTTAATACACTTGGACTAATAGCTACTAAAACAAGTGCCGTTACAAGACCGGTTACCATACCAGAAATAGCACCTGCTGTGTTGAACTTCTTCCAGTAAATTGTATAAATGATAACTGGTAAGTTCGCACTTGCTGCCACACAGAAAGCTAAAGATACTAAGAAGGCGACATTTAATGTTTGCGCAAATAGTGCAAGAATAATCGAAAGTACAGAAACACCAATGGAAGCATATCTTGCTGCTAGCATTTGCTCTCTCTCAGTTGCTTTACCTTTTTTAATAATTTGCCCATAAATATCATGTGCAAAGGCTGAAGCTCCTGAGAGCACAAGCCCAGCAACAACGGCAAGAATTGTTGCAAACGCAACGGCAGAAACGAATGACATGAGGAAGTCTCCGCCAAGCGCTTCAGCTAAGAGCGGTGCTGCCATATTACCAGCTGCATTTGCTGCGACGATATCTTGTGAACCTACAAACGCCGCCGCTCCAAATCCTAGGAATATTGTCAAAATATAGAATATTCCTACAATCCAAGTAGCTGTGACAACAGAACTTCTCGCTGTTTTAGCATCTTTCACTGTGAAAAATCTCATCAAAATATGTGGAAGTCCAGCTGTACCTAATACCAGAGCGACCATCATTGACAATGTGTCAACACCGTTCGTATATTTCACACCTGGGTTTAAATACGATTCACCGTGTGATGTTACCGTTTTCATTTTCTCAAACATACCAATAATATTGAAGTTAAACTCTTTTAAAACAAGGAATGAAATAATAACTGTTCCTATCATCAATAGAGCCGCTTTAATAATTTGAACCCAACTAGTTGCAGTCATTCCGCCGAATAAGACATAAGTTGTCATCATGACACCTACGATTACAACAGCAATCCAATAATCAATACCTAACAATAATTGTATAAGTGCACCTGCTCCAACTAATTGAGCAATCATATAGAAAATAACAATCGTTATCGTGCTAATTGCCGCTACTCCTCGAACTTTCTTTTCACTAAACCTGGCACTAATCATATCAGCAATTGTATATTTACCCAAATTTCTTAGTGGTTCAGCAACAATATATAATACAACTAAATAAGCCACTAAGTATCCAATAGAATAGAAGAAACCATCAAACCCGAATAATGCAATCGCACCCGCAATACCTAAAAAGGAAGCGGCTGATAAATAATCACCAGCAATCGCTAAGCCGTTCTGCCAACCTGTTAATCCTCCGCCAGCTGTATAAAACTCACTTGCTGTATTCGTGCGTTTTGCTGCCCAATAAGTTACCACTAATGTCATCGCTACGATTAATACGAATAAAGTTAGACCAATTCCACTCATAATTAACGTTCTCCTTGTGTTTTATGACTTTCAATGATTTCTTCTGCAGCTTTATCAAATTTTGCAGCTTTTTTAACGTAAATCATGCATAAAACCCAAGTCATGACAAATTGTGCAAACGCATACACCCAAGTCCAAGTAATAGAGCCGATTGCCGGTTGATTAAGCACATTCGTAAACGAAGTCAGTATCGGTAGCATAAAATAAAAGAGCATGAAAAAAATAATCATTGGCACTAAAAAGGCTTTCTTAGCACTTAATAAATTTTTAAAAGCAGAACTACTTGCCACAACCTCATAATTAATATTCTTTTCCTTTTGGTCATGCGCTTTTGCTAAATTATCCAATGGATCCCCTCCTATTTTTCTGAAATATAAGTATATTCTAAAAAATATAATAAATATATGCAATAGAATTTGTACTAAAAAATAAAAATTTATTTTTAGACATGTTTCGACAATAGCAAGAAATCCTAATATAATAGAAAGTAAATTATTTACTATCGTTTGCGAGGGAAATCATGAAAAAAGTACGTCTAATAAAAGACTATCAAAACTTTAAAAAGGGTACCCCTTTTCTCGTCATTACTGAATCTGAATTTATTGGTGTGAAAGAATATGTATTGAGAACATATGATCTACACCATCGATTACTAATCACCGACAAGGAATACGCAACACTGTTTTCACAAATTGGGGAAAACTAACCTCTTCTGCTACACTTGCTTGTCTGATTGATTAAGAAGCCTTATAATAAGGTAAGAATAAGAACGGTAAGGGTGAAAAGAACATGCTCGATGGTTGGTTTATGTGGTTTATACTTTTTTGGGTTGTAACATTAGTAATCCTTATGTCCATTGGCGGGTTTTTTATGTTCCGAAAGTTTTTAAAACGGTTGCCAAAAGCGGACGGTAAATCTGATATGGACTGGGAAGAATATTATGTAAGACAAACACAGCATTTATGGGGACAGCAAGAAAAAGAGTTATTAAATGATCTCGTTAGCCCAGTACCAGAACTCTTTCGTGATGTCGCGCGGCAAAAAATAGCCGGAAAAATTGGTGAATTAGCTGTAAAAGAAAAAGCAACAAAGATAACAGAAGAAATTCTCATCCGCGGCTACATAATTGCTACACCAAAAAAAGATCATAAATTTCTAAGAAAAAAACTGGCACAAAAAGAAATCAACATGACACCATATGAACATCTTTTTTAAACGAATCAAAAAAGGATCCATAACAAAGAAGCACCTTTAAGAGTTAGTACACTCTTAAAGGTGCTTCTTTCATTATTAAGTAGTTGGTCTCGATTCTACTTGTTTGACATGTACCGCTTTGTCCATTTTGCGAAATTGAAAGAACATCGCCACACGCCATGGAACAATCATTGCAAATGCTAATAAATAAAACATTCCTGCAAGCGCACCAACATCAATAGTCGAACTTAGCATCAATTTGGCAACAAGGCGAATAATAAGCAAGCTTATTAAGATAAATATAAACGCTTTCGATTTCTTTAAATAGATTTCGGATCCCTTGGTTTCAAATTTAGTCGTTTTGATTAAAATCAAGGAAAACAATGCCCCTACTATAACAGCTTCCAATAATTCTATTGACGTAACGCGAAAATAGGGAAAAATAAACATTAATGCCCCCGTACTCATAAATACGGGAGGTAAGATTATCTTCTTAATCGTGACTGGATGATTAGCCGCCTTCATTCGAATGAACATAGCTAATACTGCCATAGAAACAGCTCCAATTGATGTCAACAACACCATGTCCATAAAAAACATCCTTTTACAATAAGATCAATGACACTTATTATTATAGCTAATTACTATTCAATAGTAAATTATATGTATGATTTTAAGATAACACTCGCGATACAGCATCTATCACTCTAACTTCATCAAATGGTTTGATAATAAAGTCTTTTGCTCCCGCTTCGATCGCTTCTACTACCATTTTTTGTTGCCCCATGGCTGAACACATGACAATTCTAGCTGTTGGGTATTCAGCTTTAATTTTTCTCATTGCTTCTAACCCGCTCATCTCTGGCATCGTAATATCCATAGTCACAAGATCTGGCGTTAATTCTTCATATAAGGCAATGGCTTGTTTACCATTCTCTGCTTCGCCAACAATATCATGATTCGCTTTTTTTAATATATTCTTTAAAGTCAACCTCATAAATTTCGCATCATCTACTACTAATATCTTTGCCACCTATTATTCCTCCTCCAAACACCATGCGCTACAACATCTTATATAATGAACTACTTTGATTTCAAAGTAATATCACTCATTACAATATATCTAATTTTTCTAATAATTTCAATTTAAACCCAACGACAATTTTCGCACGTATCAAAAAGCGAGTTTTCCTCGCTTTTTGATGCAATGATCGCTATTAAAAACCCGTAAAGCCACCTGTCAACATAGTGAGAAGGGAGATAATATCAGTCATCCAATCAAAGAACAAGACGACGCCCATTACAATCATCAATATCCCACCAATTCTCATAATCGTTACATTGTGTTTTTTAATCCATTTCATTCTACCGATAAAGAAAGACAATATCAAAAATGGGACAGCAAAACCAATAATATAGGCAATCATATAAAATAAACCTGATCCAGGGTTTGTCGCTGAAAGTAAAATAACTGATGCTAAAATAGGCCCAGAGCAAGGAGTCCAACCAGCAGCAAAGGCTAGACCTATTAGAACTGAACCGAAATAACCAGTCGGGCGATTTTTAAAATCAAATCTCCTTTCTTTCATTAAGAATGCTGGTTTAAGCAAACCTAAGATCACAAGCCCAAATAAAACAATAAAAATTGCGCCAATTTGACGAATGAGATCAGCATATTCATAAAAAAAGCTACCTATATAAGAAGAACCAAAACCGATGGCAATAAAAACAATTGAAAATCCTAATAAAAAGCATAGCGTATGTATCAAACTACGTTTTTGTAGCAGTGCATTCTCCGTTTTTAACTCGCCTACGCTCATTCCAGTGATATACGATAAAAATGCCGGATATAATGGTAAACAGCATGGCGAGATGAAACTCAAAAAACCTGCACCAAGAGCAATTATAAAATTCACATCAGTCATATCAACACCTCCATACCTTCCCCTTTTTCCTTCCCCATTCTATCAAAACATTATGTGAAAAGAAATTAATCTTTTTGAATAATTTGTGTCTAACATAGAATACACAGGTTAAACACAAGCTTTATGTCGTCAATGTATCAAATCAGTTGAATAAATAGTTTTTTTGTATCATGAATGTAAAGAGTTTTACATAAGTTTCTTTTGAATTAATTACCATTATTCGCTATAATTAATAAAAGAATATTTGGGACAAAATAGAAACTACTTCATGGTTAGAACAAAATCGCAGAGGAGTTTTAGGTGCGTGAACAAACAAGAATTACTATTATTAATTGAACAAAAAAGACGGGAACTGATTCAAACCGCTATGAGAAACGGCCTCAACTCTGCTTCTGCCATCAAATATAGTCAGGAGTTAGATTCTCTATTAAATGAATATAATCGTCTTTACGAGAGTAGACTTACATTAAATAGACAAGCATAAAAGGCTAACACTTGAATTTCATTTTAAAAAATATTAACAAGTGATTTGATATCATAGAATTCGACAATATGATCCTAATGAAAGAAATAGACCAAAGCTAAAATTAGCTTTGGTCTATTCTTTGTTGCAATGAAGAACCGAAAAATAAAGTTGATCTGTTTCTATCTATATGCAATTGAACCTAGAAACTTTATTTAACTGACGTTCTTAAGTTATTTTCCAGGTTGTTGCTTATTCATCGCATTCATCATTTGGTTAATTTTCTTCTGAGATGGCTTCATTCCCATTTGCATCATCATCATTTTAAGCATTTGTTCATTAATTGGTGGATTTTTCTTAAGGTAGCTCATCATATATTTACGAGCGATGAAAAATCCTAGTGCTACACCAGCAAGTAATGCTAATATACCAACTAGAATATATGTCCACATACTACTTCCTCCTTCATGTTGTCTATCATACAGTGTACTAGACCAAAGGTTATTATACAATATTTGCTGATGATTTTCTCTAATTTAGACAAACTTTCTTTCTTTTAATGGCTTTAACCAGCCAAATCGATTATGAAAAAGGTCAATAGCTAAATAGGAACTCTCTTCTTTTCGTAGAACTTCAAAGAACACCGTCTCTGCATCATAGTTTCCTGAAGCCTCTAAACTTAGAAAACGATCATGGATCATCAACTTTGCTTGACTATTTTTTTCTTTAATGTAAAACGCATTGCTCTTATAAGAAACTTTTTTCTCTGCATATAATTCTCTATACAAATCATTATTTACTTTATCTTTTGGAATATTCTTGGTGATAAAGGCAATTTGTTTTCCCAAAATAAATTGGATCGTGCCTGTCGCTTGTTCATATTCCTTGAACAGCTGATAAAACATTTGCTCTCTACCAAAATAATGAGACGCAAAAGGTTCATCTATTAAATATAGCTGATACGTTCTCATAGAATTACTCCTTTTTAGACAAGTCTTTCTCTTATTATAAAATTTTATTTCAGTATTTTCTGTCTCTTTTTGTTATAAATCTCTACTTTTTTTGTCGAAAAAAAACGAAGAGGGAAATTCCCTCTTCGCTCATGTTTATAAGCTCTTTACTTTGCTTACAATATTCTCTACAGTAAAACCGTACTCTTTTATTAGAATATCTCCTGGTGCTGAGGCACCGAATTGATCAATCCCTAAAACGTCGCCTTCTAGGCCCACATATTTATGCCAGCCGAATGATGCTGCCATTTCAATGGCTAAACGTTTGGTTACATTTTTAGGTAAGACAGATTCTTTATATTCATTTGATTGAGCATCAAATCTCTTCCAATCCGGCATACTGATTACCGCCACATCAAAGCCTTCTTCTTTTAACGCAGCTTTAGCCTTCACCGCTAATTCTACCTCTGACCCTGTCGCTAAAAGAAGCGCATCTGGTTGCTCTTTTTCTGCTTTCGCAATCACATAAGCACCTTTTTCTACTCCTTCAAGGGCTAACTCTGCTGAGTTTGGTAGTGTAGCAATATTTTGCCTAGTTAACACAAGTGCTGTTGGTTGATCTTTTGACTCAATCGCTAGCTTCCAGGCAGCTGAAGTCTCATTTCCATCAGCTGGGCGAATCACAGCTAAATTAGGCATGGCACGAAGCGCTGCTAATTGTTCAACCGGTTCATGCGTAGGCCCATCTTCACCTACAGCAATGCTGTCATGTGTAAAAACATAAGTAACTGGGAGCTTCATTAATGCTGCAAGTCGAATAGCTGGTCTTAAGTAGTCGGAGAATACAAAGAATGTCCCTCCAAAGACATTTAGACCACCGTGTAAAGCCATACCATTTAAAGCTGCACCCATGGCAAATTCTCGTACCCCAAACCAAATATTTTTACCAGCATAATTAGTTGCTGAGAAGTCTTCTGCATCTTTCATCATCGTCTTATTCGAGCCCGCTAAGTCAGCTGAACCACCAAAGAAAGATGGTAAGTTCTTCGCGATACCATTGAGAGCTTCCCCTGAAGATGCTCTAGTTGCTAAGCTTTTGCCTTCTTCATAAACAGGAAGATCTTTATCCCAACCATTTGGTAATTCACCTTTGATTGCACCTTCTAGCTGTTCTGCTAATTCCGGATGATCTTTTTTGTAAGCAGCAAAAAGATCTTTCCATTCACGATCTACTTTTTCACCGTTAATAGCTACATTTTGATTGAAGTGTGCATATACTTCTTCAGGCACATGAAAATCTTCTTCAAATGTCCACTCATAAGCATCTTTTGTTAATTTTAATTCAGCTGAACCTAGTGGTGATCCATGAGAAGCAGAGGAGCCTGCCTTATTCGGGGATCCATAACCAATTACCGTCTTAACTTCAATTAATGTCGGTTGTGTAGTATTTTGACGAGCGCTGTCAATTGCCTGGGCAATTTCATCGAGATTATTTCCATCTTCTACTCGGAGATAATGCCAGCCATAACTCTTAAAACGATCCGCTACACTTTCAGAAAATGATTGATCTAAATCTCCGTCTAATGAAATATCATTAGAATCATACATTACGATCAGCTTTCCTAATTGAAGGTGACCAGCAAGAGAAGCGGCTTCTGCTGACACTCCCTCCATTAAGTCTCCATCTCCGCATATACTATATGTATAGTGGTCTACTACATTGTAGCCATCTTTATTATATTCAGCTGATAGGTGGCTTTCTGCCATTGCCATCCCAACTGCCATGGCAATCCCTTGTCCTAATGGACCTGTTGTGGCATCTACACCTGGTGTATGGCCAAATTCAGGATGTCCTGGTGTTTTACTACCCCACTGGCGAAATTCCTTAATATCATCTAAAGAAAGATCATATCCCGATAAATGAAGGAGACTATACAATAGCATAGACCCATGACCTGCAGATAACACGAA
Source organism: Cytobacillus sp. FSL K6-0265 (assembly GCF_038003465.1). Taxonomy (NCBI): domain Bacteria; kingdom Bacillati; phylum Bacillota; class Bacilli; order Caryophanales; family Bacillaceae; genus Cytobacillus; species Cytobacillus sp. FSL K6-0265. The sequence goes on along the minus strand of NZ_JBBOPE010000001.1, from coordinate 1,958,340 downwards.
GCGATCACGATTAAACCAATCAGGATTTTTGGGATTATGATTCATAAACTTTGTCCATAAAGTATACGCCATTGGCGCAGCTCCCATTGGCATTCCTGGATGACCAGAGTTTGCCTTCTCGACTGCATCGATTGACAATGTTCTTATGGCGCTAATTGATAAAGCATCTGTTTTGTTGAACATGAACGACATCCTTTCAATATATATCCTACAAATTAAATATAATAGACTTTCACCTTCAGTTACAACCAGAAAGGTAAAATATTATATAATTGTCATATAAAACAACAACAACAAAGGAAACTGCTCGTTACAGTTTCCTTTTAAAATTTATAAACACAATCTTAGTGAAGTGGTTTATTTTGTTCACGCTTTAACTTATCTGGTGTAACATCATTACCTTCAGGGTCAATAACAGTAACACCTTTTAATGTATTTAACATAGAAGCTCTAAACTTTTCTAAATATTCTTTTCTTAATTTAGATTGTTCCTTTGCCTCTAATTCTGATAAACCTTCCGTCTTTGCTTTCTTGGCAAGCGAATTAATTCTCGCTAATTTTTCTTTTGAAATCATTGTGTTACACTCCTTCCCATCCAAAAAGTCTTCAACCATATGGAGAAGATACTTAATAGCCATATTACTAAATATGAATGCATTTGACAAGAAAGCAGTTTACAATCATGTTTTTCACTATAATTTTCAGACGATAATACGTTGGTAAAGTATTGCTTTAAGATTTGGTAAAGCTATGTATCATTGTGCTCTTTTGAAAAATATGAATCTATTTAATGTAGGAAGCGTATGGAAGTAAGGGGAATGAGGAAATATACTTTCACTATCGTTTAATGTAAAAAAACATGGATTAATCTTAGGAGCACAGATAACCATTCACAATTTACGTTATTTCCCTCCAATGATGGTGCATGAACTCAACAATTGAAGGATCTTTCAGTATGCTTTTTTCTTGGGAGCAAAACAAGATATCTTCGTCTTTCAGTTTTAAAATATATTGCGCAATCAAATTAAGTGACATATTAGATTTGTATCATGATGGTTCATGATCCACCAGCTCTATTTCATCTATATATTCATTATATCTACGGTTAACGGTCGCTTTAGATACTTTATAACCAAAGCCTCTTAACGTTGCAGCAATTTCTGCAAAAGTAAGGTTGTTTTTTCTCAATTTTACTATTTCTTCAATTGGTACTTCTATTCGTTCTCTGCCGTTTATATTACCTTGGTTTTTTAAATTTTTTTCAGGTCGAAAGCCTTTTTGAACAGCTTTTTGCATCCCTCTTTTAATTTTTACATTATGTAGTTTTCTTTGATATTCTTCAACCATGCTAACAATCTGTAATACCATAGAATCTGAATCTGAAAGTTGCAATTCCCCGTTATGGGCAATTGTAAAAATCTTCCCATTTTCTTTAAGTATACAATGTAAGATGGCGATTTTAGCATTGCCTCTTCCAATCCTGGTTTCATCTTGAATAAGAACAGCCTCCGCTTGTTTCTGTTTTAGTAACTCTAATAATTGCAGCACACCTATTCTTTCTAAATCATAGCCACTTGCTTTCTCACGTATCACTTCAACTACAATCATATCCTTCATTCTCGCTAAATGTAAAAGTTCTTCTTCTTGTCTAGCAAGGGACGTTTCCTGTGTATCCTTCGTCGTGCTCACCCTACAATATATAATTACATTCATTCTCATTCATTCCTTTAGTCTTCTAATATCACACTAGCTAAATTGGTTTCAGATATTATTTCACCATCTGTAATGGGAAGATATACCGTATCACCAGGATGTATTTCACCTAAATGTATATGATTAAATTCTTCTACCCAAGCAACAAAATCTTTAGAAGACATATTATGGGCATCTCTAAAATCCTCCGCAATTTTCCATAAAGAATCCCCTTGTTTTACTTCAACCTTTACATACTCCTCCTGATTTGCATTACCAGTGTTCAAAAATAATAGGAAAGCCATACCGAAACTAAAAGCGATAAGAATAATAGCATAACTATAAGAATTCCACAATTGTTTTATCATTAATTGTCACCCCTGAATAGAATATATGTTCGATTTGATGATTTTAGTATAATGCGAACACTTGTTTCTGTCAACAAGAAAATTCGAACTTATGTTTGTATCTGTTTTCTACTGGTGGTATAATAAGCTTAATGATATTGACGAAGGTGCGTGATAGCGTGAAATTATCTAAGAGGCAGCAAGATATATTGAATTTTATAAAGGATGAAGTAAAACAAAAAGGGTATCCACCGTCTGTTAGGGAAATAGGCGAAGCTGTTGGACTAGCTTCAAGTTCAACCGTACACGGTCATCTAGCCAGACTAGAGAGTAAAGGGCTTATTCGTCGAGATCCAACAAAACCCCGTGCCATTGAAGTATTAAATTTAGAAGAGAGCAATCCAATTCCTAAAGTGCAAACAGTGAACGTTCCTATTATCGGTAAGGTTACTGCTGGTCAACCTATTACTGCGATTGAGAATGTTGAGGAATATTTTCCTTTACCTGAAAGAATGGCTCCGAGTGACGAAAATATCTTCATGCTTGAAATTATGGGAGAAAGTATGATTGAAGCTGGCATATTAGATGGTGATTATGTCATAGTCAAGCAGCAACAAACAGCAAATAATGGAGAAATCGTCGTTGCTATGACGGAAGATGACGAGGCCACGGTTAAGCGATTCTTTAAAGAGAAGAACTTTATTCGCCTACAACCAGAAAACCCTACTATGGAGCCGATTATTTTGCATAATGTATCTATTTTAGGCAAAGTTATTGGTGTTTATCGCCAAATTCATTAAAAAAGAGTGTCATTTTTGACACTCCTTTTTAATCGTTGCAATTATCTTTATATGTTACGCATCCAATTATTAAATTTGAAAAATTCAGTAAAATAGAATCATTACATGGAGACAAAAATATATTATAATGAAATTTACACCAAGAATCAACCTAAGGTCGCAAAAAAATCTCGGCTTTAGGAGTGTGAAGGAAAAATGTTAATGAACATTCTCTTCGCTGCGTTGATTGGTGGAATTGTCGGTGTTGCAGGGCATTTGCAGAGGTTAGGCAAACTAGTCAAGCCACGGATGACGAAAAAATTCATTTATTTAGGGTTCTTAGAAGACATCTTACTAGGAGGACTGGCGGCCGTATTTGTCATTGTGACAACAACACCGGATTCCCCCACTGCTGTTTTCATCATCTCTCTCGTTTCTGGTATGGGAGGAGAGGGTATCTTAAAATTATTAGATACCCTAAAAGTAAAAGATCACGAATAAATTTTATTCCGTTCTTATGAACGGTTTTTTGTTGTATATAAAAAGAACAAATAATATCTAGACAACCTCATTTTTCACCTACTATTATAAGAACTAAGCGCTAGAAATACCTGCTCAGACTGTTCAATTTCACATTTATGAAGGGATATAACACATCATCGTTTTACGATGAGTTGCTTCTTAAATTGTAGTATGTATGTCTTACACAGATCTTAGAATCACTTGACTACCTTCTACATGATGTTTTATGGGGCGATAAAACATCATGTCTTTTCATGAAAAACTGATGGTTTAATGGAATAAATGTTCATTTGATCCAGTTGATGGGTAAATAGAACAATCTACTTCAAAATACATACACTTTATATTCAATTCATCATCTATTAGGAATTAATAGCTATCTTGATTTCACGAACCAAGTCATCCACAGGTTGAGGATCGCTTCAAGCAACTATTTCTCATTGATTTCGATTATCTAGCATCATTGTTATAGTTTTTCTTCCTATTAATTAATAGATAGGACTGTAGACAAACTCAATATAAGGAGTTTGTCTACAAGTGAAGCAACCGTTAAGATTGGTTTTAAAGATGTTTTTTAGTATCCGCAATAGTTATTTTCTCATAAATTAACTTCCGCTAAAACACTGTAAAAGCACTCTCAACTATCGGGTTTTCCTCAGTGCCTTATACCTCAACTGCAACAATATCATCACAACAGATCGTAGTGATTCTTACACGACCTTTCTTGTCACAACAATCATCGTGACGATGACATTCCGCTTTTGCTAAGAAGACTAAATTTCCACGAACATCGATAAACTCTCCGAACACATGGCCGCCACCTTTAAGAAAAACCTTCACATCTTCACCACGGGAAATGTTCTTAAAAAACTCATCGCAGCCACAATCGTTATTGTCGTCTTTGCTGTAATTACCACAACCATAATTATTGTTGTCATATCCGTATGAGTCTGAATATCTTGGGCTTCTACCAAAAAAACAATTATTATATCCCATACCTCTTCCTCCTTTCTATGATTATGTTAATACTATATGTGGATGGTCTTGCAGTTGTACGGGCTATACCACCCTGTTAAGAGACCATTTTATTTGCTCTATGTTTCTATCTTTTAATCTTTCTACCCTAACTAAATAAAGAAGCAGCCGTTATGGCTGCTTTGAGCTAGATCCTTTTTAGTATCTCTTAAATAGATAGCAAGTTGAATGATGATATGAAACTGTTATATCCTATTGCCTTAATTCCTCGATGATACAATAAAGAAGAATCTTAATTATCGAGTTTCAACTGCAACGATATTATCACAACAGATTGTAGTGATTTTTACTCGACCTTTCTTGTCACAACAACAATCATCGTGATGATGACATTCTGCTTTTGCTAGGAAGACTAAATTTCCACGAACATCGATGAATTCTCCTGATACATGGTCGCCGCCTTTAAGAAAAACTCTCACATCCTCACCACGGGAAATGTTCTTAAAGAACTCATCACAGCCACAATCCTTATTGTCGTCTTTACTGTAATTGCCACAACCACAATTGTTGTTATTATATCCATATGAGTCTGAATATCTTGGGCTTCTACCAAAAAAACAATTATTATATCCCATATCTCTTCCTCCTTTCTATGATTATGTTAATACTATATGTGGAAAATGAAGAGTTGTACGGGCTATCTCACCCTGTTAAGAGACCATTTTATTTTCTCTTTGTATCTTCTTTTAGTTTTTCGAGTCTACTCTAACTAATATAAAAAAGCAGCCGTTATGGCTGCTTTGAGCAGAGTCCTTTTAGTATTTATTAAATAGATACGAAGTGAAGAAGCAGTTATATCCCTTGCAATAACTTCCTCTAAGACACATAAAAAAGGACTCTTACTAAGGTGTTTCTTTAGACTTCAACTGCAACGATATCATCACAACAGATCGTAGTAATCCTTACACGATCTTTCTTGTCGCAACAATCTTTGTGGCGATCATCGTGACGATCATCGCGACGATGACAGTTAGCTTTTGCTAGGAAAACTAAATTTCCACGAACATCGATAAACTCTCCGAAAACATGGCCGCCGCCTTTAAGGAATACTTTCACATCCTCACCACGGGAAATGTTTCTAAAGAATTCATCGCAGCCACAATCGTTATGATCATATCCATATGAATCTGAATAGTTTTGATTTTTATATCCCATATTCTCATCCTCCTTTCTATGATTATGTTAATACTATATGTGGAAGATGAAGAGTTGTACGGGCTATATCACCTTGTTAAAAGACCATTTTATGTTTTATATGACATCTTTTAGATTTTTTTAAATGCATGGAAAAGCGACGTTAAGGTCCATTCTATAAAAGGAATAAGGTTCAAAATGAATGTCTTAAGACCTCTCCTCACCACTTTACTTTCTTCTATTTTTAATACAAAAAAACCGCAGGTACCTCGATTACATCGAGTTTACCTACAGTCACATTTTTTGGTCTTATTTTGGTCAACAGAATAATTAGTTGGTCATGAATTTTATTTGAGCAAAACAAAACCCCCTCAAACCATAGTGGTAGAGGGGTTAATTTTATTAATACATTTGTAAATATTGCTCGCGTTCCCATGGGTGAACTTGCGTACGGAACATATCCCACTCAATTTCTTTTGCTTCGATAAAGTGTTCAAGAATATGTTCACCAAGTGCAGCAACCATTACTTCATCTTGTTTAAGAAGTTCTAGCGCGCTATAAAGTGTAGCTGGAAGATCTTTAATGCCTTCAGCTTCACGCTCTTCTTTGCTCATCACATAGATATTACGATCTACTGGAGCTGGTGGTGTTAGGTTGTTTTTCACGCCATCTAACCCAGCTTTAAGAAGAACAGCCATTGCAAGATAAGGATTTGCAGCTGGATCCACACTACGTACTTCTACACGTGTACTGACACCACGTGATGCTGGGATACGAATAAGTGGTGAACGGTTTCTTGCAGACCAAGCAACATAACAAGGAGCTTCATATCCAGGCACTAAACGTTTGAAAGAGTTTACTGTTGGATTTGTTACAGCTGTGAAACTTGGTGCATGGTTAATGATACCTGCAATAAAATTACGTGCTGTATCACTAAGTTCTAAATCACCTTTTGTATCATAGAATGCATTTACACCATCTTTAAATAAAGAAACGTTACAGTGCATACCTGATCCGTTCACACCGAATAATGGTTTTGGCATAAATGTTGCGTGTAAACCGTGTTTACGTGCAATTGTTTTAACGACTAATTTAAATGTTTGGATGTTATCACACGCTGATAATGCATCAGCATATTTAAAATCGATTTCATGTTGCCCTGGAGCCACTTCATGGTGAGAAGCTTCAATTTCAAAGCCCATTTCTTCAAGCTCAAGAACGATATCACGACGGCAATTTTCACCTAAGTCTGTTGGAGCTAAATCAAAATAACCACCATTATCATTAAGTTCTAAAGTTGGTTCACCTTGTTGATCTAACTTAAATAAGAAGAATTCTGGTTCAGGTCCAAGATTGAAATCTGTAAAACCGAGGTCTTCCATTTCTTTAAGGATTCTTTTTAAGTTATTACGTGGGTCTCCCGCGAATGGCGTACCATCTGAATTATAAATATCGCAGATTAAACGTGCTACTTTTCCTTTTTCAGCTGTCCAAGGGAAGACTACCCAAGTGTCTAAGTCTGGGAATAAATACATATCTGATTCTTCAATACGAACGAAACCTTCAATTGAGGAACCATCGAACATCATTTTATTGTCCAAAGCTTTTTCAAGCTGACTAATTGGAATCTCTACGTTTTTAATTGTTCCTAAAATGTCAGTAAATTGTAATCTGATAAATTTTACATTTTCTTCTTTAGCAATACGTCTGATATCTTCTTTAGTGAATTTTGCCACCTTGTGTTTCCTCCTTTAAAGTCAAGAAAAGATTTTTTATTTTAATGGAAAAAGCGTGATAAATCACCTTGTCTTAAAGACGATCGAGTAAACCTACCTGCTTGCATAAATTCTTTACGCAAAAGCTTTCTCAATTCATCATCTGACAAATCATGTCTCACTTTTTCTTCTTGCTTCTTAAATGCTTGTTCATCCATCTCTTGTTGTTGTTTCACTGTAAATAGTTGCTTTATTCCCGCCATATTGACACCTTGATCAATTAAATCTTTGATTTCTAGCAATTTATCAATATCATTCAATGAATACAGCCTTCTATTCGTATCCGTTCTAGCTGGAGTAATCAATTGGTGTTCTTCATAATAGCGAATCTGTCTTGCAGTAAGCTCAGTCAGCTGCATAACAATGCCAATTGGAAAGAGCGGCATGGAACGACGTATTTCACTTCCAGTCAACCATCTCTCCTCCTTCATTCTTTTACTTTTTATTTCTTTGTATCTTATATCCTATTATATGTCGTGTTAGATAATCTGTCAACAAAATGTTATGTTTTATCACATGTAAATGATGAAATTTTCAAACTTTTCTCCTAGTATTGAAAAAAGGCAGCGTATATTCGCCTCCTTTCTCCACATTTATTGATTCTTTTGAATGAGTTTTTTCTCTAATAATTGGTCTAACGCCGTACAAATGGCGATTTTTACATGAGAATAGGTTAATCCGCCTTGAACATATGCTTCAAAAGGGGGGCGAATAGGTCCATCTGCTGTTAGCTCAATACTTGCCCCTTGGATAAAGGTACCCGCAGCCATAATAACATCATCCTCATATCCTGGCATGTATGCTGGATATGCAGTTACGTGAGAGTTGATTGGGGAAGCATATTGAATCGCTTGACAAAAGGCAACCATCATTTTAGCATCACCAAATTGTACTGATTGAATTAAGTCTGTTCTCTCTGCATCCCATCTTGGATTTGTTTTCATCCCAAAGTATTCAAGGATTGCTGCAGTAAAAACCGCTCCCTTCAAAGCTTGTCCCACTACATGGGGAGCTAAGAAAAAGCCTTGATACATCTCCTGCAAACTATAAAGGGATGCACCAGCTTCGGCTCCTATTCCAGGGGAAGTTAATCGATAAGAACACGCTTCAACAAGAGCTTTTTTCCCAACAATGTAACCACCAGTTTTCACTAATCCACCGCCAGGGTTCTTAATAAGTGAACCGGCCATTAAATCGGCACCAATATGACATGGTTCCATCTCTTCAACAAATTCACCGTAACAATTATCTACGAAGACAACGACTTCAGGGTTAATTGACTTAACAAAATCAATCATTTCTTTTATTTCATTTATTGTAAATGATGGTCTTTCCGCATAACCTCTTGAACGTTGTATACCAATCATCCTTGTATTAGATGTCATTCTTTCTTTGATTACTTCATAATCAACCCTACCATTCGCTTGCAATTCAACCGTATCATAACCAATACGAAATTCTCTTAGAGACCCTACCCCTTTACCTCTAATACCGACGATTTCTTCTAACGTATCATAAGGTTTACCTGTAATATATAAAAGGTCATCTCCCGGTCGTAAAATACCAAATAATGCAGTCGATATAGCATGGGTACCAGATATGATTTGTGGTCTAACCAATGCTGCTTCGCCACCAAAGACATCTGCATAGATTAATTCTAAAGTATCTCTACCCGCATCGTCATAGCCGTATCCTGTTGACGGTATAAAGTGGCTATCACTTACACGATGTTTTTGAAAACTTTGCAGTACGCGAAATTGATTATCATCTATTCTTTGCTCTATTTTATGTGTCACAGCAGAAATTTTCTTTTCTACTTCTTGAACAATCTCAAAAAGGGATTCTCCATTTACTAAGCTTTGGAACATGTTTTACACCTTTACTTTCTATACTCTATAATAATTTAGCATTTGTGTGATTGGATGATCTTTGAAGTAAAAACCTTTAGCTAAATATATTTGTTCTTCTTCGATAAATTCACTACTCCGCACAATAGTCACCGTATTTAGGAGCGATAATAACTTTCCTTCTGAAGCAGGGATTGCAGCAGTATATGAATCCATTAATTGAGTGATTGCTCGTTCAATTGCCTCTTTTAGCAGCTGGCGATCACGATCATTTAAGGCACTTATTTGTAACGTGTCCTTACCCTTTGTTGGGATGAATCTTTCATGTGCTTCATCCTTTTTATTATATACGATTAATTGTGGTATCTCTTCTTGCTCTAAATCATCAATTAATTGCTTTACAGTTTGTTCATGTTGGATGTAGTCAGGATTAGACATATCGACTACATGTAAAATAAGATCCGCTTCGTTTACTTCTTCTAAAGTAGATCTAAAGGCTGCAATTAACGTAGTCGGTAAGTCTTGTATAAATCCAACTGTATCCGTTAAAAGAGCTGTATATCCACTTGGTAAAGACATTTTTCTTGTCATTGGATCCAGTGTGGCAAATAATTGATTTTCTTCATAGGAATCCGCTTCTGTTAGGCGATTAAACAGTGTAGATTTACCCGCATTCGTATAACCTACTAAGGCAATTTGCAGTGCTTGATTCTTCTTTCTTCTTTCACGGTAACGCTTCCTATGATGAACAACTGCTTTCAATTGCTTATCAATATCATCTATTTTCTTTCGTATATGACGTCGGTCTGATTCGAGCTTTGTCTCACCGGGACCTCTTGTTCCAATTCCCCCGCCTAGTCGTGAAAGTGCTGTTCCTTGTCCCAATAATCTCGGTAGTAAATATTTTAATTGAGCTAATTCAACTTGAAGTTTCCCCTCTTTTGAACGAGCCCTGCCTGCAAAAATATCAAGAATCAACTGCGTGCGATCAATAATTCTTGCCGAAATGAATTCGGATAGGTTACGAACTTGGCTAGGAGATAGTTCATCATTAAAAATGATCACATCAGCTTCTGTCTCTTCTTGTAGACGTGAAATTTCTTCAACTTTCCCTTTTCCTATATATGTAGATGGATGAATTCTTTCTCTTTTTTGTATAACACTTGTAACGACTTCACCATTTGCCGTTTTTGTTAGTGACATAAGCTCATCCATTGAATAACTATATTGCAAATCGTCTTCAGTCGTTTGACAGCCGACAAGTATCGCTTTTTCTTTAAAAGACTGTTGTTCCATTAAAGCCCTACTTTCTTTTTAACATATTATTATCATATCAAATTCTTTTGTAATACACTAATTATTCTTTACGTTAAAGGGAGAAAATTTCCTTTTATCCACAATGTCTTGCAGTTTTATCTATCATTATCATTTGCCAAAAAAATTATTAATTAAAAATCATTGATTTCATGCTATTTCATGTTAAAATCTATATGTTTGTGCAGGATTTTAAGAACGTGTGGTGATATGTGGTGTTAACTTGGGATTTTTTAAGTATGATTGGTACAATTGCTTTTGCCATTAGCGGTGCAATCGTAGCTATGGAAGAAGATTATGATATATTAGGCATTTATATTTTAGGCATCGTCACTGCCTTTGGCGGAGGAGCCATCCGTAATTTATTGATTGGGGTACCCGTTTCAACATTGTGGGAACAGGGAACTTTTTTTCAAATCGCCTTATTATCTATTACATTGATTATCATTTTTCCCCATCATTTATTAAAGCATTGGCATAAATGGGGAAACTTCACTGATGCCATTGGTTTATCAGCATTTGCTATACAAGGTGCACTTTATGCTGCTGATATGAATCATCCATTAAGCGCAATTATCGTTGCCGCAGTATTAACAGGTAGTGGTGGAGGAATGATTCGTGATTTATTAGCACAAAGAAAACCTTTAGTATTACGATCAGAAATCTATGCTGTTTGGGCGATTATTACAGGGTTATTAATCGGATTAAATATTTTTACATCATCAGTAGAGCTCATTATATTATTCATAACAATTACCGCCCTTAGAGTATTATCTTACACTTATAAATGGAAACTCCCTACAAAACAATATAAGTTAAATTAGTCATAAAAAACAGAGCCAGCTCAAAGCCCACTATACAAAGTAGGAGAGCGGCTCTATTTTTTCAATTAGCATTCCTATTAATAACAAAAAACAAACTCCTAAATTAAGCGGAGCTAGGACTCATTCAATCGTCTTCTTCAAAAACTAAATCGTTACTTCTAATTGTCATTAATTCATGGCGGTCATAATGACTTTGCATTAAAAGCCTCATGGATTGTGCACGTATTGCCTTTTCAATAATATTCCTTATATATCTTCCATTAGAAAATGTTTGAGGATTTAATACTGTTTTCACCCAAAGTAAGTGATCTTTTAATTTCCTTTCACTTTCTCTGCTAAGTACGTACTCTTTTTGTTTCAGCATTCTTTGCCCGATTTCCATTAGTTGTTCAATTGAATAATCCGGAAAATCTATGACAAGCGGAAATCTAGAATGTAAACCTGGATTTAACGATAAAAAATAGTCCATTTCCTTTGAATATCCCGCTAAAATGAGTATAAAATCATGCTGTTTATCTTCCATATGTTTCACTAATGTATCGATCGCCTCTTTACCAAAATCTTTTTCCCCTCCTCTACCGAGGGAATAAGCTTCATCAATAAAAAGGATGCCTCCGATCGCTTTTTTAATTAAGTCTCTCGTTTTTTGAGCCGTATGGCCAATATATTCTCCTACTAAGTCAGCCCTTTCAGCTTCGATCAAATGCCCCTTTGTCAAAACATCCATTTTTTGAAATAGCTTACTTATTAACCTAGCTACCGTTGTTTTCCCTGTTCCAGGATTTCCTTTGAACATCATATGAAGGGACTGCTTTCCCGCTTTCAGTCCTGCTTCTTCTCGCTTCTTGTTCACGTAAATCCAGGCGTAAATTTCTTTAATCATTCTTTTCATTTCTTCCATGCCTACTAAGGCAGCTAATTCTTCTTCAATTTCTCTAAGAGCAAGATGCTCTGATTGTAAGGTTTTTTGTACCACATTCGGTTCGGGTATTTCTTTTGTTAAGGCTTTTCTTTTTTGAGAATTTAGTACAATACTGATTTGTCCATTATTTTTCAAACGAATCGGCTGATCCAATAGCTTTCACCTCACATTCTCTTGCACCAGTATACGCTAAGATTGCCTTAATTGTGACAAAAGCCTAGACGTTATCTCAAGTAGTTATTTAGCCTATTCTATTATTAGAAGTAAGAGTCTTCTTGTTCATATATATTCAATTTGGAGAAAATCATTAAAGTTTTTTTAGTCAAAACAAAATTGTTAATCACTTCAAATGATATATACCATCATTATCCCCAAAAGGATTGTCAAACCATAAGAAAAAGCCCGCATGATTTGCGGACTCGGTGAAGCAACTTATTATTTTTGTTCCATATCTAACGACACATTTCGTTGAGGAGCAAATGTTGAAATCGCGTGCTTATAAACAAGTTGTTGTTTTCCTTCTGATTCAAATAGGACAGTAAAATTATCAAACCCCTTTACTTGACCCCTAATTTGGAAACCGTTTAACAAGAAAACTGTCACATTGGCGTTATCTTTACGCAATTGATTTAGAAATTGATCTTGGATATTGATTGATGTTTTCATTACAAATCCTCCTCTTTTATCTCTATTATTATGTATTCGATTTAATTTTCAGCTTTCCTTCAATCGTTACATAAATTTCATTGATTTTTTTATGAAAACCCTTTGAATCGAGGGCTATACTCATATCTATCCAACTAACATCCATTTTATTACGAAACCAAGTTAGCTGCCTTTTGGCATATCTTCGAGAGTTTTGCTTCAGCTGTTCAACAGCCTCATCTAAAGAAATCAATCCATCAAAATAAGGATAGAATTCCTTATATCCTATCGCTTGCATTGACTGACAGTTTCGCAATCCTTTTTCACAAAATCCTCTCACCTCAGCCAATAAGCCTTTATCCATCATTATATCTATTCTCTGATTAATCCGTTTATACAAAAGATCTCTATCCATGGTTAAACCGATTACAGCGGCATTATATACCGATTCAGGTTTCTGAGTATTTTGCCACTCTGTCATCGTTTTTCCTGTACAATGGTATACTTCGAGAGCTCGAATCACTCTTCGAATGTTATTAGGATGAATTTTTAAGGCAGATTCCGGATCGACCACCTGTAATTCCTTATGAATACAAATATTCCCTTCAACTTTCGCCCTTTCCTCTAAGTGCTTTCTGAAACCATCATCTGAGGCAACATTTGAAAATTGATAGTCAAATAGAACGGATTGTATGTATAGTCCCGTCCCTCCTACAATAATCGGTAACTTCCCTCTCCTGCTGATTTCAGTTATCTTCTCTCTAACAATCGTTTGAAATGCAGCTGTCGAAAAACTTTCATCCGGTTCTTTAATATCAATTAAATGATGGCGAATACCCTCAGTCTCTTCTTCCGTTATTTTGGCTGTACCAATGTCCATACCTTTGTATATTTGCATGGAATCACCACTAATAATTTCACCATTGTATTTTTTTGCCAGTTCAATACTTGTTTTTGTTTTCCCTACTGCAGTAGGTCCTATAAGAATAATGATTTTTTCTTTTTGAGTTGTCATTCATTCACACTGCCTTTTAGTCTTTCAATTTCTATCTTATCGTACCATAAGCATAGGAAGGAAAAAAGACAATCAATACCCAAACATTATTCACCCTTTTTCTACAAATTAAACCTTTTTTATTGCGGATTCGATTCTTTTTTACAGTGGAGATTACATTTTTATAACGTTTTATTTACATTCAGGCTTCTATGGTCGTTTCATGTTACCTTATAAAAAGCGGAGTTTAAGATAAGATGTCTTATGAATATGGTCTTATGAAAATGGTTTGAGACGAAGCAGAATTATAGGAAATTAGGTGATTGATAATGATAGGAAATGCTGAAATTGGAATCGATTTAGGAACAGCTAATATACTTGTTTATAGTAAGGCAAAAGGTATCGCTCTCAATGAACCTTCTGTTGTTGCGATTGATACAGAAACAAAAAAAGTACTAGCAGTTGGTACTGAAGCAAAAGAAATGATTGGTAAAACACCAGGACGGATTGTTGCTATACGCCCACTAAAAGATGGCGTCATTGCCGATTTCGATACAACGACAGAAATGTTACGTCATATTATGAAAAAAGCTGCAAAAGCAGGCGGCTTCTCAATTAGAAAGCCGAGTGTCGTTGTTTGTACACCTTCCGGGTCGACAAGTGTAGAAAGAAGAGCGATTCAAGATGCTGTACGAAATGCAGGCGCGAAAAAAGTTTTCGTTATTGAGGAACCTGTTGCAGCAGCAATTGGCGCTGGCATGCCTGTCGATGAGCCAGTCGCAAATGTGGTAGTTGACATAGGTGGCGGTTCTACTGAAGTAGCGATTATTTCCTTCGGTGGTGTAGTTGCTTGTCACTCCGTTCGTATTGGTGGAGACCGTTTAGACGATGATATTATTCAGTATGTACGTAAAGAATATAATGTGCTTATTGGAGAAAGAACAGCAGAAAATATTAAAATTGAAATTGGCCATGCGCTTATTAACCATGATGAACTTAAAATGGAAATACGCGGGAGAGATTTAGTCACTGGATTACCAAAAACGATTGAGCTTTCTTCCTTTGAAATTAGAGATGCGATGAAAGAAGCGTTACTCAGTATTTTAGAAGCGCTTAGAGCAACACTAGAAGATAGTCCTGCTGAATTAAGTGGTGATATTGTTGACCGTGGAGTCATCTTGACTGGCGGAGGAGCATTACTTAATGGTATGCAAGAATGGATCAGTCAAGAGATTGATGTGCCTGTTCACCTTGCTCCAAATCCGTTAGAGTCTGTTGCAATTGGGACAGGAAAATCATTAAAGTACATGGATAAATTACAAACAGCTAATGCGAAATAATAAAAAAAGAGAGAACCGCGTGTAACTATTTGCGGTTCTCTCTTTTTTATGTGACCTTAAGGATTACTATGTTAGTTTCCTATAAAAAACCTCTCTCATCAGGTCTTACATAATACGCTTAAACATTTTTTCCATTTCATATATAGAATAATGAATGATAATTGGGCGACCATGGGGGCAAGTAAAGGGATCATTTGTTTGGCGTAACTCATCCAGCAATGCTTGAATCTCATCGTTACGTAAATGACGATTTGCTTTAATTGAACCTTTACAACTCATCATGATCGCCGCTTCTTCTCTCAGTTTTTTTATATCTACTCGCTTCATGTTCAACAATTGCTCAATCATATCCACAATCGTTTCTTGTTCCTCTCCTTTAGGAAACCATTGTGGATGGGCACGAACAATATAACTGTTATGACCAAACTCCTCTAAGAATACACCCACTTTTTCAAGTACGTCCTTGTATTCCTCGATCTTTATCACATCATCGTTTGCATATTCGAAGGTCATTGGAATCAAAAGCTCCTGTAATTCACTTTCTACTTTCCCAACCTTTTCTTTAAAAAACTCATACTTGATTCTTTCCTGAGCCGCATGCTGGTCAATGATATACAAACCATTATCATTTTGTGCAAAAATATAGGTACCGTGCATTTGACCTATAGGATACATTGCTGGAACTCTAGACGGAAGCACGGTTTCATCTTCTTCCGCAATCGTTGTTTTTTCTTCTTCATGTAAGTCCACTTCTTTAGGTTGAGAAGGAATTTCTATTGAAGGAGCCGTTTCAAAGACCGTATCTTGTTTTGGTTGATTTCGTGTTACTGTATTTTCTTGGATAAATTGTACTTCTGGTGCTTTCCTCTCCTGCTCAATCTCTTTAAATGGTTGTCTTTCTGGTAAATGATCGAGGTGAAGAAACGTTTGTTCTTCTTTCGGCTTTATTATTTTCTTTTCGGTAAAGCCACTTGGAATTAATTCTTCTTTTTTAAAGACTTGTTTAATGGTGGCAGTGACTAATTCGTTTAATTCGTGTTCTTTACTTAAACGAACTTCCATTTTAGAAGGATGAACATTTACATCGACTAATAATGGATCCATTTCTATGTTTAATAAAACAATGGGATACCGTCCTATCGGTAACAATGTATGATAACCTTCCTGAATAGCTTTCACTAGTGGATAGTTTTTAATAAACCGCCCGTTGATCATCGTTGAAATATAATTTCTCGATGCTCTCGTTATTTCTGGTAACGCCACATAGCCAGAAACCTTGAAGTCAAGCGACTGAGTTTGAATTGGGATCATTTTTTTGACAATATTTAAACCATAGATCGCCGCTAAAACTTGACGGACATCACCATTGCCTGTTGTTTTCAGCAGTTGTTTATCATTATGAAGTAACCTGAATGAGATCTCCGGGTGTGATAAAGATAAGCGATTCATGACATCAGTAATATTACCTAATTCGGTATGAATGGTTTTCATATATTTAAGTCTTGCCGGCGTATTGTAAAATAGATCCGACACCGTGATATCTGTCCCCTTGCGACTAGCTGCCTTTTCCATCGTTACAACCTTGCCGCCTTCAAGCACCACTCTCGTACCTATATCACTATGGCAAGTTTTCAATTCCACTTTGGAAACAGAAGCAATAGAGGGAAGTGCTTCCCCTCTAAATCCTAATGTGCGAATCCTAAATAGGTCGCTCTCGTCTTGGATTTTACTTGTCGCATGTCGGTGGAACGCATGGAGAACGTCATCTTCTGCTATTCCTTCGCCATTATCGATGATTCGGATACTTGCAAGGCCAGCTTCTTCTACTTCCACTTCAATGACAGAACTGCCTGCATCAATGGCATTTTCAACCAATTCTTTCACAACAGATGCTGGACGCTCAACGACTTCTCCTGCCGCGATTTTATTTGATAGATAATCATCTAAGAGCTTGATTTTACCCACTAGGATTCACCCTTTCAATCTTTATTTTAACTTTTTTTGCATCTCATATAAGGTATTTAATGCTGTCATCGGTGTCATTTCTAGAATGTCTAGTTTCTTTAGCTGATCAAGCATCTTTCTTTCCTTCGTAGCAATATTTGTCCCTCTCTTCTCTTGCTTTTCTTCTTCAAAGAATGACAATTGGCCTACTGCTTCTTCTTGTACTTCCATCGTTGCTGCTGTTGTATTTATTTTTGATGAATCCTTTGCTTCTAATCGCGTAAGAATGTCGTTTGCTCTTTGAATCAATGTCTCCGGTAGCTCTGCCAGTTGAGCAACATGTATACCATAACTTTTATCTGCTGAGCCCTCTTTAATCTTATGGAGAAATACGACCTTTCCGTTCTGTTCAACTGCACTGACATGCACATTTTCTATACGTGGCAATTCTTCAGCCAAAACAGTAAGCTCATGATAATGAGTGGAAAACAATGTTTTCGCCCCAATATGATGGTGAATATATTCAATAATCGCTTGAGCAAGTGCCATTCCGTCATAGGTCGACGTCCCTCTACCAATTTCGTCAAATAGGATAAGACTATTTTCTGTTGCATGAACAATGGCATTTCTAGCTTCTAACATTTCCACCATAAATGTGCTTTGTCCAGAGATTAAATCATCCGCCGCACCTATTCTAGTAAACACTTGGTCAAAAATAGGTAACACCGCTTGTTTAGCAGGGACAAAACAACCGATTTGTGCCAAAATGGAGGTTAGAGCAATTTGTCGCATATATGTGCTTTTACCTGACATATTTGGTCCAGTAATAAGTAGTAATTCTCTTTCCTGGTCCATATAACAGTCATTCGCTACATATTCTTGCGCATTCATCACTTTTTCGACAACTGGATGTCTCCCGTCTTCAATTACGATTTTCCGTTCATTTGAAAAGCTCGGTTTATGGTATTGTCGCTGTTCGCTAACGACAGAGAAACATTGCAACACATCAAGTTCACTGATAAGCTTGGCAAGATTTTGGATGCGTGGAATATGTTCTTTCACCTGTTCTCTTACCTCTAAAAATAATGTGTATTCTAGGTCTACAGACTTTTCTTCTGCTTGTAAGATTAATGCCTCTTTTTCTTTTAGCTCTGGAGTAATAAACCTTTCAGCATTTGTTAATGTTTGTTTTCTTTCATATAGACCTTCTTCTAACAGATGAAGATTGGACTTTGTCACTTCAATATAATATCCAAAGACACGATTGTATCCGATTTTTAATGACTTAATCCCTGTCTTCTCTCTTTCTCTCTTCTCAAGCTGAGCAATCCAATTTTTACCGTTTTTCGTTGCATCACGATATTGATCGAGATCTTCATTAAAACCGTCAGCAATAATATTGCCTTCCTTAATAGTTAACGGGGGATTTTCGGCAATGGCTCTTTCTAACAAATCGGTTACATCCTCACAAGGATCCAGTTCACTTGCCAATTTTTTAGCTACATCATTCGTTAACTGATTCACTACATGTCCTATTTTGGGTACTTGCTGTAATGATTTCTGCAATTGAAATAAGTCACGAGCATTGACATTACCGAATGCGACTCTACCTGCAAGCCGCTCTAAATCATATACTTCTTTTAAAGTATCTCTTAGCTCTTCTCGTTCGAAATAATGATTCATGAAAGTTTCCACCATTGATTGTCGTTCTATAATGGCATCTTTATTAATTAACGGACGATCTATCCATTGTTTTAACATTCTTGAACCCATCGCTGTTTTCGTTTCATCTAGCAGCCAAAGAAGCGAACCCTTCTTCCCATTAGAACGCATTGTTTCTGTAAGTTCTAAGTTTTTCTTGGAGAAGTAATCAATTTTCATAAATTGGTTCACTTCATACACTTCAGCTAGTTGCAAATGATCAAGACTACGTTTTTGTGTTTTATACAAATAATTATATAATCTCATTACAGTATCACGCAGACGATTATTTGCTAACTTTGATACACTTTCCTCAAACGGTTGCTGAGTTTGAACATCATCTTCAATAGAAATGGTCAGTACCATTCTTTCTTTCATCTTTTTAAGCCATTTATCTGAGAACTGCGAAGAGACGACAATTTCTTTCGCATTAGAAACTGACAGCTCATTTAAAATAGAGGTAAAACCATCAGTAATAATGGTTGCTTTTGTTTCTCCTGTTGATAAATCACTATAAGCGAAACCATAGGTATCATCTTCAAATGCAGTTACTGTAGCGATATAGTTATTTTCCTTTTCATTTAACCCCTTGCCTTCCATCCGAGTCCCAGGTGTAATTAATTGAACAACTTCCCTTTTGACTACACCTTTAGCTTGTTTCGGATCTTCGGTTTGTTCACATATGGCTACTTTATAGCCTTTTTCAATTAAGCGTTCGATATAATTTGGGGCTGAATGATAAGGTACCCCGCACATCGGTATGCGGTCTTCCGCTCCGCCATCTCTACTTGTTAACGTAATTTCTAACTCTCTTGATGCTGAAATCGCATCTTCAAAAAACATCTCATAAAAATCGCCTAAACGAAAAAATAAAAAGGCATCTTGATAATCTGCCTTTACACTTAAATATTGTTGTATCATCGGCGTATATGTTGCTGCCATAATTTCCTCCACATATTTCATAATCTATTATTTTCTTATCTTATTATATCATACTTGAAAGTCAACAAACGATTAGAAATGCTTCATACTCTTGCCTATCTACACTCTTCAATACTTTTAAAAAAGAAAAAAACTAGGAAGTAAAACCTCCTAGTTAGTTATTATTCCTCTTCAGTGCCAATGATGAAGTCTGGGTTTAAATCTTCAAATTCTTCATCTTCTACTTCTAATCCCCAATCTTCATCTTCGCAGTCACCTGCGTCAGCCACTGCTACACAAATCTTTGTTTCTCCAATGACTTCAACAATAAACTCTCTCTCTACATGTACAATAATTTTATTGCCATTTTTAGAGATTGTTGCTTCAATACAGTTTGGTTGTTGAACGACCCGTGCAACAACTTCAATATCGTCAAGGATTTCTTCATCACGATACTTCACTTTGATAACATCTTTGTATTCCACGCACTCTGTAACTACTTCAGTTTGCGTGTTATCTTTATAAGAATACCAGATATTGATATCAAAGCTTCCGCTAACCTCTACAGTATTTCCCACCTTTTTTGCTTTGTACTTATGGTTAATAATCCAGGCACCAAGAATACTAGATGGGTGGTGTTGAGGACAAACCGTGTGATTGGACTGGATAAACTTACGTCCTTTCGCAACGACTGCCTTCGTTATTATCTCTCTATAGTCTCCCATTGCGAGCGAACCCTCCTCATTCATTTTCAATTCATCCTATGCGGGATATTAGACTAGTGTGCGACCTATTTTCTTATGGGCAATTAGCCAAATCCATTAGCATGCTTTATCATATGCCGCATACGGGCGATTGTTACGGACTGAGGTGGGCAAGGGCCCAATCTAGGAAAGATTTTTCATCAACTTCTTGGAACATTTCCTCTCGCTTTTGATTCAAATACTTGTAGAAATTGACACGTGGCTTTTATAATAATCATAAAAAATGTTATTTGCTGAGGAAATGGTGATAAATCCATATAATTACCCTATTTTGATAATTATCTTTCCATATCTACATTCAACAATAAGAAGTTCTAAATCTAAGAATATATTGATAAGACTAAAGTGGCCACAACAAAAGACCATTCAATTATTGAAACGAGTTTCTAAAGTGGCAGATTCCTACGAACCAATAATAAAAAATCAAAAGGGTGATCACATCGACTTGTGATCACCCTTTTGATTTTTTAATGTTGGCAGCCTGAATTTTTTAATTGTGAGCCCGTTTGACCAGATAGTAAATCGCCACCAGTTGACGAAATAATCTCATCCGTTACTCTGTTAGAAATGGCTGAAGAGACAATTTGTAATAAATCATTCACATCCACTTGAGATTGTTTAAACTCTTGAACAACTGGAATTGCATCTAGCTCTTCTTCAAGAGAATCAATTTTCGCTTCTGTTTTTCTTAAAGCTTCTTCTTTCCCATAATGTTGTAAATTAACCGCTTGTTTTTGTAGCCCTTTAATTTGCGCAATAATCTTTGAAACTTTTTCATTTTCATTAATTTGTGCTTCCGCACGTTTAAAGAAATCTACTTCTTCCGTATCAGCTATCATTACAGCTAGTTCTCTTGCCCGTTTTACAATATCATCTTTAGAATACTTCGCCATCTTAGCTCACCTCAAGATTTTCTTTTTCTTCAATCATCTCACCATTAAGTGACCAAGTTTTAGCATCCGTCACTTTCACTTTGACGAGTTTTCCAATTGCTGTCTTCGGTCCTTTAAAGTTTACCAACTTGTTCTTTCTTGTATAGCCGGCCAATGTATCAGGGTTATTTTTACTTTCCCCTTCTACTAACACTTCAACTATTTCACCTTGGTATTTCTTCATAGATTCAGCAGATATTTCATTGACTAGTGCGTTTAATCTTTGTAAGCGTTCTTTCTTCACTTCCATTGGTACATTATCTTTCATTTTCGCAGCAGGTGTGCCTTCACGAGGAGAATAGATAAAAGTATACGCCGCCTCAAAGCCTACTTCACGATAGAGCGACATCGTTTCCTCGAACTGTTCTTCTGTTTCATTCGGATAACCAACAATAATATCTGTTGTAAAAGTTGCACCTGGTACGTTTTCTTTTATTTTGCCTACTAACTCTAAGAACTGTTCTCGGGTATACTTTCTAGCCATAATTTTCAATACATCATTCGAACCGGATTGCACTGGTAAATGAATATGTTCCACAAGATTGCCGCCTTTTGCCAGCACTTCAATGAGATGGTCATCAAAGTCACGTGGATGGCTAGTTGTAAAACGGACCCTAGGAATATCAATTTTATGAATTTCATCCATTAAATCCCCGAGACCATACTTCATATCATTAAAGTCTTTACCGTATGCATTCACATTTTGCCCTAATAAAGTAATTTCTTGATAGCCTTTGGCCGCTAATTGACGGACTTCTTGAATGATATCTTCCGGTCTGCGACTTCTCTCTTTTCCTCTTGTATAAGGAACAATGCAATACGTACAGAATTTATCACAGCCATACATAATATTTACCCAAGCCTTAATATTACCTCTTCTCACTTTAGGTAAATTTTCAATTACATCGCCTTCTTTAGACCAAACTTCAAGTACCATTTCCTTAGACATATAAGCTTCTTGTAAAATATTTGGCAAACGGTGAATATTATGCGTACCGAACACCATATCTACTTGGTTATATGTTTTAAGAATTTTATTAACAACAGATTCTTCTTGAGACATACATCCACAAACACCGATAAGTAAGTCAGGATTTTGTTGTTTTAAATGTTTTAAATGTCCGAGTTCACCAAACACTTTATTTTCCGCATTTTCACGGATAGCACAAGTGTTTAGAAGAATCACATTGGCATCATCAACGGATTCAGTTGGTTCATAGCCTAAATTCATAAAAATCCCTGCCATTACTTCCGTGTCATGCTCATTCATCTGGCATCCATATGTACGAATATAGAACTTTCGGCCTTCCCCTAATCCAGCAAATTCACTCGGTATTTCAAAATCCTTATGATATTTGACATCTTCTTTTCCACGTTTCTTCGCATCCTTTAAAGATGGAGCTGTATACACATGTTCAAAATACTTGCTGTAATCCTTTTCGGATTTTTTGTCCGCAGGATTTGCGACCTTTACTTGTTGAGTTTCTAATCTTTGTTTTTCATTCATTTACGACATGCCCCTTTCTATGTTACTGTAGGCGTTTACTATCCATTATTTCCATACACATTACTATAGTATAAAGCGTATTTCTATTGAACACAATAGCAATGCACCTTTCCTATTCTTTTTCGTAGGAAAGTATTAAAAAATATACTCATATTCTATAAAGAAAAAAAGACTTAAGAAAATCAAAACTGGATTTTCTTAAGTCTTTTATTTTACATAAATTCTTCTACTAGTTTATCAAAGTATGCTTGATCTAAGTTTAAATCAGCCTTTGCTAACGGTGTTTCAGAATAACCGTGAAGCATTTCCTGATAAGACTTACGTTCAGTGTTTTGATAGATTAGTCCTGTTACTAAACCATCGTGTTTCATTAATGTTTGCATTGCTTGTTCTCTATTGGAAGAATCGTATCCATCGATATCTTTCAATTTAGTTAAATTTGCTTTAAACCAATCATACGTATTGATTTTGTTATAAGTGACACAAGGACTAAACACATTAATAAGTGAAAATCCATCATGTTGAATTCCTTGTTCAATGAGAGCAGTTAAATCTTTCAAATCGGTAGAAAAACTTTGGGCAACAAAAGTAGCTCCTGCCGTTAAAGCCATTTCCATTGGTGAAATCGCTTGTTCAATGGAACCTTCAGGTGTTGATTTTGTTTTAAAACCAGTAGATGAACGCGGTGATGTTTGCCCTTTTGTTAAGCCATAAATTTGGTTATCCATCACAATATACGTGATATTAATATTACGGCGAATAGCATGAATCGTATGCCCCATACCGATAGCAAAGCCATCCCCGTCACCACCAGAAGCAATAACAGTTAAGTCCTTATTCGCCATTTTAACACCTTGAGCAATCGGTAATGAACGTCCATGGATTCCGTGAAATCCATATGAGTTAATATAACCTGAAATTCGCCCAGAACAACCAATTCCAGATACTACAGCTAATTCTTCAGGTTCTAAACCAACATTTGCGGATGCGCGTTGAATAGCAGCTTGAACAGAGAAGTCACCACAGCCTGGGCACCAGTTCGGTTTTACATTATTTCGAAAGTCTTTAAATGTAGCCATTTAGAACAACTCCTTGCACTTTGTATGGATTTCGTGCGGCAAGAAAGGATTCCCGTCGTACTTATTATATTTAATGATTTTATTCGCATATCCAACATTCATTTTAATAATATTTGCTAACTGTCCAGTGGCATTATTTTCAACCACCACAACCTTTTTAGCAGATGCGACTAGCGGCATTAACTCATCAGTTGGGAATGGATGAATCAAACGAATATGTGCGTGATTCACCTTCAAACCGTCTGCTTCTAATCTAGTAATCGCTTCTTCAATCGCACCTCTTGTTGAAATGAAACCAACTAATAACAAATCTGCTTCTTCATGAGGGGCGTTTTTATATACTGGTGTATTAAATTTCACATTTTCAATTTTACGGAACCGTTTATCCATTTGTTGAATACGATTTGCTGCTGATTCCGATGGTTTTCCAGATTGATCATGCTCCACACCTGTAACATGGTGGATACCATATTTCATCCCTGGGATTACCCGTGGTGATACGCCATCCTCCGTCACTTCATAACGTTTAAAATATTCTTTGCTATCTATTTCAGGTAGATCGTCTTGTAGCTTCCCACGACGAATTTCTACTTCATTAAAATTCAATGGTTCTACCGTTTGTTTACCTAATGATAATTGTAGATCTGATAAAACAATAACTGGACATTGATATTCTTCAGCTAAATTAAATGCTTCAGCAGTATCATAAAACGCTTCCTGTACTGTACTTGGTGCAAGAACAATTTTTGGAATTTCTCCATGTGTTCCGTAAATCATAGCCATTAAATCTGACTGTTCTTGTTTTGTTGGTAGACCTGTTGACGGACCACCACGCTGAGTATCAACGATGACTAACGGTGTCTCTGTAATACCTGCTAGACCAATTGATTCCATTTTTAAAGATAATCCTGGACCGGCTGAGGCAGTGAAAGCACGTACTCCTGCATAGTTGGCTCCAATCGCCATAGTTGCAGCAGCAATCTCATCCTCCGTCTGAATAACAGTACCACCAAGTTCAGGTAATTTTTTTATTAAATACTCCATAATTTCCGAAGCTGGCGTAATTGGGTAAGCAGCCATAAATCGACTTCCTGCGGCTAATGCACCAAGTGCAATGGCATCATTTCCGATCATGAACATTCTTTTCTTACCGTCCGCTTCATCCAACTGCATCAAGCCATCTGTTTTACCTAATTGTTCAACTGTTGTATCATAACCAGCTTTTATTGCTTCCATATTTTTATCTACAACGGCTTGTCCTTTGCGGGCAAAAATCTCTTCAACTACTTCTTTAAAAACTTCGACATCCAAATTTAAAACGGCGCAAGTTGAGCCTACAGCGACCATATTTTTCATAAGTGATGTTCCTAGATCTGTCGCCATTTGTGTAAATGGAACGGATAGAAGTAGCGCGTTTGTATCTTCTGGTTTCTCTGGATTAAATTTCGCATCTGCTAAGATGATACCACCATCATGTAACTCTTTATAATTGACATCGATCGTTTCTTGGTCAAACGCAACAAGAACGTCTAAATCATCTGCAACAGACCGCGTTTGAGAGGTACTCACACGAATTTTGTTATTCGTATGCCCACCTTTAATACGAGAAGAAAAATGACGGTATCCGTATAAATAATAGCCAAGGCGATTCAATGCAATAGAAAATATTTCACCAGTGCTTTCAATTCCTTCGCCTTGTTGTCCGCCAACCTTCCACGAAAGTTGTTTCACCATGTCCTACACCCCTTTTATTACATTCGAGAAATATGTAAAAAACTTGTATAATCTCTTTTTATACATCCATTTCACCATTTAACGTACTAAACGCTTTCAATTCTAGACCTAACAATGTAAAAATGCAAGCCTTTAAGATTAAATAATTGATAGATTTATTTATTTTTTTAGATAGTTAAGAAAAATTAATCTATTTATCTGCTAAATAACACATTTTTGAAATTATGATAGGTAATCTTTTCTACAACCTCCTGTGAGAAATGCTGTAATAAAGTATCAATCAAATATTGATACTCTCCTGCATGCTCAAGCCCTTTTAGTGGTGGTTCAGTGCCATCAAAGTCTGAACCAAGGCCAATGTGGTTTTCTCCACCAAGAGAGCAGATATAATCAATATGTTTTAATAGATCATTGATTGACGCTCGATGTGGCTCATTTAAGAATTCCCTCACAAAAGTCAATCCAATCAAACCATCTTTCTTAATAAGTGCGCGAATTTGGTCGTCGGTTAAATTCCTTGGATGCGCACAATAATGAAGACAATTAGAATGTGAGGCAAACGGTCTTTTAGCTATATCCATTACATCCCAGAAGCCTTTTTCTGATATATGCGAAACATCACATAATATATCTCGTTCATTTAATACTTCTACAACCTTTTTGCCAAATCGTGATAGCCCTCCTGCATTCTCTTCTAATACACCATCGGCAACAAAATTTCCGTAATTCCATGTTAAGCCGACCGACTGTACACCTAATCTTAACAGCGTTTTCAATTTCACTTCATCATTGTAGATAGCATCACAGCCTTCTAAAGTTAAAACAGCCCCTAGTTCATTCTCCTGTAATCCTTGAAGATCTTTATTTGACTGAATTACCTTCACTTGAGGATGAGGTTTAACTATTTTTTCATAAAAAATATCAACGATTTGTAGTGCTGCGTTAAACTTTAATTCTGGATGAATTTTCTCTGGTACATAAATAGCAAACAATTGGACTTTCACACCACCGGCTAATAGTCGATTAAGATTAGCCTGTAGCAGCTGCGAATGCTGAAACTCAATAGAAGGGTCCAAAAACATTTTTGCTAATACATCACAATGCCCATCAAATATCTTCACTTTCTCACTCCTTTATTCTTTAAATATACAAAATCTTTCATCTATTCTCTATTGTTTTTTCTTACAAAGAGAAAAAACCCATTTGATAATCAAATGAGCTTTTACATTTTTGATGGACAATGACAGCCATTATCTAGGTTCTACGATTAGTTTTATAGCTGTTCTCTCTTCCCCATCTATCAAAATATCTGTAAACGCAGGAATACATACTAAGTCTACACCGCTAGGCGCTACAAATCCTCTTGCGATTGCTACTGCTTTAACCGCTTGATTCAATGCACCCGCACCAATTGCCTGGATTTCTGCTGCTCCTCTTTCACGTAGAACACCAGCAAGCGCACCAGCTACAGAATTAGGATTAGATTTTGCTGAAACTTTTAATATTTCCATTCCTAGCTCCTCCTCATTTTTCCCCCTCCTGAATGCTCTTTTTTAAAGAGTTCATCAGGTTTCAATAAATGTTTCCACTGCTACTATATTCATAATGAAAAAGACATATTCCAGCTTGACCAGAAAAATTAGAAATTGAGGAGGTTTTTTTTAGCTATAAAATGGATGATCATCATTAATTAAAACGCTTTCTATCTTCTTCGCTTTTCCTGTTTTCATATCAATGTCAATGATTACGGCACTCAATATACCTCTTCCACTTTTCGGTACTTCAAAACGGACGGGCATATTCGTGATAAACCGCTTTAACACAGCTTCTCTTTCCATACCAAGAATGCCATCGTATGGTCCAGTCATCCCTACATCACTCATAAATGCCGTCCCATTTGGTAGAATGCGTTGATCTGCTGTTTGCACATGTGTATGAGTGCCAATTACTGCTGAAACCTTACCATCTAAAAACCAGCCCATTGCTTGTTTCTCACTTGTTGTTTCACCATGAAAATCGACAAAAATAACCGGTGTTCTTTGCTTTGCTTCTTCAATAAGTTGCTCTGCTTTTTCAAAAGGACAATCACTTGGTTGCATAAATGTTCGACCTTGTAAATTGATAACAGCTATTTCTTCACTATTATATTTTAAATAAATTAAACCCTTCCCTGGATTGTTATCAGGGAAATTAGCAGGCCTAACCAAATATTTTGCCTCTTCAATAAAATCAAATATCTCCTTATTATCCCATGTGTGATTACCTAATGTCACTGCTTGGGCCCCAGCCGATAAAAATTCCCTGTATATTTTTTCGGTAATTCCTCTACCACCAGCTGCATTTTCGCCATTTATAATGGTTATTTGCGGGCGATACTTTTCCTTTAATTTCGGTAAATACTCCTCTACCATTTCACGACCTAATGATCCAACAACGTCCCCTACAAATAAAATTCTCATAATCTTTTCCCTTCTAAATATACTTCTGTTTATACATACGCAAATCTCTGAGGAGATAGTTAGCTCTTCAAGAGTTTAATCCTTCAAAAAAAGGAAAGGCGATGCCTAAAAGGCATCGCTCTTATTTCGCATATTCTACGGCTCTTGTTTCCCTAATAACCGTTACTTTTATATGACCTGGATAATCGAGTTCTTCTTCGATTTTCTTCCTTATATCTCTTGCAAGACGATGTGCTTCCAAATCATCAATTTGCTCCGGTTTAACCATAATACGAATTTCACGACCCGCTTGAATAGCAAATGATTTTTCAACACCATCATATGACTCTGAGATTTCTTCGAGCTTTTCTAAACGTCGAATATAATTCTCAAGCGTTTCTCTTCTCGCCCCAGGTCTTGCAGCAGAAAGTGCGTCAGCCGCAGCTACAAGAACAGCGATAATGGATGTTGGTTCCGTATCACCATGATGGGAAGCGATACTGTTAATGACAACTGGGTGTTCTTTATATTTAGTCGCTAGTTCAACCCCAATTTCAACATGGCTTCCTTCTACTTCATGGTCAATCGCTTTCCCTACATCATGTAATAATCCTGCACGGCGTGCTAATGTCTCATCTTGACCTAATTCCGCAGCAAGCATACCGGACAACTGTGCTACTTCCATCGAGTGTTTCAATACATTTTGACCGTAGCTTGTACGGAATTTTAGGCGGCCTAATATTTTGATCAAGTCAGGGTGTAAACCATGGACACCAACTTCGAATGTCGTTTGCTCTCCAATTTCTCGAATATGCTCATCCACTTCTCGGCGGGCCTTGTCCACCATTTCCTCGATACGAGCTGGATGAATTCTTCCATCCTGTACAAGTTTATCAAGTGCAAGACGAGCAGTTTCTCGTCGGATAGGATCAAATCCTGAAAGAATAACGGCTTCTGGCGTATCATCGATAATCAAATCAATACCTGTCAGCGTTTCAAGTGTACGGATATTACGACCTTCACGACCGATAATTCGACCCTTCATTTCGTCGTTCGGTAAGTTAACAACTGACACAGTTGTTTCAGCTACATGGTCCGCAGCACATCTTTGAATCGCTAATGATAAGATTTCTTTCGCACGCTTATCCGCTTCTTCTTTCGCTCTTGATTCACTCTCTTTTACCATGATGGCAATATCATGTGCAACCTCTTGTTCAGTACGATCTAAAATGATGGATTTAGCTTCCTCACGAGTTAACCCGGAGATTCTTTCCAGTTCAGTTTGCTGAGACTGTACCATTTTGTCCACTTTGCTTTCCATCTCTTCAATATGCTGTTGTCTTTTGCCAAGAGAGTCGTCTCTTTTTTCCAAAACCGCTTCACGCTTATCTAGCGTTTCATCTTTTCGGTCTAGATTCTCTTCTTTTTGCAATAAACGATTTTCTTGTTTTTGCAGTTCATTCCTACGTTCACGAATTTCACGTTCCGCCTCTGTGCGAAGCTTATGATTCTCATCCTTCGCTTCAAGTAATGCCTCTTTCTTTAGAGCCTCTGCTTCACGTTTTGCATCTTCTAATATTTGATCAGCAGCTCCTCTGGCACCAGCGATTTTTGCTTCCGTAACGGATTTTCGAAAGAAATAGCCAACAAAAGCAGCAACGATTAGGCCAAGCAAAATGGAGATGATATAACCTAGTTCCATCATTTCACCTCCTCTTGCTATAAACTTTTTTGTTACGTTTTTAAAGTGTTGGCATGTATACCGTCTTTAACAATATACTGCACTTAAGCTTTTCAACGCTTTCATTCTTCCTATTGTTTGCAAATAATACAGTTATTTGGAAGCTTACTCCATTGTTAACAACAGAATATCTTCTGAAAGGTAATTCTTACCTTTCCTTAGCAAATATGCAAATTAACATATAAAAAATGTAAATTATACATTTTTAATTGTAAAGCCGCAGAATTTCATTGTCAAGTACTTGAAGGTAGAGTATAAGTCCATAATGCCTGTTATTATGTATAATCATGAGCCAAAGAAGTTAACGATTCTTTCCGAAACAATTCGTCTATACAAAAAGAGATATTCAACTATATTTATCATAAGTTGTGAATATCTCTTTCTTTTCAAAGTAACAAGAGCAGCAGTCGCCTAAACTCTCCTATTTCTCACTTAATCGATTAGTTCAAATTCTTCTTGTCCATCATCGCTGTTAGAAGATTTATCTACATCTAAACCATAGTACTCGCGGATTTTTTCTTGGATTTGCAAACGAATTTCCGTATTCTCTTTAAGGAATTGCTTTGCATTTTCTCTTCCTTGACCTAATCGTTCATCATTATAGGAGTACCAAGAACCACTTTTTTGTACAATATCAATTTCTGATCCGAGGTCAATAATTTCCCCTTCTTTTGATACACCTTCACCGTACATGATATCAACTTCCGCTACTCTAAAAGGAGGAGCCACTTTATTCTTTACAACTTTAATTTTTGTTTTATTACCAACAATCTCATTGCCTTGCTTTAAAGCTTCTGCTCTACGCACTTCTAACCGTACCGTTGAGTAGAACTTTAATGCCCGCCCACCTGGCGTTGTTTCAGGGTTACCAAACATAACGCCTACTTTTTCGCGAATTTGGTTAATGAAAATCGCAATCGTTTTGGATTTATTAATCGCACCAGATAGTTTCCTTAGTGCCTGAGACATTAATCTTGCTTGAAGGCCGACGTGAGAATCTCCCATTTCTCCTTCAATTTCTGCCTTTGGTACTAAAGCAGCTACAGAGTCAATAACTAAAATATCAACGGCACCACTTCGAACTAAAGCTTCAGCAATTTCAAGCGCTTGTTCCCCTGTATCTGGTTGTGATAAAAGAAGCTCATCAATATTAACCCCAAGGTTTTGAGCATATACAGGGTCAAGTGCATGCTCTGCGTCGATAAATGCTGCTTGTCCACCTGCTGCTTGTACTTCAGCAATGGCGTGCAGGGCAACAGTTGTTTTACCAGAACTTTCAGGACCGTAAATTTCAATGATACGTCCTCTCGGATATCCACCTACCCCTAAAGCAGTATCTAATGCTAATGACCCACTTGGAATTGTGGATATTTTGCGCTCTGCTTGTTCTCCCAACTTCATAATCGAGCCTTTACCAAATTGCTTTTCTATTTGTTTCAACGCCATATCTAAGGCTGCTTGACGATCACTCATGCTATTTCCTCCTTTAAATTTCTATTATCTATGATAAATTTATCATCAGTTCTTGCGATTTCATATTTATACTATAGCTTTTTTTTATGACTTTGTCGAGAAAAAAGTCGAACATTCATTCGTTTTTTTCGTCAGTAGGTTTTTTCGTAAAAATGATGGTTTTGCTAAATATAAATCCAATTATCAAATCTCTTTCTTAGCATAAACTTCAAATTTCTTTTAATCTCTGACTATTTCTTTAGCTAAAATAGCGACCAGGGGGGGCACAACATGTATCTATTGCTTCAATAAAAGTGCGAAATCCGAACAACGTTTAATCATTGTCCGGATTTCTTCAATATTTTAATACCTCGCTACGCCAAAGACTTCAATAGAAAATAGGCGCCATAAAGAGATGATCTCTTTCTAATTGATGTGCGAGAACCACCGAGATTGAGCTTCTCAGCCCTCACTTCACCATCGTGATAAATCCCTATATATACTGTGCCGACTGGGTTGCCTTCTAATTCATCAGGTCCCGCAACACCCGTAAAGCTTACACCAATATCACTTTCCATTAATTTGGCGACATTTTCCGCAAGTTCCTTTGCACATGTAGCACTGACTACACCATCATTTTTAATTGTTTCTTGCTTTACATGTAGTACATTTGCTTTTACTTCATTTGTATAACAAACGACGCCACCATTTAATAGCCCACCGGCTCCGGGAAACGATGTAAATGTTTCTTGGAACATGCCCCCAGTTAAACTCTCCGCAGCAGACAGAGTTAAATTCTTTTCTTGCAATTTTTTTGAGAGCTCATTAAAGAGAGACGTATCATCAAAACCGTAAAAGTACTCTCCTACTATTGCCATAATTTCTTTCTCTTTCTCTTCCAAAAGCTGTATAGCCGTATCAATATTATGATGTTTGGCTGTCAACCTCAAGGTGACCTCATGATCTCCAGCTAACGGTGCAATCGTCGGGTTCGTTTGGTTATCAAGTATATCTTCTATTTCCGCCTCTAGCATTGCTTCACCAATGCCAAAGAACCTAAGGACACGCGACGAGATAACTGCTTCTTCTACTGCTTGTGATTTAATTGCGGAAAACCCGTACTTCAAAAACATCGGTTCCATTTCTTTTGGTGGACCAGGCAACAGCATATATTGCTTATTTTCTTTCCGATAAAACATACCAGGTGCCATACCGTAATCATTAGGAAGTACTTTTGCACCAGATAGCACTAAGGCTTGCTTACGATTATTTTCAGTCATTGGACGATTTGTCCGTTTAAAATATTCTTCAATAGACGCGAGTGCTGTATCATCCATTACGAGATCTGTTTGCAAATGTTTAGCAATGGTTTCTTTTGTTAAATCGTCTTTTGTCGGACCGAGCCCACCAGTGAAGATAATGAGTTCAGCTCTATTTTCAGCAATTTTTATAGCAGACTCTAGTCGGCCCGCATTATCTCCGACGACCGTATGATAAAAAACATTCACACCAAGGTCAGCTAACTGCTGTGATAAAAATTTGGCGTTCGTATTGTTGATTTGTCCTAATAACAACTCAGAGCCAACAGCAATAATTTCAGCATTCATGATGACCACTCTCCTATTATTTTGAATTGGTAAAGGCATGTTTGTTTTTAATAAAGTAATCAACGCCAGACCATACAGTAAACACCATGCTCACCCATAAAGCAAATGTCGCAAAGTCAAATGAAATCAATGCGAAGATTGTATTATGCAACAACAACGCAGATACAGCAATAATTTGAGTCCACGTTTTAATCTTACCTAACATATTTGCCGCAACTACCTCACCACCACCTGCTAAAATCAGGCGAAGACCGGTAATGGCAAATTCCCTACTAATAATAATAATGACAATCCAAGCGGGAGCCATCCCTAATTCTACAAGGATAATTAATGCGCTTGAAACTAATAACTTATCTGCTAAAGGGTCCAAAAATTTCCCTAAATTGGTGACTAATTGATACTTTCTCGCTACATAGCCATCAATCCAATCCGTAACGGAAGCGAAGATAAAAATGAGCGCGCCAACAAAATGAGCAATAGGGAGTGTCACACCGATAAAATTCATGTCTCCCCATGAGAAAGGGTTGTACATAATAATAATGAAAATTGGTATTAACAATATCCTTGAAATCGTAATCTTATTTGGTAAATTCATAAGTTCCCTCCGGTAATTATGTAATTCTTCCCTGGGTGGGATGATCATATTTTATCAAAAAAAAGCAATAAAGCCTAAAGTGCAATGTTAGCATTCATACTATACCTCCCACCTCAAGGGCTAAACACGAAAATAGTCATCAATGGTTGATGACTATTCGCCAAGCGATGTAAAACGGATCGTAATGTTTTGGTTTACATACTCTGATGGTGAAACTTCATATTCAAGCTTCTTATCATTGATTTTAATTTCAGTAGCAGTTGTATTGCCAATGATTACTTGTACTTCTTTTTGATCTGTTAAATCTAACTCTTTTTCAACGCCTTCTTCCATTGTTTCTTCGTAGAAGGTTTCATTGGTAGCGCTAGCCACTCTCACCCAGCTTTTTCCTTCAGCTGATAAAGTTAATATAAATGTATCCGTATTTTTCAATTCATATACAGTGTTTTTACCAGAGGATTCTTGTACACTTATCTCTTGAACAGGTTTCTCCTCTTCTGCTTTTTCATCTGGTGCATCTTCTTTATCTTTCTCAGATGCAGCATCTTCGTTCTGTTTCTCATCTTTAGGCATATTATTTTCAACAATTGCACCTGGGTTATTATTGTCTTCATTTAATTGCTTATCACTATCAGATGCGCTATTTTCAACAAAATAATAAATGACGGCAAGAACACCAATGATAAAGACAATAATTAAAACTTTTGGTAAAACATCTAAAAGCTTTGAAGTTGAAGGAGAAATATTCTTACTTGTTTGTACACGAGAAAGTTTCTCTGGAATATCTTCATTGGTTGTTGCTGGAATTTCACTTTTATACTCATCTAACAACTCTTCATGATTTAAGCCTACTGCCTCTGCATATTGTTTAATGAAAGCCCGCACATAAAACTTACCCGGCATGATTCGATAATTACCTTCTTCTATGCCGATTAAATATCTCTTCTGTATTTTTGTAACTGTCTGTAACTCATCAAGAGACATTCCTTTTTGTAAACGAGCTTCTTTTAAACGACTACCTAATTCTGTCAAAACTAACACCTTCCAACATTACTAAAAATCAAAACCTCCGAAGCCTGTGTCGGAGAACATATTATGATTGTTACGCTCGACTACATCATAGACAATATCTTCATCATGGTCGTGACGAAGTTCGATAATATAATCAAAATCATCCAAAGTATATTCTGAATTTTGCACGAAAATATCAGGATGTTCGATTACTTTAATAGCTGGAAGTCTCATTATTTCTCTCACAAGTTGCCAATGACGTTCATTTGCTCTTTTTGTCGAGACAATTCCATCAATGATAAATAAATTATCATCGCTATACTCATCTTCAATTAATTGATTGCGAATCGTTTGTTTAAGTAGCGTTGACGAAACAAACAGCCAGCGCTTATTCGCACAAACACTTGATGCCACAATGGATTCTGTTTTCCCCACCCTAGGCATGCCACGAATACCAATTAATTTATGGCCTTCCTTCTTAAATAATTCTGCCATAAAGTCTACTAAAAGACCGAGCTCATCTCTGACAAATCGAAAAGTCTTCTTATCATCTGCGTCTCTCTGTATGTATCTCCCATGTCTCACAGCCAGCCGATCACGAAGCTTTGGCTCTCTTAGTTTAATGAGCTTAATCGTATCCATTGTCTTTAATATTGATTCCAATCGAACGATTTGGTCATCATCTTTAGCAAGAATCAGCATTCCACGTCTACCTTGATCAACTCCATTAATGGTAATAATGTTAATGGAAAGCATCCCTAACAATGATGAAATATCTCCGAGTAATCCAGGTCTGTTTTTTTGGATTTCATATTCGAAATACCATTCTTTTTTCTCCACCTAAAACACTCCTTATTCGCCTACAGTTCCAGATAATCTTATTTACATAATTTCATCACAATATTAATTTATTTTTAATTAAATCTAGGTACTATAATATATGATTTTCCACTAATATGAAAGGAAAATCCTTTTCCTACGTAAAAATATATATAAAATAAGAAAAAAGCAATTAAAGGCATGTACACCTCCATTGCTTTTCCCTTACTCGCTAATTATTTTTGAACTAATTTCACCACTAAATTAGCAATCGCATGTTGTTCTTCCTCACTTGCGACAGACCAAAGATCAGCAAGAATTTTTTCTTGGTCGTTTTTAGGCTCTACTGAACCAGCAAGATAATCTCCAATTTGATAAGCAATTTCGCTAACTGTAGATTGGTTCATCCCTTGCTCTTGACCTTGTTCTAAACGCTCACCTAAAAAATCTTTCCATTGTTGCCAATTATCTAGTACAGACATTGTATTTCCTCCTCGTTATAGACATTTGCCTCAACAGCTAGATGGTGCAAATGCAAAATATTAAAACGTACAATATTATCATGCAACGAGGTGAAATAAATTATTCATTCTTATGTATACCATCCGCCATTGACGCTTATGGTTTGACCAGTTATATAAGAAGAGGCGTCAGATAATAAAAAGGCACACGCTTGAGCAACTTCATTTGGATGACCTAATCTACCGATCGGGATATCATTCTTAATATCTTCCACTTCTATTTCGTTAAAAGATGCCATCATCTTCGACTCAATGGCACCTGGTGCAATTGCATTCACACGGATGCCATTATAAGCCACTTCTTTACTTAATGCCTTTACAAAGCTAATCTGAGCCCCTTTAACAGCGGAATAGACTGTTTCACATGCAGAGCCTGTTTGTCCCCATATCGAAGAGATAAACTGGATATTTCCTTGCTGTTTTGCTACAAGTTTTGGCATTAATGCTCTCGTTAATAAAATCGGATTTAAGACGTGTACGTTCATTAAATGTTGGATATCGACCTCATTCATATCTGTTAATAGACCGTAAGAAGCCTGACCACTACAATGGATTATTGCGTCAACGGAAAAAATATTTTCAACAATTTTTAGATATCCTTCAGGAGAAGTTAAATCTGCAGAAATAGCGATATATTCCCCGCCATAAGTATTCAATGCTGTCATTAACTGCTCAATGCGTAATTGATTTTTGTGATAATGCAAATAAAGGGAATAACCTTCTTTCGCTAATACCTGCGCAATTGCTCCGCCAATATCTCCACTAGCTCCCGTTATTAATACAAATTTTTTCATTGCTTTCCTCCAAAAAACTAATACATAAATCAAGCTAGCCCATCTATAAACGGGCTAGCATCAATTATTTTGGTAACACTTGACATACAGACATTCTTTCTTCAGAGATTAATTCTTTGGCAGATTGATTAATATCATCCAATGTCAGATTTTCTAAAATAGGAACAATTTGAAAGAGATCCATATCATTGAATGAATAACGAGTAAATTGATTGGCTATATATTCAGGGGAGTTAAGTGCCCTTAAAAACCCTCCAATTTTCTTCTTGATTGAGCGTTGAAGTGCCGCTTCATCCCAATTTGAACCATTTGTAGACTGCAATAAAATCTCTTTCACTTTCTCAGCAAGTTTATTTGGGTCACTTGTATCTCCACCGATCATCGCAAAACCAAATCCAGATTCTTGGGAATAATCGTAAGAGAAAGTATCATCAATTAAACCTTCACGATAGAGATCGTTGTAATGTTGTGTACTTTTACCAAACAACAAGTCTAACATGACATTTAGGCTTAATTCTTTTTTAAGCATCTCAGCCCCCTGTTGACTCGCATCATTAGTTTTAATGCCGACCATACATTTCGGAGTTTGTACATTCATTCTTAATGTACTTAACTTTTCAGCAACCGTTTGTGGCTCTTGATCAAAAATTCTTTCGATAGAAGGCTGTTCACTATAATTTTTACTATCCTGATTTTTCCTTACTTGAGCAATAATTTCTTCTGGTTCAACTGGGCCAACGACAAAAAGTAGCATATTACTTGGATGATAAAAGGTATGATAACATTCATACAACATATCCTTCGTAATGTCAGAAATACTTGCAATTGTTCCCGCAATATCAATTTTCACTGGGTGATGATGATATAGATTTGCTATTAGACCATAATATAGACGCCAGTCGGGATTATCATCATACATTGTAATCTCTTGTCCGATAATACCTTTCTCTTTTTCTACCGTTTCCTTAGTAAAATAAGGATCTTGGACAAAGTCAATCAAAGTTGTTAAATTCTCTTGCACGTTTGAAGTACTTGAAAAAAGATAGGCTGTTCTAGTAAATGAAGTAAATGCATTAGCAGATGCACCTTGCCGACTAAATTGTTGAAACACATCTCCATCTTCTTTTTCAAACATTTTATGCTCTAAGAAATGGGCGATTCCGTCTGGTACTTTAACTGGCCCATTTTTATCAAGTGGGACAAAATGATTATCGATCGAGCCGTATTTTGTCGTAAATGTTGCAAAAGTCTTATTAAAACCATGTTTCGGTAGGACATATACATCTAGACCATTGGCCATTTTTTCATAATAAAGTTTTTCTTGCAGTTGATCAAATGCGATTTGTTCCATTATTTTTGCACCTCTTTTCCATGAAGAAAGTAAATGGTATCAAGCTGAACTTTTTTAGCTACAGTTATGATGTCTTCTTTTGTTACGGCCTCCATCCCATTCATCCATTGGGTTAAGTCCATTTTCTTTTGAGAAACGATGTTATGATAGAGCACTTCTGCGACGCCTCTTGCCGTATCCATTGTTTCTAACATTTGGTTTTGAATAACCGCTTTTGTCTGCGTAATTTCCTCCTCTGTAAAGGCACCCTTCCGCATTTCCTCTAATTGTTCTTCAATAATGGAAGTTGCTTGCCCATAGCTGCTATTATCAATTCCAGACATCACCATTAACAAACCTTTATGACTTTCCAACCGACTGGCAACATAATAGGCTAGAGAAGCTTTTTCTCTCACATTAATAAACAATTTTGAATGCGAAAACCCACCAAAAATTCCGTTGAATATTTGCAAAGCACTATACTCAGGGTCACCATAATTGATACCGGTACGATAGCCAATATTTAATTTTGCTTGCTTCACATCCTGCTCTTCCTTAATCGTTTCTGGTTCAATCGAATCGTTTCCTCTTATTAAAGAAGCTTCTTTAACAGGACGATTTTTAAAAGGTAGTAATTCACGAACATATTGTTCAACTTCATTCGTATCTATATCACCAATCATATACAAATCAAGCTCATCTTCAGCTAGAGCCCTTTCGTAATACTGAAAAAGGGACGATTCTGTAATTAATGGTAAATCGTCTAATTCACCATGAACATGGAGAGCATAGGCTTCATCTTTACACATTTCTTGTACAAGGCGTAAATTAGCATATCTCATTTTATCATCATTAACAGCTTGTATCCGCTGCTTTAAAGTCCTTTTTTCACTCTCAACCACCTCTCGGTCAAAAGCTCCATTATTTGATAATGGACGTAGCAATAACTCAGACAGTAATTCAAAAGCTTTTCTAAGTAATGGGGTCTGGTCAGATAGAAATTTTTCATTTGCCATTTCAATGGTCATAGAAATAATGTGGTATTCCCCTTTTTTTGATAAATCCACATACAAGGATGCGCCATAAAGCTCATCTAAGTATGCCCTCAGCTTAGCCGTTGTAGGGTAAGCTGCACTACTACTTTCTAATACATGCGGTAATAAAGCTCTTAGTGTGACAGTATCTTTACTTAGAGGCGCTTTCATTTTCCAAACAATCGTATTCGTTTTATATTTATCTGTTTTAATTTGATGAAGCTTCACACCATCAATGGCTTTAACCGTTTCTGTTGTAATATTCATTAATAAACCTCCTTATTCCTTTTACCTAAAAAACAATACTTGGAGCACACTTCTTCCTATTTTGTCATCTTTTTAGTATATGTATGAAAAGAAAACAATATTTTCTATTATATACGTTAACACCTATCCTATGCTAATCTTGCAGACATCTTTTAGGAAGAATACGTAAAATAAAAGTCTCAGGTTCAAACCCGAGACTTTTACTTATTTATCTATTTCCTTTTACATAAGGTATACCAGATGCTTTAGGCGCATCTGCTCTACCAATAAATCCAGTGAGTGCAATAATTGTTAATACATATGGTGCAACAAGTAGATATACATTCGGGATATTCTCTAATAGCGGTAAGCTAGAACCAATAATACTCAAACTTTGGGCAAAACCAAAGAATATCGCTGCGCCCATTGCTCCTAACGGATGCCATTTGCCAAATATCATTGCAGCTAATGCCATAAACCCTTGTCCACTAATTGTCGCATGACCAAAATCAGAAGAAATCGCTTGGGCATATACACCACCACCTATACCACCTAGCGCACCTGATAGTAGTACACCATAATAGCGCATTTTCGTCACATTAATCCCCATTGTATCTGCGGCCATTGGATGTTCACCAACAGACCGTAATCTGAGACCAAATTTTGTCTTATAAATCACATACCAAGCAACCACAGCGAAAATGATTGCGACAAACGAAGTGTAATACGTATTAGAAAAGAATATTGGACCAATAAACGGGATATCACTTAAGAGCGGAATATCTATTTTACTGAAGCTCTCTTGAATGATATCTGTTTGCCCTTTACCATAAATAAATTTAACTAGAAATAAGGTAACACCTACCGCCAACAGATTTATTGCGACACCAGAAACGGTTTGATCCGCTCTAAAGGTTATGGATGCGACCGCATGAATAGCTGAAAAAATGACTCCAGCTAGCATGGCTACTAGTAGCGAAACCCACGGTGTCCATGCACCTAATGTATCAGCAAATGATAAATTGAAGACAATTGCTGTAAAAGCACCAATCACCATTAATCCTTCTAATCCAATATTAATTACACCTGAACGTTCTGAGAAAGTGCCACCTAACGCGGTGAAAATAAGGGGTGCTGCCCAAAGTAAAGTAGTTGGCACAATAATCATTAATATTTCCATGAAACCCACTTACTTCACCCCCTTCTTATTAATCTTTCTTATGAGTAATCGAATCATATAACTTGAAGCCACAAAGAATACAATTAAAGCAATAATAATATCAACCAACTCGTTCGGAACGCCTGCTTCTAGTGGCATATTGAGCGCACCAACCTTCAAGCTTCCGAAAAGAATCGCTGCCAAAACAATCCCTATCGGTGAATTCGAACCTAATAAAGCTACAGCGATACCATCAAAACCGACTCCGGTAAACCCACTTTTCACAGCAGCATATCCGAAAGTCCCAAGCCCCTCCATAGCACCAGCTAATCCAGCAAACACTCCGGATATCACCATGGAAAGAATAATATTCTTTTTGACGTTCACCCCTGCATAATTTGATGCATGTTGATTTAAGCCAACAGCCTTCAACTCAAATCCTCTCGTTGTTTTTTCTAAAATAAACCACATAATAATAACAGCAATAATGGCAATAACGATTCCCCAGTGCATACGAGAGTAATCTGTTAAGGATTCTAATAAAGGTGAACGAAGACTTGCTGTCTCAGCAATTGGATCTGAACTATCGCTACCTTCTGACAATTTAGTTCGAATAATATAGTTCGTAATATGAAGTGCTGTATAATTCAACATAATCGTGACTATTACTTCATGAACACGATATTGCGCTTTCAAAAAACCAGGAATAAAGGCCCAAAACGCACCCGCTAAAGCAGCGGCTAGCACAGCTAAAGGTAAATGGATGATTTTTGGTAGTTCAAAAGCTACACCTACCCAAACAGCAGCTAACCAACCTACTATTAATTGACCTTCAACTCCGATGTTGAAAAGGCCTGTTTTAAAAGCAAATGCGACTGCAAGGCCGGCTAATATATAGGGGATGATTTGCCTAATTGTTTCACCTAAAAAATAAACATCACCAAATGCGCCATTCCAAAGAGCAATAAACCCAGCAACGGCATCATAACCTGTTACAATCATTAAAATAGTCCCGACAATGATGCCAAGTAGGACAGCAATGATCGGTATTAATATATTTTGCATACGGTTAGACATTTCCATCACCTGCCTTTTTCTTTGTTGAACCAGCCATTAATAAGCCCAACTCTTGCTCTGACGTCTCCTTTGGATCAACCATTGCAATGATTTTCCCTTCAAAGATAACAGCAATACGGTCACTCACATTCATGATTTCGTCCATTTCAAAAGAAACTAAGAGCACGGCTTTGCCTTGATCTCTTTGGTCAATTAACTTACGATGGATGAATTCAATTGCACCCACGTCAAGCCCCCTCGTCGGTTGTGAAGCAATTAACAAATCCGGATTACGGTCTACTTCTCTGCCGATAATCGCTTTTTGCTGATTACCTCCAGAAAGCGCGCGAGCTGGTGTATATTCACTAGGTGTTCGGACATCATATTCTTCTATTAATCTAGTTGCTTTTTCATAAATCGCTTTCTTATTCATCATGCCTGATTTGGAATAAGGCTGTTGGTAATAGGTTTGTAGCACCATATTTTCACCAATTGTAAAATCTAATACTAAACCATGTTTATGGCGATCTTGCGGTATATGTCCAATGCCAGATTCAGTTACTTTTCTAGTAGTTAATTTTGTTATTTCTTTATTGTTTAATAAAATTGACCCATTTTCTACTTTTCTTAATCCAGCAATTGCTTCTACCAATTCTGTTTGTCCATTCCCATCTACCCCTGCAATACCGACAATTTCCCCTTTTCTGACTGTTAAGTTTAAATTATCAACTACAGTGATATTGCGAGAATCTTTAACTGTAAGTGATTGTATTTCTAATGACGCTTCTTCCGGTTTAGCTTCTGTTTTTTCAGTTGTAAACGTCACTTCCCTACCAACCATTAAGCTTGCTAATTCATCAGGATTCGTTTCAGATACATTCAGCGTTCCAATTCCCTCACCTTTGCGAATGACCGTTACTCGGTCACATACTTCCATAATTTCTTTAAGTTTATGTGTAATCAGAATGATAGATTTACCTTCTTTAATCAACTTACCCATTATTTGGATAAGTTCTGCAATCTCCTGTGGGGTTAGCACCGCAGTAGGCTCATCGAATATTAAAATATCTGCCCCTCGATAAAGTGTTTTTAAAATCTCAACTCGCTGTTGCATACCTACAGAAATATCTGCAATTTTTGCTTTTGGATCAACAGATAAACCATATTTATGCGAAATATCGCTAACTACTTTTTCTGCTTCTTTTAAATCAATTTTTCCTTTCGAAGTGATTTCTTTCCCTAAAATTATGTTTTCTGTTACAGTGAATTTATCAACTAACATGAAATGTTGATGAACCATCCCAATACCTAGTTCATTCGCGACATTTGGATTGGTGATTTTTTCACTGTTACCTCTGACTTTAATCTCCCCTTTTTCAGGTTGATAAAGACCGAATAAAACATTCATTAACGTTGATTTTCCTGCACCATTTTCTCCGAGGAGCGCATGAATTTCTCCTGGTTTTACTTGAAGTGTGATATTATTATTCGCTACAATACCCGGAAACTCTTTACGAATATTGAGCATTTCAATAACATATTCCACCATCTCCACTCCTTACCCTTATGTAGTTAGAGGTCAGACCTCACTTTTTTATTTATTATTGATTTATCATCCATTTATGAAATTTTAGGCTTATTTTTAAAAACCTAATTGAAAAGGATCATTTGTATGCTATTATCCTTTTCAATTAAACTTTTAAGTTAAAAAGGAATAAGAGATTTTAAGTCCCTTATTCCTTTCCTCATTACTCTGCAGTAAATTCCTTCGCTTCTTCTACTGATTCAGGAGGAGTAACCTCTCCACTCTTAATTTTTTCAATCCACTCGTTTACTTGTGTTTCAACTTCCGCTTTGCCAGCAAACTCTTCGTTGATTGGTGCCAAAGTCACACCATCTTCATTTAAACCGTAAACCGTTGTTTCGCCACCAGGGAAATTCCCATCTTGTGCTTTAGTTGCGATGTCTTGTACAGCAACGTCTACACGTTTCATAGCAGATGTAAGGATAATATTATGATCCCCGAC
The DNA here is from genome assembly GCF_038003465.1 of Cytobacillus sp. FSL K6-0265. Taxonomy (NCBI): domain Bacteria; kingdom Bacillati; phylum Bacillota; class Bacilli; order Caryophanales; family Bacillaceae; genus Cytobacillus; species Cytobacillus sp. FSL K6-0265. The sequence continues at coordinate 1,914,757 of NZ_JBBOPE010000001.1, read as the reverse complement.
TACCCCTTCTGCTGATTGGTCTGCGTCAACACCAATTGCCCAAAGTTCTCTTTCTGAATCTTTTTCTTTTAAGTCACGTGCTTCTTTAAATAATCCATTACCCGTTCCACCAGCAGCATGGAAGATTACATCAATGCCAGAAGAATACATCTTAGATGCAATCGATTGCCCAAGCTCTGCTTTGTCAAATGCGCCTGAGTAATTGCTTTCTACTTTAATATCTGGATTTACAGCTCTAACACCTGCAATAAACCCTGCTTCAAAACGTTCAATAACAGGAAGTTCCATCCCGCCAATAAAACCTACTGTATCCCCTTTAGTTGCATTGGCAGCAACGACACCAGCTAAGAAACCTGACTCTTGTTCTTTAAACATAATGCTAGCGACATTTTCTGCCTCTACTTCTGAATCAATAATTGAAAATTGACTATCTTTTTGTTGCTTGGCTATTTCAGCAATTGCATCATGCATCATTGCTCCAACACCAAACACTAAATCGAATTTTTGACGAGTTAAGTTATTTAAATTTGTTGCATAATCAGCATCAGATTGGGATTGAAGGTAAGTGTATCCACCTTTACCTTCTTCTAAACCATTTTCCTCACCAAAAGCTTTAATCCCTTCCCATGCAGATTGGTTAAATGATTTATCATCTACTCCACCAACATCTGTTACCATTGCAAGCGTGAAGGACTCTTCTTTGTTGCCTTCTGAACTTGATCCTTTTTCGTTTTCTTCTGAAGAACCACATGCTCCTAAAATGGTACCTGCCGCTAGTGCAAAAGAAAGTACAAATCCAAGTTTACGTTTTTTCATTTTGCTCCCCCTTAAGGAATTGGTTTACATTAGTAGTTGTAAATGATTGATTAGTTAATCCGTTTTCTAAGAACATGGAAGCTAAACTTGTCTGCTCTAAAATAGTTAACCGAGAGAAGTAATGGCTCGTCTTGTTCAGTGTAATGCATTTGTTTAAGAACAAGTAGAGCTGTCTCAGGACTACAGTCTAAAATAGGTGAGACCTTCTCATGATAACCAATCGGTTCAATTTCAGAGACCGCATATGTAATTCTTCTGCCTGTTTTTTCTTCCAAATTTTCAAAAATAGATTCTTTTTCCCAAGAGATAGAGTCTGGAATATGCTTCGCCAACATTTTATCCAAGCAATGAACAACAGGTTCACCATTTGCTGTTCTTACCCGTTCTACTACTAAGATTTCTTCATCTGCTGAACAGGAAAAAAGTCTGGTATCTTCCTCGCTCGGACATTGCGTCTCTGAGCTAAGGAATATAGTCCCAGGTTGCATTCCTGCTTGGGTAATCATATTAGTGATACTATTTAACTGTTCAATTCCTGATGTAAATAATGGCTTTGTATTTACAAACGTGCCTACACCGTGCCTACGAATAATGACATTTTCTTCTTCTAATATTCTTAACGCTTCTCTTAACGTCGCACGACTGACACCTAATTGTTTCGCAAGATCAAATTCAGAAGGTAATTTTTCTCTCTCTTTATAAATACCTTTATCAATATCTTGCTTCAAACGATCAATCACTTGTAAATACAAATGGCGGCTATCTGACTTAATAGACATGCTGTGCTCCTCCAAATCAAAAATCTCAAGACATCAGACATCTGATGTTCAATCATCTCTACTAATCGAAAATAATATAACATTTTTCTAAATATAAAGAAACATATTTTTCAAAAAATGTCGAAAAAGATAGTGAAAAAAGTGAATATTTTTCACATTTGTTGACTCGTAGTTGATGTCTCAAAGAGTTTTATTTATTTATTTCTCTTTATTTATAGGCCTCTTATGTTAAAACCAATTGCTACTAAAATAGAAACCTCTAAAAAAGAATAGGTCATATTTATAATAAATATTAACCTATTCTTTGTACATACTTTCTTTCAATTGTTGACTAAAGCTGTGTGGAAAATATATTTTTAAGAAGATGCCTCATCGACACTTTGGCTGACGAGTACTGTTCTTGGTTTACTTCCCTCATAAGGCCCAACGATCCCCCGTAATTCCATTTCATCAATTAGTCTCGCTGCTCGCGTATAACCGATACGGAACCTTCTTTGCAGCATCGAAACAGAAGCTGTTTGCATTTCAATGACAAGCTCAACTGCTTCATCATATAGCTTGTCATCCACTTCACTTGTTTGTGCATCTGGTAAATCATCGGGAATCATTTCTTCTTGATATTGCGCTTTTTGCTGCCCAATGACAAAATCAACAATTTCTTCTACTTCATCATCTGATAAAAATGCACCTTGTACCCGAATAGGTTTTGATGCCCCGACTGGCATAAATAACATATCGCCTCTTCCTAATAACTTCTCTGCCCCGCCCATGTCTAAAATCGTCCGTGAATCCGTCATAGAAGAAACAGCAAACGCAATTCTTGATGGAATATTTGCTTTAATCACCCCGGTAATGACATCGACTGAAGGGCGTTGAGTGGCAATGATAAGATGAATACCAGCTGCCCTAGCCATTTGAGCTAATCTAGTGATTGCATCCTCAACATCCGATGAAGCAACCATCATTAAATCCGCTAACTCATCAACAATAACAACAATGTAAGGGAGTAGGGGCTGCTTAGCTTCCTCTAATTTATTTTGCCTTTTAATAAATTCATTATAACCTTCTATATTCCTTGTGCCTGTATGGGAGAATAATTCATATCTTCTCTCCATTTCGCTTACAACCTTTTTCAATGCTTGAGAAGCTTTTTTAGCGTTTGTCACAACTGGCGCTAATAGATGCGGAACCCCATTATACACATTAAGTTCTACCATTTTGGGGTCAATCATCATTAATTTTACTTCATGAGGTTTCGCTCTCATTAAAATACTAGTAATAATACCATTAATACAAACACTTTTCCCACTGCCAGTCGCTCCCGCAACGAGCAAATGCGGCATTTTATTCAACTCTGCTGTGACAGCTTCGCCAGTAATATCTCTTCCTAAACCGATTAATAGTTTTGAATCATTGCGATCTTTACCTTTAGGTTCAATGACTTCTCTTAAGGAAACCATCGCTACTTCAGAATTCGGTACCTCTATCCCAATAGCTGACTTCCCTGGAATTGGTGCTTCAATCCGAATATCTTTTGCTGCTAAAGCAAGTGCTAAGTCATCACTTAAGCTAACAATTTTACTTACTTTCACACCTACATCAGGATGCACTTCATATTTGGTTACTGCCGGTCCAAGATGGACTTGGGTTACTTTAGCTTTGACACCAAAGCTTTGGAAGGTTCTCTCAAGCTTTGCTGCATTATCATGTATGAGTTTATATTCACCACTTTGATCGGTATGATTAGGTGCCTTTAATAATTTCATTGGTGGTAGTTTATAATCTTTATTTTCCACTTCTGTAAAAGTAATCGGCGGTACAGTCTCATCTTGTTGCTCTTCTTCCTCCGGTTGACTCTCACTTATCCCTTGGATCGGCAACGTAACATCTTGCTCTTGGTCATAAGCATTTTGAGAAAAACTAGAAATAATTGGTTCTTCTGGTGTGTTGTCTTTATCCACTTCTTCTGAATTGTTATGAATCGTTATTGCCGGCTCTTCTTGGTTTTCTTTACTTCTTCTTGTACGAGGTTTCGCATTGCGTTTATTTTTCTTACTTATCCAACCTTTTACATCTTCAACAAAGGCCAGCCATTGTTTTTTTAGAAATTGAGCAAATGAAATGGTCATATCTCCCACCGCTGGACCAAAAGTTTTTCCCGTAATTAATATAATTCCTACGATGATCAAAAGGAATGCAATAATTTTTGAGCCGGCTTCATCAAATAAATAATAGAAAACGGCAAACATTAATGCTCCAATCATGCCCCCACCTAAGTCTGAAGTGCTCGCCTGATTCGTCACCTCACTCCAATAGAGACGCCATGTATTCATTATTACACTTGGATCGGTAAATGCTCCCCCATTTGAGAGTAATTCAAATAACGTTACATGACTTAATAAAAGAAGTGCACTAATGATGAAGTATAAGCCCACTAATTTCATATGAAAGAGATCAGGTCTCTTTCTTTTCCACATTAAAAAGCCTGCATATATGACTAATCCAATTAAACAAAGCATGTACCATTCTCCGGTAAAAAACCGGAAAAAGAGTACGATTGCTCCACCTACTGCGCCTAATTTCGCTATAGCAATCACGGCTAATGCGAGCATCACAAGGGCAGTTAATTCATATTTTAAAGTTTGTCTCACTTGTTGCTTTTTTCGCGTTTTACGTTTCTTTTTTTTCGCCATTTTATCACCTGATTTATAAGTACTTGAATGATGCATGAAAGAAGAGAGCAGCCTTTAGGTGGCTGCTCTACGTATGTTCATTTATTATAGCATAATTTCATCCAACATTTGCTTAACTGAGGGTGATTTTTACTCCAGGTCCAATATTTTCATTCATGAAATCATTTGGGTCTGTACTCATAACTTGAATGACACGATATTCAGATCCACTAGTTAATTCCACTAGTAATGGGATACCTTCAAAGTTAACCACTTTTTGTTTCGCAAATTCAGATGGTTCAGCTTGGTATATCCATTCATTTGGCATAGATGTATATAATATCATTGCACAAGCCCCTCCTGATTTTCATTGTTTTCAATTAACTCCTCAAGTTTTTTTAATGCCGGACCAATGCCCCCAACCTCATTAATTAAACCAAATTCAACAGCATCAGCACCAATGACGTTCGTACCAATATCTCTTGTCAAATTTCCTTTAGCAAACATTAAGTCTTTAAACTTCTCTTCAGAAATATGAGAGTGCTTTGTTACAAAGTTTATGACACGTTCTTGCATTTTATCTAAATACTCAAAAGTCTGTGGTACGCCAATTACTAAGCCTGTCAACCGAATGGGGTGAATGGTCATCGTTGCTGATTCAGCTATATAAGCATAATCACATGATACGGCTATTGGAACACCTATTGAGTGCCCACCACCTAGTACGATTGAAACGGTAGGCTTTGACAATGATGCTAACATCTCAGCAAGTGCTAACCCTGCTTCAACATCTCCGCCGACCGTATTTAATATTACTAACAAGCCTTCTATTTTTGGATTTTGTTCAATGGCTACAATCTGAGGAATAAGATGTTCATATTTTGTTGTCTTATTTTGTGGTGGTAGTTGTAAATGCCCTTCTATTTGTCCAACAATTGTCAAACAATGAATTTTAGAATCTTGAGATAGTTGCGGTACATTTGTTTGACCTAATTGCTGTATTTTTTCCATTAAAGGCGATTGCTTATCTTCTTTCGGTTGTTGCTCTTGATCATTCCCATTCATTTCAAAATCCATAAGTCTTCTCCCTTCAAACTTTTATATATTTAGTATGAGACAGGGATGGGATTTTCATTCTACTTATGCTTTTCGAATCGGTTTTATCAATTATCGTAAGAAGAATAAAAGCAGGCAATTACAAATACGTAATTACCTGCCTTTTTTTAGGATTCCATTATTATCGGTAAGATCATCGGACGACGTTTTGTTTTATCAAATAAGAACTGATTGAGACCTTCTCTCATATCTTGCTTGATACCTGACCAGTCAAAAGCTTCTTTCGATAGTTTTGCTTCAACAATTTCTTTTACCAACTTGCTTGCATCTGCTAATAATTCTTCAGACTCTCGAACATACACAAAGCCTCTTGTAATAATTTCTGGCCCGGCTGAAATAATTTTTTGTTTTTTGTTTAATGTAACAACTACGAGTAATATCCCATCTTGAGATAATAATTTTCGATCTCTAAGAACAATATTACCGACATCACCTACACCACTGCCATCAATTAATACATGTCCAGTTGGTATTTTACCCACATTTTTCATTGTTCCTTTAGCTATCTCATATAATTCTCCCTTTTCAGGAATAAAAATAGCTTCACTATCCATACCAGTCGATTCGGCTACCTTCGCATGCGCTTTTAACATTCTGTATTCTCCATGAACAGGAAAGAAATATCTCGGATTCATCAAATTAATCATGAATTTAAGTTCTTCTTTACTACCATGGCTAGATGTATTAAAACTTCCTTTTCCTGATACCACATGAGCTCCGCTTCGGAACAATACATCAACTGTTTTTGATAAATAAACTTCCGATCCTCTTAAAGGAGTAGCGAAGAATATAACATAATCTCCAGATTGAATATGCACTTGACGGTGGGAGTTTTTCGTCATCTTATACAGCGCATCAATTGGGTCTCCTTGCGTACCTGTCACTAAATAAATGATTTCTTCATCTGCCAAGTTTTTCACATCATTCATAGAGACCATTACGTCTTCATATACGTCTAAAAACCCTAGTCTGATGGCGATATCATATATTTTTTGTAAGCTTCTTCCAACAATGGCTACCTTTCGGTTGGACTGTTTTGCAGCGTCAAATACTTGTTGAATCCTTATTAACTCTGACGCAAATGTAGCGACTACGACTCTTCCTTTCGCTTGATAAAAATGCTTCACTAAATCATCTAATACTTCCGCTTCAGATTTTGTATAGCCAGGCTTTTCTGCTTCTGTACTATCAGATAATAAGCACAAAACGCCATTTTCTCCAATTTTAGCCATCTTTCCAATTTCGGCTTTATAAAGGGGTCCTGCCGCTTGATCAAATTTGAAATCTCCAGTATAGACGATACTGCCTTGTGACGTATGAATACAAACCCCTACACTGTCGGGGATGCTATGGTTTGTTTTAAAAAATGAAATTTCACAATGATCAAAGTGAAGTTCGGTATCACTATGTATTTCCACGAGTTCAGCTTTCCCTTTAAATCCTTGCTCTTTCATTTTTGCTTTTGCTAACGCAATCGTAAGCTTAGTTCCGTATACCGGTACCTCAATCTGACGTAGCAAATAAGATAATGCACCGATATGATCCTCATGTCCGTGGGTTAAAAATACTCCTTGCACACGATCTTTTTGTTGAATAAGATAGGTGAAATCTGGAATAACCGTATCAATTCCTAGCATTTCGTTCTCTGGAAGCATTAAACCTGCGTCGATAACGAAAATATCATCATCAACTTCAATTATGTACATATTTTTTCCTAATTCACCAACTCCACCTAGAGCTGCTAACTTGATGCTTTCATTCTGTCTTTTCACTTATGTATCCTCCTATAGTTCATTCACCCGATCAAAATCAGTTATTCCCATTATACTTTAACTAAGAAAATAATAACAACCAAATTTATGCATTTTTGCGGTTATAAAGCAATTTATCCAGTTAAATTAGGTTTAAACATATTAGTGACGATAAAGGATGAAAGCTTTCTCTAATAGGGATAATTATTCACAATAGGAAAATCTAGTGGTTATTTAAAGAAGTGATGAAGGTTATAAGAAATGAAAAGGCTAAGGAAAACTGAGCTAATTATGTTTGGTCACTATTTTTTATTTTTTTTACGAAGAGCCCCTCTTTTCTCTCACGACAAAAAAACCTGAACAATACAAACCCGAAAGTGGGGAATGATCGTTCAGATTTTTTGCTTACTTTTTAATAATGGCAATCAGTGTGGCTCTTTCTTGTTCAGAGAGTGGTACCATTGGTAATCGCACAGAACCGACATCAAGACCTTTGACCTGCAAAGCTGTTTTAACTGGTACAGGACTTGGGGCTGCAAACATCGCTTCCATAATTGGTAGTAAGGATTGATGCAATTTTGCTGCCTCTTGATAGTGTCCATCTAAAAATGCTTGCACCATTTCTTGAATTTCAGAGCCGATTATATGTGAGGCCACGGATACGACACCAGCTCCACCAATGGATAATACAGGTAGAGCGATACCGTCATCGCCACTATATAATAAGAAATCATCATCTGTTTCAGCGATAATCTTCGTCATTGCATTAAGATCACCACTCGCTTCTTTCACAGCGACAATATTTTCAATCTTGGAAAGTTCGATAATTGTTTCTGGTGTGATATTAACAGATGATCGACCTGGGATATTATATAACATAACAGGTAAATTTGTACTTGCGGCGATCGCTTTAAAATGTTCATATAAACCTGCTTGGTTTGGCTTATTATAATAAGGAGCAACTAACATAATGGCATCTACACCAATTTCTGTTGCCTTCTTCGTTAATTCAATGGATGAATAAGTATTATTGCTACCTGTACCGGCAATAACCGGCACGCGACCATCCGTTACCTTAACTACATGTTTAAATAATGCGAGTTTTTCTTCTTTCGTTAACGTTGGTGATTCGCCTGTCGTTCCAGCAACAACAAGGGAATCTGTCCCATTCTCAATCAAATGATTGATTAACTGAGTTGTCTTCGCAAAATCAATATGTCCATTAATATCAAATGGCGTAACCATTGCTGTTGAAACTCTTCCGAATAAAACCATTTTTACACCTCTTTTTAAATAATCACTTATATCATTTCTACTTGATCTTTTTCTAAATGAAAGGCATCATGGAGTGCATTGACTGCTTTCGGTAAATCTTCTTGTTCAACTAAAACCCAAATCGTCGTATGGCTATCTGCTGATTGCATAATTCTAATGCCTTGTTCCGAAAGTGCTGTTACAATTTTAGAGGCAACACCAGGAACCCCTTGCATACCTGCACCGACCACTGAAACCTTCGCACAGCCTCTTTCCACTTTTGGATCATGACCTAATCCATTTAAAATTTGAATCGCTTGATCCGTCATTTCCTCGGTCACTGTATACGTTACGCCATGTGGATAAATATTAATGAAATCAACACTAATGCCTTCTTTGGCCATTGCCTTAAAAACCTCTGATTGGAGGTCATACTGATTTTCTTTAGCAACCACTTTAATTTGCGTAATATTTGCTACATGGGCAATCCCGGTAACCGGTCTTTCTTTTATATCTGTTCCTCTACTTTGTTTAGTAACAGCCGTAACTAGTGTACCTAAACCGTCTGTATAGGTGGAACGGATACGAATAGGAATTTTCGATTGCATCGCGATTTCAACTGCTCGTGGGTGAATAACCTTTGCACCTTGATACGCCATATTGCAAACTTCTGTATAAGTCACGACATCCAAAGAACGTGCATTCTGTGCAATGCGCGGATCAGCTGTCATAATTCCTTCAACATCTGTGAATATATCAATCCACTCCGCATTAAGGGCAGAACCTAGCGCTGCTGCTGAAGTATCACTACCTCCACGTCCAATTGTTGTTGTATCACCGTTTCTAGCTGATCCTTGAAAACCTGCAACGACAACAACATCATGTAATTCTAACTCATTTTTTAAACGTTCACATTTCATATCAATAATTTTCGCATTCATATGATCATGATTTGTACGAAAACCAGCTTGCGCACCTGTTAAAGCGGTTGCTGTTAGTTCGTTTTCTAAAAGCATATTTGTAAATACAACACTTGAAATAACTTCTCCACAAGATAGTAATAGATCTGTCTCACGTTTATTGATTTTGGCAAGGGGCGCACCAACGAGTGATAATAACGTGTCTGTTGCATAAGGGTCTCCCTTTCTTCCCATTGCAGAAACAACGACTACCACTTTGAACCCTTCTTGAACGGCATTCTTAATATGCCTTAATGCATGACTCCTGCCTTCTTCATTTTTTACCGATGTACCGCCAAATTTTTGAACGACGATTTTCATCTAAACACCTCGAGTAATTGCAATTTATTTCACTAACTTTAATTTAACAAGACTTTCTGCGATTTGTACAGAATTCCAAGCTGCACCTTTTAGTAGATTATCAGAAACGACCCACATATGGAACCCTTTTGCTTCATCTAAGTCATTGCGAATACGACCGACGAACACTTCTGATTTACCAACGCAATCAGCTGGCATTGGATAAATTTGATTGTCAGGGTCATCTTGTAGTTCTATACCTGGTGCGTTACTTAATAAAGCTTTTATATCCTTTGCGTCGATGCCTTCCTGATCAATCTCAAAATACACAGATTCAGAATGGCCAGTTCCAACGGGCAGACGAACACAAGTTGCAGCTACTGGTAAAGAAGGCAGATGCATAATTTTTTTCGTTTCATTAATCATTTTCATTTCTTCGAAGGTATAACCGTTATCAACAAACTTATCAATTTGAGGGATAGCATTAAAAGCGATTTGATAATGTTTTTTATCACCTTTTACTGGCAAAACTTCTGGTGTATATGCTTGATTATCTAAGATCGCTCTTGTTTGCTCCTGCAGTTCATCAATAGCTGCTTGCCCTGAACCAGAGACTGCTTGATACGTGGAAACAATCACCTTATTTAAACCGAATGCTTTTCTAATCGGTTCTAGCGCTACAACCATTTGGATGGTTGAACAATTAGGATTGGCAATGATGCCGTTATGATTATGCAAATCTTCTTCATTTACTTCAGGTACGATGAGTGGTGTATTTTCATCCATACGGAATGCACTTGTATTATCAACCACAATTGCTCCTCTTTTTACCGCCTCTGGAGCTAATTGCTTGGATACACTTCCTCCTGCACTAAACAAAGCAATATCTACACCTTCAAAACTATCAGGTGTAGCTTCTTCTACAGTATATTCCTTACCGTTATATTGAATCTTCTTCCCAGCTGAGCGAGACGAAGATAGTACTTTCAACGTTGATATCGGAAAAGCACGCTCTTCCAATGTTTTTAGCATTTGTTCACCTACTGCTCCTGTTGCTCCTACTACAGCTACATGGAAGTCTTTTTTCTCTGTCATAACCATTTCTCCTTCCGGCCAACATAATGATTGATATTTTTTTAGTTTACCTTTCAGCTAACAAGCAAGTGAGCGACTAACTGTCAGTCAACTATGTGAGCAAGCTAGAGATAGTATACTAAGATTATTTTATATTTTATCATATTCCCGCATTAAAAAATAAAATTTTATGAGAAAACATGGCTTATCGCCAAGTCTACTGGCGAAAGCCGTCGTCTGCTAAAAATATTTTACTTTAACGATAGAAAATATGATAAATCTCGAACTTAGTTACCATCTTTGTATCGTTCAACAATGACTGGCTGAATCTGTTCACCATTCATTGCTTTCACTATTGTATCAGATAATGCTGTCATACGGGCGACCATTGAGTTCGGTTTCTTCACTGGGTCATCTTGCCCAAATGGAATAAAATAAATATTTTTTGTTGACATTAAACGCATGAGGTTTGTGCCGTTTAAGCCAAGCGCATCGTTAGTCGATATACCTAGTACGACTGGTTTTTCATTCCGTAATGTTGCTTTGGCAGCCATAAGCACTGGAGAATCTGTCATCGCATTTGCAAATTTACTCATAGAGTTTCCTGTTAATGGGGCAACGACCATGCAATCTAATGGGATTTTCGGGCCTAACGGTTCTGCTTTTACAATAGAATCGATGACTTTATTCCCAGTCACTTCTTCTATCCTTTTAATCCAATCTTCTCCATCACCAAATCTTGTATCAGTATTTTGAACGGTAAAAGTGACGACGGGTAAGACTTCAGCTCCCGCCGCAACTAGCTTTTCTATTTCCGGAAATACGGCATCATATGTGCAATGCGACCCAGTTAAGCCGAATCCTATTTTTTTCCCTTTTAAATTCATGATTGTTTATCCTCCCTTTCATCAAAATTGGCCAAAATCAATTGTGAAAGAACATTAGCTAAAATACGTCCCGCTGTTTTCGGTGCAACGATTCCTGGAAGGCCAGGGGCTAATAGTGCCTTTACCCCACGTTTCTCTGCGTACCTAAAGTCCGTACCACCTGGTTTAGAAGCTAAATCAATAATGAGCGTATGAACAGGCATTTTCGCTATTACTGATGCCACCACGACTTGTACGGGAATTGTATTAATGCATATATCTGTATCCACAACGGCTTCTTCGATATCATTCAAATGAAAAGGCGTAAGACCCATTTCAGTTATTCTCGCTATATGCTCGCTTTTTCTAGCTCCTACTTTCACTTTAGCTCCTAAAGCATGAAATGCACGGGCTACACTCATACCTGTTCTTCCTAGTCCTAATACAGTGACATTTGATCCGTGAATGGTAAAATCAGTATGTTGAATGGCCATCATTAATGTGCCTTCAACAGTGGGAATTGAATTGTATATTGCGACATCATCACGGTTGAATAATTGAACAACTTCACGATCTGCTTTCGTTGAAATTTCTTGAAGATAAGGAGGATTAATACCAGAATAAATTTTACAATGTTGCGGTGTTTTCTTTAAGATTTCTTCATTTATCGTAATTTTTTCATTAGAGAAAATTGTATCAATCTGTCCATCTACCCCAGCCCCAGGTACTGGCAATATAATGGCGTCAATGCATGTAAAGTCCACATCATCTAACTTCTCCTTTACTGCACCAGAAAAAGCGTGGTCAAGCTGTTCAAAACCAACTAAATATAATTTTGCATCCAATTCTGTCAGCTTACGTATGACCTCAAGCTGCCTTGCATCTCCACCGATCACTGCAATTTGTAATCCTGTCAGCATGCAACACTCACCTTCTTTTAAAGAACTTTTAATGTTCTTTTACTCAATTACTTCAACATCTTATGTAGAAATGACCTATTCGGTGAGTTCTCTAACAAAGAATAGACACTAAGTTTGAATTGGCTTTGTAGAGAAGATAGAGAAAGGGGGTAAAAACAAACCTCTATTCATAAAAACCACTTTGAATAACTTAAATAGTTAGGTAGCGACTCCTTTTTCTTCACATACAATAAAATGCTAAGTGAGGAGGAAAGGAAATGAAAAATATAACAGATTCCAGATTTATTGCAACTGACGATCCGAAATCTCAGCAATTCGTTTTTCAGTTACCTAAGGAATGGGAAACAAGACCCTATGAATATGAGTGGGCAAAGAATTTTGCAGACAAAAATGATATTGTCCTCGATGCAGCTTGTGGATTGGGACACCCTTTAAAGTTTTATTTAGGTGAGAAATGCAAACACACCTTTGCCTGTGACATTGATGAAAGATTATTAGACAATAGAGCCATTTTATTAGATATGAAAGAAACATATACACATGACGAAATCCAAGAAGAACATGTGCAGCGATTGTTAAACAGTGTCTCTATGAGTTGCTGTTCCTTAACTGATTTACCATACAGTAACCAATTATTTGATAAAATCTTCTGTATTTCCGTTATTGAACATTTAAATATTGAGGATATTTATAAAAGCCTTGTAGAGTTTAAACGGGTATTAAAAGAGGATGGACTCATCATTTTAACTTGTGACTATCCAACAATCGATTTAGACATATTCAATCGAATAATAAATGAGGCAGAATTAACCTTTTTTGAAAATGTGTCCTTTACCCGACCTCCTAATGTTCTCACATCTACCATATGGGGAGAATTAAATTGTTTTCGTGCCGTTCTAAAAAAGAAAAATGGCTAAATGAATAAAGAAACGAACAACTTCCTCTCTTTTAAGAAGGAAATTGTTCGTTTTTATTTATAGCCCTTGAGGTAATTCCCCATCTGGACTAATTAAGGCTAATGAATAATCATCTGTAAAGATCTTTTTCGCCATTTCATTGACTTCGTCCATTGTCACTTCATCAATTTCTTCAATAATTTTATCTAATGTACGATGAGACCCAAGCAATAGCTCGTTTTTGCCGTTACGGCTCATGCGACTATTTGTACTTTCTAAACTTAGCATTAACCCACCTTTTAATTGTTCTTTACTGTTGACTAATTCTTTTTCTGTTATGCCATTTCGTTTCAAAACATCTAATGTGTTCTGAATTGTTTCGAAAAGAACATTCATTTGTTTCGCACCGGTACCACCATATATCGTAACCAAACCAACATCTTTAAAAGAAGAGTGATAAGAAAATACAGAGTATGCGAGGCCCTTATCTTCTCTAACATCTTGGAATAAGCGACTACTCATGCTTCCACCAAGAATATTATTTAAAACGATCAACTGATACATATCATCATGGCCCACTGGAAGCCCATTAAACCCTAAACAAAGATGCGCTTGTTCTGTTTCTTTCTTTCTTGCGATCTTATTATTATGAAATGTAGGTTTTGTTTCATTTACTGCTGGGCTACCACCTGTATATGTACCAAAATGCGACTCTACTTCTTTAATAAATGATTCAGGCACATTACCTGCTATGGAGATGACGACATTCTCAGGTATATAGTGATTATGCATATAGTCTCTTAATGTGTCACCGTTAAATGTTTCTAGTGTTTCTTCCGTTCCGAGTATCGGATATCCAAGTGAATGGTTTCCATATACGCCCTTGCTTAATACATCATGAACAATATCATCCGGCGTATCTTCATACATTTTAATTTCTTCGTATACAACATTTTTTTCTTTTTTCAACTCTTCGTTATCAAAGGCAGAGTTGAAAAACATATCAGCTAGTACATCTAACGCAAATGAAGCATGAGTATCCAGTACTTTTGCATAATAGCAAGTATATTCTTTTGATGTGAATGCGTTCACTTGTCCACCAATACTATCAAAAGACTCCGCTATCTCTCTAGCTGTTTTTGACTCTGTACCTTTAAATATCATATGTTCAAGAAAGTGGGAAATCCCATTATTCTGTTTATCTTCATTTCTTGATCCTGTTCCAATCCAAACGCCAATGGCAACAGAGCGGACAGTCGGAATATTTTCTAATACAATTCTTGTTCCATTTTTGCAAGTATATCTTTTAATCAAGCATGCTCCTCCTGTTCTGTTTGCAAGCTGTCTTTTTTTCGGATGATACGCAAGATGTTAAAAGGCTAATTAGAACAGCTGCTATCAAACATAAAGAAAAAAAGACTCATGATGGTAGAATAACATAAGTGTATCCTATTGTTGCTATATTTTGCAAAATCTCGCTTGCTATTTTTTCTTTTTTTCGTGTGACCTGATTCTTTCCTCTGACAATAAGGATGTCACTGTACCAATTTGTAAGTCTTTGTCTTTAATCCCTACAATCATTCGATCCAGTGCATTTGCTGTTGATTCTGTTGGGTGCATTAAGACCATTGAACCATTTTCTACTTTATTGACTACACGATTAATTATCGTTTCAGGTGATGGTTTTTGCCAATCTATCGTATCAACAGTCCACATCACAGTAAGTAGACCTTGCCCTTCAGCGATGTTGACGGTTTGATCACGATAACTACCACTTGGGGGAGCAAACCATTTCACTTTTTGTTCAGTCGTCGCTTCTATGACTTCGTTTGTTTTCACGATTTCTTCTTTTGTTTTTTGATCAGAAGAAACTTTTAAATCCGGATGCGTATATGAATGATTGCCAATTTCATGCCCAGCAGCAACAATCATTTTTGCTAAATCAGGGTTGTTTTGCGTCCACCTTCCTTCTAAAAAAAACGTTGCTTTTACATTATGTTTCTTTAATGTTTCCAACATTTTAGGAAGATACTCATTTCCCCAAGCTACATTAATTAATAAACTAACCATGGGTTTTTCTGGATGACCCTTATAAATCGGTGAAGGTTCTAAATCTTCTAGGTGAATCTTCGGTTTAACTTCGGTAAATACGAGTTTCTCTTTATCAAAAAACCCGTCCTTTTTCATCTTTTTATAAGATGCATTCACATCAACTTTTAATCCATTTAAGCCTGGAATCGCCTTCCATACCTTATCTATGACAGCATCCTGAGCAGGTACTTCAAACGTTTTCGCTTGCTCCTTTATTTCTATTAAAAGCGGATCCTTTTCTTTACTTACCGATATGCTTTCACTTAGTGCTAAAGACATATATTGATCTGTTAACGGGTTCGCAACGATTAAAAAGCCACAAATGACTATTAACAACAAGTATCCAATTCTTCTCATTAACACCAGCCTCCCTCTTCATTAAAATATGTTAAAGGAGGACAAGGTAGAACCGTTTAACCACTCGATAAAGCGCTTACATATTAACTGCCTTCTACAGGTAATAGAAAGCAGCCGAGGGCTCACATGAATTATAGGCAATCAACTTATATTTTTCCATAAAAAAAGAAAGAAAAAAATCAGGGAAACCCTGACTTTCTTACATTAATTTATTTATTCTCAGCTTTTTCTTTTTGTTCACGCTGCTCTTTTAATACAGCTTTACGAGAAAGGTTCACTCTACCTTGTTTATCGATTTCAGTTACTTTTACAAGGACTTCATCACCAATTGATAGCACATCTTCGACTTTTCCTACCCGCTCTTCAGCTAGTTCAGAAATATGAACAAGTCCATCTTTCCCATTAAAGATCTCTACGAAAGCACCAAATTTTTCAATGCGTTTCACTTTACCCAAATACATTTGTCCAACTTCAACTTCACGAACGATATCTTCAATGATTTTCTTCGCTTTTTGATTCATCTCTTCATCCACTGAAGAAATAAATACTGTTCCATCTTGTTCGATATCAATTTTTACGCCAGTTTCTTCAATAATTTTATTGATTTGTTTTCCACTTGGCCCAATAACATCACGAATTTTATCTGGGTTAATTGACATCATTAAGATTTTCGGTGCATATTGTGAAAGCTGTTTATTAGGTTCAGCAATCGTTGCTAGCATAGAATCAAGAATTTGCATTCTACCGATTTTTGCTTGTTGTAATGCTTCTTCTAAAATCTCTCTAGAAAGTCCATCGATTTTAATATCCATTTGTAGGGCTGTGACACCTTTACTTGTACCTGCTACTTTAAAGTCCATATCACCTAAGTGATCTTCCATTCCTTGAATATCCGTTAGAATAGAGTAATAATCACCTGATTTGATAAGACCCATCGCAATACCAGCAACTGGCGCTTTAATTGGTACACCTGCGTCCATCATTGCTAATGTACTTGCACAGATACTTGCCTGTGAAGTGGAACCATTAGATTCCAACACTTCAGAAACAAGTCGAATCGTATAAGGGAATACCTTTTCTGATGGAATAATTGGTTCTAAAGCTCTTTCTCCTAAAGCACCGTGTCCGATTTCACGACGACCAGGTCCTCTCATCGGTCCAGTTTCACCAACACTGAAATTAGGGAAATTATAGTGGTGCATAAAACGTTTTTCTTCTTCAATGCCAAGACCATCTAGAATTTGTACATCACCAAGCGCACCTAATGTACAAATGCTCAACGCTTGTGTTTGACCACGGGTAAACAGTCCTGACCCATGTGTACGTGGAAGTAGATCAATCTCAGATGACAGCGGACGAATTTCTTCTAGTCCACGTCCATCAGGTCTTACTTTATCTTCAGTAATTAAGCGGCGTACTTCTTGTTTCACAATTTTATCAAGTACTTGCTTCACTTGTTTAAGAAAATCATCATCTACTTCTTGCTCTTCAAAATGGCTAATTACTTTATCTTTGACGACTTTAATAGCCGCTTCTCTAGCATGCTTTTCTTGAACTTGAATAGCAGGAATCATATCCGCTTCACACATAGAGCGCACAGTTGCATTTATCTCTTCATCGACTTGATAAAGCGTAACTGCCATCTTTTCTTTGCCAATTTCTTCAGCAATCTTCTCTTGGAAGGCAATTAATCGTTTAATCTCTTCATGTCCAAACATAATTGCTTCAAGCATCGTTTCTTCAGGAACTTCTTCTGCCCCTGCTTCTACCATGTTAATCGCATCTTTCGTACCAGCAACGACTAAATGAATATCACTTTTTTCTGTTTGTTCTACAGAAGGGTTAATGATAAATTCATTGTCTATTCTGCCAACAGTCACACCAGCAATCGGACCGGCAAACGGAATATCAGAAACACTTAATGCAAGAGATGATCCAAACATAGCCGCCATTTCAGAAGAACAATCTTGGTCGACACTCATGACCATACTGACAACTTGAACATCGTTGCGGAAACCGTCTGGGAAAAGTGGTCGAA
The DNA here is from genome assembly GCF_038003465.1 of Cytobacillus sp. FSL K6-0265. Taxonomy (NCBI): domain Bacteria; kingdom Bacillati; phylum Bacillota; class Bacilli; order Caryophanales; family Bacillaceae; genus Cytobacillus; species Cytobacillus sp. FSL K6-0265. The sequence continues at coordinate 1,896,868 of NZ_JBBOPE010000001.1, read as the reverse complement.
TTGGTCTATCAATTAATCTGCTAGCTAGAATGGCTCTTTCGCTTGGACGACCTTCACGTTTAATAAAGCCGCCTGGTATTTTACCAACTGCGTATAATCTTTCCTCATAGTTTACAGTAAGTGGAAAGAAATCTAAGTTTTTCGGTTCTTTTGATGCCGTTGCTGTACTAAGCACAGCTGTATCACCATAGCGAACCAATACAGCACCGTTTGCTTGCTTTGCCAATTGTCCTATTTCAACAGACAACTTGCGTCCAGCCCAATCTATGCTGTAGATATGCTTATCTTGTCCCATATTTGTACCCCTCTCTACCATTTCACTTACAACATCATATATACTAAAGCAAAATGCCATGACATATTTTCATCATTACTACTATTATGCACACTTTTTCAAATATATAAAATAACAAAATTTTATGTAGAATAGCGTTTTTAGGCTAATAAAAAAGCGGGAAAAAATCCCGCTTCTTCAAATAAGAAGACAAACTTCTTATTATCGACGTAAACCAAGCTTATTGATTAACTCACGGTAACGTTGTACATCTTTGTTACGAAGGTAAGTTAATAGGTTACGACGTTTACCTACCATTTTTAATAGACCACGACGAGAGTGGTGATCTTTCTTATGAGTACGTAAATGTTCATTCAAATTGTTGATTTCTTCTGTAAGGACAGCGATTTGAACTTCTGGAGATCCAGTATCATTTTCATGAGTTTTGTACTCACTGATAAGTTCATTTTTACGTTCTTTAGTGATAGCCATCCGATTCACCTCCTAAAATTTCAATCCCCTGTTACTGAGCAAGCGTCGGTGACTCGACTTGCCAAGCAAAGGTTCATTAATCAATACGTTTATAAGAATACAACTTTTTTAGACAAAATGCAAGAATTAACCGTTGTTTTTTGCAAAATAATCGAGTGTTGCTTGCTTATCTTTAGCAATTTGCTCTATTAATGCTTCAATTCCATTAAACTTTCGTTCATCTCTAATATGTTGATGCCACTCCACTTCAACCTCTTCACCATATATATCTTGATCGAAATCAAAAATATGGACTTCAATAGAAGGGGCCTTTAAGTCATCATGGAAAGTCGGCTTATAGCCTAAATTACAAACCCCTCTCCACCATTTTCCTTGAACAAAAATTCTAACAGCGTATACACCTGTTGGAGGGGTGATAAATTCTTCACTCACAGCAACATTTGCTGTTGGAAAACCTAATTGTCTCCCCCGTTGATCACCTTGCACGACCGGACCAGTAACTGTATAGTATCTTCCCAAGAGCGGAGGGATTTTTTCTACACTCCCCTCTTTTAGGTAAGTCCTAATAAGTGAGGAGCTAATCTTAGCATTGTCTCTTTTCAACTGCGGAATCGTGGTTGTAGAGAAGTTCCCTTTTGCATGTGTTTTCATCGTATCCATAGTACCTTTTCCGAATTTGCCATACGTATAATCAAATCCAGCTGTTACATGTGATACATTTAAATCAATAATATACTGATCGATAAAAGCTTCTGGATCTAAATTAGCAAACGCTTTAGAAAAATGCACAATAAATAAATAATCAATGCCTAACTTTGCAACAATCTTAATTTTCTCATTTATTGGAGTGATATATCTAATTTGTTCTTGTGGATCACCTAATACAGCTGATGGATGAGGGTCAAATGTCATTACGGCACTTTTTATCCCTTGTTCATCTGCCTTATCCTTTGCATTTTGTATCACTTTCTGGTGACCAAGATGAACACCGTCAAAAAAGCCCAATGCTATTGAAAGAGGTGGCCAACTATCTTTAGTGTGGTTATGTGGATGTACTATTTTTATAACTTCCATGATCATTCACCTTTTTATATTGTTTAAACATGAAGATAGGCATACAACTTCTACTTTATGTAAAAGACCGTTTACCTTTACCTATTCACCTATGTATAGAACTTTAGTTGGCTTTATTATACCTGGTTTATCAGGATGATGAATATACAAGGCTAACGCTTGATTGTTCACAGTCTCCATTACAATAGGACCAGCTACACTCTCAAGTTCTTCAGGAGTAGGAAGAACTGCGCCATTCTTCACTTTCATTGCTACTTTATCATTTATTTGATATTTCGGCAAATAGCTAATCCCCCATTCTAACGGTTTGAGTACGTCAGCTATTCTTCCCTCGTTCATCATTTCCTCCACTTGTGATAACGTCAAACAATCCTCAATTGTAAAGTCTGCAGACCGGATACGAGTGAGATCAGACATATGGGCAGGATAACCAAGAAGTTCGCCCATCATAACGGCTAATGTTCTAATATATGTTCCTTTTCCACAAGCAACACGAAAACGAAAGGTGATTTGTTCCCCATTATAGACTTCCTGCTCATTTAGCAATGTGATACGATCAATGCGCACTTTTCTACTTGGCCGCTCCACTTCTTGCCCTAAACGTGCATATTCATAAAGCTTTTTACCATTCACTTTAACAGCAGAATACATTGGTGGTGTTTGTACAATCTCTCCAGTTAACTGCTGGAACACTGCGATAATCTCTTCTCTAGTAATCGGTTTATCCACTTTCTTCTCTTCAACTACTTCACCTGAGGCATCTTCTGTTGTTGTAGAGAATCCTATTGTGACCTCTCCTTCATACTCTTTACCTGCATCTGTAATATATTCTGCAACCTTCGTAGCACGTCCTATACAAATAGGTAATACGCCCGTTACCTCAGGGTCCAATGTTCCTGTGTGACCGACCTTTTTCGTCTTTAGAATCTTGCGTAACTTGAATACGCAATCATGAGACGTCATTCCTTTTGGCTTTAATAAAGGTAATATTCCCTCCATTTTTACGCCCCCTTTCACTAAAACTCCAATTAAGGTGAAATAAATACGGATAGACAAACGTCTATCCGCCAATCATTATTTATCCTTATCTTTGGATTGACCGTCATCTTGAATTTGATGAAGAAGTGTTTCAATGCGATTACCGTAATCGATTGATTCGTCAAATTCAAAAGTGATTTCAGGGGTTTTTCTCAAGCGAATTCTTTGACCGATTTCAGAACGGATAAACCCTTTAGCTTTAGCCAATCCTCTTAATGTATCTTCTCTTTGTTCTTCATTACCAAGAACAGAAATATAGACAGTAGCTTGTTGTAAATCACCTGTCACATGAACGTCTGTTACTGTTACAAATCCCACACGTGGATCTTTAATTTTTCGACCGATAATTTCTCCGAGCTCTTTTTTCATTTGCTCGCCAACTCTATTTGATCTTAGGCTCAATTGTTACACCTCTTTTTCAAAGCCATTCAATGTCTGTAATTGTCCGTTCTATCTCAGGAAAAGAATCAATTAATTTAAGCGCATTTGAAAGCTCCCACTCAACCGCTTGCTTACTTGAAGCTACAGCAGTTAAGGCTATTTGCGTATGCTGCCACGTATCTTGAAACCCAACTTCTGCAACAGAAACGTTAAATTTCTGTTGCAGACGAGTGAGGATTCGCTGTAATACACTTCTCTTTTCCTTTAATGAACGGGCATCATATATAATACACTCACACGAAACCAAACCTACAATCATTTACGCTCGATTTCTTGCATAATATAAGCTTCAATAATGTCGCCTTCTTTGACATCATTGTAGTTTTTAATTGTAATACCACATTCATAGTTCGTTGCTACTTCTTTGGCATCATCTTTAAAACGTTTTAACGCATCAATTTCGCCTTCGAAAATAACAACACCATCTCTAATAAGGCGGATACCAGAATCTCTAGTAATTTTACCTTCCGTAACATAAGAACCAGCAATTGTACCAATTTTTGATACTTTAAATGTTTGACGGACTTCTGCTTGACCAATAATTTTTTCTTCAAACTCTGGGTCAAGCATTCCTTTCATTGCTAATTCAATTTCTTCAATTACATTGTAAATGATACGGTGTAGACGAATATCAACATCTTCTGCTTCAGCAGCACGTTTTGCATTCGTATCAGGTCTTACGTTAAAGCCGATGACAATTGCGTTAAAGGCAGCAGCAAGCGTAATATCTGATTCATTAATGGCACCAGCACCAGTGTGCAGAATACGTACTTTAACGCCTTCTACATCGATCTTATTTAAAGCGGAAGTAAGGGCTTCAGCCGAACCTTGAACATCAGCTTTGACGACGATGTTTATGTCCTTCATTTCCCCTTCTTTCATATGCTCAAACAAGTTATCAAGGCTAACACGAGACTTCTCAGATCTTTGTGCTTGTAGAGCTAATTGTGCTCGCGCTTCCCCTACTTGGCGGGCAGACTTCTCGTCTTCTAGAACAGCAAATCTATCACCCGCTTGAGGAACATCATTCAGTCCTGTAATCTCGACAGGAGTAGATGGTCCTGCCGTCTTCACTCGACGTCCAAGGTCATTAACCATTGCACGTACGCGGCCAAATGTATTTCCGACAACAATCGGATCTCCAACCTTCAATGTTCCGTTTTGCACAAGCAATGTAGCAACTGATCCTCTACCTTTATCAAGCTGTGCTTCAATAACTGTTCCGACAGCATTACGATTAGGGTTCGCCTTATATTCTTCTACTTCACCAACAAGGAGAATCATTTCTAACAATTCGTCAATACCGTCACCTTTAATCGCTGAAATCGGTACAAAGATTGTATCTCCACCCCATGCTTCAGGAACTAGTCCATGTTCTGTTAGTTCTTGCATGACACGATCAGGATTTGCCGCTTCTTTATCCATCTTATTAACAGCAACAATAATAGGTACTTCTGCAGCTTTTGCATGGTTAATTGCTTCAATTGTCTGTGGCATCACACCATCATCCGCTGCAACAACTAAAATTGTAATATCAGTTATTTTCGCTCCACGGGCACGCATCGTTGTAAATGCCGCGTGACCAGGTGTATCTAAGAATGTAATCTTTTTACCTTTATCTTCTACTTGATAGGCTCCAATATGCTGGGTAATTCCACCAGCTTCGCCAGCAGTTACTTTAGTGTGGCGAATGGAATCAAGTAATGTCGTTTTACCATGGTCAACGTGACCCATAATCGTTACAACAGATGGACGTTCTACAAGATTAGCCTCTTCATCTTCTGTGAAATATGCTTCTAAATCTGTCACATCTACTAATACTTCTTCTTCCACGTCAACACCATATTCGCCTGCAATTAACTCAATTGAATCTTTATCTAATTCTTGGTTAATTGTTGCCATCACACCGAGCATAAATAGCTTTTTAATGATTTCTGAAGGCTCTCTATGAAGCTTCTTAGCAAGCTCACCAACAGTTAGTGATTCAGTAAAAGTGATTTTTTCTGGCAATTCTTTTACTTTTTTAGGTGCAGTTGGTTGAGGCGGTTTTTGCCCTTTATTCTTTGGTTTATTTTTTTGATTATTATTGCGATTAGGTTTTTGATTCTTATTATTATTATTTGGCTTATTTCTATTGTTGCCTTTTGGTGCACCTGCTGGTTTATTTTTCTGATTGTTTGCAGGTTGTGATTGCGCTGATTGTTGTTTTTGCGGTTGTTTCTCTTCTTGCTTATTGTAAATACCGTCTAATTTTGTTACTTCACCTGGTTCTAATGTTGTCATATGATTCGAAACCTCTATATTCATTTCCTTTAATTTCGTAATTACATCTTTACTAGATAAATTATGTTTTTTAGCATATTCGTAAACGCGAATTTTACTCATGCTTTCACCCCCGCTAGAATTAATCGAGCAACGTTAATAGCTTTTTTGCGAATCCAGCGTCTAAAACAGCCACCACTACTCTTGCTTCCTTGCCAATTGCTTGCCCTAACAATTCTCTGTCTGGGACAATCTTATAAGGAACAGCATAAGATTTACATTTGTCTGTTACTTTTTTTGTCGTATTTGCAGAAGCATCTGCAGACAACAAAACAAGTTTCGCTTTCCCTTTTCTAATCTCGCTTATAGAAAGCTCTTCACCTGAAGTGATTTTACGCGCTCGATTGGCCAAGCCAAGTAATGACATCCATTTTTTCTCATTCATTTTGGACCGTCATTTCTCCTTTTCAATAAGATCTAAAAGTTCGTTATATATGTCCTCATCCACTTGTACATCTAGATGACTAGCTAATATATTTTTCTTTTTTGCAAGTAAGATGGCTTCCTTGCTTTTTGTAAGATAGGCTCCGCGACCGGATTTCTTACCTGTCACATCAACCGAAACTTCGCCTTCTTTTGAGCGAACAATGCGTACGAGCGATTTCTTCGGCATCATTTCCCCCGTCGCTATACATTTTCTCATCGGAATTTTTCTGCTTTTGTTCACCAGCCATTCACCTCTTATTCCTTATCTTCAGGGAATGTAAAATCTTCATCTTCGTCATCTTGATGATAGCTTAAAAGTGCTTCATCTCTTGGGTATGTGCCGGCTTCTCTTGCTTCTGTCTCTGATTTAATATCAATTTTCCAACCAGTAAGCTTCGCCGCAAGTCTTGCATTTTGTCCACGTTTCCCAATAGCTAGCGATAATTGATAATCTGGTACAACAACCGTTGTCGCTTTGTCCTCTTCATTAACTACAACATCTAGTACTTTAGATGGACTTAATGCATTGGCTACAAAAACAACTGGATCACTAGACCATTTAACAATGTCAATTTTTTCACCTTTCAACTCGTTTACAACGGCTTGCACACGAGTTCCTTTAGGTCCAACACATGAACCAACTGGATCTACCTCTGGATTATCAGAATGTACAGAGATTTTTGAGCGATCTCCGGCTTCACGCGCAACTGATTTTAATTCAACAGTACCGTCATAAATTTCTGGTACTTCAATTTCAAAAAGACGCTTTAATAGTCCTGGATGTGTTCTAGAAACATAAATTTGTGGACCTTTTGTTGTTTTTTCGACTTTTGTAATAAACACTTTAATTCGATCATGCGGGCGATACTGCTCACTTGGCATCTGTTCACTTACAGGTAAAATCGCTTCAATTTTACCAAGACTAACATATATAAATTTTGCATCTTGTCTTTGGACAATGCCTGTCATGATATCTTCTTCTCGATCAATGAATTCAGAATAGATAATGCCTCTTTCTGCTTCACGAACACGTTGAGTAACGACTTGTTTGGCTGTTTGTGCTGCAATTCTACCAAAATCTTTTGGCGTTACTTCCATTTCTACAATATCTTCAACCGTATAGTTAGGATTAATCTTGCGTGCATCCTCGATAGAAATCTCTAATCTTGGATCAAACACTTCATCAACGACTTCTTTGCGGGCAAATACTTTCATTGTGCCACTACCTAAATTTAAATCAATACGGACATTTTGTGCTTGATTAAAGTTTCTACGATAAGCAGACACTAACGCGGCTTCCATTGCATCAATGATTACATCTCGCGAAATTCCTTTTTCCTTTTCAAGCAAAATAAGAGCATCTAATAATTCACTGCTCATGTGATTCATATCCCCCTTTAAATAAGTTGCGTTACGCCAATTGCTTTATTAGAAGACAATAGCTAAGCGAGCTTTTGCGATTTTTTCATACGGTAATTCTACCGTTTTCTTTCTCGTTTTAATTTTCATTTCAACTTTTACGATATGGCCATCGAAGTCTGTAAGTACACCTTCAAATGTTTTCTCTCCATCGATTGGTTCATATGTTTTTATAAATACGTTTTTACCAATCGCTTTCATGAAATCTTGTTCTTTTTTTAGAGGGCGTTCCGCTCCTGGTGAAGAGACCTCAAGGAAATAGTTATAAGGAATTGGGTCAATTTCATCTAATTTCTCACTTAAGCGTTCACTAACTAAACCACACTCTTCTATATCAACGCCTGTCTCTTTATCAATAAAGACACGAAGAAACCAGTCTTTCCCTTCCTTCACATATTCGATCTCAACTAATTCCAACTGAAGATCGCTCAAAATAGGAGTGACTAATTGTTCAACTTCTTCAGTCACTTTACTCATCTTTATCCCTCCTTCTAGCAAGATGCCTATTCATTATAAATGTAGCAGCAAACACAAGAGTTGCTGCTAATCAAGATATACCGGATCATCTTAGTAACCGATGAAAATTTTGGTTAAAAACAAGACGAAAGAGTGGGTTGCCCCACTCTTGTTTGCGAAGATATCCGTTAGTATTTCCAATAAAACTATACCATAACCATAATTTTTATGCAAATGGAATAGCTGTAAAAGCGACTTAGAACAAACTTAACTGATTTTGGTCTGGTAAATCTTCTAAACAACCATGATTATTTAAGTACTCGATAATTGTTTTAGATACTTTACCTCTTTGCTGGAGATCTTCCTTCGATAGGAAGTCTCCTTCTTCCCTTGCTTTTACGATATTCAGTGCCGCATTCGTCCCTAATCCTGGTATAGAGTTGAACGGCGGTATCAGTGTATTACCTTCAATAATAAAGTCACTTGCACTAGATTTATACAAATCAACTTTTTGGAAGCTATATCCTCTTTCATTCATTTCAAGTGCTAACTCCATTACAGTCAGTAAGTTCTTTTCTTTTGTAGAAGCGTCTAGTCCCTTCGCATTGATTTCTTCAATTTTCGCCCGAATTGCCTGTGAGCCTTTCACCATCGCATCTATATCAAAATCTTCTGCCCGAACGGTAAAATAAGCTGCATAATATAAAAGTGCATGATGAACTTTAAAGTAGGCAATACGTACCGCCATTAAGACATAGGCAGCCGCATGGGCTTTAGGGAACATATATTTAATCTTTAAGCAAGAGTCAATATACCACTCAGGTACTTCATTCTTCCTCATTTCCGCTTCCATCTCTTCTGTCAGCCCTTTTCCTTTTCGGACAGATTCCATGATTTTAAAAGCGAAGGCAGGTTCTAAGCCTTGATAAATTAAATACACCATAATATCATCACGGCATCCAATAACTTCACTTAACGTGCAAGTATTGTTATGAATTAACTCTTGTGCATTGCCGAGCCATACGTCCGTTCCATGTGAAAGACCTGAAATCTGAACAAGCTCAGAAAATGTAGTTGGTTTCGTGTCTTCTAGCATTTGCCGAACAAACCTTGTGCCAAACTCCGGGATACCAAATGTACCCGTTTTACTCATAATTTGCTCTTCTGTGACGCCTAACGATTCCGTTCCACTAAAAATCTTCATCACTTCTGGATCATCGGTTGGAATGGTCTTCGGATCAATCCCACTTAAATCTTGCAACATCCTAATAACAGTCGGATCATCATGACCAAGTATATCTAGCTTCAACACATTATCATGAATCGAATGGAAGTCAAAATGAGTTGTTTTCCATTCTGAATTACGGTCATCAGCCGGGAACTGGATAGGTGAAAAATCATAAATATCCATATAATCAGGAACAACAATGATGCCACCAGGATGTTGTCCAGTTGTTCGTTTTACACCGGTACAACCAGAAGCTAAACGATCAATTTCTGCACCTCGAATTTGGAGGTTGTTATCATTTTGGTACGCTTTGACATAACCGAAGGCCGTTTTATCTGCCACAGTACCGATCGTACCTGCCCGATACACATATTCTTCACCAAAAAGAACTTTTGTATAGTTATGGGCTTTTGGCTGATATTCTCCGGAAAAGTTCAGGTCAATATCGGGTACTTTATCGCCTTTAAACCCTAAGAAAGTTTCAAAAGGAATATCATGGCCATCTTTTCGATAATGCTGAGAACATTTTGGACAATCCTTATCAGGTAAATCAAAACCTGAACCAACTGAACCATCATCAAAAAACTCAGAGTGCTTACAATCTGGGCAGACGTAATGAGGTGGCAGCGGATTAACTTCTGTTATTTCCGTCATTGTCGCAACAAATGAGGAGCCTACCGAACCCCTTGATCCTACTAAGTAGCCGTCATTTAACGACTTTTTAACAAGTTTATGAGAAATCAAGTAAATAACAGCAAATCCATGTCCGATAATACTTTTTAATTCTTTCTCCAAACGAGCTTCTACGATTTTTGGAAGTTGTTCACCGTAAATACTTCTTGCCATACTATAGCTCATTTCGCGCATTTCTTCGTCTGCGCCTTCTATTTTTGGCGTATAGAGATCATCTTTTATTGGTTTAATTTCATCAATCATTTCAGCAATTTTATTCGTATTATCTACTACGATTTTTTTTGCTGTTTCTTTTCCTAAAAATGAAAAGCATTCAAGCATTTCATTGGTCGTGCGAAAATGCACATCAGGCAGTTCATGACGATTGAGCGGATTTGCCCCACCTTGAGAATTCACTAAGATTTTACGATAAATCTTATCATTCGGATTTAAGTAATGAACATTCCCTGTGGCCACAACTGGGATATTTAATTTTTCACCTAATTGCACAACGTTTGAAATGATTTCTTCGAGCGCCTTTTCATCGCGAACTAACTCTAATTCTAATAAATGAGCATAGACCTCTTTAGGGTGAACCTCTAGATAATCATAAAACGCAGCTATCTCTTCCACTTCATCAGGAGATTTTTGCATCATCCCTTCAAAAACTTCACCTTTGTCACATCCAGAACCAACAATAATACCTTCTCTATATTTCTGCAATACAGAACGAGGAATACGTGGCACACGATAAAAATAATTAATATGAGCAATCGAGACTAATTTAAAGAGATTCTTCAACCCTTCACTCGTTTGCGCTATTAATGTACAATGGGACGGTCTTGCCCTTTGGTAAGCATTTCCTTTACCCATATTATCATTAAATTGATCATGGTATTCAATACCTTTAGACATCGCATCTTTGAGCATTTTTATTAAAATATAACCTGTCGCTTCTGCATCGTAAATCGCCCGGTGATGTTGGGTTAGTTCAACATCAAACTTCTTAGCCAGTGTATTGAGGCGATGGTTTTTCATTTCTGGGTGTAAAAAACGCGCTAATTCAAGTGTATCTACAACAGGGTTCGTTGCTTTTCCAAGGCCTATTTTCTTATAACCTACATTTAAAAAGCCCATATCAAATGAAGCGTTATGTGCCACAAGCACACTATCGCCTGTCCATTCGTAAAAATCTTTTAAAACGTCAGCTACTTCCGGCGCATTCTCTACTAAATCATCCGTTATGCCCGTTAAATTAATAGTCGTAGCAGACAATGGATGATGGGGATTAGCAAAAGATTCAAAACGATCAATAATCTCGCCGTCATGAATTTTCACCGCTGCAAGCTCTATAATGGTGTCATAAACGGCAGATAACCCAGTCGTCTCTACGTCAAATACAACATACGTATCTTCAGCTACTCGTCGATGAGCATCATTATAAGCAATTGGTACACCATCATCGATTAAATTCGCTTCAACACCGTAAAGGATTTTAATACCATTTTTCTTACCGGCATTAAAAGCTTCCGGAAACGATTGAGCCACAGCATGGTCGGTAATCGCAATTGCCTTGTGTCCCCACTTCTTCGCTTGTGCAACAAGCGCACTAACCGAACTAACGGCATCCATTTGGCTCATTGGTGTATGAAGATGAAGTTCAACTCGCTTTTCATCTTCCTTTGCTGTGTCTTTTCTCTCAATTGGTTTGATTTCATTCAAATCATTACCAATCATCACTAAGTCTCTAACAAATGTATCATTTTGAATACTACCGCGAACTTTCAGCCACATGCCTTTTTGTACCATTTGAAAGAGTGCAGCATCTTCTTTATCTCGGGAAAACATTTTTACAAGTATCGAGCTTGTATAATCAGTAATTTTGAAAGTTAATAATGTCCGACCACTTCTAAGTTCTTTCGTTTCCGCATGAAAGACGTAACCTTCTATTGCTATTCTTCTCTCTTCATCAACGATATCAATTAGTTTGCGGAAGTCCGCATCATCTTTAATTGTTAGGCCGACCGTCAATGGTCCTTGTGGTATCGGTGTATCTGATTCTTGTTCTAATGCTTTCTTCTCCATTTCAATCGCTGCTTGCATGCCGCGTTCTTGATCTTCTTTTCTTTTTGCTTCTAAGAACCGCTCATATGCTTCATTGCTTTCGTCTGTTGACAATTCTGTTTCAATTTGAAATGGTGGAAAACCAAATGATTGAAAGCTATCAAGAATAAGTGGTACATACTTATTTTTAATGGACTGACTTTCCATATCATTACTCACGGTAACGATTAACTTATTTCCTTTCATTTTCGGCACTTGCTCATGAAGAAGCTTAAGCATCGGTGGTGAGATGCCTTCAATTTCTTTCATACAAAATGTCCAATAATCTTGAATTAAGCTCTCATCATATTGTTGATTCGTTACGGTAATAGAAAAAGAGGTTCGTGCAATATGAGAAAACTTATGGTGCAATTGAGCTGCAAATCTTTGAAGAACAGCTGCCGGTAAGATTTGTTCTAAATTAAAGGAAAAATGCCATCTTTTTTCCTTTTTTTGAATATATACTTTCATGATTTCAGCTTGTTCAAAATAATGAACAAAAGCATCTTCTGTTAATTCTAATTGTTGTAACAGGAGCTGAAAACGTTCTTTATTTCCTTTTATATCGCTCATTTCAGCCCTCCCCTTTCATAAACGTTCTATTTTTTTCAATCGGTCCCTATTATATCATAATTAAATACTAGATCTGATAAAGTAAAAATTACGGTAATTGTCAACTATTTTGTGGTAATGCACTTATTCCCCCGAGAAATGGAACTTTTAAATTTCAAAAGATCATTTAGTATTATGTAGAGGGTCATTCGTACGGAGATTTTATTCATAGACAATCAATTAGTTTTAACGAGATAAATAAAAAAACCGCCCCCTTTCTCACCTTTAACATTGGACGACTAATGGGGTCGGATCATTTTTAATATAGGAATGTTAGTTGTTATGCTAACTGACGATGAATAAATTGTGGTAATTCTTCCACCGATACTTCAAATTGCTCGCCTGTACTTCTTAATTTCACTTCAACGATGCCTTCATTTGCCTTTTTACCAACTGTAATTCGTAAAGGTAAACCGATTAAATCACTATCAGCAAATTTCACACCAGCTCGTTCAGCGCGATCATCCCATAAAATACGATACCCTAAATCTTTCAAAGTACCGTATACTCTTTCACTTAATTGCACTTGGTCTTCTTTTTTCATATTTAATGAAACAAGGTGAAGTTGATATGGTGCAATATTTTTCGGCCAAACAAGGCCATTTTCATCACTATGTTGTTCAGCAATAGCTGCCATTACACGAGAAACCCCGATGCCATAACATCCCATAATCATTGGTTGTGAACGGCCATTTTCATCGAGAATAGTCGCATCCATTGCTTCACTGTATCTCGTGCCAAGCTTAAATATATGACCAACTTCAATTCCTTTTGCAAAAAGAATATTTCCTTCTCCATCAGGTGATGGGTCTCCTTCTTGGATAAAGCGAACATCTGCATATTGTTCTACTGTAAAGTCGCGGTCTACATTTACATTAACATAGTGGTAGCCCGCTTCATTTGCACCGCAGACACCATTAACAATTGCACGGACGGCATGATCGGCAATTATCCGTACATTTGCACCAATCGGACCAATGGAACCAATTTCACAGCCAATAACTGATTTTGTCTCCTCGGCATCAGCCAATTCCACATCATTCGCAGCAAGTAGATTCTTTACTTTAATATCATTGACTTCATGATCACCACGAACAAGTAGTAATACATAATCTTCATCAACTTTAAATAGTAATGATTTTATGCATTTTTCTGCTGAGACATTTAAATAATCCACAATTTCAGCAATGCTTTTTTGATTCGTCGTACTAACTTTTTCAAGTTCTCTTAACTCTTCATTCGATTTTTCATATGTTGAAACTACCTGCGCCATTTCAATATTTGCTGCATATTGAGATGTATCAGAGTATGCAATCGTATCTTCTCCGATTTCAGATAGCACCATAAATTCATGAGTATCTTTACCACCCATTGCTCCAGAATCCGCAATAACAGCTCTAAAATTCAAACCTGCGCGAGAAAAAATATTGGAATAAGCTTGATAAAAATGGTCGTACATCTCATCTAAACTTTCTTGGCTTGAATGGAAGGAGTAACCGTCTTTCATAATAAATTCTCGACCTCTTAGCACACCAAAACGTGGACGCTTTTCATCACGAAATTTCGTTTGAATTTGATACAGAGCAAGAGGTAACCTTTTATATGATTTCACTTCATCACGCACAAGACTCGTCACAACCTCTTCATGTGTGGGTCCAAGAGCAAATTCACGCTCATGACGGTCTTTCATTCTCATTAATTCTGAACCATATGTATACCAGCGACCAGACTCCTGCCACAACTCTGCTTGCTGAAGTGCAGGCATAAGCATCTCTACTGCATTAATGGCTTCAAGCTCTTCTCTAATAATCGTTTCAATATTTTGTAACACTTTTCTTGCCATTGGTAAATAACTATAAATACCACTAGCATTTTGACGAATAAATCCTGCTCTTAATAAAAGTTGATGACTTTTAATTTCTGCATCAGCAGGGTTTTCCCTTAAAGTTGGAATTAATACCTGACTTTGTTTCATCTTTATCTATACACCTCTATTATTTATTTTCATTATCAAGGCTCAGAAACCATTTAGTTAAAACGGATCTCTGAGCCTCAGGTTTCATCTTCTTATAAAAAGAATCGCTGAATGTCATTCCATGTAACAACTAACATTAGCAGCATTAATAACGCAAAGCCAACAAAGTGAACCAGACCTTCTTTTTGTTTATCTATCGGTTTTCCTCTAACCCCTTCAATAGCAAAGAACATTAATCTTCCACCATCGAGAGCAGGAATAGGCAATAGATTCATAATACCTAAATTGATGCTTAAGACACCTGCCCACTTCATTAAATAAAATATACCTGATTGAGCAACTGTGTCAACTGAAACATAGATACCAACAGGACCTGAAAGGGCATCAATCGTAAATTCCCCGGAGATTAACTTTCCTAAAATAACAAAAATTTCTTTTGTCCACAATACGGTCTCTTCCGCACCATATACTACTGATTTTAATGGATTTTTTTCCATCGGACTATATACACCGATCACACCGATTGTCGGACCATCTTCTATTTCTTGCGATTTAGGTGTGACCGGAATTGTCATTTCTTCTCCATCGCGATCAATTTGAAATTCAAGCTCATTATTAGGGTTTTTCTGAATGATCTCTACAACATCTTGCCAACTTGAAATTTCTGCACCATCGACTGAATGAACAATGTCACCTTCTTTGAATCCAGCTTCAATCGCTGCACCATCTTTTGTTAATTCTCCTAGCATCGGCGCATTTGATGGCATCCCCTGTAATATAGCGATGATGACAAAAATAACAAAAGCCAATACAAAGTTCATCATCGGTCCAGCGAAAATGGCCATTGTTCGTTGCCCTAAAGTTTTGGAAGAAAATTGACGATCATAAGGAGCAATAAGCGTTTCTGTTCCATCTTCCACCAATACTGCTCGTCGATTCACTTTAAACGTTTCTAATTTTTCTTCTTCACCTTCAACATACCCTTTTAATATTAATTCATGTTCAATATCAGCATGTTCGACTTCGAGAATCCTTGCATCCGGATATTTATCTTTGTTATTCAAAATAATCTTCTGAACTTCATTTTGGTCGTTGAAAACTAATCCTACTCGGTAGCCTGCTTTCAATTCAACCATTTCAACATCTTCACCAGCCATGCGGACATAGCCACCTATCGGTAACAATCGGATCGTGTAAAGTGTATCATTTTTTGTAAATGAAAAAACTTTCGGTCCCATACCAATCGCGAACTCACGACATAGGATACCTGCTCGCTTCGCAAAGATTAAATGTCCAAGTTCATGGAAAAATACTAATGCCCCAAAAATGATAATAAAGGCTATTACTGTACTCAATTTTTAACCACCTTTTTTCTGAATCAAAAACGAATCAGCTTGATAAAAGCGAATAGATATAGGCTCTTGTTTCCTCATCTACTTCTTGTATGTCCGATAATGTCGGTGCTTTTACACAGGAATGTCTATTTAAAGCTTGTTCAATTAACTCCTCAATCTTTAAAAAGCTTATTTTCCCTTCTAAAAATGCTGCAACCGCTGCTTCATTAGCTGCATTTAAAACTGCAGGCATCGATCCACCTTCTTTTCCTGCCTGATAAGCAAGCGCTAAACAACGGAAGCGATCATAGTCCATTTCTTTAAAATGTAGCTGACCAATCTCGGCTAGATTTAATCGCTTATTCTTTAAAGGTAAACGGTCCGGGTAAGAAAGCGCGTATTGGATAGGAACCCTCATATCCGGTGTGCCTAATTGAGCGATCACACTACTATCATGGAATTCAACCATTGAATGAATGATGCTCTCGTTATGAAGGAGACAATCAATCTTATCGTATGGTAATGAGAATAACCAATGTGCTTCGATTACTTCTAAGCCTTTATTCATCATAGTTGCTGAATCAATTGTGATTTTTGCACCCATTGACCAGTTGGGATGATTTAATGCTTGTTCCACTGTTACTGCTTCTAAATCCCCTCTACTATAATCACGAAAAGATCCACCAGAAGCGGTTAAAATCAATCTGTCAATATTTTTTGCTTTCTCACCTTGTAAGGCTTGAAAAATCGCTGAATGCTCGCTATCAACAGGCAATAGATCCACACCATGGCTTTTCGCTGATTCCATGACTAAATGCCCTGCTGTTACTAATGTTTCCTTATTTGCAATAGCAATCGTCTTTCTTTCTTCAATTGCTTGTAATGTTGGTTCTAGCCCCACACGTCCTAAAACAGCATTTACTAATATATTTGCTTTGTTATACACTGCCACTTCAGTTAAACCGAGTTGTCCATATGTAAATGATATGCGTGGAAACTCAGCTTTAAGCATCTCCATTGAACTTTTTTCTAAGACAGAAACAAGCTCTGGATGAAATTCATTGATTACTTGACGGGCAAAGTTAATATTGTTACCTACTGAAAAAGCCACTAACTGAAATTCATCAGGATGCTGTCTAATGATATCTAACGTTTGTGTACCAATAGAACCTGATGCACCCATTAAACTAATCTTTTTCATTACTATCATCTCCTATTAAGAAAAGCGGAAGGCTTCTACCAAGCTATTACATGATGTATATACACTCTTCTTCGCCTAAAACAGCGCCTATATAGAATCGTCTCTTTGCTTACATGATAGATAAGATAATATACATCAATGGCCATACGAATAACAGGCTATCGAAACGATCAAGTATCCCACCATGACCAGGTAATATTCTACCTGAATCTTTTACTCCGTAATGTCTTTTGAAAGCTGATTCTGCCAAATCGCCTACTTGTCCAAAAACTGCTAATAAACATGTCATAAGAATGATGAGAACAGCTGGTTCACTAATATCAGTAAAAATTAAAAATAGACAAGCTACGACAACAGACGAAATCACGCCGCCAATACTACCCTCTATTGTTTTATTAGGACTAATATCTGGCCATAGCTTTCTTTTGCCAAATGCCTTTCCAAAAAAATACGCACCTGAATCAGAAGCCCAAATAATGAAGAGGCTAAAAAAGATCCATATTAGACCATTCTCCATTGCCCTTGTTTCTAAAAAGTAATGAAAACCAAAACCTATATAGATAGTAGAAATGAGCATAAAGGCCATATCATCATATGTAAAACGATTCTTAGTTAATACTGTATATGTAAGCAAAAGAAGTACACCAAGTATTAATATATCTGACTTTCCAAGCCCTGCTTGTATCATCCAAGCAAAAGAAAATTCTGAAGGAATCATTATCATCCATAATATAAATGTAGATATGAGTCCTGGAAGGGAAAATAGATTAAACCCTTTCATTCTTAATAATTCATATAGACCTACTGTTGCAAAAAAATAGGCAAGGAGCATCAATGGCCACCCACCAATAAATACTAGTGGCAAAAGAACTGCTCCAAAAATGATTGCTGTGATTACTCTTTCTTTCATTCATTTCAACACCTTTATTAAACTCCTCCAAAGCGCCTTTGACGCTTTTGGAATACTTCAACTGCTTCAACAAAATGTTCTTCTCCAAAGTCTGGCCATAAAACATCTGTAAACCAGAATTCAGCATAAGCCAGTTGCCATAACATAAAATTACTTAATCGAATTTCCCCACTTGTTCGTATAAGTAGGTCTGGATCGTTCAACTCACTTGTCATTAAGTACGATGAAAAAACTTCTTCTGTTAGCTTTTCTTCATCTATTATACCACTTTGTGCATCGATTAAGACGTTTTTAACTGCCTCAATAATTTCAGCTCGACTCCCATAATTCATAGCAAAATTTAACACTAACCCATCATTATGAGCAGTCGACTGAATCGCTTCGTCAATCGCTTTTAATGTCGCTGATGGTAAAATAGATTTATTGCCAATCATTTTCACTTGAACATTCTCTTCTATTAATTCAGGTAAAAACGTTTGCAGAAATTCGGATGGCAGCTTCATAAGAAAATCGACTTCCATTTTTGGCCTCTTCCAATTCTCAGTAGAGAAGGCGTATAATGTTAACGTTTTAACGCCGAGTTCATTGGCGAATCGAGTAATCTTTCTAACGACTTTTGCCCCTTCATGATGACCTGCAACACGTGGCAACGTTCTTTTTTTAGCCCAGCGACCATTACCATCCATAATGATGGCTACATGCTCTGGAATTGGTTGTGCTTTAATATTATCTATTCTTTCTTGAAGCTCTATTGAGTCATTATTATTTTTCCAAAGTTTCATTTTATCGAACATTTGAATACTCCTTTTAATAGGCTGATTTACCATTAAATAAGAAATACAATATATTTAATGGATAAGCACCCTTTTCCGTTCATACTACTTCGATGATTAAACGAGTGACGCTTTTGCCATTTCAGATATATTCATTATAGGCAGAATAAGTAAGCACATCAATAACTTTCCTACAATTGTGCTCCTCATTTTAAAGATTACCACAAAACGATGCAATAAGATATTTTTTTAAGATATTAATTAGAAAATATAAGATCGATTTCATAGATGGCCGTTTTGTTTTATCTGCCAACAAATTCTACCAGTTAAGATAAGAGTTCAATATTCTTCTACGCTACTGTTCTTTTCACTTTATTCAAAAATACGAAATGTAAGAATCGGTCCATTATAGAAAAAGCCCCCTATTTATCATAGAGGGCTTCGCCTACAATCGAAAAAGTATGTCTTATATAAGGTAAATAAGATTATAC
The DNA here is from genome assembly GCF_038003465.1 of Cytobacillus sp. FSL K6-0265. Taxonomy (NCBI): domain Bacteria; kingdom Bacillati; phylum Bacillota; class Bacilli; order Caryophanales; family Bacillaceae; genus Cytobacillus; species Cytobacillus sp. FSL K6-0265. The sequence continues at coordinate 1,877,627 of NZ_JBBOPE010000001.1, read as the reverse complement.
TTCTAAAATTTCTTTTTCTTTATCTTTTGTTAATTCATCAATTTTCTTGATAAACTCATCTGTTGCTTTTTGAATATCATCTGAATAACCACGTTGATCATCTTCAGTGATTTCACCATTTTTTTCTAGTTTTTTTAGATCATCATTACCGTCTCTTCTAATATTACGGATGCCTACTTTTGCTTCTTCCGCTTCCTTTTTCACAACTTTTACAAGTTCCTTACGGCGCTCCTCAGTTAGTTGTGGAATAGATAAACGAATCAAGTTTCCATCGCTTGTTGGAGTAAGTCCTAAATCTGATTTCAAGATTGCCTTTTCAATGTCACCTAATACAGATTTATCATAGGGTTGAATGACTAATAAACGTGCTTCTGGTACAGATACACCAGCTAATTGGTTAATAGGTGTTGGTGCACCATAGTAATCTACTGTTATTCTATCTAATATAGAAGAATTAGCTTTCCCAGCTCGAATACCGGCTAATTCGCGTGAGTAAGATTGTGTTGCTTTTGTCATACGTTCTTTTACATTAGCTATGATATTTTTTGGCATTTAGTTTTTCCCCCTTACGATTGTACCGATTGGCTCGCCTAATACAGCTCGATTGATATTTCCTTTTTCCATAATAGAAAAGACAATCAGTGGAATATTATTATCCATGCAAAGTGATGATGCAGTTGAATCCATTACGGCTAATCCTTCTTTAATAACGTCTAAATAGGATAGTTCATCGTATTTCTTTGCATTTTTATCGATTCGTGGATCAGCAGAGTATACACCGTCAACATTATTTTTTGCCATTAAGATCACTTCAGCATCAATTTCAGCTGCCCTTAATGCTGCTGTTGTATCTGTTGAGAAATAAGGGTTTCCTGTGCCTGCAGCGAAAATAACGACCCTTTTCTTTTCCAAGTGACGAATGGCTTTTCTACGGATATATGGCTCAGCAACTTGTCTCATTTCAATTGATGTTTGGACTCTTGTTTCAATTCCAAGTTGTTCTAAACTATCTTGAAGCGCTAAGGAGTTCATTACCGTTGCAAGCATTCCCATATAATCTGCATTAGCACGTTCCATGCCCATCTCTTCACCAATCTTACCACGCCAAATATTGCCGCCACCAACAACGACAGCTACTTCAACATCTAGCTCAGCTAAGTCTTTCACTTGCTGCGCGACTGATTTAATTACCGATGGATTAATGCCGAAACCTTGTTCTCCAGCTAATGCTTCACCACTTAATTTTAAAACAACTCTTTTATACTTAGGGTCGCTCATAAGAACCTCCATAATGAATAGTAAGCAATAGTTTTTATGAAGAAAAGCTTTTGCTTAAAATTTCAAATTACATTTATTCTAACAAACAGGGAACACACAGTGTTCCCTACAAAATTCATCTACTATGTGTAGATTATTTATTATTTTTTCACTTGGCTCATTACTTCTTCTGCAAAATTATCTTCGCGTTTTTCGATACCTTCTCCTACTTCGTAACGTACGAATTCGCTAATTTTACCGCCTTTAGAAGCAACAAATTTACCAACTTTTTCATCTGGGTTTTTAACAAATGATTGATCGTTTACACAAACTTCTTCGAAGTATTTACCTAAGCGACCTTCAACCATTTTCTCAACGATTTTTTCTGGTTTACCTTCGTTAAGTGCTTGTTGAGTAAGAACTTGACGCTCATGTTCAACTTCTTCTTGTGAAACTTCATCACGAGAGATATATTTAGGATTTAAAGCTGCAATGTGCATAGATACGTCTTTTGCTGCTTCTTCATCAGTTGTACCTTCAAGAACTGTAAGTACACCAATGCGGCCACCCATGTGTAGGTATGCGCCAAAAGCATCGTTATCTGTTTTTGTTTTAATTTCAAAACGACGTAATGATAGTTTCTCACCAATTTTTGAAATAGCTGTATTGATATGAGATTCAACTGTGTTACCATTTGTCATAGACCCTTGAAGAGCTTCTTCAAGTGACGCAGGTTTTGCACTTAACAAGTGCTCTCCTAATTCTTTAACAAGTGTTTGGAAACCTTCGTTTTTAGCAACGAAGTCTGTTTCAGCATTTACTTCAAGAATAACTGCTTCATTTCCTTCTACTTTAATAGAAGTTAAACCTTCAGCAGCGATACGATCGCCTTTCTTCGCAGCTTTTGCAATACCTTTTTCACGAAGAAAGTCAATTGCTTTTTCCATATCTCCGTCTACTTCTTGAAGTGCTTTTTTACAATCCATCATTCCAGCACCTGTTTTTTCACGTAATTCTTTTACCATTTGTGCAGTAATTGCCATTATGGAATCCTCCTTATTGAATATGTAAATGTCGTAAACGAACATTCAGCATGTTTTTTTATTACATTATCTTTTCCAACTATTGCGTGTGCCAATCGTTCTCTTTGCATTTGCAGGTAATAAATACGTCATTCTTTTTAAAAAAAGGTGATAAAGGGTGCTCCCTATTATCACCTTTTCAAAATAACGCATTTCATAGCAATTATGCAGTCGTTACTTCTTCACCTTGTTTAGCTTCTAAAATTGCATCCGCCATTTTACCAGTTAAAAGTTTAACGGCACGAATTGCATCGTCATTTGCAGGGATTACTACATCGATTTCATCTGGATCACAGTTCGTATCAACAATACCAACGATTGGAATGTTTAATTTATGCGCTTCTGCAACTGCAATGCGCTCTTTACGAGGATCAATGATGAATAAAGCATCAGGAAGAGCTTTCATATCTTTGATTCCGCCTAAGAATTTTTCTAAACGTTCTTGCTCTTTTCTTAATTGAACAACTTCTTTTTTAGGAAGTACTTCAAAAGTGCCATCTTCAGACATTCTTTCGATATCTTTAAGACGTGCAATACGCTTTTGGATTGTTTCAAAGTTTGTTAATGTACCACCTAACCAACGTTGGTTTACATAGTACATACCAGAACGAATCGCTTCTTCTTTAACAGAATCTTGCGCTTGTTTTTTAGTACCAACGAAAAGAACTGTTCCGCCTTCACCAGCTAGTTCTTTAACGAAATTATAAGCTTCTTCTACCTTCTTAACTGTTTTTTGAAGGTCGATAATGTAGATGCCGTTACGCTCAGTGAAAATGTATTTTTTCATTTTTGGGTTCCAACGGCGAGTTTGGTGTCCGAAATGTACACCAGCTTCAAGCAATTGCTTCATAGAAATTACTGACATGGATGTTTCCTCCTAATGGTTTTTATTTTCCTCCGCTCATATCATCTTTAACTAGAAACTGTATTGACAGCACCAACTAGTTAAATCAATAAGCGTGTGTATTAACACCGTTTTATAATATAGCATAACTCCAGTAAGTAAGCAAGACTTATCATCATTCCATAGAAAATTTCAATAAAAGTTCTACTTCCTTTTTTCCTTTATTCATGTATTTTGCAATTTCTTCAACGGAGTTCCCTTGATGATAAAGCTCCTGAATAGAAGAATGGGTAGTCGCTTCATTTTCTTCTCTTTGATGATCAATAGGAGTATCCTTATTGGCTTGATTAGCTTGATAAATAGATGCAGCCTTCTTTTTAGCTGTTGTTGCTGGATAGCGTTTATTCAACTCTTGTGGATTTGCCTCCGTTTGTAGGTTAGATTCGTTATTTACCGGAGATAATGTATTTCTTTGTTGGATTTGCTTTAAAAAGGCTTCATTCTCTTCACGCATTTCCGTTAGGTATATCGCTAATAATTGATCCATTTGTTCTATATTATTTTTTTGTTCTTTTTCTAAAGAAACAAAACGGTTTTGCCGTAAATAAAGGAGAAGAATCGCAGTTATTGCGAGTATATTCAATATAAGACTTATGATAAGGAAGAAAACAATCATTATTTATCCCCTTTTTTATAAACTATAAGTGACTCTCTGCTTTTTAATTTTCGATAGGTGATACTACAAATTCTGATTGATTAAAATGAATGGTCACATGCGCATTCGGCTTTTTAAATAACTTGGCGTACTTTCCTTTTTTTATCTTCGTTTGTGGGTAAAGATCTCCAAGAATTTTGATAGCTAGCTTTTTCTTTTGTAAGGAGTGGTGGCTTTCTATCTCTTGTTTCTTTTTCGTCAGATTTAAAATTTCTTGGTCGATATGTTTCTTAGTCTTTTTATGCTTTACTGCCAACGGATGTCCCTGCTGATCCTCCTGCAATTTATACTCAATTGAGACTAACTTTTGTTTGACGATATTTAATTCAGCAAGTTTGGTCGAGATTTCTCCTAGCTTTTCTTGTAGTGAATGATCCTCTTCTTTTAATTCAATTTCAGTATATGTATAATGGTGATTGCCAATATCTTTGACAATCAATTCACCATATGTTGATAAATGCCCCCCGATGACAGATGCATTATTTGCAAAAATATGTTCCTTGGCAACTACTACACTATGAAGGATAGAACGCTCTATATAAATATTACTTGCCGATTCTACCGCAGCTTGATTTAAAAAAGTGGCTCTAATACTGCCTTGAGCCTGAATTTTACCATATTGATTCCCCAAGACTCCACCTTCAATATAAATATAGCCTTGTGCCTCTAATTTGGCGTTTTCAACAGTTCCTTCTACTCTTATATTACCTGTTGCGGCAATATGGCTCCCTGTTAAGACATTCCCTTTTACAACCACATGGCCATCAAATTTTATGATCCCTTTTCCAGGATGATAATCACCATCTATTACTTGTATCGGCAAAACAGATAAGGTGTCTTTTGACAGTAAGACTTCACCATTAATTAAAGAATAATATTGTCCATGATGAAAAATGACATTTTCCCCTGGGGTGATATGTAATTCTCTCCCATCCATACTGTTCACTCTGCGTCCATGTACATCGATTCCGTCCGTCCCAGGTGTAGCTGGAAAAATGGTTGCGACCACCTCACCGTTTGTTACTGTCAGCATATGCCGATGGATGTCAGTAAGCTTCTCTCGCTTCTCACTATGCAAATTTAACTTTTCCTTTACTAAATAAGCATCTCTTCCAGCGATTGGTTTCTCGCCCTTTGCAATTTCGATTGGGTAAGTGTAGGCTTGAGGGTCTTCGACGATTTTCGCGATTAGTGCATGGTCAAGTCCATATGTAATATTCGCCTTAAGAATACTATTTTCTATTACTTTTTTAATATCATCATTTTGTATCTCACTTGCCTTTAGGTGCAACATAGCAGTTAACCTATCAGGTGATACAGTAATGATTTGCCCTCTTACCATAGAAAAACCCTCCTTCAAAGAACATTAGACGATTTTTTCTAATGTTTTCTTTAACTTTTGAATTGCCTTTGAATGAATTTGTGAAATTCTAGATGTAGAAAGCTGCATAACTTCCCCAATTTCTGTTAATGTCAGTTCTTCTTTATAAAATAAACTAACCACTAATTGTTCCTTTTCGTTTAATTGCTTAATTTGGGACGTTAATTCTTCAATTATTTCATTTTTCACAAGCTGCTTTTCTGGTAATATCGCTCTTTCATCTTGAAGAACAAATGAATAATCATCGTAGTCATAGTCACTCGGTTTTTCATCAATAGATAATAAGTTGGCTATGTATTGTTCATTTAAAGTAGCATATACTTCCTTTGTTGATAATTGCACTTCAAGAGCAATTTCTTCAACTGTGACATTACGCATATAGGCCTGTTCTAGTCTTTCAATCGCCGCTTCCACTTTTTTTGTTCTTTCTCGCGAGCTTCTAGAAAGCCAATCTTCTTTTCTTAGCCCATCTAAGATGGCGCCTCTTACTCTGAAGGATGCATACGTATCAAATTTAAGGTCTCGATTGGGATCGTATTTTTCTAGTGCATCAAATAAACCCATCATGCCTAAACTTTTCAATTCATCCCTTGACACGTTTTTAGGGAGACCCGCTGCAATTCTCTGTACATGATAACTCACTAGTGGCATATATCTTTTAACGAGAAAATTACCCGCATCCTGATTTCGTGAACATACCCATTCATCCCAAGCTTTTTCTTCTGAAACTTGTAGCATTGATTGAATCTGGCTAAATACATGATTTAAACCAGATACTCACCTCCTCTAACAAATATTTATATATATGTGACTCCTTGATTAACCGTCTTAACCATCATCTTGCCATTCTCTGGGTTGAACTCAATCGTTCGTCCGCAATGACCGCCTACATCTTTACCTGTCACTTCAACTTGCAAGCTTTTTAGTATTCGTTCTGTAGTGGCAATGTTTCTTTCGCCAATACGGATCACATCTTGGCCAGATGAAAATTTAAACATATGAGCCCCACCTGCAAACTTAGCCATGATGGAAATACGATGCGCTCCACTTTTAATTAATTCATCGTACAAATGCTTAATACCTGAATCAGCAAACTTGGCGGGGTTAAATACCTGTGATTTTGCTAAGGATGAGTCAGGGAGCATAATATGAACCAAACCTGCTATTTTCTTTTTTTGATCATAAAGTACGACACCTACGCAAGAACCTAAACCTGACGTCCGGATTAACTGAGGTGCCTGAACAATATGATAGTCAGCTATCCCAACTTTCACGACTTCACTTGTATTCATTATATTTGTCCGTCACATCTCTTTAAGATTTCAGATAACGAGTGATTATCGAGAAAGATCAATAAGCGACAAAGCTCTTGTTTCGATTCTTCAACAATCTCCATACTCGTTTGCATAACTAATAACTCGTCAAAATCGTATGATTGTGTAATACACGCATCACTGATTAGTGCAGCTGACATATCGATACTAATAGCAGGAAGCGAACAAAAAAGAGGTTCTCCAAAAAAATCACCAAGTGCTGAAGCGTAAGCGCCTGTTAACATATTCATTAATTCTGCTAATGCAGATTGTTCCATGTGATCGTATAGACTACTAAACTTTTCATTTTGACTTTGTAGCAAATCTGCTATCCACCGTTCTACATTTTGATGAGACATTAATAATAATAGTTGGCTTGAAAGAGAGCCTGAGACTTGCGATAGGCCCCCAACCGTTACGTTCTCGTCATTACCGTTTGCTTCGACTACCTCTTGATAGCTATATATATGAACCGAGGGAACATGCATATTTACTTTTTTATCCAACAAAAAAGAAAGGGCTGTTGCTGCATTACCTGCACCAATATTTGCTACTTCTTTTAACATATCTATAAATTTTGGGAGATGGTGTCGTTCATTAATAGAATAAGAATGCGCCATTAAATTTCTACATTCTCCTCTATATTTAATACTTTAGCTAAGTCAATCAAAATAAGAATTTGTTGATTCATTTTGGCGACAGCTTTTATATAATCAAACGACTCTGTTCCCACCACTTCAGGCGGGGGCTCTAATTGTGATGTGGCAACATCTATCACATCATTCGCTGTATCAACAATTAGCCCCACTTCCTTTTCACCTTTTTTCGTAATAATAATTCGAGTATGTTGGGAATATGGGTGTTCGGGTAAATTAAATCTCGTACGCAAATCGACAATTGGCAGTATAACGCCACGCAGATTAATGACCCCTTTAATATATTTTTCTGTACCTGGCACTCTCGTAATATGTTCTATTTTTTCTATTGAGAGTACATCAGCAACAGGTACCCCATATTCTTTATCACCAAGCTGAAATACAATTAATTGAACAGTATGTTGTTTATTTTCCACAGTCCAATCACCATCTTCCTATTATTTTATCAACTCATTGCAATCAATAATTAACGCTACTTGTCCATCCCCTAATATTGTCGCACCCGATATAGCAAAAACATTCGTTAAATAATCACCTAATGATTTTAGGACAATCTCTTGTTGTCCGATAAAAGAACTCACGATTAATGCAGCAAGCTTGTCTCCTTTTCGAACGATAACTACTGAAAGCGTCTCTGGTATTTCTTCACTTACATCGTTCACTTCAAAGATAGATTGTAAGGAAACGAGCGGAACAACTTTACCTCTAAAGTCGATTACTTGCTGATTATGTGTTTTCATAATGTCAGCTTTTTTTATAATGGCTGTTTCAATAATTGACGATAAAGGAATAGCATATTTTTCATTTTCTACTTCTACTAACATAGCGGAAATAATCGAAAGGGTTAAGGGTAATTGAATGGAGAAAGTTGAGCCGTAGCCTTCATTAGACTGAATCGTCACATATCCGCCTAATGATTCAATTATACTTTTAACAACATCTAAACCGACACCTCTGCCCGAAACATCGGAAATTTCCTTAGCTGTAGAAAAACCTGATGAAAAAATAAGCTGATAAATTTCTTGATCTTCCATAGAAGCAATCTCTTCTTCTTTAATGATCCCTTTAGCAATGGCTTTTCGACACACATTATCCTTATTTATTCCCGCTCCATCATCCGTTATCTCTATGAATATATGATTTCCGCTATGATAAGCTTTCAAGATAATTGTTCCTTGTTGTGGCTTACCTTTCGCTAAACGCTCCTCCGGCTTTTCAATTCCATGATCCATTGCATTTCTAATCAAATGAACGAGTGGATCACCAATCTCATCAATGACGGTTCGATCTAATTCTGTTTGGGCACCAATAATCTCTAAGTTAACAGATTTATGCAAATCCTTTGCTAGTTGCCTAACCATTTTGGGGAAACGATTAAAGACGGTATCAATTGGAACCATCCTCATATTGAGAATGATATTTTGCAAATCACCGGAAATACGAGACATATGTTCAACCGTTTCTTGTAACCCTTGATGGTCTAAATCTTGCGAAATTTGTAGTAAGCGTCCTCTATCAATCACTAATTCCTCAAATAAATTCATCAAGATATCTAAGCGTTCAATGTTTACTCTTATTGTTTTCGTGCCATGTTTGCTTTGCTGTTTGAATGATGAAGTCTGTTGCTGCGTTACTTCAACCTCTTTTTTTGTAGGCAACGAGGTTTCTTCTACAGCTACAGCCACTTCTTCACTCGCTTGAGACAAATCTATCGCTATGATTTCAACCGCGTCAATTTCAGATATCTTCAACAGCTCTATTTCAATCTCTTCTTTTGTGTTAGAGGAGAGAATGGTTACTGTAAACTCAAAGTCAAATTGTTCCTCTTCAAGAGCAGTTGCTTGTGGGTGCGATTTAATGATTTCCCCATTTTTCTCTAATGTTTCAAAAACCATAAATACTCGAACCGCTTTTAATAAACAATCTTTATGTAATTGCACCGTCACTTCAAAGGGCTGATAATCGGTATCTTTTGATTGACTTAATACCGTCCACTCATAATCATCATAGGTCAGCTTTCCAACTTGCACAGTTTCCGGTGCATTTCCAATTTCAAGCGGTTGGTTGCTATCCAAGCTTTGCAATTGTTTCACAACAGTCTCTACATTCAATTGTCCATTCCCACCATTGGCAATAGATTCTACCATTTCTTCTAAATAATCAGCTGCTAAAAATAATACATCAAGTACTTGTGAAGAAACAGCTAATTTCTCATTCCGAATAAGATCTAACACATTCTCCATTTGGTGAGTTAATTGGGCTAGATCATTAAACTCCATTGTAGCTGACATGCCTTTTAAAGTATGAGCAGAGCGAAAAATCTCATTAACAATGAATAAATCCTCTGGACTTTGCTCTAATTTAAGAAGCAAATCATTACAGTTTTGTAAATGTTCTTTACTTTCTTCAATAAAAAGATCTAAATATTGGTTCATTTCCATCTAAAGACACCTCCATTAAACATACTTCAAGATTGTAGATGAGACATTTTGTAACTCTACCACTTCATCAGCTAATCCATTATCAACGATCGCTTTTGGCATTCCGTAAACGATGGCTGTTTCTTTCGATTCGGCAATAATTGTTGTTTTCGTTTTCTCTTTTAACTTTTGTGCTCCCTTTTTTCCATCTACGCCCATTCCAGTCAATACGACAGCTAATTGTCTATAGCCCTGCAATTCACTAAATGAAGCAAATAGCACATCAGCAGACGGACAATGCCCCACTTTTTTCTCCGGTGGTATTAAATGAGCGAAAAGAAAACTGCCTTTTTGATTTATAGTAAAATGAAAGCCGCCTTTTGCAATATAAGCAACACCTCTCTCCAACCTTTCCCCATCTTCTACTTCTTTCACCGTAATATGAGTCATTTGATTCAAACGGTTTGCTAAAGATTGGGTGAAAAACGGAGGCATATGTTGGACAATGAGTATTGTTGCATTTATATCTTGTGGAAAACTTTGTAAAATAGATTGAATGGCTCTTGGCCCTCCTGTTGATGCGGCAATTGTAACGAGTAAAGGTTTCTTCTCACTTGATACAAAATACTCACTTTCTAGTTCTATATTACTATAATTTTCGGATGTTTTTATGGTTTTGCGAGGTTTATTTATAGGACTAATTAACGATTTCATATTTGTTTGTCGTGCTATTTTCACTTTTTCTATTAAATCATGCTTGATTTTATATAAATCCAATGAAATCGGACCTGATGGCTTTTCTATAAAATCAAATGCACCATATTTAAATGCTAAAATCGTATGATCTGTACTTACTTTTGCAGCACTAGATAACATGATAACTGGTAGAGGTTTATTGGCCATTATTTTTTGCAACGCCTCAAGTCCGTTCATAATAGGCATTTCAATATCTAAAGTCACGACATCTGGCTGTTTTTGAATCACTTCACGGACGCCCTCTTCACCATTCCTCGCCACACCTATTACTTCTATTAGTGGATCTCCAGATAAAAAATCAGTAATTAGTTTTCTCATAAATGCTGAGTCATCAATGACAACTACCTTAATCTTATCCTTACTCACACCCAATCACCCCCTACTTAAAAGCAAATGTTTTAAACGCTGGATAAAAGATGTACTGTTTCCTTGTTCTACTCTTTCTATTTCATTTAATAATTGAGAAGTAATAAGTGCTAATTGCTTGGCAGCTTGTCCTTCTCGATCCAATTGGACAAAGGGCACTTGGTGTTGAACAGCTTTTTTCACTTTTTTATCTTCTAACACAGAGCCCAAGTATACGATTTCCAATTGTAGAAATTTCTTAACTACTGCCGAAACCCGCTGGAATGCTTCACGAGCTTGCTGTAAATCATCGACGCGATTCATAATCATTGAAAAATGAACATCCGACTGATTTTTGGCAATTTGTTTTATCGCACCGTAAGCATCCATTATAGCTGGAGGCTCCGGCGTTGTAACAACAATCACTTCTTTAGAAGATGATATAAATGAAACGGCTTCGAAGCTCATCCCTGCACCCATATCTAAAATAATGAAATCATATGTCCTTAAAATGAAACTTAAATCATCGAGGAAGTTATTCACCTTTTGTTTATCCAGTTGCAACATATTTGATAGTCCTGAACCACCGGCAATCATATCAATCCCTAATGGACCTTTTTCTATTAACTCATTGAATGAGCGCTTTCCATTAAAATAATCAGCTAAAGTAAACGGAAAAGAACGACCGATAAGAATATCTTGATTTCCCATACCTATATCCATGTCAATTAACAAGACTGTCTTCTTTCGCTCTTTCAATAAAAGGGATAGATTCAAGGATATATTTGACTTCCCCACACCGCCTTTGCCACTAATCACAGAGATGACACGACCTTCTGAAGCGATAAAGGGTTGATTATTCTTTAATTGATCACGTAGTTTAGACGCCTGATCATACATGAGCCGAATCCTTTTTGAGAACGATATCTAAAAAATTCTCCTTTGTCATCTCTTGCAGGTCTTCAGGTACTTCTTGTCCATTTGTCATATAAGCAATCCCTTTTTGATAATGAAATACCATCTCTCCTACTGCATGAAGGCTGCTCGTTTCATCCATTTTAGTAAATAGGAAACGGTCAATGTCCATTCCGATAAATTGCTCATATATCTCTTTCATATCTTCTACTTTTGCAGTAAGTGACAGCACTAGGAACGTCTCTGTTGGGAAATCAGTGGTTTTTGTTACAGAGGAAAGCTCCTTTATATTTTCCTCAAGTCGATAATTCCTTCCTGCTGTATCTATGAATATCACATCATAGTGAGCAAACTTCTCTACTGCTTGTTGATAATCTTCGGCAGAATAGCAAACTTCTATAGGTGCATGAAAAATATTGGCATATGTCCTTAGTTGCTCAATAGCAGCAATACGATACGTATCAGTTGTAATAAATGCCACCTGTTTTTTATGCTTTAATACCGCTTCAGCAGCCAATTTAGCAATTGTAGTTGTTTTCCCAACTCCTGTTGGACCTATAAGTTTAATTAATTGATTGTTATAAGTAATACCACCAAATGAAAGACCTGTGAGTTTACTATTTAGATATTCTTCTATCCATTCTGTCACCTTGCTATCACGTAATTGCTCTGATTCTTTATACCATCTGGCTAATAGATGATCTGTCATCTCATTTATAAGGAATGGCGGTAATTCCATATTGTGTAATCGTTCAATCATTCGTTTAACATCTGTCGGCATGGTTTCAGCTTGAATATGTAAATCGTCTCGCTTTTCTTTGATGAGTCCTTTTACTTCTTTCAATTGCGTAATAATTTGTTGCATATTCTCTATCTCACCTGAAGGAGTTTGCGGATCAGATGCCTGCTGTTTCACATCAGGGTCGAAACCTGCCATAATCTCTAGTTGCTCCTTTTTAAACAGACCGAGAAATCCCGTTGCTTTTTTCGTTTTTTTCGTCTGTAAAATCATGGCATCTGGCCCTAAATCTTTACGTATCCTCTCTAACCCTTCTGCCATTGTATTAACAGTAAACTTTTTCACTTTCATTATAGATTCACCACTCCAACGCTTTGTACTTCTGCATTAGCTTCTATCTCATTGTAAGAGAGAATAGGTACTTGCGGAAAATACCTTTCTGTCAATTGTCTTACATATAATCGAACAGCAGGTGAACATAAGACCACTGGTGAATGATTCAACATAGAACTTTGTTCGATTTGGTTTGCCAGTGACTCTAAAATCGTTTGTGTTTGCGTCGGATCTACCGATAAAAAACGCCCCTGTTCTGTTTGTTGAATGCCATCAGCAATAATCTTCTCAACTTTTCCAGATAAAGTGATCACTTTTAACGATTCACCTTCATGAAATTGATCGGTGATTTGCCTAGCGAGTGATTGGCGAACATACTCCGTTAATAAATCTGTATCAGTTGTCGATCGAACAGTATCTGCTAAACTCTCAAATATCACTGGTAGGTTCTTAATAGAGATGTTTTCTCTAAGTAATTTCGCCAGTACTTTTTGAATATCTCCCGTTGTTAAAGGCGTCGGTGTAACTTCTTCAACCAGAATGGGATAACTTGATTTTAAATGATCGATTAATTGCTTCGTTTCTTGACGACCAATTAACTCATGGGCATTATTTTTAATCACTTCAGTTAAATGAGTGGACACAACTGAAGGGGGATCAACAACCGTATAACCGTAAATCTCAGCTTGCTCTTTCGTGTCTTCATTAATCCATTTAGCTGGTAAACCAAATGAAGGTTCTATTGTGTCAATTCCTTCGATAGAATCTTCCTCGACACCTGGACTCATGGCTAAATAATGATCTAACAAGAGCTCCCCTTTGGCCATTACATTCCCTTTAATTTTGAGACGATACTCGTTTGGTTGTAATTGAATATTATCTCTAATGCGAACGACGGGGATAATAATCCCTAATTCTATGGCTAATTGCCTTCTAATCATCACGATTCGATCAAGTAAATCGCCACCTTGATTCGCATCTGCGAGTGGGATAAGCCCGTAGCCAAATTCAAATTCTATCGGGTCAACATTTAATAGATTAATCACACTCTCAGGACTTTTCATTTCATCCGTTTGCACTTCTTCTTCGATTTCTTGTAATTGTTCCTTGTCAGGTGCTGGTGTTTTAGAAATAAAATACCCACCAGCTATTAACAAGCCTGCAATAGGAAGTGTTAATAACAAGCCAATCGGTGTAAACACACCTAAGAAAAGAATAGTCGCGCCGGCAATATAGAGCATTTTAGGATAAGAGAATAATTGCCCAGTGATATCTGATCCGATATTTCCCTCTGAAGCTGACCTAGTGACAACTAACCCAGTCGCAGTAGACATGAGAAGAGCGGGTATTTGGCTCACTAATCCATCACCAATTGTTAACATAGAAAAATGAGTGGCAGCCTCTCCTATAGGTAAACCTAATTGTGTGACACCAATGATTATTCCAACGATTAGATTAATTAAGGTAATAATAATTGACGCAATTGCATCGCCTTTTACAAATTTACTCGCACCATCCATCGCTCCATAGAAATCTGCTTCACGCCCGATTTTTTCACGACGATTTCTAGCCTCTTGTTCAGAGATCATCCCTGCATTTAAATCTGCATCAATACTCATTTGTTTTCCCGGCATTGCATCCAAAGTAAATCTTGCTGCAACCTCTGACACTCGCTCAGTCCCTTTTGTAATTACAATAAACTGAACAATAACAAGAATGATGAACACAACTAAACCGACGATTACGTTACCTCCAGTAACAAAGGAACCAAACGTCTCAACAACTTTCCCCGCATCACCTTCGGAAAGGATGGCACGCATCGTAGAGACATTCAGCCCGATGCGAAATAAAGTCATTAAAAGAACAAGCGATGGAAATATAGAAAATTCTAGTGCTTCCTTCATACTCATGGCCATGAGTAAAACCATAAGTGCGAGCGCCATATTAATGATAATTAAAATACTTAATAGCCAATGGGGGAAAGGAATGATGAGCATAGCAACAATTAAAATAACGCTCAACAACACCGATAAATCTTTTACAGCCATCTGATTCTCTCCTAACGATATATAAAACAATCTATCTCTCCATCTTATGATAGATGGTTATTTTTAATAGTTATCATTTCTCCAATTGGTTTTTCACTTTGTATACGTAAGCTAATACTTCAGCAACCGCTTTAAAAAACTCTTCAGGTATACTCTCGCCAATATCAACTTGATCATAAAGACCTCTAGCAAGCGGTCTATTCTCTACCATGATTACTTTATGTTCATTAGCGATTAATTTTATTTTTTGGGCGACATGGTCGACCCCTTTAGCTGTAAGAATTGGTGCGTCTGCTTTAGACTCATCATACTTCAAACAGATAGCATAGTGAGTAGGATTGGTAATGATGACATCTGCTTTTGGCACTTCTTGCATCATTCTTCTTGTCGCCATCTCCCTCTGCCTTTGTTTAATTTTTGATTTAATTAAAGGGTCTCCCTCAGAATTTTTATGTTCATCTTTTATATCTTGCTTTGACATCCGTAAATTCTTTTCATAATCATATTTTTGGTATAAATAATCTAATATTGCTAGAACCAATAATGCTAACGAAGCAAATATCCCCATTTGAATGGTTAAATCTATGACTGTTTTCATTGCAGCCCCTATTGTTTTTTGCGAAAGAATGAGAATCTCGTCAATTCTTAACCATAAAATAGAAAAAACAACGACGCCAATTATACTAATTTTAAGAAT
This sequence comes from Cytobacillus sp. FSL K6-0265, assembly GCF_038003465.1. Classification (NCBI taxonomy): domain Bacteria; kingdom Bacillati; phylum Bacillota; class Bacilli; order Caryophanales; family Bacillaceae; genus Cytobacillus; species Cytobacillus sp. FSL K6-0265. The sequence continues at coordinate 1,862,126 of NZ_JBBOPE010000001.1, read as the reverse complement.
CGATTTTAACATTTCAACAATGGCGCGGAGGGAAAAAATTCTCTTGAAGCCTTTAATCGGGTCTAACTTCTCAAGCTTCGGTTCAACTGGTTTTGTCGTAAATAACACGCCAACTTGAATATAATTAACAATGATTCCTGCGATCAGGGCAACAACCATAATTGGACCAACAATCATCACCAGTTCTTTTAAGACATCCAATAAAATCTTAAAAACGGATGCTTCCGTTACATCGAGTAATAAATATTCATTAAAAGAATGCTCAAGCATTGTGATGATGGAAGTTTGCAGAAAATCTGCGGCAAAGAAGAAGAAAGTAAAAACAGCTAGTAACATAATAGCGGTAGTTACATCTTGGCTCTTTGCAACTTGCCCCTTCTTACGACTGTCTTGTTTCTTTTTCGGTGTTGCTTTCTCTGTCTTTTCCCCAGCAAAAAGTTGTAAATCGAGTGTGAGAAACATTTTTTATGCCCCTCCCATCAAGTTCATCATGCCTCGTAAAAAATACAACATTTCTTCAAACAGTTTTGATACAACTAACATCATCACACCCATCACAATAAATAAAATGATGTAGCTAACACCTATTTTCAACGGTAACCCGACAACAAAGACGTTTAGCTGTGGGAAAGTTCGAGCGAGAATCCCTAATGCAACATCGACAAGAAATAAACAGCTGACAACGGGAATAGCCATTTGAAAGGCAATAACAAACATTCTACTAAAAGCTTTCACCATGTATTCAGCCATACTAGCATCTCCAAATGCAATCCACGGTTGATCGAGTGGCACATATTGATAGCTATAGAAGATACCGTCTAATAATAAATGATGACCATTGACCGATAATAGAAATAGAAGTGAGATAATGTATAAATATTGACCCGTAAGCGGACTTTGTGCACCAGTTTGTGGATCGATGACATTCGCCAAGGCAAAACCCATTTGAAAGTCGATAAAGCCACCTGCTGTTTGAATCGCCGATAATAATAAATAAGCAAGAAAGCCGATAAACAATCCAACCAATGCTTCTTTAAGAATTAGGAAAATATACATATTGTCTATTTCGAGTAATGGTAAATCAAGTGTAAATACCATAATCCAGGCAATAAAAAAACCAAGCCCTACTTTCATTGTATTTGGAACATTCCTATATGAAAAAATCGGCATCATTACAAAAAAGGAGGTAATTCTTACAAATACTAATAGGAAACTTGGAAAATAGTTGAATAATTCTTCCATAATAACTTTAACCTATATACCTTGTTAAATTAGAAAGAATATCATTTGTATAGCTAACCATATAATTTAACATCCATGGCCCAAAGACGACTATTCCAACTAATACAGCGACAATTTTAGGAACAAATGCTAGCGTCTGTTCTTGGATTTGTGTTGTTGCTTGAAAGATACTTACAATTAAGCCGACCACTAAAGCAAGTAATAATAATGGTCCGCATACAATTAGTACCGCCATTATCCCCTGCTCTGCAATTGAAATTACGGTTTCCGAAGTCATTTCCCTAACATTCCCTTACTTAAAAACTTTGTAGTAGTGATTTCACTACTAAATACCAACCATCAACTAATACGAACAATAAAATCTTAAAAGGTAATGAGATCATTACAGGTGGAAGCATCATCATTCCCATCGACATTAATACACTTGCCACGACCATATCAATCACTAGAAATGGAATAAAAATCATAAAACCAATTTGGAAGGCTGTTTTAATTTCACTAATAGCAAATGCCGGCACTAGTGCTGTTAATGGAATCTCCTCGATAGAAGTAGGCTTTTCAGCTCCTGAATAATCTAGAAATAACTGTAGATCCTTTTCTCTCGTATGAGCACTCATAAACTCTTTAAAGGGAAGGGAAGCTCGATCATATGCTTCCTCTAGATCAATTTCTTCATTGAAAAGGGGTGATAATGCTTGTTCATTAACCTCATGAAAAGTAGGCGCCATCACAAAAAAAGTTAAAAATAAGGCAAGTCCAATTATCACTTGATTGGGAGGCATAGATTGAGTAGCTAATGCCGTCCTAACGAAGGAGAGAACAATCACGATACGCGTAAAGCATGTCATTAATATTAAAATACTTGGCGCTAAGGAAAGTACAGTTAACATTAGTAACAGTTTAATAGATGTTGAAATATTATCAGGTGAACTGTTATTAAATATCTCCATTACTTCATTCATGTTCGTGATTACCTTTCTTCTTCACCTTATCAAGTTGATCGGAACGTGTTTTTTTCATATCTGCCAGTTGTTTACTAAGAATATCTTGGAAAGATTGGTTCTTAACTTGTTCACTTTCCGACTTCTTCATTATCTTGAAAGGTTGAGTAAGAAACTGTCTTGCTGGCAACGACTGCTCACCTTGTTCTTCATAATGTTTTAATAAAGTCTCCCGCTCTTCTTTATCAGCGACCTCACTGATGAGTTGTACATTTTCACCAACGCCTAGTATATACACTTTTTCACCTATTTTGACGACTTGCACCGAGCGGTTTTGACCTAAGGCAGTCCCCCCGAGGTGATTAACGACATTGGTTGATTTATAAGAGCGGCTTTTTTTATTAACGAACTTTAACAATCCATATAACAACGCTACAACAAACACTGTAGCAAAAATCATCTTAATAAAATCCCAAGCACTTAAACCGACATCGGTAGTGTCTGCTGTAATTTCTTCTGAGTCTATATCTTGTTCAACCTCATTGGTCTCTGCGGATTTCTCCTCATCATTCACCATTTCTTCTACACTTCTAGATTCAGCTGACGCAGTCACAATGAGTAACTGCGTCAAAAATAAGCAGGAAATGGTTAGTAGACATATTCTTCCTATTACTTGTTTATACATGTTCATTACATCTCACTTCTTACGGCTTATTGATTCAATGTTTTTGAAATCGCCTCGATAACCCTATCTGCTTGAAATGGTTTAACAATAAAATCTTTCGCACCTGCTTGAATCGCATCGATTACCATCGCCTGCTGCCCCATAGCAGAACACATAATAATCTTAGCTTGACTATTAATTTTTTTGATTTCCTTTAATGCGGTGATCCCGTCCATTTCCGGCATGGTAATATCCATTGTAACTAAGTCTGGCATTGTTTCTTTGTACTTTTCCACGGCTTGTACACCATCTGCTGCCTCACCTACAACCTCAAAACCATTTTTCACCAATATATCCTTAATCATCATTCTCATAAAAGCTGCATCATCGACAATTAATATTTTTTGAGACATTTTCTCTTCCTCCTTGATTACCTTAACTTTTTAAGACGATCTTGTTGACTGATTATTGAAGTGACCCTTACACCGAAGTTTTCATCTATTACAACCACTTCACCTTTGGCTATTAATCTACTATTTATTAATATATCTACTGGTTCGCCAGCCAATTTGTCTAATTCAATAATTGACCCTTGTGTCATATCTAAAATTTCTCTTACAGACCTTTTGGTACGTCCTAGTTCGACTGTTAGCTGCAATGGTATATCTAAGAGCATATCCAAATTATTCGTTTGCTTTTCAGCTGGTTGTTGAGAACCAAAATCTAAAAAGTTGGCCGGTTGAATCTGCGCCTGTTCCGTTTGTTTTCGCATGGACTCAGTGGGTTGTTGATAATAATTAGGCTGACTATATGTATCACCGTTTTCAGTGGCGCTATGAGACATATCACTCATTGATAAAGATGGGCGTCTCTCTTGCATCTGTGAAATCTCTTGCGGTTGTACATCATTTACTTCTTGCTCCTCAATTTCCTTGTCACTTTGTTCTTCAGCTGTAGTTTGTAATAACTCCTTCACTAAACTTTTTGCAAAGTGATAAGGTAATACTTGCATAATATGAGAATCAATTAATTGACCAATGATAATACGAAAAGAGATTTTCACTAGAGGATCTTCCCTAGGGATGGTTTCTGCTCCTTCACCTGTTGTTAAATTAAGTAAATCAATTGTCGGAGGAGATATATCCACCCTCTTTCCAAAAATAGTGGACATTGAAGTAGCAGCCGAACCCATCATTTGATTCATTGCTTCTTGCACCGCACTTAAATGAATATCTCCCATGTCTGCTGATGGTTGACTTCCATCGCCACCAAGCATCAAATCTGCAATGATCGATGCATCATGTTGATTAATGACGAGAATATTCGTTCCCTTGAAGCCCTCTGTATAATTCACCTTAATAGCAACATAAGGATGTGGGAATTCTTCAATTAATTTGTCATATTCGATAACAGAAACAGAAGGGGTCGTTATTTCTACCTTCTGATTTAATAATGTAGACAAAGCTGTCGTCGAACTACCAAAGGAAATATTTCCTATTTCTCCAAGAGCATCTTGTTCAATAAGAGTTAATTCTTGCCCTTTGTCTTGCTCTTCTGGAACAGAACGAAAAAATGTTTCATTCTCGTCTCCCGTTCCTTTTAATAATGCATCAATTTCATCTTGTGAAAGCATATCATTACTCATATTCTTCTTCTCCTTTCACAAAATCCAAAATTTGTACAGCCATTTTTTTATGGACTTTCCCAGGTTGTCCTGTGAATTTTGGAATTTCGCCAACTTTAATCTGCATCGGTTCGTGAATGCCTTGATCCAACTCAATCACATCACCAATTGATAAATCTAAGAAATCTTCAATACTAATATCCGTCGATCCTAATTCACATACAACGGGAATACTGGCCATCTCAATATTCTTTGTTAATCGTTCTATCTCTTCAGGCTCTCTGTTTTTCACATCTGATTCAATCCAATATCTTACTGATAATTTCGGCATAATGGCCTCTAATGCCACATGCGGGATACAAATGTTAATCATGCCACTCGCCTCACCTATTGTGGCATTGAGAGAAATCACGACAACTGTTTCATTAGGTGAAACCATCTGCAAGAATTGAGGATTGACTTCAAAATCTGCATAACTGGGCTCGATGTCTATTACATTACTCCAAGCCTCTTTCAAGAGAAGGAAAGCTTTCGAAAACGTATTAGACATAATTTTTGTTTCTATTTCTGTTAGGTTTTCTACTTTATTTAAGCTAGACCCTTTCCCACCCATCATGCGATCCATTAATGCGTATGCGATATTCGGATTAACTTCGATCAATAGTTTCCCATCAAGTGGTGGAACATCGAAAACATTAAGAATTGTCATTTTAGGAATAGAGCTAATAAACTCTTCATACGGAATTTGATCTGTAGATGTCACTGAAATTTGCACATAAGTTCTTAATTGTGCTGAAAAGTACGTTGTTAATAACCGAGCAAAATTTTCATGAATCCTTGTTATGCTTCTAATTTGATCTTTAGAGAACCTAAGAGCACGTTTAAAATCATATGTTTTAATTTTGCGCTCACTCTGTTCCTTTTTCAGTTGATCAGCGTCCATTTCTCCAGTTGAAAGGGCTGATAAAAGCGCATCTATTTCACTTTGCGATAAAACTTCTCCTGGCAAAAAAGTCACCTCCATATCTTTGAAATAAACTCTTATTTTTAAAAGATGAGTAATCTGACAGCAATTATGTTATTGGAGGATTGATTCAGTAATATAGATTTTTTCAATTTTGCCCGTTTCCATCAGGTCATTTATTTTTTCAGTTAAACTTTTCTGTAATAATAGTTGACCCTCTTTACCTCTTAAATCATCTGCTTGCATTTCTGATAACTCTTGAATCATTAAATTCTTTACTTGGAAATCTCTTTTCTCTAACTCTTCTTTCGCCTTTTTACTCTCCACTTGAATAGTAAAAGATATCCGAATATAATCGTCACTTGCTAGATTTGTCGTAATCTCGTCAATAGAAACAGTACGTTCAAGAATATCATCAATAGAAGACTCATTTGCATCCTTAGCAATTACATCCGTAAAGTAAAATAACGAACCACTAATTACCAGTAACAATGCCAGAATTCCAACGATGAGCCATTTTTTATTCATCTTCACCGTTCTCCTCCCACATAGAATGAGCTTTGATCATACCAACAGCCTGGTAGAACTGCTGAATACTTTTCACTACTTCTAATTCATTTTCCTTCACCACATACTTTTTACCATTGGTAAGTGTGATTGTCGTATCAGGAAACGATTCGACTGTTTCGATATAAAATGCATTTAACATAAACGATTGACCATTTAATCTCGATAATTTTATCAATTTATTGTAATAGGCAAACCCAAGCTTACCTAAACCTCCCCTTTTTAACGTTTCAAGTTAACGAGCTCTTGAAGAATCTCATCAGATGTCGTAATAATTCTTGTATTTGCTTGAAAGCCTCTTTGTGCAGTAATCATTTCAGTAAATTCTTCTGATAAATCGACATTAGACATTTCAAGTGATCCTGCTGCTAAGCTGCCTCTTCCATCACCTGCCACACCAATATTAGCCACCCCTGAGTTGGCAGAAGCTTGATAAAGGTTATTACCTGCTTTTGTTAACCCTGAGCTATTGCTAAATTTGGCTAAAGCAATCGTTCCAAGAATTTCAATCAGTCCATTTGAATAGACACCATTAATTTCACCAGAAGCACCTATATTGAAGCTTTCCAGTTTCCCTTCCGTATAACCATCAGGGAATACATTCGCATTTGATGCTCCTTCTACTTGTGTAAGTGCAGAAAAATCAAGATTAACTAATAATTGACTTTCATCTTCACCCGTTGCCATATTATCTGTTACACCGGAAGGAACTGGTATTCTAATGCCTTCTTTTAAAGCATCAGCACCAATGATTTGTCCATTTGCATCAAAACTTAATGTAAGATTATCTTCAGGTTGCGATGGTGGGGTTACCTCAAAAGTCCAGGAACCAGTTTCTTTCACATTTGATACATCAATTTGTAAGCCATGGGCGGATAATACGCCATTCTCTACAGCAGAAGCATTTACAGTGACATCACCATCAGGAGTTGAAATAGTATATACATCGCTTTCCAATGCCACAGTCCATGTCCCTGATCCTGTCCCCTTGTAACCCTCAGGATTTTTCACGCTAATATTACCAGCTTCTTCATTTGAACTTGTGATCGTGCCAACAGAAGATGGTTTTGGTTCTTCATTAAAAAAGACACCCCAGCTATTATCGCCCATCTTTTTAAAGTAAACCGTTGACGCATGGGCATTGCCATTACTATCAATTGTTTTTATTTGTTGATTGAATACCGTTCCAATATTCGCATCTTTTGCTAGATTTCCTTGCACTGTGATTGATTCTGTTGTCACTGAAGGTAGGGTGGCATTCACATTTACAACTACATCACCTAATACACCGTTATTATTATATGCCTGTACCTTTAAACCCTCACTATTCACTAGACTGCCATCATCATCCAAATAAAAATTACCTGCACGCGTATAATACTGTGCGCCACCTTGCTGAACGATAAAATAACCGTCTCCCTCAATACCTAAATCCAATGCTCTACCGGTTGTTTGCATACTCGATCCAGAGTGAATAACATCGATAGTAGCCAAAGTCGACCCTAGCCCAACTTGTGTTGCATTTCGCCCTCCACGTAATTCTGTCGGTGAAGATGGACCGGCTACCATTTGATTCATTGCATCTTTAAATGTAACTCTACTTTTCTTAAAACCGGCTGTATTAACATTGGCGATATTATTACCAATTACATCTAATTTTGTTTGAAAATTCTTCATTCCACTAATCCCTGAATACATTGAGCGTAACATTGCAATTCCTCCTTTAAATCATTACATCTATCATTTTTCTTTTATTCAATTTTCGTAATTTGCTGTGGTGTAATTAATTTTTCAGACCCTGAAATATGAAAATAGGTTTGTCCATCTTTAAAGGATACTGACTCTACTTTAGCTATTTGATTTTCGCCTTGATCATCCTGATAAGTAATTTCTTTGCCGATTAATAAACTAGATTGTACTAATGTATTCTCATCAATCGTTGGCTGATTTAGTTCAGAAATATTACTTGGTGATAATTGCGTGCCATCTTCAAGAATAAATGTGACAGTAGAATCTTTAAACTGTATGGAAGCAACCTTTCCAGTCCCTTGCTCCACTTCCACATTATCCTCACTACTATTTAATTTATGCCAAGTAATCTCTTTACCTACAAAATGAGAATAAGATAGTAATTGGTTCTGCTCTTGAATGTTGATCATTTCTTCCATACTTGTTGTCAAATTAGTCATTTGTTCTAAAGAAGAAAACTGAGCCATTTGTGATATGAATTCTTTATCATCCATCGGGCTTGTTGGGTCTTGATTTTGAAGTTGAACCATTAATAATTTCAAGAAATCATCTTTGCCTAATGTATTGCTATTATTTTTATTCGTTGTTTGTGATTGTGATAGCAATAAAGAAGAATCAATACTGTTTGTCATAAAACGTACCACCTAAACCTTTAGATTTAATAATTCTGCTTCTAATTCATCGAAAAAAGAGATCGTATCTGTGTCTTGTTCATTTTTTTCATTATGACCATGACCATTTTGGTTCGATTGGTTCTTCTCTCTTTGATTGAACGATTCCTCTGCTTGCTTTTGTTCTAGTGAAGTTTGATAAATTTCGATCTTATCGACATTGATATTTTGTGTATGAAATGCTTGTCTGAGAGATTGTGCGCTAGATTCAAATGCCTCTTTGGCTGCATGTGTACTCGCAATAATTCTAGCAATCATCATTTGATCTTTTTGGACAATTTCTATCTTTAATGTGCCTAAATGTTCTGGTGTGAGTTGTATGCTCAGTTTCTGTATCCCATTCACAGTGGTAAATTTCGCACGAGATAAGATATTCTCAAACTGTTTTATTTGTTGTTCTGCAGGAATTGGTTTACCATTTTGTAAAATAGGTAACTGCAAAGTATCGTTTTTAGTGGTAGCAACCGGATTTGCAGAAAGTTGCACAGACTTTATATCCGGATTTTGATCCTCTATTCGTTTACTCATAGTTGCTTGTATATCTACTTCTGCTTCCATTTGCTTTTGCTCACCATTTATTAACGTCATGCTTTGTGGTAAGTCTTTCATCAACTGTTGTGTTGAAAGTTTTGTCCCTTGGCCTTTTAACGAAATGGATTGAGGTATCTGTATTACCGCTTCTTTTTCTAGTATTTTCACGATGTCGCCTATGAGATCAGCTAATTGTTGTTGACTAAATGGCGATGGTTCCGTTTGTTGATTCATCATTTGCACAAGCTTTAACATTTGAAAGACGGCTTTATTTTGAGTGATGAGGTCAGTTGTTTGTGTCTGCGTCCGTCCACCTTCTACAGCTGAAATGAACTTTGATAGAAAATGCTCTCTAGCTTCTGTCGTATGTAAACCTTCAGCCATATCAGCTTGCTTTGTCAACAATGCTTGGATATGAGCAAAGACCAGTTCCATTTGTTCTTCTTCCATGTTTAATAACTGACTAGCCCGTTCTACAACAAGCGTTTCATCTCGTAAATCGATGTACATAAACGCTTGCCATTCTTCCGGCAAATCATCCCACTCTACTACCTCGAGAAGAGATAGCAAATCATCTTGATTTGTAACTGTATCTTTCGTGTCGCCGCTATTAGGAGTGACTGTGTCCTCAGTTGATACAACACTTCCTAAAAACTGAGCAAAATCGCCTTTACCTATCTTGTCATTAGCTGGTTCTGCTTTAGTAGATTGATAATTATGACTTATCGGTAACAGTGACATGAGTTCCATGAAACATCTCCCTCTTTATTCAGCGGCTTGCTCATCGTCATCTGTGGTAGAAGTATTTTCTACAGACGCTGTTACCAGGCTTGTAAATGAAGCAGCCTTTGTTGGTTCCATTTTTGCCAATATTTCAGCAAGTACTTCAGGTTTTACCTCTGCCAGGATTCGCACCGCTTCTTCTTCATTCATATTAGATAAAATAGGCGCAGCTTTTTTAGCCGCCATTTCTTCATAAGTTTTAATAATGTCACTAAACGCCCGTTTATTCTCTTCTTTCATTAAAACTAATTCGTCTACCCTATTCTCTAATCGTGTTTTTTCTTGGCTTGCTTTATTTAATTCATTGTCTTTACTTTCTACTTGATTTTGCAATTGCTCAATTCTTGCCTCACGGTCATTTACTTCTGCCTCTAGTTCAATCAGTCTATTTTCCATTGTTTGCATCATTTCTGTTTGATCTTCTTCAAAAAGGCTAGATAGAACAGGAATATTTTGACTATACTTTTTCGTCACTTCAAAAATGTTATATCCACTAACCGTTAGGATTAATAATCCAATTGCGATAAGGCCAATTAAAGTGGTGGCAATGATCATAAATATTTTAATAACCGGTCTAGACTTTTTCTCTTTGTGACTTTCCATCTTATCACCTAAAGTTCTTTATGGATAAATTGCTGGATTGAAATATCATCCATTTCAATATTTTCTAATCTCTTCATTTCTGATAGGTATTGCATCTTCTTCTTATTTTTCATGACTTCATATTTCTTAAACTCTGTCATTTTTTCTGCAAGCTTTTCTTGATAATAGTACATTTGTGTACGGGCATTCATTACTCTTTTTTGATAATGGTCTATTGTCTTTTCTAAATTCGAAATAAACTGTTGCTGATAACGCATTTCCACTACTTGTAATCCACTAACTAGTCTTTCAGATTGCATTTGATCTAGATTTTCTTTTTTCTTAAGCAATTCATATAGCTTGGTCGCAGCTTCTTCAAAACGTCTCGTCGCTTGATTATAAATATCCAAAGCTTCATCTTTTTCTCGTTCTTTTACATGCATAATTTTCTCGAACTTATATTTAAAAGACATCTGTTACTGTGCTCCTTCTCCAACTAGCGTAAATAGTTGTTCAATTCCAGCTTCAATCGTCACTTTTTCATCCGTTTGTTGCTTAAGAAAATTTAAAATTTGTGGATATAAAGTAATCGCTCGATCTATTTCTTGTGAAGAGCCTTTTTTATATGCCCCGATATTAATTAAATCCTCTGATTGCCTATAAGTACTAAGTGATTCTCTTAAGCTCTCAGCTGCTTTCATATGCTTTTTACTACTAATTTGATTCATTACACGACTTATGCTTTTTAGTACATCTACAGCAGGATATTGTCCCTTATTAGCAAGTTCCCTATCTAACACATAATGACCGTCCAATATACCTCTCACTGTATCTGCAATCGGTTCATTCATATCATCACCATCAACGAGCACTGTATAAAAAGCAGTGATAGACCCCTCTTTGGAGGTGCCAGTTCTCTCTAGCAGTTTAGGTAAAACTGAAAAAACTGATGGCGTATACCCTTTTGTTGTTGGCGGTTCGCCAATTGCTAAACCTATTTCCCTTTGCGCCATCGCTACTCGAGTAACAGAGTCCATTAGCATCATCACGTTCATGCCTTTGCTCCGAAAGTATTCAGCAATGGCTGTCGCTGTATAGGCGCCTTTTATTCTCATTAATGGCGGTTGATCAGAAGTAGCTACTATGACAATTGAACGCTTTAATCCTTCAGGGCCAAGATCTCTCTCGATAAACTCACGGACTTCCCTTCCTCTTTCACCAATTAAAGCGATAACATTAATGTCTGCTTTTGTATTTCTGGCAATCATTCCGAGTAGGGTGCTTTTACCAACCCCACTACCCGCAAAAATTCCGACTCTTTGGCCATTACCAACTGTTAGTAAACTATCAATCAACCGAACGCCTACCTCAATAGGTTCGCTAATAGGTGGTCTCAATAGAGGATTCGGGGGGTCTTGTTCTGTTGGCACCTCTCTTAATCCTTTTGGAAGTTGAGACCCGTCTAATGGTTTTCCCAGGGAATCAAGGACATTTCCTACAAGGGAAGTCCCAACTTTAATTTCTAACGGTTTGCCTGTTGTTTCTACTAAGCTCCCCGGTGATATATCAGTAACCGTTGTATAGGGCATCAGAATAATATTCTCATCTTTAAAGCCGACCACTTCTGCACGTATTTTCCTACTCTTCTTACTTTGGACATGAATATAGCAAACATCACCAATCGAACTAACCGGCCCTTGAGATTCAATCATTAGGCCAACAACTCTCTTGACTCTTCCGTATTTTTTGAAACTATCTACAACATGAATTTCCTCTAATAACTTATCCAAGTTCATGATGGGTCTCCAACCATTCTGACAGTTTTTCTTTGATCTCATCTATTTGACTCTTACATGTGGCATCAATTCGCCCATTATCTGAGTCAATCACACAATCTACTACAGAAAGTTCTTCATCAGGAAGGATATACAGGCCAGCTTCAACTGGTAACATTGCCTTTAGTTCATCCTTATAGCTTAATAACTCTATATATTTATCAGGATGAACAATTAGTTTAATGTTTTTGTAATGCTTTGCTTCTTTTAATGCGTTTTTTACATATGATTGATAGTGCTCAATATGATGAGTTAATTCCGTTGCAATGATTTTCTCTGCTACTTTCATACTAATCATTAATATCGCTCGGTCTGCTGACTGAATCGTTTCTTCATAATCAGTTTTTGCTGCATTAATCATCTCTTTTGCTTCTGCTAACCTAGAGGTATAAGTGTTTAATCCATCTTCCTTACCCTTACTCATCCCGGCGAGATAACCTTTCTCATATGCGTCTTTACGTGCCGCCTCTTGTTCTTCTTTTGCCTTTTCCTTTTCTTCTTGAACAGTTTGATATATGCGATCAGCTTGCTCATTTGCTGAATGGATAATTTCCTCCGCCTTCTTCTCTGCCTCACTAATCACCTGATCATAATAGTCAGATAGCTGCGGAGATGGATGATCCTCTGATTGTTTAAACATCGGCCGGATAGAGATTGTTATTTTCTCCTCTTCACTTAAGTAATCGTGAGAGGAATGTTTAAATAACCTAGACAATAATATCATCCCCTCCGCCTCTTGCGACGATGATCTCCCCAGCTTCTTCCAGTCTACGTACAATTGCGACAATTCTTGATTGCGCTTCTTCGACTTCTCGAAGTCGAACTGGTCCTAAAAATTCCATTTCCTCTTTAAATGTATCAACAGTACGCTGTGACATATTTTTATAAATAATCTCTTTTACTTCTTCACTAGACACTTTCAAAGAAAGCATGAGATCTTCACTTGCACAATCTCTTATCACTCGTTGAATCGCTTTATTATCAAGCGTAACAATATCCTCAAATACAAACATTCTTTTCTTTATTTCTTCAGCTAAATCTGGATCCTGAATTTCTAACGCATCAAGAATCGTACGCTCAGTTGAGCGATCCACTCCATTGAGCACTTCTACTACAGACTCAACTCCACCAGTTTGCGTATAATCTTGCGTAACAGTAGCGGACAGCTTTCTTTCTAAAATCTGTTCAACCTCATTAATAATTTCAGGAGAAGTGCCATCCATCACTGCGATTCTTCTAGCAATATCAGCTTGCGTATTTTGAGGTAATTCCGACAGTATTTGCCCAGCCTGCTGTGGCTCTAAATAGGAAAGAATTAACGCAATGGTTTGCGGATGTTCATTCTGAATAAAATTCAATATTTGTGTTGGGTCAGCTTTTCTGGCAAAATCGAATGGTCTCACTTGAAGCGAGGAAGTTAAACGATTGATTATCGCTGTTGCTTGCTCGTTTCCTAATGCCTTTTCGAGCACTGTCTTTGCGTATCCGATACCACCTTGAGCAATGTAATCTTGAGCAAGCGCGATTTGATGAAATTCATCTAGCACTTCTTCTTTTGCCTCATTGTCTACTTTTCTTACACCGGATATTTCTAAAGTCAACTTTTCAATTTCTTCTTCACTTAAATGTTTATAGACATTAGAAGCAATATCTGGACCTAAAGATATTAATAAAATGGCTGCTTTTTGCCGTCCTGAAAGATTTTTCTTCTCCCTTTTCACGCTTGACTGGCCTCCTAATCTTCCGTAATCCATGTTCTTAGGAGCTTGGCAAAGTCTTCCGGTTTCTCTTTAGCTAGCTTCTCTAATTGCTTGATTCGGATGCTTGCCTCTGTTTCCTTTACCTGATGTACATCGGGTAAAGAATCATTTAATTGCTCTTCCACTTCATACTCTACAATCTCTTCTTCTTTCTCTTTTTTATTACGTAAAAATAACCATAGCAATAATATAATCACTAATAATAATAATCCGACAACCAAATAGATCCACCAAGGAATCGTTGCTGTTTCTTCATTTGGAAATTCAACTTTTCCATTGAACTCTTGCACGGAGACAGCAATTTTATTTTGTAGCTCTTCATCAGTTAACGTTTCATTCAATGTGTCTTTATCGATGGATGTACGGATGATGGTTGATAAGATTTGCGTAATATCATTAATCCGATCTTGTGGCAATGAATTTGGATTATTCGCATCAGGTGGTTCCACCATTACTTGAATGCCCAAATCCCTTACCTTATATGGACTTTCAACGATTTCTTTTCTTATTCTGTTTACTTCATTATTAATTGTTTCTTCTATTTTTTCATAATCGCCGTTACTATTTGAACCTTCAACATAAGAAGAGCCAAGTGCATCTGCACCATCTTCACTTTGTGGGATGCCCCCTTCTGTATCTCCATTACCTGTGAAGGTTTCTGTTAGTTTTTGCGCACTAATGGCTATGCCTGCCATATTCTCTTCATCTACTGGTTCGACAAGATTTTCTTCTCTATTCTCTTGTGTAAAATCGACATCTGCTGTAACAGATACCACTACTTTTTCTTGACCCATTAATGTAGCTAGCATCGTTTGTACTTGACGTTGGATATCCTTTTCGATTTCTTTTTTAATTTCATGTTGTACGGCAAATTGAGAACCTGTCGAAAAATCTTCGCTATTTTTTAAATCGTAGTACTCAAAGTTTTGATTAGTTATGACGATATTATCAGTAGGTAAATTAGGTACACTTTTAGACACTAGATGATAGAGCGCTTGGATTTGTTGATTTTCAAATTTATAGCCTGGATCCGTGTTTAACACGATAGACGCTGATGCTTGTTCCTCTGTTTCATTTAAAAACACACCCGATTCAGGCATGTTTATCATAACTTTAGCGTTGTTAATACCGTCAATACCTTTCATTAACTCTGCTAATTCAGACTGCATCGCATCAAGCTTCATCACATCAAATTCATTTTCCGTCATGCCGATTCCAGCATTTTGACTAAAAAATGAATAATCAATATTACCACTATCTGGAATACCCTCCGCAGCTAGCTCTACCATTAGGCTATCTACTTGTTCTTCTGGTACTTTAATAGCTGTACCACCTTCAACGATTTCTGACTTAATCCCCTTAGCATCTAAATTTTCCTTTATACTGCCTGTTTCTGAGGGTGTCAGGTTACTATATAGTGGAACTAAGGTGGTTCTGGACGAAAGAAAAACAATCATACTAATACCAATGATTAATAATAACGGAGCACCGATAATTAGAGCCTTTTGCCCCTTTGTTTTCGCATCCCAGAATGTTTTCACCTTTGTACCATATGCTTGCAAAGAATCTTTCATCTAAAAATCCCCCGATGGTCCTTGGTTAGTCATCAGACGAGAATACGCGTTTTACACTTGCATTCTCATCATCTCTTGATATGCTTCAACTGCTTTGTTACGAACTTCTAGTGTTAAAGACATCGATACACTCGCTTTTTGCGCGGTGATCATTACGTCATGGAGGTCAACATCCTGACCCGTAGCAAGTTTTGTCGTCATTTCATCCGATGATATTTGACTTTCATTTACACTATCAATTGCATTTTTCAAAGCCGAAGCAAAGCTATTATGCGCATCACTTGGTGTAACCTCTCTTACGTTTTGATCATTATTCGGACTATTTGTATGTACGACGGGAGAAAAGCTATTAATATTCATCTCTTAGTCTCCTTCTTATTTACCAATTTCCAATGCCTTCAATAGCATATTCTTATTTGCATTAAATACAGTGACGTTTGCTTCATATGAACGTGTTGCACTCATCAAATCTACCATCTCTCTTAATGGGTCCACATTTGGCATTTCTACATACCCTTCTTCGTTAGCATCAGGATGAGATGGCTGATAGACGAGTTCAAAAGGCGTTTCATCTTCAACAATTCTCGTTACCTTTACACCATTACCCGTTTGACTTTTTTCATTTATTGCCGTTTGTAAAAATGATGAAAAGCCGTTATCTTTCGGTTGAAGCACGACAGATTTTCTTCTATAAGGATCTTCTCCAGTCACGCTACGAGTAGAATCAGCATTGGCCATATTTGAAGAGATGACATCCATCCTTAACCTTTGCGCTGTCAGTGCTGAAGCTGTTGTATCCAAACTACGAAAGATAGTCATCGATTATCTGCCTCCCTTAATTACGTTTTCAAGTCCATTAAATTTACTGCTCATGCGATCAACCAATGCATTGTATTGAATTTGATTTGCTGCAAGCTCTGACATTTCTTGATCCATATCTACACTATTACCACTTTCGTTATACGTTACATTTTTCTTCGTAAAAACTGTGGTACCTAAATTAGATGGCGTAATATCAAAATGCCTTTCATCCGTTTTATATGTATTCACGTTAGATATCGCGGATTTAAATGCAGATTTAAAACTTACATCTTTCGCTTTATATCCTGGGGTGTCAACATTCGCGATATTTTGCGAGATCACCTTTTGTTTTGTCGATGTTTGTTGAATTGCGTTTTCAATAATCGACATGGATTGTGAGAAGACTTTCACAAACTTCACCTCGTTTTTTCCAAAATTCTCTCCAATTAGCACTTACTAAACATTTCATCTATCATCATTGTAAAGAATATGAAATAATAAGTCCATGACCTAGAACGTATTTTTAATAATTCTTTTGTCCTATTTTCGACATTTTCCTCACTAGGTAAAAATACGCTCTATTTTTCTGCACTATTTATAAATACTATTAAATATCGGTTTAATCCAACTTTTATATTTTTTCTATTATAGGTATAATGAACTATAAGTGAGTATTTTTTGAAAAAATAGGTGTAAAGTTCTACTTCATTCGTTATTACTATATTATTTCGTTCGTAATAAAGTTGTAATATTAGAAAATTTGACATCATAAAAATAACACGGTAACGCACAACTGCGTCTCCGTGTTATTTTAAAGGGTCTTTAATTTACATCTTAGTTAGATTTTAATTTTTCTAATTCGAAAAGGAATTTATCGTTCAATACTTTAATATAAGTACCTTTCATTCCTAATGATCTTGATTCAATTACGCCAGCACTTTCTAATTTTCTAAGTGCATTAACGATAACAGAACGAGTGATTCCTACTCTATCGGCAATCTTTGAAGCAACTAATAAGCCTTCTTTTCCGTCCAACTCTTCAAAGATATGTTCAATTGCTTCTAGCTCACTGTAAGATAAAGAGCTAATTGCCATTTGTACAACTGCTTTACTTCTAGCTTCTTCTTCAATTTCTTCTGCTTTTTCACGAAGAATTTCCATACCAACTACAGTAGCACCGTATTCAGCTAAAACTAAATCATCATCTTCAAAAGCATCTTCCACTCTTGCAAGAATAAGTGTACCTAAACGTTCTCCTCCACCAATAATAGGAACAATTGTCGTTAATCCAGCGCCAAATAACTCCTTGTTTTCAATAGGGAATGCAGTATATTCACTATTCACATCTAGATTAGATGATGTCTCTTGAATGTTAAATAAGTTTTTAGTGTACTCTTCTGGGAACTGACGATCTTCTAGCATTTTCTTCATGCGCTCATTTTCGATTTGTTGGTTCGCAGCATATCCTAATAGTTTACCTCTACGGCTTACGACGTAGATATTTGCTTCGATAACAACACTTAAAGTTTCTGCCATTTCTTTAAAGTTAACTGGCTTACCAGCAGCCTTTTGCAGCATTGCATTAATTGTTCTTGATTTTTTTAATAAATTCATTGATTTTTCCTCCTATAACTTTGGAACATTATTTCAATCCCTTGAATGTTTCATTACTTTATTTTTTTGCTAAGATTTGCTTGATTAGGAGTACAATGAAATTTCATCAAATAAGGATTATAAAATAAATTGACTTAAATCTTTATTCTTAGAAATTTCCCCGAGCTTTTCTTCTACATATTGTGGCGTAATCACAATTTTCTCCAATGTTACCTCAGGCGCTTCAAACGAAAGGTCCTCAAGCATTTTTTCCATAATCGTCTGCAATCGTCTTGCTCCAATATTATCGGTATTTTGATTTACATCATAAGCAAATTCTGCAATCCTACGTATAGCATCGTCAGAAAATTCAATTTGTATACCTTCTGTTTCCAATAATGCTTGATATTGTTTGATTAAGGCATTATCAGGCTCAACTAATATTTTCACAAAATCATCCACAGTTAATTTTGTCAATTCGACTCTAATCGGGAAACGCCCTTGTAATTCAGGTATTAGATCAGACGGTTTAGCGGTATGGAATGCCCCAGCTGCAATGAATAATACATGATCAGTTTTAACTGTCCCGTATTTCGTTACAACAGTTGACCCTTCGACGACAGGAAGAATATCCCTTTGCACACCCTCTCGGGAAACATCCGCTGAGGAACCTCCTGAATTTTTACTTGCGATTTTATCAATTTCATCGATAAAAATCATACCAGATTGTTCTGCTCTATAGATGGCTTCAGAACCTACTTCATCCATATCAATAAGCTTTTGTGCTTCTTCGTTCGTTAACACTTTTCTAGCTTCGCTTACTGTAAGTTTTCGCTTCTTCTTTTTCTTTGGCATTAATCCACCAAGTGCATCTTGCATATTCATCCCCATTTGTTCCATACCCGAACCTTGGAGCATATCAAACATAGACGGTTGCTGCTCTTCTATTTCAACAGTGATGATTTCATCTTCTAGCTCTAAATTTTCAAGCTTTGTTTTAACTACTTTACGCTTTTGCTGAATTGATTGATCATCTTGTTGCTCTTGATCGCTCTCTTGTTGATCATTCCCACCACCAAAAAACATTTCTAAAGGGTTCTTATAATTGGCGGACTTTTTATTACTAGGTACGAGCAATTCGACAATTCGGCGATTAGCATTTTTCTCTGCTATTTCTTGCACACTTGCTACCTTTTCTTCTTTCACAAGTCGTACAGATGTCTCAACTAAATCTCTAACCATAGATTCTACATCTCTACCCACATAACCAACTTCAGTGAATTTCGTCGCCTCAACTTTAACAAATGGAGCACCAACTAATTTCGCAATCCTTCTTGCAATCTCAGTTTTACCTACTCCTGTTGGTCCAATCATTAAAATATTCTTAGGACTTACTTCATCACGAAGCTCTTCATGTAGTAGGCTTCTACGATATCTATTTCTTAATGCAACTGCTACAGCTTTCTTGGCATTTTTTTGACCGATTATGAACTGGTCTAGTCTTTCGACAATTTGACGGGGTGTTAAACTTGTCATTTTAACCATTTTAGCACTCCTTTGTTTTACAGTTCTTCCACAACAATATTGTGGTTAGTATATACACAAATTTCTGCAGCCATTTCAAGCGAAGCTTTTGCAATTTCCCGAGCTGTTAAATGTTCACCTGCAAATCTCTTTAAAGAGCGACCTGCTGCTAATGCATAGTTACCACCTGAACCGATTGCTAGCACACCATCGTCAGGTTCAATGACTTCACCTGTTCCTGATACGAGCAATAAACCGTCTTTATTCATAACAATTAGAAGCGCTTCAAGTTTCCGCAGAACTTTATCACTTCTCCACTCCTTAGCAAGCTCCACAGCCGCTCTCTGCAAATTACCATTGTATTCTTCAAGCTTACCTTCGAACTTCTCGAATAAAGTAAATGCGTCGGCAACAGACCCCGCAAATCCGGCAATCACTTTGCCATTTGCTAGCTTTCTTACTTTTCTTGCAGTATGCTTCATGACAACCGACTCACCAAATGTAACCTGTCCATCTCCAGCCATTGCATATTCGCCATTATGTTGTACTGCAAAAATTGTTGTTGCATGAAATTGTGACATGTTTATTCCTCCTTTTGGAGTATGTTAATAATCCACTATAGACTATATATGAGTATGACTTTTCGTTTATCCATCATATAGTTAAACTTCTTTAAAATCTATGCTCTAGGATGATACTGATTATATGTCTTTTTCAAGTAATCAGGTGTAACATGTGTGTAAATTTGCGTTGATGAAAGAAAAGCATGACCTAAAAGCTCTTGAACTGTTCTCATATCAGCCCCATTTGACATTAAATGTGTAGCAAATGAATGCCTAATCTTATGGGGATGGATGCCACCTTCTAGAGACGACTTTTCAATCAATTTATTTAATATACCTCTTATACCGCGGTCAGTTAGTGCGCCACCACGGTGGTTTAAAAATAAATGGTTGCTCTTCTCTTTTTGGAGTTTCAAACGCCCATCATGACAATATTTAAAAAGAGCATCGTGAGCAAAACTTCCGAATGGTATGTATCGATCTTTTCTCCCTTTTCCATGAATAAGGATAACGGAAATATCCATATCAATATCACCCAGTTGTATAGAAGCACATTCAGCTACCCTTATGCCTGTTGCATACATCACTTCTAAAATCGCCAAATTTCTTTGTCCAAGTGCTGTATCAACTTCTACACTATTAAAGAGCTGTTCCATCTCTTCTTCATAAAAAAACTGCGGTAGTCTTTTGTCTCCTTTTGGGATGGATGTTAATTGGAAAGGATTATCGTTAACTATACCTTCTCGTACCAATAACTTAAAAAAGCTTCTTAAGCAGGAAATTTTACGAGCAATTGTCTTTCGAGCTAAACCATCTTGATAAAGTTTTGTGAGAAATAATCGAACATCCATATATTCGACATCATTTAACTTTTTCAAACCTTGTTCAGCCATGAACATAAAAAATCCTTTTATATCCGTCTGATAATGCTCAATTGTATATTGTGAATAATTCTTTTCAATTTGTAAATATTCGATAAATAACTTTAAAGAAATGTTCACATTTTCGCTCATTTTTTGTACTCACCTCACAAGGGCTTCATCATACTATCATATTTAAGCGACCCATGCAAGAAAATTTACATATTTTTCACAAAGTTCTGAATTGTTTCTAATGCTCGGTTAGCATGTTGTTCATTTCTCTCCTGTTTACCTTTAATCCTTTTTTCCAACTCTGGGAATAAACCGAAATTCGCATTCATTGGTTGGAAATTCTTTGGATTGGCGTTTGCAATATATCTTGCCATACTTCCAATAGCGGTCTCAATCGGAAACTCTAATGCTTCTTGCCCTTCCACAAGACGGGCAGCATTTATTCCAGCAATTAACCCACTAGCTGCTGATTCAACATATCCCTCTACGCCAGTCATTTGCCCAGCAAAGAATAAAGATTCTCTATTCTTGAATTGATAAGTTGATTTAAGCACTTTAGGAGAATTAATAAATGTATTTCTATGCATGACACCGTATCTTACAATTTCAGCATTTTCTAAGCCTGGTATTAAACGAAGCACCTCTTTTTGTGGTCCCCATTTTAGATGCGTTTGGAATCCAACAATATTATAAAGGGTACCTGCTGCGTCATCTTGACGTAATTGAACAACAGCATATGGTCTCTTCCCTGTTTTAGGATCCTCTAAACCAACGGGTTTCATCGGTCCAAAAAGCATTGTTTTCTTTCCACGAGATGCCATAACTTCGATCGGCATACAACCTTCAAAGAAGATTTCTTTCTCAAACTCTTTTAACGGCACAGTTTCAGCATTAATTAACGCTTCGTAAAAAACATTGAACTCTTCCTCGTTCATCGGACAGTTTAAATAGGCTGCTTCTCCTTTATCGTATCGAGACTTCAAATAGACTTTATCCATATTAATGGAATCTTTTTCGATAATAGGTGCCGCTGCATCATAGAAATAAAGATAATCTTCCCCAGACAGATCACGTAATTTATCAGAAAGTCCTTCACTTGTTAATGGACCTGTTGCAATAACAGTAATCCCTTCAGGAATCTCCGTCACTTCCTCATTTATCACTGTCACATTTGGATGATTCTTTACAGCTTCAGTAACCCTAGCAGCGAAGTCATGACGATCAACAGCTAACGCCCCACCCGCTGGAACTGCACTTTCATCCGCTGAAGAAATAATTACAGAATCTAGTCGTCTCATTTCTTCTTTTAAAACACCTACAGCATTCGTTAGATTATTCGCTCTTAAAGAATTACTACAAACCAATTCAGCAAATTTATCTGTATGATGAGCTGCTGTTTGTCTAACCGGTCTCATTTCATATAAGCGCACCTGAATGCCTCGTTTAGCAATTTGCCAAGCGGCTTCACTTCCAGCTAACCCGGCCCCAACTACGTTTACTACCTTTTCAGTCATTAGTTAATTCTCCTTACTTATTATGAAATTATTTATATCATTCATTTAATTGTTCGTTTTAACTAAATCACAAACGAGTATAATCTTTTAATCCCAAATTGCATTGTACAATATTACAAAAAAATTTGAAAGCATAAAGTATTTTTTTAATTGTTATCCGTCGTACAACACCATTTGTCCACCCATCGTGTAATTTTACCGTTATTAACAGGATGCATGATGATATTTTTTCATCCCCTTTCAACATTTTTACCACAATCATAGCAATCAATATCATCGCTTTTGATGGCATTTCAATATTTTCACAAAAACTTTAAATCTCTTCTCTTGATTCCATGTAGCACCTTTTCTGATATAGAACAGTTAAACGATATGATAATTATTTTATAAACTAAAAACGAAGATTGATTCTTTACTTTTCAGCTTTTAGATCAACGCGATTTCTATAAAAAAGATTCAATCTTTTCATTTATTATTGATAAAAATGATCTAAACATAAATAAAACGAACAATTACTGTAATTAAACAATAATTGTTCGTTTCTGTGTGTAGCTATACTTTTTTTATTAGAAATGAGCAAAGCGTTGCTCACTTATATTTATCCTTGTTTTTCTTCTTTATAATCGCACTCCACACACTGTACTTGTACACCCTTTTTCAGCTTTTTCTCAACGAGTAA
Organism: Cytobacillus sp. FSL K6-0265; assembly: GCF_038003465.1. NCBI lineage: Bacteria > Bacillati > Bacillota > Bacilli > Caryophanales > Bacillaceae > Cytobacillus > Cytobacillus sp. FSL K6-0265. The sequence continues at coordinate 1,839,093 of NZ_JBBOPE010000001.1, read as the reverse complement.
TGATTCACATTTCGGACAGCTTCTTGCTATCGGCTTATCCCATGATATAAACTCACACTCAGGGTAGCGGTCACAACCATAAAAGATACGGCGCTTTTTGCTTTTTCTTTCAATGATATTACCTTCTTTACAAGTAGGGCATTTCACACCGATTTCCTTAACAATTGCCTTCGTATTGCGACACTCCGGAAAGTTACTGCAAGCCATAAACTTGCCATAGCGCCCCATTTTAAATACCATCGGGCTTCCACATTGTTCACAATCTTCACCTGCAGGCTCATCTTTAATTTCTATTTCCTGCATTTCTTTCTCTGCCACTTCTAATCGTTTTTCAAAACCTTGGTAAAATTCATCAATAATTTTAACCCAATTTTCTTTTCCCTCTTCAATATAATCCAGATCTTGTTCCATTTTTGCAGTAAATTCTACATCTAATATCTCAGGGAAAAACTCCATTAATAGTACGGAAACGACTTCTCCTAATTCAGTTGGGACAAAACGTTTATTATCTAATGTTACATAGCCACGCTTCTGAATTGTATCTAGCGTCGGTGCAAAAGTTGAAGGTCTGCCTATCCCAAGTTCTTCGAGTGTTTTGACCAACCTTGCTTCTGTATATCTTGGAGGTGGTTGGGTAAAGTGTTGTTTCGGTTCGATATCCTTCTTAACGACTTTATCTCCCTCTTTTAAATTAGGGAGCATATTAGATTTTTCTTCCGTCTGATCATCTGTTCCTTCGACATACACTTTCATAAACCCAGGAAATTTAACCTTTGACCCGTTTGCTCTAAATGTCACTTGACCATTGATTAAATCTACACTCATTGTATCCATAACAGCAGGAGCCATTTGACTAGCAGTAAAGCGTTCCCAGATTAAGCGATATAAACGAAGCTGATCTCTTGAGAGATGCTCTTTCAATGAATTTGGTTCCCTTAATATACTCGTAGGTCGGATGGCTTCATGTGCATCTTGAGCATTAGCGTTTTTCTTTTCTTTCCTTTTTGATGCCGGTAAATATTCTTTACCATATTGGTTTGTAATATATTCAACTGCTTCATTTTGAGCAATTTCAGATACTCTCGTAGAATCTGTTCTCATATACGTGATTAAACCGATTGTACCTTCTTTTCCTAAATCAATACCTTCGTAAAGCTGCTGTGCAAGCATCATTGTTTTCTTTGCTCGGAAGTTTAATTTTCTTGCTGCTTCCTGTTGAAGAGAAGACGTAGTAAAAGGGACTGCTGGATTTCTCTTTCTCTCCTTTTTCGTTACATCTGTCACTTCAAACTCATTATTCTTTAGCTCTTTTAAAACCGCTTGCACATCTTCTTCAGACTTCAACTCAAACTTTTTACCATTTAGCGCAAAAAAGCTTGCATCAAACGCAGATTTACCTTTGACAAATTCGCCATCGATGCTCCAATATTCTTCTGGTTCGAACTGGTTAATTTCCTTTTCTCTATCAAGAATTAAGCGAACAGCGATTGATTGTACACGACCGGCACTAAGCCCTTTTTTAACCTTTTTCCATAGTAGCGGACTAATATTATAGCCCACTAACCTGTCTAGCATTCTTCTTGCTTGTTGGGCATCAACTAAATCCATATTAATCGCACGTGGATGTTTAAAAGATTCTTTGATGGCATCTTTTGTGATTTCATTAAATACGACACGGCATTTTGAATCAATATCCATATCTAAGCTATGTGCCAAATGCCAAGCAATTGCTTCCCCTTCGCGATCGGGGTCAGCTGCGAGGTAAATTTTCTTTGCCTTTTTTGCAGCTGTTTTTAACTCTTTTAGTACTGGTCCTTTACCTCGAATGGTTATATATTTTGGTTCATAATTATTCTCTACATCTACACCCGTCTGGCTCTTAGGTAAATCCCTTACATGCCCCATGGATGCTTTCACTTTATATTTTTTCCCCAAGTATCTTTCTATTGTTTTTGCTTTCGCTGGGGATTCTACGATTACTAGAAATTCTGACATCCAGTTGTCCTCCTCAAGAGGGAATAAATTTGCTAAACCCGCTGTTTCTTTCATTTTTAGATAAATGTTTTTATGTTTATTGTTATTTATTGACCATTTTCTACCTATTTAAATGCTCAATAGTATTTGTTCTTTGAAATATCCACTATTATTAATCAATCTATTTAGCTTTGTCAAATCTAAACTGCGACTATCGCATCTCAAATTGTTGTCTGACAAACAAACTTCTGAAGCAAAATGTATAACAGTTTTTCAATAATTTCAACCTTTTTCATAAAAATTCCTGTAAAAATTATGATTTTTGCCCCTAATATACCAGCTCTTCTATAATATCTTCTGCAGAAAGTATTAATTTCGCCCCATGTTGTATCAGTTCATTTGTTCCAGAGAAAAAAGGTGAAAGAATGCCGCCTGGTACTGCAAACACATCTCTTCCTTCTTGAACAGCAAAGTTAGCGGTAATGAGAGATCCGCTTTTACTTTTTGCCTCAATGACTAAAGTTGCACGGCTAATACCACTAATTATGCGATTTCTCATCGGAAAATGCCATCTTTCCGCTTTTGTGTGCGGTGGATACTCTGATAAAACAAGGTGATGACGAGACATTTGCTGAAATAAATGGCGGTTACTGTTTGGATACATATGAAAAAAACCACTTCCCAATACCCCAATTGTATGCCCACCTAAGTGCATAGCTACTTTATGAGCATGGGCATCAACTCCATTTGCTAAACCACTTGCGATAATAAATCCTTTTTTTATGAGTGTTGGAAAGATTTCTTCGATTACTCTCGCACCGTATTCAGTCATATTTCGGCTTCCGACAACAGATAGAATTGGTTTTTTATTTAATATAGACAAATCTCCTTTTGCATAAAGAAACCAAGGTGGCTGATACGTTTCCTTCAAAAGCTTAGGATAATTTTCATCCATTATAGAAATGATTTGTATATCGTTGTTCACATACTGTGAAAGTAGCTCTTCCATGTTTAAGGAATGAATTTCATCATTAATTTTTTTCCTTGTATCTGCAGTTAGAAAGTGAAAATAAGGGAGAGGTTTTTGTTGTTGAAAAGAGATAGAGGAAAGGGAAGGATCCGCTTTTACAATTTGATATAGTGTTTTCCACGACACAGAGCGACAATGATGAAGGGTGAGTAATTTAGTTGTCAACAAATCATGCATTATAACACACTCCTTTTTCTTAATTTTTAGTTAATTATTTTATTTAATAAAGTCCCCTTTATTGAAAAGGGGACTCTTTTATTAATTAATGCGTTTTACATTTATCATATAGATCTGTTTCTTTTAACACTTTAATAAGTGTTTCACCCATTACTGAAGGTGTGTCAGCTACTTGAATTCCACACTCGTTCATTACACGGATTTTTTCATCAGCTGTTCCTTTACCACCAGAGATAATCGCACCAGCATGGCCCATACGTTTTCCTGGAGGCGCTGTACGACCACCGATAAAGCCAACAACAGGTTTATTCATGTTCGCTTTTACCCACTCAGCAGCTTCTTCTTCTGCAGTTCCACCGATTTCACCAATCATGATAACTGCATAAGTTTCAGGGTCATTATTGAACTCTTTTAATACATCGATGAAGTTTGTACCATTAACTGGGTCTCCACCAATACCTACAGCAGTCGTTTGTCCAATTCCAGCTTCTGATAATTGGTGCACTGCTTCATAAGTTAATGTACCTGAACGTGAAACTACGCCCACATGACCTTTTTTGTGAATGTATCCTGGCATAATACCAATTTTACATTCGTCTGCTGTAATAACACCTGGACAGTTAGGTCCAACTAGACGCGTTTTCTTACCTTCCATGTAACGTTTCACTTTCACCATATCAAGTACTGGAATGTGCTCCGTAATACAGATAGCAAGATCTAACTCAGCATCCGTTGCTTCCATGATTGAATCTGCAGCAAAAGGTGCTGGAACATAGATAACAGATGCAGTTGCACCAGTTGCTTCAACAGCTTCTTTCACAGTATTAAAAACAGGTACACCTTCGACTTCCATGCCACCTTTACCAGGAGTCACACCGCCGACAATTTTAGTACCGTATTCAAGCATTTGTTTTGTATGGAATAGCGCAGTTGAACCAGTAATTCCTTGTACAATCACTTTTGTATCTTTATTAATAAATACGCTCATGTTTTTTTCTCCTTCCTGATTTCCGTATCTCAGAAATAATAACTAAGGCACAACGCCCATTATCATTTTTTTTCGTCATCTACCTATAGGTCTTATCCTACAAGTGATACGATTTTTTGCGCGCCGTCAGCCATAGAGTCTGCTGCAACGATTTCAACATCAGATTCAGCAAGAATTTTCTTACCTAAGTCCACATTTGTACCTTCTAAACGTACAACTAGAGGAACTTCTAATCCAACTTGTTTAGCCGCTTCAACAACACCTGTAGCAATAACATCACATTTCATAATTCCGCCAAAGATATTAACGAAAATACCTTTAACATTTTCATCAGAAAGGATAATTTTGAATGCTTCAGTTACTTTCTCAGCAGTCGCACCGCCCCCAACATCAAGGAAGTTTGCCGGATCGCCGCCATAATGCTTGATAATGTCCATTGTAGACATAGCAAGGCCCGCACCATTAACCATACAACCAATGTTGCCGTCAAGTGCGATATAGCTTAAGTCATATTTAGAAGCTTCAATTTCTTTTGTATCTTCTTCTTCTAAGTCACGCATTTCTAAAATGTCTTTACGACGATATAATGCGTTGCTATCGAAGTTTAATTTTGCATCAAGGGCCATTACTTTACCGTCCCCTGTTACAACTAATGGGTTAATCTCAGCAATTGAACAATCTTTTTCTACATATGCTTGATAAAGACCCATCATAAATTTAACAGCTTGGTTAACAAGCTTTGTAGGGATATTAATATTAAAAGCAATACGACGTGCTTGGAACGCTGTTAATCCAACAACAGGATCAATTTCTTCTTTGAAGATTTTCTCTGGAGTAGCTTCTGCTACTTCTTCAATTTCTGTTCCGCCTTCTTCAGAAGCCATTAGCGTTACACGTGAAGTTGCACGGTCTAAAACTAGTCCAACATAATATTCTTTTTGAATGTCGCAACCTTCTTCGATAAGCAAACGTTTTACTTCTTTTCCTTCTGGTCCTGTTTGGTGAGTAACAAGCGTTTTACCTAGAATTTCTTCAGCATATGTACGCACTTCTTCCAAGTTTTTAGCTACTTTTACTCCGCCAGCTTTTCCACGTCCACCTGCATGGATTTGCGCCTTTACAACACATACGTCTGTACCTAATTCTTTTGCGGCTTCTACTGCTTCTTCAACAGTGAATGCTACTTTACCATTTGGTACTGCAACCCCGTATTGTCTGAGGACTTCTTTTCCTTGATACTCATGTATATTCATTTCCCATCCTCCTAACTAACTCTTCAAAAAATTAGACTGCGTTTACATTTTATATAATGTGACAAAAGTTGTCTACAGTATTATCTGAAATATTCAATCCTCGGATTCGATACTTATTCAAAAAAAGCGCTTTAAGCCTTTATCTCATCGCATTTTTTCTATTTTAAAAAAATATTATTGTTTACAACTACTCCACCTTTTCAAAAAATTGAATAATTACAATACCCTTACTTTGGGGTACTGGTATTTGGAAAAGAATGACTATCGACTCAGTAAACGCACGCCATTATTTTACTCCTTTTGCCTTTCGGTCTACTTGATAAATAAACGCAAAAACTTCTGCAACTACTTGATATAGCTCTTCAGGTATTTTTTCATTCATATTTAATTTTCCTAGTACCTCTACTAACGAGGGATCTTCTTGAATGGGTAATTCATGCTGTTGTGCAACAGTTATAATATTTTCTGCAATGAGCCCTTTTCCTTTAGCAGAAACAACTGGTGCATCCATCTTTTCTGAGTATGATAGGGCAACCGCTTTTTTGGATCTTTGTCCATTCATATTCGCATATCAACACCTATTATTTGAATTGGATTGGTTGTATCCTTCTTTTCCTCTTTCATTGTACTTGTTATTTCAGAAAAACTAATTTTCGTTAATTGGTAATTCATTTCGTTCAATTTACTTTTAATCAGCTCTTCAAATGGCTTCGTATCTGGAAGCAGTCTTGTATTTTCAATTGATAGATTCATCGTGATTACTCTGTTTTGAATCTGCAATTTTATAAAGGTTTCTCCCAATGTTTCCATATTTAAATGAAATAGGACCCGACAGAAACTTGGATCAATCTCTCCATTCTTTTTACTTTTACCTGACCACTGCATTGAAAGAAGTTTACTAAATGGGCCTAGTGGAAATGGCAACTGCAGGGCAAAATGTGAGAGTCCATCTGTATCAGAAGAAAGTAACTGCATGCCAGTGATTTTATTTAATAACTCTTTTGCAGCTTCAGTCAGTGCAGGTTGCTGAATATCTTTGAGCAACTGTAATATTAGCGGTTTAATAGCATGAATGTTTATATGCTGCTTTTCATTCATTTGCTGTTCATATGTTAAACCGAATAAAGCTAATATTTGCTTTAGTTCACCCTTTATCATCACTGGCGTATGTAATTGCTGCCTGGTTTCTTCCGCTATATTATACAATAGCTGTTGTGTTTTTGAATAAGCGCTTTTATTTAAGGTTTCTAGCACTTGAAGTTGTTCATTTAAACGTGAATAAATATTTATAAGTGGTGATGAAGTTTGCTTGATGGGAGTTGACGAATACGAATGATCATATAATTTCGCCAGACCATCCTTTATTAAACTTGTTATCTGGTTAGCATTTAAAGGCAAAGTGATTTCTCCATTTTTTATGCTAGCTTGTAACTTAGTACCACTCTCCCACGCAAATGAGAAAGCGTGATTTAATTTTGTTAATGTGAGCAAAAAAGGGGCCGTTTGTTTTTGTATACCCCTGCTTTGTATATCTTGTAAAAGGGTTAATATTGCTTTATTTTTTTCATCTGATCTGGTATATAACAGTTGCTGAATGATTTGTTCTTCACTGCTTTTCGGCGAAAATACACCTAACTTTTGTAACAAGGAGAAACTTTCTTTTGCTTGAACGCTATTTTTCAACCAGCCATCCATTAAACTAGTTAACATTTTATCGTTGAATAGATGGTTAAATTTAGTTAATAAGTGATCAAGTGTTTGAGCTGTTTCGTTATTGAGATAGGGCGTAAGCTTATGCTGAAGATTGTTTATGGCAAACGTGATTGTTCGCTCATTTTTAATGCTATGTACGGCGTTGAAAACATCTTTAATTAATGGCAATCTTCTATCTAGAAGTGTTTTAAATACAGCAATATCTTGTTTTGTATCACCCGTCATCCAAAGAGTAAATGATTTTACAAGCGATTGATTAAGCGGAATCTCTCGACTTTGAAACCATTTAACGAGCTTAAGCTTTTCTTGTGTAACCTTTATTCCCATCGTTTGTAGAATCGCTTGTGGTGATATGCCTTTTAAAAATTGATTTTCATCGATAATTTGTAAGTGAATGCCCTCACCATTTTTTTGCACCACAAACCAAATATCACTATTGTTGATAAGATTGATTGAGGTTTTCGCAAAAATCTTCTGGGCCCCTATTTGAATTTCAGCCATGTTTTCCTCATTCACCTTTAAAACTTTGCCCTTTAGCAATTGCCCTGGCCGCAACATGAGAGGCTGGTTTTTTATTTGATCTCTTGAAACCAGCGTTAATTCATTCACTTCCACTAACCCTATCCCCTTCTTTTGTCAATTAGAAAATCCTTAACTGGTGCAAAGCTACGGCGATGAATCGGAGATATTCCTGTTTCTTCAATTGCACGTAAATGTTCCTTTGTACCGTAGCCCATATTATTCGCAAATCCATAGGCAGGATATTGTTTATCATAATCTTTCATCAAGCTGTCACGTTCTACTTTTGCTACAACTGAGGCAGCAGCAATACTAATACTCTTGCTATCACCCTTTATGATTGATTCACTCGGATAAGGTGTGTTTAATTTAACGGCATCAATAAGCAAAAAATCAGGTTGCGTTTGCAAACGATTGATCGCATTCATCATCGCTTTTTTTGATGCCTCTAAAATATTCATTGTATCAATCTCATGATGATCAATCATACATGTTGAAACAGCAGTCGCTTCTTCCATAATTCTTTCATAATAATACAAGCGTTTCTCTTCAGAGAGTTTTTTTGAGTCATCAATACCTATAAGCTGAATGTTCTCAGGTAAAATAACGGCGGCGGCTACAACCGGTCCAGCTAACGGCCCTCGCCCTACCTCATCTACCCCGGCAATCAAACGATAACCTTCACTATGAAATCGCTTTTCATATTTTTGCATGCACTCGTACTTCTCTAGTAATGCCCCTCGTTTTTCTATTTGCTTATCCCAGCGTCCTAATGCTTTTTGCACGCCGTTTCTTTCATCTAATCTTAATGTTTTTATGTATTCATTTTCTATATCACTATTCTTTAATAATTGCTCTATTTCTTTAATCGATTTCATGTTTGCATTCTCCTATTTCATCGACAGATTGGTCAAATTCTTAAATACTTGCATTCATAGACGAAAAAATAAAGGCCTATGATTAAGACCTTTATAAATCGGATAATGTACTAACTATATTCTTCTTTTTCGTTCATTGAACACATTACTCTTCATCTATTATATCTTTTGGACTTTCTAATGTTAAGCGCCCAAATTTTTCTGAGCGGAACTCTCTAATAATTAGCTCTGTCACCTTATCATAATCAACCGTACCACCGCTCACTAGACAGCCTCTTTTTTTGCCAATTTCATCGAATAGTTCTACGATTTCTTCAGGAAGCTCATTCAATTGATACCTTTCTACTAACTTCTCTGGGTAGTGTTCTTTCAAAAACCTTAGGGCATAAACAGCAATATCTTGTAAGTTTAAAATCGTATCTTTAATCGCACCAGTTAATGCAAGCTTTAAACCAATTTCTTGGTCTTCGAATTTCGGCCATAAAATCCCCGGCGTATCGAGTAGCTCCATCTCTTTTCCAACTTTAATCCAACTTTGCGCCTTCGTAACACCAGGTTTATTACCTGTTTTAGCGATATTCTTCTTTGCTAAGCGGTTGATTAAAGTTGACTTACCTGCATTTGGTATACCGACTATCATCGCTCGTATGGCTCTCGGTCTTATACCCTTTGCTCTTTGCTTGTCGAATTTCTCTTGAAGTAATTGTTTTGCTGCCAGAGTAATCTCCTTCATGCCCTGGCCATCTTGTGAATTGATACTAATTGCTGTTAGCCCTTTGCTTTTAAAATAGTCAATCCACTGTTTTGTGAGTATAGGATCTGCCATATCTGCTTTATTAAGCAATACTAACCTTGGCTTTTGTTGAATAATCTGTTCAATCATTGGATTTCGTGAGGATAGAGGAATCCTTGCATCAACCAATTCAAAAATAATATCGACTAACTTTAACTTCTCTGTTACTTCTCGTCTAGCTTTCGCCATATGTCCTGGAAACCATTGTATTGTCATTACTTATCATCACCTTTATATTCACATTTCAAATTTACGCTTTATTAAGCATTAAATTAAACTACTACTAGGTACTAAAAAAACACAATCATGGCGCTTGTTTTAGAAAAGGGTAACCCTATTCTTTAGTTAAGAGAAATCAATCACTCATCTTAAGCGCCATATTGTGTTTTAGATGTTATCATGCAAATCTACTTAATTAATCTAATATCCTCAATCGGCCAATAAATAATTCCAGCAGTTCCTAATACATCTTCCATAGGAACTGGGCCAATATGACGGCTATCTTTACTAAAACGGCGATTATCACCCATCACAAACAAATGGCCTTCAGGCACTGTTTCTTGGCCGATTTTCTCTTCTAGAGTAAATGGCTCTGTTAATGGACCGTCAGCTACTTGTTGCTTATATTCGTTCAGATATGGCTCCTCATAAGGTTCCCCATTTACGTATAATGTATCATCCTTATATTCAATTTTGTCTCCAGGTAAACCAATGACCCTTTTAATATAATCTTTATTTTCTGGTGCATGAAAAACAATGATATCAAACCGATCAGGCTCTCCAATTTTATAACTGAATTTATTGACAATCATACGGTCTTGATCATGCAGTGTTGGCATCATTGATAATCCGTCTACCACTATCGGTGCAAAAAGAAAATATCTAATAATTGCTGCTAGCAAGACGGCGACAACTAATGCCTTTGTCCATTCCCATAATTCACTTTTCTTTTTAGCCATCGTTTCCCCACCATTCTTTCTCTTTTAAAAGCATAGCCACTTATACAGTTTCGTTTTTATTCTCTCGATCATTGACATACTCTTATTTTATACATAAAAGAAGTAGACGATGCAACTATACAATGAACTATTGTTTGATTTAGTAGAATCAAATTGCTTCTTAACTTTACCAATACTGAAAAAACAGCTTATAAGTATGTTATTATCATATCAGAAATGAGAAATATGTATAGAAAAAGAGCTTGTAAAAATACAAGCTCTCCTTTCTTCATTTTAACTAAGGTAAAATAAGTTGAACTAATATACCTTTTGTTAAACGGATTATCGAATTTCTTTAATACGAGCTTTTTTACCACGTAGGTTACGTAGGTAGTAAAGTTTCGCACGACGGACTTTACCGCGACGAATTACTTCAAGCTTCGCAATTTTAGGTGTGTGTACAGGGAATGTACGCTCTACGCCTACACCGTAAGAAATCTTACGAACTGTGAAAGTTTCGCTAATTCCACCACCACGACGCTTAATCACAACTCCTTCGTATACTTGGATACGCTCACGAGTTCCCTCTACGATACTAACGTGTACACGTACAGTATCACCAGGACGGAATTCAGGTAGATCCGAACGAAGTTGTTCTTGAGTGATTTCTTGAATTAATTTATGCATCGTTTTCAACTCCTCCCAAGACGCTCATGCAAACCATTTGTGTTTCAGCGGAACATCGTTATCAGACAAAAGGCTTTTTAACAAGCCCAAGTCACAAAGATTATAATACCATATCATACGGAGAACATCAATGTTAAATCTGTTCTTTTTTTATTTCTTCTAACCAAGTCTTTTCTTGATCAGTCAAATCTATGTGTTCAAGTAAATCAGGGCGACGTTGATACGTTCGCTTTAACGATTCCCTCTGTCGCCATTGTTCAATATGAAGATGATTTCCTGAAGTTAATACGTCCGGGACTTTCAATCCTCGAAAATCAGCTGGTCGCGTATAATGAGGGTGTTCAAGCACCCCTGTACTAAAGGAATCTTTCATATGTGACTCTTGGTTTCCTAAAACATTAGGTAATAACCTTACCACACTGTCAATGACAACCATAGCTCCTAATTCTCCACCTGTTAATACATAATCACCAATGGAAATTTCATCAGTTACAATATGTTCACGAATCCGTTCATCATAACCTTCATAATGTCCACATATAAAAATAAGATGCTCACTTTCGGCAAGCTCTTCAGCCTTTTTCTGTGTATACCTTTCACCTTGAGGACATAGAAGAATAACGCGAGGATTGGTATCACTTTTACTCTTTATATCACTGACAGCATCAAAAATCGGCTGTGGTTTTAATACCATACCCGCTCCGCCACCATAGGGATAGTCATCGACTGTTTGATGTTTATTATCCGCATATTGCCTAAAGTTCACTACATTATAGGATGCAGCACCTGCATCACTTGCTTTTTTTAAGATAGAGTGACCGAATACACCTGTAAACATTTCTGGAAATAGAGATAGTACATCTATTTTCATTATAATAGCCCTTCTAACAAATCGATCATAATCTTCTTATCGGTGATATTTACTTCCTTTACGACATCAGCGATATAAGGAATGAGGATTTCTTTTTTCTGCTTACCTTTAATCACCCAAACATCATTCGCACCTGGTGAAAGAATTTCTTTAATTTCGCCAAGCTCTTCGCCATCCATCGTATAGACTGTACATCCAATGATTTCGTGATAATAAAACTCGTCTTCTTCTAATTCACTCAATTGCGATTCATTTACTTTTAAAATGCCACCTTTAAGCTGTTCAGCTTCTTGCATACCAAAGACCTCTTCAAAAGTAAGTAAATCAAAAGACTTATGTGTGCGGTGGGATGAGACGGTTAATTCTCTCCCTTGTTTATTATCAGGCATAAATAAAGTCAATTTATTTCCTGGTGAATAGCGTTCTTTTGTAAAATCTGTTCGAGAAATGACGCGAACTTCACCACGTACACCATGGGTATTTACAATTTTACCGACATTAAACCATGTTTCCATTTTCATACTCACCTCTAGCGGATATCGTCAACTCGTCCATCTTTTATGATAATCGTTTTGCCTTTTTCGACCTCTTCCCAATTATCTCCCTTTTCGATGGTTATTAACGATTGAACTTCTTTTTCTTTTAATTCACTTCCAAGTGGAAGCATATGTAACTGCTCTATTTGAAAATCAAGTAATTTCATTTTTTCATTTCTTGATTCTATTTCTTTATCAAAAAAAGAGCGAAGATGGCCAGTTTGGGCCTTTTGGTTCTTCTCCCATTTTTTCATTTCAAATTTAAATTGATCACATTCTTTTTGCAGTTGCTGTTTCTTCCATTCATAGTTATTTAATAATTCCTGTTTACTCGTTTCAGTTAAAACTTGTTTCACAGTAACCGTTTGAATAATTTGCAAGATTAACCAGCCTCCATTCAATAATAGAATGTGCATATTTTTCTTAATGGTGAAAAAAGGAGGGTCTCCCCTCCTTTCTCATTTTTGTTTATTCAGCTATATCGATAGGATCGATTATTTAATTTCTAAGAAAATCTTTTTTTCTTGAGAAGTACCTGCTGCATAAACAACAGTTCTTATCGCCTTTGCAATGCGCCCTTGCTTCCCAATTACCTTCCCCATGTCATTCTTGTTGACAGAAAGCAAATAGGTCACCGCTCGTTTTTCTTCACGAATACTCACTTGAATATCTTCAGGAAAATCAACCAGGGGCTTCACAATTGTCTCGATAAGGTCCTTGATCATCAGTTAATCACTTATTTTGCATGCTTTGCATTATGGAATTTTTCCATAATACCAGCATTTGAGAATAAGTTACGAACTGTATCAGACGGTTTAGCACCATCTTGTAACCATTTAAGCGCTAGTTCTTCATTGATATCAACACTTGCTGGTTGAGCAACTGGGTTATAAGTTCCTACAGTTTCAATGAAACGTCCATCACGTGGTGAACGAGAATCAGCTACTACAATACGATAGAAAGGAGATTTTTTAGCTCCCATACGTTTTAAACGAATTTTTACTGCCATTTTTAAAGCACCTCCGAATAGTTTCACACAAGATAGTATATTATCAGATACTACCCTGTTTTGTAAAGGTTTTTTTCTTTACATAGTATTTTTTTATTAAAAAGGATTAAAAGGAAGCTTTAAACCGCCCTTTTTCTTCCCTTTTTGTTGCATTCCTGACATCTGTTTCATCATTTTTTTCATTTCTTCAAACTGCTTCAGTAAGCGATTGACCTCAGGAACCGTTCTTCCACTACCTCTTGCAATTCGTTTTCTTCTACCTGCATTAATAATCTCAGGCTGACTTTTTTCTTCTTGTGTCATTGATTGAATAATGGCTTCAACATGGGCAATTTGTTTATCATCAATTTTTAAGTTATTCAGCCCTTTTACCTTGTTTGCACCAGGCATCATCTTTAATAATTCATCAAGCGGACCCATCGTCTTCACTTGACCAAGTTGCTCGAGAAAATCATCAAGTGTGAACGAAGCCGTACGCATTTTCTTTTCTAGCTCTTTCGCTTTTTCCTCATCTACATTGGCTTGCGCCTTTTCAATAAGTGAAAGCACATCTCCCATACCTAAAATTCTTTGGGCCATTCTTTCTGGATGAAAAGCTTCAATTGCATCTAACTTCTCACCAAGACCAATAAATTTAATAGGTGTTTCGGTGACTGAGCGAATAGATAGTGCCGCTCCACCACGGGTATCACCATCTAACTTAGTTAATACCACTCCAGTGAGGCCAAGCTGTTCGTTAAAGCTAGACGCTACATTGACTGCGTCTTGTCCCGTCATTGCATCTACTACAAGGAAGATTTCATCTGGGTTCGTTAAGTCTTTTACATCTTTAAGCTCATTCATCAGGGATTCATCGACATGTAAACGACCAGCTGTATCGATAAGCACATAATCATGATGGTCTTCCTTCGCTTTAGCGATAGCTTGTTTGGCAATTTCAACAGGACTAACTTGATCTCCTAAGGAAAACACAGGCATATTAATTTGCTTACCCAATGTCTCTAATTGCTTAATTGCCGCTGGTCGATAAATATCAGCTGCCACTAACATTGGATTACGGTTATATTTCTTCCTTAATAAGTTTGCAAGTTTTCCTGTCGTTGTCGTTTTACCTGCCCCTTGTAATCCAACCATCATGATGACAGTTGGTGGACGATTGCTAACAGCGATTTTACTTTGCTCGCCGCCCATAAGCTCTGTTAATTCTTCTTTAACAATTTTGATGACTTGTTGCCCTGGAGTCAGACTTTTCATTACATCTTGTCCGACAGCACGTTCGCTTACCTTTTTGACGAATTGTTTAACTACTTTAAAGTTAACATCGGCTTCTAGTAACGCTAAGCGAACTTCACGCATCATTTCCTTTACATCCGCTTCACTTACTTTTCCTTTTCCACGGATTTTTTGAATTGTATTCTGCAGTCGGTCGGCTAAACCTTCAAATGCCATGCACGCCGCCTCCTAATCTAATTTCTCAAGCTCTTCCAGCAAAGCTGCATATTGCTCTTTTGAGCTTTCTGGTTGAAAATTACTCTTTAATTTTGCAATAATTTTAGCGCGCTCTTGAAATTTATGAAACAATAATAACTTTTCTTCGTATTCCTCAAGCATCGCTTCTGTTCGCTTTATGTTATCATAAACTGCCTGACGGCTCACGTGATACTCTTCTGCAATTTCACCTAAGGAGTAGTCATCAAGATAATAAAGGGACATATAGCTGCTTTGTTTTGGTGTTAACAACGATTGATAGAAATCATATAAATAATTCATTCTCGTTGTTTTTTCAAGCATCTCTAAACCCCCTTGTTAAGTGAAAAGCCTTTACAATGTAAAGTTTACCTATCACACACTAAATTGTCAAGCATAGACTGACTTTTAAGAAAGACAACTTACTACGCTCAAATTGAAGAAATCAAATTAGTAGACAAGCTTCTGTCAATTTCAAGACAAGATGACATTAAATAAAGCTCATTGCTTTTTAGCAATGAGCTTGTTTCTTAATCTTCTGCTTCAACCATTTCAGCAAATAATCCATACACGTATTGTTCGGCATTGAATGTTTGTAAATCATCCATTTTCTCACCTAAACCAACTAATTTTACTGGGATTTCCAACTCATTACGAATGGCCAAGACGATGCCACCTTTAGCTGTTCCGTCTAATTTCGTTAAAACAATACCTGTTACATTTGTCGCTTCTTTAAACGTTTTCGCTTGGACCATTGCGTTTTGCCCCGTTGTCGCATCTAAAGCTAAAAGTACTTCATGAGGCGCACCTGGCACTTCCCGTTCAATGACACGTTTTACTTTTTCAAGTTCTTTCATTAAATTCACTTTATTTTGCAGACGACCAGCGGTATCACAAATAAGCACATCTGCTTTTCTTGACTTTGCTGCCTGAACAGCATCAAACATCACGGCAGCAGGGTCAGAACCTGCCCCTTGCTTAATTACTTCAACACCGACTCTATCGCCCCATACTTCAAGTTGTTCAATTGCCCCCGCACGGAACGTATCCCCCGCAGCTAACATGACCTTTTTTCCTTCACCTTTGAGCTTATGAGCAAGCTTTCCTATTGTCGTTGTTTTTCCCACACCATTGACGCCGACAAACAACATAACCGTTAGACCATCTTCTTGAATATTTAAATCACTAGAGGATTCGCCTGCTCTTTCATAAATATCAATTAATTTTTCAGAAATAACTGCATGGACCTCTTTTGGATCTTGAATATTTTTTCTTTTCACTTCCATCTTTAATTCTTCTACTAATGTCATGACAGTATCAAAACCAACATCTGCTTGGATAAGAATTTCCTCTAATTCTTCAAAGAAATCTTCATCCACTTTCCGATACCTTGCAACTAAATCATTAACTTTGCCAGAGAAATTATCTCTTGTCTTTGATAATCCGTCTTTAAATTTCTCTGTTACAGTATCCGTTTGTGAAGTGATTTTTTCTTTCAACCTCTTAAAAAAACTCATTTTCTTATCTCCAATCTGCTAATAATTACTTTCCAATATGTATGGATAAGCCCCACTAACGAATGACTAATGGGACTTATCTAAGTTAATTCATCGCCATCTCTTTTGTTTCTTCAAGCCTTACAGATACCATTTTTGAAACGCCTGATTCTTGCATCGTAACACCATACAATACATCCGCTTCCTCCATTGTTCCTTTTCTGTGTGTAATCACAATGAACTGTGTTTCATGGCTATAGTTCCTTAAATATTTCGCATAGCGGTGCACATTTGCTTCATCTAACGCTGCCTCTACTTCATCCAAAATACAGAATGGGACAGGTCGCACTTTTAATATAGAAAATAATAGCGCAATCGCAGTTAAAGCTCTTTCTCCACCAGATAATAGCCCTAGGTTTTGTAACTTCTTACCTGGTGGTTGTGCTACAATCTCAATACCCGTATTTAATAAGTCCTCTGGATTTGTAAACTTAAGATCTGCTCGCCCTCCACCAAATAATGATTGAAAAACAGATTCAAAATGGAAACGGATTCCTTCAAATGTTTCTTGAAATCTCCTTTTCATTTCCACATCCATTTCGTCAATTACTTGGAAAAGCGTGTCTTTTGCAGCTAGTAAATCGTTCTGCTGTTCTAATAAAAACTCGTAACGTTCTGATACACGTTCATATTCATCAATGGCACCTAAATTAACCGTGCCAAGTTCATCTATTGCCAATTTGATTAACTTTACCTTTTTGCGGGCATCCTCCACATCGATACTTAGTGGGAACGACTCTTTCGCTGCTTCATATGAGAGCATATACTCTTCACGCAAATGCGTTAACCGGGTCTCTAACTCGACGTCTAAACGATTAATTTTTACTTCGAGGTCTTTTAATCCTTCTACTCTTCCTTTATGAAGACGTTTTAACTCTTTTAACTCCACTTCGATATCTTCAAGTACTGTTTGCAATGAAAATCTTTCTTCTCTTCGTTTAGCGATGAGTTCAATCGTTTGCTTCTTATCTTCACGCTTTCTCATTGCTTCTTCTTCGAGATGTTGTTCTCCTGAGGAATTATTCGTCATTTCTGATGATAATAACTGCAAATCATCTATAACCAGTTGCAATTTCTCTTCTGTGTCTGCTTTTTCTGAGACGATGGAACGCAATCGATCTTGTGCAGATTTTAGTTGCTCACTTTTAGAAGCAAATTGCACCTTTAATTCGTTTATTTCTTCTTGTAAACTTTCTTTTGACGTTTGTTGTACATTTTTTAATTGCGTTAATTCTTTAATTTGGTTATCTAATGAGATGATTTCTTCAGCATAATTTCGCAGTATTTCCGTTAATTCTTTTTCTCGATTCACGAAGCGGTTTTTCTCTTCAACAAATTGCGCCTTATCTAGGTCATATAAAGAAAGACGATCATTTACTCTCTTCTCTTCATACTCCAAATCTTTAAGGAGACTAAGGCGGCTTTGCTCTTGTTCGCGTAATTGTTCACCTTTTTGTTTGAGCGTTTCTAATAGATGCTCAGCATCTTTGAACTGTTGCTTCATTTTCTTCACACGTGCTTCAAGCTCTTTTGTTTGCAGATCCATATGTGTGATTTTATCGTTCAAATCATCTAGCTCATTTTTTCTACTTAATATCGATGACTTGTTTTGTTTAACCGCTCCGCCTGTCATTGAACCACCAGGATTAACGATATCACCATCTAGTGTGACTATTCGCACGCGATATCCTAATAACTTGGCTAATGTATTAGCTCCTTTTAAATCGCTAGCAATTATTACGTTGCCTAGTAAGCTTTCAATAGCAGAAGCATATTTCGAATCATATTGTAGTAAAGAAGCCGCCGTCCCTATGTACGCTTCGTGTTCTTTCACTATTTTTAATTGTGCTTCATTCAATGATTTCTTTTTTAACACATCAAGTGGCAAGAAAGTCGCTCTCCCGTAGGATTGACTCTTTAAATATTGAATCGCCTTTCGTCCATCAGATTCTGTCTGCACAACAATATGCTGCATTGCCGCACCTAACGCAACTTCCATTGCAGTTTGATATTCTTTAGGAACTTCAATTAACTCCGCCACTGCTCCTTCAATACCACTCAGGCGGTTGTTTCTTTCTTTCAGTACTTCTTTCACACCTTGGAAAAACCCAGAATAATCTTCTTTCAACTCTTCCAACATTTCTTTTCTAGATTGTGCTTGTTGAAGAAATTGGATAGCTTGATAATATTTCTTTTCGTCCTTTTCATATGTTTGTTGCAATACTTCATATTCTTTTTGCTTTTGCCTATATTGATGGATATGGTTGTCTAATTGTGTTTTAATCGCGTCATGATCATGCAATAACTCCGCTTTACGCTCGAGTAATGCTTCTCTTTCCTCAATATATCGACTATTATCACCGATCAACTTTTCTTCACGAGTCGCTTGTTGCGTAAGTTGTTTTTGCAACATTTGCTGTTCATTCTTTGCTGCTGCTTCAGTATTTAAAAGGTCGATATACTCACTTTTTAAGTTCTCAATTTGTTCATCAATATCAACGCTATATAACTTCAACTGCTCTAACTTTTCAGCTAGGTGTTTTTCATAAGTAGCAGCATCAGACTTTAAAGTAAGTGTTGATTGTTCTTGTTCTCGTTTTATCTTCTTAAGTTCCTCTACACGTAAGGTAAGTTCTTCTTTGCTTTTTTGTAGTTGTTCTTTATTTTGTGAAGCATTTTTCTTTCTTTCCTTGAGTACTTCTTTACGACCTTCAAGTTTTTCTAATGCTTCACTGGCATGTAGGAGCACTTCTTGTAATTCATTGACTGATTCATCCAATGCGACTGTGCGGTCTCTCACATCAGCAATTTTCGCTTCCTTCATTTGTACCTCTGTTGAAAGGGCCATTTCTTGCTGTTGCTGTTGATCAAAATCATTCGAGTGTTGCTCCCATTTTTTATGCAAATCCTCTATTTCATAAACGGTTAAACCGACTTCGAACTGTTCAAGTTCCTCTTTTTGTTGTAAATAATCTTTGGCAATAGAAGCTTGCATCTTCAACGGTTCAACTTGGGTCTCTAATTCGTGCAGAATATCATTTACCCTATTAAGATTATCTTTCGTTTCAGTTAGTTTGACTTCTGCCTTCTTTTTACGTGTTTTATATTTTAAAACGCCTGCAGCCTCTTCAAAAATTGTTCTTCTTTCTTCTGGCTTACTATTAAGAATCTCCTCTACTCTGCCTTGGCTAATAATCGAAAATGCTTCTCTTCCTAGCCCCGAATCCATAAACAAATCAACAATATCCTTTAATCTACAAGGCTGTTTGTTAATTAAATATTCACTATCTCCCGAACGAAAAACTCTTCTTGTTACACTAACTTCACTGTATTCTAGTGGTAAAAATTGATCATGGTTATCTAGCGTTAATGTGACTTCTGCATAGTTTAAAGGTTTGCGCGTGTCACTTCCTGCAAAAATAACATCACCCATTTTCACGCCACGTAACGATTTAGCTGATTGTTCCCCTAATACCCAACGGATGGCATCAGTAATATTACTTTTACCACTTCCATTAGGGCCAACAACTGCAGTTACACCAGTAACAAAATCAACTGTTACTCGTTCAGCAAAAGATTTAAAACCGACGATATCGAGTTGCTTTAAAAACAAAATCCTGCTCCTCCCTTACTAAATCTTTTTCATCTTTGTAAAGATTTAGTTCACATGGTTTTTAAGCACTTCTAATGCCATTTGTGCTGCATGTTGTTCCGCTTGTTTTTTTGAACGACCTGTACCAGTTCCTAGTTCTTCACCATTAAGGTAAACTGTTGACTCAAACTCACGATTATGAGCCGGTCCCTTTTCCTGTAGAATCTTATATTCAATCATTCCCGCTGAATCTCTCTGCACTAATTCTTGTAATTGGCTTTTAAAATCCATCACATGAGAAAATGCGCCCGAGTCTATTTTAGGAAATACATATTTTTCTAAGAAGCAAACAACAACATCAATCCCTTGGTCTAAATACAGCGCCCCGATAAAGGCTTCAAATACATCAGCTAATAGGGCTGGGCGCATTCTTCCCCCCGTCATTTCTTCTCCTTTTCCTAGTAAAACGTATTTACCGAAATCTCTTTCATTAGCAAATTCTACTAAGGAAGGTTCACATACGACCGCTGCTCTTAATTTTGTTAATTCTCCTTCACTCATCATCGGATACTTAATATAGAGAAATTTGGATACTGTTAATTCCAATACAGCATCTCCTAAAAATTCGAGTCTTTCATTATCTTCATGAGGCTTTCTTCGATGCTCATTCACATATGAAGAATGAGTAAAAGCTTGTCTTAATAATTTTTCGTTTTTAAATTCAATTTCTAATACTTGTTGTAATTCTTTAAACTTCTTTTCATCCGCACGTTTTCTTTTCTCTTTTTCTTTATAATTACGCATTTTAACAGCCACCTTGTACCTTTAAATAAATTTATCCAAAAATGGTGATAACCACATACATTGTCTACCATTATTAAACGTGGTTCCCCTTTTACTGATGACAAATCTTATCTTTTTTTATATACATTATTCTCTCTTAGTTTAAGCAATTTTACATAAAAACACAAAGAAACTTGGCAGAAAGAATTCTTAACCAAGTTTAAAGCGCTAATGAAGGTTAATCTGGATGTACTTACTGTCCGTCACTACCTGAAAACTCCCAAGTCACGGCGGACAATAAGCACAAAAGTAACATCTGACTCATTAACTGCTATTTATATAGAAAGATTGAGTGAGGGATATCCCTCACTCATACTTATCCAACGATTAGTTTTTTGCTTTTATGTAATTTACAGCGTCACCCACTGTTACAATTTTTTCAGCATCATCGTCAGAGATTTCCATATCAAACTCATCTTCTAATTCCATTACTAGTTCAACAACATCTAGGGAATCAGCACCAAGATCATCTTTGAAAGACGCTTCTTCTTTTACTTCTGCCTCATCAACACCAAGACGATCAACAACGATTTTTGTTACACGTTCTAATACTTCTGCCATGCTTGTTCACCTCCCCTCAAGATATTATAGATGAAAGTTAATAAATACGAAAGATGTTTTTCGCAAATGCAACAATCACGTCGTCTTATCTCTCTCATTTTTATGTAAACCCTTTGAAAGGATCTACTAATTACATATACATACCGCCATCAACATGCAAAGTTTGACCAGTCATATACTTACTATCTTCAGAAGCAAGGAAGTTAACTACTTTTGCAATATCTTTTGGCTCGCCGAATGTTGCCAGTGGAATATTAGCGAGCATTTGCTCTTTAATTTCCGCATTTAATTCATCGGTCATTTCTGTCGTAATAAACCCAGGTGCAATCGCATTAACCGTAATGCCTCTCGATGCTAATTCTTTTGCTGTTGTTTTAGTTAAGCCGATAACACCGGATTTAGCAGCAACATAATTTGCTTGTCCTGGATTTCCAGTTGTGCCAACAATGGAAGAAATATTAATAATGCGTCCGCTCCGCTGTTTCATCATTTGTCTTGATACAGCCTTGGTGCACAAAAATACCCCTTTAAGATTGGTATTAATGACAGCGTCCCATTCATCTTCCTTCATTCTCATCAATAGGTTATCCTTCGTAATACCTGCATTATTCACTAAAATATCAATACGCCCAAAATGGTCGATGACTGTTTTAATCATATTTGAAACCGATTCACTATTAGAGACATCACACTGAACAGCAAATGCTTCCGACCCTAACGATTTAATTTCATCAACTACTTCGTTGGCTTTCGCCTCACTACCCGCATAATTGACAGCTACTTTTGCCCCTTCTCTGGCAAGCTCTAAAGCTATTTCCCTACCAATCCCTCTAGAAGCACCTGTTACAATGGCAATTTTACTTGATAACTTCATTTTGCTGCCTCCTTTATGGCTTCAATGGTTGACTCAATGGACTTACTATCAGAGATAGCATAAAGCTGAACATTGCGGTCTACCTTTTTGACAAGACCTGATAAAACCTTTCCAGGTCCAATTTCAATAAAGGTATCTACACCTAAAGCAAGAAGCTTCCTCACAGAATCCTCCCAAAGAACAGGTGAATATAATTGTTGCAATAGCTTTTCTTTAATTTCTCCAGACGCAGTTATTGGTGTTGCTGAGACATTCGCAATCACTGGCACACTGGCATCCTGTAATTTGATTTCATCTAATACGCTTAAGAGGCGATCAGCTGCTGGTCTCATCAGTTGTGAATGGAATGGACCGCTTACTTCTAATGGTAATACTCTTTTCGCACCGGCTGTTTTCGCTTCTACGCCAGCTAGTTCTACACCTTGTTTTGTACCGGAAATGACAATTTGTCCAGGTGAATTCAAATTGGCTAATTGTACGGAATGGCCAGATTCCGTAATCTTAGCGGTAATTGCTTGCAGTGCTTCTCTTTCCATCCCAAGAACTGCGGCCATTGTCCCTTCACCATTAGGAACAGCATCTTCCATAAATTCACCACGTTTATGAACAGCATAAACACCGTCAGTAAAAGAAATGGCTCCTGCTGCAACAAGTGCTGAATATTCTCCTAAACTATGACCGGCAACATAATCTGCTGTAATGCCCGATTGTTTGAATGCTTCTAAAACCGCCATACTTGTTGTTAACAATGCCGGTTGAGCATTCATCGTTTGCGTCAACTTTTCTTGTGGGCCTTCGAAAATAAGTTGTGAAAGAGGGTATCCTAATCGTTCATCAGCTTGTTTAAATAAGTTTAAAACGTTCTCATTTTCATCAGCTAGTGATTTCCCCATTCCAACAGTTTGTGAACCTTGTCCTGGAAAAACAAATGCAATTTTCCCCATATTATCTGCCTCCCATTATGATTGAATTTCAAGCGCCGCTTTAACTTTTTCAGCTACTTCATGCTCTACCATAATTCTAGTCTGCTTTACAGCACTGTACAAAGCATTGCGATCAGACGATCCATGCGCTTTAATAACTGGAGCCTTTAGACCAAACAATGCTGCTCCACCGTATTCCGAGTAGTCCATTTTCCCTTTCAACTCTTTTAAATCCGGCTTCAATACTGCTGCAGCTAGTTTCGATTTCATATTGCTTGTCATTGCCGCTTTCAGCATTTTAAACAGACTCATGGCTGTCCCTTCAATAGTCTTTAATACCATATTGCCAGTAAAGCCATCGGTCACTACCACATCTGCTACGCCATTTAATAAATCACGCGCTTCGACATTTCCAATAAAGTTGATATCAGCTTGTTGCAAACTAGTAAAAGTACCCTTTGTTAGTTCGGTTCCTTTTTTCTCCTCTGTACCAATATTCAACAAACCAACTCTAGGGTTCTTAATTCCTCGTACCTTCTCTGCATAAATCGACCCCATCAAGGCATACTGCGTTAAATGCTCAGGTTTCGCATCGACATTTGCTCCTACATCTAAAAGTAAGAAACCTTCTCCTCCTACGGTTGGTAAAGTAGGGGCTAATGCTGGTCTTTCAATTCCGTCAATTCTCCCAACTACAAATAATCCAGCAGCCATTAACGCTCCAGTATTACCTGCAGATATACATGCATCAGCCTTGCCATCTGCAACAAGTTGTGCTGCTAATACCATTGATGCTTGTTTTTTTCTTCTAACTGCGCGAACAGGTTCATCTGTGCCCAAAATCATTTCATCCGTATGAAGCACTTGTATTCTATCATCATTTGATGTTAAATATTTTCTAATCTCATCTTCATTACCTACTAAAGTAATTTCAATATCATCGAAGTCTAACGCGGCCTTCATCGCACCATGAACAATTTCCTCTGGTGCATTGTCACCACCCATTGCATCTATTGCAATTTTCACATCTATTCATCCTTTAATTTCATTTAATATTTTTATTGATGGGAGCGATACATATCAAACTCACCTTTAAAAACACATTCATTATGTACGGTACTTATAACCTCTATCTTTGTCCGATCGTTATCAATACTTATCACTTTCGCTTTACAAACTACTCGTTCTCCTTCCTTTACCGAGCGTGTAAAATGAATATTTGCCTTCGCTGTTAAGGCAAGGTCATCATTAATAACCGCAACCGCTAAAGAATTTGCTTGAGCAAATAAGTGATGTCCACGCGCAATTTGATTTCGTTTAAAGACGTGCTCCTCTTTGACATCGAATATAGAAATAGCTACGTCATCTAACACGATATCAATGATTTCCCCTATTACTTCATCAATAGGGAGCGCGACAACCTCGTCTTCAAAGTTTTTTTCAGCGACCGTTTTTATTCTTTCTCTCAATTCAGGAATTGAGAGTTCTAACCGATCAAGCCTAATCGTCTGCACACTGACAGAAAACTTATCGGCTAAATCTTCATCCGTGATGAAAGGATTCCCTTTTATCGTTTCAACTAATAATGATTGTCGTTGCTTTTTGTTTCTTTTCATTTTTTATACACCGTCCAAGAAATTTAAGACTAGGTACTAATAGTAGTATATAATTATAGCTATTATATTGCAAGAAGTAATTATTGCTACTATCGACCTTTAGATGCCTTAAGCATACTAGCGAGCATTTAGGAATTGTTTCTTTTAGTAGCTAATAACTTCATTTATCCACCGTAATAAATGGAGAGCTGCACCTAGAGGGAATATCTCCTTTTCATCGCTCTTAATATTAATCTAACTTCTCACCTTCAAGCACACCATGATCCCTTAAGTAATCTCTTAACATTTGATATTCTGCATCATACCAAAAGCTCTCTGTTTGAATTAATTGCGTAGCATCGTTCCTTGCCACTTCAAGCGCACGGTAATCATGTACCATATCAGCTACCTTGAATTCAGGAAGCCCACTTTGCTTGCGACCAAAAAAATCACCTGGACCACGTAATTCTAAGTCCTTCTCACTTAAAACAAACCCATCATTCGTTTCTGTCATAATTCGCATTCTTTCTTTCCCAACTTCTGATTTAGGATCTGCTAGTAATATACAAAAGGACTGTTTATCTCCCCTACCAACTCGTCCTCTTAACTGATGAAGCGTTGCTAACCCAAAGCGATCGGCATCGTAGATGAGCATCATTGTGGCATTCGGTACATTTACACCTACTTCAACTACAGTTGTAGATACTAGTACTTGCGTCTGATTGTCACTGAACTTCTTCATCACATCATCTTTCTCATTAGGATGTAGACGCCCGTGCATTAAACCAACCTTATATCTATCTTGAAAATATTGCATAAGAATAGCATGGACATCAATTGCATTTTGGACATCAAGTTTTTCTGATTCTTCGATGAGTGGGCAAATCACATAAGCTTGCTGTCCTCCACGTAATTCTTTCTCCATAAAACCTAATACCCTTTCTAGCATATCAAGTTTTGCCCAATACGTTTCTATTACTTTTCTACCTGCAGGCATTTCATCGATTATGGATACATCCATTTCACCAAATGCAGTAATAGCCAAAGTTCTCGGAATAGGGGTCGCAGTCATAAATAATACGTTAGGGTTTTCACCCTTTTGCCTTAATACACGACGCTGCTCAACACCAAAGCGATGTTGTTCATCTGTAATTACAAGCCCTAATCTTTTAAAAACAACTT
The DNA here is from genome assembly GCF_038003465.1 of Cytobacillus sp. FSL K6-0265. NCBI lineage: Bacteria > Bacillati > Bacillota > Bacilli > Caryophanales > Bacillaceae > Cytobacillus > Cytobacillus sp. FSL K6-0265. Next base: position 1,813,134 of record NZ_JBBOPE010000001.1, on the reverse strand, counting down.
CCGTTTGAATAAGGGCATGTGTACCAATAACAATATCGATGTTGCCTGCTTCTAATTCTGCAAGTAGTTCTTTTCTCTTTTTCCCCTTTACTGAACTTGTTAATGTTTCAATCCGTATTGGATAATCCGCAAACATCTTAGCCATTGATTCCGCATGTTGTTCAGCTAAGATCTCTGTCGGCACCATTAATGCACCTTGATATCCCGCACTATTAGCAGCAAATAGCATAATAGCAGCGACTGCTGTTTTACCTGATCCAACATCACCTTGAAGCAATCGATTCATACGATAATTAGATTTCATATCATAGAGAATTTCATTAACAACTCTTTTTTGTGCACCCGTCAGTTCAAAAGGAAGTGTATCAATAAATGACTTTAATCGTTGTAAATGATAATCAATGTTTACCCCTGCACTACTTTCTCTTTCTATTTTTCGTAAAGCTTGGATTTTTAATTGAAAATAAAAGAACTCTTCATACACTAATCTTCTTCTTGCTTGCTTTAGCATTTCCGGGGTATCAGGATAATGTAATGTTCGAATCGCTTTTTCACGCGCCATCAAGCGGTAAGCCCCTATGTATTCTGAAGGTAGTGTTTCTACTATATCGTGTCCGTATTGATCAAGTGCTTGCTTAATATAGCGACGTAAAGACTTTACAGTGACTTTCCCTTTAACAGCATAAACAGGTTCAAATGCATTCGTTTGCGTAACCTCACCTTTTGTAAGTTTACCTAAAGTAATCGTTTGGCGATGTTGGTCCCATTTTCCCGTAATCGTAACTGTATCATTTAATTCTATTTGCTTTTTTAAATAAGGTTGATTAAACGCAATTACTTGTATGAGATAGCGGTCGACCAATACTCGAAATGTTAAGCGAGAACGTTTACGTCCATAAAAACTAAGAGTGGGCTCTGAATGGACTTTCCCCTCAACTGTAACGCGTTCTTCATGTTTGATTTCACTTAAATCTTTTAGACGATAGTCTTCATAACGAAAAGGCAAGTATTCAATCAAGTCGCCTATAGTGATGATTCCCATCTCTTTAAGATTATCTGCAGCAGATTGACCCAATCCTTTTATATGATCTACTTTGTCACTTAACATGCTTGACCCTCCTTTTCAAACAGACTTTCGTTTCGGGAAATAAAGAAAACTCGCCCTTTTTGGCGAGCACTAAATAGGCGAAGAAAGAGGCATCGTTTTAAAAACCATATGATTAAAAAAGGCCACGGGAGTGTAAAGAAGCTACCCATGGCCATTCTCTTCTATTTATTCTACCGAGAAGATAAATGCATATAATGGTTGTTTGCCGTCGTGCACTTCTACTTCGACATCATCATACTTCTCTTCTATATAGTTAAGAATTACTTCTACATCTTCTTTTGAGGCATCTTCACCTTGAATAATTGTGACAATTTCTGAATCTTCATCTATCATCTGGTCAATTAAACTTTTAGCAGATTGAAGTTTATCTTTATCTTTAACGATAATTTTGCCTTCTTCAATCCCCATAAAATCGCCTTTTTCAATCTCAAGACCATCGATACTTGTATCGCGGACTGCAAAAGTGATTTGACCTGTTTTGACATGTGATAATGCTTCAGACATATAATCCTTATTCTCTGTTAGTTCCATGGATGGATTGAAAGCAAGGAGCGCACTCATTCCTTGAGGAACAGTTTTAGAAGGAACAACAATGGCATCAGTTTCTGATACTTCACATGCCTGTTCAGCAGCCATAATAATATTTTTATTATTTGGTAAGATAATTACTTTCTCTGCATTCACTTCTTCAATAGCTTTTACAATATCCTCTGTGCTTGGATTCATTGTTTGTCCGCCTTCGATTACTACATGCGCACCAATACTACGGAAGACATCAGCTATTCCACTTCCCATTGAAACAGTGATCACTCCGTATTCACGTTTTTCTTGGGGAACTTTAGCGTCATTTTGTGAAGAGGAAGCCTTTTCATCTTCATCAAGAATGTTTGTGTGTTGCAAACGCATATTCTCAATTTTCATATTTATAAGGTTTCCGTACTTTTGACCATAAGATAAGCAATCACCTGGTTGTTCGGAATGAATATGAACCTTTACGAGGTTTTCATCAGCAATAACAAGTAAGGAATCACCATATTGACTTAAGTCTTGGCGGAATTTTTCTTCAGAGAACGGATTCTCAGCTAACTTCTCAGATTCAAATCTAACCATAAATTCCGTACAGTAACCGAATACAATATCTTCTGTATTCATATGACTCTGAACACTTTTATGATGTTCCGCACTCACAAGCTCTTCCATTTTCTGGATAGACGCACTAGAATCTGGTAATGCTTCTCCCTTTAATTCTGCTAGAAAGCCTTCATATACAAAGAGGAGACCTTGTCCACCACTATCAACTACTCCTACTTCTTTTAACACTGGTAGTAGCTCTGGCGTACGCTCAAGAGAAGCTTTAGCTTCATTGACGATTGCTTGCATAATTTTAACAATATCATCTTCTGTTTGTGCTACTTGTACGGCTTTTTTCCCAGCATCTTTCGCAACAGTTAATATCGTTCCTTCTACAGGTTTCATAACCGCTTTATACGCAGTTTCTACACCCGCTGCAAATGCAGAAGCAAATTCAAGTCCATTTACACTTTCTTTCTGCTCAATATGCTTTGCGAACCCTCGAAAAAGTTGAGAGAGAATTACGCCAGAGTTACCACGAGCGCCCATTAAAAGACCCTTTGAAAGAGCAACTCCCACTTTACCAATATGATTGGTTGTTATATTTTTAACTTCCTTTGCACCAGAAGTCATTGACAAGTTCATATTTGTTCCCGTATCACCATCAGGAACAGGGAAAACGTTCAATGCGTCTACATAATCTGCATTTGTAGATAAATGATTAGCTCCTTGGATAATCATTTTCGCAAATTGTTTTCCTTCTAAAACTTTAATTGACACGAAATTTTCCTCCTCATTACGGGTTCGTTACACGAACACCTTGAACAAAAATATTAACAGACTCAGTACTTAAACCGACTGTTTGATCTAAAGTGTATTTAACTTTTGATTGCACATTATGAGCAACTTCAGAGATTTTCGTTCCGTAGCTGACAATAATATACATGTCGATATGTACTTCATCTTCTTCCTGACGCACGATGACACCTTTAGTAAAATTTTCTTTACGCAGGATTTCAGATAAGCCGTCTTTTATTTGATGTTTAGAGGCCATGCCAACAATACCATAGCAGTCGACTGCTGCTCCTCCTGCAATTGTCGCAATTACGTCATTTGAGATATCAATTTGCCCGTAGTTATTCTTTAATTCGATGGACATTTTGTTGTTCCCCCTTCTGGTTAATTATGCTTCTTCTAAGCTAGTCTTCGTTTTCATTGTGAATAAAAATGAATATCATTCATTGTATGATGAAGCCATGGAACGAATAGACGCATGTACTACACTTTTCATAAAGAATATTTTACTATACATGTAAGCATTTTAAAAGTCATACTTGCCTCTTTCATATTATAACGTATTTTCACAACATATATGTCAAGGTTTTTTTCTTGATAGAATAGAGGCAAACTATTGCATTGTAAGTGTTTGTATGATAAATTATTAAAGTATCTTTTTAGTATGAAAGTGGTGCGAGCTACTTTCGTATTAAGTTAGATGTAACTGACAATTGTGATCGAAACATGAAAATAACGACGTCATGTTTTAGTAAGGAGGGAATATAGATGCCACGCCAATGTGTAATTACTGGAAAGAAAACAAAAACAGGTAATGCCCGTTCTCATGCGATGAACGCTAACAAACGTACTTGGGGTGCTAACCTACAAAAAGTACGCATTCTTGTAGACGGTAAACCTAAACGAGTATGGGTTTCTGCAAGAGCTTTGAAATCAGGTAAAGTTGAACGCGTATAATGAATGAGAGGGTACCATTATTGGTACCCTCTTTTTTATACAATATTCGCACTAAAGACTTTACTAAAGAAAGAGTGTTCTCTTTACTCCTTTTTAAATGTCCCTAGCATCGCCCTCACAATGCCTCCCAAAAATTTAGGCAGCTTGATTGTATAAAATCTCATTTAAGTCCCTCCTCAAAGTCTCACACCTTAAGTAATAAACGTACGCGCTACTTCTTTTTATTCATATTAGAACAAAGGAATCAATAATAGTTATTTTTCATCCTTGCTTCTTATCACCATTAATATGCCTTTATCAAAAGAAAAAGTACCATTATCATTAATAAGTTCATTACTTATACAAAGAGTTGACCCAAAGGGAACGAAGCGATTAGTTAATGGGTACTTGAAACCCGTTAATGTCAAGTTCTTCACGCTTTCTGTTACGGGAATGAAAGATATGTATGGATATGTTGATTCCTTAGCAATTTGATAATGCCCGCTCTTTTTAACCATAATTTGATTTTGTTTATCAACTATACGAATAGGTACTAGAGTGTCATTTAGAAGTGGTTGAATTAACAGTTGAGTATTAGCAAAAAAATGATCTAATCTCCCACCTGTGGCTCCAAATATCGTAATTTCTTCGGGCTTTTGTTCGATCGCCCATAAAAGTGCTAATTCCATATCCGTTTCATCCTTTTCAGGTTTTACCCTCTGAAGATGAGGAACATGCTGTTTAATTATACTGTACTGACTTTCATCAACTGAATCAAAATCTCCGAATGCATAATCAATAGCGATTCCCTTCTTAATTAATGTATAAGCACCACGATCTACACCTATCCATAATACGTCATCAAAACAATAGTCACTGAGATTGGGTAAATACTGTTGTGGCCCTCCTGCTAATAAATTGATTTTCATCTCCACACCCTCCACTTTTTCTATCTTTCAGGTTATGAACTATTTATTCTTTCAATTGCTATCTACGTAAAATAAAAACATAAGAAAAGCTGACTCTAAGTATAATCTTAAAATCAGCTTTTTCAGGTCAATTCCGCAGTCTAGCAATCGCCTCTTTACGGTCTTGTTTATTATAAACGGCAGATCCTGCTACTAAAACATTCGCTCCTGCAGCAATGCATCTTTTAGCAGTCTCCTCATTTACGCCACCATCCACCTCGATTTCGAGAGAGGGATTACATGTTTTACTCCACTCTTTTACTTCAGCAATTTTAGGTAAAACATTTTCAATAAATGATTGTCCCCCAAATCCAGGGTTCACAGTCATTAATAACACCATATCCACATCAGTTATCACATGCTTAATCGCTTCGACAGGTGTTGCAGGATTAATCACAACGCCTGCTTTAACACCCAATGACTTGATGAGATGTATTGTACGATGAAGATGTTTACACGCCTCCGCATGAACAGTAATTATATCTGCTCCTGCTGAGGCGAAGCTTGGAATATATTGATCAGGGTTTTCTATCATAAGATGAACATCTAATGGTAGGTTCGTTATCGGTCTGATGGCTTCAACAATCAACGGACCAATCGTAATATTAGGAACAAAGTGACCATCCATTACATCTACATGAATATAATCCGCTCCCCCACGTTCAACATCAAGAATTTCTTCTCCTAATCTAGAAAAATCTGCAGATAAAATCGATGGTGCAATTTTAACCATGCGTTAATACCTCGGCTTTCTGTCTCTGATTTCTTCTATAAAAGTAATATAATGCTCATAGCGATAGCTTGGCAAATCACCAATTTCCATCGCTTGTTTAACTGCACATTTAGGTTCCTTCAAATGCATGCAACCCCTAAATTTACATGAGCTACTTATTTCTTGGATGTCAGGAAAATAAGTTTGTAAATCCTCTTGCTCAATATCAGTAAATTCTAAAGAACTAAAACCCGGTGTATCAGCCACAAGGCCACCATTAATCTCAATGAGCTCCACATGTCTTGTTGTATGTTTTCCTCTCCCTAAATGAGAGGAAATGTCGTCTGTTTTCAATTGCAAATCAGGTCGTAATACATTCAATAGTGAAGATTTACCAACACCTGATTGGCCAGCAAATACTGATATTTCTCCCGTAATGAAAGGATAAAGATCCTCGATTCCTTCCTCCGTTTCGGATGAAGTCAAAATAACTTTATATCCCGCTTTTCGATAGTTATCAGCATATACAGCTAGTGTTTCTTGTTCTTCTTTACTTGCCAAATCCATCTTAGTGATACAAATAATAGGCGTAATATGATTTGATTCTACCAAGACAAGAAAACGATCTAATAACGCTGTACTAAAGGTAGGTTCAACACTTGAGAAAATGAGAAAAGCTTGATCTACATTCGCAATAGGTGGGCGAATAAGTTCATTTTTACGCTCTTTCACTTCTAAAATATACCCTTCTTTATCATTTTCTGCTTGATAGTTTACTTCATCTCCGACTAATGGAGTTATTTTATTTTTACGAAAAACACCACGTCCACGACATTGGATGATTTCTTTATCCTTGTTCAAAACATAATAAAAGCCACTTAAAGCTTTTATGATTTTGCCTTCTGGCATAACTGTCCTCCTACATCACTGTTCATACGGAACATTTTCTTGAATAATCATTTGACCATCTCTCATAATTTGGTAAGAAGCGGTTTCTCCAGGTTGAATTTGCAGAGTAAAAGAAATAACCCGATCTTCAGTAATATGAATTGTATTAAATGGCTCATCAATATTGTTGTCCATATCCTCTATAAAAATTTGTACTTCTTGAGGTTGTCCGACATTATCAGGATTGGGCTTATACGGTACATTCACTTCTCTTTTCACTTCTACAGGAACTTGTTCGGGTCCGCTTGATAGATAAACTTTTACTGTGTCCCCGTCATTTAAAGATGCTCCTGCTTCAGGATCCTGAGAAATGACCTCACCTTGGGCGATCTCAGCATGATGCTCTTCTCCAGCTACTTCAATTGTTAATCCACTAGATGCTTCGTATTCTGATAAGGCCTTATCGTTATAACCCGTTAAATCTTTTAATTCTATTGGTTCCTCACCTTTGCTGACAACAAAGACGAGCTCTTCTTCTTGTGGAATCACTTCTTCTCCGGGATCAATATTCTGTTCTAGAATCGTTCCCTTTGTTTCATCACTAAATTCCTCTTCTGATTGAATAGATTGGAAACCCTCTTCTTTCAGCATCTCTTCTATATCACTAAAAGGGCGACCAGTAAAATCCTCCATAGAATAGCGCTCTTTACCGATACTTTCATAAATATTTACTGCGGTTCCTTCTTTTTGTGTCCTACCTGCTCTCGGTTCGGTTCTGATAACTTCCCCTGCTTTTACTTCATCATTGTTTTGTTCGATTTCTTCACCAATCGTAAATCCTTCTTCTTGTAACAATGTTTTCGCTTCATCCACGCTCATATTTGATACATCTGGTACAGTAATATCATCAGGTGAAAGCATTTCAGGTAAAACAGTGATAGAAAGGACGAATAGCACAACTAATAGTACAAAAGTAGATATAAGAATAATTGGACCTTTTTTGCGTTTTTTCTTCTTTTTCTTTTCAACTTTTTCTTTTTTGGAACTTTCCTTTTTTACACTAGGTGCAGGACTATCTTCATTTTTTTCTTCAATCTTATGAATAATCGTTTCGTCAGTAGGATGGTACATTTTATCTGCAGTAATGATCGGAATTGCTTTTGTCGCATCATCGTCATCAGGTACAGTAAACTTTCTTTCGTTCATCCTCTCTTCGTTTAAAGACGTGGAGAGGTCTTCTTCCATTTCATCGGCACTATTATAGCGATGAAATGGGTCCTTTGCTGTTGCCTTTAATACGATATTTTCAACACTTTGTGGTATATCTGGGTTCCATCTTCTTAAGGAAGGTGTTTCTGATTGTAAATGTTTCAACGCAATAGAAACAGCTGATTCTCCCGAAAACGGTAATCTTCCAGTTAATAACTCAAACATGACAATCCCTAATGAATAAATATCCGATTTACGGTTTGCCATACCGCCTCTTGCTTGTTCTGGTGATAAATAATGAACCGACCCTAATACTGAATTCGTCTGGGTGATGCTCGTCGCACTCAGAGCCATCGCAATTCCGAAATCAGTAATTTTTATCTTACCTTCATGATCAATTAAGATATTATGCGGTTTAATATCACGATGAATAATTTGATTTTGGTGGGCATGAGAAATAGCTGATGTTAGCTGTTTCATAATATCTATGGCTGTTTCCAAAGGAACAGGTCCGTTTTTTTGTATGTATTGCTTTAATGTTTGACCGTCAACATATTCCATGACGATATAATAAAGGGTATCTTCTTCCCCTACATCATAAATCGTTACAATATTTTGGTGAGTTAAGCTTGTAGCTGATTGTGCTTCACGGTGAAATCGTTTAATAAACTCATCATCTTCAGCGAAGTCTAGTCGCAACATCTTTAATGCAACGTTTCGATCTAGAATCATATCATGAGCTAAATAAACGTTGGCCATGCCGCCCCCACCGACCATTTCCAAAATTTTATAACGGCCGTTTATACGCTTACCAATCATCACCGTTTATCACCCTCTCTCACAATCATCTGCATACTCGATGATTACGAGGGTAATATTATCTTCCCCTCCATTTTCATTTGCTCGTTTAATTAACTCAGTAGCTTTCTCCTCTAGTGAGTCAGTGCCATTTAAGATAGCTTCCATCTCTTGTTCTGAAACTTTGTTTGACAAACCATCAGAGCATAACAATAGCCTATCATCATCCTCAAAAATAATCGTTTTAATGTCTTGATTCACATCTTCTTCCGTACCGAGGACACGTAATACTAAATTTTTCATCGGATGATTTTCAGCATCCTCTTTTGTAATTTGTCCTGACCGAAGCAGTTCATTAACAAGGGAATGGTCGTCGGTTAGCTGCTGAAAACCCGCTTCATTTCTAATATAACAACGGCTATCTCCCACGTTTACAATCGTTGCAAATCGGCTTGTACATATAGCAGCAACAACGGTCGTACCCATACCTTCACATTCAGTTACTTTTTTACTGTGAGCATATATGGCTTTATTGGTTTCATTAATATGATCATGTAACCACTTTTCTGCTTGATCAGCTGTTTCAATCTTTGGCGCAAGCAACCACATAGATTTCAGCTTCTCTTTGGCCATTTCACTAGCTACATCACCAGCGCGGTGACCGCCCATACCATCTGCTACGATAGCTAAGCGATCACCACTGGCGTTTGTAAATATGCCACCATTATCTTCATTTCGCTGACGAAGTTTCCCTACATCAGTCATAAAAACAGCCTTCATACTGTCACCTCGTTTCTTCTTTTCTCTCCTTTGCACGAAGTTGTCCACATGCTGCATCAATATCATGACCTTGTTCTCTACGTATGGTCACATTAACCCCACGATTTTTCAATGCTTTTTCAAATTGAAAAATCTGCTCTCTAGGAGTTCTTACATAGTCTCTCTCAGGTACGTAATTAACCGGGATTAAGTTAATATGACACTTCAATCCTTTAACGAGATCAGCAAGCTCCTCTGCATGCTCAACTTGATCATTGACTCCTCCGAATAAACCATATTCAAAACTTACACGTCTACCTGTTTTGTTCACATAATAATGAATAGCTTCCATTAGATCAGGCAATTTATAAGCACGGTTGATCGGCATTAGTCTTCCTCTTATATCATTATTAGGCGCATGCAAGCTGACCGCAAAATTGATTTGCATATTTTCATCAGCAAATTTATAAATTTTCGGGATGATTCCGCTGGTAGAAACAGTGATGTGTCTAGCACCAATATTTAAGCCATCATCATGATTAATAATTTTTAAGAAAGACATCATTTGATCATAATTATCAAACGGTTCCCCAATACCCATAATAACAACAGAGCTAACTCTTTCATCTGTTTCATCCAATGCTTGTTGTACCTTTACGACTTGAGCAACGATTTCTCCTGCTTCTAAATGACGCTTTAATCCCCCTAAAGTAGATGCACAAAATGTACAACCAATACGACAACCTACTTGTGTCGTTACACAAACTGAATTCCCGTATTCATGGCGCATTAAAACCGTCTCAATTGAATAGCCATCGTGTAACTCAAATAAAAACTTAATCGTGCCATCAGTAGATTGTTGCTGAATAATCGTCTTTAATGTTGTTAAAGTAAATGTAGCTGCGAGTTTTTCTCGCAAACCTTTTGATAGATTTGTCATATCATCGAAGCTTGTTACTCTTTTTGTATATAACCAATCAAAAATTTGACTTGCACGGAATGCTTTTTCATTATTTTCCTTTAACCAGTCCTTTAATTCGTCCAGTTGTAATGAATAAATGGATGGTTGATGATTCGTTTCTGTTTTTTTCTTTGTTGCATTTCTTTCCATGTGATTACACCTTCTTTCTCAGACAAGCGATATAAAATCCGTCTGAACCTATATATTGCGGTAATACTTGTATTTCATAATCATTCACAAACGTTTGTAATGCTTGTGGTAGCCTTTCCTTAAGTGTTGAGTCTCCAACAAATTCTTTATGGTCACTTAAAAAACGTGAAATAACTTGATGGTTTTCAGATTCATCAACAGTGCATGTACTATACACTAGCATACCACCTTTTTTTAATAATGGGGTGACAGCATTTAATAAATCCAATTGAATGGCCTGCAGGCGTACTAAATCATCTGCTTTTTTTGTATATTTCATGTCAGGTTTTCTGCGCATCACACCTAAACCTGAGCATGGTGCGTCTAACAAAATACGATCAAACGACTCTTGCGGGAAATGATCTTGGACTTGTCTACTATCGAGTGCAAGAGTGACAATATTCTTTAATCCTAATCTGTCTGCTGTTTGTGAAATAAGCTTCACTTTATGTTCATGGAGATCTATCGCTATAACCTCTCCACTCCCCGACATCGCTTCAGCAAGATGAGTCGTTTTCCCACCTGGAGCAGCACAGGCATCAAGGATTTTTTCATCCTTTTGGGGATTCAACGCGCAGCAAGCTAGCATTGAACTTTCATCTTGTATTGTAATCAGTCCACTTTTGAATGCTGTCGACTTGGCTAGATTTCCCCGAAGGGCATGAATGGCTTCAGAGATCCATTCACTCCGTTTTACGGCATATCCTTCTTCTTCCAATAATGTCATCACTTCTTCTGTCGTAGCCTTCGTACGATTTACACGTGCTGTTTGTGTCGGGGCTTGTAAATTAAGCTTACACATTTCTTCCGTTGTTTCTAGCCCAAATTGTTCCACCCATCTGGCAACGAGCCACTCTGGGTGACTTGTTGCTATTGAAATGCGTTGAATAGGATCTTTTATCTCATCAACTTGTCTCATTCCATTTCGCTGTATATTCCGTAATATCCCATTCACAAATGAAGCAATGCCTTTATGGCCTTTATTTTTTGCTATTTCTACTGCTTCATTTAATGCCGCATGATCAGGAATTTTATTTAAGTGAACCATTTGGTAAACAGTAATCCTTAATAACTGCTTTACCCATGACTCCACTTTATTTGGTTTTTTTATATAAGGCTGTAAATAATAATCTAATGTCATTTTACGTTGTAACGTCCCATAAACCAGTTCTGTCAGCAAACCAATATCTTTTTGTTCTAAACGGTTTTGATTAATAGCATGGTTTAACAGGAGGTTACTATACGATTGGTTCTTTTCAATCGCCTCTAACAGATCCATCGCAACTTCTCTTACATTTTTCTTTCTTTGCTTTTTCATTGATTGTCCCCTAACTTCATCCCAACTTGAAGATGGGCACCTGCACCGCGCAGGTAATCTTTCGCTTTCATGCGTTTTTTACCTGATGGCTGAATCTCCGTTATCTGCAATGTCTGACCATCGCCGGTAGAAACATTGATGCCATCCTCTTCTAATCCGACAATGGTTCCAGGCACTTGATTTGATTTTGATTCAATGATAGTCGAAGCCCAAACTTTCATAACCCCATCAGACAAAGTCGTATATGCAACTGGCCAAGGATTCATACCTCTAATATGGTTATAAATTTCTACTGCTGGTTTACTCCACTGGATTTTTTCTTCTTCACGCTTAATATTGTATGCAAATGTTGCTAAATCTTCATCTTGTTGTATCGGAAGCAATTCACCTTTTAGTAACGGTGGTAATGTTTCTAACAATAGTTTGCTGCCAGCTTCACTTAATTTTTCATGAAGGGTACCAACAGTGTCGTCCTTAGCGATTTCGACTTCTACTTGAGTTAAGATATCGCCTGCGTCTAACTTCTCAGCCATATACATAATCGTAATACCAGTCTTTTCTTTCCCTTGGATGATGCTGTAATGAATCGGTGCTCCACCTCTTAATTCTGGCAACAATGAAGCATGTACGTTAATGCAACCATATTTAGGTGCATCTAACAATTGCTTAGGGAGAATTTGCCCGAATGCAGCCGTGATAATAAGCTCAGGCTCAAGATTTAAAACAGCTTGCAAGTCCTCTTTATTTTTAACCTTCTCAGGCTGTAGCACTGGAATACCATGTTTCTGTGCTTCCACCTTTACTGGTGGTGGAGTTAGCACCTTTTTCCTTCCCACTGGTCGGTCAGGTTGTGTAACAACTGCAATGACATCATAACCTTCTTGAATCACACTTCGTAATACCGGAACTGAAAAATCCGGTGTTCCCATAAATACAATTTTCGTCATTCTTCATCCAACCTCTCTAACTCTTCTTCCTCTATATATCTGCTAACCTTCGAGGTAAATAGGATTCCATCCAAATGATCAATCTCATGTAAAATTGCTCTAGCAAGAAAACCTTCTGCTGCGAACTCATATGGCTTTCCCTTGCGATTGAATGCCCTTATTTTCACATATGATGGCCGTGTAACTTCACCATAAATGCCAGGAAAGCTCAAACAGCCTTCTGGATCTGTTTGTTCACCTGATGTTTCGATTACTTCTGGATTTATCATCTCAATCGTGCCATGTTCATCTTCTATATCTACAATCGCTATTCTCTTATCGAGACCTATTTGAGGAGCAGCTAGTCCGACCCCATCAAATTCAATCATTGTATCATACATATCATTTAATAGCCTGACTAACTTTTTATCAAAAACCGTTACCGGTGTACATTTTTTTTCTAAAACTGTATTAGGGTACATCACTATTTGTTTAACACTCAAAATATAAATCCTCCATAACATCTTCTCATTCAACAGCCAGCCATTTCTATGAAAAGTGACTTAAATTATTACCATTCTCGACGATTTTCTCTATCTATAACCTTTTTTAGTTGTTTTTCTTTACATCAGAATAAATGGATTAACATCTACAGATATTTTCAATGAAGTTGAAGTCACTTCTTGCTGATATTGATCTAATATCTGTTTTAATGATTGATTTAACTCTGGCTCCCGTTTGTATTTTATCAAACATTGGTAGCGATATCTATTGTTGATTCGTGGAATAGGAGATGCAACAGGACCAAGGCAGACGGCGCTTTTAGTTAAGCGACTAGTCAGAAATGTGGTAATTTTTTCTGTGACATCTAACGCTTTCATCAATTGTTCATGACTAACCGTAATAAGCGTAATAAAATAAAAGGGTGAGTACTTCAAGCCTTTTCTAATCATCATCTCGCGCTCGTAAAACTGATCGTAATTTTGTTCAGCGGCTAACTGAATACTATAATGTTCAGGACTGTATGTTTGAATGACCACTTCTCCTGGTAATTGATGTCGGCCTGCTCTACCACTAACTTGCGTCAATAGCTGAAACGTTTTTTCTGATGAGCGAAAATCTGGCAAATGAAGCATTGTATCAGCCGATAATACACCGACAAGCGTGATATTTGGAAAATCGAGTCCTTTGGCAATCATTTGTGTACCAAGCAAAATATCCGCATGGCCTTTTTGGAACTCATTAAGCAGTCGCTCATGGGAACCTTTTTTACTCGTTGTATCGACATCCATCCGAATAACTCTCGCTTCTGGTAACACTTTATGAAGTTCTTCCTCTACCTTTTGTGTCCCTGTGCCAAAATAACGAATATGATCACTCTGGCATTCTGGACAAACAGTGGGGACATGATCCTCAAATCCACAATAATGACATTTCATTTGCTGCTGGTGGCGATGATAAGTTAATGAGATATCACAGTTCGGACAATTAACAACATAGCCACAATCACGACACATAACAAAAGAAGAGTATCCACGTTTATTGAGGAAGAGGACCGTTTGCTGTTTTCTTTCGATACGTACTTGGAGCTTTTCTAATAAGGAAGAAGAAAACATCGAGCGATTTCCACTTCTTAGCTCTTCACGCATATCTACAATATCCACATGTGGTAAATCTTGATTATTCATCCTCTTCGGCAAACTTAACAAAGTGTACACACCTTTTTTAGCGCGAGCAAATGATTCGAGTGATGGTGTAGCACTACCTAAAATAATGGGGAAACTCCCTTGCTTCCCTCGTTTTATTGCTACATCTTTTGAATGATATTTCGGGTTTTCCTCTTGTTTATAACTGGTTTCATGTTCCTCATCTATAATGATGAGACCAAGGTTTTCAAACGGAGCAAATACAGCTGACCTTGCCCCAACGACAACTTTCACTTCCCCCCGCTGTACCTTTCGCCATTCATCATATTTCTCACCAGCTGACAATCCACTATGCATTACTGCTACTTGATTCCCAAATCTTCCTTTAAAACGATGAACCATTTGTGGGGTAAGTGCAATCTCTGGCACTAAACAGATCGCTTCTTGTCCTCTCTCTAGTACTTTCTGTATCGACTGTAAGTAAACTTCTGTTTTCCCACTCCCTGTGACGCCATACAATAAAAACACTTCATGCATGGATTTGGCAATGCGATCATGGATAGGATCGATGGCTTCTTGTTGTTCATTTGTTAACTGCAATGGTTCTGTTCGTTTAAAATAACGATTTGCATAAGGGTCACGATAAATTTCACGTTCGCTCTCCTCTAATACTTCTTTTTTCACGAGTTCTTTTACGACGGCATTCGATATTTGTAGGGTTGCCGTTAAGTCGGTAAGGAAAATCCAATCATTATGTTCGATAAAGTAATTGATCACGTCATGTTGTTTTTGTGCCCGTTGTGTAAGAGTCGATTGATAAGTCTTTAAATCCTCTATTGAAAGAGCACTTCTAATGGCGAGACGTTTTTTCTTTTTTATTTTATCTTTCACTTCATAAATAATTTGTATATGACCTTTTGTTACTTCTTGCTGTAACAATGATAAATAGCCCGTTTCTTTCGCTTCTTCCCACATGATGCTTTCTTGATTAGCAAATAAGCTTTGTAAGGTTTGAGGCAACAACGGTTTATTTTCCTTTGGAACCAGTAGTTTTTTTTGATATTTTGCTTTAAGTGCTGCTGGTAACATCGCTTGATAAGCAGAGATTCGATAACTTAGAGTTTCTTCTGATAGCCAATTTCCTAATGAAATGAGCGACTCAGATAATACAGGTGTTAAATCTAATGGCTCGATGATTTCTTTTAATTTATTTAGCGTGGAATGAGGTTTGATTCCAATAACAAAACCTTGAATTTTCCTTGGCCCAAATGGGACGACGACTCGCATCCCAATTTGAATGACCGTCTCAAGTGATTGCGGTATCACATAATCAAAAGGTCGATCTGTTTGCTTAGCCGGTACGTCAACAATGACCTCAGCAATCATTTCCTCTCATCCTCATGTAAATGAAGGGCCTCTTTTAAAATGTTTTCTGCCACGTCATGTTTAGACATTAATGGGAGCGCTGTTTTAGTTCCATCTCGTTTATAGAGAGTAACAATATTCGTATCTGTTCCGAATCCAGCACCAGCACTTGTTACATCATTGGCTACAATCATGTCAGCATTTTTCTTTTCCAGCTTTCCTTTCGCGTATACATCCACATTATTTGTTTCTGCTGCGAAGCCCACCAACACTTGATTTTTCTTTCTCTTACCAAGTGCCATTAAAATATCTTTCGTTCTCTCTAATTCTAGCTGTTGATCACCATCATTCTTTTTCACTTTCTGCTCAAAAGTATATTTTGGACGATAATCCGCTACAGCAGCTGTTTTTATCACAATATGAGCATCAGCAAAACGAACAATCATCTCTTCATACATTTCTTCCGCACTTTCAACGTTTACAACTTTTACCCCACGAGGTGAAGAAATATGAACAGGACCTGATACTAATGTCACATCTGCACCAAGCTTCGCTGCCACTTCTGCAATCGCATAGCCCATTTTACCACTCGAATGATTGGTTAAATAACGAACGGGGTCAATTTTTTCTCTTGTCGGACCAGCTGAGATTAATAATTTTTTCCCTTTTAACAACGGTTCTTTTTGATTGAAAAAATGATTCATATGCTCAACAATCTTTTCCGGTTCTTCTAATCTACCTTTTCCAACATAGCCACATGCTAGATAGCCTTCACTCGGTTCAATAAATTGATAACCAAACTGATGGAGCGTATCTATATTTTTTATCACGGCAGGATGATTGTACATATTGACATTCATCGCAGGCGCAATCCATACAGGCGATGTGTGTGCTAACAATGTTGTAGAAATCATATCATCTGCAAGGCCGTTCGCAAGCTTTCCAATAATATTCGCAGTTGCTGGTGCAATTAAAATCAAATCTGCCCAGTCTGCTAAATCTATATGAGCAATCTTACTGGCGTCCTTTTCATCGAAGGTATCATAATATACTTCATTACGGGACATCACTTGAAAAGTTAACGGTGACACAAATTGTCTAGCTGAATCGCTCATCATCACTTTCACACAAGCTCCAGCTTGCGTTAACTTACTTGTTAAAGCTACAGCTTTATAAACAGCAATTCCACCCGTTACACATAGCAAGATTTTTTTACCATCTAACATCTTACAAACCCCCAATATTCAAAAGGTTACTTTTCTTTTATTATGAATAATTTCGCTCAATTTTTCATCTATCTCTTCTTGTTTTTAACAAATTTTACGGCTATGAACAAAAATAACAACCTCCATACAGGTTGTTATTTTTTCAAATATGTGGATTTTATCTTTTTTCCCCTTCATGCGTTGTATCACCTAAGCGATAAAAAAGTTCATTTGCATTAATCTCTTCTAATGCTTTACCAACATTTTTATGTGATACATATTTTTCTAAACGATATTGCTCTTCATTATTTTGTAATTTCCGTGCTCTTTTAGCAGCTACAGATACAAGAGAGTATTTTGAATCGATTTTTGTCATCAATGAATCAATTGATGGATTTAACATATTATTCAGCCTCCAACATTTTCAAATATCTAGGTTCAACCCGAGTGCGACGGCAATGTTCTGCTACTACAATCGAATTAATTCTTTCACAAGCGTTTTCCACTTGATCATTTTCTACAACATAATCATATAATTTCATCATTTCAATTTCTTCTTTAGCTGCACTTAAACGGTGATTAATACTATCTTCTGTTTCCGTGCCTCTCGTGACGATTCGATTTTTTAATTCAGATAAACTAGGAGGAACCAGGAAGATAAACAAGCCATCAGGAAACTTTTCTCGCACTTGCTTTGCCCCTTGTACTTCTATTTCTAAAAATACATCCTTACCCTCGTTTAACGTTTGTTTGACATAATCAACAGGGGTTCCATAATAGTTGCCAACAAACTCAGCATACTCCAATAATTTATCTTGCTCTATTAATGTTTCAAATTCTTCACGTGATTTAAAGAAATAATCTACTCCATCAACTTCACCTTGTCTCGGTTTTCTTGTAGTCATAGAAATAGAGTATTCAAAAGCCGTATCAGGCTGCGAGAAGATCTCTTTTCTCACTGTACCTTTCCCTACACCAGATGGACCTGAGAGTACAATTAATAAACCTTTTTCCTTCATTAGAAAATCCTACCCTTCATCGATAACATCATCGCGGTCATTCAGTCGTGCAGCTACTGTTTCCGGCTGAACAGCAGATAAAATGACATGGTCACTATCCATGACAATTACTGCTCTTGTTCTACGGCCATATGTTGCATCTATCAGTACACCACGGTCTCTTGCATCCTGAATAATTCTTTTAATTGGTGCCGATTCCGGACTCACTATTGATATGATTCTATTGGCAGAAACAATGTTTCCGAAACCAATATTAATTAATTTTATTGACATATGCGTCCCCCCGTCATCAGTTAACTATTTTGACCTTTCTCACACGTTTCTAAACCGCTTTATTCAATATTTTGTACTTGTTCTTTCATCTTTTCTAATAGACCCTTCATTTCAACCACTTCCCCAGCAATGGTAGAATCATTTGCTTTTGAACCGATTGTATTGACCTCACGATTCATCTCTTGAATCATAAAATCAAGTTTTCTACCAATTGCATCATCCAAGGAGAGAGTCAATTGAAATTGATTTCGATGTGAAGCAAGTCGTGTCAACTCTTCATTGATATCTGCCTTATCGGCAAATATTGCCACCTCTGTTATGATTCTTGATTCATCAATATGACCATCAGCATATTCCTCCATCCGCTTACGCAAACGGTCCTCGTATTGCTTTACGACGTTAGGAGCTAAGTCATATAAGCGGTTAAGACATTCAGTTAATAAACCAAGCTGTTTAAAAAGATCCTTCTCTAGCTCCTTACCTTCAGCTAAACGCATCATTTGCAACTCTTTACCAGCTTCATTTGTCGCTTCAATGATTAACTCATCTAACCATTCGTCGTCTTCATCCACTTCCACAATAGCAAACACATCGTCATTAAGTAAATCTTTTAACCCAGGTTCACTACTTAACATATATTTTTCTTTCACTTCTGTCATTGAACGATAAAATTCGTCTAACAAATCCCAATCCACACGTATCTTTTTTTGTTTCGATCCCGTTTGTTCTATGGTTGCATAGACTTCTATTCTACCACGCTTAATGTATTGATTAAGCGTTTTTTTTATTTTATCTTCCAGCTTGAGAAATTGCTTTGGAATGCGCAGAAAATATTCTGTAAAACGATGATTAACCGTTTTTACTTCAATCGTGATAGAGAAGGTGTCAGTTTGCCTTTTACCCTGTCCATACCCTGTCATACTCACTACCATCGTTTAACCACACTTCCTTTCGCCGTTTGCGGGAAGTACCTACAATTTTCTTCTACAAATTTGGCACTAACCATACCTGTTTCTTACATTCATACATTATGTAGTTTGCATTAAAAACCAAAAGGTAATAGAGTGTCACTCTACTACCTAAAGGATTATACCATATTTCACTTCGTTTTTCTTGCCAAATATGTGAAGCCAAGTAAAAATGTTGGGACAGCAGATAAGCCAACAATCATTAACCAATCACGACCAGCGATTGGTACTGTGTGGAAAATTTGTTGCAATGGCGGCCAATATAAAACGACAAGCATAAGTAAAACCGAAGAAATGACCGCCCAGACAAGATACATATTTCCAAATGGATTTCGAGCAAAAACGGATTTTTCACTACGACAATCAAACACATGAATTAATTGGGCAAGGACTAATGTCGCAAAGGCGACAGTTTGCGCATAGGCGAGCTCATTTGGATCGCCTTTATATGTGAGCATAAATGCAAGTAAGGTCACTCCACCAATTAAAAACCCTCTTGAAATAACCTTCCAGCCAAGTCCTCTAGAAAAAATACCTTCTTTAGGATTACGCGGCTCTCGCTTCATGACATTCCCTTCTGGTCGGTCTAACCCTAAAGCCATCGCTGGCAGGCCATCTGTTACTAAATTCACCCAAAGAATTTGTATAGGTACGAGTGGCAGAGGTAACGCTAGTATCATTGCAAACAGCATTACGAGTATCTCGCCAACATTAGATGCAAGTAAATACCTCACAAATTTTCTAATATTATCGTAAATATTTCGACCTTCTTTTATTGCTGATTTAATAGTAGCGAAGTTGTCATCAAGTAAAATAAGAGAAGATGCTTCTTTTGCTACATCCGTCCCGGTAATGCCCATAGCAATGCCAATATCGGCAGCCTTGATAGCTGGTGCATCATTGATTCCGTCCCCTGTCATGGCCACAATATGACCGCGATTTTGCAAAGCTTTAACAATTTTTAGTTTATGTTCTGGTGAAACACGCGCAAACACTGATACATCATCAACTACATCTTCTAACTCTTCTGTACTCATTGTAGCTAGTGCTTTACCTTCCATTACTTTTGTTGACTTATTAAGAATACCTAATTGTTTCGCAATGGCTTGAGCAGTCGTAACATGATCACCAGTAATCATCACTGTCTTAATTCCTGCTTCTTTACACTCCCTAACCGCTGCTCGTACCTCTGTCCTTGGTGGGTCAATCATTCCTTGTAAACCAATGAACGTCAATCGATTTTCTGCATCTTTTTCCGATGTTATTCTGCCCTCATTCGTCAATTCTTTATATCCAATCGCAATCGTTCTAAGTGCTTGGGAGGCTAAACCGTGAATGGCCTCATTAACTGATTTATGCATCTCTTGCGTCATTGCTTGTTTACGATTATCCCACAGGATACTCTCACAGTTTTGCGCCAACACATCCGGTGCCCCTTTACAGACTACAAATCTTCTGCCACTGGCATCCTTTAATACGATACTCATCATTTTTCGAGTTGAATCAAAAGGAAATTCTTCGAGAATTTCATACTGATTTAATAAAGAGGGTCGACTATACCCCGCTTTCATCCCAGCGACTAACAATGCACCTTCAGTTGGGTCACCATCAATGATAAATTCTTTATTCTTCTTATGAATCTCAGCATGATTACAAAGCATACCAAACATCAATAATTGTTGTAATGTTTTTTCTTTTTTCGGATCTACACGTTTTTCGCTGCGATAAAAATCACCTTTTGGTGTATAACCAATGCCATCTACTTGCCACGTGTTCCCACCACTCCATAAATGGGTGACAGTCATTTTATTCTGAGTCAAGGTTCCCGTTTTATCAGAACATATGACAGAAGCACATCCTAATGTTTCTACTGCTGGGAGCTTTCTGACAATCGCCTTTTGTTTAATCATGCGTTGGACTCCAAGCGATAAGGCCACGGTGACTATCGCCGGTAATCCCTCTGGTATAGCTGCTACAGCTAACGATACCCCTGTTAAAAACATCGTATATAATTCTTGTCCTTGAAGTACACCGATACCTACGACAAGAACCGTTAAGAATAGTGCGACAACAATGAGGATTTTTCCTAATTGTTCCAACCTTCTTTGCAACGGTGTTGTCATCGTTTCCGCACTTTGAATCATATCAGCGATTTGTCCCATCGCTGTTTTCATTCCTGTGCCAATGACAACCCCCACTCCGCTACCCTTGGTTACGATCGTACCCATAAAGCCCATATTTTCCATATCGCCGATTCCGGGGTTATCTTGCTTAATTGCTGCGACTGTTTTTTGCACTGGTAATGATTCACCTGTTAAGGCCGATTCTTCTATTTCTAAGTTATTGCACTCGATTAAGCGGATATCCGCCCCAATTCTATCACCGGAGGAGAACTTCAGTAAGTCACCAACAACCACTTCTTTTGAAGGAATCTTTTTCCATTCCCCATCACGTAATACCGTTACATGAGGCGTTGATAATTCTTTTAAAGCACTTAATGATTTCTCCGCTTTTCGTTCCTGGAAAAACCCTAATACTCCGTTGATAAGCACAATTGCAATGATGGCAATTGCATCAATATATTCACCCAGTAGACCAGATATTAATGTGGCTACTAATAGAATTAAAGTCATAAAGTCTTTGAATTGACTAAAAAATAAGAGTAAAGCAGATTGCTTTTCTCCCTCTACTAATTCATTATATCCAAATTGCTCTAACCTTTTTTGCGCATCTTCTTCAGACATGCCTTCATGCCTATTCGTATTTAACGTATCCTCAACCTCTCTCGCTTCCATCTCATGGTATTTCATCCGGACATCACACTTCCTCCTTTTCATTTTAAGAGAATTCGCACATGCTTGAATGCGAACCGTCCTACTTCCCCTACTGTCTCGATGGAGAGCTGTCCTATTTTTAAGGCTCTCATGAAAGCTTATTCAGTCTCGTCCTAAAAAATGCTATGCTATTATGAGAAAGAATGTTTTTTACATAAACAGAAAGCTTTTAAAAACCATTTGTTTATGGGAAAATAGCTTCCATAAAGTAAAGAGACGCACAGCGCTGAATCTCGTGCGTAGAAAAGGATGTTTTCAATGTCATTTGATGGATTATTTACAAAAGCGATGGTAGAGGAGTTACAATCCACTCTTAAAGGTGGTCGAATTAATAAAGTTCACCAACCTTATAAAAATGAAATGATATTAGTGATTAGAGCAAACGGAAAAAATCATAAATTACTTTTATCTGCTCATCCAAGTTATGCTCGGGTACAATTAACGAATGAAACCTATGACAACCCTAGCATTCCACCGATGTTTTGTATGCTATTAAGAAAACATTTAGAAGGATATATATTAGAAGATATTAAACAAATGGATTTAGACCGCATTATTATCCTTGAAATCAAAGGCCGTAATGAGATTGGAGACGTATCCTATAAAAAGCTGATTATTGAAATAATGGGACGACATAGCAATATTACGCTTATCGATCAAGAACGAAATATGATTCTCGATTGTATTAAACACGTATCCTTTGCCGTTAATAGGCATCGTGCCTTACTTCCAGGTCAAACTTATATGGCTCCACCTGCGCAAAATAAAGCCAACCCATTAGAAGCAGATGAGACGGATGTATTACGAAGATTGGACTTTAATAGCGGGAAGTTAGATAAACAGCTTGTAGAACATTACAGCGGATTTTCACCACTGTTTGCAAAAGAAATTGTTTATCAAGCAGGTCTAGCCAACCGCGCAACATTACCATCAGCTTTTATCATGGCAATGGATAAAGTAAGAAGCAACAAAGTTAAACCAACCATCACGACGAGTGATCAAAAAGAGACTTTCTATTTCCTTCAATTAGATCATATTAAAGGAGAACACCGTCATTTCGAGAGTTTAAGTCAAATGCTTGACCGCTATTATTTCGGCAAAGCTGAAAGAGACCGCGTCAAACAACAAGGCAATGACTTGGAAAAATTCATTAGCAATGAAAAAGAAAAAAATACAAAAAAAATAGAGAAATTAAAGCAAACGATGCAAGATGCAAAAAACGCCGAGCAATTTCAATTGTACGGTGAATTAATTACCGCTCATATGTATGCCATTCAAAGAGGGATGGATGAGATTGAAGTGAGCAATTATTATGATGAAAATGGCAGCAATGTCCTGATCCCTTTAGATACACAAAAAACACCATCGCAAAATGCACAGCTATACTTTAAAAAATATCAAAAAGCAAAACATGCCAAAAAAGTTGTACAAGAACAAATAGATCAAGCCTATGAAGAAGTTAACTACTTCGATCATCTGTTACAACAAATACAAACCGCTTCACCGAAAGATATTGAAGAAATACGTGAGGAACTCGTTGAAGGTGGTTACTTACGGGAAAGACAAAGAAAACAGAAAAAGCCCGGAAATACAAAGCCAATTCTCGATTATTTTGTCGCTAGTGATGGTACAGAGATGATTGTTGGTAAAAACAACAAGCAAAATGATTATTTAACAAATAAATTAGCAGCAAAAGATGACATATGGCTACATACAAAAGATATTCCCGGTTCCCATGTGGTCATTAGAGATAAAGCGCCAAGTAATGAGGTTATACAAGAAGCTGCTTGTTTAGCTGCCTACTTTAGTAAAGCACGTAACTCAAGCAGTGTTCCCGTCGATTTTACAAAGGTACGCAATGTGAAAAAGCCAAGCGGTGCTAAGCCAGGATTTGTCATTTATGATCAACAACAAACAATCTTCGTCACCCCTGATGAAGAAAAAGTCATTTCACTAAGTAAAAAGAAATAAAAAAACCCCAATTGATGGATTCATTAAAGACCATCAATTGGGATTTTTATCGTCGCTGTAATATCTCAGGACAATACACATAGGATGGTCGAAAAGTAATCAAACTTTTCGACCATTTTTGTTATGCGAATGCTTTGCCCCATGCTTGTGGATCTTTTTTCCATTCGTCTAATACATCAAAGTCTGATGCCTCAATTGTACCTTGCTCTTTTGCGACCTCTTTTAATGCATTAAAATCGGAAAGTGTGTGAGCTGAGACTTTCGCAGCTTGAAGTAACTCTTCTCCTTTTTGCAATTGATAAGTGAAGATAGCGACAATCCCTAACACTTCACAGCCAGCATCTCTTAATGCTTCTACTGCATTGATAGCACTGCCACCGGTTGAAATTAAATCTTCAACTATTACTACTTTTTGCCCTTTTTCTGCCTTCCCTTCAATTTGTTTTCCTTTACCATGCGCTTTTGCTGTTGAACGTACATAACACATCGGTAAGTTCATCCGCTCACTTACCCATGCAGCATGTGGTATACCTGCAGTTGCTGTTCCCGCTATTACTTCAGCATCACCATAATGATCTTCAATTAACGCTTTGAGGCCTTTAGCTATTTCACTTCTTACTGCTGGATACGCTAATGTTAAACGATTATCACAGTATATGGGAGATTTTAAACCTGACGACCAAGTAAACGGATCTTTAGGATTTAATGCCACTGCTTTAATAGTTAATAAGCTTTCTGCTATTTGTTTTTTCATACGGAAATGCCCTCCCAAAGATTTTTAATTTGATAATAGGCAGCAAGGGAATCAGTTGCTTTTGTAATGGAGCGTCCGACCACAATCGCTGAGACACCTTCGCTTCTGGCAAAATCAGGTGTGGCAACCCTTTTTTGATCTTGTTTATCATCATTCGCCATCCTAATTCCTGGTGTAACTGTTAGAAAATCATTGCCTAACCTTTCTGCAATTTGCTTTGCTTCAAAAGTAGAACAAACGACTCCGTCCAACCCAGCTTGTTTCGTTAATTGACTATAGTGCAATACCGACTCGTTTAATGAACCAGGAATTAACTGTTCTTTATTCATTTGTTGTTGTGATGTACTCGTTAATTGGGTGACTGCAATTATTTTTGCCCGTTCATCGCCTTGAAGTTTCCCTTCCTCAAGCCCTTCAACAGCTGCTTTCATCATCTCCATTCCACCAGCTGCATGAACATTCACTAAGTCACATCCGAGACGAGCAAGTCCCCTCATGGCACTTTTTACTGTATTCGGAATATCGTGTAGCTTTAAATCTAGGAAAACTTGGTGGCCTTCAGCTTTTAATCGTTCCACAATTTGTGGACCTTCTTGATAATATAGCTCCATTCCAACCTTTAAGAATAATTGCTCATTTGTGAAAGGTTTGAGGAAATCGTCCACTTGTTGACCATTAGCAAAATCAAGCGCGATGATGAGTGAGTTTTTCAACAGTCTTCCAGCTCCTTCCTGTACATTCAGAAATATGATCAAAGCCTAATGAGTGAATCAGTTCTGGCAACTCTGCGATTATTTTTGGACAGATAAATGGATCAACAAAGTTCATCGTCCCCACTGCAACGGCGCTTGCTCCGGCATAAAAATATTCAATTACATCTTCAGCCGTTTCCACGCCCCCCATGCCTATGATCGGAATGGACACTTGCTGGCTTACTTCATGAATCATACGAATAGCAACAGGTTTAATGGCCGGTCCGGAAAGCCCCCCTGTTTGATTAGCAATCACTGGTTTACCGGTCCTTATATCGATTCTCATCCCTACAAGTGTATTAATCATCGTTAATCCGTCTGCCCCACCATTTTCAACGGCTTTTGCCATTTCAACGATATTTGTTACGTTTGGAGAGAGTTTTACATATACAGGTACTGCTGAGACTTCCTTCACCTTTTTCGTTAATGATTGCGCAATTTCCGGAACAGTACCAAAGGCAATACCACCTGTTTTCACATTCGGGCAAGAAATATTCAACTCAAGCGCATGAACATTCGGTGCTTGTGAAATCTCTTTTGCTACTGCGATATAATCTTCCTCCATCGATCCCGCTACATTCGCTATAATAGGGACATCAAATTGAGAGAGCCATGGTAATTCTTCTTCAACAACTTTTGTCAATCCAGGATTTTGCAGTCCAATTGCGTTCAACATACCCGCAGATGTTTCTGCTACCCGCGGTGTTGGATTTCCGAACCTAGCTTCTTTCGTTGTCGCTTTAATCATAATCGCACCAAGCTGACTTAAATCATACAAGTGACTATATTCTCTACCGAATCCAAAGCAACCCGATGCCGGCATAATTGGGTTTTTCAAACTAAGCCCTGGTAGGCTAATATTTAGAGCATTCAAATGACAACCTCCCCTGCCCTAAATACGGGCCCATCACTACAAACCTTTTTATAAGAAACTCCTGTTGGATCGTCACCTGTATGGCAAACACAAGCAAAGCAAGCACCTATTCCGCAACCCATTCTCTCTTCTAAGGATAAAAATACCTTTTTATGTCTGTTTTCTTTCTCAAGTGCCCGTAGCATTGGTGTTGGCCCGCAAGTGTACAAAACATCAAAAGTTATATTTTCATTTTTAATGACATCAGTGACTAACCCTGAATAAGCGTAACTCCCATCAGCAGTTGTAATATAAGTTGCACCTAATTGCTTAAATTCTTCTTCATAAAAAACGGCATTCTTCGTTTGAAATCCGAGAACATGGATTACATTTACACCATTTGCCGTTAGTCTTTGCGAAAGTTCATATAGCGGCGGGACGCCTATGCCGCCACCAACGAGCAATGCCGTTTCACAAGACTCTACTTCATCTACAGGAAAACCGTGACCAAGTGGGCCTAACACATCAAGTAAATCGCCTTGTTTTAATTTCGCTAACAGACTTGTACCTTTCCCCTCTGCACGGTAAATCATTGTGAAAGTCTGTCTGGATTGATCTATATTTGCAATAGATATCGGTCTTCTTAATAGAGGTGAAAGGCTGTTATTCACTTTTACATGTACAAACTGACCTGGCTCTGTCATTTCATGAACAAGCTCACCTTTTACAGTGAGCTCATAAATATTTGTTGCGATTTCTCTTTGATCAATTACTTGACATATTTCTTGTTTGATCATAAGAAAACCGCCTCCTGTACTACTTTTTCTTCTAGTTTATTCATTGCATCTGCAGAGAAAGTCATTGATTCGATGACTTGTAGAATCGCATCTGCCGTATCTAATGATGTTAAGCATGGAACCCCATTTTCTACCGATTCCCTGCGAATTCTAAAGCCATCTCTTGCTGGTTGCTTTCCTTTTGTCAGTGTATTAATGACAATTTGCGCTTGCCCATTTCGAATGACATCAAGTAAGTTCGGCTCATCAGCACCAATTTTATTCGTAATATCAACAGGTATACCGGCACTTTGAAGATATTCAGCCGTACCACTTGTTGCCATTAATCTATAACCGGTAGAAGCAAAGCGTTTGGCGAGACTCAAAGCTTCTTCTTTATCTTTGTCTGCTATAGTCATTAAAACTGTGCCATATGGATAAATCTTCATACCCGAAGCAACTAACCCTTTATATAAAGCTTTTTCAAGTGTTTGATCTTTACCCATCACCTCACCAGTTGATTTCATTTCTGGACCAAGGGTGATGTCAACTCTTCTCAATTTTGCGAAAGAAAACACCGGTACTTTAACGTATACACCTGTTTTTTCAGGTACCAACCCATTTTCATACCCTTGACTTTGTAATGTTTCCCCTAGAATGACCTTTGTTGCAATCTTCGCCATTGGTACGTTTGTAATTTTACTCAAAAAAGGTACCGTTCTACTTGAGCGGGGGTTGACTTCGAGCACATATACTTCACCTTTTGAGACGACATATTGGATATTTAATAACCCGATAATACCAAGTCCTTTTGCCAACCTCTCCGTATAATCAACTAGTTTCTCTTGAATGCTAACACTTATATTTTGTGGAGGATAAACAGCGATCGAATCCCCTGAGTGCACCCCAGCTCGTTCGATATGCTCCATTATTCCTGGAATAACTACAGTCTTTCCATCACTGATTGCATCCACTTCAATTTCTTTCCCCGTTAAGTATCGATCGATTAATACTGGATGCTCCGGATTTACTTTCACAGCGTTCTTCATATAGAAGAGAAGCTCCTCTTCTTTATATACGATTTCCATCGCTCGACCACCTAGTACATAAGAGGGTCTAACAAGAACTGGATAACCGATATCAGTTGCAATCTCCACCGCTTCTTCTACTGATAATGCTGTTTTCCCTTGCGGCATAGGTATGTTTAATTCTTGCAATGCATGTTCAAACTTGTCTCGGTCTTCTGCGCGATCGAGATTCTCTAGCGAAGTTCCTAATATTTTCACTCCGCGTTCCACAAGACCTGCTGCTAAGTTAATCGCCGTTTGACCACCGAACTGAACAACTACTCCTTCTGGCTTCTCGAGGTCAATAATATGCATTACATCTTCAATCGTTAATGGTTCAAAATATAGTTTATCCGAAATACTAAAGTCAGTTGAAACTGTTTCAGGGTTATTGTTGATAATGATGGCTTCATATCCAGCTTCTTTTATTGCCCATACCGCATGAACAGTGGAATAATCAAACTCTACACCTTGACCGATTCTGATTGGACCAGACCCCAATACAAGCACACTCTTCCTATTTGTCACAATCGACTCATTCTCATCTTCATATGCACCGTAATAATAAGGTGTTTCCGATTCAAATTCTGCCGCACAAGTGTCGACCATTTTATAAACTGGGGTGATACACGCCTCTTTTCTCATTTCATAGACTTCTCTTTCTTTCATTGACCACAAGTTGGCGATCGTCGTATCAGCAAAGCCTAGTTTTTTCGCTAGTTGTAAAGTTTCTAGGTTTCCAATATTTTTTGCTAATTGAGTTTCCATCTCCACAATTTTATTCAATTTATATAGGAAAAATAAGTCGATTTGGCTCCATTCATGAATGGTTTCTATTGTAACTCCGCGTCTTAACGCTTCACCTATATAGAATAAACGCTCATCACCAGCTTTACGAATACGCTTTTGTAAAAGAGCATCATCAATTTCGGCCCCGTTTTGCAAGAAAAGGTGGTGCACATTTGCTTCTAGTGACCTTACAGCTTTCAAAATTGACTCTTCAAAATTCCGGCCAATCGCCATGACTTCACCAGTTGCTTTCATTTGCGTACCTAATGAACGATTTGCCGATTCAAATTTATCAAATGGCCAACGTGGAATTTTTGTCACGATATAGTCTAATGCTGGTTCAAAGCTTGCATATGTTTTTCCTGTTACAGGGTTCATCATTTCATCTAAAGTTAACCCAACGGCAATTTTTGCTGCAAGCTTGGCAATTGGATAGCCCGTCGCTTTAGAGGCGAGTGCGGAAGAACGACTGACTCTAGGATTCACTTCAATAATGTAGTAATGGAAACTGTAGGGATCAAGTGCGAGTTGAACGTTACAGCCACCTTCAATCCCAAGTGCTCTAATTATTTTAAGAGAAGCGTTTCTCAGCATTTGATATTCACGATCACTTAATGTTTGGCTTGGTGCCACAACAATACTGTCTCCTGTATGTACCCCGACAGGATCAATATTCTCCATATTACAAACGACAATTGCGTTATCATTTGAATCTCTCATAACCTCATATTCTATCTCTTTAAAACCGGCAATACTTTTCTCTAGCAAACATTGGGTCACTGGGCTATTTTTCAATCCGCTTGTCACGATTTCATTTAGTTCTTCTTCGTTGTGGCAAATGCCTCCACCTGTTCCACCTAGTGTAAAAGCAGGTCTTACGATGACTGGGTAACCAACAATGTCAACAAATTGTTTGGCCTCTTCTAATGTGTGAATAATTTCACTATCAGGTACCGGTTCACCGAGCTCATTCATCAACGTACGGAACAAATCACGATCCTCTGCTTGTTCAATCGCAGATAGCTTCGTTCCTAAAATTTCTACCTGACATTCTTCTAACACACCTGATTTGGCTAATTCTACCGCCAAATTTAAACCTGTTTGCCCACCTAACGTTGGTACGAGGGCATCCGGACGTTCTTTTCTAATAATTTTACTAACAAACTCAAGTGTTAACGGCTCAATGTAGACTGCATCGGCAATTTCTGTATCAGTCATAATCGTGGCTGGATTGGAGTTGACTAAAATGACACGGTAACCTTCTTCTTTTAGTGCGATACATGCTTGTGTTCCAGCATAGTCAAATTCTGCCGCTTGCCCAATGACAATGGGGCCTGATCCAATTACTAATATGCTTTTTATGTCTGTACGCTTTGTCATTGATAAACACCTTCCTGTCTGTTCGTTTCAATTAAACTTAAAAACTGTTCAAAAAGACCGTTCGCATCCTCTGGTCCAGGTGATGCTTCTGGGTGGTACTGTACGGTGAAAGCAGGGTAGACTTTATGTTTTAACCCTTCAACTGTGCCATCATTCAAGGCAATATGCGTAATTTCTAGGTCTGTCTGATCAACCGACATCTCGTTGACAGAGTAACCGTGGTTTTGTGAAGTGATTGCAATCTTACCGGTAGCCAAGTCTTTTACGGGATGATTCGACCCACGATGACCAAACTTCATTTTTTCAGTATTTGCTCCGCATGCGAGAGCGAAAATTTGATGGCCGAGACAAATGCCGAATAGTGGGACTTTACCTAAAATCTCTCTAACCATTTCAATTGCTTGGGGCACATCTTTTGGATCCCCAGGACCATTAGATAACATAATACCGTCCGGGCTCAAGTTTAATATTTCTTGTGCAGATGTATGATAGGGAACGACTATGACGTCACAGTCTCTTTTATTTAACTCTCTTAAAATCCCGTGCTTCATACCAAAATCGACCAATACTACTCTTCTGCCACGCCCTGGTGATGGGTAAGGCGTTTTTGTTGATACTTGCTTTACTTGATCCACTCGCAGTTTAGTTGCTTTCATTTTTTCTAATACATCGGTAACATTTTCTTCTATGCTACAAATCGTTCCTTTTAATGTTCCGGCTTTACGGATGATTCGTGTTAACTTTCGCGTATCAATCCCTGCGATGCCTGGAATGTCTTTCATAGAAAAGTACTCAGCAAGCGATTGTTGATTACGAAAGTTTGATGGATATTCCGCTGCTTCTTTAACAATGAAGCCACTGATAGCTGGATGAATAGATTCAAAGTCATCACGGTTAATACCATAATTACCGATTAACGGGTAAGTTAAAGTCACAATTTGGCCACAATACGAAGGATCAGATAAAACTTCTTGGTATCCTGTCATACCTGTATTAAACACGACTTCACCCATCGTTTGTTTACCACTACCAAAGCCTTCACCAATAAATACTGTGCCATCCTCTAAAATCAATTGTCTTTTCATGCTGTTACACTCCCCTTTTTAAAGACTACCTTTCCAGCAACAATTGTCGTTGTTGGCCAACCTTTACACTTCCAACCAGCAAACGGTGTATTTTTACCTTTTGATAAGAAGGTATCTGGATCAACTGCTTCTTCCTTTTCTAAATCAAGCAAAACAATATCTGCCCTGTTTCCTGTTTGTAATAACCCTCTATTTAAAGAGAAAGATTCAGCTGGTTTTATTGTTAAGAAATCGATGAGTTGCTTTAGTGTGAAAATACCTTTCTTAACAAAGTTCGTATAAAGAAGTGGAAAAGCTGTCTCTAACCCTACAATACCGAATGGTGATAATGTCATCCCTTCAGCCTTCTCTTCTGCTGTATGCGGGGCATGGTCAGTAGCGATAAAATCGATGGTGCCATCTAGTAGCCCCTCCAACAGCGCTTCTTGATCGTCTTTGCCTCTAAGTGGCGGATTCATCTTATAGTTAGTATCAAGACCAGGAATATCTTCTTCTGATAACAATAAGTGGTGTGGCGTCACCTCTGCCGTTACTTTAATCCCTGCTCTTTTGGCATCTCTTACCACCCGAACTGATTCTTTTGTGCTAATATGACAAACATGATAATGGCAATTGGCTGCCTCTGCTAATAGCACGTCTCTTGCAATATGCACAGATTCACATACTGAAGGGATACCGTTTATCCCTTGCGCTTTTGAAAACTTCCCTTCATGAACGGCTCCTTTATGAATTAATGTATTTTCCTCACAATGAGCGACAATTGCCATATTTACTTCTGCTGCTTTTTTCATCGCTGAGTACATCATATCTGCTGACTGCACCCCAACCCCGTCGTCAGTAAAAGCGAAGGCTCCTGCTTCTTTAAGTGCTGCAAAATCTGTGAGTTCTTCTCCAGCTTCTCTTATCGTGATCGAGGCATATGGTAATACTTCCACTACACCTGTTTCAGTGATTCTTTTATGTAATGTTTCCATTTGTTCCTTACTATCTGGTACAGGTCTTGTATTTGGCATGGCAGCAATTGTAGTGAATCCGCCTCGCGCCGCTGCCTGTGTACCAGTTGCAATTGTTTCTTTATGTTCACCACCTGGCTCGCGTAAATGGACATGAAGGTCGACAAATCCTGCTGTTACAAGTTGACCTGTTGCATCAATGACCTCATGATCATTTACTGCGATAGAGTCACTGATTTCTTCAATCTTCCCATCGTTAATGAACACATCCTGTTGAAGTAATTCCCCTTCATTAGTAAGCAATTGACCATTTTTGATGATGATTCCCATTACGCTCTCCCCCTTCAAGTTGTTCAATTATTCTTTTTAATACCGCCATTCTAATAAATACACCATTTTTCATTTGTTTGAAAATTCTCGACCGTCCACACTCAACTAGACTGTCTGCAATCTCTACACCACGGTTAACTGGTGCAGGGTGCATAATAATGCTGCTCTTTTTCATCATTTTTTCCCGTTCAAGTGTCAATCCAAATGCTTTATGATACTTTTCAGCGTCCCATATACTACCTTCATGGCGTTCATGCTGTACCCTTAGCAACATGATGACATCGGCTTCTTTTACCGCTTGATCGATAGACACATATTGCCCGTGTTGGGCCATACTTTGATCGAACCATATTTCTGGTCCTGAGAAAATCACGTTTGCACCTAACCGATTTAAACTCTCTGCATTTGACCTTGCAACACGGCTATGACGTAAGTCACCAACGATTGCTACCTTTAACCCTTTAAAGCTACCGAATTCTTGTTTAATTGTTAGTAAGTCAAGCAAAGATTGTGTGGGATGATGTCCACAACCATCGCCTGCATTAATAATCGCACTTTTCGTCTTCCCAATAAGTTGATCAAAATAACAATTCTCGTGATGCCTGATGACAGCTAGTTGAACACCAATTGCTTCAAGCGTCCTTACTGTGTCATAGAGCGTTTCACCCTTTGACACACTAGAAGTACTCACTTCAAATGGAATAATATCTAAGCCCAATCTTCTTTCAGCAACTTCAAAGCTACACTTTGTTCTTGTGCTGTTTTCAAAAAAGAGATTCGCGATAAAAACTTTGTTTTTAGGCTTCCATATTTCACCGTTAATAAAACGCTCTGCATCGGCTAAAATCCCTTGAATTTCGTCTATTGTTAGATCAGTTGTAGTCAGACAATGTTCCATAAAAGACAGCCTCCTTTTTTATTGAAGCGTAAAGGTTGATCTCCCTTGACTTCTATTAAAAAACACCTTGACAAAAACAAGTCAAGGTGTCGAATAAACATGAGTGATTCAAAGTGAGATTTTCTTCCCACTTTGAACTCAGCTCCTCAACACCCTTATGAACCTCTCTGGATTCCTTTTAAAAGGCGTAATTAGTTTTCAAACATATTTTCATCTACTTCCGGTTTACCCGGTAAGACTAAGTTGAGTACAACCCCAGCAATTGCGGCAATCGCCATTCCCTCTAAGTTGAAGACCCAAAGTTGTAAATGCGCGCCGCCAATTCCTAATACAAGGATAACAGAGGCGATAGCTAGGTTACGGTTATTTCCAAAGTCGATTTTATTATCTACAAGCATCCTTAATCCTGAAGAAGCTATGATACCGAATAGAAGGATTGAAACCCCGCCCATAACTGGTGTCGGTATTGAACTTATTAAAGCTGTTACTTTTCCGATAAATCCGAAGACGATGGCAATCACTGCTGCTCCGGCAATGACATAAACACTGTAAATTTTGGTGATTGCAAGGACACCGATATTTTCTCCATAGGTGGTTTTCGGTGGTCCACCAATTAGAGCTGATAACATTGTTCCCATCCCATCTCCTAAGATGGAACGATGTAAACCTGGGTCTTTTATATAGTCTTTGCCCACTACTTTTCCGAGTACAAGTTGATGACCGATATGTTCAGAAAGAGTGACAACAGCAACTGGGATCATCAGTAGAGCAAGATCAAGAGTAATTCTGACATCATAATCCATCACAGGTAAGATAAATTCAGGCATTTCAAACCATGCAGCTTTTGCAACAACTGAGAAGTCAACAATGCCAATCATGAGTGAATATACATAACCGATAATGATACCAGCAAGAATCGGAATCATTCCAAGCATGCCTTTTCCATAAACTGAGATAATGACTGTAGCAGCAAGCGTAATTAAAGCTGCCGAGAAGTGAAGCATGCTATATTCTCCTGTTACTGGGTTGTTCATGGCCATGTCAATTGCAGTTCCAGATAACGCAAGTCCGATAACGATGATAACAGGCCCTGTAACAATGGGTGGTAATAATTTCAAAATCCAACGATAACCCGCTTGCTTAATAATAAGAGCGACGACCCCATAAACGAGACCTGCCATAAAGCTTCCTATCATGGCAGCGCCAGGTCCACCTTCGAGCTGTGCGGTCTGGATAGGAATAATAAATGCGAAAGACGAACCTAGGTATGCAGGAACTTTCCATTTTGTAATCATTAGGAAAGCAAGTGTTCCGATACCACTTGAGATTAGGGCAATAGCTGGGCTTAAACCTACTAAGTATGGTACTAAGATGGTAGCACCAAACATGGCGAATAAATGTTGTAAACTGAGGGTGAGCCAATGTACTGGCGTTGGTTTATCATGTATGTCTAATACTGGTTTATTCATGGTGGTATTTCTCCCCTTTAATATAAAACCCTCTTTGCCTGCGGACAAAGAGGGTTGGTAAGCACAGACCAGGAGCAGTCTGTTACTTCCCCCTTTGTCAGCCTCTCTGGACTGCATTTAAAAAGGGCTCATTTTATTTTTCAAAGATACTCACTTGATCTGTTTGATCAATTTCATTTAGTTCGACAACTATTTTTTCAGAACTTGAAGTCGGAATGTTTTTCCCAACATAATCAGCTCTAATCGGTAATTCTCTATGACCACGATCTACAAGCACACCTAACTGGATAGCTGAAGGTCTACCTAAATCAATTAAAGCATCTAATGCTGCTCTTACTGTTCTTCCTGTATAAAGGACATCATCAATGACAATCACTTTCTTATCGTTAATATCAATCGGGATATTTGACCCCTTAACGAGCGGTTCTTGATTATCTGTCTTCTTTGATAAGTCATCTCTATAGAGAGTAATATCGATTTCACCAACCGCTACTTTGGCACCTTCAATTTCTTCTATTCGCTTTGCTAGGCGATTAGCAATATAAATCCCTCTTGTCTTAATTCCAATAAGCACACAATCCTCAATGCCCTTATTCTTTTCAATCATTTCATGAGCTATTCTTGTTAGTGCTCTTCTTATCGCTTGTTCGTCCAGTACAATGGCTTTTTGTGACATCTTTTTCACCTCATTTTATACTAAAAAACCCTCTCACCTAAAGGAGAGAGGGTAAACGATCGTACTTTATTTGAACATACAGCAACCGCATGTTCATACCGTTTCCTTCCCAGCCTCACGGGACTGCTTTTAAAGGACTTATTTAACTGAATTCATCTTATAACACTTCAACTTACTTGTCAACAATTATTTTTCCAACATAGCAATGAGCTGTTTGAAATCAGCTGGCAATGGTGCGGTAAATTCTAGGTACTCACCTGTTCTTGGATGATTGAACCCTAACACCCCTGCATGAAGCACTTGTCCGCCGAACTCAACTGTTTTTCGCGGCCCATATTTCGGATCTCCAGCTAATGGAAAGCCAATATATTTCATATGAACACGTATTTGATGCGTTCTTCCCGTCTCAAGCTGACATTCTATCAAAGTAAAATCTTTAAAGCGCTCGATAACATTGAAATGCGTAACAGCATGTTTGCCATTATCAACAACCGTCATACTTTGGCGATCTTTCGTGTCTCTCCCGATAGGTGCATCAATTGTACCATGATCATGATTTAATACGCCGTGCACAACCGCTTTATATTTTCTTGTCACCGTTTTATTCACAAGTTGCTCTACTAAATTCTCATGGGCGAGATCATTTTTAGCCACCATAAGCAGGCCGGATGTATCCTTATCAATTCTGTGGACAATACCTGGTCTCATGACCCCATTTATACCTGATAAGTCTTTACAATGTGCTAGTAAGCCGTTTACCAATGTACCTGTTCCATGCCCAACCGCAGGGTGCACAACCATTCCCCTCGGTTTATTGACTACTAAAACATCACTATCTTCATAATAAATATCCAAGTCCATTTCCTCAGCAACTACATCTAATGGCTCTGGATCAGGAATAATTATATCAAGCTGGTCTTCATTTACTACCTTATAATTTGTTTTTACTTTATTACCATTGACAAGCACATGTCCTGCTTTTATCCATTCTTGCACTTGTGTTCTTGACCATTCTGCATTCAGATTAGCCAGCACCTTATCAATACGATCACCCGCTTGATTTTCGGTGATATTATGTTCCACTTTGCTCATTTGCTTTCTCCTTTTTCACTTCTCTTTCCTCTCGTATCATCTGTATTAATAACAGCACGACACCTATACATAGAGAGGAGTCCGCAACATTAAATATCGGGAAGTTATATCCGAACGGGAATGTATGAATAAAATCAACCACTTCTTTTCGCCAAAGACGATCAATAAAGTTTCCAATTGCACCACCTAATATTAGTGCTAATGAAAGCTGAAGAAGCCATTTTCCCTTCGCATGTGTTTGCATATAATAAATGATTCCGATGATGACAATAACAGTAATCAAATAAAAAAACCACATTTGACCTTCTAATATTCCCCAGGCTGCACCTGTGTTCCGATGGGAAGTAATATACAGAAAATCTTCAATGACAGTCATACTTTCACCAAGCGTAAAATTCTTGACAATTAACCATTTAGTCCATTGATCAAAAGCAATAATCAATAAAGCGATTATGTAGAAAAACACAAAGGCAACCTCCAATATTCATTTGTATACCTTTGCATTTTAGCATAAACCCATAAAAAACGGTAGCATTGCTCTTTAAGGCGATTGTTTTAATCATAAAGGGCTTTACGATAGAACCTTTTAAGAGACTGACAATCGTCCATTGTTTGTAGCGTAGGGATTAATGTTAATAAATCTTCTGGCAAAAACTCACCAGAAATTTCACATGTGCCAAATTGGCCATTTTCATACTTCTCTATCGCCTTTTCAACATCATATAATTCATCTAATATCATTTCATTTATAAAGGGGTGAAGATTACTTTGCATTAACCTCTCCAGTAACTCTTGTCTCGTATTACGAAGCTCTTCAATTAGTGGAATAACATGTGGTTGATTGTTCAAAAAAATCCCCCTTCATCCTTCAAGATTGTTCATAAAGTTATTATGAGCAACTGGCTAATTTTGAACGCCTCTAAAGATTTTACAAGCTGAACAAGTTTTACAGGTTGAGGAAAATTTTATTAGTTTCACTCAAAGAGGAAAAGGTTGAGACATGATAAAATTATTCACTTCAATATTTGTTAACAACTTTTCATTAAAATTATGATCGTTTTTATAGCAAATCTTTTTTAGAATTCTCCTTGATTTCTAACTTCATTCACCCTTCTTATATAATCATGAAAAGAAAACAGAAAAAGACCCGAACGAATAGTTCGGGCCTTGATTAGGCTAATACTAAATTTAGTTCAAATCGCTATAGTTTTCTTTCACGACAGTAGCACAACGTGGGCAAAGGGTTGAAAATTCTTCTACTTCCCCAACATCTGGAGTGACTGTCCAACAACGTTCACATGTTTCACCTTCAGCTTTAGAAACCATGATTGCTACATTGTCAAATTTATGCGCTTCATTTGGTGCTTGCTCTAAGCTGCCTGCCACTTCAAATGCAGAAACGATAAATAGTTGTGGTAAGCTTTCTGAAATAGAATCAAGTAAGGAATTGGTTTCGTTATCAACATACAACGTTACTTTTGCTGTCAATGATTTACCGATCACTTTTTCATTTCGTGCTTCTTCTAGCGCTTTTAGGACATGATTTCTTAATTTCATGAAAGCTGTCCATTTTGTCGTTAATTCTTCCGCATTAGCAAAAGTTTGTACTGTCGGCATATCTGTCAATTGAACACTCATCTCTTCCACACTTGGAATGTGACGCCATACTTCATCAGCAGTATGAGAAAGAATCGGTGATACAAGCTTAGTAAGGGCAACTAAGCTATCATAAAGCACTGTTTGAATCGCACGACGATCATGTTGATCTTGCGCTTCAATGTACAGAACATCTTTCGCAAAATCTAGATAGAATGAACTTAAGTCTAAAGTACAGAAATTATTAACAGCATGGTAAATGCCTGCAAATTCATAGTTCTCATAAGCTTGTAGCGATGTTTCGATTAGGTTATTTAACTTTACTAACATAAACTGATCGACTTCACGTAATTCATCATAAGAGACACGATGTACTGCCGGATCGAAATCAGCTAAGTTTCCTAATAAGAAGCGGAAAGTGTTTCTAATTTTACGGTAAACTTCTGCTACTTGTTTTAAGATTGGATCAGATACTCTTACATCTGCTTGGTAATCAACTGATGCAACCCAAAGTCTTAAAATATCTGCACCTAATTGGTTCATCACTTTTGAAGGTACAATGACATTACCAATTGACTTACTCATTTTTCTACCTTCACCATCTAAAACAAAGCCGTGACTTAAGATGCCTTTATATGGTGCTTTACCAGTTACAGCGACACCTGTAGATAATGATGAGTTAAACCAACCTCTATACTGGTCAGACCCTTCTAGATAAAGGTCTGCTGGTCTT
This sequence comes from Cytobacillus sp. FSL K6-0265, assembly GCF_038003465.1. Lineage (NCBI taxonomy): Bacteria > Bacillati > Bacillota > Bacilli > Caryophanales > Bacillaceae > Cytobacillus > Cytobacillus sp. FSL K6-0265. The sequence continues at coordinate 1,774,012 of NZ_JBBOPE010000001.1, read as the reverse complement.
TGTAAATCTTCACGCTCAAGTAATACTGCTTGATGCGAAGAGCCGGAATCAAACCAAACATCCATAATATCCGTTTCTTTTGTAAACACACCATTTGGACTACCTGGATGAGTAAATCCTTCAGGCAATAATTCCTTCGCCTCTTTTTCAAACCACACATTCGAACCATGCTCTCTAAATAGTTGGGATACATGATCAATTGTTTCGTCTGTAATAATCTCTTCTCCATTTTCTGCATAGAAGACAGGAATTGGCACACCCCATGCACGCTGTCTAGAAATACACCAATCACCACGATCACGAACCATATTATAAAGCCTTGTTTCGCCCCATGCCGGTGTAAATGTTGTATCATTAATTGCTTGCAATAATTCTTGTCTAAAATCTTTAATAGAAGCAAACCATTGGGCTGTTGCACGGAAAATAACTGGTTTTTTTGTGCGCCAATCATGTGGATAAGAATGCTTGATAAAAGAAAGCTTCAATAACGCGCCAACTTCTTCCAATTTTTCTGTGATTGGTTTATTGGCCTTATCATAGAAAAGACCTTCAAAACCAGGTGCTTCTTCTGTCATTACCCCTTTGTCATCCACCGGACATAATACATCTAAGCCATATTTAGAGCCAATGTAAAAGTCGTCTTCACCATGTCCTGGAGCCGTATGAACACAACCAGTACCAGCGTCTGTAGTTACATGGTCACCAAGCATAACAAGTGAATCACGGCCATATAATGGATGTTCAGCAGTCACATATTCTAACTCACTACCTTGAATCGTTTGAACGACCTTAGGATTTTCCCAGCCAATCTCTTCTGTTACAGACCCTAGTAGATCTTCAGCTACTAAATATTTTTCGTTAGCCACTTCAACGACAACATACTTTAGTTTCGGGTGGACAGAAATACCTAAGTTAGCCGGCATTGTCCAAGGCGTCGTTGTCCAAATAACAATACGTACGTCTTCAGATAAAACATCTTTACCGTCTTTCACTTTAAATCCTACATAAATGGAAGCGGATTGCTTATCTTTATATTCAATCTCAGCTTCTGCTAATGCAGACTCAGATGATGGAGACCAGTAAACAGGTTTCTTCCCTTTATAGATATAACCTTTTTTCGCCATCTCACCAAAAACTTTGATTTGTTGGGCCTCATAGGCAGGTTTTAATGTAATATAGGGATTTTCCCAATCTCCGCGAACACCCAACCGCATAAATTGTTCACGTTGATTCTCGATTTGACCGTAAGCATATTCTTCACAAAGTTTACGAAATTCTGCTACCGTCATTTCTTTACGTTTTACACCTTTATTCGTTAATGCTTGTTCAATGGGCAATCCATGCGTATCCCAACCAGGTACATATGGTGCATGGTAACCACTCATTGACTTATAGCGGTTAATGAAGTCTTTTAAAACTTTATTTAACGCATGTCCGATATGAAGATCGCCATTCGCATAGGGAGGTCCGTCGTGCAGGATAAACAATGGCTGATTTTTCGTGCGCTCAAGCACTTTTGCGTAAATATCTTGTTCATTCCATTCTGTTTGCATTTCAGGTTCTCTTTTTGGCAAATTTCCTCTCATTGGAAAATCTGTTTTAGGCATTAATAAAGTATCTTTGTAATCCATAGCTCATTTCCTCCTCAACATACTACATAACATTATGACCAAAGTAGCGCTCATACATAAGGTACTCGGGGAAAACACAAAAAACCCCTCATCCCAAAAAAAGGGACGAGAGGTTATATATTCCCGCGGTACCACCCTTGTAGATAGAGAAATTCCCTATCCGCTCAAAAATCAATTCGTAACGTGAACGTCTACGCCTTACTCTAACTTTTTAGCTCAAGTAAGGAACTCAAGGGTGATGTTCAAATTCTTCTTCTTAATATCAGGCTTTCACCTTCCCTGAATCGCTGAAGTGGGAATCCACTCTTTTAAGTAAGATAGAATGCTACTATCCCTGTCATCGTTTTATCATGTTTTTTCTAGATTATATGCGATAGGATACAACTTCGTCAAGTCGGTTTAATTCAGAAGTTAAAGTATCTTATACCCTAGATTCTTCTTCTTTTGTAGACTTCAAGTCTGTTGTATCTAGCTCATATTCCATTAAGTGGTCCCAATCATCATTTTGTAGCATATCTAATTGGGCTTCGATTAACATTTTAAAACGATTTCTAAATACTTTCGATTGCTTTTTCAAATCTTCTATATCCAGCGCAATCTTCCTTGCTTTAGATAATGATTCATTCACAATCCTGTCAGCGTTTTTCTCCGCCTCACGAATAATTAGCTTTGCCTCTTTCTGTGCGTTTCGCTTCACTTCTTCCCCAGCTTCTTGCGCAACAACAATCGACTTATTTAACGTCTCTTCAATCGTATTAAAATGTCCGACTCTTTCATTTAAGTCGTTTAAACGCTCTTCTAATTCCTTCTTCTCACGAATAATGATTTCATAGTCTTTAATCACTTGATCTAAAAACTCATTTACTTCATCTTCATCATATCCACGAAAACCTTTGCTGAACTCTTTGTTATGAATATCTAACGGTGTTAATGGCATAAGGCCACCTCCTAGATCAGTTGGTCAAATTATGTATTTGTTAACATGTAATTCGACAGTTTCTTGCAGATTCCTGCATAAAATTCGATACACTTTCAATTTTATATCGGTAAAACACTATAATCATTATAGCTAAAAAAGATTATTTTTGTATACCAACAACTACTTTCCATTTTTCTTTCTTCGTTTTTCCTTCTATCGCAATCACCTTACAGCGCCCATAGCCTCTAACAGAAATCGTATCACTTTCACGGCAATCGAACGCTACATTTTCTTTCATTGCCCAATTTACTTTTACTTTTTTTGCAGCAATAAGTTGTTGCGCCTTTTGTCTAGAAAAATTATAAATTGATGCAATCAACGTATCAAGTCTTAAGGATGACATTGTAAAAACTTTTTCTTGCCATTGCTCTTTTGCATCAATAACAGATGAAAATGGTTTTTCTTCAAGTTTAACAGAAGCTTTCCCAACAGATTCTAATTGCATAGAAATATAAGATGATACTTCCTTAGAAACAATTACTTGTATCGTATGACCTTCAAACAAAATATCTCCAAATTTACTTCTTTTCAATCCGAGTGACATAAGACTGCCGAGCACTTGTGGATGCTCGATTAATACGAATTTATGAGGATAATTTACTTCGTATAATTCTAAGCAAAAATCGTCCATTTCCGGTACAAAATAATCTGGATAAATTAGCGCACGTTTTCTTTCGGCGTTTCTATGTCCACCTTCAAATTGCACGCACACATCACTTTGTGATCCAATGATGGTGTGTAAAATATCTTGTTCCCTTGGATCGAGAAAGTCAGTAAGCTTAGGCGCATACGATTGTTCAACCGTTTGTCGCCAACTTAACACTTGATCAATAAACTCCCTCTCTTCCGGACGAAAGTGTTGATATATATTTGACATGAGCTTACTCCTTTAACAACAGTTGTGTTATAGTATATCATTTATTAAATTTGCATGTTTTGCAATTTCCTTTGAAAACCTATTATTAAAAAAAAACAAAAATACGAGCTAAGCATTAGCTCGTATTTTTTACATCATCCATAAAAAGATTTGTCGAATTCCCGATGTTGCTAAATTTAATACTAAAATAGCCACAATCGGAGAAATATCTAACATTCCACCAATTGGCGGAATAACACGTCTAAATGGTTCTAGAAAGGGTTCACAAATTTTTGTTAGAACTTGCCCAATACTAGATTCCCTTGCATTTGGGAACCATGACATGAGTATGTAAATGATTAATGCCCATGAATAAATCTCCACGGCTGTAATAATAATCGAAAATAAAGTTGCCATAATTAATTTACCACCTCGAGTTCTCTTCTTCATGTTCCTGAATCATTTGCGAAATATTCCCTGATACTTCAACATTTTCAGGCGTACATAAAAAGATGTCCATTCCAATTTTTTGTATATCTCCACCAATGGCATACACCGTTCCACTTAAAAAATCAACAATGCGCTTTGCTTGGCTTTTATCAATTCTTTGAAGATTAACAACCACTGCTTTTCTATTCTTTAATTGATCAGCAATTTCTTGCGCTTCCGCATAGACGCGTGGCTCAACAAGAACAACTTTAGATGATTTTTGCTGACCGCCTTGTCCTTGAACAGATTGTAAACTAACAACATTTTGTTTTGTTGCAGCGTGCTGCCTTTGCGATGTCCGAATAGAGGTTGTTTCTTGTTCCTCTTTACGATCCCTGCTATTGGCGTACTCATCTTCTCTTGGCTCATAGTTGTCTTCTTCGTCATCTAAAAAGAAATATGATTTAAACTTTGATTTTATACTCATCTGCACCTAACCTCCTTACTTTTCTTTTCCAACTAAAGCCGTTCCTATACGGACCATTGTTGCGCCTTCTTCAATAGCAATTTGATAATCATTGGACATTCCCATTGATAATTCTATACACGGTGCATGAGATAATTGAAGTGATACTACTTCTTGCTGAAGCAACTTCAAATTTCGAAAACAGTTTCTTAATACTGTCTCATCATTTGTCAATGGCGCCATAGTCATAAGGCCTACTACTTCTATTTGTTTAAAATCTGACAACGCTTTAACAAAAGGAATGACTTCTTCTCTGGATAACCCTTGCTTTGAATCTTCTCCAGACACATTCACTTGAATAAAGCATTTAATTGATTTTTTCGCACGCTTTTCAATCTCTTTAGCAAGAGACATCCGATCTAATGAATGTATATAATCCACTTCATTTATGATATTTTTTACTTTTCTAGATTGTAAGCTCCCAATATAATGCCAAACAGCCCCATTGTTTATGACGGCTTGTTTTTCTAACAGACCTTCATCACGATTTTCCCCTAGGTTATTAACTCCTGCTGCAATTGCCTCCTGTGCTCTTTCTGTTGATACATATTTTGTCACTGCGATAATCTTTACGTCATCACTAGGACGATTCATTTTTTCACAAACAGTTTGTATATTTTCCTTAATCCTCTTTAAGTTCTCTTGTACATTCAAGATGCTATTCCTCCTCACACAAACCAATAAAGCTCATCATTCTACCCGTTTTCCCTTCATCTCTTCGGTGGGAAAAAAACAAGGTATCATGACAGCTTGTACAAAATTCAGTTGTATGAATATTATCTCGTAAAACACCATATTTCTGCAATATGAGTTGATTACATCGTTTTAAATCTAATTCATATTGACCTTTAGATATTTCATTATAAACACTAGGAGCCATTTCTCCTAAGGCATCGTTCACCTTGTTAAGCACATAATTATCTACAATATAACAAGAGCGACATATACCTGGGCCTATAACAACTTCGACCTCTTGTGGACGAATTCCTTTTTCATGAAAGGCAGTTAAAACATTTTTAGCGATTCCAAATACGGTTCCTTTCCATCCCGCATGAGCAACTGCCATATATTGATTCTTGGGATGGAAGAAATAAAGTGGAATACAGTCAGCATAACACATAGTTAATAGTATATTATTTTCATCCGTATACAAGGCGTCCGTAGCAGCAAATGCCGTATCATACTCTTTTGCGCCTCTACCTCTTTGGTTATTTTGAACATATTCAATATGAACACCATGAGTTTGTTCTGCTCCCACCCAATGTTCTAATGGAAATTGCAATTCTTTCGCTAATGCTATACGATTTTGGATCACATGCGCTGGTTGGTCACCTACATGAAAGCCAAAGTTTTGTGATGTGTAATCTTTTTCACTATACCCATCATTTTTAGTTGTAAAGCCTGCCATCAGTCCATATTTTTCAAACCAATGTTTTATGATTAAATATTTTTCATGCGTTCGTTGAAATGGCTCCATACACTTTCCCCATTTTTTTCTTTAGTTTACCATATTGCGATTAAGGTTTACAGCTATAACTATCGATTGCTGTATTCTTCTTTTGGTTCTTCTAATTGATATTGATGAGGAAAACGGACAAGAATCACATCCTCACCGATTTTTAAAATATCGTCCCATTCGACCACGATATCCTCCAGCTTATTAAAAAAAGGAAGCATCTTGTTTTGTTGACTAATGAAAATACAGTCTATTTTCCCAGTTGAAACATCAATATCAATATCATTAATAAATCCTAATTTCTTACCATCAGCAACATTAATCACATCTTTCATTTGAAAACTTGAGATTCTCATCATCTTAAAACGCCTCCTTTTATTACAATATATGATTAGAAAGATTAAAAAGACCGAGCTAAATTTGGTGTGGTGATTTGAGAATGAAGTGGTTCTCAAGCTATTTCCTTTGGAAAATCTTATCAAACAAGTATGTATTTAGCCGCATTTTTCTCTCTGGTGTAGTTCTTATTCTTATCTATAAATCGCGTTTATCTAATTATGCTTATTTCCCATGCGTCTTCATCAATCATTCCTCATGGTAGGGCCTCTATTTCATTACAAATAAAAAAGAGCTTAACACGTCTGTGTTAAACTCTCCTGGCATATTAGCTTTGAATATTTTTATTCATTTGTTTAATGGCTGCTTTTTCTAAGCGTGAGACTTGAGCCTGAGAAATACCAATTTCTTCAGCAACTTCCATTTGTGTTTTTCCTTGAAAAAACCTTTTGCGTAATATCATTTTTTCTCGATCATTCAGGCGTCTCATGCCTTCTTTCAGTGCAAGCTCTTCCACCCATTGAATATCCTTATTCTTCTCATCACTGAGTTGATCCATTACAAAGATTGGGTCGCCGCCGTCATTATAAATAGGCTCAAAAAGTGATACAGGATCTTGTATTGCATCAAGGGCGAAAACAATTTCTTCATGCGGAATATCCAACTCTTTCGCAATCTCTTCAGCTGTTGGTTCTTTTGAAGTTTTACTCATTAGGCGTTCTCTTACCTGCAAGGCTTTATAGGCGATATCACGTAAGGAACGAGATACCCTTATTGGATTATTATCGCGTAAATATCTACGGATTTCTCCAATAATCATAGGAACAGCATAAGTGGAGAATTTTACATTTTGGCTTAAATCAAAATTATCAATAGATTTCATAAGACCGATACAGCCAACTTGAAATAAGTCATCAACAAATTCTCCTCTATTATTAAATCGTTGAATGACACTTAAAACGAGTCGGAGGTTCCCATTTACTAGGCTCTCCCTTGCTGATATATCTCCATTATGCATTTGCTTGAAGAGTGCTCTCATTTCTTCGTTCTTTAGTACTGGAAGCTTTGATGTATCTACTCCGCAAATTTCTACTTTATTTCGAGTCAATCCCATTCCCTCCTCACAGGAGCTGCTGTACAAAAATCAGTATCTCCGCGAGAAGGAAAAATATGCACAAGAAAAATGCGCATAAAGTGTAAAAAAAAGAAATATCCTTTATTTAACAGATATTTCAACGACTAAAAAATTTTTTTAAACCATTTTATTGAATTCTTTTTTCAAACGTTTAATAATTCTTTTTTCTAATCTTGAAATATAGGATTGAGAAATCCCAAGCATATCGGCAACATCTTTTTGTGTTTTTTCCTCATCCTCACCAAGCCCGAAACGCAACTCCATTATTTGTTTTTCTCTATCAGATAATTGATGAAGTGCTTTAATTAAGAGCTTTTTATCAACATTTGCTTCTAAATCCTTCGTGATAATATCTTCCTCTGTGCCTAGTACATCTGATAATAATAATTCATTACCATCCCAATCAATGTTAAGTGGTTCATCAAACGAAACTTCGGAACGAATCTTGTTATTTCTACGTAAATACATTAATATCTCATTTTCAATACATCGTGAGGCATATGTAGCCAGTTTAATTTTCTTTTCAGGATTGAAGGTATTTACCGCCTTTATTAAGCCAATTGTTCCAATACTGATTAAGTCTTCAATATTAATGCCTGTATTTTCGAACTTGCGAGCGATATACACGACTAAACGTAAATTCCGTTCAATTAAAATGGATCGTGCTGCTTGATCTCCTTTAGGAAGCTTATTTAACAATATCGCTTCTTCTTCTTTACTAAGTGGCGGGGGAAGAGCTTCGCTACCACCTATATAATATATTTCATCTGTTTTTAAACCTAATTTCATTAAAAGCTTATACCAATAATATGATAAGCGAAATTTAAGTTTACGCACTCTTTCTCCTCCCTATGATTGATTATTTCTCATGCGTTTTAACCAACTTTCTTGGCACCTGTTAACATTTTTGGATGCACAATGCATTGAAAGCGATTCTCTGGGGACAACTTTTGCATAGTAAATGAAATGAGCCCCTTATCCACTGCAATGACTTCATTATCTTTGATTAATGTAATTTTCTCTGGTTTGAGGGCAAGTATCATTTGATTATCACTACCGACCACCTTTGCAGGTATCACTCGGACAACTGACATCCAATCGTTCGGGATTTCCCACCTGCCTTCTATCGCACCATTCGGATCTTTTGCCATTGTTGTAATCGCTTCTGGAAAAGACTCTTTATGCTGGTCAATCGATACAATCATGACAGGTACTCTTGTTAGTGGATCATAAAGCTGATTACCACTGTCTATTAGACCTTGAAAATCATAAGTTTCTCCCTTTAGTTGAATTTGTACATTCACATTTGACTCATAATTGATCTTTGTCATTTCAATAGAATCATAATTTTTCTTTGAAAAATGCCAGGCAATAGGGAATCCTAATAATACGAATAACCAGCTAATAGGATCACCAAAGCCATTTACGGATGCAAGCATAACGGTGGATGTCAGGTCTAGATCAAATTGAATAAAATAATGGACGGCAATTAAACTTCCACCGATTAAAAAGGTCACTGCATAAAATGTGCTTAACGCTTTTAAAAAAAAAGTTAATCTTCTAAAACCAAATACAATAAAGACCATGAAAATAGAAAATAACCACTTACCTATTGGATGACTGGAGTATGCATGAATCGGTGTGACGGATAATAAGATTATTATTGAGCCTACCAAACCTCCTGTGGCTATTCTCCATAATTTAACTTCGATTTTCAGAAGAATAGACGTTAAATATAGGAGAAGACTATCAAACAACAAATTTAATGCCCAAATAATATCTAAATAAATGGCCAATCTGTCTTCTTCCTTCCTAAAACTAACAATGTATATTCTTATGGGTGGCTGTCTTATTGATGTGCTAAAAAAAGTATAGCCTATTCACCAAAATAAAGATGTCACTTTCTGTTGGTAAAACAGCAGAAATTTTCACTATTCTTTTCTTTTTTTGTCAGTTTTTTGCGGTCTGTCTCATTTATAGGAAATGACGAAAATGATGAAGTCTTTTAATGGACTAATTTAAGGAGTTATTATCTAATTAACGTTAATATAGAAAAAATTTTTGAGGGGATCATCTTCTTTTAAAACAAAAAAGCCAATGCCCTTCATTTTCGGACATTAGCTTCTTTATACAAATTGTCTTATCTTCTACGGTTACGATTTCTTAAAAATGTTGGGATATCTAACGTATCTTCTGGATGTTCCTTTGCTGTATTTCTTGATGGCTGCTCATGTGATGCTGCTTCTTCCCTCTCGCGTTCACGATACGTTTCACGCTTTTGCACCTGCGATCCTACGCCAACGTTTCCTTTATTTTGTCCAAATGCAGGTTTGGAAGGCTTTGTTTGAATAACTTCTTCATTGAAGCCAGTCGCGATAACTGTTACAACAATCTCATCCTTCAAATCCTCATTGATAACAGAACCAAAGATCATATTAACATCTTGATCTGATGCTGATGCAACAATATCTGCTGCTTCTTGTACTTCATACAAGCTTAAGTTTGATCCGCCGGTAATATTCATTAGAACCCCTTGCGCACCATCAATGGACTTTTCTAATAATGGAGAAGAGATGGCCTTCTTGGCCGCTTCTGCTGCTCGATTTTCGCCTGCAGCTAAACCGATTCCCATAAGTGCAGAACCTTTATTGGACATAATTGTTTTCACATCAGCGAAGTCCAAGTTAATCAAACCAGGTGTGGCAATCAAATCTGAAATACCTTGGACACCTTGGCGAAGAACATTATCTGCTTCACGGAATGCTTCAAGCATTGGTGTACTTTTATCAACAATTTCTAATAAACGATCATTAGGGATAACAATCAATGTATCCACAGCATCTTTCATAGAAGCTATTCCACCAGCTGCTTGAGTAGAGCGTTTACGACCTTCAAATGTAAATGGTCTTGTCACAACACCTACAGTTAAAGCGCCTAAATCTCGTGCGATTTGGGCAATAACAGGGGCAGCACCAGTACCTGTTCCTCCACCCATTCCAGCAGTAACAAATACCATATCTGCACCTTTTAAAGCTTCTTCAACTTGCTCTTTACTTTCCTCAGCTGCCTTTTTTCCTACTTCTGGATTGGCACCTGCACCGAGCCCTCTTGTCAATTTACCACCAATTTGCATCTTTACTTCTGCTTTTGATAGGTTTAATGCTTGAGCATCTGTATTCACTGCAATAAATTCTACACCTTGTACACCATGCTCAATCATACGGTTAACGGCGTTATTTCCTCCGCCACCAACCCCAATTACTTTTATCGTTGCTAATGAATCTAAATTCGTATCAAATTCCAACATGACAAATCCTCCTAATTCGTCGATATTCCTAAGAACACCTTTTTTTCGATTCGCTCATTTATCTTGATGATTAACTGTTTAATAGCTGACTAACATCTACTGTAAATTGACAATCTGTCTTGCTATTAATCTATTACAATACAATGTTTTGTTTTTGCTACTCGAAAAAGTATCCAAGGAACTTTTTAACTCTTGATGTCACTTTTTGTTCCGGCTCTTTTTCTGTGCTTTTCTTCGGCTGTGTTTGCTTTTGTGTTCTTTTTTCATTTGCTTCAGGTTGATCGACAATTGCTTCCATGTTCTTTCCTTGTATCTTTGCATTTTTATATGCAAACTGTATTAAACCTACGGCTGTACAATATTGTGGCTCTCTAACCCCAATATAATCAGGCACGGCTATTCTTACTCTATTTTGGAAGACCACTTGAGCAAGTTCTAATACCCCTTGCGTATTTGCAACCCCTCCGCATAAAACATAACCACCTGGAAGGTCTGATGCACCTAGCCTTCTAATCTCATGTTGAATAAGATCAAAGGTTTCTTCCATTCTCGCTTCAATAATATCTGCTATTTCTAGCTGATTAAATTGTTGATGTTGATCACTGCCGATAATTGGTACACTAAATACCTCTTCCTCTGAAGCGTGGTCATAAAAAGCATACCCATGTTTTATCTTAATTTTTTCAGCATCTTCAGTTGAAGTACGTAAACCAATCGATAAGTCTTTCGTGATATGTTCTCCTCCAACTGGCAATACACTTGTATCCTTTAGTACACCATTTTCAAAGATAGCAATCGTTGTTGAACCACCACCTATATCAACAAGAGCCACACCTAAGTTTTTCTCATCTTTTGATAGGGCGAAAGCACCTGCTGCTAACGGCTGAAGGGTAATATCCATAATTTCTAGGCCTGCGCGTTCAACGCATCTGAGCGTATTATGTAATAAAGTTTTAGATCCGGTAATGATGGTACCTTCCATTTCTAGTCTTACACCAATCATTCCTCTTGGATCATTGATTTCATCTAATCCATCTACAATAAATTGTCTTGGAATGACATCAATAATTTCTCTCTCAGGTGGCACTGATACCACTTGAGCAGCATCCATAACACGCGCTACATCCTCATCTGAGATTTCCTTATTTTCACTTGACACGGCGACAACACCGTGAGAAGGCTGAAGCATAACATGGTTACCGGTGATACCTACTATCACTCTTCTAATCTCCATGCCAATCATTCTTTCAGCTTGTTCAATTGCTCTTCTAATAGAATGAACGGTTTCATCTATATCAACAATGGAGCCCTTTCTTAATCCTTCGGAAGCTACATTGCCAACACCAATAATGTTTAAAGAATCATTGACCATCTCACCAATGATTACTTTTACACTGGATGTACCGATGTCAAGGCTGACATATATTTCATTGCTGTTCATTCTGTGGCACCTCCCTTTTTGCGAGTCGACTTTTTTAGTTACCTATTCTTGCAGTTATCATTACTATAACCTCTTTATATTAAACTAATAAACCAAATTTGATATTAATAAAATTATTCGTCAAAACTAAACTATTCCCTTTTTTAAAATCAATTTTTTTCTAAATTTTCATTCTTACTTGTCCACTTTGCTAATAAAATCCTGCGAATAACAGCGATGTTTTGAAATAACCTCACACCAAATGCAAACACAGCTGCTAAATATAAGTCTACACCAAGATGAACCCCTAGAAAAGCAAGACCTGCTGCAAGTAAAATATTAAAGAAAAATCCTGATACAAAGATCTTTTCACTGTACACATCCTGTAAATGGGCTCTAATGCCACCAAAAAGTGTATCCAGTGCAGCAAGAATAGCGATTGATAAGTAATTGGCATATTCATCAGGAATTTGAAAGTCTGTCATAAACCCAATAAATAACCCGATTAGTAAACCTAAGATGGGTAGCCACATCTATGAATGTCCTCCTTCGCTTTTCTTGTCCGCCTCCTTCATATCAGTCATTTGAATTGGTTCATTGTAGGCTGGTACAGTAATCTTATTTTCTGCTAGTTGTATATCGAGTGTTAAATTCTCGATAAAAAAATCTTCTATAGATTTTGAAACTTGCATTCTTTTATACATTTGTTCAGCATCATCTTCATTCTCAACAATAACCTTCAATTCTAGCGGTAAGGTCTGAATAGAATAACCATCTATTTTCGTTATATTATTAATATCTCTTATCACAGTTGAGTTGATTACCCGATGACCACCTATGGATACTTCTTTCGCGCCATAACGGTTGAGTTCATTTACTAACCTTTTCAATAAATCGGGTGTAACTTTCCCTACTTGTGAACCGATAATCAACTCCTCAGCGATAGGTTGTACCGTTAAAATCAAACCTGGACCTGATTTTTCTGTCAGTCCTACTTCTGTTTTGAGCTCATCCAATGTTGATCTCAGAACCTCTTCCTTATTAGCATCTATATTATTTTCATATTGCGCTATTTTCTCTTCTTGTGACCGGATTTCCTTTAGCAACTCAAGTCGTAATGCTTCCTCATTTTGCAGATCTTCCCGCAATTGCCATGTGTCTCTTGTATCTCTTACGTCTGTATTCTTTACCGTCTTAAACTGAACGGCTAGCATGACACCAATTAAGACTGTGATTATTGTAAAACCCCATTGCTTTTTGTTCATCTTTTCACCTATCTTCTTTTTCCACCAAATATTGCTCCTATCATGATAGAAAAAGCGCTAACTCCCAATTATCGGATCCATTATGATTTCAGATTTACCCTCTAATGAAAACTGAATATTTTCATTGACAAGTAAATCTTTAACGCCGCCAGCAATATTTAATGCCGATGTGAGAACGTCCGTATCTCCAATTGCAGATATAACAAATGGGGCTGGGTGTTGCTTCCCGTCCACTTCAATGACCGGACCGTTACAGACAATATAAGAGGAGTGCGTTAAGCGCTGACCATTAATGGCGACAGCTGAAGCACCGGCAATGTATAACTCATTAATAACTTGAAACACATGATGTTCATGTACGATGTAATTATTTGCTGAATCGGCTTTGGGATTGTATTCCCCATCTAAGAGAGTGACATTTACACCAGGGCCACTCACTTTGACCTTCCCTAAATACATGCGATATTTATCGACATCCTCGGCAAGATTACTATATACTTGCTCATCTTGAGAAAATTCTTTTTCAATTTCTTGTAGAACATCTTGTGTCTTGTACAATTCTTGTTGAAGGTTAAGATTTTTCTCTTCCAAATCAATCAATTCACGCCTTAATTGTTGATCCCTCTCCCACTGGTTACTCGTTATACTGCTTTCATCTTTCGTATCTTTCGCCAATTGAAAGGAATAAGCAATCAGAAAACCTAATCCAATGAAAACGAGTGAAAAGATAACCTGGTTATTCTTCAACTTCCTCTTCTTGTTCTTTTTCATTCTCCTCAGCTCCCCCTTCGCCATAAGGCTTAAAGTAAGAGCCCACTTCTAAATCAATAATTCCTTTAACTTCGGGATCAAGTTGAGCAACGATTGCCGGGTAATGAGACATTTTATCGACAAAGGTAGCTAATGTAGCGACTACTTCATATCCATCATTCATATAAAGCGTAATCGCCTCTTTATCTGTTTCTTTAGGTGACGCGTGTATTTCTGAAATTGAATTACGAACTTCTTCTGGTAATTGACCAAGAGACGCAATCATCTTCTCTAACACTTTTCCTTCAGAAAATTGAAATAAAATAGGTGCACTGGCTGGGAACTCACTTTCACCTTTTACGGAGAGAGTTTTACCGTTTTCAAGAACGGGTATATAGTTCTCACCTTCCATAATATAAGCTACTCGTTTATGTTCTTTAACCGAAATAACGACTGTATTTGGAAACTCAGTTGCTACTTTTACCTCTTTCATTTCTGGTAGTTTTAAAAGCACTTGCTCAATTTCAGCTTCATCAACTTTCCATATATTCATATCTTCAGTTAATCCACTTTGTTCTACAATCGTTTCATTGCTGAAGACAGTATTACCTGATACTTTAATTGCTTTTATATTGCTCAACGGTGACTGGAAATAAACTACTAAGGCAATCAGAAATAAAAAGAAAATTAGTAGGGAAATGAGTCTCCGGTTCGCTTTCTTTTTTCTCTGTTGTTTTAATTTAGGAATTCTATCTTCTATGGATACTATTTTTCCTTGTTCCAGTATCATCACCTCGTACATCGTTACTCACAGCATATATCCTTATTTTCGGTTAATTAAACTAATATATTAACATAATGAGATAATATACCTAAATCTTTATTCGCTTATCATCATTCTATTGAATGATTATATCACAATAATTGGAATGAAAGATGGTCTTTTTCGCTACTCGCGCCCAATTATTTCAACTTCTGTTTGCAATGCTATTCCCTTTTCTGCTAATACCGTATCCTTTGCATGTTGAATTAGCCCCAAAACATCCTCAGCAGTTGCCTGATTACTATTCACAATAAAATTCCCGTGTAATGGCGAGATTTGGGCGCCTCCGAGTGTATGTCCCTTTAAACCAACTGCTTCAATCAGCTGACCAGCATGATGTGGTAGTGGATTTCTAAAAATACTCCCTGCACAAGGGGCATCCCATGGTTGTGTTTCTTTACGATATGCCTTATTACGTAACATCCTATTAGTAATCGCTTCCTTCTCTCCTTGCTCTAAGCGAAAAATGGCTTCAACCACAATGCCTGGTCGTTCTTTTTGTAAAATAGACGTTCGATATGAAAACTTCATTTCTTCGTTTGTTAACCATTGCAGATCACCATTCGGAAAAAGGATATACGCTTTCTCGAGAATCGTTGCGATATCCGATTGATGTGCACCTGCATTCATATAGACTGCTCCACCAACAGAACCAGGAATACCACTTGCAAATTCTAGCCCTGCATACCCCTGTTTACTCACTTTGGTAGCTAATGCCACAAGGGGATACCCTGCACCGACCCGAAGAAGTTCTTTTTCTCGTTCGAGATTGGCAAAACCTTTACCGAACTTAATCACTACTCCCTCAATGCCATCATCAGCTACAAGTAAATTAGAGCCTCTTCCTATTACAGTCCATTTAATTTGATGTGAGACAATAATCTTCATCGCTTTACGCAAATCTTCTACTGTCTTAGGTTCGATAAATATATCAGCAGGTCCGCCTATTTTCATCGTTGTATGATAAGCAAGTGGTTCTTTTTCTTTTACCGTTCCATTGATAGCGCTGTTTAACTCACTATATATGCTCTTCATAACATCCGCCCTCTCTGTATCGTATTCTATATTATGCTAAAGTCAATAAGAATGGGCTACATTACTGCTTATCTTTCATTATTTTTTTCATTACATTATATAACCGATCCGCTGCATCTGGGACGCCTATCTTCTTCGCAGCAGATTTCATCGCGATAATTTTGTCCTCATCTAATAAAATCCGGTCAATCGATTCAATTAATTTATTCGCGCTCAAATCTCCTTCTAGGAGTAATTCTGCTGCGCCATGGTCGCTTAATGCTCTCGCGTTCTTTTCTTGATGATTATTCGTTACATATGGGCTTGGTATTAATATACTTGGGATGCCTAATGACGTTAATTCCGCTAGGGTTGTTGCACCCGCTCTCGTAACAGCAAGGTCCGTTCCCGCTAATACTTCTGGCATATTATGAATAAAAGGCTTAATTTTAATATTATCTGGATTCCCAGCCAATTCGGCCTCTTTCTTTACACTTTCATAATGGACCTCACCGGTGATATATAATACTTCATATGGCCTGGATGCTAACTGTGTAAACGTTTTTAACACGGCATCATTAATCGGCCTTGCTCCCCTACTACCACCGAAAATCAACACAGATGGTTTCGCTGGATCTAGACCAACAGATAATTTACCATTAATGGCATTTTGTCCAAGCACTTCTGTTGCTCGCGGATTTCCCGTCATGACTACTTTTCCTTTAGGGAAGCTCGCCACAGCTTCATCAAAGCATACAGCCACTTTATCGACATATTTACTAAGGAACTTATTAGTTAAACCCGGTACACTATTTTGTTCATGAATGATTGTTGGAATCCCCAACTTGGCACCAGCGTACACAACTGGCCCACATACATAACCACCTGTACCAATGACGACATCAGGCTGAAATTCCTTCAACATTTTTTTACTATCTTGAACACCTTTTAAAAACCGCCAAATCGTTTTCACATTATCTAAAGATAAGCTTCTTTTAAATCCTGAAATTTCAATTGACTGAAAAGGTATATTTGCACGAGGAACGATCGATGCCTCTAGTCCATTTTTTGTACCTATGTATAAGAATTCTGCGTTTTTATCTTGCTTTTGAATTTCCCGAATTAGGGCAAGCGCAGGATAAATATGTCCCCCTGTGCCACCACCACTTAATGCAATTTTCATGCTTTCACCTCAACCAAAGCTGTTAGTTTCCTTTTAGTTTCCTTACTGTTTACTAGTCTTACTTTATCCTATTCTACTATATTTGCACTGAAAGGAAGAAATGATAACCTACAATGTCATGCAAATGTAATGAATTTGGAAAATCTCTTTCCCTTTTGAAATAAATAAAAGTTCTACATTAACAAATTAAGCCAAGTAATACCACTTAATTGAAGCTTTAACTATATATTCTTTTTTTGTTAGCGATTCTCCTATCAGCAAAAAAAGAAACCCTAAATGGGTTTCACTAATAACGAGAATACCGACTAATATTAAGCAACACACCAATCGCCATTAACATAAGGGTCAATGAAGATCCTCCATAACTTAGGAATGGCAAAGTGATACCAGTTACTGGCATCAAGCCTGTGACTACTCCAATATTAATCATTACTTGTATGGCGACCATGGCGATAATCCCTACTGCCAAAAAGCTACCATATAAATCCGGTGCACCAAGCGCTACTCTAATGCCTCTCCATAAAAGAAGGGCGAAAAGTAGAATGACGAATGTGCCCCCTATAAAACCTAGTTCCTCAGATAATATGGCAAAGATAAAATCCGTTTGCGGTTCAGGTAAATAGAAGAATTTCTGTCTGCTTTCACCTAAACCTAAACCGAATAGTCCCCCTGGACCAATGGCATAAAGCGACTGGATAATTTGAAATCCACTGCCTAAAGGGTCCTCCCACGGGTCTAAGAATGAGGTAATTCTTTTGATACGATAAGGAGCAGAAAGCACTAATGCAACGAAGCCCCCTATACCGATTAAACCTAAAAGTGCAAAATGTTTAATTCTTGCACCAGACACAAATATCATTACAATGCAAGTCCCCACCATTACAGTTCCTGTGCCTAAATCCGGCTGTAACATGATTAAGCCGAATGCAAGAAAGACGAGACCTAATGAAGGAACTAACCCCTTCTTAAATGATGTAATGAGTTTCTGTTTTTCGGAAAGAAACTTAGCGAGAAAGGCAATCATCGCTAGTTTCATAAACTCGGAAGGTTGAATAGAGAATGCACCGACACCTATCCAACTTCTTGAACCATTTCTAACATTTCCTATACCAGGTATTAATACTAATAATAGCAACACAAAACAAACAATGATAATGACTTTTGCCCATGTTCTCCATGTCCAGTAATCAACATTCATAAGAAAGAACATGGCTACTAAACCAACAATTGCAAATAGTAACTGCCTTTTGGCGAAGAAAAAAGAATCATCAAACTTGTAATCTGCCCAAATGGCACTGGCACTATAAACCATCGTTAGTCCAACTGCTAAGAGCATGAGCGTAACAATAATTAATATCATATCTGGAGTGGCTTTTTTTGTTGGCAAAGTCAACACACCTCTAAGTCCAAGTTTTAGGGCTGTTTGCTGTTTCCTCTACCGAACATAATCAAGCTTAGCTCAAGAATAGAATCATTTGAACCGGCAGACAAGCCCTTTACTTAAGCTTATGCACCGCTTCTATAAAAATGTCTCCTCTTACTTCAAAAGTTTTATATTGATCCCAACTTGCACAAGCAGGTGAAAGTAAGATAATATCTCCTTCTTTTGAAAGGTCAAAAGCCAGTGGCACAGCATCTTCCACATTATTGGCATGTACAATGCTTTTTATCCCCGCATGAGCAGCAGCAGCAGCAATTTTTTCAGCTGTCTCTCCGAAAGTGACGACCGCTTTCACATTTGTTAATGCTGGTATAAGCTCATCAAAGGAATTGCCACGATCAAGTCCACCAGCTAGAAGAACTATAGACTGGTCAAATGCAGCCAATGCTTTCGTTGTCGCTAAAATATTTGTTGCTTTTGAATCATTATAAAACCGTCTTTTATGCTTTTCACCAACGAACTGTAGACGGTGAGCTACGCCTTGAAAAGTCGTTAATACTTGATAGATAGCTTCATTACCAATACCGGATAATTTGGCAGCAATGATACTTGATAGAATATTTTCTAAGTTATGTGCCCCCGGGAGAACAATATCAGCTATAGATATAATTGCTTCCTCATTAAAGTAAATGATGCCGCCTTTGACATATCCACCTTTATCCAACGTTTTTGTGGTTGAAAACGGGATGATCGTCGCTTTTGAATGAGCAGCTACTTCCATCACTGCCTCTTGATCAGCATTTACTATGAAGTAATCTTCCTTCGTTTGGTTTTTCGTGATATTCGCTTTTGCACTAATATAATCTTTCATTGTGCCATGATAATCAATATGAGCTTCATAAAGATTGGTTAAAATAGCTATTTTCGGGCGAAATGCTTCAATACCCATTAATTGAAAAGAAGACAACTCAATAATAATTGTATCTTCCTTCTTCGCGTTTTCCGCAACGATAGATGAGACCTTTCCGATGTTACCCGCAATAAGCGAAGACTTTTGAGCAGCTTGAAAGATTTCATTAATGAGCGTTGTCGTTGTTGTCTTGCCATTTGTACCAGTAATGGCAACAAATGGCGCTTGGGATATTTGATAAGCAAGTTCTACTTCCGTAATAACCGGCAACCCTCTATCAATCGCCCCTTGGACAATAGGATTACTATACGGAATGCCAGGGTTTTTCACAACATATTCAAACCCTTCATCAAGCAAGGCTACTGGGTGGCTTCCACAAATCACAGTGATACCTTGCTCTAACAAGCTTTGAGCCTCCGGGTTTTCATCTAATGGTTTATAGTCATTTACGGTTACAAAAGCACCTAACTTATGTAGTAGTGATGCCGCTCCGACACCACTTTTAGCAAGGCCTAACACGAGTATTTTTTTATGATGATAATGATTGACTGTTTTCATTACATCCACACCTCTACATAGATTCCGAGAATGGCACAAAGTAGGCCTACTGTCCAAAATGTCACAACTACGCGCCACTCTGACCACCCTACAAGCTCGTAGTGATGATGTAGTGGACTCATTTTAAATACACGTTTACCAGTTGTCTTGAATGATGCTACTTGAATAATCACTGATAATGTTTCAATTACAAATACGAAACCTATGATTAATAAAATCAGTTCAAACTTAGTCATAATAGCAATCGCTGCAATGGCTCCACCCAATGCAAGTGATCCTGTATCACCCATAAACACTTTCGCTGGATGTGCATTGAATACAAGAAATCCAAGAAGCGCGCCAACAACTGCTACTGAAAACACTGATACTTCAAATAAAGATTGACTCCAAGCAAGGACGGCAAATGCTCCAAATGCGATGGCTGCTGTCCCACTAACCAATCCATCTAACCCGTCTGTTAAGTTCACAGCATTTGAAAATCCAACGAGCCAAAAGATTATAAATAATGCATAGCCCCATCCTAAATCAATGGAAAAATCGGTTAAAGGAATCGATACTTCCGTACTAAAACCTGTTTGTTTTAACACGATGAAGAATATTATGGAAATAATAATCTGTCCAATTAGTTTTTGCAATGAAGTTAAACCTAAGTTTCTTTTCATGACTACTTTTATAAAGTCATCTAAGAACCCTAATAAACCAAACCCTAAAGTAACGAGCAACAGCAAATAGGTGGTACTTGTCGGTCCTTCAAATTTAGCTGTCATAATAAGTGTACTTAATGTGATTGAAAATAAAATCATTAAGCCACCCATTGTAGGTGTTCCTGTTTTCTTCAGGTGGGATTTTGGCCCTTCTTCTCTTATGCTTTGACCAAATTTAAGTCTCCTTAGAAAAGGTATGAACAAAGGAGAAATGAGAACGGTAATTAAAAAACCTAGAATAATTGTAAATAATATCACTTGTTCCATCATCATTGTTCACAACCTTTAGCGGGTATTGAGAATTGTTTTACTTGTTTTCTTCTTAATCGTTTTATCATATATTCTAAACCTTTCAATCAATCATTCATAATCATGATATTTTTTATTGTCACTTACTACTTGCTATCTTTTGTTCAATGGCTTCCTTTGCTACTAATCGGTCATCAAAATCAAAATGTTCATGACCAATTATTTGATATGTTTCATGCCCTTTACCTGCAATTAGTATGCAATCCCCAGGTTCTGCCTGATTCACTGCATATTGAATCGCCTCTTTACGGTCAATAATTGAAACAAAAGATTCGTTTTTCACACCAGCTTCCATATCTTTTAAAATACTTTCAGGGTTCTCGGTACGGGGATTATCAGATGTAAATATAGCATCTGTACTATGTTTACAAGTAATTTGAGCCATTAAAGGCCTTTTCGTACGATCTCTATCTCCTCCACAGCCGACAACAGTAAAGATTCTTTTCTTTGCTAATTGTTGCACTGTTTTTAAGGCATTCTCTAAACTATCCGGCGTGTGAGAGTAATCGACAATAACAGTGAAATCTTGATGAGCATCTACTGTTTCGAATCTTCCTGCAACGCCAGCTACACTTTCAACGGACTGGATAATTTGCTCCATAGAAATATTAGAAGCAAAAGCTGCAGCAATACTTGCCAATACATTATACACACTAAATTTTCCTATTAACTGAATATGAAGAGAATAGCTGCCGTTGGGACTATCTAAATCAAAAGTGGTCCCCGAAGCATTCATTTCTATATTTCTTGCCCGAAAATCCGCATCTCGATCGATTCCATATGTAAGAATATATGCGGAAGTTGATTTTTCATAATCATATGACGCTGGATCATCTACGTTCAAGACAGCATATTTTGCTCGATCATAATGATAGGCATTTCCTAGTTGTGCAAACAGAAGACCTTTCGCACGACGATATTCATCCATAGTATGGTGATAATCTAGATGGTCTTGCGTTAAATTTGTAAATACAGCTACATCAAAATCACAACCATGTACTCTGCCCTCATCTAATGAATGAGATGACACTTCCATCACTGCTGATGTGACACCAGAATCTTTCATTTGTTTAAATGTTCTCTGTAAAGTAAGACTCTCTGGCGTTGTGTTTTTAATTTCATATTTTTGCTGACCAATTTTAGTATACATTGTGCCCATTAGGCCCGTTTTTTGCCCAGCATCTGATAAAATTTTGTCAATAATATGAGTTGTCGTTGTTTTTCCATTTGTACCTGTCACACCTATTAAGTGTAACTGTTGACTTGGCTGCCCGTAAAATGCATCTGCCAATAAAGATAGCGCTCTTCTTGTACTCTTCACTACAATCACAGGTACTTTTAATGAGAGCTCTTTCTCAGCAATAACAGCTACTGCTCCTTTTTCAACAGCAGAAGCAGCAAAGTCATGACCATCAACTGTATAACCTTTTATACAAACAAATAAGCTACCTTCTTCTACTTTGCGGTTATCGTTTTCAATCGATTGAATATCAATATTTTCTACATCATTATATCGAAGGTAAGGTTGCAATTTTTGCAGCAACGTATGTAATTTCATGAAACTCCATTCCTCTCATACAAACTTCTCATAAAACATTTTTACGATCATTTTGTCTAACCTATGCGTTAAAGGTGATAGGCGTATAATATTTTACATGATTTAGCGATAATTTTCTATGAGTTTCTCATAATTGCCTCGTTTTATCGGTAGTTTTCTATAAAAATAAAGGCATTCGTTCTACAACTAGCCTTTTTTCATTCATTATACGCCATTTCCATCCTGCTAATCATTTGACTCAACTTCTGGCTACTTTGTTAGACATGAATTATTATAAACTTAGAAAAAGGCGGCTTTTAGTCGCCGCCTTTTTCTGAATCATCTTGCTGTTCATCATTGAAATAGAGTCGAATGGTTGAACCTTCTTTGATTTTTGTACCAGGAAGAGGCGATTGTTTCACAACCGTATCTCCTTGTCCACTAGCTTCAATTTGAAGGTTAATCATCATCTCACCTAACTCCAATTTTGTAATACCAACTAAATCAGGTACTTCTAAAAGCGGTGTATCTGGCCAAGCATACTCTTTTTCTACTTGATCTTTCCTAGGTTCAACTCCCATGGCACGTAAGCTATCACCAATAATGTTACCTACAATCGGAGCGGCTACAACTCCACCAAATTGGATTGTGCCTTTCGGGTTATCAACAGCTGTATAAACGACAATCTCAGGGTCATCAGCTGGTGCAAAACCAATAAAGGAAACGATATGGTTGTTTTCTAAATATTTACCACCTTGAGCCTTCTGAGCTGTTCCTGTCTTTCCACCTACTCTATATCCTTCAACAAACGCATTCTTACCTGATCCTTGAGCAACTACAGTTTCTAATGCTCTGCGAATTTCCGCTGATGTTTCTTTTGATATTACCTTTCTTTTCGCTTCCGGAGTTACTTGTTTTATGACCTCGTCTGTTTTAGAATCAACGATTTCTTTAGCAATATATGGTGTATACAATGTGCCACCGTTAATGGCGGCAGAAATGGCGGCAACTTGTTGAATGGGTGTGACTGATACTCCTTGACCAAATGCCGTTGTTGCTTGCTCTACTGGCCCTACCTTATCTAAGTTAAATAGTATTCCTGTAGATTCTCCTTGCAAGTCAATCCCCGTTTTTTCTCCAAAGCCAAAATCATGAATGTATTTAAATAAGGTTTCTTTCCCTAATCGTTCACCAAGATTAACGAAACCTGGGTTACAAGAATTTTGTACCACTTCTAAATACGATTGTGAACCATGTCCACCTTTTTTCCAACAGCGAAGCTTTGCTCCACCTACTTCGACATAACCCGGATCGTGAAAATGATCATGATCTAGATCAACTTTCCCCTCTTCCAATGCAGCTGCCAATGTAATTATTTTAAAAGTTGATCCTGGTTCGTACGAGCTCCAAATAGGTAAATTACGATTATACACATCTGCAGACACATTACGAAAATTAGCAGGGTCAAATGTCGGTCTACTAGACATTCCGAGAATTTCCCCCGTATTCGGATCCATTGCAATCGCTATTAACCCATCTGGATTATACTTAGCCTCAGCATTATCAAGTTCTCGCTCAATAATTGTTTGTACTTTCGTATCAACAGTTAACTTTAATGTATCACCGTCAACAGGTGCCTGATAGTCATCAGCCATATCATTCATTCTTTGCCCTTTTGCATTAGCATAAAACTTAACTGATCCTTTTTCTCCACTTAGTTCTTTATCGTAGTATAATTCTAGACCCATCAATCCTTGATTATCAACGCCAGCAAAACCAAGTACATGGGATAAATAATCGCCAAACGGATAATGCCTTTTAGAATCTTCACCGATATATACACCATCTATATTTAATGATCTTACTTCTTTTGCTTTTTCGTGGGTGATTTTCCGGCCACCAGTAATTCTTACACTCGATTTTTTCTCTGTAATTTCTTCAAATACTTTCTCTTTAGATAAATTAAGGGTAGCGGCTAACTTTTCAGCCGCATCGTCAGGCTCGAGAATTTGTCGCGGGACAACGTAAACCGTTGGCGCACTAACATTAGTAGCTAAAGCGACTCCATTCCGATCAACAATTTCTCCTCTTTCAGGCTCAAAAGGAATATTTCTACTCCATAATTCCTTTGCCCCATCTGTGAGAACATTTCCTATAAAAAATTGGACATAGCCCAAGCGAACATCAATAATTAAAAACACAAATAACCCAATAAATAATGCAGCAATTAATCTCTTTCGAACGGTTACATTAGATACACGCATAAATGGAACGAACCCTCCTTTTTTATCTGGCTCGTTCCATTTTATGCTTGTACATTATTTTTAGAACAGAAGCTCTTTAACTTCTACTGTTCGCTGGCACTTTTATCATCTTTCAGTTCTTCCCCCTCAGTATCGGAGGTTTTTTTTCCACTTTGTTGAAAATCAACAATTAAATATTCATCTTCTTTTATAGCGCTTCCTGGTGCTAGGTTTTGCTGAACTGCAAAACCGTTGCCGACACTGTTAAGCTTAAGATTAGTTAGTTTAACAAACTTCATCACATCTCTCATCGACCAACCAGTTAAATCTGGGACAGTAAGCTTCCCATCCGTTTTCAGAATAACTTTTTCACCTTCTAACACACTTTCTGTCGCAGCTGGTGATTGTTCAATAACTTTTTTCCCATCACCGATAATAATTGGCTGCAGTCTATTTTTCTCCAATGATTTTTTCGCTTCTTCAACAGACTTTCCTTCAAAATTCAACGCTTTACTCACTTGAAGCTTATCGTAGTCAGTAGGTTCAATACTTAAGTAACTTAAGCTATTCTTCATGACTGGTTTAAAAATTTCTGAAACAGGATCGCTACCTGTTTCTGTATTTTCAAGCTCAGGTTGCTGAACAGCCACATATACAAGTAATTCAGGGTCTTCAGCCGGTGCCATTCCTAAAAACGAGAACACATAATTTTCTCTCCCCGTTATATAGCCGCCACCTTCTTTTGGTATTTGAGCTGTTCCTGTTTTACCAGCTACTTTGTAACCATCAATTTGATAATGATTATGCCCTGTTCCATTCTCAGAAGAGACAACCGTTTCTAATACCTTTCTTACTTCCTTCGCTGTATTTTCAGAGATCGGTTGACCTTTTATTTCCTCTTTTGCTTCTTTTACCACTTTATCATTGTTCGGGTTAATGATCTCATTTATCACATGAGGCTGTTTCATAGACCCGTCACTGGCAATAGCAGTCGCCGCTTGTATTTGTTGGATGGGTGTAATGGCGGTTCCTTGACCATAAGCCGTTGTTACTTTTTCAAATGGCCATTCGTAAACAATTTTTCCCCCAGCTTCATTAGGCAAATCAATTCCGGTCGGTTCTTCAAAACCAAATTTCGTCAAGTATTCTCGATACGTTTCATAACCTAGTTGATCTTTCACCATTTTCGCTATCGCTACATTGGAGGAACGTTGAATACCTTCTAAATACGTAATTGCTCCCCATCCTTGTCCATTATTATGGTCTCTTACTGGTGGGGATTTTTCCGTCACTTTATACGTACCAGATTCAAACGTTGCATTAGGCGTAAACACCCCTTCCTCAATTGCTGCTGCTAACGTAAAAGCTTTCATTGTTGAACCTGGTTCAAACGAATCCTCAATAGCGAGATTACGCCATGTTTGGTCAATGCCTTCCCGTGTTTCCGGATTAAATGTAGGTCGTTGACTCATCGCAAGAATTTCGCCCGTTTTCGGGTCAGCAACAACAGCCACCATCTTTTCGGGGTCATACTTTTCACTCACTTTGCTCATTGCTTCTTCTAAAAATATTTGAATTTTATTATCGATAGTTAAGTATACATCATTTCCGTCTTCTGCTTTTTCTACAACCTCTTCACCATTTGGTAATAAGTAGCCCCAAATATCTTTTTCATAAGAAAACTTGCCATCTTTCCCTAACATTGCATCATTCAAACTCTTCTCTAAGCCCATAATTCCTTTGTCTTCTAGTTTTCCCTCTTCATCTTCGACAGAATCAACATAGCCGATAAGGTGAGAAGCAAAAGTTCCATTAGGGTAAAAACGAATGGTTTGCGGTTGAAAAACAATACCTGGCAATTCTAACTCTTCTATTTTCTTCTTTTGACTAACTGTTAATTTTTGACCGGCACGACCGAATTCAACCTGGAATAACTGTTCATCCTTCCCTCGCCTTTCATTGATCGTTAACCTTTCGTAGATTTCAGACTCTTCCATATCAATGACTTCAGCTAATTGCTTTGCCGTCTCATCTGGCTCCACAACATGTTTGGGATTATCTTTATTCTTGGTCATTTTTTCTGATAAGACGGCAACTAAAGTGTAAGCTGTACTATCTTCAGCAATGACATTGCCATTACGATCGTAAATTGTCCCGCGTTTAGATTCAATAGTTGTTGAACCTTGGTACAACTGTTCAGCTTGTGCAGCAATGACTTTACCACCCGCTTCACCAGTCACTTGAATGGAGATAAACCGGAAAAGCAAGACAAAAAAGAGCAGACTGAATATCATAAACAATATCGCTGCTCCAACATTCATATTTCTTTGCTTTTTATACATTACTCACCACCAACAACCTTTGGAGATTCATTCATTTCAAATCCAGATTTTTCAGCTGCTTGTTTTACACGGTCTGGACGACTTAATTCCTCAATTTGCATTTTTAAATCACTATTCACACTTTGCTGTTCAGTGATCGCTTTTTGCGTGTCTTGAATTTCCGCATTTACTTCATATAAACCTGCTTGATTTGAAATAATTGTTGTGGCGCCAAAGAAAACTGCGCCCGCAAATACAATACCCATTATTTTTTCTCCAGGCGAGAGCAATGATTTACGATCTTTTATTTTCTTTTTTGGCGCTTGAGCCGGCTGATTAGATACATGTTGTTCTTGCTGTAGTTTACGAGCTACATTCTCCATATTTCCCCTCCTGAATGTGTATCTTTTATTTTATATTTTTTCTATAATCCTGAGTTTAGCTGAACGAGATCGATTATTATGAGATAACTCCTCTTCAGATGGAATAATAGGTTTTCTGTTCACTAATTTCATCTTAGGTTGATATTCATCAGGAATAACTGGCAATCCCGGTGGTAGGTCTGGTGTTGAGCTGGCCTCTTTAAACGCCGCTTTACAAATACGATCTTCTAACGAGTGGAACGTAATTACGCTTACTCTTCCGCCACTTTTTAGCAAGCCCATCGCTTGCTCTAATGATTGCTCAAACACCCCTAATTCATCATTTACAGCAATGCGTATCGCTTGGAAAATCCGCTTAGCTGGATGACCCCCTTTTCTTCTAGCTGGGGCAGGTATGCCTTCCTTAATCAAATCTACTAATTCACCTGTTGTTTTTATCGGCGCTTTTTCTCTCGCTAACTCAATTTTCCTTGCAATTTGTTTAGAAAATTTTTCTTCACCATATTTAAAAAAGATTTTCACAAGTTCATTATATGACCAATGGTTGACAACATCATAGGCTGAGATCTCCGCTTGCTTGTCCATTCTCATATCGAGCGGAGCGTCATGATGATAACTAAAACCTCTTTCCGGTGTATCCAATTGCGGGGATGAAACACCTAAGTCATACAAAATACCATCCACTTCAGAAATCCCTCTTGCATTCAATTCTTCCTTTAAATGACTAAAATTACTTTTTACCAGTGTCACTTGCCCGCTGTACTTAGCAAGTTTCTCCTTCGCATTGTCAATTGCCGTTTCATCTTGGTCAAAAGAGAATAATCTTCCTTCACTTGAGAGCTGTGATAATAAATATTCACTATGCCCTGCTCCACCTAAAGTACAATCTACGTAAATCCCATTTTCTTTCACATTTAGTCCATCTACTGTCTCTTTTAAAAGTACTGTTGTATGATTAAACATTGTTGCTCATCCTTCCCAACCTGTAATCGTGTGTAAAAGTCCCCTTATGTATTCATTCGGGTTCAGCCTTGCTTAAATATCAAAGCCAATCATATTTTCTGCAATTTCAGCAAAAGATTCTTCTGACTCTGCAAAATATTCTTCCCAAAGGCTTCTACTCCAAATCTCAATTCGGTTGGAAACACCTAATACGACACATTCTTTGTCTAATTTTGCATATTGCATTAGTGGGGAAGCGATATTTACTCGTCCTTGTTTGTCAATTTCACATTCTGTTGCACCCGAGAAGAAGAATCGGGTAAAAGCGCGGGCGTCCTTTTTTGTCATGGGTAAAGCTTTTAGTTTCTCTTCAAGCTCTTTCCATTCTGTTAAGGGATAACCAAATAAACATTGATCCAAACCTCGTGTTAATACAAATATCTCTCCTAAGTTCTCACGAAATTTAGCGGGTACGATTAAGCGGCCCTTCGTATCAACATTATGATGGTATTCTCCCATAAACATACCCGCTTCACCCACTTTCTAACACAAATGTACCACATTCCCCCACTTTCCTCCACTATTTTAAATGATTCGCTTATGTCCAATAAATTCCTGCTGTTTTTTTACTTTTCAAATATTTTTCTTTCGCTATCTTTTTACAAAAATATTTGCTTTTTTCGGCTTATCTCTTTCAAAATGAATAAAGTTGAAAGAGAATTGTCAAAAGAAGATGTTTCTTTAGTCACACATTTTAAAAATCGACAAAGGCATATCAATTACGCCTAACTTAAAAAGATTCTCTTTGTTGTTCGCCTAGCCTTAAACTTCTTCCTGTACTTTGGCTGTTCTGCACAAAAAAAAGACTTAAACCCTCCTCTATATTGAGAAGGAATTAAGTCTTTTGCTTTATACCTTAATCACTTTATGCGTACCATCAAACGGTAGTTCCTGATCGAGAATTCGGGAGAAGAATGATAAACCGTACTTGTTGATAAAATAAAGTCCATTCCATACCCTTTCTTGTGGGTTACCGTCTGGTTTTACCGAAGATTGAATACGATCAAATTTCGAGAGTATATTTGTATATTTTTGCTCTGTCGATTGTTTAAATTTAGTTTGTATAAATGCAATTTGCTTTTGCACAAGTGCTTGATTCTTTTCTACGAGTGGGTACATACCCTTTTCTTGCTCTGAAGTATAAGTTAATAACTGTTTGTAAGAATCTTCTAGTTTCGCTTGTAATTCGTTTAAAATTTCATCTCGTTCTTTACTTTGGACGGATTGGAGAAACTGATCCTTTCGTTCTTCAGTGCCATTTATTAATACATCTTCTAATGATAATCCAAGCTCTTTCATTTCCGATTCAATTGCTCTCTCTAAAATCGTGAAATTCAAGCGTGGAACTAGTGGCGGCATTTTTAAAGAGAACTGCTCAAACACTTTTTGCAGTTCTGCCCAGTAGGCGATTTCCCCTGGTCCAGCAATAAACGCTAATGTAGGGAAAAGTAATTCCTGTGTTAAAGGTCTTGTAACAACATTATTACTCAATTTCTCAGGTGTTGTTTCAGCCATCATTAGCATTTCTTCTAATGTGAAGCTTATTTTAGCATCTGT
Source organism: Cytobacillus sp. FSL K6-0265 (assembly GCF_038003465.1). Taxonomy (NCBI): domain Bacteria; kingdom Bacillati; phylum Bacillota; class Bacilli; order Caryophanales; family Bacillaceae; genus Cytobacillus; species Cytobacillus sp. FSL K6-0265. The sequence goes on along the minus strand of NZ_JBBOPE010000001.1, from coordinate 1,743,997 downwards.
ATTTACAAACAATTGGGTTTGATGATTGTAATCAAGTAGGATTCTCTCTTTAAAAACTTCATCATAATAGAAGAGATTAGCAGCAGTTTCACTGATTTCTAACATCTTAGCATAACCATCAGCTTGTAATCTCTGTTGATTTTCAAGCACAGCTGTTGTCATTTTTGTCGCAGCTTTGATTTGCTCAGCTAATATGCCCTTTTCCAATTGTTTTAATTGCGCATTACCTGAATCAACCAATAACAGACCATGTTCTTTAAACATCCCCATAATTAAATGGGCGAATACGTCTACATATGTTTTCGATTGTTCTATAGCCTTATGGATGAACGACATAATATCTTTTGTAAATGCGGTTTCACCATATGACTCAATGATTTCGTCAACCCACTTGATACAAACATCTGAATCAATAGCGATATTTGATACCATCGTTTTATCATTCGGTGATTCTGGGTACACCTGCTTTTTCATTTGGTTGTTTTCACAACAATAAATATGGTTTACCTCTTGATAATCATGATCCTCACCAGCAATCCAAAAAACAGGTACAACAGGAACATTTAATTCCCGCTCTTTTTCCTTAGCAAAGGCAATGATAGAAATGACTTTATGTATGGAATAAAGTGGTCCAGTCATTATACCTGCCTGCTGCCCTCCAATAACAACTACACTTTTATCATCATTTAGTTTTTTAAGAGATTCTTGTACTTTCTCAGATGTTGGAAAGCTACTCATGAAATCACTTATATGACTTACTAGCTTATCTCGTGAAAAATTTCTCTGACCAAGTTCTTCTATACGTCTCTTTAAATCACTATTATGATTATAACGGTAGTGGAAGTATGGCTGAATTTTCTCATCTTGAGCAGTATACTCTGTTGCAAACCGATTAGTGGCCGGTATTGTGAGATGCAAAATCTCCATCTATGAACTTCCTTTCTAAACACATTTTCCAAGTATCTTTATGAGTATAGCATTGTCAGAAAAGAAAAGAAAAAAACTTTGCTTATGATGAGCTAGATTTTAACTTCTTTTGATTTCATCATTCATAATGATAATATATTTCCTTAGCCAACTAAAGAGCCTTTTTAAAATACCAAATAACTTATACTGTTAAAAATACCAATTACTATCAAAACACCGTAAGCAGTAAGAAAAAACAAAAAATTAATGCGCCAATATCCTTTGAACAATTTACTGTAATCGATTTCTTGCTTTACCCGCCAATAATACAAAAGATAAAGTATAGCAGTAGTAATAAGGAAAAGAAAAATCAACCAAATGTACGAACGATTCCAAATTGAAGCTATCATAAAGTGAACAGAGAGAATGAGCAACAATGTGGTAATATCAAGAGCTAGATGTACAGACTTCTTATGCTTTTTCGTCACTTGTTTACAAATGATAAAAACGAGCAAATACCCTAGAAATGGTATAGTAATAAATGTCGCAATCATCGAGGATAAAAATACACTCAATCGTTCTCCCCCTTTTTTTCCATCCCCTTGATCATAAAATAACAAGATGTTAATAATGGTACACTCTCTTGACTTTTTTTTGCTTGATTAAGACAATAACCAACAATGGAATCAACTTCTGTTTTCCTGCCTTCAACAATATCTTTGAACATAGATGAGTGATTATGAGCAGTCTTTCTACAAATTGATTCAACATATGTTTCGATCTCTTGACTCTCTTTAATTGAAAGCGCAGCTGTTACTTCTGTTAATAAGATTTTAAATACTTTAAAATAAGATGGGTCTTCAATTAGTAAGCCATTTCTTATCTTTAAAATTGCTGTCAAAGGGTTAATCACAGCATTGGCAACTAATTTCTTCAGCATGATTTCCTCATAGTTATGATAAAGCACAAACGGAAAATCTTCGCTATTAGCCACTACATTCGACAGTAGGGTGGGTTCAGCATTTTCCATTAAAGGAGCAAGCTTTGTTACCCCCATTCCCGTATGGTTCACTTCATTTTTATTTACCTTTAGTGCACCATGTTCTACTGTACCAATATAGACTTGTTGATTTTTTAACCGTTCGAGCTTTTCTAAATGACCCATACCATTTTGCAGAAAAATAAATACCGTTTTTGTATGTATGCTAAGAGTGGCAAGGAGTGGGTCAAGGTGATATTCTTTTACAGCAACAAAGGTAATCTCGTCTTGCCCTTTCCAATTATGTATATATTCAACATGAATACGTTCATTCCTCCGATTTTCTTTCGTATTTAAAAAGATACCTTCTAAGGAGATAATGTCCTTTTGCTCATCTGAACGCACATAAAGAGTAACCTCATGTTGTTGATTTAAATAAAAGGCATATAATAGTCCGATAGAACCTCCGCCAATAATCCCAATTTTCATCATTATCACTTCACTTACAATGTATTTAGTCTCATTTTAGCAAATTTCATTCTAGAAAGGTGAGACGATTCTTTTTTTCTTAAAAGTTTCATATATTTTTCTTTTTTTTGTTTGGAGGGCTACTATCCATAATCATTGCTCAAAGATTCCACACTCAAAATAAACACGATAGAGATAAAAAAGTGCATTCGTTTACCTTATAAAAAATAAGGGTGCGAGCCACTCCGAACTTACTTATGAGTTTTTCAAAATTTACGAAACCGGTTAAACAAGAAAAGCGTATAGCATAATAACGAAAGGAAATGATTATATGTATTTTCCATCAAAGAAAGATTTATGGTTGTCAATCATCTATTGGTTATGTGCATTGTTTTTCATTATACCACCCATTTTCTTTCCAAACTTCGGAGTTTGGATAAGCCCATCGTTCTTAGATAAACAATGGATAAAAATTATTACTTTATCGCTCATTGGATTTTGTCTGCTGTGGATTTGGTTTAAGACAGGGTATTCAATTAAAAAAGATGTTCTTACTATTCAATATGGGCCTTTTAGGTGGAAAATCAAGATAGCTGATATTCACAGCGTTACGGAAACTAAAAACCCGTTTACAGATCCTGCTTTGTCTATCGATAAACTTGAAATTAATTATGGGAAGTTCAAAACAATTGCCATTTCACCTAAAAACAAAACTGAGTTTATCAATCAATTAAGAAAACAAAACTTAAACATTAGCACTGATAAGAACAAATAGTAGATTGTACATCTCCAAGAAAGGAAAAAACCCTGATACTCTCCTAAGAAAGGTCAGGGTATTTGTCTTTAAACTGGATTTACTGGATGTTTTCTAGAAACGATTGGTATATCTTTTGTAGCGTATAACTCAAAGCGATTAATAAGGGCACTTCTAAGCTCGTCTGGAGCGATAATATCATCTATAATGAGTTCCGATGCCAGTTTATAAATATCAATTGTTTCCTTATATTCTTTTTGTTTTTCTTGTACATACGCAATGCGCTCTTTCATATCTTCAATTTCATTAATCTTATTAGAGTAAACAGCATTGACTGCAGCCTCAGGTCCCATAACAGCTATTTGAGCAGTTGGTAAGGCAATACAGCAATCTGGTTCAAAGGCTGGCCCCGCCATCGCATATAACCCTGCACCGTAAGCTTTCCTTACAATAACTGAAATCTTAGGTACTGTCGCAGAACTCATTGCAGCAATTAACTTTGCGCCATGTCTAATAATTCCTGCTCTTTCAACTTTAGTGCCAATCATAAACCCTGGAACATCCGCTAAAAATAACAATGGAATATGATAGGCATCACATAGTGAGATAAACTTTGCTGCTTTGTCAGCCGAGTCAACAAAAAGAACGCCGCCCTTAACCTTTGGCTGATTTGCGATAATTCCGACTGGTTTTCCATCTATTCTCGCTATTCCGGTAATAAGTTCAGCTGCGAATAATTTCTTCATTTCAAAAAAACTATTCTCATCAACTAGTTGTTCAATACATTCATACATATCAAATGGGGCATTTTGATTCACAGGAATGATCTCTTCTAAAGACTTACCAGTTTTAGGTGCTACAGGTTCTTTAGTCGGCGGTAATTCTTGAAAATTCCCCGGAAAATAAGATAAGTAGTTTTGTGCGACCGTAATCGCTTCTTCCTCACTGTATGCTAAGTAATCCCCACAACCACTAACAGAACAATGCATTCTTGCTCCGCCCATTTCTTCTAGGGTAACCTTTTCCCCAATGACTTTTTCCGCCATTCTTGGTGACCCTAAATACATAGAAGCATTGCCGTCAACCATAATAACAATATCACAAAAAGCGGGAATATAGGCGCCGCCTGCTGCCGATGGTCCAAATAGTAAACAAACTTGAGGGACAACACCAGAAAGTTTTACTTGATTATGAAAAATTCTCCCCGCACCTCTTCGGTTTGGAAACATATCTAATTGATCGGTTATTCTTGCACCAGCTGAATCTACTAAATAAAGCAAAGGAGCTTTAAGTTTTTCCGCTGTTTCTTGAATACGAATAATCTTTTCAACTGTTCTAGCTCCCCATGATCCTGCTTTAATAGTTGAATCATTCGCCATCACACAAACTGTGCGTCCATTAATCTTTCCTACTGCCGTGATGACACCATCAGCTGGCAATCCTTCCTCACTACAGTTAGCAAACTTACCATCTTCTTCGTAAAAACCATCATCCAATAATAGTTCCAAACGCTTTCGGGCAAATAATTTATTTTGACCTTCAAGCTTTTCATGGTATTTAGGCGCACCGCCCGCTTCAATTTTTTTTCGTCTCTCTTTTAAATCGTTTGTTAGTGTTTGTATCGTTGTCATGTTTATCTCTCCTTATTCTAAAACTAATAAAGAATCGCCTTCATTCACAAAATCACCAATATTAACTTTTAACTCAGCTACCTTACCGCCTTGATTGCTCTCAATCGGAATTTCCATTTTCATACTTTCTAAGACAAGTACTTCTTGACCTGCAGTAATTTCATCTCCATTTGCAACTAACACATTAAGAACTGTACCTGCCATATTTGCTACGATTTCTTTCATTTTCTTTTCCTCCTTGGGGTTGTATTACTGTTTTTTCATTAATGGTTTATTTTTTAAAAAATCAGTTGTATATTGACCTTTACTAAAATCTTGATCATCTAAAATTTCTACAAACAACGGGGCATTCGTTTTGATACCAGAAATTTCTAGTTCCTCGAAAAATTGTGCTGCTTTTTGTAAGGTTTCCTCTCGGTTCTTGCCCGTGATAATACATTTCGCAATCATTGGATCGTAAAATGGGGTTACTTTAGAACCTTCAACATAACCATAATCAATGCGAACACCGTCAGGGTTTCCCCATTTTAATTGGCTAATCGTACCAGGCGAAGGCATAAATGTAACAGGGTCTTCTGCATACAAGCGGAACTCCATCGCATGCCCCACTGATTTAATTTCACTTTGCTTAAGAGGAAGTTCTTTTCCTTTAGCAATATCTATTTGCCATTCTACCAAGTCTATCCCCGTTATTTGTTCTGTGACAGGATGCTCGACTTGGAGACGTGTGTTCATTTCTAGAAAGTAGAAATTCTCATCCGCATCGACGATAAATTCAACGGTACCAGCATTTTTATATCCTACTGCCTCACCTGCTTTAATAGCAGTCTCAAGCATCTTCTCCCTCGTTTTCATTGATAGAGAGGGGCTAGGCGATTCTTCAATGACTTTCTGATGTCTTCTTTGAATAGAACAATCTCTTTCAAATAAGCTAACAATCTGGCCCTTATCATCACCAAATATTTGTACCTCAATATGACGGCTACCCTCTATACACTTTTCTACGAATACTTCATCACTGCCAAAGTATGCTTTCGCTCTTGATTTTGTCGAGGTGAAGGCACTTTTGAGCGCTTGCTCAGTTTCACAGCGCACCATACCGATTCCACCGCCGCCTCCACTTGCCTTAAGCATAATAGGGTAACCATATGTTTCAGCTAAAGCAAGAGCAGCTTCAACCGTTACAACACCACTATGACTACCGGGCACAATAGGTACGCCAGCTTTTTCCATCGTTTGCCTAGAAATAATCTTATCTCCCATTTTTTCAATTGTGTCAGGGTTCGGTCCAATAAAAATAATGCCCGCTGCATGAATTTTTCTAGCAAAATCAGCATTCTCAGATAAGAAACCATAGCCTGGATGAATAGCATCAACCTTCTCTGCCAAAGCTATTTGAATGATTTTCTCAACATTTAAATAAGATTGATTAACTGGCGGTGGCCCAATCAGAAATGCTTGATCTGCCTCGATAACAAATGGCATCCCTTCATCTGCCTCTGAGTATATTGCGACCGTTTCGATTCCCAGTGCTTTACAAGTTTTAATAATTCTTAAGGCAATTTCTCCTCTATTGGCAATTAATATTTTCTGCAATCATTTAGTCTCCCTTCGTTCGTTACTACATTAATACAAATGCAAATAAATATAATTTATCGCAATATTCTCTATTTCTACAAGGTTCTCTCTTTTTCCTTCTTTTTTATTGAAAACGCTTACGTTTATTTTTGAACAATACATTTTTATGCCTTGAATGATAAAAGAATAACAGTTTACTAAAGAAATTTTCTTAATATTGTTATATAATGATAGACAGTAAGCGCATTCAATAAATTACATAAGTGTTTTAGGGGGATGAATCATGAGCTATAAAGTTGAAAGACTAAAAGTAAATTACAGAACCTTAGAAGATTTTAAAAAGTTTAAAGAATATGGTCTTCAAGAATTATCAATGCTCGAGGATCTCGAAGGCAATATTATAGAAAACGGAAGCCAATCACCTTTTTATGGTATTTACTTCGGAGACCTACTCGTTGCCCGCATGAGTCTTTATAAAGTAGAAGCCAAATTCGACCGTTACTTCCAACCTTCTCATGATTATTTAGAACTTTGGAAGCTTGAAGTGTTGAAGGATTATCAATCAAAAGGTTATGGATCAGCACTTGTTAACTTTGCCAAGAGCTTTAACCTACCTATTAAGACGAACACAAGAATTAAGTCAAAGGAATTCTGGGAAAAGATGGGCTTCACTTCAGCTCAATATGATATGGATAGGGATTTAGGGGAAAACCCTGTTCTATGGTTTCCAGAGGGTATGGTAAAGGAATCATTAAAAGAAGACGAATAAACATAAAAAGGCACTCCGAATATAAATGGAGTGCTCTTTTATTTATAATATAAAATAAACTTTATAAGGAAACTTAAGTATACATATCATTGTTCGTAATAGGGTAATAGAAATTATACACGCACATTTTTTTCGCGATCGTCGGTTTTTAGTACAACCATTTTTCTTGCTTTTTCCATTATTTCTACAAGCGCCTTATAATCCTGCTCCAATGTTTGTATTTCTTTTAATAATCTTTCATTCTCAGCAGCTAAATAATAAGTTTGTTTTTCTAAAGAAGTAATTTTCCCCTCATAATGAGATAATGTGTTTTTTTCAGCAGAATGAGCATTTTCTGCTTGTTCATATACAGATTTAAGGCTCTCTACAATTTCATTAAAGCTTAATTGCGGGAGGCTTGTTGATACTTGTTTTTCTTTTGCTGCCTCTTCAACAACCAATGATGATGGTGCTGGGTCTTTTTTACGATTCTTTAATTCTTTCCGATGTTTCTTTGCTACTTCAATTGCTTTCTTATATTGCTTTCTTACATATGAGTTCCAGCGAAACCCACAGGCAGCACCTGTTCTTGATAACTTTTTACCCACTTCTTCAAATGCTTGAAGTTGTGTTCCTCCACCTCTTATTTGGCGAAGAACGACTTCAGCTAGTAAAACATCTTCATCTTGTGACCACGCATCTTGACGAGTAGAAGACATCCCTAACCCCTCCTAGTAGTGTTTTTATTTCATCTTATGCTTATACTAGAAAAGATAGACTTAAACATGGGATATTCAGTCGTTTTCTTTATTTACTTATTTTTTGTTAAAAATGTATTTACCGCTTGATGGTGACTTTCCTTACTCCAAAGAATCGAGCAAGTATGAACTTCTTCTTCCATTCTTTTTTCTAATTGTGTGACCTTCCACTTACGAACAAGGATCTCTTTATAGGCAGATAAAACATCTGTATGAATTCTATTAATGTTGGCAAAGAATTCTTGCACTACCTCCATATTCACTTGATCATAAATAGCATGAATAAAACCTTTTTTATACAAGTCTTCTGCCGCGTTTGGTCTAGCTTCCATCAGTAACTTTAAAGCAACTTCATTCTCCAGCTTCTCCAACAATATACTACCTCCGCCCCAACCTGTAGTAATAGCTAAAGTACCTTGAATAAAGCCCATTTTTGTTCCTTTTTTAGCAATGCGGAAATCACATGCTGTAGCCAGTTCACATCCACCACCTACTGCAGTTCCATTTATAAGGGCAATTGTCGGTTTGTTGAGTGTAGTGAGCTTATATAAAATCTTTGACATTTTAGATAGCATGTTAAATGCTTCTTCTTCAGTGATCAGATTTTGAAAAGCAGATAAGTCGCCACCAGAACAAAAGGCTCTCTCTCCTTCTCCAGTGATGACCAACCCTTTTATGTTTGCTTCTTGTTTAGTCATTTCAATTACTTTAAGCAGACCATCCATTACCTCATAATTAATGGCATTTCTCTTATGTTCTCTAGTAATCGTGAATACAAGCAAATTTTCTTCCTTATGTATTAGGTAACTGCTCATTATTATCAGATCTCCTTTAAAAAGTATAATGTAACAAAGATAATTAGGGATAAATTATGCATAGCTTTTTGCTCCATTGCTTTATAAACCTTGAATATTTATTAAAATTTTTATAGGATACTCCGCTGTAGATCCCTATATTCAATTCTTTTGTTTCTTCATTACTATGCCAGAAACAGTTGACAACAGACAATAGAAAAAACGCTGAAGCTTTTATTGCTCCAGCGTTTTGTCATATGAAAAATTAGTTGTTTACAACTTCTTTTCCTTTGTAAGTTCCACAAGCTTTACAAACGCGGTGTGAAAGTTTCATTTCACCACAATTTGGGCATTCTACCATACCAGGAACCTGTAATTTAAAATGGGTACGACGTTGTCTTTTTGCAGTTTTAGATGTTCTTCTAAAAGGTACAGCCATTATTCCCACCTCCTTATAGAGATTTAGAGTCGTTCAAACTTGAGGATTAACTTCTATTAATACAATAGAGTAGAAAAGACCTCTCTATATTTTGAACATACACTATGAAGAAAAAATTATTAAGACCAGCTTTCACTGTTTTCTTCCAGTTATGAATCAGAAGAATCCTTTTGATTAAGTAGCTGAGCAAGTCCAGCAAGACGTGGATCAATCTTTTCCGTTTTCTCTTGCTCGGAAATGACCTCCCAATCTTTTCCTGATTGAGGAGCGCCCTCTTCACCGCTATCATCGCAGAATACTTGCATAGGGACCTCAAGCACAAGAATTTCATGAATAATAGGCATCATGTCTATTACATCACCTTGTACTTGATGAACTTCCTCTTCAGTTTCATAATCGCTAGCTTTCAAGAGGAATGTTTCAATTGTTTCCACATTAATTGGATATTTAACGTCAACCAACGTGCGCGAACAAGGGAGAATCAAATGACCTTCCATTTTAAAATGGACAATCACTTTCTCAGAATCAATATCTGCTCGACCAGTAATTCTCATTGGTGAGGCATCTCTGATTTCATTATCCATTTTGACTAATTCATCAACATTGACGATTTCATCAAAGGGGAAGTCCTTGCTTCGATACTTCTGTAACTGACTTAAAGTCCATTTCATATAAATCACCCCAAGGCAACAAAGGTAATTATAGCTTTCATATAATTATTTGTCAATATTTTTTCTTTACAGTCAGAAGGTTATTGAAAAGAGAATCATTTATCTCATTTTCTCTTAGTATTGTAACCAATTTTATTCAATTTGCAAACCTTTATCGTCGATTTATGGAACCATTAGTGAAATTTTATTTCTTCATTTATAATTAAAATAAGAAGGAGTGGTTAACAAATGAAAGCTGTCGGTATTGTCGTTGAATATAATCCTTTTCATAATGGGCATGCCTATCAAGTAGAGCAAGCAAAAAAGGAAACAGGTGCAGACGTGGTGATTTGTGTGATGAGTGGTAACTTCCTGCAAAGAGGAGAGCCGGCAATCGTATCAAAGTGGACGCGAGCAGAAATGGCCTTAGCTGGTGGCTGTGACCTTGTTTTTGAACTGCCTTTCTCATTTGCGACATCTCAAGCAGATATATTTGCAAAAGGAGCCATATCAATACTCGAAGCTACACTATGTCAATATTTATCATTTGGTAGTGAACAAGGGAATATACAGCCATTTTTATCAACTTATCACGGGTTACAGAAACATGAAATTGAGTATAACCAACTGCTTAAACATTATAGTAAAGAAGGCTATAGTTATCCTAAAGCTGCATCTCTTGCTTTCCAACAATTACAATTGGCCATCGATGAAGAAATAGTGGATTTAACAAAACCGAATAATATTCTTGGTTTCCAATACATAAAAGCTATAAAGCAACAAAATGCGAAAATGGAGCCAACCACAATCGCCAGAAAGAATGCGGAGTATCACGATGAAGACTTTAATGCATCAACAATTGCAAGTGCTACAAGCATCAGAAAAAAGATATTTTCTCAAGAACCAAATATAGAAGAAACTTTTAAATATATGCCGAGAACCTCATATGATGCCTTGCATTCGTATTATAAAAAATATGGAGTTCTGCATCATTGGGAACGATATTGGCCTATGCTACAGTACCGCTTGCTTAGTTCGTCACCTGCTCAACTTAGAGAAATATATGAGGTTGAAGAAGGGATCGAATTTCGTTTAATCGAGGCGAGTAAGACTTCAACTTCTTTTCAAGCATTTATGGAAGCAGTGAAAACAAAACGGTATACATGGACACGCATTCAAAGAATTTGTTTGTATATTCTTATCCATGTGAGTAAACAATCCATGTCGCATATAGAGGAAGCTGAATATCTTCGCTTACTTGGCATGTCATCAAAAGGGCGAGTCTATTTAAATCAACATAAAGGTGAGTTTAAGCTTCCACTCATTTCTAAAGTCTCCGAAAAAAATCGGGAGTCATTAGCTCTAGACCTTAAAGCAACTAGAATATATGCACTGGCAGCAAATTCTCCACAACAACAGCAGCTTTTAAAACTTGACTTTAGCCAACCACCAATCATTTATGACAAGCGATAAAAGCAGCGCTTAGTTTGTTTAAGGTTATAGTCAAATAAGTTTTTGTGCTGTTTAAGCTAAAAATAACACTGGTTAGTTAGCGGAAAAGACAATTTTCGCCATCGCTCTGGTTGGATATCACAACCTACCCTCTACTTGTAAATAGCTACAGAAAATCAGTAGCATTGGGTGAATACACATAACTAAATATGAAAAAAACTCATAAAAGTAACGGAGAAATTCTGATTCATTTAGCAGAACTTCTCCGTTATTCATTACAGGCCACACTTTAATAAAAACATTTTCTATCATTTAGCTTCTAGGTCTTCTAAGTACTTCACTGCATCATCAAATGTGTCAATTGGGATGATTTTCATATCCGTATCAATATCTTTAGCTGTTTTAACTGCCTCTTTGTAGTTTGATTTATCACTATTATTCTCGTTCGGTGCAAAGAAGATATCTGCTCCGGCATTATCTGCAGCCACTATTTTTTGATCTATACCACCGATGCGCCCAACCGTACCATCTGGTGCGATTGTTCCAGTTCCGGCGATTTCATATCCTCTTGTTATATCTCCCTGAACTAACTGATTATAGATTTCTAATGAAAACATAAAGCCAGCGGACGGACCACCAATTTCACTTGTATCAATCGCCACTTCTGGATCAACTGAAATCTCTTTATCATCCACTAATGTGATGCCCACACCAACCTTTCCGGTCGCAGCAATTTTCTGTAGTTCGATATCAGTTTCTCTTTCTTCCCCGTTTCTTTCAAAAGTAAGGGATATGCTGTCACCTTCCGATTTTGATGAAACCATATCAATAAATTGCTCTGAAGATTGAAATGATTGGCCATCTACTTTCGTTACCCTATCTGATGCTTCAAGTTTCCCTTCTGCTGGCATACCTTCCATAATGTTAAGTACATACACACCTTGATAATTGTAATTTACTTCTAAACCAGCATGTTGATATGCCACTTCTATGGCTGACTGCTTGGAGTTATCCATTAAGTATAATTGCCTTAACTGATATTCTCGATCAGTTTCATCTTCTCTTCGAATATCCTCAATAGGATAAATATGTTGATATTTTTGCCATTTCGCCCATAAATAAGTATAAATATTCGCTTTGCCCATTCTTATAGTCGTAAGCATGAAACTTCCTGTCGCATTGTCTCCATTCTCAACTTCAATGATTGGTTCTAATTCTTTCGCCATCCCTGGCTTTGAGACATAATAAGGAAGTTGTATAAAAGAAGTAACAAGGACGAGTAATGCTAAGACGAAGAAGGAGCGAGCCCAAATTTTTCTTTTCATTCATTTGGCTCCTTCCAATTTTCGATTATTTCTTTTATTTTATCAATATATTTGAGCGCTTCCTCTTCTCCTATCTTAATTATTTCATTTATATTTGTAAAAGCTTTTGAACTATACATCTCTACACTCGGTCGAATCATCACATTGGATGCTATTTCACGGTTGATTACATTCTCCATTTGTAAAATATCTAGGCTCTGCATAATCACATCATAAATGGAGTGTATCTCTGTCTGAACATTTACCCTTGAGACATCAACAGCAATAATAATATCTGCTCCCATATCTTTTACAACTGAAACAGGCACACGGTCAATCACACCCCCATCGACTAGTAACCGCCCATCAACCTTTTCAGGTACAAAAATACCAGGAATAGATATACTTGCTCTAACAGCTTCTGCTATTGGCCCTTCTTGGAAAATTACCTTTTCTCCCTTCTGGATGTCCGTTGCGACAACAGAAACAGGAATCGTTAAATCTTCTATTTTCTTGTCTTGTGTGAATACACGGATAAATTCCTTCACGCGATTACCAGCAACAAACCCCATTCTAGGGACCGTAAAATCCAAATAATACTTTCTTTTAAAAACAGTGGAAAATTTATATAATGTTTCAATATCTATGCCTGTAGCGTAAAAGCAGCCTACCATTGCCCCCATACTGCTCCCTGCAATCAAGTCAATTGGTATATCTTCATCCACAAGCGCTTTTATTACACCAAGATGAGCAAACCCACGCGCACCACCAGATCCGAGAGCAAGACCTATTTTTGGTCGAACCAAATCTTTCCCTCCAATCCCTTTCATAAAATGATTGTCTTTCTTCTTTACATGGTTGGATATCAGAATACATCAGGCTATTTATTATCTTATGTATAAATTGATGCTTTAGTTAACAGGCAATAAGTAATGTCGTTTTGAAATCAATGGTCTAATTTTTCATTTATCGTCGTATATTCAATAGAAGAAGGACATGCTTACAATGTGTTCCAGCCGTCATTACATAAGGGAGGCTCATTCGTGTCACGTTCAAAGTTAAAAACAATCATGCTTGCACTTTCGGCGTCATTAATCGCCTTTTCACTTATATTATATCCACAAGAATCCGTTGATGCATCGAGAAGGGGCCTCGAAATGTGGTGGGAAATTGTTTTTCCTTCCCTCTTACCGTTTTTTATTATAGCCGAGGTTTTAATCGGTTTTGGTGTTGTGAAATTTATTGGTGTCCTCTTAGAACCACTCATGCGACCATTGTTCAAAGTTCCAGGTGTTGGCGGCTTTGTGTTAGCTATGGGAATGGCATCTGGTTATCCAGCTGGAGCGAAGTTCACAGTACGATTAAGACAAGAGAAACAAATATCACGTCTGGAAGCAGAGCGACTTGTTTCCTTCTCTAACTGTTCCAATCCTTTGTTTATTTTTGGCGCGGTTTCTGTTGGGTTCTTTCATAATACAAAATTAGGGATTATTCTTGCCCTAGCCCATTATCTAGGTAATTTAACTGTAGGTTTAATCATGCGCTTTTACGGACGAAAGGAAGAAGAGCAGAACACTAAGATAGCCACGCCTCCCACTCGAAAATTTTCTTTTAAGGAAGCATTTAATGTCTTACATGAAACAAGATTACAAGAACAGCGTCCATTAGGAAAGCTTGTTGGTGATGCTGTAATATCTTCTATCCATACTTTATTAATGATCGGTGGTTTTATTATTTTATTTTCGGTCATAAATAAATTATTATTCCACATTGGCATTACTGACTTTTTCGCTTATGGCCTTGGTCTATTATTATCTGTTTTCCAAATTTCCCCTGAATTTAGTAAAGCTTTATTCTCTGGTATTTTTGAACTGACTCAAGGAAATCAAATGACTGCTCAAGTCGATCATGTTCCTCTGTTACAAAAAGTAATGATTGCAAGTGCTATCTTAGCCTTTTGTGGATTCAGCGTTCAAGCACAAGTCGCAAGCATTATCGCTCAATCTGATATACGCTTTAAGCCGTTTTTCATCGCTCGAATTATTCATTCATTTATTGCTGCTTTTTACGCCTATCTATTTTGGCATTTATTATATAACCGCGTGTCATTTGAACAACCATCTAATGCCATACCAGTTTTTCAAAATGAAGGTTTCACCCTATATGAATACATGATAACACTTGGACCACTCATTACTTTATTTTCTCTCATTCTATATATTTTTATCTACTATCGTAGGCATTTTCATTCCCATTAGTACACGACCTTGAAGGAGAATGACCGTATAAAAAAAGGCAGACAATCTCTGGTGAGTTGACCTGCCTCTTTATTTTACTTAGCGAATTTTTTGTGTAGCGCATGTTGTACAACTGCTGGAACAAGGTCAGAAATATCTCCTTGATATTTTGCCACCTCTTTTACGATACTTGAACTTAAAAAGGAATATTGATTATTCGTCATAACGAAGAATGTTTCGATATCATCATTTAATACTCGATTCATCGATGTGATTTGCATCTCATATTCAAAGTCTGACACAGCCCTTAGCCCACGTATAATTGCTTTCGCATCTACACTTTTAGCATAATCCACTAATAAACCTTGAAATGTCCCCACTTTGACATTAGGAATTTCTTTCGTCACTTCTTCAATCAAGTGGATTCTTTCTTCAACAGAGAAGAGTGGATTCTTCGAAGAGTTATTTAATAGCACAACATGTATTTCGTCAAATACTTTTGCTCCCCTTTTAATAATATCCAAATGGCCAAAAGTAATTGGATCAAAACTTCCTGGACATACGGCAATCCCGCTCATTTTTATCCCCTGCTTTCTAATTTATTCATGAGGCTCAATAAAACAATAAATGGAAACAGCAATGATACCATAGCTTTCATACTTTACTTGTTCTAAGTCCCCACAAAAAGTGGGTAATTGTATATCTGAGCTATGTTCACACATTATCATGCCATTTTGCTTTAGTAATTTCTGTTGACTAATAATTTCTAACAATTTTACGAGTTGTTGCTTTTTGTAAGGTGGGTCAAGGAAGATATAATCAAATTGTAACTCCCTTTTCATAATGGCTTTTAAAGCTCTTTCAGCGTCATTTCTATAAACTTCAACGCCTTCTTCAATTTTACAAATTCGTAAATTCTCATGTACTGTATGTACTGCCTTGCTATCACGATCAACGAAAATCGCTTTTTCTACACCTCTACTTAATGACTCTATCCCCAGGCCACCACTTCCAGCAAACAAATCCAGTGCGATGCCTCCATCAAAATAGGGGCCTATCATATTAAAGATTGCTTCTTTTACTTTATCAGTTGTTGGTCTTGTTGATTTACCAGGAACAGCTTTAAGTTGCAGTCCCTTATATTGACCAGATACTACCCGCATACTACTCACCACTTATCTTAAATTCAATTTTTCTTCATCATCCTACCATACTTTTTATAGGAAACAAACACATATTCTCCTAAGTATTTCAAGAGATGATGAATAAAAATGTATAACAATATCTTATATGGAGATAATGAGATTAACAGCATCTAAACGATGTTGTTGCCAACCGCGGAGAAGACTTACGTTTCCCCATAAGTTCTTCCTCCGGTTTCTCCTCTCCCTTTACCTTCTGCCTATTAGTTGGTTAGAAGGACCCTGTAGTATTTTTGCTACAGGGATTTTTTTAT
Source organism: Cytobacillus sp. FSL K6-0265 (assembly GCF_038003465.1). Taxonomy (NCBI): domain Bacteria; kingdom Bacillati; phylum Bacillota; class Bacilli; order Caryophanales; family Bacillaceae; genus Cytobacillus; species Cytobacillus sp. FSL K6-0265. The sequence goes on along the minus strand of NZ_JBBOPE010000001.1, from coordinate 1,727,843 downwards.
TTATTTGACGATGACATTAAATAAGGATTCCCCATATAAATTGTTTTTCCTTTTACATGTCAAAATAAACTTTATTGCCCTCTTCTTTCAAGTGTATACGAAAGATGGACTGGAGCCATTTTTTTTCTAAATAGTACTCACCATTCATCTTTTTTAGTGGATGTTCTAACAAACCAAAAACCTCTTCATTTTTTATAAAAATCGACTGATCTGAATATAAACGATAAACATCTTCCTCATCAAAGATTACCCATTCCGTTTCAGATAAACGCTCTGTTTCTAACTCGAGGAATGACATTGTCTTTTGGAAAGGTACCCACTCTATTCCATCAATCTCAATTATTTTTACAGTGAATTTTTTATCCTTCCAATGATAATCTTTCATTGTAAACAATTCTAATGAAACCGGTTGTTTATTCCTAAATAATTCAGCAAAGAAGTTCGTTTGCTTTCCTGTTATTTGATAGAGGATTTCATCCATATCTTCTGGTACGAAACTTTCATCCAAGTCGGAAATATTGGCAACAATTTGCTCCAACTCACTTGCAGTTAGCTTTTCTTTTAGTTCGTTAAAAGCAAACTTACTCAGAGCAAAACGAGGATTTTCATCAATAATAAATGATGTTAATAAATCCAAGAACCATTCTATTTCTTCACTTTCAATAGCATAGAAATAGAGAGCCTCTACTAATTCTCGTTCTAATGATTCCCCACTAGGTAAAATAAGAATCCCTTCATATAGGCCACTTTTCAACTGATTAGTTGTAATGATATTTAAGAATTTTGCTTCTTTTACCTTTTCTTCATGTTTTTGCATCAGTTCTTTGATCTCATGATAATGATTCCCATAATATGTATAATACTTATCGTTTTGCTCAGTGTTTATTTCACCCTTATGCCAAAGGAGTGCCGGGTTGTTTGCATGACCTGAAAAGGAGTAATAATCTATTAGGTCCTCTTTCACGAACCCTGATAAAGGAATACCAGCCATCCAAGTTCCATTTCGGTGGTGAGATTCAATGATTTTTAATTCCACATGATCAATAGTGACGCCCTTTAATTGAAATAACCATTCACGAATCAAAGTGTTAGTCTTTTGATTTATAGGCAAACTATAGGTAATGTGTAACTGACTCCCTTTAGTCTCGATAATATTCTCAGCTCCCCAAACACTCTTACACTCACCTTTATTATCATATGTACATGTCCAATTTGAAGCTTTCTTCGGTACGATCATTTCGTATATGGATTCGTCAGATAAGGTAGAAATCGTTTGAATGACTCGTACAGAGTTTTCACCCGAATGAATGGTCACTTTTGTTTGTGCACTTTCATGTGCATTAACGGTTTGCCCATCAGTTATGAATTGGTCCCATTGATTAAAAAATATGCAGACGATAATGATAACAAAAAGAATAGAAATTACCTTTTTCATCATGTGCTCCTTACTACTCACTCAAGTAATACTTGTACCTAATTATATATAAACACCGAATATCCTTCTAATCAATTAAAAAAAATGATAAAGTAGAAAAGTGTTGATTAAACATAAAAGGAGAACAAATATGATTCAAAGATTTATTGAACTCGGAGAAGGGTATTCTGACATTTATGAATTGATAGAGATAGCGAAAAGGAATAGTGACCGCCTTAAACATATGATGGTTTTACATACAACAATAAATGACAAGGCCATGAGTTCACTTATCGTGATATTAAACCCACCTGCTGAAGGAAAATTCCAACCGATATATATTTGCAGAGAAGGCGTGCCAAATCATGAAATCAAACCTAATAAACGCTTTCAATTATTTGCCGAAACAGCGAAAGAGTTAGATAAAGAACTCATCCAATTCAATGTGAAACCTTCAACACTTTTCTCTGAGAAAGACTTATATTTTCAACATTTAATTGCTATATTCAGGTTAAATCACTATTTACCTGCACTAACTTAAACAAACCTAGGCATATATTAGCTATATATATGCCTAGGTTTGTTTAAATTGCTAAATGCCCATCTTATAATCATACTCTTTTGCTTTATCTGGTTTTGCGTTTTCAAACTGAGTTTTTAAAAAAGGTTTGTACGAAGGTTCCACTTTTTTAACAAACGAATAAGAACTAATCTTTTCAGTTAAGGCGTCGATATCCTCCATGTTACAATAAACAACTACGTACTTTAACCGTTTCGATACATAATGAACGTTGCCAAATCGTCGTAACATTTTCGCTTGCTTTAATGAATAAAGCCAAACAATTAAACCTTGCCTCTCTCCAAGCATAATACTTCCCCTTTTGTTCAAATGATTGTTATTAGTCTAGCATATATTTCATTATTTTTACAATGTGATTGATTTTTTCATTCTCTATCTTCTAAAAAAACAGTGCGGTCATGACCGCACTGTTAAGCAGAACAGCTACATGCTCCGCCTGATCCACAACCACCCGAACAAGCATTATCAAAAAATGGGTTACCTGTTGGGACTTTAATATGTTGAGACACAGAGTGACTAATAATGACACTAATTTCGTCAAGCAAACTTTGTAACTCTGTTTCCGATTGTCTAAACGCTGCTACATATGGATCCATATCCATTTCTCTCTTTAACTGACGTATAGACATCGTGACTCTTTTATAATCAGGATGATACTTACCGAATCGTTGTACATCCTCATAAAGATCTTTCATTTCAACAAATTGACGAATCTTTTTCTGAGTTTCAGAATTTGATTGCATCTCCTTGAGGCATTGCTTGTATTGAGCAGCTTCCTCAGACTTGACAATCATCGTGACAATCTCATCGGCTACATCCAATATTTCTAATCTTTCTAAAGTAGCAAGCATCTGGAAGCTCACCTCCACTTTTCATCATATCATGGAATAGCTAAAATCAAAAGCACTGAGAAAAATTATTCCACCTGTACGATAAATTCTTTTGTCAAAAAGTAAAGGGCAGGGTCACTACTCACTACTTCCAGTTTGATATGATGTTTCCCTTGTGACAACCCTTTTATTTTGAATGCAGCGCGGCTGATTTCATCTGTTTTCTTCCCATCAAGATATACAATGAACTTCCCTTTCACCCCTTGTCGATCTTCTCTAAATGTTACCCCATCAACGATACATTCAATCAATACATCATTACCTTCCACTACATGCTTTACAAGAAAATCTTGTGGTCCTTTTGCCAAGGCAGTTGTTACTGGAATAGATTCTCTAATTTCAAGCCCATTAACAGGCGCTAGGATGCTATTTGTTTCTGGCTCTGGAATATCTTTGGTGCAAGCAACTAATACAATAAATAAAATACAAAGCGAGAAGTATTGAAAAATTTTCTGCAAGCTCATCAACCCTTTTTATTATGTATTATTTGCTTTACAAAAATAATTACTCATAAAAAATAGTCCTCTTCCTTAACGAAGAAGACCATTTATGATTGACTGTTCATTGCTTGAAACATACTCATCATCATAGAAGCCATCTGAACTCCATTAGAAAACTTTTCTACATGATGAGGGATTGTTTTTTTATGATAGTGTAACGATGCTACTTCTAATTTCTGTATTTCTGTTGGATTCCGCGATAACGTTCGATACCATTGTGGTTGTTCTCTAACGAACTTTTTCAATTCTTCATTTTGTTGAATATATTCTCTAATATCTTTACGCAAAGATTGTCACCTTCTTTAATCTTTTTTAAATGCAAATGGATTTGGTTTTTGAGCTATTGGGTTTGATTGAGTAGCGCTTTTAGAGGATGAAGCTCCTCCTTGAAATTGTGATAACACTCCTTGAATGGCTCCGAGAGCTTGGCTCATATTTGTAATATAACCTTGTACTTGATTCACATCCATGTTCTTTACAGTACCCATCACCTGATTGACCCAATCTTGTTTGTTTTCAGTGGTTGTTGTGGTCGTTTCTGACGAATCTGTCTTCTGCTCACGTTCATCTTGCTCATCATCTATTAATAAGTACCATTCTTCATACAATTGCTGCATCGACTTTTTACCGGATCTAACTTCCTTTAGTACTGATGGATTCTTTTTTACATATGACTTAAACCGCTCAACAGTAGGATGCAATTGTTTCTGTGCCACTATTATTCACCTCTTATTCGTTACAAATGCCTACCTTATTGTATGAGTGGCCCATCATAAAAGTGATAAATTTCTATATTTCTATTGCTCAAGTTTCTGTTACGATAAAGATAGCATAAATACAACACTTCATTTGTATTGGTATGAGGAATAGAAATTGCTTATACTTAAAATCAATGAAAAGTTAATGATATAACAAGGAGTCTCACAAATGATGACAAACAAAGATCTCTTACTTCAGAAGTTTTCAAAAATGATTGATCAAACCACTGACAAAGACTTACCATTAATCAATACTATCGTGGATAGTTTAGAAAGACAGCAAAATGGGACAAATCGTTCATATATTGAAGCATTTATGAATGTAGAAGAACAGTTAGAGGATGATACTGTTACAATCTCTATTCCTATTACACCTCTACTTTATAATCCGCTTGGTATTGTGCACGGAGGTATGATTGCTACCCTCATTGATACCGCAATGGGTACATTAAGCAATAAAGCAACACCAATAGATAAGATGGCTGTAACCACGCAATTAAACATTCATTATTTAGCTGCAATTAAAGGGAACAACCTTACTTGTTATGCAACAATCACTCATAAAGGAAGCCGCATGATGGTCCTCTCTGCTGTCGTTGAAAGAGACGATGGTAAGAATGTTGCAATTGCTTCCTCTAACTTTTTTGTTGTCGGTAAGTGAATAAAAAAGACGTTGCACTCATCATACAATGAGTAAGCAACGTCTTTATTCTTGTTCCCATTTCTCAATAAAGTTTTGTGTAAAGTGCTTCTTGTAGACGCCTACACCAATGTCAGTAAATTGTTCATTTAATAAAGTTTCACGATGTGCACTACTGTTTAACCATCCCTCCATCACTGAAGGTGCATCTACATAATTAGCAGCAATATTCTCGCCCGCCGATAAATAAGCAACCTCGCCTGCTTTCAGTCGGTCTGACAGTTCACCATATTCATCAGAGGTATGAGAAAAGGCTTCACTTTCATACATATCCACACTGTGGTTATAAGCTACTTCTGAAGTCTTCTCATCTAAGGAAAGCTCCTTCACATCATATCTTTCTCTCATCACGTTCGTAATATCAATAATCTGCTGCTCCATCCCTCGATTGATAGCTGCTTCTTCCTCTTCTAATATATCATTTACAACAAATAACTCGCCTCTATAAACTAATTCATAAGGCCTTAACATCACGAAAGACTCATCATTTAGAAAACGAACACTAGAAAGCGTGCCTGTAAATTTATCTAAATAAAGGATTGCGTAATAATCACCAATTCTAATAATAGGTCTCATATTCATGTCTGCTTCTGATAATTCAAAGCGATAAACACTACCCTCAAATTCAATTTCTATATTTGTTTCTGCATATAGAGATGAGTAAATTTCTCCTGATGGTTGTCCAATTTTAAAAGGCGTTACATCCACTTCATCACCTGTGGCATATACGGATATGACTTTTCCTTCCCATATACCGACTTGTATATATTCATGATTGCCATTCGGATAAATCCACCAATCATAGCCTTGAAGTGTAGGATCAATCCGTTCTGGTTCACCAAACTCTTTTTTAATATCCGAAGCTTTAGACCCCATTAAGGTGAGCAACCCTTCTTCAGGCATCTCAGCAACCATTGACTCTTCATCATCTTGATTACCTATCGTTTCATCTTGAGCAACTTCTGTACCCTCGTCACTCAATAGCAGTTGATCTTCACTACTAAAATCTAAGTATAACCATATAACAGTAAGAGCCAATATCAGTACAAATACACGTAATACACTCTTCAGAGAACTTGCACCTCCCATGACTTCTTTTAAAACTCGGACACTTCTATTATATCCACGTCATAAACATGAGTATCGTAAAATATACACAACTTCTCATTTTTTCAATACACAAAAAAGTATTTTTTATAACATATGTTTAAATATAGTATATCATCACATAGAAATGGATAATAGCAAGTTGTTTATGAATTAAGAAAACCTTTACACATATTTTATGGGTACACTTCATTAAATACGTTGAATAACTTGTATAAAAGTCTCGAATTAAAGGTTTATACATATTATTATACATGGAATTGAACTTTATAGCATTACCCTCTATTCATCATTCTTTTCTCTAATTTTTCATTATACATATATAAGGGATGTTGGGAATACTAGTGTTAGGTGAGAATAGTGATATATTTGAAAAAGATTGCAACTTGTCCATTTTTCAACTATTATTAAATTTGAGATGATTCAATATTGGTTCTGTTTACCAATTGTTTTTTTCAGGAGGGATTGATTATTATGAAGCTTGAAAATACGGGTTTAGAAAACAAGCAAGTTGAACTAAAGCGACTAGATGACCTAATGGATTCTTATCAGTTAGTACGTGCAGGACAATGGGATTATGAAAGAGTTACATACGATCGAAAATTCGAATTAAAAGAAGGAGTCTACTACCTGCGTGTGTTTGGATATGCAGTAGAAGGTGACGTTGGCGCTAGAAAGGCGACGATTCAATTACTTACTCCTTTATTAGGCAAACATTATTATCCGCACGGAGTAGAATACGGGGATGGCGAACACTTCCCACAAGCACTTGTAAAGCAATCTGAAAAGATCTTAACAGACATTAATAATGATTTAGAACAAATACTTAAGTAAGCGATAGAAAAAACGTGAAGACAACATCTTCACGTTTTTTCTTAAGAATCGATAAAGCAATGCTCGACTTTTAAAATTACCTTACCAACGCGAAGTCCAGTCAATAATCGAATATCTTCAATTATTTGTTTTTGTAAAACCAGCAAATCTGTTAAAACTTCTTTATATGGTATAATACTTAGTCTTACTTCAATTATTATCGGATCATCTAAACGCGTGATAATATCTTCACTACTTCTTCTAATTAACCTTATTTTTTCCTCCGCACCATCCATTTTAAGATAGCGTAAATTGGATTCTACAATGGATGAAATGATAAATTTGCGTACTTTTTGTTTTTCCCCATCTCGCTTTACCAATTGCATCATCCATTCATTCCTGTATTCAACCTTTTTAAGAAAGGATAATATAGTTAATGCAGTTCAATCGGATTTTGTTCTACTATGTCTTGTACTCATTAAACTGATTCTAAAAACCAATCATTATTCCTTACTGTTTGATGGAGTCACTAACTTTATACTTTCTATTCTCATGTTATCCATTGCCATAGGATGGAAACAAAAAAATCCGAGCTTATTCGAATAGCATTAGCACTCGAATAAGCTCGGACTTGCATTGTTTTTGAACTCCTTAAAATCCGAATATTGCCTTGATTAATGAAGTCGTTTCTCCGCCATGATAAAAGACATATAGTAGTAAATAAACCGCTACCCCTGTTATGGCCGTAGCAAACCAGATGATGCTCGTAAAGGGACCGATCTTTCTATGCAGTTTTAACTTATTCTTATATCCCGTATACAAATTGATGATTCCAAGTACTGCTCCTGATGTGGCCAGGGTAATATGAAAGATAAGAAAAAGGGTATAATAAATTTTTATATCATCAGGCCCACCGAATGATGTATTTCCGATAAATATTGTTCGACTAGCATAAATAATAAAGAATATGATGGCAAAAATGCCAGCAAACGTCATCGATTTTTTATGTGCGTCAATTTTTCTCTTACTAATTTGAACCCAACCAATTGCCACCATAATGGCACTTAACACGATAAAGGTTGTACTGATTGTTGGTAAGACAGGCAATGAATGCTCCATAGTAACTTCCTTTCTCATCAAACTTCCTATATGTATAGTTTATCCTTCATCAATTTCATGAAGAAGCTATGCTCATTTTATAAAAGTATTACTTCTTTTTCAATCATGATTGAATGGTTTTCGTAAAAGTTCTCTAATTGTTCAAAAATGGAGCCTACCTCAGTAGCTAGGTAGGCTCGGGATTTATTCCACTGTTCTTGGATTCATGAGCTGATTTTCAGCTTCATTCTCTGACTGTTCTTTACGATACCATTCAAAAAATACAAGCGCCAACACATACCCATAAACAATTTCCTGTATAATCTTCATAATAACGCCGCCTAACTGCTGATCATGCAGTAAAGACATGCTATTAAACATTTCTGGTCCACTTAAATTTAACCCTGCGAGAGTTCCTGTAGGGACACAGAGAGCTAATGCTTGCCCCCATGCATGTGGATCAGAATACGTTGCATACATCGGTGCATCTGCAAAAATAATCAGGGCACAAGCGGGTGTTAATAGAATCCCATCTGCAAATATATAACCGACTTTTTTTAGCCCACTTAATCTTTGCTGTTCTGGTAACGGGGTGATAAGCGGCCACCACATACAGATAGCAAAGAAAAATAGGATAATTGTATAAACTGTATGCAAAGTCATATCCACTTTGATTACATCAAAAATTAATGGGATATGGTAAAAAGAAAATAACCCATTAAAAAAGATTAAAGCAATTAATGGTTTTGTAAAAAACCGAAATAATGGTTTTACGATTGGTAAGGCAATAAAGGAACGCCACATCCATTTAGGAATTCCGTAAATAAACAAAATTGGCACAACTAAATATAGTACACCCATTTGAATCATATGTGCATAAAACATTAAATGTCCCATTAGATCAAGCGGAGAACCCTTAATCAGATATAAGACTAAGATTGCACTTGAGAAGAATAGCGCTTCTTTCTTATGTAATGGTTCACTATTAGCAAAACGGTGGCGAAACTTAACAGTCACTAAAAAGTACAAGATTAACAACAAGACCAATGCTAGAAAAAAATATGGACTCCATAATGCTCTAAATCCAAAAATACTAAGTGGCATTCTTACGTCACCTCATTTTATGTAATACTACAGGCCATCTTTATTGTTTCTGATATCAATGTCTATTATACGCTTGTCTTAAAGACCGTGGCAACCCACTTTATGGAATCGTTGTCAACATCTTACCTTGATTGTTGTAACTGTCATAAATTTTTAAGAATTGTAGCTCTATTTTGTCATTCATCTTTACTTGAAATAATGAGCAGTGTTATTTGACCATTTTTCACATAAAAAAAACGACTGATATTCATCAGCCGTTTTTTTAATTTTACCACCAAATAATTGTCACGAATGCCAGCAGAGTAATGAAAGCTACAAAGACGCCTGAGTACAGGAACAATGCAGGAGCTTCATGTCCTTTATGGCTCATATGCATGAAATAATATAGTTGAAAGCCTACTTGAATGATTGCTAGAACTAAGATAAACGGAATGGTAAACCATCCAGAAATATCATAGCCAACAGCAATGAAAGCCACAAATGTTAAAAAGATCATCATTGCAAATGAAACTACCTGATATCTCATTTCCTCTGCGCTTTTTCTGCGACGATATTCAATGTCAACTTTTGGGTTACCTGAGTTTAATTCTTCATTTGCCATCAGTTATCCCACCATTCCCATTAAATATACAACCGTAAAGATAAATACCCATACAACATCAATAAAGTGCCAGTATAAACTTGCAACATAAAACTTTGGTGCTGTATAAAGGTCTAATCCACGTTTTGCATTACGTACCATTAATGTAATGATCCATGCAAGACCAAATGCAACGTGAGCCCCATGGAAGCCAACAAGGGTATAGAAAGCTGTACCAAATGCTGAACTCGTAAATGTATGATGGTATTCATGTACATAATGGTTAAATTCGTAAACTTCAAAACCAAGGAATGCTAAACCGAGTAATACGGTAATGCCTAACCATAACTGCATTTTTTTGAAGTTAAAATTCTTCATATGGTACATTGCATAAACACTTGTTAGTGAGCTTGTTAATAACAACATTGTCATAACAAACACCAATGGTATTTCAAAAAGATCTTTGGCTAAATAATGGTCACTGTTTGGTACACGATCTTTTAATGCTAAATAAGTCGCAAATAAAGTCGCAAATAAAACAGTTTCACCACCAAGGAATAGCCAGAAACCTAAAAATTTATTTTTTCCATCGAGGGTTTGCTTTTCAGGCGCTGCAGGCCATGTTTCATATGTGAATTTTTCATCTGCCTTCATTATGCCTTACCCCCTTTATCATCATCCATTAATTCCTCTTTATGAATATGATATCCGTGGTCATCTTTAACTGATCTAAAGAACATAGAACCAAAGACAACCAACATGCCGATAATAAGTACTGGGATGCCCCAAGAATGTTCATTATGGTACATTGCACCGAATGCTGCGATAAACAATCCGAGTGAAATAACAAATGGAACGAAAGAATTGTTAGGCATATGAATGTCACCTATTGGCTCTGCCGGTGTCATCTCTTTATTACCTTCCATTTTCTCAATCCAGAATGCATCTAAACCACGTACAAGTGGTAGCTGTTTAAAGTTATAAAACGGTGGTGGTGATGGTAAGGCCCATTCAAGTGTACGACCGTCACCCCATGGATCGCCACCAACTTTTTCGTTCTTCGCAATTGTCATCACAATATTAATTAATAATACGATGGTTGCTACCGCCATAAAGAAGGCACCAACAGTACTTACCATGTTTGCCATATCAAATCCTTGACCACTATTAAACGTAAAGATACGACGCGGCATTCCCATTAAACCTAAGAAATGTTGAATAAAGAAGGTTAAATGGAAGCCAATTAAAAATAACCAGAATGTTATTTTACCAAGAGCTTCGTTTAACATTGTGCCAAACATCTTCGGCCAATATAGATGTAAACCGCCAAGTAATGCGAAGACTACCCCACCAACAATAACATAATGGAAGTGAGCAACAACAAAGTAACTATCATGGAACTGATAATCCTGTGCAGCTGACGCGAGCATAACACCTGTTACTCCACCCATTGTAAAGGTTGGAATAAAGGCTATCGCATATAACATTGGGGTTGTAAATTTAATACTACCGCCCCACATTGTAAAGAGCCAGTTGAATATTTTTATCCCCGTCGGAACAGCGATTGCCATTGTTGCAACAGAGAAAATCGCATTAGCGATTGGACCTAATCCCGTTGTAAACATATGGTGAGCCCATACCATGAATCCTAAAAATCCGATTAACACGGTAGCGAATACCATGGATGAATAACCAAACAATCTTTTTCTCGAGAAAATCGCAAAAATTTCTGAAAAGATACCAAAAGCTGGTAATACTAAGATATACACTTCTGGGTGACCAAAAATCCAGAATAAATGCTCCCAAATAATTGTGTTACCACCCATATCTGGGTTAAAGAAATTTCCTCCAAATAAACGATCAAAAAGCATTAAGAAAAGTGCTACAGTTAATGGAGGGAATGCGAATAGGATTAATGCTGACGTTACAAACGTTGTCCATGTAAATAACGGCATACGCATATAAGTCATTCCCGGTGCACGCATATTAATAATCGTTACAAGGAAGTTAATCCCCCCTATTAATGTACCCGCACCTGAGATTTGTAATCCTAGTACGTAAAAGTCTATCCCGTGACCTTCTGATGCAAGTGAGAGCGAAGCATAAGAAGTCCAACCAGCATCAGGAGCTCCTCCTAAAAACCATGAAAGGTTTAGGAATACACCACCAAAGAAAAACAACCAGAACCCTAAAGAGTTAAGGAAAGGGAATGCAACATCACGTGCCCCAATTTGTAGTGGCATAACCGCATTCATAAATGCGAATATCAACGGCATCGCTGCCAAGAAAATCATTGTTGTACCGTGCATAGTGAGTATTTCATTATATACTCCAGCACTTACAAAATCATTGCCTGGTACGGCTAGCTGGATACGGATAAACATTGCCTCTAGTCCACCGACTAGGAAGAAAAATCCACCAGCAATTAGATAAAGGATGGCAATTTTTTTATGGTCAACAGTTGTTAAGTAATCCCATAAAACGGCGCCAACACCTTTTTTCTGAGCATAGGTACTCACAATTTTACCTCCTTATTAAACGCATATCGCCTTATCAATCCTCAACTTTAAGGCCCATTAAGTAATCTGTTAATGCATCAATTTCTTCATCTGAAAGGTTACCATATTGACCTGTCATTTTATTTCCAGGTTTGAATTCTTCCGGATCTTTTATCCAAGCTTTCAGATTCTCTTCTGTGTGCTTTAAATATCCAGCTATATGCGTACGGTCACCAAAAGTTGTCAAGTTAGGACCAACAGCATTTGCTCCTGTAGGCGTAACCGCATGACACCCAATACAGCTTTGATTAAAGATTTCTTGCCCTTGTTCTGCAGACGCAGTTTCAGGTTGAGCTGCTTCTTCCATTGAAGCTAAATCTTCAGCCCAAGCATTAAAATCATCTTTTGAAATAGCTTTTACTTTAAAGTCCATTAATGCATGGGATGGTCCGCAAAGCTCAGCACATTTCCCATAAAAAATATTACCAACTTCATCAGCTTTCTCACTATTAAATTCTAACCAAAACTTATTCGTATTTTCAGTATTGGTATCCAACTTACCACCAGCAGCTGGAATCCAGAATGAGTGTTTCACATCTGTCGATAATAGATTGAAATATACTTTTTCGTCAGTAGGAACAACTAGCTCCTGACTAGTGACGATACCTTGATTCGGATATTCGAACTCCCACCAATAAAGATTTGCTTTAACATTTACCACCGTTACATCTGTTTTCCCATCTTCATTCTTTTCTTCCATAGGAGAAACATCAGCTAAATCAAACGTAGCTGCAACAGTCGGTACAGCTAAAACTAGAAGTAATAAAATTGGTATAACAGTCCAGATAATCTCTAATTTGTGACTTCCTTCAACTTGTTTAGGGATCTTATCGTCTTTACGACGAAACTTAAACAGTACGATAAGGAAAATGACTGTCACGACAATAATGACTCCAACCATAATGAATGTACTCAATAGCATAAGGTCATATTGTGTTTGCGCAACTTCACCCGCTGGTTGTAGTGTCGATATAAATGGTTCACCACAGCCGGCTAGAAATAACGTCGTTACAGCTAACATAAATAGCAGACGCCCTTTTGCAAGCCTTTTCATAGCTTATTCATACCCCTCTTTCATGAAAATTTCTTTGAGTGCTAAAACTTAATATGGATAAATCTCTCAACAAGAGAGAATCTCCCAACAACTGAAAAATGAACTACTTCACCAGTAATAATAAGTAAAGCCCAGCACATACTTCTAATCATATTGTTACAAACTTTGGAAAAGGTATTCCTATCTTAGAAAACAACTTTCTTAAAAGCTTGTCTTCTTTACTATTATGTTCACTTTTTAATTATGTAAGTAATCTCTTTTGTGTTAGCTATGTATTTAAGTAAACATAATATCCAGATTATTAAAAAAATCTCAGACAGATTTCAAGCTATTTTCGTTTTCATCCCATTCCTTTTAAGTATGTGATACTGGAGGCCATTTAATGACAGATTAAAAGTTAAGCACTATCTCCACTATAAAGCAAATTAGTTTACTTTACCATATTTGTCATTAAATTCACCAAAGCAGTTAAAATAAATTCCAAAACACTTACAATTCCCCTAAACAAATGTGATGCATTCACTGTATATTAAATCACATTTTTTAGTTATTTTGTGAAATTTTCTAGAATTAATTATGACTAATTTGTGTCAGAAGTTTGTTTTTCATTATATATTCATCACTTTTCTGAGATAATTAAGTTAATAATTTTTTCATTAAATGATAAATTAAGGTAATTACACAACTTCAGCTTTTTATACATATTTTCATGACAACTATATTTCTAGCAGACAAAACCGATGTTTTCAAGGGAAATAAGGATGAATACGGGAGAATTTTTATAAGTATTGTAATATTTTGATGAATCCTGTAGTATCAAAAAAGTGAGTATACATAGACGTTATTTTTTCACATTTAGTTAAATCGCAACTGAATCTCTTTTAAACTAAGAAATTAAACATAAAATCTACACAATATTTTGGCAAATACCATCATTTATATGGTATCAGTGAAGACTTTATGTTCTTAAAGCCAAAGCGCTCATACATACCTATACATTCAGAAGAGGGTGAAAGTTTTGCAACGATCATTAAAATGGTTCGCTGTCCTAACAACAATAGGCATGCTACTCATTCTATTAGGCGGGGCATTAGTTACAAAGACAGATTCGGGAGACGGCTGCGGGGCATCATGGCCATTATGTCACGGTGAATTTATCCCAAGCAATATATCACCCGAATTAATTATTGAGCTCGCTCATAGACTTGTTTCAGGTTCTGTCGGACTTATGGTTCTCATTTTAGCCATTTGGTCATGGAAAAAGATTGGTCATGTAAGAGAAACTAAATTTCTAGCTATTTCATCTGTCATTTTTCTAGTATTGCAGGCACTAATCGGTGCAGCTGCAGTCATGTGGGGACAATCTGATTTTGTAATGGCACTCCATTTCGGGATCTCTTTAATTTCCTTTGCCGCCGTTCTATTACTTACTTTGTTAATATTCGAAGTGGATAAAAAGTTTCAAGCAGAAAAACTTGTTATTGATCAACGAATGAAACGCCATATTATCGGGGTTACGCTCTATAGTTATATCGTTGTTTATACAGGTGCGCTCGTAAGACATGTAAATGCTAGTTTGGTTTGTTTCGATTGGCCTTTCTGTAGAAATGATGCCATCGGTCTTCCGCTGAATATGTATGAATGGATTCAGATGGGACATCGTGCAGCAGCTGGTTTAATATTTATTTGGATTACATATATCATGATACTAGCACTCAAACATTATAAGGATCAGCCTGTTATTTATAGAGGCTGGATTATCTCGTTTATTTTAGTCAGTTTACAAGTCATTGCTGGCGCACTAGTTGTAATTACCCAATTAAACTTGTACATTGCGCTCGCCCATGCATTTTTTATTTCTTGCTTGTTTGGGGTGTTAAGCTACTTTATTCTTCTGACTACAAGAAGCAAAGCGAATGAATTGGCTCAATCAAGAAAAACGGATAACAAAAAAGACAAAAATGTTCCGTTATCATAAATTTTTTAAAAGTTTGATGTAAGTAAATGTGAGCAAACAAAAAAACTTTTCCTCTTAGAAAGAGGAAAAGTTTTTTTGTTATGATCGCGCTAATTCAATTAAAAGATCACCCGTAGCAATCGATTCTCCATCAGTGGCATAAATTTCTTTGATTGTGCCTGTAAATGGAGCTTGTACAGTTGTTTCCATTTTCATCGCCTCAGTAATCATCAAGTGGTCACCTTGATTAACAATATCACCTTTGTTTACTACTGCCTTAATAACGGTTCCAGGCATTGTCGCAGCAATATGTGTTTCATTGTGAGGGTCCGCCTTCACTTTCGTTGCAACGGAAGATTTAATACTTTCATCTTTTATCACCACTTCACGAGGTTGTCCATTGAGTTCGAAATAAATCACTCTCGTTCCATCTGCTCGTGCTTGACCAATTGACACCAATTTAACAATAAGCGTTTTACCTTTTTCAATCTCCACTTCAATTTCTTCACCTAAGTTCATACCGTATAAGAATGTAGGTGTATCAAGAACAGAAACATCACCAAATTGCGTATATGTTTTGTGGTAATCCATGAATACCTTTGGATAAAGTGCATAGGCAATTGCATCAAAACTTGTCACTTCTCTACCTAATTGTTTATATAAAGTCGCTTTGATTTCATCAAAATCAACAGGTTCTAACAGTTCTCCAGGCCTAACGGTAATGGCTTCTCTATTTTTCAATATCGCCTTTTGTAGATCTTTAGGGAATCCTTGATACGGTTGTCCTAAATAACCTTCAAACAGCTCGACAACAGAATCAGGAAAGTCTAATGAAGCACCTTTTTGAATAACCGCTTCTTCATCTAATTGATTTTGTACCATGTATAGAGCCATATCTCCTACAACCTTTGATGACGGTGTCACTTTTACAATATCACCAAACATGTGGTTGACGCGAGAATACATCCCTTTTACTTCATCCCATTTCTCACCTAGTCCAACTGCTTTCGCCTGTTGCTGAAGATTACTATATTGCCCTCCAGGCATTTCATGTTGATAAATTTCCGTATGAGGTGCTTTCATACCACTTTCAAATTCTTGATAATATTTACGTACATCTTCCCAATAATAGGAAAGTTGTTCTAAAGCATTCACATTCATGTCAGGTTGTCTTTCTGACCCTTCTAACGCATAATATAATGTGTTTGCACTAGGTTGAGAGGTTAACCCAGCCATCGTACTTAAGGCAACATCAACAATATCAACGCCAGCCTCGATTGCTTTTGCATAAGTGAAAATCCCGTTACCACTCGTATCATGCGTATGCAAATGAATTGGAATATCTACAGTTTCTTTCAATTCAGAGATAAGCTCATATGCTGATTGTGGCTTCAATAATCCAGCCATATCCTTAATCCCTAGAATATGTGCACCTTGATTCTCAAGTTCTTTAGCCAACTCTTTATAATACGCTAGATCATATTTCTTTCTTGATTTATCAGAAATATCCCCTGTGTAACAAATGGCTGCCTCAGCAATTTTGCCTGTCTGTCTAACAGCGTCAATCGCTACTTCCATACCTTTTACCCAGTTTAAACTATCGAAAATACGGAAGACATCAATTCCTGCATGTGCTGACTTTTCTACAAACTCTTGAATAACATTATCCGCATAATTTTTATATCCTACGGCATTAGAAGCCCTTAATAACATTTGCAAGAGAATGTTCGGCATCTTTTGTCTCAATGTTAATAATCTTTCCCATGGATCTTCTTTCAAAAAGCGATAAGCTACATCAAATGTCGCGCCGCCCCACATTTCAGAAGAAAACATTTGTGGCAGTAGTTTTGCAGTTGGTTCAGCAATATTTTGTAAATCCTTTGTTCTAACTCTTGTTGCTAATAAGGATTGGTGGGCATCTCTAAAAGTCGTATCTGTTAATAGAACATTTTTTTGTTCCTTAATCCATGACACAAGACCTTCAGCGCCCCGTTCTTCAAGTACTTGCTTCGTACCAGATTGATACTCATTTGGTAAAATAATTTTTGGCATTCTTGGTTGATCAAATGCCGGTTTCTTCTGTTTTTCAATTCCAGGGAAACCATTGACCGTTACGTTACCAATGTAAGATAACATTTTTGTTCCACGGTCTTTTCTTTTTGGAAAAATAAACAATTCTGGTGAACGATCAATAAATGATGTATTATATTCACCTGTCAAAAAGTTTTTATGTTTTACGACATTTTCCAAAAATGGAATATTCGTTTTAATCCCTCTAATTCTAAATTCCTGCAAGTTTCGAACCATTTTTGATGCAGCTTGCTCAAAAGTAAGGGCATGAGTTGAAAGTTTCACCAATAATGAATCATAATGTGGTGTGATTACTGCACCTTGGTATGCATTACCAGCATCTTGACGAACACCGAATCCTCCACCACTACGATAAGCCATTAGTCTTCCTGTATCCGGCATAAAGTTGTTTAAAGGATCCTCTGTAGTAACCCGAGATTGAATCGCATATCCCATTGTTTTGATCTCTGTTTGATCTGGAATCCCAATTTTTTCACTGTGTAATTCATATCCTTCTGCAACTAATATCTGTGTTTGGACGATATCAATACCTGTAATCATTTCAGTGATGGTATGTTCAACTTGGACACGAGGATTTACTTCGATGAAATAAAACTCATCACCTGAAACAAGGAATTCAACTGTTCCAGCGTTGATATAATCCACATTCTTCATTAGTTGTACGGCTGCTTCACAAATACGTCCTCTTAATTCCTCGTCTAACGATACACATGGTGCGACTTCGACAACTTTCTGGTGACGTCTTTGTACAGAACAATCACGTTCAAACAGGTGAACAATATTGCCGTGTTGATCACCAATAATTTGCACTTCTATATGTTTCGGATTTTGTACGAATTTCTCGACATAAACTTCATCATTTCCAAATGCCGCTTTTGCTTCAGATTTGGCACGATTATATGCTTCTCTTACTTCTTCAGCACTTTTAACAATTCTCATTCCTCGGCCACCACCGCCAAGGGAGGCTTTAATAATGATTGGATAGCCGTAATCTCTCCCGAATTGCTCTACTTCTTCCACAGCTTGCACCGGTCCATCAGAACCAGGAATAACCGGAATATTCGCAATTTGCGCTTGTGATCTCGCCTTCACTTTATCTCCAAACATATCTAAGTGTTTAGATTCAGGTCCAATAAACTTGATTCCTTCTTCTTCACATCTTCTAGCGAACTGAATATTCTCTGATAAAAAGCCATAACCAGGGTGAATCGCATCAACACCACTATCTTTTGCAATTTTAAGAATACCCTCGATATCAAGGTAAGCATCAATCGGTTTCTTACCTTCACCAACAAGGTATGCTTCATCTGCTTTGTATCGATGATAGGATCCTGAGTCTTCTTTTGAATAAATCGCAACTGTACGGATATTTAATTCCGTACAGGCACGAAAAACACGAATGGCTATTTCTCCACGATTGGCGACTAATACTTTGCTAATTTTTTGACCCATAATAACACCCCGTATATTTTTATCGTCTATTATATGTAAAACGACCGCTCATACTTGCTGTTGTCTTTACCGGTTTGTCAGTCGTTACATTTTGTTCTTCTTTATCTTTATATTTCTTTTCATAGTTTACAAACATTGATACATTCACTAATATTCCCATTGATACCATAAGTACTAATAAGGATGATCCACCATAGCTTATAAAAGGTAATGGCACCCCTGTTAAAGGAATGACTCCTGATATACCACCAAGGTTAATAAACGTTTGAATACCAACCATACTTGAAACACCAATAGCCAATAAACTTCCAAATGCGTCTTTACATTTGAGCGCTACGAATATGCCTTTTAGTACGATGAAACCTAATGCAAATAGCACAAATAAAACACCAAAAATACCCAATTCCTCAACGATAACCGCCATAATAAAATCTGTATGAGCCTCCGGTAAGTAGCCCATTTTTTGAATACTTTGTCCTAACCCTAAACCACTTAATCCACCATTACCAAGGGCGATAAATGCGTTGGATAACTGATATCCTCCTTCAGCTTCAAACGGATGAAGGAAATCGAACCTTGCAAGCCTAGTATCTGTAAAGATTTTATCTCTTAAAATAATCATCATTGGAATTAAAAAAATAGCACCAATACCAGCTAATTTTAAAAGGTTTTTCATATTCATACCAGAAGATAAAATAATCGCTAGACCAATTAAAAAGATAATTCCTGCCGTTCCATAATCCGGCTCCATCGCGATCAGACCACAAACGAGAATCAAATAAACAAGCGGTGGTACAACTCCCTTATTAAATTCATTAATATAAGATTGTTTCTTGGCATAAACTGCAGACAAATAAACAATAACAATAACCTTTACAAACTCCGATGGCTGAATAGAACGGGTGCCTAAATCAATCCAACTTTGTGCGTTATTAACTGCGTTCCCGATTATCGATACAAGTAACAATCCAAAAAATGAAAAGAAAACGATTGGAATGAGAAACTTGTTACTTTTATATGCTTTATATGGGAATAGGGCCGCAATAATAAAAGCAATCGTACCAAAAATTAAATGTGTTCTTTGTTTATCATAAAAGTAGTCACTAGCAACTTCATTATGTTGGACAGCAGTCACCATGCTTGAACTATATACCATAACCAGTCCAAAAATACATAAAAGACCTAATACAACGATCAATGAATAATCATAAGATTTTAGAATTTTTTTAAACATATGCCTCTTCCTTTATTCTCTTAAGTAGTATATTTATTCTACTATAGCATTCATTTTCCTGCCAAAATAAAGATAAAAAGGAATGTAATTAAAACGTAACGCGATAAATGATTAGATCATTGTTCTGTATTATTCTATTCAATGTGACATACTAATTAATATATTTATACATCATAATTATCTTTTTGTCTACTATATATGCTTAATTAATAGATTCAGTTTCATAGTTCAGCATAATATTGCCTATCATTTATAAAGCAGCATAACCTATATTTCTTCTTATCCACTCTCCTCTTAACCAAGTTCTAACAAATAAAAAAACTCAAGCTAATATCCTTAGCTTGAGTTTTTAATATGTTTTATTTTTTTACTGATGCTTCATGTAGAATGGATAATTCTCTCTCAAGTTTATCAAGAATTTCTTTTCCATCTTTATCGGCAATTAATCCAAGTCTCACAGCAAAATCAATTTCACGAGATAAGCCAAACATCTGCGTATCAAGTACTTCTTCGTATAATGGACATTGAGGCATAGTAAAATTATCCATTTGGACTTTGATTAATTTTAATATTTTTTCAGCATCTGCCTGTAATAGAGCATTAGCTCTTTCTTTATGATCAATAACCATTTCAGAAGCCAACTTTCAATCCCCCCGTTTCCGAGCGATTATCCTATCTATAAATTTTAAACTTAAGTGAAGAAAAAAGCAAGGATAATCAGGGGAGATCCGCAGATTAAAAAATACTAAAATGATATTTCTTTGCCATAATCTTCAATATTTCTGCACCAGCTATACTATTCCCTCTCTCATCTAGTGCAGGCGAGAAAATGCCTATACCTAACTTACCTGGCACAACTGCCATTATACCACCCGAAACACCACTTTTCGCAGGGATTCCCACTTTGATTGCAAACTCCCCTGAAGCATTATACATACCGCAAGTGACCATGAATGTTTTGCATATTCTTGCAATTTCCTCATCAATTAATATGTTTCCTGATTGCGGATCACGGCCATTATTTGCAAAGACAGCTGCTATTCTTGACAAATCTAAACAATTCATTTCAATCGCGCATTGTTTCGTATAAACATCAATTAACTCATCGACATCTCCATCAATTACTCCATGTTGTTTCATAAAATAACATAATGAACGATTTAAGTCTGTTGTCTTATATTCCGAATCTGCAACCTCTTTATTGTAACCGATGGCTTTACCCCCTAATAAACATTGCACAAAATGGAGAATACGTCGCCACCTCTCATCGGGAGAATCTCCCCTTACCATGCTTGTAACCGCCAATGCACCTGCATTAATCATTGGGTTCAAAGGTTTAGAATGAGAGCTCGTCTCAAGCTTGATCATTGAATTATAAGGATCGCCCGTTGGTTCCATCCCTACTTTTTGAAATACATTCGTGTATCCTTGATCAATTAATGCTAGTGCTAGAACAATTACTTTTGAAATACTTTGTAATGTGAACTTTTGTTCAATATCTCCAGCTGAAACACAAGCATCACGACCGCGAGTAATATGAAAGACAGCAGCTGAAACATTTGACTGATCAGCTGCCTGCAAAGCCGGAATATAATCTGCTACTTTACCTCTAGCAGCAAGCGGCTTCACTTGTTCAATTATTCCTAACAATTCTTGATCTGTCTGACAACCCATTACACCCCTACTCTCCATCGACATTTCCTTATAGTTTAATACATTTAGTGATATTCCATTCGAGTTGAAATGACATTTATGGTTAAAAGCGTTATACTTTATTAGGACAAAAGATATTAGTCACACAAGCAGGGGGTATGACAAAATGAAAGATATCATCCATATTACAGGCAACGTCAAATATACAATTACACTCGATCCAAGTGTATGGATTTTTGATGATCGAAAAATTGACCTTGATACATATTTTGAGAATGAAGAAGAGTTACCGAATGAAAAGGAGGAATATACGAAAGCAGCCTCTAAACATTGGGATCGTGAAATTATGGAAGGTGCAGTATACCCACCAACACTTAAAACAGAAAAGAAATTTGAAAAAGTCCGTGTCTTAACTGGTACTTTTGGGATTCCCTTCTTGCCTTTCCTTACAAATGCAGAGCCAAATAGTGAAAGCAAGACAATAGAAGTACATTGTGAGAATGAAACAGTCAGTATCCCTATGGCAGAGGCAGAAAACCTCATTCTCGCCTTTTCATTAAAAGGAAAGCCATTGAAGGAAGATGGCCCAGTGCATATTTATTATAAAGATGGTAGCAATCGCCGTCAGCCAATTAAAAATGTGCTAGACTTCCATATTATATGAGAAAAAAGACTGAATTTGAGCAACTAAGCTCATTCAGTCTTTTTTCTTCAGTAGTTCTTAAATTTTATAAGATATCAGCAGCTAATTGAGCTAGCCCTGACCTTTCACCTTTAATCAATTTAGCATGCCCAGCAATCTTCTGATCTTTAAACTTTTCGACAACGTAGGTAAGTCCATTATTATAGGCATCTAAATACGGATGGTCAATTTGCTCAGGATCACCCATTAAGACAATCTTACTACCTTCACCAACTCTTGTTAAAATCGTCTTTACTTCATGCTTTGTTAAATTTTGTGCCTCGTCAATAATAATAAATTGGTCAGGTATACTTCTTCCTCTTATATAAGAAAGAGCCTCGACTTCAATTGAACCCATACCTGCCAAAATGGCATCTAATTCCCCTGGCTTCTTAACATTAAATAAATACTCAAGATTATCATGAATCGGTTGCATCCATGGCCGTAATTTCTCTTCTTTTTCTCCAGGTAAGAAACCTAAGTCCTTACCAACTGGGACAATCGGCCGTGCGACAAGTAATTTTTTAAAATCCCCTAAATCCTCAGTCTGCATTAATCCTGCAGCGAGCGCAAGTAATGTCTTTCCAGTCCCTGCTTTTCCAATTAAGGTAACAAGAGGCAAGTCCCTGCGTAAAAGCAGTTCTAATGCCATCGTTTGTTGTACATTTCTTGGTTTAATTCCCCAAATATGATCATAATCAAAAATGAGTTTTTTCAATTTACCTTTCGATTGATCCACAATGCCAAGTGCAGAAGCTGATGAACCAAGCGCATCTTTTAAAATAACAAATTGATTGGGATAGAATGCGTGGTTCGTTATTTTTTTTAGTGATAATTCTCCTTGACTGTAAAATTCATTCACCATATCTAAATGGAGATATACTTCAAGAAAACCTGTATATATATCATCATTTTCAATCACACGATCGCTTAAAAAATCTTCGCTTAGTAAACCAATAGCATCTGCCTTTACTCTTACAAGCGCATCTTTACTCACAAGAATAACTGGTCTACCACCTTCTTTTGTCTCTTCTTCTAATGAGAGGTTTTTAGCGACAGCCAAAATCCGATTATCGTTCGTTTTCTCAACAAAAATTTCTTGCAATTGGTGAAAAGAACGATGGTTTAGTTCGATGCGTAAGCTTCCTCCATTTTCAAGGAGGATTTGCTCATGCAGTTTCCCGGACTGCCTCATACTGTCAATCATTCTTGATACTTGCCTTGCATTCCTCCCAATTTCATCCATGTATCTTTTTTTCGAATCTACCTCTTCTAACACCACAGCTGGAATAACGACTTCATTATCCTCAAAAGAATAAATGGAATTTGGATCCTGCAATAGGACATTTGTATCTAACACGTATATTTTACTCAACCCGATGCCTCCCGCCATTAGAAATACATTAGTGCGTAAATAGTTCATTGCTTGTTAGTTTCAACATTTTCATTTATCAACATGGACAAATCTAACTTTGCTTAAAATATATGATTTATCGCATAAAGATAGAAGAACTTTCGCACACTAGTTATAAACATTTACTTTTTTTTATGTTT
Source organism: Cytobacillus sp. FSL K6-0265 (assembly GCF_038003465.1). Classification (NCBI taxonomy): domain Bacteria; kingdom Bacillati; phylum Bacillota; class Bacilli; order Caryophanales; family Bacillaceae; genus Cytobacillus; species Cytobacillus sp. FSL K6-0265. The sequence goes on along the minus strand of NZ_JBBOPE010000001.1, from coordinate 1,704,064 downwards.
AATCTTGATGGAGGTAGTAAAATGAAGTACTTTTACGTTCTACTATCATTATTTATCGTACTCAACTTAACGGGGTGTGGTGCACAAAATAACGCACAATCTTCACAAAATGATAAAGATACACCTCATACGGTCAATGTGAAAAATAGTACCATTTCTGAAAAAGAAGTATTAACTGGACAAGAGACTTCTAAGCACTTAGCCACATTAGCTTCTGATAATCGTCATGTGAATGATGCAACTGCTGTCGTTTTAGGTGACTATTGCATCGTAGGCATTGATATTGATGAAGACGTTGAGCGTTCTGAAGTTGGCTCGATTAAATATGCAGTTGCTGAAAGCTTAAAGCATGACCCCTACGGTGCAAATGCTGTAATTATTGCCGATCCTGATTTATATGCCAGGCTACAGGAAGTAACAGAAGATGTGGAAAATGGCCACCCGATCACAGGGATTTTAAATGAGTTAGCTGATATATCTGGTCGATTGATGCCTGAAGTACCTGCTGATATCGTTGAACCGAATAAATCAGAAGAAACGGAAGAATCGAAAGAACAGCTTAATGAGCAAGAATCAAATAAATTAAATAAACATCAAGAAGAACAATCGAATAATCATAAGTAATTCACTACGGCATCCTTTCTTTTCAAAAACAGCTAGTTTATAATAAGGAAAATGGTTGTTTATTAGAAAAGGGATGTATATAAATGAAAGTACAATGTGTTATTTGTGATAAAATTGAAGCAATTGATAATGAATCATATGAAGCAAAACGTTTAAGAAACCGACCTATACACACCTATATGTGTGTTGAATGCAATGACAGAATAACAACAAAGACTAATGAAAGAGCAGCTACTGGGAATTTTAAATTGTATAGAAGTAAACAAGAAGAAGAAGAATGGTGATTTAAAACCCCTCCGTTAATGAGAAAACGGAGGGGTTCATTTCATTGAACAAAATGCCATCTTTTATTCCAACCTTTTGAAATCATTCTGCTTTCATATAATTGCATTCTCTCCCTCGATGCTGCAAAAAAAGGAGTCGGTTTGATACGAAGATGAATGAGGTCTTCAATACCCCATGGTGCTGTTATGACTAATTGATTTTCACTATCCAACTTTACTCCAATCGCGGTGGCTGTCTCCGGAAATTTTGCAATAGCGTCCTCTGAGGATCGATAAGGCGGCAGGCTATTAACAGAATGCATTCTCGCTTCGTTCTTAACTGACCAAGGAATGTGTGGAAGTATTTTATGTAATTTTTTTTCATACTGTTTTTCAATGTTCTCATTCAATTGCTGATTATCATAATAGATTACATCAACATCAGGCAATTGTGTCCTTTCTTGAAAATGATGGAGGGTATCCCAGACTTTTGAGCGAACAAAACCAGCACAAATCCACCAATCAGGTAATTGCAGTTGTTTAACTGCTTTTAATACGGCCATCATTTCTTCATCATCTCTAATTAACTGCAAAATATCTCCTTCATTTCGAATCATCTATTTCCTCCCCAAAACTTTCTTCCAACCCTTCTTTAAACCACTCACTACAAAACGCCACCCACTCTCTAGCAGCAAAAGATAAGTAATGTTCCTTTCTCCAAATCATAGCAAGGTCCCATGGAATCGCTGGCTCAATCAATGGTATCGTTTGAAGTTTACCATCAATACGCTTACATATACTTTCTGGTAATAAGGCTACACCAAGCCCTGTAGCAACCATCTCACTTATAAAATCCCATTGCGCACTCTCATAGGCAATCTTTGGTTGAAATCCAGAACGGACACACTCGACAATAATTCTTTCATGTAAGGTAAAGTCTTTTCGATATAAGATAAAGCTTTCATTCGCTAACTCTTGAAGTCGCACTGTTTCCTTTTGTGACAAATGATGATTAATGGGCACAACTACTTTTAAGTTTTCACAAGCGAAAGGAATATAATCAAAGTGTTCACTATTCATAGGCAGAACAGATACACCAATGTCAATCATGCCTTTTTTCACCTTTTCCTCTAATGCTCTTGCTCCGTCCTCAATAATTTCGATTTTAACTCTAGGATATTTTTTCCGAAAAGCATAAATAACAGCAGGAAAAAAACTTGCCCCTACCATAGGTGGCATGCCTAATTGAATTGTGCCTGTTTGTAACAGTTTAAGCTGATTAATTTCATCTGTAAGGTTTGCAAAGGAATCAATTATATTCTGCGATTGATTGTAAATCCTTTCACCAACGTCTGTTAACTTAATTGTCCTCCCATTTCTTTCAAATAAAACAACCGCCAACTCTTCTTCTAACCCTTTAACCATCTTACTAATAGTCGGCTGTGAAACAAACATTTTATCTGCCGCCTTAGTAAAACTTCCTTCATTCGCAACTGCAACAAAATATTTTAAATGTTGAATATCTATTGATGGACACCTTCTTTATAGAACATCATATTTATTATCTTATTTTAACGATAAGGAAGCTAGCTGTACATATGTACATAGTGATTCTATTTCTGTATGGATGTGCCATGGGATGCATATCGTTGTCCAGTAACCTTTATTTTAAGGCAGGTTTAGGTTACTATGTTCGAAAATATATTTTCAGTGCGGTAGACCGGTTTTGATGCTCCTACTCTTATCTCTATTTCTGAGCCGATTGAATAGCTTCACCTCATTAATCTGCTATTTAAACCTTTGTATCCAAAAATTACTTACTTCAATGCAATAAAAAACGCCACATTGGAGTGGCGTTCTTTCTTTATGTTGTGGGGAAGTTTTTGTATTTTTCGGGTTCTGCTAAAATTTGTTTTAACATCACTTCTATTAATTCAATCGGATATTTAGTTGACTTACTCTCTTCATTATCAAGATAAGATACATGATAGAATAAATCAGCTTTTTCATATTGGATTTCGTTAATGCCATGATCACTTTTCAACATTTGTAAAAACATTTCTTCTGTTTCGGTTGCTGCTTCATCCTCTGGTCTCGCATCTGTCACAACTTTAATTGTTAGCCAATTATAAATAGCATCATGCACGTTCAATTAAAATCTCCCCCACTTCATTATTCCGCGCTGGCTCTTTGTTGTTTCTTTTCTTGATGAAGACGGATTTTATAAATAATTAAAATGACTGCAGCAACGACAAGTCCTTCTGCAATTGGTAAAAATACCCCTAAGAAAGTAAGCATTGTACATCCCATAAATAAGAATACGTAAATGATAATTGATTTAAGTATAGGGAGCTTTTTAGCAAATCCTAACTTAAAGACAATAATACAAAGGGCAACAATGGTGAGATACAACAACCACATCCCTAGATCTGAATTCTCATGAACTTTATATAGTGCTGCAAAAAAGGAAAGGCGATCTTCAATCATGCTCTAAATCCTCCTTAGTATGTATTAAGGAAGGAGGCAATATGAATTACCTCCTTTTTTTCGAGTGACTATGTGTACTTAAGCTTCAGCGTATTTTTTCTTTTTAGCTGCTTTTTCTCGTTCGTTTTTATCCAGAATTTTTTTACGAAGACGAATTGATTCAGGTGTTACTTCACAAAGCTCATCGTCATTTAAATATTCTAGTGCTTCTTCAAGCGTCATGATTCTTGGCTTTTTAATGGTTGACGTTTGATCTTTCGTTGCACTACGAACATTCGTTGCATGCTTCACTTTTGTAATATTAACAGCTAAATCATTTTCACGTGTATGCTCACCAACAATCATACCTTCGTAAATTTCTGTGCCTGGTTCTACAAATATTGTACCACGGTCTTCTACCTGCATGATACCATAAGTAGATGCTTTTCCACTCTCCATGGAAACTAGAACCCCTTGTCTTCTACCACCTACTTGACCTTGCATCATTGGTTGATAGCTGTCAAAAGTATGGTTGATGATTCCATAACCACGAGTTTGTGTCAAGAATTCTGTTGTATAGCCGATTAATCCACGAGCAGGGACATGGAAAATTAATTTCACTTGACCGTTCCCGTTGTTAACCATATCTAGCATTTCACCTTTACGCGCACCAATAGATTCCATAATCGCACCAGTATATTCTTCAGGTACGTCAATTTGAACGCGTTCAATTGGTTCAGACTTAACGCCATCAATTTCTTTAATAATAACAACTGGTTTAGAAACTTGAAGTTCAAAGCCTTCTCGACGCATATTTTCAATTAAAATAGATAAGTGAAGCTCACCTCTACCAGAGACTGTCCATGCATCAGGTGAATCCGTTTCCTCAACTCTTAAGCTTACATCTGTTTGTAATTGTGCATGCAAACGTTCTTCGATCTTTCTTGCCGTAATATATTTTCCTTCTTTACCAGCGAATGGACTATTATTCACTTGGAAAGTCATTTGCAATGTTGGTTCATCGATTCGTAATACAGGAAGAGCGTCTTGGTGGTCTACAGGGCAAACTGTTTCCCCAACATTGATATCTTCCATTCCAGAGACAGCAATCAAGTCTCCTGCTTTTGCTTCTTGAATTTCAAGGCGTTTCAAACCAAAGAAACCAAACATTTTTGTTACACGGAATTGTTTAACAGACCCATCAAGCTTCATTAACGCAACTTGTTCGCCCACTTTCATCGTTCCGCGGAATACACGGCCAATTCCAATTCGTCCAACATAATCATTATAATCTAATAGTGCTACTTGGAATTGTAAAGGTTCTTCACTATTATCGATTGGTGTTGGGATATTATTGACAATTTCTTCATACAAACATTTCATATCTTCATCTTGTTTTTGTGGATCTAGACTAGCTGTTCCATTAATAGCAGAAGCGTAAACAACAGGGAATTCTAATTGCTCTTCAGTCGCATCTAATTCAATAAATAAATCAATGACTTCATCAATAACTTCTTCAGGACGAGCAAAGTCTCTATCGATTTTATTAACAACAACTATTGGAGTTAAATTTTGCTCTAATGCTTTTTTTAATACAAATCGCGTTTGTGGCATACAACCTTCATATGCATCAACTACAAGTAATACACCATCAACCATTTTCATAATACGTTCTACTTCGCCACCAAAGTCAGCGTGCCCTGGTGTGTCAAGTATATTAATACGCGTATCTTGATATTTAATAGCTGTATTCTTAGCAAGGATTGTAATTCCACGCTCTCTCTCAATATCGTTGGAATCCATTGCGCGTTCTTCTACATGTTCATTTGTACGGAATGTTCCAGATTGCTTTAATAATTGGTCAACCAAAGTTGTTTTACCATGGTCAACGTGGGCGATAATCGCTATATTACGTATATCATCTCTATGTTTCAACTATGTTTCCTCCTAGCTGATTGTGTAAACCTTCTTACTATGTGAAGATATATAATCAGTTTATTTTCTTTTCATTTTTGACTAAAAATCATTGCCTTCATACTTTAACTGATACATTATATCACATATATTGTAGAAAACTAACTTCTTTTTGTGTAAAATAAGTTTTGTGGACGATTAAGGTATCCAATGTACAAAATTGGAGGTTAGGATAAAAATGAAAAATATTAAATGGCCATTATTAGCTTGTGCGATTGCTGCGGCTATATGTATCGGCGGAATTGGTATTGCTATTGGGGAAAGAAGTATGCTTGGATTTCTTCTATGTATCGTAGGTATCGTTGCTGTTATGGGATGCGGCTTTACGTTAAAGAAAAAAATGCGAGAAAATGGAGAATTATAAAGTCTAAATCACAAATTAGAAATGGTGCCAACTGGACAAGCCTGGCACCATTTTTTCATTTACCAATTTCCACCGTTTAAATACTGCTGAAGGATTTCTTCATGTACACCCGGCCGTGCAACAAATACTGACGTTTGAGGCGTAATCTTTAAGGCTTCTCCTTTTAAATTAGTCGTTATGCCCCCTACTTCGTTAATTAAAATCATGCCGCCACCATAATCCCACGGGGCGAGTCGTAAACTAATATAAGCATCCAATCGGCCTGATGCAACATATGCCAATTCAAGCGCTGCAGATCCATACGATCTTGTTCCTCTTGCATCCCTAACTAAGGGGCTCAGGTAATTAGGATCAATTCGTTTATTACTTGTTACCCAAGTGGCGTTGATTCCAATTATTGCATCTTTCACTTCACCCTCAGTTAATGGATTGAGCTTCGTGTCATTCATATATGCACCTTCACCACTAATCGTATGATACATTTCATCATGTACCACATCATAAATCATCCCGACTTTACCGACTCCCTCTTGAAATACACCGATGGAAATTGCAAAATTTCTTTGTTGGTGAATAAAATTCATTGTGCCATCAATGGGATCAATCACCCAAATGACCCCACTTACATCCGCAAATTTATCACCAAAACCTTCTTCACTTAAGATTCGATGAGATGGGAAATGGTCATGTATTTTACCAATAAGGAATTGCTCCGTTGCTTTGTCCATATCAGTGACAAGGTCATTACGATGAGATTTTGTTGCAATGGTTAACTCCTCACTAAATGAAGCTTTAATTCTCTCTCCAGCTTCCTTCACCCATGTGGTGGCTAGTTTATGTATTTCATTCCAATTAGTCATTTTCATCCTCCACTCTTTATTAAGCGGTATAAAATACCATTAGCTTAACGAAAAAAAAGCAATACTTCAAGTGAACTACTTTAAAAAGCAATAAGCGAACTTAACTACTTGCTGTAAAGTTCGCTTTTATCATCTTTATTTATCACACTTAAAATGCATTAAGCTTGAGAAGTTCCTGTCTGATTTTTTCAAGCTTTTTCTTTGTAGATTTTACTTCCTCTTCATCTTTCAGTTCTAAAGCTTCAAAAAGTGTTGCTAATTCATAATCCATTTCTAATCGCAATACTGCCGTTCTTTCTTTCTCAAATGTAGCCATTTTGATTGAATTAATTAGCTGCTTCATTAGACAGTGCACCCCTTTTCATTATAGTAGTTTCCCAAAGCTAATTTTCTGATTATTTTTACTTTTATCATATGAAGCTTCTTTTCACAGTGCAACAAAATTGTACGTTTACCTATGAAGAAGATGTTTTCACCCAATTGATTATTATTTTGATGTACTAAATTGGTTATCTCTCCTGCTTTTATGCTACAATATGCGACATAGACAGACGGTTTAAGGAGTGTTTACAAATGACATTTAATGGATTTAAGAAAGAGGATTTCGATGTTTTTACAATTGATGGTTTAGAAGAAAGAATGGAAGCATTAATTGCAACAGTAAGACCCAAACTTGAAGCACTTGGAGAAACATTTTCTCCTTTTCTCTCTGCAGAAACGGGTGATGAAATGTCTCCTCATGTAGCTAAGCATGCGAGAAGAACAAAAAATCCACCTAATGATACTTGGGTCGCATTCGCCAATAATCCAAGAGGCTATAAGATGCTTCCTCACTTTCAGATTGGTCTGTGGGAAACGCATGTATTTATCTGGTTTGCCGTTATATATGAAGCACCAAATAAAGTTGAAATTGCTGAAAAGTTGCAAACCAAAATAAATGAAATCTATGATGAAATACCACAAGACTTCGTTTGGTCATTAGATCACACGAAACCAGAGGTGATCAAACATAGCGATCTTACAAAGGAAGAACTAAAAAACATGTTTATTCGACTTCAAAATGTCAAAAAAGCAGAGTTACTCTGTGGTATAAATATGCCAAAAGAAGAAGCGATTAAACTTTCTGGTTCTGAGTTTATTACTTACACAGAGAGTGTTTTTAAAAAAGTTATACCCCTCTATCAATTGTAATAAACCTCAGTATCGTTTAATCCTTTTACCAAAAGGAAAAAGCAGTAAGAGACTCAGACTTATCTCTTACTGCTTCTTCTTTTTTACATTTTAATTTTACTACCCTCGTCTGCTTTTTTTGCCATTTGAACCGTGCGGTAAGAAGAATACCCACTTATTTCTTCAAAATCATTACAAAGGTTTCTCTCTTGGGCTTTGCCCGGTACAATTTCTTTAAAGCGACGATAAGCTGCCATGAAATCCTCACGTTGAATTCCTTTTTCATAAGCTTTTTCAACTGCTTGAAAAAAAGCAATCGCATCTATAATTTCTTCTGTTGACCAATCGCTTTCCATTGGATATTGATACTCCATATAAACACCTCTCACTTAGATTACATGCTGATTGTACGGGAGTTAGCGAAGAAGAGCAAGTATGCTAAATTTTAGCATCCCAAAAAATAACCGCAGAGATTATTTAGTCGATGCGCTTCTCTCTTAGTATGGGAATAATCCACTTATATGAATCAATTCATAATCATAATCGAATCCTCTAAGACTATGTACTGTTAACTATATATCCTAACAAATGGAATGCAAAGTATTCGCCAGAAAAATATTTGCTTATCTTTCTATGCAGACTGAAGGATAAATGCTATAATTCACTTGTTTGTTTGCAAAATTGATTGTTTAAAGAGGTGTGAATTTATTGTCTCAAAAAGAAACACCATTATTTAATGGACTTCTCTCCCACGCAAAACGCGATCCGATTCAATTTCATATTCCTGGACATAAAAAAGGAAAAGGAATGGATCCTGATTTCAGGGACTTCATAGGAGAAAATGCACTTTCGATTGACTTGATAAATATCGGTCCACTAGATGACCTGCATCAGCCATCAGGCATCATAAAAGAAGCACAAGACTTAGCAGCTGAAGCCTTTGGTGCTGACCATACATTCTTTTCCGTACAAGGTACGAGTGGTGCTATTATGACGATGGTTATGGCTGTTTGCGGCCCTGGAGAAAAAATTATCGTACCAAGAAATGTGCACAAATCGGTTATGTCTGCCATTATCTTTGCAGGCGCAACCCCTATCTTTATCCACCCCGTCGTCGATAAAGAGTTAGGAATCTCTCACGGTATAACAACTGATGCCGTTGAGAAAGCGTTAGAACAACATCCAGATGCCAAAGGGGTACTTGTTATTAACCCTACTTATTTTGGAATTGCCTGTGACTTAAAGGAAATTGTTGATTTGGCTCATTCTTACGATATTCCCGTATTAGTAGATGAAGCACATGGTGTTCATATTCATTTTCATGATGAACTGCCATTGTCTGCCATGCAAGCTGGTGCAGATTTAGCAGCTACGAGCGTCCATAAGCTAGGTGGTTCTATGACGCAAAGCTCCATTCTCAACTTAAAGGGTAAGAGAGTGTCAGCAAAACGGGTACAGTCCATTCTAAGCATGCTAACTACTACTTCTACCTCTTATTTGCTTCTTGCCTCATTAGATGTTGCGAGAAAACGTTTAGCCACTGAAGGTAGAGCAATTATTGAGGAAACCATTGAGCTTGCTCAATATATGAGGAAAGAGTTAAACGAAATTGAACATATTTATTGTGTAGGTAAAGAAATTCTTGGTACAAATGCAACCTTTAATTACGACCCTACAAAATTAATCATATCTGTGAAAGATTTAGGCATAAGTGGGTTTGATGTAGAAGTATGGTTAAGAGAGCATTTCCATATTGAAGTTGAATTATCTGACCTATACAATATCCTTTGCATCATCACACCAGGTGATGCAAAAAGTGATGCAGATAAGCTTATTCATGCCTTAAAAGAGTTATCTAAAGAAAGACATGGAAAAGCAGCGAAAGTAAATCCGCAAGTGTTATTACCAAATATTCCATTATTAGCACTGTCTCCTAGAGACGCATTTTATGCGGATAGTGAACTTGTTCCTTTTGAAGAATCAGAAGGTAGGATTATTGCTGAATTCATCATGGTTTACCCACCAGGCATTCCTATTTTCACTCCTGGGGAAATTATTACAAGGGAAAACCTAAATTATATAAAAACGAATATGGAAGCCGGACTACCTGTCCAAGGCCCAGAGGATTATGATTTTAAATATATTCGAGTAATCAAAGAACATAAAGCGATAAAATAAGACTGGAGATAAAATGCTATTGGTCTTAGTTTTACATTTCCATTGCGAATCAGATGACATATTTGATTCGCATTTTTTATGAAAAATATTATGAGAAGTACCCTTTAGCTACAAAAGAAATGCCATAGATAAAATCTATGGCATTTGCTCTCTGTTTATTATAATGATTGACCCGTTTAATATATCATCTATTCTTCAATGTGCATCTTGTTATGCTCATTTTTACAACCACATTGACCGTATAAAACTGACACCTTTTCATCTTCAAAAACTTCAATAGTTTCGTCACATATTTGACAAACGATGGTACCCATTCTTCATCCATCCTTTCATCATTAATTGTAATCGTTTACATCATATATATTATAATAATACATACTATTTATCTTATCAAGCCCTTTTTTTACTAATTAACGATTAAATAAGACATACTAAATATCGTTATAAAAAAAAGAAATCAGCACAATAGCTGATTTCTTATACCTTATTAACCTTGATTTATCTACAACCTTACTTATTTAATTCAATTTTAAAGAATTGAATAAGTTCAGCTGTTTGTTCATTACTTTCAATTTGAAAAGCTTTTTGGAGGTAATGGCGATCATCAAGATCTTTTATATCGAGGAGAGTAGAACAACTCGTCTGCAAGCAAACCACAAGGGGTTTCGTAAAGAAAGGGACCGAAAAAATGGCAAAATCGTAGCGAGTAATAGAAGAAGAAAAGCCGACAAATCTGGCATGTACGTCCTCTAAATCATCATACATTTGTTTTAAAAACTTCATATCCACCCTCCTTTTGAATAATTTGAATATTATTATAATTTATCTTTGATTTCTATGCAACATTTTCATTGTCACATATATTTCACTGGTGATAGAATAGATATAGTGTATAACTATAGGATTTTTGAATGGAGGCTTTTTAAATGAATGCATATGCATCGATTAAGCTAGTGCCTGCATCGAAGATTGACACAATTACAACAACTGAACTAAAAGAATATTTTCTATATTATAAAGACATCACCGCGAAAACTGGAGATCAGGTTGATTGGACATATGGTCAAGCTGCTTTCCCGTATGAAATCATTGATTCTAATGAAAAACAAGCAGAACAAATTACTCTCTATTCTGAAAAAGAAAGATATCGTGCTATACTTATCTCTATTCAAAAAGAGAAAATAATGGATCATGATAATACACCGAGGATTCAAACAAATATTTGCTTTACATTGCCTGAAGGAGCGACGTTCGGCGATAAAGGAAAAGCAAACGAATATTGCAAATTTCTCGCTAAAAAGTTACAAGCCGAGCTCCATCTATTCAATGGAAGAGTCATGTACTATTACAAAAGAAAACTACAATGAAAAAATACTTCAACTAGAGGGGTTATAATCTTCATGCGAAAACCAGTCATATTCACTTTAATCATCGCACTTATTTTCACATTTATCTCGCCATTTATTTTTAGTAAATATCTCGAAGATGTGCCAGAAACATTAGAACAATCATTTTTGTTTGGTGGTCCATTTCCGTATGCCAAACAGAGCGTAACCGTTTCAGACGATTCCTCATCCTATCCGAAAGTTATAGAATTTACATCTCCACTGGACGCTGAGACGAGTATTCAATGGATTCCATTTCTTTTAAACATTTTAAGCTACTTTCTATTATTCTTCTCAATCTACTCCATTACTTCACGATTTATTAATGGACGGGCAACAAGAAAAGAAAAAGAGGATCAGCCTTAAGCTGCCTCTTTTTCTTTTTGTATTTTGTTTGGATCTAGAAACTCATAGCCCTTCTCTTGTATACCGTTAATCATTCCTTCCAATGCTTCATTGGTCCATGAACGATCATGTGTTAATAGAATGGCTCCATTACTCAAATAAGGGGTCTCTACCATGATCTTTTCTAATGCATCTTTTGACTGGTAATCTGCTTCCCAATCATAGCCAAAAGTCCAATTCATTGGTATCATTTTCTCTTCTTTAGCGATTCTCAAACTAGTGTCTGTGTTCGCCCCAAACGGAGCTCTGAAAAACTGCGGTCTACTTCCAATAATCTCTTCCACTAGATCATTTAAGGATATGATTTCTTCTCTTTGTTTCTCTTCTGAAATTTCTGTTAAGTTTTCATGGTGATATGTATGATTTCCAATCGGGAAACCTAAATCAGCAATTTCTTTCAATGTCTTTTTACCTTCTTCATTTTGTAGAAAATGACCATTGACAAAGAAAATAGCTGGCACATTTTTTTCACTTAATGTTTTTGCCATCTCCAATGCATGCTTGTCCGGTGCATCATCAATCGTTAACAATACCACTTTATCATTAGCATCTTTTATCGGCTCAACCTTCCATGTTTTTTCATTAACGATATAGGATGGTTGAACATCAACTTCTGCCTCTTTCTCTTCAGTTACATCTTCATCCTTTTCTTCTTCTTTTGCAATCGTTTCTTCCTCATTCTTTGTTTCTTCTATCGCCTCATCGTCTTTTGGCTCATTCGTTGTTTCTTTTTCTTCATTACCACATGCTGTAACAACCAAAACAAAGCTAAGTAATAAAACGAAAAAACTGTTCTTCATCTCATTCATTCCTCTCACGCAATTCTTTAGTTAAAAGTTATCTTATTAGATCATCTATGTAGAACATAAAAATATAGAAAAATAAATATACACTAATACTTATAAATGTAGCTAATACTGTTCTCATGTTTGAATGTAATAAACGATTACCCAATACCATCGCAAAATAAACAAATATAAGCAGGATGATGACCTTTATACTGAATTGGTCATATTTAGATAACCATTCAACAAATGTATAACCGCTCCAAATGATTAACTGTAACATAACGACCATATATAGCCTCATACTCTCACCATCCTGAAAAGTCCACTTTTATTTCTATATTGTATGCATTCCATATAATGATATTTCTATTGTAACATACAATATATACCAAAAAATATTTTTCCGATGTAATGCTATACCTTACTTAAATATATATAGTGTTTCAGGAAGTGATTCTTATCTCGCAGATTAATGTTCCTCAGAATGAAGATTAGCTACTCGTTTCCCTCAGTTTCCATGATGCCGAGCGCAATCGAGTAGGAGGGAGTGATTAACTCCCGACCTCTAACACCACCGTACGTACGGTTCCGTATACGGCGGTTCAATTAAAATGAATAACGCAAAGTTTCATAACGAACTTGCAGATTTTTCGGCCCTTGGCTTTCCGCGTCGCCACGGACACCCTTGCTTTTGGCTAACCTCTACTTCTATCTTCGAGGTTCGGGACTTACACCCTATAGTTCATGCACATGCCAGGCGCACACAAAAGAACGATAGCTATCGTACAGAATATTTTCATTAATTATCTGATAATTAAAACGGTATATCGCCAATGGCAATATCTTCTGGAAAGAGACCAACAGGAATGGTGTTTATTTGCGTCTGGGTTATCAAATCTACTACGAGTATGTTGTTATCAAACGGATTCGGCATATACGCAGTGGTACCATCTAGTGATAAAGTAATAGGCCCATCATAGAAATCTGTTAATGTGAAGGTGCTTGACTCTGTATTAGTTGCCGTATCAATTATCATAACTATATTCACAGCAAAGCCTGAAACATAACCCCTAGTGCCATCAGGCGAAAAAGCGATATCTTGCGGATTTGTACTTACCGGGATGGTTGCTATAATGGTATCAGTTGCTACATCTATAACCGATAGATTTATGCTATTTGTATTCATCACATACGCTCTTGATCCATCTGGTGTGATTACTACTGTAATGGGGTTTGTTCCGACTGGGATTGTTCCTGTTACCGTATTTGTGGCCATATCTATAACGGAGACCGTCCCATCACGACCATTCGTTACATAACCTTGAATTATTGGCGCTACTCCAGTTGGGCCTGTTACTCCGGTTGGGACCGTTACTCCGGTTGGGCCTGTTACTCCGGTTGGACCCGGTAATCCTGTTGAACCTGTTATTCCGGTTGGACCCGGTAATCCTGTTGAACCTGTTATTCCGGTTGGACCCGGTAATCCTGTTGAACCTGTTATTCCGGTTGGACTCGGTAATCCTGTTGAGCCTGTTATTCCGGTTGGACCCGGTAATCCTGTTGAGCCTGTTATTCCAGTTGGGCCTATTAATCCGGTTGAACCTGTTATTCCGGTTGGACCCGGTAATCCTGTTGAGCCCGGTAATCCAGTCGGACCTGTTAATCCAGTTGAGCCCGGTAATCCTGTTGAACCTGTTATTCCTATTGGACCCGGTAATCCTGTTGAGCCTGTTATTCCGGTTGGGCCTATTAATCCTGTTGGACCCGGTAATCCTGTTGAGCCCGTTAATCCTAAGCCTGGCGGTCCCGGTGGTCCTGGTGGTCCTGGTGGTCCCGGCGGCCCTGGTGGTCCCGGTGGTCCTGGGGTGTACCCACCACAGCAATTACATCTGCGATTACATCAGCAATGTTTAAGTTTTCTTTTCTTATAGAATTGTGTTTCATCTCTATACTTATTCTTATCAAATAACATTATTGCCCTCCCTTCAGCATACTCATTATATGCAAATGCCATAGAACGGAAAGGGCTTCTGTTATATAGAGTGATATTGAAAATAATAATCATACGTCTACATACAGTAATCCAAGATTTTATATTTATTTTTACTAAACATTTTTCAATAGAGGATGAGTTCCTCATAATCGCAAATAGTGTTTTTTAAACAAAAAAACTGCACCAGCAAATGTAGCAAACATTTGTGATGCAGTTCATCATATAAACAGTTGTTGATATAATAATTATTTTACAATATGAATAGGTGTACCTAGAGCAACCTCTGCTGCTTCCATTGTAATCTCACCTAAAGTTGGATGGGCATGAATAGTCATCGCAAGATCTTCTGCAGTCATTCCCGCTTCAATTGCTAAGCCAAGCTCAGCAATCATATCAGATGCATTTGCACCAGCGATTTGCGCTCCGATTACTAATCCATCTTCTTTACGAGTAATTAACTTCACATAACCATCTGTGCTATCAAGAGCCAATGCACGGCCATTTGCTGCAAATGGGAACTTAGCAGCTGTATACTCAAGACCTTCTTCTTTTGCTTGTGCTTCTGAATATCCTACAGTAGCAAGTTCAGGTTCTGAGAATACAACAGCAGGAATGCCAAGATAGTCAATTTCAGACGGTTCACCAGCAATTGCTTCAGCAGCAATTTTTCCTTCATATGAAGCTTTATGCGCTAGTTGAGGTCCAGCGACAACATCACCGATAGCAAAAATGCTATTGACATTTGTACGGCATTGTTTGTCAACTTCAATAACGCCCTTATCAGACATTTTCACACCTACTTGCTCAAGGCCAAGTTCATCTGTGTTAGGACGACGACCAACCATAACAAATAAGTAATCAGCTTCTAAAACTTCTTCTTTACCTTTTACTTCATAAGTTACTTTTACGCCATTTTCAGTTTCTTCAACTGATTTTGCAGATGCTTTAGTAATAATCTCTGCACCTTTTTTCTTTAAGTTCTTTTTCACAAGTGTTGTCATTTGTTTCTCAAAACCTAGAAGAATATCATCTGCGCCTTCTAGAATGGTTACTTGAGAACCAAAGCTTGCGTATGCACCACCAAGCTCGACACCAATTACACCGCCACCAATGACAGCGATTTTTTCAGGAATTTCCTCAAGCGCTAGCGCCCCTGTAGAATTTAATACACGTTTAGAATATTTAAATGCTGGTAGTTCAATTGGTCTTGAACCAGTTGCAATAATCGCATTTTTGAAAGTGTATGTTTGTGCGGAACTGTCATCCATTACACGTAAAGTGTTTGCATCAACAAAGTACGCTTCACCTTTAACAATGTCAATTTTGTTCCCTTTAAGTAAGCCTTGAACCCCGCCTACTAACTTTTTAACTACACCAGCTTTAAATTCTTGGACTTTAGAGAAATCTACTTTTACGTTTTCAGCTGTAATACCAATTGATTCTGATTCTTTAGCCGTTTCATAACGGTGACCAGCAGAAATCAATGCTTTAGATGGAATACATCCAACGTTTAAGCATACGCCTCCTACTTCACCTCTTTCTACGATTGTTACTTTTTGTCCAGTTTGTGCGGCACGAATGGCTGCCACATATCCTCCTGGACCTGAACCAATTACTATAGTATCTGTTTCAATTGGGAAATCTCCTACTACCATTTCTTACGCCTCCATTAGCAATAATTCTGGGTCATTTAGTAAACGCTTGATGTGATTTAGTGCATTTTGAGCAGTTGCGCCATCGATGATGCGGTGATCAAAGCTCAATGATAATGCTAGAACTGGTGCTGCGATAATTTCTCCATCTTTGACGATTGCTTTTTCAGCAATACGACCGATACCTAAAATAGCTACTTCTGGTTGGTTAATAAGTGGTGTAAACCATTGACCACCAGCTGAGCCGATATTTGTTATCGTACAAGAAGCACCTTTCATTTCGCTTCCTGAAAGTTTGCCATCTCTTGCTTTTGTAGCTAATTCATTAATCTCATTTGACGTAGTGAAAATTGATTTGCGGTCAGCATCTTTAACCACTGGTACAAGTAGGCCTCTATCAGTATCAGCAGCGATACCAATATTGTAATAATGCTTATGAACGATTTCTCCCGCTTCTTCATCTAATGAAGTATTAAGAACTGGATATTCACGTAATGCACTTGTTAAGGCTTTGACTACGTAAGGTAAGAATGTTAATTTAATACCTTTTTCTGCGGCAACCTCTTTGAACTTCTTACGATGAGCAACTAATTTTGTTACATCGATTTCGTCCATTAGTGTCACATGTGGAGCCGTTTGCTTCGTCTTAACCATTGCTTTAGCAATTGCTTTTCGAATTCCACTCATTTTTTCACGTGTTTCAGGATAGCTTCCTTCAGGAATAGACTGAGTTTGGGATTTCTCCACTTCTTTACTTTCAACTGAAGCTTCTTGTTGTTGAGACTCGGTGTCAACTTGTTGCTCGTTTCCACCCTCTAAGAATTGATTAATATCCTCTTTTAACACACGTCCATTTTTTCCACTACCGCTTACTTGTTGAATATCTACACCTTTTTCTCTTGCAAATTTACGTACAGAAGGCATAGCAATAACACGCTGATTAGGATCCGTGTTTGTTTCAGAGATTACTTTTCCTTCTTTTTTGTCTTCTTCTTTAGGAGCTGTATTCTCTTTTTCTACACTTTTACCTTCTTCAGCAGTTCCTTGAACTTGAGATTCTGTTTCTTTCTTTTCCTCAGACTCTTCATCTTCATGGTCACCTTTAAACTTTAAGTCTTCATAACCAGGTGCATCGAAGCTAATAAGTACTTGTCCAACAGTGGCCACGCTACCTTCTTCTACGTGAATCTCTTCTACTTTTCCTTTTACAGGAGAAGGGATTTCAACTACCGCTTTATCATTTTGAACTTCACAAAGAACATCATCTTCTTGAACTTCATCACCAGCTTTTACAAACCATTTGACGATTTCGCCTTCATGGATACCTTCACCGATATCAGGCAATCTAAATTGAAATGCCAATTAAATTCACCATCCTATTGTATCATAGTTATTATAGAAATTAGGGGCCACGCCCCCGATTTTATTTAAAATTCAATTACTTTTTTTGCAGTTTGAATAATGTCTTTATAGTTCGGCAACCAAACTGTTTCCGCTTGTGGGAAAGCAAACACAGTATCCGGTGCTGCTACACGTAAGACAGGCGCCTCTAAGCTAAGAATCGCACGGTCGTTAATTTCAGCTACGACATTTGCTGCAATACCAGCTTGTTTTTGTGCTTCTTGTACAACAATCGCTCGGTTTGTCTTCTCAACTGAAGCAATGATTGTTTCAATATCAATTGGGCTAACTGTACGAAGGTCAATCACTTCTGCTGAATGGCCTTCTTTTTCTAACTCATCAGCAGCTTTTAATGCTTCATGTACCATTGCACCATAAGTAATAATTGAAATATCTTTACCTTCACGTTTCACTTCAGCTTTACCAAGTGGAATTGTATATTCTTCTTCCGGTACTTCTTGACGGAATGAACGATATAATTTCATATGCTCCAAGAAGATAACAGGATCGTTATCTCGAATCGCAGAAATCAACAGGCCTTTTGCATCGTATGGAGAAGATGGAATAACGACCTTTAAACCTGGTTGTTGAGCCATCAATCCTTCTAAACTATCAGCATGCATTTCTGGAGTGTGTACACCGCCACCAAATGGTGAACGAATTGTAACAGGGGCATTATATCTGCCACCTGAACGATAGCGCATACGAGCAAGTTGTCCGGAAATACTATCCATTACTTCATAAACAAATCCAAAGAATTGAATTTCAGGTACTGGGCGATAGCCTTGTAAACCAAGTCCAACTGCAAGACCGCCAATTCCAGATTCCGCTAGTGGTGTATCAAATACACGCTCTTCGCCGAATTCTTTTTGAAGACCTTCAGTAGCACGGAAAACTCCACCGTTTACGCCTACGTCTTCTCCAAATACTAATACATTCGGGTCATTCTTAAGTTCTGTACGAAGTGCATCAGTGATTGCTTGGATCATTGTCATTTGCGCCATGGCTTACTTCGACTCCTTCTCTTTATAAATTTCATATTGTTCTTTAAGATGATAAGGCATTTCTTCATACATAATATTGATTAAGTCAGTTACTTTTTGTTTTGGTGTGTTATCAGCTTCTTTAATAGCCACTTTGATATCTTCTTTTGCTTTTTCAATGACCTCGTTTTCCATCTCTTCATTCCAAAGGTTTTTGTCTTCTAGGAATTTACGGAAACGAACAAGTGGATCTTTCTTTTCCCATTCATTATCGAGATCACTTGTTCTGTAACGTGTCGGGTCATCGCCAGCCATTGTGTGAGGACCGTAACGATAAGTTAATGTCTCAATTAATGTTGGCCCTTCACCGTTAATCGCGCGCTCACGTGCTTCACTAACAGCAGCATAAACAGCTAGAGCATCCATACCATCCACTTGAATACCAGGAATACCTGCAGCAACCGCTTTTTGTGCAATTGTTTTAGCAGCAGATTGCTTCTCTACAGGTGTGGAGATGGCAAAACGATTGTTTTGTACAATGAAAATAGCAGGTGCTTTGAACGCACCAGCAAAGTTAATTCCTTCATAGAAATCACCTTGTGAAGCTCCACCATCACCAGTATAAGTAATGGCTACTTTCTTTTCGCCACGTTTCTTAATGCCTAATGCTACTCCGGCAGTTTGGATGTATTGTGCACCTATAATAATTTGTGGCGCAATCACATGGACATCCTCTGGAATATTACCACCTTCGAAATGACCTCTAGACCATAAAAAAGCTTGTGAAAGCGGTAGGCCATGCCAAATGATTTGAGGAACATCTCTATATCCAGGTAGAATAAAATCTTCCTTCTCTAAAGCAAATTGTGAAGCCAGTTGTGATGCTTCTTGTCCAGCAGTTGGCGCATAAAAGCCCAGTCTACCTTGTCTATTTAAAGAAATGGAACGTTGGTCAAGAATACGTGTATACACCATACGTTTCATTAGTTCTTGTAATTGCTCATCTTTTAGATCAGGCATTGCTGATTCATTAACAACTTTACCTTCTTCATCCAAAATTTGCAGTGTTTCAAATTGATCTTCTACTTTTTCAAGTTGCTTCTTTACATCTAAACTAGCCTTTTTCGTTTTTGAAGCCATAAAAAGTCACCCTTTCTTATTTTAAAAACGCTTAATTGATTATCAAATGGAGAATATCACGTTTATATTTGTCTGATGACAACATATAGTATAGTTTTCCACAAATACCAACAAAAAAAACGTCTTTATTATTATAACTTCTTTTCTTCAAACTGTACTAGTTGTATCACAAAAATATATGACACACTTTTCTTCGTTTGCATTCATTTTAATATAAGGTTTTTCATTCGTCAATTGTGAAAACCTTTATTTTTTTGGTTTTAAATCAATTTGAATAATAATAAATGAAAATTTAAAACTTTAACTGTTTTAATCTGTACTATAAAAAAAGAGGTTTTACCCATCTGTTATAATAAAGATAATTTTCACAAAAAGAGTTATAATTCGACTATTTTTATTATTAAATAACTTACTTCTTCTACTTCCCTTTCTCGCGTATTGATATAGTCGGAATGAATCCTGTTTATCTCTCTCACTAAAAAACAGTAAAGTTTTTGATAAGATAATATAAAACAAACAACGAGCAAATCCATAATTGAATTTGCTCGTTGTCATATTCTCTATTAATTGTATACTATTCTTTTTCCTCTTCAATTTCTATGCCAGCATCTTTATAAAATACAAGCTTCTTATCATTATATTCTTCCGTTTTCTCATTAAATGTTTCATTGTTTTCTACAATCTTTTCGTATGATTGATTAATCTTCTCAATTTGGGATTCAAGCTGTTCTAACGTGACATCTTCTTTTTTAAATAGCTCATACAATTCGATGTCCATTTCTGTTGAATTCATATAATGTTTATATAATTCACTATGTACATCATAACGTTGCATCATCACATCATATAATTCATTAGCTGACTTTTTTAAATCATCATCTTCAATTTTATTAATGAGCTTATCCGTTTTTTCGAACTCTTTTTGCGAAGCTGTAATGCTTTCTTCTTCATTTTTCATTAAGTCTTGTCTTTCATTAACAAGCTCAATCGCCTCATTTGAAAGTTCTTTAATTTGATCGAATTCTTTCATACTTAAGGCAATAATTTGATCATAAATTTCTTTTTCTTTTTTCTCAATTTCTACAAGAGGCTCCTGTTGATTTTTAAATTCTTGTTCAGCTTGTGCAACTTCCTCTAACGTATTTAGCAGCTCTTCTTTCGGACTTTGACTACAACCACCTAGGAAAATGATACTTGCGACCATTGTTAATCCGATGAGCTTTACTTTCTTATACATCCTATCCCTCCCTCAATTCGTCTAGACTATTATGTATCTATCTTGCATAAACTTGTCTAATTATAAAAAATTTGTCGTTTATCCCTTCTACTATATCGATACTTTAAACATTTTACAATTATTAACTTGTACTATATATATTCTTGTTATTTTTAACTATGCATTAGGCGCTGGCCCATACAACTTGCTTTCTATGGTCATAGCCTATACTAATCGTCCGCTATGGATGAAAATGAAAAAAACTTGGAGGTATAAACTATGTATGGCTATGGATACGGTAATGCTGGTTGCGGATACGGTTGTGGAGGAAGTGGATTTGCCTTAATTATCGTCCTCTTTATTTTACTAATTATTGTAGGGGCAGCTCTTTGGAACTAGTATTTGCGAGGGTGTAGATAATATCTACACCTTTACATACAAATTAAGTAAAATGATTAGATTAACTTTTTCAATATTGTTTGGTAAACTTATTTCATTACTTTGTCGATTGAAAAGATAGGGAACATAAGCAATCCTTATTTCACAAAACTTTTCAATAGATCTTTTAAATATAAAAACATGATATTTAACTTTTCAAGGAGTGTTGAGATTTTGTTAACGATGAATGATATTGTCCGAGATGGTCACCCCGTGTTAAGGGAAGTAGCCGAAGAGGTTATGTTACCAGCTTCTTCAGAGGACAAGAAACTATTAAACGAATTGATGATGTACGTACAAAATAGTCAAAAACCTTCCATTGCGGAGCAATATGGATTACGGCCAGGAATAGGGTTAGCAGCTCCACAAATAAATGTTTCGAAAAGAATGATTGCCGTTCATTGTACAGATGAAAAAAACAACTTAATCAGTTATGCACTCTTTAACCCCAAAATCATTAGCCATTCAGTTGAGAAGGCGTATTTAACTGCTGGTGAAGGCTGTCTTTCAGTTGATGAAGCAATTGAAGGATTTGTTCCAAGGTATGCACGAGTTACAGTTAAAGGATATACTATTGACAATGAGGAAGTTAAAATAAGATTAAAAGGGTTACCTGCTATTTGTTTCCAACATGAAATTGATCATTTAAATGGCGTAATGTTTTATGATCATATAAATCAACAAGACCCATTCAAACCTATTGAGAATGCCATTGCGATAGAGAGAATGTGAAGGACATAGAAATGAGGCTGGGACATAACTAAATGAGCTAACCTCAAAAAAGAACAATAACAAATTGAACTTAAAACATCATTTGCAAAAAATTCCGTTCCATTGCGCTCACGTTCTCTCGCTTTCCGCGGGGAGGGGCTGAGCGTCCTAAGGCATTGCCTGTGGTGTCTCAGCTTTCCCTCTATTTCCCGCAGGAGTCGAGTGTCTTCCGCTCCATTTCACTATTCTTTTCATATAAGGGTTCAAATCAACAAAAAACCGAATGATTAGATGCTATAACTCCTAATCATTCGGATAAATCATTAGCTAGAATACTTATGTCCCAACCTCATTTAAATTTTACTTAAGTCTACTTTTAAATTAATTCTACCTTTCTTAAACCCTTCCATATCCCATCTTCGTCTACATGTTCTGTCACCATATTTGCGACTTTTTTAACTTCCGGTAAAGCGTTTCCCATAGCAATACCGACACCACTGGCCTCAAGCATTTCAATATCATTCAAACCATCACCAAAAGCGTATACATCTTCCATACTGATATTAAGTCGCTTAATCATTTCTTTTATACCTTCTGCTTTTGTCCCTCCAGTTGGGACAACATCAGTAGATACACGATGCCATCTTACAAATCCAAAGTCGTCATATCCGTCCACATATAGGCTTTCATCCTCATGTTTACAGAAAACAAGTGCCTGATAAATCTCTTTCTTTTCATAGAAAGTGCCATCCTCTTCAGGGTGTGGAAAATCAAGGCTATCCATACTTTCTTGAATGTATGGATGATGAGAAACAGATGATTTCATTGTCTCTTCATTTAAATAGACCATTGGATGGCCATTTTGGTGTGCATGTTTCTCTAATTGTCTCAACTGATCTTTATTCAATGGGTTTTTATAGATGACGTTTCCTTCAAATACAACATATTGCCCGTTAAAACTAACAAAAGACTCAATATCTAATTGCTCTCTAATATGCTTAAACATAAACGGAGCTCTGCCTGTAGCAATCGCTACATAAATACCATTTTCCTGTAATTGCTTGACCGCTTTTTTCGTTGAATCTGGTATAATATTATCTTTATTAAGCAATGTCCCATCTATATCAAAAAATACAATTTTCATCATATGACTCCTTTTACTACCTACATTATAAATGATTCCGTTGTTACGATTCCTGCCACTCAACCATATAACCTTCTTGTATAATATGTCAAACAACTTCAATTCAATAACATTTTTTACTAAAACTCTAACCGAAGGCTTTACTTTACACGCATATCGTATACAATAGGATTAAGGGAATTGAATCGAAAAGTGTTTAAAGTATGACAAATAGTAGTGAAAAACGGATTTTGAGCCCTTCAAACTTGCGGAGGGCTCCTTCATTATTGTAAATTTATAATCAATACACTTAATTACATACATGACAAACAGAAATGAAATCGCAATTCGCAAAATAAAAAGTCACTGTTTTAGACATAAATAAGAATGGGCATGATGATGAAAGCCTTAAGACTGATTTAATTTTATTATACAATTAACGCTTTAACTAAGTAAATACATAAGATTGTGTTAAGAAATCCGACGATGTTAAGTATATAAGACCAATGTTTGGCTTAGTCTATAAATTATCTGAGTTAACGATATAAAGATAAGAAAATAAGGCTAAACACTGATTCTTATAAAAGGCCTTTGTTACCCATAGTCGGTAACCATTACTAAAAGTAAATAATAATGAATGAGTAGCCTTTTTTACTTTATATACTGACATGTGGCGATCTCTTATCCTATATCTCATGTTACTTTTTAAAAAATATAGATAAAGACTACGGAATAAGGAGAGATACCCTATGTTATTTAAAGTTTACTATCAAGAGTCCGCGAAAGAAGTGCCTGTACGTGAGCACACAAAAACCGTGTATGTCGAAGGAAAAAATGAAAGGGACGTTCGTACGAAACTAAAAACGCGTCCAATCAATATTGAGTTTGTTACAGCAGTTGAAGGTGACTACTTAACTTATGAGCAAGGCCATCAAGATTTTAAAGTATTGGAGATTGAATAATTTATGAAATTTGTTAAAAATGACCAGACTGCTGTATTCGCTCTTGGTGGTCTTGGAGAGATCGGAAAAAATACGTATGCAGTACAATTCCAAGATGAAATTATCCTGATTGATGCGGGTATTAAGTTTCCAGAAGATGAATTATTAGGGATAGATTATGTCATTCCTGACTACACTTATTTACAAAAAAATGAAGATAAAATTAAAGGTTTGTTTATTACGCACGGACACGAGGACCATATCGGCGGGATTCCGTATTTATTAAAAACGATAAATATCCCCATTTATGGCGGTAAACTAGCACTAGGATTATTAAAAAACAAACTAGAAGAACATGGTTTACTAAGACAGACGAAATTATATGAGATTCAAGAAGATGATATCATTAAATTCAGAAAAACGTCTGTGACATTCTTTAGAACAACACATAGTATCCCAGATTCTTATGGGATTGTTGTAAAAACTCCTCCAGGCCAAGTTGTTCATACTGGAGACTTTAAATTTGATTTTACACCAGTTGGCGAACCTGCTAATTTAACAAAAATCGCTGAAATTGGTAAAGAAGGTGTCCTTTGCTTACTTTCGGATAGTACAAATAGTGAAATTCCTGAATTTACAATGTCTGAAAGAAAAGTCGGAGATAGCATTCAAGATATTTTCCGTAAAGTAGAGGGTAGAATTATTTTTGCTACCTTCGCTTCAAACATTCATCGTCTTCAGCAAGTGACAGAAGCAGCTGTTAGAAATGGAAGAAAGGTCGCAGTGTTCGGAAGAAGTATGGAAGCTGCAATCAATATTGGTCAAGAGCTTGGTTATATT
The DNA here is from genome assembly GCF_038003465.1 of Cytobacillus sp. FSL K6-0265. NCBI lineage: Bacteria > Bacillati > Bacillota > Bacilli > Caryophanales > Bacillaceae > Cytobacillus > Cytobacillus sp. FSL K6-0265. Next base: position 1,679,149 of record NZ_JBBOPE010000001.1, on the reverse strand, counting down.
ACTGCACCAAAAGATACATTTATTGATGCACAGCAAATCAATCGCCTCCCTGCTAACCAAGTCACTATCCTATGTACAGGAAGTCAAGGCGAACCGATGGCAGCACTCTCAAGAATCGCGAATGGTACACACCGTCAAATACAGATTCACCCTGGTGATACTGTTGTCTTTTCTTCTTCACCTATACCTGGTAATACGATTAGTGTAAGTAGAACCATCGATCGCCTCTCACGCGCTGGCGCTGAAGTGATTTATGGTAAATTAAATAACATTCACACATCAGGACATGGTGGGCAAGAAGAGCAAAAGCTAATGTTAAGATTAATCAAACCAAAGTTCTTCATGCCAATACACGGTGAATATCGCATGCAAAAAATGCACGCTGGACTAGCTATAGATTGCGGTGTGAAGGAAGAAGATATTTTTATCATGGACAATGGAGATGTGCTAGCTCTCAGTGACCAGACTGCTCAAGTTGCTGGAAAAATCCCATCAGGAAATGTGTATATCGATGGAAATGGTATTGGCGACATCGGAAATATTGTTCTACGTGACCGCCGTATTCTATCGGAAGAAGGATTAGTTGTGGTTGTGGTTAGTATTAACATGAAAGAGTTTAAGATTTCTGCAGGCCCAGACTTGATTTCTAGAGGTTTTGTATACATGAGAGAATCTGGCGACCTAATCAATGATGCACAATCCTTAATCGCTAAACATTTGAATAAAGTGATGGAAAGAAAAACAACACAATGGTCTGAGATTAAAAATGAAATTACGGATACACTTGCTCCGTTCTTATATGAAAAAACAAAACGCCGTCCAATGATCCTACCTATCATTATGGAAGTATGATAAAAAGCATTCGAGTTTACCTCGAATGCTTTTATTAACTTAACATTTTTTTCTCTAGACGATTAATATCATTATCTGCCCCAATGACAATAAGGACATCTTTATATTGTATAATTTCCGTTGCTTGTGGCGAGACGATAATACTTGATCTGCGTTTTATCGCTACTATATTCACACCATATTTTGCTCTTATATCTAAATCAATAATCGAATGACCGCCAATTCTTTCATTTGCTTCAATTTCAACGATGCTATGTTCATCAGATAACTCTAAATAGTCAAGGATACTATTGGAGGCTAGCTTATGAGCAATCCTAATCCCCATATCTCTTTCAGGGTGAACAATGACGTCTGCCCCTATCTTACTTAATACTTTGCCATGATAATCATTTTGAGCTTTAACCGTTACTTTTTTAACGCCATTTTCTTTTAACATCAGTGTTGTCAATATACTTGCTTGAATGTCGTCTCCTATGGCCACAATGACATGATCAAAGTTACGTAAACCCAAACTTTTAATGACGGCATCATCTGTTGTATCACCTACTACAGCGTGAGAAGCAATAACTGAAAACTCATTCACTCTTGCCTCATTCGAATCAATGGCCATCACTTCCATACCTTGTTCCGTTAGCTCTCTACAAATACTACCACCAAATCGTCCTAAACCAATCACAACAAAGTTTTTTCTCATCCGTCAAACCTCCGAATTATCACCTATTAACGAACATTATTCTACCACATTTATGAAAGAAAAAGCCATAAATGTAAGGATTCATTTTATCTTTTCGGATTTAATAGAAAAAAGCTGAGATTATTAGATCTCAGCCCTTACACTAACTATTATTCAGATTTCTCCATTTCATCCAACACGCGATTTACGCGCTTTGTTAACATTTTCATTCCGCTTCCACCTGCTTGAAAATGACGAAGGACACCCGCTTTGTCAAATACATAATAAGCAGGGACATATTGATTTTCAAAGGCATCATTCAATTTATGTTCACTATCAATATAAATCGGTTGTGTGATATCGTGTTCGGCAGCCACTTTTTTAATTTCTTCTATATCTAAATCATCTTCAGATCTTGGCATATGAACAGCAATCACATTTAACTTTTCGCTATATTCATCTCTAAATTGATTCACTTGAGGCATGGCTTCTTTACATAGATGACAACTGATAGACCAAAAATGAATGAGCGTTGGTTTTTCACCAATTAGCTCCTCTTTTGTCACTTGTCCATTTAACCATTCTGTTGCTCCCGTTAATTCTGGCATCGGCGCACGTAATTTCATCTAGTTAATCTCCCTTCATGTTTAATTGCTTTGAAGAAAAGAGGCCTAACAAACGAATGTTAGGCCTCTTTTCTTCTGTTACCCAAATATGGGTTATAAGGCTTTATAAAAAATTATAAAGTTTTTTGCCCTGGTTTCCAATTAGCTGGGCAAAGGCCACCTGTTTGAAGTGCTTGAAGTACACGTAGTGTTTCATCAACGTCACGACCAATGTTGTTATGATTAACTACTGAATACATTAACTCTCCTTCAGGGTTGATGATATATAGCCCACGAAGTGCTACACCTTCTTCTTCAATTAAGACACCATAGTCACGTGATACAACATGGTTTGTATCAGCAGCTAATGGATAATGAAGGTCACCAAGTCCATTTTCTTTACGATCCGTATTAATCCATGCTAAATGAGTGTGAATAGTATCTGTTGATACACCAATTACTTCTGCATCAAGATCTTCGAATTCATCATAGCGATCTGACATTGCAGTTATTTCAGTTGGGCAAACAAAAGTGAAATCCATTGGGTAGAAGAAAAGAACTGTCCATTTATCGTTTTTCATATTTTCTTCAAGACTTACTTTACCAAATTCTTTGTTAGCTAATACAGCGTCCATTTCAAATCTTGGTGCTTGTTTTCCTACCATACGTTCTGCCATGAATAATTCCCTCCAGTAATTATGTACTAAACAAGAATTGTTATTTACATTCTCATTTGCATCTTGTTTATCGATAATAATTATACCTTTTCACTTGCTAATAGTCAAGATAATTTAAAATGAATTTAAATTAGGATTCATTCTAATTTATTCAATATACTATCTATAATATTATACTATCAAAAAAAGCTAGGTGATGAAAATAATTGAGCGCACGCTCGACTTAATATGAAATGATTATGCACTATTACCTTTATAGTTCAAGTAATCAACGATATAGTTTATCGCTAGATCAATTGCTTCTTCATCCGGCTTAAGGCGGGCATGGTGTAAGCCAAATGGGGAATTGACCCCTAACCAAAACATAAAACCGGGAATTTCACGGAGCATATAACCAAAGTCTTCGCCTGTCATTGCTTCTTTACACAAGAATAAGTTTGCCTCTTCATGGCCTTCTGTGAATTGAATGAAATCGGCTGTTAACACTTCATCATTGTATACTTGATAATAATTACTTCCATAATCGATTGTTGTTTGACATTCATACCCCACTTCTATTCCTTGTACAAGTGCTTCGATTCTTTGTTTTACTCTGTTCATCGATGTTGGTGAGAGCGTTCTGATTGTACCCTCTATTCTTGCATTTTCAGCAATAATATTTTGCACAGTACCACCAGTGATTTTTCCTATTGTTACAACAGCACTATCAAGAGGGTCAATATTTCTTGAAACAATGGTCTGAAGTTGATTAACTAACGAGCATGCCGCTACGACCATATCTATTGTTTGATGAGGATACGCTGCATGACCACCCTTTCCTTTTAAATCGATAAACAATTCTGACGTATTAGCAAACAATAAGCCTTCTTTCACAGCGATTGTACCAACTGGATATTCAGGTGCAATATGCAAAGCGAAGATCATATCAGGTTTCCATTGTTGAAATTCTTCTGATTCTAATAACGGCTTAGCACCACCTGGTCCTTCTTCAGCTGGTTGAAAAATAAATACCGTATGATCATTGATTGGATGATTGACGATATTAGTTAATACCCCAAGTGCGATTGCCATATGAAAATCATGACCACAAGCATGCATATTTCCTTTATGTATGGATTGGAAAGGATACTCTGTTTCCTCATCAATTGGTAACCCATCAATATCTGCTCTGTAACCAATTGTTTTTGAAGGATTTAAGCCTTTTACCCTTATAATAATACCCGTTCTCCACTTTTTTATTTCCATTCGCGTTTGATCCAATGAGGCGATATAATCTAATAAATATTTTTGGGTTTTCACTTCTTGAAATCCTAGTTCCGGTATCTTATGCAAGTCTCGGCGTATGCTCACAAATTGATTATCATTCAACAAACATTCTCCTCCATATACAAAAGCGTGGAAATAAACTTCCACGCTTCTTCTATATTCATTTTACCTTATTATTAAAGTTGTCGAAGTTCTTGCTTAATTTCTGTTTTAGATTTTGTTTTGTCATCAATTTGTTTAATGACCTTTGCTGGTGTACCAGCTACAACTGTATTAGGTGCTACGTCGTCAATTACAATTGCACCTGCTGCAACAACAGCACCTTTACCAACGGTTACTCCTTCTAATATAACTGCATTTGCACCAATTACTACGTCATCTTCAACAATAACCGGCTTTGCAGATGGTGGTTCAATGACTCCTGCTAATACTGAGCCTGCTCCAATGTGGCAGTTTTTACCGACAGTTGCTCGTCCACCAAGAACGACATTCATATCGATCATTGTTCCGTCACCAATAGCAGCACCAATATTAATAGCAGCACCCATCATAATGACAACATTGTCACCAATTTCAACTTGATCACGAATGATTGCACCTGGCTCAATACGTGCTTTAATGTTTTTCATATCTAATAATGGAATAGCAGAATTACGGCGATCATTTTCGATTACATAATCTTCAATTTTCGCTCCGTTATCTTTAATTGCTTGTTCAATTTCAGCCCATTCGCCAAACACGACACCACTTTGACCATTAATAAAAGTTTGACTTGAGCTACCAAAATCAATATTCTCTAAATCACCTTTAATATACACTTTTACAGGTGTGGATTTAGTACTATTTTGAATAAAAGAAATGATTTCATTTGCATCCATCATTTTCATTGTAATTCCTCCTTTAATGTTCATATATGTATAACTAACTAGAATTAATTTAACAAACTAACGCATTGAAAACAAGTGAAATTATCTATTTTGCTCTTCAGCTATGTGTTGCTTTATTAATTCTACAAATGCTTGTACTTGTTTCAACTCAAAAGCTGATTCATATCCGAGTAACCATGTATCCCGACTAATAGGTTGTTCGTCTTCATCCTCTAAGGGGCTAATAAATATATTTTTTTCCATCCCGGTTAATGTAATGGCAGGCAATATCGCATAACCAATTCCATTTAACGTCATCTGTTTACATGTCTCAATTTGATCAACTACAATCGTCCTTTTCGGTGGCGTTTTAAATTTCCTTAACCACCAATCTTGGATCTCTTGATAATAATTTGAATCACTTTTGAATTGAATAAAGGGTCTATCGGTTTCTAATATTTGATTCGTATCTTTAATCTCTGTATCAACAAGATAAAGACTATCTTTAAACAAAGGTATTTTAACACCTTTCCAATCTGGCGTCCCGCGAATAATACCTATATGTACATCGTCATCATAAAGTGATCTTAAAATCTCACTACTCCAGCCTGTAATTAATGATATTTTCGCTTGCGGATAGCGATTAACGAATTTCTTTAATACTTGAGGTAACCAATTTTGACCGACAATGGAAGCAACAGCTATTTTCAATGTCCCGTATACCTCAGTATTTAAAGACTGAATCGATTCTTTTACCTTTTCCTCTGCTACCACGACTTCATTAACAAATTTGATGACCATTTCACCTGCTGGTGTTAGGGACAATCCCTTTTGAGATCGTACGAATAATTTACTACCCCATTCTTTCTCGATATTTTGTAACCTTTGAGAAAGAGCTGGTTGTGATACAAATAGACGTTCAGCTGCTTTGCGCATATTCATTTCTTGTGCAAGAACACTTAACATATGGAATTCCGATAGAGAAGCCACCTTTGACGTTCACCACCTTTAAACTCACATCTCTCACCATCACATACGGATAATGGCTTGCTTACATAATTTTGACATACGGAAGCTCCCAATATCATTCGGGAGCTCTTTAGTCCTTCTTCTTTTTGCTATGCAAAGCTTTTTGCAATTGTACTAATAAGGACCTACGGGTAAGAATACCTTCAAAGTACCCTTCATCATCTTCAACACAAATAAATGGATGATCGACTAACAGTCCTGTGGCATTTTTAAGAGAAGTATTAATGTTTAGGCGTGGTACATCATGATTCATAAATTCTTCTACACGCTTTTCTTCCAATTGATCAAATTCAATTCTCTGTAATCCAAGAATAGATTCCATAATCATTGGAGTACTAATCAATCCATGGAGCTTATAGTGAGGATCTAAGACAGGAATAGCTGTGTAACCACTTTTCGTTAAAACTAAAAGTGTGTGTTCTAAGTTATTGCCGATTTGAACATGTGCCACTCGCTCTGAAGGGATAAGCAAGTCTTTAATATCAATTTCTAAAAATTCTTCACTGTGGAGACTGATCATAATTTGAAAACTCCTCAAACTTTAATGATTTGTATTCAATTATGATTTTATCATAGTTTCCTCATATCTGCCTTATTTTTACCCCATAATCCTATCCTTTACTTGTATGAATATTTCTACTACGATATTGACAGTAAGGACAATGAAAGATTAAGTTTTGGTTAGATTGCGCAGTAAGTGTTTTATCCATCTTCGCTCTTCTTTCACAGTTTGGACAAATAACCTCTGGTACCATATCACATCACCTCGTTTATAGGGTGACCGAAGAACAATGAAATTATTTAGGCGCTGAAAAATAATAATACCGATTCATATCTTAGGTGATATCATGTATTTTTTAAATTTGCATGAGGCTTGAACAATCTTCTAGCCTCGTTATGAACTTGTGCTTTTCGCTATCCCCATGTAAGTAAGGACAGGTGGTTTTATGTTTCGCCTTCTTCAGGCTTAATGGTTAAATCCAATAAAAAAAGAGACCATTTCATTGGTCTCTTCGCTTATAAAAGTTACTGAATGAGCTCGAACACTTCAATTGTTATCATATCAACATTATCAAATTGATAACGTTTAGGTTTTTCTTTGTCATTGTAAACTTCTAATTCGAATGTTTCGTTTTTCGGGTGAAAAGTAACTTGGCATTTTCTTTCACCATTCACCTCAAAGAATCTTTGTGTAGGTTCTGAGCCAGTTGCTTGCTCCTGTAAATTTTTTAATCTAGTCAATATGCCTTGTAATTGTGACAATTGTTTATCTCCTTTCCAGAACAACCCTTTTAACTTAAGGTTTCTCTCTAGGCATGTTTTTATCCTACTTCTAAAAAGCGGTCAGTAACCGTTTTTTCACATACCAATATTAACAGGATAATTAATATGATATGATTACACAAGTAAAAGAACAAAAAAAGTCCAGATTTTTTCAAAGTTCGACTTTTCAGGAGGAATGTTTGTACGTGAAAACAATTACTATTTACACACAACCAGAATGCCCGCCATGTGAAATCACTAAAATGTTTTTAAAAGACTACGGTTTTTCCTTTGAACAAAAAGATATAAAAAAAGACCCTAAGGCAATGAAAGAACTTACACAAACATATCATTCCTACTCCACCCCAACGGTCGTAATCGGAAACGAAGTGGTTAGCGGGTTTAATTTAGAAAAGCTAAAAGAATTATTAGAGATTAAAGAATAGTCTCGGAACAAAAAGGGGCTCCCTTGAAAAATAGGAAGCCTTTTTAAACAGTATTTACCGAAAAACAAAAAATATAGTGATAGCCACTAAAGCAACAAAAAAAACGATATAAGCAACAAGAATAGGATTAAATATATAAGGTCTTTTTTTCACCTCATCTGGGATATCTGCATCTAGTTCTTTATTCGTTGATGCTTTTTCCTTTAATAAAGATGTAGTGGAAAACAATGACCAAACGATGATAGCTAAACAAATAACGATTAAAGCAATTAACCAGCCGCTCACCCTAAATTCACTCCTTTAAAAAATGCGTTCTAGTAATGATAGGATGTGCGCTATAGTTTGTTTTATGCTGGTTGATATTGCCTTTATCTATAATAGCCCGTCTCTTTCATATAAGAAATCATAGGAAAGATCTGCGAATAAATACTCTGTCGCTGTTAATGGAAAAGAAAAAGTTCTAATGGTTTCCCCCGTCTCAATATCCGTATACAGATCTGACAATAAACCTTTTTTATTATTTTTCATGCGCATGATATGCTCTAAAAAATATGGTCTCCAGCTCCAATTTTTATGTAAGTATTCATCTTGTTGTATCCAATGCTTATTTTTCTTGAAAATATTTGGTGTTTGCTGAAAACCATCTTCATCACAAATATATAACCTAAAAGCAACATGATCTAACTTCAATGCTAGTTTTGTCAGGAATGGCACGTAAGATTCATATACATGATTTTTCTGTAAGTATTCTGCCATCGTTTCGTTAAACTTTTCAGTTATTGTGTGTAATGAGTGCAATTTTTTCTTCTCATAAGTGATAAATTGATGACACTTCTCTTTTAATTTTTCCTTTAGGATATCTCGATCAACAAATACACTTCCAGCTTTATGCAAATAGTCTCCTTGATAATACCTGCCTCCATTCCTCCAAGCAAATTGCAGTTGAAAATCCATATCGATGTTTTCAAATAATAATGTTGCTCCAATTTTTCTGGCTAACATCGAAAGAGAATAAAGAATTTCTTGATAATGATGATTATTTGAGGAAGAACGTAAAGCTTTTAAATCAATTCTTAAAATATTTGGTGCTAATTTCCCAATCTGCTCTAGATTATTATTCGCTTCTCCTAAGTTATCGATGGCTATTTTTATACCATATGTACGATAATAGCTAATGAAATGATCCAAATAGTCAAAATCATCATCGATAGGCGTTTTTTTCGTCATACTGATGACAATTCGATCTAACGCAATACCTTGCTTCTCATATTTTTTTAAAATATTAAGTAGATGCTCACTATCTTGATTTAATAGTAAGTCAACATTTCGATTAATATATATCATTACATCATCTTTCATTTGAATAGCATGCTCTAACGCTTTTTCCAACAAAATATCATCGACTTTATTACGATATTCTTCTGGTATGGAATCGTCAGCTAGAAATGACTTCAAATCGATCTCATTATCTTCAGTTATACACTTACCCATCACTTCATATCCGATAATTCTATGCTCGTCCGCACTAAATATCGGAAAAAAATACGGAATAATTTGTTTGCTGTCTTGTAGGATTTCTAATGGTTCCATAAAGAGGCACTCCCATTTATCTAAACTTTTTAATACGATATCCCATTATAGCATATTCTTACATACATATTGCCAATAGGTCGAAAATTAAAATTTTAATATCTATGTTAAAAGATATTAACCTATCTATTGGTACAATTTACTTCTAGTTAATTATTACAATTTGTTATCAATGATTGGAAATATAGGTCTTTGCTGTTTTTTCGTTCATATATTTGATAGTATGAGAGAGTATATTAAAGAGATTGGTTGGTATAATGTAATGGCAGAAAAAATGAATCGGAGAAGTTTTTTGAAAAAAAGTATGGGATCTTTCGTAGCTCTAGCCGCTATCGGTACAGGTGGCTTTTTTTATGCACGTGATATTGAGCCAAAATACTTACAAGTAAATCATCATAACATCATCAAATCTCAATTACCCCACTCCTTTCATAATTTAAAAATAGTACAATTCAGTGATACACACTTAGGCTTTCACTATGACTTAACTGAACTCGAGAAATTAATGAATAAAATTAACTCATACCAGCCTGATTTAATACTTTTTACTGGAGATTTAATGGACAAACCGAATGAGTATCCGTACATTAATCAAATTGCTCCCATATTATCAAAACTAAAAGCATCGATTGGTAAATTTGCTATCTATGGCAATCATGATCACGGTGGATATGGTTCTGATATTTACAGAGAGATAATGGAAGATTCGGGTTTTGAGGTTTTACTTAACGAGAGTAAAAAAGTGACCATCAATAATGAAAGTATATATATTTCAGGCATTGATGATGCGATGCTCGGTAAACCAAATTTCCAAACTACTTTTGCGGACATACCTAATGACGGGTATCATATATTCCTTTCGCATGCCCCTGACTTAGCTGAGGAAGCAAGTCAATATCATGTAGACTTTCAATTTAGTGGCCATAGCCACGGTGGACAAATTCAAATTCCCTTCATCGGTGCACTGGTAAAGCCACCTTTTGGAGAAATTTATTATGAAGGTTTTTATGATGTAGGAGATGAAAAACCACTTAAATTATATGTTAATAGAGGAATTGGGACAACAAGACTACCTTTTCGTTTCCTCTGTCGGCCTGAATTAACAATTTTCACTTTAAAAAGTGAATAACATCGCCTTTTTATCATGTTAGGTGAGTTTTTCATTTTTAATGAACACTCACCTTAAAATAATCTACCTACATACCTATCCTTAAAAAGAATGTATGTGACAACTTCTAATAACATATACATATCATACCCTTCTCTAGAAAGGATGGATAGAAAATGTATCATATTGTTCAACCCGGAGAATCGATGCAACTAATTGCTGCAAACTACCGTATACCTTATCACCAATTACTATTAGCAAACCCAGCTATTGTCAATCCATCACTTATTTATATCGGGCAACAAATAGTAATCCCTGGACTCCCTAATTCATCTGATATCCCCTATTCTATTGTCGTATCCAAAGAAAAAAGAACGCTTTCTTTATACAATAACAGGCAATTAGTGAAAACATATCCGATTGCAATTGGTAAAATGTTAACAACTACACCTGTAGGTCAGTTCGTTATCGTGAACCGTGAACCAAACCCTGGAGGTCCATTTGGGGCAATATGGCTGTCACTTTCTAAAAAGGGGTACGGTATTCACGGTACAAACGATCCAAGTTCAATTGGTAAAGCTGTTTCGAAAGGATGTATTAGAATGCATAATAAAGATGTATTGGAATTGGCTAGTTTCGTTCCCAATGGAACTTCAGTCCTTATTACTTAACAAATGTAAAGGGCATTTCAACTTACCCTTTTGTATTTCCTTAAAAAGGGGTATAATGTATACTAACAATTTAATTTTTTCTAAAATATGAAAGGAGTACTTCAATTGAACTCTGCAAGTAATGAGCACCACCCTCAGTTAAAACCAACGGTAGAAAACCTCTCACAAGCAATCTTCACCGTTAACCGTCACGCCAAAACGGCTCCAAATCCGAAGTTTTTATATAAAGTGAAACATGATTCGCTACAAAAGCTTCTTAAGGAAGGTAAAGCAAAAAAGATTGGCCTACATTATTCACGAAACCCAAAAAATAGCCAACAACAATCAGACGTATTAATTAAATGTGGTGCCTACACCTTTCACTTACCACCTTCAAAAATGGATTTTACAGAATTGCCCCATTTAGGAAACCTGGACTCGTCAGTAAGAAATCCACGCTCCTCTATTTCTTTAAGCCAAGCCAAAAAGCTACTCATGACTTATACCGGTTTGAAAGAAGGCCAACATCATCCAAATAATCGTAAATCAAATAAATATGAAAAGCCTGTATTTAAAAAACTAGGGGAATCATACTTCTAAAATAGTACCTTACCTTTTTAAATGAAAAAGAAATGACTGAGCATTAGTTTATTCACCCAAAAAAAGCAAAACAATCCCGAACCAATTTGAACTCCCCCGTAATTAGTCAGATTTTCAACCTGTCTACCTATTGGAGAGCACATCAAAGTTCGGGTTTTATACTTGGGTAAATACTATTCTCCCAGTTTTTTGTGATGGATTCTGAGAACATGAAATGAATAACGTGCTGCTCTGATATTTTATTTACAATAACTCTAAGATGACATTTACAAGATTTTGTATATCCGGCTTACTTACTTGTGCATCAGCTCCGACCTTCTTTCCTTGATGTAAAAGGTCGTCAGTGATAAGCGATGAAAAAATAACTACGGGTGTGGATTGCCGTTTACTATCTTGCTTTATATATTTTGTAAGAAAGTGACCATTCATTAATGGCATTTCTATATCTGTAATGACAAGATCCACTTTATTTTCCTCAGATGCTAAATAGTTATAACATTCTTCTCCATTTTCAAAGAAAAGTAGCTCCTGAAATCCAGCCTTATTTAATGTTTCTTTTAATATACTGCGTAACATTGGGGAATCTTCAGCAATAACAATGCTCGCCTTCTGTTTATCTCCTGCTATATCCGCTTTTAAATCATCTTTAGAAAAACCAATATTTGGATTGATATTCGTCAGGATTTTTTCAAAATCAAGCATGAGAATCATATTTTCTGATTGTTTTACTACACCAAGTGTATAACTATCCTCATTATTATAAATATCATCTGGTTTTTCAATTTTATCCCATGACAGACGATGAATCTGCCTGATTTCATCTACATGAAAAATCACCTTTTGTTTATTAAACTCTACAATGAGAAAACTACTGTCATCTTTAACGATATTTGTATACAATTCTTGATTGGAAACCAATGCATTTCTCAAGCTAATAACGGGCAAAACTTCACCCCTTAGTTGCGTAATCCCTAAAATAAATGGATGGGCATGTGGAATAGGCGTAATCGCCAAAGGTGCAACAATTTCTTTGACCTTATAAACGTTCATTCCATAATGTTGATGATTTACCTTGAATTCGATTATTTCTAGTTCATTCATGCCACTTTCTACAACTGACTGTCTTTCTGAAATCATATTAACGTCTTCCTCTCAATCTTTTTCTTACTCTAAGCTTATATCGGCAAAAACCAATAAGTATAGATAAGAAGAAGTACATTTTTAGTTCTCTTCAGGCTTAATCCTATTTAAAAAGAATAATCCAATTAGCGTTAAGACGATTAAAGAGCCCATTCCAAACCTACTAGCTATACTACCGTAAGAAGCAAGCAGATACGTAATCGTTCCGAAAATAAACGGTCCAATAATAGATGAAACTTTGCCTGAAAACGCAAATAATCCAAAAAACTGGCCTCTTTTATCTTCTGGTGTAAGTTCGACAATATAAGTTCTTGATGTTACCCACATGGAGCCAAGAGCGATTCCAAACATACTACCAGCAATCCAGAACATCCATTCATTAAAAGCAAAAGTACCAATAATTAAAGCAATTAATAAGAGCAGACTTACATATTTAATTGCCCGATAAGCACCAACTGATTTGGTAATATAACCAAAAATAAAAGAACCAATAATACTTGATACAGTTGATACTAAATACAGTAGAATAAATTCACCTGCAGAAAAGCCAACAATGGTGCTCGCATAAGGCGCCATCATTGCAATTGTTGTTGCTAAGGCATCATTTAAGAAAAAGTAAGCAAGCATAAATGTGAAAATAACACGATGTGACTTTATTTCTTTAAAAGTTTTATAAATCTCTTTATACCCTGACAAGAAAGAGGCTTTGTTTTCAACCTGAACCTTTTTCGGTTTATCTTTTATAAAAAAGAATAATGGTAATGAAAATAATAAAAATAAAATGGCAGTTGGTATAAAAGCCTTATGGAAATCACTGTTTCCAACATATAAATATACAGTTAACCCCAATAATGTACCTAAATATCCGATCGCAACACCAAATCCAGATATGAGAGGAACATCTTCTTTTTTTCCTAAATCAGCTATCATCGTGTCATAAAAAACAAGACTCGAATGAAAGAAAAACTTCGCTATAATAAATGAGACTATTACGAGAGCCAGGTATAAAGGAATACCCATGATGGTACTAGTCAAATTCACCTCTGCAAATATGCCCATTAGAATAGTAAAGCTTACTGACAACAAAGTAAAAATAACGATATATCTTTTCTTTCTACCCGTTCGGTCAATGAGGACCCCAAACAATGGACTAAAAATCACTAATAAAAAACTGGCGATTGAATTGGCATAGGCAATAAAAGTATTCGCTAATTGTTCTTGCACTTCATTATTACCAATGATTTCCTGCATATAAAATGGCCAAAAAATGGTATTAATATTGGATGAAAAAATCGTATTCGCAAAATCATATAATGCCCATGAAATGATGGGTAAGGTTAAATATGCCTTCCACGATTGATTTCCTTTTTTCTTTTTTAATCCTCTTTCTATTTCCACTCTCATTCTCCCCTCTACATTTGCATTTTGAGATTCGGCAATTTTTTTCTTCCATCATACCATTTTTTAGAATTTATTTTAGCAATTTTTTGCAAAAACCTTATTTATTAGCAATAAAAAGATTGTAAAAAATGCGACATAATAAAAAGGTTTATCCATGGGTAAAACTTTTGTACAATAAAAAGATAAAACCATGAATTCTCAAAAAGTCATTTAGTCATCTTTTTTCGTAAATGGTTGATCTAACTAAAGTACATATAAATATCATTGAAACGTTCTTCATTATTTTTAATTTGAGGTGAATCCATTGGAACATTTAGTTAATCCAAAAGTTAAATCCATTGAAATTTCGGGTATTAGAAAATTCTTTAATATGGTCTCAGATACAAAAGATATGATTTCTTTAACGATCGGACAACCTGATTTTTCTACACCCACACATGTAAAAGAAGCAGCTAAATCAGCGATTGATGAAGATTATACATCGTATACACATAATGCGGGTGATTTGAAATTAAGAGCAGCAGCAACTGATTTTGTCAAAGAAAAATATCAGCTGAATTATGATCCGTCAACTGAAGTAATTGTGACTTCAGGAGCTAGTGAAGCAATAGATATTACTCTAAGAACGATATTAGATGAAAATTGCGAGGTTATTCTTCCTGGTCCGGTATATCCCGGCTATGAGCCGATTATTCGCCTCTGCGGGGCAACTCCCGTTCATGCAGATATAACAAAAAATCAATTTAAAATGACCGCTAGCCTCATTCTTCCTCTTATCAACGAAAACACGAGAGCAATTATTTTACCTTACCCATCAAACCCAACTGGTGTCAGTTTATCTAAAGGTGAAATTGAAGAGATTGCTCATCTAGTTAGAGGAAAGGATATATTTATTATTGCCGATGAAATTTATAGTGAGTTAAGCTTTGATTCTCAACATTTCTCCATTGGATCGATATTAAAAGAACAAACCATTGTCATTAACGGATTATCAAAATCACACGCCATGACCGGATGGCGAATTGGACTATTATTTGCGCCAGAAAAAATAGCTAAGCATATCTTAAAAGTTCACCAATATAATGTCACTTGCGCCTCATCTATCTCGCAGATGGCTGCGCTACAAGCATTAACAAAAGGGATAGACGACGCTCTTCCAATGAAAGAAGAATACAAGAAAAGAAGGGATTACGTTTTTCAGCGACTAACAGAGATGAATCTTGAGGTGGTTAAACCGAACGGAGCGTTTTACTTTTTCGTTAAAATCCCATTGAAAAAAGTATCCTCATTTGATTTTTGTTTACAATTAGTGAAGCATTCAGGTGTCGCTGTCGTGCCAGGCAGTGCTTTCTCCTCTTACGGAGAAGGTTATTTTAGATTATCTTATGCTTATTCAATGGCTACATTGGAAGAAGGCTTAAATCGATTAGCTTCTTTTCTAGAAATACAATAAAAAAAGCTTTGTCGGCCTCTTCCTGCCGGCAAAGCTTTCTTTTTACAAAGTATTATCTTTCCCAATATTTATATAATGCCTGTGTTCCACTTTCCCCTTCTCCGTCTGTAGCTAATTTCTCATACATTTCTTTCGCTAAGCTTAGGCCAGGTGTTTCCATGCCCATTTTTTCCGCTTCATCTAAGGCAATGGTCATGTCTTTAATAAAGTGTTTTATATAAAAACCTGGAGAAAAATCACCAGAAATCATTCGTGGAACAAGATTAGAAAGTGACCAGCTTCCCGCTGCCCCACTAGTGATACTTCTCAAAACGTTCTCGCTATTTAATCCTGCCTTTTCAGCATAAATAATCGCTTCACAAACACCGATCATATTCGAGGCTATCGCTATTTGATTGGCCATTTTCGTATGTTGTCCCGCTCCAGCCACTCCTTGATAGACAATGTTTTCCCCCATATATTGAAGTATAGGGAATATCGACTGATAGGCAGCTTCATCACCACCTACCATAATAGAAAGGGTGCCATTTTTAGCACCTATATCTCCACCTGAAACAGGCGCATCAATTGCATACATCTCTTTTTGTTTCGCCTTTTCTGCAATTTCTTTCGCAAGAGTAGGAGTTGACGTGGTCATATCGATTAAATAAGTATGTGGATTTGCATTTTCGATTAAACCATCTTCACCTAGATAGATGGATTTCACATCATCTGGATAACCTACCATAGTAATAACAATGTTTGCTTGTTTGGCTAATTCTTTAGGTGAATCTATCCAACTAGCACCTTGAGATATTAAAGGAGCTGCTTTTTCTTTTGTGCGTGAAAAGAGAAGGACTGTATATCCTGCTTTAATCAAATGGAGCGCCATACTTTTCCCCATCACTCCTGTGCCAATAAAACCAATCTTCGTCTCTTCTTTATTCATTCTCTCTCTCCTTCAAAATAAATATATTGATTATTCTATCATTTATATTTACTATTTGAAAGATATCGCTTTAAGAGTAGCGGTGTTACTCATCAAAGTTGTGAAGAAAAATGAGTTAAATAACCTTTCGCCACACTCTGTTCATTATTGATTATTTCGATAGAAACAGCTTGATTCTCAATCATATTTTCAATGTCAAAAACATGCAAATCTCTTTGCAATGGAATGGGTTCCATATAGATGAAGAGATCTTTCTTCCCTTCAGGTTCAATTACTTCTACTGCCTGTCCGTTTTCATTTCCATAAAAGATTTCATCTGCCCCTAAAGCTAAGGCTAATTCTTTATGATGGATATTGACTTTAATCATGTAAGATTCTTCTTCTAATAAAACTTTATCGTTTAATTGAAATCTAAATTGTAATTCATTTGTTTTTGTCAATAAAGCATCTGCGTGATGATTAATAATTGATTGCTGATCATTACTCGTACACCCACAAAGAAAAAAGACAAGGCATACGATAAATATTCGACGACTCACCATTTTTCTACTCCCCTTTCAGACACCATAAATCCAGTTATCGCCAAACTTAACAGTAATTATTCATATCTCAATTTTCAATTACTTATAAAACCCTTGACAATATTTCTGTCTATCATTTATCATCATAAATCGTAAAGGCTTATAAGTTTACTCGGAATTAGAGGGGATAAATATGATACAAATGTTAATAACTGGATTAATTTGCGGTGCGCTATTAGGCTTTGTTATGCAACGAGGGCGCTTCTGTTTAACAGGGGGCTTCCGTGATATGTTCATCGCAAAAGATAATCGTATGTTTTACGCCTTACTCATTGCCATTTGTGTGCAAAGTGTTGGCGTGTTTACACTTATTCAATTAGGAATCATTGATTTTACTGCAGGTAATTTTGCTTGGTTAGGTGTCATATTTGGTTCTTTTGTATTTGGTATTGGCATCGTATTAGCCGGCGGTTGTGCGACTGGTACTTGGTATCGAGCGGGAGAGGGTTTACTAGGTAGTTGGATTGCACTGTTCGCTTATATGTTAATGGCTGCGGTTATGAAAACGGGTGTACTCGCGCCTGTAAATACAGAAATAAGTTCAATTACTTTACCAGAGAACTCAATTGCTGCTACATTTGGTGTAAGCAACTGGATATTCATCGTCGCTTTATTACTTATAACTGGCGGTCTTGTTTATCGAGAGCTTAGAAAGCCTAAAATTGCGATACCATCTTTAAAACCTAAACGTACTGGTCTTAATCATTTATTGTTTGAAAAAAGATGGCATCCATTTGTCACTGCCATCCTTGTAGGGCTAATCGCTCTCCTTGCATGGCCACTAAGCGCTGCTACAGGTAGAATGTCTGGTTTAGGCATTACAACTCCGTCTGCAAACATTCTACAATATTTAGTGATTGGTGATGCTGCATTTATTAACTGGGGAGTGTTTCTTGTATTAGGAATCTTCCTTGGATCATTTATCGCAGCCAAAGGCAGCAAGGAATTTCGTTTTAGAATGCCTGATAAAAAAACAGGTATAAACAGTTTTATTGGTGGATTATTGATGGGGTTCGGCGCTAGCCTTGCCGGTGGTTGTTCAATAGGTAATGGACTAGTAATGACATCAATGATGACATGGCAAGGCTGGATCGGTCTCTTATTTATTATTTTAGGTACCTGGACCGCTGCCTACTTTGTCTATGTTAGACCACAAAAAAGACGTGCTTCTCAAAGTACGCCATCACAACAAGCTATATAGGAGGAAACAAATATGCAAAAAACATTAGAAGTAATGGGTCAAGTTTGCCCATTTCCATTAGTAGAAGCAAAATCAGCCATTGAAACGATTCAATCAGGAGATGAACTGATTATTCAATTTGATTGTACACAAGCAACTGAAAGTCTCCCACGCTGGGCTGCAGAAGCAGGTCATAAAGTAACCAACTTTGAACAACTTGGAGATGCAGCTTGGTCAATCACAATTCAAAAGAAATAAATAAAATCGTTATAAGTTTTTGCAATACTTTTGAAACCGAACAATTACTTTGTTCGGTTTTTTATATACCCTATACTCTTATTGAACGAGATAGAAAATTGACCTCACGTAAACACCCTCATACACCAGACAATAAGTCGCCTGTTCCTCCTAAATATCTGTGTTTAGAACAAAAAGAAAAGCTAGCCAATCGGCTAGCTAATAAGGGGAAAATGAGAATGATTTAGCTGACTTAAGGTTTTCTTAAGTGCATATTTAAAAATTACCCACATCAGTCAGTACATAAACCATTTTTTATAACTTTTTATAGAAAAAATTTTCAAGTGCCTCTTCAATTTCAACAGCATTCGGCAAATTAAGGAGCATATCTATTTTTTTCTCAATTTCTGACTTATTTAATTTACGTATATGTGCTCTTGTCTTAATAATGGCTGCTGAGTGTACAGAGAACTCATCTAAGCCCATTCCCACTAATAACGGGATTGCCACCTCATTACCCGCCATATCACCGCAAATACTGACTGATTTCCCTTCTTTATGGGCAGCATCAATGACATTTTTGATGAGTCGTAAAATTGCAGGGTGGTAAGGTTGATATAAATACGACACTTGCTCATTCGATCGATCGGCAGCCAATGTATATTGAATAAGATCATTCGTACCAATACTAATAAAATCTACTTCTTTTGCAAATGCCTCAATCATTAGTGCAGTAGCTGGAATTTCGACCATCATACCAAGCTCGATATGACCAATCTCTACTCCTTCTTCTTTTAGTTTCTCACATTCTTCTTTGAACATAAGTTTCCCTTGTCTAAACTCTTCAATAACAGCAACCATGGGAAACATAATCTTTAATGTTCCAAACGCACTGGCTCTTATTAATGCGCGTAACTGTGTCCGTAAAATGGATTGTTCTCCTAAGCAGAAGCGTATTCCCCGTAGACCTAAAAAAGGGTTCATTTCTTTTGATAATTTTAAATATGGCAGTTCTTTATCGCCACCAATATCAATTGTTCGAACAACTACAGGTTTGCCCTCCAACGATTCTAGAACCGATTTGTAAACTTGAAATTGTTCTTCCTCAGTCGGTAATTGCTTTTTTTCCATAAAAAGAAACTCTGTTCTAAATAAGCCGATTCCTTCTCCCCCGTGCTCGATTACTCCTTTTGCTTCCTCCATGCTACCGATGTTTCCAACAACAGAGAAATATTGCTTATCGAGTGAAATCGTTTTTTCTTTTGCTAACCAAGATAGCTCGGACAAATCTCTTAAAGTCTGTTCCTGTTTCTTTTCATATTCTTCAATCAATTCAGGCGTTGGATTAATATGAACGATACCAGTATAGCCATCGACTACAAGTACATCTCCGTTCTCGATATCTCCTAAGGCCGTTTTTGTACCCACGACAGAGGGAATATTAAGCGATTGGGCAATAAACGCAGCGTGAGAGGTTTTACCCCCCACATTTGTCACTGCCCCTCTCACTTTGCTGGGATTCAAAAGCGCTGCGTCTGATGGTGATAAATCTTCGGATACAATAATTACATTTTCCGCCACCATAGCTGGGTTTAAAACAGGTATCCCTAAAAGATGTGCCTGCAATCGATTGGCAACATCTTTAATGTCTGCTGCTCTTTCTTTTAAATACTCGTTTTCAGTTTGTAATAATAAATGAATATAGTGATCGGTTATTTCTTTCACAGCAAATTCTGCATTATACTGTTTCTTTATTATCCGATCAACCACTGGTTCAATTAATTCCGGATCCCTCAAAACAAGAAGATGTGCATCAAAAATTGTCGCATTTTCAATTCCTGCCTCGGTACTCGCATGCTCTTTAATTTGCTTTAATTCATCAACGGTTTTTTCGAGTGCTTCAAAAAAAGAGTTAACTTCTTTTGTACTATTTTCAACCTTTTCACACTCGATCTTCACATCAATTGGCTCAAAGCGAAAAGCTTTTGCAATAGCAATTCCTTCTGATGCAGGTATCCCTTGTAAGAAAGCCATTATTCCGCAAGACCTTCTTCTTTAAGCATTGTCGCAAGTTGATCAATGGCCGCTTCTTCATCATTACCATCAACAATTATCGTAATTTCCGCACCTTTGCCTGCTGCTAATGCCATTACACCCATAATCGATTTCAGATTTACTTTTCTCTCTTTATACTCTAATTGAATATCGGAAGTAAATCTGCTCGCTGTTTGTACCAATTGTGTGGCTGGTCTAGCATGAATCCCTGTTGGTGAAGTTACTATAAATTTTTTCTCTATCATTTTCATCGATCTCCTTTTTCATCACTCTTATATGTAATATAGATATCCATTAGAATAACATATTTTTTAGGATTCTTTTACTATATCACATGTATAAAAAACAAACCTTTTTTAACTTCTAGGTTCAGTTAAATATTGATAAATGACATCTCCCCCTCTTTGGGCAATTCCTCTAATATATTTAAAATCATCCCTATTAACAATGACTGAGCGAAACGTTAAAAAATCTTCTTTTTTTACATAGTACTCTGTGATCTCTTTATCCTTTAATTTGTTTATGATTTCTTCTATAGTTGATGCATCCATATTATTCACCTCTGCTTCCTTCCATTTTATAAAAAAAATGCATGCTTTTAAAGAGTATTAATCAGATTTAAGTGATACCTATTAACACAAGGTGAAAACTATAGAGTACGGCAAAATAGGAAAATAAAGACCGGTCATCCATCAAGGTTTAGATTTTTCGTATTATTAATGTATATTCCTTTACGAATAATCAGTTTTAGTGCAAAATGGTTATTAACAAAAAATATGGAAAGAAAAGGAGCAATGTATGTGAAAAAAGCTGAAGTTGGAAACATAATTGAATTTAGAGATGGCTTGAGGGGCATCGTCGAAAAAGTAAATGAGAACTCCGTCATCGTTGACTTGAGCTATATGGAAAACTACAGAGATTTAGAATTAGAACACCGGACAGTAGTAAATCATAAAAATTATAAAATTGTCCAAGAAAATTAATAAGAAATAACCATATTTTTTTAAAACATTAAAGATAACTATAGATTGATCGACATTTCATTAAAAAGAAAAGTCCGAACAAAGTGAATTCTTTCATAAGAATTCAGATTTGTTTGGATTTTTTCATTTCTGCTACTCCTACACCAAAGAAAATCGCGATGGATACACCACATTACATTAGACGGAATCGCTTTTTCTCTCTCTCTACTCTACATGGTCACCTTTTCTTTCCATTTGACATATATTCGTCATAAATAAAATCCTCTAATGATATAATCATATTTTTTTTACTGCTTTTTTGATAGAATAATGATTGGCTTGCATGAAAGGGGTTATATGAAATGCGTAAGAATTCACCTGACATTCGCTTAGTTGTCGGGATCGTCCTTGCACATGTACTAATGTATTTCACATTTGAGGACAAATCAATCTTCTGGTATATCTTTAGTGCCACCATGTTATTTCTTATTAGTTTTGCCATTATAAGTATAGAACTAGATCATCAACAATCCTTTACCCAAAACTTATTATGGGGTACATTATCAGGGGTTTTTCTATATGGCATTTTTTGGCTAGGTTATACAGTATTGAGTTTTATCGGCGTCTCGATTACAGAACCTGTCGAAAAGCTCTATAGTTATTATGGAGCAAAGAATATTTGGCAGTATTTATTATTAATATTCCTTTTCGCTCCCGGTGAAGAAATTTTCTGGCGTGGATTTGTACAAAAGAGGGTAATGAACTATATAAATGGTTTTCTTGCTGTTGGCATCGCCTCTATTCTTTTTGCTTCAGTACAGTTTTATTCAGGCTCATGGGCATTGCCACTAGCAGCATTAGTAGCAGGATTATATTGGGGAACCATTTACCTTTGGAAAAGAAGCATTGTTTTACTGATCACTTCACATATTATATTTTCCTTGCTCCTTTTTGTATTCAGTCCTTTAGTATAACCAGATAGATTTTGTGAAAATGGTCGCAAGCATATATTTTCTATGCTTAGCTGTTAGCTCTCTATCAATATTATTAGAGGAAATTTGTAACAAATATGCAGCATTTCTCGTCTAATGCATTGATTACGTAACTTAGGGAGGAAATTTGTTTTGAAGAACCTATTAAAATGCTTAACTGTTCCATTAGCTATCTTTCTTTTAGCAGCATGCGGGACATCAGAAACAGACAATGGTAATGGCGAAAATAATAATAGTAATCCACCAAATGAAGAAGTAGATGAAAATGAAGATCAAAACGAAAACAAAGACGATAGCCAAAAAGAAGAAAATAAAATTCGCGTCATGGAGGAAAATTTATCATATGAAATAGACGGTGAAACAAAAGAAGAAACAGCTTTTCTTAAAGAAAGTGACAATCAAGCGTTTTCTTTACATGTTTTACCCGATTTCACCTTAACCGCAGAGGAACCAAATAAAGATATCCTTCATTTAAATGATCAAGCTGAGGTGTTTATGCGCATTGAGGTACTTCCTGAAGAAGTGGACATGAAACAACTTGAGGAGAATACAATCATCCAACTTCAATCTGTTAACGAAGAAGTAGAGCATCCTTCCCTTCCACAAGATGACTTTTTCAAAGATGCTGTTATGATCGAAGCTTCATCTGAAACCGATACAGTAACGGCATTTATTATCCACAATGATTCAGCTCAAGTAAAACTTACTTTATTCAATAAGAATGAAGATACTAATTATAAAGATGCTTTTATAGAAATGGCCAAAACCATTCAAACAAAATAATAAAAAAAGAGACTGTCCTAGCTGTCAGTCTCTTTTTTCATCCATAATAAGATGATAAAGGTTAAACTAATATAGCCAAATAAAGGGTACAAATAGGAAAGCAGTTCTCCATATTCAATGAATGAACCGAAATAGCAGATAGTAAAAATCCCAATCACTGTTACCACCGTAGGAATATTAAAATATTGCCGAATTTGCCTTTCCACTCCAAAAACGTTTCCAATCACAGAAGTGAAAATTTCACCATAAATAACAAATACGAATATCCAATATATTGAAGACGCAAGTGACTTCATAATCGCAGCCATAGGAATTTCATAACTTTCTAAATTAGGTACATTGACCAATGATAAATGACTAGAAACTAAAATCAATGTCAATGCAATCCCACCAAAATATCCTCCCCATTTAATCGTATGTATATCTTTAATATCCGAAGCAACTGGAACGAGCACAGCTTGCGCTAACATTAAATTAAACGCGGCATACGTAAATGGAGATACAACTGATTTCCAACCGTCCTCAGCAAAAGGAATATATAAAATATTTTCTAAAAAGAACGGCTGTTGAATAGAGAAAAACAACAAGATGAAACTGAAACTGATCATCATAGGAACGACAACAACATTTACAGCAAATAATCCTTTTATACCTACAAGCATGGTTATAATTGATAAGGCAATGGTAAAGACTACACCGGTCGATTTAGATAAACCTAGTTGTTCTTCAAACACAGCACCTGCACCTGAAAGCATAACAGCACAGACACCTAATAACATGATGAGCATTAATCCATTGATCAATATTCCAAAATGCTTCCCGAACAAATGTGTATTTAACTCTTGATAAGATTTTGCATTTATTTTTGCAGCAATAATCATTAGTTTTGATCCTAAGAACACAAATATATATCCACTCATTAAAATACCAATTAAACCAATAAATCCAAATCTCGAAAAGAATTCGACGATTTCCCTACCAGTTGCAAACCCTGCACCAACAACAGTCCCTACATAGACTGCTGCGATTTGAAAGGAAGCTCCCCAATTAATTTTCGTCAAGTCGATCTCCTCCTTCTTCACAATATATGTAAAGAAGGACAAACAAAGACGAGCTTTTTCTTACTGAATCCCATTTTTCTAATTTTAATAAAAAACTTCATCAAAATACTTGAAAGTCAAAGAAGGTCAAAGTATACTGTATTCATAAGGTCAAAGTTAGTCAAAGTCAAAAGGAGGAATTTTTAATGAAATGTCAAGCATGCAAACAAAATGAAGCGAATGTCAATATGAGATATGCGATTAACGGTAAAGAGACAACGATTCGTCTTTGTCAAAGCTGTTACGAGAACGAAAAACAATCTCTTCCTGCCTTTGGTCCAACGATGAATGGTTTCTCTGGTTTTATCCCATTCGATGATCTTTTTAAACAATTGACAAATGGGCAAAATGCTCATCATCAAAGTCAACCGCAAGCGAATGAATCATCTCAAAGAAAACAAGGTAGTAATGGTGGGTTCATTGATCAATTCGCTAAAAACTTAACCCAAATGGCAAGAGCGGGTCTCATTGATCCAGTGATTGGTCGAGATAAAGAGATTTCACGAGTAATTGAAATACTAAATAGACGAAGCAAAAACAATCCGGTATTAATCGGTGAACCCGGTGTTGGGAAAACAGCTATCGCAGAAGGATTTGCACTAAAAATAGTTAATAGTAACGTACCAAAGAAATTACTCAATAAAGAGGTTTATTTGTTAGATGTTGCCTCCCTTGTTTCGAATACAGGAATTAGAGGTCAATTTGAAGAAAGAATGAAACAACTAATAAATGAAGTACAGACACGAAAAAACATAATCCTATTTATTGATGAAATCCATTTATTAGTTGGTGCGGGTTCAGCTGAAGGATCAATGGATGCTAGCAATATTTTAAAACCTGCACTAGCACGTGGTGAGATGCAATTAATTGGGGCAACCACTATTTCTGAATATAGAAAAATAGAAAAAGATGCAGCGTTAGAAAGACGATTCCAACCTGTTCACGTCAAAGAACCAAGTTTGGAGGAAGCAAGACATATCCTTGAAGGGTTAAAAGACAATTATGAAAGCTTCCATGATGTTATTTATACAGACGAAGCCCTCACAGCTTGTGTAGAACTATCGTCTAGATATATTCAAGACCGCTTCTTACCAGATAAAGCAATCGACCTTATGGATGAAGCTGGGTCAAAATTAAATTTAACATTGGGTGTTTCATCTGATGAAGATATTGAATTGCGTTTAAAAGAAATAGCAAAGCAAAAAGAACAGTTACTTAAAGAAGAAAGATATGAAGAAGCAGCTAAATTAAGAGATAAAGAAACAGAATTGGAAAAGGCTCTTGGTTCAAACACTAGAAAAAGAGCAAAAGTAGAGGTCGAACATATCCAAAAAATTATTGAGGATAAAACCGGCATACCAATCGGAAAATTAATGACAGATGAACAAGCTAAGATGAAACATCTACAAGAAAACCTAAACAATAAAGTGATTGGCCAAGAAGTCGCAGTCGAAAAAGTAGCAAAAGCTATTAGAAGAAGCCGTGCTGGCCTTAAATCTAAACATCGTCCTATCGGATCGTTCTTATTTGTCGGACCAACAGGTGTTGGTAAAACAGAATTAACGAAAACATTATCTGAAGAATTATTCGGTACAAAAGAATCTATGATACGACTAGATATGAGTGAATATATGGAAAAACATAGTGTAGCGAAAATTATAGGTTCTCCCCCAGGTTATGTTGGCCATGAAGAGGCAGGACAGTTAACGGAGAAAGTACGTAGAAACCCTTATAGCATTATCCTATTAGATGAGATTGAAAAAGCACATCCCGATGTGCAGCATCTTTTTCTACAAATACTTGAAGATGGCCGCTTAACAGATAGCCAAGGTAGGACGGTACACTTTAACGAAACCGTTATTATTATGACAAGTAATGCCGGTGTTCAAACAAAAGAAGTCCAAGTTGGCTTTGCAACGGAAAATAACGCTTGGAATGAAGCAAGTATACTCGACTCTCTAGGACAATTTTTTAAACCTGAATTTTTAAACCGAGTTGACAATATTGTAGAATTTAAATCGTTAACAAAAGAGCATCTTCTCACTATCACTGATTTACTATTAAAAGAATTGAATGCCGTATTAGCTCAATCTAATATCCACTTAAATGTGACAGATGAGGTAAAAGCTAAATTGGCTCAATTAGGTTATCATCCTGCATTCGGCGCCCGCCCTCTCAGAAGGGTCATTCAGGAACAATTAGAAGATAAGATTGCAGACAAAATTATTGATGAGGAAGAACAAAGTGAATTATCCGCAGTTTTAGAAGAAGGAAATATTGTCATTCAATAAAAAGGAAGATAATTTCATCAAAAAAGGAGAGGTTTCTTGCCTCTCCTTTTTTTGCACCTCATTTTTTAAAGCTTTTTATCATCAACTTGATTTAGCCACTGCTCGATTGAATCGACAACGGATTCAACACAACCATCTTCAAAAGGAGAAATTAAATTTGCTTCAGATACTAATCCTGTAAATGGTTGGCTACCGCCGAGTTTACATAAATGAAGATAATCTTTCCAGGCTTGTTCATGATTCTCCTGTGATTTTTGCCAAAATTGAAAGGCGCAAATTTGTGCTAACGTATAGTCTATATAATAAAATGGAGAGTTATAAATATGGCCTTGTCTTTGCCAATATCCGCCTCTCTCTAGATAATCATTGTCTTCATAATCTTTGTAAGGCATATATTTTCTCTCAATATTTCTCCATGCTGCTTTTCTTTCCGCTGGAGAAGCTTGATAGTTTTCATACACCCAATGTTGAAACTCATCAACAGCTACACCATAAGGTAAGAAGATTAGGGCACTGCTCAAATGGGCAAAGCGGTATTTGTCTCCATCTTCTTTAAAGAACGTATCCATCCATGGCCAAGTAAAAAACTCCATACTCATCGAATGTATCTCTGCCGCTTCATGTGTTGGCCATACATATTCGGGAATCTCAAAGTCTTTACTTGAGTAAACTTGAAAAGCGTGACCTGCTTCATGTGTTAAAACATCAATATCCCCTGAAGTCCCATTAAAATTAGAAAAGATAAATGGTGCTTGATAATCCTCAATAAACGTGCAATAGCCTCCACTTTCTTTCCCTTTCTTCGCAAGTAAGTCCATTAATTCATTTTCAATCATGAATTCAAAAAATTTGCCAGTCTCTGGTGAAAGTTCTTGATACATCTTCTGCCCCATGTTAATAATCCAATCAGATGATCCTTTAGGCATTGGGTTTCCAGAAAGGAAATTAAACGGTTCATCATAGTACTTTAATGAATCCACGCCAATTCTTACACGCTGTCTTTCTTTTAATTTAGCGACCATCGGAACGATAAACTCTTCCACCTGTTTTCTAAACTTTGCAACCATATCGGCATCATAATCAATTCTAAACATTCGATAATATCCAAGTTCAACGAAGTTTTCATACCCTAATTGATGTGCAATCTCTGTTCTTATTTTAACGAGGTCATCATATATTTGGTCTAGTTTATGTTCATTATCTGCCAAAAATTGAAACTTAGCCGCACTCGCTTCTTTTCTCAATTGACGGTCTTTCGATTCTAAGTATGGATCTAACTGTGCTAATGTTAATTCTTTACCATCAAAATTTATTTTTGCTGAAGCGATCAACTTATTGTAATCACTTGTAAGTTTATTTTCCTTTTGTAATAACGGCACAATTACCGGCTTGAATGTTTTTAATTCACTATCTGCTAAGGCAAATAGCTGTTTACCAAATTTACTTTCAAGGTCTTCGCGAAACTTAGATTGCACCAGAGCTTCGTAAAACTGTGTACTAAGACCATCAATCTCTGGTCCTATTTCATCTGTATATTCTTGTTCTTGTTGATAAAATTCGTCATTCGTATCAATTGAATGCCTAATCATTACTAAGTTTAACATCGTAAACAGCTTATTTCGTATACGATTAATTTTTTTCATCGCTTCTATTTGTTCCTCGACTGTTTTTGCTTGTTTAAATGCGAGCAGTGCCGCATCAAACTGAACTTTTGCTTTGTCCAGTTGTGGCCTTTTGTATTCATATTCAGGAAATTTCATCCCCATACACCTCCAAGTAATAATCGTTAATTTGTATGTATTTTCATGATGAACGAAAATTTGAGCAAGTTAACTCTTTCTATAATATATTATAAAATCCTGCATATTTCTTATTAAAAAATACACAGGACTTAAGTAACAACACATAATTAAATTAATTTACCTTTATTTCTCTAAAGTTCACACCTCATGAATAAAACAAAAAACGATTCTGTATGAACCGTTTTTATCGATTGCTAATAGATAACCCAAGTTTTTTTATTAATTCAATAGCTGTCTCTTTTTCTTCTGCATTTAATTCACTCATTAATTCATGAATATACTCTTCATGACCTGGAAATACGCTTTCAATAAAGGCCTTACCTTCTTCGGATATTTCTGCATAAGTCACTCTTCGATCATTCGGGCATGCCACCCTTCGCAAATACCCTTTACTTTCTAACTTATCAACTACATACGTAATACTTCCACTAGCAAGCAAAATTTTACCACCTATTTGCTGTAAAGGTTGATTACCTTTATGATATAGTAATTCTAGTACAGCAAATTCAGTCGGATTTAATCCATAGGTTTGAATTTTACGATTAACAATTTCATTAATCGCTCTATTCGCTCTTGAAAGTACAATATATAGTTTGAGTGATTGGCTAGATTCAGTCATGTCTCCAATCCTCCTAAAATAATTTAAAATAGAGATTTTTGAATTCAAACTAATTATAAGTAACGAAAAGCATACTGTCAATTTCTATATATTTACTAATAAATATCATTGAGGCTATTTTATGGAGAAGAAAAAGAATGAAACGAAAGAATAATTATTTCCTGTATATCATTATCGTTATTATACCTTCTATTCTCGGGATGCTTTCTATTTATCATTATGTAGGCGACCGTGAGGAAACAGAAAGATTAGGTGACGCAAAGTGGATTGCAACCATCCACCAAAAGAACTGGGATCAATTCATTTCTGAAACAGTGACCACTTTAGATATTTTAGCATTATCAATTGACGCACAAAATGATATGGAAACCATTCGAGAAGTAGTGAGACGCACACAATTAACTGACATGAGATATGGCAGCATGTTTCTCTTGGACGCAAAGGGTTCTTTCGAAACAGGGACTTCAGAATTATTAAAAAATCATGACTTTACTAACGATCGATATATCCAAGAAATTATGCGCACGAATGATTTAATTATATCTGAAGAAGTGGAGACATTAACACCTGAACAACAAGTCATCGGGATTGCCAACCCTATTCTTGATGTTAATTTCCAGCTAGAAAAAATAGTAGGTGCACATTTAAGAGTAGATTATATGCAAAATATTATGCAAATTCTTACCCCTGATGCATCCATCTCCATTACGAATTCAAGTGGAAAGCAAATAATGAATATGAATGGCGGTATAGGCAAAAATGATCAAGTATATACTGTGCCAATTGATCGCCTGCCTTGGAATATTGAAGTAAGTATTTCTGATGTCGATAGCGGCAGTATACTTAGGCATACAGCAATCTTCTTCTTACCCCTTTTTATATTGCTTCATATTTTCTTTTTCTTTATAAAATATTTCATGTTAAAAAAACATGCCAAAAACGCTGAGAAGGAAAATGAAATACAGAAACTAGAGCTAGTCGGAAATTTAGCTGCAAGTACAGCCCATGAAATTAGGAATCCACTTACTGGTGTGAAAGGCTTGATCCAATTATTATCAGAGAAACATAAACATGAAGAAGATCAGTATTATTTCTCAATTATAAATAATGAAATCAGTCGTATAAATGAAATCGTTAGTGAGTTCCTTATTCTTGGGAAGCCAACTATTGAAAAAAAGGAATATATTTATGTACAAGATATTATCCGTGAACTAGAGCCACTTATTAAATCTGAGGCCAACTTAGCCAATATTCACTATGAAGATTCTTTACCAGAAGAACCCGTAGGAATATATTGCAACAAAGATCAAATGAAGCAAGTGTTTTTAAATATCGCCAAAAATGCGCTTGAGTCAATGAGTAGTAATGGGTATCTGTCTATTTCTCTAACAACAAGCTCTCACCATTGTTATCTCACCATTAAAGATACTGGAGTAGGTATACCCAAGAAAGAGATGGACAGAATCTTTGAACCTTTTTATACTTCTAAAGATTATGGTACAGGCCTAGGCCTCGTTGTATGCAAAAGGATTGTCGAAGCAAATAAAGGAAAAATCACAATCGAAAGTAGTGCTTCTAACGGTACTGTTGTGACAATCATTTTACCGTTAGCGTCTGATTCCATCAATTCATAGACATATGAATCATGAGGGAAGCTTATAAAATATTTGCTTCCCTTACAAGTTGGATATGTTTCCTTCTGCTGGAAAGGCTAATAAATAGTTTGTTTCATTTTCCACTAATTATTTTTATCGCATTTGATTGGAATAAATTCCAACATATAAAATCGATGCTATAAGAAATAAAATAGGATGAAGAATAGTTAATTTCTAATACTTCTAATGTTCGGGTTCCTTTTTGAATATTCCATTTTTTAAAAAGAAAGACTTGATTTTTGTTCGTTTAACTCCAATAATTATTTCGTATATTGAATTATTCTTACATAAAAGGAGCCTTTCTCTATGAGCCTAGCTGTTTCCCTTAAAGCCCTCCCTAAGCAAGGAAATACTAGTTATCGTATTTTATTTATTATTGGGCTTTGTCATTTATTAAATGACGCCATTCAGGCAATCATTCCCGCGATGTTCCCTATTTTAGAAAGATCAATGGGACTAAGTTTCACCCAATTAGGGATGATTGCTTTCGCATTAAATATTGTTTCCTCTGTTCTTCAACCTGTTATTGGCAACATGACAGACAAAAAGCCCATGCCTTTTGCCTTGCCCATTGGTTTAACTATTACGTTATTTGGCATCGTCGGATTGGCTTTTGCCCCTAAGTATGAATGGATTATCATTTCCGTCATATTTATAGGATTAGGATCTGCTATTTTTCACCCTGAAGGCTCAAGAGTTGCTTACATGGCCGCTGGTCCAAGAAGAGGTTTAGCCCAATCGATTTATCAAGTTGGTGGGAATAGTGGTCAATCGCTAGCCCCATTAATTACCGCGTTGGTACTCGTGCCTTTTGGGCAAAAAGGCGCTTTATGGTTTACTATTGCTGCTTTTTTAGCCGTATGTTTTCTCGCTTATATTGCCATTTGGTATGCAAAAAACCTAAGATTGCAAGAAACTAATAAAAAGGCAAAGAAAAAGGTGGCTGCACATAAACCACTTACTAAACCAGTAAAAATAGCATTAGCCATTGTTCTCATTCTTATTTTTGCCCGATCTTGGTATGTTTCAGGGATGACAAACTTTTATGCTTTTTATGCAATAGAGAATTATGATTTTTCAATTAGCGGAGCACAAACAATGCTATTTGTATTTTTATCAGCAGGTGCTATTGGTACCTTCTTCGGAGGACCTTTAGCAGATAAATTTGGACGTAAGACTGTTATATTTCTATCTTTAGCGCTTTCTTTACCATTCTCCATACTTATTCCATTTGTGCCAGCTAGTGTTGCCTTTGTTTTTTTGGCACTCACAGGATTTATTTTGATGCTTAGTTTTTCTGTAACAGTTGTCTATGCTCAAGAATTAGTACCTGGTAAAATTGGAATGATGTCAGGCTTGACAGTTGGATTTGCATTTGGAATGGGCGCAATTGGGTCGATTGCATTAGGTTATTTAAGTGACTGGATTGGTATTAACCAAACGATGATTTTCACTGGATTACTTCCTTTAATCGGATTCCTTAGCCTTTTATTACCATCAGATCAAAAAATTGCTGAATGGAATGAATGATTAATGGATGTTAATTTTCTTATTTGACACGATAGAAGAGGTCATATTTTTTAAATGACCTCTTTCCTTGATTATGCATATACTAGGCTAATTAATTACCTGCATCTTATTATTTTAATTTAGGGCTGATTCTAAAGGGGTGAGTTATAAAATGACAGAAGTGCTATATGGAACAATTCTTTCAGCAATGTCCACAGGACTTGGTGCATTAATCATTTTGTTTATTGGTCAATCGATGACACATAAATGGCGTGATATTTTACTGGCATTTACTGCAGGTATAATGATGGCTGCTTCTACAATGAGTCTTATTCCAGAGGCATTAAATGCAGGAGGGTTTTTACCATTAGTCGTAGGTATTTTTCTAGGGGTTTTAACTTTAACAGTACTAGAAAAAAACATTCCACATATTGACATCGCTCATAACAAAAAAGGGATTGAATTTGATGAAAAAGCGATGTTAATTGTTGCCGCAATTACACTTCATAACATTCCGGAAGGACTTTCTGTTGGTGTTAGTTATGCGTCTGAAAACGGAGGAGACACTGGTAATTTAATCGCATTTGCCATTGGGTTGCAAAATGCACCTGAAGGATTCTTAGTTGCTTTATTTTTGGTCAACCAAAAAATCAGTAGATTCAAAGCATTTATTGTTGCCACGTTGACAGGAACAATTGAAATTTTCACGGGCTTATTAGGTTTTTACTTAACGTCTTATGTTGCTTCACTTGTCCCTTATGGACTCGCATTTGCCGCAGGAGCCATGCTATTTATTATTTACAAGGAATTAATACCAGAGAGCCATGGAGATGGTCATGAAAGAACATCTACCTATTCTTTTATCATTGGTTTACTTTTCATGATCTTGTTAATTGAGCTTTTTTAATTTCATACAGCTTTATTTTTTATATTTACATGGTATTGTGTAATATTTAATTTATATTCTCGGGTCCTACGGGGCTCGGAGTTTATTTTTGCCTTCTGATATTCATATATAAGCATGTCTAGTTCCTGACTATGCTGAATAGTTATTTTATCATTAATACCTACTTTCCTTGCACACTTCATCATAATTTCTCTTTTTATTTGAATCTTGTCCAATAATTCCCTTTGATTTAACTTCAACTTTTCTCCTCCTAAAATTGTCCTGCATTCGATTATTTTTTTGTCTACTTGAGAAATTATTACAAGAATTTTTATAAAAGTAAATAGATTCGCAAAATAAGACAATCTTTTTTTATATCAACATGATTCGACACTTTTCAAGAATCGTTTGCATGGCTTTTCGACAAATAGATAAAATGATTAAGCAGTAGTAAACTTTTTAAAAATCGTATATATTTAAAGTATAAATAAGATTGAAATAAGGGAGTTTTAACGATGAATTTACATATTGCTTGTATACAGATAGATATACAATTTGGGCATCCTGAAGAAAACTATAAGCATGTAGAAATGAAGGTAAAGGAAGCGTGTAAAATTCAACCATACCCAGATATTATTGTTCTACCAGAAATGTGGACAACTGGATATGATCTTGAAAATTTGTCTTCTACTGCTGATGTAAAAGGGGAAAAAACCATTGCCTTCCTAAAAAACTTAGCGAAAGAATATCATGTCCATATTGTAGGCGGATCAGTTGCTACTCAGCGTGAAGATGATTATTTTAATACGATGATTTCAATTGATAAAAATGGTGATTTGCTACAAGAATATCATAAAATGCACTTATTTAAATTAATGGATGAACATAAATTTTTATCTGCTGGAGAAGAAAAAGGTAGCTTTAATATTAATGGAGAGAAAGTAGCCGGTGTGATTTGTTACGATATTCGATTCCCAGAATGGTTTCGAGCACATACATTAAACGGGGCCAAAGCGATTTTTGTTGTAGCAGAATGGCCGAAACCAAGAGTCGATCATTGGCAAACCTTATTAAGGGCAAGAGCGATTGAAAACCAATGTTATGTGATTGCCTGTAACCGCGTTGGGCAGGATCCTAACAATAGATTCGCTGGACATTCGATGATTATTGACCCTTGGGGGAAAGTTCTCGCAAGCGGTAAAGAAGATGAGGAAATCGTTACGGCGACGATTGACCTTTCGGAAGTTGATCGTGTCAGAAAAACTATCCCTGTTTTCGAAGATCGCAAACCTGAATTTTACTAAGAAACTTACGGCTAGATAAACTTACGAGCAAATACCTTATACCGGTCAGCATTTGCTCGTTTATTTTTAGCCCAAACTCAAGATCAAAAGCCCCCTACTTTTCATACTAATGGTCAATCGGCAATCACAACAATGATTTTGTTGTCTAGAGTAACCTTGCTATTATTTATTCTATTTTCGCCCACATTTCTGGAGGATTTACTTCATATATCCCATTCTCACGATACATGTATTGATTCGTAATAAATTCCCTTCTAATCGTGGCAAAGTCATCATGAAAATTTTTAATATATTCATTTATCTCTTTCTCCTCATATTTCACCCCTTTTTTCAACCCTTTTACCATGTGTTCAAAAATGATAAGCTTTTTCTTTCTTTGTGCAGGAATAGATTTTAATTTTCCATCAGTTTGAATAAAAGCGTCTAGAACTTTCTTTGTATAAGCGTAATCTTGCTCCATTTCTTCTAACTCCTCCTTTTGGCTAATGATTTTCTCTAATGTAACAGCTTGATGAAGAATAATCTTTTCATTTAAATAATAATAGACTGTATTTTTTTCTCTTCTTGTATAAACCAAATTAATATCTCTTAATTTATGAAGGTGATGGGTAATCGTTGGTGGTGTTAAACCTAACTTTCCTGCTATTGCTTGTCCGTGTAATGGACCTTTTGATAACAAATATACAATTCTTATTCTCGTTGGATCGCCCATCGTTTTATGAAAAGCAACAAGGCGGTTTAATTGCATAATCCTTCACTCCTTTTCTTAACAACAATATGAATATATACATTTTAACATATATCTAATTAGATATATATCTAATTTTATAACATAAAATACATTCTCCCTACCAATATTTTCAAAAAATTAGTTGTTCATAGGAAGAATAATATGAAAAGTTGTCCCTACACCTTCACTACTTTCCACTTCAACTGCTCCATTATGTTCATCAACTATTTTATATGAAACCATTAATCCAAGACCATTCCCTCTTTCTTTCGTAGTATAAAATGGCTGTCCAAGCTTTTCTAACTTATCCTGCGAAATACCTCCACCTTCATCCTGGATCGAAATTCTTACCGTTTTATCATCAAGACGTTTAATGGTAATTGTGATATATCCACCATCTGGCATCACTTCAATTGCATTCTTTATAATATTGATAAAAACTTTTTTCAGTTGGTTTCCTTCGCACATAATTTTTGGTAAACCATATTCATAATAAGTACGGAATTGGATATTATTCAGAAGTGCCTGAGCATTTAATAACTTAACCGTTTCTCGCATAATGTTGATCATGTCATTCTCCATATACCTCACGGCCTGTGGTTTTGCTAAAAAAAGAAATTCATTAATAATAGAATCGATTCTTGCGAGTTCCGTAGAAATAATATTAAAATACATTTCATGATCCGATTCCTTTTTTAATGAGTTCTCAAGCAATTGAATAAATCCTTTTACTGCAGTCATTGGATTACGCACCTCATGTGCAATACCCGCAGCAAGTTGACCCAATACGTTCAGTGTATCGGACTTCCTTAATCTTTCTTCCATTTCGACTTTATCCGTTATATCCTTAAATGTAGAAATTGTAAATTCTGAAAATAAATTATAATTAACTAAATACTCAAATAATTTATTTTCATTTTCGCTACCTCGTAGTTGTATCCTTCCCTCATAAGAACCGTTCATTGTAATTTGTTTGATGATCTCTCTCATCTCATTTAAATTCCCTGAGAATCTAGCAACCATATGTTTTAACGACTTTCCAATTAATTCTTCGCGCGTTGCCCCTAAAATTTTTTCTCCAGAAGGGTTAACGTCTTGTACCACTCCCTCGTTATCCCATAAAATAATCCCTTCAAGTGTACCTTCAAATACTCTTCTAAACTTCAATTCACTTTTCCTTAATTCTTGTTCCATTTGATTTCGCTCACTCACATTGCGAAAAATCCCCATATGAAAACCTGTAAAGGATTGTAGTTTCATTGTAAATTCTAAAATCTTGGATTGTCCGTTAGGCATAAAGAATAGAATTTCATCTCGTATTGCCCCTCTTTTATATAATACATTTAAGATTTCCTTGTACTTTTTATCTTTATCGACAACAAAATCTTCAATCTTACATTTTGTAATATCATTATATGAAGTTTCAAATATGCGACACGCTGATTCATTCGCATGTACAATATTCCCACCATCCTCCCATAGGATGATTCCATCTATGGCTTCCATAAAGAGCTCTGAATAGATTCCTTCATCATTTGAGAGCTTTTCTAACAACTTTTGTCTTTCAAAAGAACTATTCGATGTTGGCAAAAGACCTTACCCCCTAAAACAAATTATTCTACCACCGAGGTTATTCTACAAAAATCGTCATAATCCTTTTTATTCATAATAAAAAAACAAGTACTTGCTTAATTCAGCAGAATACTTGTTTTTACCATTATAATTTAAATTTTTCTATAAGTTTATTTAATGTATTGGCCATTTCAGCTAACTTTTGTACATATTGCTGAATATTTTCCATTGAATCATTTGTATGTGTAACCGAGTTACTCGTCTCTTCCACTGCAGCTGCTGATTGTTGCGAAACAGCAGCAATGTTTTCTATAGATTCACTCATCACTACTGAATTTTCTAGCATTTCTACCATACTTGACGAAATATATTCGATATCTCCATGAATAGCAGTAGTGGCAGTTGATATACTGTGGAACGTATTGGCTGTTTGATGAATTTTATTACTTCCGATCTCTACTTGCTCATAGCCAGCTTGTAACGATTTTACTACTCCAACCGACTCTGATTGAATTTTATTTACAATTGAAGTAATATCACTGATTGAATAGGAGACTTTTTCGGCAAGTTTTCTTACTTCCTCAGCAACAACAGCAAAGCCCTTGCCATGCTCCCCTGCCCTCGCAGCCTCAATTGCCGCATTTAATGCTAACAAATTCGTTTGGTTAGCGATATCATGGATAACAGATATCAACTTAGTTATTTGTTTCGTTTCTTGATCTAACCCTTTCACTCGATGCATCGAATCATTAATAATTTCATCTATTCTATTCATTTGCTCTTTTGAATTTTCCATTAATTCATTTCCTGCTAATGTCATATCTTTTACATTTGAGGCTGCTTCGCGCATAGAAACACTTTTCGATTCTGCATTCTCCACTTTATATAAGTAATCTTCCATTATTTTTGATAAATCCGCACTTGCACTTGCTTGCTCTTCTGCTCCTCCCGATAGTTCCTCCATTGTCGCCGAGATTTCTTGGCTAGCTGCTGCGACTTCCGAAGAAACTGTACCAAGGTGAACACTTCTCTCATTTAAACTTTGTGAAACTGTAAGCATTTCTTGAATCATTTGTCGCAACTGGTGTTTCATTTGGTTAAAGGCGTCTGCGATTTCTGTAATTTCATCCTGATTATTCGAATGAATATCACTAGCTTTTAAATTCCCTTTTGTTATTTCCTTTGAAGCTGTCACAACCTTTGTAAGGCGATAGGCTAATTGTTTATTCACTATTCTATGACTAAAAAATCCGAAAATTGCTGATAGTACTAATGAAAGTACCAAAATAACAAGGGATACAATCATCATCCAACTTGCTTGGTTAATGGCAGATTCCTGCTCTGCTTTTACTATAGATATTAATTCATCTAATGTATTCATTGTCTGTTCGATGTAATTGTCTACCTGCAACTTGCCTAAACGGTATTCGCGTACATGTTGCAACTTCACATTTGGTGCGATTTCATCGTAAAATAATTGATTCACTTCTTTATCATATTCATTGATTTTACTAAACATCTCTTCTGCTTTTTCTGACTGGATCATCTGTTGTATATCTTGTTGCTTATTCTTTATTTCTGTTTCTAATTCTTCATATGTATTTAAATGTTTTGGATTAGAATCAATAATATAATTCCCAATCGTTCCGCCTTTTAAGTAGAAATCTGTACCTATATCAGCGATTTCTAGTGCTCTTTCACTTGCCTTCTCTGCTTCATTGAGTTTAAAGGTACTGTATACAAGCATAAAAAAAGACAAAATCGTAGATAGCGTGAATACGCCTAAAGTAAGCCACAAAGCGACCCCATACTTTTGACCGATTTTTAACTTTCTCCATTTATCTGACTTGGATACCTTTAATAACATCACATTTAAAAAAGGGATACTACTTTGTTTTAATCGCCATTTTTTCAGTATTTTCAATATAATTCCTCCTTTAAATAATGTATCCTTTTACAAAATAATGATTCCATTATACTAGATTCTGCTAACATTATAATCGATAAAAGGGGGATATTGAAGGGGTATTTTAACTACAATTAGTTATATATACCTATATGTTTTGATGCCATATTACCTTTACATGTCCATGTATTAGATTTTTATCCACTCGTTCACATGTTTAAATTGATTTATTTTCTTCAATAATGGGTATATAATAAGGGATGTTTTAGGGGGTCTTTAATAAAGGAGGATTTATGGGACAGCGTGATTACTTTTTTGATAACGCAAAGTTTATTCTTATTTTCTTTGTCGTATTCGGACATTTGATTCGCTCTTTTATTGAAGATAGTGAAACAATTTATACGCTTTACAAAGTTATTTATACATTTCATATGCCTGCATTTATATTAGTTTCAGGCTTTTTTGCAAAAGGTTATTATCAAAAGGGATATATTCAAAAAATAGCTAAAAAATTGATTTTGCCATACCTTATTTTCCAACTAATCTATTCGGTCTTTTATTATTTCTTACATCAAGGTGCTGCCTTTAACGTGGATCCACTAAATCCACATTGGTCGTTATGGTTCTTAATTTCTTTATTTTTCTGGCATCTATTGTTATTGATATTTGCCAAATTCAAACCAAGTGTAGCCATTATACTCTCTTTTGCGATTGGGTTAGCTGTAGGATATGCTGATTGGGTATCAAACTATTTAAGTTTATCTAGAACGTTTGTGTTTTTCCCATTCTTCTTACTTGGTTATTTAATGAAAAAAGAACATTTCCAAGTCTTATTTAGACCATCGATTCGCCTCGGTGCGGTTGGTATTTTTGTCGCTGTTTTTGTTTTATTCTACTTTAATCCAAACATCAACTATGAATGGTTACTTGGGTCAAAGCCATATTCCGTTGTTGATGATGCATCTATTTCATCTATGTTAATTAGATTAGGTTTCTATTTACTTAGTTTGATGATGATGGCATGTTTCTTTGCTTTTGTGCCTAACAGACATTACTCATTTACAAAGCTAGGTAAAAACACATTATATGTATATCTTCTTCACGGATTTTTCGTACGAATATTTAGAGAAAGTGAAGTGCAAGATTTCTTCAACGATCCGAGAAGTTTTCTCTTGTTAGCAGGACTTGCCTTAGTGCTTACTTTACTGTTATCAAGCAAATGGGTCACCGCGGTTACTCAACCACTGATTGAGTTAAGCACTGCACGGTTTAAACAACTAAAAAGACAAATTAGAACGATCTTTCGATATTATCGAAGAAAATACCGAATTGATTAGATAGATAAGGTAAGGCAGTAGTTACATTGTTATGTAACTACTGCCTTTTAAATATACACATCATTAAACACTCTTTTCCCTTTATATAAACCATAAGAATTATTAAAAATTTTCAAGCGCTTTATTATTGACCATTCATTTATATAGGTATATAATTTTATATTGTCAAAGAAAAAACGATATATGTCCCAGTAGCTCAGCAGGATAGAGCAACAGCCTCCTAAGCTGTAGGTCGTAGGTTCGATTCCTATCTGGGACGCTCATAATAACAGGTCGATCACTCTTGATTTCAAGAGATTATCGACCTGTTATTTTTGTTTTGATTGGTTCTGTTAAAACCATTTGAAGACATAAAAAACACAAGTAATCATCCAGCCTTTTATACTTGAATTGTCGAGAAACAAGTAGAGATTGGAGATACGTGAACGTTTTGTTTGACCGTATACTACAATTTACAAAGATCCTGCCTAATCAACTGTAGTACATTAGATATTCTAATGACGCACATAGTTATTTAACTTCTGGAGATAATTTATATTAAATAACTAAAGAATACGGAGGGATGATAGTTGCCTAACGCGTTTCAAGCAGTTATAAATTACATAAAATCAACCTCAGTAGAAGAAGACCCTAAACAAAATCCCCATATAGGAGAAGCAATGGGCTGTTGGTTATACTACACTTCAATTGCTGAAGAAATTCCTGCATTAGAAACTTGTTTAAATACCACTACTGATAATGAGTTAATAGAATTATTGACCGAATCGAAAAGATTAGCTGAACACCAAAAATTAACTTTAGAAAATTTTATGATAAAAGAAGGTATCCCACTTTCAAATACAGCTCAATCGAAACCTAACTCAGATCCCAATAACATTCCATTGGGTGTTAAATCAACAAATGATGAAATTGCAAATTTAATTAGTATTAAAGTAGCTTCAAATATTATGATGTGTTCAACTAACATGACTCAATCAATTAGAAACGATATTGGACTTATGTGGGCTAGATTTTATGCAGAAAAAATGATATTTAGTATGAATCTTAAAAACACCATGCATAAAAGAGGGTGGCTAAAAATCCCTCCTTATTTTCATCCTCCCGGAGCACCTAGATCTTAATCTAGGTGCTTATTTTGTTTATGGTTAACTATGTACTCCCTTGTTTAACACAACTTTAAGAGTTCTTACTTCATTATTTTTGTTCATTTAATCAAACAAATTCACCCTTTGAAAGAATCCTCTTTTCACTATATTTCATGTCGCTTATTCTTTTTAAATATCCATATTTTATCATTTCACAAAAAACACGAAATAGATTATGATTACATTATCACGTATTAGTACCAGGTATAAAAAGGAGTTAATCGTTTATGACGTTTCCAACAGTTGTAAGTAAACAAGATCATTTAATTCATATTGTTAAAAATCAAAGAAAAACGGAATGTGGTATTACTTATCACCATTTTACGATCGTTAATCGTTCAGATTTAAAACGGATAAAGTTTATTAGGGAAGATTCCATCACTTGTGCCACGTGTTTACAACATTACCTTAACCAAAAATAATTAATTTTTTCATTTATGAATGGTGCCAAATTAACTAGTGCAACCTAACTAACATGGAGGTGCCTTTTAATGAGCGATATTGAAAAGTCAAAAAAAATTGGCCAGAAACAATATGAAATGGACCCAATGGATCAAGGTTTAAACCTTTTCTCCATGATGGTCAATCAGGCTACTGGTATTGATAAAGGAAATGATGGGATTATTGAAGAAGAGGAAAACAATAGTAAAGAATAAAAAAATGGCTATAGATAATATACTTTTATTCGTATATGTCTATAGCCATTTTTTTATATTAACTATAACAATCCTACCCATGTAATGATGCTCTCCTTGTGCGTGAAGTGACCTTCTGTTTCTTCAAGAAATAGATGAGCTTTTCTTGATGATGCATGGACTTCGAAAATAGTTGGTGAAATAACCATTCAGGAATATCACCATCTAAAAAATAATTTATGCCAACAAACCAAAAGCGGTGCCACTGTATAATCGCTGCGATTAACATTTTATCACTCCTCCTTTGATAGATTAATCATAACTTACCAATTTAAAGACAATATGAAGTCAGTGTTAAAACTTATTAATTTTTGACTTTAGGATTTTAATAAAGATTATGATAAAATAGAATGTATTGCCCAAGAAAACTGTCAAATGAAACGCTAGTTAAAAATAAAGGAGCTGTTGGACATTTAATGCTTCCACTGCTTCTCTGAAAGCGTTATAAAAGGAGAAGAAAATGAAAGTCATTGCGTCAACACTTAACGCTAAATATATTCATACTAACCTTGCCATACGGTACTTAAAAGCATTTGCTGAACCTGATTTCAACGTCGAACTTGCTGAATATACAATTAAAGACCCAGTTATGAATATAGTTACTGATTTAATTAATAAGCAACCAGATGTCATAGGTTTCAGCTGTTATATATGGAATATTGAAGAAACCATTAAAGTCATTCGTATGATCAAAAAAATAAATGCTAATGTAATAATCATACTCGGTGGACCAGAAGTGACATATGATGTCCCTGAATGGTTAGAGAATGTTTCAGAAATTGATTTTATCGCTGTAGGTGAAGGAGAAGAAACTTTTAAACAGCTACTTCAACAAATAGATGGAGAAAAGGATTGGCGTAAAGTAAACGGTATTGCTTATCTTGAAGATGGTAAATTGCATGTTAATCCACAAAATAACAAACTTAACCTTCGCGAACTTCCCTCTCCTTTTCGCTTTGAAGAAGATAAGAGGGAGCTTGGTAAAAGGGTTACATATATAGAAACGAGTAGAGGCTGCCCTTTCAGTTGTCAATTCTGTCTTTCTTCCATTGAAGTTGGTGTACGATATTTTGATCGTGAAAAGGTGAAAGAAGATATTCGTTATTTAATGCGAAACGGTGCGAAAACGATTAAATTTGTTGATCGTACATTCAATATTAGTCGCAGCTACGCATTAGAAATGTTTCAATTTCTTATTGATGAACATATGCCTGGTGTTGTTTTTCAATTCGAAATCACAGCTGATATTATGAGGCCAGAAGTCATTCAATTTCTAAACGATCACGCACCTGCCGGTTTATTCCGGTTTGAAATTGGCGTACAATCAACCAATGATTATACAAACGAATTGGTAAAGCGAAAACAAAACTTTCAGAAGTTGACCCGAACAGTGACAATGGTAAAAGAAGGTGGCAAAATTGATCAACATCTTGATTTAATTGCTGGTTTGCCTGAAGAGGATTATGCATCATTCAAGAAAACCTTCAATGATGTATTTGCCCTGCGTCCAGAAGAATTACAACTAGGATTTTTAAAAATGTTGAGGGGAACAGGGTTACGACAAAGTGCAGCTAATCATCAATATATTTATATGGATCAATCACCTTATGAAATCCTTGGGAACAATGTCTTATCATTCCAAGATATTATCCGCATCAAACAAGTAGAAGATGTGATAGAGAAATATTGGAATGACCATCGGATGGATCATACGATTGAATACTTAGTTACAAACATTTTCCCTACTCCTTTTGATTTTTTCCAAGAGTTCGGAAGTTATTGGGAAGGGATGGGATGGTCACGAATTGGCCACCAATTAGAGGATTTATTCCATCGATTATTTGCTTTCCTAGAGGATACAAAGGTAAAAAATTTAGCAGTCATTGAAGGATTAATGAAATATGATTACCTTTCTAATCAAAAATATAAGCCAAGAAAGCCTTGGTGGCCATCCTCTATTGATAAAAAAGAACGATCTTTGCTTTATCAACAGTTCCTGAAAGATCCAAGTTCAGTCAGCAAAGACTTTGCTTTACTACATCTAAATGAAAAAGAACTATATAAACATTCCATTGTTGAGAAGCTTCCCTTTAATCTTGAGAAATATATCCAGACCGGTTTCATTGAGATGAATGAATCTGTTATGGTTGTATATTATGCCAAAGAACAGGCAGCTGTGTTTGCATCATAGAGGATTAATACAAGCCAGAAAAGAGTAAAACTTTTCTGGCTTGTACTTTTATCTATCTCTTATTTAACTTGCCTTTCTTACTTGTAACATCATATATCTTTGAAGCGTTCATATCGCCAAACTCCATCCCAAACTCTACATTAACCTGTGGAGGCTGTTTCTGTTTCCGCTCACTTTTCAACTGTTTCATTTAGCTTCTCCCTTTTCTTCCTTGTTTTGAATTGCGATTCGCACCTTTATTTACATCTTCACCACTAGTAAATTCAGTTGAAAATTCAACATCTTCCTGATTTGCTTTTGGGGTCTTACTATATTTTTCAACAGCACGATGGCTAGCTTTTCTCTTCATTATCCTGCC
Organism: Cytobacillus sp. FSL K6-0265; assembly: GCF_038003465.1. NCBI lineage: Bacteria > Bacillati > Bacillota > Bacilli > Caryophanales > Bacillaceae > Cytobacillus > Cytobacillus sp. FSL K6-0265. The sequence goes on along the minus strand of NZ_JBBOPE010000001.1, from coordinate 1,634,712 downwards.
TCCTCCTTCGTAATTCGTAAGAACAAACATATTTTCCACCTAATTTCGTTTCATTATGCTTACCTTTTATTTCTTCATGTTCAATATAATAAACGACTCAACAGAAGAGAAAGATAAAAAGAGGAGTGATGCTAAGTGAAAAGAAAAAACAAGCAAGAGCGAAGCAAATTGGAAAGCTTACCACATCAAATTTCTTCACCTGACTTTCGAAAAAGTCATAAAGAGCTGCAGCCACCTTTTGTAAACGAATTTGGTGTAACAATTGGCGATAGTTATTATACATCTGAACAGTCTCCTCTTGAGAATTGGAGTGATGAAGTAGATCCAGCAGTGATGGCTGGAGATAGATGGGTTCATCCAACAAACGATATTGGTTTTAATACGCCTGAGAATCGCGCACTTATAGAAGAAAAAGAAGTACCTGATGCTCCCTTCTCTCATCCAACAAAAGATGTAGGGTATAAAGCAGATTAGAAAACCAAGCTTTTTATCAAGCTTGGTTTTCGTATCCATCTAATTATCCAATGATAATTCTCTCTTTTGGATAATGATAATGTGGCTTTTCTTCTTTACCACCTATAATATATAAAAATGAAGTTAAGCCTATTCTACCGACAAACATCAGAATCATTATGACAATTTTTCCAGTATGACTTAAATCAGCTGTTATCCCCATCGAAAGGCCAGTCGTTCCAAAAGCAGAGCATACTTCGAATATTATTGAAATTAGCGATAAATGCGTATTTGTTATGCTAATCAATACAACCGCTATAAAGCATAAAAGAGTGGCTAAAATTGTAATAACCAATGATTTCAATATATCATCTTGGTGAACTTCTCTGCGGAAGATTTTCACATGTTTATTTCCTTTGGCAAAATTCCAGATAAATAAAATATTTAACGCAAAAGTGGTTGTCCGTATGCCTCCCCCAACAGAGCTTGGTGAAGCACCAATAAACATCATAATACTCATAATCAATAGGGTTGGCAATGTAAATTCACTAACATCCATTGTTGCTAACCCACCACTTCTTGTCGTTGCTGACTGAAATAGTGCGTAAAAGAAACTTTCATGCCATGAAAGTCCTTTAAAAAAATGCTGAAACTCCATTACTAAAATAATAATTGTTCCAAAAACGAGTAAAAAAGCGTATGTAACAGTTGTTACTTTAGTAAATAAAGAAAAACGATACGGTAGCGAGTTTTCCCATTTACGTTTTAATAGAAAAGCTTTTACTTCAATTAAAACAGGAAAACCAATTGCCCCTAAAGAGATTAGTACGATTGTAATAAATTGCACAAAATAATCATGTGCATATGGAATCATTGATGAACCTGTTATATCTAGACCGCCATTTGTTGTCGCACTTACAGAAGCAAATAATCCGTGGAGAAAAGCTTCCTCCCACGAAGGATAATACTTTAAAAAATGAAAGCCGAGGATAAGCATTCCTATTACTTCGATAAGAATCATTAATTTAATTATTTCTTTCACTAGTTGTACAAGTCCAGATAGCGCATACTGATTGTGATCAACCATGATTAGTTTTCTACTCTTCAAGCCAATTTTCTTACCTAATAACATCCAAAAGAATGTACCTAATGCCATAATACCAATTCCACCGAATTGCATGATAATCATAATCACAAAATAGCCAAAAACACTATAGGTTTGTGATAAATCAACAACGGTTAATCCCGTTACGCTAACAGCTGTCACAGCAGTAAATACAGTATCTATAAAGCTAACTTCTACACCTTTTTGATTAACACCTGGCAAATAGAGAAGTCCTACAGAAATAGTAATCGATAAGAAATAGTAGGCCGTAATTATTTGTGCTGGCGAACGCCTATTTATCCAGTCTTTAAGATCTTTTAACAAACGTTTTTCACCTCAACTAAACTCAATTAAACTCTATAATAATATAATCTCCCTCTGTTTTGAAAGCTAATTATTTTTTCTTTGCCAAAACAAGGATACAAACAGCTAATTTACCACTCATGAAATGAACACAATTCATCATAATACAAATACAGTGATATCATTTACTGTAAAATTATCGTTAGGAGATGTGAGATCATGCCAAAGAATAGTAATAAACTTTTAGTACCGGGAATTGAACAATATTTAGATCAAGTTAAATATGAAATCGCTCAAGAATTTGGTGTACAGTTGGGTTCGGATACTGTTTCCAGATCTAACGGTTCAGTCGGAGGAGAAATCACCAAAAGATTAGTTCAACAAGCTCAAGCAGAACTTTCTGGAAAACAAAAATAACATGGCAAAAGTCCGAGGATCAACTCGGACTTTTTATTATACCCATAAATCTTGTAATTATGGTGATTCGTCATTATATTTTTTTCTCTCATTATTTTCATCTCTCACTTCATCATTGCGCTTTCCTGGATGATGCCTGTCATGCCATTCATCGTCATCACGACCTCGATTATTATCTTTGTCGTTGTCATTCTTCTTATCATCATCTTTTTTATGATAGTCTTTTTTATCATGTTTATTTTGATGTTTTTCTTTTAAGTTAAGATCATCCATATCTTTGTTCTTTTTAGACGGTGGGCCTTTATGTTCTTCATCAGTATATCTTTTACGATACACTTTTTCTTCAATCTCTTCTTCTTCATGATTTATTATTTTCGATTCATTTGCCACTTTACTTGCATTAGTAGCCTCTTTATCATCAGATGCTTGCTTTATTTCCTTTTCTTCTATGGACGTGTGCTTTTCCATTTCTTTTTTATCTTCTTGTTCATCACTTTCTTCTTTAGTAACTTCGGACATTTTCTGTTCTTCAGACTCATCTATATCCGATTTTGGGGCATTATCATATTCGGTGCTTTCATTCGACTCTTTGTACGCACCTAGAGTAAGTCCTTTTTCTTGCGCTAACTGTCGTTCTGTTTTAGATCCTTCAATCAAATTCAAACTTACTTCTTCTTCATTCACTTTTTTTGTAACAAAGTCAGTATGTTTCCTTAAGCTCTCTTCAAAATATTGATCTGACATGATAACTGTCGCGAACGTTAATTCTTTTCCTTTTTTCATATAACCTTGACTCTTAATGATCGCGAGAATATCTGAAAATATGATATCAAACTGCTTATTTTCCCAACCTGATATCTCTTCAACGATTTTTTTTCCATCTGCATTATAACCCTTTAATTGTACAACTTCGAATTGTTCATTTACTGCTAATTCAATACTTGGATTAATATCAATGGTCATATAAGCAGAGATCATTTGTTCAGATTGATTAGGCCAAAAAGACATACCTAAAAAGGAAAGAACAAAAACAGCAGCAAGCATAATCATTTTTACATATTTCGGTTTTTTAACATATTTTACCCTCGGATTTTTCTTCACTGGCTCAAACTCAATCTCTTGGCCTATTTCATATATTGCTTCAAATTTATGGCTTAAATAAAATTCTCCTTCATTTGTTAAAAGTGTTAAGAAACGTTCATCAATGGCAACAATCACTCCTCTTTTCACGTTTCTAACACCCCTTTCAAATAATCCTTTAAATAGACATAGTCATTACATAAAACCAATGTCATTGCGATAATGTATTTACGATTTCTTTCAATTGTTTTTCTACTTACTTTTATTCTTGATTCCATATGCTTGATTGGTAATTTTTTGGTCGAGTACAGCATGTCTTTCAACATCACATCATTGGCAATCAAATGAGCAATTTCAATTGCTGTCTTTCTTGCATCCGCATGTTTTGGCGAGTATTTAACAATCTCTTTAAAACTAATACCAAAATATAATAACTCATTTGTGAACTTTATTATTTCCTCTTTCCTTGCCTGTTGATCTTGTATTTCTAAGTAGCCTCTTATCGATATTTCTGATTCTATTAACGCACTTGCTTGTTCATTTGAACCATCCTCATACTGATGGTTTGCATCTATACTAAGGGTTTGATGTTTCGATTGCTGTCTAATAAAATCGATCACTCTTCGTTTAATAACAACCTCTGCAAAAGAAACGAAACTCGTTCCTTTTGCTCGATTATAATTATTAATGGCATCATTAAAAGCGATTAGACCTACACTAAATTCATCATCGGAATCATATATAAACCTCCTGCAGACTAAAGAAACAGACTTAGCTATAAAAGGTTTAAATTTATCTATAAACACATCTCTTAAATATCGATCACCATTTTGAATCGCATAAACTTCTTCTTCAATGGTTTTATTTTGAGTCTTCAAGCCTCTAAACAGTGATTTAATCATGCACTCACCTCTTTATTCACCCAAATTATAACACAGGAAATTCAGATGAATCGTGCATGAAGACTAGCTTCAATCTTTATTAGTCTATCAATACAAATATACGGGTAAAATTAGAAAATTATAGGGGTAAAGAATATTTTTAAACCACATTCACTACAATATAATGACAAAAGTTGTGCAACTTTCATACTTGTGCAATATAAATAGAAAAATGTTATCAAAAATTAAAATATGATGAAATATTACCGATAATTTACAATCATTTCATTCATAACCATAAAGTGGGTTAGATAGGATTTGATGACTGCACAAAAAAAGTCATTCTCCTCTTCAGTTACCAATCTGAAAGAAAAAATGACTCCAATGTATTACTGCTTCTTCATTGTCCAACCTGTCCAACCATATAAAATAGTCATTAAAGGACTTATTAAGCAAAATAAGGCAAATGGCAAGTAGGTTAAAGTACTAACGTCTAGCACTGTCGTTAGAAAAATTCCGCAAACACTCCACGGTACAAGTGGATTAACCACTGTTCCAGCGTCTTCTAAAACCCTGGATAAATATCGAGGATGCAAGTTCGCTTTACTAAAAGAATCTTTATAAGCGTTACCTGTTAATAGAATTGATAAATACTGCTCACCAACAATAAAGTTAATACCCACTGCAGTGGAAGCAGTTGCTGAAATTAATAGTCCACGATTAGATAAGTAATCAGTAATACCTCGTATAAGTGCCGCTAATATCCCTAGTTTAATAAATAACCCACCCATTGCTAAAGCCAAGAGGACAAGTGAAATAGAGAAAAACATACTTTCCATTCCACCTCTAGTTAATAATGAGTCGATATCCTCAATCCCACTATTTGAAGTAAAACCACTAAATAATATAGTAATCAACTTTGCTATATTCATTTCATTTTGCACAAAGAAGGAAACAATAATTGCTGTAACAATTGACGATGCTAATGTGATTAAAGCAGGTATTTTCTTTATCGCTAGTACAATTAAGACAAGAAAAGGAATGATTGAATACCACTGCACCAAACCTAACTGCAATAAACCAGTTTGCATGTCATTTATTCTTTCTAAGCTTGCTTCTTCCATCCCCTTTGGTGAGATTAAGAAGAAAATAATAAAGGATAAGATAAATACCGGAATCGTTGTCATACTCATTGTTTTAATATGATCAAATAAGTCCACACCAACAGTCATGGATGCCAAATTAGTTGTATCTGACAGTGGAGACATTTTATCTCCAAAAAAAGCTCCTGAGATAATAGCACCTGCTGTAATGGCTGGATTTAAATCCAATGCTGCACTCAATCCCATAAAAGCTACACCAATCGTTGCCGCTGTAGTTAATGAGCTACCAATACTCATACCAATAATTGAGGTAACAACGAAACAAATCGCATAAAAATAATTCGGTCCAACTATTTCTAAAGAATAATAAATAAATGTTGGGATTGTGCCACTAGCCATCCAGCTACTTATTAACATACCTATAAAAAAGAATAGGAATGCAGCACCTAACCCAGATTTTGTTCCATCCATTATACCTTGCTCTATTTGTTTAAACTCGACTCCTTTAACTAGTCCATAGACAATTAAAAAAATCATCGAAAGTATAATAGGGATATGTGGTGGTGCCTCAATGGCAATCATGCAATAACTTATGCCACTAAGGAGAATGATGGTTATAAATAACGCTTCCCATGTCTTTACTTTGATGACTGGTTCTTGTTGCATAATACTAACCTCCAATATTTCTAAAAGCGTCAAAAAGAGCTCATTACTCCCTTACTTAGGGACGAATGAGCTCCGCGGTACCACCCTAATTGACAAGTCAACCTCACTTGTCCACTTCATCTATTTTTAACCTTTATAGGTAGCTGTAATTCGGAAAACTTATGACCTGAATTTTCACCACCCATTCAGTCTCTTTGGCTGTTCATAAGTCACCTACTGACACTACCGGTTAATTTATATAAAATCTAATAATACTATTTTGCTTGAACGCTTTTATGCACTAAAGTATTTTTGTAACGTATTTATACTATAATCTGTATTTCATTTACTGTCAATCATTATTTTCATATAAATAATTTGACCTTCACTTGTACTTGTATGGATAACAACTGTGGCTCAAATTCTTTCTTTTTGAAAAGCAATATTTTTTTTGAGCATGACAGTTGTTTGCCTAAAATTTTGGAATAAATTAAAAACACGCACAAAAAATTGTGCGTGCCTGTAATGATAATTATTGTTGCTGCTGATCCATCGGATTATATAATGGTACATCTGGATTTTTATCTTGGAACCATCTAAGGGCAAATTCATTTTCAAATAGAAACACTTGATGTTCATACCGATCCTTAACAAGTAAACTGCGAGAGCTAGAAAGGTTATCATAATGTTCCTCACCTTCAACCCATCTTGCAATTTTAGAGCCTAACCTTTCCATTAATACTTCGGTGTTATATTCATTTTTCATTCGATGTTCAAATACTTCAAATTGTAATTGTCCAACCGCTCCAAGCAAGTACTCATCTGTTTTTACTGTTTTAAAGAGCTGAATAGCCCCCTCTTGCACTAACTGTTGAATCCCTTTATGAAAATGCTTTTGCTTCATCACGTTTTTTGCTGTGACTCGAACGAACAATTCCGGGGTGAACTGAGGGAGTCTTTCAAACTGGAAACCATTTTTATCACTTGTTAATGTGTCACCAATCTGATATGTTCCTGGATCATAAATACCAATGATATCGCCACTAACAGCTTCGTTAACAGTGCTACGGTCATCTGCCATAAATTGTGTTGATTGTGCTAATTTGACTTGTTTACCTAGGCGAGGAATATTCACACTCATTCCTCGTTCAAATTTCCCTGAACAAATTCTTAGAAAAGCGATTCTATCCCTATGTGCAGGATTCATATTCGCTTGAATTTTAAAGATAAACCCTGAGAAATCTTCTGTTAAAGGATTGATTTCTCCGATAGTCGATTCTCGAGGTTGAGGAGTAGGTGCAAACTGTAAATAAGATTCCAAAAACGTTTGCACACCAAAATTAGTCAAGGCACTGCCAAAGAACACAGGTGTTAGGTCACCCGAAGCAATGCGATCACGAGAAAATTCATTTCCTGCTTCATTCAATAACATGATTTCTTCGAGCGTTTGTTCATAAAGTCCTGATTGTTTTAAAGAATGATCTCCGTTAATTTCGCCTTCATCATTCAATTCAAGGAAACGATCCTCTTCATCAACACGAAATTGTTCAATGCGATTATTAAAACGATCATAAATACCTAAAAACTCTTTCCCCATTCCTATAGGCCAATTCATCGGATATGATTCAATGCCCATCACTTCTTCTAATTCAGCTAACAGTTCTAATGGCATCTTACCTTGTCGGTCCAATTTATTAATAAATGTAAAAATAGGGATACCTCTCATACGGCAAACTTTGAAAAGTTTTAAGGTCTGATCCTCAATTCCCTTTGCTGAATCAATAATCATAACTGCACTATCAACTGCTGTTAATGTACGATAAGTATCTTCACTGAAATCTTGGTGTCCTGGAGTATCTAAGATATTAATTTTAGCTTTATTATACTCAAACTGCATGACACTAGAAGTAACCGAAATACCACGTTGTTTTTCTATTTCCATCCAGTCACTTGTTGCATACTTCCCTGTCTTTTTCCCTTTTACAGTCCCTGCATCACGAATAGCCCCTCCGAATAAAAGCAGCTTTTCTGTTAAGGTTGTTTTCCCAGCATCAGGGTGGGAAATAATTGCAAATGTTCGACGCGATAATACTTCGTCTTTAAATGTACTCATAATATAATTCCTCACTAACATGTATAAATTCTTATTTAGTCGCTACTGCGTACCCTCAATTTTATCCTTGTATATGAAACTTTGCAATGCTATTCAATATATGGCATTTTCTTTAAAAAGATAACCAATAGGTTTGCGCCTTTTATATTACATATATCAACCTATTGTCACCCACTATGAATGCAAGTTTTATTACGCACAAAAAAGCTGACATAGGATAGATGTCAGCCAACTTCTAGTTGAAATTTATTTCTCTAAATTGTTTTTCTTCTTTTCATTATGATCGTCATCATCATTAGCTAATCCTTTAGCAGAGTTTTTAAACTCCTTCAACGTTTCTCCCACTGCTCGTCCAATTTCCGGTAACTTCTTCGGGCCAAAAATAATGAGTGCCAGTACCAGTATAAGAATAAGACCTGGTATACCTATATTTGATAACATAGTATCACTCCTTTATGTAAGACATAACGTAAGATATTATTTATATTTCAATTCCCATTATAATTGAACACTACATAAAGGCAAGCAAATTCCTTATAGTAACCCTTTTTTAACACTACAAAAAGAGCCTAAAGTGACTGCTGTCACTTTAGACTCTTTTATTCTTAGTTCATCTTCGTTCAATAAGATAGAAGGGTTTGCTTTACATCGAAAAACGGTGATTACCGATTTCTGTAACAACTTCTCTCGTATTCAACCAAGATTGCGGTACAATTGTTGGGTTGTGGAAAAAGACCGTTTCATCTGGCAATGCATGGTTTTTCATTGCTTGTTTTACTGCTTTTTTTGCTTCTTCATCTGCAGGCTTGTTAATCGAACCATTATCAACAGGTTGAAATTGCTTATTTTCATAAATCACACCTCGAATGGTATCAGGAAAACGATCATCCTGCACTCGATTGATCACAACTTCCGCTACAGCTACCTTTCCTTCAAACGGTTCGCCCTTCGCTTCTGCATGGATAAGTCTTGCTAAAAGATCTTTCTCCTCAGATGTTAACGAAATGTCAGGCTTCTTTTCTTTCTTTATTTTATCCTTTACTTTAGGAATGATAAGCTTATCACCTTTTTGAATCGGTTGATCTTCTAGATGATTCATCATTGTTAATTCTTCCTCAGACACTTCTAATTGGTCAGCAATGGAAGAAATCGTTTCGCCCTCTTTAACCTCATATATATCATAGACATCTAATGTCTCAGCAAAAACGCGTAAATCAGCAAATTGGATGAAATGGACTAAAAACAATGTACTTGCTGCAAAAATAACTGCAATCAGTTTCAACATCTTTTCCTCCATTCATATATACAATGAACTCAAAATAACAAAATTAAGACTAACATGATAGAAACCCTACTTCAAACGCAATGTTTTCCATGGTTAAGCAGGAGATTTCTCCCATTTTTATTTAAACTAGCATGATAACAAACATCTGCTGTAATAATGGTGGAAATAAAAATGACAATAAACCAATATGTGGGGGTAGCAGTAAATGCTGGTTGAGATTCATCCGTTTTAGAATGACCCTTTGAACCTGATCTGTTTCATATCAGTGTAGGAACATATTTAAAACATTTTATCTGTTTTTGATATGCGCCCATAGTGAATCCTTTAGGCGTTTTTTTTCCTTCAAAACGAATGAATAGGAGAATGAAAAGATGGTTCATATGGTTTCTTTTCGCCGTGTTCTATTAGCAAGGTTGCGGAAATTCCAGTGAAGATGCTCAAATGGTGGGTTCAATGTGCTGTTGAATAGTCAGTGATTGACTCTTTAATAAAAATTGAAGAAGCTATCTTGTTATCAGATACGATTTATGTGTTATGAAACAAACCAACGACGGTTAAAGAGAATTAACCATCAAGCCATGAAGATATCACCTTGAGTTCGCAATTTCTATCCTTCAAGAAAAGAATCAGACGATTGTTGGAGTGTAACGCTTTTACATTAAATATGATGACAAAAAATAAGCCATCTATCATAATAGATGGTAATGATCCCCATATGTGTTTTTCCAAATTTTCTTTAACGATTTAATCGCCCTCGTCGTTGTAATTCTTACCTTTTCCTCACTCCAACCTAAAATTTCTGCTGTTTCTTTAATCGTAAATTCTTTTATCTTTCTTAAAACAAGCACTCTTCGGTAATTCGTTTTCAAATGATTCATTGCCTGATATAACGCTGTGACTCCCTCCCCTTGAATAAATTGATCTTCCGGAATAGCATTAATTTTTTTCCAATCTTTATTTAAACATATCTCATATTGAAACTTCTGTTGTTTTCTAATAAAATCTATCGTCGTATTTTTAGCAATACTAAATAACCAACTATGAATTTTGTCTTGATGCTCCACTTGGTTCTTTGACAAAAAAGCTTTAATAAATGTTTCTTGCATTAAATCTTCCGCTGTTTCTTGTTGCTCAATCATTGAATAAATGAATCTAAAGATTTGATGATGATAAATACGATAGATATCAATAAATGATTGGCCGTGTGATTCCAACCCCTTTTCATCCTTTCTTTGTGTTTCCTTATATTACAATTCAAATGAAACATAAAATCTCCTTCTTTTTCTTCTCTAAAAAAAGCGACAAGTTTTTTCTAGAAAATTAGACAAGATTGCTTTCAGTTTTAAATGAAACTATTTTCCTAATACAAAAAACTTTCCATATCCTCCGTACTAATTTTCCTAGTCGCTTCTTATTTAGTTCCTTTTAAGTGAAACAAACCTTGTATACACTTTTTTCACTCGCCTGTCTGCTCATATTTAGTTCTTTTCAATCATAAACCAGATATCAATCTACTCTTCTCTTACTATTGACCCTAAACTTATGACCACCTTCAAAAGTTTTATGAAAAATTGTAAGATTTTCCAACATAATTACCTTTTACTTAATTTTCTAAAAATTCACCCAATTACTTGTGCTTTTTGAGTAAAACGAGCAAAGAATCGGCAAAATTTCTCATGCGATTGGATTCAAATGTACTAATTATCGTTTTGTTCGCTATTACGATTAACTCATTTTAAAAAACGAACAAATAAATTCGACATTTTCCGACAACTTTGAAACCCTTCGTTAGCTAGAGTGTTAATCATAAGGAGGGATACTTTTCTTTTAAAAGTAACCGCTCCTTCAACATACGAGGAGGTGAATAACAAGGAGCATCAAATATTAATGAAAACATTTTTAGGAGGGGAATTACTTGAAGCGGAAAAGAAAAAATGGTTGGTTTCGTCTACTAAGTATGGCTATGATCGCTTTCTTAATCGTGCCAATGATGTTTCCTAGCATCAGCTCTGCTAGTAATAAAGGCGTAAATACCTCTGTTGCAAAGTCAGGTAGCGAAGTAGCGGAAAACAAAATTAGCAAAACGTTGAAGAAAGAATTTAAAGAAGAAGAAAAAGTAACATTTTTAGTTAAATTTAAGGAAAAAGCTGATCCTCAAAAATCAGCACAAAAAGCGGAAAAAACTGCAAAGGCTCAAAAACAGTCTGCTGCACAAACAAAATATATGAAACGTTCAGCAATTGTTTCAGATATGAGAACAGTGGCAATTGAATCACAAGAAAATGTACTTTCTTATCTTGAAAAACAAGAAAAGAAAGGGGACGCTAAGGAAGTTCAATCTTTCTTTATCGTAAATGCGGTTGCTTTGACAGCAACTAAAGAGGTAATGGAGCAAATCGCCACTTTCCCTGAAGTGGAAAAAATTCTACCAAATGAAACAAGAAAGCTACATACACCAACGGTAGAAGAACAAGCAAAAGCGGAAGAAGCTGGTAAGATCAATAATATTGAATGGAATATTGATCATATCGGAGCACCTGCTGTTTGGGAAATGGGAATCGATGGTTCAGGTACAGTTGTTGCTTCCATTGATACAGGTGTGCAATGGAATCACCCAGCATTAAAAGAGAAATATCGTGGGTATGATGCTGCTAATCCAGATTCTCCTGATCATGAGTACAATTTCTTTGATGCTGTTAATGGCAATGAAGAAGCTTATGATGACCAAGGTCACGGTACACATGTAACTGGTACTATGGTTGGTTCTGAGCCAGACGGTGGCAACCAAATTGGTGTTGCACCTGGCGCAGAATGGATTGCTGCTAAAGCATTAAATTCTGCCGGTAGTGGTTCTGATGTTCAATTAATTGCAGCTGGTGAGTGGATTTTAGCCCCTACAGATGCTGAAGGGAATCCAAACCCAGCAATGGCGCCAGATGTTGTTAACAATTCTTGGGGCGGCGGTCCTGGAATCGATGATTGGTATAGAGAAGTAGTTCAAGCATGGCGTGCTGCTGAAATCTTCCCTGAATTCTCTGCAGGAAATACAACTTTATTTAATCCAGGTGGTCCTGGTTCAGTTGCGAACCCTGGTAACTTACCAGAAGCGTACACAACTGGAGCAACGGACATCAATGATAACCTAGGAAGCTTTTCATTATTAGGTCCTTCTCCTTATGGAGGAATTATTAAACCAGATATTTCAGCTCCTGGTGTAAATATTCGCTCATCCGTACCTGGCAGTGGATATGAAGGTGGCTGGAACGGTACTTCCATGGCAGGTCCACACGTAGCAGCTGTTGCAGCACTTCTACGACAAGTGAATGCAAGTTTAACCGTTGAAGATCTGGAAGAGATTATTTCTTCTACTGCTATACCTTTAACAAATGGAACATATACAGAAGTACCTAACAATGGCTTCGGGCATGGCTTAGTAAATGCATACGATGCTGTAAACTCAATCTTAGATGGACTGGGGACAATTAAGGGTACTGTTGCTAAAGATGGCGAAGATGAAGAAGCACCAACATTTGAACATGAAGCAATTGACGAAACTTATGCTGGTATGGATTTATCATTAGAGGTTTCGGCTGCTGATAATGTAAGTGTAACAAATGTAGCAGTTGAATATACTGCTGCAGATGGAAGCACAAAAACTGTTACTGCTACACGTGACAGTGGAGATTACAAATCTGGCACGTATAGTGCAGTGATTCCAGGTGATGACATTGATGAACCTTCTGTCTCCTATAAGTTCATTGTGACTGACTTTGGTGGAAACACTGTTGAAAGTGATATGTACGAAGTATCTGTATTACCTGGTATTACAGTTGGCTATTCAACAGACTTTGAATCCACTCCAGCTGGCTGGACTTCTTTTGGTGCAGCGAATAACTGGGAGTGGGGTGTACCGACTACAGGTCCTGAAAGTGCTTTCTCTGGAGAAAAAGTATTTGCAACTGGCTTAGATAGTCAATATGCAAGTAACGCTAACATGACACTTGTTATGCCTCCTATCGATTTACCAGAAGGAAGTAGCTATTTACAATTTAAACAATGGTATAACATTGAAAACAATTATGATTATGGTCATGTTTTCGTCTCAACTGACCAAGAAAATTGGACTCAACTCGCTAGATATTCTAATCTTTCAAATGATTGGATTGATGGTGAGGTTGACTTAAGCGAATATGCAGGTCAACGGATTTATATCGGCTTTAACTTAACAACTGATGGTTCTGTAACAAGACCTGGTTGGTACATTGATGATGTTGCATTAACAGACACACCACTTGAAACAACAAAAACTGGAAAAGTTGCTTTAGAAAAGAAAGATGCGAAAGCTGAAGCAAAAAAAGATGCGAAACCAGTAAATGCTGATAAGATCCAACCTAACACTGAAAAAGCTACAGTTGAAAAAGGGTCGGATAAAAAAGCAACTCCAATGTCTTTACCACTTGGTGCAAAAGTGAGTGTAATTGAATCAGGTAGATCTGTAAATACGAACCCGGCTGATGGTTCTTACCAATTGGTTCACGCTGCTGGTGAATATACCCTTTTAGCAGAAACCTATGGTTTTGTTTCTGAACAGCAAACAGTAAATCTTGAAGCAGATGGAGAAGCAGTTGCAAACTTCGTCTTAGATGAACTACCGCAAGGAACAATTAATGGTACAGTAACAAATGAAAGAACTGGCGAACCAGTTACTGGAGCTACTATCCTTCTTGTTGAAGATGCAAAAGTAACACCGGTTACATCAGATGAAAATGGTAACTACTCAATTACGGCTTATGAAGGTGAGTACACTCTACGTGTAATGGCCAACTCGTATTCAAGTAAAGATGTGACTGTCACACTTGATGAAGAAAATGTAGAAGTAAATATCGAACTAAAACCATTCATCGGTTTTGAAGGCGAAATCGGTTATGATGATGGTACAGCTGAAAACGCACGTGCATTCTATGATGCTGGCAATGGCTGGGCCGTTCGTATGAGTCTAGAAGAAGGTCAAGAATCTGCAATGGTTACTGGCGGTTTATTCCGATTCTGGGATACATCTTTTCCAACACCTGGTGGAACAGATTTCCAAGTTGCGATTTATGATGCAACAGAAAATGGTACACCTGGTGAAAAACTAGCTGGACCTATTGATGCAACAGCATTAAGAAATGGTGAATGGACACATGTCGATCTTGCCACTGAAGGTGTAACAGTAGATGGTGATTTCTTCATGGTTTATATTCAAACAGACCCTAACCCTAATGCTCCTGGATTAGGAACAGATGAAAATGGAGATAACGCTGGACGAAGCTTCCAATTAGTTGGTGGCGCTTGGTCAGCTTCACCTGCTGCGGAAGGAAACTATATGATTCGTGCGGTAGTTAACTATGAATTAACATCACCAACCATTACTTCCCCAACTGATGGAAGTTATACTAATGAAGAAACAGTAACTGTGGAAGGTTCAACACAACCAAATGTGGATGTTAAAGTGTACAATGGTGATGAAGAAGCTGGAACAACAACTGCTAGTGCAGAGGGTGAATTCAGCTTAGATGTTGAATTAAATGAAGGTGAAAATGTCTTAACTGCTACAGGTGTAAGCGAAGTTGGTGAAACGGATCCTTCAGAGCCAGTGACAATTACATTAGATCAAGAAGCTCCATCACTTGCTATTACTAGTCCTGAAGATGGTTCGAAAACAAATAAAGAAGCGGTGACTGTAGAAGGAACGGTTTCTGATGACCACTTAGATACTGTTACAGTAAATGGCCAAAATGCAAATGTATCTGATGGTACATTCTCAAAACGTATTTTATTAGATGAAGGTACAAACGAAATTACAGTTGTTGCTACTGACGAAGCGGGTAACTCTTCGACTGAAACTGTAACAATTGAAGCCAAATACTCAAGCCTTGATATTGAAAATCTTCAACCTGGTGAAGATAGAGAATTAGCAGCTGGTCAAACAGTGAAAATTGAATTTGACAGCGAGCCAGGCTTAAAAGCAACATTTGCATTAAAAATGCCTTTAACAAACTTACGTGCACAAACCACAAACGTAAATGACCTACCAATTATGGAAACATCTCCAGGTCATTATGTTGGTTATTATACTGCTACTTCTAATGTAGTAGCTCCTGGTGCAGAGATTGAAGTCACTGTTAAAGATACCTTTGGCAATAAAACGACTGAAATCGCTGAAGGAAAACTTTATATTAATGCACCAATAGATTAATAAATTTGCGATTGAATAAAAAAGAGGGAGATGCCTTAATTGGCATCCCCTCGATTTTTTATCACTTAGCAATTATCTAAAACAAGCCGCTCCAACGATGATTAAAAGGATGAATAATACAACGATCAGTGCAAAACCGCCACCGAAACCGCCACATCCGCCACCGTATCCGTAACCGCCATAACCGCAGCCACCACCGTAACCATACATAAAAAGATCTCCTCCTATTTTTTATATTTACCCTTTTATTCCAAAACCTTTAGGTGATTAGCAGAAGCCACCGTATCCCCAAGAAGCTCCAATAATCACTAACAAAATAAATAAAACAACTAGGAGTGCAAAGCCTCCACCGTATCCAAATCCTTCTGACATTTGAATAACCTCCTTTATCTTGATTCTATATATCCTATTCAACTAACCTAATATGTGCGATAGTCAAATGCACATTTTTAGGGCAAATAACTATTAGGCTTATCCTTAGTAGATGATTTTTTCCTTCTCACTAGTCTTGGACCGTTATATCCAAAAAAGAACCTTTACCATTTCAAGTTGGTTCGTTTGGTAAACATAGCGATTGTCGTCTTCTTACGACAACTAAGCGACATTTCTTAAACCGTTAGCATTATTATGTATCCGCTTTTTCTTCGATTTAGTACTCACTTCTTTTTTTCTTCTGACTCGATGCTGCACCCTCTTCTCTGTCTTTTACACTATTCATTCATAAAAAAAGCCACAACAACAATGGCTGTGACTTTAAAACGGTTATTAAGATTTTCGTTCCTTTGGGACTAACTGAAATATCTCTCCAGACTCAAAGCTATTCACTAATCTTCCTAACCAATCATAATAATTTAGTGCGTCGTGTAATTTTGTTACATCTTCACGGGCTGCCGCTAGTACTTCTTCTGGGACATTTCCCTCTTCTAATAATTGGTTCATTTCCTTTAATGATTTCTCAATAGCTGAAATATTCATTGAAATGCTAGGTCTCCATTTCGTTGTAAAAAGATCAACAAAAGTTTGATGCCAATCTTCTTCTGCTTGATATTGATCTTTTCTCGACCCTTTTTTCCATACTTTTTCTACCATTTTTAATTCTAATAAGTTTCTCACAGAGGTACTCATACTGGTTTTACTCATACCTAGTTCTTCTTTCATTTCGTCTAACGTCATTGGTTCTGCTTGAAAATATAATAAACCATATAACCTACCTACAGATGGCGTTATCCCATATAAATTCATATTTTGAGAAATGGTTTCAATTACTCTTTCTCTTGCTTTGTCTAACCTTTCTTCATACATTTTATCATCATCACACCCATTTAATTTCATTGATAATTATTATTGATCATTAAATGCTAACTAAAACCTGCCATGACAAGAAACTTACAATTTTAGCTTATCATTTTTTTCCCCCTTGTAAAGAGAGCATAACAATTGAAATATCGAGCATTACAGAGCATTTATAAGAATTCACTGTATACAGTTCGTACAGTTTTTACTGTATGAACTATATTATAGAATATGCTAATATATGAACTTTGCTCTTATTTCTTTAAACTCCTACAATTAAGAAGGTCGTAATTCACAGGAAAATAGAACGAGGATTCATAATTAAGAATGATGGAATTTGTCGTATTTCGTAGATTTGGTTACAAAAAAGTTAATAAAACGACAGTTAGATTCCATATATTTCATAAAGTAGGTAACTACAAATAGTACTTAATGATAGCGTAAGAAAAAACATATTTCATTCGACTATGATCCAAATCCTGTATAAACAAACAACATATACAAGTTAAACGAGGTGAAACAATGGATGAGAGAGCAAAAAAAATTAGCGTGAGTCAAGTATCTAAAATATTTGGCAAAAACACTAAAAAGGCCACTCAACTCTTAAATGAGGGTCAAAGTAAAAATGAAATTCTTAAACAGACCGGTGCAACAATTGGTGTTAACCAAGCCAATTTTGATGTTTATGATAGTGAAATCTTCGTCATAATGGGACTTTCTGGTAGTGGTAAATCTACATTAGTAAGAACCCTCAACCGACTCATCGAACCAACAACTGGAGACATACTTATTGATGGAAAGAACATTACAAAAATGTCCAAGGATGAACTAAGAGAAACAAGAAGAAAAAAAATAAGCATGGTTTTTCAGAAGTTTGCCCTACTCCCCCATCGTACCATTCTAGAAAATACAGAATATGGTTTAGAAATTCAAGGAATGGCTAAGGATCACCGTAAACAAAAAGCACTTGATGCATTGAAACTTGTTGGTCTTGAAGGTTATGAGAATCAATACCCTGATCAACTAAGTGGTGGTATGCAACAACGTGTTGGGTTAGCAAGAGCTTTAGCAAATGATACAGATATTTTATTAATGGACGAAGCATTTAGCGCCCTTGATCCATTAATCCGAAAAGATATGCAGGATGAACTCCTTGATTTACAAAGCTCTATGGCAAAAACGATTGTTTTCATTACACATGACTTAGACGAAGCGCTAAGAATCGGAGATAGAATTGCATTGATGAAAGATGGTGTCATTGTACAAATTGGCACACCTGAAGAAATTCTGATGAACCCATCTAATCAATATGTTGAAAGATTCGTAGAAGATGTTGATTTATCAAAAGTACTTACAGCTCAACATGTAATGAAGCGAGCTGAAACCGTGCAGATAGATAAAGGACCAAGAGTCGCCCTACAATTAATGAAGAAACTGGGCATTTCCAGCATTTATGCTGTTGATAAAAAGAAAAATATTCGTGGTATTGTCCATGCATCCGCAGCAAAAGAAGCAGTTGATTCAAGAAAGACCATCGAAGAGATATTAGATACAAATTATCAAACAGTAACGGAAGATACCGTTCTGACAGATCTCTTTGATATTGTCTCTACTGCCTCGATTCCTGTAGCTGTTGTAAACGAAAATGGCCGCTTGAACGGTATTCTCGTTCGAGGTGCAGTAATTGCAGCACTCGCAGGCAATAACGAAGCGATTAATGATTTTGAACATGATACAAGTACAACTCAAGATCAATCTAATAAGGAGGTGTACTAATCATGGAAGAAAGCTTTATTCCTAAAATTCCGGTCGCTAGCTGGATAGATGCCTTTGTTGATTGGCTTACCGTTACTTTTGCAATTGTTTTTGATGGTATTACCATTGTACTTGAGGCGATTGTAAATGGTATGAATACAGTATTAATGGCTATCCCAGCATTGATTTTAATCATCATTTTAGCATTACTCGCGTGGAAATTAGCTAGCAAGGGCATTGCACTTTTTACATTGATTGGACTGTTATTAATACAAAATCTCGGCTATTGGGAAGGTATGTTACAAACCCTATCCCTTGTCTTAACATCTGTTATTATTACCGTCATTATTGGACTACCAATAGGTGTTTGGGCTTCACAAAAAAGAACGGTGCGACAAATTGTTACACCTATTCTAGACTTTATGCAGACAATGCCGGCATTTGTTTATTTAATTCCGGCAATATTCTTCTTTAGTATTGGGGTTGTACCAGGTGTTGTTGCCTCCGTTATTTTTGCCGTACCACCGACGATCCGTTTAACCATTCTCGGGATTCAACAAGTCCCGACCGACATTATTGAAGCAACTGAAGCTTTTGGATCAACTGTAAAACAACGATTACTAAAAGTACAACTACCGTTAGCAACACCGACGATTATGGCAGGTATTAACCAAAGTATTATGCTTTCTTTATCAATGGTTGTTATCGCATCAATGGTAGGTGCACCAGGTTTAGGTGCGGATGTTTATCGTGCAGTAACGCAGATCCAAATTGGTACAGGTTTTGAAGCAGGTCTTGCGATTGTGGTTATGGCTATTATCCTTGACAGGCTTACTCAAAATATAGGAAAGAAAAAAAACTAGGGGGAATATAACATGAAGAAAAAATGGCTCTCTTACTTAATGGTTCCAGCTGTCGCATTAGGATTAGCAGCATGTGGATCAAATGAAACAGACGAAAATGCCACTATAGGAGATCAGGTTGATTACGAAATCATCGGGATCGATCCTGGTGCTGGCATTATGAAAGCGGCAAATACAACACTTGAAGAATATGAATTAAGTGATTGGACTTTAGTTGAAGGCTCAAGTGCGGCAATGACAGCCTCATTGAAAAAGGCTTATAATGCTGAAGAACCAATTATTATTACAGGCTGGAGCCCACATTGGATGTTCTCGGAATTTGATTTAAAATATTTAGAAGACCCTAAAGGGACTTTTGGAGAAGAGGAAAATATCCATACAATCGTGAGAAATGGTCTAGCTGAAGACAAGCCAAATGCTTATCAAGTATTAGATGCTTTCAATTGGACTGAAGAACACATGAATGATGTTATGGTGAAAATTTCGGAAGGACAAAAGCCTGAAGAAGCAGCGGCTGAATGGGTTGAGAATAACCAAGATCTCGTATCAGAATGGACTGAAGGCGTTGAATCAGTTGATGGTGATAAACTTAGCTTAGGCTATGTTGCTTGGGATACTGAAATTGCAAGTACAAATGTTATCAGTAAAGTTTTAACTGATTTAGGTTATGATGTTACTCTTAGTCAAGTTGAGGCAGGACCAATGTGGACTGGTGTTGCTGAAGGTAGCCTTGATGCCCATATTGCTGGATGGTTGCCTTTAACTCATGCTGATTATTATGATAAATTTGAAGGTAAATTTGAAGATCTAGGTACTAACTTAGAAGGAACAAAATTAGGAATCGTTGTACCTGAATATATGGATATCGATTCAATTGAAGATTTAAAAACAGCTGAATAAAAAGATTAAAACAGCAGTGAGTTCAGGCTCACTGCTGTTTTTTCCTACTATTACGCTTCTTTTTTATGATTTTCGGTTTTAATATCCATGCCTAATTGCTCAATGCTTTGCTTAATATTAGATTTGCCTGAGAAATTTTCGATTAATTCTTTAATATCCAAGCCTGACGATGCTTTAACAGATTCTTGCATCGTGGTCATTAAGTCAGTGGCATAGCCTGTCACTTTATTCGCTCCACCTTTTGCGCCACTACCAGTATCTACAACTGTAATTTTATCAATATTAGATAGTGGACTTGCCACTTCTTTCGCATATGCTGGTAACATTTGAATAACCATATCCATAATCGCAGCATGCCCATACTGCTCAAATGCCTCTGCGATTTTTCTTTTTGCTTCTGCTTCTGCTAAACCTTTCAAGCGGATAATTTCAGCTTCTGACTCCCCTTGTGCCTTTTGTGCTTCTGCTTTGGCTAACCCATCTGCACGTACTCTTTCTGCTTCTGCACGCGCCTCTGATTCTATTCGATATTGATGCGCATCTGCTTGCGCAATTTGTTTACGTTTTTCAGCTTCTGCTGATTGTTCCACTGAATAACGATCGGCATCTGCTTTTTTCTTTACTTCTGAATCATACTGTCTTTCTCTTCGAAGTATTTCTTTTTCTTCTAATTCAATTGACTTCTGTCTTTCAATAATTTTTATTTGCATTTCATGTTCAGTTACTTCTTGTTTAGCTCTTGCTGTTTCTAAATCATAGGCTTGGTCAGCACGTGCCTTAGCGATATCTTGATCGCGACGATAATCAGCCATTTTCATTTGATTCTCTTTTTCTGCCTCAGCGATTTCAGTCGCTCTTTCTAATTCTGCTTTTTGTGCATCTTTATCAGCTTCTGCTCGCTTAATTCTCGTTTCTTTTTCTGCTTCTGCCGTAGCTATGTCTGCATCTCTTCTCACCTGGGCAATCCTCGGTTTACCTAATGAATCCAGATAGCCATTTTTATCTCTTACATCTTTGATTGTAAATGAGACGATAATTAAACCCATTTTCGCTAAGTCTTGCGAAGCGACACGCTGCACTTCTTGCGAAAATTTATCACGATTTTTATAAATTTCTTCGACTGTCATTGAACCAAGTATGGAGCGCAAATGACCTTCTAATACTTCTTTCGCTTCGTTTTCACGATCTTCTTTCGTTTTCCCTAAAAATTGTTCTGCAGCTGTAGCAATTTCACCAATCGAGCCACCAATCTTAATAATCGCCGTTCCATCTGCCATTACAGGAACACCTTGTTCAGTATAAACTTCTGGTGTTGAGACTTCTAATTTACTTGATAATAAGCTAAGAGGTTCTGCTTGCTGGAAAACAGGTAAGACAAACGCCCCTCCACCACGAATAATTTTAATACGATTACCCGCTTCATCTACATGTACATTCTTAGTGCCCAAATAACTACCTGTCACAATTAAAGCTTCATCTGGTCCAGCAGTACGATATTTCGTAACAAAAATTCCTAATAGCGCAACAATTAAAACCGCTACAATTCCTATAACAACCCATATTAAAAGCATAAGTTTCTCCTCCTCTATATCTGGTCATGTGTCGTAACAATGACTCTACTTTCTTTTACTTCAATGACTAATACTTTTTCGCCATCAGCGATTGCTTTTCCGTTTAGGCTTTCAGCTGTTTTAGAAATTCTACCTGAATAGCTCTCAATCAATACTTCACCATAGCCCTTTTCTGGAATGGGTATGATGATCACTCCCACCCGTCCTCTTAGCGAGTCTTCTGAATAGACAAGTGATTCTTCAGCAGAAGACATTGGAACAAGGATAAACACATTTAATAATACGGAAAAAATAAAGGCAATAATTATAGAGATTAAGGCAATGGGAATGCTATTCATCGTTGTTAATACTTCTAATAAATAGCCACTTGCAGATAAAAAGACAATAAAAGCAAGAATCAATATTGGATTAAGAAAAGGACTAGCCTCCTCTATTCCCCCTAATGCATCCCCAAAAAAGAATAAAAGAATAATTAGTACACCTGAGATCACCAACGCATACAAATACAGTGTTTCAATGGATAGATTAAAAACTTCCATCATCATCATCCTTGTTTTTTATACTTTCCTTTCTTTCACACAAATCCACACTCCCCCTCACATAAAATAGGTTATAACATACATACGAATGAGCGGGCGATTGGTTTCAAATTTTTCATTATTTGTCATGATTTTCTTCTACTTGAATATGTTGAATATTGAATAGGAGGGAACTACTTGACACGTCAAGAAAGGAATAAAAAGCAACTTTTTAATTTAAACAGAATACTTATTCTTCTCATCACACTGATGATTACTGCTATTATCGCACTTTACTTTTATAGTAGAAGTATAATTGTTATCGAAGCACCTAAGACTGATTATGGTGAGAAAATCGTTGTTCAACTACCTTCAGGACAAAAAGTATTTACTTATGAAAAATTGGTAGTGAAGAAGGATGGTAAGCTAATATATCAAGGGGAACATCAAACAATCGCATTAACTGGAGGTAAAATTAAATATGAGAACTGGGATTGACAACAAGTGTCATAGTCATTTACGATAAGCAAAAATCATGAGAAAGGGGCATAAGAATGAGACAAGTGAAAAGAGCTTATCATACAATTAATGCCAAATTGGCATTAATGTTTAAGAAACAAAACCAGTTCTTTCATCCCAGCTTTCAAAAAATTGCGCATAGAGGTGCTGCGGGAATACGTCCAGAGAATACTATGATTGCTTTTGAGCGTGCGCTTCAATTAGGTGCTGACATGATTGAATTAGATATCCAGTTAACTAAAGACCAACAAATCGTTGTCATACATGATGCAACAATTGATCGAACAACAAACGGAACAGGTAAAGTATCTGATTATACATATGAAGAGTTATGCCAATTTGATGCCGGGAGTTGGTTCTCTAAAACATTCCAAGGTGAAAAAATCCCCTTACTCAAAGATGTATTAGATAAGTTTTACAATCAGTTAGGTATATTAATTGAATTAAAAAAACCTGAAAAAAATCCTGGCATTGAAAGCTTACTACATTCGTTACTAATGCCATATTCTACTGATTCAATCATTATTCAGTCTTTTAACCTCGACTCACTTAGGAAGATAAAAAAGCTCATGCCATCAGTAAAAATCGCTGTATTAGTCAATTATCCCCTGCAAATAAAAGATATAAAAAGGATAGCTCAGGAATTTGAATATGTAAGTTTGAAGTGGACAATGGTAAACAAAAAAGTGATGTCCGCGCTGAAACAAGCTCAATTACGAGCAATTATCTGGACAATTAATACTAAAAAACAATTAGATAGTGTGAGGTGTTGGGATATAGACGCAATTGTCACCGATCATTTACAATTATTAGCTAAAAGTAAGGAGTAAATATTAACATCCTTCATCTTTTTCACATTCAATTAAATAATGTATTGTTTCAATATCATTTTTCGTTTGAAGGTGAAAAATATCTTGGTAATTCTCACTCCCCTTCCCAATAATAAATACCCAATCACCACTTCCTCCTTTTTCCCACATTGTCTTGATGGCCAATGTGCGATCCATCATGACTTCCCCATTATTATATGGGGGTATTAAGTGATACAATTCTTCTTCTACAACCGATTTGCTCTCCCCATTTATATCATCTGATGTAAGGATAAACTGCTGACAATAAGTAGATGCAACTTTCACCATCTTCACTCGCTTGCTTTTATCCCTTTTCCCTCGAAATCCAAAAACCATATATATTTTTTTCGCGCTATTTTCCTTAGCTGTTTGCAAAAGGTAGCGTAGCGCATCTTCTGTATGAGCATAATCAATAATAAACACTGCCCCTTTTCTATTATGAAATTTCTCCCATCTACCAGGCACTCCCCTAAAATTCTTTAATCCTTGTGTTATGACCTCTTTTGAGATCCCAGCTTCTAAACAGGCAGCAATAGCGATAGCGGTATTATAAAGATTATGCTTCCCCGGTAATGGTGATTCTGCTACTATACTCTCGCTTTCTACACTTGTTAATTTCAACTGGTATCTTGCATCTTTAACTGTGAGCTGCAAGTCATAATCCCCAGCTGTACCAATTGTTTTTATTTTATGATGTACCTGCTCACGGGCTATTTTCTCTCCCCATGTATCCTCAATGTTTACTAATCCAACGCCTTCTTCTTTAAGTAAAGAAAAGATTTTCTTTTTCTCGTTATAATACTCTTCAATCGTATGATGGTAATCCATATGATCATGAGTTAAATTTGTAAAAACAGCGATATCAAGCTGTAAGCCTTCTGTACGATGTTGATGAAGTGCATGGGATGAAATTTCTAGTATGATAAAATCATCCATACTTTCGTCTAATAAAGATTGTATTTCTACAGCGTCTGGAGTTGTATTTTTAGCTTTTTTTGTATGGTTATTAATTTTATTTTCTACCGTGCCGATCATTCCACAAGAAAACCCTGCCTCCTTCAGGAGATGGTGGATGAGATAGGCCGTTGTTGTTTTACCATTTGTACCCGTTATACCGATTAGGCGATGTTTTTTGCTAGGATGTGAATAAAATATACTTGCTAATTTGCCCAATGTTTTCCGAGAATTCCGAACTTGAATATACGGAACAGAGAGCAATAATCGCTTTTCACCTATCACAGCAATCGCCCCATTTTTGATCGCTTCTTCTATATATTTATGCCCATCATTTTCAAAACCGGCAATAGCAATAAATAAATATCCTTGTTTTACTTTCCTCGAATCAGATGTTAACCCACTCACTTCGATTTCATGATCCATTTCCTTTAAATCCGTTTGTAACAAATGAAAGACATCAAATAATTTCATATAGAAAACTCCTTATAAGCACCATTAAGTTACTATTTTTTGTATGCCCACGAACAAAAAAAATATGCCTTTGTTAGACATATTAAGTAGTAATATTAAAGTAATTGCATTATAGAGGAATGATAATCCTGTTGCGGGGCTCTACGTGCAAATTGTGAAAGGTATTTATAACTCAAGCGACTATGTTGGGAAATGAGATAAGCATCCTGTGTCGCTCCTGGCTTTCTTAAAGTATTCAACGCTTCTATCATCCCTCTCTCACTTTCCAACCCTACTCCGTGTCCAAAGTAGCGGTCATTACCTAAATAAACTGCATTTTCTCCCGTCCATATTGGGTGTTGGAAATCAGGATTATAAAAATAAACAACATCCCCTGGGATGAAATCTCTTCCTATCCGTGTATCTATACCTAAGTCTTGATCATAATTCCAATCCCAAACTAAAAGACCTTGAAATAACGTATTAAATCGACTAATGGAAATCGAATCCAATACTGATTTATAAAATAATAATACAATTGCTGTAGAACATTCAAATGCATATAAGTGGCTATTTTGAAAAACATCCCTAATCGCGTCCGAGGGTAATATATATGGCTTTAAAACGTAACCGTACTTTGTTTTGGTCCATATTTGGGGATTAAATCTCGATACGTCAAATGGAGCGAACTCTGCTTTACTTTCATGTAACTGGTAAGCGGCTTGAATCAACTTTTCTCTTAATAATAGCTCAAATTCTAAAACAAAAGCAGAATCATAATAAAATGGCTGTGGAGAAGAATCAAGCGCTCTATAAATATCTTGTTGTATAGGACTAAAAGAATGAATAGGGGGCTTCTCCTGTGACTGAATAATAATGGTCATAAACACTTACCTCCCTTTATTTAATTTTCTTCTGACAACATATAATACCAAATTATGTTCTGCCACGTTCAGAGGTTCATAATAGCCAAGAATAAGTTCATCTATTAGAAAATTATATAAAAATAACATTTTTCTGAAAAAGTATTGCTTTACAGCAAAAAAGCACTTACAATACATCATATATTCCAAAGTTTCAGAAATATATTACATCAGGGGGGGGCACTACATATGGCAACATTTCTCGTAGCAATTGCTTTACTTATTTTAGGTTATATTTTTTATTCGAAAATAGTTGAAAAGGTATTTGGAATCGATGATAGCAGAAAGACCCCAGCATTAACACAAGCAGACGGAATGGATTTTGTACCTATGAGTTGGTGGAAAGGAAGTCTAATTCAACTTTTAAATATTGCTGGTACTGGACCCATTTTCGGTGCATTAATGGGTGCTCTTTACGGGCCAGTGGCATTCATATGGATTGTCGTTGGTAGTATCTTTGCTGGTGCTGTCCATGATTACTTTTCTGGCATGTTATCACTTAAACATAAAGGAGAGCAATTTCCAAACCTTGTAGGTCGATATTTAGGTACTGGGATGCAAGTTTTTGTTAATATTTTATCCATTATCTTAATGATATTAGTAGCAGCTGCTTTCACAGCGAGTCCTGCTCAACTAATTTCTTCCATCACACCTCTTAATTTCACAGTGTCTTTGGTTCTGGTATTTGCTTATTTTGTCCTTGTTGCCGTTTTACCTATTAACAAGATCATTGGTCGAATTTATCCCATACTAGGTGCTGTTTTGATTTTTATGGCTATAGCCATCTCTGTAGCTTTATTATTTAATGGTCAACCTATTCCTAATTTAACTTTAAATAACTTACATCCAGGGGAACTGCCAATTTGGCCATTATTAATGGTTACCATTTCATGTGGTGCCATTTCTGGATTTCATGCTACCCAAAGCCCAATTGTATCTAAAACATTAAAAAAGGAATCTGATGGTAGAAAAGTGTTTTACGGAGCTATGATTGGAGAAGGTATTATTGCCCTCATCTGGGCAGCAGCAGGAATGACATTTTTCGGTGGAACTGGCGGTTTGCAGGAAGCTTTAACTCTTGGCGGCCCTGCAGGCGTTGTTAATGAAATTTCTATCTCTCTATTAGGTACTGTTGGTGGTATACTAGCAATACTATGTGTAATTATCTTACCAGTTACAACGGGAGATACAGCTTTAAGGTCTTCTAGAATGATTCTTTCTGAAGTCATTTCGAAATATTTAAGTTTTAAAGGCACTGGACAAGTATTCCTTGTGACGGCTTTAGTGAGTGTTCCTACTTTCCTTTTAGCAACGATTGATTATTCCTTCTTATGGAGATATGTTGGTTGGACAAACCAATTAACTGCAACTATTATGTTATGGACAGCAACAAGTTTCCTAATGAAGACAGAAAAACAACACTTTATTACAGGTATACCAGCTATCTTTATGACAGCCGTGTCTGCAACCTATATATTCTATGCACCAGAAGGATTCCAATTGTCGTATCCAATCTCTTTAACCATTGGGACTGTTTTAACAATCATCGTACTTGCTATCTACATTAAGAAAATAATTGAAACTCGTAAACCAAAAACAAAAGACATAAAGATTGCTTAAGTTTTTTAAAAAGAAAACAGATTGGGAAGAATGTGTATTCCCAATCTGTTTTTATACGGAGTCCCAGAAGACAAGTACCTATTTAAAAAACATAATTGCTAACAGGTCATAGGTAATTTGTCAACAATATACTTTGACAAACAGCGTAAAAAAGTGCTAATTTTATAGAGAGCGTGATTTTAAATTTGCAATTATAGTAGGTGACGAATTTGAGTAAAAATATGAATAAAGATATGATTAAATTTATTAGAAAAAGTTATAATATGACGCAACGAGACTTCGCAAGAATTGTGAGCTGCAGCTTCTCCCTCATCGCGCTTGTTGAAGTTGGTAAAAGACGAGTCACATCAGATTTAGAAAATAAAGTCAAGACAGCATTTGACTTAGATGATCAACAATTACAATCAATTTCCACATTGATCACTGAATTTAGCAAAGGCGTTCCACCTTTTATGTAAACCACTATATCCAACCTTTCTCTTTGGCTTTAGTTATTGCTTCAATCCTATTCTTTGCCTCTAACTTATTAATGATTTCTGACATATAATTGCGCACCGTTCCCGCAGATAAATAAAGGTGCGCCGAAACCTCCTTTGAAGTTAAACCCGATGCAACAAGCTTCAACACTTCCTTTTCCCTGGAAGTGAGTGGGTTGTCTTGTTTTATATGATTAAATACCAACTCCGGAGAAAACATTTTCTGACCATTCATCACTCGCCTAATGGCTTCAGCTAGTTCTTCACTCGGTCCATCTTTTAACAAGTATCCGTGAACACCTGCTCCTATTGCCCGTTCAAAATAGCCTGTTCTAGCAAACGTTGTTAAGATAATCACTTTACACACAGACCCTGCTTCAAACATTTCCTCCGCTAAATCCAAGCCACTCTTTATAGGCATTTCAATATCTAATAAGCAGACATCTGGTGACAACTGATGAATTAATTCTATTGCTTCTTTTCCATTATTCGCTTGCGCTATGACTTCTATATCTACTTCATAGTTTAATAATGTACTTAGCGCTCCTCTTAACATCTGCTGATCTTCAGCTATTAAAACTCTTATCATTATTTAAGTACCTCCGAACTTTCTTTCTACAATTGGAATGAATACATTCACAGATAGCCCCCTGTCATAATGAAAAAAGTTTAAACTACCTTCAACAAACTCTAGACGTTCAGACATACCTTTTAAGCCATTCCCTAATTTCGTTTCTCGATTAAACCCGACTCCATTGTCGCGAATAGTTACCTCTATCCCCAGATTATTTTGCGAAAATCCAATTACACAATGGGTAGCCCGAGAATGTTTAACGATATTAGTTACGCCTTCTTTTATACACATACTAATTATATTTTGCGTCATTGATGTAATATTGTCACATCTAGTCAGTCCTGTTACCTCTAGCGTAATATTGGCTGAATTTAATATCCCTTTGCAATCACTAATCGTTTCAGCAATTGTTAATATACGCATGTCTGCCACTAACTCTCTGACTTGCTTTAAGGCATTGCGTGAAGTCCGTTCAATTTCTTTTACCTCTTTGGTGACAATTTGTGGATCTGCTTGATGCTTAGTCATTTTTGCTACGAGTTGAGATTTTAATGTTATATAAGATAATGTATGCCCGAGAGTATCATGCAAATCCCGAGCAATTCTCATTCTCTCTTCTCTTTTAATTAAAACTTCAATCTGTTCGTTTGCTTCATTTAATTTTTCTTCTAACTCCATCTTCGTCGACATGGAGTGAATACCAAAAGGAGATAAAAACATAACAACAACCATTACGACAAGATAAAAGTGTTCGCTCAACATTTCATATTGTAAAATAATAGGAAATACTGAAGAGAAGACAAATAAAATCATACTAATAGCAAACATCTTAGAGTTACGCAGCCATCCGATGAAATTTGCACAATAGAACCCAAGCAATACTAGTGAAGGTTGATAAAAATAAGTAAAAATAATAATAATGATAAATTGTATGATTAACCAACCCATATAAATACTCATCGGTGGATCAAAGTAAAGTTTCCTATAAGATAGAAAAAAAAGGCATAAAAGCATCCATCCAACCACTGCCTTTATCCCTGTTTCATTTATTAAAACAATAATCGGAAACATTAAATAGACCAAATAAACATATGGGAGTAAACCATATTTGACAGGAAATAACTTAAACTTATACCCCAAAAAGCCTACACCACCACTTCTTGCTTTCTTCTAATATATATACTTAATACTACAAATAGAAGGAAATATCCTGTTAAAACAGCAATATTCAGCAAAGAAGGGGTGCCGCCTTCTGTAATCTCCCATACACCCGCTCCATAATGATAAGAGGGGATTGCTTTAGCAATAGTCTTGAAAATAGATGGCAACACTTCTATTGGCATAAATAAACCACCCATAAAAGCTAGAACCATATAAAAGAAATTACTGATTCCAGCAGCTGTCTCCACCTTGTTCATCGCCCCAATAATCGTTCCAATAGCGAGAAATGGCAAAGCACCAATTAATATCCATAAAGCACTTGTCAGCCATTGCCAAACGCTCAAACTGACTCCATTTATCACCGCACCTACAACAAAAATAATGATCACAGAACAAATATGAATCATTGTTTGCCCCACCATTTTTGCTGAGAAATAAACACTTGAACTAAGCGGGGTTGTTCTCATAAAATTGGACCAACCATGTGCCTTTTCTTCTACTAGCCGAATGCCCAACGTCAAAATACTCGTACCCATCACACTAAAACAAGTAATGGACATTAAGAACCGACTGTTCCAGCTATCTCCCATTCCAGTATTAAATATATTTGTAAAAACAAAATAAAAAACGATGGGCATAAATAAAGACCAAAAAACAAAATAAGGATTTCTAAATATCCGTAATACTTCTACTTTCGTTTGCATCAACCAGGCTTTCATTCACTGATCCCCCTTCTACTGTTAATGATTCAAACGCATCTTCAAGTCGTGCCCGATGTAAATGAATGTCTCGCATAACGACCTTTTTTTCAAATAACTCCCCCAAAAGCGCATCAGTGGAAGTGGTTGTTAAAACAATCCGTTGATTAGTTATTTTCGCACTTATTACATGAGAAAATGTTTGTAGCAAGCTGATATCAACCTGATCGGATGTAAACGAGATAGCCCCATCCGATAAGTGACTTTTTAATTGTAAAGGTGAACCATCTGCTATCACCTTGCCTTGATTAAATAACATAATTCTCTTGGCAACATCATCGGCTTCTTGTAAATAATGAGTGGTGAAAATAACCGTTTTACCTTCATCATTTAAGAATTGTATCGCTTGCCAAAATTTTTTCCTTACCGTACTATCCATTCCAACAGTTGGCTCATCTAAGAAAACGATTTGGGGATTACTTAATATAGCTAATGCAAAATTCAACCTTCTCTTTTGACCGCCGGAGAGCTTATAAGCTCTTTTCTTTAGCATTTCTATAGGGATACCTGTAATTTCCAATACCTCTTCTAAACGCAAAGGATTTTCATAATAACTACTAAACATCAGTAATACTTCCTTTACAGACAATGCATCAATGACACTGACCTCTTGGAGCATCACGCCAATTTTTTCTTTCACCGCTCGCTCTTGGGGTTGCTTATTTAAAATCAGTATATTTCCTAATGTTGGTTTAACTAATCCTAATAACATAAGCAAGATTGTTGATTTTCCAGCTCCATTCTTACCTAAGACAGCTAATAACTCTCCTTTGTTAACTTCAAAAGATACATCGTTAACTGCCCATAGATTCTTATACCTTTTACTCAAATGATTCGTAGCAATGATTGTTTCCATACACACCAACTCCTTACTCAAATTATAAGAGGTGGTTAACTTGTACGTTTAGTGTGTAATGTCACTTCTTCTTATGACAAATGTCATCTTAAATAAAATCTTTTCCATAAAAAATACCACAGTTCAATCATCTGTGGCATTCCCTTTAGATATTCTTATTTATGGTAACCGAGCTAACTTCTCATAAACATCCTGCATTGTAAAACAGCCCTTTTCTTTCACTTTTTCAACATAGCATACCCAAAGTTTTGCTGTTAATAAGGCATCGCCTAAAGCATGATGCCGATGTTTGACTTCTATCTGATTTTTTTCACATAACACCTCTAGTCTAACAGAGTGATCCACTGTATCAAGGATACGGTATAAAAAGGAGGTGTCGAAAACGCGATGTTTAAATGATGTTCGATAGAGCTGCCAAAAAGCATGCTGAAAAAAACGCTTTTCATGGTTTGAATGATGAGCAATAAAAGGTAAACTCTCAGTATATTTCAAAAAATCCATTAACACCTCTGCTAAAGGTGACGCCTTTTTTAACTCCTCTTCCTTCAGTCCCGTTAAATCCTTTATTGATGAAGGTAAATCATTTTCATATTGTATTAATGAGTAAAAGCAATTGTCATGATCAATGTTTCCATTTATGATTTTGACAGCTCCAATAGAAAGTATTTGATCACCATTATTTGGACTAAACCCAGTTGTTTCTATATCGACAACGACGGCACTCATTTGATCTAATGACGTTTGCACCAATCGATCTTGATCTAAATCTTTTTGAAGCTGTCTCATGAAAGCCATTGATTTAGAATCCTGTGTCTGAAGCCCACCAAACCTAGTATGATTTAACTTTCGTACAAATTGAAAAAAAGGTTCAAAAGCCATTATTTCACTTCCTGCTCAATTACATCTTCTACATATTGATGAAGTCTTCTACCATTTTTTAAAATCACCTTAATCTTACTTTTTTCTTCCTTGCTCAATTTTCTCACATTTAAGTAATGGCCACCCTCATAGGTTGACACATGGGTAAGTAGCGAATGCCGCAATATGAGTAACTGTTGAAAATCATTATGATACGGTAATAATGCGTGTTTATAAAGATCTTTACGCATTAATCTTTCTAACCGTAACAAAGTGGAACTTTCAACTATTCCCTCCTTTATAGAAAGTAATCGAATACCATTAACGAAAGGTAAAAATGCTGCGTACTTTATATTGATTTCCCCTTTATGTGATCCGTGATTTTCCGTTAATATTTGCCCCAACGGCCCAATAGAGCTTTTTATATGCTGGATATTATCTAAGAGTCTTTTTAAATAATAAGGAGTTTTTTGAACTGCCTTATGAACACTTCTCTTTAAATCATTAATGTATTCGTTTTCTCCCACTAAAACTCTTGCATCAAAGAAAATTTGCAAATGCCTCATGGTTGCCCAAGATTTTTCATCCAGCCATGACTCTAGTTGCTCATACCACTCATGTTGGGACTGACACCAAAGGGGGTTACTACTCATAATATTACCGTCACAGTATGGGTAGCCAACAATGTTGAGCCCATCGGATAATTCTTTGCCTAACTGCTGATAATATCTTTGTAAGGTGGCCTCTTTTTCTTCATATATGATGCCATGATCTTGATCACTTATATAACCTTGTTCTTCTCTTCCACCGCTACCTGTTATGAACCAAGCAAATCGACTGGGTGGTTTTTCCCCTAATCTTTTCACAGCATAATGAAACGTAGCTTTCATTACTTCATCATGAAAATTGTTTAATTGCCCTTGATTAAACTTGTTCATCGTTAATTCATAATTTCGCCAATGTCTAATTTCTTCGTATGTCTCAAAATCCGCCGGCAAAAACAACACTTCCTTACAGAGGGTAAAAGCCTCCCATTAAAGGAGGCTTCACTTTATGATGTTAATTTCGTTTGTTTCTCACTTGACATAAACTCTTCAGGATAACCATAGCTACCATGTTCACTCATGTCTAAGCCCATTACTTCTTCTTCTTCACTAACACGGAGACCATTCATTACTTTTTTCATTACGAAGAGGATGACAAATGAAGCAACAAAGGCATAAAGTCCTGATGTTACAACTCCTAACGCTTGAACACCTAATTGGCTGAATCCGCCACCATAGAATAATCCAGCTTGACCCGTTACCTGCTCTGCTAATTCAGGTGTTGCAAAGAACCCTGTAGATATAGTACCCCATATTCCAGCTGCACCATGAACAGATAATGCGAAGATCGGATCATCAATTTTCATTTTATCAAAGAACTTTACACTAAAGAATACTAAAAGTCCGGCAACTAAACCAATAATAACAGCAGCCCAAGGTTCAACGAAGGCACAAGATGCCGTAATGGCAACTAAACCTGCAAGCGCACCATTTAATGTTGTCACAATATCTGACTTACCAAGAACGACCCAAGAGATAGCTAATGCGGCAACCGCACCCATCGCTGCAGCTAAATTCGTGTTTAAGGCAACAAATCCAAAAAATGCACCATCGACTGATGTCGTACTTCCTGCATTAAACCCAAACCATCCTACCCAAAGTATAAGCACAGCTAATGAAGTATAGACTTGGTTATGTCCTGCAATATTGTTACTAGAACCATCTTTATTGAACTTCCCGATACGAGGCTTTAATAAAATAGTTGCAGCTAAGGCAGCCATTGCACCTGTTAAATGAACAACTGTTGAGCCTGCGAAATCTTGCTTCTCATGTCCCGCTAACCAGCCTCCACCCCAAATCCAATGGGCAACAACCGGGTAAATAACAGCAGAGAATAAAATAGTGAAAACAACATAGACTGGGAACTTCGCTCTTTCAGCAAAACCGCCTAAGGCGATACAAACAGCAATAGCAGCAAAGGCACTTTGGAATACAAAGAAGACCGTATCAGATAAACCTGATTCACCACTTTCAGTGCCTGAATAGAAGAAATCCGTCATTCCAACAAAGAAATTCGCGTTTCCTCCAAATATAAATCCATAACCGACAGCCCAGAAAACAAGGAATGTTAATCCAACGGTAAAGATCGTTTTTCCTGTAATATGACCTGCATTTTTCATTCGGGTAGAACCTGCTTCAAGTAAAATAAATCCACCAATCATAAAAATAACTAAAATTGCAGCAATCATTGTCCACACACTGTTCAGATAAAATATTTCATCCATATTATTTCTCCCCCATTTTCACGTCAATTTACTTAACCTTTTGGTGTAAGATTATATAACATCAATTAAGTTATTTTTTATTTTATCGTAAAATTCTCATAAGTCAATGCTCAATTTTATATTTTTTAGAAAATTTACTCATCTTTTTACCTGTTAGTTTTTACCCATATGAATGATAGCCCTTACATTAGGAAACCTTATAAAAGAGCAATGTTCCGTTTGCTCAAAATGACGAAGGAGTGATTTGTTCAATGAGCAGAAATAAATTAGTCGTTCCCGAATCAGGTCAAGTCTTAAATCAAATGAAAGAAGAAATAGCTCAAGAATTTGGTGTACAACTTGGCGCAGAAACCACTGCACGCGCTAACGGATCAGTCGGCGGGGAAATGACCAAACGACTGGTTGCTTTAGGTGAACAACAACTCCGTAATCAAAAATAGCCATTCAGTATAAGGAAATATCCTAGTTGAAGGCATGGAAAATGTCCCCATTAGGTTTAAAGCGAGGAAGTGAACGATCATTCGATTCACTTCCTCGCTATTTTTTGTTGATTACGTCCTTGTCCGCATTCTTACAGCTTTCCACTTCTCATGTACATTCTTCATCTTGTGATAATCCTCGCTAATCTCCTCCCCTCCAGGTAATTGAAAAAGGTCTTTATCGTCATGTCATTTACGATAAAGACCTTTTCTTTTAAATATCTCTCACCCAATTGCGCATAACCAATTATTTATTGGCAAAAGCATTTTCTTTCATTCTAAGAAAAAATATGGTGAACCAATATGAAGTAAAACATATGCCAATATCAATCAAAAATATATAGACCTGATTCATACTACCATAAAAACTAACGAAGCCTACCTTCTCTTCAATCGTTGCAAAACCAAATGCGATAATCGCACTCACAATAATTGTATATAAGTAAAAATTTCTTTGTCTATTTGTACAATATTGATAAACAAATAAAAAAACAACCGGAAGTAAAGAGGTCGTCATATTCGTTGCACTTGGTAATGAAGGAATGAGAAAGTAATTATGAATAAACAAACCTTTTCGCAATAACATTGTATCGATAAAGGTCCATAACATATTCACTGTATACCCGTAGAAAAACACCTCAAATATTCTTTTTCGATCAATAAAAAAATATAAGAACACTAAAGGAGCAATAAAGAGAAAGAGTACCATCCAAAATTGCCAATGCGTATAGTCAGAATATGACTTCCAATAATCAGTTAGCAACTGCTGAAATTGTTGACTATCTATATGTAGTGCAGTTAGATATTCCTCCTTACTCATCATTTTACCTCCTTCACAATTAGCCTACTCTCAATATGTTTCAAGAGATGGTTTTTTATTCATCGCTCATCGCTTTATCGACATACATAATTTACAAATAAAAGCTAAAAATACCTAATAATAACGGAAGGAGTGGCAAATACATGATGAAAATAATCAATGGAAAGTTAAAAACCCTACTCGGTTTCTTTATTGGAAGTATGGCGGTATCTATTATTTTTAATATTATTCAAATCAGCTTAATTTCTGAAGTCAAAGGGAAGTTAAGTACAGTGATGGATGAGCAATCAAATTAAAAGGTCCAATAGGTGAGTCCTCATAAGCTAGAAGACTCACCAAAAAGGTTATTCCGATCTCTTTTATTTTCGTGTCACTTTTTACTTGATATCAACATCGACTAATTTCGAACATCACTTTTAAAAATGTCTGTTGTTATTTCGTCTTTCCAATTACTTAACTTTAACAACTGAATAAAACCATGCCACTAACCAATATCCGACCCACACCAGGAATCTGTAAATATTTTCACGATTAATCATCTCCACAAAAAAAGAGGCTGTTTTTGTGGACAGCCTCTCAATTATTTTAATGAAGACCTTGATCGTCTTGATTCCGTATTTGCTGTAAATAATTCTCCGTATAAATACGTTGTGAACCTGGGACATTTTTTTCATTCTCTTCAGGGTCAAATTTTGTTAAACCTTTCTTCTTCGCTATCCAGTCAATCGCGAGACCAAATCCTAGAAGCGAAAAGATCAAGATAAGAAACCACCACATTCTATATCACCTCTTTATTAATATAGTTAAAAAGGGGACAATTGTTATCAATTATTTTCTGATTATTC
Organism: Cytobacillus sp. FSL K6-0265; assembly: GCF_038003465.1. Taxonomy (NCBI): domain Bacteria; kingdom Bacillati; phylum Bacillota; class Bacilli; order Caryophanales; family Bacillaceae; genus Cytobacillus; species Cytobacillus sp. FSL K6-0265. Next base: position 1,597,713 of record NZ_JBBOPE010000001.1, on the reverse strand, counting down.
TAATATTACCATAATTAGTTAAAAATATCAAATAGACACAAATGTCCTTATGAATAAAAATGCCCTAATACCAAAAAATATAGATGTAATAAAATTTAAAATAAGGAGCTTTTACAATGAAAACATTACAACGCATTGCTTTAGCGCTAATTATTATTGGCGCCATAAACTGGGGACTTATTGGATTATTCCAATTTGATTTAGTTGCATCAATTTTCGGAGGCCAAGAAGCCATCCTTTCTCGTATCGTTTATACATTGGTCGGAATTAGCGGGCTTATTTGCCTAACTCTTCTCTTTGCACCAATGACAGAAGAAGAAGACAGAGACGTCGATAATCGTGTTATTGATGGAAGACAAGTGAGTTACTCTACAGAATTCGCTGAGGAAAATGATTTATCTGATATAAAAGAAGAAGACAGAGAAGATCGAGATCAATAAATATAAAAAGTTCGACATTAAAACAGATTAGGAAGCCTTGTTTATCGAGGCTTTCTTTATTATGTCTATTGAAGAATACATCATAAACCCATCCCCCTTTAAAATCACAATCCCAACTTCCAAAACATCAGATAAAAAACACCCTTTACCACCTTTGAAAGGGTAGCCCCAATCATAAACCGCCAATACTGCTTTCTATTTTTTATGATTTACATCGCGAGCTTTGCTTCTTCTTATGCCATTACCTAAAACTAATAGAAACGCCAAACGAGATTTTTTTACTGATGAATATTTTTTATCTTTCAAACACAAACTATCTATCGTGGACAATCCTTACATAAGGAGAAAATCATGAAACTTAATAAGATAGGGAGTGCAATTATGGGTATTTTAAGCGGTAATCCAAAAGATGAACCTTTACATTATGGTGAAGTATATGGACTATTCACCAACCTTTCTACAAATAATGGAATGATATCTGGTTATGAAACACTGTTGAATCACGCTGGCGATGATGACTTAAAAAAGCTAATAGAAGAAGCAATTAAAGGGTTACATGCTGAGAACCAACAATTAGAAGAGCTTTTAAAAAGCAATGGAATCGGGTTACCACCTGCACCACCTGCCCGTCCTAATGCAGACTTAAATGATATTCCTGTTGGTGCTAGATCTACTGATCCAGAGATCAGTGCTGCAATCTCTGCTGATACTGCAGCTGGATTGGTTGCATGTAGTCAAGCAATTGGCCAATCCATCAGAGAAGATGTCGCAATGATGTATGGTCAGTTCCATATGAATAAAGCCCAGTTTGGTGCCAAAATGTTAAAATTAAATAAGGAAAAAGGATGGTTAATCCCACCTCCTTTACACATCAACAAAGGAACAGAATCATAATTTATAGGCGCCTCGAAACGAGGTGCTTTTTTTACTAACTTACAATGAGACTTACTTTACACGCGCAATTTAACCTGACTGATACCTCATCTTACTTCTACCATGAAAAGTCTAAAGGCTCTTTTTCTAATTACTAATGCTTCGTTTGTTTCTATTGCATCCTGTTTGCGTTTTATTTCATCCTTTTTATTATATTCCGTATTTATTCATCGAGATTTAGACAAAAAAAAAAGCCTTGATATATCAAGGCTTTCAGTATGATTCCGACTGGGTTCGAACCAGCGACCTCTACCCTGTCAAGGTAGCGCTCTCCCAGCTGAGCTACGGAATCGTTTATGTATATATGTTAAAGACATTTATAAATATACTATTTCAGCGGATTTCTGTCAATTGATTTTTTGGTATTTATTCCATTTCATGAAGTTTTATAATTATAATGTTCTTTACATATAATAGTAGTGAAAAAATAGACATACATACTTAATTGAGTGAATCTTTCATCATTAAGAAAATGAAGACTTACTATATGAAGTTTCATACACAGTATGATAATATAACCCCATAAAGGATTATTAATTTAACAAAGGAGTTCTATTTTATGAACACAGCAAAAGGGACAATCACGGACTTTACTTTTAAAAGTGAGGTACTAGGGGAAGATTTAGAAATACTTGTGTACTTACCGGGCAATTATTCACCACTATATAAATATAATATTTTAATTGCTCAAGATGGCAAAGATTATTTTCAATTAGGACGAATCGGCAGAACAGCTGATGAGTTGCTTGATGCAAAAGAAATGGAAAATACAATAATCATTGGTATTCCATATAAAAATGTACAAGATCGCCGTCGTAAATATCATCCAGATGGTGAACAAAATGCTGCTTATATCAGATTCTTGGCTCATGAGCTTGTACCTTATCTAGACGAAAAATATCCAACCTACCAAATGGGAATGGGACGAGCATTAATCGGCGACTCTTTAGGAGCGACTGTATCTCTATTAACTGCTCTGCAATACCCTAATACTTTTGGGACAGTCATTTTACAATCGCCTTTAGCGAATGAAAAAGTCATGGAAGAAGTCAAATCCTTTAAAGATACTCATCTGTTAAATATATATCATGTTATTGGTACGGGTGAAACAACAGTCAAAACAACTGACGGTAAGGAACAAGATTTCCTTACACCAAATCGAGAACTTTCACAATTAATAAAGGAAAAAGGTTTCCCTTATTTTTATGATGAATTTGAAGGCGATCATACGTGGACATATTGGCAACCAGATTTAAAACGTGCACTAAAGCAAATGCTTTAATGAAACAGCAGTTTGGCTACTTCTTAGTCAAACTGTCTTTTTCTTCTATTTAAATTCGTTAATATATGATGATTTTTGAAAATTTGTTATAATAATAAAATAAGACATGTTCTTTAAAATATTTTATTTTGGAGGTAGAACTATGAAATATGGAATCGTTATTTTTCCGTCAAAAAAAATTCAAGACTTGGCGAACTCTTATCGGAAAAGATATGACCCTCACTATGCATTGATTCCTCCACATGTAACATTAAAATCGTTTGAAGCTACAGAAGAAGAAATAAAACAAACAACTGATGCTTTGAATGCAATTGCAAAAGTTCAACAACCTTTTCACATGAACGTCAAAAAAGTGAGTTCATTCCAACCTGTTAATAACGTTATTTACTTAAAGATTAACCCAACAGAAGAACTTCAACTGTTGCATGAAAAAATCAATGAACAAACAGTAGGAGAAAAATCAGAATATGCCTTTGTCCCCCATATTACAATTGGACAAAAACTTTCTGATGATGAGCATTCTGATGTTTATGGTTCACTAAAAATGCTTGATGTAGAACACGAAGAAACGGTTGATCGATTCCACTTATTATATCAATTAGAAAACGGATCTTGGAGTGTGCATGAAACATTCCGCCTTGGAAAGGGATAATGAACAACATGAACGTTAAAATAGTAGAAAACGAGAAAGAGCTTCAAGACGCTTATGAAGTAAGAAAAGAAGTTTTTGTCGACGAACAAAATGTCCCATTAGAAGAAGAGATTGATCAATTTGAAGACGAAGCCACACACTTTGTACTTTATAAAGGTGATGAACCAAGTGGTGCTGGGCGTTTTAGAATTGTAGATGGTTATGGAAAAGTAGAACGCATTTGCGTCAAAGAGAATGCAAGAAAAACAGGAGCAGGAAAAGAAATTATGCACGCCATCGAAGCCTTTGCTATGAAAAAAGGTGTACCTGCTTTAAAACTTCACGCACAAACACATGCCATTCCATTTTATGAACGAATTGGGTATGAAGTTGTCTCTGAGGAATTTCTCGATGCAGGAATCCCTCACCGAACAATGAAAAAAATACTTAAATAAAAAAGAGGTGCTCTCGGCATCTCTTTTTTGTTTTCATAAACAATGGAAAAGTGTGTAATTAATAAAAATCCTCTCGACTTTTTAATCATAAAAAATGGTGAAGAGCACACAATAACAAGGTCAAAGTAAATTTGTTTAAGAGGAGTGTATCCCATGCATGAATATATACATATTACTTTCGTTCTCATTGTTGGATTTATCGCACTTTTCATCATGACCAAGATTCTTGGAAAGTCGCAAATATCCCAAATCACTCCTTTTGACTTCATTTCTGCCATCGTTTTAGGAGAACTAGTAGGAAATGCACTTTATGATGAAAATACAGGGATTAGGCAAATGCTCTTCTCTGTTCTTCTTTGGACCATTTTAATTCTTACTACAGAAAAAATCACACAGAAATTCAGAAGAACAAGAAAACTATTAGAAGGCGGTCCTTCCATTGTGATTCGTAAAGGAAAAATTGAATATGGGCAATTGAAAAAGAATCATTTAGACCTCAACCAGTTGCAGGAATTATTAAGAGCAAAAGATATTTTCTCGATAAGACAATGCGAATTTGCCTTTTTAGAGACAAATGGTACAATTACTGCATTAAAAAAGCCTGAATACACAACGCCAACTATTGAGGACTTACAATTAAAATATCCGACAATTAAGGTGCCAATTAATATCATTTTAGATGGTGAGATTGTTTATGAAAACCTCAACATTCTCGGTTGGGATGTCAAATTACTGGATGAAAAATTAAAAAAGAAAGGTTATACGAATGTGAAGGAAATTCTATATGCTGACTGGGAAAAAGAAGACGGGTTACATATTCAGACTTACTGAAATATTATACGTAATAATCAATGTATCTTCCTTTTATACCTTGTTTACCATTTGTTTCTCTTTCTTTCAAAGAAGAGGATAAATGGTTTTTTCTATTGCCCTTATATAAATGATTGAATTCTGTTTGTCTCTGGTATGGTTCTACCCTTTCAATATTTCTATAAGTCATTGAGCGATTTCGATTCATAAGCATTCGCTCCACATATTGCTGGTACGCTGTTTGAACGGTTGAGATTGGATAAATCATTACACTGCCTCCTTCCCTTTACTACTAACCCTTTTCAATTAATATCAAACATATTTATTCTTTTTTAGCACGAAAATCTTTGTTATGATTAATTTTATGCAGTAAATTTTTTAAGTTATGAGACTAAATGATGAAAAGTGCACGATTAAAGCAAGAAATAATTCAAATACATACACTGAAACGTTCAGACTATCAACTAATACATGAAGAAGGAAAACGCGGGAACCTTTATTGTACCCACTGCGGTGAGAATGTTTTATTTTATTTAGGTATTCAGGATGAACCAAATTTTTATCATAGCAACGAAAACGATTGCGAATATGTGGACGAAGTCATTCCGAAAGCAAAAGAGAAAACGATCGAAAAAGAAGTCAATGGCTTTCGTTTACCTCAAGGGCGGTCCATTCTTGAAGAAGTCGAAGAGCCTTTTAAAACGGCTGTACAGATTGAAAATCTACCACCGTTTACAGAATATACTGTTTCACAAACTAGTCCTGCAGAGGGTTATCTTCAAACACTTGAAGAACACGGTATTTCATTTGATCATGATCAGAAAAAAGCTGTTACGTATTGTGATGGTCCATTACTTGTTCTCGCAGGAGCCGGAAGTGGTAAAACACGCGTGTTAACAGGGAAAACGGCTTATTTATTCCATGAATATCAAGTTGATCCCCGTTCTGTTCTACTCGTTACCTTTACAGCGAAGGCAGCAAACGAAATGAAACAACGGATAAAAACCTATCCATATGTTACAGCAAAGCATATTAATCAAATGGTCTGTGGGACTTTTCATAGCATTTTCTATCGTATTCTTTCTTTTCATGACTATAATAATCAGAAATGGGACCACCGTTACCTTTTAAAGAACTGGCAGAAGGAACAAATGATCAAACAATCAGCAAGGACCCTACAAATTGATGAAAAGGACTTCCCTTTTGATATGGCATTACAGTTAATTAGTTTTTGGAAAAACTCGTTACTATCCCCAAAAGATGTAAGGGCGAATGATTCATGGGAGGAAAAGGTACAGCAAATGTATCAAGCCTATGAAGAAGAGAAACAGCGATTGAATACCTTTGATTTTGATGATATGCTCAGTAGCTGTTATGAGCTGTTTAAAAATAATCCGCAAATATTAGCACAGTATCAAAAGCGATTTAAATATATCTTAATTGATGAATTCCAAGATGTAAATAAAGTTCAATTTGAATTACTTAGAATGCTAGCACCTGAAAGTGAGCATATTTGTGCAGTTGGTGATGATGATCAATCTATTTATGCTTTTAGAGGGAGTGATCCATCTTATTTAACCGAGTTTGAACAGATGTTTGAGGACAGTTTCCAAATTACATTACAACAAAATTATCGCTCTAGTCACGAGATCACTGCTTATGCCAGTCAAGTGATCAAAAAAAACAAAAGAAGAAAAGCAAAAAACATGGTCGCGCAATTTAAAAGCGAGGCTTACCCTACACTCTTCTACCCTTACGATGAAGAAGAAGAAGCTTTGATGATTTTAACAGATATTCAAGAAAAAATAAGACAAGGTCACGAACCTAATGATTTTGCCATCCTTTATCGAACACATTCAACGAGTCGTGCCCTATTTGAACGGTTTACCAGGTCTAATATTCCTTTTAAGATAGAACAAGATGCCGAATCATTTTATGATCGCTTTATTATTCGGACACTGCTTAGTTTTTTAAGATTAGCGATTAATGAAGATGATACCCAGGCTCTTAAGGATGCCTTACCTGCCCTTTTTTTAGCGCAATCACATTTGCAAGATATGAAAGCAAACAGTATCTTACAAGATTGCAGCTTACTTGAATGTTTATCTATGGTACAAAGCAAATATGCGTTCCAACAAAGCAAAGCCAAGAAAACAGTGACAACAATTAAAGCCATTAAACAATTATCACCTTTTTTAGCACTTGAAAAAATTGAAAAAGAACTACAAATACAAGATTTCATTAAAAAGCGTGGCAATGAAGGCAACAAAATGGATAAAGGTTCAGAGGATTTAAAAGAACTAAAATTAATTGCTAAAAAGTTTTCTACGATACTTGAGTTCATTGAGTATGCTGATCATATGCGTGCAAAAATCAAAGAAATGAAGCAATTAAGTAAAACGATTGAGAACGCTGTAACCTTTAGCACCATTCATAAAGCCAAAGGATTAGAGTATCCCTTTGTCTATCTCTTAAGTGTAGTCGATGGTAGCCTTCCCCACGATTATGCACTTGAAGAATATCGTTCAGGAATAGATCAAAGTTTAGAAGAAGAACGAAGATTATTATATGTAGCAATGACAAGGGCCAAAGAACAGTTACATATATCACTCTTACAACACAGAAAAGGGAAAAAAGCCTATCCATCACGTTTTCTTCCCCCTATCAGAAATAAAGCATTAAGTAAATAAAAACAAGCCTGCGTGTGTATCCTCTCACGCAGGCTATCATTGTTTGATAAAAAATTTGCTTATTAGACTCTCATTATTTTTTATTAATCATTTTGTTTATTGTATTAAAGTCTAATGACTTACCATCTTTAACAATAGAATCGACAATTTTATCTTCCATTTCTTGAGATACTGGTTTGTTGGCGATTTCAGACACTCTGCGAATGACGCCACGAACCGTGTCTTCATCTTTAAAATTCGCATTTTGTAACGAGCTCGCTAAATCGAATACATCCTTCATATTCACGCCTGTTTTTTTCTCGATATTCTTAAAAAAATGATTATCCATCCGCTACCTCACGCTCCTTCTTGAACTCCATTTATCTTATGTCGCCCAATTAAAAACGTGATAAAAATCTGTTCTTTTATCTTGCTGATGATTTTTATCCATATAAAAAAGAAGAGATGCGCGATTACACATCTCTTCAAAAATCAAAAGACAATTAGCAGAAACTAGCACCAACAATGACTAATAAAATGAAGAGGACAACAATTAAAACGAAAGTACCTCCAGCATAGCCACCGCCACCACCATATCCGTAGCCGCCATATCCGCCACAACCACAATTTGTGCCATAGCCTCCAACTCCAAAGCCCATATGAATTTCACCTCACTAATGTATTTGTCTTTATACATTATGTATGGTTTGTGAGAATGTTTGGGCATGTACCCGCTTGGCCTTTAATTCACCGAAATCAGGCTTATCCTTTTGGTTTGAAAATAAGGGCGCCAATAAAAGCAAACAAGATGGCAGATGAAATACCTGAGCTCGTAACTTCAAACATACCTGTTAGTACGCCAATTAATCCATGCTGTTCTGCTTCTTGTAATGCCCCGTGCACAAGTGAATTACCGAAACTCGTAATAGGCACAGACGCACCCGCACCAGCAAAATCCAATAATGGCTCGTAAAGTCCTACTCCATCCAATATCGCTCCTAATACAACCAGTGCACTTAAAGTATGACCTGGTGTCAGTTTAAATACATCAAAACAAATTTGGCCAATTACACAAAATAAGCCTCCGACAACAAAAGCCCAAAAAAACATTGGCAGCATTTATTTATCCTCCTAACTTTATGGCATTTCAATCGCTACTGCATGTGCAATACAAGGAATCGATTCTTTTTGTTGCACCGTCAGCGGAGATAATAGCGCTCCTGTAGCGACCATTAAGATCTTTTTTAACTCTCCTCTTTTCATTCTATTTAATAAATGTCCATATAAAACGGATGCAGAACAACCTGCACCGCTACCGCCTGATTGAACGGGCTGATCTTCTTTATAAATAAGTATGCCACAATCTTGGAACTGTTCATCTGGGATGATAAGCCCCTTATTCTTTAATAATTCCAATGTAGTTACACGACCAATTTTCCCTAAATCTCCAGTAACAATTAAGTCATAATAAGAAGGTTCAATTTGTAAATCTTGAAAATGATTATAAATTGTATCTGCGGCCGCAGGAGCCATCGCCCCGCCCATATTAAATGGATCAGTGATCCCCATGTCAACAACCTTACCGATTGTTGCAGCTGTCGTAACTGGATCATTTCCTCCATTATTTTGAACGAGAAGTGCTGCACCCGCACCTGTAACTGTCCATTGTGCAGTTGGTGGCTTTTGCCCGCCATACTCTGTAGGGTAGCGAAATTGCTTTTCAACAGCAGCATTATGACTCGCTGCTCCAGTTATAACTGCATTTGCTCCACCATAATTAATCATAAATGAACCAAGCGCTAATCCTTCCATTGATGTGGAACATGCGCCAAACAAACCGAAGTAAGGTATTTCCAACGCTCTTGCACTAAGACTCGTTGGGGTTATCTGATTAATTAAATCTCCACTTAGAAAAAATTGCACATCTTTTTTTTCCATTTCCCCTTTTCTTAATGCTGTTCGACTAGCACCTTCCATTAGTACACGATGTGCTTTTTCATATGAATCTTCTCCCATCCATAAATCATCATGGAGGAGATCAAAATCATCAGCTAAGTTCCCATTGGCTTCAAAAGGTCCTCCAGTCACACCGGTAGCAATAATTGCTGGACGTTGACTAAAAACCCAGGATTGCTTCCCCTTTAGCATTAGATTACCCCCATATAAATTAAAATAGTTTTGATTAATGCAACGACAAAAGCTGAGAATACGCCAAACAGGAGAACCGAACCTGCGAGTTTAAACATATTTGAACCGACACCGAGAACAAATCCTTCGGTGCGATGTTCAATTGCTGCAGAAATAACCGCATTTCCAAAACCAGTTACTGGCACAGCACTACCCGCTCCTGCAAATTGCCCAAGTCTGTCATAAACACCAAATCCAGTCAGGAGCATCGCAATAAATATCATCGTGGCTACAGTAGGATTACTCGCTGTTTGCTCGGTGAAATTAAAGAAATAGATATAAAAATAGGAAATCGCTTGTCCTACTAAGCAAAATAATCCTCCAACCCAAAATGCCCGAAGACAATTTTTCAAAACTGGTCGCTTCGTTTCATATTTTTTTTCTAATTGATCATATTGCTCTTGGTCAGGCGTTTTTTTTGGTTTTGCACACATCCTTCTCACCTTCCTATGTTAATTCTTTTTTCAACTTAACTATTTTATCGAACTTTTTTTGGGCTTCCTTGGCACTGAATTGTGGATTCTTCAGTTGTTCATGCAATTCGACAACTTCAAGAAAAATTTTAAAATCACTGGAAACAATAAATTTAACATCAGGATATTTGTCTTCTAATTTTCCTTTAACATCTTTCTCAATTTTTTTCATGTGAAATCTTTGTAAATGTCTAACTTTGTAAGCAACTAAAACGGTATCATCATTCTTTACAATTGCTGCATCATATAATTCTTTCTGTTTTTCAATATCTTCTTCTATACTTTGCAGCATGTCTTCATCGGTTGACCGTGATTCACTATGTATTAATGATGGGGTAGGATTTGTTGGTTTAACAAGTGATAACGGCGCTTCATCAGAATCATGTTTACTACACCCTGCGATCAAAAATAAACTTATAAGTAGTAGCAAGTATTTTGGCATTTCTTGTCCCTTCCTTATCTTTTTCATTATTTGTTTATTCTCTCTAAAAGTTGATTTCTTATCCAAAAAAAAACAAAAGACGAACCTTTTATGAATGGCTCGTCTTTTTATATTAATTGCTTTTCTTCTTTTTCTTCCCACAACCACAACCGGAGGATTTTTTACTTCCCCCTGTTTCTGCAATTCTCTTTTTAAAAGCTTCTTTATTTGTATATATTTTTTTGTTCACCTTCCATACCCTCCTTCATCATATATGCCTTTTATCTTTAACATATTCAAATGATGGAGAGCTCGTATAATGCAATAGCCCAATTTTTTATTGAATAATCATTTTTTGAATTGCCCCTTCAATAATTGCCGCTACGGCGCTAATTGACAAAATCACCACTAACAACACACCGATTGTAGGGAAATATGCATACATTACATATATAATTACTGCACTCCATATCCCCGTGCACCAATAACAACTAAGGAGCTTACCAAAAAAGCCAGCTACCCCTTTATTTTTTGGAATGATATAAGTCTCTATATTCCCTTGTTCATCCTCTTCATCAACTTCTAACATAAATGGTCTTCTTATAAATTCAGTGATTTGATCATAAACAATTAGTCTTGTTAGACGGAAAGAAGCAAATGAGAGTAAAAGAAATTCAAAAAAGGTAAGATCCATTCTTATCTCCACCCTTCACCTAAAAAATATGCCTATTTTTTTAAAAAATAAGGCGTTTGTCCGTAACCCATAGCCTGTTTCATCAATATGTTATTAATGTAGATCAAAGAATGAAATAAGGAGGAAAAGAATATGGGTTGTAACAAAAAGGATAATAAATACGGCAGCTGTGTAGCTGAAGTCGTACGTGCGATAAGAGATATACAAGATCAAGTTCGCGAAGATGATGATTGTGATTGCGGTTCAAATTGTTTCTTAGAACCAATCGGCGCGATCTCTCCAAAGAGAGGTAAAAAGAAAAAAATCAGACGCCCTAACACGCGCGTATTTACGTTAAGCACAGCTGATGGTTCACCATTCCACGCTTTTTTGACAAATGTTGATGATTGCTCTTGTACGTCAATTTTCTTTAGAGTAGAAGAGATATTCGATAATTCATGTGCTACTCTAAGAGTCTTAGAACCAGTTACTGAAACAGATCCTGGTTGCTTTGAAACTGCTGATATTACAGAAGGCTGCTGCATTGATTTATCTAAAATCTGCAAAGTAGATGGTTTCCGTTCTAGTGAAAACTGTATCTCTGTAGATTTGGATTGCTTCTGTGCAGTTCAATGTATTCAAGATATTTATTTACCAATTGATAATTGTGTTGAATATTTCGAAGACTAATGATTATAAAAGCCAGTCGTTCACTCGACTGGCTCTTTATTTACAGTCAACTTACCTAAAACCGACCATTTTTATCGATTTTATACTCTGAATATGAATGGTTTGCATACTGCCGCTTAACGTTTTAATCATTAACTCATTGCCTTGTTTTAACTCAATAAATCCCCTAATATGCTTATCATCACTTATAAATAGGCAAGGTACAGGCGGTAACTGCTTTGGAAAATGAAGGAGATAATCAATCCTTTCCTGTACATTCATATCCTTAAAACTTTTCACGCGTTTAAAACCTTGCTCGCTTTCTGAATGACTTTCCTCGTATTCCTCCAAAACTTGCTGTACATCTTCTCCTTTTTCCTCCACCATACCTTTTTCATCTATAGAAGCATTTGTGATAACTTCATTTTCTTCTTTCTCCACTTCATTTTTACTGGAATAAGTTGACTGCATTGACGTCGAAGGAGAAGGAAGATTAGATTGTTGTACATATAATAAAGGCTTCTTTTTTTTATTTTGTGTATCCATGTCTTTCACCCGTCCCTCTTCAATAAATTCGAAGCTCCAACATATTATATGTGAAATAAAAATGGGCGTTCATTTTAACCACTGAAAGGATATACTCGAAAGAAGACTTCTATCTGAGAAACACTACTACAATAAATTTATATTCATATCCCTGATTGTCTTATTTCTTCTTATTGTAAAGTTTCTTGTATCGATGTTGCTAACAGCTGGAGGGAATCCAAAGGATAGCATATGTATAAAAGCAGGATGATAGTTAAGCAATATGGATTTGCGAAGCATTTCGGATAAGGACCATGCCAATGGTTTTACATTTCACTTAATTGGCGGAATCTCTAATGAGTGCTTCGAAAAAGGTCACTCACAAAATCATCGATACGAACCGCGATCAGAGCATTGGAGGATATTAGGAAAAATAAAAATGCGCACATCACTCGTCCTAAAATCAACGAGTAATGTGCGCAAAATGCGAACTTTTAAAAAAGCTAGCTCTTATTTGTTACGTCCGTTTAAAAATTTAGCGAATATGATAACCAGAATCGACGTGGATATTTTCTCCTGTAATGCCTCTTGACATGTCGCTAAATAAGAACACAGCTGTATCTCCGACTTCCTCAGGCGTTGTTGTTCTTTGTAATGGTGCATTTTCTTCGATTTCTTTCAAAATTGAATTGAATTCACCAATACCTTTAGCTGACAAAGTACGAATTGGACCAGCAGAGATAGAGTTGATGCGAATATTCTCTTTTCCTAAATCAACTGCTAAATATTTTACACTTGCATCAAGAGAAGCTTTTGCTACTCCCATGACATTATAGTTTTTAATTGCTCTTTCACCACCAAGGTAAGTCATGGTAACAATGCTACTTCCTTCAACCATTAATGGTCTTGCTGCTTTAGCAACAGCAGTTAAGGAATACGAACTAATATTATGCGCTAATAAGAAGCCATCCCTAGATGTATTCATATACTCCCCTTGAAGCTCTTCTTTATTGGCAAATGCGATACAGTGAGCAATTCCATTAATTTCTCCAACTGCCTCTTTAATTTGTTTAAAACAACTTTCTACATCTTCATCATTTGTCACATCACAAGGTATTACAAGTGAGTCCTCCGCACCTTCAAGGGTACTGACTAAATCTCGGACACTTTTCTCTAATCTTTCACCAGCATATGTGAAAATGAGATTTGCACCTGCTGTATGTAGTGACCTTGCTATTCCCCAGGCAATACTACGTTTATTCGCTACGCCCATCACAACGTAAGTTTTCCCTTTTAATGAGATCGTCATATTATAATCCCCCTATAATTTATACAAGTTATTAGTACCTAGTACTAATATTACATGAAAAATATTTACTTTTCAATAGGAATGTGACGGGAAAGAAGATATAAAAAAATACGAATAGACTCTGTCATAGAATCTATTCGCACCTTGAAATAACTACTCCTTTTAGTTAAGCTCTAATTCCCACTTTAACTCTTCCACATATTCCCGAGAACCGGTGACGATTAAGCGATCATTTAATAAAAGCTCTGTATCACCGTGGGGTATAATAGTTTCTTGCCCCCTTAAGATACGAACAAATATCACATCACCGGCAAATGGAAATCGTCTGATCGTCATTCCATCAAATTTTGAATTTCGTAATGTCACATCATATAATGTTGTTTCTTGATTTTCAATTATCTCCACAACACTTGGAGAAGCGATCAACGCTCGTAATAAGGTTTTCGTTGACAACATACTTGAAAAAGATTCAATACCAGCTGCTATTGCCTTTTCTTCTAGAATGGGGTTTTCTAAGCGACAGATTACACGATTAATTCCTGATTCTTTCAGTGCTTCTGCCAGTTCAAGGTTGATATCCTCATCTCCAGTTGTAATTACAACAACATCAGCTTGCAAAATTTCTGTTTCTTTTATCGCTTCCATTGAAAAAGCAGGAAGTTCATTCAACTCAAAGGCTGGTGTAATAAATGGTTCCTCTTTTTGCTGAACGGTATGATATACACTCGTTTCGTACATATCAGAAGCTAACTCATTTGATAACGGCATTGTAATCTGGTTTGCACCAATAAAGGATACTTTAATCTTCTTCTCTTTGACCGTTTCTTTTGGAAATAATTTCTTAAAGACAATAGGTGTAAAGATACTACTGATAACAGCTACCAATATCAACATCCCACCCATTTCTTCAGAAATCATACCCATTCTTTGACCAATAGTCGCAGCAGCAATGACTAATGAAAGCGTGGAAGTTAAAATAAACCCTGACGCAACAACCGTTTTCATATCATACCATTTCTTCATGTAAAATACCGGGATTAATTTAGATATGAGCAATGCCAATAATAATAACGGAATAAACGCTAATAACATTGGCTCAGCAAAAAGTGACCAAATATCTAAATCTACGCCTACCATTACAAAGAAAATCGGGATTAGAAAGCCGTATCCAAACGAATCTAGTTTATGAACAAGTTCTTGGTTTGGTGCCAATAAAGACACAAGCACACCTGCTAAAAATGCCCCTAAGATATTTTCCGCTCCAACAGATTCCGAAACAGCTACTAAGAAAATAATGAGTGCAAAAACAGCCCTCGTGCCAATTTGAATGGTTCCTGTTGATAGCGACTGTATGAAGTTATTATTTTTATATCTTCTTCCTATAAAGTATAGGATCACGCCAGCGATAAATAGGAATAATAATAACCATGTATTCCCTTCTCCGCCATCATTAACTGAAACAAATACAGCGAGTAGAATCATCGTTGCTAAATCGGCAATAACTGCTACAAGCAAGATGATTTGCCCGATATTAGTATTCATGATGTTCCCTTCTTTTAACGTAGGAACAACAACACCAAGTGAGATTGTTGATATAATTAACGTCATTAGAAACACATTATCGATAAAGCCTACTAAAACAAATACATACGATAAAACTAATGACACGATAAAAATTCCGGCGAAAATAATGCTCGCAGTGAGAAATGCATTTGGTTCAGGTTTGCCATTTCCCAATCGTAGCTTTTTCTTTTTCGATGAAAATGCTGAAAAATCTATTTCAAGCCCACTTAGAAACATTAAGAATATAAACCCTAATGTCGATAAAGTTTCAAGCCACATATCCTCTTGTACAATATTAAATCCACTTTTCCCAATAATTAATCCTGCTAGTATTTCTGCTACTACAACAGGGATAAAGTTGATTTTTAAACGATGTAGTATAATCGGTACTAAGAATGCAATCACGATAACAATTACAAGTGAGGCGACTGAATTCCCATGTTCCATTCTATGTCACTCCTTTTTAGTAAAATTAGTCGAAATAAAATCTAAACATATGAAAAATAAAAATGCAAACGATAAGAATTGTATACCTTTCATACCTAAATGATTCAAACTACTATAAAAGTGAGGGACAGCAAATGAAACTAGATATTATTGGAGATATACATGGTTGTTTTAAAGAGTTTAAGGATCTCACCATCCAGCTAGGCTATGACTGGCATTCCGGCATTCCTTTAAGAGAAGATAGGCAGCTCGCATTTATCGGTGATTTAACTGATCGTGGTCCACAATCATTAAAAGTCATTCAAACCGTATATCAATTAATAAAAAATCGTCGTGCCTACTATGTTCCTGGCAATCATTGCAATAAATTATATCGTTATGCATTAGGAAATCCTGTAAAGACGACTCACGGTTTAGAAACGACAGTAGCGGAATTACAAAGCTTAAATAATAAAGAAAGAAAAGATATCCTTAGAAAGTTTATTGAGTTATACGAACAATCTCCTCTTTATTATTTACTAGATGAAGAAAGACTATTATTAGTACATGCAGGAATGAAGGAAGAGTGGATTGGTAAAAACGATAAAAAAGTAAAAACATTTGCTCTTTATGGTGATATTACTGGAGAGAAACATCCTGATGGATCTCCAATTAGAAGAGACTGGGCACAACATTATACCGGACAAACATTAATTGTTTACGGCCATACACCTGTGATAGAAGTGCGTAAGATCAATCAAACATATAATATTGATACTGGAGCAGTTTTTGGTAACAAATTAACTGCTCTTAAGTACCCTGAATTAAAGACTGTATCTGTTTCCTCTTCCCTTCCCTTCCAAGAGGGGAAATTTACTTGCTTTGATTAATTTAATAATGCTTGCATATCTTCAGGATAGGGAATTGAAAAGCTAAGGAATTCCTTTGATATTGGATGGGTAAAAGATAGAGAAAAACAATGCAAAGCTTGCCTTCGCAACCATTTAGTCGAACCACCATATAAATGATCTCCGATTAAAGGAAAGCCGATATGAGAAAGATGCACTCGAATTTGATGGGTTCTGCCCGTTTTTAAAGACAATTCTAACTCAGTGAATTGTCTTTCTTTTTGCTGGGATAGTTGTTTAAAATAAGTCGCTGCATATTTGCCATTCGGGCTAACCATTCTTTCGATAATGCTATCAGGTTTTCTGCCAATTGGTTCTTCTATCCACCCTTCCTTTGTTGCCATTAGACCACAAACAAAAGCTTTATATTTCCTTTTGACTCCATTATTTTGCTGTTGTTGACTTAAAAGGTGATGAACATGACGATGCTTGGCAATTAACACTATACCTGACGTCTCTCTGTCCAGTCTTGTAACAATATGAATAGTGGAAACTATTCCTTGCTGGTCATAATAACCTAATAAAGCATTCGCTAAACTTCCATCTGGATGTTCTCGAGATGGAATGGTGCTCATACCTGCTGGCTTCACAACGATTAATAGTGAATCGTCTTCGTAAAGAATCGAGAGAGGAATATTTTCAGGAAGCAAACCTTCACTTCTTTTCTCAGGTGGAAAACCAACTTCTAATACATCGCCGTTATTTAGCATATACCGCACATTTTGTTCAACTCTATTCACCTTTATAAAACCTCCAGCAAATTTTATATCTGTTAAAGCGGTTTTAGAAATATTTTGCTGGGAAAGGAATGATCTAATATTAACTGGTGTAGCAAGTGAATCAATTTGCCATTGTAAAGTAAACATTCTATATCTCCTTATAAACGAAGTTCATTCAACCAAAGACAGCAACATTGGGATGCAAGTAAAATTGAGCTGAAAAACAGTAGGCTTCATTATCTTGCTTCTTTTTTAAAAAAATTGCAGAGGTAAGTGTGCAAATATTTTTTAAGTATCATCCCATGATCTTTAATCAAACCTTTGGAAGCTAGGTAATTAGTAACTTTTTCTATTTTTGCTCGGGGATAGCTGGACGTATTCTTTTTTTGCATTTACAGAATGAAAAATCCGAACATATTCGAACCCTTTGACAGAATTAGAATGATTGTTCGGATTTCTTTCAACTAGCATCAATATCATCCAAAGTCACGCAGTTAATCGGCAACAAATGAATCATGTACTCTTTTCCAAAATGGAAATGGTCTGAATCTAGCAAAGCGAATTTTTTCATCAGCTACACGGTATTGAATTGATTTTACATCTTTATGCAATAATGATAAATGATCGATCGTAATCTTAAAATCTGGTTCATTCACAGGTTTTAAGAGACATGCATGATGTGCTGGTAAAACCAATGGTGAACCAACCGTTCTAAACACTTTATTATTAATCGATGCCATTTCAGCTAATTGAATGGCAGGCAATGATGGATGTAAGATCGCACCACCTAACGCCTTATTATAAGCTGTACTCCCTGAAGGCGTGGATAAACATAAGCCGTCTCCTCTAAACCTTTCAAAATGTTGACCCCGAATCTCTACATCCATCACAAAAGTACCGTTCACAGCTTTAACCGTGGACTCGTTCAAAGCCAAATATCTTGTTTCTTTGCCACCATTTAAATAGCGGACAATCACTTCAAGAAGGGGATATTCCACCACTTGGAAAGGAGTTTTTGCTATAGCGATCACAAGCTTTTCAATTTCATCAGGTACCCAATCAGCATAGAATCCTAAGTGGCCCGTATGGACACCAACGAAAGCTGTTTTATCAAGGCGGCTGCTATATCTGTGAAATGCGTACAATAAAGTTCCATCGCCACCAACAGAAATGACTATATCTGGTTGTTCTTCATCATAAACTAGATCAAAATCAAGTAAGTACGATCTCATCTTATGCATCAATGTATTCGATTTCGTATCACCTTTAGACGTAATCGCAAATCTCATTTTTTAGTAGCTCCTCTAATTTTTGATTCTATGACTTATTCTTTTGCTGCTTTTCTTTATTTTGTGAAAAAAATGCTTGTGCATCTTGAATTTCTCCTCGAATCGATGACATTTCTTCATCTAATCTAAATGCTGCTTCAGCGGCTCTTTGTAATCTCATTTGAATATCAGATGGGAATTGGCCTTTATATTTATAATTTAATGAATGCTCAACCGTAGCCCAAAAATTCATCGCTAACGTTCTAATTTGAATTTCCGCCAATATCTTTTTCTCCCCATGAATGGTTTGTACAGGATAAGCAATAACTACATGGTAGGAGCGGTAACCACTTGCTTTTTCATGAGAAATATAATCTCTTTCTTCCACGACTTCAAAGTCATTTCTCATGCGTAACAATTCTACTACCTTCATGATATCATCAACAAATTGACACATCATTCTCATACCAGCGATGTCTTGCATTTCTACATCCAACCTATTAAGAGGTATGCCTTTTTCGTTGGCTTTATCTAATATACTAGCAATAGGTTTTACTCTTCCAGTCACAAATTCAATTGGAGAATGCTCTGGGACAAAATCAAACTGACTTCTCATCCCTTTTAGTTTCACTTTTAACTCTTCAACAGCTTGTTTATACGGCCCTAAAAATTGATCCCAATGCTTCATACATGCACCACCCTTATGTAAGTTCATTTCTCTAACATGATTAGTTAGAAATTTTTGCAATAAAGCGACGAAAGAAACTTAGGTACATGATTACACTTCATTCGTAGAGAAGTTATTCAAACATAGCCTCGACTTTCTCAACCATTTCATCTCCATAATTACTATTACCCCGTATATTTTCAATAAGATATTGTAACTCTTCATGAAATAAAG
Source organism: Cytobacillus sp. FSL K6-0265 (assembly GCF_038003465.1). Taxonomy (NCBI): domain Bacteria; kingdom Bacillati; phylum Bacillota; class Bacilli; order Caryophanales; family Bacillaceae; genus Cytobacillus; species Cytobacillus sp. FSL K6-0265. Next base: position 1,578,451 of record NZ_JBBOPE010000001.1, on the reverse strand, counting down.
GTAATTTAAGTTTTTCTTTTCCATCATACAAATACACTTCACCATTAACAACCAATGATTGCTTTAATTGTTGCCATAATGATTCATGTAACATGATATATGTATAATCATCATTTTTTTCTGTTATGTATATAAATGATAAATGGTCGGAATCTACTAGCATCTGTTCTCTCGGCTCAAAATCCTTCACAGATAAAGTTGAGTCAATTTCTAATAATAATTCCTTTCCTTCATCATTCCATAACGCACTTTGTACTTCTACTTTTTTATTCATTTTTTTACCTCCAAACTCTTACATTTTACCATAGAAGGGGAAAAAATCTCAAAGAACATTGCAGATTATGTGATACAGCGCCATAATAAATATAAGTATAAGCAATCATGTATTATCTCTAATTTGATTATACATATAGTCGAGAGAATAGGAAGGATTAATCATGTCACAAAATATAGAAATTGAATTCAAAAACATGCTCACAGAACAAGAATTTGCTCAATTAAAAAAGCAGCTTCATATAGAAGACGAAGATTTCTTCACACAAATCAATTATTATTTTGATACACCAACTTTCTTTTTAAAAAACGTCGGGTGTGCGCTCAGAATTAGAGAAAAGAATAATCAATTCGAACTTACATTAAAACAACCTCACTCAGATGGATTATTAGAAACAAACCATGATCTTCAACCGGAAGAAGCAAAGCATATCATAAATCAAGGGTACATCGACAAGCAATATTTATCTTCACTTAAAAGTGATCTTCATTTCCCTGAAGAGACGTTTGAATTATTTGGTTCTTTATTAACAAGCCGTGCCGAAAAAAATGATGATAACGGTTTAATTGTCCTAGATTATAGTGAATATTTAGATAAGATGGATTATGAATTAGAATATGAGGTTTCGAATAGGGAAAATGGCTTAAATTCCTTTAAAAAACTATTAAAAGAGATGAACATACCGATAAGAAAAACAGAGAACAAAGTGAAAAGATTATTTCGGGAAGTTCAGAAAAGAAGATGAGATGATTAACAAGGACATACGAGGAGAGTCATAATGAATATTGATCAGCTGAAACTATTAATGCAAATGCAAAGCTTACAAACCTTTCTTCCAAATACAACGCAAAACAGCAATACAACTGATTTTTCACAATTATTATCAAACACAATTACCGCTAGTATGAATGATACTTCTAGTGATTTTTCACAGAAGATAGGAGCAATACAAACGATCGCTGAAACAATGCTCACTTCTTCTCCCGTTTCTCTTCCTCCTGTACAGCTTACGAAGTTTAAAGAAGAGAATAGTGATCAATCCATTCAAGATATCATTCAACAGGCTGCATCCGCCTATAACGTACCAACTGAATTAATTACAGCGGTTATTCAACAAGAGTCCAATTTCAATCCAAATGCAGTTAGCTCAGCAGGTGCGAGTGGTTTGATGCAATTAATGCCTGAAACAGCTAAGTGGCTTGGTGTGACTGACAGATTTGATGCCACACAAAATGTAATGGCAGGTACAAAATATTTAAGACAAATGCTTGATCGATATGGAAATAATACCGACCTTGCCCTTGCAGCATATAATGCTGGTCCCGGTAATGTTGATAAGTATAATGGTATTCCGCCATTTAAAGAAACACAAAACTATGTACAAAAAGTAACAGAGAATTTACTAAATCAAAAACAATTTGTCTAAGTATCGTAGTGACTTCCTTTTAGTCACTACTTTTTTAATTTAAGAAATCCCACCTCAAGGATAATCCTCCGTACTTGTTTTTCAAGAGATATGCCCCATATAATAGAACTGAAAACACCTGTATTCTTAATATTAATTCGTGGCACAAAGCTATTTGTTTGAGATATAACCGTTACATTGATAAAATAATATCAAAACATGAAGGAATTATGTCTAGCTGATGACATGATCATCGCTTTTATTAACATACTTTTGTTTAAAGGGGTTCTATTACAATGGTCGAGAATATCAATACTCCGTTCGACGCGTTAGGTGAGGAAAAACTTCACCAACTAGTTGAAGCATTTTATAAACGGGTTGGACAACATCCTGAGCTCGTCCCAATCTTTCCTGACGATTTAACTGAAACAATTAGAAAACAAAAGCAGTTTCTGACACAATTTTTAGGCGGTCCGCCATTATATACCTCAGAACACGGCCACCCGATGCTGAGAGCACGTCACCTACCTTTTGCCATCACAATGACGCGTGCAAAGGCATGGCTTTCTTGTATGGAGGATGCAATGAATGAAGTCGAATTGGATATACGCTTGAAAGAAGGATTTCTTGAGAGACTAACTCTCACAGCACAACATATGGTAAATACACCTGAAAAAGATGAATTAGAGGGTGATGACAAATGAATCATGAAGAATTTGAAAGTAAATCTGTCTCACCACATTGTCATGGCAGTGAAAATAAACCGTTAGAAATCTATATGTTTATTGACCCGCTATGCCCAGAATGTTGGAGTTTAGAACCGATTATTAAAAAACTGTCCGTAGAATATGGCCGGTATTTTTCTCTCAAGCATGTAATAAGTGGGAAGCTAAATGCTTTAAATAGAGGCAAGAGGCAAAACTACGACCAATTAGTTGAACAGTGGGAGAAAACCGCTAGTCGATCAGGGATGTCATGTGACGGATCTGTTTGGTACGAAAATCCGGTACTATCCCCTCAGTTAGCCTCCATTGCTATTAAGGCAGCCGAACTACAGGGCAGAAAAGCCGGCATTCGTTTTTTGAGAAAACTACAAGAAAAGTTGTTTCTCGAAAAGAAAAATGTATCAGATTTTGAAGTTTTAAAAGAATGCGCCAACCAAATTGGCTTAGACGTTGTTGAATTTGTGACAGATATACATTCCGAAAGTGCTGCAAAAGCATTTCAATGTGATGTAAAGATTACAGCTGAGATGGATGTAGAAGAAATTCCAACGATGGTGTTCTTCAATGAAAACATTGAAGATGAAGGCATAAAAATTACAGGGCAGTACAGCTTTGATGTGTATGAACAAATATTAAAGGAAATGGTTCCATATAAACTCGAACCTTCTCCATTACCGGACATAGAGCTGTTTATTAAACATTATAAACTTGTCGCTACTTCAGAAATAGCAGTCGTCTATAATATGACTGAGCAAGAAGTAAATAAAGAAATGAAAAAGCTCCAACTGAAGCAAGTTGTTGAGCAAGTACCCGCAAAGCACGGAGCTTTTTGGAAGTCACTCGACTGATTGATGTTTATCATCAGTCTTTTTTTATGCCCTGATAAAAACCCTCATCTATCCATCTATCCCTGCTATCTTACAGTCACAATTGCGGCATAAAGCGTCTTCCTTACCTTTGAGCAATTGACTTACTTATACCATTTACTTCTCAAGGATGTGCAACGTAACTTCTGACTATGGTAAGCTGCCTGATTTTAAAGAGGTTTGTAAAAGGCAAAGCACTCTGCTTTTAATGAGAAAGTGCATTTCCATACTATCTAACCTGATAGGATAAAAAGTTTGGGAGAGCAGGATCCTAATCATTTAATGAATACGTCCTTCATTCAAGAATCAATCCAACTTTCAATCCAGACAGTAAAAAACCCTACACTCTCTCATGAGGCGTAGGGTTTTTCATGTAAATATATTTAACAAAGGGGATGGGAGAAATTTTTCACGATCAAACAAAGGGGTAAATTGTTTGTTTGTGATTAACTTCACAATATAAATATACCATGGCTTTTTTAAGCTCGCAATAGTTTGTGTACCATTTCACATTATTGTCAAATTCTCTATCACTATAGTGAACTTCCTTTATCATTAGAAAAATATCTTGTCTTTCTTGTAGTACTATTTGTTTGTTTTCTGAATGAGTAAGCAGCCTAAATCTTTTGATTTAGGCTACTTGATAATTAATTTAAATCGTTTCTAACAATTGTTCCATCTCATTTAACTTTTCCTCAAATACTTTGCATGCTGCCTTAATCGGTTCTGAACTTGTCATATCCACACCCGCTTTTTTGAGCACTTCTATCGGGTAATCGGAACTACCTGCTTTTAGGAAACCAATAAAGCGATCAACTGCTGGTTTTCCTTCTTTTAAAATTTGCTCACTTAATGCTGTTGCAGCACTGTAACCAGTAGCATATTGGTACACGTAATAATCGTAATAGAAGTGAGGAATTCTTGACCACTCTAAACCGATTTCTTTATCAATAATGATATCCTCACCGCCAAAGTATTTCTTGTTCAGTTCATAATACTTCTCAGTAAGGGCATCTGCTGTTAAAGCCTCGTTATTTTGAGCCATTTGGTGAATCTCATGCTCAAATTCCGCAAACATCGTTTGACGGAATACCGTTCCTCTAAACCCTTCTAAGAAATGATTTAGTAGAAATAAACGTTTTTTATCATCATCAATGGTTTTTAATAAATGATCATTTAATAACGCTTCATTACAAGTTGAGGCTACTTCAGCCACAAAAATGGAATAATCACCATAAGCATATGGTTGTGACTTCCGTGTGTAATAACTATGAACTGAATGACCAAATTCATGTGTTAAAGTGAAAAGGTTATTGATATTATCTTGCCAATTAAGAAGGATATAAGGATTTGTACCATAAGCACCGGAAGAATAGGCACCACTTCTCTTTCCTTTATTCTCCGAAACATCTACCCAGCGATTCTGTAATCCCTCTTCCAAAATACTGCGATATTCCTCACCTAAAGGCGCTAACCCTTCAATCATTAGTTTTTTCGCTTCATCATAAGTAGTCGCCATTTTTACATCTTTGACTAAAGGTGTGTATAGATCGTACATGTGCAATTCATCTAATTGTAAAACTTTTTTCCGTAGTTTCACATAGCGATGAAGTAAGTAAAGATGATCATTAATCGTACTTACCAATTGATCATAAACTGATTCTGGAATATTGTTGGCGGATAAGGCGGCATGTCGAGCTGATTGATAGTTCCGTACCTTTGCATTGAAGTTATTTCTTTTCACATTTCCACTTAACGTACTAGCGAATGTATTCCGAAATTGGCCATAAGTTGTATACATTGCATGAAAAGCATCTCGACGTACACGTTGATCATCACTCTCTAGGAAGTTGATGAATCTACCGTGTGTGACTTCTACTTCTTCTCCATCTTCATTTTTAATCGCTGGGAAAGTTAAATCAGCATTATTTAACATACCAAAAGTATTACTCGATGCATCCATTACTTCTGAGGCTTGTGCAAGTAAGGCTTCTTTTTCTGCTGTAAGTACATGAGGACGTTGAAGATTGATTTCTTCAAGCGCATGTTCATATAGTTTTAATTCATCTTTCTCAGCCATATATTGAGCTAACTTCCCTTCATCAATGGCAAGAATTTCTGGCACTATGAAAGCAAGTTCACTTGCAACCACTGAATACAACCCTTTGATTTTATCATCTAAACTTTGATAAGTTGCATTTGTTGTATCTTGATCATATCTCATTCTTGCATATGTAAAGAGCTTCACAATTCGAGAGAGTAAATGATCTTGATATTGTAAAACATCATAAAGAGCCTCGGCACTTTCATGTAATGTCCCTTTATACTTGCCTGCTTCTGTAGATAACTCTTTTACTTCATTAAATTCTTTAGTCCAATCATCGTCACTTGCAAAAATATCTTCAAGACGCCAAGTTTCTTCCACTGGCACCTCATTTCTTGTTGGTAGTTTCTTAACTGTAGAATCGTTAGCCATATTGTTTTCCTCCTACATTCATTATGTTAAAAATTACTATATGTTACTATCTTACATCAAATGAAAGTAATTGTTCAGTATTATGTTTCACCCATTCATTTAAAATACTTCAATATTCTTTTAATGCCATTTTCATAATCATTTCCCCTTCTTCTTTACTTATTTTTCTATTCTTCCTATTAGAAGTCCTTATTTGATATTTAGTACCATCGATCTCCTCTATTACATTTATAGTGTTTAAAAGAAGTAAATAATTATCAATTACTTTTTTGAGGGCTATAGGTACCTCTACTCTAATACGAATATCTTTCCGTTCCAAGCGATATTGCACCGAATCATAGACGTTTTCTAGGGAAAATACTTCTTCATGGCGTAATATATCTATAAAAATAAATGTTTGCCACTGAATTGGTGAAGTACTTAGTTTAGCACCTCCCTTTACCGGAAGACCACAAAAGTCTGGAAGGTTTTCGATATGAAAGCCGCAACGGTAGATTTCTTCTTTAAATCGTTTAGAAAACGAGCTATATTTAAGGTTTCCATATCTTTTTATATTTTCCCTTTCTTGCAACCAGAAAGAAAAGTTCATTTTATTATTCGGTGGATTCAATAATTCGTACAAAGTATTCGAACGAAGTGGTTTCAGGGCTAGAAGGGCAAAAGTCTTTCTCGTGGTAATTGGGAGGAGATGATAAAGTATGTACAAACTTTCAGTATCAACGTTTAAAAAAGGGATGATTAATTTATTTGCGGAAGTTTTTTGAAGAAAAGCATAATGAAAAGCGGTTAAAGAAAATAAATGATTTCCTATAGTATGGAGTTGTTTGTGGGATAATATCCACAATGGTTTTATTCCAGCCTTGATATAGCCATTTGTGCGCTTATGAACTATTTTTGTAGGAATGGTTGAACATTGAAACTCAATAGCATAAACACCTCCGTTATGTTCAAAGCTGATATCCGCTCTTTGATCGATGTTAGCGAAGTATTTCTCAATCTCAACATTTCTATAGTGCTTTTTTAATAAAGCGTATAACAATAATTTCCCTTTTAAGTGGACTTCTGACTCTTTTTCGTATGATTCAAAGCATTGACTTTGCGGTTTATGAGCAAAGTGAGACTTTTTGAAGATGCCATTCTTCAAAATGACAACTTCCTTACATTCTGGACAATAAAAAGACTTTTCCTTATATTTATGAACATCTTGAGCAGAAATAAGCTCACCCTCATTCGTTATTGCCTTTAACATGTCGGCTCACATCCTTTCTATACATTACTAACTTCTCACCTCTCATTCTTTTTTCCTGCATAAAAAGAAAAGACCGACTTCTTAAAGAAATCGGATTTTTATTAAAAATATTTTTTAAGTTCAATTAAAGCATTTTCAGCGATAATTACCTTTCCATATTCAGAAATGACGTGAATGGTCGTATCTGTTTCATGACCATATTCAAGTAGTATACTTAGAATATTATCAATTTCATCCTCTTCGAATTGTTCCTCAGGAAATTCGACGATTAAATAATAGTTATTCTTGTATGAACGCAGTTGCGTATGAACATTTCCTAGTTCCACTCGCTTGGATAATGAAATGATATCCTCAAAGTCTCGAAAAGCAATAACGAAATCTAATTTTTCTTCCACTTCCTCTTCTTCATTTTCCTGCAATTGATCAAGCATAGCTTCTACTCTTTCATCTACAGCAAAATCCTTCATTTTTTCATCAGAAACAGGAAGTTCTAACTTTTGTCCGTCTTTAGATAACTGCGCCTTCGTTACTAAGATTTCTAATCCTTTATCAAGTGCTTGAACTTGAATCCATAATGGACCTTCCATCACAAAATCTTCTTCTGTATGAACCTCATCCATCATATCCCAAAAAAGTTCTTCACTTCTTTCTCGGTTGTACCATATTTCATCACGATCAAAGCCTCTTTCCTCAATATCAATATACGAGATATAAAACTTCACCGTGTTTTCGTTAATTCTCTCGATTTCCACTTAGCAACTCTCCCTTCTTGCTTTTTGTGAAGGGATTATAACCCCTAATTTGTACTGCTTTACTACCATTTACCCTATTTCAAGAAAATTATTCTTTTATGGTCATTCTAGCAAGAATAATGAGAAAATAACGTGTAAAAACAGATATACCTATTATGTTTTACCTTTTGTTATATTTTATGATAAATATGTTGTAAAGGGAATGCCCAAAAATGCAATTGGCAAAAAACGAATGAATGCCTATATTCGCTAATACAATATATCTTTATTGTGTTTGTATTTTATCAAAAAAACCTGTCCCCTACAAGAAACAAGCTTAGGGTGATGAAAAAGCTTTTTTTCACAACTGATTTGTGATTAAAACGCAGTACTTTCCTTTTGAAAAAATCGGGTATGAATAACTGTAAAATAAATCGGTCGACTCTATTAAGCAATTAATAAAGTCAGGGGAGAGAAATGTCGTTCTTCCCATTATGTATCAGAAATGCCTAAAGAATTTTTGTCGGCTATCTTTGATGCTTTAAACTTTGGATGGGCGCGTAAATCTCCTAACCTATGCTTTGCTTTTCTCAGTAAAGATGGATAAGACGACTTTTGCTGATATTACCCCAAAATTGTTTTATAGAACAAAAAAACGAGCAAATCCATATAAAAGGATTTGCTCGTTATCTTTTAAGCACACTCAAGTTAAATGAGAAATTAAGAAAAGCAAGATTGGTTTTAGTTAACCAACTTTTGAGCCTCACGTAGATGATACGTACGAACCTTTCTAGGAAGGAAACGTCGAATTTCATCTTCATTATAACCGACTTGTAATCTTTTTTCATCTAAGATAATCGGTCTTCTTAGTAAACCAGGATTATCTCTAATTAATTCAAATAAATCCTGTAAAGGCATTGTCTCAAGATTAACATCCAACTTTTGGAAAGTTTTAGAACGTGTTGAAATAATTTCATCTGTTCCATCTTCTGTCATACGAAGGATTTCTTTAATTTCATCAATTGCTAAAGGTTCTGAAAAAATATTTCTTTCTTTGTATGCAATATCGTTTGCCTCTAACCATGCTTTTGCTTTTCTACATGATGTACAACTTGGTGAAGTGTATAATGTGACCATTTTACAATTTCACACTCCTTAGAAATTTAAAGTATATTTTATTCGTCGTAATTGTTTAATTATGCTATTCTTGCTATTGCTACACTTGTTTCCCGTTTTCAATGAACAGGCTTACTTTCTCATTGAGAATAATCCACTAGGCTATAACTATTGTTGTAATTTATAATTAATTTAAATAAGCTGTTCTATTTTATTATACACCATCTGTAGAACAGATGATATACATTTTTACATTCTTTCATACACCTATTGCCAATTAAACAATTAACTTCTGCCTTAGTGAATCTATAATATAAGACGTTTTGATTCAAAAAAGGTTTCATGTAATTTTGATTTTTTTATTTGTTCACAAACTGTTCAATTATAGAATAATGAAAACTGTTACTATATTACTTATACAACTCTAATAAATAAATACCCTTTATTTTTAAAGAATAAACATTTATATTCTCAATCATCGACATTAAATGAAAAAGCATTAAATGAAGGAAAAGATATTGAGCCGCACCTTACATAAAAAGAAATCCCGAACAACATGAGATTGTTCGAGATTTTCTTTAGATTAAATATCTTTTAAAACATCATTATTATTGTCATCCTCAGAAAAAGTAAGGACTTCATCTACTGGTTGATACGATGCTCCATAGAACTGGATATCCTTGTACGTATGAATCAATTCATATGTTTTTATCATTGCATCAAAAATCATTTCTTCCGTTTCGTTATTTGGTGCCCAATATAAAATCTCCATTGCATTTACTTCATTTGTTGCAAGCGATCGACGACGGTAACCTATCGATTGAGCGTGCTCAAAACCTTCTCTTTTATAAAATTTTAAGCGTTTTTCGGTATCAGTATCTTCATAATCAACAGGTTCAACCTCTAGTATAATTGGTTTGCCTTTTTCCTTTAATTGATCAATTAATTTATGCCCTAAACCTTGTCCTCTTGAATCTTTGGACACAAATAAATAGTCGATAAAAACAAAAGTTTCAAGTTCCACATACATTAACACATGCATTGGACCCTCATCTTTATGATAAATATCAGGTCTCTCCTTTAACAGTGTTTCCATATGTTCTTTTGACTTCATCTCTTCTACAGGAAAGTACTGATTCAACTTTTCATACCAATGCATGGATCAAACCCCTTTATTATTTTAATAGTTCCAGTCGTGATAAACTTCCAGCTTTCTCTTCTTGTATAAGAAAATCGTATAAATAAGTCATCATTCACGTATAAATAAACTAAGTTTGTGAACGTTCTATCTCAAAGTATTTGTGATTTTCATTCTTTTCATTCTTTAATAAATGCTTTATTATAAGAAATAGAACATCATCAGAATAACTTGAATTTTCCGAAAAGAAAATTGGAGGTTTATCAATGATTGGTTACTTTTCAGACTTAATTATCGTTTCATTGCTCATACTCAGTTTAACTTCCCTTTTAGGTGTATTATTAAACAGCTTGGGAATAAAATTTTTCGGTGGCAAGAAAAAATCCGAATTCGTAGACCAATCTGCGTTTATGCAAACCGGATGGAAAAACGTGGGCGGAAAGAAGAAATAATCCTCATCCTATATACTATGATAACGCATACACACTTCGTGTCAAATAATAAGCAGCTGATAAAGGCATATCAGCTGCTTTTTTTTAGTTTATTGGAGTATAATCAACATTTTCTGTATAATGGTTGCCAGCATTCCATAATAAAAATTCGTCAATTCCTTCTTCATTTAAGGCTTTAATTTGATCTTCTATTTCTTGTTTACCATATGGCTTGTAATTACCAGCTCCTAAATAAGATGCGGTAAAATCCTGTAGCCAAGGTCTAGAAATAGGCGGAGAAGCTAGTTCTTCTCTTTTGGCATTCTCTACCTTTGCATACTCCTTAATAAGCTTGTACGGTTCTAAATCTGGTTTTTGAATCCCAAAGTAAGGTCCCCAGTGGCTTGGATAAATCATAGAAGAAATGATATCAACATGTTCTGAGATTTTTGAGAAGTTCTGGCCAATCCCAGGTGCCTCTGGTAAAGTAGCGGTGTAACCAAAAATATCAACAGATACTTTGACACCGTACGGCTCTAATTGTTCTTTCGCAAACTTAACGAAATCTGTAACAGCATCTACTCTTAACTGAACATCATCTTTACCGTTTGTATACTTTCCTTTACTATACTTCAATGAATCAGCCATATGCTCGAAACCTTCAGGAAAACGCACATAATCAAATTGAATTTCCTGGAATCCCATTTTAGCTGCTTCTATAGCAATATCGACATTATATTGCCACACTTCTTCCATAAACGGATTAACAAAAGCTTCTCCTCTTCCGTTTGTCCATACTTTATTTCCTTCTTTATACGACCATTCCGGCTTTAACTTAGCTAGTGTTGAATCCTTAAAAACAACGACCCTCGCAATAGGGTAAATCTCTTTTTCTTCTAATGTCGACAGCATCTTTTCCGTATCTTTTATATATGGCTCAACAATCTCTTTATATTTACTATCATCTTCCGGTTGGTATGTAAGGTTTCCCCAATCGTCCTTAATATCAATAACCATCGCATTTAATTCTGTCCCATCAACAAAATTAGTTAACCGCTCAAAATTTGCTCCTCCTGCCGATGGTCCAGTCACATAAATACCTCTAATAGCATCTGGGTAGGTAAAGTCGTAGCCTGAATCGTATGTAAACCGTTTCATTTGTTCAGGTAATTCCATTAAAAAACCAGCATATTCTTTCTGTGCATGAAGCTGGTAACTTTGCTGTTCAGCATTCGCATGGTCTAATTGTGGAACTACACTTAATAATAGTAAGAAAAATGCTACTTTAATTACCCTCACTATTTTTCCCTCCTCATCCATTTATTTTCTTTTTCTTATCTCCTATTCTACTAGAAGTTAAACACAATGCAAAAGAAATTAGTAATAATAAGAAATATTTTAATTTTTGCGATAGTAATTTCATACAAACTATTGTATACTATATTCATACATTTTAGTGAGTGAAAGCACTAAACATATTTATAATATTCTTAGTTTTCATAACTAATATTTTTTTTGATTCTTTAGGAAGGAGCAGATTTCAAGCAAGTTCAATCAATTTAAAAACGACCTCAATAAGAGATCGTTTTTAAGTTAACTTTTATATTCTTTTTGGTATTGTGCAAATTCTTTTTCAGAACAGTAAACAAAATGACCAGGACGAACTTCACGCATTTCAACCTTATCATCCGCACTATATTGATGAACAGCTGGGTCATATGTTTTTCGTTGACGAGTTCTTTCTGACTCTGGATCCGGTAAAGGGATAGCAGATAATAGAGATTGTGTATAAGGGTGAAGAGGATTGCTATACAACTCTTCCGCTGTTGTTAATTCAACTAGCTTGCCAAAATACATTACTCCAATTCTATCACTAATATACTTAACCATTGACAAATCATGAGCAATGAATAAATAAGTTAGCCCCTTTTCACGCTGAAGCTTTTTCATTAAGTTAACAACTTGTGCCTGAATAGAAACGTCAAGAGCAGAAATTGGTTCATCAGCAATAATGAATTCCGGTTCTACAGCTAACGCTCTAGCAATACCGATCCGCTGTCTCTGTCCACCAGAGAACTCATGTGGATAACGGTTAGCATGTTCTTTATTTAAGCCTACGGTTTCAAGTAGCTCATAAACGCGCTCCATACGCTCTGTTTTCGATTTTGCAAGCCCATGGATATCAATACCTTCAGCAATAATGTCCGCAACCGTCATACGGGGATTTAAGGATGCATAAGGGTCTTGGAAAATCATCTGCATTTTCCGGTTAAATGCTTTTAGTTGATTGTTTGATTTTTTACCGTGAACATTTTCGCCATTAAATAGGACCTGTCCATCCGTTGCATTATATAGACGGATGATTGTTCTACCAGTGGTGGATTTCCCACAACCTGACTCACCAACTAGACCAAGCGTTTCACCTTTGTAAATATCAAAGGTAATACCATCAACAGCTTTAACCATATTTGATTTACCAACATTAAAATGTTGTTTTAGATTTTTTATTTCTAGTAATTTTTCTGCCATAACTTAAATACCCTCCTTCACAATGATTGGTTTATCAAAATTGGAGGACATTTGACGTTGACGCAACTTCACGGCTTCAGGTGGTTCCACATGAGGCGCATCAGGATGTAACAACCAAGTTTTCGCAAAATGCGTTTCAGATATTTGGAACATTGGTGGTTCTTCCTCGTAATCAATGGCTAATGCATATTTGTTTCTTGCAGCAAATGCATCACCAATTGGCGGATTTGTTAAATCCGGTGGTGTCCCAGGAATGGCAGCTAATTCATCTTTTGTATCATTATCGACACTTGGCATAGAAGCAAGCAGTCCCCACGTATATGGGTGCTTTGGATCATAAAAGATTTCATCTACTGTTCCAATTTCAACGATTTGACCAGCATACATAACAGCTACACGATCAGCTACATTCGCAACAACGCCTAAATCATGAGTGATAAAGATGATAGATGTTTCCATTTTCGCTTGTAACTCTTTCATTAACTCTAAAATTTGAGCTTGAATAGTTACATCAAGAGCGGTTGTAGGTTCATCAGCAATCAGTAGTTTAGGATTCGTAGCCAAGGCAATAGCTATCATTGCACGCTGTCTCATACCACCTGAAAATTCATGCGGATATTGATTTACTCGTTTTTCTGGCATTGGTATACCAACTAGCTCTAATAATTTTATTGCTCGTTTTTTAGCATCGGCTTTAGATAACCCTTGATGCTTAATCAAACCTTCCATAATTTGATTACCAACCTTCATTGTTGGGTTTAATGAAGTCATTGGATCTTGGAAAATCATACTAATATCTTTACCTCGGATGTTTTCCATTTCTTTTTCTGTTTTAGGTACAATATCATCACCATAGAAAAGAATTTCTCCACCAGTAATTTGCCCTGGAGGCATTGGAATTAGTTTCATTAGTGTTTGTGAAGTGACACTTTTACCAGAACCTGATTCACCAACAATGGCTAACGTCTCACCTTTATGAAGGTCAAAGCTAACACCACGAACAGCTTGTACCGTCCCTCCATAAGTTTGGAATGAGACTTTTAGATCTTTTACTTCGAGAATTTTTTCCATGTTCTCACTCCTTATTTACGGCTTCTTGGGTCGAGTGCGTCACGTAGACCGTCACCGACTACATTGAATGCAAAAATTGTTAAACAAATAAAGATCGCAGGGAAGAATAAACGCCATGGGTAATATCTTAAAGCTGGTAAACCATCATTGGCCATTGTTCCCCAACTCGCTAAAGGTGGTGTTAAACCTAATCCTAGGAATCCAAGATAAGCTTCTGTGAAGATCGCAGAAGGAATTGTTAATGTCATTGTAACTAAAATTGGACCCATTGAGTTCGGAATTAAATGTTTACCCATAATTCTTGTCGTATTGGCACCTAAAGTTTTAGAAGCAAGAACAAATTCTTGATTTTTCAAGCTTAATACTTGTCCCCTAACAATCCGGGACATATTTATCCAACCGGTTATCGTCATGGCGATAATCATCGTACCTAGACTTTGTCCTAATACAACCATTAACAAGATAACTAGTAACAAATAAGGAATCCCAGATAATACATCGGCTCCACGCATCATTATTTCATCCGTTCTACCGCCTTTGTATCCGGCAATTCCGCCCCAAGCAACACCGATAAATAAATCGATTAATGCAGCAGCAACACCAATAAAGATAGAAATTCTTGCACCTTCCCAAGTCCTGGCAAACATATCTCGCCCAAGATCATCTGTACCGAACCAATGCTCAGCAGAAGGTGGCTGATTTTTATTCGCTAAATCATTTGATGCATAATCATATTCTGTCATATATGGTCCAAAGATTGCCATGAAGATGAGAATAATAAGTAGTACTATACCAAACATAGCAAGCTTATTTTTTCGGAATCTAATGAAGACATCTTTCCAATAAGAAAGACTAGGCTTCGAAATCTTTTCAGCATCATCTAAATGTGTGCCGACAACTTTGAATTTATCATTCGCACTTTGCATGATTGATTATTCTCCTTTCTTCCCAGCTAGTTTAATCCTTGGGTCGATGATTCCATACGCAATGTCTACAAGGAGAATAGCTAATAGTAATAGAACACTATAGAACACGGTTACACCCATAATTACTGTATAATCACGATTTGTAATACTTGTTACGAAGTGGAAACCTAACCCTGGAATACCGAAAATTTTCTCGATAACAAAGCTACCTGTTAAAACACCCGCAGTTAATGGGCCTAAATAAGTAACTACCGGAAGAAGAGCATTTCTCATTGCGTGCTTAACTGTAATTACTCCACCACTTAAACCTTTTGCTTTAGCAGTTTTAATATAATCATTTGCTAATACTTCGATCATACTAGATCGTGTAAGTCTTGCGATATATGCCATCGGTCCTGCTGCAAGTGCAAGAGCTGGCAATATGGTGTGCATAAATGATTCCCAACGGGCAACAGGGAATATTTGTAATTTTATAGCTAGAAAATACTGTAAAAAAGCAGCCATAATAAATGAAGGTACAGATATACCTAAAACAGCAACAGCCATCGTTGTATAATCTTGCCATTTATTTTGTCTTAAAGCAGCGATAACGCCAAACAAAACACCAAAAGCTAATGCAATTAATATTGCTTCTGCACCAAGTACAAACGATACAGGAAATCCTTCAGAGATTAAATCATTCACCGATTGGCTTTTGTATTTAAAAGATGGGCCAAAGTCCCAAGTTACTACGTTTACGAGATAATCAAAATACTGTTTATACCATGGCTGGTCCATGCCATAATGTGCTTCTAAATTTGCTTGTATTTCTGGTGGTAAATTCTTTTCAGAAGCAAAAGGGTTCCCTGGTGCAATGCGCATAAGGAAAAATGTCGCTGTTACAATTAACCATAAAGAAAGAATCATATATAACAGACGTTTTCCAATATATTTCGTCATTGTCCAACACCTCCAATAATTACTTAGTTGAATTCAAGGGCACTAATCTAAGATTGTCATAATCATAGTTTAGAATTTTTTGTATGAAATTCCACTAGTAGGATAATCATTTCTTACAAGAACGAAGGTATATAGGATGAATAATCCCATATACCTTGCATTTAAAGATACAAATTATTCAAAGTGTGCCCATTTAAATTGAACATCACCTAAACCAGAAACTTGAACGTCTTTTAAGTTCTCATCTTTAACCCAGCTGTTTGTGTAGAAGTAAATTGGTGCAACAGGCATTGCATCCATTAAAATTGCTTCTGCATCTTTTAACATCTGTTGACGTTTTTCCGGATCTGTTTCAGTTTGAGACTGATCAAGTAATTTTTGGTACTCTGGATCTTCCCAACCCGTATTGTTATTACCGCCATCAGCATCACGGTACATTTCTAGGAAGTTCATCGCGTCGTTAAAGTCGCCTAACCAGCCCATACGTGCGATTTGATAGTCTTCACTTTTAACTGTATCTAAGAATACATTCCATTCAGAGTTATCTAATGTTACTTTAACACCTAAATTTTCAACCCACATATCTTGAACCGCTTGAGCAATTTTTTGGTGGCCTTCATTTGTGTTATAAGAAAGTTTCAATTCAGGTAACTCAGAAACATCACTTAATCCCATTTCTTCAAGGCCTTTAGCTAAAAATTCTTTTGCTGCTTCAACATCATTGTCTGCAAAGTACCCTTTTTCACTTTCAGGGAACATAGTAGGTGGGACAATCGCCATTGCTGGAAGTTGTTCTGCCTGAAGAATGTTATCAATCAATGATTGACGGTCGATACCATAAGCTAAAGCCTTACGGATATTCACATTATCTAGTGGTTCTACGTTTGTATTAAATTTATAATTGTAAATACCTGCGATTGGTTGAGTAGTTAGTCTTCCAGAATCCTTCAATGCTGGAATTGCATCTGTAGGAAGTGTACCTGTTGGAGAACCAGCCCAATTCAATTCACCATTATCAAACATAGATAATTCTGTATTTGGATCATTAATCATGTACATTTCAATTTTGTCTAATTTTACAGTATCTTTATCCCAGTAAGTATCGCTCTTTTCAAGAGTGATTTGATCACTGTGAGCCCATTCCGCTAAATGGAAAGGTCCGTTTGTTGTATAGTTTTCACCAGCATCTGTAGCCCAATCTTTATTTTCTTTGGCAATATTGCTGTTAATAGGTAAATAAGTATAGAATGCCGTTAGTTCTAAGAAGTATGGAGTCGGGTTAGCAAGAGTAACCTCTAGAGTTTTCTCATCAACTGCTTTTACACCAACATCATCTAAGCTTCCATCTCCAGTATTAGCTGCTTCTGCACCTTCAATATAGTAAAGTTGGTAAGCATATACTGATTCGTTTGCAGGATCTAATGCCCATTTCCAAGCATAAGCAAAGTCTTCTGCAGTTACAGGGTCGCCATTAGACCATTGTGCATCTTCACGAATGTTAAATGTGTATGTTTTTTGATCCTCTGAAATTTCCCAATCTTCAGCCATCGCTGCTTCTGGTTTATCCTCTTGACCGATACGCGTTAAACCTTCCATTACTTGACGCAAGACTGTACCTGAAGTTGAATCTTGTGCTAAGCCAGGATGTAGTGAAGGTGGTTCAGTATTAATATTCACTTTTAATTCTTGAGGTACATCACTACCTCCATCGCCACCATCTGCATTGTCATCGCCTCCGCCAGCGCAGGCTGCTAAAACCATGCTAGCTAAAAGTAGCATACTTAAAAAGATTGACCATCTTTTTTTCACGGTGAAACCCCCTATTTTTAATTCAAACGATTCTTCACAGAAATAACAATTGTTCACATAGAGTAGATTAATGAAAAAATCAAACAATTTATGATAAAAAAAGAGTTGATTCCTTTATGCATGTAAAGGAAAGTAAGTTTATTTTCGATAGAACAAATTCCCTCTATTCAGATAATTCCACTTGAATATTAAAATTTGTATCTATTAGACTACGATAAACTCACCTTTTCATCATTCCATCTACCTGAAAACGAACAAAATGTAATCTGTTTGTAAAGATGTCGTTTGGTAGGTTTTATTATAGTTTCTTTAAAAGTTTATTTCAAGCCCGTTTTAAATAATCTAAATTATCTATATTTTTTCAAAAAAAATGTCGAAACGTGTATTATTATTGTTATGTAAGGGTTTTCATAAGTTTAAATTGGTATATAACAAATAATTTTTTTTTTGCTGTTATAATGCTCACTTGATTTACTTCTACATATATTATATTATGATTACAAATAAATAATACAAATTGCTGTGAGAAAAGAGTAGTACATTTAAGATGGTTTTAAGAGAGCTTATGGTAGGTGAGAATAAGCAACCTATTAAATCGAATGGACTTTTTGAGCATGAATATATCGATTCACGTTAGACTAACGTTATCTGTCTTTAAGAGATTCACATATGTGAATAATTAGGGTGGCACCGCGGACCATTCGTCCCTAGATTTTTTTAGGGATGAGTGGTCTTTTTATATGTTCATTTCTCATAGCACATAGGAGGATTATGATGAAAAAAACACTTTTTTCTGGTATTCAACCCAGTGGAACAATAACGATTGGAAACTATATTGGGGCATTAAGACAGTTTGTCGAGTTACAAAATGAATATGATTGCTACTTTTGTATCGTTGATCAACACGCGATCACTGTTCCACAAGATCGCTTACAACTAAGAAACAATATCCGTAGTCTAGCAGCACTCTATGTTGCGGTAGGCTTAGATCCAAAAAAAGCAACTCTATTCGTTCAATCTGAAGTACCTGCACATGCACAAGCAGCATGGATGTTACAATGTATCTCTTATATCGGTGAGTTAGAAAGAATGACTCAGTTTAAAGATAAATCTGCTGGGAAAGAAGCTGTCTCAGCCGGCTTATTAACCTACCCACCATTAATGGCTGGTGATATTCTATTATATGGTACAGATATTGTCCCTGTTGGAGAAGATCAAAAACAGCATTTAGAATTAACGAGAGATTTAGCAGAAAGATTCAACAAGAAATACAATGATATCTTTACAATTCCAGAAGTAAGTATTCCAAAGGTTGGCGCTCGAATAATGTCACTTCAAGACCCAACGAAAAAAATGAGTAAGTCTGACGCAAATAAAAAAGGGTTTATCTCTATTTTGGATGAACCAAAACAAATAGAGAAGAAAATTAAAAGCGCTGTAACCGATTCTGATGGCATCGTCGCTTTTGATAAAGAGAATAAGCCTGGCGTTTCCAATTTATTAACGATTTACTCGATATTCTCAGGCGAATCAATCGAAAATATCGTAAATAAATATGAAGGAAAAGGATACGGTGACTTCAAAGGGGATTTGGCAGCAGTAATTATTGACCACTTAAAACCTATTCAAGATAAATATCATCATCTCATGGAATCAGCAGAATTAGATGAGATATTAGATGCAGGAGCAGACAATGCCAACAAAGTGGCAGGTAAAATGGTGAAAAAGATGGAAAACGCTATGGGATTAGGTAGAAAAAGGAAATAAAAAACAGGGACGTTCAAATGAATTGAGCGTCCCTTTCTGAGTTAATTTACCTTTGAACCATTTTCCATTTCCCATAACTTCTCAAAAAACGGTTGACCTTTAATGATATTCTCACAAAATCTTTCATGTTTTTTAGACCAGCCGACCTTGCTATCTTCATATAAATTCATCCATGCATCATGGAAACCCATTGATTGAATACTTTTATACTCTTCAGGCATCCATTCTGTAAACCAATAGCGAATTTCCGCCTCATTTTCTGAACTATGAAGTTGATCGAGTGCCATAAACATTAATTGTTTAAGCTGTCTTTCCTTTCTTGTGAGCCCTTTCATTAACTCTGGGTCAGGTGAAAGAATGTGAAAACTTTTTAGACTCGGCTTTTGTTCAAAAGTATATTCCATTTCATCATGGTTTGAAATCATTTCATATGTAAGTTGTTCTTGTCTTGGTATCAGTCTACTCTTTCGAATTGGAATATGATACCCTATTGTATCAACGGCCATAATGTTTGTCCCATCAGTAATGACAAAACAATAATCTAATTGCACTCTTTCATGATTTTTTCTTAAATACGCTTTTTGATACACATCATTCAATAGTTGTTGTGGTAATTCAGATAGATCATTTTCAATATAATGAAATAGTGCTGGTGTAATTCTTAGTAGCGGTACTTGATCCAATAATTCAACTGCATCATCTTTTCGCCATTCATGAAATTGACAAACATTGTAACCATTCTCTTCCCCTTCAAACCAGTTCACCCAAACATCATGAAGATATAACATTTCCTAACCCCCACTCGCATGATTATTTGTCAATAAGTATGGGCAAACAACTCTGATTTTATTCCTTTCTTTTACAATCTAATCCATTATTATTCTTTTCTATCTCATTCAAAAATGCAATTTGTACTTTATATAGAATTATTCAATCTATATAAAGTGTATTTTAAATGGAAGTAATTGTTATAATATTCATTTATTATTCATTAAGATAAATATTAATATAATTTAGAATAAATAGTTAATAGCTAAATTCCATAAACTTTACACTCATTACGAATCACATGATCGATTTTCCCCCAAAAAAAAGAATGCAATTACCTTAAAAGGTCAATTGCATTCTTTTTCAGACTTACCTGCTAAGCCTTTACCTTCTAGACTTAGGATTTAGAGCGTCTTTAATGCCCTCTCCAATGAAATTAATTGCTAGTATTGTGATTGTAATAGCTGCAGCGGGCGGTACCCAAATCCAAGTTTTATTCCTTAATACGTCAGAATCACGCGCTTCAAAAAGCATGTTACCCCAACTTGGTATATTAGCTGGGACACCAGACCCTAAAAAACTTAAACCTGCTTCTGCCACAATAGTAACTGCCAACATTAAAGTTGCTTGAACAATGATTGTCGACGCTACATTAGGTAAGATATGCTTTCCAATAATCTTGATAGGTCTTGTTCCAATTGATTTCGCTGCTAAAACATATTCATTTTCCTTTTCTGATAAAAATCGGCTGCGAACGATCCGGGCAACCCCACCCCAGCTTAATAAACTGATAACTAATATCAGCGTCCAAACGCCAGAGACTTTCCCCACTAAGATTGTATTAAGAACAATTACAAAGACTAGAAATGGAAAGTTTAGTACAAAGTCAGTTATTCTCATAAATATTTGATCAATCTTTCCACCATTGTATCCAGCAATTGCGCCGACTATCGTTCCGATAACAATAATAAATGTCATACATGATAAACCAATTAAAAGTGATGTTCTCGCTCCATATACCATACGTGTAAAGATATCTCTACCATTCGTATCTGTTCCGAACCAATGCTCCGCAGAAGGTGGCAAATTCATCGACATGAAATTGATTCGTGTTATATCATGTGTCGTAAATAATGGGCCGAAAACCGCAATCAGCACAAATGAGACGAAAACAAATAAGCTAGTCATTGCAATTTTATTCTTGAGAAATTTTTTCCGCGCTAATTTCCAAGGAGAGAACTGCTTTTGCTTGTTTTTTATTAAAACTTGACCGTCTGTATTTAAAGATGCTTTCACCATATTTGCCCCCTATCCTAACCTAATTCTCGGATCAACAATGCCGTACAGTAAATCCGCAATTAAGTTACCTAATAACGTTAAAAATGAAAGCAGCATGGTAATCGTCATTAATACAGCATAATCTCGTCTATCGACTGATTCCAAAAACAATAAACCTATACCTGGATAAGTAAAAATTGTTTCAGTGATGACCGCACCACCTATTAATGTCGCAATATCAAAACCTAAAAAAGTGATTAATGGGATCATCGAATTCCGTAAAATATGTTTATTATAAATAGCGGATTCACTTGTGCCTTTTGCTCGAGCAGTACGTACAAAGTCTTTACGGCTGTTTTCTATTACATCATTTCGTAAAAACTGCGTATACGAAGCTGTCCCCATGAGACCAAGAATTAAGGCTGGTAGGAGTACATGATGCATTCTACTTATATAATAGTCCCAAGTACCAGGTTGTAGTCCAACTTCAACGGATCCTGCAAATGGAAACCATCCTAATTGAAAGGAGAAAAAGTAAATAGCTATGATTCCGGCAACAAATGAAGGAATAGCTAGTCCTACATAGTTGTAACCTGCAATTAGATTATCTCCCCATGTGTATGGCCTTCTACCGGAGTACATCCCCATAGCAAAAGCAAAAATATATGTAATTATCAGTGATACGATCGCCAAAAATATCGTATTCGGTAAACGGTCAACAATTAAATCAAAGACAGGTATTTTATGTGCTGTCGAGTGTCCGAAGTCTCCTTGTACGAAATTTGTTACCCATCTGATATATTGAATATGAATAGGGTCATTGTATCCCAGTTTTTCTCTCATTTCTTCAATATATTCTGGATTTGTATTTGATGGGTCAATTTCACCCCCAAAAGGGTCCCCTGGCATAAACTTTGCCAGGGTAAAAACCACAATGGAAGTAAGGAATAACAACGGTATCATACCTAATATTCTGCGAAGTGAATATTGCAGCATGTTCCATTCTCCTTATCAATTAAAAGTTCGCGTGACGCTTATTCTGTAACATACCATTCATGAGTATTTGATTGGAAACCTTCAGCATTTATATGAACACCTTGCAAGCGTTTATTAATTCCATATAAATCTAAGTTTTCCCATAATGGAATTGCTGGTAATTCCTCATTAAATAATTTTTGCCACTCTACATACACTTCTTTACGATAGTCCTTATCAAACGCTTTTTCACTTAAAGCCTCGTTTAATAATTTATCATTTTCTTCATTTACCCAACGACCAAAGTTCCATTCGGCATTATTTGCCCATAAACCTGATGGATCTGGATCAGTACCTGTGCTCCAAGAACCAAAGAATGCTTCTAATGCTTCATCATCTTCTGTTTTCATATCGTTATATAGGTTAAATTCGATTAATGATCCTGTAGCTAATTCCGTTTTCACACCGATATCATTCCATGATTGCATAATCGCTTGTGTACGTCCTTCAAAAGTTGCATTTCCTGCATAATGCCCAAAGGAAATAGAAAATGGTTCTCCATCTGGATCTTCCACGAACCCATCTCCATCTACATCTTTATAACCCGCTCCTGCTAGTAATTCTTTTGCTTTTTCTGGATTATACTCATATTGATTTAACTCAGATTCGTCTGCTGCTATCCAGAAAGTGGATGGAATAACCGTATTAAATACTTTACCTTTACCAGCCAAGAATGCATCAATCATTGCTTGACGGTCGATTGCATATAAAAGAGCATGGCGAAGGTCTTTGTTTTTAAACTTATCAATATCATCTTTATTCGTACGTGCTTCTTGATCTCGATGACCAAATCTTAAACCAATGTATGAATAACCAACACCCGTTGTCTCTTCAACAGTGATATGATCCATTTTTTCGAGTTCTTCCACTTGGTTCGGAATCACTTCCATAATATCTACTTCGCCGTTTTGAAGTGCTCCATTTGCTACGGAAGCATCAATCACTTTTACTACGACACTATCTAACTTTGGTTCGCCCTGATAGTAATCTGCGAATTTCTCTAACTCTACATACTCACCTGGTTTCACACTTTTTACTTTAAATGGTCCAAGACCTACTGGATTTGTTCTTACTTGCTCTGATTCACCTAAATCAGCTACAGCTATACCTTCATAATGCTTCTTAGGCATTGGATAGGACCATAAATTCTCAAGGTTGTTTAGCTTCATTTCTTCAAATGTAATTGCGATTGTATAGTCATCAATCACTTTAATGCCCTCAATTGAGTCTGCTTTCCCATCTTTTTTCGCTTTTGCGCCTTTAATGCCTTCTACATAATTAAAACGCTCGCCATCATAATCTGGATCAGCCATTGTTTCTAATGCGAATTGCCAGTCTTCTACTGTCAATTCTTCACCATTATGCCATTTTACACCTTCCTTAAATTTGAAAGTGTATGTTAACTTATCCTCACTAATTTCCCATGAAGCAAGATCTGGTTCATACTCAAGGTCATCATTTACTTGATAAATACTACCACCGGTAAATTCCAAGATTTGTGCATCAACTGCACTCCGATAATAAGCATACTCAAATACCCCTTCAGGCGCAGTTGTTACTGCTAACGTTACTTTCCCGCCCTCAACCGGTTCACCAGTGTTAGCTTCCTCTTTATCTCCTTCTTCCTTCCCACTCGTTTCGTTCCCGCTATTACAAGCTGCTAGAAACATAGAGAATACGAGTAAAAACGAAATTAACCAAAAAGATTTCTTTTTCATTGTTCTCCCCCTAAATGATTTTATTTTAGTTATATAAATGACAAGCTACGTTATGACCAGCCTTCACCTCCTTTAAAGTCGGTTTCACTTCCATGCATTCTTTCATGGCATGTGAACAGCGTGGATGAAACGGACAACCCGTTGGAGGATTAGCCGGACTTGGTACATCACCTTCTAAGATGATTCTCTGTTTCTTCTTTCTCGGATCTGGCTCCGGGATAGCCGAGATTAAAGCTTGGGTGTAGGGGTGAAGGGGTTCTGCAAAAATACTATTCTTATCAGTTACTTCTACAATTCCACCTAAATACATGACTGCAATTCGATCACTCATATGTTTAACAACACTCAAATCATGAGCGATAAATAAAAACGTTAATTGAAATTCATTTTGTAGTTCTTTTAAGAGATTTAATACTTGAGATTGCACCGATACATCAAGTGCAGATACAGGTTCATCGGCAATAATCAGCTTAGGACGTAGGGCTAATGCCCGCGCAATGCCAATTCTTTGCCTTTGACCACCAGAGAATTCATGCGCATATTTATAATAAGCATCTGACGGAAGTCCGACCTTATTGAGTAGTTCCATGACTTCCTCTTTTAATTCCTTCACTGACTTCCCTCTAAAGTTAACGAGCGGTTCTGAGACGATGTCCCCGACCATTTGCATCGGATTAAGTGAAGCATAAGGATCTTGGAAGACCATTTGAAAGTCTTTGCGGATTGCTCTTAATGTCTTTCCTTTCATATTTGAAATATCTTGTCCATCAAAAATAATTTTTCCATCAGTTGGATTCATCAGTTTTAAAAGCGTTCGACCTGTCGTTGATTTACCGCAACCCGATTCTCCAACCAGTCCAAACGTCTCGCCGTTATGTATTTGAAAACTAACGCCGTCTACAGCTTTAACATGTCCTACCGTTCTTTGAAAAAAACCTGCTTTAATCGGGAAATATGTTTTTAAATCTTCTACTTCTAATAACACTTCTCGCTTCTCAGCTGTGTTATTTGACATATGTATTCCTCCCATTAGTCTGATAGCTATTCTCATATAAAAGACAAGCCGCCTCATGTCCATTTTCGACAAAACCTAACGTAGGTGTGATTTCAGTACATTCAGGCATTCTTTTTGGACAACGATCAGCAAATCGACACCCAACTTCTGGCATATCTTTTAGGGATGGTACTAAACCATCAATCGACCCTAATTCTTTCTCTTCTTCATCCAATTTAGGTATCGATTGTAATAATAACTGTGTATAAGGGTGCTTAGGGTTATGAAAAAGAGCATCAACATTTGTTCTTTCAACAATTTTCCCAGCATACATAACAATTACATCGTCACACATTTCAGCAACGACTCCAAGATCATGGGTAATGAGAATAATCGCCATATTATTGATTGATTGAATTTCCCTTAATAAATCTAATATTTGGGCTTGTACTGTCACATCTAAGGCAGTCGTTGGTTCATCAGCAATAAGTAACTTTGGTTGGCAAGCGATGGCAATGGCAATCATTACCCGTTGCCTCATTCCCCCTGAAAGTTGATGGGGATATTCATCAACGATATTCTCTGGCCTTGATATGCCTACTTGTCTTAAAAGATGGATGCTTTTTTCTCGCGCATCCTTTTTCGAAATCTTCTGATGATTAAAGAGAATCTCCTGCAATTGAAAACCAATTGTAAATACAGGGTTAAGTGCAGTCATCGGCTCTTGGAAAATCATAGAGATTTCATTACCTCGTATGGTATTCATTTGATTAATGGAGTAATTTTCAATATTCTTTCCTTCAAATACAATTTCTCCACCAGTGACTTTGCCTGTTTCCTTCGGTAATAACTGCATAATGGACATAGACATGACACTCTTTCCACAGCCTGATTCTCCCACGACACCAAGAATTTGTTTTTTCTTCACGTCGAAAGAGACATTATCTACTGCGTGATAGACCTTTCCGTCTATATCAAAACCTGCTTTTAATTCTTTTACTTGTAAAATTGTGTCCAAACTAGGACTATCTTCTTTTCCTACCATTTCTACACCTCAATCATAATATCTTACAGTATTGTAAAATATTAAGTACTAGGATTAATTATCTGTATATTATTACAAATAGATTACGAACACAAGGAATTTTTTAAAAAATCTATCTTTTGATAATATTATAAATAGTATGGAGTGGGCATGAAATAGTTCTTCCATCCTGTTACTCGCGTGTTAATATAAGGAAAATATACTATTTTACTTACTTTACAAATTGCCTTTCTCACAAAAATCTCCTATTCCTCCCACTTAGGAACAAATAATTTTGACGGAATCACCATACTTTCCTCTAGTCTGATTTTCTTTTCTTCGTCAAGCATTGAAACGATTTCATAGCCAACAGAATAGCCGAGCATTTTAGGATACCCCTCACCGAATAGGATTTGGTCATGTAATTCATTGTCTCTCTTTATGTCTATATTTTTTTTTACATATTTATGCCAATAGTATTTTATTCTTTCTCTATCATGTGTAGTGCACCACTTGGATCGATACGATTTTCCACAGCTCTTTGCAACTGCCCATTCTGCCAATCCTTCTAATACAATGCTATCTAATAATGTATAATCAGCCATTTCTTTCTTTAGCCTGTTCATTCTACAAATATGATGGTATTCGTGAACAAATAATGCTTCTAACTCTTTTTCGTCTTCTAATGGAGCGAGAAATAAAAACATCTTGTCAGGGAATGACAAGCCAGACTTCACATAAGATGTTCTAAAGAATAAACCGCCTTGTGCAATCGGGAATAAGTAAATGGGGATATCCGGCCCGCGCCAGCTTTTTCTATACTTGTTTAATAATAATTCAACCTTTTTCCATGTTTTTTCTTCTTTCAACTGCTTGAATTGTTCTTTGCATCTTCTGTTTGGTACATACATGCCAAAGGAGGATAAGAAATGGTATAGTCTCTGTGGCTCGTTTTCATGGAATGAATCTAATAATGGTTCAATCAATTTTTCCGGATCAGCGAAATGCTGATCTAACCATTCATCTGTTCTAACTACCGGCATATGGATCTCTCCCATCATATGTTGTTGTTTATTTTATGGTCGAGACAAATAATCGGTTCAAAAGAAAAGCATAAAAATATAAAAAACACGGACGACATCCGCCATGTAACAAAGCAGAAATCTGTCCGTGTATGATTTATTATTGATATTTTTTGAAGACGATTGTTGCGTTATGACCACCAAAGCCTAATGAGTTACTCATAACAGCTCCAATGGTTTTTTCTCTTGATTCATTAGGTACATAATCTAAATCGCAATCAGGATCTTTTGTTTTGTAATTAATTGTTGGTGGTAGTGTACTGTCTCTTAACGCAAGGATAGAGAAAATCGCCTCAACGCCTCCAGCAGCACCTAGAAGGTGACCTGTCATAGATTTTGTTGAACTGATAGCTAATCGATAAGCATGTTCACCAAACACATTTTTTACTGCAACAGTTTCATATTTATCGTTATAATCTGTGCTCGTACCATGAGCATTAACGTAATCGATTTGGTCAGGAGTAAGCCCCGCATCGTCAAGTGCCATTTTCATTGCCCGTGCACCGCCTTCTCCTTCTGGTGCAGGAGCGGTAATATGATAGGCATCTCCAGTTGACCCATAGCCAACAATTTCAGCATAAATATTAGCACCGCGAGCTAACGCGTGTTCTAGTTCTTCAAGAATGAGAATACCTGCACCTTCTCCGATAACAAATCCATCTCTCTCTTTATCAAACGGCCGACTTGCTGTAGCCGGATCTGGATTCGTAGATAGTGCTGTGTTAGCACAGAATCCTGCAACAGACATTCTCGTAATAGGTGCTTCTGCTCCTCCTGTTACCATGACATCAGCATCACCACGCTGAATGACTTTAAAAGCATCACCGATTGAATTCGTTCCCGTTGCACAAGCGGTTACTGTACAAGAATTCACTCCCTTTGCACCTAATGTGATGGATACTTGCCCTGCAGCCATATCTGGTATCATCATTGGTACAAAGAATGGACTCACCCGACGGTAGCCTCTATTTAAAAAGGTTTCGAATTGATTCTCGAATGTTTCCATTCCACCGATTCCTGATCCTACCCAAACGCCAACGCGATGAGCGTTTTCATCATTTATCGTCAAATTGGCATCTTTCACTGCCATGATTGAAGAAGCCACAGCAAAATGAGTAAAGCGATCCATCTTTCTTGCTTCTTTCTTCTCTAAATACTCATGAATATCAAAATCTTTCACTTCAGCAGCTACTTTAGCAGGATACTCATCGGCATTTAATCTTGTTAACGGTCCTACCCCAGATTTTCCAGCTTTAATATTACTCCACGACTGCTCTACATTATTTCCAACCGGTGTTACTGCTCCAAGTCCTGTTACAACGACACGTTTTTTTTCCACTATTATGTCACTCCTTTTATATCAATAAAGCCTATTAAATTTATACTTATTTTCCCCATTTTAAGGCGATGGCTCCCCATGTTAATCCGCCACCAAATCCGACCATTACGATAATATCATCATCTTTAATTTTCCCAGCTTCTATCTCCTCAATCATTGCAATTGGTATCGAAGAGGCTGATGTATTACCATATTTATCAATTGTTTTTGACATTTTTTCAATTGGTAACTCTAAACGTTGCCTAGAAGCTTCCATGATACGGATATTAGCCTGATGAGGGATAAGAAAATCTACATCCTCTTTCGTTAAACCTGCTTTTTCTAATACATTAATACAACTTTCACCCATTTGTCTAACTGCAAATTTAAAAACTTCTCTACCATTCATCACAATGTACTTGTCTTGATAAAGATGCTTCGCTCCACTACCATCTGCACCTAGTTCAAATGATAAAATGCCTCTTCCTTCAGATACAGGTGCAATAATAGCAGCTCCCGCACCATCTCCAAAAAGGACAGCTGTATTACGATCGGACCAATCGGTTACTTTAGACAGCTTTTCAACACCTACAACGAGTACATTCTGATACGTTTTCGTTTCAATAAATTGTTTCGCTGTAATTATACCGTACATGAAACCAGCACAAGCTGCACTTACATCCATGGCTGCTGCTTTTTTTGCGCCTAACCTTTCCTGCAATAAACAAGCAACACTTGGAAATGGCTGATCTGGTGTGACAGTTGAGACAATAATTAAATCGATCTCTTCAGGAGACAAGTTTGCATCTTGTAAAGCTTTTTTTGCTGCAACGAATGCCATATCAGAAGTATTTGTATCATCATCGGCAATCCGCCTTTGTTCGATACCAGTTCTCGTGCGGATCCATTCATCTGAAGTATCCATTACTTTTTCTAAATCGGCATTTGTTACTATTCTTTCGGGTAAGTATCTACCTAAGCCAACAATTCCAGCATTCATCTTTCCCACTCCCTTTTTCTTTTCCACTTTGTCATTAATTCAACTTTTTTATTTACGTTAATTAAGATTTAATATCAATTATTAGTACTTGGTACTAATTTTATCAAATAAGCAGGTAAAGTTTCAATATTTTTCTTCATAATTATTATTTTCGTCCAACCTTTTCTGTCATTCACCCATATATTATAAGGAATAACCTATACAATAAAAGATTAAAAGGAGGATTGCTTATATGAGTGAAGAACCGTTTTTTAATCAATTTATGTTTGGTAATAGAGAAGCTCGTCAAAGTGAAGATTGGATTCTCGGAAGACAACATAAGCAGGAAGAGGAAAAATCAGCTTCTATTTTAAACACAATCGCACAATTAGACCTGGGTGAATTAATGGCCAATATGTCTCAACTAATGGATTCTGCAGAGGAATTAAAACCACTTTTAAAACATGCTGCTCCAATCGTTGAAATCTTAATGAATAAAAAAAGCTAACGGCTATCTCACGCCGCTAGCTTTTCTCTTATTCATTTTCTTTTTGTGCGTCTGCTTTCCCTAATTCATATGCTTCATTCATCACTTGAGTAAACATCGTCATAAACGGTTGAATCATTTCCATTGATAAATCTACACCTGACTTTTCTAGTTCTACTTTTGCCTCAGGTAGGTATTTCATCGCGATTTGCATAAACTCCATTGTTTTATCATTTGTCATTCTGTTATCCTCCTATGACGGTTCGTTCGGTAAATTACCTGTTTCTTTATATTTTTTTACTGCTGCATTTAATTGTTGAATAAAGGGCTGAGGTAATTCTGGACTATACGCCCCTAGTGAAATGGCATCATCTTGAAAATCGAAAGCAAGATTCCCAGATTGCAGTTCCCCATTATGAAATTGTTCTGCTACTATTTCATACAAATGGTCAACATGTTGAATCGTACTTGTTAATACTGCTGATTTCCCTAAATGAGATTGATCAGAAACATAACCAATGGCATATAACCCATGCTCTTTTACTTTTTCAATGACAGGGACATTATATCCATCACCTGCTGGATAAACGACATCTGCTTTTTCTATTACCAACTTGTCCATTAACCCCGCAGCCTTATGGGCATCATCCCAATTTTCAACATAATGTATTTTAACATCTGCTTTATCATTTTGAAAGTTCACACCATCGATAAACCCCTTTATTTCTGGTTGCCATTCAAATGCCGCAATAATACCAACGATATTCGTAGCTGTCATCTCACCAGCCACCATACCTCCGAAAAAGCCCATTGCATATCCTTCAAAATTTAAACTTGTCGTATTTTTATTTTGTGCGTCTCCGTTAAAGCTTACAAACTGAATGTCTGGATATTGTGCTGATACTTGATTAAAGTACTCTGCATATTCATTTCCATGTCCAAAAATTAAATTGACCCCTTTTTTTGAAAATTCCTTTATTGCTCTTTCGACAACGAGTTGTGAGTTCATCCCTTCTTTATAATACACATCAATCTCATAAGTAGACTGTATCTTAAGTAGACCCTTATACCCTTTCGTGCCCCACACTTGATCATTAATCGTATCCGGCACTAATAAGCCTACCTTTTGCAGCTGCCCCCCAGAAAATACCTGTCCACATGACGTTAATAAGAAAAGACACAGGACTAAACTCCCCCACATAATTAAAGCTTTCTTCATTTCTATATCTTTCGCCCCTTTATGTTAGTTGATTTTTTCTTTCGAAAAGACCAACTAACATCATTCTAACCTTTTATCTTAGTGATTGAAAAGGTTTTTCCGATGAAAGTACTTTTATATTATAGGAGAATATCTACATGTCTTTTCTGTTGACGAAGCCCTTTTTCCACCGATAGATGGTTTTTAATATAAATGGTTTCATGTTCTTCTAGGCAACTGACATCATCGTCCACCGTATGACTTTCAAGATTAATTTGTAAGTAATCTGCACATTGTTGCCAATGGTTTTCAATCCCAGAGTTAATTATTTTTTCACCACTCTTTTTGCTTGCTGAAAAATCATGCAGTAAACAGGTGATGGCTTCGTCAATATAAACAGCATCGTTCCGCCATTCCTTTTCACTTATACTTTTCTTCAAACTAGGATGCATCAGTTTTTGTTGAAAAAGCATTTCTTCTGGTTGAAACGGGCCATAAACGGTTGGCAAGTAATAGATATGAGCATGAGAAAATGTCTTTTGTACCCATTTTTTTGATTCACTTGAATACAGCCATTGGATGGGTAAAATAATCACACATTTTCTCTTTTCAAAAGAGATGATATCTAACAATGGAACTAAAAACTGCTCCAGATTTATATCTTTAATATATAAACTGTAACCATCAATAAAAACAGTGGCTTCTTCTTCGAGCAAAGTTTGTAAACTATTCATATCCACTTCGGTTAAGTTCGCGTTTCTCCCAATGGATAATTGTTTTTCTGGCCCATCATCAGCCTTTAATGAATTGAACAGTAAAACCTCTTCCCCTTCTTCTAACAACCCTTTACAAGCGCCAAACCCTACGAAACTATAACCATCAATCACAACTGCTTGCTTCATACCCCAGCCTCCAGTCGTTTGTTTTATTGTATACTATGCGAAATAATCGATAGATATCATCGAAATCACTCACGCAAATATGACTAATCAAATTAGCGAGTTTAATTTCTCAAAAAAATGGCCTGAGGGACATTTTCCTCAGACTTATAATATCGCCTCATTTTCGTTAAGAAATCGTATGATATGGTTACTTAAACTATGCCTTTTCTCTGGTAATAAATAATTGATTGAGACTTGTTGATTGTTTTCAGACCATTTCACTGATAATTCTTTTAAATGATGAGATTGTTTATATGCACGACTACTTGAGAGGATATGAATAATCTTTACTGGGAGGTCTACTTGAAGAAATTGTTCTTCATTTATTGCGATGGATTCATCGATCTCTTTAATATTACTCACAAGTGCAGCTTCTACTTCTTTCTTTAATTTTTTATAGAAAAATTTATGTTCTTTTTCTTGTTCCAAATGTGTTTTTAATGAAAAGATGGGATTGATAAAAGTCATTGAACGTATATTCTCATTCATTTCATTCATTAATGCACTTGCGACAAGTGCGCCCATACCTTCAGCGATAATATGGATTCTTTCATTAATAATTTCATGTCTTATCGTATGGGCATACAATCTTTTTGCCATCTCAATGGCTTTACGACTTCCCCAATTTCGTCCATATAGATTTGAATAAAAGATAGTATAACCATCTCTTCTTAATGCTGATATGAGAGATGATTTTCCTTCATTTTGTGTCCAAAAGCTTTGTTTCTCATCAACAAAATGGCGTTCATCCCCAATGATAAGAATACCGAAACCACTTGGCTTTTCTGGGTAATGAATCATATTCCATTCTGTATGCAATTGAAAGTTTCGGCTATCCATTTTATTAACCCCTTTACTATTGTTCATACTAATGTATGATTGTACAGGTGATTTGAATAGGATATTTGCCTAGCTTTTAATGAATTAGTTCAAACGCTTGATTCCATCTGTTATTCACATTTTAGACATAATCCTTTGAAAAAAATCAGTGAATCACGTTTATAATCCAACCATTGTATGATACTATTAAATAGACTGACATACGTATGAGGTGAGTAAAAATGCAATACATTTGGACGTTCATTTGGACATTCTTACTTATGAATATGGTTACTTATGTAGTAAGCAACATGAATGGTGTAAGTTATGATTTACAAACGGCAACCGTCCTTTCGGTTGTAGTAAGTATTTTACTTTACATTCTTGCTGCTGTGATTCCTGCAGCACCAGAAGAAAAAGAAGGATTACATTAAGAATGGCAACAAAAGTCATCCAATATGGATGACTTTTGTTTTTTTTACTTTCGCTAATATATCCAGTTTATGCTAGTTTGAACTAGTTCATGAATGTTTTATGATTAGTTGTGTTTGATCACTAGAGATAGTGACATGTGATTTCTCTTGGATATTCCCCGCGATCATTTCTTTTGCTAATGCTGTTTCTATTTCTTTTTGCATATAACGCTTCAATGGCCTTGCACCGTATATGGGATCAAAAGCTGTTTCTGCAATATAAGCCTTTGCCTTATCATCTATCGTTAAGCTAATTTGTTGGTGGGTTAACCTTTGTTGAAGCTCATGGATGAGCTTTTCAACAATTCCTTTCATCTCTTCTTTACCTAATGGATGAAATAAAATAACCTCGTCTACTCTATTTAAAAACTCTGGCCGGAAATGCGAACGTAACATATCTAATACTTTATTCCGAGTTTCTTCTATTATATAATTATCCTCTTTCGCTTCAGCGAGTTCAAGCAATAGATGAGACCCTATATTTGATGTCATAATGATGACTGTATTTTTAAAATCAACGGTTCGACCTTGAGAATCGGTAATCCTTCCATCATCTAACATTTGTAATAGGATGTTGAACACTTCAGGATGTGCTTTCTCAATTTCATCTAGTAATATGACCGCATAGGGATTCCTACGTACTGCTTCTGTTAATTGTCCACCTTCTTCATAGCCAACATAACCTGGAGGGGCACCAACTAGCCTTGATACCGCATGTTTTTCCATATACTCCGACATATCTATTCTAATGATATGTTCTTCGCTATCAAATAAAGATTCCGCTAAAGCCTTTGCTAGCTCTGTTTTCCCAACCCCTGTAGGACCTAAGAAAATAAAAGAACCAATAGGCCGCTTCGGGTCTTTTATGCCTGCTCTTGCTCTTAATACGGCATCGGAGACAAGTGTGACTGCATCATTTTGGCCGATGACTCTTTTTTGTAGAATCGATTCTAATCGCAATAACTTTTCCCGTTCACCTTCAACTAATTTTGAGACAGGTATACCAGTCCACCTCGATACAATATCTGAAATTTCCTCTTCGGTTACCTCTTCACGCAATAAACGGTTATCATTCTCTTTATTATTTGCCTCTTCTTCTAATTGTTGTAACTCCTTTTCACATGCGGGGATTTTCCCATGCCTTAACTCTGCTGCCTTATTAAGGTCATACTTATTCTCAGCTTCCTCTAACTCTCTTTTCAATAATTCTAACTGCTCTCGTTTTGATTGAATCGATTGTATCGCAGCTTTTTCTGTTAGCCATCTCGCCCTCATTTCTTTCGCTTGTTCCTTATAGTTAGTCAGTTCTTCTCTTAGTTTCTCTAACCTACTTTGACTGATTTCATCAGACTCTTTTAGCAAAGCGGCTTCTTCAATTTCAAGCAGCATTACTTTTCTCGTTACTTCATCCAGTTCCGTTGGCATAGAATCAATTTCTGTCCGGATCATTGCACATGCCTCATCAATTAAGTCAATTGCTTTATCTGGTAAAAAACGATCGGTAATATAACGATCAGCTAAAGTAGCTGCGGCAACAATAGCCCTGTCATGGATATTGACCCCATGATGAATTTCAAATCGCTCTTTTAAACCTCTTAAAATAGAGATGGAGTCTTCTACATCGGGTTCTTTTACTAATACTTGTTGAAACCTTCTCTCTAATGCAGGATCCTTCTCAATATACTTTCTATGCTCATCCAATGTTGTTGCACCAATACAATGTAACTCACCTCGAGCAAGCATCGGCTTTAACATATTACCAGCGTCCATCGCACCTTCTGTTTTACCAGCCCCAACGATTGTATGTATTTCATCTATAAACAGAAGAATACGACCATCACTCTTTTTAATCTCTGCTAACACTGCTTTCAAGCGTTCCTCAAATTCACCACGAAATTTAGCGCCAGCAATTAACGCACTCATATCTAAAGAGAAGATTGTTTTATCTTTCAGTCCCTCTGGTACATCCTTTCTAACAATTCTTTGTGCTAATCCTTCAACAATTGCTGTTTTACCAACACCTGGCTCACCGATGAGGACAGGGTTATTTTTCGTTTTTCTTGAAAGAATGCGTATGACATTACGTATTTCTTGATCTCGGCCAATGACAGGGTCTAATTTACCTGCTTTCACTTCTTCCACTAAATCTCTACCATATTTATTTAGTACTTCATATATGCCTTCTGGGTTTTGTGATGTCACCTTTTGATTCCCCCTGATTTCTTCAATCGATTGTTTGATTTCTTTCTTTTTTGCTGAAAAGAGATGAGTGATATTCGTCTCTGAAAGAATCACTGCCCATAGTATATGTTCAATGGATATATAATCGTCCTGCCATTGCCGTCTTAATTCATCAGCTTTAGACAAGGATTTTCTTAAATCATTAGTAAGATAAAAAGAATCTAAATTCGCACCATTTCCACTAACACTAGGTTTTCTTTCTAATAAATATTGCAATGATTGATTCACAATTTCAATTGTAAAACCACTTCGTTTTAAAATATTTGTAAATAGATGATCCTCTTGCAAGAAGGAAAGGAAAAGATGCACCGTATCCACCTCTTGATGTCCTTTATCTGTCGCCATCCTTTTGGCATTCATTAAACCTTCTTGTAAAGAGGTTGTCATTTGATTAATATCCAATCACACGTCACGCTCCTGACCTTTTTTGACCTTTATATTCATTATAAAATTATTTCCTGTCATATGTAAAGCCATCCACATATTGGGATGGCATCTGTTTTACTTACTATTACGGTTTTCTTTGATACGTCCATAACCGATTATGATTTGAGTTCTCAGGAAATCGGTCACCAGCTCGAAGATGTACCATTTGCGGATTATTGACATTACTACCTGTCTCACCGATTTCTATATATTTACCATTATTGGGCGCTTTCTGCCCGGCTCGAAATTGTCGATTTTGTCCCAAATGAATCCCCCCTTCAAACTTACATTTTTATTATTTCCGAGAGAAGGTGGAATCATAAAGGAAATTGTAGGGATTGAATGACTTCTGTTGTTTCGCTGTGATGAGATTCGCTATGATTTATCTTTGTGAATTTTGTCTTAGTGACGTGCAAAATCTTTTACTCGGCACTCATTTCAGTTTTTTCCTCACTGAGTAACCGCGCAATCCTGTTATATTTATGAATTCTCATCTAACGAAAAAAGCATGAATTATTCGAATAACAGAATAATCCATGCTTCCACTCGTTACTAACTTATAGTAATTCAGTTAATAATGCTTTTTGTGCGTGAAGGCGATTGCCGGCTTGTTGGAAAACTGCAGAGTGATCTCCATCAATCACAGTCGCTGAGACTTCTTCCCCACGATGCGCTGGCAAACAGTGAAGGAAGACATAATCTTCTTTTGCATTGGCTACAAGTGACTCGTTCACTTGATAATCATGAAAGACTTGTAAGCGCATGTCATTTTCTTCTTCTTGACCCATACTCGTCCAGACATCTGTATAGATGACATCAGCGCCATCAACCGCTTTTTTCACGTCGTTTTCAACGACAATCTTACTACCCGTCACCTCAGCAAATCCTTGTGCTAAAGCGACCACTTGTTCATTTGGTTCGTAGCCTTTAGGACATGCAATCGTCATATGCATGCCCACTTTTGCTGCCGCAATCATTAATGAGTGAGCTACATTATTGCCATCTCCTACATAAACGCAATGGATACCTGCTAATTTTCCTTTTACTTCTTTAATCGTCAACAAGTCAGCTAATGCCTGACAAGGATGATAAAGGTCCGTTAACCCATTAATCACTGGAATCGTAGCATGTGTAGCAAGTTCTTCTATAATATCATGAGAAAATGTACGAATCATAATGCCATCAACGTAATTAGATAGTACTTTCGCGGTATCTGCAATCGTTTCTCCTCTACCCATCTGCATGTCATTGCGATTTAAATATAGGGCATGACCGCCAAGTTGTAACATTCCCGCTTCAAAGGAAACCCTTGTACGCGTAGATGACTTTTCAAATATCATCCCCAATATTTTGCCCTTCAATGGCTCTTCGGCTTGATGATCCGTATGCTTCATTTCATAAGCCTTTTCGACAAGACCAATGATTTCTTCAGAAGAATAGTCAGCTAATGTTAGCATATTATTTCCTTTTATATTTAACTTTTTACCACATACAGTCGATGTTGTAATCATGATATCGTCACTTCCTTTACATTCTCATTTTGCCAATCCTCAATTGCTACTGCGTGCCAATCTTTTTCAGTTAAAGCAAGTAAATAGGCCTCAAGTGACTCTAATTCACTGAAAGTGTGTAGTCGATTTTTAACCGCCCATTCCCGCATACGTTGATTTTCTTCTCCAGTGAAAGGATTATAAAGGGCAACAGTCGTTTCATCTAATTCAGCCCCTTGAGCATCTAGCAGTTTGGTATTTGACTCTAATGCCAATGCTCTGATTCCGTCTGTTAATTCACCACTATATAAAACGGTTCTTTCTTTATCTCCATGTAATTGGAACACTTTCTTTAAAGCTTGCGGTAAAGTTGCCGCTAACGCGATTCCTTCTCCCGTTGACTTCATTTCTGGCCCTACTTTAGCATCCAAACCTTTTAGTGCATAGTTAGAGAAAACCGGGTATTTGACAGTAACAAATGTTTGGTTCGTATCACTTGGAAGTTGGTCCTTTTCGAAGAATTTCTTTCCTAATAATACTCTCGTTGCCTTTTGGACCAATGGAATCCCAGTCACTTTACTTACAATTGGCACTGTTCGACTTGCCCTCGGGTTTACTTCAAGTAAATAAACTTTGTTTTCATCAATAATATATTGAATGTTCATTAGTCCTTTATATCCAAGCTTTTTAACCATCAATTGTCCATACTTAATCATAAGGTTTTGTACTTCTTTTGGTAAGCTTTGTGGCGGTAAGACTGACATACTATCACCCGAATGAACCCCGGTTCTTTCAATATGCTCCATAACCGCCGGGATCAGAACATGTTCTCCGTCTGCGGCTAAGTCAAGCTCCGCCTCTTTCGCCTGTAAAAATTGATCTACAAGTACAGGGAACGGGATATCCTTCGCTTTATAAACGTTGAATTCCTCATCATTATGAATGGTTTCCATCCCCATCCCACCAATAACGTAAGATGGCCTAATCAAAACAGGATAGCCGATTTTTCTAACATATTGTTCAAGTTCAACTTCATTTTCTGCGACATATCCTTGAATATGTGGGATTTCAAGCTCATCTAATAATTGATAAAATAATTCTCTATCTTCAAGAGTATCAATGGTTTTCGAATCAGTACCGAGTAATTTTACCCCGTAATTCTCTAGCTGATTAGCCAAGTTAAGCGCTGTTTGTCCGCCTACTTGAACAATGACTTCAGTCACTTGCTCCGCTTCAATGACATTCATCACGTCTTCAATGATTAACGGTTCAAAATAAAGACGATCGGCTGTCGTAAAATCCGTACTTACTGTTTCGGGATTATTATTTATCATAATCGTTTCAATACCTTCATCTTTTAGGGCAAAGACACTTTGTACAGAGCAATAATCAAATTCAATCCCCTGACCAATTCGTATCGGACCGCTACCAATGATTAACACTTTTCTTTTATCGCTCGGTATTTGTTCATTTTCTCCAAAATAGCTAGAGTAAAAATAATTGGAAGACGCAGCGAATTCAGCGGCACATGTATCAACCATTTTATATGATGGGATAATCCCCATTTCTTTTCTTTTATGACGGACAGCTTTTTCATCGACCTGCCACACTGAAGCAAGGTAGGCGTCGCCAAAGCCCTTTTCTTTAATTAATTGCATCCTTTCCCGTTCAATATTCTCGAGTGAAGTTTGTGCAATCTCTTTTTCTAATGAGATTAAACGTTGGAAAGCTGACAGATAAAAATAATCAATTTTAGTGATGTTTTTTATCTCCTCAACGCTTACACCACGTCTCATTAATTCCAATATAATAAAGAATCTTTCATCTGTTTGACCTGCTAGCTTCTTCAATAACGTCTCTTTTGTATTATTTTTAATGCGAGGATATTGAAGATCAAGTCCTTTTCCTTCAAGGGAATGAACCGCTTTGATTAACGCTCTCTCCAAGTTTCTATCAATCCCCATTACTTCTCCTGTTGCTTTCATTTGCGTACCTAATTTGCGATCAGCACCAGAGAACTTATCAAACGCCCATTTCGGAAATTTGACAATGCAATAGTCAAGTGCCGGCTCAAAACTTGCAAATGTATCACCAGTAACTGGGTTAATAATTTCGGAAAGATGATAACCTACAGCCAACTTTGCTGCCATTCTTGCAATCGGATATCCAGTTGCTTTAGAAGCAAGAGCAGAAGATCGGCTAACACGAGGATTCACCTCAATCAGATAGTAATTTTTACTTTCTGGGTCTAGGGCAAATTGAATATTGCATCCCCCAATGATGCCTAACTCAGAAATAATTTTAACAGAAGCACTGCGAAGCATTTGGTACTCTACATCGCTTAATGTCTGACTCGGGGCAACAACAATACTATCTCCTGTATGTACACCTACTGGATCAATATTTTCCATATTACAAATGGTAATACAAGTATTGTTGCTGTCGCGCATCACTTCATATTCTACCTCTTTAAATCCAGCGATACTTCTTTCTACAAGTACTTGCGTGATCGTACTTTCTTTTAGGCCGCTTTTAACGAAATGCTTTAATTCATTCATATCTGTAGCAATACCGCCACCTGTTCCACCAAGTGTATAAGCAGGACGGATAATGATAGGGAAACCAATCTTTTCAGCAAAAGCAACCGCTTCTTCAACATGATGAACAATTTCACTCTCTGGAACTGGTTCATTTAAGTCATTCATTAATTGGCGAAATGCTTCCCGATCTTCACCTTTTTTTATTGCTTCGATACTGCTACCTAATAATTTCACCTTATATTTATCTAATACGCCTGCTTCGCTTAGTTGAAAGGTTAAATTTAGACCTGTTTGACCGCCTAAAGTTCCTAATAAGCCGTCTGGTTTTTCTTTTTGAATAACTTTTTCAATACTATTTACTGTTAACGGTTCAAAGTAAATCTTATCTGCAAAAGCGTGATCTGACATAATTGTTGCAGGGTTATTATTTACTAAAATTACTTTATAGCCTTCTTCTTTAAGCGCCGCGCATGCTTGCGTGCCTGCGTAGTCAAATTCTGCTGCTTGCCCAATCACGATCGGTCCCGATCCGATGACCAGGATAGATTGGATACTGTTGTCTTTAGGCATATGCGATAACGCTCCCTTTCTTCTCTTCAATCGTTTGAATAAATTCTAAAAATAAATAATGCGTATCTGTTGGTCCAGGATTAGCTTCAGGATGAAATTGTACCGTTTCAATCGGATAAATTTCATGAGTGAGACCCTCAACAGATTGATCATGTAAATTAATGAACCTTGTTTTAAACCCAGTTGTTTCTAAACTTACTGTATCCACAACATAACTATGGTTTTGCGAAGACATCATTACACGCCCTGTTTTTAGATCACTAATAGGGTGATTCGCCCCTCTATGACCAAAAGATAACTTTGTTGTGTTACCGCCAAGAGCAAGTGCTGCTAACTGATGTCCTAAACAAATCCCCAAAGTAGGATAGCTGGTAATGACTTTTTTAATTTCAGGTAAAACTTTTTGAAGCGTTTTTGGATTTCCAGGACCATTGGACAGCAGGATACCATCAGGATTTAACGCAGCAACTTCATGGAAAGTTGTAGAAAAGGGCACAGTGGTCACTTTACAATTTTGTTTTAATAAACTATTGAGAATTGATTTTTTATAGCCAAAATCATAAAGGACAACATGCTTATCACCCTCGCCATATGTTTGCATCTGAGGATTAGAGACCATTTCAACCTTATGATCCCCCTGTATACACCATGTTGTTTCTTTTACAGAATGAGTGGACATAGTTGCTGGCATGGAACCAACTGAACGAATTTTTTTCACAATAGCCCTTGTATCCATATGCCCTAGCACAGGAATATTCCATTTATGCAAGTACTCCTTCAGTGTATAGGCAGATTGGTAATGTGAAGGTTCATCAGTCCCCTCATAAACGATCACTCCAGCTACGTGTGGCTCTTTACTTTCAAAGTCTGCTTCATTCACACCGTAATTCCCAATTAAAGGATAAGTGAAAACGATAATCTGATCTTTATAGGATGGGTCTGTTAGCACTTCTTGATAACCCGTCATTCCTGTAAAGAAAACAATTTCTCCTGCAACCTCATTCTGTGGTGGCGTATTAAGCCATTCCCCTTTATAACAATGACCGCTTTTTAAATGTAAATACCCTTCCATC
The DNA here is from genome assembly GCF_038003465.1 of Cytobacillus sp. FSL K6-0265. Lineage (NCBI taxonomy): Bacteria > Bacillati > Bacillota > Bacilli > Caryophanales > Bacillaceae > Cytobacillus > Cytobacillus sp. FSL K6-0265. The sequence goes on along the minus strand of NZ_JBBOPE010000001.1, from coordinate 1,536,545 downwards.
TTAAACACCTCGTGAACGTCTGTATATTCATTGAACTAAATTAATTTTTATGCATTTTTAGGTTTAAAAATGCAGCCATATTTCAGGCTGTCTGAACTGGAACTATATTCTTTTTCAGTATCGCTACTGCTTGGTTTATTTCTTCTATTGTTACTGTTAACGGCGGTAATAATCGCAAAACATTTTCACCTGCAGATAACGTAAGTAAACCATCATTTCTTAATAATTGTAATAAAGGCGCTGTATTTGTATTCATCTCTATACCAATCATTAGTCCTAATGAACGAATGGCGGTTACCTCTTCTATATTGTATAGCGATTCCTTCAACTGTTCAAGTAAATATTCCGCTTTTTCATTCACTTCTGACAAAAAGTCTTCATTGAAGGCAATTTCCATTGTAGCGTTTGCTGAAGCAATACTTAATGGATTTCCTCCAAATGTGGAACCATGACTGCCTGGACCGAAGTATTCCTTTAAATTTTCTTTGCCTATGATCGCACCGATTGGTAGCCCACTTCCAAGCCCTTTTGCACAAGTGATAATGTCTGGTTGGAGGTCATAATGTTGGAATGCAAATGGTTTACCTGTTCTACCAATGCCTGTTTGAATTTCATCAATAATTAACAACGCTTTGTATTCTTGACATAATTGCTGTAAGTCTTTTAAAAAGGCCGAATCTGCAAGATGAATACCACCCTCACCTTGAACCACTTCCACCATCACAGCTGCTGTGTCATTATCTATTAATGATTTCACCGATTCGATATCATTGAAAGCAGCATACGAAAATGTTGGCAGCATACTTCCAAATCCTTGTTTCACTTTATCCTGACCTGTTGCCCCCATCGTAGCAATTGTTCTACCGTGAAAGGATTTGTTAAAAGTGATGATTTTGTCTTTACCTGTAGCTTTTTTGGCTAATTTAATTGCCCCTTCATTTGCCTCTGCTCCACTATTTGCAAAGAATGTATAAGCTAAACTAGATGCATGTGCTAACTTTTCAGCAGCCACTGCTTGTTTTTCTTGTGTAAATAGATTCGATACATGCCAAAACTTGTTTAATTGTTCTGTGATTGCGGCCTGGACTGCATCAGGGCGATGGCCTAAATTAGTGACACCAATACCTGAAGTGAAATCTAAATATTCTTTGCCATTTTTATCTATTAGTTTTGTACCTTTTGCATCTGCTGGTTCCACTTCCCAGCGAGCATATGTGGGGAATAAATGATTCATTGTACCACCTCTACTTGTTTTTTAGTCAACATAGTCCCTGTCCATGCTTCTCCGTTATAAAAATTTTTCTTCCCGGAAGCAATCATTACACTAGCAAGGCCTTGATCTAACACCGCCACAGCAGAATTCACCTTTGGTATCATCCCACCAGAGATTTCACCACTATCAATATGCTCTTTTATTTCTTCTGTATCTAAATGCTCTACGAGTTGTTTATTAATTAATACACCTTCAACATCGGTGACGAATATACACATTTCCGCTTCAATGGCTTTTGCTACAGATGCAGCAGCAAAATCTGCATTAATGTTTAGCTTCTTGCCATCTTCCGTTGTAGCTATAGGTGTTACAACAGGTATATAGCCTTTATTAAGAATGACCTCTAATAACTCCGCTTTCACTCTAGTAATTTCTCCTACTAACCCAAGTTCTGCTTCATTAATAAAATCAGCTTGTAAAAAACCGTGGTCACTCCCATTTAAACCAACTGCTTCAAAACCATGACTATCAAGCAATGTCGCTAACTTCCTATTCGCTACACCTGATAACACCATTTCAACAATCTTCATTGTTTCTGGCGTGGTTTTTCTTAAACCATTAATAAAATGGGATTTCACCTTGTGTATTTGCAGCATTTTGTTTATTTCAGGACCCCCACCGTGAACGAAAATAAGTTGATAACCATTCTTCTTTAAAAAATGTAAACTTTCAAAGAACGCAGGTGATAACTGATCCATCACGCTTCCCCCACATTTAATAACAATACGCTTCATTGTCTATTCCTCCTTAGGAACGATAGCTTGCATTTATTTTCACGTAATCATATGACAAATCGCATCCCCATGCTTTTGCTATACCTTCACCAATATGTAGATTAACGTGAATTTCAACCATTTCACCAAGTAAATATGCTTTCGCTTCTTCTTCAGAAAAGGAAACAGGAGTACTTTCTTTTAACATTTGAATGGGACCAATGGAAATATCTACATTGTTCGGATCAACCTGGACTTGACTTTGCCCAAGCGCACCAATAATTCTCCCCCAATTAGCGTCTGCTCCGTGAATAGCTGTCTTCACTAAATTAGATCCAACAATCTGTTTAGCAGCCTTCTGGGCCTCTTCGTTTGTCATTGCCCCATTAACTTCAACCTCAACAAGCTTTGTAGCACCTTCGCCATCTCTAGCAATTGATTTAGCCAATTCTTCACATGTTTGTTTTAACAATGCGATAAAAATGGGCCAATCTGTATGAGCTGGACTCAGTAATTCCGTTTCGCTCATCCCGTTTGCCATAACAAGTACCATATCATTTGTAGATGTATCCCCATCGACTGTAATCTGGTTAAAAGTCTCGTTTGTGATTTCTTTAAGTGCCATTTGTAGATCACTTGGGCTTACCTGTGCATCCGTTGTCACAAAACCAAGCATTGTTGCCATATTAGGGTGGATCATACCTGACCCTTTGGCTGCTCCTGCCATATGAACCGTTCCACCCGCTATATCAGCTGAATAGCAAGTCTGCTTATCAATTAAATCAGTTGTTAAAATCGCTGTTGCAAAACGATTTGCATGTTCTTTTGTTGCTTGTGGCTTTGTGGATTTTATCCCTTTTTCGATTTTTTCCATATCTAAAAATTCGCCAATGACTCCAGTAGATGCAACACCGACTAAGTGCTCAGTCAAGTTAAATTGCTCAGCAGTCAGCTTCCTCATCTTATAAGCGTCTTCTAGTCCTTGCTTCCCTGTACAAGCATTTGCACAAGCACTATTTACGACAATCGCTTGAAGCTTCCCGATGGTAGCAATACTTTCTTGTGTTACTAATAAAGGAGCAGCTTTAAAGGAACTTGTTGTATAAACACCTGCACTGCTCGCTGGTTGTTCACTAACAATCATTCCAAGATCCTTTTTCCCTTTACTAAGCCCTGCATAAATACCATCAGCCATAAAACCCTTTGGTGTTGTAATAGACCCATCTTGTATATATGTAATAAGGCTGTTTTTAGTCACTTCCATTGTTTGTTGTTCCTCCTTATGGGTATAACGGGGTCATTTCAAGCCCTGTCGTTTCTTCCATTCCAAACATTAAATTTGCATTTTGCACAGCCTGACCAGCTGCCCCTTTCATTAAATTATCAATCACAGAGATAATGGTCATACGCCCTGTACGCTCGTCAATATGTAAACCAATATCACAATAATTAGAACCGGCTACCTCTTTTACCGATGGATAATTTCCGACCGGTCGAACACGTACAAACGGACTTTGCTGGTATGTATGTTCGTATAATTCCACTAACTGTTTAGTCGAATAATTTTCTTTCAGTTTCACATAACAGGTAGCCATTATGCCTCTCGTAATCGGTAGTAACTGTGTGGTAAAGGTGATCGCTTCCATTTCCTTATTCCACACCTTTAATTGTTGTTCAATTTCAGGTGTATGTTGATGTTGATTCACTTTATATGCTGTGAAGTTCTCATTCGCTTCAGCGAAACTTGAAGTCCTTGAAAGAGAACGACCTGCGCCCGAGATGCCTGATTTAGCATCTATGATGATTTGATCTTTTTCTATTAATTGCTCAACAACTACAGGGGCTAAACCTAATAATGTAGCAGTCGGATAACAACCAGGATTTGAAATCAGGTGAGAGTCCTTCACAATGTCTCGATTCCACTCAGTCAATCCATATACCGCCTGATTAATTACCTCATCTGAAGTAGGTTCTTTCTTATACCATTGTTTATATTCTGATGCTGGTAACCTTAAATCTCCTGATAAATCTACTATTTTAATATTTTTATTCACAAATTGTGCCGCTAATTCACCTGATACACCAGAAGGGGTTGCTAAAAACACAATATCTGCACTCTCACTAATTTTCTCAGGCTCTATCTTTTGTAATTGATCGTTCATGATTCCGATTAAATGTGGATATTCATCAGAAATGGCTAAATTATCTCTAGTGGAATGTATAGAAGAGATTTCAAATTCGGGGTGGTTTTTTAATATTCTCAACAGTTCTGCCCCACCATATCCTGTTGTACCAATAATTGATGCTTTCATCTCGTCACCCTTTAATTTTGTATATTTATAAATTTTAATTTATATTTATTAAATATTTAACTACTATTATAGAAATTTCTGAAAAGAAATGCAATAGGTTTTTGTAAGTTTTTTTAACAAATAAAATAAAAATTTAGATTTTATGTATTTTTCAGACTTCTATTTAAACCCCTACCCTAATAAAAGTCAATTAAACCAAAAATGATAAATTTATTTTAAAAATTTTATTTGCTAATTTTTTTAGAAATTGAATTTCCGTTCGTTTATCACCATTTTGATGCACTTGAATGTGCAAAATAAAATACTCCCCTAGAAGTAGACCAAGCCTACCTTTAGGGGAGTATCTAAATGAACTAATGGATGTTCTTCATTAACGAATAAGTTTATTCACTATTTCCTTTATGACCCATTCGTTGTTTTCCTCTTTTGCAACTGTATATTTGATGTTTGACAGTTGCTCTATAAGGCATTGATCGTTTTCATCCCTAAGTAATAGAACTTTAGGGTAGTTTGCTTTTTTATGTCCTTCAATAATAATAACATCGGGTTTCATAAATGTTAGTATTTGTATCTGCTCTTCAAGTGTCCAAATATGCTTTTTTGCTTGCATCAATAACATACCTTCACCTTCGACAATGGTGGTAGATGCTCCTGATACGATATGCCTACTACTATCTTTATTTGTTACTACATCAGGTTCTCCATGACCATGATGTTTAATCGTTGCAACATTAAAGTCTTTTTCTGTTAAAGCTTGCACAAGTTGAGTTACAAATGTCGTCTTACCACTATTTTGATAACCAACCACTTGCAAAATCTTAGGGGTTACCATGGCCAATTGCTACCTACAAAATCTTCAAGCATGAAAACATCAACGATATCTCCAACACCATAGCCTCTCGTCCCACCTGGCAATGCCATAAATGCATTCGCTCTTGCCAAACTCATGACAATATTTGATTTATCAACACCGCTAGGTCGCACCATCAATGAGCCATTTGTGACATACACGTCCGCTCTAACGAATCTTGTAAAAGGATTTGCTTTTGGAAAATCCTGTTGTAAGACCGCCGTTTCTTTTCTTAAATGTGGAGACCGACAACCTAACATATAGCGAATGATTGGTCTTGTAAATAACTCGAAGCCAACATAACAAGCAGAAGGATTCCCAGAGAGGCCAAATAATAATTTTCCATTTAACTGCGCTACTGTCGTAACACTGCCTGGTCTCATAGCGACTTTATTAAACAGAACTTCTGCCTGAAGCTTCTCGTATATAGCAGGGAGATAATCATAGTCTCCTACAGATACACCACCAGTTGTAATGAGAATGTCTACATCATCAATCGCAGTCGCAATCGCTTCATAACATGTATCAAATTCGTCTGGTAGTTTACCAAAATATTTCACTTCAGCACCCACGCGCTCAATTTGCGCTATGAGCATCGTGCTATTACTATTTCTTATTTTTCCATCCTCTAGTTCCTCTTCCACTTCTAATAATTCCGTTCCGGTTGCAAATAACCCAATAACCGGACTTTTAGCTACAGGTACTTCAGCATACCCAAATGTCGCTAGAATGGCTTGGATACCAGGATTGATTTTTGTCCCCTTTTCAACGAGTACCTCACCTTTTTTTGCATCTTCCCCTTGAAAAGAAACATTGTCACCAGCGTTAAAGCTACGCTTAATAGACATATACGATTGGTCCCCATCCTCAAACGCTCTCGCAACCTCAAGCATAACGACACAATCACAGGTATCAGGGATCTTTGCCCCCGTCATAATACGAACGGCTTGCATTGGTCCTATTTCTTTTGATGATACATAGCCCGCTCCAATATGATCAACTACTTCAAAAACGACCTCATTTTGTAAAGAAGCATCCTTCGTATCTATAGACCTCACTGCAAAGCCATCATATGGGGAACGATTAAAATGTGGTACGTCACTCGTTGCAGTTAAATCTTTTCCTAAATATCTACCATGACTTTCTTTAATTGAGACATATTCAATGGTGCCCTTTTGTTTATATTTCATTACTTTTTCAATTGCTTCAGCAACTTGAATCGGCTTCCTCTTCTCTAGCATCTGTTTCCATCCCCTATATAATCTTTATCCGCCAATATAAGACATTTCAAGTTTTTTGCGATTTTTTCTCGTTTCATCTGTTCTGACATCAGAATAACGATCATCCCGGTGGTTCCATATGTCAGTAACATACGTGACGATATCATCATCAGAGACATTTGAACGGATAAATGATTTAATATCATGCCCTTCACCATTAAATAAACATGTATATAACTGCCCATTAGCAGATAATCTTGAACGGGTACAACTAGAACAAAAAGATTCAGATACGGAGGTAATGAATCCTACATCTATATCAGTACCAGTATAGCGATACCTTTTAGCAACTTCGCCAAAGTATTCCGGATCCACTGGCTCAAGATCATAATGTGCCTTTAATTGCTGGAATATTTCTTTCTTCGTTACTACATCATCCATTTTCCAACCGTTTGTATCACCAACATCCATATACTCAATATATCTTAACTGTAATGAATGTTCTTTACAGAACTTCGCCATGGGTAGGATTTCTTCATCATTTAAGCCCTTTTTCACGACCATATTAATTTTGACACCGAGTCCCGCTTCTTTTGCTGCGTGTATCCCCTTTATCACCGGGCCTGTCCCAACATTGCGTCCATTAATTTCACCGAACAATTCATCTTTCAGACTATCTAAGCTAATATTCACCCGTTTTAACCCGGCGGCTTTTAATTGAGGAGCAAACTTAGGCAATAATACACCATTAGTAGTTAACCCGATATCCTCTAAACCTTCAATTTGAGAGAGTTTCTCCACTAATAAAGGCAATTCTCTCCGTAGTAAAGGTTCTCCACCCGTTAACCTGATTTTTTCTACACCTAAACCAACAAAAATCCGTGCTAACCTTTCAATTTCTTCGTAAGATAACAATTCATTTTTTGGTAGAAAAACAAAATCTGGTCCAAAAATTTCTGCTGGCATACAATATTGACACCTAAAATTGCATCGGTCAATTACGGAAATACGTAAATCTCGTAATGGCCGATTAAGTGAATCCTTAATATGAGTTTGTTTCATGTAAATCAACTCCGTCTTATCGATTACGTCAATAACTTTTTCTATAAATAAAATGTAAAATGATTTTATTCCAATATAACATGAAATCTTTTATCGGCATATGCCCATAAGCGTACTAAATACCGTTCTCTCCCTATATTTTAAGCGGCTTCATTTTTAACTAAGGAATAGATTAGGTATACATTTCCATCTTCATTCATACAAAAAAACAGCAAGCAATGCTTTGCTGTTTTTTCTGCTACTTGAATTAATCACGTACGCCTAATGCAATCTTTGCATATCTAGACATTTTATCTTTCGTCCAAGGCGGACTCCATACTATATTTACTTCTGTGCTTTTTACTTCTGGGATATCAGCAAGTGCTGTTTTGACCTGGTCAACAATTGTGCCAGCTAAAGGACAACCCATGGAAGTTAAAGTCATTTCAACTTCCGTATTTCCTTCATCATCCATAGTAACATCATAAACGAGTCCTAAATTAACAATATCTACTCCTAATTCAGGGTCAACTACAAGTTCAAGTGCGCCCATAATACTTTCTTTTAAATCTTGGTCCATCAAACACAACTCCTCATTTCATATATTATAGCTATCATAACAAAAAAGTCTTCAATGAAAAAGGAATAGCTGTTTAACTATCACTTTTTCTTACAAGAATCGTTGAAACCATTCAACTGTTGCTAATAAACCTTCTCTGCTTACCTTATGCCCTGCATTTTCATCAACAATAAAATGTAACCTGTCTGGATGGGTCTTATATAAAGGTTGTATTGTTTGAAAAAAGTCATAAGTTGGTGCAAATGGTACAGTTGTATCTTTTTTACCATGCCAAAATAGCAATGGACGTCCTGATAAAACTTCCTCTTGTTTACTTAAATCATACTTTGTAATATCATCTAAAACAGCCTCAACTTGAGTATCAGATAAAGGGAAATCCTTTACTTTCTTGCGCATTGTTTCAATTTGCATCCCAGCAAACTTCTCATAATATGGCATACCCATTAAACTGACTGCTACCTTCAACCATTTATATTGTGTTAAGGCACCGAGTGTAATAATTCCACCCATCGAAGTACCTGCCATACCAATACGGTCCTCATCAACTAATCCTTTAGCTACTAACTCTTCTTTTATTTGCGGCAATTCTTTAATTGTTTGAATAATCATGTCCCAAAATTTCAATTGCATTTCAGACTCTGGTAATCCATGACCTCTTTCACCATGTTCATTCACTTCTGGTAATATTACACGAAATCCTTTTTCAGCAAGTAAGTAAGCATAATGTAGGTTATGCTCTTTCGCACTAGTAAAGCCATGTATGAAAAATATGAGAGGTAATGATTCGTATTTAAACTCATCTTTCACGATATGCAAAGCAGGAATACCTTTTAACTGTTGATGTTCAATAATAACCACTATGTCTCCTCCTATGTTAAAAACTATAAGAAAATGTAAACATCTTATAAAAGAGGTTATTTCTTTTACAAATGACCGTATACATTGGTAATATAGTGTAAACTTAGATAATAAATACCACTTGAAAATATTAACTGTCTTCAAGTTTAACATTTATTTGCGCCTTACCATACTTTAATGCTTATTATTTTAATGATTTTTCCCTATAAAAAAACTGAAGGAGATATTATGACACAAAAACATTTAATCGTTCTTGATTTAGATGGCACTTTATTAAAAGATAATAAAACCATCTCACAAAAAACAAAAGAAGTCCTATTTAAAGCACGTGAAGACGGACATGAGGTCATGATTGCTACAGGCAGGCCTTATCGTTCAAGTGAAATGTATTATAAGGAAATGCAAATGACCACACCAATCGTTAATTTCAATGGTGCCTTTATACATCATCCAACAAACCCTAAATGGGGAATACGCCATACGCCTCTTGATATGAAAGTAACAAGAGACATTATTGATGCTAGTCAAGATTTCAAGTTCAATAATATTATTGCTGAAGTGCTGGATGACGTATATTACCATTATCATGATGAAAAACTGATGAATATGTTTAGTCTCGGTAATCCTAAAGTCACTACAGGAGATTTAAGAAACTTCCTGCCTGCCTCACCAACAAGTATGCTAATTCATACAGACCAAGAGCATTTAACACAAATTCAGCGCCATTTGGATGATGTGCATGCTGAAGTTATTCATCAACGTAGCTGGGGTGAACCTTTCCATATTATCGAAATCGTAAAAGCTGGATTAAACAAAGCAATTGGCATTCAACAAGCTTGTGATTATTTAAATATTCCTAAAGAGCGAGTAATTGCTTTCGGGGATGAGGATAATGATCTAGAAATGCTTGATTTTGCGGGCGTTGGTGTTGCTATGGGTAATGGTATTGACGCAGTTAAAACAACGGCTAATGAAGTCACCTTAACAAATGAAGAAGATGGGATCGGTATCTTCTTAAATGACTATTTGAATTTAAAAACACTCTAATCCAAAATCTACCCTTTTTAAAAAAGGTACAAATGGTACAAAATAAAGGATGTCGTAGCAATTAGCTACTTCAATATTCTTCAGTAAGGGGAGATTATAAATGGGCAAACGTAATAAATCGAAGCGCTTTATTAAGCAAGGTGCCGATAGTGTCACTCAGCATGATGCACGTATACCCTACCATTCAACATACTCGGAAGCAGAAGCTGAAAAGTTAAAGAATGTGAATGATTCTTCCCTCGGTGGAATATAAAATTTTAAAGAAAAAGAGCTAACCTTTCTCTCGTTAGCTCTTTTTCAATCTTAAAAACTTTGCAGTTTAATCGGCTTTCCTTTACTTCCTTTTTCAGAAAGATAAGCAATCAGCGAACCACTTTTCGGTAAATCCTCTTCATTCACTTTAACAGTAATATTAAAATCACCATCTTTATTCACTTGAACAGGCTTTTCTTTAACGAGTAAAAAATGGCCATCTTCTACAGAATAAATAACCGGCAATTGCCCCTTATAATGCCCCTTAATATGATACGTACCATCCTTGCCTTCTACTGTAATATTGTTAAAAAGCTGATCTTTACCATACGTAAAAGTGGTTTGTGAAGTCTGGTTTATTTCCATTCCTTCTGGCTCTATTACCTGGCCTAAAAATGTCGCCTGAACCTTATAACTGCCTGGGTTAATGGTACCTTCATTTGCAGTTTGATAATCCCAAGTAGCCTTCCATTCCTTTTTTTCTCCTGGGGAAAGATTCTCTGTTTGAATCATTTGTAAAAAGGCCTTACCATCTGAATATCTATATACTACTTTTCCGTGTTCATCCAATACCTCATAATCATACTTTTGTGATGTGTTAAATTGCATTTTGACCAATTCATTTGTTTGATTATGAACGGTAAAAGTAAGGACCAATTTTTCTTCCGAAACGGCTTGAACCTCAAATTGAATATCCATATGCTTGTTTGCTTCCATTTCAGACTGCTGTGGAAGAAAATTCGTTGCAAGTATGGCACTAAGCAGTAAATGTAGCATAACTGCCCCCTTTCATTAATCTCTTCTAAAAACACCATAGACATCAGTTGTATTTACAATATTAGTGAATGCGTGAGGATCTACTTCCTGAATGGTTCTTTGTAAGTCAAATAATTCATATCTTGATACTACAATCATTAGCATTTCCCGATGTTCATTGGAAAATGCTCCTCTTGCCGGAATCATTGTAATACCTCTAACCAGTTTTTTATGAATGGCTTTCTTCATTTCATCTTGCTTATTAGTAATAATCATCGCTGTAAGCTTTTCATGCCTTGTATGAATCGCATCGATAACTCGAGTGGATGCATATAAAGTCACTAATGTATAAAGTGCTTTTTCCCATCCGAAAAGAAAGCCAGCTGTAATAATAATAACAGCATTTAATGAAAAAAAGTATGTACCTACTGGTCGATCCTTAGCCTTAGAGAGATACATAGCGATAATATCCATACCACCTGTGGAAGCACCCCACTTCAATGTGATACCGACACCAACAGCTGCAATGACTCCTCCAAACACAGCATTTAATAGAATATCTTTTGATACACTTATGACAGGGATAATCTCCATAGAAACAGTTGTAATCACAACACTTAAAAGGCTATATAAGGTAAAAAGTTTACCCACGCGCTTCCAAGCAAAGATAGCAATTGGTACATTTAAAATAAATAAAAGTATACCAGTAGAAACCGCACCATTTAATATACTCGAAAGAAGTTGAGCTACCCCAGTAAAGCCGCTTGCATATACATTAGCGGGTATAAGGAAAAAATTCATCGCTACCGCATTTAAAATTGCCCCCACAACAATAATGATGATTTTTCTTGTTTCAATCCAATTCATATTGACCTCCTTTATCATCTCTCTATCTTTTCTTTACCCAAGTTTAGGTTTTTCAATGCATTCCATTGTTTTTTTTCCTAAGTTTCTATAAACTAGTATCATCTATAAGTTGAAAGCAGGTGAAATAATGTCAGTTAAAATTCTCGCTGACAGCGCATGTGACTTACCGTTAAGTTTCTTTGAAGAAAACGATGTCACACTTATTCCATTGAAAGTTCATTTAAATGGAGAGGAATACGATGACCTGTTGACAATCGATTCCAAGAATATTTATGATGCCATCCGCGAAGGTAAGGTACCTAAGACCTCCCAAGCTTCTCCCCTTTTATTTGAAGAGATCTTTACGAATATGGCGAAAAACAAGGAAGATGGTATCTATATTGCCTTTTCTTCCGCACTTTCAGGTACATATTCCACTGCCGTTATGGTGTTAGATCAAGTAAAAGAAGCCTACCCAGACTTTAACTTAACCATCATAGATAGTAAATGTGCCTCTTTAGGTCATGGATTAGTTGTACTGAATGCGGCAAAAGAGGCAAAAGAACAACTGTCCAAAGATGAAATTGTTAGCAATGCAAAATTCAATTGCGAACATATGGAGCATTTATTTACGGTAAATGATCTAGAGTATTTAGCTAAGGGCGGTAGAGTTTCTAAAGCATCAGCTTTTTTAGGTGGGCTACTCAATATTAAACCATTATTAAATGTTGAAGATGGAAAACTGGTACCAATTGAAAAGCATCGCGGTCGTAAAAAGCTCTTTAAACGAATCATTGATATCATGAGGGAAAGAGGCGTGGCCCTTGATAGACAAATGGTTGCTATTAGTCATGGTGATGATGAAGCGACTGCCCTAGAAGTGAAAGAGATGATTCAAAAAGAATTTGGGGTTGAACACTTTTATATTTCTCCAATTGGTTCAGCAGTCGGATCTCATGCCGGTGCCGGGACAATTGCCATTTTCTTTTTAAATAAACTTAAAGGTTAATGCACTTATACATACTTCCTTCCATTCTTTCAAACACTAAGCGTGTACAGATGAAGAATGGAAGGGAGTTTATTTTATGTCTCATACAACTGATAATGACAAGAAAGCAAAAGATAACAATGCATTACGCCATGAAAAAAATATGGAAGAAACCAAGAATAAGCAAGAAGGACGAAAAAGCTTTTCAAAGAAAACAGATCATCTTTAATTGAGCAAAAGTTTACAAATGAGAAAGATAAAGTCCTAAGATACCTCAAGTATTTTAGGACTTCTTTAGTTCACATTCCCGAAAAGGGACTTTTGGACATTTTTCAAGGTTTTTGTATCAATAAACATATTGTAAGGTTAAACTGCTTTGTGTGTACAGTGGTTGATTTCTTTTAGCTGCGAATCTGCACTCTTAATAGCAAATGTCCTCTTTACTTTTTAGCCACCATAATTCTCTTTAACGCTCATAGCTTTGTTTCTCTCTTTTACTCTTCTTATATTCCCGCTTTATTAGCCAAGACTTCTACCGGCACCAAGTGCTCGTTCTTACTATTACTATCAACTATACAGCTTACCTCTTGCTCGATTTCATTATTATTGTGAAACCCCATACAAAAAAGCAGGATGGCTCTAACGCCTTCCTGCTTTCATTTATTTTGACTCATTCTCTTTTATATAAGTCCAACCTTCTTTTTGATAGATCTTACCATCTTTCATCAATCGACCAAGTGCTCGTTTAAACGAAGCTTTACTTAGTTGAAATCTATCTTTTATATCCTCTGGTGCGCTTTTATCACTGTATGGCATAGCTCCATTACGTGATTGCAAATAATTGAGAATGATTTCACTGTCATCAAGTAATGCTTCTTGTTTTCTTGGATTGAGGGAGACATTAATCGAACCATCTTGTTTGACATCAATGATTCTACCGTTCACTTTTTCCCCAAGTCTTGGTTCTTGACGTCTTTCTGTTTCATGGATGAAGCCTTTTAGGCCATCTGCTGTGTATATCCAGCTTCCGACTTTTGCCGTACGATAAATAAATCCGTGGATATCTTTATTCAGTTCTTCCCTTCCAGCCTTATGTGAAATACTAGCTATCACTTGATCTGTAGCAAGTTTCACATAAATTCTACCGTTTCGATTAACCCTCAATGTAACGTATAAAGTATCATCCACAGTCGGCCATACCCGCTCATGAACAGGTAAATCCTCTTTTCCCAGTAACATATCTTTACTAATCCCAATATCAATAAATACACCGAGCTCTGGATTAACATCTACTACCTTCGCCCAGCCATAAACGCCAACAGTAACCTCAGGTAAAGTCATTGTTGCTGTCTTTCTACCTTCAGAATCAACATAAATAAATACAGAAATTGTTTGTCCTTCTGTAATTTCTCCTTTCACCTCATTCTTATGAAGGAGAACGTCCTCTTCACCATCTGTTAAGAAATAACCAAATGCCGCTTCTCTCGAAACTAATAACTCTGTAGTTTTGCCGATCTCATCTATTAAAGCCATTTATATCCTCCTAAAGTTGTTTGCATTGCTATATTCTACTATAATAAGAACATAAAGTGAAACTCTTTTCATGAGGAGGACAATTATTTTATGGCTAAAGAAAGTTCATTTGATATTGTATCAAAAGTAGATTTTGCTGAAGTCACTAACGCAATACAAATTGCAATGAAAGAAATACAGACCCGCTATGACTTTAAAGGAAGCAAAAGTAAGATTACTTTAGAAAAAGAAGAGCTTGTGCTCATTTCTGATGATGAATACAAACTAGAGCAACTGAAAGATGTGCTAATTAGTAAAATGATTAAACGCGGGATTCCGATTAAGAATTTAGATTATGGCAAGATTGAGCCTGCTTCAGGTGGCACAGTTAGACAAAGAGCAAGCCTAGTTCAAGGAATCGATAAAGATAACGCTAAGAAAATCAATACATTAATTAAAAATAGTGGTGTGAAAGTTAAGAGCCAAATGCAAGATGATCAAATCCGCGTCACAGGAAAAAATAGAGATGATCTTCAACATATCATCTCACTAGTCAGAGAAGCGGATTTAACAATCGATGTTCAATTTTCAAATTATCGATAATTACATACCAGAAAAGAGGCAGGGAAACTTATATCCTAGTCTCTTTTTTTTGTAGCAAATTTTAACCTCATAACAATGAAAGGTTTTCAACATAATAAAAAGGGAAAAGCAACAGCAAGGAGGGATTATGATGGACAAAAAACAATTGCCAAAAAACTTCATTGCCCAACACCAAAATCACCAGCCAGGAACGGAAGAGGAAATGATCCCTAAGCCGATCTATGTGAATGAAGATTATCAACCTGCTGGAAAACTAGAAGGTAAAGTAGCCATTATTACTGGTGGTGATAGCGGTATAGGTAAATCTACAGCTATTTACTTTGCTAAGGAAGGGGCAGACGTCATTGTTCCTTATTTAAACGAGCATGAAGATGCAAAAGAAACAAAAACATTAGTCGAACAAGTTGGGAAAACATGTCTTTTAATTAGCGGAGACCTTTCTTCAGAAACTTTTTGCCAGGAAGTCGTAAAACAAGCGCTAAATAAATTTGGGAAAATAGATATTCTTGTTAATAACGCTGGTGAACAGCATCCACAAAAAAACATCGAGGACATTAGTGGTCAACAACTTGAAAAAACTTTCCAAACAAATATTTATGCTATGTTTCATTTAACAAAAGCCACCCTTCCGCATCTAGGAGCTGGCAGCACGATCATTAATACCGCTTCTGTCACCGCTTATGCAGGTAATGAATTATTAGTTGATTATTCCTCAACTAAAGGAGCCATTGTCTCTTTTACTCGGTCACTTTCAATGCAATTAGCTTCCAAAGAGATTAGAGTGAATGGTGTTGCTCCTGGTCCGATTTGGACACCGTTGATTCCTTCCACTTTCTCTGCTGAGGAAGTTTCATCCTTTGGTAAAGACGTCCCAATGAAACGAGCTGGACAGCCCTTTGAACTCGCTCCAGCTTATGTCTTCTTAGCTAGCGACGATTCTAGTTATATGAGTGGACAAATGTTGCATATAAACGGTGGAAAAATTGTCAATGGCTAGGGAATACGAAGGTAAAGTGGACAAGACTAAAAGGGATTCTTAATAATCCCTTTCCCCTCTGCCCCACTAAAAGTAGTGTAAGCCATGAGAATAGTACAGTTCATTGAAATACACATAACCGATCAAATTTCAGCTATTACTGCTACAAAAAAAAGATGCCGCAACAGATTCGGCATCCTCTTTTCACTATTCTTCTGTACGATTTCTACCTCTTCTTCGAGCAAAGAATAAAAAGGCAAAGAAGGCGAGTAAAACGGATAACAATGTTGCTCCATAAACAAAGTTAAACCCTTGCTTTTCAGTAAGAACATAAATTTCAGCTTCTTCTCGATCTAGGACGAGATGATATTCATTTTGATCATTGCTTCTTACTAACCCACCAGCTAATAATCCACGTAACTCTTTATCATTCTCTAACTCTTCACCTGTTAATACTAAATCTTTTGTACCACTTGTATTATTGATGGCTACAACTGAAGTTTCTTCCTTAAATTGTCTCTTAAAAACTGTAAAACCTTCACTTTCATGCAAAAGAGTAAAATCTCCTTGTGCAATAGAAGGTAATTTTTCTCTTGCTGTTGTCAGCTGTCCGATGAACTCAATTAACTCAGGATCCGTACGAAAATCCATTTGTCTGCGGTTATCAGGTGTTTCATTCCCAATTAACGCAATTTCACTACCGTAATATAACATTGGAATCCCAGGGGTTGTAAACAAATACGTTAACGCTGTTCTCCACCTTGGTCCTGGATGTTCATTTAATGCGATTGGCTGATTTGTAAAGCGAATCATATCTTGACTATCAATTAGTCTTGTAACCATATTTGGTGCTTCATATGTATCAATGTTGCTATCAATGTCACTAATAGTATCTGTCATTGACAAATCCGGTTTTACAAATGCTTCCCTTATATTAGTTGTTGAAGCATAATCTGTTAAGCTATCTATTCCTGTCTTTTCATATTTGGCGATTTCTTGTCGGTCTGTTGACCATACTTCACCTAAAATAAAAAACTCGTTATCTGTTTCTTTTACACTTTCTACAAAATTTTCAAGAAATACTGGATCCATTAACTGAATGCCTTCTAAACGATAACCATCTACACCTGTTTCTGTTATCCACCATTTAGCCGCGTCGATAATATATTTTGCTGCTTCTTCGTTCTTATAATTAATTTGTGGCAAACCAGCTAACCAATCTTTTGTCAACATATCTGGTGATGAGATCTCATCAGATTCCTTCAACCAATCTGATTTAGTAGGGTCGCCTACCCATGGGTGAGTAGCTGACACATAATTAAGTGGAAAATCAATGATAACATTGATGTCTCTTTTGTGTGCTTCTTCTACTAATCGTTTAAATTCTTCCAGTGTTCCGAAATGTTCTTCTGTTTCATAAAAGTCTTCAACCCAATAGCCGTGATATCCTTTATCGGTGTTTGCAAATATCGGGCTCAAAGCAATCGTTGTCATACCTAAATCTTCAATATGATCAAGTCTTTCAATAATACCAACAAAATCACCACCATGAAACGCCTCAAGGTCCTTCACATCCACATGGTAATCATTCTTACTATCTACATTGCTAAAGCGATCAATCATAACATAATAAATAAGTTCATCCTGTAAGCTTCGTTTTTCTTCTGCTAATACACTTGGCACCATTGACACAAGTAATAGCGGAATTAAGATGAGAGTGATGACCTTTTTCATCTTTCTCCTCCTTAATGATAGTTTGTCTCTATTTTACATAAACGTTAACCCTTATAGATTAGCGGTTTGTTGTTACTTCGTCAAACAGAAGTGAACAAAATATTTAAAATCGTAACATTTCTTTTGTATAATACTAATAAATGGCAGTTGAAACCCCTATTTATATCGTAGACAAAAGAGGTGCCCCATTAAAAGGAACACCTCTTTTTTTAATCAATAATATTAATATTATAATCTTTAAACCAATAATGAATTTGTGCTAGATGAGCGAGAAGCTGCGGTCCAGTCATTAATTGCCCAAACCATGGCACTTGAAAAGCAGAGCCTTCAGTAGCCACGATTTCTCGTAAATTCTTTTCATCGAATAATTCAAAAAGAACAGAGGATGAATCTTCTAACACTTCATTCAACATTTTTGTCACGATGCTAATATATGCAGGGTTATGGGTTTTCGGATAAGGACTTTTTTTACGGTATAGTACCTCGTTTGGCAATACACCTTCCAACGCCTTCCTTAAAATTCCTTTTTCTCGATTGCCATGCATTTTCATATCCCATGGGATATTCCATACATATTCGACTAGGCGATGATCTGCGAATGGAACCCGTACTTCTAAACTAGCTCCCATACTCATTCTATCTTTACGATCTAATAATGTTGTCATAAAGCTGAGCATGTTTATATAGAATAATTGTCGTCTTCTTGCTTCTTCTGATGTTTCTCCTTCTAAAAGTGGGGTTTCAGCAATCGCTTGATTAAATTTACCCATACTATAATCTTTTAAGTTTAATTTCTTTCTCCAATCTTCTTTCAGGAGGCGCTGTCTTTCATCGATTGATCGCATCCAAGGGTAGCCAGTTCGACTAAGATCATCCGAACGATGAAACCATGGATAGCCTCCAAAAATCTCATCCGCACATTCACCTGACAAACTAACCACATGCTCTTTTTTAATTTCACGACAAAACCAAAGCAGAGAAGAATCGATATCTGCCATACCCGGTAAATCTCTTACATGAACCGCTTCAACTAAATGAGCGGCAAGCTCCTCCTGTGAGATAATGCAATTCTGATGAATGGTATGGAAAGTGTCTGACATTTTCTTAATATAAAAGCCATCAGCATTTGGTTGAAAATCGTTGGCCTTAAAGAATTGATCATTGCCTTCGTAATCAATACTATAAGTTTTTAATGGTGGTTTGCCTTCTTTTTGATATGCAGTGGCTGCAATGGCTGTAATCGCACTTGAATCCAATCCACCAGATAAAAGCGTACATAAAGGAACATCCGATACAAGCTGTCGAGTGACTGCGTCTGTCACTAGATTGCGGACTTTTTCAGCTGTCTCTTCTAAAGAATCTTCATGTTTTTTACTTTCTACATTCCAATATCGCCAAATCTTTAACCCTTGTTGTGAAAGGGTTAGTGCATGTGCTGGTCGTAACTCTTTCACTCCACGAAAAACACCTGACCCTGGCGATCTAGATGGTCCAAGTCCGAATACCTCTGCTAACCCCTCTCTATCTACTTCTGTTTTTACTTCTGGATGTGCTAAGATCGCTTTTATTTCTGAACCGAACAGTAACCCCTTTACTGTCTCTCTATAAAAAAGCGGCTTAACCCCTAATCGATCTCTACCAATAAAAAGTTCTTGACCGTTTTCATCCCAAATCGCAAAGGCGAATATCCCATTTAAATATTGAAGGCAATTTTTTCCCCATTCAATGTAAGAAGTTAGTAGAACCTCTGTATCAGAATGACCCTTAAACGAATATCCTTTTATAAGGAGATCTTTTCTTAAATCTTCTGTATTATAAAGTTCGCCATTGTAACAAATTGTATAGCGATTTTGATTCTTTTCAATTGTCATTGGTTGCTTCCCGCCAACGGGATCAACAACGACTAATCGCTTATGACCAAATCCGGCTGGCCCAGAAGTAAATATATTCGTATCATCAGGACCCCTTTTAGATAAAGTATTCGTCATTTTTTCTAGTGTCGGACGTTCATTTTGCATATTTGTATTGAAGTCAACCCAGCCCGTGATTCCACACATGGCTTCTTCACCCTTTCTACGAGCATCATAGATGCAGCAATATTTAAGCGGATAAGTAATGATGTCAACGAATGGAATTGCCCGGAACATCATGCATGGATTTATTCTATGCGAACTAAAATAAATGGTTAATTGTCCTAGATAAAGGTTATAAAACAACAGGAGATTGCCAAAAAATAGAGTGAAAGACTTTTACTGGAGGTTTATGATGAAAAGACAACAACGACTCAATTTAATAGATCAACAATCAAGAGCCTATATGGAGGGGAATGTTGAATTTATTAATAATCAGTGGGTATTTTTTGATAAAGAAACAGATGATGCATCTTCATTAGAAGAATACCGGCAACAAGAAATTGAGGTATTTAGACTGAAAAGGTGGCGAAAAGGCGTATTATCACTCAATGGTCAAATCCATTGCGGTAGTGATCTGCTTCATTTAAAGGATCAAGATCAGATAAGAATTAAAAAACATCTCGTTTTCTCATTAGAATCATTATTAGAAGAAGTAAATGACGATGCCTTTGTACAATTCATCACTAGTTTAAACAGTATTGATTTCTCCATTTTTGATTGTATATACTGCTATAATCAGTTGACATTTTTCGGTGATGAAACAAGAAAAAGCGGTGTTAATTTTATGATCTTTGATAATCAAGAGCATATTTGTAGCGTACAGCATCATTTCTTTTATTATGAAAAAGAGACGGATCGTTTCGAATTTACTTTAAATAGCGGAAAAAGAATGGTCATTGAAAAAATATCCTCTTCTGGATAAATATAGGCATCCAAAAAGACTGTAGACACTCTTTTCTACAAACTCGTCTACAGTCTTTTTTCCATTGTTATGATAAGTGTTGCTGCAACCCTTTTTCAAATTCTTGATTACCTAATGGCTTTTGAAAAAAATATCCTTGAGCAAAGTGGCAATCCAGTTTTTTTAACACTTTCATTTGCTCTTCAGTTTCTACACCCTCTGCTAGCACTTTTATCTGCAAACCCTTCCCCATGGTAATGATTGCCTTCACAATCGCAGCGTCAGATGTATTCATACGTAAATTATGTATAAAAGAACGATCAATCTTTAATGTATCAATTGGAAAATCCCTCAAATAACTTAATGAGGAATAGCCTGTACCGAAATCATCAATTGATACTTGAATGCCCATTCTTTGCAACTCTGTCATAACTGCAATACTATGTTTTTTATTTTTTAGCATCGTACTTTCTGTTAATTCTAGAATTAAATACCTTGGTGGAAGGCCCGATTGTAGCAGGGCATCTTTAACAACCTCAACAAAATGCTTTTGTTGAAATTGGCGTGCAGCAACATTAACCGATATTTGTAAATGTGTAAAACCTTGATCATGCCATAATTTATTCTGCTTGCATGCTTCATTTAATACCCATTGGCCAATATCGTTAATGAGTCCTGTTTCCTCTGCTAGAGGGATAAATTGTGCCGGAGAGATATTTCCAATATTGGGATGGTGCCATCTTATTAATGCTTCACTACCAAAAAGCTCCCCACTTTCTAAGCAAACGAGGGGCTGGTAATGAAGTGTGAACTGCTGATTTTTTATCGCTTTTCTTAAATAGCCTTCCATCTCGAATCGTTTTAACACTTCATCATTCATTTCTTCAGAAAAAAAAGTTAATTGATTACCACCTTTCTTTTTTGAAAGATGCATGGCGATGTCAGCATTTTTCATTAGCTGCTCAGAATCCATCCCATCATTTGGGTATAAACTAATGCCGAAACTTGCTGTAACATGAATCTCTTGCTGCTGAATAACAAAGGGACGATCGATAACCTCAAGCAAAGTCTGTGTGAGTCTTATTATTTCTTCTGTCTGTATATTCTCAGGTAATAAGCATAAAAAGCTGTCTCCACCAAAGCTGCCTAAAAAGCTATCTGTTGGTAATGCCTGATTGACCCGATTAGCCAGTTGCTTAATGATCTGATCGCCTATTAAATAACCAACACTTTCGTTAATTATTTTAAAACGATCGATATCAAAAGATAGTAAAGCAAACGATTGCTGATTTTTTTTCGCTCTTTTCATTGACGAGATTAATTGTTCAGTAAATCTATGTTTATTTGGGAGTCCCGTTAAATGATCATAGTACGATAATTCGGTTAATTTATTTTCGATTTTCTTTAGTTCTGTAACATTTTTAGCTATCCCATATATACAACTTACCTTTTCATCTCGAATAACTGGGATGAGTTTAATATCAAAAAAGTCTTTCTTACCAAGTTTCCCAATGATATCTGCTTGTAATTTCTGTGTTTCCCCCATTTTTGCACGGTCAAAAAAAGCTGTGATAACCGGAAGCTGGCGATGATCAAATAAACGAGTAAATGGCAGACCAATCAGTTCCTTTGCTGGATAGCCTGAATTTTCCTCAAAAGCTGAATTGACACTTGTAAATCGACCCTCAACATCAATAGTAAAGATAGATTCTGTGTTATTTTGGAACAAAGCATGATAGCACTGTTTTAAGTTTTGCCACTCTATCATTAGTTGTTTTGTTCGATTACTATCATTGACAGTTAATTGTTGAATAAACGAATCGACCATCATCGGTTCCTCCTTTGTTACTTAAATAAACGATGGCACCTGGTTTTACAAGCTACATATGTACATTTTGTCAATTCCTGATAGTATAGCTGCCATTTCGTGTATCCTCTTTGCAAGAGTAAAGCCACTTTTACATTCGTTAACGTTTGATACTTTAGATTTCATTTCAATTTTTCATGATCCTGACGTTTATTATTTTGACAATAATGAAAAGCTCTTTCCTCTCACACTCTATAATTCTTTTATCGGCTCATTCTCATTTAATTCAATAACCGTCCATCGCTTTTACTTTATAATCAATTTCGTAGAGATTTTTATCTGTACAACGTTAGTCAATCCCTAAATAATGGAACCTGTGCCAATAGTGGCTCCTTCGCTCAAATAAGTGCTAAATACCTAAAACATTAAAACAAATATAGTATGATTAGATTAAAAATACCATAAAAGGCGAGTTAAAGACACGAAAAAAAGAAAGCTGCTAAAACCAGCAGCTTTCACAGATTCTTTTCACCTACATAAAAGGTGTAAATCCTAATGGCAAACTTAAGCCTAAATATAGAACAAGTAAAAAAGCGACAATTAATTGTACCCATAAGATGGTTGGCTTTTCGCCTTTTTTACTACGAATTAAGATCATTTCCCACATAGCGATGATCCATAAGCCAACAAGTGCTTTTAATACATACATAATATCAATATTAATTGAGAAAAGCATGCCTACGCCTGTGGCAATGATTAATAAGTAAAATAATCTTAGAATCATATGTACCACTTTATCTTTGCCATTTTTCTGCAATGATAAGGCAACAAAGAATAAAATAAAGGCAACGATCCATGTTGTTAAATGTGCATGTGTCACATTAGAACCCCCTTAAGTTTCTTATTCTCTTACTAAGAGAAATAATTCGTTTACATCATACCATAATCAAATAGATAAAGCCTAAAGATTACTACCATTCTTTACAATAATGATTAATTAATACTCATTATTGTATTAGATAGCTGCCCTACACCTTCAACCGTAATTTCAATATGATCACCAGGCTTTAAAAAGCGTGGTGGTTTAAAGCCATTACCAACGCCAGCAGGTGTACCTGTGGCAATAATATCTCCTGGTTCTAACGTCATCCCTTTTGAAAGGATGTGAATAATCTTCTCGATAGGAAAGATAAATTTTGAAGTGTGAGAATCTTGTCTTACTTCTCCATTGACTTTAGTGGTAATACTCAAATCATTAGGATTTGTTAACTCTTCTTTCCCTACAATCCACGGACCTATCGGACATGATTGATCTAGGCTTTTCCCTAAAAAGTATTGCTTATGTTTAGATTGAATATCTCTTGCTGTTATATCATTAATAATTGTATAACCAAACACATAATCTAACGCTTCGGCTTCTTCTATCCCTTTGCCTTTTTTGCCGATAATAACGCCTACTTCTCCTTCATAATCTAACATTTCTGTTAGTTGTTGATAATGAGGGATTTCCTCATCTGGAGCAGCTACTGTTGTAGGTGATTTCGTAAAGACAATCATTTCTTTAGGAATATCTGCTGCACTTCCCATTTCAATTGCATGTTCTGCATAGTTTTTTCCTATACAGAAAACATTCTTTTTCGGCCTTGGAATTGGTGCTTTTATTTGCACGTCTTCTAAGGCAATCAACTGGGCAGATTCATTTTCATCGCTTATTAATTGCTGTATGAATGTATCGCTCCATTTTTCATGTCCGATGGCATCCACTAATTCTTCTGGCAACGATACCCCTTTGTTTTGTGCAGCCTCCTGCAAAGGTAAAACCATTTTTTCATCTTTCACAAGTACGCCGTAAGCTTGTTTATTATTGTATTCATATGTAATGTACTTCACACTCTTTCACCCCTTTTAAATAAGTATAGCGTAAATTAACTGAAATGTTAGCAAATGATTGTGAATAATAGATGACTCTTACTTTCAGATTCTTTTAAATGTAGACGGCTTTTGCCAATAAGTGAACCATCTCCAACACCATTCAAATGGGCCATATACAAAATATTTCATCCATATCATGCTGAATACAATTTGACATACGTATAATAAAATCGCAATCATTGTCCCCGTCAGGAGTGATACATTGTCATACAGTCCAAATCCATAGCTATAAAATAAAAATGTAGCCACAATTGACTGGATTAAATAATTCGTCATAGACAAGCGCCCGACTATTTGTAAAGGTTTTGTGATGATACCTATTTTGCTATTAACGATCGTAAGAATGAGTAGGCTATACCCAATCGCTACGAGTGGGCCACCAAAGATATCTTGTACATATTGCAATGCTAAATTAGGACTAATGAAATATGGTAATAGTTTAATAAGGTACCCAGTAATAAGAAATACAATCATAAGAACAATCACTGTCATCCGTCTTTGTTCAAGTTTTTCAATAACTTGAAGCTTTCGTAGCCCTGCTCCAATTAAAAACAATGGTAAAATACTAATCATTAACATGGGCAATGTGGCCAAATTAGTATTCATTAACCAGTCATCTATATTCTGGCGCACGATTTCTAGCCATGTACCTGATTGATATACCTGAACAATGTCACCAACAGATGTCGTCATCATTGCCGAAAGATCTGGTTCTATGAATAACGTAAGAAATAATATCCCAACTAATAGTAGATTAGGAATGATATAAATGAGTAAACCAAGTAAGATTAACAGTTTCCCTGACAGTTCTATGAATAAAATAAGAGCAAACCCTGCGATAGCATAGGTAACTAAAATATCTCCATGCCAAATGAATAAGGCGTGACATAATCCGATGATTAATAAAAATAGAAATCTTCTTGCGAGTAATAATGGACTATGGACACCTTTTAATTCTGCCCTTTCTTTTAAAATCATGACACCGTAGCCAAATAATAAAGAAAATAACGGATAAAAACTTGCTTGAAAAAATACATCAATAATAGGAAAGACCGTACTATCCCCTGCTGTATCCCAATAACTAAATGGATCTATATGCGTATATGGTGAATGGAAAGATAAAAAATTGACTACTAAAATACCGAATAAAGCGAATCCCCTCATCGCATCGATGGAATGGATCCTTCTGTTTTCATTAAGCGACTGCATAAATTCCTCCTAAGAAATTGTTTTTACTGTTTCTAAGTCGTCCTATTACCTCCTCTTCTTCTCCCTAACCTATTCCAATTGCCGGGCTGGTATTTGTCAATTGGTCACCTATTTCTACTACAAACTGGTTAGAGCATAAAAGTATAGCCACCTAAAAAGGAGTTAATCACAACCTATTTCTTCCTTTAATACCAATATTCATCAACACACTACCTTAATATAGCATATTATCTACTATGAATTTAATCATTTTCTCTTACTACTTTTTTGCAGACCAAAAGAAAAAGAGTTTCTTAACGTACATTACCTAACATGAAAAGAAGCATATCTTTGCCTTAAAAGATATGCTCATACTTCTCTTTATTGAAATAAAACAAAAAACATGCGCGCTCGCTTAAAGCAAATTTTCAATTGACATATCTACCATCTTTCCCACTTGTAGCCCAATAATCGTTACGCAAATGAATTTTTTGGATTTTCCCTGAAGCTGTTTTTGGTAGTTCTTTTGTAAATGTTACGCTCGTAATCGCTTTAAAATGTGCCATATTTTCACGAGTAAAAGCAATAATATCTTCTTCGTTCACTGCTTCCATGCCTTCCTTTAAAACAATAAAGGCATGTGGGGTTTCTCCCCATTTCTCATGTGGTACGGCAATAACAGCTGCTTCGAGGATTGCAGGATGTTCATATAATACACCTTCAATTTCAATCGAAGATATATTTTCACCACCTGAAATGATAATATCTTTCTTCCGATCAACAATGTCTATGTTGCCGTATGGATCAACCGTTCCCATATCCCCTGTATGTAGCCAGCCATCACGAATCGTTTCTGCTGTTGCTTTTTCATTTTTCCAGTAACCTTTCATTACCCCATGACTACGCACAACCACTTCACCAATGTCTTTGCCATTAGTTGCGACGGCTGCACCATATTCATCCACAACTTTCACTTGAGAACCAATCATTTGATAACCGGCTTTTGCCTTCATTCGATACGTTTCTTTTTCATTTATTTGGATATGAGATCTGATTTGAGATATCGTGCTTAGTGGTGAAGATTCGGTCATCCCATATACTTGGATAAACTTCCAGCCCATCTCAGCCTCCACTTTAGAAACAAACGCTGGTGGTGGGGCAGAACCTGCGATCACTACGCGAATAGCATGCGAGAACTTTGTCTGATGCTGATCATAGTATTGCATTAAACTATTCAATACGGTCGGAGCCATATGTACGATAGATACTTTATATCTTTCAATTGCTTGAAAGATGACTTCGGGTGTCGTTTTACGTAAACATATTTGTTTTGCTCCATTCGCTGTATAATAAAATGGAGAACCCCAGCCGTTAACATGAAACATTGGCAGCACATGAATAAGTGTATCTTGATCACTCACACGCAAATGATGCATCGTACTTAACGCATGTAAGTAGTTATTGCGGTGAGTAAGCATCACACCTTTTGGGTCTCCTGTTGTTCCACTCGTATATAACAAAGAGCATACATCCTCTTCGTCTATTTCTTCTCTAAGAAAGCTTTCTTCAGGAAAAGATGCTAACCAAGTGTCATAACCAATTTCATTTGTTTCATCATTCTTATCATGAACAATAATGGTTTCTACTGTTACTAACTGATCCTTTATTGGTTGTATCAATCTATACAGTTCTTGATCAACGAAAAGTACTTTTGATTCACTATGGTTTAAAATGAAAACGTAATCATTAGGCTGCAGACGAATATTAAGAGGAACCATTATTGCATTTAATTGATATACCCCATAAAACCCTTCAAGCATTTCGACAGTATTTGGCGCTAAATAAGCGACGCGGTCTCCCTTTTGTACACCGATACTTTTCAGCCCATGTGATAATTGATTTACCCTATTGTTTAATTGATTATATGTAAGTGTGAGTGTATCGCCATAAATGGCCTCTTTATCTCCATATAGCTTTACTGCACGATCTAGAAATTCAGTTAATATTAATGGTACCTTCATAGTAAATCACTCCTCGTAAAAATAATTAAAATTTTCTGATTATAACTATTTTAGCATTTCAACAGTCTTACATCTATATTTTTTACCACTCATCATAAAGTTTCTTCACACTATTACACTAGGCACATAGGATAATGATAAATAGATGATTAGGGCATTCGCCCGTTTTTAAAACTTTAGTGTAAGTAAAGGGTGTTTATATGCCAGCAATTGTTGGAGCTGTTCAAGTGATTTCTATAGGCAGTAGTTCCGTTTTTAACATTGGTGATATTTATAAAGTGATGCCTCTATCTAATGCCAAAACATTTTCTGGCGCAGGTTCGTTTAATACGGGTGATGGGTTGGATGTTGTAAACTACAATAGCACAACCAACACATATGATAACGATAGCGTCGACCAAGGTAATTACTTTAATGCATAACTTTAAGGTGATGAGCGATGAATAACTATTATATTCAACAATCTATTTCAATTCAGTTAATTAAAATCGGCGGCATCTC
Organism: Cytobacillus sp. FSL K6-0265; assembly: GCF_038003465.1. Taxonomy (NCBI): domain Bacteria; kingdom Bacillati; phylum Bacillota; class Bacilli; order Caryophanales; family Bacillaceae; genus Cytobacillus; species Cytobacillus sp. FSL K6-0265. The sequence continues at coordinate 1,508,721 of NZ_JBBOPE010000001.1, read as the reverse complement.
AAACTCTTCTGTATTTCAAATTGGCAGTGCAGGTATTATTAAGCCATCCTCCCATTTGTATAATACAGGAGAGTTTACTGAACCTGCACCTGAATATGAAGAAACGCCAATTGCTCAAGGGACGACAGTAGGGACACCTCTCGTTCCCTTAACTGCTCCATCGAAACCATAACAGATTGGAAAGGCGGCGATTGATGATGAGTCATGATCTTTACACGTATTTTCAACAACTACAAGCATATGTACAAATGCAAGAACAACGGATTCAAAAGCTTGAATCTTCAATGAAAAAAATGAAAGATGAAATGGCACAAAATGATCGCCAGCCTATTCATATCGACAGGATTGAATACAAGTTTGACCAATTAAAAGTGGAGACATTGGAAGGGACATTAAACATCGGCTTAAATCCATCAGATTTGCAGGATATCGATGATTTCTCTGTCGATCAAAAAGAATTACAAACACCTTATTCTCCAAAAAATTTGTTTAAAAGAAATATGGAAATAGAAACAGCATTATTAACATTTATAGAAGGGGAGCTCCCACAAATTGTTGAAGAAGCAGAAGCAAAATTAGCAATGCCAAATGATAGCTCCTATGTAGAATTTATTAAAGAGGATATTAAAAAACAGCTTTCTAGTCGTGTAGAATACTATTTGAAACAGCAGTCTAATCGCAATCTAGACAAAGAAGAAGAGAAAGCAAAAGTGATTGAAGCATTAAAAATGGAAATACGAAATGGTGTCTATGCCTTTCTTAGTCATTTACCGGAGAATATGAAGGAGATGAAAAAAGAATGAATTTCCAAGTGTATAACCGCGAATTATGTGTGGGAGACGTGCGCATTATTGGTGTGTCTAGTTCATCCATTTTTATTGTCGGTGATGCAGAAACCATCCAGCTTGCCTCCACCTTTGATACACCACCTGAATCACTAATTATTGGTCCATTTGTACCACTAACACCGGAGTAATTCTATGTTTAAAAGAACATCTGTTGTAGACCAGATTAAGGTGGACACATTTGGCTTCTCCTCCATTTTTGAAATCGGTGATACATCTTATATCCAAGGATATTCCAGAGCATTGGCACTGCAGCGAGACGCTGAAATCTTTTATGATAGTGAAGGTAGTTACAGCGCTTATCCTCTCTATAGCGAGGAACTTCTTATTCCGAAAATAACAGAAAATATCCAAACTTGCTATATTCAACATAAACCAATTATTAAAGTGAAGAATATAGATATTTTAGGCGTGTCATCAAGCTCAGTCCTTCATATTGGTAATACGAAAGATATTAGTATGGAATCTCGTGTGAAACATTTTAGGCAATTTGTGAAAAACGAAGAATAAAGGGTGTTTATTATGCCGGCAATTATTGGCCCTGTCCAGATAATCAATGTTTCAGGTGGAATTGTTCAATTCGGCGATTCACTTTATATCTCACCAAAAAGTAACTCTAAATCTACTACTGGTTCTGGAACATTGAACACTGGTGGGTTTATTATGACAAACAATGGGCTCAGCGCAAGTAATGTATTAGATGCAAACTTATTGGATCAGCCAACTGTAGGCAACTTATAAGAATATGATAAAAAGAGGGCATCAGCCCTCTTTTTATATTTGCACGAAATAACCGCCATCAAAGAAATAAAGGTACTTTTCTGCGACTTTCCTTTTTGTAATCTGTTCGACCGCTTTCGTATATAGATCAATTTGAACTCGGTATCTGTCAATTAAAATCGGCGCTGCTTCATCTATTCCGCCTCTATAACGATCAGTAATCCGATCTGATTTGTAATCCACAATCACAAGGCCCTTATGATCCTCAAACAAACAGTCAATAATCCCTTGTACTAATACCGTATCTTCTTCCTGGTCCCAATGGGAGTAAACTTCACTAGCTGGCAAAGCAAGGTTAAACGGCACTTCTCTTTGCAAAGTCGTTGCTTTTCTCATACGTTCAGCTAGGTCACTTTCAAGGAAGGCAACAATCAAAGCTGGGTCAATAACCGTAGCTTGTTCAGCTGTTAACAGCTCTTTTTTCACTAAATGTTCTACTTTTTCCATTATATGCTGTTCATTTGCTGTATCATGTAAATCTAAGTGTTGCATCACTGTATGCAAGGCCGTTCCTCTTTCAGCAGGTGTGATGGACTTTTCTTGCATGAATAACGGTCGATTTAAAATGGGCTTCTGAAAACCTTTAACTAATTCTTGTCCACTTTCCTCTTGAGAAAAGATTTCTTTTTGCCTTTTTATTTCAGAGACTGACTGTTTCGATCTTGATTTCATTGCTGATTGATAAGCATATGACCATTCTAGACGATGCTTAATCGTTTCATAATAACGAGATTTTTTATCGACCCTTTCTCCCTGTTGTACTTTTTCTAAAAGATGGTCGGATTCCATTTGATTTTCATCAATATTCGTCTTTGCTTCTTCTTTTGCGACAATTTGAACTTCCCAACTAGATGGATGCTTATGAATTTCTGCTACTACCGGGTTCAAACTAGTATCTAAAGTAGCGCTATCTTGATGTCGGATAATAGCAGGTGCAATCCAATCTAGATAGCTTGTACTTTGAGCACGTGTAAAATCATCAAGTAGCCAGTCTGACTTCCTAGAAACCCTTTGCCAATCCTTCATCTTCTTAGCCATATTTTTCGGCGAAGCAATCAAGAAAAGCTTTTCCTTCGCTCTTGTTAAAGCAACATATAGCACGCGCATTTCCTCAGCAAGCATCTCCATTTTTTTCTTACGTTTGAAGGCAAGCTGTGGTAATGAAGTTAGAGAAATCCGCTTCGTTGCATTCACATATTTATACGCTAAACCCAAATCCTTATCTAGCAAGAAAGACTTCTTCAAATCCATCGTATTAAAATTACGCGCTAGCCCTGGCATAAAGACAAATGGAAACTCTAAACCTTTACTTTTATGAATGGTCATGATACGTACGACGTCTTCCTGTTCCCCTAAGGCACGAGCAGCCCCTAAATCGTCTCCTCTTTCTCTCATTCTTTCAATAAAGCGCAAAAATCTAAACAATCCTCTAAATGATGTAGCTTCATATTGTTTTGCCCGATCATATAAGGCGCGCAAATTAGCTTGGCGTTGCTTTCCACCAGGCATGCCTCCTGCAAAATCGTAAAATCGAGTTTCTCGATATAATTGCCAAATCAAATCAGATAAAGCCCCTTGTCTGGCTTTTTGCCGCCAATTTTCTAACTGTAATAGAAACGCCTTTAGCTTGTCAGCAATGTCAACTTTATCTCCTGTTTGAACTTCAGAACAAAATTGTTGAACCGCTTCATAAAAAGCACCATTTTGATGCGGAACTCTAATGGTCGCTAATTGATTCTCTGTTAGACCAACAATTGGTGAACGCAATACAGCGGCTAATGGAATATCTTGATAGGGATTATCTATCACTTTTAAGAGTGACATCATAATGGAAACTTCCGTAGCATCAAAATAACCTTGTGAAAGATCAGCATAAACAGGAATCCCTTGCTGTTTTAATTCCTCTATCATTTGTGGAGCCCATGTCATTGAACGCAATAAAATCACAACATCTCGATACTTCATCGGTTGCTCTTGCTTAAGCTTTGCATTGTACACTTGTTTATGGCTAGCCATTAATTCTTTAATTTTCTTCGCAATCAGTCTTGCTTCTAACTGTGATTGCGCAAGCTCTTCTTCCTCGAACGAATCAGGTTGGTCCGAATTTTCTTCATCTTCAAGATCAATCATCGTTAACTCAATCGGATGCTTCACTTCTTCAGGATAAGCAGCTCCAGGAACAAGTTCAGCTGCTTCATCATAAACAATCTCCCCTACATTCTCTCCCATAATTTGTTTAAAGATAAAATTCGTTCCGTGTAGGACTTCTTTTCTACTGCGAAAATTTCTCGCCAAATCAATGCGTAAGCCTGTCGCTTCACCGTCAGTCGTGAAACGATTATATTTGTTTAAAAATAAGTTCGGTTCTGCTAAACGGAAACGATAAATCGATTGTTTTACATCTCCAACCATAAAGAGGTTTCCGTCTAACTCATTATCATTCGTGACTAGTTGAAGAATTGCCTCTTGTACCATATTCGTATCTTGGTATTCATCGACTAGCACTTCTTTAAATTGTTTTTTATAAGCAAGGGCAGCATCAGTAGGCATGAATTGATCAGATTGATCAACAACGCCCAGAATATCCAAACAATAATGCTCTAAATCAGCGAAGTCTACTAATCCTTTTTCTGTTTTAACTGCTGCAAACCGCTCTGCAAATGCTCTTACTAATTGTGCTAATCCTGCAATATGTGGCTTCATTTCTAACATATCTCTTAAAAAAGACTCGGCTTTCCGGCTGAAAAGCTCTTCTTTCAGTTTCTTTAAGACATCTTTCGCTTGATCTCGCACTTTCTTCGACTCTTCTATGAGTTCTGGCTCAAACTCTTCCCCTTTACAAGCCTTTAAAGTTTTAAATTTATAAGACTGCATGGCCTCATACAATGTCTCCCAGGAATGCTCCGCCGCTTGAATTAAGATATCGACTAGTTGGATATCTGCGATAAAGTTGTCCGCTCTTGGCGCTGGTCCCCCAGGTTGCTTTGTTAACTCAAGTCCGTGGGCTAATAGACTTCTCACTCCTTGTAATTGCAGGCGAACATCCGAGAGGAGATAACCGACAAATGGAATATCTTCCATATTTGCAGTAGGAGTCACATTGTACATTTCAATCATCTTGTCCAAATAATCATCCATTGACGGATTTGCTCGAGCAAAATCATAAATTTGTCTAATCATATCTTGGAGTGCCACATCACTGCGATCGTTTGTGAATGTATCCACTAAGTGATAAAATGCTTCGTTATCTTCTTTACCATATGCATCTTCAAATAAATCATCTAAAACTTCATCTCTTAATAATTGAGCTTCTGTCTCATCTGCAATTCTAAATCCTGGGTCTATATTGATTAAATAATAATATTTCTTTATTACCTCTAAACAGAAAGAATGCAACGTTGAGATGGATGCTTTATTGAGCAAAGTTAATTGTTTACGTAAATGATAGGAATGTGGATCAGCTTGAATGGCCTTCTCTAGCGCTTCTCCAATTCTATGACGCATTTCCGCTGCTGAAGCATTCGTAAATGTGACAACTAGGAGTTCATCGACATTCATCGGATTGTCAGTGTTTAATATTTTTGTAATAATTCTTTCAACTAGTACAGCGGTTTTCCCCGATCCTGCTGCTGCGGCTACGAGAATATCTTGATTTGTCGCATGGATTGCTTTCCATTGATCGTCTGTCCAAGTAAGACCCTCTGGTTTTGTTGGAATGATAGATTTAGACATCCTGTTCTGCCTCCTCTCTTATTCGTGATAACACTTCATCTCTCGGTTTTTCATCTAATAATCTAAATGTATTCGTTTCTAATGACTCATCGAATTGACAGATCGATTTAAAAGAACAAAATGTACAAGGCGTCCGTTCTTTCAGTTTATATGGTGCAATCTCCACTTGACCACCCGTCATTTGGTTACCAGTTTTAATATATTTATTTCTGACGAATTGTCGCAAATAATTAAATTCCGCTTTATCAGCAACCTTGGATCGCTTTGATAGAGAACCATCTTTATTAAAGCCAGCAGAAATAATAGGCGAATCGCCTGTTGTTAAAGACTTGTCCATTAAACGGACAACATTTTCTTCTCCTAATAATAATCCCTTCATCTTGAACTTTTTCAAGATTTCTTTTTCTATCTCGTCTAGACCAAGCATTTTACCTGAGTTAATCATTGGATTATGAACATGAAAATACAGTACACCCGCTGGATCAGCTTTCATACCGATGAGTTCCTCTGAATGGGCAATGACAATATCCAAATAGGTTAACATTTGTAACGATAATCCGTAATATACCTCGTTAATATTCACATCTTTCTCACTTGACTTATAATCAATAATGCGTAAATAAGATCCTGCCTTTTCATCTTTCGCTTGATCAACACGGTCAATGCGCCCAACCAGTTCCATCTGACTTCCATTTTTCAATGGGAAAGATAAAGAAGGCCAATCGCCAGAAGGTCCAAAGCTCATCTCTAAACCGACAGGTGTGAATCCACTTGCTTTTGCGTGTTCTCCCATAATAAAGGAAGCACGGCTAATGATTTGCTCCAGTTTTCGCTTAATATAGAAGTATCGATTCGAGCTAAGGAGGATTTCATGCTGTAATTTAGGTGCAAGTAGTTCAACTGCTTCTTTTGCAAGTATTTCGCATTGTTCCCTTGTCATATCTGACCATTGCAAGTTCTTATGCATAACCGTTTCGGTTATATATTTCAGAGCGGCATGAAATAATTCACCAATATCAGGTGCCTCTAATCGAAAGACTTGCCGTTCTCTCAAACGCAAACCATATTGGGCATAATGTGAGAACGGACAACTATGAAAGAGTTCCATTCTTGATACACTTGCACGAATCGTTTCACCATATAATGCTTTACTAATCTCTTCATCTAGTGGTTCTGTCTTATTTTCATAATATAAACTTGCTAAAACCTTATTTGTGACCTCTTGCCAGCCCGGTTTTTGTAAATAAATATTATACGTATCCCACCACATGTCATAAATGGCATAATTGCGTTTCTGTAATTGTAATTGTGATGTTAAAAACGTTAATGCTGTATTGATATGACTAATATAGTCTATTTGTCCTTCTTCATTTAGTTCTGCTGGATCTGACATCAAATACTCTTCTTTTACTTGTACAAATTGATCTTGTATTCTTTTTATAAATGGAGAGGGAATGAGTGCCTTCCCTTCTTCGTTTGCCATTGGATAGCTAACAAATAAATAATCTGACGGTGTAACAAATGCCTTATACGCCAAAAACTCTTCATCTAACAATCTCGTTTTCGTTGAAGGGGCTACTTTCATTCCTAGTGACAATAACTGCTCGCGATCATCATCTGCTAATACCCCTTCTTCTTTAAACTTCGCTGGTAGAACTCCTTCATTTAACCCAATAATAAAGGCAGCTTTCATATCAGCCACTCGTGATCTTTCCATATCAGCAGCAATCACTTGATCCATTGCAGGTGGGACAATACTAAATTGTAATGCTTCAATACCTGCATCCAAGATTGTCGCAAAGCGCTCTGTCGTCATCTGCTCACTACCAAGCATTTCTACATATTCATCCAATAGCTCAACCACTGCATTCCATGCTTGGTTATGTTCTCTAGATCTGACAAGCTCTCCTCTTTCTTCCGTCTCTATTTGGAGTTTTTCTATTTTGGCTGGGATATCTGTTTCCTCTAAATATAAATAAAGGGCTTCTGCATATTCCCTGCCAGTTTCCGCTTTTTTCATTCGTCTTGAAAGTCTCAATAGTGGTGCAGCTACCATATCTCTTAATTGATTGACTTCTTCTTCTATGTCTCTTTCTGCATCTGTTTGCCCTGTGTTTGTCATCTCAAGACCACGAATTCTCCGATATGTCCAACGCTCTTTCTTTGTCCATTTACTACCTTGTATACCATAAGATAAAACGTAATTTTCTAAACGGTCCATCTTCTCACGTAATATTGGCGACGAGTAGTTAAGTGGGAAAAGCATCTCAGTTTTTATCGTACGGAAAACAGGTTCATATCGCCAATTACTCATTAACACATCTAAACTGGAGCGAATAAATTCAACAACAGGATGATGTAACATCGACTTCTTTCTATCAATAAATAAAGGAATCTCATAATCATTAAACACGGTTGTAATTAAATCATGATATTCATGACCGTTTCTCATAAGTATGGCTATATCCTTATACCTTAAGCCTTCATCACGAACAAGGGTACGAATCTTCCGAGCAATCCCCTCAATTTCTGCTCTGCGATTCATTGCATGGGCAATCACAACCGGTGCCTCTCCACTAAATGGGACAGTTGGACGCACTTCAAAATTCAATTCTAAATGTCTCAATGATTCATGTCTGTTTGGCGGAACTTGAGAAAGTAACTCATATTCGACTTGATGTTTTTGTTGCTTAGCTATCTCCCGAATTGTTTGATACGTCTCACCTGTTTGCCTAAATAAATGGAGGGCATCTGGTGTTTCGTGATCAAACGGCTGATCTAGCGTGAGGGCAATTGTTATATTTGGACAATGACGGATAAGTGCTTCAATCACGCGGTATTCCTGTGGTGTAAAACTATGAAAACCGTCAATATAAACTGTTGCCTCTTGCAAATAAGCCGATTCATTTGCTTTTTCAGCAAGTAATTGTAAATAGTCTTCCGAATCTAGATATTTATCAACTATACCTGCTTCAAACTTCGAATAAATCAATTCTAAATCATGCAGTTTCTCTGCTAACACTTTCTTCTCATTGTCATCGTGTTGTAATTGCGTTATTCGCATTTCTATTTCAGTAGGGTTCACGCAATAGCGTTTAAACTCAGTTAACATTCTTTCCATCTGTTGTATAAACCCATTTTTATCAGCTGCATTTTGAAAAATTTTCAGCTCATCCTTTTGTTCCTCAATAATCTTGCGGATGAGCATGTTTGTACCAATACTGCTTAAATGATAACGGCTAATTCCACCGGTCTCTTGCAGTACTCGCCATGCCAATCTCGTGATAGAAAAAACTTGTGTTCTAATCATTCCTCCCAAACCTTTAGAACTAGCTAATTTATATTCAGATTGAAACGTCATCTGTTCTGGAACAATATAAATAATTGGTGAGCCTTCAGGATTGTCTTGCATAAGTTGCTTAATCTCACCGATCATCTTCTCGGTTTTTCCCGTCTGAGACCGACCAATTAACATCTTTACTGTCATGTATTTTCACCTTCACTTTCAATGTGAATCGACCTATAGAATCTTTGTTCCTATTTTAGCACATCTCTCACATTTTTCTTCTTTTTGTGTTTAAAGTAAATACAGGGAATTCTACTTAATGCTTAATAGATGCTGTCTCGTAAATCCATTTTAGCGCTATAATATTTTTCTGTTCTCATTCAAAAAAAAAAGCCCAGCAAATATGCTGGGTCTTCCTAACCTATCTATTTTTTCGTTTTTTCTACACTTGTATTTAGTTTGATTTCTATTCTTTTGCCTACATACCAAAGAATAGAAATGATGAGGATAACAATGGCCGTTCTCGTCGGCTTTGTAATCAGTGATGCAATATCATGCCCAACAAAACTCACTGTAAAAATCATCACCATTTTTCCTGCTATGACTGCCAATGCATATTGCGCAATACTTATTCTCGATAAACCAGCCACAATGTTTACAATCGCCGATGGTGTAAACGGGAAGCATAGTAATAAGAATAAAGGGGCAAAACCATGCTTTTCTACCCATGCCATTAATTTTTTTACTTTATCATGGTTTTTAATTACACTTAAGAATCGCGCTTGACCATATTTTCTAATGATGAAAAAAACGAGTAAAGCACCTGCAACTGAGCCAATCCAAGAATATAAAAATCCGCCCCATAATCCGAACGCATTCGCATTAGCCATCACGAATAAAAAAAGCGGGAGAAAAGGTAAAAATGCCTCTATTAAAGGTAGTAAAATCCCTGGAAGAGGACCAAATGAACGATATTCTTCAATTAGAGCTAATATATTTTCTAGTGTAAGCCACTGTCTGATACTCTCTAAATCCATCCATACTCTCCTTCTCTCGCTCGAAAAAACATAGATATTTCTTTTTTAGTTAGTTAAAAATTGCTGTAACTCTTGTTTGTTTGCTTCTAGATCAACTTGTAAAACAGCCATTCCGCTAATTCTAACATTTTGGTAAGTGCCGTCTGCTGGAATTCTTAATGATTCTACTTGTGGACTACCATTCATTAATACATCTTTACCCATATATAAGATGTCACTTGTTTTCATATTTGTGTTGACGTAAGGTGTAACAACTCCTACTAGTTTAGGTAGTTTAGCTATCGTATTTAAACTGGTAAATTGATTCACTACTGCTTTAATCGCGTTTTGTTGTCTTTCAACACGTCCGAAATCACCAACTGCATCATTTCTGAATCTAACATATCCTAAAAGATGCTCGCCATCCAATTTCTGTAACCCCGGCTTTAATGTTACCCCGATTTTTTGAGACATCTCTTTCTCTACATTGATTTCAACACCGTTTGGAAAAGCCACATCAATCACCTTTTCAAACCCCTCAAAATCCAGAATCGCATAATATTGTGAGTCGATATTAAAGTTCTCTTTAATCGTTTGCCTTAATAATTCTGGTCCGCCATAAGCAAGTGCAGCATTAATACGATTTTGACCATGTCCTGGAATATCGACATACATATCGCGCATAAAAGAGATCATTTTATAAGTGCCTGAATCCGGTTGATAATGTGCAACCATAATTGTATCTGCACGTGCATTTTCTTCTCCTCTTGAGTCACTACCTAAGAGTAATATATTCGTTCCACCGTATTGATCTTTTTCGCCATTAAATTCGTACACTTGCTCCGGTACACTTGAATCATTATCTGCTTTAGAAGTTTGTAGACCTTGTTTAAATTGGTAGTAAGAATATCCTACTACTGCAACAACAACAAGCAAAAATATGATAAATAAATTTCTTATTATTTTGCCAAATTTCCTTTTCTTCTTTCCTTGATGTTTTTCAGATCTCATTTTAAATGTATCCTTTCATCCTATTATCTTTTCTTTCTATTTGTAAATTATATCAGATTATACCGATACTGTTACTTTTGGAATAAACAGAACAGTAACTCTTTTAAAAGATATACTAGAATTATACACGTTGCAGCCTTTTTTCTAAATCATTTCTTTATTATCTTTACATCTTTTTAAAGATATTTCTGTCCCTTTATATATGACTGATATAGCATGAAAAAAGTTTCACTTATGAAATATTACCAAATACCCCGAAAGTGATCACACTTCCGGGGTAATTATCTTTATATATATTGATTAAACCAATTTTTTATATAATGAAGTCTCTTCATTCTTAAATTTGGGTGACCACTTCTAGAGAGTTCATGATTAGCTTGTGGAAAACGAATAAACTTCGCTTGTTTGTTATGATGCTTTAATGCAATGTAAAATTGCTCTGCCTGTTCAATCGGACATCTTAAATCATTTTCACTATGTAAAATTAATAGTGGGGTTTCTACTTGTTCTACAAATGCTAATGGTGAATGCTTCCATAATTTGTTGATATCATTTAACTGCCCCTTTATTTGCCAGTCAGTGAAATAATAACCGATATCACTTACACCATAAAAGCTAATCCAGTTAGATATGGAGCGCTGAGTAACAGCTGCCTTAAAACGGTTTGTATGGCCGACAATCCAATTTGTCATAAAGCCACCGTAGCTACCGCCTGTTACCCCTAACCTCTCATGGTCAATTTTCTCATCATATTCGAGAACGTAATCGACAGCAGTCATGATATCTTCATAATCTTTACCGCCATAATCTCCTCTTACAGCATCTACAAAAGCTTGTCCATAGCCATGACTGCCTCGTGGATTTGTATATAACACCGCATATCCCTCTGCGGCCAACACTTGAAACTCATGGACATATGTATTGGCATACATCGCATGTGGGCCCCCATGAATCTCTACAATGAGAGGATATTTCTCGCTTGTCTCATGATTGATCGGCTTTATTAACCAACCTTGTAATTCCCATCCATCTATAGAATGATATTGAAGGACCTCTGCATCAGCAACAGCCGTCTCCTCAAAGAAAGCTTGATTAATATTTGTCAGCCTTGTTTTTTCTCCACTAGTCACGCTCAACAAATATAAATCTCCCGGATTAGTAGGTGTACTAATCGCTACTACCGCCTTATCTATCGTTCCCCCTGTAGAAACACCATAGATATGATGCCTTTCTTCTAATAATGCCGGATACATCGCTCCCTCAACTGTGCCAAAATACAGTACTGTATTGCCATGGTCAGATGCTAGAAAATAAAAGCTCAAGCTATCCTCAGCCCATAAAATCTGTGAAGTATTTGCCGACTGATGGAAATCAGCAACAACATAATCACCGACTTGAACATCCCATTCTTCTGTTAAACAAGTCAATTCCCGCGTGGATACATCTAATGTCCATATCCTGGACAAAGAAGCATTCTTATAGGTCAACTTCGACCCGATTAACCCTAACCATTTGCCATCAGGTGACCATGAAACATGAGAGAAGCTAGCCACACCTTTTGTCATATTCTCCATCTGCTTACTTTCAACATCTAATATGTATACATCATTTTTGAATGAATGATCTTTATCTGTTGCCAAATCGGCTAATAATGCAATTGATCGATTGTCTGGAGACCAGCATTGAAGATAATAATCCTGCTCCCCTGTTGTAAGCCATTCACGCTCTCCTGAAGCAATATCAATCACTCCAATATGTTGATAATCAAAAGACCATAACCCTTTGCTGTCTGACTTATATTTCATCCTTTCTACTTCAACCGGCTGTGGTTTATCCGTGTCTTTTTCTGTAAGGTTCGCTTGCTTGACAGTTGATTGAAAGGCAATTTTTTTACCATCCGGTGACCATATAGGATTGGTCGCCCCATTCGGTTCATTTGTTAGTTGTTTTGCTTCGCCTCCGTACATTGATAATATAAATATTTGATTTACCTCATTATTACGATTAGAAACAAATGCGATTTGTGACCCATCTGGTGACCATCTTGGTGTCAAATTTCTCCCTTTTCCGTATGTTAACTGTTGCGGTTCTTCAAGTTGATTTGTATTAATGTAAAACAAATGAGAGCGATATGTATTTTCTTCTTCACACATGGTCGTTTCTATATAAACACAATCATAGCCATTCTTACTTAATTGTGGATCAGTTACCGACTTTAGTTGATATTGATCCTCCGGCTTGATTCGTTTCTTTGCATTCATCCTCTTCACTCCTCTATAGGTTCTTCTCACTTTTATTCGTGACGTAAGTCATATTCCCCTTTATTTATCCACTTCTATTGTGCGCAATTGGCACCTCTCTTTCAAGTTAAAAACGAAATAACAATTAATGGATACTGTTGCATGAATATTTTAATGAGAGTAGAATATAATAAGAACAAACGTTCTATATTTAAAAAAGGAGAAGGTTTACGATGACAAGAATTCCTGAGCGAGACCGGAATATTATGGAACAAGCAATTTATTTGCCAATGGTGCTTACGATACTTAATAGGGATTTAAAAGTGATTGATGCCAGTCCGTTTAAGTTAAAGCAACCTTATGTGAATTTAGTTGATGAAACTATGAGGGTAATCCAGAAGGAATTAAAAAGCGTGAAGCACTATATGAATAAAGAAAAATTGAGTGTGCAAGAAATTAAGCGCGATGAAGCATTTACAATGTTCATGTTTCTTTATAAAGGATATGAAGAGCAGCATAATTATTTTAACCCTCGTATACGAAATAAAGTCCATGAATTACTGGAGTTTTATTTATTCAAACGTTATACTTCATCGCAAATTAGCAAATAATATCCATTCATAATCTGCGAAGGAAGTGAATATTTTCTGAAACCTTCTCTGCTTTTTTCCTTTTTAGAAAATAAAGCGATTTCCGTTCCGTTTCTTCAATTCTGCTCGATAACGTATCTTTTAACAGAATGGTTCTTAAAATCTGATTTTGAAATATGTTATGTGAAACAGGGATAATATGCGTTTGCCTATTTCTAAAAATCACTTCTGTTTGTCCTCCCTCATGCGGACCATAATGGAGTACATGCTCATTAGATATCCAAATACAATTGGGGTTTGTTGCAGAAGCTGTGGGGAAAAAATAAATCAGGTTAGTGGGATCAATCGTAATAGGTGCTTTATGTGTAATACCCGTCAGTTGTCTTGTCCCCTCTTTTCTCCCTTCGTAGCTAGCACCAAAGAAACGACAACTTTTCTTAATAATTTCAAGCGGTTTAAAAGGCGAAACCGCTTCACCTTCGATTTCATAAATATACGAATAAATCTTACTACCATATTCAATTGGCATAATCATCATTGTTTCTGTATTAATTTCATACTCTTCAATCATTGTTTCCTTGTCGGCCATAAACAGTACACCCCTTCTTTTTTCGGAAAATAAACTAAATATTTATAAAATTAGCTCTATTTTACCAGAAAGAGATGATGATAACCAGTCTTTTTTCCTATTAAAATGACAATTTATTTGAAAATAAAACAAATGACGTTTACATATATTTTAAAAATTCAAAAAATAAGTTGAATAAATACAATTCTTTACATATACTAATAAAAAGCCATTGGGGTGATTTTTATGAAAGAAAAATCATACGCCGAATTAATGAAAGCAAGCGCCATGAAACGCAAAAGAATGAAAGAAGCATTTGTTTTAGACTTATATGTCGACATGGTCATTAGCGACGCTATCCTAACCAGGAAATTGCAAACCATAAAAGCAAAATTAGATGAAGCATTAGACTGCAAAAATAAAAAAATGTTCATTACACTATCAAATGAATATATTCAACTGCAAAAAGAATATGGCTCATAACTTATCATCCTCCACGACCAATGGAGGATTTTTTTATTAAAAAAAATTATACTAAGAGTCAAGGTAAGCGATTAAAAGCAAATAAATATGCACACAACGCGTCGCAAATTGCAACAAGTTGTGTGCATAGGGTACCCCATTTTTATCTATTCATCATCGCGATGTTTTATTTGATATTCTTCTAAGTCAATGATTCGATCCAGCATTGTCGGATGCCCATAGCGAAATACCTTCACAAGCAATGGTGGATTCACTTGACTAAGGCCAGCTCGGGTAAGCTCTTGAAAAGTTTCAATCCCCGCTTCTGGATCTTTTGTTAATTCAACCGCATAATGGTCCGCTCTTGTTTCTTGATAACGTGAAACCAAATTGGACAATGGACTTGAAATGAACAGAAGCATGGAAATAATCATCAGAAATAATGGTAAGGAACGGATATCATTTACTGCTGGAATCTTCAAAGCATCTCCATACTTCGTTACCGCCCACTCCATTATGCGATAAGTTAAATACAATCCAACTAAGGATAATAATAAATATCCACCTATGCCAATATAAATATGCTTCTCAACATAGTGCGCCATTTCATGTGCCATAATAAATAAAATACCGTCATCATCTAATCTATTTAAAGTTGTGTCCCAGAGAACAATCCGGGAATTTGATCCAATACCAGTCACATAAGCGTTCAAAGCATTAGTTTTCTCCGCCATATCGACTTCAAACACATGGTCAGCCGGGATGTTTGCTTCATGAGCAAGCGTCAATATTTTACTCTCTAATTCCTTATTTTTTAAAGGATAAAAATCATTATATAACGGATCAATGACCACTGGTTGAAGGAACATTAAAAACAAAGAAAAGGGAACGGTTAACATCCAAGCATATAGCCACCACCGCTTCCTGCTTTTATTAATAAGCAGATATAATACATAAACGATTAGCACCATCATGCCAAAGTTCACCCAAAAATCAATAAGTTCATCTTTCATCCAGCTAGCAAAGCTTTGCGTAGAAATATTGTACTGCTTCGAAAAATGATAACTAATATAGCTGAGTGGTGTCGTAGCGATAAAAGCGAATAGTGATAACCAAGCAACATAAATCGACGTTTGCACAAATTTGTATTTAGAAGATTGCTCGGCCCATTTTTTAAAGGCTCCAGATAACCCCAATAAAAGAATTGATAAATAAAATATCCATTCAAATGGTGTAGACAAGAAAAATAAAAGATTACGTATTTTTGAATATTCCTCAGTTAATACAAGTTCTCTACCATTTAAAAAAGTGGCAGGATCAGCAACTGTCCCTTGATATTCGAACGGTAAATCTGTATTTGCAAAATGGAATAAATACCAATAAAAGAATAAACCATATAAAAAGTAGCCAAGAATGCCATAAAGACCAATTTTTCTTGTCAATTTGTTCCCTCCTTTAATCTCAATGGAAAAAGTACAACCCTTCATACTTAGTTTAGTATACTTTTCCATATTTAGAACTGCAAAAAGGAGGAAAGAAAGAACTAACTGATGAATAAGGAATAACCTGACAAAACAATAATCGCACTAAGGACAACAAAGACTACATTCGCGCCAATATAAGCAACGATAAACGCAATTGCCGCACCAAGTAAGCCGTACCAGATGCTTTCTCCAATAAGCAAAATCCCAGGGAAAATAAGGGCACCAAGTGTCGCATAAGGAACATTTTTTAAAACTGATTGCACAAAGACAGGCAGCTCTTTTCCTTTAAAAAGTAAAAATGGCGCAACCCTTGGAAGATATGTAACTAGACCCATGCCAATAATTAACCAAAGTACTTCATTGCTCATTTTGTCTATTCCCCCTCTTTATTCCTTCTATAACCTCAATAAGAACGGAAGACATTAAAGTTGCTATAACAATTGACCAGCCTGTTGAGAGTGCACCTGTAAAGGTAAAGATAGTGTTTAAAGCGGCAGCAACAGCAGCAAGATAAACAACTTTAAGACTCCCTTTCATCGAAGGAACAAGTAGACCAATAAACATCGCATAAAGCGCAACTGCCATACTTTCTTGTAACACGTGTGGCAAGCTTGCACCAACGACGAAGCCAAGAGCGGTAAAGGTAACCCAGCTCATATAACCAATGATATTCACACCTAAGATAAAGCCAGTTTTTTGAACGCCGTCTTTTGTGGCGATAACCGAAAAAGATTCATCTGTAATGCCGAATGAATAAAGTGCCTTTTTTATTAAGCTGTCATCTTCTGCTTTTTCATTAAGCGCTGTACTCATCAGAAAATGGCGAATATTAACAATAAAAGTTGTAAAAATAATTTCGAAAATACTCGTTCCTAAACTAATTAAGCTAAGTGCCATATATTGTGATGCACCTGCAAAAACCACCATACTCATAAGGACAGTCTCTATAAAAGTTAACCCTGTCGTCTTTGCTAATAAGCCAAAAGTAAGTGCAACGGGTGCATAACCAATCGCAATACTTACACCAGCCTGCAGCCCTTTTCGAAATGGTACTTCTCTTGATTGTAACAATAGCTCCGCCAATATTTCTCCCTACCCTTCATCCCAAAAAATAGTATAATATTGAATAAATAATCTGATTAGTTAGTTGTACAATATATTATACATTCGTACGTTATATTAAACAATTGTTTTTGGAGGAATTATGGATAATATTCAAAAAAATATCGGCGTTAACTTAAAAAATCTACGTAAAGCAAGAGGTTTAAGTCTAGATACTACTGCAAACTTAACTCATGTAAGTAAAGCCATGCTCGGGCAAATAGAACGAGGAGAATCCAACCCGACAGTCACAACACTATGGAAAATTGCCACAGGATTACAAGTTTCCTTCTCATCTTTAATTCAGGAACAGCAGTCTCCTATTCATGTGGTCAATCGCCATGATATCAGTCCCATTATGGAGTATAGTGGGAAATATCGCGTATACCCGGTCTTCCCATTTGACCCACGAAAAAAGTTTGAAATTTTCACTGTCGAGATCGAGACAGGTTATGAACATCTATCAGAAAAACATAATGAAGGGGTGGAAGAGTATGTAACGGTGATTACTGGTACACTGCAACTTGAAATTAATGACCAACAATACACCATTCAACCTGGTAATTCCATCCGCTTCTCCGCCAACAAGGCTCATACATATCGCAATATTGGCGAAGATATGATTATTTATCAAACAGTTTTGTATTACCCTTAATTTTTAGGGTTGCAATCCTGTTTCTTTTTTTGTAGAATCGTTTCATAGCTAATGATTCTGAAAATAAAGGGGTTGATCCTATTCATCAATTAGACGAAGATGGCTATTTGCACACTGAAGAGTCAACAATCATTCAAAAGATAAGTAAAAAAACAACGATAGAGCCGAATGCAATCGCCGTAGTCACTAGCCTCTATCGCATTGGCCAAGGCATTAAAAATAAGCTAGAGCAAGAAGTGTTAGCCAAGCATAAAATTTCTTGGACATCCTTTTCGATTCTATATGATTTATGGATATATGGAAAAATGGAAACAAAAGAGCTTGCCCTTTCTGCAGGTGTATCAAAAGCAACAATCAGTAATATTATGCGCACATTAGAAAATAAGTCATTATGCAGAAGGGAAACCGACCCAAGAGACCGAAGAAACACCTTTGTTGTGATTACACCTAAGGGTAAAGAGGTCATTGAAGAGTTATACCCCGAATTTCATGAGGGAGAAATCGCCATTGTTAAAGGTTTAAAAACGGACGATCAAAAGCAATTAGCAGCAACTCTTTACAAGCTTATTAAAGACAATAAATTTTAATAAAGAAAATGTGATGATAGAAGTCTTAGTAGCAACCTCCTCCCTATCACAGAGAGCTGACGAATAGCTGAGAGTCGGTATATAGGATGAAGCGAAGTACAACTTCTTGAACTTTCATTGCTGCTTGCAATGGACGGCTACGTTCGTTAACTGTTGAGGTGGAGAAGTATTTTACTTCTCAATTAGGGTGGTAACGCGTGTAATCCACGTCCCTTTTTATGAGGGATGTGGTTTTTTTATTATTTTTTAAGGATGTGAATAATCGTGAAAGAAAAATTATCAAGCAAGCAATTAAACGAAGTACAAAGACAATTAAAGTTATACAAACAAGGTGTACAAGAAATTATACCTACCGAAGAATTAGAAGAGAAGTTAGCAAAGTCGATTTTATTAAATAAACCGTTAAAGATTAAACTTGGCTTAGACCCTTCAGCTCCTGACGTTCATTTAGGTCATACGGTTGTATTAAAAAAGTTAAAGCAATTTCAAGACAATGGTCATACGATTCAATTATTAATTGGGGATTTTACTGGTAAGATTGGTGATCCGACAGGTAAGTCCATCGCCAGAAAACCGTTAACCGATGAAGAAGTGAAGCATAACGCCCAAACTTACTTTGAGCAATTCGGTAAAGTACTCGATATGGAAAAAGTCGAATTACATTATAATTCAACATGGCTCTCTCAGCTCAAGTTTGATGATGTCATTCAATTAGCAGGGAAAATTACCATTGCCCGTTTAATGGAACGTGATGATTTTGAAGAAAGAATCGCTTACGGGAAACCGATTTCCTTACATGAATTCTTCTACCCAGTCATGCAAGGCTACGATTCTGTTGTGCTTGAATGCGATATTGAATTAGGAGGTACTGATCAACACTTTAATGTCCTAATGGGTAGACATTTTCAAGAGAAATTTGGGAAACCGAAGCAAATTGCGCTACTGATGCCGCTACTTGAAGGTTTAGATGGTGTGGAGAAAATGTCAAAGTCCAAGAATAATTATATCGGCATTAATGAACCAGCAAACGAAATGTACGGGAAAGCGATGTCTATTCCGGATGAACTCATGAAGAAGTACTTTACACTTATTACCACTCTCACACCGGAAGAAATAATTGAGATAGAAGAAGGGCTAGATAAGAAAACCCTTCATCCGCGAGATGTAAAAATGCAATTGGCAAAGCGAATTGTCCAAATGTACCATGATGAAGAGGCAGCTGAAAAAGCAGAACAACAATTTATTACGATTTTTCAAAAAGGAGCATTACCAGAAGATCTGCCGACAATGACATGGTCTGGCCCAACTTCTATCACTCTTGTGCAATTGTTAGTGGATACAGGCTTACTTTCTTCAAAATCCGAGGCTAAAAGAATGATTGTTGGTGGCGCAATTAGAATAGAAGGTGAAAAAATTACCGCTGATATGGAAACAATTGCGATTAAGCATAATATGATTGTTTCAGTAGGTAAAAGAAAATTCATGAAATTATTGTTAAAGAATTAGGTTGTGAGATGATTTGCCATAGTCACCTTTAATCAGGTGGCTATTTTTATCGTTTACTCTTCTTCTATCAACTGTTTTTCCAAAATGGGGCTAGCTGTCTCGCCCACTCCCTCTTATCATATTTCCGCCACATATCTGCTGTTTGCAGCATCGGATCCCCAGAATAAAAGCGCTCGTATAATTCATGACGAGAACCAAAAGGTGAGCCTATTAAATCCCAAGCTAATTTAAATAGCTTCGTCCGTTCTTCTGCAGTAGCATTCTTCCCTTTATAATATTTTTGTGTCAACTGACTGATTTCACCCGATAAATCCGCCATGGACGAAGGTAATTGTATCAATCCGCCAGCACCTATTAATTGTATGATTTCAACTGCATTTGGATAGTATTTTGTACCAAGTACTCTCGCTGTTTGAATATAATTAAAATCAGGAATATAAATGTCTTTCTCTAACTTTCCATTTTGTTCAGCAGCAATGATTAACCCTTCAATTGTGCGCATTTGGATAATAAGTTCCCCTAGCTTTTCTTGTACATGTAAATAGCCATCTGCTCCGATCACATGGGCCATGGCATTTGCCACTGCTGCCATAAAAGATAACTTCGTTTGCAGGCGAACAATGGCTTGATGATACGCTAAGCTATTAGAAATAGAATCAACTTTTATTTGTGCTAAAGCACTAGGGTTATCATGCAGTAAAACTCTCTCCCACGGCACAAAGACATCATCAAAAATCAGTACAGCATCCATTTCATCGTATTGTGCACTAAGGAAATGTTCAACTTGCGACGCTTCTGCAAAAGACTCACGACAAACCATATGCAAACCCTTAGCATTTGCGGGCACAATCAGCATATGGGCTAAATCTTTCTTCGCTTCATCTAAAGGTGCTAAGGGATAAACAATAATATCATGGGCATAAGGTGCGGAAGTGCCAATCATCTTAGCCCCACTAATATATACGCCTTCTTTTGTCTTCTTTGTAATTCTCAATAAACCTAACTTATCCGTATTTAAATGCTCATTAGCACTTCGGTTGATTTGAGGATCTCTTTGAACAATGGCAATGAAACGATTTTCTCTTTTGGCAGTATGATAATAAGCCTCTATTTTTCCTGGGAAATGCGGATCTAATTCACGATATACTCCTCTATTTGCATACCAGCCGGTCACTCGCGAACGGGCATAATCGGAAAGTCGACTCATCATGCCGTTCGTATCTTTCGCCCATGCCTCAAAAGCCGTGCGCCTTTGCTGTAATTCAGTGACATCTCTCGGTAAATAAAAAGCCTTATGCACCCATTGCTGTAAATCATCATCAAAATATCCGATTAATTGCTGTAACTTTGGGTTCGTTAATTGTGAAAACAATGATTCAATCGTCGTCAACGTACCTCTAAAATTTACATCTTCGGTAATATCAATTCTGTTACCATTCAACCAAACATTTCTGCCATCCTTCAAACTTTCAATAAACAAGCTTACCCTCTCCCTTCAGCAGGATAAGTCTGGTTATGCGCTAATGGCGGTGAATAAACATGAAAACTAATGACCTCAAATGGCGTAGGATTAAACATGAGATGAATGGTGTCCCCCTCTACATGAAAAAACTCCTCTGCCTGATATGACTCGATTTTATTAACCGATAAATCTTTATTATAAATGAGATTAAGCAAGCTTCCCTGAACAACATGCACTTCTCCTTTTGAAAAACCATGATCATGGACAAGCGTTTTAGCAAATGGCGGAAGATACACGACAATGACCTCAACCTCCTGATTGCGATAAATGACGTTTCTTCCATACTCTAACCTCCCTTGTGGTTGTTTAATATAAGGCTCCAACTCTTTTGAACGAATATTTAATGAACGAATCGCCTTATCGAAAGGCACTTCTTTCCCTTGTAAAGCTTGGCGAATCTTTTCTTGAATTGTCACGGTGTCAATCGCTCCTTTGTATGCAATCCATGAATAGTTGATCGATTTTATCAACTTTCTAAAATACAATATGACAGGCTTGTACTTTCGTGAGTAAAATGCCAGAAAATGAGTAGAAGCCTAGGTTATATTTCTATAGAAGCACTAATAACCTTTTATAAGATGTTTGACAGGAGGCTGTACTTTGAAAATATCGAGTAAAGGGGAATATGCGCTGCGCTCATTAATTGTTCTTGGGAAAAATGAAGGAGATCTTATAACCATCAAAGACATTTCAGCAAAAACATTAGTACCTATTCAATATTTAGAACAAATTCTGCTTCTT
Source organism: Cytobacillus sp. FSL K6-0265 (assembly GCF_038003465.1). NCBI lineage: Bacteria > Bacillati > Bacillota > Bacilli > Caryophanales > Bacillaceae > Cytobacillus > Cytobacillus sp. FSL K6-0265. Next base: position 1,486,595 of record NZ_JBBOPE010000001.1, on the reverse strand, counting down.
TTAAAAAGCCATGGTTATGTAAAAAGTAAACGAGGTGTCTATGGGGGCTATATGTTAAAGAAAGAAAGTCATGAGATTAATATAGGAGAAGTCATTCGTCAGCTAGAAGGCCCACTTGCACCAATGAGTTGTGTCAGTATCACTGCTTATGAATACTGTCCATTAGAAGATCAAGGGTGCGTCCTTCAGCCATTATGGGCACTTCTGCGTGAAGAAATTGCCTTCATCTTAGATCAAGTGTCATTACAAGATTTGATCAACCACAACATTCCTTCACCAAGGCAAAATCATTAAATAAAAGCCACCGTGGTATCGGATTGATTAACATTCTATTGAAGAAACATAAAATCCAAGTCCCGCAACACAAAAAAGAGTCCACTAACGGACTCTTTCTCACACTAGAATCTTCATTTATGCAAGGATTGCACGGTCACTGTTCATTTTTTCACCACGAATTTGTTGAAACTCATGTAATAATTTCTCAACTGTAAGCTGCGATTTTTGCTTCTCATCCGCAGAGAAAATAATCTGTCCTTTATCCATCATAATTAACCGATTGCCTAGGTCAATCGCTTGCTGCATATTATGAGTTACCATTAATGTCGTTAATTGATATTTAGCAACAATTTCTTTCGTTAAATTCGTAATTAATTCTGCCCGGGATGGATCTAAAGCAGCCGTATGCTCATCCAATAAAAGGATTTTAGGTTCTGTGAAGGTTGCCATTAAAAGAGACAATGCCTGCCTCTCACCACCTGATAACAAACCCACTTTTGCTTGCAGCCTGTTTTCCAAACCTAAATGAAGCATCTCTAGTTTTTCTTGAAAAAACGCTTTTCTTTTTTTCGAAACGCCTATATGCAAGCCGCGTGATCTCGTTCTTGTGTAGGCAATGGCTAAGTTCTCTTCGATTGTCATCGCCGGTGCAGTCCCTGCCATGGGGTCTTGGAATACACGCCCTATTAGACGTGCCCGTTTATTTTCCTTTACATTCGATACATTTTTTCCATCAATAATTACTCGACCGATATCCGGTATTAACTTCCCTGATATAATGTTCATTAAAGTCGATTTTCCTGCCCCATTACTACCAATGACCGTCATAAAATCGCCTTGATGAAGATCGAGATTCATCTGTGTTAGCGCAATCTTCTCATCTGGTGTGCCTTCATTGAAGATTTTATGAATCTGATTTAATTCAAGCATGTCGTCACCCCTCTCTTCTACTTATTCCATTCCTGCTTGAAGCATTCGCTTTTTCTTTCGTTGTCTCTCTTTTTGCTTCTCAAGAATCTTCGGTAGTACAAGCGCGAAGACGACAATCAATGCCGTAATTAATTTCATATCTCCCGTTTCTAAGAACTCCACGCGTAGCGCTAATGTAACTATAATACGATACAGAATCGCCCCACCGATAACAGCTAACGTTGCTCGAAAAATTGTTTTTGCGCCAAAAATCGCTTCACCGATAATAACAGAGGCTAGTCCGATAACAATCATCCCTATACCCATCCCAACATCACTGAAACCATTGTATTGTGCCACTAACCCACCTGATAAAGCTACCAAACCGTTCGATAAACCTAGACCTAATATTTTCAATGTATCTGTATTCGCTGAAAAGCTACGAATCATTGTTTCATTATTACCTGTTGCTCGAATGGCCAGACCAATATCTGTTTTCAAGAACCAATCAATAATGACTTTGACAAAAAGAGCCAATATGAGCATAAGAATTAAGATTGCCCATGTTTTTGGCACAAAGCCAATGAAAGATAAAGCACTATCTAAACCTAATCCTTGCCAAAAATCAGTTAGTTTTGTAATGACGGTTTCCTCTGATAATAGCGGGATATTCGACTTACCCATAATGCGTAGATTAATAGAGTACAAAGCAATCATCATGATAATCCCTGATAATAAAGGATTGATCTTTCCTTTTGTATGAAGTAACCCTGTCACGCTGCCAGCTAGGAAACCAGCAACGAAAGCTAAAATAGTTGCTAAGAATGGATTCGTTCCACCTACAATTAAAACGGCAGCAACTGCTCCACCAGTCACAAAACTACCATCAACAGTTAAATCAGGAAAATCTAATACTCTAAAAGATAAATATACACCTAACGCCATTAATGCATAAATTGCACCTGCTTCAATGGAGCCAAATATTGCTGAAGGCATTATGCTCTCTCCCTTTCATCTGTCGTGCTGATTAAGATAGCTGTCATTATTCAATAAATTCCGCAGATTCTTCCCATTCAGGATTTAGTTCAACACCCATTGCTTCACCCGCTTTTTTATTTATAACAAGCTTTAAGTTTTGTGGATATTGTACATCCATTTCGCCTGCTTCTTTCTCACCTTTTAATATTTCTGCTGCCATCACACCTGCTTCATAACCGATATCATTATAATCAAACCCGTATGCAGCAAATCCGCCACGAGCGACAGAATCTAATTCACCAACAAAAAGTGGAATTTTCTTATCTGTTGCCACTTGAACGACTGACTCTAGAGCTGTAACTACTGTATTATCTGTAATGATATAAAGGACATCTGCTTTACCAACTAATGATTCTGTCGCTTGTTTTACTTCAGCTGATGTTGAAACAGTTGCTTCAGCTAATTTCAATCCCGTTCCTTCTATTACTTCTTTCACTGTCTCAATTTGCGATACAGAGTTGGCTTCACCAGAATTATAAACAACACCAATTGTTTCTATATCAAAATATTTGTCTATGAATTCTACTGTGTTCGGTATAGCGTCTGGGTGATTATCTAATGTGCCTGTAATATTTCCGCCAGGTGCTTCCATGGAATCAACAAGTCCACCCCCAACCGCATCTGTTACTGAAGTAAACACAATTGGGATATCCTTTGTTGCATTTAATGCACCTAGTGCACTTGGTGTAGAGTTGGCAAAGATTAAGTCCACCTGATCACTTACAAAGTTGTTCGCAATCGATTGATTATTATTTTGATCCCCTTGGGCAATTTGTGTATCAAATTCTACTTCTAATCCCTCATCCTTCAATGCTTGTTGAAAGCCAACAGATGCTGCATCTAAACTTGGATGTTCAGCGATTTGCGTAATACCGACTTGATAGCTTTTCTCACCGCTTTCTCCACTTGCTTCATTCGTTGTTTCTTCAGAGTTTCCGCACCCTGCCAATATCAATGCACTTAATAATCCAACTGTCGATAATGATTTCCACATTTTTTTCTTTTTCACTATTCATTCATCCCCTTTACTTTATCGCTTTTATGCTTTTGTGCTTTGGTTCATTAAATTATATACATATAATACTAAGGAGACAAGAACTTTTTATTATTTTCCAAAAATTTATGTTATCTGACACTAAAAAATAGAATGTATTCCATGAAATTGGAACTAACACTAAACATAATTAATTATTTAAAATTTTCAATTAATTGAGGATATTCCACTTCCATTATTAGTTAAAATGGATCGGCTTATGGATATCCTTTTCCCCACCATACAATTCTACATAAATAGCATTGAATCCTGCAGTTGTGTTCGCTTTTAAGCGAAATTGTACTTTTTCAGTTACAATCATCTGCAGCACATTTTTCTTACCATATCTGCAATGATCTAGACTCCCGACTTCAAACCAATTCCAACCATTATTATTAACAAAAACTTTTTGTTCAGAATACAAAACGCGTTATGAAAGCGCATTCATTTTGTGCCTGTTGCAAATTGACTAACATCCTGCGTGCAGCCATGCAACATCACCATTAACAAAACTTAATCACTCCCTTCATAAGATGATGGTACATATAAGGTAAAGTTCTTCCCGCCGTTTGAGCCGCTATTACTAATTCTTTTGGTACAGGCTCAAATACCTTACATACTCATAATAAACTAATTGCCAATAAATTGCATAATTTTTTCATGTTTTTTCCTCCTTAGATCTCCTTTAGCTAACCTCAAAAAAGAACAATAACAAATTGATCTTAAAACATCATTTGGAAAAAAGGTCCGTTCCATTGCGCTACAGTCACTCGCTTTCCGCGGAGAGGGGCTGAGCCTCCTAAGGCATTGCCTGGTCTTAGCTTTCCCTCTATTTCCCGCAGGAGTCGAGTGTCTTCCGCTCCATTTCCCTATCCTTTTCATATAAGCGTTCAAATCACACAAAAAACCGAATAATTAGATGATAGAACTCCTAATCATTCGGATAAATCATTAGTTAGCATACTTATGTCCCAACCTTTTTTATATCCTTTCAACTATTATAATGTCACTCATCTCCAAAAGAGTTTTTTCTTCCTCAAATTCTTCTTCAACTTTCTATGTGAAATATTGAACGTTGTTTATTATTATAAAAAAGTTTGGCCATTTTCTAATGTTGATCTTCCATAATTGCGCCTCGATCGTATTTTAGAAGTTTTTATGGGATTCTACCCCATAGCCATCAAGCTAAGAAAAAACGAATACCCTCAAAATGAATATTTAAAGTTTCTATTCTTAGAAACAATGGCAAAAAAGATTAAAATGAGAGTGCTAAAAGTTAACGGTTCATTTCACGTTGCAGTATTTCAAAAAAAAGCGATACATGATACCCATCTACTGTTGCATGATGAACCTTAATATTCACCGGCAGTAGCAACTGTGAACCCACTTTTTCATACTTTCCAATGGTAATCATTGGTGTTAGATTATTTTTAATAGCTCCTGCGTGAGATGAAAAATGTTCAAAATGCATCCAAGGAATCGATGAAATGTTCACCACATTTGGTGGGACATCTTCCATTGGTGCGATATCTGTTGTGTTTGCATAGTCTTTTATAAGCTTTTTGTACTCGCAGTCAACTGATTTATAATCTGTTAATCCTTCCAACCATAAAGTATAAAATAACTCTGTTTCTTGATTAAAGTTCGTAAACGTTGGCACTAATTCTTGCCATTCTACTAATTGCTGATCTTTGTGGGCATACCTCAAATTCGGAATCTTGTTAACCGATTTAGTCAAATTAAAAATGGAGTAAGCATAAAAACTTATAGATTCTTCTCTGCATTTTTTAACTGCTCGCGCAACATCAATTTTTACTGTCATTTCAAATATTGTGTCTGTCGCTATAAAATACTCATAATAATTTCTTCTTGGAAAACTTTCTAAATCAATGACTTGATAATTTGACATCTATTTCAACCTCTCATTTAAAAGATTACTACATGTTGGCAAAACAGAAACTTTGCTTAGTTATCATCAAAATTTATTTTGCCTTTTATGATAACTAAAGCCTTCATAAGTGATTTTAAGTGACTTAAAATCACAGGACGAAGTTAAAAGGGCTCAATACTGTCGGATTTTTAGACCTAATAACGAAGCAAATTGTATCGCTTGAGACGTTGATACTATACACCCTTTTAAGTTGTCTATTGAAACAGTTAGAGAATCAAAATTGGATGAGCTTATATCAATTCCTTTTAATGGTGTCTCTCCAAAGATCGCGCCATTAAGATTGCATGAAAGAAATTCTACTTTTTTCAGTTTACAGGCAAAAATGTCAGCGCTTTTTAACGCAGCATTATCAAAAATCACTTTTTCAAGTTTTGAGTCACCGAACGTAACCATATTAAGAGTTGATTCCCTAAATCTTGTATTACCGATATAAGACTCTGTTAATCTGCTCCCAAGTAACTTACAATTAATAAACTCGACTCGATTCATAGAGGCATTACCCAAATTAGCATTGGATAAATTACAATTCTCAAAGCGTACATCAGTAAGATCCATTCGCCTGAAATCCGTATTTGAGAAATTACAATTCCTAATCACTGTTTTATATAGTCGGACTCGATCAAGTACTTCGTTGGCAAATTCTGAATCGGTAACCATACACATTTCAAATTCCGGATCTTCTTCGTAAAAAATATCTGTAAATCTCTTTTCCTTTAAATCTTCAGGGATTTTTGGTGTGTCAAGCTTCATTGTATATCTACCTACTTTCAAACGAATATATAATCCATTTATAAAAACTTTTGATACAAACATAAGGGAACACACGTTCTTTTACAAGACTTGACTTTTATGCATTTTCTGATACATAGGATAATCAAAACGCATATCTTAAATGAAATTGTTTGTCTAAGAAATCCCCATTATTATAGTTAAATGGAACCCGAATGCAGAGTAGATACAACAAGGGTTAGACCATTGTTAAGAGGAAAAGGAAAGTCCATAAGCCAATGATTGTTTCCCCTAATGAAGACATTTACATTGAATTTAAACGCAAACCTACTCATCATCCTTTCACCCTTAACCAATGGACTGATTATAAAATGGTAACCTCAAAGGATATGATAAAAGAGAAAATAACCTCACCATCCAAAGCAAGGATCTATTACTATCACCTTATTGCTCAAATGAAAATATTGTTTTATAGGGTGTATGCTAGGTTTTCCTGCTTCTATGTCTGATACTGAAGTAAATAGATTTCGTTTTTTCAACCGCTATTATCTCCACAAGAAAACCCTTTAACAACTAACGAATAAATTGTTGTTAAAGGGTTTTTAAAACAATTAGTTTCCTTGGAAATTCGGCTTTCTTTTCTCTGCAAAGGCCTGTAATGCTTCCACTCTATCTTTTGTAGGTAGTAACACTTCATAAGCTTTTCTTTCTATATGTAATCCTGTATGTAAGTCGGTATTCATTCCTTGTTTTACAGCAAACTTTGCTTGTTTAAGTGCAATTGGACCGTTATTAAGCATTTTACGTGCAAATTGTATGACTGTATCTAACAATGTATCTTTATTACACACCTCATTTACGATACCGTATTGCTCTGCTTCTATCGCTGTTAACCTCTTCGCTGTGAGTATTAATTCCATTGCTTTTGTTTCACCAATTAATCGAGGAAGCCTTTGCGTTCCTCCTGCTCCAGGAATTATCGCTAGACCGGTTTCTGTTAAGCCTACTTTAGCTGCATCCGCCGCAAACCTAAAATCACAACATAGCGCAAGCTCTAAGCCGCCACCAAACGCAAAGCCATTAATAGCTGCAATCGTCGGCTGAGGTAACTCTGCAATCATATTAAAAACATCACCCATTTTATAAAGGTTTCGCCGTACTTCCTCATCGGTAAGATTTCTTCTTTCTTTAAGATCTGCACCCACACTAAATGCACGATTGCCTGTCCCAGTTAAAATAACCACTCTCACCTCTGGATTTGCTCGAACATTTTCTACTTGCTGTTGTAATGCAATTAACGTTTCGTAATTAAATGCGTTTAACGCATCAGGACGATTTAATTTTATTGTAGCAATATAATCAGTGATATCTAATTGAATATGTTCCATCCTCTGACTCCTTTTCTCTTATAAAATGTTCATAACAATATTCGCCACTAAAGCATGAAAACCCTTTCAAATATAAAACAAAGACATTCACCTATAAAATTTTATAAGAATAAACTAGCCTTCCTGTGAGGGAAAGCTAGTTATCATCTTTATAAACTTTTTATATAGTTATCTACGACTTTGTTAAAGGCATCGGTTTCCTCTAGAAAAGGGCAATGGCAACTATTATCAAATATATGCAACTTTGCATTTGGTAAAGCATTTAAAAGATGCTTGCCTGCCGCTACTGGTATCAACTTTTCCTCCTTACCAAAGCAAAGAAGTGTGGGAATGTCGTAATCGGGTAAGGTGCTGCGATAATCAACGACTGATTGATCAAACAGAATGGCACTTGCTACGGAAGCAGGTAATCTTGTCGTTTCTTCAAGCATCCAATCTAACTCGCTCGGACTTAATTCTTTTTTAAACATGAGTGGAATAAATCCTTTTAAAAAGTTTTTTTGGTCTCTTTGCACTTCTCTCATAAAACTAGTTAAAGTCTCCATATCAAAGGCACCTATTGGGAAATCAGGCCATTTAAAATCGGAGGCAAGTTCGTCTACAATTACTGTCGATTTAATATGTTTATCACCAAATTGCTTTAAGTACTCCCATATGACAAATGCCCCCATCGACCAGCCAACAAGGGTAACATTCTCTAGTTGTAAATAGGTAATAAATTGTCTAATATCTTCGGCATATTGTGCAATGGTATGACCATGATGGACTTTCTCTGATTGCCCATGTCCTCTTAAATCTGGGATTAACACACGATAATCACTCTTGAAGTATTCTATCTGCTTCTCAAAGAATCGCCCACTCATCCATACACCATGAATAAAAATGACCGCTTCACCATTACCTACATCTTCAAAATAAAGACTTGTACCGTCACTTAATTTCATTGTTGTCACATCATCAACCCCCATTTTGGTTATAAAAAATTACAATTGATTAATATAATCTATGCCTTTACCCATAAAAGTAGTGGTAAAACAATCGCTGAAATTTATCGTCTTTGAAGCCATTATGCAACTCTATCTATAAAAAAACAATTGATAACGAATCAAATTACAGTTTTTTTAGTTTTTTCAAATAATTAAAAGAGAGACTGGGATATAACAAAATGAGCTAACCTCAAAAAAGAACAATAACAATGATGATCTTAAAACATCATTTGCAAAAAAAGTCCGTTCCAATGCGCTCACGTACTCTCGCTTTCCCTCTATTTCTCGCAGGAGTCGAGTGTCTTCCGCTCCTTTCACTATTCTTTTCATATAAGGGTTCAAATCACACAAAAAAAACCGAATGATTAGATGGATACTCCTAATCATTCGGATAAATCATTAACTAGAATACTTATGTCCCAACCTCAATGAGTATTTTCTAGTTATTTTAGTTGTAATTCCTTCATAGACAATAATGAATACAGACGCTTTAATTCTTTATCTAATCTTTCCTTTACATGATTTTCGACAAAAAATTGATGATCTTCTGTTCTTTCAATCTCTTTATCTAAAACATATACACCCTGAAGGATTGTTTCTGCTCCTAAACTGGATATAACTGGTTTCAATGCATAATCAATCATTAGTAAATGTCCGAACGATCCTCCTATCACAAGCGGTAGGACAGATTTTTCAATGAAGCCTTTTTGAGGTAATAAATCCAAATAGGCTTTTAGTACACCGGTATAAGACGCTTTAAATACAGGTGTTAAAATAATAACAGCATCTGCTTTTTCTACTTTTTCATTCGCTTCGATAATTGCTGGGCTATCAAATTTTGCATGAATTAAATCCTCAGCAGGTAACTCCCTTACTCTAATTTGCTCATATGACACGCCCTTTTTATTTAAAAACGCTATCGCTTCTTGCTCTAATCCGTTTAAACGGGAGTTATTTGATGTGCTTCCTGATATTATTACTACATTTGTCATCTTCTGACGCCTCCTATTTTGTCACTGTCAACTTACTAAATTTTTTACCATAATGATGTGCTGGCAAATGATCATACCCAAATAAATTCTTTCTAAAAGTACCTTCTTCATACTCTCTCCTTACGAGCCCTCTATCTTGTAGGATTGGAATCACATGCTCAACAAACTCTTCGAATGTACCTGGAGTGACAGCATATGCAACATTAAACCCGTCAACTCCTGTCTCTTCTTTCCACCCTTCTAATTGATCAGCAACAGATTGGGCTGTACCAACAGCCACTTGGCCCATCCCGCCAACACCAACAAATTTAGCAATGTCATCGACGGTCCAATTCTTTGTAGAATCAATATTCGTAAATGTTTCAACGATTGACTGAATGGCGTCATTTTTAACATACTCAATCGGTTGATTTGCTTTATACTCAGAGAAGTCGATACCACTCCAACCCCCAAATAACGCTAATGCCCCTTCATAACTCGCATGGTTTTGATAGTCTTCATACTTCGCTCTAGCATCTTCCGCTGTTTCACCGATAATAGGCGTGACGAGAGAAAGGATCTTTACCTCACTTGGGTCTCTCCCCTCCGCTCTTACTGCTTCCCTAATTTTATTGACTAATACTTTACCGGCTTCTTTCGTAGGCACACTTATAAAGACCAACTCTGCGTGCTTGGCAGCAAACTTTCTCCCTCTTGTAGATGCACCCGCTTGAAAAATAACTGGTGTCCTTTGGGGAGAAGGTTCACATAGATGTGCACCTGGCACCTTGAAATATTTCCCTTCATGGTTAATATCATGAACTTTGCTTGGATCTGTAAAGAGCCCTTTTTCCTTGTCTAAAACCACTGCGTCGTCTTCCCAGCTTTGTTCCCACAGTTTATATGTAACATCTAAATATTCATCAGCTATCTCATAACGTTCATCATGGCTGATTTGCTGATCTAGTCCAATATTTAGTGCAGCACTATTTAAATAAGAAGTGACAATATTCCAGCCTATTCTTCCTTTAGTTAAATGATCGAGCGTAGACATCCTCCTTGCAAATACATAGGGATGTTCGAAACTAGTTGAAACCGTTAGACCAAACCCTAAATGTTTTGTTACTTGCGCCATTATAGGGACAACGAAAGCAGGATCATTAACTGGCACTTGAACTCCTTGTTTAACCGCCGCATCTCTTGAATTTTGATAAACATCATATGTCCCAAGCACATCTGCTAGGAAAATGGCATCAAAACGTCCCTTTTCTAATACTTGAGCCAAATGTGTCCAATAAGATATGTCTTTATAAGTAGAAGATTGATCATCCTTATGTGTCCATAATCCTGGTGATTGATGTCCAGCGCAGTTCATATCAAAAGCATTGAGGTACATTCTGTTTGACGTCATTTTTTCATTCTCCTTTAGTTATGATATTTTATAAAAAACTCATCAAGTGCTTTACTTAAACCACCCTTGCCAAATTTGATTCTCGTTTGATTGTTTCGATTTTCAATTTGATTCGAGGCAAAATCTAAAAACGCGATTATGAACAGCCTCCTAACAATAATTGAGTGTAACCCTTTTTCATAAAGAGACTGTTCAACCGTATGGAAGATTCCTTTATTAATATTAAAAGATTGACAACACCATCTAATAAAATGAAAATCAGGTAGATTCAAGTACATGCAGCCCGATAGGTTTTTAGCTACATTCGGTGTTCGATTACTAATTTTTAACTGCATGTAACTCACTCCTTTTTCTATTCCATTATTTTTTATTTTGTTGTTTCTTTTTCAAAGCAAATCGTTTCTTCTCGGTAATGTCAATTTGGGTAATATCTCCTTCATGAACAGTGATGGTGACACAACCATATTCGAGGTCCTTTAATGTTGTGAGAATGGTATGAATTTTATCTTTATCAATTTGTTTTTCCATAAAATTCTCCTTTACGAGACTTATTTTAGTCTTTTTACAATCTCTTCTATTTCTGAAAGTGTTAACTGTTCCAATTCATGTCGCTTGAAGTTTATCTCATCCATAGTGAGCATAAGGTTGATTAAGGTTTGTTTTCTCTTTGCTATCGCTTTTTGTAAAAACTTAGCCAACCTCTTTGCCCCCCCATTCCGTGTTCTTTTTTTCTTTATTCATCGTATCTAGAAATTCGGTTGTATCCTCGATAATTTTGGATTGATCAAAATCCATGGATGCTACATGGTATGAGTTGTAAAGAACGCGAAGCCATTTATGATCTGTTTGGATTTCTATAAAAATACGATCTGTATTCTCTGGAGGTACAACATGATCATGAATAGATTTAAAGCATAATATTGGGCAATGAACATGAGATAAACTTTTTCTTGCATCACTCATTACCTTTTGTAAAGAATGGACTGCTTTTACTGGAATATTATCGTAAGTAATTTCATGTATAGTCGGATTTTTGATATCTGGGCTACCTTCTTCAATATAGAGTTTCTCATCGTAATATCTTAAATGCTCGTAATCTGGTAATGTCAAAGCAGTATTAATCAGGATCAGTCCATCCAACTCGCCATATTTCTTAGCTAACAACAACGCTAATGCACCGCCCATAGATTGACCTAAACAATAGACTTGTTTGCACGTCTCTTTCAATTGCTTATAAGCAGTAACAACATCATTGAACCAATCCTCATAACCAAATAACTCTAAATCTCTGCTTTTTGTTCCATGACCCGTGAGCCTTGGCGCATGAACAGTAAAGCCCCTATCTGCAAGTTCCGCACCCAAGTATTCTATGCTCTGTGGTGTGCCAACAAAGCCATGGATGAGAAGAATTCCAATGTCCCCACCTTCATAATAAAAAGAATCTGCACCTGGTATAACAGTTGATTCTACTCTCTTCATTGTTTCGTCCTCCTTTATATCGCAATATTTTGGTGGACAATGGTTGACTACCATTGCCGATTTTCCCGTTGATGTTTATCTAGCTGCACTACTGCCTTTGGAGGTCCAATCAGCAACATTAATTCCAACTTAACAAATAGGTTTAATCAGTTTAAAAGCAACATTTGTATAGAGGAGATCATCCCTTGGTGATTAAATCATGCAATATAAAAAACCTCTTCCGACAAGAAGAGGTTAAAGTTCCGTTCTTTATCTCTCCTTATCTTTCAAGCTACAGCTTGCTGGAATTGGCACAGTGCAATAAATTGCCTGTTGCCGAGGCTTCAAAGGGCCAGTCCCTCCACCTCTCTGGATAAGAAAAATCATATTAAATTTTATATCATTCACTCTATAATATCTATCAATATTTGTCAATTACTTTTTTAAAAATTAAGATGATTTACTCATTCCCCCATCCATTTTGGCTGATGAAAACCTTTAAAGTTTTCTTCAATTACTTTTGCAAATTCTTCAGACTCTATGGCTTCAATAATATCCTTTGCCATTTGAGAGTCTTTATCTTCTTTTCGTACAACAATCCTATTTTGGATTTCCTCAGGGATTTGATCACGATAAATTGCCGTTGTTAAATCTAATCCTGCAGCAACTGCAAAATTACCATTAACAGCAGCAAGATCAACTGATTCAAGAGATCGTGGCAGTTGGGCTGCATCTACTTCATGAAATTTTAATTTTTTCGGGTTAGATAAGACATCATTTACTGTTGCATTGACAGGGTTTATTTCCTCTTTCAATTCTATTAAACCAGCATCACGCGCAACAGTTAAACCCCTTGCTAAGTTTGTAGGATCATTAGCAATAGCCATCGTGCTGCCATCCTTCACTTCTTCAAGGGAGCTGAATTTTTCTGAATAAATACCAATTGGCGCTGTAGGAACAGAAATAATATCTACTAAATCCATCCCTTTTTCGGTATTAAAATTCTCTAAGTACACTTTATGCTGAAATAAATTACCATCTAAATCCCCACTATCTAAAGCAATATTCGGTTGAACATAATCATTAAATTCCTTCACTTCTACTTTGTACCCTTTTTCCTCAAGCAGTGGTGCTACACCTTGCTCAAGCATATCACTATAAGGAACTGTCGCCCCTAAGACCAACTCTTTCTTTTCTTCCCCAGATGAACCTGAAGCCCCACATGCACTTAAAACAGCGCAACAAGTCAGAACAAAGTATAGTAACCAAACTTTTTTCAATATCTTCACCTCTTATTTTAATTGTTTATTTTTTCACCTTTGCGATATTTACTTCCTGGATGACCACTTGGTAAAAGAGGCGAGCCATGAGGAAAAAGCTTCTCTCTTAACGTGCCCTCTTTATATTCCTTTTTATATAAACCACGTTGTTGTAGAACCGGAATAACAAGCTCAATAAAATCCTCCAAATCTGATGGTGTTACTAAATGATTTAAATTAAAACCATCAACACCAGAGGCTTCAAACTGATATTGAATCTGGTCTGCTACTTCTGTTGGATTGCCGATAATTATGTTGTCTCTATCTAATCCTTCTAATTTAGAAATCGCTTCTTTAATCGATAGCTTTTTCTTTGCATCTTTCGTTAATGAAGCCGCTTTATAATGCCCATGCTCTGTAGCTTTAAATTCAAATGGGTTATCTAACTCATCCTGTGTATATTGTGCAACATTATAACCGCTTGCGCCCCCAAACTGTGCTTTCGCTGCATCCGCACTCCATAATCGGTTGTATTCAGCAAATTTTTCTTCCGCTTCTTCAGTTGTTTTACCTACAATGACTGTTAGAAAAGTAAATATTTTAATATCTTCCGGATTTCTGCCATATTCAGCCGCTTGTTTTCGAATGTCCTCTGTATAATGTCTTACTCTTTCAGGAGTGGGTCCACCTACAAATACACATTCCGCATGCTTTGCTGCAAAAGCACGCCCTTTAGGAGACGTACCTGCTTGATATAAAACAGGTGTTCTTTGTTGTGACGGCTCTGATAAATGCGGTCCTTCGACATCAAAATATTCTCCCTTATGGTGAATTTCATGGATTTTCTTACGGTCGATTAATACCCCTTTTTCTGTATCTTCGATCACCGCTCCATCTTCCCAGCTTGATTCCCACAGTTTATAAACGACATCCATATATTCATCAGCAATTTCATACCGCTTATCATGTTTAATCATATCTTTGAAACCAAAGTTTCTTGCCGCATTAGGAAGGTAAGAAGTAACAATGTTCCATGCCACTCTTCCTTTTGTCAAATGATCTAATGTAGAAAACCTTCTTGCCTGCCCAAAAGGTGGCTCATATGTTGTACTCACCGTTAATGCAAATGACAGATGCTCTGTCACTGCTGCCATGGCGGGAATAACAAACGCTCCATCATTAACAGGAAACTGTAATCCATCATTAATTGAAGGTTCTTTACTCTCTTTATACGTATCATAAACACCTAATACATCAGCAAAGAAGACAGCATCGAATTTCCCCTTCTCGAGAGTTTTGGCTAATTCCATCCAATAATGAATATCTTTATAGGCACGATGTCTTTTGGAATCTTTATGCTTCCATAGCCCATGAGAATTGTGCATTGCACTCGTCATTTCAAATGCATTCAATATTATTTGTTTATGGCTCATACTGCCATTACCTCCTATAACGCTTCTACAAAAGAAGCATAATAATGTATTTATCAATTGTGCTAAGAATGTTTATCGCTTTTGGTCGTCCAATCAGCCATAAAAAAACCTCTTCCCAAAAAGGAAGAGGTAACGTACGCTCATAAATATTTCATTCTCTTCCTATCTTTCAAGCTAACATGCTAGCTTGCTGGAATTGGCACAGTACTTCAATGCTAAGTCTGTTGCCGAGGCTTCGTAGGGCCAGTCCCTCCACCTCTCTAGATAGTGGTTATTTAATTGATATAGTAACTCTAAAATATTTAGAATCTTTTGTCAACATATTTTTTTGCTTATACTTCTTGATTTTCCAAGACCTTTTTCTTTAGGGCACGACGCAGTATCTTTCCAGTTGTATTCTTCGGCAATTCTTCTAAAAATTCTATAGAAGAAGGAATTTTGTATTTGGCTAATTTTTCTTTACAATAAGCCAATAAATCTGCCTCCGTCAAATCTGCATTTTTAGGTACAATATAGGCTAAAACTTTTTCTCCAGTATTTTGATCAGGTACACCTAATACAGCCGCTTCTACAATGTCAGGGTGGTCATAAAAAACCTCTTCTACTTCTCTTGGATACACATTATAGCCGCCAACAATGATCATATCTTTCTTACGGTCAACAATGTAGAAGTACCCTTCTTCGTCCTTTTTAGCAAGGTCACCTGTATATAACCAACCTTCCTTTAAGCAAGCAGCTGTTTCTTCAGGCATTTTGTAATATCCTTTCATAACATTTGGCCCTTTCACAACAAGCTCCCCTACTTCACCTACAGCAACTTCTTCACCTAATTCATTAACTACTTTATTTTCAACATGAATAATAGATGTGCCAATCGACCCCGGTTTTCGTGGACGATCTAGTGGATTAAAGCATGTGACTGGAGAAGCTTCTGATAAGCCATAGCCTTCAGAAATAACCACATTGAATTTCTTCTCGAAATTTTCTAACAACGCAACAGGAAGTGAAGCACCTCCAGAAATACATAATCTCATAGATTGGAAGACTTCAGGATTGCCTTCAGGATATTGATAAAGAAAATTATACATTGTAGGAACGCCGGCAAACACAGTTGGCTTGTATTTTTCCACTAAACGGAAAATTTCTTTTGGACTAAATTTAGGGTCTATTAAGATCGTTGCTCCACTTATAAGTGGGGCATTCAAAGCAACCGTTAAGCAAAACACGTGAAACATAGGCAATGTTGTAATTACTGTGTCACGTTCATTAATCTGCAAATAGTCCGCGACATCACTTGCATTACTATACAGATTACGATGAGTTAACATCGCTCCTTTAGGTTTACCAGTTGTTCCTGAGGTATAGAGTATGATCGCAACATCATCAGGAGTAACATCTGCATCAGCAAATGTAACATTTCCTTTGGCAACAACCTCTGAAAACGATTTCAATTTAGAGTACACCGACTTATCTTCCAATGTTGACAGTCCGTTTGATTGACCGGTTTCGCAGACAATATAATGCTTAATATCTGTTAATAAATGATGCATTTTTTCTGCTAATGGTAATAATTGCTCAAGCATAATCACCGCTTTTACATCGCCATCTTTTAAAATATAGCCAATTTCTTCAGGCGTATAGATAGGGTTTACCGGTATTACCTTTGCCCCTAGCTTTAACGCACCATATAAACTAATAACAAAATACGGCGAATTACCCAGTAGCAAGGCAATATGATCACCTTCTTTAATACCTAATGACGAAAGTCCAGAAGCAAACCTAGTTACTTGTTCATCAAGCTCAGCATATGTACTTGCTTGATCCATAAAATAATACGCATTCTTTTCTCCATTTTCTAAGGCAATCTTGTGAAGCTGACTTGTTAAATTCAAGTTTCTCCCTCTTTTCTGAATGAATAATCATTCATTTTTATAATATAAATTTTCTAAATTTATTATATTAAAAGAAATTTCAGGATTCAAGTAGTCTAGTGAGATCTACTTTGTTTTTTTCTTTATTAATCAAACAAAAAAGCATAAAAGCTTTTCATCCCCCAAACGGTGAAAATACTTTCATGCCTTAATAATCACAGACTGATACAGCTCTAGTACACTAAGTTAATAAAGTCTTCTAAAGTGATATTACCGAAATAATGTTTTATATTTACATCAGCTAGCGCCTTTTCAATTTCACTTTTTTCATAGCGGATGCCTTCTAACTTTTCTTCAATATCAGTTACATCTCCGACACCAAAGAAATCACCGTAAATTTTACATTCAATAATTTGCCCTTTTGTTACATTCAATCTAATGTCAATAGAACCTACTGGAAACCTTTTAGAATGCTCATAATCAAATTTTGGTGACTTGCCATAGTTCCAATCCCATTTTTGATATCTTTGTTCTGAGATTTTGTGGATTTCTTCCCAGTCTTTTTCGGTTAGACGATATTCACTTACTTCACTACCTTCAAATATATGTTGCAAAAGCAATTGTCTAAATTCTTCGATAGAAATTTTCTCAGTTAAAAATTCAGAGATGTTTGCTACCCGGCTGCGAATAGATTTGATTCCTTTTGATTCAATCTTATCCTTTTTCACTTTAAGTGCAGAGACAACGTTTTCAATTTCTGAATCAAGCATTAATGTTCCATGACTAAACATTCTCCCTTTTGTAGAGAACTGTGCATTTCCAGAAACCTTTCTCCCGTCTACTGTCAAATCATTTCTTCCACTTAATTCTGCATTTACACCTAACTTTTTTAGAGCAGTAATCACTGGTTCAGTGAATTTCAAGAAATTATGAAAGCTTTCACCATCATCCTTTGTAATGAAACTAAAGTTTAAATTACCAAGATCATGGTATACAGCACCACCACCAGATAAGCGGCGTACTACATGCAGTCCATTTTTCTCAACGTATTCTGTATTGATTTCTTCAATCGTATTTTGGTTTTTACCAATTATGATTGATGGTTTATTTATGTAGAACAATAGATATGATTCATTAATATCTAAATTTTTCAACGCATACTCTTCAATAGCTAAGTTAATGCGAGGATCTGTAATTCCTTGATTATCTATAAATTTCATGTTTCCACTCCTTTAAATTTCAAAAGTCATGCCAAAAGCGGCCAGACTAATCGGTCCTTTGTACTCTGTTAAAGCTTCATCCTTTAACGATTCTATATTACCATAATGGGGCAAATGGGTTAATAGCAGATGCTTCACTTTGGCTATTTGTGCTAACCGACCTGCATCGAAGCTATTCATATGTCCCGCATTTTGACCATCTTGATGTCCATAAAAATTACACTCACATAGAAGAAGATCCGCTTCGTGAGCGAAAGTTTCTAACTCTTCTTTATATGAGGTATCACCTGTGTAGACAATTACTTTATCATCAACTTTTATGCGCATGGCATAGCACAATACGGGATGATTGGTTTGTTGAAAGGTAATCGTGAACGGGCCAACTTCTAAAGGAAGACTTCCATTAATGGGTACACCTTCTGATATATTTTTATAATTTAACTTTTGAAATTCATATTCATTTTCATCATGCCCATAAATAGGGAGAATACTTGTCTTGTTTCCTAAGAATCCTTGAATTAATCGAGCGTGTTGTAGTACACCTATATCAGCATGATGATCTGGGTGATAATGGGAAATAATGACTGCGTCTAACTCCTCTGGCTGTTTAATTTCTTGCATTTTTGATAATACAGCACTTCCACAGTCAATTAATAATGTGAAACCATTATGTTCTAAAAGATAACCAGCACTTGCTTCTCCTACTTTTGGATAACCTCCACATGCACCTATAACCGTCAACTTCATACATTTCCCTCCTTTTGATTCATCTTTAACTATACTAAATCATGCCCATTTTTTCATTTTTTCAAATTTGTATTGAAACAGTTATTGACTAAATAAATCTGTTATAATACAATATAAATATTAAAACAATTCAATTAACAATAGGAGGCTTCAACCATGGTTCAAAACATTTTAGAATTCTTTAGGAATCTCCCCCAAAAGCAATGTGCTGAATGCGGGAAATCCATCGAAGAGCAACATGAATGTTACGGTAATAAGTGTGACCATTGTTTAGGTGTCTCAGATATGTAGAATACTAGTTTCCCCATCCATTATTATATAAATCTCATGATAATTAAAAGAAGAAGGCGTGCTCCCCTTAGCATGCCTTCCTCCATTTTCATGGCAAACAAAATGTTATGTTCAAAGTTTATAAGGGAGACCTATATTACTGGCAAATTGAATAATAGTAACGAGCACGCTCCGAGTTCAGCAATCCATCTAGCAGGGATTGACTAACAAATCAAAGTATAAAGAATAAATACTGAAATTACGTTAAAAAACAGCTTAGCTTTTCTTTCCGATTTTTGATCTAAATGACATAAAAAATGCTTTTGCTCAGATTTTTGTTTGAAGTTTTGATTTGAGTGACTTTTACTTGGATTTTAAAATCGACACAAAAACTGTTCATCTAAATTACTTTATTAGAAACAGCAAAAAACCAGTCCACACTGTATATGCGAACTGATCTGATTATGATTCATTTATGATTTTAAAAGCCCTTGAAACACATACCTTTCCATTAGCTCAGCAATTTCACTTTTCGAAAGTGGGGCATGCTGCCTTTCCCAATCAAAAATGAGTGATATGTATAACTTTAACATAATAAAGGCAGTCAATTCCGGATCGCACGGTTCGATTTCCCCTTTATCAATACCTAATGTTTTTACTTTTTCCCCTATGTAAGAAATGATTTCTCTTTCCATTTTGTTCGTCATCTCTATAACTGCAGTGGTTCCCATTTCTTTTCCCTCTTGGAACAGCTTAATTGTTAATTGATGCTCTAGTCTGTATTCCAAAATGCGATAAAGAGCTAAATGTAAATTCTCTTGTAAAGATAAATCCGTTGACAAAACCTGTTCTGCCTCTATTTTCATTTCTCTAATAAGGGCCGTAATTATTTCATCGAATAATTCTTCTTTATTTTTAAAGAAAGTGTAAATGGTCCCTTTCCCTACATTAGCGATTTTGGCTACTTGCTCCATTGTTGTGGCTTTATAGCCAAACAGAGAAAATGATTTTGTAGCAGCTTGAATAATTAATTGTTTCCGGTCAATGGCCATCTATTTCTCCCCTCTCTATGACCAAACTGTTCACATTGTCAAAAAACCCTTAAAAAAGTAACCGCTCCTTTATGAAAATAAAAAAAGCGGTTGCAATCCATTTCATTACTTATTTTTCAATCTGTACAGGACAACTGTTGCTAAAGCATCAATAAACGCCGGATGACTATTTGGCATTTCAGGACGATAGTAGGCAGCTCCTATTTCATCAGTAACTACCTTACATTCATAGTCATTATCATATAACACTTCTAAATGGTCAGCGACAAAACCAACTGGTGCATAAATAAATGCTTTATAGCCTTTTTTTGCATATAAATCTCTCGTTAAATCCTGTACATCAGGTCCTAGCCATGGATCAGGTGTATTTCCTTCACTTTGCCAACCGACAGCAAATTCACGAACACCAGCTTCTTTAGCAATCAACTCAGCTGTTTCTTGTAGTTGATCAGGGTATGGATCACCATATTCTTTAATCTTTTCTGGTAAGCTATGCGCTGAGACAATTAATATATATTGATCTCTTTCCTCAGCTGACATTTTAGCAATTTGCTTCTTCACACCATCTGCCCAAAATTGTATAAATTTCGGTTCCTTATACCAACTATCGACTGAGTAAATTGTTGGTCCACCAAGCGTCTGAGCTTTATCTTCTGCCCGACCATTATAAGATTTAATGCTAAAAGTAGAATAATGGGGTGCCAGAACAAGACTAACAGCTTTTGTGATCCCATCATCATGCATTTGTTGTACTGCATCTTCAACGAATGGCTCTATATGCTTTAACCCGATATAAGCTTTAAATTCATATTGGTCTTGAATCTTATTTAATTGTTCTTGCAGTGATCGCGCTTGATTCTCAGTTATTTTTGCTAATGGCGATATTCCTCCAATCGCTTTATAGCGACTCTTTAAATCTTCTAACATTTCTTCCGATGGCGTTCTACCATGTCTAATATGTGTGTAGTACCGTTCAATATCTTCTTCTTTGTAAGGTGTTCCATAAGCCATGACTAATAAACCAATTTTTTCTTTATTCATTCTTACACCTCTTTAAAAATGATTACTTTTTCTTTTATTATTTCCCTAATTGTTCCTTAGAATAACTATGGATAAATGATGTGAGTTTTTTTAATGTCTCAGGGTTTACTTCTGGGAAGACACCATGTCCTAAGTTAAAAATATATCCAGATTGACTCATACCCTCATCAAGAATAGCACGGACCTTTTTCTCAATTACTTCCCACGGAGCAAGTAACATAGCTGGCTCTAGGTTCCCCATCACTGTCTTTGAAATACCTCTTGACCTTGCTTCACTAATTGGCAACCTCCAATCAAGCCCTACAACATCTAATGGAAGGTCATTCCATTCATTCGCTAAATGACTCGCACCAACACCGAACATAATAAGTGGTACCCCTTCATCTTTCAAGCCAGTAAAGATTTTTTCCATGACAGGTTTAATATAAATACGATAATCTTCTACGTTTAATGCACCGACCCACGAATCAAAAATTTGAATGGCACTAGCACCCGCTTTAATTTGTGCCTTTACATATGTGATGGCCATTTCACCTAATTTATCCATTAGTGCAAACCAGGCTTTTGGTTCTGAATACATAAACGCTTTTGTCTTATAATAATTTTTAGAAGGTCCACCTTCGATCATGTAACTGGCTAATGTGAATGGTGCACCGGTAAATCCAATTAACGGTACAGATAATTGTTCTTTAGTTAATAACTTAATCGTATCTAGAATATATGGGACATCTTCTTCAGGATGTATCTCGCCTAACTTCTCTACATCTTGCATCGAACGAATTGGATTATCAATGACTGGGCCTACTCCAGATTTTATTTCTACCTTTACACCGAGACTTGGAAGCGGTGACATGATATCCTTGTACAAAATAGCGGCATCATTGTTATACTGTTCTACAGGAAGTCTTGTTACATATGCGCATAATTCAGGTTGATGGGTAATTTCGAACAAAGAGTATTTTTCCTTTATTGCGCGATATTCCGGCTGTGACCTGCCTGCTTGTCTCATATACCATACAGGCACATAATCAGTCTTCTCTCCTCGAGCCGCCTTAAGGAATGTATCATTTATAGTCATTAAATAACGTCCACCTTTCAATTGCCTTATGTATTTACAATACAAATAAGCTTAGAATTATTCTTATTTAGTAAATGTTCACATTAACTATAACTTTTTTCGGTGTTTATTGTACAGTACCCGCACCAAATGTCGAAAATTTGACGTTTTTATCATCAAAAACGAGGTGAAATAGTAATGAATCTTCACATGACAAGTGGCACTAGAAATTTTCTACTTCCACTCATGGAAAAATTAAGTAAAGAGAATATCGTTCTTATGCAAAATAGTCAGAATACCCTGTTAGTACATGAAACAGAAAGTAAAAAAAGTAAATTTCAACAACCAAAATCATATCAGATCCATGATTCAACCGGAGACCTTCACAGAAGTAAATTTATCGCTATTCAATATATCCCCGTAACTGATGAAAGAAAGCCCATTTTCGAATTCAACTATCAGCAATTCTCTTCAAGCTTTACAAATACAAATGGTTTCCAAGCAGCTAGGGTTTTAACCCCAATGAAAGGGAATACTTATGTAATTATTACAGCCTGGGACTCCGAATCTTCATATAAAAATTGGGAAAGCGCCAGTCCTATAGCAAAAAAAATACAGAAAGAACAAAGTAGTAAGAAAGAATTACTGACAGATCCTGCCTATACCAGTTTTTATTATATACAAACAACAGATAAATAAAAGCTTTCTCATTGAAAAAACATAGGTAAAAGGTCAATGAACGTAAAATAAAAAAACCTTACTAGAAGAAGCTGAGGCTACTTTCCTTCGCCTCAGCCTATTCATTTTCTATCACTATATTAAAAACATCGCTACAATTGTCGTTACAATTAAACCAATGACGACAGGAAGAAAATTACGCCTCGCTAACTCAAATACATCCACTTTACATATAGCGGCAACAGGAATCATCGCCCATGGAATTAACGCTCCGCCACCTACCCAAATTCCTGCAATTTGACCTAATGCCGTTAATGTTGCTGCTCCACCACCAATCGCTGTACCAAACAAACTGCCAATAGATCCAGCCAAAGATATTCCTGAAAAACCTGAGCCATCCAAACCAGTTATTGCACCTACTACCATTAATGTAATCGCACCAACTTGTGCAGTTAATGGTACAACAGATGCAAGTGCAACACCTAAGTCGTTGACGATTCCATGTGAATGTTCAGGAAGCTGCTCTCCAATGATGGCCTGAAACCCAGCATCTCCCAAATAAAAGAACGCAGCAATGGGTATCACTGGTCCAAATACTTTAAATCCGAATTGAAATCCTTCTACTAAATAAGTGGTTATTTTTTCGAGACCTTTATGTTTATGAGAAAATAATGTGATTGTGAGTAAAATGAGTATGGCTGTACCCCCAATTAAAGCGGTTGCATCTCCTCCTTGGAGGTCAAATAAAAACATAACTACCACATCAAAGGCAAATAAAATGGGAATAAGAATAGCAAAAACTCTTTTTTGTATAGGGGTAAGTAAGTTTGCTTGCGGTAAATCAGTAGGTAAATCCGTACTTTCCGTGACAGCAGTTGACATATTTAGCTTACCTGAATTCATATCCCTCTTTATAAAGAAAAACGCTGTTAAGGTGGTGACAACCCCCATAACAATAACAAGAGGAATACTAGCCGAGATCACATCACTAACTGGTAACCCGGCTGCATCTGCTGTCAGTTTGGGGGCAGCTTGAATAACAAAATCTCCTGATAATGCTATCCCATGACCAAATAAGTTCATTGACATCGCTACCGCTAATGCTGGTAGACCTGCTCTTAGAGCGACTGGTAATAACACTGCACCAATTAAAGCAACTGCTGGGGATGGCCAAAAGAACCATGAAATGCCCATCATTAAAATACCAATTATCCAATAAGCTAATGTTGGTGTTTTAATCAGTTTAGTAAATGGTGAAATCATGACATCATTAATGCCGGTTGATGTTAATGTTTTACTCATACCTACAATAATTGAGATGACCAATATTGTAGGTAGTAATTCCGTAATAGCAAAAATAAAACTGTTAAAAATTCCACTAATCGAAGAATTAATCGAATTCGTTGCTGTGATTGCAATTAAGAATATCCCAACTATACAAATAAAGGTGGTATCTCTTCTCGCAACCATAAATCCAATAATTAATAAGATAAACACTACATAAATCCAATGAATGGCTGTTAATTCGATGCCCATGTTCGTCACTCTCCCCCCTCATCCATTTATTAGGCATATGGCCTAATGGATTACTTTAAAATATGTTTGGGAGTAAAAGTTGTGTGTATCACCATTCGACATGACTAATTTTTTTGTCGGAATTCCCCGGGAAATATGTTTAATAACAAAAAAGCCACAGAATGAACATCTGTGGCATTAAAATTTCAGTTATTTAGTTGGATTCTTCTTAGCCGATAAGCATTTTTAGCTGCCGTCCCTAATTGCTCCAACAAATGAAAATTTGCATATGCACCAACTACCGCACCAATTCCAGGAATCATTTGTAACATCTTAATTAAGTCAATATGGTCCCTGTATTCTTGTTGAAACACCTGCCAGTCCATATCTAAAAGTTCTGCTTTTTTATTTTCCCAATCTTCTACGATATCCATTGTTTCTCTACGTTTATCATCGCTGGAAAAAGCTAATTGGAAAATGTGAAGTATAAATAATCTTTCTTCATATTCTGATGTATCATAGCCATAGATCATTGCTGCATCAAATAGAAACTTCATTTTTATACTTAGAAGCAGTGGAAAATCTGCTAACCCACCTAAAAAACCAACAGCACCTGTTCCTGCTCCTTCAACAGAAGCGGTATTTCGGTATTTAATCAGCGTCTCTGTTAACTTCTCATCCTGCTCCTGTAAGGTAAGCGCTATATGAGAAGGTCTCTTTGATGTATATTCACTCCCCCATAATGTGGCTTTTACCATATGCTTTATAGCATCTGTTATCAAGTGATGAGCTTTTTCTGGTATCAATCCATTGAATTTATCCTGTGCCTGCTTGGATGTTCTTTTCCATAATCTTGACTTTTTCCGCATTTGATAGAGCCAATCTTTTACTTCTCTTGATACAACATCCTCATAACTCCCCATAATATCACACACTCCATTATCAATTACTTTTATCACCCTACGATTGAGAACGCAATGTTTTCATCATATAAAGATATGCATAACCGACAGCTACTAACCCACTTAAAACGAGGACAGCAAAGCCTACAAAGAAACTCCCTTTTATCATAAGAATGAGCGCATAAATGATGGCTTGAATGATAAGTATACGAGCAATTAACCATTTAAAAGAGTTTTCGCGGATTTTTATATCAACTGGGTAAAGGTCTATCCATAACTTATTCTGGTGTTGCTTCCATAATGGTATGAGTTGAAATCCTGTCAGATAGATAAAAAGCATGGCAATAACAACTTGCGCGATCCCATTATGAATAAAATATAACAACACACCGCCAATGGCTGTTAAACGGAAAAAGATACCTAAATAATCTCCCGTTCGGAGAAAAGTTCTTAAGTATAAATAATGATAGGTGTTTTCCTGCTGATAGGAAACCCATTGTAACAACCAGTCCAACCATTTTCTCCGCTTAATTTGATCACGTAAATGCGGTACATCTGTAAACATATTTGCCACTCGATAAAACTTAGCCATTTTTCTCTCTTCAGACTGAATGAGGAATTCCCATTTTAATCCTTTTCCTTTTGTTTTCTGATAGAAATACAAATAAAGGAGTAAAAGAATACCTATTGTAGCAATCGTGAACCCAATATGTGCTGAGCTGAATATGAAAAATAACAAAGCAACATTGATTACGAATCTAACAAATGAGTCAAAAAGATGCGTCGTATGATCCATTTCATATTGGACTCGCCAACGAATAAGCATATTCACACCTTTTACTAACAACAAAATAATTAAAAACGGTAAAAACGAACTGAAATCCCCTTGATTTACACTTGCATACATCGGCATTAATACTGCCAAGCCGATAAGAATTAAATAGGACGATAATAAAAAGCTAGTTAATATTGCTTTCTTGAAATACATACCTAGTTTGTTCTCTAAAGGAAGTAAAAACACACGATCTGCTTCTTCTAAAAAAGTATAAATAGGGCTATATGTAACGATAAGACCAAGTAGAATGGCCATAATTTCAGCCACTGGAAAATCCGAAGGGAGCGTTTTTAGCCATTCTTGATACGAATAGGCTACTGTACCAATAAGAAATACCATAACAATAACGATGTGCCCATTAAAAATATATTTTAAGTAGCGACTTAGTTCCTTCGCTCTTTTCGCTAAACGGTTCTTCCAAATACTTTGTATATCATTCATAATTTTCTTCCTTTGTTAACTGGATATATAAATCATCTAATGTAGCACCGGGCATTTTAAATTGTACCCTTAGCTCTTCTAATGTGCCCTTCGCTCTAATTTCACCTTCATGAATGATCACAAAGCGATCACAATACCTTTCTGCCGTTGCTAATATGTGCGTGGACATAAGGATACCTGCACCGCTATTTTTCATTTTCTCCATTAAATCCAATAATGATTGTATACCGAGTGGATCAAGCCCAACAAAAGGTTCATCTACAATATATAAGGAAGGTTGTACAAGGAAAGCACACATAATCATTACTTTTTGTTTCATTCCTTTAGAGAAATGAGCAGGAAACCACTTTAAGCGCTTTTCCATTCTAAATTCTTTTAGTAACTGTGCTTTTCTTTCCTTTAAGATTTCACGTTCAAGTCCATAAGCCATTGCCGTCATTTCTAAATGTTCATCTAAAGTTAATTCATCATACAAAATCGGTGTTTCTGGAATAAATGTATATTGTCTACGATAAGCATCTTTGTTACTTAAGAATGATTTTCCATTAATCGTTATCTCGCCTTTTTGTGGCTCCATTAGTCCAATAACATGCTTTATTGTTGTGCTTTTACCTGCACCATTTAAGCCGATTAATCCCACGATTTCATTTGGTTTGACATCAAAGGAAATACCCTTTAAAACGGGATTTCTCGTATAACCACCTGTTACCTCTTGAATATTTAATAACGTCATTTGATCGACCTTCCTTGTAAAAAGTTATTCTTATTGTAAGTAAATTAAAACCATATTGTAAAGAAAACAACTATTTTTTCAGGTGATGCATATCTATTCGTTTTACGGGGATTATAATTTATGAAGGGGAACACAAATCAACATTCATTATTTCAATGAATGAAATTGAATGAGGTGTCTACGGCAGACAATTATCTTTCAAATCGATTGTAGCTTCAAATGCAACTATTAAAGGAGATGTTTTTATTGCACAAATGTAATGAAAACGCATTGAGCTTTTTTTAAACATTTAAATCGCTTTACCGAAAGTGGTTTAAATCATCATTTTAAATGAGGTGTTTATTAAAGATACCAATTACACGTAATTTGTGATGGTAGTTCTTCAATGCATTTTAACAAAACTTTCAAATGAGGTGTTTGTTAAAGAGTATTTCCAAGAGTAGAAGCCCAAGAAGCATTCCCCTTCAATTTCGGCAGGATTCTTATTGAATCCTGCTTCTTTTATTTATGATTTTTCTTAATTTATGATAAAATATGGTCAATTCGAACATAAGGGAGATGAAAAGATATGAGTGATTGCATCTTTTGTAAAATTGTAGCCGGGGAAATTCCCTCAGCGAAAGTGTATGAAAATGAGCATGTCGTTGCATTTCTAGATATCAGTCAAGTAACAAAAGGACATACATTGATCATTCCAAAGGTACATAAAGAAAATATTTTTGAATTAGATGAAGAAACAGCCCGCCACGTATTTGAAGCAGTTCCAGCCATTAGCCGGGCGCTTAAAGAAGAGTTCCAGCCTGATGGATTAAACACGATTAATAACAATGGTGAAATTGCTGGCCAAACGGTTTTTCATTATCATATGCACCTTATTCCTAGATATGGTCAAGGTGATGGTTTAGGTGTCGTCTGGAAAACACATACTTCAGAATATACGCCTGAAGACCTACAAAAGATGTCACAGCAAATCCACAGTCATTTATCATAAAGGTTGTATCAGGCACAGAAAAATCTGTGTCTGATACAACCCATTTACAAGTATTCCTGCTAACCTTCCATATAGATGTTTCTACACCAATAAATATTTCTTTTTCCCCTCTCAATCTCATTTTCCTTTGTAACCCTCCTCTTCGCGAAAGAATCCTGACTTAAACTATTTCTAAAAAAATTCGCAATCTTTTTAATTAAGCCTGTACAAATATGTTTTTTTTGATAACATAATGATATCTTTATTTCGCTACAGCGATATAGTACAACATTGTGAATGATGGAGGGAAAAGCATGAAACGAGCATTTAACTTTAATGCAGGGCCAGCGACTTTGCCATTTGCTGTCCTAGAAAAAGCAAAAGAATCTTGGCTAGATTTTAATGGAACAGGTATGGCTTTAATGGAGTTAAGCCATAGAAGTAAAGACTATGAAAAAGTACATAACAAAGCTATTGCCTCATTAAGAAACATCCTATCCATCCCAGATGATTATGAAGTTCTTTTTCTACAAGGTGGAGCGAGTTTACAATTTTCTATGATTCCGATGAATTTATTAAAACAAGATCAGACCGCAAACTATATCCTTACTGGTTCATGGTCAGATAAAGCATTAAAAGAAGCCAAAAAGTTGGGTTCAACCCATATTGCTGCTTCAACGAAGGAAACGGGCTATCATCGCATTCCTGAGCTAGAGGAAATCAATTTGTCAGATGATGCTGCTTATCTCCATCTAACGAGCAATAATACGATCTTTGGCACACAGTGGCACCAATTTCCAAATACACAAGTCCCGCTTATTGCAGATATGTCAAGCGATATTTTGTCCCGCCCACTGCAAATAGAGCAATTCGATCTAATCTATGCAGGAGCGCAGAAAAATTTAGGACCTTCTGGGGTAACAGTAGTTATTATTCGTAAAGAACTCATTCAAAGTCAACCTGCACTACCTACGATGTTAAGCTATGACACGTATGCAAAAAACAACTCTTTATACAACACACCTCCAACACTAGCCATTTACCTTCTCTCTCTAGTTTTAGAATGGGTAGAAGAAAATGGTGGGATCGAAGCCATTCGTAAGAGAAATGAAGAGAAGTCTTCCCTTTTATACAATATGATTGATAATAGTAATGGTTTTTATATAGGGCATGCCGATGAGAATAGCCGTTCTCATATGAATGTGACTTTTAACTTAAAAAGCGAAGATCTTTCTGCAAAATTCCTTGAAGAAGCGAGTCAAGCAGGATTTGTTGGATTAAATGGGCATCGCTCTGTTGGTGGTTGTAGAGCTTCTATTTATAATGCTGTTCCATTAGAACATGTAGAAGCTTTAGTATCATTTATGAAGAACTTCAAAGAAAAATATTAACCATAAAATAGATATGTTCATATGATATTTGTGATGTTATAATATACAAAAGTTCTCGCTGCAAGCAATGAGTGCATTGTAGGAGAATATAGCTTAAAAGAGATGAGCCTTGAGGAGAGATGAGAAAATGAAGAGTAAAAATATTGTGGCCCTTGCCCTATTGGCAGGAATGGGTGTTGTACTACATGCCATAACTCCGCCAATTATTATGGGTGTAAAGCCTGACATGATGTTAGTCATGATGTTCTTAGGCATTTTATTATTTACTGACATCAAAAGCGTTGCTCTTATTGGACTTGTAAGTGGTATTCTTTCAGCCTTAACCACAGGGTTTCCAGGAGGACAAATTCCTAATATTATTGATAAGCTGATCACTGCCTTTATATTTTATGGTCTGCTGTCACTGTTAAAAAATATCAGCGCTAAATCAATTGTCGCTATTGTCTTAACAGCGATTGGCACACTTGTATCCGGATTTATATTTTTAACATCTGCTTATATCATTGTTGGTCTACCAGGTGCGTTTATCGCGCTATTTGCAGCAAGCGTCTTACCAGCCGTAATATTAAATGCAATTTTAATGGCGATTCTATTCCCAATAACAAAATCTATTAATAAACGTACTAAATTAAATGAACGTACGATTCATTTATAGAGCTTCCCCACCTGCTTGTAATTGCAGGTGGTTTTTTTATGTTTAATAAAGCTTGAAAGCGTGGTATATAAGGATTAAAAGATGCTCTTTTTACTGGATTCATGTATGATAGACGTAGACATTATTATGGAAAGGAGAGTTTAGATTGAAAGCGAAATCACTTTTTTTAGGTTTTGTCGTTGGCGGGGTAGCAGCTGCTGCAGCTACACTCTTTACTGCACCTGCTTCCGGTAAAGATACCCGAAAATATATTACTGTACAATCAAAATCAGCTTCTATTCAAATAAAAGAATTAGGTAAACAATTGACTGATATTAAGAATCAGATCGTCCATGTAGGTGAAGAAGGAAAAATAGCTCTTTCCACCTTAACCGAAGACGTATCATCTTCCATTAAACAATGGAAAAGTGAAATTCTTCCTCATCAACAAAACTTACAACAAGAAATCGCAAATATTGAAAAATCTATTGCTGAATTAGAACAAACATTAAAAGATGCCAAACCAATGAACAAAGAGTAATTCCCCTTCTATTTTACAATCCTTCTTTTTTCTATTTATTTTAGAAAAAAAGAAGGATTTCTTATTTTAAAAAAGAAATCTAATATATTATGTTATAAAAATGGTTTGCTTACGATTATGCCAAATGCTAACAGAAGTATTACTCTCTAAAAACAAGAAACAAAATCTAAAAATTATGCAAATTTATATCTTTATTAATTTTTGCTTTATTGGCATAATAAATATACAATAATAAAAAAGTAGGTGAAGCGAAATGTCAGAAACGAATTTCTCAATCAAGGAAGCCATGCTTTTCAGCCAAAGGGTTGCTCAATTGAGTAAAGCATTATGGAAATCTATTGAAAAAGACTGGCAACAATGGATTAAACCATATGACTTAAATATCAATGAACACCATATTTTATGGATTGCTTATCATTTAAATGGCGCATCCATATCTGATGTTGCGAAGTTTGGCGTAATGCATGTATCTACCGCATTTAATTTTTCTAAAAAGCTTGAAGAAAGAGGGTATCTTGAATTTTCAAAAAGAGAAAGTGATAAAAGGAACACTTACATTAAATTAACTGATAAAGGTGAAAGCGTTTTTCTAGAATTAATGGAAACATATCATCCAGATAAAAATTCTATTTATTCAGGAGCGATGCCTTTAAAAGAGTTATATGGAAAATTCCCAGAAATCATTGAAGTGATGGCCATTATCCGCAACATTTACGGAGATGATTTTATGGAAATATTCGAAAAGTCATTTTCTAATATTGATAACGAATTCGAGGAAAAAGATGGTAAACTATCAAAGAAAAAAGAATACACAAAAGAATTAGTTTAATCTTGTAAGATAAAAGCGGAATTATTAACAAACTTCTCCGCTTTTTTATTTTGGCATAAAAGGAAATTATTTATTGTTCATTGTGTAATAATAATGAAAACCCTTACATCTCTTCCCTTTGATGTTGAAATACACAAATCATTTTTTTATCGAAAAAATGGTATTGATTTTTCTTAAAGAGGAGAGTAAAGTAGTGTTTGAATTTAAAACATGAGCGCTGAACTGCGAGGGATTATTTTGTTTATGAGCTGTGTAAAGGAGATAAATGTTAACAAGCAGTATGGACAATTATGGTTAGACTTCATGTCTGCTATACTGGCATTTACTGTCTTTATTATCACCTATTTACCAATGAATTATTTGTTTCCTGATACAGTAATTAATACAGAAAGTTTAAGTATCTTTACCCTCATTCTAATTGGGTTGTATCCTATCCATAAATTAATTCATTATATTCCATTAATGCCGGTAAATAAAAATATAAAGAAATCATTGGAATTACGAGGAAAATGGGTACCTATGATCCAATTAAAAGTCAATGAACCCGTACCTAAATCTATGTATCTAACTGCTTTGATCGCACCAATTTTATTTATTAATATAACACTGTTTTTATTCATGTTATCATTTCAACAATATGGAGCGTTTTTCATTATTCTTTTATCTTTGCATATCGGATTATCATGCAGAGATCTAATCTATATAAAAATCGTAATGAATACACCAAAATATTCATATATTGAAGAGAATGAAGATGGACTCAATATATTAATACAAATCGAGGAAACTAGATAAAATCTATTCTTCCAACCTTTTATACTATCTTTTTATGATTATTTTTGATATTGTAAAACAATAGACTACGATTGACAAGGGGAGGGAATCATCGATGATCTCCATTTTCATTATTTTTGCTGTATTTATCCTATATAATATTAACAGACTTACTTTTTCCTTATGTTTACAAAAGGAAATTCCAGAGGAGAAACAACCTAAAGTATATCGAACAATTAATGTTTTAATTACGATATTGCTTATTTCTTCCTTTGTTGAAATTGCATTTACTTAAAATAAATGTAAAAAAAGCGGCCGATTTTCGCCGCTTTTTTCTCTGTATGGAAAAGCTTGAGGTATGAATTAGTAAACCCAAGAAGCTCCAATAATAACTAATAAAATGAAAAGGACAACGAGTAAAGCGAAACCTCCACCGTATCCAAATCCTCCACCGCCGTGTGACATGGATCTTCCTCCCTTCTATCGTACGTTATAAGGTCTTTTTTTATTGTCTTATAACGCTATTTTTTATAACCAAGCAGCACCTACGATGACTAATAGAATGAAAAGAACAACAATTAAAGCGAAGCCTCCGCCGTATCCAAATCCTCCACCCATGATAACACCTCCCTTATTAGGTTGTTACCACATACTATTCAAACACTCTGTCGTGCGAATAGGCGCGTATCTCGTCTTTTTATATTTTCTAAAAACTTCTCTGGACGAAATATCATTTTCAATTTCTTTATATCCTATGTTGTACTCTCCAGAATGGTTAGTCTAATACCCAAAATTTTCTTAAATAAACCTATTTTTGTAGTAAATATTTTTGTTAAGGAAATGATTTGTGTTATAGTATTTACTGTGTATATACAACAATAAACGTGGGAGTGTTCAACATGAAAAAATGGATTTTATCCCTTTCTGTTGCCACAGGTGTATTAGTTTTAAGCGCTTGTAGTTCAGGAGATTCTGAAGTAGTAGTCGAAACAGGAAACGGAAATATTACACAAGAAGACTTTTATCAAGCCTTGAAAGAGCAATATGGTGAACAAGTTCTGCAAGAACTCGTTTATGAGAAAGTCCTTTCTGAAAATTATGAGGTTTCCGAGGACGAACTTAATGAACAAGTAGATACAATGAAAGAACAATTAGGCTCTAACTTCCAATTAGCACTTGCCCAATACGGTATGGAAAGTGAAGAAGACCTAAAAGAAATGCTAAGAACAGGTCTAATGCAAGAAAAAGCGGCAATTAAAGATGTTGAAGCTACCGAAGAAGAAATGAAGGAATATTATGAGAATTATAAGCCAGAAATTCAAGCGCGTCATATTCTTGTAGCGGATAAAGAAACAGCTGAAGAAGCGAAAAAGAAATTAGATGATGGCGAAGACTTTTCTAAAGTGGCAGAAGAATATTCAACTGATACAGCATCTGCTGCCAATGGTGGCGATTTAGGTTGGTTTGGAGCTGGACAGATGGTTGCAGAATTTGAAGAAGCTGCCTATGCATTAAAAGTAGATGAAATTAGTGACCCTGTTGAATCACAACATGGTTTCCATATCATTCAAGTAACTGACAAAAAAGAAAAAGAATCATATGAAGATATGAAAGAAGAAATTGAATACCAAGTTAAAGTAGCGAAAGTCGATAGTACGATTATTCAAGACGCAATGCAAAGGGAATTAGAGAATTCAGGTGTGGAAGTAAAAGATAGTGATTTTAAAGAGTTATTCAAAGCACCTGAAGCAGAAACAGATGATTCCGAAGCAAAAGATGAAAAATAACACAAAAGACCTGGTTATTTGACATACCAGGTCTTTTCTTTGGTCTTAAAATCCATTAGAACATGCATATGTTTATTCTTTTTATATTTATAGTTCGATCTTTGTTAGCCTTGTCTTTCATATTGTTCTCGTTTTTCATCCCTTGCGGATTCTAGCCTTTGCATATAAACTTCACCTTCTTGCTCAATTTGAACATTTTCTGCCTTTCTTTCATCCCTACCTGTCTTAATCGCCATAAATGCGCTAATGAAAATACCGGCAATCACAAAGTATAGCCATATAGGTACCATTGGACTCCTCCTTACTCTCTTAGTAGAAAATATGTCTGCTTGTCCTAAAATATGCAAAAAAATTAAAAAAACTAGACTAAACAAACATACAATTTTGCTCACCTTACTCTCATTTCCATTGGCTTGATTAATACATATACAACCGAATATTTAAACTACAAAAAAAAGCAAGTTATGTGACATTCTTACACTTCACATACTTGCTATTTCTCATTTATTCATGAAAGGTCGGCTTATAAAATGCCCGATTATCTAACGCAAAGACTCTTTCAGTGTATTCACCTGGTTTGACTCTAGCTAATGACCGGTCAAGCATATTCATTTTCGCATCTAAATTATCAATATAATGAATGATTTCCGCTTCTTTAATTAAAGGCGGTTTCGGACTTCCCCATTCTGCCTTACCATGGTGAGACAGAACAATATGCTGTAAAATAACGACCTCTTCTCCTTGAATTGATAGCTCCTCAGCCGCTGTTTCAATCTCACTAACCATGATGGAAATATGACCGAGTAAGTTTCCCTTTACTGTATAAGTTGTGGATATAGGACCAGATAGCTCTGTTACTTTACCTAAATCATGGAGAATGATGCCCGCATATAATAAATCCTTATCCAAACTAGGGTAAAGATTTGCAATCGCTTTAGCAAGGTCTAACATTGAAACAACATGATAAGCTAATCCTGAGACAAATTCATGATGATTTTTAGTGGCTGCAGGATATTCCAGAAACTCAGCTTGATATTTCTTTAATAAATGTCTAGTGATTCTTTGGATATTAGGGTTTTTCATTTCAAAAATGTATTGTGTGACTTTCCCCATCATTTCTTCAGCGTCAATAGGAGCTGTCTCTAAAAAGTCCGCTAACTTTACCGTATCATTGTCGTTTGAAGGACGAATTTGTCTTATCCGCAGCTGCTGTCGTCCACGATAATTTAAGATATCTCCCGCCACTTTGACAATCGTTTCTGGCACATAATTATTTTCATCCTGTTCGGAAACATCCCAAAGTTTTGCTTCGATATCCCCGCTTTTATCTTGAAAAATAATAGTTAAAAAAGGTTTGCCGTTACTTGCCATCCCTTTTGTAGCATTTTTTATTAATAAGAACAATTCAACCTGTTCCCCAATATCATAATACGCGATCCCTTTGGTCATCGTTATACCTGCCTCCTCTACGTCTTACCTTTAAGTAAAAGTATACCATATCTCACTTACCGCCTTCATTTTTAAAAACTTGTTGCTGTTTGTAGTTCACTTAAATCAATTACTTCATCCCGGTTAAAGCTTTGCAACATCCCTTTATGGCAAGTAAAGAAAATAACCTGCTGTTCTTTACCTCTTAATACTCGCATCACTTCTTCCACCCTTTTATGATCAAAGTTCACAAATCCATCATCAATGATAAAAGGGAGCTGATAACGAGAGAACACAATTTCTGCCAAGCTCAATCGTAAACTAATATAAAGTTGCTCAGCGGTTGATTGACTTAATGATCTCGGCTCAAAAAACATCCCTTCCTTATGCTCTAATAATAATTGGTTTTTGTCACTATCATAAAGAATCCGCTTATATTGCCCTAAGGTTAAATCAGAAAAATACCCCTCAGCTTTTTTTAATATTTTTGGGAATTCTTCTTCTTTAAAGGTGTTCACCGTTTCAGATAACAAGCTTTTTGCGGTTGCATACACAGCCCATTCCTTAGCAAGCTCATTCCACTCGGCTTTTAATTGTTTGTATTTGTGCAATAAGTCAGCATAAATCCCGCCTTCTTCTAATTGTTTAATTTCATAAGAAAGATGATGTAATATTTCTTGTTGCTTAGTTATTTTTTCTTTCTTCGTATCAATGCTTATTTGGTATTCTTTTATTTGTTCTTCTGTCGGTCTTGATTCAACATATTTATTTAACTTCTCTTTAGATAAGTTTGTCATATTTAATTTTAATTTTTCCGTACGTAGCTCTTCTTTAATGGCTTGCTTTCTTTGAGCCGCCATCCCTTTTTCTTTAAAAGAAACGATTGAAGGCACATCTGCTTCTTTTAGTAACGATTGAATATCATTATCTCTATTTGCTATTTTCTCCTCTATAATTGTTATATCTGATTGAATCGATTCTTTTATTTCCTTATTTTTTTCAAAGTTTGCAAGTTTGTTTCTTTCTTTATCGATCACCTCTTTTAGCTGAATCACGCCATCAGCATATGAGCGTGGTTCTATAGTTAATAAGGAGAAATAATGAGTGAGTTTCTCCTCTATATTAATAATAGATTGGCTCAAGGTATCTAATTTCGTTTTCTTTACCTTCTTTTTTCTGATTGTGCTCTTCATCTCTTCAATCAATAAAAAGGCATCAAGTAATTGATTTTTCATAGTTGCTTTATTTAATTTATATGGCTCTGCTATGCGATCTATCTTACTATTTACTTCCCTCATCTCATCTTCCCACACTTCATATGCGGCAATGATTTTTTCATACTGACTATTAACATAATCTAATCGATGAGCGTATTCGGCAACTTCTGCTTCTTGTTGCTTATTTCTTTCAATTTGCTGCTTCCAATTATCTACCTGCTCTTTAGCAGCGATGGGCTCTTTCCTTTCTAATTCCACCTTCTGTTGACTTAAATAATCTAATTCTTCTTTTATTCCATCGGAATAGCCTGCCTTCTGTTTGAAAAATGAACTAATAAAGGTGAGACAAATCCCCCCAATCGCTAACGCTTGAGTAAGGAATGAATCTTCTAAAAACCCCCATAAACCGATGAAAATGAATAATAAGAATAGTGAACTCAGCTTCATATATTCTATTTTTTTGGATTTCTTATCCTTAGCTATTGCTTGTTTAAATTTCTCTGTGAGCAATTGTATTTTGACATCGATTTCATTTAATCTCTGATGATGACTTTCCTTTTGCTCAAATGTAGTGATTTTGTTAACAATGTTTGTTCTCTCTTCCTTTGATAGTAACTGCTTTCTTTTTTCATTTATTTTATTTTCTAAATTAGATAATTCAGTTCTTACAGTCTCCGACTCCTCATCCAACTGCACTTTTTTATCCGTCAACCTCGACTTCTTCTTCGTTACATTTGTGATAAGCTCTTTTTGAAACATACTCGTATCAAAAGATAAAATCTCTTCTTCTGATATGTGCATATGTAGCTTATCTGACATATGCTGCAATTCTTCTTCCAAAGCTTTTATTTCGAGTTGCAATTCTTTCTTCGTTTGTACTTGATTTTCTCTAACAGTATTCCGTTCGCAAACCGCTTCGATTTCCGCTCTATTTTCAAGTATTTCCTTCTGTAAGTCTGCATTTAGTAATTTTTTCTCAAGGTTATTTCTTTTCGTGATTAGTTCATTTCTTTGGTCTTCTAATACTTCCTTTTTCTGTTGAAGAGTATCTAATCGCTTTAACCCATCTATTGGAAAATCATCTACGTCTAATTGCCTTTCTTCAGTTAGTAAACTTAAATAATGAATATATACTTCCTCAACTGTTAACCACTTCTTTAAAGAACTGAGCAACTCTTCTAACTGTTCGACTTCTTCTTCAAGTTGTTCGTTGCTACTAATTAATTCTTCTTTTTTCTCTGTTCGTTCTTTATAAAGGCTATTCGTTTTTTCTGCTTTCTTTAGATCTTCATATGCTTTTTTTAGTTCTTTTAAACCGTTGTTTAAAACCGGCTTTGTTCCAGATGGCTTAAAGCGCAGATCTAGTTGCTTTTGCAAATATTGTTCCGCCTTTAAGATGCCATCTGTACCAACTACTGCAGAAGAAAATAAAAAATGCCCTAAATCTTCTTTACTAAAAGATTGCACATTTTGAATATCAAACAGATCAAAAGAAAAGATCGCTCGGTATAATGATTGATCCATTCCTTGAAGCAATTCCTCTAATAAAGCGTAACCTCCGCTTCTTCCAGAACTGAGCACGACATTCACTTCATCAGGCGTTCTTTCCTTTACTCTCTCAATCGTGGCTTCTTGACCATCTGGTAAAGTGACAATCAGTTTGCCACCATATTGACTACTATTCTTAGGTTTATAATTTCTTTCATTTCCTTTTTTAGAAGGAAAACCAAATAACATACTATGAATAAAAGACATTAGTGTTGATTTACCCGCTTCGTTTTGCCCGTAAAAACAATGAAAATCGTTTAACTTTTCAATTTTGATATTTTCCCATTTTCCGTACCCATAGATCTCCATCCCTTTAAGCTTCATTCATTCACCCCCTCCACTAATAGTTCAAGTAACAATTGTTTTGCATCTGCAACAATTTCATTCTGATCTGTTGCTGATAATTCATCGATCCATCGACTTGCTTGCTTATGTCTATACAATGGGGATAATGCTTTCAGTACTATTTCTTCATTTGCAAGATCGAACATTTCTTTATAAAAAGGTGACTGATTTCGTAAACTTTCCTCATCCCACACTAACTCCTTTTTCACTTTTAACTCATTTACCCAAACGAAGGATTGGTGCATTCGTTCCGTTTCTTGGAGAAATTCTATTAATTCACCTGACCGAATGGCCTTTTCTTCCATTTCACTCATAGTTAAGTGTTGTAATTCTAATTTAAGTATAATGGCTTTGCCTTCTCTTCTTTTTGATTCTAACAATTTGGTACAATTTGATAATAAAACCTCGAAAGAATTGAATGGACGACAATCAAGGATCACTTCCTCCCAAATCACGTCATTTGTCTCAATAAATTGCTTTTCGCAAATATGCTCCTGTAATTCGATTAAATAACAACCTTTTATACCTGTTTCCTTTTTATGTCGTCCTTGTATATTCCCTGGGTAAATAATTGGTGGTACTGTATTGATTTCTGCTCTTTTATGTATGTGACCAAGGGCCCAATAATCAAATTGTTTTTCTATTAAGTCAGAAATGGTAAACGGTGCATAGTTGCCATGTTCTGTTAACCCCTCCAAGTTCCCATGTAAAATGCCAATATGATAACCAGCTGCTTCTTCTTTTTGATAAAGCCGAACGATTCTTTCATGGACATGTCGTTCTGGATAACTAAAGCCATAAAGATGAATAATCGTATCCTTTTTTTGAAATCTAGTTACTTCTGGTGTTTCGCCAAACATAAATACATTCTCTGGCATCGTTAATTTAATCCACTCTCCACCTAGATGATCATGGTTACCATGTACGATAAATGCACGAATTCCAGCCTTATGTAACCGTAACATTTGTTCTCGCAAGATGTTTTGTGCCTTTATACTCCGATCACTTGCATCGTATAAATCTCCCGCTATAATCACAAAATCAACTTTCTCACTTATTGCAACATCAATAAGCTTCATAAATGAACGGAATGTACTTTCCTTTAACCGCTCAAATATGAAGTCAGGTAAATCTTTTAATCCAACCATTGGGCTGTCTAAATGTAAATCTGCAGCATGAATAAATTTGATAGGCTCCATTTTGATCCCTCTTACATTTTTCTTTTATTTTAACGCAAAACAAATACGAATGCACGTTCTTACCAATCGATGGGTAAAATTCAAAATACGCACAAGGAACAGACGAATGAGCGCAATCTCTTGTTTACTCATTTATAAATTGCTATATAGTAACTTAATGCTTAAATAAAAATATTCGGCTCTTAATTACATAAGAAAAACTGCACCTCCAGTTGTTAAATTGTGTCTAACAATTGGGGTGCAGTTCAATCTCCTGGTTTATGTTTAGATACTTCCTCTAATTGCTTTAAACAACTTATTTTTGCCGTTGCCAATAGTAAATGGCGAGTTGTGTACGATCGCGCAGCTCCAATTTATCAAGGACAATCGAAAGAACATTACGCACGGTCCCTTCACTTAAATAAAGCTGCTTCGCTATTTCTTTATTTGATAACCCTTCCACCACAAGTTCCATCACGTCTTTTTCCCGTTCGGTTAACTCCAAGAACTCAGCCGACTGATTTTGATGTACAAGTTTATCAAGCACTTCCGGAGTAAGGACCATCGAATTGGATTCGATTGCACGGATTTGTTTGGCCATATCTTTGATCGCACTAGATTTTATGATGTAGCCCTCAGCACCTGCTTTTAAAGCCAGTCGAATATTCATTTTATCTTGAAAGGTTGTCAGCATCATTATTTTAATATGTGGCCAGTTTCTTTTTATCATCTTTGTACTTTCAATTCCATTCAATACTGGCATTTGAATATCCATTAGAATAAGGTCTGGTTGAATTTTCTCACAAAAAGAAATCGCTTCACGTCCATTTTCAACCACACCAACAACTGTAATATCTTCCTCTTTATCGAGAAGTAATTGTAAGCTCTGACAGATTAAGCAATCATCATCCACAATTAATATATCCATAGCTACTCCCTCCTTCTCTGTAAAGGTAAGACACATACAAGCAAATACCCATTTTGACGATCAATTGTTAAGCTTCCTTTTAACGTTCTTGCCCTTAATTGTAAACTTCTTATTCCACTGCCATTCACTGATTTTTTTGTAACGGTGCCGTTATCATGAATTTTTAACCTTACAAGTGTTTCAGTAACATCAAGTTCAACTTCCGTTTTCGTCGCATTACTATATTTACTTACATTTGTAATAGCTTCCTTAAGACAGGCTTCCAACATCATCCAAGATTGCGACGATACATTATCAACATTTCCATTATATTTAAATTCTACAAACAATGGCTCTGCATCTGCTACGATTCTTTGCAACCTCTCTACACCTATATAAGTAACAGGTGTAAGATTATGCACTGTATTTCTTAATCTCGTAGTACTCCTCGAAAGCCTGATTTTCACCTGTTCCAGGAGGCCGTGTGCTTGTTTTTCATTATCTACTTGTTCATATGCTTGAATAGCTAGAAGTGCACCTGTTAAATCATGTCCTAGGTGGTCATGGAGTTCTCTTGAAATCCGATTTCTTTCCTTCAGTTCCGCTGCCTTTTCCACCTCAAAATAAGCGTCTAAAAGCTCCATTTTGATCCGTTCAAGCTCATACTTTTCCTTTCTTTCCATGTCTAATGTCTTTTCTAGTTGCTTACGTTCTTTCATTGAATGATAAGTGAAGTTTCCCACTATTACTGTGAGAAAACTATACCAAATCAAAGTGAGATCAAGGGGATGAGAAACAATCATTAAAATCGTTATTGGGAAAAACAACCACCATTTCCCCACTATTGCTGCTTCGAAAATAGCAATGGCTAAACCGTATAAGGCAAACGGAAAGTACGGAATAAAAGCTATACAGAGGATTAATTCAATAAGAAAACTCCATTTAGTTATGGAAAACCTTATACGTATGCTCATAACTATTAGCAAAAGCAGGATAAAAACAATTCCCTCAAAGTCAGTAGTACTTAGGAGCCAAAGATGTGCTAAGATAAGTAATTGTGCTATTCGCCAAAATATCACAAATCTAAAATATCGCTCGTACACTCTCATATGCACATCTCTCCTCACCTATCAATGCAATTTTTTCACACTTCCAATTATTAAAAATAAAAACATATATAAAATAAGCATTCCATTCACAAGCAGAAACTCCTTCACTTCGCCACCAAAAATAATCCAATCTATTCCCCAAGCTAGCCAAAAAGTCGGCAATGTAATCGCTACTTTTTGTAAAACTTCTGGTAATAATTCAATGGGAATCAAGACCCCACCGATTAAAGCAATTACACTGATCATCGACATAAAAATTAACATGGATATTTCTTTATTACGAAAAAAAGAAATCCACATTAGCGCAAAAGCAATCGATGCCATACTAAATGTCAAAAATAAAATGAGCAACCAAAAAGGCTGATAAAGTTCTTTCCCAAAAAATACGCCACCATAGACTAAAATAAGACATTGTAAGACTAAAATTAGAAAATAGGCTAGCAAATTTTGTGCTAGATAACTAAAATGACTGATGGGGGCAATTGATAACTTTTTGGCAATTCCTCTCATCCTATCTTCTAAAATTAATCCGGAGAGCTTCAAACTAATAAATAAAATAAAAATACCAAAATATTGATATCCGTATGGAAGATGTGGCCAATATTCGCCTGATGGTAGAAAGATCGCAACAACTGGGAAGAGAAATAGAATCAGCAAACTTGTTTTATTCGCTATACTTCTCTTCAGTACATAATGAAAAACAGTCATTTAAATCTTCCTCCTACCTAGGACATACACGATTATAAAAGTAATGACAATTCCGATTCCTAATCGAAACATATAAATATAAGCATCAGAAAACAAATTACTTTGCGCATAGCTAATGGCATTAGCAGCTAACAATAATGGATTAAGGTACTCATTAATGAATGTAATAACCGGATAATCAGGAATTGGAAAAAACAACCCTGCCAGCACGACGCAACCAATTCCATACACATCACTTAAACGTTCTGCTAATTTAATATTTTTCACAGAAAAAATAAGAATT
This sequence comes from Cytobacillus sp. FSL K6-0265, assembly GCF_038003465.1. Lineage (NCBI taxonomy): Bacteria > Bacillati > Bacillota > Bacilli > Caryophanales > Bacillaceae > Cytobacillus > Cytobacillus sp. FSL K6-0265. The sequence goes on along the minus strand of NZ_JBBOPE010000001.1, from coordinate 1,443,742 downwards.
AAACTTACAAGGCTTGATAGTACTGCCAATAAGGCAATGATATACATGACCCAGAACACATTCCCCCACTCTACATTTAACCCCACTCCTGTAAATAGCACTAACAAAAAGCCTAGAAAAATGGAGAAAAACATGCCACATAAGGAGATTGAGAGAGCATAAAGTGGTAGACTCATCGGTGCCACCAATATACGTTGCCGCCTTGCTGAAAATAAATCATCTTGAATATAGGCAATCACGATTGAACCGCCGAACAATTGAAACACGAGTGTCATTAACTGTGCTGTATCATAGAACGCCAGATCACCGTATTGATTTTTCATATCACCTAATACGAAATAAAAAATGGTAATAAGTATAATCGGAACAACTAAGAGCAACAGTAGCGTAATATAATCTCGGCTCATTCGAATCAATGTATAAGGAATTGTTCGTAAGACACGCATCATACACTGCCTCCATCCCTCAAAGTTCTTCCGGTCAAAGTTAAAAAAACATCCTCTAAATTCGGTTTTTCTACATTAATGCCGACAACGCCAGAGTCTTCTTTTATAATCGTTAAAATACGATCAAGATGTCCGGAATTGGCCGAAGTTACAATCAAAATTTGATTCCCATCTTTGATCACTTGTTTTACATCTGGCAGCGCTTGAATATTCGCTAAAGAGACCTCTTCAGGATGACTAACTTCTACCTTAATTTTCTCTTCATGCTGAATGTTTTGAATCAACTCTTGAACGGTTCCTTTTGTAATGATTTGCCCTTTATCTAATATCACGACCTCTGATGCAATCGCTTCAACCTCTTCCATATAATGCGTTGTATATAGAATGGTCGTTCCTTTACTTTGTAATTGCTTTACAGCCTGCAAAATATGGTTTCGAGATTGCGTGTCAATGCCTACGGTCGGCTCATCCATAATTAATAACTTAGGATTATGAACAAGGGAACATGCGATATTCAGTCGCCTTTGCATTCCCCCAGAAAAATTTTGTGCCTTTCCCTTTGTTTGCTCCGCTAATCCAACAAACGCTAATGCTTCTGCGACCCTTCTTTTTCTTTCCTCCCCCTTTAAGCCGTAAACCCCGGCAAAAAAGTTCGCATTCTCCTTTGCTGTCAATTCTGGAAAAATTGATATTTCCTGCGTAACTAAACCAATTTTCTCTTTATTTTTATTTTGAAATGGTTTCTTTCCATCCCCAAATAACGTAACATTCCCTTGATTAACTGTCTCCATTCCTGTGAGACATCTAATTAAGGTTGATTTCCCCGCTCCATTAGGACCAAGTAAACCAATAATTTGGCCCTCATTTATTTCTAAATCAATGTAATCCAACACGAGTTTCGAATCATAACGTTTCACAATCCCATTTAGTGAGGCTATCATCCTCTCACACCCTTTCACCTTTGTTAGTGTAAGTATGTCAAGAAAGGCCAAAGGCAAATAGTTACATTTGTCATTGATTTATTTTACTTCTGCCACTTTTCAATTAAAAAGGGAAAAAAGTTGCTTACGTACCAACAAGAAACATTACCAGTGCCCTTAGATTAGGTTTATCATGATTTTAATAAATTTAATATGGCCGCTACTACCTTTCATCGATTCTTTTTTTCCTAAAAAAGCTTCTTCATACACAAGTATGAGAAGCTCGAATGTTAATAACTACTTATTTTTCTTTCTTCGTTAATTGAATCGCTTTTTTAATATCTTTATACGAAGTGGAACGACCATACATTAAGACACCGCCACGATATACACGTGCACCGAATATCGCCAATATAATTGTCGTCACAATAAGCACGACCATGCCTAATATCGGTTCCCATACTGGCAATGAAAGCATTCCTACTCTTAAGAACATCAGCATTGGCGTAAAAAAAGGAATATAAGAGGCTATAGTAATGAAAGTTGTATCTGGATCAGATAGACCATACATGGAGAGTAAAAAGCCGACAATGACTAACATCGTCATTGGCATAATCATTTGTTGAACATCTTCAATCCGGCTAACTAATGACCCAAGAAAAGCGGCTAACGTCGCATATAAAAAATAACCTAATAAGAAAAAGATAGCAGCGTACACCAATATCCCAATAGATAAGTTGCTGAACCCAAATGCTTCGAACCAGCCACCTTCAAGCTTAGACATGCTTTCTCTTAAAGCAAGGAAACCAATGGAACCTAGAATAAGCATTTGAGTCACACTCAATAGAGCAATCCCAAGTATCTTAGCAAACATTTGCTGAACAGGTGGGGTACTTGAAATAAGAATTTCCATGATTCTAGATGATTTCTCAGTTGCCACTTCATTGGCAATCATACTCGCATACATGATAACAGCAAAATAAATTAAGAATAATACCACATAAACAAGACCTCTTGCCTGACTTAATTCTTCTTCAGATTTCGCATTTTCCTCAAGCGCAGTCGTCTCGAACGATACAGGCGCATACAATGTCTGCAATTGCTCTGGTGATAAATTTATACTCTCTGCAGTTAATTCCGTCTTTATTTGCTGCAAAGCTGTTTGCAATAAGCTAGAAATAGTGGTGTCAGCTATACTCAAAGATTTATATTCACCGCTAATGGGATCATCACCGTTAGAAGTTAAGTAAAGTGCACCTATAAATTCCCCCGATATTACCTTCTCTTCCACTTCAGCTTCTGACTGTTGTACACTTTCTAAGATAACTTCCTCCGATGTATATGCCTCTATACGTTCTATTGCATCGATGGAGCTGTTTGTTTCATCTATCACTGCCACTTTTGGTGTTTCTTCATTAGAAAAAGTATCAATAATAGTTGTAATATTGGCTAACAGCACGAATAAAAGTGCCGTAATGATTGTTGTGATTAGAAAAGACCTTGTTTTTATTTTGGTCCAATACGTATGCCATAGAATTGTCCAAAAATTATTCATAAGAAGCACCTGCCTTTTCAATAAAAATATCATTTAAAGATGGTTCTTCAAGCATAAATTTACGAATAAACCCTTTGCCAACGATATCCTTTAAAATATCGTCCGCTGCCCATTCATTTTCAATTTGCAGATGCACCCCTTCTGTTGTCATTTTAAATTTCTTCACAGCAGGATGGTCTTGCAAAAAACTCATAGAAAAATCACCATGAATGATTAATGATTTCTTTCCATAAGAACGCTTAATTTCCTTCAACTCACCATGGACAACAGGCTTACCTTTTTGCATGATACAAAGATGCTCACATAACTCTTCGACATGTTCCATGCGGTGAGAAGAAAATACGATTGAAGTCCCACTATTTTTTAAGTCTACAACCGCTTCTTTTAGCAGTTCTACATTTACTGGATCTAATCCGCTAAACGGTTCATCAAGAATCAATAGTTTAGGTTTATGTAAAATACTAGATATAAATTGAATCTTTTGTTGATTCCCTTTTGATAGTTCCTCTACTTTCTTTGTTTTGTAATCAGGTACTTTAAAGCGCTCAAGCCAGTTGTCTAATTCCTTCAAGGCAGCTTGTTTATCCATCCCTCTTAACCGTGCTAAGTAAACAAGTTGCTCTTTCACTTGTAATTTAGGATATAATCCTCGCTCTTCAGGTAAATAACCAATTTGACCACTCACTGAATAATTAATGGGTTTGCCTTGCCAAGTGATGTTTCCTTTCGTTGCATCAATTAATCCTAAAATCATTCGAAAAGTAGTCGTCTTTCCAGCACCATTCGCTCCTAAAAAACCGAACATTTCCTTTTCAGGTATTTCGATAGATATATCGTCTACTGCCGTAAATTGGCCAAACTTCTTCGTTACATTTTCTAATTTTAAAGACATATAACTTTGTCCCTCCCTTTCATTCATTTACGGTCTAAAACTATAAAAGTTTCATCAAATAAGTATGTTTCTTTTTGCAAGATTGATGGAATTATGCCAAAATATAATTAAATATCGGAATATTCAACTACATTACAAGGAGTCATTATAATGAAAACTTATAAATTAACGGCTTTCGAACCAACCGGTGAAAAAATTCTTGATGAATCATTCGAATCAGCGAATGATCAAGAAGCAAAGGTGGCGGGTGAAAACCTGCTGAAAGAAAAAGGATTAGAAGAGAAAACCCATCGTTGTTCATCACCAGCAGGAAAGCTTATATTATTTCACCGCTAGACTTTTACTATACACCACGAAGTCAAATAAAGACACGCATGTTTCTGATAAAAACATGCGTGTCTTTCATTCCTTTTATTTCCCTGTGAATCGAGGCTGTCTTTTCTCAATAAAAGCGTTTATGCCTTCTTTATGATCAGCAGTTTTCCTCATTTGTGCTTGACCACTTTTTTCGAGCTCTAATAATTTTAATAGTAATGGGCGATTCTTATCTGTCAGTATTTTTTTTGTTTTAATCATTGCAAGGATTGGAAGATGACTCAGATGGTACACTTTTTTATTAATTGCTTCATCAAGATCATCACCTACGACTTCATGAACAAGTCTTCTCTTCAATGCTTCTTCAGCGTTCATCGGTTTCCCCTCCCAAATGAGATGCTTAGCTTGGTCGGGTCCTAACTTACTTTCAAGGAAAAAGTGGGAACCACCATCCGGGATTAACCCTATGCCAATAAAGTTCATCGCTAATTTACTATCCTTATGAGCATAAATGAAATCCGTAGCTAAAGCTAAACTCAACCCGAGTCCTGCAGCTGCACCTTTTATTGCGCTAATGGTGATTTTAGGCATACTATATAATGTAACAACTAACTCATTAATCGCATCCATTACAGCAGGGAAATCGCTTTCATTCGCTTCCATCAGCATCGTTTTAATGTCACCACCTGAAGAGAATGCTCTACCCGCCCCTTTCAAAACAACGATATCTATTTCCTCTAAATTACTTAACTCTTTCATTACAGCACCAAGTTCATGAATCATTTCCACATTAAGTGCATTTAATGACTCTGGGCGGTTCATTTCCACTTGTGCTACTCTTCCCTCAATCGAATAATTAACGGTCTTTGTATCAAAATCAAGCGTCATTCATTTTCCTCCTTAAGTTTGGATACCTCTATTATAAATAAAATATTTTTTATTTTCCAAATATAATTAAGTTTTTTAATAGAAAAATGAATGTCGCCTCATATTAAAAATAATTACTGATTAATTTTATCCATTTGATATTTTTCTCGTAAATCGCGTTTTAAAAATTTCCCTACAGATGTTTTTGGAATTTCATTAATGAAGATGACATCATCGGGAATCCACCATTTTGCAAATTGTGCGCTTAATGGCTGGAGCACTTCTTCAACTGTTACTTTCCCTTTATACTGTTCATGTAATACCACATAGGCTAGTGGGCGCTCTTGCCATTTTTCACTCGGAATACCAATAACAGCAGCTTCAAAAATGGCTTCATTAGCCATGAGTGCATTTTCTATGTCAACAGATGAAATCCACTCCCCACCACTCTTTATTAGATCCTTCGTGCGATCAACAATCTTTAAAAGTCCTTCTTCATCAATCGTGACAACATCTCCGGTATGAAGCCAGCCATCTTTAAAACTAGAGGCAGTCCGCTCGTCATTATAATATTCGGTTACAATCCACGGACCTCTTAAGCAGAGCTCGCCCATCTGCTTTCCGTCCCACTCTACTTCTACCCCTTTCTCGTTAACCACTTTCATCTCTAATCCCGGAACCAATAATCCTTGCTTGCTTCTCAACTCTAGTTTCTTTTCAAGATCTATATTTTCTTGATAGCTTTTCAAATTGGAGACAGTTGCAAGTGGACTTGTTTCTGTCATTCCATAGGCATGAAGAAACGGTATCTTATACTGTTCTTCAAACACTCTAATCATGGCTTTTGGTGCAGCAGATCCGCCACAAAGAATGCTCCTTAAAGAACTTAAATCATACTTTTTCGCTTGCAATTCTTTTAATAAACCAAGCCAAATAGTAGGCACACCTGCAGTAATGGTAATCTTATATTCTTCTATTAATTCTGCAATTAATTTAGGCGTAAATGCTGGACCAGGCATGATTAATTTTGTGCCGAACCACACCCCTGCAAAAGGTAAGCCCCATGCATTGACATGAAACATCGGTACGATAGGTAGGGCAATATCTTTTTCACTTACACCAACACTATCTGCTAAACCTAATGCTAAGCTATGGAGCACAATCGCTCGGTGAGAGTAGATGACCCCTTTAGGATTTCCGGTGGTCGCCGATGTATAACACATCCCAGCCGGGTCATTTTCATCTAAATCATCTGGATATTGATAATTGGGATCAGCCTCTTCTAGTAGTCTTTCATAATTATATGCTGGAGATAGAGTTGTAGTTGGAGGTTCCTTATGGTCACTCATAATGATAAATGCTTTTACATTGGAAAGTTCGTCCCTACATTGTTCAATTAATGGAACTAACTCTTCATCTATGAGGAGAATTTTATCTTCTGCGTGATTAATAATATAGCTGATATGCTGAGACGAGAGTCTAATATTAATTGTATGCAACACCGCTCCACTACAAGGAATCGCAAAATATGCTTCCAAATGGCGATGATGGTTCCAGGCAAATGTCCCTACCTTCTCCCCTCTTTTAATACCAAGCCTTTGTAAACTTGAAGCAAGTCTTCGTGTTCGTTCAGCCATTTCTTTATACGTAAATGTTTGCATACCACCTGCTGTTCTAGATATAATCTCTTTTTTTGCGAAAAACGTTTCTGCTCTTTTGATCATCTGTCCCATCGTCAAAGAAGAATGCTTCATCACCAATCGCCTCCCATTTAGTAACCGCTTACATCATTCATAGATGTATATGCGCTTTTGTACCTATTACATTCTTGTTTTTTTAATAAAATCCTCTATTAAAGTGCGATTATTAAATCTGCTCTTTTTAAAAGCAAAAAAGCTGCACCTAAAGCAAAGGTACAGCTCACATTATTCTGCTTATATAGATTTCGCCTCAATATTAAAAAGCTCATTTAACATAGCGATTTTTTTATCTGTGTATTCAACAAAACTTTCATTGTAGGATTTAGGATCTTTCGGATTTGCGAAGTGAGTAATTTTACCTGTCTCAGGATGGATAAACTTACTTGCTGCCCCGCAACCAATTCCGATAATCGTTTGCATTTCTTCCATAATCATAATATTGTAGAGACTTTCTTGTTTCGGTAACGCATAGCCAACGTTCTCTAAATTTCCTAAAATATTTTTTTGTCGATACAAATAGTAGGGCTCATAATGATGTTCAGCTGTCCACTCTTCAGCCATATTCATCATTCTTTCTGCTTCTTCGCGGTCAGCCACCTTATATTTCTGACGGTTCTTTGTCATTTCAGAAGCTCTTTTAAAAGATAATGTATGGACTGTCAGCGACTCGGGTAGTAACTGCTTTGTTTCATTTAATGAGTGGGCAAACTCTGTTGTGCCTTCATTTGGCAAGCCAATGATTAGATCCATATTAATATTGTTCATCCCCATACTTCTCGCCAGGTGGAACTTATCAATTGTTTCTTCAACCGTATTATGCCTACCTATCGCTTTTAACGTTTCTTGTGTATAAGATTGTGGATTGATACTGATACGGTCAATATTCCACTTTTTTAATACATTTAACTTATCAGCTGTAATTGTATCCGGTCTACCTGCCTCGACCGTAATTTCCCGAATCTGACTCACATCTGGAAACGACTCAACCATTTCTTCATATAGAAGATCCATTTCCTCTGCTGTAATACTTGTTGGCGTGCCTCCACCATAGTATACGGTTGTCACCTTTATGTCATTTTCCTTTAACCATTCCCCCATATGTCTCATTTCATAATGAAGGCCAGCTAAGAAAGAATCGACTCTACCTTGTTTACCACCAATTGCATAAGCAGGGAATGTACAATAAGCACACTTTGTTGGGCAAAAGGGAATGCCAATGTAGATACTGACTTCCTTTTTTAATTCATAAAGATCTGGAATCGCCGTTAATTGTCGTGCAACGATTTTTTCCATTAGATTAATTTTTTCATCTGAAATTAAATAATCTCTTTTCAAAGCTTGATGAGCCTCTTCCTTACTACTTCCAGACATCATATGACGATGATAAAGCTTTGTCGGCCTTATTCCGGTTAATATGCCCCACTTCTGGATAATGCCTGTCCAATCCTGTAAAACAGTTAAATAAACATGGGAAGCTGCATACTTTAATTGATTAAAGTATTCTTTTTCTGTCTCATACGCTTTAAGTTGCTTTCTATAATTAGCGGTAAACACTTCTTCCTCGTTCGTAGTAAGCGTAACACTCATGTTAATTTCTCCGCGTACTTCATAGTGGAAAGATACAACTACATCTGCACCCTCATTTTTATCAAGTTTTACAGAGCATTCTTCGAAAAACAAATTACCAATTAACTGCAACGGTCTTATATAACGGTTATCATTCAAACCTAAAATAGATATATTCATTTTTATCACCTTTATACTTTCTCTTCATCAAACTTCTTTAAGTTTACAAAAAAAAGACCTTACGGGTCAATCTTCATTCGAAAGGGTCATTTTAGTTTGTCATTTTGTTAACTCTGATTCAGAGTTGATCTTTTTTTAAAAGCATAAAAACCCCTCAATCCCTGCAAATTGTAACCATACGAATAAGAAGCTCTGAAGGTAGCAAATTCTTCTACCACCTTCAGAGCTTCTACCTTACTTCAAAAGATTCATTTTCCTTAAAAATTGAATAGGATGCTGTTTGCGAAAATGCTCTTTCACCATATATGTTACACCATGTTCATCATTTGTTCTTGTTACCCAATCAGCCTGCTTTTTTAAGATATGAGGAGCATTTCCCATCGCTACGCCTAAGCCTGCCCCTTCAATCATCTGCAAATCATCATAGCCATCTCCAATGACTACAATTTCTTGCGGTCCAATACCGAGTTCCTTACTTAATCTCAATAAACCATTCCATTTGGAAACGCCATAAGGGACAATATCTAAACGAGAGTCATTTAATTGGGTGATAGCAATTTCCTCATCATACATGACAGCTAATGCTTTTTTGGCATGTATAAGATCGTCGGTATTTTCAAAATAAATTTCAATTTTTGGTGGCTTCACTGGATCTTCTAGCAAATTTTCACTCAAGGACTCAACAAACTGATGAGAATAAAAAACAGGGTCACCTGTTGAGAACACCGTTTTAGCGAGAATATTATTATTTGTTTTTGTCTTATTTGCTAGGGAAAACTTTTCATGCACAAGTCTTATTTGGCATGGGAAACCTTCTAATAAACGTACAATATCAAAGGTTACTTCTTTTTTAATTCGCTTCACTTCAATTGGTTGTTCTAACTTTTCCGCTGTATAAGCACCAGCTGATGTCACAAGAATGGAATTTAATTTTAATGCTTTAGCCACTTTCTTAGCCGATGGAAAACTTCTCGCTGTTACTAACGTCACATAAATTCCTTTTTGCTGGACGTATTCAATTGCTTCCTTTGTTGATTTATGCAGCCTTCCGTTACTTTGAAGAAGGGTACCATCAATATTTATAGCTAAGAGACGATAAATCATCTTTTTGCCCCCTATTCTGGATGAAAATTGTCCTTATGACACTTTTATGTACCTGAAACAGAAAATAGAACAGGAAGATTTAGAGTAAATGAAGCTTATTCTCTTTTTGACTATAAACTTATCTGGTTATCCCTCCGGCTCTTATTTGGATATAGACATTCACATCTTAAAGAAGAAATTGAGTTGTTAAATCTGCACGCAAAAAAACACAAACTTTGCTGTTGAAAGCAAGGTTTGTGTTTTTGCCATTAGAGCTAAGTCTAACTCATATCTTACTCGGCTGCACCATATAAATCTTCAAGGGGCTTCATGATTGTTTTGTTTAAGTCTGTAATCACTTCGCTCATTTTTTGTTCATCTGCCATTAGTTTAGAAATCAGTTCGTGTTGTTGTACAAGTGCAACTGTTTTTTGCGCTTGATCCACTTCTTCTTGTGTGATTTCTTGACCAGACATTTGCTTCTGTTGCAACTGTATTTGAATATTTCTAAAGTTATCAAACATCGATTTAGCTGATGGATCTGCATTCACCTTATCATAAGAATCCTTTAAGCTTTGATATTCATTGCTTTCACGGATTGCCTTTTCTAATGCGATTGCTGCGTCTTGTAAATTATTTGCCAAATTGAACACTTCCTTTTCATAGACTTCCCCCACTATAACAGACAATGGAAGTAAAATCGAGGGAAAACCTATAATTGATAAGGATTTATAATATCCAAATGGCAGAAATACCTTGAAACACACCTACTAGACCACCCAGTAAGGCACCTAGAAATGTAATCATTCTTAATTCCTTATTAATAATCGAGAACACCATTTCCTCTAACCTTTCAACAGAAAATGAGTCCACCTGTTCTTTTACAATTTCATTGAGCTTCATTTTTTCCATTAAAACTGATATTTTATCAGCTAATAGTTTACTTAATCCAACTGAAGCTTTCGGGATAAGTTCAGAAATGATATAAGGTCTTATCGTTGCTGTTAGTTGACTAATTGGCATTTGAAATATTTCATGAACTTGAACGAATCGGAAAACAGTCTGCTTGATGAATTGAAGAAGGCTATCTCTTCCTATCTTTTCTTCAAACTCAGCAGTTCTTTTGTCTAATAATTTTCGCCATTCTTTTCTAAGGAGTGATGTTAACAGCTCCTCTGTCCCAGGATGATTTAAGAATTTTATGATTTCAGGTTGGAGTTTTTCCCCTAATTTCACATTACCTAAAAACATTTGTAGCATACTTTTAATCATACCACTTCGTTTTTGGACAAAATCATCGGCCATCCTTTGAATACTTTCTTTTCCTTCTTCACTTGCGAAATAATTCTTTGCTGATTGTACAATCCAATTGCTTAGTTGTGGCAACTCACCCTCCACTTTACCTACCAGCTTTTGTGGAATGATTTCTTTAATAGCTACATCTTGATTTTCACGCATCCAATTTTCATATTTAATCTCTAAAAACGTACCTATCTTATCCTCAGCCATTTTTGCCGGTTCGTTTATATCTAATTGTTCCAACAGTTGCTCTAACGTTTCTTCTGTTTTCAATTTCTTTTCTACTTCTACAGCAGCAAATTGCGTCAGCATAGATTGAAAACGTTCATTTTGTAGTTTCTTTTGTATCCCTTCTGGTGTTAACAAATGATTAATGACAAGCTTACCCATTTGTTCGGCCATCTCACCTCTACGTTTAGGAATCAAACCTGGGGTAAAAGGAAGACGCCATTTCCCAATATAAATTGCCTTATATGGCTTAAATATCATTTTAATGGCTAAATAATTTGTAACTCCTCCAATGATGGCACCAGTAGCCACCATCATAAACAGGGTCGTGAAAATTTCTTTCATTCCGCTCTCTACCTTTCTTCTTTCACCAAATTCTTTGTGCAATCGCACCAATTTACCTTGCCATTCATAAGATAGCGTATCAGCATTCGCCTAGATTTTTATTATATAATTACTCGCTTCGTGCGGGCAAATGGGGATTCATGATGACACGATATACAAACATTAAAATTAGAGTTCTTCCATATGAAAATAAGATGGTTCTAGAGCTCAACCCAGCATTAGCAAAACATTTACTAATTACTAATGAGGAGAGCATCCTTTTATCATTAGGACAAAAACAATTAACCATTCGCATCATTTATCGTCAAGTAGATGAAAAGGAACTGTTCATTAGTCAATCTGTATTCGATTATTTCAATATACCACTTGAAGGCCACCTTATGCTTGTTAATTATATTGTTCAAAGCAAGGTATTGTCACTCGGGCCAATTATTGCTATCATGACTGACTTTTTTGAAATTGCAGATCAATCTCCTCCACATTTTCGCACCATACATCAATTTTGCCAAGAAATCAATCAAACGGTTGACCTTTTAGGAGGAATTACTTATGTTTGTCATCCCAAAGATATTAAAGAAACAGAAGTCCTTGGTTATATAAATATCGAGGGAGAATGGAAGAAACAACTACTCCCATTGCCTGATGTTATTTATAACCGTGTTCACTCTAGAAAAATTGAAAACTCACCTAGCTTTAAAAACCTAAAAAATCTACTATACAAATATGCCATCCCCTTTTTTAATGAACAATTTTTATCAAAGAAAGAGGTATATGAATACTTATTCGACGAAACCCATTTACGTACCTATTTACCAGAAACAGAAAATTATTCGAAAGAACAGTTACTTCATTTTATCCAAAAGTATTCATCTATCTTCATAAAACCTGTAAATGGACGTCAGGGCAAACAAATTATTCATATACGGAAAAATAATGATTCGTACACCGTTGGCTACTCATCGGGAAAAAAGGCAAGAACAGCTCACCATTTCCATCATATCGAGCGGTTCATATCGCAATTTGAGAAGGAGCATCACACAAGTAATTATATTATCCAAGAAGGAATACCACTAATTCAACTCAACAAAAGACCGATTGACTTTCGCATTCTATGTCATAAAAATAGGCAAAACATATGGAAGGTTACTTCTACTGTAGCCCGAATCTCTAATGCAGAACAATTTGTATCCAATCTTGCACAGGGCGGGGAAATGAGAAAACCATTAGCACTTTTAACTACACTATTTGATAAAACCACAGCAAGACAAATATTAGCATTAATGAAAGAGATTTCAATAGAACTATGCACAATGATTGATCAAAAAACATTTGGCCTTTATGGGGAACTTGGTATTGATATAGGCGTTGATTATGAAGGCCAATTGTGGATGATTGAAGCAAACTCTAAGCCATCTAAACAAATGGATAGTCAATTTAATCAGATTAGACCCTCTGCAAGAGCACTTGTAGAGTACTGCACTTTTTTAGCTTTTTCAACATGATCATTAGGAGGAGAAATCAGCATGAAAACACTTGGTATTATGACTCTTTATGAAACAAGTGAAAGAACCTATATCACAGCGATTGCTTCACAAGCTAAACATCATGGCTATCAATGCTTTCGTTTTATCCCGAAAAACATACTACCACACAATAATGAAGTAAATGGAGAGCGATTTAATGAAGAAACAGAGCTATGGGAGTCCGCGATTTTTCCGTTACCTGAACTATTATATGACCGCTGCTTTTATCAAGAAGATGATCATTCAAAAAAATGCAAAGTCATTACTAATTGGTTAAAAAATAGTGGTAAGACTCAATTCTTAGGTCAAGGACTTCCAAATAAACTAGAAATATATGATGCATTAAAACATTCTAGACTCGCTCCTTATTTACTGCATTCAGATTCATTCACTTCAGCAAAATCTTTCATTAAACAATTAAAAAAGCAGGCTCCACTCGTATTAAAGCCAGTAAACGGTTCACAAGGTATAGGTATTTATGTTATCTCAATCGAAGGTGACTCAGTGATTATCAAAACTGACAAAGGCTCTAAACAGATTAAACAAACACTTCCCATTCATAAAGCAATGGTCTGGCTAGAGAGGCTGACAAAGAGATATCAATATCTCATCCAACCTTTTTTATTACTCGTTGACCAACAGAATCGCCCGTTTGATTTACGCGTTTTTTTGCAAAAAGATGCAAACGGTGAATGGAAAGAACGAGCAAGAGCCATGCGAACTGGTCATGAAAATGGCATTATCTCTAATTTAAGTGCTGGTGGAACAACTTCCCCTTATGAGCGTTGGTTAGATAGTATTCCAAAAAGCCAAAAGTCGTTTTTACAAGAAGAATTAAAAGAAATATTATTTATTCTTCCCTCAATTATGGAATCATGCTTTTCTACACTATTTGAACTCGGTATTGATATTGGAATTGATCAAGAAGGTGGCATCTGGATTCTTGATATTAACTCTAAACCAGGGAGAAAATTGGTTTTACAAACAAACCCACAATTAGCTGATGTCCTTTACACTTCTCCATTTAAGTATGGGGATTATCTATTATCACAGCAGGCTTTAACTGAAAGGAAGTGAAAAAATGAAGAATCAAACATTTATGATAGATATCTCATCAGATGATAGAGGCTGTGTATTCTTGCCAAACCATTTAAATCTGGATACTGCCCTTTACAAATTAAATTTCGGTACAGTTACCATTGATGCAAAATTTAAGCAACAACCAAGCTCAAAGCAATCAATCACCATCAGTGAGGATCTCGCTACAAACATTTTCTTCCCTTATGTCAAGCATCCGCTTCATATTTTCATACATGATGAAACCTTAACAATTGGACCCCTTGTTGGTATCTTCACGTCAGGGTTTACACCATTTCCTATGCGACCTATCGGTGATCGCTCCATTATTTTTTCTAAACTCTTATCTGTAAGTTCTAGTGTCGGTGCAATTCCGTTCGTATTTGGGGAGAAGCATATCAATTGGGATACAGGCACTATCCAAGGTTTATTCTATTTACAAAATGGATGGAAGACCATTGAAGTGCCTTTCCCAAACGTCATATATGATCGTCTTCCAAATAGAAAGAGTGAACGGCAAAAACAACAAAAAGAAGCCAAAGCACGATTAGAGCAAGAATATTTAATTCCTTGGTATAACCCAGGTTTTTTCAATAAAATGGATATTTATGATCGTTTATTTCAAGTGGAAGAAATTTCGGAGTATTTACCTGAAACACAGCCATTTAGCTCCTATTCCGCAATTGAAAATATGCTTTCCAAATATAGTCATATATACATTAAACCAATGAATGGCAGTTTAGGATTAGGTGTTCATCAGATTATTTATAACAAGCAAGACAGTGTTTATTATTGTCGGTACAGAGATTTAAAAGCCGGTATGAACAAACTGAAGAAATTCTCTAGTCTTGAAGGGTTAATGAAGCATATTTTTGCAGGTAAAAACCTCGAAAGAATGATTATCCAACAGGGTATTTATTTGCTGAAGAAAGAGAAATGCTCCATTGATTTTCGTGTCCACACGAATAAAGATTCCACAGGACAGTGGAACGTTACTGCTTGTGCAGCAAAAGTGGCTGGAAACGGAAGTGTTACAACCCATGTAAAAAGTGGAGGTACCATTCAATCATTAGATGAAATTTTCGAAGATCCAATTGAAAGAAAAGAAATTGCAAAGAAATTGCAAACAGCTTCATTAAAATTAAGCGAAGCAATAGAAAACAATATGGAAGGTCTTGTCGCAGAAATAGGATTTGACTTAGGTATCGACCAGAAAGGGAAAGTTTGGTTTTTTGAAGCAAATTCTAAACCAGGACGCTCAATCTTTACACATCCAAGTATGAAAAAATTTGATTTTTTAACACGTAAGCTTTCTTTAGCCTATAGTATCTATTTAACAGAACAAGCAATGAAAAGCCCTGAGGCATTATTTAAATGAGTACTACCTACTATGACCCCTTATCCAAAAAGTGGTATCATGCGCAAGAAAAAATGTTTGGAAAAAATAAAATAAAAACAGAAAAACTCTTTCATTATTCAAAAAAATGGGTGCCATTCTCATTAAATGAAGATTCTCACCGTATCGGTCCAATTATAGGAATCTTAACAAGCAAAGGAAAAAACAAAAAATTAGCGGGCAATGGTCCGCTATTTTTATCTCTTGTGCAACATTTTTTTAAGATAGGCGCATTATCCATCGTCTTTACGCAAGAAGATTTAGGAAATTCACTTATGACTGGCTATACATTTCATCCTGCTCTAGGGAAATGGATACAGGTCTCATCCCCATTACCAGATGTCGTATATAACCGTATTCCTTTTCGCAACCTAGAAGAAGATACTGATTTTGCTGCACTTACATCACTCTTACAAAAACATAATATTCCTTTTTTCAATCCCTGTTTTATTAACAAATTGGAAATGCACCATTTATTAAAACAATCTCCCACATTAAAACCTTTATTACCAGAAACTACGTTATTAACTTCTAAAAAAATGCTACATGATTGGATGGAAGATAAACAAGATATATATATCAAACCCGTAAGTAGTGCGAAAGGAAAGGGGATCTTTCGAATCTTCGCACAGGAAAATCACTATTTAATGGAAGGGGTTCATCTAACAAAACAGCTCGCGACCTTTAACGAATTATGGCATGAATTAAAAATTTATTTAGCTAAAGGTCCATATATCATACAAGAAGCGATTGAACCAGCATTATATAATGGTTCAAGGTATGATTTTAGAATATTATCGCATAAGACAGAGAACCATTTTATCATTTCTGGCATCGGTATAAGGCAATCTAGCAATCACCAACAAGTAACAACACATGTCCCTCACGGCGGGAAGATACTGCCTTATGAACTGCTCGCTAAAGAAGATGATGATATATTTTTTAATGCCATAATACAAGAGGTCGGTCATTTATTTAATGAACACCTTGGTTTATTTGGAGAATTCTCATTAGATATTGGTAAAGATGTTAATGGGAAATTCTACTTGTATGAGGTAAATTCAAAGCCTATGAGTTTTGATGAAGAGCATATTGAAAACAAACGAATAAAAGCCATTTGTCACTTATGTATGCAATTAAGTGGTTTTCCCATTTTTCCTCATTAATTTATGTTTATTTTCATTTCAGAACTCCTCTATTCAAGTTAAAATGAGAATAAGGAGGAGTAATCATGATTTCACATTTTCAATTTCAATCATTATATGAAAACAAAGAATTACCAGGCTGGAAATTTTCTTTTTTTCATTATGGCAAAAAGTATTTAGGTATTTATCATCGTGATGGAAAAATCGAATGGTTATCCACTATTCCTGACCAAAATCATGAGGAGAAATTAAAAAGCCATATACACGAACTCATGCTTTACCATGTGTATGACCGGTAAAGAATTGTGGAAGAATATGAATCCATTCTTCTGAAATTAAGGAGGTTCGATTATGGCAAACAAAAAAGACGATATAAAAAAAGATTTACCATATGAAGGACGTGATGAAGTCTTCCTCGATGTTGATCGTTATATTAACGAAGGGATGTCCGGAGGTACTGTGCATGTTAGCGGGGAATACACGAATATCGAAGAAGCAAGAGAAATAGAAAAAGAACAACCTCCGCATTGCTGTGACGAAGAATAGAGTAAAAAGGAACGATTGCTTACAATCGTTCCTTTCCTTTTACAAAACACCTTATCTACTTTTCACAATCATGTTAACAGCTTGTTGTATCGCTTCTTCTGCATTTTTATCTTCGGCATCTGCTTCTCTTATACAAGCCTCCAAATTCTTTGCGACGACATAACCAATCGTTCGGTCAACGCCTGAGCGAATAGCTGACAGCTGTGTCACCACATCTTTACAATGTTGTTCTTCTTCCATCATACGCAATACGCCTCTCACTTGACCTTCTAATCTTTTAAGCCTGTTTTTCATATCCTCTGTGTAATGCATTTATTCACCTTCTAACCTCATTTTCAATGATTAGGGTATTCATCATTAATCAATAATTTTTAATGACGTTTAAATTGATGATTTATATTATATCATGTTTCCTTTGTTTCTCCCTATGCACGATATCAAGACAACAAAACTTTATTAGGAAATAATTCCCTAAACATATTCAGGCATAATCTTTTAGATTTCATCCATAATAACTATTACAAGCGGCAAACACGCTTAAAACTTCTACTAACGATGGGTTCAACCAAATATGGTGCAAAGAAAATTGCGTTGGTTCACTACCAACTGACCCAGCCAAAAAAAAAATTTAGAGGAGTGGAAACACAATGGCAAACCAATCTTCAAATCAATTAGTAGTACCTGGAGTATCTCAAGCTTTAGATCAAATGAAGTACGAAATCGCAAGTGAATTCGGAGTTAACCTTGGTGCTGAAACAACATCTCGTGCGAACGGTTCTGTAGGTGGAGAAATTACTAAGCGTCTTGTTCAAATGGCTGAACAACAACTTGGTGGCGGAAAGTTCTAAGTTGCAAAACTTAATAATATGGATTAGCCCCCTATCATCTAGGGGGCTTTATTTGTTTAGATCATTTTTTCTGGTACGACCCATTCATCATATTGATCTTCAGTAATATATCCTGATTTTAATGCTGCTTCCTTCAATGTTGTCTCCTCTTTAAAAGCTAATTTAGCAATTTCAGCTGCCTTTTCGTACCCGATATGGGGATTTAAAGCTGTCACTAACATGAGGGATTGATCAACAAAAAGAGAAATTTTTTCAGTATTAGCTTCTAAACCAACGATGCAATTTTTATTAAATGAATTCATACCATCACTAAGTAATGTAATACTTTGTAGCAAATTAAAAATAATTACTGGCTTAAAGACGTTTAATTCAAAATTCCCTTGACTTGCAGCAAAGCCTATCGTTGCATCATTTCCAAATACTTGACTTGAAATCATTGTCAACGCTTCACTTTGTGTTGGATTTACTTTTCCTGGCATAATTGAACTTCCTGGTTCATTAGCGGGGATCGTTAATTCTCCAATCCCACTTCTTGGTCCACTCGCAAGCCATCTAACATCATTAGCAATCTTCATCAAATCTGCAGCTAAACCTTTTAATGTGCCATGAAGATGAACAATCTCACTATGACTTGTTAGTGCTTGAAATTTATTAGGAGAAGAAGTGAACGAGAGCTTCGTTAATTTAGAAATCTCATTAGCCATTTTTTCTCCAAACGAAGGATCAGCATTAATTCCTGTTCCGACAGCAGTTCCACCAATAGCTAGTTCCCCTAGTGCTTGTTTCGCTTCATTGATAAGACGCTCATCCTTCTCTAACATATAACGCCAACCACTTATCTCTTGTCCTAATGTAAGTGGAGTTGCATCTTGAAGATGAGTTCTTCCTATTTTCACGATATCTGCAAAATCGTTTTCCTTCTGTAAGATAACTTCTTTTAAACTAATAAGGGCAGGAATTAAATGCTTCTCCACACTATTCATTGCCGCAATATGCATCGCTGTTGGAAAAGTATCATTAGAGCTTTGCGACATGTTTATATCATCATTCGGGTGAATGGAAATATCTTTATTACCTAATAACTCATTTGCTCGTCTCGCAACGACTTCATTAACATTCATATTTGTTTGCGTTCCACTTCCTGTTTGCCATACAGCTAAAGGAAAATGTTCATCATATTTGCCAGCTAACACTTCATCACACGCTGCAATAGTTGCATTTTTCTTTTCTTCTGATAACTTTTCTAATTCGTAATTGACGATCGCGGCTGAACGTTTAATCGTAGTAAAGGCATAAATTAACTCTAATGGCATTTTTTCAATACCTATTTTGAAATTATTGCGACTTCTTTCTGTTTGTGCCCCCCAATATTTTTCAGCAGGCACATTAATTTCGCCAATCGTATCTTTTTCTACACGATATTCAGTCATCTTACTACCTCCCAAAATTCTCTCCTGTCTATTACTTTCCTATTTCAAGACATTTTAAAATAGGTTTATTCAAGCTTCATCTTTAGTTTTACATTCCTAATTAACAGAATCAAGTTATTCGACTTTTCTATTAATAATATCGAGAATTTAAATGTGAATACAATCTAAATGCAAAATGTTTAACTTAAAAAGAAAGGGGTAATTTTTTATTAAATTCTTTTATAAAGGAGTTACATATCATGAATAGAAAAATAATCTCTTCCAGTTTAAAATTTGAAAAATCATTAGCTATAAAGAAAATGATTGCTATATACCAAACTGCAACTAAATATGACGGTACAATTTACTTTCTTTATCAACATAATGTAGTGATTCCTTCTCACTTATCAAAGCTCGTAACCTTTCTTATGATGGTCCGTCCGAAAGACGAATTGAAAGTGATTGTGGAAGGCACTGAACCAGAAGAAATACTTAATCAAATTAAAACTTTGTGTACTGATGATGCTCACTTTACAGCCGAGAATCAAAATTTATTATTGAACAAAAGTGTTCATGTATAAGATATCTTATTCAGTAAAGGATTAGGGAAATAGGATATCTAATGAGATTATTATACTTTCTCATTAGATTTTTCACTATTTCCCTTTCCAAGCTACTCTCATTTTAATTAAACCAATCAAAAAACTGATTTCTTTTATCTTCTAACCACTTTCTTATTTCATCCCTTTGTTCTTGTTTCTCCTTATTACGTTGTTTCTTGTTATATTCATCATCGATTTTATCGACATTAAAGCTTTCAACCGATTTTCCTTGAAGCACCTTCCCCATGACTTCCTTGAAAATTGGTGCAGTGCCTTCACTACTACTCGTCGTCAAATAATGATGACGATCACTCTGATCATAACCAACCCAGATAGCACCTACTAGATGAGGAGTATAACCAACAAACCATTGATCTTTAGTCCCACTTAAACCTTCAATTCCCAACTGTGTTGAACCCGTTTTCCCTGCGATTTCCACTCCATCAACTTTAGCAGCTTTCCCTGTACCATAATCGACTACACCTAATAGCATTGCTGTCACTTGATTTGCCGTCCGTTCAGAGATGACTCTTTTATTTTTACTTTCCCATTGAACGAAAGGCTCATCAGATTGTGTTTTTATTTCAATAATTGTATGAGCTTCTTCTTTCTTACCATCATTGGCGAAAACACTATAAGCTTCAGCCATTACTTTAGGCGATACGGGGCGGCTTGTTCCACCTAAGGCAAGAGCTAGCCCTCCATCCAATACATTCTTAGGGATGCCGAATTGTTCGGCCATCTTCTTTCCAGTCTCTACACCTATTTCATTATATAACCATACAGCCGGTAAATTGATGGAATGCATCATAGCCTCATACATTGGGACTTCACCCAAATATTGGTTATTATAATTGTTTGGAGCATACTCACCGAATGATAATTTTTCATCGTTCAACATATCTGTATTTTCCCATCCAGCTTCAATTGCCGCAGCATAAGGAATAATCGGTTTCATCGTTGAACCTGGCTCTCCCACAGGGTGAATGGCTCTATTATGTCCAAGAAGCGTATGCTCACCTCTTCCACCAACTAAAGCACGAATTCCACCCGTTTTAGGATCCATTAATATCATCCCACTTTGAACCGGTCTATCCCCTGTTGTTGAAGGAAAAATTTCATCATTTTGATAAGTAGACTCTATATCAGCTTGCATATTAGGGTCTAGTTCGGTATATATTTGATAGCCTTGTGTTAACAACTCATCTAATGTGAGATCATATTGATTCATTGCTTCTTCTAGAACTGCATCAATATAATAAGGGTACTTTCCTTTTATTGGATCAGCTTCCCCTTCTTTAAAACTCATTTCTACCTTTATTGCCTGATTCATTTCCTCTTCATTAATGTATCCATGTTCCTTCATTTGCCTTAAAACAAGATTTTTTCTTGCTATAGCCTTTTGTTTATCATTGTAAGGGTTAATCACAGAAGGTGCTTTAATTAAACCAGCCAACAATGCAGATTCACTTAACGATAATTCGTCTAACTCTTTAGCAAAGTATTTATTAGCTGCTTTTTTTACCCCATACGCACCTTCACCAAAATAAATTCTATTCAAATACATTTGAAGTATATCTTCTTTACTATATTGGCGCTCTACTTCTCTAGCTATAAAAAACTCCTGTAGCTTTCTGTCATATGATTTTTCTGCAGTTAGAAGCTCATTTTTCACTAGTTGTTGAGTGATTGTACTTCCACCTTCAACAATTCTACCTGCTTTGATATTGCTGAAAAAAGCGCGGCCAATTCCTTGATAATCTATGCCTTCATGTTGAAAAAAACGATGATCCTCTATAGCAATAACAGCTTGGATGAGTGATTCGGGGATCTCATCAAAGGCTACTCCTTCATTTTTATTCGCAGAAACCTTACTAGCCACTTCACCATTTTTATCATAAATAATGGTTGGCTTACTTAATTGACTATTTAAACCCTCAATATCATTGTTTGTTGCAAATGGAATGAGATAGATTAAACCCAAAAGAACCACCAGTGATACGAGTAATAATATTACCTGCCATATATGCAATTTCTTTATGACATTTTTCAACCAAATAAATGGTGTTTTTCCCCTTTTCATAATATCCCACCTTATGTTCCTAGCAAAAAAATTTCTATTATTATAGGATTATACTTCTTCAATAAGGGTAAAGTATAACATAAGACGAAAGGGTGATAAGATTGTTAAACTTTCAAACAATTATTGTCGGATATGATGATTCTGAAAACAGCCGACACGCATTGGAAAAAGCACTTTCTTTCTCCACGATTGACACAAAAGTCATTCTAGCTCATGCTGATGAAGAAGTGATTGAACATTCTTATTCAGCAACTAAACAAAACCCTCAATTAAGATCGAATAATATGATTGTTGAAGGCATGCAAATACAACCTCTCCATATTAGTAATCATGCAGAAGAACAAACTTCACATTCCACAGTAATTAACAGTGTCGACCAAGCAATTACACATGCTAAACAAATTGCTGATGATGCTGGAGGGAAAATAGAAATAAAAATATTAGAAGGCAAACCGGCAGATGCCATATGCGAATTAGCAGAAGAATTAAATGCAGACATTATATTCGTAGGAAGTTCCTCAAAAGAAGGATTAAAAAGAATTTTCTTAGGAAGCAATAGTGAAAAAATAACAAAAGAAGCACCATGTAGTGTAATGGTCGTCAAATAATAAGCAAAAAACCCAACTTTGTTGGGTTTTTTAAAGCTATGTATTAAATGAATCAATATTGATGTTGAAGCTCTTCAATGACTTCAGCAAATCTCTCTTTAGCAGAGGTTTCATCAAAACTACTATAAATGCGGAAATGCTCTTCGTCAATAATTCGGTAATGTTGACTAATGATATTTTGCTGCAAAACATAACCGCTTTTATTCTGTATTTCCTTCCACCAAATCTTTCCACCTAGAGTTTTCTCTTTGCGAAAATCAATTCCCTCTCGCACTACTGTTTCAATTACTTCCAAAGGCTCGTTCCCGAATAAAAACCTGACTGTCTCTGTTTCTCTAAACAACGCGCATACAGCCACCACTGTCGACCAACCAGCATTTGCTCGACCTTTTTCAATTTGTACAAGTGTTTTCTTGGAAACCCCAACGATTTCTGCCATTTTGTCTTGTGTATAACCGGCTTCAGTACGAATTAAGCGCATCTTCTCCGAAACTTTTAATATGATTTCATCTCTAGTCAAAATCATTTCATTCCCTTGATTTATTTTTCGTGTATTTTTACACCTTTTCACATCGATTATAATTAAATTTTTCGAACCTTTCAAATAAAAAACGAAATGAATAACGCATATACATCCTACATTTGTTTAACAAATGTAATTTTATATTATAGATATATTTAAAAGTCCAATACACATCGATTGATAATCATATTAACATTGCAAGAAAGATTACTCAATTGAACACAACATAATTGCAAATAATTAAGAAATACGGACTATATAAAATGCCATTATTTTTATAAGATGCAGGCAATTTTCACCATCAATTTTATGGTGTTTATTAAGTGAAAAATCTATTGTCATTTGGGAATAGAGACTTCTCATACTTTTAAATAACCATCAATATTTTAATCAAAAGAAAAAACCCGAACACATGCCTTAAATCCTTCTTGAAAGAATTCATATGTGCTCGGATCTTAATGAAACCATTTTTGATTAATCCTCTTATAGGATTAACTTATTTAGCCAGCTTTTTTTCACGTCTCTCTTCTGCTGCTGTATTGTAAACAGCACAAGCTGCATCACCCGTAATATTAACAGCTGTACGTGCCATATCTAATAATCTGTCAATTCCAAGAATTAACGCAATTCCTTCTACAGGTAAACCAACTGATTGTAAAACCATCGCAAGCATAATTAAACCTACTCCCGGTACGCCTGCTGTCCCAATACTAGCAAGGACCGCTGTTAGAACTACTGTCAATAATTGGCCAACACTTAAATCTACTCCATAAACTTGAGCAATAAAAATGGTTGCCACACCTTGCATAATGGCTGTTCCGTCCATGTTAATTGTTGCACCTAAAGGTTGAACGAAACTACTAATATGCTTAGGAACTTTTAAGTTCTCTTGGGCTACTTCCATTGAGATTGGTAAAACAGCATTACTACTTGACGTACTAAATGCTACGCCCATTGCAGGTGAGAAACCTTTAAAGAACTTCAATGGGTTTTGTCTACCACCTAAGAAATACACTGTACCACCATATACAATAATTAAATGTATGATAAGTGCAGCAACTACTAGGATAAAATATAATCCCATTGCTTTAATTGCCGAGAAACCTTGACTTCCAATTGCTGAAGCAATCAAACCAAAAGTTCCGTATGGTGCAAACTTCATAACAACGCCAACAAGATACATCATAATCTCATTGCCTTGTTCGACCAATTTGATAATACCTTGTGTTTTTTCTCTTAACATTGTTAATGCAAAACCAATAAATGCTGCGAAAACAATGATTTGTAACATATCACCAGAAGTCATCGCTGCAAATGGATTAGCAGGAATCATATTAAGTAAGGTATCACTTACTGGTGGTGCCTCTTCTGCATTAAATTCGGCATTTGCTGTGTCAAATGTGCCCACTTCGCCAGGTTTGAAAATTAACGCTAAAGAAATAGCAATGACTATAGCTATTGCCGTTGTTACAAGAAAGTATGAAATGGTTCTAACACCGATTCTCCCTAATTTTTTCGGATCCCCTAAGCCAGTAAATCCGAGAATAATTGAGAATAAAACTATTGGCACTACTAACATCTTAATTAAATTAAGAAAAATTTGTCCAAGCGGATAAAATAACCACGTATCTAATACTTCAAATACATTAGGAGCGGTTATATTTAAGATAATTCCGACAACTGCACCAACAAGTAACGCAATAATAATTTTTGTGGTAATTTTCATAGAAGTCCTCCCATAAAATAATATACTCGAGATACAATCGTAATATATACAAGTGTATTTCTGCAAAACATTTTGTCCATCCATGACGAAAAACAGAACTTTATACCTATAAAATTGGTTATTTTTTACTTATTTATGTCGAAGGGGTGAGCTTTTTGTCGAAGTGGAAAATGAATATCGATTCCTCTCATACACTTCACTTATTAGAGCCTAATCATTCGCAGGATTTTTATTTATTAATTGAAAAAAATCGCGCCTATTTAGCTGAGTGGTTGCCATGGGTGCAATTCACAAATAGTATCGAAAAAACAAGTACAATGATCTCCTCATGGCTCCAACAATATCATACACAGAACGGGATATTCTTAGGTATATTTATAAATCAAAAATTAATCGGTTCCATTAGTCTTCATACGATAGACTGGCAAAATAAGCAAGCAAGCATTGGTTATTTATTGGATCAAACACATCAAGGGAAAGGTCTTATTACGAAATCAGCTAATCACCTCATTAACTATACATTTTCTCTTTTACATCTTCATCGCCTAGAAATAAAATGTGCCGTACAAAACGAAAAAAGCCGTAAAGTACCAGAAAGATTAGGTTTTACTCAAGAAGGTATTCTCAGAGACAACGAGTACATTAATAACCATTTTCATGACCTTGTTCTTTATTCTCTGTTAAGTACAGATCACAATTGGTAAAAGATGTATAAATATTATACCCTTAATAAAACCCAGATGGAACAGAAATTCGTTTTTTCGCCCTTCATATTTACAGAATTTTTGAATAAAATAGTTTTAATTACGAAGTTTCCCTTTGACGGGTTATATTTTATTGAAGTATAATTATTTAAAATATTCAAACTGAGGTGGTAAAATGGGATATTCTATCGCATCGGTGGATTAGTGAAAATTGAGTTATTGCAGGAAATAGGCGTATATGAAGTTTCTTCTATATATTGTGATGAACTTTCTATGAAAAAGAACTACAATAGTTTACAAGATCATCGAAGCAATTCCATCTTTTTTTAAAATTAAAAACAAAAAACCTATACCTCTAAATTTGAAATAGGAATATTTAAGTATACATCAAATAGAATACTTAACTCATTGATTGCTTCGTTTGCTTGTAATAGGAGCTCATCTATTTTTCAATTCTCAGGAGGTGACACCCTACCCTTTATTGGGTTTAGGGAATTTATTTGGACATATTAAACTTGGTTATTGTTGCCATTTTAATTGGCTTAACGGCATTCTTTGTCGTTTCAGAATTTGCTATTGTGAAGGTACGTAGCTCAAAAGTGGATCAATTAATCGAAGAAGGTAGCAAGAGAGCCATTTCAGTAAAAAAAGTAACTACTCATTTAGATGAGTATTTGTCTGCCTGTCAATTAGGAATTACAATTACGGCATTAGCTCTCGGTTGGCTTGGTGAAACAACATTTGAAAATCTTCTCTTACCGTTATTCCAGTTGTTTCAAATACCTGCCTCATTATCTCATATTTTGATTATTGTATTCGCCTTTACGATCGTTACATTTTTACATGTTGTCGTTGGAGAGCTTGCGCCGAAAACAATTGCTATTCAGAAAGCCGAAGCGGTCACATTAATGGTAGCCAAGCCCTTAATTTGGTTCTATCGTATCATGTTCCCATTTATCTGGGTACTAAACGGATCCGCCAGATTGTTAACAAAATTGATTGGGTTAAAACCTGCTTCTGAACATGAAATGGCTCACTCTGAAGAAGAATTAAGAATCATCTTTTCAGAAAGTTATGAAAGTGGGGAAATTAACCAATCTGAATATAAATATGTGAACAAAATTTTTGATTTTGATGACCGTATTGCGAAAGAAATTATGGTTCCACGCACAGAGATTATTTCGATTTCTAAAGATGATTCTCTAGAGGAATTTTTGCCTATCGCGAAGAATGAGAAGTTCACACGCTATCCAATAATTGACGGTGACAAAGACCATATCATCGGTATGATCAACATGAAAGAAATTTTAACGGACCTAATTTCTTCTAAGTCTCAGACAACAATAAAATCAATATCATCTTATATTCGTCCTATCATTCGTGTAATCGATTCGACACCGATTCATGATTTGTTGTTAAAAATGCAAAAAGAACGTATTCATATGGCTATATTGATGGATGAATATGGCGGGACTTCAGGATTGGTGACAGTTGAAGATATAATCGAAGAAATTGTCGGTGATATTAGAGACGAGTTTGATGTAGACGAAGTACCGAGTGTTCAAAAAGTGAAAGAAAATCATTATATCTTAGAAGGAAAAGTATTAGTTAGTCAAATTAATGACATCTTAAATATTTCCATCAATGATGAAGACGTTGACACGATAGGTGGTTGGTTGTTAACTGAAAACTTCGAAGCCAAAGAAGGCGATTTTATTGAACAGGAGAACTTTGTGTTTACTATTGTAGAAATGGAAGATCACCATATCAAATTAGTGGAAGCATTCAAAAAACCAGTTATTGAAGAAATAGCTCCTTCCCAAATTCCTTTGTCTACGGAATCACAAGTACAAATGTGAAATAAAAACCGCGCTGAAATTCAGCGCGATTATTTTATTTCCTCCTTCATTTTTTAGGAAAAAACAAGCGGAAAATGGTTCCATTATTTGGTTCACTTTGAACATCTATTTTACCATTGTGTAAAGAGACTAATTGTTTTACGATTGACAAACCAATCCCAAATTCACCAAAATAACTGTTCGTTCTTGAACTATCCGCCTTATAAAATCTTTCCCAAATCCAATCAACTTCTTTTGGGTCTATCCCCATTCCATTATCCTCAATTTCAATACAGATGTCATGCTCATTCTCAAAGGCGCGCATGGATATCCATCCGTTTTCTGTAAATTGAATACTATTTTTAACAATATTAATAAGAATTTGGACCAATCGGTCATAGTCGGCATGAATAAAGATATCATCTGCTGCTTCAATATAAATTTGGTTGTTTTTTTCATCTGCTTGCATTAAAAGTTGCTCACTGACGACCTCAAATACCTCAATTGCTTGAATATCAATCATATGTAATTCCAATTGATTTGAACGAATCTTCTCGTAGTCTAAGTTTTCATTTACTAACCTAATCAGCCTTTTAGCTTCGCGGTCAATTAAATTCATCCCTTTATCAACTTCCCCTTCAGGAATCAATTGATTTTTAATGCCTTCCGCTAATCCACTAATTGTCGTTAAGGGTGTCCTTAGTTCATGTGAGACATCAGCAAGAAATTTTTGTCTGCGATTTTCTAGCCTTTCAATTTCCTCATGAGATTTTTTCAATTGCACAACCATCTCATTAAAGTCCCTTGCTAAATAGCCTAAATCATCCTTTGAATCATCTGGCACATGTACATTATAATCACCTGATGAAATCATTGATGTTGCTTTTCTAAATGCCCTCACTCTTGTTGATAAGTTACGGGAGAAGATTAAACTTAAAAAGATTGCTGCAGTTGCAGCGATAGCAATCGTATATAATAAATATTGATTAAGTTGTCCAATCATTTTTAAAGAAGTACTTATCGGCGAAAGTAATAAAATTCCACCCGTAATGTTTTCACCTTCCATTGATGGTAAAGCTACTAATGATACTTCCTGATCAAACCGTTTAATATCATGAAGAATCGTTACAGACTCACCCTTTGATAACTTGTCCCACTCTTTTTGGGAAAGCCGTATACTAGGGTCCATAGAAACATTGGGGTAGATAATATCTGCATTACTATCGAATAAAATATATTGAATATTTCTTGCTTCAAGCAGCTTACTATACTTGTTTAAAAATGTTTGAGGACTTTCTTCATGAATGGATACATCTTCTAGAATTTGCTGGCCATATTCATTTAATTCTTCCACTTTATTTTCAAAAATATAACTTCTTACAAATTGTGAAAAAATCAATCCCATTAAAAGAAACGCCAATATTAAAATAAGAACATGACTCGATAGCAGTTTAAGAAAATACTTATTTCTCATGAGCATCTGTCGACTCATCAAATTTATAACCTACACCCCACACAGTATGGATAAATGGTTGGTCTGCACTGCCTATCTTTTTCCTTAAACGTTTAATATGAACATCAACTGTTCTTTCATCTCCATAAAATTGGTATCCCCATACTTTATCAAGTAATTGTTCCCTTGAAAATACTTGTTTCGGATGTGTAATAAAGTAATACAGTAAATCGAACTCCTTAGGTGTTAAGTTTGAAAGCAGTTCATCTTTAAAATATACTTCTCTTGCTTCTTTACTAATTTTAAAAAAATGACTTGTCGTAAAAAGATGATCCTTCTCTGTTGTATCTGATTGAAATCTCCTTGTTACTGCTTTAATCCTTGCCATTAATGTTAAAGGGCTAAATGGTTTCGTCACATAATCATCAGCACCCATCTCAAGCCCAAGTACTTGATCAGATTCACTGTCTTTCGCTGTTAACATAATAATAGGAACACTGCTAATATCACGAATTTTTCTGCATAATGTTACACCGTCCATAGCCGGGAGCATCCAATCGAGTATGATTAAATCCCAGTCTCCTTTATTAAACGCCTCAAACCCTGATTGTCCATCGTGGACAAAGGTTCCTCTATATCCTTCTTTCATGAAAAACATTTCAAGCATTGTACAAACACTTTCATTATCTTCAACTACTAATAAATTCATGTATAAACACCATCCTTTAAACAGGTAATCTAAGTTTATTTTAAAGACCTTATTTTATTCGAATGAATAGACATATTTTATTTTAATAAAAGAATTATATCTCATTTATGTGTCAAAACGGTGTTAAAAATATGAAAGTCACATTGCGTCCTCACTAAAAGTAATTGAAAGATGACTTCGATATTTATTTTCAATTTTAACAAAGGTATACTTAGGATAAATAGGAAGGTGAATAAAATAATGAATGACAAACCAGCATACAACGAATTAGACGAAGAAACTCTTTTTTTAGTCACACAAACTTTTAAAGCCTTATCTGATCCGACAAGGCTGAGAATCTTACATTTACTTTTTCACGAAGAACACTCGGTTAATGAGATTGCCGATAAGCTCTCTCTATTACAATCAACTGTCTCCCATCAATTAAGGTTTCTTAAAAACTTGCGACTAGTTAAATTCCGACGGGAAGGAACTACTTTATATTATAGTCACGATGATGAGCATGTTATGCATTTATTAAAACAAACAATAGAACACACTCGCCATTCTTAATTACATACATCCTCAAGGTTTAGACAACCACTGCTTCTGGCTTCAACTTGAATCGTACTATGATTGATTCCAAATTGATGAGATAGTAATTCTTTTGTTTCTTTAAGTACAGTGTCATGATGCCCGTCATCATTTAAGACTATATGGCAACTAAAAGCAGGGAACCCTGAAGTGATGGTCCAGAGATGGATATCATGGACATCGTTTACTTTATTAAGTGTTTTGATGGAAGCTTTAATTTGCTCAATTTGTATCCCATCAGGTGCCCCTTCCATCAATACATGAAAGGCTTCTTTTGTCACTCTATATCCACTATTTATAATCAGAATAGCAACAATTAAACTTGCTATAGGGTCAGCAATGCCCCAGCCAAAAAAGTAAATCAGTAATCCTGCTATAATCGCTCCTACTGAGCCAAGTAAGTCTCCAATTACATGAAGAAACGCACTTTTCACATTGAGGTTTTCATCTTTGTCACCTTTCATTAAGATAACAGCTGCTACTATATTAACAAGAAAACCAATTGTAGCGATTGTTAACATTCCTAAGCTTGCTACTTCGGGCGGTGAGATAAACCTTTTCACGCTTTCAATCATGATCAGTATAGCAATGACTATTAAAGTTATCCCATTGATTGCCGCCGCTAAAATTTCAAACCTTTTAAATCCAAATGTTTTTTTGTTTGTTGATTCCCTTTTAGCTACCTTGATGGCGATATAACTTAACCCTAAAGCGGCTGCATCACTTAACATATGGCCTGCATCCGATAAAAGTGCTAAACTATTCGTCCACAGTCCACCAATAAACTCAATAAGCATGAATCCAAAAATTAAACAGAAGGTCAGTAATAAAACATTTTGATTGTTAGACGAATGATGCGTATGTGAATGTGAATGTGAATGATGATGACTCATTATATTTCACCCCTCATATATGAATATATGTTCATATATTACATTATGACAAACTTAACGAAATTGTTCAAATGTTTTTGTATAAAACCGAATGAAAAGTTTGTTTGTAGCCTAAAATATGGTATTGTTTACAAAAATGATATAAAACATCACCAAAATCAAAAGAACAAAGCTTCTTCAACAGAAAGTAGGATTTTTTCATGATAAAAGCACTCTTCAAAAGTAAAGCATTTCTTATCTATAAGTTTATAATGATTATCGTTGGTGCTGTACTTGCTGCTTTATCAATTGAATTATTTCTTATACCTAATCTGATTATAGATGGCGGAATTATTGGTATTTCTTTAATTGTTAACCATTTAACTACCGTCCATTTCGGTGTATTAATTATTTGTTTTAATATTCCTTTTTTAATTGCTGGCTATAAGCTATTAGGAAAAAGTTTTTTTCTTGCGTCCTTAATAGGTATTATCTCTTTAGCAGCAGTCGAATCACTATTCCATCATACGACTCCTTTTACATCTACCCCATTACTGGCAACAGTATTCGGAGGTGTCATTCTAGGAGCTGGAGTGGGCCTAGTCATTAAATATGGTGGTGCGTTAGATGGGACCGATATTATGGCTATTCTTCTCACAAAAAAAATCCCCTTTTCTATAGGGGAATTTATCATGTTCTTTAATATTTTCGTTTTTGTCTGGGCAGGGTTCGTCTTAGGATGGGAACAAGCCATGTATTCAATTATCACTTACTATATTGCTTCTAAAACGATTGATATGGTTGTACAAGGATTTGAAGGAGATACGAAAGCTGTGCTCATCGTTTCTGACAATTATAAGGAGATGGCTGATTGTATTATTACAAAGCTAGGAAGAAGTGTCACGAAGTTGAACGGCAAAGGTGGATATATTAATTCAGATAAAGAAATTATCTACGTTGTTGTGACGCGATTAGAGTTATCGAAACTTAAAACAATCATTGCCGAAATTGATCCCCTTGCTTTTACAACTATTATGGACACACAAGAAGCACGAGGCAGTAAATTTAAATCGGCTCTTCATTAATTTAAAAAAAATAATACCATTCATCTATTTGCATAAAAAAATACGAACAGAATCGATTCAAATCAGAACTGTTCGTATTTGTCACGATTACTGAATTTTTCAATGATCACCTTTATAGATATTTTCTATGAAGCGTCTTTCCATCATAAGTAAAAACCATTTCTTTCTCTTCTACAATTGTTTCCAAATGAACCGCTCTTCCCCATAACTGATGTACATAAGGAAGGACTTTTTCTAAATATTTCAAATCAAGCTCAATCCCTTCAAACCAATGCTTTAAATACAACTCACCATTTTTCATATAATCCCCATCATTTACCGTCAGATAAGGAAATCCTCCATTTACTCTCATATTTACTAGCTGATCACGAACATTTTCCCAGCCTTTATCGACAACTTTATAATCTTTTCCTTGCTTTTGAAATAAATACATATCCTCTCTCATCACTAAATCCTTTGTTAAGTAATTCCGGATAAATGAGATATCAGATTCAATTTCGCGTACTTCAAACATTTTTTCCCTTCCAGAGCCAACCTCTATTCCTCTCTGAATCATTTCTTCCGTCGGATGATTATATCGCTCCTCAATATCCTCAAAAATCTTCAAGCCGAGGTAATATGGATTGATACTTGTTTTTGATGGTTGCACCACACCCGCATTTAATTTCGCAAATTCCAAAGCTTCCCCAGAAGTGAGATCCATCTCCCTTAAAATTCGTTGATGCCAAAAAGAGGCCCAGCCTTCGTTCATAATTTTTGTCTCAAGTTGTGGCCAAAAGTAGAGCATCTCTTCTCGCATCATTGTTAAGATATCTCTCTGCCAATCAGTCAATTCACGGCTATATTGTTCAATAAATAAAAGAATATCTTTTTCTGGTTTAGGTGGAAACTTTTTCATTTTCTTCTTTTTTTGTTTCACTTCTTTTTGATCAAGTCCCCATAAATCGTCATAAGGTGTTTCAACAGGAAAAGACGAACTCTCTTCTTCCTCATTATCATCCCAAATAAATTTCGGACGCATGAGAGAAGGATCTATATGTTCTTCAATAGCTAAAATGGCATCTAAAAATGTCTCTACTTCTTTTTTGCCATAGTCAATTTCATATTTTCTAATCCGTTCTGCCGTAGCGGACATGCTTTCAACCATATCTCTCTTCGTATTTTGGAATCGAACATTATTTTTGAAAAAGTCACAGTGAGCAAGAACATGTGCGACAATTAATTTGTTTTGAATTAAAGAGTTGGAATTCAATAAAAAAGCATAACATGGATCAGAGTTAATCACCAATTCATATATTTTTGACAAACCGAGGTCATAATGTAGTTTCATCTTAAAAAACTGCTTTCCAAAACTCCAGTGTGAAAATCTTGTTGGCATTCCATAAGCACCAAAAGTATAAATGATCTCTGCTGGACAAACCTCATATCTCATTGGATAAAAATCCAGACCAAAACCTGTGGCGATTTCTGTGATTTCGTCTATTGCATATTCTAACGATTTGTGTTCACTACCAAGCATTCTCTCACTCCTATCTTCACCTTTAACATAATCTATGATAGAAAAAAGAGAATGATGAGTACACTTCAGTCATTCAAACAAGACTTTTAGTGATCCAATAATCTTCATTTAGACAAACAAAGGATGCCCTTAAAATGAGCATCCTTTGTGAAATAATTATTTTTTTCTAAAGAAGTCGCTAGGCGTCTACTACATTCTTTTCACTTTCGCTCCTGCTCTTCAACAGTTAAATTTAAATATTTACTATCGTCTAGTCGATGAGTTACTTTAACAAGCACAGTCAAATCTTTTCCATCCTCTTTTACTTGAAATATAAAAGTATCAATGACTTCATTTTCTGAAATCATACGTCTTCCAGCGTACTGATAATCAACCACTTCTTCTTCCGGGTAATCTTCCTTCACAACCGCTGTTGCGATTCTTCCGTATTTTTTATAATCGACTTTTTCTTTATGCTCTCCATGTGTATGTACGTCGGCAAATACTGGTGCCTGAATGTAATTCAAACATACTGCAGTAAGTAACAATAAAAGTAGCTTTTTCATTAATAAACCCCCGTTTATCTAAAATCACTACTTGTAGCTTTTTCAAATTGTAACTTGATTATGTATAAATAAAAGAATTTAATTTTATACAGGTAAAACTTGAAAAACGTTAAATAACAGGTTGACCAAATTTTTGCTTGAAAAAATAATTCATTATAGCTCAAACTATTCTTAACTCCCAAGGGAGGAGAATGATAATGAATAAAGTGGATTATGACCGCGCGCTATATTATACTCACCGTTCCGAATGGGATAATTTACTCATTCTTATGGTTAGAACAAGTGATCAATTTTTAGCGAAAAAAATAGAGCATTTTCTTCATGCGTACAATTTTGAAAAAGATTACACGATAATCGAGCAGCATCTATATACACTTCTTCGTTATATTGATCACGCCAATCAATTATCGGAAGAAGAAATGAAAACAGCTTCACCCTATTTTATGTAGAATTCCACCAAATAATGTAAGAGCACTATCTATCGTAGTGCTCTTCTTTTAATTGACAAAGTTATTTTTCACTGCAAAAATTGCCGCTTGTGTGCGGTCATCGACGTCTAACTTTGACAAAATATGTGAGACATGTGTTTTTACCGTTTTCTCTGTTATAAATAAATCGGCCGCTATTTCTTTATTGGATTTACCTTTTCCCATTTCCGATAATACTTCTTTTTCTCTTTTTGTAAGTTCATGCCATAAATGTATGCCATCATTTTCATGAGAGAACTTTGACATTAAATGCGTTGTCGCTTTAGGATGAATATAATTTTCCCCATCCATTATTCCGTTCATTGATTTTACGAGCTCATCTGGTTCTACATCCTTCAGTTGATAACCTGATGCACCTGCTGCTATTGCAGAGAGACTATGGCTTCGATCTGAGAAACTTGTTAGTATGAGTATTTTTACTTGGGGAAATTTCTTCCTAATTACTTTGGTTGCTTCAACCCCATTCATATCAGGCATATCAAGATCC
The DNA here is from genome assembly GCF_038003465.1 of Cytobacillus sp. FSL K6-0265. Lineage (NCBI taxonomy): Bacteria > Bacillati > Bacillota > Bacilli > Caryophanales > Bacillaceae > Cytobacillus > Cytobacillus sp. FSL K6-0265. Next base: position 1,408,587 of record NZ_JBBOPE010000001.1, on the reverse strand, counting down.
ATTAAAATAAGATCGGGCATGTATTGTTCTGTTAATCTTATTGCTTCCTCTCCAGTACTACCCTCGCCAACGATATGAATATTCTTTTGGGTTTTCAAAAAAAAGATGAGCCCTTTTCTTACAACATGATGATCGTCAATAATTAATACATTCACCCGTTAGTCCCTCCTCTCCTAATTGAACAGATCTATAATGATTTTCGTCCCATTCCCTTCACTAGTGAATATTTCCATTGTACCGTTCTGCCTTTCAGCTCGTTGACGCATATTCCTCAATCCATGAGAAGGTAAGATTACTGATGGACTGTAATTAAACCCAACACCTTGATCAGTGATAATCATCTGTACTTTCTGTTTCTCCTGGTTAAAATCAATTGCAATTTCAATCTTATCCTGACCAGAATGCTTCTTACAATTCATCATCGCCTCTTGGGCTATCCTCCATAAAGTTTCTTCTGTTTGTCCAGAAATATTTGTTAATGTATTAACATGACAATATAACTGAAGACCAAGCATTTCACTGTATTCCTTTAATGATGAAAGCAACCCGTTTTCTAAACTTTTTGGTTGTAACTGCCAAATTAGATCGCGCATTTCATGAAGTGCTTGTTGGGATAGTTCTTGTATATAAGTAAATGTTTCTTGAACTGTTTTAGATTTTGTTAATTCTCTTCCACCTCGAGCCGTTAAACTCACCGAAAATAACAACTGATTGACAGAGTCATGCAATTCCTGAGCCAGGCGATTTCTTTCCTCAATAAGGGCCATTTCTCGCTCTCTCTCAGTTAATGCCATTCTTTTCAATGTCGATCCTATCTGAAAAGCAACAGATTCTAATAAAGAAAGTTCCTTTTCCGAAAAGTGAATTTTATTCGGAGCTCCTACATTTAAAATGCCAAACATTTCTTCACCAAAGCGGAGGGGAACTGTTGCATGATGTGTTAATCCTTCAATATCTGCATGTCCATCCTTCTTTGCATCTTCAATTCTTTTACAATTAATAATATTACTCGCACGATTTAATTCTCCGTTATTGTAACGGTTGACACACCAGCATTCTTTCGTACACATAGGAGCTAGCTGATTCCTTGTTAATGCTTGGGGCAAATGATGATATGCGATTAGAGTAGGTTCATTATTCTTGATTAAAAAAAGCCACCCTGTTTTTAATCGGGTTACTTGTAACAATCTTTCTAATACAGCAGACAATGTTTCTCTCATTTCGCTTCCTTCATTAAGTAATTCCGCAATTTCCTTAAGTATTACTGCTTCACGAATTTGTTGATCCACCATTCGCTAAACCCTCTCTTTATAATGATTATAATGAGTATTGATGCAATAATCTTCATTCGCAACAATGAATATATCTCAGTCTAAAGTCTTATGTATCAAGCCTGTTCGATTACTGTTTCCAACTATAAATTTGTGAATATTCAGTGATCCTTTCGCGAAGCGCTCAAACACGTTTTTCTTCTGATCTGCATGCAAATCTACTTTACGCGGTTCAAAGGATGATTTTGGCTACCTTACTTAATTAAAAAAAAGCCGAACATCATTCGCATCCTTTACATAGATTGGAATGATGTTCGAATTTTTTGCTTTCATTTAGTTTTTTAATTCCTCTTGCATCAATTGATCCACTTTCTTCATTAATTCCATTTGAACATGGTCAAGCTTTTCTTGACTCAAGCTTAATGATTCGCTTTTCACACCAAAGTAAAATTTAATTTTTGGTTCCGTTCCTGATGGGCGCAAACAAATCCAAGTACCATCTGCGAAGAAATATTTTAATACATTAGATTTCGGAAGATGGATATCCGAAAAATTACGATTACTATCCGTGCGAATACTTGTTAAATAATCTTCTGTCGCGATATGACTAAGACCTTCTATATCCATTGAAGATGTATTTCTAAACTTGGAAAGTATGTTTGCAATTGTTTTTGTACCTGATTGGCCTTTTAAAGTGATCGACTTTAACCCTTCGCGAAAATAGCCATACTTTTCATAAATCATCATTAATACATCATATAGTGTTTGGCCCTTTTCTTTATAAAAAGCTGCGGCTTCAGCAATTAATAATGCGGCTTGAACAGCATCTTTATCTCTAGCAAAATCACCAATCAAATAACCATAGCTTTCTTCATAACCAAAAAGGAATTTATACTCACCTGTTGTTTCATATTCTTTAATTCTCTCAGCAATAAATTTGAAACCTGTGAGTACATCTATTGTTGTTAAACCAAACGAAGCGGCAATTTCACTTCCAAGTTCTGAAGTAACAATTGTTTTCAGTACAATTCCATTTGCCGGAATGCTATCTTTATCCTTCTTTTGTGATAGCATATAGTAAAGGATTAAAGCACCTGTCTGATTGCCTGTCAGAAGCTCATATTCATTCTTATCATTTTTAACTGCAATACCTAGTCTGTCAGCATCAGGGTCTGTAGCAATAAGTAAATCCGCATCTACCTCTTTGCCTTTTTTTATAGCTAACGTAAATGCAGACCTTTCTTCCGGATTAGGGCTCTCTACTGTTGGAAAATCGCCATCAGGTTTTTCTTGTTCCTCTACAATATGAACATGCTTATAATTCAAGCTTGCAAGACCTTCTCTAACCGGCTTATTGCCTGTGCCATGTAGTGGAGAAAATACGATAGTAAGATCCGTTCTTTCACCTATCGAACGGTCTTCTGAAATTGTCTGCAACTTTTGAACATAAGCCTGATCAATAGCTGAGCCAATTGTAACAATCAGTTCTCTTTCTCTTAAGATTGATTCTTCTTCTACTTCAATAAGTAACTCGTTTTCAATTTCATTTACTTTTGCAATAACCGTATCAGCATCCTCTGGAATCAATTGTGCTCCGTCTGGTCCATATACTTTGAAGCCATTGTATTCTCTTGGATTATGACTAGCCGTAATAACAATACCAGCATATGCATGCAAATATCTTACAGCAAACGAAAGCTCCGGTGTGGGTCTTAGCTCATCAAAAATATATGTTTGAATATCATTTGAAGCAAGCGTTTTTGCCGCTTCTAAAGCAAATTCTGGTGACATATGTCTTGAATCATAAGCAATCACAACACCTCTTACTTTTGCTTCCTGTCCTTTTTCAATTATGTATTTGGCTAAACCGTAAGAGGCTTTTCTAACGGTATATATATTCATTCTATTTGTGCCTACACCAATCTCGCCTCTCATCCCACCAGTTCCGAACTCGAGGTTTTTATAAAACGCATCTTCTAGATGGTTTTCATTGTCATTTAATTGAATTAATTCTTCTTTCATTTCAGTCGTCAATTGTGAATATGTATTCCATCTATCGACATTGCTTTTCCAATCCATCGTATTTATTTCCCCCCTAGTTAAATACCTCATTCCATTATCGACTAAATTAATCCATTTTGTAAGCTATTCTCTCTTATTAAAAATAGTTGATTTTTATAAAATTTTCAATAAATTAATGCAATTTCCATTTCATTAGATGGATATTCACAAGAGCCCCAATGAATAATCCTCCCAAAAAGAACACGAACAAATAAATTTGTTCGTGAAAAGGATACTGTCCATAGATTTATTTATGAAGACGATATTGAATTTGGTAAATATCATGCCTTCTATCTTTTAAATGCCTTACCGTTCCGTCTTGTCTTTTCCTTCTTAATACCTCTAAATCTACATCTCCAATTTGCACCATTTCGATATTTGCATTCGTTTCTCCCACAATCCCATCCTTAGGAAACTCGAAATCTGAAGGTGAAAATATTGCTGATTGTGCATATTGTATATCCATATTTTCTGCTTGTGGTAAATTCCCGACTGTGCCGGATATTGCCGTATAAATTTGATTTTCTATTGCACGAGCTTGTGCACAGTATCGAACCCGTAAATACCCTTCTCTGTCTTCGGTACAAAAAGGAACGAATATAATTTTTGCCCCCATATCAGTTGCTATTCGGGCTAATTCTGGGAATTCAATATCATAACATATTTGAATCGCTATTTTTCCGCAATCTGTATCAAAGACGCGGACAGAGTCGCCTGGCGATATCCCCCACCATTTTCTTTCATTAGGAGTAATATGGAGCTTATATTGCTTTTCAATTGTACCGTCACGTCTAAACAAATAGGCTATATTATAAATTTTATCCTCATCTTCTTTTACAAAATGAGATCCTCCAATAATATTTATGTTATATCTAACTGCTAAATCAGTAAATAATTGTATATATTCTTCTGTATACTCAGTAAGCTTTCTTATGGCAAGACTCGGTACTTTCTCGTCCAAAAATGACATTAATTGCGTCGTAAATATCTCTGGAAAAACCGCAAAGTCCGCTTCTGCATCTGACGCAACATCTGTAAAATACTCAACTTGACTAGCGAAGTCTTCGAATGACTGAATTTGGCGCATCATATATTGTACGACACAAATTCTAACTGGATAACTTGTTTTATAAAATCTTTTCGTCGTCGATTTATAATCAACATTATTCCATTCCATTAATGTTGCGTATTTATTGGATTGCCTATCATCTGGTAAGTAATTCGGATTTATCCTCATCAGTGTAAAACCATTTAATAATTGAAAGGATAAAACAGGGTCATATATTTTATGAAGTGATACTTCATTGACATATTCTCTCGGACTCATCTCTTTTGCATGCTTATGATAATTCGGGATTCGCCCCCCAATAATAATACTCTTCAGGTTTAACTCCCGAGCTAGCTCCTTTCTTTGCTCATAAAGACGATGCCCAATCTTCATTCTACGATATTCAGGATGAACCATTACTTCAATTCCATACAAATTGTAGCCATCATCATTATGATTAGTAATATAACCATCATCTGTCACATCAGCCCAAGTATGGCGATCATCATATTCATCAAAATTAATAATTAAACTAGAACAGGAGCCAATGATTTCACCATCATATTCTGCCACAAACTGCCCTTCTGGAAATATATTTAAATGACTTTCAAGATGATCTCTCTTCCATGGATCCATTCCAGGAAAACATACCTCTTGAAGCGCGATAATTTTATCGATATCTTCGTCTTTCATATTTCTAATAATCATTTTTTTCTCAAATTTACTTAAATCTAATTTTCTCATAAATACTCCCCTTATTTTCATTGAAACAAACGTTTGTTAATCTTATACCCCTATTCTCCTATTTCTAACCTTAGTCTAAGGCCTTCCTATAGATTCATTTGTCAACACATAACTATGCTTATTTTGTGTGCATTTTATGACTTTTTATAGAATTTTTTTAAGCATCGTTTATTTTTACGATAAAGAGACGTATAATTTGTTAAAATACGTTAGTATACATATTTTTCATTTCGCCTATAAATATGAAAAAAGGGAGAACGTTATGAAACCAACAGAAAAGAAGGATGCGAGGGAAAGTATACTGTTTACAGCATGGGCTGCCTCAGTCGTTGCAGTGTTCGGCAGTTTATATTTTTCGGAGATTAGACAGTATGAACCATGTGAATTATGCTGGTACCAAAGAATTCTTATGTATCCTCTCATTGTCATTTTAGGCATAGCAGTAGTTAAAAAAGACTTTCGAATCAGCTTTTATACGATGATTTTATCTGGAATTGGAGGACTCATCTCTATTTACCATTACGGGATTCAAAAGCTTTCTTTTTTAACTGAAACCGCTCCAGCATGTGGCAGAGTTCCTTGTACGGGACAATATATTAACTGGTTTGGCTTTATTACCATTCCATTTCTAGCATTGGTAGCATTTATTATTATTTTTATTTGTAGTGTCATGATATGGAAAAGAACGAAGGGGGAGACAACGAAATGAAAAAAATCATCATATTCTTAGCAGTCATTATTATCCTTTTTGGAGGAGTTGCACTGTTAACAAAAATGCAGAACGACCAAAAAGTATCAGGGGACAACCCTTATGGAACAACTGATCTAGAGCAAGAAACGATTGATCAGTTAGATGATCCTAATTATAGCAACATTGTGCTACCGGAGGATTTAGACAATCAATTAAATGAAAGCGGCGAAGCTACTGTATACTTTTTTAGTCCAACATGCCCTCACTGCCAAAGAACAACTCCAATTGTTGCTCCTTTATCCGATGACATGGGCGTTGACTTATTACAATACAACTTACTAGAATTCGATCAAGGTTGGAATGACTTTGGCATTTCTGAAACACCAACTATTGTGCATTATGAAGATGGAAAAGAAGTTGCTCGTATTACGGGATACCAAGAAGAAGCTGTATTTCAAGATTGGTTTGAGGAAAACGTAACAGAATAAAAAGAATAAAAGAAAAACGACCAAAATGATCATGTATTTGGTCGTTTTTTGTTCATTACACGCTTTTAAATTGATTCTTACTGTAAGTATGTTTGATCGACATTCATTGACTCTTTTGTTTGTTCAGGAAGGAAATGCTGAAAGGAAAATGGGAAAGAGATATCAAATCGATTTAAAATCTCAGTATTTCTATTAAATAACTCACAATGCTCTTTCTTCAGCCCTTCATTTTCAAGCAGATGCATTAAAGTTTGTAAACTAGCCATTACCGAGTAAGCATCTCCCAAAGTATCCATACACTTCTCTGTCGGCTTTAAAATATTCATATCACCAAATGTCTGTAATTCTTTCTCTGAAAAATAATGAGGTAACACATGATGTAACATTTTATCCACCAATGCTTCAATTTGCTCCTCTTGTTCTGTTGTTGCCGCAAAAACTACTTTCACAAGTAACCCACCTTTGTTCACTAATACTTCATGATTACCAATAGAATAGCATAAACTACTTTTGCCTCTTGGTGGTAATTATCACCATGATTTTATATACTATTGATGCAACTGTTGTTTTCTAAAAGAGAGGATGAATAATCCTTGATAAAATACACTTTTCATCTATATGAATGAACACTAGCTGATATGCTTAAATGGAAGGAAGTAAATAATGGTAACAGTAAGTAAAAAAGGAGAATGGTTTGAATTAACCATTCCAAAGAAATGGGCGGGTCAATCTGCTATGCAATTGTTTAGAGAGATTTGGGGCGCCCCTAAAAAGCTTACCCATCAAATGCGCATGGAACACTGCGTAAAAAAGAATAACCACCCTATTGTATGGGAAAAGCCACTAATACAAGGAGATCGGTTACAATTCAAACTTTTGGCTGATCATCAAGTGGAGACACTGGAGAATGATGGTTTCTTTAAAGATGTAGATGTTAAGTACGAGGATGATCATTTAATCATTTTTAACAAACCTGCTGGGATGGAAACACACCCACACAACTTAGTTCAAAAAAACACCCTTTTAAATGCAGCCAAATTTTATATGCAAACGCAGGGTGAATCTACTTACATCCGCCATATTCACCGTTTAGATAAGGATACATCTGGCTTAGTATTGTTTGCCAAACATTCTTTAGCAGGCGCTATCCTTGATACAGAACTTGCACAAAGATCAATCAAGCGCACGTATATGGCTCTCGTCCATGGACAATTAAAAAATAAACATGATAGTATTGAATTTCCCATTGGTAAGGATCGCCATCATTCTAATAAGCGAAGAGTCTCAACTACAGGTCAGTATGCTAAAACGACTTATGACGTCCAAGCTTACGACAGCAAAAGAAATATTTCACTCATCACTTGTCAACTTGATACGGGCAGAACCCATCAAATTCGTGTCCATTTAAGTCATATCGGACATCCACTCGTTGGGGATCAATTATATGGTGGGAATCATCTTCTAACTAGACAAGCATTACATGCATATAAACTTGAATGGCAGCACCCCTTCACAAAAGAAAAGCAGGAGATTACTTGCCCGGCACCAGCAGACTTCCGTTCAATATCTCCATAAAAGTCAATTAGGAAAAACTTTAAAAATAAAAAAACGAACAAATTCGAGTTCCTGAATCTGTTCGTTTTGACTTTTTTAATCTGTCGTTTTCCTCATGGATCTCATGATGAAACTTACGACAAAGGCAAGTACAATCGCACCAATGATTGCTGGAATTATGGCAAAATCTGCGATTACTGGTCCCCAATCCCCTAAAATAAGAGACCCTAACCAAGCTCCGATAAAGCCAGCAATAATATTGCCTATAACTCCTCCTGGAATATCTCTGCCTGCGATTAAACTCGCAACCCAGCCGATAAGACCACCAATAATTAAAGACCATAAAAAGCTAAACAATGCTCTTCACTCCTTCATTACATCTATTCCATCTTCATTAGATGTACACTTAGGTTGTGATAGCATTCAAAAAATCATTCATTCACTTTTTTCCTAATATGGAAATGCCACTTACAAATCGTCAGGATTTTTACCCATTCGTTTATTTTTATTATATTTGTCAATCATGCTCATATCCTCTTCAGACAGAGCAAAATCAAATATAGCTTGATTTTCCTCTAGCCTTTCTAATTTCGTTGTTTTAGGTATAACGACCACTTGATGTTGTATATGCCAACGTAAGATGATTTGCGAGACTGATTTATTATATTTTTCACTTAGAGTAACGAAAAGTGGCTCCTCAGAAAGTTTACCTCTTGCAATAGGCGCCCACGCCTCCACTTGAATATCGTTACTCTTACAATACTCACGAAGTGGTTGTTGGGATAATTGCGGGTGCAATTCAACCTGGTTTACCATTGGCATTATTTTGGCGTCTTTTTTTATTTCTGCTAAGTGATGTTCGTGAAAATTACTAACGCCTATTGCCTTTACTAAGCCTTCTTCATACAAATATTCCAGTGCTCGCCACGTATCTTTATACTTAGTTGGTATGGGCCAATGTATTAAATATAGATCAATATAAGATAAATGTAATTTATTCAAACTTTTCTTAAAGGCTGCAATGGTCTCCTCATATCCATGATCATCATTCCAAACTTTTGTCGTAATAAACAGCTCTTCTCTAGGTATGCCACTTTGTTCTATCGCTTTACCTACGCCTTCTTCATTATCATAGAAGCTTGCGGTATCGATTAAGCGATAACCTAGTTGAATCGCATTCCATACGACATTTTCCACTTCCTTCCCTTCTTCTACTTTATATACACCTAACCCAAATTGGGGCATCAAGATTCCATTCGCTAATTTTACATTAGGTATTTTTATCATCCTTCATCCTCCTCAAGTAAAAAATCTGTTTTTTTATTCCCATAAAAATATAAACGATGAAGCGGTCTAGTCATTGCCACATATAGCAACTGTATTTCCAAGGGAGTTTTTGCGGTAAACACCTCATCAACTGAAAAGATAAATACTACGTCAAACTCTAAACCTTTTGCTAAATAAGCCGGAACAATGACGACTGATTCTTTAGGAATTTGTCCATGTTCACCTAGTAAATAAACCGACATATTACCATGTTTTTCAAATTGTTGATAAAGCTTCATACAATCGTTCATCGTTTTCCCAATTAATGCAAAAGTTTTATATCCTTCTTCTTTTACTTTAAGTAATTTAGCCTCTAGGATATTTATATAGTGCTTGCCTTCATTTGATTGAATAAACTGCGGATGCTCTCCATGTCTAACAACAGGCTCCACTTTAGGAAAAGTATACGGCAGTTTTTTTAATAAATGATTAGCTGCTTCCATAATTTCAACAGTAGTTCGGTAACTTTTCTGTAATTCGGTATAAGTAGCTCGAGGGAAAATTTCAGCCTTGACGTCTTCCCAAGATGTAAGCCCTCTATAAGAGTGAATACCTTGAGCTAAGTCTCCAACTAATGTAAACATATCGGTATCAGCTGCTTTCTTAAGAGAAAGAAGTTCCATGAACGTATAATCTTGCGCCTCATCGATGACTATGTTTTTTACTTTCCATTCTTTTTCAATCCCAAATAAATGAACCTGCAAATACAATAATAAAGCTAAATCTTCTCTTTCATACGTTCGCCTCTTAAACAAGTCTTGTTGATAGCGAATTATATAATCTGCTTCTGCTTGTGTTAACTGATTATGCGAGCGTTTGACTAATTGCTGTGAGTTTTGAAATAGATCTTTATAATAGGTCCAAATATTCTTCTTTGGAAATTGCTTCATATATGTAGCAACCGATGTCTTTATTGCCGTTTTCATTTCTTGTAATCTCGCTTCTTTTTTATCAAGGGCCTGTGATACATACCTTTTTCTCTTGATAGGATCTTTCGCTTGATATAATGCTCGCTCAATTTTGTCATCATAAAACGTTTCAATTTTCTCAAGCATCCGCTTCTTTTTATGTTTTATTTCATTTTGTAATATCGATCGTAACTTATTTAGTCTCTTATACAGAGGTAAATAATAAAAATCTTCTTCTAATAATTTGACAAATCGCTCACTTTTATATAATCGATACTTATCAACATAAAAATCAGTAGACGGATGAAAAGTTAGAAAGATTTCTTTCATATATTCATTTAGGATTGTTTGGAAAATTTTAGATCCCTTCCATTTTGATATTTGAAGCGCATGAACGGTTTCCTTCTGATGATTATTCTCTAACAATTGAATTAACTTATCATCTTTTTTCAATTTTATATTTTCCTTTTGTAACGCTCCCAGCACATAATCCTCATACGTTTTTTGTTTAATATTTTCTACGCCAAGCTCTGGCAGCGCTTCGGAAATGTAATCAAGGAATAGATTACTTGGGGCAATAATCATCAATTGCTCAGGTTCAAAGTTTTCTTTGTATTGGAAGATAAAATAACTAATTCGGTGTAGAGCAATCGTCGTTTTACCACTTCCCGCCCCGCCTTGAACGATGATTGGTTTATTCAAATCTGCTCTAATCACTTTATTTTGTTCTTCTTGTATAGTAGATACAATTTCTGTGAGGCGATTACTTGCACTTCCAGCTAGCGTTTCTTGCAGCAATTGATCATTTGTTGTCAAATCAATATCCCGAATCTCAGTCAGGTAACCTCGCTCCATCATAAATTGTCTTTTTAATAAAAGCTCACCGTTGAAGTTTTCTCCATTCGAGGCATACGAAACATCCCCTAGCCTGCCTTCATAATAAAGATTTGCTATTGGTGATCGCCAATCGACAATTAATTGATCCTGATTTTCTCTTGAATATAAAGATGTTTTCCCAATATAGATGACTTCTTCCATTGGTTGATCATTTCTGGAAAAATTAATTCTTGCAAAATAAGGTTTGAGACGGGATTTTTTTAAACTTGATAGTTCTTCTTTTGACATATCAAAAAAGCGAGCATTCGTTAATAAGGATGAATAACCTAAGCTGGAATCGACGTCTTGAAAGGCTGCTTTCATATTGTCTTGAAAGTTATCCTTCGATGTTTCTGCCGTTTTAATAACTGCTTCCATATATCTCTTTGTATATTCTAGACGCTGGCTTTCTTCATTGTAATCGGGGTGTTGATGTACCGTTGTCATAATCATTTACCTCCATTTTAATAATTAGCCGCTGATGGAGAGTAATCTGACGTTGTGTAAGTGAGAAGAAATATATATTATCAGAAAAATGCATAACAATCAAATAAATGTACATTTCTTTTAAGGTATTCCAATATGATAATTTAGTTTGGGAATAATGTAAAAGTAATGATAAATATTATTAATTTTTTGTAAAGGTGAAATCACCAAATTCATAAGAAAAAGCATGTTTTCCCCCATTTATACTCTAATAAAGTTAATAATAACAAGGGGTAAAGGTCATTTAATCAAATAATAAGAAATATTACATTTTGGTTACAAGTATACATAATTCGACACTTTTCTTCTAGACCCGAAAATTTCGCTTTATACAATAAAAATTTTCGTTTAAAATAGTAACGTTTGAAGGATTTATTTTCCGAAAATTACTGGAGGTATTTATGATGGTTTTTAAAAAACAAGATAAATTCAATAAATTATTAAGTGATATTGCAATCAACTTGAAAGAAGGAGCAATGTACTTCGCCGAATATAAGCTAAATAACATTAGTGACTTAAAAATCTTCTCAGAAAAAATGAAAGAATACGAAACAAAAGGTGATACGCTGGTTCATGAAACAATTAAAGAATTAAACAACGCCTTCATTACACCAATAGAAAGAGAAGATATTCTTCATCTTGCTATGGCTATGGATGACGTATTAGATGGTTTTGAACAAACAGCAGATTTATTTGAAATGTACTCCATCACGAACGCTGATGAGTATATGTTGAAGTTTGTAGAAGCTATTCAACAAAGTGCAGTAGAAATTGAAAAATCAGTTGAGCTATTATCCTCTAAAAAGTTGCTAAAAATACGAGATCATGCGATTAAAATCAAAGATCTCGAATCAAAATGCGATGGCGTATTACGCCAATCGATTAAGCATCTTTTTTCCGTTGAAAAAGATCCAATTCGTATCATTCAGATAAAAGAAATTTACGAAAACCTAGAGGAAATTGCTGACAGCTGCCAAACAGTTGCCAACGCATTCGAAACAATTATAATGAAAAACGCGTGAGGAGCAATAACTAATGGATGCAATTTTAATTATCACAGTATTAATCGTCATTTTCGCTTTAGTCTTTGACTTTATTAACGGGTTTCACGATACAGCAAATGCTATTGCAACTTCAGTGTCAACGAAAGCTTTAAAACCTAGACATGCCATTATACTAGCTGCAACAATGAACTTTGTAGGTGCAATGACTTTTACAGGTGTAGCAAAAACGATAACGAAGGATATTGTCGATCCTTTCACATTGCAAAACGGCTCAATTGTCATACTATCTGCCCTTATAGCAGCGATTTTTTGGAACCTTTTGACTTGGTATTTCGGCATACCAAGCTCATCTTCTCATGCTTTAATCGGCTCAATCGCAGGTGCTGCCATTGCATCAGCTGGGTTTTCTGCATTAAACTATAGCGGATTTATCGGGATCATACAGGCACTCATTTTTTCACCACTGATTGCTTTTGCAGCAGGATTTATCATTTATAGCATTTTTAAAATTGTTTTTAGAAATAATAATTTAACAAAGACAAATAGAAATTTTAGAACAATACAGATTTTCACCGCTGCATTGCAATCATATACTCATGGTACAAATGATGCTCAAAAAGCAATGGGGATCATCACATTAGCGTTAATTGCCAACAACTATGTAACCTCAACGGACATTCCTTTTTGGGTTCAACTTTCTTGTGCGATCGCGATGGGACTTGGTACATCTGTTGGTGGTTGGAAAATAATTAAAACAGTTGGTGGCAAAATCATGAAGATTCGCCCTGTTAATGGAGTAGCAGCAGATATTACAGGGGCAATGGTTATCTTTGGTGCAACCGCACTACATATGCCAGTTAGTACAACACACGTTATTTCTTCATCTATCCTCGGGGTAGGTTCTGCTCATCGAGTAAAAGGAGTTAAATGGGGAACAGCACAACGTATGATAATTACTTGGGTTATTACTTTGCCGATTTCAGCAACGATAGCTGGTTTAACCTATTTAATTTTAAGTTCTTTCCTATAACGCATACAAATCCTTAAAGGTATGAATCCTTTAAGGATTTTTTTCTTTTCTCATAAGAATACATCTATAACAAATACTATAAATAACTTGAAAATCTTCATAAAAACGAATACTATAGTCCATGTGACCTTTTTTCGTTCGTATTATACACACGACCATGTATTTAAAACTTGGAGGATTCTAATGTTTAAGTTAAAAGAAAACAATTCTACAGCAAAAACAGAAATACTCGCCGGTTTTACCACCTTTTTAACAATGGCCTATATCGTTGTTGTTAACCCCGTCATTCTTTCTGACGCTGGAGTCCCATTTGATCAAGTCTTTACTGCAACGATTATTGCCGCAGTTATTGGTACACTTTGGATGGCCTTTTTTGCTAACTATCCAATTGCTATCGCTCCCGGTATGGGATTAAATGCTTATTTCGCCTATTCTGTCGTTGGCGGTGGCTTAGATTATGCAACTGCTTTCGCTGCCGTATTCGTAGCCGGTCTAATCTTTGTCATTTTATCGTTAACTGCTTTTCGCGAAAAATTAATCGAGGCCATTCCAGAAAACTTAAAAGCTGGAATTTCTGCTGGTATTGGCTTATTTATTGCTTTTGTTGGACTGAGAATGTCAGGTATTATTACTAGTGATCCTAGTAATCTTGTCGCATTAGGTGATTTAACAGCAACTTCGACAATATTAACGTTAGTTGGTTTAGTCATCACACTTATTTTAATTGCACTAAATGTATCTGGAGCACTGTTTTTCGGTATGATTATAACAGGCTTAATCGCTTTCTTTACTGGACAACTACAGTTTAGTGACGGGCTTACATCTTTACCTTCGCTTCCAGAAGGCATTTTAGTATTCAATCCGATATCAGCTATTGGAGACGTTATCACTCATGGTCTTTATGCCGTTGTTTTCTCGTTTCTATTAGTAACAATCTTTGATACAACTGGAACGATGATTGGTGTTGCACAACAAGCTGGTTTAATGAAAGGGAATAAATTGCCTCGTGCAAGGCAGGCTTTATTATCTGATTCATTAGCCACAACAGTCGGTTCTATGTTCGGAACAAGCCCTACAACTGCGTTCATTGAATCTTCAAGTGGGGTTGCCGCCGGTGGTCGAACAGGACTAACTTCTTTGACAGTAGGTATCCTTTTTATCGTAGCTGCCTTCTTTAGCCCTCTTGTCAGTGCGGTTTCCGGTATTGCAGCCATTACTTCACCTGCACTTATTATTGTTGGTAGCTTAATGATGGGAAGCTTAGTTAAAGTTAAATGGAGCGAGTTTGACGAAGCTTTCCCAGCCTTTTTAATTATTTTGACGATGCCGCTCACCTCTAGTATCGCAACAGGTATTGCACTCGGGTTCATTACCTACCCAATCTTAAAAATATTTAAAGGCAAATATAAACAAGTTCATCCGCTTGTCTATATTTTCGCTGTATTATTTCTCATTCAATTGCTCTTTTTACCACATTAAAGTCAATTGATTGGAAAGATAAAAAATCCGAACATCTCTTCAAATGCTAAAGCAAAGTAGCATCTGATGATGAATGTTCGGATTTTCTTACTTTTTCATTAGTAATTGCTTTTCATATTGAAACAGTTAAATGTCAACTTCTTCAATTTTATTATTTGGGTTATTATAAACTTCTTGGTCGAGATCTTTCGTAATCTTACTTGTTAATATACCCGAAGTCATAGATCCACTTACATTTACCGCTGTTCTTCCCATATCAATTAACGGTTCAATCGAAATCAATAAACCCGCAAGAGCAATAGGTAGATCTAAAGCAGAAAGGACGAGAATGGCCGCAAATGTTGCACCCCCACCTACTCCTGCAACACCAAATGAGCTGATAACAACAATAAGGATAATAGAAAACAGAAAACTTGGCTGTAATGGATCAATCCCGACTGTAGGTGCAATCATAACCGCTAACATAGCCGGATAAATACCCGCACAACCATTTTGCCCAATTGAGAGACCAAACGAGCCAGCAAAATTGGCTATCCCATCTGATACCCCTAAGGATTTTTGCGTCTTAATATTTAAAGGTAATGCCCCAGCACTTGTTCTAGACGTAAAGGCAAACGCAAGCACCGGAAAGGCTTTTCTTAAGTACTGTAGTGGACTTAATCCGACAAATAGTAATAATAACAAATGGATTAACATCATAACCGCTAATGCTACATACGAAGCAATAACAAACTTCCCTAAATTATAGATTGCAGAAAAATCACTTAACGCAACTGTCTTAGTCATAATAGCTAGCACGCCATAAGGAGTTAATCTGAGGATTAATGTGACTACTCGCATAATAATGCTATAGAAGGCATCGACGATTTTTGCAAATACCTCTGCTTGCTCAGGGGTTTTTCTTCGTACACCCAAGTAAGCAATACCTAAGATGGCTGCAAATATAACGACCGAAATCGTTGAAGTCGCCCTCGCTCCCGTTAAATCAAGAAAAGGATTGGCAGGAAGTAACTCTAGAATTTGTTGTGGCAATGTTTGAGCTTCAAGTGATTGAGAGGTTTCTTCCATTTGTGTCCCTCTACTGATCTCTGCATCACCCTCTTCAATTTGGATTGCTTCTAAATTAAAGACGGTTGCCGAACCTATTCCAACAATTGCAGCCAAAGCTGTAGTCCCAAGTAGTATGCCAATAATTAAGACACTTATTTTACCAATATTACTTGAGAGGCTTAATCTTGTAAACGCGCCTAAAATGGAAATAAACACGAGTGGCATAACAATCATTTGCAAGAATTTAACATAACCCCCACCAACTAATTGAAACCAATCCGTTGATCTTTCAAGTACTTCTGAAGTTGGTCCATAAATTAGTTGCAATGCTAAACCAAATAATATCCCTATTCCCAATGCCGTAAAGACTCTTTTAGAAAATGAAATATGTTTACGTTGCATAATAAATAATAAACTAATAAAACCAATCATTAATGCTAAGTTAATAATAAACCATACATTATCCATCATTACTCCTCCTAATATCTTACTTTTGCACAATTTCATATATTAATACGATTATTCCTATAAGTCAAGTATGAATTCCTTTTTAATTATCCTTTATGGTATATGCTTTTTTTATGAATATATACCATCACTTGATATGCTTACACAAATTAAAAAACTGCGATATCACTTTGAAAATTCAAGTGATGGCCGCAGCTTAAATAAAAATCATCTTATAAACTTTTTACCTTCTCACTGCATGCTTTCATAGCAGTGAGTACAGAGGAACGAAATCCTGTTTCTTCTAACTTGCTGACCGCATCAATAGTCGCGCCTCCAGGGGTACAAACCTCATCTTTTAACATACCAGGGTGTTTACCAGATTCAAGCACCATCTTTGCTGCACCTAATACTGCCTGGGCACCTAGTTTATAAGCAGTCTCTCTTGGTATACCGTCCTTTACCGCTCCATCGGCTAATGCTTCTATAAATAAAAACACATAGGCAGGAGAAGAGCCGCTAATTGCTGGAATTCCATCCATTAATGATTCATCAACTACTTCTACTTGCCCGATAGCAGAAAAGATGCGTATGACTTTCCTTAATTTCTCTTCATTAATATACTGGTTTCTACTTAACACACTCATTCCTTCACCAACAAGTGAAGGTGTATTTGGCATTGTACGTACAGCCATTACGTTCCGCCCAAAGTACTTTTCGATATCATCTAAAGTAATGCCCGCAGCAATTGTTACGATAATGCTTTGTTCATTTACTTCTCCTTTTATTTCCTCAATCACTTCTTTATGGTCACTTGGAGGGATCGCTAAAAATACCACTTCAGCGTTTCTTGCCACTTCTTTATTTGATTGTGTTGTATGAATCGCATACTTTTCTTCTACCTTATGTAGTGTTTCTTTCGTTTTTGCGCTTGAAATAATTTCATGATGACTTACTAACCCGTTTTTTAATATGCCTCCAATAATCGCTTGTGCCATTTTTCCACAACC
Source organism: Cytobacillus sp. FSL K6-0265 (assembly GCF_038003465.1). Classification (NCBI taxonomy): domain Bacteria; kingdom Bacillati; phylum Bacillota; class Bacilli; order Caryophanales; family Bacillaceae; genus Cytobacillus; species Cytobacillus sp. FSL K6-0265. The sequence goes on along the minus strand of NZ_JBBOPE010000001.1, from coordinate 1,391,114 downwards.
GATAAACCCTATCTTTTTTTCCATAGTTATCACTCACCTTTTCCATGCTCTGGTTCATTTTAACATTATCACAACAGTATTCAAAAAGTTTAAAATAACGTCTCTAAAGTGATCGTATACCTAAAATCAGCCCAATTAATTCATTAGATCAACTTTATTTAAGTCAAAACCACCCGTGATAACGGGTGGTTTGTTCTGCGGCTGAAAGCCTTTGTTACTGACCAGACCCTAAAGGGCTACTGAAGGGTTCGCCAATTGTACTACTTCTTCTGGCCAGACCTCAAAGGTCTCCTTCTTTTTATCTTTTCTTCTTTTTTCGATTTACTTCTTCTCCTGTAAATGGATCTAGATACTCCATCATACTTAATTGCTCCGCCACTACATCATCTTGTATTTGATTACGAATGTATTCTTCTATTACCTTCTTGTTTCTCCCAACTGTATCTACATAATAGCCTGTACACCAGAATTTTCTATTCCCATACTTATATTTTAGATTTGCATGACGATCAAAGATCATTAAACTACTTTTACCTTTTAGATACCCTACAAATGACGATACACTTATTTTTGGTGGGATACTCACTAACATATGTACATGATCTTTACATGCCGTTGCTTCGATTATTTCAACTCCTTTCCTTTCACATAACAGCCTTAAAATTTCTCCAATATCTTTCTTTATTTTTCCGTATATCACTTGCCTTCTATACTTTGGGGCAAACACTATATGATACTTACAATTCCACGTTGTATGTGCTAAACTATTAGTGTCTTTTGACATTAAAAACTCCTCCGTTGCTTTGATTTTGGTTGGCGAACCATGATTATCTTAGCATCTCGGAAGAGTTTTTTTAATACAACGCTATAAGCTTTTTGGAACCCTAGGCCGAGCCCAGGGTTTTCATTTACTAAAAAAAAAAATAACCCAAAGCATCAACGCTTTGGGTTACTTATCAATTAATTATCTTGAACATCTTTCCGATTCTTTTTAAACATTTTTGATAATACTTCATACACAATTGGAACAACGACTAGAGTTAATAAGGTCGAACTTGCAAGACCACCGATAACTGTGATACCTAATCCTTTAGAGATTAAGCCTCCACCGCCTGAACCAAATAATAATGGAACTAGCGCACCCATTGTAGCAATAGCTGTCATTAGTATTGGACGAAGACGAGTGGCACCCGCTTCTAGAATAGCGTCTCTCATCGTCATACCGTCTCTTTCCATATGAATGATCCGGTCAACCAATACGATCGCATTTGTAACAACGATACCGATTAACATGAGTAGACCCATCATTACAGTAACAGAGATTGTTTCCCCTGCAATGTATAATCCGACAAATGAGCCAATTACAGCAAACGGTAGTGAGAATAGAATGGCAAACGGTGCAACACCTTCACCAAATGTAACAACTAAGATGAAATATACAATCGCAATGGCGGCAAGCATCGCTAAACCTAATTGCGTAAACGTTTCATTCATATCTGCAGTTACACCAGCAACATCAAGCGTTACGCCTTGTGGCAATTCTAAATCATCGATACCTTTATCCAGCTCATTTGTAACTTTAGATAAATCATCTGAAGTTACTGTGGCAGAGACAGTTGCATAGTACTCACCTTTACTACGAGACAGTGTATTTAATGTTGTCCCTTCTTCGACATTCACAAGCTCAGATAATGGCATTTCTTGGCCTGTTGCAGTCGGAACATTTGTATCTAATAATTCATCAATTGATTTCGCAGGCTCAGCAGCTTCAGTTTGAATAATGACATCTATTTCATTACCATCACTTTGAACAGTTGTCAGCACTTCACTATTATCTGTATTGTTTAACGCCATAACAATTTGACCTGTCGTTAAGCCATACTGCATGACATCTGCCTGCTCAACTTTTAAGATATGTTCCACATACGCATCTTCTGCTGTAGAAGAAATATCTTCTAAATTATCAGTATCATGCATGACATCTTCCACTTGTGTCACTGCATCATTTAGCTTATCTAAATCTTCACCATACAATGTATAGCTTACTTCACTAGTATTCGCACCCATTGAAGAAAAGTCTTGAGATTTCCATTCACCTGATTGTTCAAGATTAAATACGTATTCTTCAATTTCTTCTCTTACCTCTGGGAAGTCCTTCATGTCTGGATCAAAGATTAGATACATGAGAGCTCCACCAGCTCCACCGCCCATCATCATTGCAGCAGGATCTACATTGTCTGGGTCATTAATGGACACTTGTAATATATCAATTTCATCGCGTTTTAATAACTCTTCTTCTACTTCAGTTATATTTTCTTCTGTTTTATCCATTTTTTCGCCGGTTTCAGGTGTATATGTTAAATACATCACCTTCTCTTCTTCACTTCCGAGGAAGCTAAAACCGATTAATGGGGTTAGTGCTAATGATCCAGCTAATAAAAGGATAGCAATAGCTGATGTAATAATTTTGTGATTTAATGCTTTGTTTAAAATACCCTTATACCATAAAGCAAGTTTACCTACTTCTTTATGATTGCTCTCCTCTTTCTTACCGTAAAGCTTCTTCTTAAATAAGAAATGAGATAGGGCTGGAACAATTGTAATGGCAACTATTAATGAAGCGCCTAATGCAAATGTCATTGTTAAAGCAAATGGGACAAATAACTCTCCAACCATCCCACCTACGAAAATTAACGGAGCGAAAACGGCCACTGTTACTAATGTAGATGAAAGAATTGGCTTATACATTTCAATAGTCGCTTCTCTTACTAAAGCACGACCAGTTAATTTTTCCTCTTTCAAATGTAAGCGACGGTAAATATTTTCAACAACAACGATCGAGTCATCGATTACACGACCAATTGCTACTGTAACCGCTCCAAGGGTCATAATATTAAGTGTAATATCCAACCAATTGAGAACTAAAAATGCCATAAAGATTGACACTGGAATAGAAACAATGGATATAATCGTTGACTTAAAGTCTCTTAAGAATAGCAGAATAATTAAAACAGCAATTAATCCACCAAAAAGAGCTTTTTCAACCATTGTGCTAACAGACTTTTCAATTGGTTCCCCTTGGTCTAAAGAAATATCAATAGCAAGTCCATCATACTTATCCGTTTCTTCTGCAACGTAGTCTTTCACACGATTAACAACATCTACTGTGTTATCCTGTTGTCCTTTTACAACTTGGATGGCAATCGCATTTTCTCCATTTGTACGAGAAACAGACTCTACTTTACCTACCTGTTCAATCTGAGCAAGTTCACTTAACTCAACAAACGGTTGTGGGTGATCGGCAGTTGGCGTTACTGGGATCATCATTTCTTTCAACTCATCAACAGTTGTTACTTTCCCATCTACCGAAACCGCTTCTTCAGCTTCTTCAAAATCAAATAAACCTAAAGATAATGCCATATCACTTGCTTTAATCAGTTCTTTTACATCATCTTGATTCAATTCAAACTTGGCTAGCTGGTCTTCATCCCAAGTAAATTCCACTTGTTCAATATGTTGACCGGTCATTGTTGCAGATGCTACACCTTCAATCTTCTCAATATCAGGTAAAATAACATCTTCCACTAATTCAGTCAGTCCAACAATATCTTCTTCTGTACTACTAATTGAAAGTGCAACTACTGGCATCATATTCATACTGATAGATGTTACAGTCGGCTCTTCCACGTCTTCAGGAAGATCTAGATTAGCAACCGCTCTTTCTAGTTCAACCTTCTTATCATCCATATCGACGCCATATTTATATTCTACTTGAATACTTCCTACATTCGCACTTGAATTAGAATAAACAGCATTGACATCTTCAAGCCCTTCGATTGCCTGTTCAATAGGCACTGAAACCTCTTCCATCACTTGTTCAGGGGTGGCACCAGGATAAACGCCATTCACCATTAAGAATGGAATAGAGATATCCGGGATTGTTTCAGTTTTCATCTGTGTAGTGGAGTAAACCCCTGAAACTGTAATAATAATGGTTAATAACCACACAGCGAGCTTATTCTTTAAAACGAAATTGACTATGCCCTTCACATTGACACCTCTTTTTTTAAAAGATTCGATTTTCCTTTACCTGATAACCATTATGTATATAGTAGAAATCAGCGTAAATGAAGTCTAACAAATAGGGATACTAACTATCATACCCAAAAAAATCGTTACGGTTCTATACAATCTATTTTGGTTGTTTTCTTGACGACAAACTCGGGTATCCTATAGAATATGACTAGTGGGTCACATCACCAATAAATATAACTGACCGGTCAGTCATGTGTCAATTATATTATTGTGAAGTTTTTGTTAACACGGAGATCCTTCTTCGGTTAAGGAGTTGTTACAGATGAAAGAAAAAGAGAAAATAATTATTGAAGCTGCGATCAAATTATTCGCAAAAAAAGGATATACTGCCACATCTGTACAAGATATCGCCACTCATAGTGGCATTTCCAAAGGGGCATTTTATTTATATTTTAAATCAAAAGAAAAATTGTTAGAGTCCTTATTAATATTTTATATTGATCAATTAACTGAAGAAATCATGAAGTGGGACAACAAGAACCTTTCAGCCAGAGAAAAATTCAAGGCACAAATCAATACAACCATTAATATGATAATCCAACATAAGGATTTTATTATTACACAAACAAGAGAACAAGCCATACCTATTAATGAAACAATTAAAGAATTATTATTCTCAAAGCAAATTGAAATGAATGAATTTTACCGCAAAAGTTTATCTTCTATATATGGAGAAGAAATGACTCCATATTTATGGGATTTGTCTCAGCTCCTTGATGGTCTTTTTCATTCATACGTAAAAATATTAATTATTGATAAAGAAATATTTAAGCCTGAAAATGTTACTGATTATTTATTGAATAGAATGGACTCTTTAGCAGAAGGTTTAAAAAAAGAAGAACCTTTGATCACCGAAGATAAAATGAACCGTCTCCTGCAAAAGTTTAATTTATGTTTACCAAATACTAGTCCATCGACTACCATTGCAGATATTAGACAACAAATTCAAGAATGCGATGATAAGGAAACTTTAGAGGTCTCCCTCGATATGATAGAAGAAGAAACCCAAAGGGAACATCCTCGCCTTCCAGTCATTAAAGGAATGATTAACAACTTTAATCAATATCCTGTTTTAAAGAAGCAATTGAATGATTTATTACAATTATAAAATGAGAGAAATTTGTCGATAAAAAGACCAACCTTTTCACTGGACATTTTCACTTTTAACGTTTATTTTACTATAAACAGGTAATATAAATAGATATAATGTAAACGAAGTAGAAAACTTCTATACTTATAATTTATAAGAATGGATGGTGGAGAATATGGCAAATAACAAAGTTACAAATATAAGAAAGAATGAAAAGAAAGATGTAAGTATCGGAACAAGCGTGTCTTTAAATGGTCTCGTTACAGCAGTCTTTGATAATATGGTCCACGTACAGATCGGGGCTAAAATTGTCACTGTCAATATAAAGGATTTATATTCAGAAATTAACCAAACGTTACTTCCGAAACAATCAGTAAAAACACCATCGCAATCAGTTTAAAAGAGCAGATAAATGTATTTACTAGGATAGTTAGTCTACAAATCGGGGCTAGCTATCCTTTTTTATTTTTATAATGAACTTATATGTATGAAATAAAAACCGTTGGTTATTGATGAACTAAAAGGATTAATGATGGGTTCTTCATAAAAAACAAGGAGTTTCATTTTATATACTTTGATGGTATTAGAATCTTTCTTTCCTTCATATATAAGAAAGAAGACTATAAACAGAACCATACATATATATCATTGATAATTCCTTTTTCTGTTTGGTTGATTTCTATTGTTATTGGCCAATGGTATTAGAGCCATACAAATATTACCTTGTTCAACGAATGAATCCTCCAGTTGAACAAGGCAATTAATTGGATATAAGGTTTTAACATCTACTACTTTAGTGAATTTTTTTCATTTCTTTTAATCTTGTGGTATCACCTAAAATTTCAATAAAGCAAGCATCTTTTATACTTAACTCCCCCTCGATTTCTACTACCCATGTATCATTGGCAATCATCTTTATAATTTCTGCTCCTTCAGGTAATTGCAGTAAAGCTGAACGCCCATATGCAATCCAACTCGTTTTCACACTTTGTTGATCAAGGGCGGACTCTTCATTAAATGTATATTCCCGATCCTCTTCTTTTAAATGAATTAAATCTTCTATAATCGCACTTGCTGTTGGATACATACCTGCACCTGGTCCCTGCAAACTAATACTCCCGACAATATCCGCTTCGATATGGATAGCATTTTGCACATCTTCCACCTGATACAAAGGATGATTACTTTCAACTAACACTGGTCGAACAGCACATTTCACATGAGAATGTGCGTATTCAATTGTTGCCACATGCTTGTATCTAAGACCTAGCTCATTAAAGAACGTAATATCCGATTTAGTGATACTCGAAATCCCTTTTCTTTCAACCTGTTCACTTTTCGGTTTCTCGCCATAAATTAATTCACTTAAGATAGATGCTTTATAATACGCATCAAAGCCTTCAATATCATTCGTTGGATCCGCTTCCGCATAACCTAATTCTTGCGCCAGCGCCAAGGCATTATCAAATGATAATTGTTCTTCTCTCATTTTGGTTAATATGAAATTAGATGTACCATTCAATATGCCTTCAACCTTCGTTACTTTATTAGCATTTAACAGTTTCTTTAAAGTTTGAATAATAGGAATACCGCCTGCAACAGTAGCCTCGTAGCCAACTGAGACATGATATTTTTTTGCTAATTCTCTTAATTTGTTACTTTTTTCAGCAAACATCTCTTTATTTGCCGTAATCACGTGGCGGCCTTTTTCAATCGCACTTTGTAAATAGGTCACAGCTGGTTCAATTCCAACAATGGCATCAATAACTACATCAACATTCTCCAATTGTTGAATTTCTTCATATTGATTTGTCAAAATAACTGACTGATCAGGGGCTGTATGCTTCTTAATGTCCCTAACTAAAATCGCAACAACCTTTATTTCCTCACCTAATAATTTCTGCAAACGCCCTTGATGCTGTTGAATTGTCCGGTAAACACCTTTACCAACAGTACCATAGCCAAGTAAAGCGATATTTATCGTCATGCCCTTTACCTCCCTTTACATGATATTACTGTACTTGTTGACTAAGTTTGGCTAGCTCTCTTGCCTTTAGTTCTCTGCGTAATATTTTGCCACTGATTTTTGTTTTTGGAAGTTCTGAGACAATTTCCATTTCCCGTGGGGCAGAATGAGCAGCTAATCTTGTTTTCACAAACTTTCTAATCTCCTCAAGTAATGCATCACTGCCTGTATATCCTTTTCTCAGGACGATAAAGGCTTTGACGATTTCTCCTCTTAATACATCTGGTTTACCAATGACCCCAGCTTCTGCTACAGCAGGATGTTCAATGAGCTTACTTTCAACCTCAAAAGGTCCGATTCTCTCCCCGGAAGAATTGATCATATCATCACTCCTACCTTGGAAGAATATATATCCATCTTCATCTTGAACAGCTAGATCTCCTGATACATACCAACCTTCAAAAGGAAAGTATGACTGGTATTTCTCCTCATTCTTCCATACTTCTTTCATCATTCCTGGCCATGGTGCTTTAATTGCTAGATGACCAATCGATCCTCTTGATTGTTCGATGCCATCATCATCGAGAATAGCGATGCTTATACCAGGAAATGGTCGCCCCATTGATCCGGGTTTAATTACTTCTGAAGGTAAGTTGACGATTAATTGTGCCCCTGTTTCCGTCATCCACCATGTATCATGAATTCTTTTCCCTAGGGTTTCTTGTCCCCAATAAATAACCTCAGGATTTAACGGCTCACCGACACTTAATAAATGCCTTAAGTTAGATAAATCATAATTATTCGGTAAATCATTTCCTTCTGCCATTAACATTCTGTATGCTGTCGGTGCACTATACCATACAGATACTCCAGCTGTTTCTAATGTATGATACCAACCCTTTGCATCAAAGCGGCCACCATTAACAACAATTGTCGCTCTATTCAACCAAGGTGTGAAAATGCCATACACAGTTCCCGTAACCCAACCTGGATGTGCCGTACACCAATACACATCATCTTCTTTTAAATCCAGCACCCATTTCCCTGTTTGATATTGATGAACCATCGCTCTATGGGCATGAATAATTCCTTTTGGCTTTCCTGTAGAACCGCTCGTATAATGGATATTTAAACCATGCTCAAGATCAACCCACGTCGTGATATCTTCTTCTATTTCTGTTTTCTCTAATTCTTTGATTAAAGAAATTTCCTTTTCACCTAATAATTGTACGTCATCAGTAATAAATATCTTCTCTAAAGAAGGCAGTTCATTTTTTGGTACTCGCTTAAGTAAGTCAGTATCCGTGATCAAAAATCTACCGTCACAATCAGAGATTCGATCTTTTACTGCTTCCTCCATAAATGCTTCAAAAAGGGGACCAGCAATTGCGCCGAGTTTAATGGTTGCAATCATGGCAAAATAACAATCAGGATGTTTAGGTAAAAAAATAAATACAAAATCACCTTTTTTCACCCCTTGGTTTCTTAAAACGGTGGCAATATGATCTGTTTTTTCTTTAATCTCTGCGAATGTGTACGTCTCTTCATATGCACCATTCACGTAATGCAATCCTATTTTGTTCCCATAACCGTCAACCACATGTTTATCAATACATTCATAAGCCATATTGACGAGACCTGATTGGCCCCAGCTAAACTGTTGTTTAACTTCATCCCATGAAATATGTTGACATGCCTCTTCATAATTCGTTAAGTTGTAATCTCCTTCAATGGGAGCAAGCTGTTGCCGCCCTATCACTGTCATAAGTTCTTAGCTCCTTTATTTTTAGATTGCTTTCGTTTGAGATAAATCTAATAATTGCAAAATCTTATCTTTTAGTGCAGCAAGATCTTGATCTCCTCTTGATCTTGGTTTCGATTTTTCAATTTTTATTTCTTGATATACTTCTCCCGGCTGTCCTCTAAGAATAATGATGCGATCGGCTAAATATAATGCTTCATCAATATCATGCGTCACTAAGAGAATAGTTGATTGATAGGTTTGCCAGAGATTCAATAATAAGTCTTGTAACTGCATTTTTGTAAAAGCATCTAACGCACTAAAGGGTTCATCCAAAAGTAATATTTCTGGAGAGGTTACAAGTGCTCTGGCGATGGCAACCCTTTGCGCCATCCCACCAGATAAATCTTTCGGGTAATGATTTTCAAAGCCTTCGAGCCCAACGGCTTTTATATATTGTGCTATTTTACTTTGTTCCTTCTTTTGTAGACCGAATCCAATATTGTCATGAACTTTTAACCAAGGCATCAGTCTAGGTTCTTGAAAAATCATGCCGATTTTCTTATGAACATCATGGACAGTTTCGTCATCTATTACAACTCGACCATCATACTGTTTATCCAAGCCGGATAATACCCGTAAAAGCGTACTTTTACCGCAACCGCTTGTTCCTAAGATACCAATGACTTCACCCTGTTCTACCTTTAATTCAATATTTTTGAATCCCGTTGTTCCATTGGAAAAAGTTCTCGATACTCGTTCGATTGATAACAATCTTGCCACCTCCTACTTCTTGACAATCGTATCTTGCCAATGCAATGTTTTTGTCTCTAGTCGTTTTAAAATGGCATCCGTTATTTTTCCTAATATAGCAAATAAGACGATACTAGAAATAATTAATTCCGGTGCATAAGTGTTTTGACCATATACGAGCAAGTAGCCAATACCTGTAGAGGCGCCCATTAATTCCGCAGCGACTACGAACATCCAACCAAGTCCCAATCCGCTTCTTAGTCCGACTAAAAATGATGGTAAAGCTGCTGGTAAAATAATCTTTCGAATTAATTGCAATGAACTAAAATGATAGATTTTCCCCACTTCAATTAGTTTACGGTCAATTCCTTGAATGCCTGAAACGATGTTTAAATATACTGGGAAGAAAACACCGACAGCGATTAAAACCACCTTGGAAGGCTCCCCAATTCCCATCCAGAGAATAAATAACGGCACCCATGCCAATGAAGGAATGGAACGAAAAGCTTGGATAAGCGGATCTAATAAACTTTCAACTGTTGAAAAATAGCCAACAGCGGCACCGATAATTAATGCTGCAACAGTGCCAAATAAGAAACCAAGCACTAGGCGATATAATGTAATGCTCGTATGTGTCCATAAACTTCCATCTGATGTCATTGTCATAAGTGATTGTAAAATGATTGATGGAGCTGGGAGTAAATGAGGAGGAAACACACCGACCCGACTCAAGTACTCCCATGCAAGAATAAGTAAGACTGGCACGATACTTCCGAGTAATACCCTTTGAATACTAGGATTAATTTTTCTATGCTTCTCCTTACCCTCATTTACATTTGGGATCGCTATGACTTCCTTCATATTCATTCTCCTTTACCAACCCTATTGAATGACCTCTGTTGAGAAATCTGGGTTTATTAATTCATCAACCACTTTACCTACGTCATCACTCTTAATAATGCCTTCTTCTTTTAAAACTTTACCAGCAGCATTTAATGCTTCTATTTGTACTTCACCTGGAATTGGCTCATTAAAGTCATTTCTCTCTAATTCTTTTTTCGCCACATCAAGGGTGATTTGTGCTTCTTCTGCCAGTATCTCTGCCGCTTCTTCAGGATTTTCTAATACCCATGTACGGGCTTTTTCATAAAGCTCAATTACCTTTTTCACTTGTTCAGGATATTTCTCAGCAAATTCGCTTCTCACATTTAAAGTGCCATAAGTGTTAAAATCGATATTTCGATAAATAAATTCTGTACCAGCTTCAAGCTCTAATTTCGCCATATGTGGATCTAAACCAGCCCAAGCGTCTACTTGGCCTGTTGTTAATGCCGTTCCACCGTCAGCGTGTTGCAAATTAACGATTTCTACATCCGCTGAAGTCAATCCGGCTTCATTTAAAGAGCGTAGTAAAAAGATATATGGATCTGTTCCAATCGTTGCTGCTACTTTCTTTCCTTTCAAATCTCCAACTGATTTAATAGCTGATCCCTCAGGGGCAACTAATGCCGTCCATTCTGGTTTTGAGTATATATAGACTGATTCAATTGGAGCTCCATTTGCTTTTGCAATTAATGCCGCTGCACCTGCAGTTGAGCCGAAATCAACACTGCTACTATTAAGAAACTCAAGTGCCTTATTACTTCCTTGACTGAGGACAAACTCAACATCTATCTTATCTTCGGCAAACGCTTCTTCTGCCCAGCCGAATTTCTTCAAAATGACACTTGTTGGGGAATAATACGCATAGTCTAAAACAATTTTTTCTGGCTTTCTTTCTTCTCCACTGCCACCATCAGTGCTTGCCTCACTATCACCGCAAGCACTAATGAATCCAACTGATAAAACGACGATTAAAAAAACGAACCATTTCTTCATTAGATTACTCTCCTCAATCTCGGTTTTAGATTTCACAAGCAAAGGTTACAATAGAACCTCTTAACCTCTGCGCCTCTTTATATGTGCAGCGATTTTGTACCGCTTCAAGTCCAGCTTCTTTTGCTATTTCAACTGCTTTTGGTGAAATGACACCTTCTTGTAGCCAGAACACTTTTGGTTGGATTTCTACTGCCTCTTTCGCAACTTCTATCGCTGCCTCAGGACTTCTAAATACTTGCACAATATCAATGGTATAAGGAATGGATTTTAAATTTGGATATGCCTGTTCACCTAATACTTCTGTTTCCTTTGGATTGACTGGCACAATTTGATAACCTAATCTTTGCATTTTTCTTGCTAAACGGTAACTTGGTCTAGCTGGGTTTCCACTTAAACCAACTACAGCAATCCTTTTTGCTCTTACTAGCTCATTGCTATCCACAGCTTCTTTTAATGAGGATGATTGTAATGCCCAACGAATTACACCTTCATCATTGACTGCTGTCTCCCCTTTTTTTTCTCCCTTGGAAGAAATACCAGTCGCTTCATAGAAGGCTTGATCTAAGTCATTCGTTAAATCTCTAACCGATTCAATCCCAACTGATAAACGTATGAGTTCCTCACTTACACCGCTTTTAATTAAATCTTCTGCGCTTAACTGTTGATGTGTTGTTGAAGCTGGATGAATAATGAGTGACTTTGCATCACCTACATTGGCTACATGAGACCACAATGCAATTGTATCGATTACTTTCTTACCCGCATCTCTGCCACCTTTAATACCGAAGTTCACAATAGAACCGAAACCAGTGTTTAAATATTTTTTCGCTAATTCATGCGCTGGATGCTCTGCTAAACCTGGATATGCGACCCAATCGACAGCTGGATGGTCGTTTAAGAAATGGGCAATCTTCGCTGCATTTTCCGTATGTTTCTCTATTCGTAAATGAAGTGTTTCCAATCCTTGAAGTAAAAGAAATGCACTATGCGGGCTTAATGATGACCCAAAATCGCGTAGCAACTGGACACGAAGCTTTGTACTGAAAGCGAGTGTACCAAACTCATTGGCATAAACAATACCGTTATAACTTGGGTCTGGTTGAGTAAAACCGGGAAACTTATCATGATTCCAATTAAATCGTCCCCCATCAACTACAAGTCCACCTATAGTTGTTCCATGACCACCAATCCATTTTGTTGCCGAATGTATTACAATATCTGCTCCCCATTGGATTGGTTTGCAAAGATAAGGAGAGGCGAAAGTATTATCAATAATAAGAGGAATATCATTTTCATGAGCAATATTTGCAACTGCCTCTACATCTAGGACATGAAGACTTGGGTTACCAATAATCTCTCCATATAAAGCCTTTGTTTTTGGTGTAATCGCTTTACGGTAATTCTCTGGGTCAGAACCATCAACAAAATGAACTTTAATCCCATATTTCGGAAGGGTAATGGCAAAAAGATTATATGTTCCACCATAAAGGTTGGAAGCTGCGACAATCTCATCACCAGCTTGAGCAATATTCATAATTGAAAGAGCAATAGCTGCCATTCCAGATGAAGTCGCTACTGCCGCTACACCATCTTCTAACAACGCAATACGTTTTTCTAATACATCAACGGTTGGATTACCGATTCGTGAATAGATATTTCCCGTCTCATCCAATGAAAATAGACTTTGGGCATGGTCTGTATTATGGAAAACATATGAACTCGTTTGATAGATAGGAACTGCACGAGATCCCGTAGTCGGGTCTGGTGATTGACCTCCATGTAATAAAATCGTCTCGTCATCGTAAGTGTTAAATTGATTCGTCATTATATACTCTCCTCTACTTTTTAGTCGGATGATTAAAATAAATAAACCCCCTCTTCATAAGAAGAGGGGGTTGCCTCATCTTATCTTCCAGACATTTACTGCCTGCAGGATTTAGCACCTTTTCAAGCATTTGCTTGAAGGTTGCCGGACTTCATAGGGCCTGATCCCTCCGTCACTCTCGATAAGAAATATTTTATTTTTTAAAGCGTTAATACTTTAATTACAAATAGAATTATATCCAAAAAACGATTTATCGTCAATATAAAATCTGAATATATTTTATATTCCGATAAAATATTCGCTCTATGACATAAAAAGCCCTTCTACCAAGAAGAGGCAGAAGGGCTTTAAATTAAGAGCTTACCTTCTCCTTATCTTTGGATAGTATCCTCTGAAATTGGCACCATACAAAAGATTGTTGGTTGCCGAGGCTTCACCGGGTCAGTCCCTCCGCCTCTCTGGATAAGAAGTTCCTATTTATTTGTTTAACATCATATACCCATTCATAGGGAATCGTCAATAACATTTTGAAAATTTATTTATTTCCCCCTTGGATAAGTGTCAAAAAATGATACAGTATCTTAGCTGTTAACCCCCATATCACATGACCTTCATAAGTATAAAAAATTTCTTGCATCCTCCGAGTTTGCCATTTATATTTTTCCCCATTAGGAATGAGATGATAAGGGAAGCTACTATTAGGCTCTGGTTTCATCTCAATATAATGAATTGATGGACCCTCTTTCAAAAAATAAGCAAGTGGTACGGTGAAAATTTGATCCACTTCTTCTGGATTTAGCTTAAGATCTCTGATGCTTTCTATTGTGCCTACAAACGGATAAACCACTGTATTATAAGGTGTGACTACATAATCAAGTTCGGAAAAAACAGAGACTTCGCCAATGGGAATACCTAACTCCTCACTCGTCTCTCTTTTTGCCGTCTCAATTAAATCCACATCTTCTTGATCCATCTTCCCTCCAGGAAAACAAATTTCCCCAGGCTGTCTTCTCATAGATAAAGATCGTACTTCAAACAAAATATGTATTTCTCCATCTTTTTCTATTAGGGGAAGAAGAACAGCAAATTTAACCAATGTGGGGCTGCCTAATATATCTGATTGACGATGCTGTATTTCTGATCTTATTTCCTCCAAATCCATGTTAAATACCTCCAAACACACGACTAAAATCTCTATTTCAATTTCTGTAACCTATCAATCATTCCCATTGTACAGACATTTAAATCTAAGCCTATTAACTTCTCATCCTCTGCACTTATTACAACTTCATGCTCTGATAATAAATAATGTTTTACTTGATCCAACAGTTCCGATTGTATGGCTTCTTGCATTTTTATTATGTCATTTCCTTGTTGAAAAACTTCATCTGCAATTGAAGTAAATATAGGTAACCAATAGCGGATTTGTGTATAAACATCCTTTGGTTCAGGGCCTTCACCATAATGCCCAAAAAAGATATGTTGTGGTTGAAGTGATTCGATTTTTTCAACAGATGATAACATCGCCTCTGGATCAAACTGATTAGGAGACGTCGATGGCAGTACTAATGGATAACCTTTTCTTGCTATGCCCGGATAAAATACGCCAATCGTATCGCCAGTAAAAAAGCCATTACTTTTCGAATCATGGATAGAGTAATGGTGCTTTGCATGTCCAGGAGTATCATAAAATGTTAACAAGCGACCACCGATATCCAATGATTGTCCCTCTTCCATCGTGACTAGTCTCTTCTCATCAATTGGCATAATCGGATTAAATAGTTGATCAAATTCATCACCATATACCATTCTAGCACCAGCAATTAATTTACTAGGATCAGCTAAATGCCGTTTACCTCTTGGGTGAACATATACTTTTGCCTTTGGACATTGCTCTAAGAACAAACCGGCTCCACCCGCATGGTCTAAATGTACATGGGTGACAATAATATGCTTGATGTCTTCAAGGTTAATGTTCAATTCTTGCAACCCTTCTATAAGATGGGGAATAGAAGGACTAGCACTTGTTTCAATCACTGTTAATTCTTCAGCACCTAATATATACGCCCCCGTACGCTCAGGTGTTTGTAAATCCATTAAATCAATGAGTTGAATGTCATTTCCTAAATCACGAACTTTGTGCAAAGTAATCCCCTCCATATTGCTCTTTATGAAAATTATGACATAAGTAGATGAAGAGAGCTACTTAATATGCTCAAATTATCATAGTGCCTGGTCACTTGAGCAAAAAAAGAACCACAGCATCAATCGCTGTGATACACCCAAGAAAATACTTTTACTTTGTTCACTTCATTTTCAAAACCTGCCTCCGAAACGCTCGTAAGTAAATTGTGGCACTTCAGAACTTAGTTGCGATTCTTTCAGAACAGGCCATATTAAGCTAACATTTCCTTCTGCTCTTGTTCTTTAAAAAAGCTTTTCATCGCATGAAACACATCAACTTTTTGCTTTAAAATATAATAGCGGAATAAATCATTTTTTATATTTTTGTATGCTGACATAAGAGTGGAATGGCGGTTATATTGGTTTAACTGTATACCCTATATCCAAAATAAAAAGCACAGCGTATGTAAGTAGTGTCCCCACACTCTTACATCGTCCGCCTACTCACGATAGGCAAACATTTGCTGTACCTTTAGATGTATTTTATTACATTCCAGGTCCCATAGCAACGGTTTGTCTGATGATGGCCGTTGCTTTTTTGTATTCAAAGGAGCCAGGGAAATGAAAAACCGTATTGATGTAATTGCACAAGAAGAATCATATAGTAACCTTGCGTCATTTAATGATATAGAACTAATGAACAAGGCAGTACGTAAATATAGAGAACTCATAACTGTGTCTGTTAAGCGAGCTGACGTACAGAAGAGACTAATTGCTTTATTAGAGATTTTAAAACGTCATAGCTGCAAGCAAATTGGCGTGAGCTATATGTCTAAAAATACGATTGCCAAAAAATTAGAATTATCCTATAAGACTGTACAAAGATTAATGAAAAAGTTAGTTGACTTGGGCATGATCCGCCAGGTAGAAATGAAGCGTAAAAAGAACATGTTACAAACTGCTAATGCAGTTATTATTTTGCCTATAAAAGAAGAAGTGACCAACAAGCAACCTGCTAAAAAGTCCAAGAAGTGTCCTACCATTAAAACAACTTCTAGTTCTTTAAAACAACTTATTAATAATACTAAACGTAATAACAGCGTTAAGTTGTCATCTGCAAATTTTATTGCTCATTGGGTACCAAAAAGCTTCGCTGAGTTAACAAGGTACTTTTATTCTGAAGCAAAAGCTATTGAAGAATTTTGGAAAGTAGTTAAACAATGTAATAGAGTAGTAGACCATATGAACGGTTTAAGAGCCTTTACTGAAGATCAAGAGCTTGAAATTGGTGTACAAGCATTTAAGGAATTTGTAATGAAAATAAAGTCTGGTGCAAAAATGATTAAAGGGGAATTTGCTTATTTTAACGGCATTGTTAATAATCTTATGGATAAGCTTTATTTTGATGACGCATTTATGTCTCGTTAAAGGTTAGTATCTCTACTGGCATCTTAGTACATAATTTCTCAAACTCGTGTTTCCGTTGATCACTTAAAGTAAAAATGCTTAATTTAGGCATCAGCCCAAAATGCTTGCCGATTTCTTGCCACATCTCTCGATACTTATTTATCTTTTTACGGTTGTCTTGCATAGACCTGGTGTTATCTATCTCGATTAAATAAACATACCCATTACGGCTAAATACAGCGTCAGGGATAAGTGTTTGCTTGTTAACCACAGTTAATCCTTTTATCTGAATTCCAAAACTATATTCTGGCTCTTGTGATGTCTCAATAATATATTCCCTTTTCCAATCCAGAGGGCAATTAAAATGGACATAAGCCTGGTTGCACAAAAGCATGTGGTCAAACAAGACAGACTTTTTAACTTCCTTATCAGAGCCAATTAAATTACGGCCATCTTTATTGAGATACACTATTTTTTGATTAGAGCGTACAACATGAAGATACTCTTCTAACTGATTAATTAACCTACAGGTATGACGATATGATCCAGGTTGTAATATATCATGAAGTTGCTTAACTGTTACTGCACCTAATTTATCAATTGTCATCAGAATCTTTTCTTGCTTGTTGAAGTTCATGCAGAAAACCTCCTATTTGTATGTCATTGATATAAGGGCATTGAATCTCATGTGATTGGGCTAATTTATAAATGGCCCTGCCTGGTATCGGTTCTAATTCTTCAGCGCCTTTTTCATCAAGGATTACACGACTACCTACCATATCTGGCATCCGAAACGCAACACGTGCCATCATGTTCATTTTTATGCTCATGCTGACTGATTCCTTTGAAGGGTATTGAGTGGCCAAGATTAATCGAAAGCCTAATCCCCCACCAATACGTGCAATTTCACTGAGATATATTTGTGCGAGTTCGGCATGCTTTTTAAATTCTTTAGGTACTAATTTGGGTGAAAGTTCTGCTGATTCATCCACAATAATAAATGTACGTTCTTTAATTGGTGTCTCAGCGACATTAGTCCAGTTATTCTTTAAATAGCGTTCTTCCTCTAATTTGATAAGTTTATAAACATGATCCAGCACCTTACATGAGTCAATTAAACTAGTTGCCACAGTCTTAACTTGTGGAAGGTTGCGGTATTTGTAAAACTCTAATCCTCCTTTTAAATCCAATATAATTATTTTCACTCTGTCAGGATTCCCAAGTATTAATGACGAAAAAATGCTTTTCAAAAATATTGTTTTTCCCATCCTAGTTGCCCCACCTACTAGCAAATGCGGATAATGGTCAAAATGGTGATAGATCACTTTTCGTTTTTTTCCTATTGGCACGAGCCATGAATTTTCATATAAATTCTTTTTATCATATGTCCAGTTGGATAGAGTTTTGTATGGGATTAGTGCTGCTGCAGTCACAAGGACTGGCGGAATAAACCACTCTAACATTAGGTCACTCTCCTATTCAGTGTCATTGTCACTCACTTTGTCATCGGGTCTCCTGGTCAGTGACATGTCATTTTTTTATTTATCAATGTTTCATAGTTAATTTTTCTTGTCATTTGTAGAGCAACTAAGAATACTTATCGTATTCTTCCTCTTCCTCGTTTCTCTCGTTGAGGCTCAAATAAAAATTGCCCACAAGTGCTTCAATAGATAGAGCATTCCCCCGTATTTAGTCACCTCTAATGCCAAGTTAATTGCTGTTTGATTAATCTTAATACCGTAACCCTCCATAATTGTTACCCCTACCAAGCTACCTCCAGCTACTCCAATCGCTACTAACCCAAATGTCACCGGGTCCATTTGTCATCACCCTTTCGTCAGTGTCTAGTACAGTGTATGGGCCACTGCCTAAAAACTTGCCTGTCTATTAACATTTTTGATAACTTTTTTTATCATTTTAATTAACAGGAGTTAACAAAAAGGTGTAGAATCAGTATCTTAAAGAAGGTGAATGGATATGTTTAATAACAGAATTGGATATTGGGCCGATAAAAAAGGAGTCAAACATAAGTACATTGCAGCAGAATGCGGAGTAACTATTCAAACATTTTCTAGATGGGTAAACAATAAAACTCAACCAGATTTGAAACAATCTGCTGCCATCGCTCGTATCTTAGGAATAAACATTGATCAACTAATAACTGAGGAGGAAGAAAAGGATTGAAGAATATTTATAAAATCATACTATTTGTTTGCGTATTAATCTTTATCGGAATAGGAACTTATATGTCTATGGGAAATGAAAGTGTTCAAGGAGTTTCAGGAGAATCCCAAGAGAATGAAGGATATAACAGTGTGGAAGAAATTGATCCGGAGGAATATGAAGAAAAATTTATTGTCTCAACAATTGAACACTTGAATACAATTCAAGAAGATATGGAAGAATTAGAGTTTTTGTTATCTGATATTCAAGAACAAGATGATAACTGGAGATTGGATATTCAATTTATTACAGATTCTAGTAGTGTCGTCCACAATAATGTAAGCACTGGGTTTCTAAATGAGGAACAAAAGGAAAAGTATAAGATGACTTTGGCATCTAATCAATCAGCCATAGAACTTGCAGATTCAATTTACTCCGATACAGAAGAAGCCTTAAATTTATACGACAAACGTCTTTTTGAAGATATTTATACTAGATTAGAAGAACAAGAATCATTAATCAAAGAAACATTAGGTAATCTTGAAGAAGAACGATACAATTAAACCGCCTCTTAACTGGCGGTTTTTGTTATTCTTAGCGTTCTTGGTTGACCCTCATTCCAACTAACATAGCCGTAATCCCTTAAACTGTGCAATATCCTGCTTATTGTGGAGGAAGAAGGTATTCCTGTTAATTCACTTAATTCCCTATATGTAGGTGGATAATGATTTGTTGCAACGTATTTTTCTAATGTTTCTAACACTTCTCTTTGTCTAGTTGTTAGTTTACGCATAATTGACCCCTTTTTTCTTATTTTTGTATTCCTTTAAACATAATTTTACAGGAACATTCGTTCTATTTCAACTTGTTTTCGAACAAATGTTTGTATAAAATCAGTTCATAAGGAGTGATTCTAAATGATACGAGACCGTGGAAAAATGAAATGGCAAGGATTCTTTATGAGCGAACACACCGAATTACTTAAACAAATACCAGTTGAATATGAAAAAATGAAGAAGCCAGAATTGGATGAGCAAGAACTTGAGGATATACAGATAATAACTATGGAGTCGCTAAACTATACAACTACAATCAAATTAACTATATGGATTGATGGCTTCACAAAAACTTATGAGGGGATTGTTGATAAAATCGATCATATTAACATGTACATCTATCTAGAGACAACTGAATCTAATATTTTGAAGTTTCATATTCATGAAGTGATTTCGATTGAAAGGATTTAAATTTATGACTAGGATTAATGAAGCTGATCGTGATGTGCTAGAGCAAGCAATATACTTACCAATGATTATTATTATCCTTGAAAGAGATTTAAAGATCATTGAGAAGTCCCCGTTTAAGATTAAGCAGCCTTATATTACCTTGATGGAAAATACAATAAGGAAAGTCCGAAGTGACCTAAAAGAAGTTAAAGATAAGATGAGGAAAGGGAATATGAGAGTAACTCAGATTGGACACGATGAGTCGTTTACTATGTATGAGTTCCACTACAAAGGCTATGATGAGCAGCATAATTATTTTAATCCAAGAATTAGAAATAAATGTGAGGAATTGTTGGAGTTATATTTAAATAAAGAGGACATTAAGAATATCTATAGAACTAATGACTAACAAATTACTTTAACCATCAGAAAGGTATTGATATAATGATTTTTTATCATTTGGATAGAACTTCTTCTCTAATTGAAGGAAAAGTTCTAAAAAACTATAATTTAAACAGTGTTACAAATTACTTAGAGGACCATGCCGATTTCTTGTTTCCAAAGGGATTTAGTAGCCACGGTAGAACATATCTATTAAATTCAAATTCTCCTGATGCTAAAATTGAATGGTTTTATGAATACGTTCGTCGGAGCCATTTTAATAGCAAACCTTCAAGATTTACTTCTTTCTTTGCAGTAGATTGTCTAGACGAAATTGATGATATATTTGGAGAGACATACGGTGACGTATACAAAATAGAGGCTGAACATTCATTTCGAGCAGATATGAATTTATTAAAATCTCCAGATAATTTCTTAGATATGTCAATTTATGCACATAAATATTGGACCGGAGAACTTTATGAGGATTTTTATAGATTAAATACAAATGAAAAAATTAAATGGGAATACCTATTGTATGGAGAAATCAAGGTTAAGGAAAAAGTAAAAGAATTTAAGCCCCTCAAATGAAGGGGCTTTTTATTATTTCTTAAAAATCTTAGCACTAGTATCAGAACCAACATATATATTACGTTTACCTCTAGAAGTCTTAATCGTCACGACATTTGCTTGCGGGCGATCTAATACTTCATATGTCAATCCCCCAAACGCCGCAGGAGTGAGTGACCAATCAGAGTTCTTAGTAACTGGAGCTACATTGAGCTTATAAGTCCTCCATGTCTTTGCTGAAGCTGGTAGAGTAACATATTCTTTTTTCGGCTTCGGTTTTGGCTTAGTTGCTGGTTTGGTATTGCCTCTCATTAAATTCAAGAGTTTTGTGTTTTGAGCCGCTTTGCCAGAATAATTTTCAATACCGTACTTCGCAGCCAGTTTTTTTCTATTAGCCAAGGAAGAATCCACATTGATGGATTTTAGATAATCTATAATACTAGTGCCTTTATATTCTTTTGTTGAAGGTTTTTCAACTGGTTTGGCAACACTCGGCTTAGATGGTGTAACCTTTTTGTTCAGCACTGCTTTATAATCAAATACAGGACATTGTTTCCACGAATATCCACTGAATTCATTGTGCCCCTTTATATACTTAATAGTAGGGTATGCCTTTTGTAACGCTGCAACTAAGTTACGTAAACTTTCCTCTTGCTCTTTAGTAGGCTCCTCGTATCTAAAATCACCAGTTAAACAAATACCAATGGCATAATTGTTATGATCACCAACGTGATACGTGCGCAATTCGATATCATTACAAAATTTAATTGTCCCATCTGGCTCAATTACATAACTATAACCAATGCTCGGCCAACCATGTGTATCTACATGATATCTCGCATAGCCTTCAGCATTTGAACCCCCAAGACCTTGTTTTGTTAAACTATGATGAATGGCTAATGTTGTTTTACCTTTTAGACTTAGTACAGGGAACTTTAAAACAGGATGCCTTTTCACTTTGTTTCTAAAGTCCACAAATTTTGGTATATCTAATAATCCTGCCATTTTAATAACACTCCTTTTATTTGTATTTGGATATAAAAAAAGACCACCCTTTGGGGCAGCCTTATTTAGTCAAACCTTTCATTTTTAAAGCAGCTTTTTGACGTTTACCTTTTGCAGTTACATAATTATTTTTAAACCAAGCCCATGTTGCGGCCGCACCAGTAAATGCTGTGCATAAAACTTCACCCCATAGTTGTTCACTTCCAGGGATTGGATTCAAGCCAGTTGCTACCAAGAACTGATTAACGATTGCCACCAATAATACCGCTGTTCTAATTACTGTACCTTTATCCATTTTCAATCTATTCATCCTCCTATCACGTTATAAAAAAGAGCGATTGCCCCGCCTATTAAGCCAGTGCTAACCGCTGTAATAATAGCACCTATTAAGGCGCGTTTAATCCAAGTCGTATTGTCATTAATACTATCTAAAGTTTTATTAATTGCTTTGATTTGTTCCTCATGTACAGATGTTTTATTCTTTAGATCAGCGACATCTTTCTCTAGTAGTTTGATATCTTGCTTCATTTGCGTAATGTCTTTATCGTGAGTATTCACCTCGACCGCCTCCAATGTCTCTCCCCCTTATGCAAAATAAAAAAGCCTTACTCGGCTTCCGGTTGTAATCTCTCTGTTAATTTAGTTCTAATGATATTTTTCAATACTGGAATGGACTCATTTCCTTGATACTCTTCTGAAGTTAGTGGGACATATCCGCTTAGACTAACAGTTCTTTCAGGATCATGGCCTTGGAATTGTACATGAACTACGGAAATATCACCATCAGCATAACGAATATTGGTACCAGTGATTTGAATATCAAACATTATTCTTCATCTCCTTTTTCTTCTTCATTTTCAAATGCTTCACATAAAATAAAATGAGCTTCCGCAAATTTCCCCGAAAGCTCTTTGTCATATTCATTTACTAATTTTCCTACTGTCTTTAATGCTGGTTCAAGATTTTTATCATCTACAACAAAATATTCTTCATATAATGCCTCTTGCTGCTTCTTGAACTCTTTGGCATCTTCCATTTGAATGCCACCCTGATCATTTAAAACCAGTTCATTATCATCATCAGTTTTTCCGTATTCTTTCAGAAGAGCTAATTCTTCATCCCCTACTAACTTACTTTTTGTTGCAAGTGCATTAACAATACGCATGCGATGAATATTTTTCTTTCCTTTGGCACTAACTTGATTTTTCAAGAAATCTGCTACATTGTTTAAGTGTTTATGTTGAATTTTGAGTTCCATTCCATTTCCTCCTAAGCTACATTTAGTAAATTTTCTAAATGTGCAATCCTTTTTACTTGATTTACAAGTGTTTGTTTTAAAAGCTGATTCTCTATCTTAAGCCAGTTGATCTCATCAGCGTGTCCAAGAGTTCTTTTATCAAGCTCTTGAATACCTTTCATGTTGATACTGTTCATAAGATATTGCTCCACACCATCGCCATCAATCAATTCCGAAGCTATTTGATATCCTTCACCTATAACTAATCCAATTCTCAAACGATAGTTGCCGTTTTCAACATCTGTTTTTAACCTATATTGATAAAATGTGTTTTTGTTAATTACATCAAGAGCACTTCCCTCATATGCTTTTATATCTTGTTTGAATTCTGCCAATGAGCCTGCAGGAAATGATGATGCACGGTGCGGAATATAATTTATAGTTCCATTTTGATATGCTGTTGAATTTACACTTCTTGTTTCTACTGATGAACCAATATAGAAGTTTTCTCCTGTGTGAGACATAGCCATGTAACCCATAAAATATCCTGCGCCAATTTTGGTAGTATCATATCTTGCAAGATTCCCATTTACAACCCATACAACAGGCTCTGATGTTCTTTTACTAAACCTTAATCCACTTGTATATCCAGTTGCTGTTGAACCGTAAGCTAAAAATCCATCTGTGAGGTGTTCTTGTGACTCGTTTAATACCGACATTGTGAAAGTGTTATTTCCAGGTCTGTTGGTTCGATTAGGTCTAAAGTAAATCTGAGACTCATTTGATTCAATCGTTTGACTATATCTTGATTGTGATACGATTTCAGAAGCATCTATGCCATATGTTCCTGACGAATACATAGTAAGTCCGTTTACATTACTATATCTCCTGCTAAAAAATTCGATTGTACCAGATGAGGTTCCGCCTCCATTACCATCTGCAAAAGTAGATATTCCAAAATCAGAAATGGATAGCGCTCTATCCTCAGTAGGGTTTTCAGCTCTAAAATAGCCGTTACGCATAGTAAGGGTAACATCATGAGTTTTAGTTTCCCCTCTCCAAGTACGAGTAAATCGACCTCTTGATTCAAAAAGACTTCCATCAATTAAAGTGTAATCAATACTAGACCCTCCGCGAATCTTTACTTTACTTGCATCAATTGTTCCAGCTAATAACTTGTTTACTGAGACATTGGCAATCTTCGCATCATCAATTGCAGCATTGGCAATTTTCACATTGGTTATTGCTCCATTTTCAATCTGTAAATTGCCTACTATCCCATCTTGAAGATTCAATCTTGTTATTGAAGCATTAGCTATAGCTCCGTTTTGTGCGGTAATTGAATTAGCCGCCATTAAATTTGCTGTAATTGAACCGTCAACTATCATAGCCGAATTATTTTTCCTACGCATAACTACATTGTCGTAATATGCTCTATTCCCTTCAACTCCATCTCTGGTCAAAGAAATTGTAGGTCTAATAAAAGCAACTCCTGACGGGATGGTCACTGAACCTGACATTTTCGACCATGAGGTGACTTTGCTTGTTGTGGATGCAGCCCATGCGAACCCAATTGCTACATCATTTTTATCGTAAAGACGAATACCTATCCTCATAGCGCCAGACCCAAGGTTATTTTGATTTCTATATTCCGTTTCCATATAGAATTGATCACCTTGAACGACTGGGATTCTTCTTTCTTGATAAATATCAGCATCAATTGTTGGATTACCTTGAATACCTAATGTTTGTTTTGAATTATTTTGGTTGCCCCAGGTTGTCTGATCATAAACAAGAAATGATATTGCTGAGTTTGTGGCTGTCCAATCAGCTGGCTCTGCTCCGATAGAATCACCTTCGAAAGTGCCATTGTCTACAAGGTTGGTAAAGTCTCCTATATCAAGAAGTCTAGTTTGTATTTTTACCGTGCCCGGCTGTACATTAATTGCACCGATAATGCCGTCTTTGTCCACTTTCAACTCAATGTCATCAGATAAGAGCCTAATAGAAGATTCTGCCGAAGTCATTCTACCGGTTAATGAGTTGACTTCTTGAGTGGATGCTTTAAATGTTAAGTCATATGCTGTTTGGTCAATGAGTGTTTCGGCTGATGAGACACGGGTTTCTATATCCTCGGGTGCTGGTGTCCAGTCGGTTGCTTTATTACCTTTTTCTAATTTTACTCGCTTAATGAAGAGAATCGCATTAGAAGGAAAATTATACCCATAGATATAGAGTCTTATTGGTTTGGAAAAGTCCGCATCGTTTATACTAACCCTTCCAGACATTCTTTTCCATGTCCCCCCCGTATCATCTATAATCATATCGAGCCTGTCACCAAAGCTTGGTGTTTCCCCACCATTTTTTACATGATGTAAACCACTGTTTAACTTCGCTGTCCCACCCGTCACATAAGCATCAAATGAAACGGTATACTCACCGTTTTCTTTTATATTTACGGCTGGCGATACAGCTTTCCAGTTTTTATTTCCATCTGATTCATTATATTCAATAACTGGTTCATCAAATGTATTTGTGTCAAGATGGGCATGATAGGATGTTGTAGGATTTGGTATTCCGCTGTTGTATCCTCCCCACCCTGCAGGGTATAAGTTTTGGTGTTTATCTGTCACTCCTAAACTTGTTGTATTTCGAAAATCAGAGTTTTTTAATAAATTCTTACCACCAATCTCCAAATTATTAAAATCAGACCTAAGCTCATTGACACTAGTAGAAATCTTATTAGCCTTAATATCAACCGCAGCAATTTGACTTAAAGCATTACCAACCTCACCACTTAATTCATTAACATTAGCTTCCACATTTTGCGCTCGTAAAGACAACCCATCTAATGATGAATCAATATCAAGCATTTTATTTTGATATACACCATTGTCTACCTTGCTCAATAATTCCTCATTAATTAAATAGACTTTTCCATCCACATAATCAAAACCAGCTTTATTGGCAAGTTCAGACATTAAGCTAACTTCAGTAGCTTTTATCTCAGCATCAGTATACTGTCTCGAATCCGTTTGGATTTGATCATATACGTCTTGACGAATCATATCTGCATAGATAGATTGATCAGCAAGCAACTCAGCAGTTTTAGATAACTCCCTCAATTCAGCAGCAATGTCGGGACCAAATAAAATATCATCGCTAATTACTCGATGAGTAGCCCCCATTATTTGTACTGACCAATCACTAGGTGTACCATGATGATTAACTGCGCGTACTCGGTAATACCAAACTTGATCAGTGCCAACTGTATGAGCAAAGGCGCTAGTGTCCCCCCTCCACAATAAATGCTGTGTGTCTGGTACAAAATCTTTTATTTGAGATCCATAAACCTCATAATGCTTAAGATAAATGTTACTTGCATAATCCCAATATAGCTGTATAACACCAATGCCACCAGTTGCTGCAAGATTAACAGGAGTACCCGGTTTGATGTCCGGAAAACTACCTTCAGTGACTTGTTGTGGGCGGTCACGTAGTTTCTCAACTTCTTCTTTTAACTCTTCAAGCCGATTATCATCTAACTCTAGAAATTGCCCCATCTCAACAACCATGGTGCCATCAATATCTAAAAGGTCATATTCCATGGCGATGATACGAGATTGTATTTCTATTGGTCTAGCAAACTTACGATCTATTGCAATGGCGGTATCACCCAAATTTACTTTATCGTCAAATAAATCAACGGATAAACGATAATTAACTACTGGTTTATTATTATTTTGGAGATTATCCCACGTTGCCCACAATAGTTCCTCAGGGTCCTCATAGTCTTGATTGCTAAACTGACCAAAACGATGTAAAGCTACACCATCACGAATGCGGCGATAACTTGCAAACGCTTCTGGATCACCAACCCATTTTTGCCCTTTAGGTTTGTCGAATAGATCTCCATTAGCAATTGACATTTCAACATCGCCGAAATCAATGTAACGAGTGTTGCCACCGCCCTCTGTTTCAAGCGATGCCCCCCAACCATACATAGCAGTTACAGGATAGCTTAAGACTTGTCTACCAATTTCAGATGTATTATGGTCTATTTCAAAGCGCTGACCTGTATCTTTGCCAAGCCGTTGGATAATTTTAATCTTACGAGCGACAATATTATTTTCCTCGTCAAACTCAACGACATCTTTAAATTCGCCGCCCCAAACTTTGATAATCTCCCAAATAGCATCAACCGACCGCATGCGATAAAAGTTTGTGGAGGCAAGTCCTAAGTCAACTTCAACTTCTCCTATCCAACCAGTACCTTCTAAAGCCGCATCTAATGCGACTTGTGCAGTCTTATCAGAAAATCGCTTATCTAAGATGATATGCTCGGCGAGTTCTAAAAACTCTGGTTCACAGGTAGCTGTAGTTAATGGTCCATCCATGCCGTCAGAGTCATCTAACTCCTTAATGACAAATAGCCTTAAATCACCTTCATGATCTCGAAAAACAACTTTATTTTCTTCGAGTACATACTTAGCATCTTCTGCATCTGCTTCAATAGTAAAAGAAAAAGGAGTTTCAGGAACCTTGTTAATTTCAATCCGATAAGGAGCACTAATAAGACCACTATCCTCAGAGATAATGGTCAAAGGTTTGTCGTCTTGGTTAAATAAATATAGCTCTTTCAATTTTTCACATCCTTTCTACAAGGGATTTGTCACTTCCTGTCGAAGTAGGTCTATTGAAGGAGGTGATTTATTTGGACATCAAGATAATGAAAATACAAAAAGAAATACAACATCATTACTTAAAAGAATTTGAAGATATGGAAAGTCCACACATGAAACAATTATACGAAACAATGGTAAAACTTAATGCTGAGATGACCGCAATTGCATTACAAAAATATCATGAAGAATTTAACGTAAATTCCTAGCATTCCGTTTTCTAACTTCAAGCATTTGATCTAATTGATCATTGATTACCTTTGTAGAGTTTTTAAAATCCAATTCAAAAGAGGTGGACAGTTTTCCACTTTCCAAAACTTCAAGGATTCTGTCCATCTTCTGTTCGATTCTATCAAGTTGATTTTCTTTCACTTCTAAATTTCTTTGTTTCACCTGCGCTATTGTAATATCAGAAAAATGAATATCACTGACCCTTACAGGCTCATATTTTTGTCCACTCATCATTATCCCTCCTAATAATATCTTTCATCATAAACCAATTCACAATCATGACTTGCTTTTAATATAATTTCACCGGGTTTTAATAACACATAGTTAGATGACATACTTACTGCTGGTCTTAGATCGTTGCCGTTTAAAAATACCTTACGACCAACATAATCAATCTGCAATCTATCTCCTGCAACAAATGTATAGTTAAGTAGAAGATATAGGCCGTTACTTCCCGTAAATTCAAATTTATTGGTTGCAATAGTAAAATTGACATTCACTGTCCAAGGTGTAAAAGTTTGTCCGGTAATAATAAAGGACCTTTCAGGAACTTCAACATCTAATTCTTTTGTATCTCCATGTGCATATGGATCAGGACACCTAAAATGGAGAGTGCCTTGTCTTAGATATGCAAAACGACTAAAATCATCAATACTATTTTCAATCAAGGCATAATAGGTACGACCAGGTTCATCATCAAATTGTAAAGATGCTGGTTCATCAGTTATTAACCAATTTGTTAATTCATCTCTTAGTTCAAGTGCGTTATAATCACCATCTACAACAAAGCCTATAGGTTGGGAAATAGGTAAAGGTTCGGTAGTTGTTTTTTTTAATCGGTATCCATAATCTTGTTTTCTAAACTCATGTTTACGTTGAGCAAATGGAGGCTTACTTCTACCTTCTAATAAGATAATTTTTGAATTTCTTATACCGTTGAAAGTTAAACCTTTAGCCATATCTCCTTTTCCTCCCTTGCTTCAGTAATTGTCTTTGCGTGACATGAGGTTCTACAGTAGCACCAAGTTCTTTTCCATCCACAACTATTGTTTGACCTTCTTTTACAGCTACTATTAATTGACCTAATAAACCCTCCACAACTCTTGAAGATAATGATGTATCTTGATTATTCATACTTTGGATCGTTCTTTCAGCAGTACCTAAAGAAGTTGCACCGTTAGCGTATGCTGGTAATTTACTCATAGATGAAAGTATTCTTTTTGATTCATTGTGTGTAAAAACTTCATACCCTGCTGGACGAGAGTGCAACCCATAATCAAGAACCTCCCATCTATTACCTAACCTTCCTAACTCGAATCCCTCTTCGCCTGCGATAAAAGGACCACCCTTGTGGTAGTCAGTACCTTTTGCGAATCCAGGAATAAAAGTTTTTAAAGCGATACTTAAACCTGATTGAACACCAGACCAAACAGCATTTAGATTAACATTTTTTGTTACCTCTTTTTTAGCATCTCTATCTATTCTGGCTACTGTCCCACCATCTGTAGCTTTAACTGATTTATTTACTTTTTTCTTAGCTTCATTTGTTACTTTTTTAGCAGTTCCGTGATCATCAACATCAACGTCTTTATTTACATCTTTGCCAAGTTCACGGTTCATGTCTTTCGCTTTGCCAGTACCCTCATTGATTTTATTATTTACATTTTGTTGTTCAGATTGAAGATTTTTAATCTCTCCTTTTGTATCCCTATATAAACCTAAGGCAGTAAGCAAATTGTCCAATTCTTCTTGTTGCTTTTCGTTTAGTCCACCTTGTTCCTCTTTGGCTTTATTCAACTCGGAAATTCTTGTTTGAGTTTTCTCTATGGCTTCATCTAATTTCTTTAACCCTTTATCCCCTTCCTCATTAATCCCTACTTGGGCGAGACGAAGGTTTATCATGTCATCATATAAAGCTTGTGTCTTTTGAATTTCTTCCTCTGTCATCTGTTTGGATTTTAGTTTTTCTTGGACTTCTTCGGCGATTTTTTCAATTTTAGAATTCTGCTGTAACAATTGATATTCTGTTTTTCCTATTTCTTCAATTGTTTTTTCATATGCAGCATCTTTCCCAGCATTCAATTCTTCCTGGGCTTGTATTCTTAATGCCGCTGCTTTTTTCTCAAGTTCATCCCTTACTTTGACAGCTTCATCTCTTTCTGTTTCTTTTTCCTTCAATTCTTCTAATGCAGTAATATAATCTCTAATATGTTTATCTAGTTGTGCTTCAGCTTTTATTCTCTGATTCTCTAATTCTAGAGTTATATTCTCTCTTAATTTTTCATTTGCTTCAGATAAGGCATCAGCATTTCCTATCACTGCATCACCGTGAGCAGATAATGCAGTATCTACATCGGGTACTAGTTTAATCAAATCATCATTAAGAGAAAGATACTTATCCATTTCTTCATTAGTTAAACCGGATTTTTTTAGAAGTTTTTCCTGTTCATCAGTTAAAGCCTTCATTTGCTCTGCCGATTCAGCAAATTTCATCTCAGATTGAATATCACGATATCTCAACATTTCATCAGTTGTGAGCTTATTCTTTTCTCTTAACTTTTCAAACTCATTAGTTAGGTTCTGTAAATCCGTCTGCTGTTTTACCAACGATTCTGCATGATCTAAATTAACTTCTTTAGATTCTTTCATTTTTTTGCTAACAACAGCAACACCAATCGCTAGAGCTGCAACACCAGCAACCGCTAAACCAACTGGACCGCCAGCTACTCCCATCATTCCTATTCTTCCTAATAATCCAGTACCACCTGCTCTACCAAGTAATCCTGTTAATGTCCCACCAACTTTGACTAATCCTCCAATTGCGGTAGTAAGATTACCAGCAACAAGAGCAGCAGGACCAATAGCAACAGCAAATAAACCCATTTTGATGATATTTTTTTGGGTACTCTCATCCAACTCACCAAATTTGCGTACCATTTCAGTACCCTTATTGATAAGATCTGTTGTGACTGGAAGGAGGTGTTCAGATAAGGCGATTCCTACACCTTCAAGAGCAGACTTAAATTCCACAATTGCGCCTTTGGTATTATCATTCATTGTTTCAGCCATTTTATTGGCTGCACCTTCAGATTCCTCAAGCATTTTTGTATTAGAACCAAGAGTCTTTGATCCAGCTTCTAAAACTACAGCCCAGTTTTTATATGCCTCTGCTCCAAAGAGTGTGGATAAAGCAGCCGCTTTTTGTTCTGATGTCATCCCATTAGTTGCTTTTTCTAATTCACCTATTAATGTTGGCATAGGTTTAATGGTACCTTCTGCATCAAAAAACTTGATGTTGAGATCATCCATAACCCTAGACATTTCGGCTGTAGGATTCGCCAAACGTTGGAGTGATGTAGCAAATGCTGCACCTGCTTTTTCACCCTGTATTCCTGCATCTGACATCGCCATAATTGCCGCAGCTGTTTCTTCAATATTCCACCCGAGTGTATTTGCAACTGGAGCTACATAAGTCATGGCTTGCCCTAACTGTTCAACATTGGTATTAGAGTTTGTTGCGGCCATTGCAAGAACATCTGCTACATGTCCAGCTTTTGAGGCTTCAATACTAAAAGCAGACATAATATTTGATGTGATATCTGCCGCTCTACCTAACTCCATATTTTCCGCTGCTGCTAAACTTAACAAACCAGGCATACCAGCTAAAATTTCATTTGTCTTCCATCCTGCCATACCGAGAAAGGCCATACCTTCAGCTGCCTGAGTAGCACTAAACTTAGTTGTTGCACCTAATTCTTTCGCTTGATCTTCTAACAATTTCATATCGGATTTACTAGCTTGTGTTAGTGCTTCAACCTTGGACATACCAGCTTCGAAATCCATGCCTGCCTTAAGTGCCGCACCTCCAACACCAAGGATTGGGAGTGTGACTGACATAGTCATAGTACGACCAGTACTAGCCATAGTGCGACCAACTTCTTGCATTCGAGATCCGACAGTATTCATATTGCGACTTAATACATTCCAAGGATTTGTTTGTCTCTCAATCTCTTGTGTCACACCTCGCAGTGCATTTTCAGTGCTTCGCATTTCTGCAACTGCTCGTTGGTATGCTATTTGAGCGTTTTGAGTTTCCCTAGAATTTTCTGATGTAGATCGCCTAGCTTCTTCATACCGCCTAGCGAGTTCTCTTACTTTCGCCTGTTGCACATCAAAGGTTCTCTGTAATATCTCCGATTTAGCGCGTAATTCAGTAATACCACGAGCAAAGCCAGTTCCAGATGAGGTGGCAGCTCTTTGTTCGTATTGTAGTGATCGCAATTGACGATTTATCCCTGCCATTCCTTGCTCGAACTGAGCAGAATCCAGGGATATTCTCGTTCTTAAAGTACCGACATCAGCCATGCTACCACCTCCTAGAATAATTTGATTTCATCGATAAACGTTTCTTCTTGATTAGTACCTTCTAAAGAAAAGTAAAAATGGATGTCCATCTCATCAATTTGATTGAGTGTCCATCCATTTTTTAATAAATTTCTATACATTTGCTTGATCATATTCATCTGTTTTCTTGCGTGTCTAACCTGAGAAAGATAGGCTTCCTCAGGAGTTATATCTTTCCCTCGTTATTCTCCAATGATTTGATTTCTTCTGGAGTTTTACCAGTACGAACAAAGGAAAATACGTCTACAATTGTTTCTATGAGTTTGTGGGAAGGTACCCCTTCATAGAAATCATCAACAGTAAACTGATTTCGGAATACATCACAAACAAAACCAACAACTTTGTCGTATTCCTCCACACTCATTTCTGAGTAATTGATAACCTCGTCAAATTTGACTAATTGCCTGTAATGTTGGGCAGTTGCGTGAGGAATAGTATAAACATTCTCAGAAACTCTAAGACTTCCATTTTCTTCAGTAATTCTTTGCAAAACTAGCTCCATGTTTTATCCCTCCGGTGTTTCTTCATACACTGACTTAAACCAATTATCGATAATAGCTGCAGATACACCTTCTCCATCTTCATCTACCTGTCCACCAATTTGATTATCAGATTGTCTGCGTAAGAAACGACCATTAACAGTTGGTGTTTGGAATGTCGGTGTTTCTTGTTTTGTTTCATAATTTGTTTCTGGAGGTGTGAATTTCCCTTTATATAAAACTGTATATCGATACGCTCCATTTGCTTTTTCCGACCTAAACATTAATGCTCCATAAGGTGGTCTATCATCCTCACTATCCATTAAAACTCCATCACTATTAATTTTTTTCCCAAGCAATTTTGATTGGACAGTAGGTGATAAATCGTCAGTATTTAGAGCAACATTTGTTACCCCTCTAGATTCAGCTGTCTCAGCAACCCCATCATCAGCTCTCAATTCTCCAGTGTTATATTGAGGTTGAACATTTGCAGTAATTGCTTTCCCTACTCTAAATGGTATATCATATGTTGTCGTTGCTTCTGTATCTTCAATAATAGGTGCAAAATACACATCTCTTAAACCAATAGTTGCCATTTAATCTTCCTCCGTTTCGGATATAAAATAAAAACGAAGCACCTTGTGATAGAGCTTCGTGTCATCTTCATATAATTCTGTCTCAAAATTCTTTCTAAAACCTACACTTTTTAGATTCCTTTTAACTCCTTCCACAATCTCTAGATAGTTTGAAGGGGAAAAAATATCTACTTGAATATAATGCCCTATATATAATTCTTCGTTATCAGCAGACAATTCAGCACCCTGATCATACTCAAAAAAACGAATATAGATTTTCTTGTCTCCTGTGTAATTTAAAAATGCGACAGGTACATTTAAATCACTTAGGGATTCAATTATTAATGAGTTTAAATTCATTATTTATCACCTTAAATGCTGCCTTATTTTCTCAGCCATTGCATTGTTAATACTCATTTTACTTCTGTTGAAAGCAGGACCCATGAATGGTTGAGCAGACATTTTAGATGTACCAAACTCTAACATATGGCCATAATATGCTTTTCCCTGATTATCTACATGAACAAATATTTCATCGTTGTTTATGTCTGAGACTAAGATATTTCTAGAAAGATTGCCAGTTCGTTTGACAACTGTCCTCTCAGTCTCTTCCTTAAGAGCCTTTGCACCTTCTTTTAATGCTTCATTCTTTATTTCGTCCATATTTTCTAGTGATGCTAATCGATTCATCATTTCCGATAAACCATCCATCTGAAAATCCATTATGACACCCCCTTTACTACAACAGTCATAGTCGCATTTTGTCCATCATCATTTTCAATAGAGACTATGTCATGCTGGATACCTCTCCAAACCACGATTAGATCGTGTGGGCGGAATCCATCCATTAATCTTTTTTGATATCTAATAGTAAACATACGATTATGGGCCATATTTGATTGAGCAGCAGAATAAAAAGTTTTTCCTCTTAATGTCTTCAACTCTGCCCATGCTGTTGTAATTGTGGAGGGCGAATCAGTTGGAAAGCCATCATCGTCAATCCCTGCTGATGTTTGGAACAATAATTTTTGGTCAAACTTACCTGGATTCATTCTTTAACACCGCCATAACAATACTTTAATTGTCTAACAATACTATCCAAGGAGTAGGGAATTTCATATGATTGATTACCGATACGAAATGATTCACGATTATCAAACCAGTGTTGAGTGAGCATAGCACATGACTGATTATATTGTTCAACCATATCCGCATTCTCCACATCTAGATAGACGCCTTGATTTTTAATGTATATCTTAGCACGCGAATAGAATTTCATGAGATCCTGTTCTTCTTCAGGCTCCATAGGATAATCCATCCTCAAATACCTTTTTAATTCGGCAATTTCCATTTCATCACCTCAAAAAAGGAGGACGATTACTCGCCCTCTTCAGCTGGTGTTTCTGCTAAGCCTGCAAGCTTAGATTGTTCTTCTAGGAACTTAACCAGGCTTCTACGATTCTTACCTTCTTTTTCTAATGAGATTAATTTATCAAATTCTGATGTGTTTAACGCATCTACAGAAGCTTTTACCTCCTCCACAGTACCGTTTAACTTTTGTATATATTTATCAACTTCTGATGGACTCTCTTCCACCTCTCCAAGCCATTTTTTCGCTTGGAGTTCTTCTATACGTTCTTTTGAACCTTCATAAATATTACCTGATATATAGACCTTTTTCGTATGCTTATCACGGAAACGGTTAATAATTACTTTAGCTTTCATTTATATCACCTTACCCTTCTGGGATTACTTCCGGTTGCACTGTGATATTAATTTGACCATAGACAACTGCTTCTTCATCCCACTTCGTAACGTCCTCACGCTCGATAACACGGAATTCAGTCGTGTTAGTTCTCCAAGCATTTCCACCTTCTTTTGTCATATCAAGAAGCATTTGCTGACGATCCCAATACACAATTGCTTCCTTCAAATCACCAATGATAAACGGCGCTTTTCCACTTGATGTAGCAATTGTTTTATTTGATAACACGACAATTCTACGACCGAATAAAAGCTTTTTCGTTGCATCTTGTGGATCCGGCTGAAGAAGTGGCCGTCCGTTTTTGTCATAAAGCTGGTCAAGATAATTAAAACCATCTTGATTTGTGATGATAATCGCGCCCTCCGCAAATGCAGGATCAAGTGTTACATTAAGGGTAGTTTTAATACCTTTGTAATCTACTAAATCCACTTTATTAAACCCATCTAATACTTGAAGAATTAAATGGTTACTTGTAGCGCGTGACTTTTTCGCAATCCATTTCACAAGATAAGATGAAAGAGCTTGGTCTGTATCAGCTAATACAGTATTTGCTACCGGTAAAAACCCTGCATAATCTTCAATTTCATAAGGTAGACGATCGAACTTAGGAGATGCAATTTCTTGCATTGCGTTTGGATTTCCATATTCAGATAAAGGAGCAAGTGGAGTGTGATCTGCACGGCGTTCAAGTGTACGTGCTCCTTTGTTTGTTGACACAGGCTCAACAGTTACATATTGACGAAGATCATCCGACGTTTGAACTAACTCATTGATTTGTGTGGAAATGTCTTCAGGAATAATATAACCGCCATCTTCTCCGTTATCTTTAGAAAGTCGAGCATAATATTCACCAATTACTTCCGATTCTTCAGAAGTTAAGCTTTGCCCCTTTAAGGCTTTGAAGAATAATGCTTTGTATTCTGGTTTTTCTTCATCTTTTGGCGAAGGTGGCTGTAATTTTGCCCCACTATTTTGTGGAGAAGGTACGTTCAACCCTTCGAAGTCTTTCTGTAATGCCAAGAAATTATCAAGATTTGTTTTAGCAGCCTTAGCTTCTTTCAATTTCGTTTGTGCTTCTTCATTTTTCCCTTCATCCATTAAAGCCTTTGCTTCATCCTTCAAATCAGCTACAGATTGACGCAACTCCTGCTCTCGCTTCGTCATGCCACCATTCATTTGCACAGAATAAATGTTTTTGTTAAGCATTAATGCTAATAACGCGTTTGTAAATAATGTTTTCATAGTTTCCTCCTATTGAGCATAAAAAAAGACTCTACAATTCTAGTAGGGTCAGCTCATTTTGAAATTTTATTTTGTCGAGAGTTTCATTTTCTTCTTGCTCTTCTTGTTTAACCAGTGATTTAGGTGTCTTTTCATACCTGTTTAAGAAATCTACCGCAGAAGCAGCATAGTTTTTGGCTTCTGTAACGGTCACATTAAAATACTTTGCTACCTCATTCCCATTAAGCCAAGTTTCATTTTGGAGCATATCACGAATAGTTTCCGCTTCTATGCCTTCCACAAGATTCTCTGTGTAGACATTCATCAATCCTTCTTCTAATACATCAAGATCATCAGCTGCCTTCCTCAATTCAGTAGCATTTCCATACGTGACAACTAGTGGCTTATGAATCATCATAAAGGCATTTGATGGAATATGAATTTCATCACCAGCTAATGCAATAATTGAAGCGATTGAAGCAGCTACGCCATCCACATGTACAATTTTCCTTGCCTTGTTACGGATTAGCATGTTGTAAATAGCTAAACCTGCAAAGACTGATCCAC
Organism: Cytobacillus sp. FSL K6-0265; assembly: GCF_038003465.1. Lineage (NCBI taxonomy): Bacteria > Bacillati > Bacillota > Bacilli > Caryophanales > Bacillaceae > Cytobacillus > Cytobacillus sp. FSL K6-0265. The sequence continues at coordinate 1,353,729 of NZ_JBBOPE010000001.1, read as the reverse complement.
CCGGACTATTAACGTAAATATTCAATTCACTTAGATTATTTACTTGATTAAGCGTATTAAGCACGTCATCCGGCATTACCTCGGATTCATCCCATTTCCAATCTGTGTTATTTACAATTTCTCCATAAATGTATAGATCAGCAGATGTAGAGGTGAGGTTCTTCACCGTAAGAAATGACTGTTTCTTCTTATTCTTCATTCTCCTCACCTCCTTTCAAACCAGCTTTTGCAAGCTGATATTCATCAGCGATATCTAGGGAAACATGATTAAGGTCCACACGATGTTTTTCCCCGCCCTCGATTGCATCCATATCTTCTAGCTCCAATACCTTATTTATATTAAACACACCTTTATCCAGCATAATTCCATAAAACTCAGCTTGAGTCTTCTTATCAGCTCGAAGTAGTGCTTCTAGATTTACCTTAATGTAAAGTTTAGCTTGTTCTTTAAATGAAAAAGACTTATAAGTAAACTCTTCTTGATACTGAGTGTAGATGGGACTCAAAGTGTTTCGAATATAGTCAATTGCTTGTTGTTCTATATTTGAATGTGTGGACCTATCTAACTCATTTACCATGTGCATTGGAATATTATAAAACGTAGCAATTTCAGTCTTATCAAACTTCATACTTTCTACAAATTGCGCGTCTTTTAAGGGCATTGATATACTTTGATACTCAAGACCAGCATCTAATATAGCTATTCTTTGAGCATTATCAATACCAGTGTTAGCTTTTTCCCATTCACTTCTAACAACTTCTTTTGCATCAGCGTTAAGCATACCAGGAATCTTTAAAAATCCATTTGTAGAAACACCATTCTTAAAGAATTTACCTTTAAACTTTTGAGATGCCTGAGAACTACCTATGGTCTCACGAATTACTTGAATAGGTGATTTACCTTTAATACCGTCAGTAGATAAAGAAGTTAAATGAATAATATCTTCATGCCATATCCTAACGTTAGCGCCATTAGGCAAAACTGTATGATACCAAAGTTCATTTGTTGTATTATCAATTATTGGCTCTGTTTTTGATGGGTCTAACAACCAATAACCTTTTGGCCTTCCATCTAACCCCCACTCAATGTTGATGTAAGCATTCCCCCACAAATTACGATGCGTTTCAATTAAATGCTTAAATTTAAAAGGGCTTTGATAGGGGTTTGGTCTCTTCTCTAAAAGCATAGCAACAATATGATTTTTTTCTTTTGATCTCCCAGTCGAAGTTTTTCTAAATACTTGAAAAGGTAAGGTTGCAATACTATTAGCCAAAATGTTAATACAAGCATAAACTGCTGGCACGCCTAATGCTGAATTAACAGTAACAGTCTCACCGCTTGATGCTTGGTGCCCAAAAGCTTTCAAGAACCATGGGGCGGGGTTTTTCAAATCAGTTGTTTCAGCCCTAGGAGATAGTGCATTTTTGAAAATCACTTTATCACCTCCTTTCTATTGCTTGGCCAACACTACACCTAGAATGATTAAAATTAAACCCAATAAGTAATTACCAGCAATTATGTTTACTTCCACAGTTGTTATCAAATAAGTATTTATTACAATCACCGCAACACCAACAAAAATAAAAAAATCCTCCAACCATTTGGTGAAGAATGCTGTAAAAAACGATATGATGAAATTTTTGATTGTTTTAGCCATTTACATCCTCCAATTATTCAAAAAGTGACTGCTTAAATCTTGTGATTGACCAACTATCGCCCTAGCAAATCCATTAATAGTTGCTGCAGCTGGATCAATTCGTTCAGTGGATTTCTCTTTATCCAACATAATATTCTCGTTTGCATCCAATCGAGTAACAGCATTACTCATAGCCCAGTAAAGTAATGGATCTCCAAAATGTTCTACTGTTTTTCTATATATTCCGCTTCGTAACTCTTTTGTAGGAAAAGATAAATGCCTTAATAATTGAGGCATTTCGACCATTTTAAAACCATGATTCTCTAAGATTTGGACCAAATGGGTAGCATTCCACTTATCATAAGCTATTTCAACTATGTTATATCCTGCATCTCTCAAATCAAGAATGTAACGTTCGACATAACTATAATCAACTACACTTCCAGGTGTTGTTGTCACATAACCCTGTCTTTCCCATAAATCAAAAGGGACATTATCTGTATTCATCCTCTCCTGGAGCTTATCTTCAGGCATAAACGAATGTTGTCTCAGTGCGTATTTCTCTGATAGTTTAAACACTTCACCCACACTTGTTAAATCCGTTGTACTAGATAAATCTAAACCTAAATATAAAGGATATTGTATTAACTCATATGGTTTTACAATGCTTGCTTTCCACTTATCCATTTTCATGTAACCTTGTGGTTTAGAGTCTAACCATACATCCATGTTTTTGGTCATAAAGCTTCGCATTTTTTCCGGTTGCTCCAAGGCTACTTTTAAATCCGAACGAATTGCTTCTATACCCTCATCATAAGTTGCTACGATAGGATTAGCTTTTACCCAATTTGATTCATCTTTGATATCATCGATAAGATTTCCTTCGTCGTCCTTTTCTAGCTCACATATAATCGCGAAGTACTCATCGTTTTCTTGAGGCATGTCTGGGTTTAAAATCTTGCTGACATATTCGTACTCTTTAAAACAAGGGGAAGAGAGGTTAAAGCCTGCTGTTGTAATTACAAACATCAAAGGCTCTTTTCGAGCAACCATTCCAGATGCGATAACATCGTAAATTTCACTTGTATCATGTCTATGATATTCATCAACTATTCCTACAGATGGGTTTTTTCCATCTCCACTTTTACGTGCTTCTTTTGATAAAGGTATAATTACTGATCGATTTCGTTTAATTTCAATTTTGTGATAAGCTTCTTTCCACTTCCCTTCTAACAACTCGCTTGATTCGATTCCAGTACGAACTGCTTCATAAACCTCTTCTGATTGTTCTTTTAACCACCCAGCTATAAAAACACGTTGCTTTTCATCTCCGAAGAATGTAATGAATCCTGAAATAATAGCGAGGAATTGAGACTTTGCATTTTTACGAGCAAGTTGAATGTAAATTTTTCTAATTTTACGTGCACCGTTACGTTTCTTTTTGAAGCACAAAATGTTTACTGCTAAATAAAGTTGAAAATCGGTTAATTCAATTGGTTCTCCTGCTAAAATACCCTCAACGTGCCTAAACTCTTTCGCAAACCAATAAAAATCTTCAAGAACATCTTCTTCAAAATAATAAGGACTGTCTTCTTTATGACATTCTTCATAATCGCTTAAGAATCGTTGAACTGACCATTTATGTTTCTGACACGCTTTTATTTCACCTTCAATAATATCTTCACAATACTTAAAGACTCTTTCTAATAAACTCATAGCCTACCACCGAACCGTTTTTCAGCTTCAGTTTTTGGTTTTCTGTCATCTTCTGCTTTTGGTATCACAAGTTTAAGGCGTGATGTAATGGACAAGCCAAGCTCGCTTGCTGCTGCTTTACATTCGTTAAAAAGTAAATTCTTTGTTTTTTGAAGTTTTGTATATCCTTCATCCAACAATTTCATACCATCTACGATTACAATTGGTTTCATGGACCTCAATAACTTTACTATTTTGATGTACTCATCCCTACTGTCGATGTAGCGAGCAAGTCCATCCACATCAAGGTTGCTAAATATTTTCAATTTAACTAATTCGCTTGATATTTTATAAAACTCATCTTTTTGTTTTTTAGTTAAATAAGATGGCGCTTCAATATTATCTGTACTTCCTCGAATAGCATTTTCTTGTTCTTCACGAGTCTTCATTTCAGCCTTTGTAAGGTGATTAGAACGCCCTTTACCTTTTATAACCTCTAATGGTTGTCTTGGTCTCCCTGCCATGTCCATTCACCTCCTTTAAAAAATATGAATAAACGGATTTTTGTGCACGCGAGAGGGCGGGTCGCTTCTGGGTAGAAAGAAAAATAAATTATCAGCCCCGGGGGGTACCCTTGTGCTCTCGGTTGTGGCAGACGTGGCAGACAGACTCGAGATTGTCTATGTCTAATCGCCTGTTCCAGTCCTCCTTTACCTCCACAATATGATGGACAATGTGAGCTTGTTGGATAACTTCTTGCTTTAAGCAACGTTGACATAAGCCATTGTCTCGGTTATAAGCCAATGATCTGAGTTGCTTCCATGCTGATGATTGATAGAATCTATTGATCTCAGGATCGCGACCATATCGATTGTACTTGCGTGTGAAATCTCTACGGTTTTCCTCACCTATTTTCTCATGCGTTTTACAGTAGGCTTTCTCTGTGAGATTACCACAGGATATTTCAGCACATGGTCTGAGTGGTTTCTTAGGCATTGTCTTGGAGGATATCCTTATAGGTATTCATGTACTCTATGTTCATGGATGAGATTGATTGAGTAAGTCGCATGAGTTTGTTCTTTTGTTTAGTTGTTAATTGTTGCTTGTTTTTTATACGCCTGATTTCCTCCTGGATTTCTCTCATTGAATCATCAAGGAAATAGGATGTGTATTGCTCACCACATGATGGGCAAGTGATATAGTGGCGCGTTACGTTATTGGATAATAGTTGTTTGTCCTCAGTATCGATAGAGGATATTGGGAACTCTTTATTGCATTTGTCACATTGGATATTCATATGGTTCTCCTTTCTAACACATATACTTCCAATCTCTTGTTCTTATTGGGTCATTCTCTATTCCTGGTTGTGTGTTGAATAAAGCTATGATGAACGACAGGAATATAATGTTAATGTATTTCATTTAGCATCACCCTTTATACATAATAAAAAGCACCCAACTGATTTGGATGCTTTGCACGTTCACAATTATTTTATGCTATCATAATACCACATTTAAAGTGCACGTGAACTGCCCGATTTATGCCTTCACTTAAACTCAACCCCATCAACGCCAAACATCAATACTGCCAAGGTTTTGCATGCACTATCAATGTCTTTATAAATCGTTCGATGATGTACAGAGTGCCTTGCGGCTATGTCTTTTGCTAATATCTTTTCTTTTGAAATGTATAAATCGTATACTACCTTATATCTCCTTATGTCCTCTGGATCATCTGATTCATCACACATAGTCTTATAAACCTTTAACGATTTATTGATGTATTCAACCATTGTGAGTGTGCGTTTCTTGCTTCTCAATACAGATTGTATTTTAAATCCATCCGTATCAAGGTAATCTATTTCAAATTTTTCTTTAAGCTCTGTTATATCCGTTTTTACGTCTTCACAATGCTTAACAAATTTACGGTAATTTCTTAGAAGTAGCTTTATATTTCGTAATCGTCTATCATGTTTTTCTTGCACTTGTTTTTCCGAATACTCAAGATAGGCTTTAATAGCATTCTGAGAAGCTACATCGGTAATTATTTTCAACTGTTGCTCTGTAAGCTGCATCTGTTAGCCCCCTTTAATTACTTCTCTTTACACTCTCTGCATAAAATCCCTCAAGCCAATGAAATAACATAACCATCTGATTTAACACCAATTGATTATTACCGTACTTTTCACAAATAGCAGCAGTAGAATCCATAACCCACTTCCAGAATGGCTCACTCTCCATTCCAAAATTAAGAGCCATATGATTTGCTTGTATAATCCAATCAGCTACTTCTGCAAAGAAAGCTTTATAATCCATCAGATCTCCTCAATTCTAATATAGATGCCTGGATTACTTGCCCAAAACTTCTCAACAATCTCTGAAGCTACTAAAGCGTCATCTTTCCAATACCCACAGTCGGTCATGCAATCTTTAAGTAACTTTTGAAGATTGTCAGTATCAGGCTTTGTATACTTATATTCACCATGTTGATGCTTACCTGTAATGGGGAAACACCATTTAGTCATTAATCGGATAGTCTTTTTATATTTAACTTCTGGTATGTGCCTGCTCAGATGTGCAGTAAGTTTAGATCGTGCAGCCTTTAATTCCTCTGGTTCATAAAAGACAGGTTTGCCGTTTCGTACAGTTACTTGTTTTTGTTGGTGTGTTGTAGTGGGTGGAATCATTGGCATATAAAATTCTAATGTCTGCATACTGGACAACCCTCCCATTCATTCTCGTGAGGGCATATATCTTCTTCTTCAAAGTTAGCACCCTGCCATTTACCTGTTACAGGGTTATAAATAATATCTTTAGTTCCTGAAACATCTGCAAAAATCTGTTCAAGCAATGCAGGTCGTTCAGCTAACCATTTCAAAACTTCGCTTTTTTTATAGTGATAAGATTCTCCTGGTAACGTGTGGTAAAGAGGTGGCATATTTGCAGCAACCCTTAATTTTGGTTTATTTTTCTTTTTTGGCATTTACTACACCTTCCATAATTTTACTTTTTAATTCTTGAAATTTTGCATTGTCATAGTAAGAGAAAGGTGTGTGGCGGGCGTAGCAGAGCCCACCACTTTTTTCTCTATGACCGACAGGGAGGGAAACGGAAATGTTATATTTATATATGGGTTTTCCTTCCCTCGGAAATTCTCGAAAATCCTCGAGTTTTTCCCTCTGAGGGAAACTAGGGAAATTGTTCGAGATTTTCCCTAGTGAAGGAAGGGAAAGTTTTCGAGTTTTTCCCTAGTGAAGGAAGGGAAAGTTTTCGAGTTTTTCCCCTCTGAGGGAAAGTTTTTCCCTTCGAGAATTTCCCTTTATAATTTTTAAAGTGTTTTATTGTTTTTGTCATTTAAATTACATTTCATCATCATACTGTATTTGTAGATGTGTAAGAGATTTTTCATTTACCAACAATTTGCATATATTTTATTAATTATGGATAAATTACTATTAGGTAAGGAATTACATATTCTTCCGTATCACCTACTTAGATGTATTTCCTTACCAAAACCCATAATATTGCAACTCGATTAGATTAGAGCCTGAATGGGCTCTTTTCTAATTTCAATAAATGTTTTCTTATCAGACGAATGACTCTCAAGGAATTTTAACTTCCTAGCTTTTTTATGAATAGGCCAAAGAGCTATAGGTTAGATTATTATTATCCTTTATAGGAGGTATAGTCTATATGCTAACTCATATTCTTTTATGGTCCATGTTAATTTTACCTTGGTTTATTCTCCTTTTGTTAGATACTAAAAGAGTGAAGTCCTTCATTCCAGGTGGATTAGTGAGTGCCTTGCTTCTGACAATATTATTTCAGTTATATCAAAGATATAATCTGGTTGAAGTTGTTGAAACAATTTTCCCTTTAACTAATACAACTCCTTTCGTCTATGGAATATACATAGTCTTACCTACAATATTTTTATACTTTACATTCGGGAACTTTTGGCTTTATTTCACCTTTAACACTATAAGCGATGCAATCTTTTCTTTTGGAATAATGAACCTTTATGAATATTTCGGGATTTATAAAATGAATGATCACTTTCATATTGTAATTTTTATTAATTGTATTATCTGCGCTTCGTTAATTTACTTATTTCAAAAGTGGCAGTATATCGATCCGTATAAATGAGAAGGTGTATAGAATTCTTCAGAGCCAACCGGCTCTTTTTTATTTAATCTATCTTGTGTTTCGTAAGTCACTTTTCCATCAATTCATCATAGCGCCCTATCTTATAGCCATGATGATATGAGCTGGTATTTTCTCTCTTCAACTCTTCAATTTCCTGCTGCTGTTGCACAACTAGCTTCCCATTGATAATTGCTGTTTCAGAAATTGCCTCAAAATATTCGTTAGCACTTTCTAAAACCTCTAAAATTTCTACTACATCCCCATCATACATTCGAGTGGACATTTCTCCTCTAAGCCTTAAAATTAAGTTATCTATTTCCTCCAAATTAACTCCTCCTACCTTTTGTTTCTTAATCATCATCTTCAACTAGAATTTTTGCTGCTTCCCATTCTGCGCCACATGATGAACAAACCCTATCGCCTTCCACTGTAGTTGGAAAATAACAATATCGACATTCCCAATGCATCCTCTTTCCCTCCTAATCAACTAATTATCCTTCGTATAAATTCTTCTTATTTAGAAAAGATAAATTTAGAAGGAGGTGTAACTTTATGTTAAAAAATGATTCTGTATTAGGACTTGGTGTATTAGCTGTCCTTCTAACAACAATATATACTGCAATATTAGCTTCCCAATTAACGGCTACAAAAAACAAAGTTGATTACCTGTACTATAAAGGCAAATTAAGTAATACAGAATAAACACTAATTAGTTGTTCTAAAAGCCTTCTTTATACAAAAGTAGGCTTTCTATATTGTCCTACTCCTTTCAATTGCTAAACTGATCTACCTTTTGTTTACAAAAAAACCATTTTATATTAGCATTGTTATTGTTAAATATTTCTTGGTGGTGTTACATATGGAATTTTTTAAACTTTTATCATTCTCAATGCTAGGTGCACTAACTGGATCATTACTTTATTACATTTTTTCTGGTAATAACTTTGACTGGAAATCTTTAGTTGCCATTCTTATAGGTGTATTAGTAGCTAATTTTCTCGCCTATAAAACTAAAAAGAAAGATAATAATTAATTAACGTTTCTATCATTTTGTTTCGTTAACAACGTTTGGTAAGATATCAATCTCAACTGGCTCCTCATACGTCCAATAAGCAGTGGCGTATTCCCCTTTGAATACCTCATCCAAGACCTTTTGAACCTTGGTAACTGCTGATTCCTTTTCTATACAATCCCATGCTCTTTCATCCCAATCCTCATACATATCTTCATGTTCGTTATCAATATAGTTCTCTATCATCCATCGAGCATTTGGACTCCATTTCCGCCTTTTTATCGTGTACCATTTTGGCGATTCATGATGTGGTTCTCCGTCAAGAATTTCTGCTTTAAGTTCTGCAACCGTGTAAACAGTGCTTGATTCTTCAATAGATACCTCAACATCATCATTTAATTGTGATAATTTTAATTTTCCCACGTTCATTTCCTCCCTTATATTTATTAAACTCCCTGCTTATCCTGTTTATTTAATATCAACGTATCTTTCAAGGTAATCGTCATCATCGTCAAAAGGTTGCAAAACAACTTCAGTTGCTGATCCTTTGTAAAAAAAATGAACTTCCTTCTCATCTTTCTTAAGGACACGAACTGTTGCATATTCAGGAAGTTTTTGCAGCTCTTCAATTAACTCTTTCACTTTCATTTGCTATCCCCCCTTAGGAAATTCCTTTACTCTTGTGTTTATTTATAATTTAAACTTGTCATAACTCTTCTGTTTTTCCATAATATGTTATAATCTACTTGTACAAGAAAGGAGAAAGCAATTCATGAATTTGATTACATTCCTTGTAATTATTTTTGTAGCACTAATTGTCGATTTCCTTTGGCTGGATATGGAGAGCAAAAGATGGAAATGGCTTAAAAACCAATCTAAACCACAGCAAATTTTATTTTTCTCTTCCTTCTTAGGTGCTTCAATGATTCTTTATTTTCTCTTTGGATCAAAGTTTCTAAGTTAAAAATGAACGTTGGAGCCTTTGCGCTCCTTTTTTCAAAAGTCCATACCCATCCTAGTAAACTTAATAATTCTTTTGTTGCATAACCTCTAATTATTGGGAAAAACTATAAACACTGTTTGTTTGTAGGTGGTGCTTATCTTACTTTACTTAAATGAAGCTATTATTGTATTGTTGGTTCTCGTATTATTTTCAGCTCCGTTTTCACTATTCTTTTTTAAAAAAATTCATTATGGCGTAGTCATAGCAACCATGTACGTAAATATTATTTTTATAATGTTTATTTTTGGATTTCTTGTAAACCTCTAACTGTTTTTTCTTAATTAATTCAAAAGGTGATTAAAACACCCAATCATTAAACCGAAATTCACATAGTATATAATGGATACGATGGATTTCTCTTTTTTTATCATTTCTTCGAAGAGCCACTGCCTGGGCTCTTCATTTTTTGTTGTTTTCCTTGATTAATTAATCCAAAATTCAACTAACTCTTATTTCCTCCCTATTTCACCATCAGCAACCCAATAACCGCCATGCTCTTTCACACGATTTCGTACTGTTTTTTCTGATATGCCCATGTATTCAGCAATCGCTGCTACTGTAACTTTTTCATCAATGCCGCATGCATCAAAAGCGGTATCTAATGCTTCTGCTCTCTTTTTCTTCGATTCTTCAGGAGACTTTTTCTTATCAAAATTCTTTTTCCACGCTGGACCATCACCTTCAGGTTGAATATCCTTTAATACGCCAACATCATCTATTTTGTGTACTGGATATTGGAACCACATATTAACCGGTTTGAACTTTGGATATTCTCGAAGTGTTCCTTCTACTCGCCATGCTGATCTAATGCGAATGCCTTTGATTACCCTACTAATCTCTCTTTCTATTTGAGCTTGATGTTCTGGGCTTAATACACGCTTCGCATGATTACTCATCTGAGCAATACTCTGTTGATCATCAAGCCCTATATGTTCATCGAAAAAGTCGAAATTTACTTGTTTGATAGCATCACAATAAATTTTTGATGCCGCAGCGGCTTCCTGTTGTTTAATCAAGGTATCCGTGATATCTAATTCAACTAAATCAATAAGTGCATCAGGATCCCTAGCAAATACCCCTGAACCACTCGCGCGGTCCATTGACTTCTTACCGCCCTGTGTTCCCTTTGAATGGTGATGGCAGTAGATAACGCTAGAACCCAATTCAGTTGCAATTTTGTCAAATTGATTTGTAAAGTGAGCCATCTGATCTGCGCTATTTTCATCACCAGTAAGTACTTTATAAATAGGGTCAATGATAACTGCAATATAACCTTTCTTTTGAGCACGTCTAATTAATTTAGGTGCTAGTTTGTCCATTGGTACAGACTTACCACGCAAGTTCCAAATATCTATGTTATTAATGTTCTTTGGCTCTATTCCAAGAGCCTGATAAACATCTTTGAATCTGTGTAAAGCACTAGGTCTATCTAACTCTAAATTGACATATAAAACCTGTCCTCTTGCACACTGCCAACCTAGCCACTTTGTACCTTCAGCTAATGCTATAGTTAATTCTATTAAGGCAAACGATTTACCAGCTTTTGAGGGTCCAGCCATCAACATTTTATGCCCTTGTCTCAGTACACCCTCAATTAATGGTGGTGCAAGAGTCGGCATGTTATCCCAATAGTCGGTTAAGCTTTCAGGATCCGGCAAATCATCATTTACATCTTCAATCCAGTTTTCCCATTCTTCCCAGCTGCTTTTTCCAATGTTTACGTCAATTAGAAACTGTTTTTTTCCGTTCCGTTCTACTCCCGGCAACCTCGATAATCTGGATGGATTCCTATTTTGATTATCTACAGTTAGACCATTCTTTTTACAAACGGTATATAGGTAATCTACACGTTTTCGGTATTCTTCATAATTGGCGGCATCTACTTTAACGATTGCATGAATAGATTTTTTACCACTGTATACAAGAGCAGCGATAGGTAAATCAAGCTCACGCATGATGGCATTTTGTTTTTCTAAATCCATTGTGTCAGATTCAACTAAGGCATATTTATATTCTGTGACATTCTCATTCTTTACACCCTTACCATCAAGAGGGTTAAAACGTATCCAAGCGCCAGCTTCAGGATTATAATCACCAAGGATTGAACCAATATCACCATTCGATTCATTCAACAACTGGATTAGTTCTCCGGCTGTTCTATCCCAATTCCCCTTAGTTGGCAAATGTTTCCCTTCATCATTTTGCCAAGTTGAAACAACATAGCCGACATTTTCAGATGCTTCAAATAAAGTTTCTAAATAAGTGGTTATTTCTCTCACAGGATTCCAATTAGATGGTTCTTTTATCTCCATTCCTTCAATCCAGTTTTTATCAATAACAACGTAATCATCATTACCAGAAATCTCATCTTCCCATCCTAGCTCGTGATGATCTGTATTGCCTCCTTTTGGCATCCATCCGTTTTCTTTTGCCATTTGTGTGATAGTAGCACCAGTAATACCACTACCTTCAAATGTGGTCCATTTCTTAAAACATTCACCTGGATGATATCGTTGACCATCACCTTTACTCCAATCATCCCAATCACTTGCCGTATATCCTTCTTGTCTTAATGCCATTCCTACATTTAACCACTCTTGATAATCTAGTGATGACGGATCAATATAATCTAGTAAGAAAATTAAATCTATTTTTCTCTCCAAATATCTCACCTACTTTGAACTTCAATCCTTCTCCAATAACCAACCATTCATTCTTGCGTATTTTAATTTCCTTGAATATCGACGTTTCCATTCATCCCAATCCTTTCGAGTCTGACCACTACATAAGGAACCACTATACTGGTTTTGTCGTCTTAACTTATCTAACTCTAGTATTTCTGCAACCCATTTAGGAACAATAGGCTTGTAAATATCATTGTAATCAGCCAATTATGTTTCCTCCTTTTTATGAATCTGGCTTATATTCTTTAGGGTTAACACCTGTTGGGATTTTCCATCCATTTGCAGCAATTCGATCAATCATTTTTTTACCAACTTCAAAAGACCAAGTTCCAACATGCTTGAATCCTTTACTTTCAAGGAAACGGATTTGTTTTGGAGTCGTTAGCCCCTGTTCTCGTCTTCTGTCTAATCGTTCTAAAAGTTTGGTAGCTTTACCAGCATTGTCTATTTCATCAGGAAGAATCCCAAGTTTCTCAAGATGATTTATCTGTTTTTCACTTAGCGGTCCCATTTCCCAACCAAACGAAGGAACATAACTTGATAAATCCTCAGCCTGTATGCTCATTTCAAACTGAAGTGGATCTACTAGCTTTCTTTTGCGCTTTTTCATTTCAGCTAGTTGTTTAGCTAAGGCTTCTTCTCTTTCAGCAATGACATCTTCAGCTGCTTGCTTTTCCACTACTTCTAAATCCATAGCGATTCCTGATTCTTCAATTTGTTTGGTCATCGCTTTGGCAACTTCTTCATTTTCAGCAATTAAATGAGCAGGATGACACAACTCATGCCTTTCTGTATGCCAGAGGAAATCAAGTAATAATAATTCAGTTTTTCCGGGATGCAGTCGGGTACCACGCCCAACCATCTGACTATATAAACTTCTTACCTTTGTAGGTCTTAAAACGACTACACAATCTACACTAGGGCAATCCCAACCTTCAGTTAATAACATGGAATTACACAAAACATTGTATTTGTCCTTATCGAAATCTTCCAACACTTCTGCACGGTCGTTTGACTCTCCGTTTACTTCTGCTGCTTTAAAACCTTTTTTATTAAGTATCTCAGTAAACTTCTGACTGGTTTTTACTAATGGAAGGAATACAACTATTTTTCTATCCTTCGCGTTCTTCCACATTTCCTCAGCTATTGACTCAAGATAGGGGTCCAATGCAGAACCTAAATCACTTGCCTTAAAATCCCCTGCCTGTTGACTAACAGTCGATAAGTCTAATTCTAATGGGATTGTTAAAGCTTTAATTGGACTTAAATAACCAGATTTAATTGCTTTAGGTAGAGTATATTCAAATGATAAACTTTCAAAATATGAACCTAAATTTTTCATATCTCCGCGATCTGGGGTAGCTGTAACACCAAGGACATTTGCTGATTCAAAATAATTAAGTACCTTTTGATAACTGTCTGAAATACAATGGTGGGCTTCGTCAATAATGATGGTGTCAAAGAAATCCTTATCAAATTTCTCTAGCCGTTTTTCTCGCATCATCGTTTGAACGCTTCCAACTACAACACGGTACCAGCTACCTATTGAAGTTTGTTCAGCTTTTTCCGTAGCGCATTTAAGTCCTGTAGACTTTTCTAACTTATCAGCTGCTTGTTCCAACAGTTCACCCCTGTGGGCAAGGACGAGAACTCTCTCGCCCTTTTTTACACGATCTTCAATTACTTTTGAAAATACGATGGTTTTACCACAGCCTGTAGGAAGTACTAACAAAGTCTTTTTTACACCACTTTTCCACTCACCTTGGATTGCATCTCTTGCTTCCTGTTGGTAATCCCTTAATTTCATAAGCTACCTCCTAAAACTGTCCGGGTGTAAAATTACCCTGTTGTTGATTATTCATAGGAAATGGTGTCTGTTGCTGTTGTGTACTCTGTTGTTGATAATTTTGTTGTTGCTGATATCCTTGGTTTTGCTGCTGTTGCTGGTATCCTTGTTGTTGCAGATTATTTTGCTGCGGTTGCCCCGTCACTTCTTCATATGGATAGAACTTTTTCACTTGGTTATTTATTCTTTCCTCACCTTTGACCATATATTTGTTATGTTCAATAAAGCACTGCCCCTTTGCACCAATAACAGCGTTCCAGTTCATACGCAATCTTTCACCTTTTTTCTTTTGACCAATGCCGGCAAAGAAATTTGAAAGTAAACCTTCTGTCTTGGTATGAAGAAATAAATTATGAAATATAGTTACGTCTCCATGCTCTGGCGAGTGTATTGTTAATTCTAACTTTGCTTGATTACATGCAGGCATTTTTTCACTACCTTGGAACCTAGCACGTTCAAATTTCTTAACTGTAAAATCGTAATCACCTTCAGGTAGTAAAATAAAATCACTACCATCCTTTTCTATTTCATCATCCCAACCTAATTCTCTCTCGTTATTCATGTTTGTAACCTCCTAGTAAATTACGAAAATGGAATACTATTTCTAAAATTTTGCACCATGCCATGCACTTGCTCCCACGCACCTACAAGAACACCATTAACAAAGCCCGGGTCATAATTAGCGATAGGGGTACCCATCGGATAATATCCTTTTTGGCTAACTACAATCTGAATTTCTTCTTCAGATACTCCATGCATTGTCATTAAATCTCTTAAACTTTGCGGTATAGCTTGATCTATAGTAGTTCCAGAAGTATCAACAACAGGCGGCATTGCTGCGCTTAATGGATCTGGAATTTGTGACGCCTGTTCCTGTTGCGGTTGCGACTGTTGCTGAGATTGGCTTGTAGGTGCAGTTTGTTGTTGAACTTGCGGCTGTTGCATAGAGTTAAAAATATGAGCAATATTGGCATAATCCAACGACATTTCTTCAGGTAGATCATGTCTGTTTTTTGCATCCCATGCAGGATGATGAGTGGTAAATATTGTTCTAACTCCACCCTGCGCCTTATGTTTTTTGCCTTTATCGTCAGTCGCAACACTATAAGTTTTGTAGTTAATGAATAAAACCATATCAGCCCATTCCTTTACTAATGGAGCTGTTTGCGAGCTTGTCTTTTTACCAAGTTTCAACTGATACCGATCATACGAACCCATTTCATCAGGCTGCTCAAATTTCACAATCTGTGAATGAGCTGTTAAAACAACGTTAATACCCATATCAATTACATCACTCAATTTATTTAGGAATCTACCAAATTCTTCTTTTACATAAACATAACCGTTACCATAACCAAAATCCTCAATCCCCTTTTTGTTATGGGTAGAGCATACGGATTCAATACACAGCATTTCTGCCCAATCGACTGTATCGATGATTAACGTTTCAAATCGCCCTACTTGTTGCTTCACCCAATCTACTTGCTGATTGAGCATTGTCCAACTATTTGGCTTAGGCAACCGGTCAACAGTGAGTTCAGTTGTTGAACCTTCTGTATCTATAAAGATTGGTTTAGGGAATTGGGAAGCCAATGACGACTTACCTATTCCTTCTGGTCCATATAGAACAACCTTTTTCTTTTTCTCAATCTTTCCACTAATGACTTCCATTAAAATTCACCTGCTTTCCAAGTTTTCGGTGTTTCAACTGGAGGTGAAGCGATCCTCTCTTGACCTGCTACATAGCCATCTTCAATGATGATACTGCATTCTTCACCCGTTGAAACTCTTGTAGCAATAGCTTGTAATCCTTCTTGCTCAAGCCATTGACCAAACTCATTCAACGTCACCATATCCATTTGTTCTAACTTATCTAAAAGGATGAATCCACACGAAGGCTTTAACTTACGAACAATTGCAGTAGATACACGCAACTGATCAGCACCACTCATGTTGTCCCATTTCTGACCATTGTAGATAAGCTCACCTTCTGCAACTGATAAGCCTTCTAATGGTAAATTAGATTTTTGCAGTAAATCAGATTTTTGCTTCCTTACCTCATTAATCTCATTAGTTAACTTTTCATACTGCATACGGTAATCACTTGCATCTGATTCAGCTTTATCTTTATCAAGATTCGCTCTTACCTTGCGATTGATTTCATCAATATGTTGAATATTTGCTTCAAGTTCTTCAGTAGATTCATCATGTAAATCTAAAGCAGATTTTTTAGCAATCTCTAGATCATTTGCTGTTTTAGAAAGTTCCATTTCAGCATTTGCCAGTTGCTTCTTCATACGCTCGATTTCAGCTGCTTGTTGAGTGTATCTATATTCGAGGCTTGTTAGCTGTTCACGTTTACGTTGATTTTCACCATTCCTTGCCAGTATTTCCTGTTGTTGGCGAATCATATCTGAAGCAGATATAAGTTCTTTTGGTGCATCAGGAAAGTAAGGTTGTTCTTTGGCATATTTCTTTTTTTGATCTGCAATCTGCCCAATAGTATGACGACGGTTGTAAATTTCCTGTTCGTTCTTTTCTAACTCATGTAATTTGTCACCCACACCAATAATTTGAAGCAATATTTTTGCTTTTTCAGTGCTTGTAGAGTTCATAAATTTAGGTAAATCAATAGCAAGCTCTTCGACAAAACTATTCAATAATTGCTGCCCGCCCTTTTCACCATTCGGATCAATGACCTTTAAATCGCTATTCTTTCCCTTCCTTTCAACAACTAGTCCATTGGATAAAACAATGTGTAGATATGGAGGAACAGCACTTCCTTCCCGTTCTGCTTGGCTAGGGCGGTGTTTATTACCACCCAATGCCCAAGCAATCGAATCTAGTACACTTGTTTTTCCCTGTCCATTATTACCGCCTATAACAGTAAGTCCGTTGGCAGTCGGCTCAATCTTTACTGCCTTGACACGCTTTACATTTTCTATTTCGAGTTTATTAATTTTTATCATCATCATATCCCCAATCACGCAATTATTGTGATTCTTCCACTGTCGATTTCGGTTGCTAATTCCTCTGCTAAAAACTCGCAAATATTATGGATGGCAGCATTTCTCCACGCTCCTCCATCAGCTTCAAAGATTGCACCTCTTGGTCCATCTTTCATGCGGAATATAAAACTACTTGTTGGTTGTTCTACTTCTAAGAACGTTCGATATGGAGCTAACCCAACAGGGTTTGGCACGATTACATCATTTGCAGAAGCAACACCGGTTTTAATAGTGACTGCTTGTGCAATACCAGTGTCACCAGTAGTACGAACATTTTCTTCTTTTACATTACCTATTACTTTCAGTAAAATATCTCTGTCATCTGTTTGTGTAAATTTAGACTGAAATGCAATAATGAGTTCTTCAGCGTCATGGAATGAACCATAAGAAAATTTTGGAACAATTGCACTTACATGTACTAATGTCTCTCTCTCACCTTCGCTATCCAGTACTCCTTTTAGAAAGACATTTTTCTCATCAAAAACTTGTAAATAAAATTTAGAAGTGCTTCTTTCAAGATTCGCTTTGATATAACCAATTAAACCCGTCAGTGTATTAATCTCCAATGCTTCATCTGTACGGGAAATTACTGGCTTAACTTCCCTAGATATACCCTCACTATCAATAACAAACTTACGATCATTACCGTTGGAATCAACAATGTTTACCACACGAGAACTTGGTTTAATGGACAAATTCACTAAAAATTGAAGTGCTTCTTTAATCATGATTTACTTACCCCCTGTTATTTTGTAGGTTAATGATTTTTCTATTTTCTTCGCGCTCAATAACATCAACGGGAACGCCCACATCTGTTTTCTGAGTTAAATCATCATCAAAGTACATTTGACCAGGTGTACCTGATTTAAGCTCTCTGGCTTCTATTTTTCCATTCGAGATGTCTACACCAGTAAGAACAGTAGTCGAAACATCTTTAACATTTGCAAGCTTCAAAGAAATATTTGAACTTACTTTCACTGTTTGACGGTTTTCATCAGGAACAAACTCTATTTTTATCGTGATAGTGCGCTTGTCCTCTGCTTTCGTATTCAGGTCATGAATATTTTTAAATACTTTTTCTAATTCATGATCTAACTTTTCTTGAATAGCACCGTTAGCTAATTCAGATAATGGAAAATCAATGTTTTTGTTTGGCATTCCCTTAACCCCCAAAACATGTTATAGTAAAATGTGAATCTATTATTTTTTCTTCTCACTGTTGGTAGCAGTGAGTTTTTTTATGACTTCTACTTTTATACCTTTTCTCTTCAGGTCCTCAGATAAAATTTTCATTTTGTTATAGTGCTTTCTTTTGTCTATTAATTTATCCAAGTCCCTTTTACAGCGATGATATTCAGTTACCCAGCGTTCAGCATCAACGATGTTATCTCTAGATAGTTCTAAGCGTGCTCTGCTTAAACAACTCAAGCAGCATTCATTTAGAGCTGAAGCTTGTTCAAAATCCTTGGGCATAACTAATTCTCGATTCATAAAAACCTCCTATTCCATTGCACGGAAGCACTCCATATTGTGTTCTTCAATTAAGTAAGTTTTAAGATTCAAATCACTGACGATTGTCTTTCCAAAGAGCCAATATACATCACCTTCTTGAATTTCCAACCCATAAGCATCTTCAAGTGGATAATCAGTAACTTTTTTCACAGTAGGCATTTTTATGTCTCCTTTCTTTTAATTTTGCTATGGCAGCACGCTTCTTCTTATTGACCCAAGTCGTACTTCTCCCAATCTTTTCGCCAATTTCACGTTCCGAATATCCTTCTGCTATGTGGATAAAAATGAACTTTTCTAAATCGCTTAGATATATTAGTAAATCTTTTATGGCAAGTCTGTTCATCACTTCATATTCAACGTCAGTAGCATAATCATTAGCGAAGTAATCGTTTATTACTTTTGATTCCTTTTTCACGTAGAGATCAATAGAATGAAACTGTAGCTTATTTCTATCTTCTACTGAAACTCTTAGATTAGTTTTAATAGGAAGTCCTCTAATACGAAGTTCATTGAAGATCATCCAACGAATGGATTTATAGGCATAACCTTTAAATTTTTCCTTCATCGTTTCATCTTCTTTTAGGCACAACTTCCATAAGGTCTCTTGTCCGACTTGAATAAGATCATCTAATTCCATATTGTTAATACCAGCAATTCTATGAGCCTTTCCAAAATCCTTAAAATTCACTCTAATAGCTGTAAAGATAAGCTCTTGATTTTCCTCGAACAACTGAACAGCTACTGCACTCATTTTTATTCCTCCTCAATACAATTTTCTAGCATGTAACCAACTGTGACGATTTCACGAATATTAGTGGAATACTCGATTCCATCTTGGGTAGTATGAAAATCCCCATCTACAACCGAACCTATTAATGCTTTGTGAATGCTCAATGCTTTCAGCTCCTTTTAGCTTTAATCCAGATGGCAATGTAACGATCAGCTGGCGACATTGATAACCAGTGCTTAGGCTGAATTTTCACTATGCTCACCTCCTTTAAGTTAGAACTCATTTCGTTCATCAAATTTCGCATAATGGGTAAAAAGAGAAAGCCTATCTGGCTTTTATGGAGCTACACTTTGCAATGTATCCATTATTTGATTTACTAGTGAACCCTTTCTTTCTAGTTCATTCTGAAACCAATTTTTTCTCTCTTTATCACTCATTTCAACAAGTGGCGAATGGATAATCACTGTGCAATTATTAACCTTATGCTCTTTCTTAGGTGTATCCATTAATTCAACCTCCTTGTTAAATGTATATGCTTTCTAGTGCAGGTAAAGTATAACTATCTCATTGCGAGATATTAGTCTATAAAAAAAAGATACTCTATTGGCAAGCCTAATTCGGTTGAAATTATCTTTATTTCATAATCAGTAAAAGGAACTTCCCCTAACTCCTTTGCTCTATACTGATTTCGATTTACGCCGATTAATAAGGCCATAGAAGTAACAGAATAATCTTTTGCGAGACGTTCCTTTTTAAGAATTTTTTTAGGTTTAAGATGAATTTTTTTAAGTTCCGTTTTTGTCATGTTCTATCACCTCCGTTGGTTTGTATGACATGATAATATCACGCCGTGAGATATTAAACAAGCAATTAACCACAAAAATATCTCACTGTGCAATAAAAAGATTGCAGTATGAGATATTTTATTATACAATAAGCCCATGATACCAATGTTTAGGAGGATATAAAAAAATGAACCATAACATTCTTGGTCCAGCAATTAAATACATTAGAAAATATAGGCGCTTAACCCAAACTGAATTGAGTAAAAAAACAGGATTAAAACAAAATTCTATTTCTGGTCATGAAAATCAAATTAGATCATTAGATGAAATTGACATAAATAATTATGCTAACGCATTAAATGTAACCCCTCAAACATTGTTTACTGTAGCTCAAAAAATTGAGTCTGGAGATATTATTAAGGATGAGGATATAGAGAGTAATAAAAATGAAAACGATTTAAAAGCACGTACTATAGCAGCTCACTTAGAAAAACAAGGAGAAATTTCTGACAAAAAAATGGATGAAATATTAAAATACATTGACGATGTATTTAAAAAAGAATTTTAATTTGTTTATAGGAGGTTAATAAATGTCACCTTACGAAATTCTTCTTAGTGAGTATGAACAAAGTATTCATATAAAGGAAACAAACCTTGATTACGATTTAAAAGGACTATATCACGATGGGAAGATTTTAATTGATAAAAGTATTACTGAAGTAAACAAATACTGTATTCTAGCTGAAGAAATTGGTCATCATTTTAAAACAGTTGGGGTTATTGTAAAGCAAAATACATTAAATGATATCAAGCAAGAGAACAGAGGAAGAGAATGGGGATACAATAAAATTTTCTCTTTAGAACAACTTATAGAAGCAAAAGAAGCAGGGTGTTTAACCAAATATGAAGTAATTGACTTTCTTAATATCACTGAAGAATTCTATGAAGAAACCATTCAATTTTATTTTAATAAATATGGTAAATATGTTCATACTGATAATCATACTATTTATTTTGAACCATTAAATATTGTAAGAAATCGTGATATAAATGGGTAGACCGTTTGGGCTTGATGTTGATATTTATTTAAGAAAGAGCCGAAAAGATATTGAAGAAGAAAGAAATAATCCAGGTTCAAATGATACGTTATCAAAGCATAGAAACCAATTACTTGCTCTATGTAAAAATGAACAACATAAAATACAAGAAATTCACGAGGAAATTGTCACAGGTGAAAATATATCTGAAAGACCTAAAATACAAAATTTATTAAGGCGTATTGAAAATGGAATGATAGAAGCTGTGGTTGTTATTGATATGGATCGTTTAGGTCGTGGTGATATGCTGGATCAAGGATTGTTAGATAGGGCCTTTAGATACTCGGGTACAAAATTAATTACTTTAAATGACTACTATGATCCAGATGATGAATCATGGGAACTCGTTTTTAGTATCAAGTCACTAGTTGCTAGACAAGAATTAAAAGCCATTACACGCAGACTACAAAATGGAAGAGTTAACTCAACAAAAGAAGGTAAATCCATTACCAAAAAACCACCTTACGGATATTTGAGAGATGATAAATTAAGATTATACCCAGATCCAGAAACTGAATGGGTAGTGAAAAAAATCTTCCATATGATGTGCAATGGACATGGTAGAAACTTTATCGCTGAGGAACTAGATAAAATTGGTGTATCTCCACCCAATAAAGATCGTAATTTTTGGTCTCCATCTACTATAACCGCAATAGTTAAAAATGAGGTATATCTTGGCCATATAATTTGGGGGAAAGTAAAGTACAAGAAAAAAAACGGCAAGTATCAAAAAAAGAAATTACCCAGAGAAGAATGGAATATAACCTACAATGCTCACGAGCCATTAATAACACAAGAGGTTTTTGAAAAAGCCAATATAGCCCACACTGGAAGGTACAGGCCATCAACAGTATCTTCAAGGAAATTATCCAATCCTTTAGCAGGAATTTTAAAGTGCGGTGTTTGTGGTAAAACTATGTGGAATCAACCGCGTAAAAACAGACCAAGTTCTTCCTTGCGGTGCGCATCTCCATCATGTAAAGGTGTGCAAAAAGGGGCAAGCTTTAACTTAGTTGAAAAAAACTTGCTAGAAATTCTAAAACAATATTTAAAGGACTTCAATGTGCTCGAAGATAAAAAAGAGGACATTTTATCATTAGAGTTAATTAAAGAATATGAAAAAGCCTTGACTAGTAAATCAAAAGAACATGATAATCTTATACAACAAAAAAACAATCAACATGATCTTCTTGAAAAAGGAATTTACTCGATTGATACTTTTATAGAAAGACAAAATCATTTAAGTAAAAAAATTAAAACAATAGAAACAGAAAAACAGGTAATTTGTTCTGAAATACAAGTATTGAAACAACAACACGATAAAAAAGAAAAAGTTATTCCTAAATTAATCAATCTGATTGATACGTATTATGAATTAGATAACGCAGAAAAAAAGAACCAACTCTTAAAGTCAGTTCTTGAAAAGGTGACATATATTAGAACACTTGAAATGACAAAGAAAGACGAGTTTATTTTAAATGTATATTTAAAAATATGACCACCATCAGACTGCTGCATGGTTGGTCTCACGTTCTTTTTTAAAGAAATATTGTAGAGATTTAAAGACATCAATTTTTTCTTTTAGTATATAGTGTTTGAATAGTGGATTTCTTATACTAGAAAATCCACGATTAAGTGTAGAGGGTGAACGGTTATATTGATTCACTTCACCATAACCAAACATACTTGATACTTTCATTAACTCTTCGACAAGCTTCACACATCTCGCATTATCTGAAGTTAAATTATCTCCATCTGAAAAATGAAAGGGATATATATTATATCTTGTAGGGTTATATTTTTGATCAATTAATTCTAATGCCTTACGATAAGCAGACGAGCAGATTGTCCCTCCACTTTCCCCTTTTGAAAAGAAATCTTCTTCAGATACAACCTTTGCTTCTGTATGATGGGCAATGAATTCGATTTCGACCGTTTCATATTTTGTACGTAAAAACCGAGTCATCCAGAAAAAGAAACTTCTTGCCATATATTTTTCCCAAATTCCCATCGAACCGCTTGTATCCATCATCGCCAAAACAACTGCTTTCGATTCAGGCTTAATGACTTCATTCCATGTTTTAAATTTTAAATCTTCCTGATAGATCGGGTGAAAGGCTGCTTTCCCGTGCATCGCATTCCGTTTAAATGCTGACATCATTGTTCTTTTTTTGTCTATGTTTCCCATTAGACCCGTCTTCCGAATATCATTGAATTCGATATTTTCAACAACAATTTGATCTTGTTCTTTTTTCTTTAAGTTTGGTAGCTCCAATTGCTTGAAAAGGGCTTCCTCAATTTCCATCAATGATACTTCTGCTTCAAAGTAATCTTCGCCCGCTTGGTCACCAGCACCTTGACCTTTTCCTTGACCTTTTTGACCTGATCCGTCACGCGCTACAACATCGCCAACTTGGCTGTCGCCATCCCCTTGACCCACATGCTTATTCTTATCATAATTATAGCGAATTTTATATTCATCTAAGGAACGAATCGGTATTTTAACGACGTCACGACCATTGGACATGACAATGTTTTCTTCTGTAATCAGGTCAGGTAAATTGTTTCTGATGGCATCCTGTACTTTTTCTTGATGGCGTTGTTGATCATCATGCCCTTTACGATGGAGGGACCAATCTTCCTGTGACACGACAAACTGATGGTTTTGATTTTTTTCGGTCATTCTCATTTGCCCTCCTTTATTGTTTATAAAAAAACTTGAAGGATTTTACAAAATTCATTCACATATTTCACCCAAAGACATACAATATGACGAGTATCCATCACAACCTATAAATGTTTACTTATAGCTAGGTTCAAAAAATGTTGATTACTCTATCCTATGCTATAAAACCGAATTATTTACACATTATTTAGACAATTAGTAAAGTTGGGCAATTACTCTTTAGAATACATCGTTCAACCAATAAAGAAGTGAATAGAATGAAAAAAGCAATGGGGTCAATCTCCATCGCTTTTTTCATCGTTCGTAGTTTTATGATTTTCGCTTACCTACTTCCTGTTTTGGATCAGGTGTTTTCTGCATTTCTTTTAATTCTTCTTTCGATTTCATTTGTTCCATTTCTTTTCCTAGTGTTTCTATTTCTGCTTCATTGCTTGCCATTGAGCTATTTTCCGGTACTTTTTCTTCATTTGACATATGCGTCACCTCTATTGTTTAAATACCCTATTTCTGTCTTTTTTAAACAATAGACTAAGGAGATTTACCGATTTAATAGACTACCTACATAACGAAGTAATTCATTCGCAGATGTTGAATTATAGCCATGTTCATCAATAAGACGTGCGACAACTTCATTAATTTTCTTCAATTGTTGTTCATCTGGTGTTTTTGAGGAAGTCGTAATTTTGACTACATCCTTTAAGTCAGCGAATAATTTCTTTTGAATAGCTTCACGCAGACGATCATGAGAATTATAATCAAATCGTTTACCTTTTCTAGCATAAGCACTAATACGAATGAGAATTTCTTCACGAAACGCTTTTTTAGCATTTTCTGAGATCCCAATTTGCTCTTCAATCGAACGCATTAGTTTCTCATCTGGATTGATTTCTTCTCCAGTAAGTGGATCTCTAAGTTTAGCCTTATTGCAATAAGCCTCAACATTATCAAGGTAGTTCTCCATTAATGTTTTCGCTGATTCTTCATAAGAGTAGACAAATGCCTTTTGCACTTCTTTCTTCGCAATTTCATCGTATTCTTTTCGAGCAAGTGAAATAAAGTTCAAATAACGCTCTTTCAGTTCAGCAGTAATGGATGGATGTTGATCTAATCCCTCTTTTAATGACCTTAATACATCTAAGGCATTGATTGACGTCATCTCTTTACGAATGATGGTAGAGGAAATACGATTGATTACGTAACGTGGGTCAATACCGCTCATTCCCTCATCCGCATGTTCTTTTTTCATTTCTTCTACGTCTGCCCGATTAAAACCTTCTACACTTTCACCATCGTATAAACGCATCTTCTTGACTAAATCGATATCCCCTTTTTTCGGATCCTTCATTCTCGTTAAAATTGTAAACATAGCAGCGACTTTTAATGTATGCGGAGCAATATGAACATCTGACACATCACTTTCAAAAATCATTTTCTCATAAATTTTCTCTTCCTCTGTCACCTTCAAATTATATGGAATTGGCATCACAATAATCCGTGAATGCAATGCCTCATTTTTCTTATTACTTATAAACGAACGATATTCTGTTTCGTTTGTATGAGCAACAATTAATTCATCCGCTGATATCAAAGCAAACCGGCCTGCTTTGAAATTTCCTTCTTGGGTTAATGATAAGAGATGCCATAGGAATTTTTCGTCGCATTTAAGCATTTCTTGGAATTCCATCATACCCCGATTGGCCTTATTCAGTTCCCCATCAAATCGATAAGCTCTCGGATCAGATTCGGAACCATATTCGGCGATTGTGGAAAAGTCTATACTTCCTGTTAAATCAGCGATATCTTGTGATTTAGGGTCAGAAGGGCTAAATGTACCAATCCCTACCCGTTTATCTTCAGAAAACATGACTCTTTCGACTATTACATCTTCAATTTTCCCATTATATTCTTGTTCAAGCCTCATCATATTAAGTGGTGATAAATTCCCTTCAATTCTAATGCCATATTCATCCAAGAAATCTTTGCGCAAATGATGAGGGATAAGATGAAGTGGGTCTTCATGCATCGGACAGCCTTTAATGGCATATACCGCTCCTCTATCTGTTAATGAATAGGCTTCTAATCCTCTCTTTAACATCGTCACAAGGGTTGATTTCCCGCCGCTTACCGGCCCCATTAATAATAATATCCGCTTTCTAACATCTAATCTTTTTGCCGACGGATGAAAATATTCTTCCACAAGTCGTTCTAATGACTCTTCTAGGCCAAATAATTGATTGCTAAAGAATTCATATGTTTTCTGCCCTTTCACATCATTAACACCAGCGTCTTTGATCATATTATAAACCCGTGAATGTGCGGACTGGGCAACCCATGGCTTTTCTTTTATGATTTCTAAGTACTCTCCAAAAGTCCCTTCCCATTTCAACTTTTCCTCTTCTCGTCTATACAACTCCACTTTTTTTAGAATATCCATATGGACCTCCCCCTGTCACATTATCAGAGACGATTATTACAATCTATGCTTGAAGAAAAACAAACATGCTTACCGAAAACAAATGACAAAAAATTTGGTTGTTTAAGAACTTTTACAAATAAAAACAACATTAGATTATCCATCCCCAAAGAACTGTAAAAAGAGGGTCTTGAATAACGCTAATATCTAATACACATTCCTATGCAGAACTGTCCAATAATATCCATGATTTGCATTCACTATTTAAATTTATTAGGATATAATAAAGTTATTGTTGTGTTTCTATTTTTAGGAAAAAGGAGGCCATACATAATGGGTACAGTCCTAATTTTAGGTGTGATGGTGGCATTTTTAGTTTCTATTTTCACAGCGGGCTATGATGATAAGCCTGGTAAGCACATTAAGTAATAGGCTAAGACAAAAAAACTGCGAGAGTCTAACTCCCGCAGTTTTTTTCATCGTTTATCTAATCCTTTTTCTTGAACAAATTGCTTCATGTACATTCTCTTTTTCCGCTCAAACATACCGGCAATCTGACTTGTCCAAGTATCATCACGCTTACCTGCTGTTCGCTCTTTATAATAAGCGGAGATCACCTCATTGTACGCTTGTAACTCTTGAATATATAGGTCCCTATCTTGTTCATATTCATTTTCATGATAGATATGGTTCATTGGTAGTCGCGGCTTTTGCGCATTTCTTTTTGATGGGTACCCTACTGCTAGCCCAAATAGTGGTATCACATGATTCGGTGTCTTTAATACTTCGCTTACATCTTGAAGTTGATTCCGTAATCCACCAACATAACAAATGCCAAGACCCATGGATTCAGCTGCTAAGCTTGCGTTTTCTGCCGCTAAGGCTGCATCGATTAAAGCGACCATAAACTTTTCCGTACTTTCAATGGACTCGGTTAAATCTACCCCCTCTAGTTCTGCAATGACTTCATGTCGATGAAGGTCTGCACAAAACACAAAGAAATGGCCACTGTCTGCCACAAACCCTTGGTTCCCTGCCAATTCGGCCAACTTTTCCTTCTTCTGTTGATCGGAAACACCTATAATAGAATACGCTTGTACAAAACTTGAAGTAGAAGCAGACTGAGCGGCTGTCACAATCTCCTCAATTTGCTCTTTCGTTAAACGTTTATCCTCAAAATGGCGCACTGAACGATGGTCTTTCATCAATTGAATCATTTCATTCATCTTCTCATCTCCCCTATGTAAAAACATTATTAAAAAGAAGATCTTGCCATATTTAGAGCAGACCTTCTTATTCATGCTAGTTCATTCGTGGATATCCTTGCTGACGCAGAGCTTCATAAATCAAAATAGCTGCTGTGTTTGATAAATTTAGTGAGCGCATATGCTCATTCATTGGAATTCTTAAAGCGCGCTCCAGATTCGCTTGAATAAATTCATCTGGTAACCCCGTTGTTTCTCTTCCAAAGATAAAGAAATAATTTTTTGATTGATCACTATAATCAAAAGTCGTATGCGGTTGTTTTCCATGTTTTGTTAACAAGAAAAATTCGCCGTCTTTATTTTTCTCTAAAAATTCTTCTAACGAATCATAATAAACAATATCTACAAACGTCCAATAATCTAATCCCGCTCTTTTTAACATCTTATCATCCGTTGAAAACCCTAATGGTCGAATTAAATGAAGCGTTGTATAAGTAGCTGCACAAGTACGGGCGATATTACCTGTATTGCTTGGAATTTCTGGTTGATATAAAACAACATTCACTGACACTAATTGTTCACCTCTATTATAATATCTCGCTCTTATTATACACCTCTTCTGCTTATTACGAAAGATAAGTGCTAGGCGTCATAAATCGTAAAGAATTTGTATTTAATATTTTCTGTATAGGCAGTAGAGTCTTCATAATCCCAATATCGTTTGCGACTATTAGTCGTATGAGCATTTACAAGCGGCATCTTCTGCTCATCTTTAGCCGTCACAATCGTCGTATGGTCAAAACGACCATCTCCTTGAAAATCATAGCAAATGATATCTCCTAGCAATAATTCCTCAGGACGCTCCACTTCTTTCGCTCGTAATCCGATTGTCGAGTTAGCCAAGTGAATACGCAAAGAATGAGCCACACTCCAACTATAGCTCCAATTTTTACTCCGCATCCACCACCCTGTTCCTCTCGCTGGAAATCCACGCATCGGTGCGCCCCCCGCATGTAGACATTGCGATATATAATTCGTACAATCCACATCAAATGCGTGGAACTGTGGATTATGGCTATTCCACCATTTTTCTGCATATTGTACCGCTTTTCTGCGGTCATACTGAAATGGATAAGAAGCACGCGAATCTTCCTCTAAGAAATCAACCGTTTTTTGATCATAAAGAACCAACTTTTCTTTATCCTCAACAAGCGTTTCTTTATAAAACTCGGCCATTCGTTCTTCTACCTCTTCTTCAATATAAAAAGTTTTCCCTTGCTTAATTAAATATTGAAAATGCGCCATGTACGAAATATATTTACTATCTTCTTTTATTTGCGGCTCTCCTTTGATTTTTCCAATTGCCTTTGCCTTTACGATACTTGCTCCCCTTTTTTCTAAACTTCTTTTTTTATTTTTTATCTTCATACAAGTATGAGTTGATTCTCTCTCATTGCTCACACATTGCCTAACCCTTTTTTCTAATTGTTCTTGCAATTGTTCTTTCATCGTATCACTCCCTCCATTAACATGCATATGTTCATAACGGAATTTTAACGATAAAAAAGAGAAAGTAAGGACATCACTTTCTCTTGCACCTCCTACATAATAGGATTAAACATCTTTAAACCTTTTTCGATCTCTTGTTGGACTTCGGGATCGTTCTCAGAAGCTTGTAATGCTTGTAAAGCTTTTTCTGCCTCTTCGCCTCCAATTTTCCCTAATGCCCATGCTGCCGTTCCTCTTATTACTGGTCGCGGATCTTTTTTCATTAACATGATTAAATCTTCCACAGCTGATTCGTCCTTAAAATGAGCTAAAGCGATAATACTATTTCTCTGAATGGGTTTCTTCCCTCTCCATGACCCAGAAAGACGACCAAATTTCTCCTTAAACTCTTTATTGCTCATATGAAGGATTGGTTTTAACAAAGGTTTGACAATTTCTGAATCTGGCTCCATTTCTTCATGAAAATGAAAATCCTTGCCTTTATTTTCTGGACAAACTGTTTGACACGTATCACAGCCATAAATTCGATTCCCTAACTCTTCGCGAAACTCATCGGGCATAAATCCTTTTGTTTGCGTAATAAAGGAAATACAACGTTGCGCATTTAGTTGCCCGCCTTGTACGAGTGCGCCTGTAGGACAAGCATCAATACATTTCGTACAAGTCCCACACTTTGATTCTAGTGGTTCATCCGGTTCAAAAGGAATATTTGTAATGGTTTCACCTAAATAGACATAAGAGCCGAATTCAGGTGTAAAGATCGAACAATTCTTTCCACTCCACCCTATACCGGCTCGCTCTGCTACAGCACGGTCAGATAAAGCTCCTGTATCGACCATTGATGTAAAGCGGACATCAGGAACAAGCTCTTCTAAATAAGCTTCTAACTTACTTAGGCGATCTTTTAACACTAAATGATAGTCATCTCCCCAAGAAGCTCGGCAAAAAATACCTCTTCTCTCACCCGGTTTACTCACTACTCTATCCTTCATCTTTGTTGGATAAGCTAAGGCAATACTAATAATCGACATCGGTTGGTCCATCAATAACGCAGGGTTGACTCTCTTCTCTATATCAGGCTCTTCAAAACCCGATTGGAAACCCAGCTCTTGTTGTTTCATTAATCTATTCCGCAAACCATCAAAAGTGGATGCAGTTGTAAAGCCAATCTTATCTATTCCAATCGTCTTACTATAACGAATGATTTCTTCTTTTAGTTCTGCTATATTCAAGGATTATTCACTCCTCCTTGGCTTTCCATGTGATTCATCTTCCCTCTCATGATAAACTTGTATTATAAAATCAGGAGGTGTAAATATTGGAAATCAACATTTCAAAAGATTTAAAAGCCTTATTCCCTCAATTCAAAATAGGCATTATTACATACAATCATATCACTATATCAGGTTCTCCCCAAATGGTAAAGGGTCGCTTACAGCTCTTTCAAGAGTCATTATTTTTTGACCTTGAAGAAAAGAAGATAACTGAATTTGCAGGGATAAAAGAATGGAGAAGTATTTTCAAACAAACAGGTAAAGACCCTAACAAATATCGCCACTCTGCTGAAGCGATGTATCGCCGAATAAAAAAACAGAACTACTTACAAAGCATCAACAGTGCCGCTGATATTAATAACTTTTTCTCATTAAAATACGAAGTCCCGATTGGCATATACGATCTAGATTGTCTCAACGGAAATATTGAAGTGAGGGTCGGACATGATGGAGAAGTATACGAAGGATTAAATGGGCGCGAAAATTCATTAAAAGACTTAATTATTATATGTGATTCACTTGGTCCGTTTGGTAGTCCATTTGTTGATTCTACCAGAACAAATGTCAATGAACAGACAACCAATGCGTTACAAGTTGTTTTTTTAAGACACTCCATTGAAGTAGATGAGGCACAAGCACTGCTCCACTCCCTAAAAGATATGTTTATTCAAGTACACGGGGGTAGCGGACAAGTTGAGGTAATCGTTTAAAAAGTTAAGACAGAATCGTTCTTCAAAAAAAAGATCCGAACAATTCATATGAACTGCATCCCCATTGTTAGATACAATCTAACGACTGGAGGTGCAGTTTTTCTATGGCCAAATTTAAAGCTTTAAGGAAAAGTTAGTTGCTGTTAATAGAGCTTTTAAAGGGAAATGAAATCAGAATTCCTTTACTTGAAGGAATTTGAAAGTGGTGGAGCATTTACACAAAACGCATAAAGGAGAAATATAAAATGAGTCCGGTGCAATACCGAACCCATTTTACCCGAGTTGCCTTAGGGGTCATTTCAATTTCTTAAGACTACTATTTTTTAGCCATTAAATATAGAAAATATGGCGCCCCAATAAATGATACAATTACTCCTGCTGGTATGCCAATCGTATCAAGTAACACTCTGCCAATCGTATCGGCTGAAAGTAAAAGTAACCCCCCAAACATTGCCGCAACAGGTAAAAACAACTGATGTCTAGGACCGACTAAGCTTCTTGCAATATGGGGTGCCAACAAACCGATAAAAGCTATCCCACCACTAACGGATACTGACGCAGCTGCTAAGGCCACAGAAACCAATAACAATGTATACCGTTCCTTATTCGTTTTAACTCCAAGACCGACAGAAAGCTCTTCATTTAAAGCCATAGTATTAAGCGTATTTGATTTAAAGTAAATGAACGGAATTAATAGTACAAGCCAAGGTAGTAGAGCAAAGACAAATAACCAATCATCCCCCCATATTCTCCCTGCAGCCCAGTTGGCAAAGAAATCATACTCTTCTCTAGCCATTTTAGAAGCAAGAGTTAACAATGCACCATTTATAGCAGCAGCTAATCCGACACCAACTAAAAGCATTCTTCCAGGTTGAATACCCTCCCCTTTTTTGTAAGAGAAAAGATAAATGAATATAGCAGTAATTAATCCGCCAATTAAAGCGAATAGTGGCAATAAATATAAATGATTGCCTGTACTATTTCCAAATAACAAAACAAAGAAAACAACAAACAAACCGGCGCCGGAATTGATCCCTAGTATTCCCGGGTCTGCTAACGGGTTCCTCGTAATGCTCTGTAAGATTGCTCCGGACAAAGCTAACCCCATTCCTGCGAGCACCGCAATCAGTATCCTAGGCAATCTAAAGGTAAATAGTATCAGGTTTTCCTTCGCCGTTCCATTACCAAATAATGTTGGCAAAAGACGATCCGGACTTAAAGAGGCAAATCCCGTTGCTACACTTATTGTAAAGATAAGCAAGAGTAACACAAACGTCGAGATAATGATAATAATTGAACGTTTTAAATGGCGGGTACTCATCATATTAATGATCTCCCCTTTCTTGCAAGATACAAGAAGAAAGGTAAGCCAAGTATCGCTACAATTGCCCCCATTGGCGTTTCAAACGGAGGATTAACCATTCTCGCTGCCGTATCGGCTAAAACTAAAAACACACTACCTATTACGGCTGAACACGGAATAATCCACCTATAATCATTACCGACTAAAAATCTCACGATATGGGGAATTAAAAGACCAACAAAAGCAATCGCCCCAACAAGAGAAACCGCGGCTCCTGCCAATATAAGCACAACCGTCATAAGCACAGCCTTAACAATAAAAGTTCTTTGCCCTAACCCTTTAGCTACATCTTCTCCAAAGCTTAATACAGTCAAACTTCTTGAAAGCATGATGGCGATCATAATACCCAAAAGTACTGTAGGTGTAACAATTTGCAATTG
The DNA here is from genome assembly GCF_038003465.1 of Cytobacillus sp. FSL K6-0265. Lineage (NCBI taxonomy): Bacteria > Bacillati > Bacillota > Bacilli > Caryophanales > Bacillaceae > Cytobacillus > Cytobacillus sp. FSL K6-0265. The sequence continues at coordinate 1,321,035 of NZ_JBBOPE010000001.1, read as the reverse complement.
CGCCCATGTTGTTCCTGAAACGCCACCAGCAGTCCAAAAGGCAATACTTTGTGATAATTTATTTATAAGTGCTATCCCTTCTCCAATCGATGAAAGAAAAGCGGTTACTGCCGCACCAGCTAATGTTATTTTTAGAGGTGTCATCCCGCCTCTGTTCATTGCGCTAAACCCAAATACTAAGCAAGCAGCAATCCCTGCTCCAATAAATGAGAACAACATAATAATCATATAATTTGTATTACCTACATACGAGAAGGCAATCGCTAGTCCTAAACTTGCACCTGCATTTAAACCTAGTAAACCCGGATCCGCTAAAGGATTTTTTGTCATTCCTTGCATAATGGCACCACTAACAGCGAAAGCAGCTCCGACAACAGCAGCACCTAGCTCACGAGGTAATCGTATACTTCTTATAATTTGATGGTCTTCATTTCCTTGTTGATAAGCAAATACAGCTTGCCAAACATCTGCAAATGATATACTCGCTGCTCCAACTGAAATAGCCAAAACTAAGCTACCTACTAAAAGTAGGCAGCTTAGTGCAAGAATAATGGAAGCAACTGCAGGACGTGCATATATTTTCTTTTCCTTTGCTTCATTAAGAGTATTATTTTTCATTACATTACTTAGCCCCAAGTAAATTCTCAACGATAAATGCTAATTCTTTTTCCAATGAAATCGGATCATTAAAATAGAAAGAAGAAGAATCAAATGTAATCACGCGGTCATTTTCCACAGCTGGGATACCTTTCCAAACATCTGTTTCAGTAAAGGAATTATCAGCTCCTTGTCCATCTCCTAAAAAAATATAATCTCCAGCATATTTGGGTATGACTTCTGAAGATATAGCTAAGTATCCTGGTCCAAATACTTCTTCTTCTACCGCTTTAGGTGCTTTTAAACCAAGTGCTTGATAGATGACTTCTGTTCCTCGTCCCCAGTTCTCACCATACACATACATGTCCTTACCAAAAGTCTCAAATACCATAACAGTCGCATCGTTACCAATTGTCTTTTTTACTTTCTCACCTTCAGCAGCTGTCTTCTCTTTCCACTCTTCCACCCATGCTTGTGCTTCTTGCTCTTTTCCTAACACCTTACCTATTTCAAGATGTTGATCTAAATAGCCATATTTTTCATAAGTTAATGTGACGGTTGGTGCAATTTCTTTGTATTTATCTAGATTTTCGTCAGTGGAATAAGCGATAATTAAATCTGGTTCTAATTCTAATAATTTCTCTACATTATCTGCTGTAATAACTTCAGCTTCGTTCAGTTTATCACCATAAAATTTGTTCGCTTTAGACCACTCATCTATTGCTACTGGCGTAATCCCTAAGGATAGAACATTACCAGTGTAAGCCATTGATGCTACTTTTTTAGGATTAGCAGGTAACTCCATTTCTCCATTTTCGGATTCATATGTATATGTTTCTTTTTCCGTTTCCTTACTGCCTTCACCTGACGATTCATTACCACCATTTCCGCAGGCTGTTAAAACTAATAATAGAATAAAAAATAAAAATACCAATTGCTTTTTCAAGTTCTCCATCCACCTTTTAAATAATAATCATTCTCAATTATAGTCAAAAAAAGAAGCAAATCTTTAAACGACTTGCTCTTGAACTACCATCCTACTATCAATTAAATCATACGTTAAACAGATTGGTTTTTGTGTACGTGGATCAATACCAATTTCTGCATCAATATTAAATACTTCTCTTAAAATCTGCTTATTCATAACTTCCTTCGCAGCACCATTTTTAATAATTTTCCCTGCTCTCATAGCAATCAAATAATCAGCAAACCTAGCTGCATGGTTTAAATCATGAATAACCATAACAATTGTTCTATTTTCTAAATGATTAAGCTCTTTTAACAGTTCTAATACTTCCAGTTGATGACACATATCTAAATATGTAGTCGGCTCATCTAGTAAGATAATATCAGTCTCTTGAGCCAAAGCCATCGCAATCCATACTCTTTGACGCTGTCCACCAGACAATGCATCTACTTCTCTATCTTTAAATTCTGCAATTCCTGTTACTTGGAGTGCCCAATCTATCACTTGGCGATCTTTTGCTGTTAATCTTCCCATTCCCTTTTGATATGGAAACCTTCCATATGATACTAGCTCTGAAACCGTTAAACCTTCAGGAGCATCTGGAGATTGAGGAAGAATGGCCATTTTTTGTGCGATTGCTTTTGTCGATTCCTTACTGATTTGCTTACCATCAAGATATACAGACCCAGATTTGGCTTGGATAATTCTCGCAATCGTCTTTAAGACAGTCGATTTACCGCAACCATTCGGCCCAATAATAGCCGTAATCTCACCGTCTGGTATCATCATGTTTAAATTCTTCACAATCTCTCTATCACCGTATGCAATTTTCAAGTCTTCAGTAAATAATCTAGACAAGGTCATTCACTCCATCCGAACATTTTAGATCATCATCAACTCATTGATAATGATTATCAACTTCAAAGAAAAGTTTATCTAATAAAAGCTATCCTGTCAACCATCAATACGAAAAGTTTTCACTTTCAGCTTACTTCTTTTTATCCAACTGTTATTCCCCTTATATTTTTAAGGAGAATACGTTTCTCGTTACCGAATTTAATCCATTCACTTCACTTTTAGTCATTATAAACTTTTTAAAGGTAAATAAAAAAGACTGCAGGCAATCTTCTAATAAATAGAGATTGTCTACAGTCTTTAACTTCTATAAGCGGGTGAAGGGAATCGAACCCTCATCATCAGCTTGGAAGGCTGAGGTTTTACCACTAAACTACACCCGCATATACCGGTGGTCGGGGTCGAACCGACACTCCTTACGGAACACGATTTTGAGTCGTGCGCGTCTGCCAATTCCGCCACACCGGCAATATTTTTTATTAAATTATGGTGCCGAGGACCGGAATCGAACCGGTACGGTAGTCACCTACCGCAGGATTTTAAGTCCTGTGCGTCTGCCAGTTCCGCCACCCCGGCATGAGGTGTTTAAAAATAGTGAATTTGTATTGGAGGCGGCAACCGGATTTGAACCGGTGGTGAAGGTTTTGCAGACCTCTGCCTTACCACTTGGCTATGCCGCCATTAATATAAAGGTTTTGGAGCGGAAGACGGGATTCGAACCCGCGACCCTCACCTTGGCAAGGTGATGTTCTACCACTGAACTACTTCCGCAAAATGGCTGGGCTAGCAGGGTTCGAACCTGCGAATGACGGAATCAAAATCCGTTGCCTTACCACTTGGCTATAGCCCACTTATATATTCTATGTTTGATAGCAAAAAATGTGAATTAAAATTAATGGGGCGGCTGATGGGAATCGAACCCACGAATGTCGGAACCACAATCCGATGCGTTAACCACTTCGCCACAACCGCCATAATTGGCAGGGGTAGTAGGAATCGAACCCACATCAAAGGTTTTGGAGACCTTCGTTTTACCATTAAACTATACCCCTAGATGGTGGAGGGGGGCAGATTCGAACTGCCGAACCCGAAGGAGCGGATTTACAGTCCGCCGCGTTTAGCCACTTCGCTACCCCTCCATGAAAAACGATGCCGGCCAGAGGACTTGAACCCCCAACCTACTGATTACAAGTCAGTTGCTCTACCAATTGAGCTAGGCCGGCAAATGGTGGCTCAGGACGGAATCGAACCGCCGACACAAGGATTTTCAGTCCTTTGCTCTACCGACTGAGCTACTGAGCCAAACTTATACGTTTTACAATATGTTTCTTTTATAAATTTGTGAAAAATTATGTAGTGGCGGTCCGGACGGGACTCGAACCCGCGACCTCCTGCGTGACAGGCAGGCATTCTAACCAACTGAACTACCGGACCAAATTGCGGGGGCAGGATTTGAACCTGCGACCTTCGGGTTATGAGCCCGACGAGCTACCGGACTGCTCCACCCCGCGATAATAATAATGGTGGAGGATGACGGGATCGAACCGCCGACCCTCTGCTTGTAAGGCAGATGCTCTCCCAGCTGAGCTAATCCTCCAAATGGTGACCCCTACGGGATTCGAACCCGTGTTACCGCCGTGAAAGGGCGGTGTCTTAACCGCTTGACCAAGGGGCCAATTTATTTTATGTTTTAATGGCGGAGAGCAAGGGATTTGAACCCTTGAGACGGCTATAAACCGCCTACACGATTTCCAATCGTGCTCCTTCGGCCAGCTCGGACAGCTCTCCATTGGCTCCGCAGGTAGGATTCGAACCTACGACCGTTCGGTTAACAGCCGAATGCTCTACCACTGAGCTACTGCGGAATAATATTATAGTATGTATGCCCGGCAACGTCCTACTCTCACAAGGGGACAGCCCCTAACTACCATCGGCGCTGAGAAGCTTAACTTCCGTGTTCGGTATGGGAACGGGTGTGACCTTCTCGCTATCGCCACCGGACTTTTTAAAGACATTTATTATTATAACGTCTTTTATGAATTTTTCAAGAGAAATTTTATAAATCATTCTCTGAAAACTAGGTAATGTTGAAGAAGAATGTTATTGAGTAATCGCCTATGCGTGCTGACGGTACTACTAAGGTAGTGTTGTCTAGCTGCGGCGCCTAGGTGCTCGAGGTCATAAGCCAAATTTGTCATGAGGTTAAAGAACAACCTCCTGTCAAATTCGTCTTATGCTTGTCGCACCTGGGCAAGGCGCCTCCGCATTTCGAATTGGTTAAGTCCTCGATCGATTAGTATTAGTCAGCTGCATGTGTCGCCACACTTCCACCTCTAACCTATCAACCTGATCATCTTTCAGGGATCTTACTAGCTTGCGCTATGGGAAATCTCATCTCGAGGGGGGCTTCATGCTTAGATGCTTTCAGCACTTATCCCTTCCGCACATAGCTACCCAGCGATGCCTTTGGCAAGACAACTGGTACACCAGCGGTGCGTCCATCCCGGTCCTCTCGTACTAAGGACAGCTCCTCTCAAATTTCCTGCGCCCACGACGGATAGGGACCGAACTGTCTCACGACGTTCTGAACCCAGCTCGCGTACCGCTTTAATGGGCGAACAGCCCAACCCTTGGGACCGACTACAGCCCCAGGATGCGATGAGCCGACATCGAGGTGCCAAACCTCCCCGTCGATGTGGACTCTTGGGGGAGATAAGCCTGTTATCCCCGGGGTAGCTTTTATCCGTTGAGCGATGGCCCTTCCATGCGGAACCACCGGATCACTAAGCCCGACTTTCGTCCCTGCTCGACTTGTAGGTCTCGCAGTCAAGCTCCCTTGTGCCTTTACACTCTACGAATGATTTCCAACCATTCTGAGGGAACCTTTGGGCGCCTCCGTTACTCTTTAGGAGGCGACCGCCCCAGTCAAACTGCCCACCTGACACTGTCTCCCATCCCGATAAGGGATGTGGGTTAGAATTTCAATACAGCGGGGGTAGTATCCCACCGACGCCTCCACCGAAGCTAGCGCTCCGGCTTCTAAGGCTCCTACCTATCCTGTACAAGCTGTACCAAAATTCAATATCAGGCTACAGTAAAGCTCCACGGGGTCTTTCCGTCCTGTCGCGGGTAACCTGCATCTTCACAGGTACTATAATTTCACCGAGTCTCTCGTTGAGACAGTGCCCAGATCGTTACGCCTTTCGTGCGGGTCGGAACTTACCCGACAAGGAATTTCGCTACCTTAGGACCGTTATAGTTACGGCCGCCGTTTACTGGGGCTTCGATTCAAAGCTTCGCGTGAGCTAACCTCTCCTCTTAACCTTCCAGCACCGGGCAGGCGTCAGCCCCTATACTTCGCCTTGCGGCTTCGCAGAGACCTGTGTTTTTGCTAAACAGTCGCCTGGGCCTATTCACTGCGGCTCATCAAGGCTTTAACACCCTAATGAGCACCCCTTCTCCCGAAGTTACGGGGTCATTTTGCCGAGTTCCTTAACGAGAGTTCTCTCGCTCACCTTAGGATTCTCTCCTCGCCTACCTGTGTCGGTTTGCGGTACGGGCACCTTATTCCTCGCTAGAGGCTTTTCTTGGCAGTGTGGAATCAAGAACTTCGGTACTAAATTTCCCTCGCTATCACAGCTCAAGGTATGTGACCATGGGATTTGCCTCATGGTCCCTCTAACTGCTTAGACGCACATCCAATAGTGCGCTTACCCTATCCTCCTGCGTCCCCCCATCACTCAAACAGAATACGGTGGTACAGGAATATCAACCTGTTGTCCATCGCCTACGCTTTTCAGCCTCGGCTTAGGTCCCGACTAACCCTGAGCGGACGAGCCTTCCTCAGGAAACCTTAGGCATTCGGTGGATGGGATTCTCACCCATCTTTCGCTACTCATACCGGCATTCTCACTTCTAAGCGCTCCACCAGTCCTTACGGTCTAGCTTCAACGCCCTTAGAACGCTCTCCTACCACTGAACATCTACGATGTTCAATCCACAGCTTCGGTGATACGTTTAGCCCCGGTACATTTTCGGCGCGGAGTCACTCGACCAGTGAGCTATTACGCACTCTTTAAATGGTGGCTGCTTCTAAGCCAACATCCTGGTTGTCTAAGCAACTCCACATCCTTTTCCACTTAACGTATACTTTGGGACCTTAGCTGGTGGTCTGGGCTGTTTCCCTCTTGACTACGGATCTTATCACTCGCAGTCTGACTCCCATGGATAAATCTTTGGCATTCGGAGTTTGTCTGAATTCGGTAACCCGATGAGGGCCCCTAGTCCAAACAGTGCTCTACCTCCAAGATTCTTACGCATGAGGCTAGCCCTAAAGCTATTTCGGAGAGAACCAGCTATCTCCAAGTTCGATTGGAATTTCTCCGCTACCCACACCTCATCCCCGCACTTTTCAACGTACGTGGGTTCGGGCCTCCATCCAGTGTTACCTGGACTTCACCCTGGACATGGGTAGATCACCTGGTTTCGGGTCTACGACCACATACTATATTCGCCCTATTCAGACTCGCTTTCGCTACGGCTCCGTCTGTCCAACTTAACCTCGCATGTAATCGTAACTCGCCGGTTCATTCTACAAAAGGCACGCTATCACCCATTAACGGGCTCTAACTACTTGTAGGCACACGGTTTCAGGATCTCTTTCACTCCCCTTCCGGGGTGCTTTTCACCTTTCCCTCACGGTACTGGTTCACTATCGGTCACTAGGGAGTATTTAGCCTTGGGAGATGGTCCTCCCTGCTTCCGACGGGATTTCTCGTGTCCCGCCGTACTCAGGATCCACTCTGGAGGGAACGAAGTTTCGACTACAGGGCTTTTACCTCCTATGGCGGGCCTTTCCAGACCTCTTCGTCTATCTCGTTCCTTTGTAACTCCGTATAGAATGTCCTACAACCCCAAGAGGCAAGCCTCTTGGTTTGGGCTAATCCCGTTTCGCTCGCCGCTACTCAGGGAATCGCGTTTGCTTTCTCTTCCTCCGGGTACTTAGATGTTTCAGTTCCCCGGGTCTGCCTTCCATACCCTATGTATTCAGGTATGGATCCTATCCCATAACGGATAGGGGGTTTCCCCATTCGGAAATCTCCGGATCAAAGCTTACTTACAGCTCCCCGAAGCATATCGGTGTTAGTCCCGTCCTTCATCGGCTCCTAGTGCCAAGGCATTCACCGTGCGCCCTTATTAACTTAACCTATGTTCGGCTTGCGATAAGCTACGCATTTCGGTGTCAGCTCACTCGTCAACATCCTCATGTGCACAAGACGCACACTCCGGTGTTTCCTCACTCGCTTCCTTGAACTGCTTGCTTCTCACAACCCTCACGGTTGTGTTCATTAAAAAAAGTTTAGTATCTTTACTCTATCTATAATTATATAGAGAGAAAATAACTAAGGTGGCGATTACTCGGTAATCTTCTTCATTACATTATCTAGTTTTCAAAGAACGATTGAATTGAGAGATTATACTCTCAAAACTGAACGAACAATCTAACATCAAGTTAATTCCGTATATTCCTTAGAAAGGAGGTGATCCAGCCGCACCTTCCGATACGGCTACCTTGTTACGACTTCACCCCAATCATCTGTCCCACCTTAGGCGGCTGGCTCCAAAAGGTTACCCCACCGACTTCGGGTGTTACAAACTCTCGTGGTGTGACGGGCGGTGTGTACAAGGCCCGGGAACGTATTCACCGCGGCATGCTGATCCGCGATTACTAGCGATTCCGGCTTCATGTAGGCGAGTTGCAGCCTACAATCCGAACTGAGAATGGTTTTATGGGATTGGCTAAACCTCGCGGTCTTGCAGCCCTTTGTACCATCCATTGTAGCACGTGTGTAGCCCAGGTCATAAGGGGCATGATGATTTGACGTCATCCCCACCTTCCTCCGGTTTGTCACCGGCAGTCACCTTAGAGTGCCCAACTAAATGCTGGCAACTAAGATCAAGGGTTGCGCTCGTTGCGGGACTTAACCCAACATCTCACGACACGAGCTGACGACAACCATGCACCACCTGTCACTCTGTCCCCCGAAGGGGAAAGTCCTATCTCTAGGATTGTCAGAGGATGTCAAGACCTGGTAAGGTTCTTCGCGTTGCTTCGAATTAAACCACATGCTCCACCGCTTGTGCGGGCCCCCGTCAATTCCTTTGAGTTTCAACCTTGCGGTCGTACTCCCCAGGCGGAGTGCTTAATGCGTTTGCTGCAGCACTAAAGGGCGGAAACCCTCTAACACTTAGCACTCATCGTTTACGGCGTGGACTACCAGGGTATCTAATCCTGTTTGCTCCCCACGCTTTCGCGCCTCAGCGTCAGTTACAGACCAGAAAGTCGCCTTCGCCACTGGTGTTCCTCCAAATCTCTACGCATTTCACCGCTACACTTGGAATTCCACTTTCCTCTTCTGCACTCAAGTTCCCCAGTTTCCAATGACCCTCCACGGTTGAGCCGTGGGCTTTCACATCAGACTTAAGGAACCGCCTGCGCGCGCTTTACGCCCAATAATTCCGGACAACGCTTGCCACCTACGTATTACCGCGGCTGCTGGCACGTAGTTAGCCGTGGCTTTCTGGTTAGGTACCGTCAAGGTACCGGCAGTTACTCCGATACTTGTTCTTCCCTAACAACAGAGTTTTACGATCCGAAAACCTTCATCACTCACGCGGCGTTGCTCCGTCAGACTTTCGTCCATTGCGGAAGATTCCCTACTGCTGCCTCCCGTAGGAGTCTGGGCCGTGTCTCAGTCCCAGTGTGGCCGATCACCCTCTCAGGTCGGCTACGCATCGTCGCCTTGGTGAGCCGTTACCTCACCAACTAGCTAATGCGCCGCGGGCCCATCTGTAAGTGATAGCAGAACCATCTTTCAATCTAATTATATGTATAAATAGATATTATCCGGTATTAGCCCCGGTTTCCCGGAGTTATCCCAGTCTTACAGGCAGGTTGCCCACGTGTTACTCACCCGTCCGCCGCTAATCATTGGGAGCAAGCTCCCTCCGATTCGCTCGACTTGCATGTATTAGGCACGCCGCCAGCGTTCGTCCTGAGCCAGGATCAAACTCTCCAATAAAGTGTTTGATTAGCTCGTTTGCACCTATGGTGCTTTGTTGCTGATAAATCAGCTTTTTTTAGAATTACGCTTGACGTTTATGTTCGTTCAGTTTTCAAAGAACAATCTCATTCGCTTAAGGAGCGACTTTAAAATATTAACACACCATCCGTTGTATAGTCAACACTTTTTTTAAAAAATCACTCCGCCGCGTTAGCTGCTATTCAAACAGTTATTAGCGACGGTTATTAATATATCATCAATTTTTTCCTTGGTCAACCACTTTTTGTTTTTTTAATATAATTTTCTTCACAAACTGTAATATCGGTGTTTAATTCCTTTTCCTTTTGTTTCTTCACTTATTACTTTAATAAACCCTTTATCAATTAAATATTCTAATAGAATCATCAAATCCACTGAGTAGTGTCTCAGTTCTTTATGCTGGATGATCTCTTGAATTGTCCAAACTGATTGTTCCGCTAAAACTTCAAGTAAATGGCTGACACCAGCTTTTGTTCGTGAATGGATTAAAAATTCCGAAGCTAAAAACAATAACTCTAACCTTTTCTCAAGCGGTTCATGACTTTGTACTAACTCTTCATACAGTTTCATTATTTCTGGTTCCATATGGCGAATTTGATTCCACAGTGTTACTTCTGGATGGAAACCATTTTCAATAATAGAGAGTCTCGCTAAATGATGCAAAGAATGAACAACATTATTATAAGCATCAAAATAATTTTGATTTTCAAACAGAGTTTTTCCATCTGTATACCTTCTTATCAACTTAGCAAACTCTAGTCCCATTTTGAGCTTTCTATCCTTGAAAGGGAATTCGTTTAATTTATCACGTAAGTTTCCTATATATTCGTTGCGATCAAATAAAACCTTCCCACTATATAGCCAATCAAAAATCTTTCTATTACTACCCATTAGTATCCATTGATCCAATTGTTGCTTCGTTATTATTTGCATTGAGGCTTTTTTATCTTCAAATGTGTAATGTTTCACAAAAATAGGCGTATCCGCATTTTCTACGATAATTAAGAGTATTGCATCAAACGTATCTCTATTTGAAATTGTCTTTTCATTTCCCTCTACAATTAACACACCTAATGTATTTGGTTGACTAGCTCTTTCTTGATAAATAGGACGGAGTATATCTTCCATCATAACGCCCCCATAATTTTTTCGTTTTAAATATTAGTTCGACAATTTATCTAAATTCCCTTTGATAAACACCAGCAAATAGTGACAATTTTTTTATTTTTTCATACAATGGTATGATATAGTTAGTGTTTAGGAGGGATCAAGATGGCAAAAAAATATTCGAGTAAAATAAATAAAATAAGAACCTTTGCTCTAAGCTTAATATTTGTTGGGTTTATTGTCATGTACATAGGTATTTTCTTCAGAACTTCACCATTAATTATGTCTATATGTATGCTTTTGGGTGTATTATTCATTATTGCTAGTACGGTAATTTACTTGTGGATTGGTATTCTTTCCACTAAAGCGATCCAAGTTGTTTGCCCAAATTGTAACAAGCCAACCAAAATATTAGGCCGGGTTGATATGTGTATGCATTGTCGCGAACCACTAACGCTCGATCGCACATTAGAAGGAAAAGAATTTGACGAAAAATATAATCGAAAAGATACCTCATTAAAGCAGTAGATTATTTTCACGCAAAAGGTTGTAAATCTAAAACAGACAATAAATGATTATTTAACCTCTAACTATATGTATGATGATTCCTATAGAAAACAAAGCATAAAAAAATACAGAGAAAAAGCTGGCAGCAGTACGCTGACAGCTTTATACATTTTAATGCATTTCTTTTTTCTTTGAACACTCTGGACATTCCCCATAAACTTCCATTCTATGGTGACTTACTTTAAAGCCCGTCACATGTGCCGCTAATTGTTCAACTTCATCCAAACCAGGATAATGAAAATCAACAATTTTACCACAACCTTCACAGATAACGTGATAATGTTGTGTTGTTACAAAGTCAAATCTGCTGGATGAATCTCCATAGGTTAGTTCTTTTACTAACCCAACCTCACGAAATACTCTTAAATTATTGTAAACTGTAGCCACACTCATATTTGGGAACGTTCCCTCTAATGCTTTGTATATGTCATCAGCTGTTGGGTGCGTCATTGAGTTTATTAAATATTCAAGTATCGCATGACGCTGTGGAGTAATGCGAACCCCTGTATCTTTTAACGTATCTAATGCTTCTTTAAGATGTGTTTGCGCCACCGTCATGCACCTCACTTCTATTCATTCTTATATTATAATCTTTATAAATAGTTTACTAATAATTATTGAAAGTTGTCAATAACCGCGTTTCAAGAAGTATGTTTTTCTTATTTTATCATATAGACTAAACTCATTTAATATTCCATCTTGTTTTATAAAAATGAACGTTGTAAATACTTCTGTTTTTTTACTTCCTACAATAGACAAATTTAGCCCGTCAGTTATAAAAAAATTCCGGACTCATTTAAAAGTCCGGAAAATATATTTGAGGAGGTATGCCCTAGTTTAATCATATTCAAACTGGCTTCTCTTGCGTGGACAAAAGCCTTAAATTCATTAAAATGGGCAAGTTATTATCATGGTATTCAAAAGTCTAACCTTTTCTATTTTGCAAGAAAAGCAATGCATCTTCTACATGTCCTTTTACTTTCACCTTTCGCCACTCTTTTATTAATTTACCTTCCTCGTCAATCACAAACGTAGAGCGTTCTATACCCATATATTCTTTACCAAAATTCTTTTTCAACTTCCAAACCCCGTAACTTTCTGCAACTTCATGGTTTTCATCTGCAAGCAAAAGGAATGGTAATTCATGTTTCTCAATAAATTTCTCATGACGTTTAATTGGATCAGGACTAACACCAATAATCACCGTATTCACGTCAGAAAAATCATTATGCTTATCACGGAAATCACATGCCTCAGTTGTACAACCAGGTGTCATATCTTTAGGATAAAAATATAAGATGACATTCTTCCCTCGAAAATCTTCTAGATTAACAACCTCTCCATTACTTCCTTCTAATGTAAATGTGGGCGCTTTTTCTCCAAGTTCTATACTCATATATAACTCACTCCTTGAACATGTTTTTTTTAGACTATAAAAAATAAGAGTGAAATACAAGTAAACACCCTTCTTCTCATTGATCATTCTTATTATCAATATTAAAAACAACTCTTGCAACAAAAGCAGTTGGAATAACATAGCCTATCAGCGCTTCAACCATCGCTACCATACGGCCTAAGCCAACTGGTATAACATCTCCATAACCTAATGAAAAAAGAGTAACAGCACTAAAATAAAAACCCGATGCAAGACGATCTAAAAAATTGATCCCCCCATAGCTTGTTTCATCTATTAACACAACATGCCCATTTAAATCGAGAATAATATATATTAACCCAAAAGCAATTAAAATCGTAGCATAAAGACAGATTAAATAAAAAAAGTTATCTAATGACACCCATCTTCCCTTCGTTCTTTTAGGTGTTAAAAGGCTTTGCATACTCATAAAAATACATAATGTAACAGTAAAAATAACGAAAAAAAATAGCACGACTAACCTCACCTCTCTCGTGACGGTATTACCATTATACGTTCAACCTTTTGAGAGTATGACAAGTTGTCTTACTAACGATAGATATGAAAATATTTTGCTTTTAACAGATCGATAACTTACATGTTAAAATATATATGGAAATTATATTACTTAAGGAGGAATATTGATGCATTTTATCAATTCCGAACGACTACATAAAGAAGCTGTTGAACATATTGTAGGAGGCGTAAACAGCCCATCCCGATCTTATAAAGCTGTTGGTGGAGGATCACCTGTCGCAATGGAGAGAGGCCAAGGCGCTTACTTTTTTGATGTGGATGGTAATCAATATATTGATTATTTAGCAGCGTACGGTCCCATTATTACAGGACACGCTCACCCCCATATAACGAATGCCATTAAAGAAGCTGCTGAAAGAGGTGTACTATTTGGCACACCGACTCCGTATGAAGTAGACTTCGCTAAACTTCTGAAAGAGGCGATGCCTAATTTAGAAAAAGTAAGGTTTGTGAATTCCGGCACCGAAGCTGTAATGACAACCATAAGAGTTGCAAGAGCTTATACAGGAAAAGATAAAATAATTAAATTTGCCGGTTGTTATCACGGACATTCAGATTTAGTATTAGTTGCGGCTGGTTCTGGGCCATCAACTCTTGGTACACCTGATTCTGCCGGAGTACCTGAATCGATTGCAAAAGAAGTAATCACCGTTCCTTTTAATGACATTGATCCATTTAGACAAGCAATGGACAAATGGGGACATGAGATTGCCGGTGTTTTAGTAGAGCCGATTGTAGGTAATTTCGGTATTGTCGAGCCTTTACCAGGGTTTTTGGAAAAGGTAAACGAGATAAGTCATGCACATGGTTCACTCGTTATATATGATGAAGTGATTACCGCTTTTCGTTTTCACTTTGGAGGTGCACAGGATTTATTAGGTGTGCAACCAGACCTCACAGCATTAGGAAAAATTATTGGCGGCGGTCTACCCATTGGTGCCTACGGTGGAAAAAAAGAGATTATGGAGAGTGTTGCTCCACTAGGTCCTGCATACCAAGCAGGAACAATGGCTGGAAACCCTGCATCCATCTTAGCCGGGATTGCATGCTTAGAAATTTTAAAACAACCTGGAGTTTATGAATACTTAGATAGATTAGGCGCAAAGCTTGAAGAAGGCATCATGAATGCGGCCAAACAGTTCAATATCTCCATTTCAATCAATCGATTAAAAGGAGCATTAACCGTATATTTTACTGATGAAAAGGTAATGAACTATGAACAAGCTGAAAATACAGACGGTGAGATGTTTGCTAAGTTCTTCAAATTAATGCTAAATAAAGGCATCAACCTTGCACCTTCCAAATATGAAGCATGGTTCCTTACAATTGCTCATACAGAGGAAGATATTGACGCTACCATTCAAGCAGTCCATGATTCTTTCGAAGAGTTAGCAAACCAGTAATTATTCATTTTTTATACAGAAAAAGAGAGCCGACCAGCTCTCTTTTTCTTTTGATACATACTATGAAAACGTTTACAAATATAGATTCTTCTATACATTTTTATACATTCTCAACATTTTTCGTATCCATAAAAATGTATAAATAATTGATTTCTGAAAATTCATGTGATATGATAATGTAAATATTCTGTATAATTCCTTCGTTACCGAAACACTTTAATGCGTTACCTAATTAAATATCATTTCAATTAACTTCGCTAGAAATCTTAGCAATCTAGCAACCTCAAAAACATTACTAAACTAGGAGGTGAACGGCTTAAGGCATTGCCTCAAAAAGCCGAATACTATGACTCAACAATGGACCCCTTCCCAATTCAAAAATTTTAATAATCAAGAACACGATGCATGTGGTATTGTTTCTTCATTAGAGAAAGAAAAGATTCCAACACGTGAAAATATTTTCAGTTGTATAGATGCATTAGTAACGATGAACCATCGTGCAGGTTTTATTAATGGAGAAGGAGATGGCGTTGGGATTCATATCGATATCCCCCGTACACTCTGGAAAGAAAAGCTTAAAAAAGCTCAAATCGATCCAACAGTTGTTGACACACCCAATTTCGTCGTCGGTCATCTCTTTTTCACTCGTAATGAACAAAGTGAAACCTTCAAAACAGAAGTACGCCAACTTCTTGATGACAATGGATTTTCTTTAATTTTCGAATCAGATGAAGTGACAGATTCTTCTGCTCTTGGACCGATTGCGATTCAAGAGAACCCGGTATTTTGGCAAATTGCCTGTACGGTTGATAAAAATGAAGCAGATCTTAATCAAACGATATTAGAAGTCATTGTAGAAGCAGAAAAAAATGAATTTATTCACGTAGCTTCCCTTAGTCAGTTCCATGCTGTGTATAAAGTAATGGGAGCTGGCGATATTTTACCTAAATATTATCATGACTTAGCCAATCCATTAGTAGCTTCTACTATGACACTTGGCCATAATCGTTATTCAACTAATACCCTTTCAAGCTTTTTTCGTGTGCAACCATTTGCCGTCTTAGGGCACAATGGCGAAATTAATACGATTGCAAAATTGCGTGACGAAGCTAGAATGATTAATGTTCCACTCGTTAGAGGGGGTAGTGATTCCCAAGATTTAAGCAGAACAATTGAAACACTCATTTGTAGAGATGGCTATTCATTATTTGAAGCGATGGACGTACTCTTCCCTCCAATCATTAATGAAATCAAGTCATATCCTCCACATTTACAAGATTTATATACTTATATTAGGGAAGCTTGGGGACATTTCGCTCAAGGTCCTGCCGGAATTATTTCAAGATTCGGAAATGAAGCAGTATATAGTGTCGACTCCCTTGGATTAAGACCCCTTTGGATGTTAGAGACTGAAAGCTCTTATTTATTCTCATCTGAACCAGGGATTATCTCATCGAGTGAATATGTAAGTGAACCAAAGCCTTTATCTCCTGGTGAAAAAGTTGGTTTCAAATGGAACGGGAATAAACTAGAAAAATATGAACATGAAAATTATCAAGAAGAAACATTCAATCGTTTCTCTTCTCGTGTAAATGTTAAAGATTATAAAAATCGTTTAAATGCGCCAATTTTGAATAAAGTAACTACAATAGCTTTCCCTACAAAGATTCATAATGGTCAATATAAAGCATTCGGATGGGAAAGAGACCATGTAAACTTAGTAGAACAAATGGCAGAAAAAGGTGCGGAACCTATCCGTTCACTTGGCCATGATGCTCCATTAGCAGCCTTAAATGGTGAGAGAACAAATATCGCTGATTTTATTAAAGAAAGTGTCGCAGTTGTTACTAACCCTGCTATTGATAGAGATAGAGAAACAGAACATTTCTCAACTAGAACCATTATCGGTAAAAGACCATCACTCTTTAATAATGAAGAATCCGTAGATGTACTTGAATTACAAACACCATTATTAATAGAAGGAAAATTAGGATACGAGTGTGTAAAGGAAATCAATCAGCCTAGCTATGATCAAGTAACTGAATATTATCAAGCACAAAAGAAAATTGCCTATCTTTCTATCACTTTTTCCAAAGATGAAACAATCAAAGAGGCGATTTCACGCTTATCAAAAGAAGCGATTGAATCAGTTAAAGCTGGTAAAACCCTTATTGTCTTGAATGATGCCAGTGCCCATCAAGAAGATTCCTATTGGATGGATCCACACTTAGTCGTTTCTGCCATTGATCAAGCATTAGTAAAAGAAACACTAAGAAGAGATTGTTCTTTACTTTTACGTTCCGCTTCTATCAGGTCATTACATGATATTATAACGGCTTACGGTTTAGGTGCAGATTTGATTAGCCCATATTATATGTTTATAACTGTAGCCAACGAGGAAATAACTCCTCTTATTAACCTATATTCTGCTTTAACAAAAGGATTGGAAAAAGTAATCTCTACAATCGGAATTCATGAACTAAGAGGATATGGTCGCCTATTCTCAACCATTGGCATAAATGAAGAAATCGCTGAATATTTAAACATCATCAATTTCTTTGGTTCAGGTGAGCTTAAATACAATTTTGTTCATATGCAAGAAGATGCTTTTTTAAGAGCGGAAGACTTTATTAATGAGAAAAATAGAATCGGGAAAACCTTCCATCTATTCCCAAGGATTTGGAAAGCAATTGGTGAAGTTGCGTCTACTGGTGAATATGGTGCTTACCGTGAAAAGATAAGTGAACAAGAAGATCAGAACCCAACAACCATTCGTCACCTAACTGATTTTAAACAATCAGAAACCAAAATTTCACCAGAAGATGTGAATATTTCTGTTGGAGATCATAGCTTACCATTCGTTATTTCTTCTATGTCCTTCGGTTCGCAGAATGAAATTGCTTTTAGAGCTTATGCAGAAGGTGCAGAAAGACTAAATATGATTAGTTTAAATGGTGAAGGCGGAGAAATAAAAGATATGCTCGGGAAATATCCTCGCACTAGAGGCCAGCAAGTTGCCTCAGGACGATTTGGTGTAAACGCTGAGCTTCTTAACTCTTCTAACCTCCTTGAGATTAAAATCGGCCAAGGAGCCAAACCTGGTGAAGGTGGACATCTACCAGGCTCTAAAGTAACAGCGAAAATAGCTGAAGCGAGAAATGCAACAATTGGATCTGATTTAATTTCACCGTCAAATAATCATGACATTTATTCTATTGAAGATTTAGCACAAATGATTCATGAATTAAAAACAGCGAATGATAAAGCGAAAGTGTCAGTTAAAGTTCCTGTTGTGCCTAATATTGGTACAATTGCAGTAGGTATCGCTAAAGCTGGTGCGGATATTATCACATTAAGTGGATTTGATGGTGGTACAGGTGCAGCTAGAATCCACGCACTCCAACATGTTGGATTACCAGTTGAAATTGGTGTTAAAGCGGCACATAACGCCTTACTAGAAGCTGGATTAAGAGATTATGTTGAGCTATGGGCAGATGGTGGCTTAAAAAGTGTTAGTGATGTTTTAAAAGTTATGTTACTTGGTGCAAATAGAGTTGGTTTTGGTACATTATCTATGTTAGCCATCGGTTGCACAACTTGCCGTGGTTGTCATCTAGATACTTGTCATGTAGGAATTGCTACGCAAATTGATTCAGAGGCAGAAGCAAAAGAACATGGGTTAAGAAGATTCGTTCCTCGTCAATTTGAATCTGCTGTCCAAGGATTAGTCAACTTATATTCTGCTTTCGGTAAAGAACTACAAGCACTTGCTGGCAGCATCGGTATTCGCAATCTACAAGACGCTATTGGACGTACAGATTTACTTGAACAAGTAAAAGGAAAAGAACAATTGAACTTAGATTATTTACTTCGTACATTAGAAATTTCACAGCTCAGCAATAATGAGCAACCTAAAGAAGTTAGTGAGGCACAATTACAAGTGGCTGTTGGAGCTGAATATCTAGACAAAAGTGTAGAAGAATTGCACCAATCACGTACCTTCTCTAATGTTACTTCAGAGCAAAGGGTACTTGGTAGTCGTGTATCTTGTCATCGTGTAAGAGGACGCTTAGATGGATCATATAAAACCCTTCCTCCAGTTGATCTCAAATATAATGGTGGATCTATCCCTGGTAACGGATTAGGGGCATATAACAGTTTCGGCATAAACATCGAAGTAGCAGGCGGTGCGCAAGATGGGATTGGTAAAACTTCCTTCGGTGGGCAAATCTTAATTTTCAAATCGAAAGGTAAGAATGGGCAGTATTATAATGGGTCTGTTGGAAAAGGTTTTGGCTACGGTGCCCAAGTCGGACTTCTCGTTGCACAAGGAAATGCTGATGCAAGAGCTGGTATCCGTTTATCTGGAGCTGACATGATTATTGGTGGGCAACTAACAACTCCAATTCCAGAGAAGGAATTTGGAAAAATCGGTACAAATGCGAATATTAAAGGATTTGCATTTGAATATATGACGAACGGTCGCGGCCTTGTATTAGGTGATCCGGGTCCATGGATTTGTGCAGGGATGACAGGTGGCGTCGTCTACTTAAGACATCAACCTGAAATGGGATTAACAAAAGCGGCCATTGAAAGAAGAATAGCCAAAGGTGCAAAAGTAAACGTAACCGAACTTGACCAAAATGGGTTAGAAGATGTAAAAGAACTATTAGAAAAATATATCAATCTATTGATGGGCCAAAACCAAGAAGATGAAGCGAATGATTTGAAAGCTCTTTTATCAGATTTAGGTAGTCACTTTATGCAAGTTGTTCCAGTTAAAGAGCAAGCAGACCCTTCTGTTTCAACTGAGTGATATAACATACATCTATTCTGCTGTCATAGACTTTATACACGAGGAATTCTAATGAAGAATTTCTCGTGTTTCTTTATGGATATTATGTGACTCATTCACTACGGGTGTAAATGGGTTCGACCTGCTACAATATTTGCATAAAATCCTATTTAAAGTTAGCCAATATTGCGCCTGATTCTATTAAATTATTCTCTCTAGCTGGATTTTTTGATGCGATTCTCGGCTCATCCAACAAATTTCTCCCTCTTCTTCTTTTTTGATGTGTTTCTATTTCTTCGTTTAAATGTTACCACTTTAATTTTTTATTAATTTTAGTGACTTTTCATATTTGTCTATTGAACTTATACTAATATCCATGTATAGTACATAATTGTTTAATAAAGAAAAAAAACGTATAAAGTAAGAATGGGTGTTTATCATGACAGCCATACTAATGATTGAGCAGAAAGGATTATTTAAATATGAAGCTTGGCGCCCGCATTCTGAAAACGGGGATCGCAATCATACTATCTTTATTTTTAGCAGAACTTTTTCAACTCCCTTCTCCTGTTTTTGCAGGGATTGCAGCTATTTTCGCACTGCAACCAACGATTTATCGTTCTTATTTATCTGTACTTGAACAAATTCAAGGGAATATAATCGGAGCAGTGATCGCGGTATTATTTGTCCTATTATTCGGTCATGATATTCTTATTATTGGTTTAGCAGCAATAGTGGTTATTACGATTAACTTAAAATTAAAACTTGATAACACGATCGGTTTATCACTTGTTACAATGGTAGCGATTATGGTCACACCAGGAGATACCTTTACCGAGTTTGCCATTCTCAGATTCTCGACAGTTATCCTTGGGATATTTTCTGCATTTATTGTTAACCTGGTGTTTATTCCACCGAAATATGAGAAGAAGTTATATGTGAAGATTTCTAATTTAACCGAAGAAATTACAAAGTGGATTCGTTTAAATATAAGGCATGCCTCCGAACATCATTTATTGAAGAATGATATCCGTACCATGCAAGAAGGATTAACCAAGATTGATACACTTTTTTCTTTATATAAAGAAGAACGTAATTACTTTAAAAAGAAGAACCAGTCCAAACCGAGAAAATTAGTCATTTACCGGCAAATGAATGCCGCAAATAAAAAGGCTTTAGAAACATTAAAAAAGATGCATCGCTTTGAAAATGATCTAGCAGAAATGCCCGAAGATTTTCAACATCTTATCCAGCAACAGTTAGATATTATTACTCATTATCATGAACATGCCGTATTAAAATTTATTGGGAAAGTTCGACCTGAAGTCGTTTTTGAAGAAGGCGATATTACTTTAAGCAGAAAGGAACTTTTCACGCTCTTTTTAGAGCAACAGCATCTCATTTCAGATGATAGGCAAGTAGAATTAGCTCATACTATGCATATTGTCTCTGCAATGATGGATTATAATGAGCAAGTGGAGCGATTGAATTGTCTTATTAGTAGCTTTCAAAGGTTCCATAAAGAAGACTCTTCTTTAACATTAGATGAAGCCGTTGACGAACAATAAAAGATAAAAGGCTATCGGATATAAAAGCTCCGATAGCCTTTTCTTCAAAATCATTCTAATTCTTCATCCTCGGGTCTAGGGCATCTCTTAATCCATCCCCCATTAAATTAAAGCCAAGAACTGTTAACATGATAGCAATTCCAGGGAATATCATTGTCCACGGTGCTTGGATAAGTAATACCCTTGCGTCTGAAAGCATTTTACCCCATTCAGGATTCGGCGCCTCTGCTCCTAAACCTAAGAACCCTAGAGCAGCTGCTTCAATAATAGCCGTACCAATTGCCAAAGTTCCTTGAACGATAATAGGAGCCATACTATTTGGAAGCACATGTCTAAATAGAATTCGGCTATTTTTCATCCCTACTGCTTTTGCGGCTACAATATACTCCTCTTGTTTAACACTTAAAACTTTAGAACGAATTAACCTCCCAAAGTTAGGAATATTAATAACTGCTATCGCAATTAATGCATTCTGCAATGATGGTCCTAAAACCGCCACAATAGCAATCGCCAAAAGAATACTAGGAAAAGCAAGCATGATATCAAAAATCCTTGAGATAATTGTATCAACCCATCTCCCGTAATACCCCGCTATAATCCCTAATAAAGAACCTACAACAGCTGAACCCATGACCGCTAAAAAACCAACCCACAATGATATTCTCGCCCCATAAATCACTCTCGAAAAAATATCTCGTCCAAAATCATCGGTACCAAACCAATGTTCTGCTGATGGTTCTTGAAGTCTATTTGTCATATTTTGCTCATTAATACCCTGTGGTGCAATGAATGGTGCAAAAATAGCTAAAAGAATAAAAAAAACAACTATTCCTGTACCGACTAAGGCAATTTTGTTTTTCATGAAGCTTTGTAACGCCTCCACCCAAGGCGATTGTACTTTATCTTCATTATTTTTTGGCTGAATAGGTGGTTTATTATTTACTGATACTTCCACGTCTATTCCTCCCTTAACGATAATTAATTCGCGGATCGATTGCAGCGTACAATAAGTCTATGAATAAATTAATCATGACAAATATAAATGCAATCACTAATATTCCAGATTGAATGACAGGATAATCTCTTGCACTAATCGCATCGTAAATATATCTGCCCATACCCGGCCAACTAAATATCGTTTCGGTAAGGATCGCACCACCTAACAATAAGCCTGTTTGTAACCCTATCACTGTAAGAACAGGAATCACTGCGTTTTTTAATGAATGCTTGTACACAACCCAAAACATTCTTATTCCTTTCGCTCTTGCCGTTCTAATGTAGTCAGATTTCATCACCTCTAGCATGGAAGATCTTGTTATTCTAGCAATGATGGCCATCGGAATTGTAGCTAATGCAAAAGCTGGCAAAATTAAATGTCGTAACACATCAACAAATTGATCAAACCTACCTTGAATCAATGTATCTATTAAATATATATTTGTTATAGATGTAACAGGGTCTCTAACCTCTTCCCTGCCAGATGTCGGTAACCAATCAAGCTGAATAGAAAAGAACCACTGTTCCATCAAACCTAACCAAAAAATAGGAATTGAAACACCAATCAGTGCTAAAATCATCGCTATGTAATCAAACCAAGAATGTTGAAACCATGCACTTATGATACCAGCATTTACCCCTATAAAAATGGCAATTACCATTGCACAAAAGGATAACTCTAAAGTTGCTGCTAAGTATGGCCAAATTTCTTGATTTATCGCTGTATTGGTTTTGATTGATTCTCCCAAATCACCAGTCAATAAATCCCCTAAATATGTAAAATACTGAATATACCACGGTTGATCTAACCCAAGTTGTATCGTTAATGCCTCTATCGCCTCTTCTGTAGCTAGTTGTCCTAATATGATTTGAGCTGGGTCACCCGGGATAGCACGAATCATTAGAAAAACAATCAGCGATAAACCTAATAAAACAGGTATTAATGCAATTAACCGTCTAACTGTGTAAGTTAACATCTTCTCACCTCTACTACTACATTATTATCAGATGAATAGAAAAGGGAGTGTGTCACTCCCTTTTCTATCCCTCTATTATTTATTGACTGATTTCCACATGTGAAAGCAAATCAGAACCTGTTGGATGCGGTAGGAAATTCTTAATATTAGATTTTCCAGCTAAAATAGGACGTGAATGAACGAGCGGAATCCATGGTGCATCTTCTTTTATAATTACTTGTGCTTCTTTGTATAACTCATCTCGTTTCGCTTGATCAGTAGTTGCTTGCGCCTCTAATAATAAATCATGTACTTCACTGTTTTTATAGTAAGTGTAGTTATTTGATCCGATGGCATCTTCATCTAGTAATACGTATAAGAAGTTATCTGCATCACCATTATCACCTGTCCATCCAAGTAAGAATGAATCAGCTTCTCCTTTATTTGCTTTTTCTAAATATGTTCCCCATTCATATGAAACAATCTTAGCTTTAACACCAATTTCAGCAAAATCAGCTTGTAGTGCTTCAGCTATTTTTTGACCATCTGGCATATACGGTCTTGGAACTGGCATTGCCCATAATTCCATCTCAAATCCGTCTTCATATCCAGCTTCCTTCAGTAATTCTTTTGCTTTTTCTGGATCATATGGATAATCTTCAATTTCATCATTATAACCAGAGATTACCGGTGGCATTGGGTTTACAGCTGGGTCCGCTGCTCCAGCATAGAATGCATTGATGATTTCTTCTTTATTCACCGCATGGTTAAGAGCTTGACGGACTAGCTTTTCCTGTAATGGACCCCTCGTATTCGTTAATCCAACATAAGCAACATTCATTGTCGGTCTCTCAAATACTTGTAAGTCTGGATTATCTTCAATTTGTTGGACATCACTGAAATTCACACCATCAATTAAGTCAACTTCTCCAGAAGATAAAGCGTTCAGTCTTGCCGAGTTTTCAGGAATAGATCTAAAAATAACTGAGTCTAATTTAGGTAGGTCTTTATTCCAATAATCTTCATTCTTAACGATTGTAATTCTGTCATTCCTTTTCCATTCTTGGAATACAAACGGACCTGTTCCAACAGGGTTTTCAAGGAATTTATCGCCATGTTCTTCAATAGCTGTTGGACTTGCAATACCAAATGGAGACATCGCTAAGTTTTTGTAGAAAGGAGCAATTGCAGTATTTAACTTAACTTCAACCGTATAATCATCAACTGCTGTTACACTATCAACCTTATCTCCAAATTGAGAATTGTAATAATAAAACTGTTCTTTATTTCCTGCCATCCACCGTTCGAAGTTGAAAACGACAGCTTCTGCATTAAAATCTGTCCCATCATGGAACTTAACTCCTTCACGAAGTTTAAGTGTTTGAGTTAATCCATCCTCACTCGTTTCCCACTCTGTTGCCAGACCAGGATGAAGCTCCGTATCTTGCTCACCAAATTCAACAAGGGTTTCAAAAATATTTTTCGTTACTTTAAAAGCTTCTCCTTCAGTTGTAATTGCTGGGTCAAGCGAAGTTGAATCTCCTCCTCGACCAAAGACAAGCGTTCCTCCAGTGCTTCCTTCATCTGCTTCTCCGCCTTCATCTCCATTATCACCTGATGTAGAACTATTACATCCAGCAAAGATAAGCGTGCTAACCATTAAAACAATAAGTAGCCAAAAACTTTTCTTTTTCTTCATTCCTCATTCTCTCCCTTCTAATTTGCAAGCTCTTTTTCATATAAATGGCAAGCCACCATATGTCCATCTTCTATTTCCTGCAAAAGTGGTCGTTCTTGCTTACAAATCTCCATACATTTTGAACATCTCGTATGGAATGCACAACCGTTTGGTGGATCAGCAGGGTTAGGGATATCTCCAGATAGCACTTCCTGAGCAACAGCTATTTCTGGATCAGGTACCGGAACGGAACTTAGAAGTGCTTCTGTATATGGATGAAGTGGCTTATCATACAATTGTTTAGCGGTTGTTAATTCAACCATTCTTCCTAAATACATAACCCCTACACGGTCACTAATATGTTTTATCACCCCTAGGTCATGAGCAATAAATATATAGGTTAGACCGAATTCTTTCTGTAAGTCTTCTAATAAATTTAATACTTGTGCCTGTATGGATACATCCAGAGCAGACACAGGTTCATCCGCAATAATTAATTTTGGTTTAGTCATTAATGCGCGTGCAATTCCAATCCGTTGTCTTTGCCCACCACTAAATTGATGAGGATAGCGTTTAGCATGATAACCACTTAATCCGACAACTTCAAGCATCTCTCTTACTTGCTTCTTCCGTGTAACTTTATCTCCAATCCCATGAACAATTAACGGTTCTTCTAATATTTGTTCGACTGAGTGACGTGGATTGAGTGAAGCAAATGGATCTTGAAAGACCATCTGCATGTCTTTTCTCATTTTCCTCATTTCATAATCTGATAATTTCGTAATTTCTTTGCCGTTGAATGAAATCTTTCCTTCGGTGGGCTCTATTAATCTCATTAGCATCCGCCCAGTTGTTGACTTCCCACAACCCGATTCACCAACAATCCCTAATGTTTCTCCTTCATTAACAAAAAAGCTAATATCGTCTACTGCTTTTACATCTGCGACTTTGCGATTGAAGACGCCAGCAGTAATCGGAAAATATTTTTTTAAATTTTCTACTTCTAATATGGCTTTACTCATGAGACTTCCCTCCTCTTCTCATGTAGAAAGCATCTTACGGTATGCTCTTGCCCATCTTCCTTATACAATACAGGGTCTTCTATTACGCAGCGTTCATGAGCAAATTCACATCTTTCAGCAAAACGACAACCTTTCGTAATGGATCCTGGTTTCGGTACATTGCCTGGAATGGAATATAATCTCGAATGCTCCCCTCTAATATCTGGAACCGACTTTAATAATCCCTGTGTATAAGGATGCTTTGGGTTCTTAAATAAATCTCCTACCTTTGCTTCTTCTACCACTTGTCCTGCGTACATTACAATGACACGTTCACACATTTGAGCCACTACGCCAAGGTCATGAGTAATCATCATAATAGAAGTTTGCAAAGTTTTATTTAGCTCTTTCATCAGACCAAGTATTTGCGATTGAATGGTTACATCTAAAGCAGTTGTTGGTTCATCAGCTATTAGTACCTCAGGATTACAAGACAGCGCCATGGCTATCATTACCCGCTGTCTCATTCCACCGGATAACTGATGAGGATACTCTTTCATTATCGCCTCAGCTCTTGGTAAGCCAACTAGCTTTAGCATTTTAATCGCAATTTCATTTGCTTCTTTTTTTGACTTTTTCATATGTATTTTGATGCCTTCTGTCATTTGTTCCCCTATTTTAAAAAGCGGATTGAGGCTAGTCATCGGCTCTTGGAAAATCATCGCGATTTCATTACCACGAATTTCTCTCATTCTCTTTTCATTTGCCCCTACTATATTCTCACCGTTAAGTAGTATTTCCCCGCCAACTATTTTCCCAGGTGGTTGCGGCACAAGCTTCATAATAGACAATGATGTTACGCTTTTACCACAACCTGATTCACCAACAATACCTATTACCTCTCCTTTATGAATAGTAAAACTTACCTGATCGACGGCGGTTACTTCTCCGTCTTTAGTTACAAACGAAGTTTCTAGGTTTCTTACCTCTAATACCGGAGATTGCGTCACTATGTCACCCCTTTAACAGTTTCTTCTACATTCTCCCTCCGTTTTTTAATATTTTATAAAATATGTAAGAATAAGTCTATTGTTTTTTCAGAAATATTTAAATATAATTATAATTCTTAAAAGTTTCGCTAGTTTATTAAGGTTTTGTGATATAATTCCGAATTTTCCAATTATTAATATAATAAAATAGCAATTTATAAATTTTATAGAGAAGGGAGTGACAGAACTTATCTCCATTCACTTTTTAGAATATCTTAGGAACTACCTGTTTTCGGCTGCTAACCCAATCCAACTGAAACTAAAAATCACATACATGTCAAAACTCTAAAAAGAATTTTACATGAATGTGATTTATTTAGTAAGAGTATATCATTACGATTCAAGTTGTTGTACTTGGAAAAGCTTATAATAATGACCTTGCTTCTCCATTAATTCCTCATGTGTGCCTGTCTCTACGATTTCACCATATTCAACGACAACAATGCGATCGGCATGTGTGATTGTAGATAATCTATGAGCGACAATAAACGTCGTTCGATCCGTTGCCAAATCATTTAATGCTTCTTGAATAAGATGCTCGCTCTCTAAGTCTAATGCAGAAGTCGCCTCATCTAATATAAGAATTGGAGGGTTTTTCAAGAATATACGCGCAATGGCAATTCGTTGTTTTTGCCCACCGGAAAGCTTAACTCCTCGTTCTCCCACTTTCGTTTCATACCCTTCAGGCAAATCCATTATAAATCCATGGGCATTAGCTGCCTTTGCGGCTCTAATGACCTCTTCATCACTTGCATCAGGCTTCCCGAGTAATATATTTGCTTTTACTGATTCACTAAATAGTATATTATCTTGTAGGACCATACCAATTTGATCTCGTAAACTTCTTACTTGAAACGAACGAATATCTTCACCGTCAAGTAAAATTCGCCCACTTGAAACATCATAAAAGCGGGGAATTAAACTAACGAGTGAAGATTTTCCTCCACCACTCATTCCAACAAGAGCGATGGTTTCCCCTTGTTTCACATCTAAATTAATATGACGAAGAACAGCACCATCTTCGTTATTATATTTAAAATGAACATCTTTAAACTCAATATGACCAGCTACATTTCTACAAGGGATAGCATTTTCTTTATCATCAATATCATATTTTTCATCAACTAATTCAAACACACGATCCATTGAAGCGATAGATTGTGTCAATGTTGTCGATGAATTGACTAGCCTTCTAAGTGGATTATATAAACGGTCAATATAGGCTACAAAAGCCATCATCACACCTAGAGTGATTTGACCTTGTATTACTTGATATCCAGCAAAGGCAATTACTAGCAGAGGAGCAATATCAGTAATTGTATTCACAACTGCAAATGCTTTTGCGTTCCACTTCGTATGGTCAATCGCCTTTGATAAAAATTTACTGTTATGCTTCATGAAATTTTTTTGTTCATGATCTTCTGTGGCAAAGCTTTTAATAACGGCCATTCCTTGAACTCTTTCATGTAAATAACCTTGAACCTCAGCTAAAGCTTGTGATCGATCTCTTGTTAACTTTCGTAAATTCCCAAAGAAGTATTTTACACTTAATGCATAAAACGGCATTAAAATAAGGGATACAAGCGTTAATTTAACATTCATCGTAAACATAATTGCAACGGCTATAATAATTGTGGCCATATCCAGCCACAAATTCATCAGTCCTGTAACAACAAAATTCTTTGTTTGCTCTACATCATTTATGATTCTAGATATCACTTCACCCGATCGATTATTCGCATAAAATTTAAAGCTTAATTTTTGAATATGAGTAAAAAGCTTATCTCTAATATCATATAAAATTTTGCTCGCTACCCATTGTGCGAAGTATTGCCGATAATATTCTACAGGTGGTCTTACAATCACAAAAATAATCAACATCATACCCATAATCGTTAAAAGTTGTGTCATTTTTTCAGGTTGTGTAAGCGCATCATTTCCGACTATATCATCGATTACATATTTAATTAACAGCGGGATTAATAATGGTATTGCAAATTTCACAATACCAATCAGTATCGTTAAGAAAATCTGTAGGCGATACGGCTTAACAAAACGCATATATCTTTTAATTATGTTCAATTTTAGCCTGTCACCCTTTTTGTTCTGTTATCTTATAATCTATCCAGATTGTCCTGAATTCATTTCTTCGTCAAGCCTTCTAGATATTCCTTATGTAAAGATACATATATTTTTCATGCCAAATAAAAACCTGTTGTTATCATATCAACAGGCGCAAATAAAACATTTTATCTTCGGTAAGTTAAGTATCTTTCATACCAACCATCCACAAAATCCGGTGCAAAAGGACCTTTTCGTTGTCTAATTAAGAATATCAACTTGTCCACATTTGCCCACAAGATTTTATCAATCGGTGTGGGGTAACGCATTTCTTGTCGATGACGCTCATATTCATCTTCATCCAATAAATTAAAGGTCATATCAGGAAAAACTTTAATATCTAAATCGTAGTCAATATACTTAACCGCCTCTCCATCGTATATGAACGGAGAGCTTAAATTACAATAATAGTACACGCCATCTTCTCTCAGCATTCCGATAATATTAAACCAATATTGTGAGTGAAAATAACAGATTGCCGGTTCTCTCGTAATCCATGTTCGACCATCTGATTCAGTAACCATTGTACGATCATTTGCTCCAATAATTAAGTTTTGCGTACCTTTAAGGATTGTTGACTCTTCCCAGACGCGATGGATGTGCCCATTATGTTTATAACTATGAATTTGTACCGGTTCACCTTCTATGGGTACCGCCATTCTTTTCCCCTACTTTCCTTTCTGGAAGCTTTGGAACCTTTTATTAAAAAGGACATTCTCTCAAACTTATTACCTTTTATAATGCTCCCGATAAGTTGATTGATGATCAAAGGTAACAAAGTGCAGATCCTATTTTCTATTTATTATAACGTTAAAAAATGAATTTTAAAACAAAGACAGCTTAATTGTCGGTAGATTCAGCAGTAATTATTTATGTAACGCTCAACCTATTGTATCATTCTTGCCTTTAACATATGTTTACTAAACGATAATCTTCGCATTTTTAATATTTTGTTTGCGAAATAATTTAACAACTTCGTCCGTTTGCTGTTCAAATAAGGCCACGATTTCATTTAATTCATTATTCATTTTTTCGATTTCACAGTGAATATCGCTTACAGTTGTTGTAGAGCGCAAACGGGATAGTTCATTTTGAAGTTCATGACATCGCTCCACTTCACTTTGTAAATAAAGTAAATGATCCATTGTTTTCATTTGTTCTTCAACCAATGCTTGAAATTCATTCATAAAAATACACCAGCCTTTAAAGTCTTTTCTAAACTATTCTATCTTTTTTGTATTGATTCCTTTGCAGATTCTTGTTGAGGAGATAGAACTTTTGTCGAAATAGTAAAGTTATATTCAATCTCTAAGTTAACATTTAAAAAAGCACCCCTTTGAAAAAAGGAGCGCCTTTTAATGAAGAACTATTGTTGATTTTGGTTGTTTTGGTTTTTCGCTTTTTGCTTATGAGCTTCAGCTTGTTGATTTTGTTGTCTTACTTCTTGAGCGTTTGTTTCACTCGCAAATTCTTGATTATATTGTTGTTGGTTTTGTTGTTGTTGATTTTGCTTTTTAGCCATCCTAATCACCTCCACGCTCCTTAATTTAACCAGAGCGAGAGATATTATCCTGTTTTTTCGAAGTAATTATATTCCGAATATTAAATCAAACTAATAAAGAGATGCCACCATCCACGATTATCGTTTGTCCGCGAATCATGCTGGCATCGTCAGATACTAAAAACATGACCGAATTAACCATATCATCAATAGAGACCATTCTACCAGCTGGCGTTTTTTCACTTGCATCAGCTAACAACTCTTCTCTATTTGGAAAATGTTTTAATGCCTCTGTATCCACCGCTCCACCTGAAACGGCATTCACACATATATTTTTCGGCGCTAATTCAACAGCTAAGTATCTTGTTAAAGCCTCTACAGCCG
The DNA here is from genome assembly GCF_038003465.1 of Cytobacillus sp. FSL K6-0265. NCBI lineage: Bacteria > Bacillati > Bacillota > Bacilli > Caryophanales > Bacillaceae > Cytobacillus > Cytobacillus sp. FSL K6-0265. The sequence continues at coordinate 1,290,436 of NZ_JBBOPE010000001.1, read as the reverse complement.
CTTTAGAAACACCGACTACAGTATAATTTTCCAGATAGCGTATAGAACCTAGTGAGCTAATGCTGACAATCTTTCCACCGCCATTTTTGTCCATTAATTTAGCTGCTTCTTTTGCACAAAATAACAATGCTTTACTATTAATATTCATTGTCCAATTCCAATGAGATTCCTCAAGTTCCATAATAGGTCTTTGTACGCCGGATGCAGCATTACTAATAAAAACATCTAGACGGCCAAAAGTTTCATCTATTTGAGCAAACATCGATTTTATTTTTTCATTATCACCGACATTTGCTTTAATTGTTAATACCTTTCTTCCTAATGATTCGATTTCCGCTGCGACTTCTTCCGCTTGTGAACGGCTACGAGCATAGTTTAAAACAATATCATACCCCTCTTGTGCAAGTCTCAATGCAGTAGCTTTACCAATACCTCTACTACTTCCTGTAATTAGTGCAACTTTTCTTTCATTCATCTAAAACTTGCTCCTTTCAATGTCCATTTCTTCCATCTTATCCATTTTATCTTGTTGTGTTATGATTGACAATCTCATTCATCCGCTAATACCTTACCCTTATGCTGCATATACTGCATGAACATTTTTTGATGGGAGACGGGGAATGGATATTTTTTTATATCTTCTAAAGGTACTAACTTTACATTGTCTGTTTCGGTCACTGAATGAATTTCACCTTCATACAAATTGATATGCCATGTAAGATGCGTAAACACATGATCGAGCTGACCAATCCGCTGATTTATTTTTACATGCGTATCGTATGACTTCGATAATTGATTTTGGAGTTGCTGTTTATCTGATTCGATTTGAAGGTGAATTTCTTCATTCGGAAACTCCCATAGATTGGCTAATAATCCTTTGTTTGATCTTTTGCGGATTAATAGCTCACCCTTACTATTAGCGAGAATAGCGGATGCAATCTGTACATGCTTATTTTTCGCCTTTTTTGTTTTTACAGGTAATTCCGCTTGCTTACCTTCATAAAAAGCATGACAATGATCCCTCACCGGGCATAATAAGCAAGAGGGGGAAGTTGGTGTACATATGAGGGCACCTAACTCCATTAAAGCTTGATTGAAATACGATGGGTTGTCATGAGAAATTAACTCTCTTACTGCTGCTTCAAAAATTTTACGCGAAGAAGCTTTAGCAATATCATTCTCGATCATGAGAATACGCGAAAGAACACGCATCACGTTGCCATCAACTGCAGGTTCTGGCTCGCCATAAGCAATACTTAATATCGCACCAGCAGTGTAAGGGCCAACCCCTTTTAATGCAGAAATATCCTTAATATTGTTAGGTACGACACCGTCATACTGTTCATGTACTTCTCTTACTGCAGATTGTAAATTTCTTGCCCTTGAATAATAACCAAGACCTTCCCAAAGTTTCAGCACCTTTTCTTCTTCCGCTTCTGCAAGATCTTTTACTGTAGGAAATGCCTCCATAAAACGTAAAAAGTATGGGATAACGGTGTCGACTCTTGTTTGTTGGAGCATTATTTCAGACACCCATACTTTATATGGATCTTTATCCTTTCTCCATGGTAGGTCTCTTTGCTCTTTTTCAAACCAAGATAATAAATCCTGTTGAAATGCATAAATATCTATAGGATTATCTTTTAGTTGAGAATTGTTCATTTTTTTTAACCTCCATGATTTGAAACTATGTTAATTAGGGAATATACTAAATAAAATGTTAAAAACAAAAAGGAGGAATTCCTCTTTTGGATACTGGAACTCACGTAGTCATGGGACTCGCGCTCGGAGGACTTGCAACACTTGATCCCGTTGTTGCCAATAGTTCAATAACCGCGGCAAGTGTAATGGTCGGCACAATTATAGGTTCACAAATACCAGATATCGATACCATATTAAAATTAAAAAATAACGCTTCATATATTAGAAACCACCGGGGTGTTACTCATAGCATTCCAGCCGTGATACTTTGGCCATTACTTATAACAGGTGGAATTTTTTTATTTTTTCCGGAAACAAATCTTTTTCACCTTTGGTTATGGACCTTTATAGCTGTATTTTTACATGTATTTGTCGATATTTTTAACGCCTATGGTACACAAGCTTTAAGGCCATTTTCATCAAGATGGGTAGCATTAGGTATGATAAATACATTTGATCCGTTTATCTTTGCCTTGCATGTGTTCGGTTTGTTTCTGTGGATATTCGGAATGGACCCAGGGTATACATTCCTAGTTATTTATTGTATTTTATTTATTTATTATGTCTTCCGTTATTTTGCTAAGAAATCCGTTGAAGCGAAAATTCGCAAGCTCATCCCTGACGCAACAGAAATCATTATATCACCAACTATGAAATACAACCAATGGCGAATTGCTATAAAAAATAAAGATAGCTTTTTTGTTGGACGCGCCCTTAGAGGTCAAGTTCGTATTGTCGATCAATTTAAGCGAGTACCTATACCAAACACGGCTATTTTTAACGCAGCAACGAAAGATAAGAATATTTCTGCTTTTCTTTCCTTTTCTCCTGTGTATAGATGGGAAATTGAAACAATCGAAAATATTGTGGAAATAAGATTTATCGATTTAAGGTATCGTAGCAATGAATATTATCCATTTGTTGCTGTTGCCCATTTAGACAAGGATTTAACGATCATTAACTCATATACTGGCTGGATATTTAGTGAGGAGAAATTGAAGAAGAAATTAGATATTATCACAAATTAAAAAGTAAAAGTGCAAACAACATAAAAGAGCTCCCCCATATGCGCCTATCAAACCCGGTGGAGCTCTTTTTGCCTTAATTCATTTTATTTTTATCTTCATCAAGTAAATGTTTATATTTTGGATTTTTTGCGATAAACTCATGTAATTTAGCACCATGATTTTCAATCCATTGGCTGACTACTTTTGCAGTCATCTCTTCACCTTGATATTTCTTACCTGCCTTCGCATAAGTCGCTTCAAAATCCTCCCAAAGCAATTCAATCCATGTTCTGGCAATGTGAACAGACAATTGATTATTTATCTCCAATAAACGATTGAGAAGTTTATTTTGAAATTCATTCATCTTTTACCCTACTTCCAATTTATTTTTTTCGTGTGTGAAATACGTATTTGCTTATACTAATGAATAGGCGAAGTTGAATAAAGACGCTTCGCAAATAACTTTAGAAATGAGGCAAATACGATGCGTAATAAAGCCGCTCATTTCCCTAATCAGAATCACAATAAATTTGACGGTGAACCACGTGCCAAAGCTGCGTTTGCTTCCAAAAGAGCAGATGGAACGACACAAACACAGCCACAGGAACGGATGAAGGCATCATCAAATCGCAATAGCAATACAACTGATTTTTAAACTTAGGGGGTTAATTTACATGGTAAACAAAAAAGAAATCTTTGGTGAAAACGAATTTAACAGTCCGTTTGCATCCGGACATTTCAATCCGAAAAAAGCACATTACCAAGTAAATGGAGAAACAAAACCAACGCAAAGTCTTATTAAGCTCAAGCGGACTTTACAAAAAACCCCTTAACAATGAAAGAGGATGATAAATACGTCATCCTCTTTTTAAAGATTTTTCAACTTGCCTAGCATTGCAATTGGCAATGCCTCTTGCTCTTTATCTCCACCTAAGCGATAGCCCCAAGCAAAAACTCCATTCATATAATCGATTTTAAAGTAAGAGCCTGGATCTCCCTCTATTTCATATATCTCATCTGCAATAAAGTCGTCAGGATTGAGTAAATAGGACTTAGCCATCACTGTTTTTCTTTCTAAAACAGCGAACTCATTAACCATGCCTAATTGCTCAGCTTTTCTAGATTTTTCTCTTAATTGAGCAATTTCTTGTTTTAGCTCATATTCACTCAATTGGCTATATCTTTTTTCTTGCATAGTAAAAAGACCTCCTCATACATCTTTATTTTCTTTTAAATAGGCATCAATTAAATGCAAAGGAAACCCTTTTCGAAATAACGCTTGCTTTAATTTTTGCTCATAGATGAATGGTTCTTCATGATTATATTTTCTACTTAATTTTTCAGCTTGACGCACCAGAGCACTCATTTCCTCATCATCGTCTTTCTCTAATTGTATTTCTTCAAGTGCCAACTGAATCATATCATAACTGAAGCCTTTTCTCGTTAACATTTGCTCTATTTTTTGTTGCATCATTCTTGAGGAATCTTTTTTATATTTAAGCGTATATTTCTGACAAAGAGAAATGGCTGTTTCAACTTGTTCTTCTTTTGGGTATAGTTCTATCACATCTTGTATGATTTTTTCAGCTATACCTTTATCTTTCAATTCATGTTTTATTATATTTGGACCTTTATCTGTCGTATTCTTTTGTGTCCTCACATAGGCAATAGCGAATTCTTCATCATTCAAAAATTGGTATTGATATAATTTATGGATCACTTCATCAATCAAGTCAACAGCATACTCTTTCTTGATTAAATGTGTACGAACTTCACCTTCTGAACGCATTCTACTAGAAAGATAATGGATGGCCGTATTGTACGCCTTTCTAATTTCATCTTGGAATTGAATTTCTCCGATGAGTAAGGAATCAATCTCTTTCCCTTTTTTCATATTATATTTAATTAACACATCTTCATCCACACTGAAGGCATACGTCTCTCCATGCTCACTGTCCGTATAGATATTGTAGCGATCTTTATTTTTCTTTTGAATCGTAATTTTAGTAATTGTAGGCATATCCTCACCTCACTTTAACTTTACCATAAAAAAACAGGTTTTAATCCACTTTTCATTGAATTCAATTAGAAAATAGAAGAGAGTTTGTTGGGAGGGGTCAACATGAAAATTGCTATAACAGGCGGAACGGGCTTTATTGGACAAAAACTAACTGACCAATTGTTACAAGAAAATCACCAAGTTTATATCCTTACGAGAAATAACGCAAAGAAGCAAGATAGACAAGGTCTCCACTTTGTTCAATGGTTAAATGAAGGGGATGAACCAGAAGAAATGCTAGAAGGAATAGATGTCCTCATTAATTTAGCTGGGGAATCAATCAACAGTGGTCGTTGGACTGAAGAAAGAAAGAGAAGAATATACCATAGTCGAATGCATACGACAAATGAAGTTATTCGCCTAATCGATCATCTAAACGAAAAGCCATACACCCTTATTAATGCAAGTGCTGTAGGTTATTATGGCACATCTGATAAGCGTACATTTGACGAGGGAAGTCCTTATTCTGGTGAAGATTTTTTAAGTACTGTCGTTAAAAACTGGGAGGATATAGCAAAAACTGCCGAAAAAGATTGGAATATACGCACGGTATGTTGTCGTTTCGGCATTATTCTCGATAAAAATGCAGGTGCATTACCTAAGATGGCCCTTCCTTATAAACTCTATGCTGGAGGTAGGATTGGTAGTGGTAACCAATGGCTTTCTTGGATTCATATTAATGATGTTATCTCCGCAATCATATATATGATTGAACATGAATCAATAGAAGGAGCCGTCAATTTTACTGCTCCAAACCCAGTAACAATGAATGAGTTTGGTCATACATTAAGCGCTGTGCTCCATAAACCACATTGGCTACCTGTTCCTTCATTTGCAGTAAAAGTTATTCTTGGTGAAATGAGTATGCTCGTAACTGAAGGGCAAAAAGTCATCCCAAATAAGCTTTTGAGCCATGATTATCCTTTTCATTTTACTCATTTAAAAGAAGCATTAGAAGATATTTATCAGCAGTAGCTATAATATTTGATGATACAAATAGATTAAAATAAAGAAGATACGTGACTCTTAAGTGTGATCACGCATCTTTTTTTGCGTAAATAGACCTTTTATTTCACCTTGTTTACTGTGATTTATTATTAACCAATTTTTTCTAATAGTGGTGGTTTATCCATTCGCCGTGGTTATCCGTTAAGTTAATTGTACTTTTTCGGGGGAAATTTCGAGGGCATGTTCTCTGCCGTTTCTTGCTGCCTTTTGCCGGTACTCTAAAGGCTCCTCTTTCACTTCTAAAAGCCAAAGCTTGTATGACCCTCTCCCCTTCTTCCCCATCTCTTACTTCCTTCGTATGTTACTCGTTAATATTGGGCAATCTATTAAAGTTTACTATTAATTAAGAAAGGGTGATTGTTATGGCAAATGATAAAAAGAAGAAAGAAAAGATCTTAAATGGTCTTTCTAGCATGCAAGAAGTTACATATGCAAAAGAATTTAAACGTGCGGATCGCGCAGCCAAAAACCCCCTTCAACAAAGACATTAATTTCTATTCGCTCAACTAAAAAAGATGCCAGTACACCAACCAAAAGATTGATGTTCCGGCATCTTTCCTTATACGCTTCTTTCTTTACTATTTTGCAATTGCTGATAGAAACCTTTTTCTTTCATCAATGAATGATGTGTACCCTCTTCTATTATTTTCCCACCTTTTAATACGTAAATTTTATCCGCATTTTGGATAGTGTTTAACCGATGAGCAATGACAAAACATGTTCGATTAACCATTAACTTTTGTAATGCTTGTTGAATCTTCACTTCTGTTACCGTATCAATATTACTTGTCGCTTCGTCTAAAATTAAAATCTTTGGTTGTGCCAAAAAAGCACGGGCGATACTAATTAATTGTTTCTGTCCTTGACTAATCCCGCTGCCATTAAAACTCAAATTCGTATCATACTGTTGTGGTAATTTCATAATAAATGAATGAGCATTTGCCTTGATTGCAGCTTGAATAACATCCTCATCCGTTGCCTCAAGATGACTATAGCGGATATTATCTTTGACAGTCCCTTGAAAAAGAAACGAATCTTGCAGAACAAAGCCCATATGGGACCGTAAGCTCTCTTTATGTATTGTTGAGATGTCACGATTATCTAACAATATTCTCCCACTACTCACTTCATAAAAACGACTGATAAGTTGAATTATGGTTGTTTTACCAGCGCCTGTTGGACCTACTAAAGCAACAGTATCACCAGGACGGGCTTCAAGACATATATCGGAAAGTATTTCTTTATCTTCCCCGTAAGTAAATGACACATGATTAAAAATGACCTCACCATTGATATCTTCAAGCTTCTGCTTATCTTTTTCGCTCGCCAATTCATCCTTCTCATCAATGAGCTCAAAAACTCTTTCAGCTCCAGCAATGGCAGATAATAACGTATTAAATTGATTGGCTAAATCATTGAGTGGTCTTGTAAATTGGCGAGAATACTCCGTAAAAACAACAATTGTGCCAATACTCACTGCACCATTTAATGCGAGTATCCCACCAATCGCAGCGATGACAGCAAAGCTGAAATTATTCAATAAATGCATCAATTTAGGAATAAACCCGGAGAATGTTTGAGCCCAAAATCCAGAAATTCTTAGGTTTTCTGCTTTATGCAAAAAATCATCCATCACTTTTTCTTCTTGTGAAAACATTTTGATTAATTTCTGTCCAGAAATAGATTCCTCAATATAGCCATTCATTTCTCCTAAGTTTTTTTGCTGCTCTTTAAACAACACACTTGTGCGCTTCGTAATCCATTTCATTCCATAGAACATCATTGGGATGATTAAAAGAGTGAGAATTGTTAGTAGCGGACTCAACCATAACATGACTGCAATCGTACCGATGAGTGTGAAAACACTAGAAATGATTTGGATAATTGAACTATTTAAAGTCGCACTAACATTTTCAATATCATTCGTAATCCTACTCATCAATTCACCAAGTTGTCTTTTGTCAAAAAAAGCGACAGGTAAGCGGTGTATTTGCCTGAATAGATCTGCACGCATATTGAATACAGTATCTTGAGACACACCAATCATCCAATAGTTTTGTAGCCATAATGACAATGATTGAACGATATAAGTTACAAGTAAACCTAGTAATAACCAAGCGAAAACAATCGCTTCATTTTCTTCTAAAAAAGTATCTATTGTTATTCCTACTAAAAATGGACCAAGCAAAGACATCGCCGAACTAATGACAATCATAAAAAAGAGTAATAATAGCCGTATTCTATAGATTGCAAGGTAAGACCAAATTCTTTTAATAACCGCACCGAAGTCATTCGGCTTACGTTGCTTTTTCCTTCTATCATTTATTTGACTATGTAACTTTGGTTGTTTAAATGGGGCCATTATTTTAGTAAACACGATCCATAGCCCCCTGTTCTGACTGAGAATAAGCTATTTCACGATAAAGAGCAGATGTATTCATCAATTGATCATGTGTACCCTCTTCAATGATTTTCCCATCATCTATAAGCATAATTTTATCCGCTCTTTTGGCAGTACTTAATTTTTGTGTGACAATGAATAAAGTACATTTATATTCATCAATGGCATCCAATACTTTGGACTCTGTTTGCAAATCTAAGGCACTCGTACTATCATCTAGAATGAGGATATTAGGCTTTCTTATTAAAGCACGAGCAACAGATAATCTTTGCTTTTGACCTCCAGATAAATTAATTCCTTTTTGTCCTAATTTTGTTTCATAGCCATCTTTTAGATCAGTAATGGTTTCATGTATTTGCGCGTCTTTTGCCGCCGCTTTCATTTCGGATAAACTCGCGTCTGATTTACCCCATGCTAAGTTTTCTTCTACTGTACCACTAAATAAGATGGACTCTTGAGGGGTAAAGCCGATCCTCTTTCGTAAATCATCCATTTTAATATCTTTCAAATTCATACCATCCACATAAACTGCACCCTCAGTCGGATCATATAATCTAGGAATAAGTTGTAGAATAGAACTTTTACCCGCACCTGTACTACCCAAAATAGCGACAGTTTCCCCTGGACGAACATGAAAACTAATATCTTTTAATACATATGAAGACATCCCTGGGTACCTAAATGAGACATGCTCAAATGTAACCGCTCCTTTTAACTGTTCAAGGCTTTTGCCATCTTCTTCATCTTCTAAATCAATCTTCGCTTCAAGTACTTCTACAATCCGCTCCGATGAAGCACGAGCTCTCGAAAAAGCCATAATGATAAATGAAAACATCGAAAAGGCAGTAGTCATTCTCGTAGCATAATTAATAATTGAAACGACTTCCCCCACTTCTATATTTGTCGCTTGTAATTGTTCTCTGCCAATCCATAAAATAAAGATAATACAAACATTCATTATGAATAGTAAAGCAGGCATAGCTGCTTCCATCAATCTTAGGGCGCTTGCTGTTTGTTCCCTTAAGTTATTACTTACATTCGTAAACTTCTTTACTTCATGAGTTCTGCGGTTATACGCTTTAATCAATCTTAAGCCTATTAAACTCTCCTGCATGACATTATTGACTGTATCCAGTTTCTGTTGTACAGACCTGAACATCTTACCACCTTTAGTCATTACAACAACTAGGAAGACCACTACAATCGGTATGGTAATTAGAAATATAAGCGCTAACTGCCAATTTACTAGAACAGCTAATATAAGACTACCTATAATGAGCAAAGGAGCCCTTAACATAATTCTCAAGCCCATAAACACGATATTTTGCACTTGTGTCACATCATTGGTCATTCTTGTAATCAGGGAAGCGTGAGGAAAGGTATTAAAGTTGGTGAATGAAAAAGATTGCACCTTTTTCATTAATTTCTTTCGAATACTAAATCCTAAATTTTGTCCAACATACGCTGCATAATATGAGTTTGTAATTCCTGAAAAGAAGGCAATTAATGAGAGCACGAGCATCATACCTCCCCAATAAAGGACCACACTCATATCATTATTTAGAATTCCCTCGTCAATAATTTTGCCGATTAATAATGGTTGAAGCAATTCAACTGATAACTCAATAAGCATAAGTATTAATGCAATATATGCTGCGATTCGATAAGGTTTAATAAATTTGAGTATCTTTGTCATAGCTGTCCCCCAAACTAATACTTCGTTTAACTAAATAGATATGACCTATCATATACCTTTTTACATAATTTTTAAATAATTCATTCTGATTTTTATTTCTTTGATGTTATGTTAAAATTTTTTAGAGGTAGAGAACATTCATTTTTTCAAAAGATGTTCTTCATTTAAACATAATTTAACATACTTATCTTAATTATTTTTATTAATACTTACTAAGCATTAACCTATTATTCAATCATAAGGAATTTTTTAACTATATGATAAATTTCCTTTGTAATCCATATACTAACATGCATCAGGTGTATGTTATCAGAACATGGTAAAAAGTAACTTACTTTAAATTATAAAACTAAAGGATGCGATAAAAGGTGAAAAATACGAATCACGACCAATTACATAATGATGTTATTGAAACATTAAGAGAGACAAGCCGTACTTTTTTCATTCCAATCAGTTTATTAGTAACAGAGCTAAGAGAAACCGTTGCATCTGCTTACCTTTGTATGCGCGCTATTGATGAAATTGAAGATCATCCTGACTTGGAACCAGCTATCAAAAGCAAACTATTGCATGATATCGGTGACGCCCTTCAATCCGCTCAATACAGTAAAGAAATCTTTAATGAGATGTTCAAGCCATTTGAATACGAATTACCAGAAGTTACTCTTCGCCTATATGATTGGATTTCCTTCTGTCCAGATGAAATTAGAATAAAAGTAGTTGAGTCAACTGCAATCATGGCATCCGGAATGGGTGACTGGGTGGATAAAGATTGGCAGATACAATCAGAAGCGGACCTTGATCAATATACGTATACAGTTGCAGGATTAGTTGGTGTGATGTTAACCGACATATGGAAATGGTATGATGGAACTGAAGCCGATAAAGAGCTTGGAATTGGATTCGGTCGTGGACTTCAAGCTGTAAACATTTTAAGAAATTATAAAGAAGATGCAGAACGTGGTGTAAGCTTTTTCCCAGATAGTTATAGCCTAGACGATATGTTTGATTATGCGCATAAAAATCTATCTCTAGCTGACGAGTACGTAGCGAATATCGAGACAGAGACGATCGTGAATTTCTGTCAAATACCACTCTCACTTGCCCATGGAACATTAAAAGCGTTAGTCGACGGTCGAGAAAAAATGACTCGTGATGAAGTAAATGAAACTGTAAATAAAGTAATAAAGAAAACGTCATAATAAAAGGCAGCGACTAAAAGCTTCGCTGCCTTTTATTTTTACACCTAGGAGATTAATTTTAAGCCAATCGCTGCGCCTAAGATAAGCGCAATACAAACAAGTCTTTTCCATTCTCTCGGTTCATTAAAAACGACCATCCCTACTATCGCTGCTCCAACGGTACCTATTCCTGTCCAGATAGCGTAAGCAGTACCCATAGCAATATCCGTCATAGCAAATGAAAGTAAAGAAAAACTAATTGCAAATGATAAAGCAAGGAAAATAATAGATTTCCATTGCTTTTCAGCTACTTTCTTCAAATGGTATACACCGAGAACCTCAAAGCAACCTGCAATAACTAAGGCAATCCAGTACATTATTGAGATCCTCCTTTTTCAACATTCTCTACTGGTGCACGGTCAGATAATAACTTCAACCCGACTACACCCGCTAGAAGCATAATAATTAATAGTACTTTCATCAATTTAAATGGCTCTCCGAAAACAACCATTTCTACTATTACTGTACCTGCTGTACCTAAACCAGCAAATACTGCGTAAACTGTACCTACTGGTAAATGCTTCGTAGCAAGAATTAATATAATAAAACTTAACGTAATAATAATTCCAGTAGCAATCCATTCCAACGTGTTTTGAGCATATTTTAATCCTGATACCCAACCAACCTCTAACACACCTGCTAAAAGTACAAGTAACCAATGTCTAGTCATCTATACCCCTTCTTTCTAGTTGTTTATTGTTTGTACGCCTTTAAAGTATATCGGCCAGATAGCTCGAACCCTCCTGTAATAGCTGTCTTCTCCACTAAAAATAAGGTCAATAACAGCACCATCAACAATCGTAATATAAGCAAGTGCTTCATCCAGATACTTTTTTTCGTCATTTTCTACGCTCGAGTGTTTTCTCATATATTTTGCTAACAATCTTTCCATATCTGCAAAGAATGGATTGACTATTCTCATTACCTCATTATAAAGTTTCGCTGGAGGGAAGTAAGACACTCTCAGTAAAAATTTTGCATGTTCGTTATGCTTGTTTTCCTCGACAATCCAATCAAAAAAATAAACTAAATTCTCTTCTAATGAATAATTTTTTCTCGAAGCAAATAAGGTAATCATCTTCCGCTTTTCCTGCTGAAACACATAGTTTGCAACATGTAAAAACAAGTCATCTTTTCCTTTAAAATGAGCATATATCGACGGTTTCTTAATACCTACATCTGTGGCTATATCCTGTAAAGATGCTCCCTCATATCCCTTATCTGCAAAATGGACTAGCGCAACATCACGAATAAGTTCTGCACTCATCAATTATCACACTCCCTTAACTAACGACCGTTAGGTAGATTATTTCACAGGATAAAATGAAAGTCAATCAATACTTTCATTCCTTCACTTTTAATCGTCAACCCTCTTTGACCTTGTTTCACTTTTAATAGATACTACTCAAGTCCATTAACATCCATGAAGCCCATCTTCTCATTATCTCCAAATTCCTTTTTCATTTCGCTTCCAATTTATTGTCGCCTCTTTTTGATAAACCTCTACAAATATCAAACTGAGACAAATTTACAAACTAAAAAGACTAGCGGGACCGTTTTTTAACAGATCTCCTCTAGTCTTCTGATGTGGAGGTAATTACATCATCTTAACTTGATCTCTTTCCAAGATACGCTTCCATAATACGGGCATCACTTAATAATTCTGTTGCATTGCCACTTGCAACCATTTTCCCCGTTTCAAGCACATAACCTTTATCTGATATCTTTAGAGCTTGTCTCGCATTTTGTTCTACTAATAATACAGTCGTTCCTGATTGATTAATCTCTTTAATGATTTTAAAAATATCGGCCACAACAAGGGGAGCTAATCCCATAGAAGGCTCATCTAATAACAACAATTTCGGCCTACTCATAATTGCTCGAGCAATGGCAAGCATCTGCTGTTGGCCACCAGATAATGTCCCCCCAAGCTGCTTTTCACGTTCCTTCAAAATAGGAAAGCGCTCAAGCATTTTATTTAAATCTGAGTCTATCTCGGAATCTTTCCTATGATAAGCACCCATTTCTAAATTCTCTAGCACTGTCATACCTGCAAGAATCTGTCTTCCCTCAGGAACGAGGGCAATCCCCTTTCTTAAGAGCTGATCAGGACGTAACCCCGTTACATCTTCACCAAGAAAAGAGATCTTCCCTGCAGAAGGTTTTAATAATCCGGATACACTTTTCATTGTGGTTGATTTCCCAGCACCATTTGCCCCTAAGATGGTTACAATCGTTCCTTCTTCCACTTCTAGCGATACATCTTTTAACACTTGAATTTTCCCATAACCTGCATGAATACCACTAACTTCAAGCATATTGATCTTCCTCCTCCTTACCGAGATAAGCTTCAATTACTTCTGGGTGGTTCTGTATCTCAAGCGGAGTACCTTCTGCAATTTTTTTGCCAAAGTTTAATACAGCTATGCGATCACATAATTTCATCACAAGTGGCATATCATGTTCAATAATTAAAACCGTTATACCCTTCTGTTGAATCTTCTTAATTAAATCAAACAAATCACTTGTCTCAGTCTCGTTCATACCAGCTGCCGGTTCATCAAGCAGGAGTACTTTTGGCTCACTGGCAAGTGCGCGTGCAATCTCGAGTCGCCTTTGTTGTCCATAAGCGAGATTATCTGAAGTGAGATCAGAAAAAGTAGATAATCCGACAAAGTCTAAAAGTTCTTCAGCTATATCTTTAATTTTTGCTTCTTCTTTCTTTTGTGACACTGTACGAAAGACACTTTTTAATACCCCTGAACGAGTGCGGGAATGTTGCCCGACCATGACATTTTCTAGTGCCGACATTTCGGGAAATAAGCGGATATTCTGAAACGTCCGGCATATCCCTTTTTCAGTAATATGATGGGATTTCATCGTTGTTATATCTTCATCTTTAAAAGTAATTTGGCCTGAAGTTGGTGTAAACATGGACGTGATCAAATTGAACATCGTTGTTTTACCGGCTCCATTTGGCCCTATTAAACCAAAAATTTCTCCTTCATTTATTGAGAAGGTAACATCAGTCAAAGCACTTAATCCACCAAAATTTTTACATACTTTTGTGATTTCCAGTACCATGCTTCTGCCCCCTTTTTCTACCCTTTTTACTTAAAGCCTTCAATAATGGCACATCGATAAGTCCTTGTGGGCGGACAGCCATCATAATAATGATGATCAGTCCATAAATCATATAGCGATATTCACTAATAAACCTTAGCACTTCAGGCATTAATGTTAAGAAGAATGCTCCGAATATTGGACCCCAAATCACTTCACTACCACCGAACACAACAAAGATTAAAATTTCCACCGCACGATGATAGGCAAAATCGGCTGGGCTAATATAAGCAAGTATATGAGCATACATTGCACCCGCAAACCCGGCAACAAGTGCACCTTGCGCAAAGGCTAAAACTTTATAATAAGTGATATTGATACCCATTGATTCCGCAGCTTTTTCATCTAATTTAATCGCCGCAAAAGCTCTCCCCACTCTTGATTGGTGCTGTCTTCTGAAAAACCAAATCACAAAGATGGTAATTAATAATAGGAGGATAAAAATACTTAAAAATATAAATTGATTATTTTGTAATCCAATAGACATCGGTTGAAAGCCAAACCCTTGTAATGTTTTCAGTATTTCTCTACCTATATGAGGGATTCCTGATATACCTACTGAGCCATTCGTTAAGGTTTCCCAATTGACAAAAATAACACGAATAACTTCTCCAAAACCTAAGGTTACAATGGCTAAATAAACTCCCTGAAGCCTTAATGTTGGAATACCAATTAGTACTCCACATAAAGCGGCAACTAATGCACCGATGATAATACCGATAATAATAGGCAAATCAAAATGAATCGTTAATAGTGCTGATGTATAAGCGCCAATTCCCATGAAACCAGCATTCGCCAATGATAACTGTCCTGTTGATAAAGTTATATATACACTGATACCTAAAATAATATTAATTAAAATAAAGCAACCTACTTGTAAATAGTACGGATTAATTAATTCTGCTAGCATCCTGCGTTCACCTTCTTACGTTGATATTTTCTGGCCAAACAACCCTTGCGGCCGAATGAGAAGAATAATAATAATTGCTAAGAATGCAATAGCATCTCGATAGCCTGAATCTCCGTATACAACGATGAAGGTTTCCGCTAATCCTAAAATGAGGCCACCTAACATGGCACCTCTCACACTGCCCATTCCCCCAAGAATGATAATTGCTAAACCTTTTAAGCCCATTGATAGACCCATCTGCGGCGTTACTGAGTTAAAAGCCATGCCGACCAATATACCAGCTATTCCACCCATAGCTGAAGCAATGATCACTGTCATCAAAATGGTTTTTTTCGTATCGACACCTAAGAGACTCGCCGTTTCTAGATTTTCTGCCGTTGCTCTTAATGCTTTTCCAGCTCTGGTTTTACCTAACCAAAAGGTTAATACGAGCATTAACACGATAGAAATGACAAAAATAACGATTTGTACTAAATAAATGGTAATTGATCCAATTTGAAAACTGATTTCAGCAAAGCTTGTTCTGAATGGATGATTCCCTGCACCAAAAAGATGGTGTGATAAGTTCTCTAACAGAATAGAAACACCTATTGTACTTATTAGTGGAGCTAGATGTGATACACCTTGTTTATGCCTTAACGGTCTTAAAGCAAACCTCTCCAATAAGTAACCCATAATAGCCGTAATGATAATCGCACCTAGAAAAGCGACCCATAAGGGGGCATTTAATGTCGATGTAATCATTACTCCAATAAATGCCCCAAACATAAAGATCTCGCCATGTGCCATATTGATAATACCTAATACGCCAAATACTAAAGTAAATCCAAGGGCAACAATTGCATAAATGCTGCCCAATGTCAGTCCATTAATTAATTGTTCTATTAACACGGTGTCTCACCTTCTAACACATTTTTCTTCTTACTTAAATTCAACGAATTTTTCTTCTTCAATTACTAACACCGTAGGGTCCATTAATACATCTCCCTCTTCGTCAAAAGAGAAATTACCGAGAATTCCTTCAAAATCCTTTGTTTTAGCTAATGCATCTTTTACAGCATCACGATCTGAACTACCGGCATTTTTAAGTGCATCTGCTAAGATGTATAATGCGTCATAGGCTTGAGCAGCGAATTGATCTGGAACATGACCATGTTCCTCTTCAAATTTCGTAACAAATTCCTGTACTTTTTCATCTTCTTTTTCGCTATACCATGGTGTTGCTACTATCAACCCATTTGAAGACTTACCAGCAATATTGATAACTTCCGGAGAATTGAATCCGTTTCCACCAACAAATGGGACATCAATCCCCATTTTTCGTGCTTGGTCCATAATGACTGCCCCTTCGTTATAAAGCGCTGAAGCAAGAATTAAATCGGGATTCAAATTTTTAATCTTCGTTAATTGGGCATTATAATCCGATTGACCTTTTTGGAACGTTTCTGTCGTTAAAACTTCAAGTCCCATTTCTTCAGCTGTTTTTTTCATCGTGTCATAACCAGACTTTGTAAACACATCATCATTGCCATAAAGAATAGCGACTTTTTTTACATCATATTTGTCTACTGCCTTTTGCATTGATGCAGGAATAGCCAACGCTTCAGGAATAGAATTACGGAAAACATAATCGCCAATTTGAGGAATTCCCTCAGCAGTTGTAGACGTTCCGATAATCGGCACACCACTTAAGTCCGCTTCTGGTCCAACGACATTCATTTCTGTACTAAGTGTCGGCCCAATAATTGCTGTTACATTATCTGAGTTAATTAATTTTTGAGCAGCAGTTAAGGCTTGGTCTTGCTTACCTGCTGAATCTTCAAAGATTAGGTTGATTTTCACATCACCTTTTGCATTTATTTCTTCCTGTGCTAACTTTAAACCGCCTTGTATCGCTTCACCATATGCAGCACCTGAGCCAGTTAAGAAGGAGACCACACCAATATCTGCTTCTACTTTTCCACCTTCGCTACCACTTGTCTGATCCCCACTATTACCGCAAGCAGAAAGTAATAACATACTAGATACCGCAGCTACTCCTACGAATTTTTTTAATACTTGTCTCATTTTATTAGCCCCCCAGAGAGTAAAAACTTTAAAACTATATTACTATTAAAATATAAATATATTGCATTGTAAATAAAATATTTAAAAAATTCTGTTAAGGAATTGCATTTATTTTCACTTCAGTCTTCTTGTCTGAAATAGACAAAAATATCAATAGATGATTGTATATAATATATATTGATATACACTAGTGTTGCATTAATTTATTTTCACTATTAAAAATACTCAAAATGTTCAATTTTATTATTTTGTGCAAAGAAAAAGTCCTTTATAATGGATAAGTCAGGTGGTAACCCGTCCAAATCCACTAAAAAAGGACCAACTCATGGACAAGATTACACGAAAAACTTCATTTGGACAATGGTTTTCACCAATAAATCTTCAACTTTTTGAAGAAACCGTGAAAACGTTGAAATTAGATTACTATACGAAAAAACTAAAAACAGACTCATTTCTAAAATTACTCCTTTTTGCACAGCTACAAGAAGTCGAAAGTTTGCATGAGCTAAGCGATTGTCTTTTCGACGACCAACTACAAAAAGGCATTGATCTTGATTCAATCAGTATTTCTCAGCTCTCACGCCGATTAAACGGTATAAATCCAGATTTATTTCAAAGGCTTTTCCTTGATTTAGTCGCACAAATTCATGCAAAAACACATTATACAAAGCTTATTATGCCGTTAAAAATTATTGATTCAAGCACATTGCCACTTAATTTGACCAATCATAAATGGGCAAAGTTCCGCAAAACAAAAGCGGGTGTCAAGTTGCATTTGAGACTTGTGTTTATGGAAAAAGGGAGTTCCTATCCTGAAAAGGCTGTTTTAACAACGGCAAAAGAACATGATCGTGGTCAGCTTGAAATCATGGTTGATGATAAAGAATGCATGTATGTGTTTGACCGTGGCTACCTAGATTACGAGCGCTTTGACCGAATGACAGATGATGGTTACTTTTTTCTTTCAAGGCTACGGAAAAACGCAGTCATACGGGAAGTTTATAATTTTAAACTACCCGAGAATTCAGCTGTTTTGTCAGATCAAATGGTGTTGATTGGTACGACTCAAAACCGTGCTGAAAATTACTTTCGTCTTCTAAAAGTGATGGATTCAAAAGGAAATGAACTGCATTTAATTACCAATCGTTTTGATTTGAGTGCCGAAGAAATTTCAGAGATGTACAAATCACGGTGGGCAATTGAGTTGTTCTTTAAATGGATCAAACAGCATCTCAGCATCAAAAAATTCTACGGTCAAAGTGAATGGGCGATTCAAAACCAAGTGTTTATCGCACTGATTGTTTTTTGCCTACATGTTCTCGTACAACTTGAAACAAGAAGTAAGCGAAAAACCTTACAAATTAGCCGTTATTTAAGGGCTGCATTGTGGAAACCAGCCCATATCTGGCTTCGAAAGATTGAAGGGAAAGCCATCCCTTAATAAGCAAATTGTTGTTGTCGCACAAGTCTAATTGTAAAAAAAACCCAAATGGATGGAGCCACCTTTGAATAGGTATTTACCTTTTTGGCTCTAAACAGGGAGGATAATCAGACTGAAAATTGCGACAATATTTATGCAACACTAGTGATTGATATAGTTATTAGAAAAATATATGATTATAAAGATGAGTTATTGGGTAGTTACTATAATTGACTTTCTAAAAAAATCTCTGAGGGAATAGCATGATTATCATGTCTTTTTTTTATTGTCTTTTTGGTATAATAACGTCTCTCTTTTTTTGGAATGTTAATTACAGAACTAAATAAACAGATTATAGGGTTGAAAGGAGAAATATTATGGAAACGGGTGTTTTAATATCAATCACTATTTATATGATTGGTATGCTTTATATAGGATATTATTCCTATAAAAGAACAAAAAACTTAAATGATTATATGCTAGGTGGAAGAGATTTAGGACCATTAACCACTGCCCTTAGTGCAGGTGCTTCTGATATGAGTGGTTGGCTCGTAATGGGGTTACCTGGTGCAATGTTTGCTACCGGACTTAGTTCTGGTTGGATTGCTGTCGGACTAATCATTGGCGCATTATTAAACTGGGTATATGTTGCTCCTAGATTACGCGTTTATACTGAAATAGCAAATGATTCCATAACAATTCCAGGCTATTTGGAAAATCGCTTTGGCGAAAAAGCAAAAGTATTAAGAATGGTCTCAGGTGTAGTTATTCTTGTATTCTTTACTTTTTACGTATCATCCGGAATGGTGTCTGGCGGCGTATTATTTGAAAGCATATTTGGCATGAACTATCATACTGGCCTTTTAATTATTGCAGGTGTAACTATTGCATATACCTTGTTTGGTGGGTTCCTCGCTGTTAGTTTAACAGACTTAGTGCAGGGATTAATTATGGTTATTGCTCTTATTTTAGTGCCGATTGTGGCATTAATAGAAATTAATGGATTAGGAACGGCTATCGATACAGCAAGAGAAATTGACCCCGCCCTTCTAGATATTTTCCGCGGAACTTCTGTATTAGGTATTATCTCATTCTTAGCCTGGGGTCTTGGATATTTCGGACAGCCACATATTATTGTCCGCTTTATGGCGATTAGATCTGTTAAACAAGTAAAATCGGCTACATGGATTGGTATGCTATGGATGATTTTCTGTATTATCGGAGCAATGTTTATTGGTTTTGTTGGTATCGGGTTCTTCAATAACACGGCCTACACAATTGATGATCCAGAGACAGTATTCATCCTTTTAGGAGAAATATTATTCCACCCATTAATTACAGGATTTATCATTGCTGCTATACTTGCTGCAATTATGAGTACAGTATCTTCTCAATTACTCGTTACATCTAGTTCACTAACAGAAGATATTTATAATTCCTTCTTACGTAAATCAGCTACTGATAAGGAACTTGTATTAATTGGTCGTATCTCTGTCATGATCATTTCAATTATTGCCTTATGGATTTCTTGGGAGAAAAACTCAACGATTTTAGACCTTGTAGGTTATGCTTGGGCTGGTTTCGGTTCAGCATTCGGACCAATGATCTTATTAAGCCTATTCTGGAAACGAATGACTAGCTGGGGCGCTCTAGCAGGAATGATATTCGGAACAGCAACTGTGATCATTTGGTCTGCAGTCGGATTATCTGACACACTTTATGAAATGGTTCCTGGCTTCTTTATCAGTTTATTGGCAGTTATTATATTTAGTTTAATAACTTCTAAGCCTCCGAAGAAAGTAGAAGAGGATTTCGAGGAATACAAAAAAGCACTTAATCAACGATAACTCATATAAGAATCGAACCACTTAGGTTCGGTTCTTTTTTTGTGCAAATGGGAGTTTCTTATCATTGCAGAAACTCGATTGCACCGATAGTATGTCGTAAAAGAAAGGTACCCAACTTTGACTTCTGTAAAGAAAATTGTGAGTGATAGCAGAACAAATGTAGCAATGGATAATTGATGGCAGTTACAGTTAGATACTGTCTACATATCGTTTTGCACTTTTGCTTTTGAAAACCCTCAATAGCTAGCTTACTAAAACAATGTTTGATAAGTTTTCTTCTGTCAATCTTACCTATTGACTTAATACTCTTTTCTATACAACCATTCTCCTTACTTCAATCCGTTGCTCGAGAACGATATCGGAAGCTTGGATAACAACATTTTTTTTTATATAATATTGAATATGTGACCTTATGACCATTGAACGAGGGAAGTGCAAATTTTGGATTATGAATTAGATCGAATTGAATCTTCTACCAATATAGAAGAGATTGCGGAAATCATCAGTATTCAATTAAGAAAACCAATTGTGATAGAAGATGCACAATTTTCATTAATAGCCTATAGTTCTTATTTCACTGAAGATTATGATGAAGTGAATAAGCAAACGATTTTCAATAAGCAATGGCCTGTTTCAATTTTTGAGCGTTTAAGTGATGAAGGTATCGTGGATCAACTTTCTCATTCAAAAAAGCCGTTTCGTATAAAAGCTTTCAAGGATATTCAAATGAATAAGCGTGTGGTAGTATCAGCCATTTATAAAAATGAGACATACGGCTATATATGGGTTCAGGAAACTCCGCCTAAATTGAAAGAAAAGGAATTGACATTCTTAAAAGCCGCTTCCTCTCATATTGGTTTTCTACTTAATAGAGAGCGAATTGCAAAAGAGGGAAAAGTGGAAGAAGACCATTATTTTTATGAAAAAGTCATAGAAGATTCCTTTCAAACAAAACAGCAACTGAAAGTAGAAGCTGCGACAGCAAATGTGACTATACCGAAATCATTTGTAGTAACAGTTTTTAAGGTAGAAGAAGGCGATGAGAAAAATTTTGATGACATCATTAATACGGTTAGACTATCTGTAAACAATATGACTCAATCAGCATATATTTTCTTTTACCATTTAGAAATGATTGTCTTACTAGCATCTCATGAGCAAAATGATCAAACATTGATTGATAATGCTGAATTGCTTACATTAACAGTAAGGACACAATACGAGTCAAGTACGCTCGTCGTGGGCATCGGAAATGAGTATACCTCCATTTATAAACTGCGTCAAAGTTACACAGAAGCATTAGAAGTGATTCAAACTTCTATGTTTTTTAATAAGGAACAATCACTTCCTGTAAGATATAATAAGTTAAAAACTTTACGCTATTTAGCTATTATTGAACAGCATAATAAACAAACGAATTATACAAATGAAGATATATTAATCCTTTTAAAAAAGGATGATCAAAGCCATACGAACTATATTCAAACACTTGAAATCTATCTCTTAAATAATTGTCGGCTAAAACCTACTGCTGACGAGTTATTTATTCACGAGAACACGCTTAAATATCGCTTGAAAAAGATTCAACAACTAACAACGATTGATTTCAAAGATTTCAATACAAGATGTCAACTCTTTATTGACCTACAACTATTAAGACGAAAACAATCTATTGTAGAAGGTCACCAACTATCCAATGAAAACAAAGAAAAACGCTAACTGATTCTATAAAAAAAAAGAATAGGGACTGTCACTTGTTTGCCAGCCCCTATTAATGGTGTAGATTAGTCTCGTAATAAGTATGTCCATGCAAATTGTGCATAAAGCTCTGCACCCGTTACTAAAGCATCTTCATCTATATTAAACCTACCATGGTGATGTGCCCATTCGGTATCCTTATCCTTATTTCCACTCCCAACAAGCGCAAAGCTGCCCGGTGCGTAATCAAGGTAAAAACTAAAATCCTCTCCGCCCATTGTTGGTTTTTCATCGAAAAGGACATCAGTGCCAAAACAGTCTACTGCAACCTCTTGGACTAATGCCGCACTCTCCTCATGATTAATGACTGCTTGTGTCCCTCTAATATACTCAACCACTGCCTTGCCACCATATAGACCAGCCACATGATTTGCATAGTGAGTTAATTGCTCCTCTATGTGATCTCTAACTGCAGGTTCGAAACAACGTACTGTTCCTTCAAGTTTAGCATTCTCAGCAATGACATTAAATCTAGTTCCAGATTCAAGTTTTCCTACCGTTACTACTGCTCCTGCCTGCGGGTCAATTGTTCTAGAAACAATAGACTGCAAATTCATAACAAAGGAAGATGCCATCACTGTGGCATCAATACAATCATGCGGGATTGCACCATGTCCTCCTTGCCCTTGAAAAGCTACATGAAAAATATCAGCAGATGCAAATTGAGGACCCGCGGTACAAGCAATTTTATTTGTCTCCATTTGTGACCAAATATGAATACCGAACACATGATCAACCTCTGTCATTGCTCCTTGCTCTACCATTGCCAACGCACCTCTAGCAGCCTCTTCAGCTGGTTGAAAAATAAGGCGAACACTCCCCTTTAACTCTTCCTTCATAGTATTAAGAACATCTGCTGCTACTAAAAGCATTGCTGTATGAGCATCATGGCCACATGCATGCATTTTCCCTTCCACTTTAGATGCGTATGATAATTCTGTATTTAACTCTTCTACTGGTAGGGCATCAATATCCGCTCTTAACGCCACTTTTTTTCCAGGCTTACTGCCAGTAATTTCTGCGACAATGCCAGTCGGATTCATTCTCCTATAAGGAATTTGCAATTCTTCCAAGTAATTAGCAATAAACTCCGTTGTCTTTACTTCTTCCCATGATAATTCTGGTTCACTGTGAAACTTTCTTCTTAATTGAATCACTTCATTCGCTCTAGCGAGTATAGCCTCTTTAATATAGTTGTTCATGCTGGTTCGCCTCCGTGAGATGTTTTACTGCTTCAAATAGAACATAGACTGCCTTCTCAATATCATGATGATCTGACCATTCTTCTGGACAATGGCTTAATCCATCCTTGCTTGGAATAAATATCATAGCCGCCTTCGTTTGTTCTGCAAATACCATGGCATCATGTCCAGCCCCACTGAAAATCGATTGATAAGAGATTTCATGTTTTTGACATCCTTTTTTTAATTGCTGCTTCACTTCATCATCTAATATTGTTGGTGACATATATAATTGTTCGGCTATTGAAATGGAGATTTTCTCCTTCTTCCATTGACGAATAAAAGTTTGGGTATCGTTTAGCAAACTTTTCAAATTCGCTTCATCTGTTGACCTTAAATCAATCGTAAATGTAACTGATCCTGGAATAACGTTGGCTCCATTTGGATAGACTGATAGTTTACCAACTGTTGCGACGGTTCCCTCACCGTAAATTTCAGCTATAGTTGGTAACTTAGCAATAATCTGTGCTGCCACAACTAGTGCATCTGCCCGATCATTCATAGGTGTAGTGCCTGCATGTCCTGCCCTTCCCTGAATCGTAACTTCCAATTGCGATAAGCCAACAATTCCTTCCACAATCCCAATCGAAATTTTTTCTTTTTCTAAAATCGGTCCTTGTTCAATATGCAGTTCTAAATACGCCTTCATCGTCTCTTTGTCGCGCTTCTTTATGAGTTCTGGGTTCAAACCAATACTCTTCATCGCTTCAACTGTTGAAACTCCTTGTGAATCCGTCAACTCTCTAAATGTTTGGTCTGTAAGCTTACCTGTTATACTTCTTGACCCCATTAACCCGCCACCAAATCTTGACCCTTCTTCTTCTACTAGAGCAACAACTTCCAATGGATACTTAGGTTGAATGCCATTCTCTTGGAATAGTTTGGCCACTTCCAATCCAGCTATCACCCCAGCAGGGCCATCATAATTGCCACCATGTGGAACAGAATCAAAATGAGAGCCAATCAATACGCTTGGTCCATTTACCTCACCAGCTAACTTACCAAAAATATTCCCAACACCATCTTCCGATACAGTTAATCCGTAGTCTTTCATTACTTCCTTTAAGTAGTTTCTTGCTTGTAAATCTTCTTTGGAATACGTCATTCTTGTGGTACCATTTCCAGGCGTACTTGTATACTGACCCAATGTTTTTATATGTTGATCAATTCTAGCTAATACATTACTCAACATTCATCACTCCTTCATTTCCATTGCGAATTTATAAGAATTGCACAAATAGGCCTGCTAAAATAACCGAGACGATCGTGACAGTTATAAATCCGCCCACTAACATTGGAGGCAACATATGACTAGTGAGGATATTTCTTTCCTCTTCATCATCTGTTAAAGATTTAATTACTTCATTTGTAATAATGTAATCTGCTGGAAATCCGTATAATGCTGTTAAAGATACAGCAAAGGCCATCTCTTTACTCACCTTAAGAATTTTACCGACGATCATTGAGAAAATGTACATACCGATTACACCAATGACGATGGTTGCGATTAGGGGGTAAATAATTTCAAGCATCATACTTGGTGTTGCTTGCTTTAATCCATCAAAGATAAATAACATCAGTGCCATAATTGCGAAACCAAATCCATTTGCTTTCTGTAATGACTGCTTCTCTAAAAATCCTAATGTTGTGGCAATCACACCGAATAATAAACAGAGGACAAATGGACTAATGGAAACAACCGGTGCTAAAACGGTTGATACAAGGTAGGCAAAGAAAGCAACAATACCGAGACGGAAAAACTTAAAAAAGTCTGTATTGTACTTCTCAGGTAGCCATTTAAACAACTTTAATTCTACTTCTTCTGTTGTGGCTGCTGTCTCCTCAACAGTATCCTTCATCTTTAATTCACCTTTTCGGACTTGCTGTAGCAGCTTCTTCCCTTCCTTCTTTAAAACAAAAGATGTGAGCGGGTAACCAGCAAAACCTTGCATCACATAAATGACGATTGCAAAAACAGATAAAGTAACAAGTCCAGCATCGGCTGCGGCTTCTGACATCATTAAAGCAGAAACAACACCTCCTACTAGTGGAGGGATAGCGACAACCATTGTTTCAAAATCAAATAACAATACACCGATTGTAAATAGCAATACAATGATTCCTAGAATCCCCGATAACGCAATTAATACAGTTTTCCATTGCTTCTTTAATTCCTGCAGCGATAACAATGTTCCCATATTCGTAATCAATAAATACATCAATAAAGTCGCCACTGAAGAGGGGATTCCTGCCACCTCAACTATGTCTGACGGGAAAAACGTCCAATAACCAATGAGAAACAAAGATGCACATATAAACATGGATGGCACCCATGCCTTTGTTCTTGTAGCTACCATATCCCCAATAAATAAAATTCCAATCACGATTACAAAAGCCATTAACTGAGACATACATGCCACTCCTTTAAATTCGATTTTGATATTTTACAATAGTATCACGCTCCTTTTTAAATTAAAAGAACATTTTGTCTTTTATCATTATTTTTAATAATCTTTTTATTTGAAAGCGCTTTTATTTATATAAACTCACTTAAATACCATATAATTGTTAGCTATCTCATCACGTCTCTTTAGCATGAGTAAAGTGAAACAAATACAAAAAAAACATACCTTTGAATTAAAAAGGTATGTTTTGCATTACGATAATAAACTTTTCGCAGCAACTGCTAGCTCCAATCTTTCTAAAGATTTCATATACGCCAGTTTCACGTCATTATCAGCTATATTCATTTCTTTGAATAGCATTTTCACTATTCCCTCATTCTTGAACCAATCATCTCCTCCTGGCTGCTTATGACTAGTGTTTTTCCATACATGAACAAGCACAGGACTATATAACTTTTTCGCACCGTTTTTTAAATGTCCATCTGTAATTCTTGGTTTATATGTTTTTGTCGGTATTCCTTCTTGGATGACACAATAGACATTCCTCCAGTAATCACTTCTTGACCCAGTATGGGGATGTTGGTTAGCCCACTTAACAAAGCTTCGTAATTGAGAAGGGTTTTCGTAAAGAAGTGAGTACAATTTAAACCCTATTTCTATTCTCTGATTTAACTTTGTAAATAAATGAACGACTAAACCCTTTAACTGTGATATTCCATGCGTCTGATACGGGAAGAGAATATAGTTAAAAGCAAAAACATCTTGTAATTTAAACTCAAGTGTTGATGTCACTTCTTCTTTAAAAATTGGGTTTTGTATCACTCTTTTTTCTATATAGTTTTGTTCATTAATAATAAGCGCATGTGTAAGGATTTGAGATTGTTTTTGTTGCCAAAAAAATGACCATATTGCTTGCATAAATGAAGAGACGCCTAAATGAGAGAGCAAATGAAAGAACGGTTTACCTTGTCTGACACTTTCCTCGTAAAGCAATAACTGTGGATATGCATCTTGAAAAATCAACCAATTTGCTCGTTCCATAAATTGAAAGAACGCATGCTGTTCTGTCTCACTTAATATCTTTGATAATAAATCCCCTTTTAAATCTGTCATATTCCAACCTGCATTTCTTGAGACAAAATGGGCTAACAAAGCCCAGTGAACTTGGGGGAATTTCAAATAAAACTTGAAATAAGCATTTGTTCTTGTCACATTATTAAGATTACAAGCCGTTGTTTGTTGTTTTATTTTTTCTAGAATCTGTTGTTCGTCAAGATCAAGTTCACTTATTGTGTTCTGCTTGTTTTTCTTTAATAGGACCACTAATTCTTTTTTTAACTTTCTCCCAGCAATAGATGATTTTATCCTTTTTCTTCTTTTTCGCCATTTATGAATTAAAAAAATGGAAAACACCACCATTATGAATGATTATTTTGTCCAATGAATACTCATGTATTAATAATGATTACATTGTTAGGAAAAGTAACGAAAAGGGTGAATATCATGAAGGTCTCAAATGGAATCGATCATTTAATTGCTACTTTAAGAGCAGACCAAACAGCTTCAGGTACTTGGGAATATCCTTTTGAATCTAGTATATCCACTGATACGTATATGATTATTTTATTAAGAAGTTTGGAAATTGATGATGAAGAGATGATAAAACAATTGGTTAAAAGGATACTAAGTAAACAGGAGGAAAACGGTGCATGGAAACATTATTATGATGAAAGAAACGGTAGTCTTTCCTTAACTGTCGAGGCATATCATGCATTGTTGTATTCAGGTTATATCGATAAAAAAGATGATCGAATGAAAAGAGCGAAACGATTCATTCTACAACAAGGAGGCATAGAGGAAACCCATTTCCTAACCAAACTGATTCTTACAATCACAGGACAGTATGAATGGCCAAAGTTCTTTCCCCTGCCAATTGAACTGATGCTCATACAGCCTGTCATGCCAATCAATTTCTATAGCATCTCCGTATACGGTAGAGCAAATATAGTTCCAATTATGATCATTGCAGATAAAAAATTTCGTTTTCGAACAGCCAGCAGTCCAGATTTATCAGATTTGTTCACTTCGAGAGTGGAAGCAAACTTTAGTTGGTCCCGATCCTCTGAATGGCGAACCATACACAAAACAATTAAAGCAAGTATGAAGAAAATTATAGGCCTGCCACAAGAACTACACCAACTGAGTATGAGCCGTGCGAAACAATATATGATTAATCACCTAGAACCAGACGGGACCTTATTCGGATATATTAGCTCAACATTTTTAATGGT
This sequence comes from Cytobacillus sp. FSL K6-0265, assembly GCF_038003465.1. Classification (NCBI taxonomy): domain Bacteria; kingdom Bacillati; phylum Bacillota; class Bacilli; order Caryophanales; family Bacillaceae; genus Cytobacillus; species Cytobacillus sp. FSL K6-0265. Next base: position 1,262,261 of record NZ_JBBOPE010000001.1, on the reverse strand, counting down.
ATTCGCATTACTATCATTAGGACATAAAAAAGATGATCCGTTGATTGAGAATGCGGTAAAAGGATTATACGGATTCCAAACAAAAGTAAAAGGTCATACACATATCCAATTCACTACTGCTTCTGTTTGGAATACAAGCTTGCTTAGTTATTCTTTACAAAAAGCTGGATTAACACCAAATGATCCAATGATAAAAAAAGCAACCAATTATTTACTTAGTAGACAACAATATAAATTTGGAGATTGGATCATTCATAATCCTAAGACAAAACCAGGAGCTTGGGGGTTCTCTGACATCAATACTTTTCAGCCAGATACTGACGATACCTCAGCCACTCTTCGTGCTATTACTAACTCTGCAAAAAGCCGTGATGATATAAAAGAGGCTTGGAATTTAGGCGTCAATTGGCTCGTTTCCATGCAAAATGATGATGGTGGTTGGCCAGCTTTTGAAAAGAACACCAATAATAAGTTATTAGCTTTAGTACCAATCCAAGATAGTGAATTTATTCTTACGGATCCAAGCAGTGCCGATTTAACAGGAAGAGCCATGGAGTTTTTAGGAAATTACACACATATGCCGCACCAACATCCTCATTTTCACAGAAGTATTGAGTGGCTTAAAACACACCAAGAAAAGAACGGTTCCTGGTATGGCCGATGGGGCATTTGTTATATATACGGGACTTGGGCAGCTCTTACAGGATTATCAGCTATTGAATATGACAATAAAAGTAAAATGATCAAGAAGGCTACGAGCTGGCTACGATCCATTCAAAATGCTGATGGAGGTTATGGGGAATCCGCATTAAGTGACAAACAAAAAAAATATATCCCATTAGGTGATAGTACACTCACACATACAGCATGGGCCATAGATGCATTAATTTCGGTAAGTCAGAAGCCAGATGAGACAATTAAAAGAGGCGTAAAATATCTCCTCACATCTTTGGACAATAATGATTGGCGCGAAGACTACCCTGCAGGTCAAGGTCTCGCGGGTGCTATTTATTTTCATTATCACAGTTATCGCTATATTTTCCCCTTATTAGCGTTGGCACATTATCGAGAAAAATACGGAGAAAATGAGTATGATAGTAGAATAACACCGTAACTAATTTACCTATTTTCCACTCAAGAAAAGCCCGCACCTATTATATTCATTTAAAATCATTCAATGTGATCTGGGCTTTTTTTGGGAATGATAAGGCTTGATTAGTTTTAGGGGGGAGAGATTATCAAGAATCGCTGCTTTATATTCTTTTCCTCTTTCTTTTACATTCCAACAACATTACTAAAAGTGTTGCAAGTAATTCACTTGGAAATTTCCCTTCTCCCTTTTCCCAGAAAGAACTTCTTCTGCAGGACAACCATAATAGCGAATTGTGCAGTTATTTTTTTCGTTTTCATCGCTTATAACAGCTTCCACACCAGCGGTACTGTTTGCGAATGTCCTGGTAATGCATTGAAAAAAATTTAAACAAGCTGTCAAATTCAAATTCCCGCATAAATAAGGATATTTTCTTACTTTAATCATTCTTTTTGAACAATAAACCGCTTTCATCATTTTTTCAGAAAAAAATCGAGGAAAAATCCCCGATTTAAGTATTATGATTTATTTTTTAAAAAACAACCGTTTTATTACCATATACAATCACGCGATCTTCAAGATGCCACTTTACTGCTCTAGCTAAAACACTGCGCTCGATTGAGGCTCCCTTTCTCTTCAAGTCCTCTACTTCATCCCTATGATCAACTCGACTTATATCTTGCTCGATAATCGGCCCCTCATCTAAATCATTGGTGACATAATGTGAAGTTGCACCGATAATCTTCACTCCACGTGCATAGGCACGATCATATGGTTTCGCACCAACAAATGCCGGTAAAAAAGAATGATGGATATTAATAATTTTATTCGGTTGAGCAGACACAAATCGCGACGTTAAAATTTGCATATAACGAGCGAGAATGACAACATCGATATTATATTCTTCAAGTAATTGTAGCTGCTTTGTTTCCACTTCTTCACGATTTTCTTTTGAAGCAGGAATATGGTAAAAAGGTATACCTAATGACTCAACAATTTCTTTTGCCTCTAGATGGTTACTAATAACTAATGGAATTTCCATCATCATGTCGCCATTCTGCCATTCTAGGAGTATCTCTCTTAAACAATGTAGTTGCTTTGATACGAAGATGGCCGTTCTTTTTAATTCACTATTTTGTTGTAACTTCCATTCCATCTCAAAATCTTGAGCAACATTTATAAATGACTCTTTCATTTGTGCAAATTTTTGTGGAAGGTCAGGGCACTCAAATTCAATGCGCATAAAAAAGTTGCCGCCTTCATGATTAGTAGAATATTGACTGGATTCAATAATATTGGCTTGATATTGAAATAAAAACTTCGAAATATGGGCGACAATCCCTGGTCGATCAGGACATTTAATGAGTAGGCGTCCCCTATTTTTATTTTTCTCTTTATAAACTTTTGCTTGATTATTAAATAATGTATTCATGTTGCACTCCTTCAATATATTTATTGCATTTTAACCTTTTCTTTCATAAAGACGCAAACCTTTTGCAAAAAAAAACACTCATTGTACATTGCTTGAAATCAGACCCCATTCTCTTATACTATAATAGGAGCATGTAAGCTGTGTTTTTATATTACAGAAATATGACTTTAGTGGCATTTTTGTCATAAATAATCGTATTTCGACAAAAAGGAAGGTATAATTATAAAATCACAGGATAATAGTTTCATATGAGGAGGAATTATGAGATGGAATGGGTATTAGCCATTTTACTTGGTGCAGCAGTTGTGTTGCTCATTTTATCATTTGTTAAGGGTAAACAATCGAAATCGGAACAAGAGCAACATATTGATCAGGTTTCTTTTTCCTTAATGGATGAAATTCACCAATTGCAACAAAAAGTGAAATTCATGGAAATAGATGCTGAGATAACTGCCGTAGAAGCAGGTACTTCTGAAGTACAATCTGATCATAGATTACTTCTACGCGAAATGATAGACCTACATAGAAGAGGATATTCCAACGAAAGCATCGCTCAAAAACAAAAGATGTCTTTACAAGAAGTGAACAACCTACTAGCTCCATACGAAAAACGTAGTACGGAAAGGAGTAAAGTAGCTCAATGAGTGAAAAAACGATGCGCAGCTTTGCTGGTGGTTTAATTGTTGCAGCAGTCATCCTCGGAATTACCTATTTCCTTAGTCCGTCTGATAGCAAACAAACAGAAGCCGCTGAGCCGAAAGCAACCGAAGAAGTAGACCAACCAGCTGAAGCAAACAAAGAAGAACTTAGTACAGAAGAGATGGAAGAAGCATTACAATCTCAAGGATTTATTATTCACAGTGAAAAAGAATGGAACAATATCAATAAAGATATGAAAGATATTGCTTCTGTTAAAGAAGAAAATGAAAAGCTTAAAAAGCAACTTAACGATGCCAAAGCAAATGAAAATGAAAAAGCTGTTTACCGTACGATGCTCACAGTTACTTCTGGTATGACGAGTATCGACGTCGGTGATGCACTTGAGTCCGCTAAAATTATTAAAAATGGTAAAGACTTCTTTGATACAGTAGAGAAAAAAGGCCTCGAAAATGACCTGCGCCCAGGTACATTTGAAGTTAATAGCGACATGTCAATGAACGACCTTGTTAATACAGTATTTAAGAAATAAGTTTCCTCGAGAAAGCATTTGATGACATCATCAAGTGCTTTTTTATTGTCTTCCTAACTCCTCAGTATTAAACAAGTAGCAGTGAGTAGAAACCATTTTCCCATAAATCATAGCGATAACAGTAAAAAACTGCGCATAGATGATTTGCTCATAGTGCATTTGCCTTTGATAGTTGCGCAAACTCCGATAACCCCCCCTTCCTTTAATTAAGTTTCTAAGAAGAAAATGAATAATCGCAGCATATTAATATCAAAATACTCTTATATCATTCAATATCGACAAAAAATAAATGAAGTTTAAATTGATAAAAGAAGATTGGGGAATGTTCATTATGAGTATTTATGTATATCAATCGTTTCAACTTAAACAAGAAAACTTTCAAGAAGGTATTCAAAATCTCGCTAATATCAAAAGCTTTCGCAACGAAAACTATAGTCACGAGATTGAAGTTCTCTCCCCTATTTCCGGCAAGGATCATACCTATTGCCTCATTGCCAAATATGAAGGGCTCGCCGAGATGGAACTGCAAAATAAAAAAATGTTCGAAGACGAAAAATACAAAAAGATGATTAGCGATTTCTTTATTGAGCACACCGTGCAAAATAGTATAGAAACTCAATTGTTGCGCTGTCTTCAATTACCACCGAAGACAAAAAAATAATAGACATTAAAAAACATGTCATCACCCTATACATTAGTCAGAAAATTCATTATAATTAACGCGTCTTGGATAACTTGAAAAGAGGCGTTAATTATGACAGATAGAAGCAATCAAGGTAGGAATATACTTATTTTTATAGGCATCATCGCAGTTGCGTTTAATTTACGTCCTGCGATTACTTCAGTTGGCCCAATTATTGGAGACATTCAACATGAAATGCAATTTAATACGAGTACAGTGAGTTTACTAACCACATTCCCTTTATTAGCTTTTTCAGCCATCTCCCCCTTTGCCCCTATATTTGCAAAAAGATGGGGGATAGAGAGGACACTTTTCTGCGGGTTAACACTGATTGGGCTAGGTATCTTCATGCGCTCTACTAATATATTGTTCATTCTATTTGTTGGTACCTTCATGATTGGAATAGGAATAGGTATTTGTAACGTGTTACTCCCAAGTCTTGTTAAAGCACAATTCCCTTTAAAAGTAGGATTAATTACCGGCATATATACGTTAGCAATGGGTGTATTTGCTGGTTTTGCACCAGGTATTAGCGGAACACTTTCTAGCAATGGAATCACATGGGAACCTAGTCTACTCATTTGGGCAATCCCTGTCATACTTGCTTGTATTCTATGGATACCATTTATTAAAAAGAGACCTAAAATAAATCCTGTCCCGCTCCTTTCATTCTCTACTTTGTTTAAATCGGGCATCGCATGGCAAATCACCGGATTTATGGGATTACAATCGTTTATTTATTTTGGTTTTTCCACATGGTTACCAGAGATTTTGTTATCAAAAGGTTTCACGTTAGAAATGGGTGGTTGGATGCTTACTGTCATGCAATTTTCGGGGTTACCAGCAAGTTTTTTTATTCCTATACTAGGAGAAAGATTAGCGCATCAAAAATGGATTGGCTTAGGAATTGGTTCAACTCTTATTACAGGTTTATGTGGGTTATTTCTTACTTCAAGTACGGTGATATCATTTCTGAGTATTATCCTCATCGGTCTTTCTCTAGGTGCTGCCATAAGTCATTCTTTAGCATTAATGAGTCTACGATCTATGAACAGTGAGCAGGCAGCCTCTCTTTCTGGCATGGCTCAATCTTTTGGTTACTTATTGGCCGCATGTGGTCCTTTCTTACTTGGTTTTCTTTATGACCTTTTCCACCAATGGCATACAGCATTTTTTGCCCTTATTACTGTTGCTATTCTTTTTACTTTATGTGGTATTGGCGCAGGAAGGAATGTTTTTGTGCAGGAAACCACAAACCTCAAGCAAATCTCATAATCGTTTAGCTGGGTTTATGATTACAACCCAGCTTTTTAATTTTATTTAAAGCTCTTTGATTACAGGGACCCAAATTTCTGAGTAAAAATCGCTACGATTAGAATCACCTTCAGGATATACCTCTAACTCAACCGTTCCCGCATGTCTATAACCGCTTGTTGGAAACCATTCTGAGAATATTTGTTTCCACGTGTGCTGCATTGCTTGTGGCATCTCTCCTGTCACTTGAAATACGGCCCAAGTTGAAGCTGGAATCGTTATTGTTTCAAAGTTAGTCGAATCTCCATCATAGTTCACAGCAATCCAATATTCAATCTCTTGTTGTTTTTTATAATCCACACAAACACCAAGTAGACCTTTGATTGAACCATTATTTAATGAAAGTAAACGTTCACAAGTCCCATCTTGATTTACTTGATTCCAAAACTTTGGAATTTCTTTTAGATTTTCATCGTTTTCAAGCGAATAATTCTTTCTTATACCGACTACTTGAAAGCTTTCTTTTGAAATAATCGTATGATTCATTGGTTCGACTCCTTCTAATGTTACATGTATTTTTAAAGGCTGATATAATTGTAACTTTCCACGGTACTTCTTTACTTCTGATGGTGAGATATGATGTTGTTTTTTGAATGCCTTAGTAAATGCTTCTGGGGTTTCATAGCCGTATTTTAGTGCAATATCAATGATTTTCTCATCAAAATTACCAAGCTCTATGGCTGCACTTGTTAACCTTCGTCGTCTTATATATTCCCCTAGCGTCATATCCGTTAAAATGGCAAACGTTCGTTGGAAATGAAAAGGAGAAGTATTCGCTTGTTTTGCTACCTCCTCACTGTGTAATTTTTCCAACAAATTGGCTTCAATATAATCCAACGCTTTTTGTATATCTGTTACCCAACTCATATTCTCTTCCCCCTCCGCTTTGATTGTATAACGCATCATTTATTTACTCCTGTCATTTATTGCTCTGTTTGGATAGGTTAACTCAGGTCGCAAAAAGGAAGAACTTCCTATCACTCTTATACGCCTTATTTCCCGACACCATTTTTCACATGATCAGTGTACATAATAATTATATTAATTCGAAACACTAAAAAGGAGGAAAAGAAATGAGATCGATTTAAATGTTTCGAAACATAAAAAGGGTGGGATACGAGAGTGAAAAATATAGATAAACAACAAAAATTCGGGGCCGTCTTTTATTGGTCAGTCAGTATTTTACTCGTTTTAATTTTAATCGGTGCATTCGCTCCAAAGGTGATGGAAAACTATACAGCTGCTATTCAATCAGCCATCACCTCTACTTTTGGATGGTATTATTTAATCATTGTCACTATTTTTGTTTGTGTCTGCTTATTCTTAATTGTTAGCCCTTATGGCAAATTAAAACTTGGGAAGTCTGACGAAAAACCAGAATATAGTTATCCTACTTGGTTTGCCCTTTTATTTAGTGCCGGGATGGGAACAGGACTTCTTTTTTGGGGAACGGCAGAACCTATTTCTCATTTCGCTATTGATTCTCCTACAGGGCAAATGGGTACAGATCAAGCCGCAATGGACGCTTTAAGATACGTCTTTTTTCATTGGGGTATTCATGGTTGGAGTATATATGTCATTATTGCTCTTTGTATTGCCTTTTTCAATTTTCGGAGAGGGGGAGATGGTTCGATCAGCTCTACTCTATCCCCTATTATGAAGAATACAGACGGTCCTTTAGGAAAAATAGTAGATATTATCGGTATCATCGCCACTGTTGCCGGAATCGCAACTACTCTTGGCTTTGGTGCTAGTCAAATTAATGGTGGGATCTCTTACATTTGGAATGTCCCTAATTCTTTTCTAATACAATTAGTGATTATTATCATTATTACAGTTATATTTTTGATTTCAGCAGTTACAGGTATTGATAAAGGTATTAAAATCTTATCGAATGTGAATATGATTCTTGCTCTCGTGCTCCTCCTCTTTTTTATTATTTTTGGTTCAACGGTTTATTCCTTAAATTTGTTCACAGACACGATCGGGAAGTATATACAAAGACTGCCAGAAATGAGTTTTAGATTAACACCAAATAATGAGCAAAGTAGAGAATGGATTAATAATTGGACAATCTTTTATTGGGCATGGTGGATGGCATGGTCTCCTTATGTCGGCACTTTTATAGCAAGAGTATCTAGAGGAAGGACCATCCGTGAATTTACTATTGGCGTATTGCTTGTACCTACCATCGTCACTTTTATTTGGTTCGCTTTCTTAGGAGGTACCGCTATCGATCTACAAATGTCAGGGATAGCTGATTTGGCTTCAATGAATACTGAGCAAATGCTATTTGGGACATTGAGAGAGATGCCTATAAGTTTTATCACATCTCTTCTCTCTCTCATCTTGATTGCCATTTTCTTTATTACTTCAGGTGATTCAGCTACGGTTGTTTTAGGTATGCAATCAGTAAAAGGCGTGTTAAATCCTTCTAATCGTAATAAACTCATTTGGGGTGTCTTATTATCAGCCATTGCTACTGTATTGCTTTACTCTGGAGGCCTCCAAGCACTACAAAATACAATGATTATTGCTGCATTCCCATTTTCCTTTGTAATGATCCTAATGACTATATCTTTAGTTAAAGAACTTCAACAAGTGAAAAAGGAACTCGAACTTTCAGGAGCAACAAAGGATAAATTAATGTCAAGAAGGTTACAAAAACAATTAATCAAACAAGAATTAAAAGAGGAAAAACGTTGGATTGAAAGTAAAATGGAAGAAGAGAAAAAACGCTTAAAAAAGAAAAAGAAAGAAAAAATCGAAGAACTAAATAACAAGAAGGAGGACTAACCTCCCCCCTCTTGTTATTTTTATATCTTCACAATGTAGCTGTTATTTTTCTAGCTACTTCAATACCATTCTCCATACAATCTGGAATGCCTGAACCATAATAAGAACTTCCTGCTATATACACGCCAGGATATTTCTCTAGAAGTGTTTGTTCAATTCCTTTGATTACCTGTGGGTGGTCAAGTGTATAAGTGGGCATTAATTCATTCCATTTGGTTATATCCCATACAATGGGTTCAGCTGCTAGTTTTAAGCTTTTCTGTAAATCTTCTCTTGCAAGATCAAGTAATGCTGTATCTTTCTTATCCTTCACTCTATCGAATGAAGGATGGCTACTTTTGTAAAAGAGACGGACAAGGAGATTTCCACTTTTAGATGTATGTTTCCATTTTCTACTCGTCCATGTACATGCATTGCAATGTAGCTCATGATTATTTGAAGTAATAAAGCCCGTTCCATCTTCGGGTAAAACCGCATCAGGAACATCAAATCCTATGTAAACACTAATAAGTGAACTGTTTTTCATGTTAGAAAAATAATGATTCAACGCTGCATCATCAAGTAATTGTTGCGCAACTTGATGTGGAGTGCTCATAACAATATAATCTGCTTCTATCACTTCACCGTTTGAAAAACTCACCTTATATTGTTGCTTCTCTTTCTGTATGGATTGTGCCTCGTATCCTTTTCTGACTTCGACTGTCCCAAGAGATTTTTCATATGCGTCAATAATGGTTGAAAGACCATTTTTGAAAGAGAGGAATTTCTTCTCACCGCTACTCTGATATTTCTCTTTATGAGCGTTGAAACCCTTGATAATGCTACCGTATTTCTCTTTATATTCGAAAACAGCTGGCAAGGTAGATGAGATTGTCAAATCTTGTAGTTTTCCAGAATAAACACCCGATAATACCGGAGCAATCTGCTTCCTTACTAATTCTTCACCAAAATAATAGCTAAGAAAATCACCAATACTATCTTCTACAGTAAAAGGGTTCTCCTTGTGATAAACATCTTTTAATGCCCGAACTTTTCCTTCAGCAGAGACTAATGTACTTTTAGCCAATGACTCGATACTTGTTGGTATCCCAAATACCGCATCAACTGGGATGGGCTTTATCTCCCCATCGGTAAATAAATACGAGCGACCTGTCCCGTTATAGACGACCTCTTCATCTAAATTCAATTCTTTGAAGATCTCTCTACCCATTACTTTTCTGGAGACAATCGAATCAGCGCCCGTTTCCATCATAAACCCATCTGCTTCAATGGTTTTAATTTTTCCACCTAGATGATTGTGTGCTTCTGTTAATATAATGCGAATGTCTCGATTGTTTGCGTTTTTCCATTTTTGTAGTTCATGGGCAGTTGATAGACCATTTATGCCACCACCGACGATTAACACCGTTTCCATTACGTACACCTCGACTTTTTCTCAATGATAATAGTTTATCACAACATCACTACTTCAACTCAATCTCTATTAACAATTGAATGACTTTTGCATTTCAAAAATTTTTTTTGATAAATATGTAGGGATACTCCATTTCACTTACGTCTATTAAGTTGTATTCAAAAGAAAAGGTGGGAAAATGCATGATTGAGGTAAATAAGATTTATCATTCTTTTGAAATAGGTAAAAAAGAGAAGAAAACGGTCATACCTGTTCTGAAGGATGTATCATTCCAAATTAACAAAGGAGAAATTGTATCCATTGTAGGTAAAAGCGGATCTGGAAAATCAACTTTACTAAATATTATTAGCGGATTTATTAAACCAACGGATGGTGAAGTTAAGATTAATAATCAAACTGTGACGGAGCTTTCTGAAGGAGAGTTTGCTTCTTTTAGACTTCAGCATATCGGATTTATCTTTCAAAACTTTCAATTGATTCCAAGTATGACAGCATTCCAAAATGTTGAATTGCCGCTGACTTTTAAAGGGATGAATGAAAAAGAAAGAAAACAAAAAACACTAGAGACACTCGAGCGCGTTGGATTAGCAGAGTTTAAGGACCATTATCCAAGCGAGTTATCCGGTGGCCAACAACAAAGGGTCAGTATTGCTCGTGCACTCGTAGTCAATCCACCTCTTATTCTCGCTGATGAACCAACAGGTAGTCTAGATAGTGACACAGAGAAAAGCTTACTCGCTTTCATTAAACAATTAAATGAAGAATTAGGGATTACTTTCCTTATCATTACTCATGATGAAGAGGTTGCCGAGTTCGGTCATCGCACAATAGAAATTGTTGACGGTCATGTATTGGAGGAAGTAGGGAAATGACATTTAAAGATCAGTTTAAGTTCGTTAGACAAAATTTAAAGAAGAATAAATCTAGATTGTTTATGACAGTACTTGCTACTGCGATTGGTGTTGCATTCTTAATTGTACTTGCCTCTGTCGGCTTCGGACTTCATAAATCGCTTATTTCTGATATGATGCAAAACCAATTGGTTACACAAGTGGAGATCTACGGGAAAGAAGATTCACAAGGACTTAAAAATGAAGATATTACTTACTTTGAAGAGATGGATGGAGTTGAAGCTGTTACCCGCAGAAATGAATTGGCGCAGATGCCTTTCTTCCAACTAGATGACTATACATCTAATACGAATGCCATCGTCACACACTTTCCATCAGAGATTAAAGCAGACTTCAAGCTCGCCTCTGGGCGCTTACCTGAGGGGGAGAATGAAGTTGTTGTCGGTTATCACTTTACTGAAAGCTTAATTAAAAACGGTGCTAACCCTGAGAAATTGTACGATGATGAAGGAAATATCAACGAGGACTATGTCTATACTGATGACTTGCTAAATAAAGAAATGGACATGGAAGTAATTAAATTAACAGATGGGAAAGAAACGAAGAAAACCATTTCTGTTAAAATTGTAGGAATCGCTGAAAAGCCTGCTCGTGATTGGGCGTATGAAGAGCATGTCTTTATTTCCGAAGAAATTTTACAAGAAGTTGAACAATTCACTGGCGTTATGCGCGGGGCATCTGAAATGTACGAAGGCGGCGAACTTGACGCCAATCAATCGGAAGAAGTCTATGATTATGTAAAAGTATACGCAAATAACGTTCAAGAAGTAGAAGGAATTAACAAGGCTCTTGAAGATAAAGGCTATATGATTTATTCAATTGCCAATGAAATGAAACAAATTAATGTCATTTTCCTTATTATGAAAATCGGCCTTATCTTTATTGGTACGATTGCACTTATTATTGCTTCCATCGGTATTTATAATACAATGACAATGGCAGTCACGGAAAGAGCACCAGATATTGGGATTATGAAAGCGATTGGTGCACATCCACGTACAATTAAAAATATCTTTTTATTAGAAAGTACTTATATCGGCTTATTAGGCGCCATCTTTGGTACGATTGTTGCTTATGGTATCAGCTTCCTAGTCAATTTATGTGTACCATTTATTATTCAAACAGCATTTGATGAGGCAGCACCAGAAGGATTTTTATTATCATATATTCCTTGGTCACTTACCCTTATTAGTGTCGGTATTTGTTTACTCGTAACCGTATTCTCAGGTCTCCGTCCAGCTAAGAGAGCAACCAAAGTGGATGTTCTAAAGGCGATGAGAAGAGAATTATAATCAAAATCAACGCCATTACAGGCCAGCCTAAAGCCAGTTGCGCATTTCTTCATTTGCACAACTGGCTTTTGTTTTATATATATTTTCTATTTGATTGTCGCTTCATTTAAACCAATTGGCCCCTTCATCCATGTGAAGAAAGGGAATATCGGTATCCACTTCACCAGTCATTTTCTCCAAAGAAAAATCTTGTCCGGATAGCCAGGAAGAAAAGTCAAGCTCATAAGGTTGCTGATCACCACCTAATGCCATCCATACTTTTTGACTACGCGGAAAATAAACCGATGTATGAATAGTCCCCGCCCAGCTTCCATACAAATCAGAAAATACTCCTTTTCCTTTACCATTCATCAATTGAAAAGCTTGCTCTGGACTACTTATTGTTGCACGGTTTTCTTCCATAACTGCTAAACGACGCTTTGAATCTGCTAATTGATGGCGATTTTCTGTTAATAGTTTCTCAAAATGATTTGTACAAGATAGTGTTTCACGCACTGCCACTTTTCTTGGAGTGGCTTCTACTGCTGCACTTCTCCCCTTTTTATCATGAACAACGTAAGTAAAGGAGTGACGATGGGGAATTTCTTTTAACATCGCAACGGCTTCTTCAACATTTTGACATGACTCTAAAATAAGTCGGCCAATCATACAACAGATAAATCCATTACCTGGTCTTCTTCTATTCATAAAGTTATAGCCCATTGCTAAACCATGCTCATTCATACCATCCATTCGACCTGTCACTCGTTGCGACGGACCAATGATACTATAACCCATTCCATCAGTTGGTTGGAATAGTGTATATCGCCCTTCATATGTTTTAGGATGATAATCATAATTGCGGATTAAATAATCTTCACCTATATAAATAGAACAGCCTGATTTATGATGATTCACGCGATAGCCACCGAATTCTTGTAACACTCGCTCGATTGGCCATTCTAATGCCTCTTGTAAACCAATGAGTTCATCCCAAACTCCTGGAGCAAATTGTGTAACCATCGCCTTTGCTTCTTTTACATTGATTGTAAAGCGCGGCTTCCTTACCTTCCACTGGTCTTCTCTATTTTTCAAGGACAATGAGTCCTTTAATAATTCCCCTTGCAAAAAACCATAATCATAATGATTGCCTCTAAATTGAATAATATCACTATAGATTTGCTTCATATGTATCCTCCTTACAGTTGCTCTTAACCTAAGCATACTGGAAGTCCTGGGCAAAATAAAGACAACCAGTCAGGGCAAATGAATCTGCAGGATACCATCAACTTTTTGTGTTCACAAACATCTGTGAACATCTTTCCATTTCATTTCTTTTCCAATACAAAAAAACGAGCACAGCTATCGGAATAGCATTTGCCCGTTTTAATGTGAGAACATGTTTATATCGATCTCTTAATCTTTCTCCCAGACTGTCTCTCATAATTGCGTATAATCATGCTATTCCCCTTTTTCATGGCGAACCTTTCATAGTAAGGAATTAAATCATCATCACAAGATAAGTCAATCATATAAATATCGCTCAGCTCCTGTAACATCATCTTTACAAGGGTTTCTCCAATTCCTTGCTGTTGATAGTCTGGTCGTACTTCTAGCAGCGGAATGTATGCCGAAATCACACCATCACTAATAGCCGTAATAAAGCCAACAACTCTTTCGTTTGTTTCATCAATGGCCACAATCGCTTTATAGCTATTTTGCATGAGGTATAAATGCGTGTCTGGTTGCGGATAATTCCCCCATCCAACAAAAAAACCTGATAGCCTGTCTATCGTTATATCTTGTAGATTACTCGTATATATCATTCTTTACCCCTTTTCTTATTAGATTAGGCTGAAAAGAAGATATATATTGATTCATATAATAACAACCACCTTGCCCCCTTCTTAAACTCTAACTAAAACCATTCAACTGTAAGCTGTAGTTGCCTGCCTTCATTATTTATTTCCCGTAAACCATTTGTATAACTGCTGTGATTCAATAGTCAAATAAACATTTGACTCTTTTCTAAAATCAATTACACCAGACTGGGAAGTATTGACACGATCCGCTGTTAATTTCCAAACTTTTTCTCCTGCGTAATATTCATGATCAGTCACGACTTTATACCATGTATTTCCTCCCTCTTGTGATTCCGTTATTGTAAAATTACCGACTTTTTTCTCGAAGTCTCCATTACCTTCTCCCATCTTCACTTCAATGACTTTATTACCTTGGTCATTTTTATAGAAATTCACTTCTTTATTTGCTGTTGTTCTGAGATTCCCTGAAGGAGTGGCCTTAAAAGCGATGGAACCAGTATAATACGGTGGCCCTTCCTCTTCATCCACTTGCGTAGCAACAACGTTCAGTTTCAAGTTCCCTGTTTTCCCTTGGAAATTAATATCATTGTCACCATGCGGCCATCTTGCGAAGATACGAAATTGCTCGTTATCCACTGTCGGTTTAAATGTTGAGGTATGATCGATTTCTTTCCATTCCCCATTCACTTTTCTTTCTAATGACAAAACAATTGGCGAGTTTCCATTGGCAGGGAATAATTTACCCGATGGAATTAAATCCACTTGATATTCAACGGGCAACTCCGTATCATTCTTTTGAATTTCAAAAGCATACACTTTGACAGGCTCCATCCCTGGGTAAAAATTTTCACCTAAGGAGAACTGTCCATTACCTATCGTCTCACCATTTTCATTCACCGCGTTCACATTAAATTTTGCTGCTTGTACTGTATTTCCTGTACTCGTAAAACTTTTAGAAAAATAAGCAACAGTCCCAAAAATAGCTGTAGCAATTAATAATAATGCTAATGAACTTAACGATAATTTCGTTTTCAACTCTTCTCCCCCTCAAATTCATTTATGTTTATTTTTTTGTTTCTCCTTTTAAACAGCTTGTCCGAAAAAATAATGACGAGGACGATGAAAAACATCACACTTAAACCAAATGGACTGATTAGGAATTCAGCTATGGAGCCTACCTTTGGCAACACCCACTCCACTTTTCCTGTTAGATGTTCAGTCCGTATCTTCGTTTCATCCTCTGTATTATTTGCATCGCCCTTCGTCTTAAAATATGAGCCAGATTCATCCTTAGCTACTTCAGTTACTCTATGAGTGACAAAGTCTGCCCCATTCCTATATGTAATCACATCATTCTCTTTAATTTGATTAAACGGAGATTGTTTAATCACAACAACATCACCCGGTGAGATGCTCGGCTCCATGCTTCCTGTTAATACAATAAGAAGACTTCTGCCAAATAAAGATGGTGGCCTTTCTTGATTCTGGTCACTAGTGATTAAAGTGTATAAAGAAAGAACACCTAAT
Source organism: Cytobacillus sp. FSL K6-0265 (assembly GCF_038003465.1). Taxonomy (NCBI): domain Bacteria; kingdom Bacillati; phylum Bacillota; class Bacilli; order Caryophanales; family Bacillaceae; genus Cytobacillus; species Cytobacillus sp. FSL K6-0265. Next base: position 1,246,812 of record NZ_JBBOPE010000001.1, on the reverse strand, counting down.
AAAATGAGAAGGACAAATAAACTATTACCAATGACCGAAATAATCTTTCGAATACTCCCTCCTCCCTTCTCGTTTCAATTGTTCCATCAATTAAGAATAAATATAGTAATATTAGTAAAATATGACAAGAGATTAAATACCTAAATATTCAGAAATTTAAGTATAAAATAATCGAATCCTGTTATAAATGCCTACTTTTTACCTACTGAATGATTAATTCCTATCTTTTCATTCATTCACCCAACAATTTGCCATAATAGCAGAAAAAAGCCTCTAACATCCATTCATACAAAGAGACTTTTATCCCATTACTATTTAACCTTTTATAATTCTGTTCTTATCATCCATAACTCAGGGAAAAATTGTTGATCGATGACTTTCTTTAGATAACCGACGCCTGATGAGCCACCTGTCCCTTTCTTAAAACCTATTATTCTCTCTACTGTTTTCATATGTCTAAATCTCCATTGTTGAAACGAATCCTCAATATCTACTAGTTTTTCACCTAACTCATAGAGCTCCCAATACTTCTCATTATTTAAATACACCGTTTTCCATGCTTCTTTAACCGATTCATTATATTCATAAGTATCTTGAACATCTCTACTTAGAATCATCTCATCAATTGTTAATCCATTACGATGTAAACAATGGATACTCACATCATAGAGGCTTTTGGCTGCAAAGGATTTCAACAACTCTTCTTTCAAGTCTGCATCTTTTTGATAGATTTTTAGCACATGCGGTGTTTTATACCCTAAAGCAAACTCAATCATACGATATTGATAAGATTGGAAGCCTGATGCTTGTCCGAGGAAAGGTCGGAACTCGATATACTCAGATGGTGTAAGAGTGGATAGAACGTCCCAAGCTTGAATAATTTGTGATTGCGTTTTCGTTACCCTAGATAAACATTTTTGGGCTGTTGACAAGTCATCCGCTTCAATGGCTGCAATACTTGATTGTATTTCATGTAAGATAAGTTTCATCCATAATTCAGATACTTGGTGAATAATAATAAACAACATCTCATCATGATGACCAGACAACCTTTTTTGCGCGCCTAGTACTTGATCTAGTTGCAGGTATTCACCATATGTCATATTTTCTTCGAATGAGGTGTGTATCCCTTTTTCATTCTCAAACGGAGGCTGCCCTTCTTTTTTTGTCATTACGCACCTCCTCCTTCTAATTTTCTTATTACTGCTCTTACTGGACTGCCATCTCCGCCTGCAATTCTTAGGGGAAGGGCAATCAGTTCATAGTCACCCTGTGCAATATCATGTACAACGATATTCTCTAGTATATGAATACTGTGTTGATGGAGCTTATGGTGAATAGGTAATGCTTTACTATCCAATTCATCCACTGACGGAAAATCAACACCAATCAGTTCCACCCCACATTTTTGTAAATATTGCGGGACATCTTCACTTATGACAGGTACACTTGTCGGAAAATGCTTTGGTTTAGCCTCATTACTCGTTTTGATTAATAGTCGCTTTACATTTTGTAATGGGAACCGCTCTAATAGGGCTGTCGTAATTCTATCTTCTCCTGATAAATCAATCAGCTTAGCTCTACCAATATACAAATTAATATCCAGTTCATCTGTTTTTGTGCCATCTTCTATAAAATGAAACGGGGCATCTACATGGGTACCGATATGTATACTTGTTGACAGTTGACCAATGTTAACCGAACCGGTCTCTTTTCTCGTTGCAGATAACTTATAAGAAAAAGCTTCATCTCCTGGCCAATGTGCCATCCCATTGTGTAGTTGCTGAGAAATATCTATCCAATGTCCCATTAGGCAATCACTCCTCGTTTATTTTCGAATTTTTTATATGTTTCTTCTTCCATAATTTTCTTCAGTATGCTTATCGCACGCCAAACATCTTCAAACGAATTATATAAAGAGACAGGGGCTAAACGGATTCCATCTGGCATGCGGAAGTCAGGAATGATTCCTTCCGCCTTTAAAGCTTTGCATATTCTCGCTGCCTCTCTATGTCCAAGTAAAATATGTGCTCCTCTACTCTCATCTTTTCGGTTGTAAAGTTGAAAGGCAAAAGGTTTTAATTCATTGTGAATTAAGATCATCATATACTCTGTTAATTGCAAAGACTTTTCCCTAATAGCCTCTATGCCCACTTCATCAAACATAGAAAGCGCGCCCAATAATGGTGCCATGCTTAAAATTTGTGGTGTGCCCATTTGATAGGCACTTGCATCATCTGCTAGAGTCATCTCATGTTCCATGTCAAATTGTTTCTGTTTATGAGAACCAAACCAGCCAGCTAAGCCAGGAGCTGTTCCATGATGCCTTTCATTGATATATAAACCACCTACAGCACCAGGTCCACCATTTAGATGTTTATAATTGCACCAAAAGGCAAAGTCAACATTCCATTCTGTTAAGGAATGGGGAATAGCCCCAATCGAATGACACAAATCAAAGCCAATTAATATCTCTCTTTTATGGGCTTCTTCGACTAACCTTTTCATTTGTAGAATTTGTCCACTTCGATACAAAACACTTGGTAAAATAATCAGTGCCACTTCTTCATCCATCGCTGCAATAATATCTTCTTCACGAATAAATTGCCCATCTCTACTTTGTATACTAATGAAATGTTCTTCTGAATAGCCTCTCATACGAAGATGGCTTTTGATCGCATAAATATCAGACGGAAAGTTTAGCTCATCAGCAATAATTTTATTTTTCCCTTCCTTTGGTTGGAAAAAGGTAGCCAATATTTGATGCAAATTAACAGTTGTAGAATTTGATGCAATAACTTCTGCTTTCTTAGCACCAACTAGTTTGGCCATCCTTGCCCCAATTGTTTCGGCCATATAATACCACGGAGCCTTTCCCTCGGTCCAACCATCAATCGCGTATTCCTTCCATGATTGAATGACTTCATTTAGTGATTGTTCAGCTCTTTTAGATAATAATCCTAACGAGTTGCCATCTAGATATATTAAATCGTCTCTCAAGTAAAATTCCTTACGATATTTTGCCAATTGATCTTGCTGGTCCTTTTCTTTTGCAAAAGCAAGTGAGTATTTGTTCAAGCAAACACAACCTTTCTGAAAATTATCTATATCGCGAAAATTATAGCTAACTTCTTTCATCATTGCAATGAATAACGGCCTAAATGAATTATGTCAAAAAACGCACAATCTAATTTTGCTTACAAATTGTTAACCTATTTTGATATAATAAGTAGTAATACACTATTAGGGGGAACTATAGATAATGAAAAAAATTTTTGCAGCCATACTTACTGCAGCACTTGTCTTTTCACCAGTAGGCCCAACAATCTTCCAAGACCAGGTTTCAACTGTTGAAGCGAAATCTTATAAATCAGGTAAAAAAGGTGTTAACTTTAATAACAGCACAACAAACAATAACAACCAATCGAATGTTCAAAATAACCAACAACAAAAAAACAACACGGCTACAAATCAACAACAAAAGAATAATGGCGGTTTCTTCTCTGGCGGATTAATGAAAGGACTTATGCTAGGTGGACTCGCGGGATTATTATTTGGCGGCCTTTTTGGAAATATGGGTATGTTAGGTAGTATTCTTGGTTTACTTGTCAATGTTTTAGCTATTGTCTTTGTCATTATGATTATTCGTAAAATCTTTACAATGATTAAAGATAAAAAGAAAAAACAGGAACCAAATCCATGGAACAATTAATTATTCCTGAACAAGATATTGTCAATGCATTATGCGTATACATTTCTCGTAAAAAACAAGTGAAGCTAGAAGAAGTCGAAATCGAGCTCATGTATGATGACGATTATGGTTTCTCTGCAGAATCTCATGTTGGCGGTCGTATGCAAGTCTTAATTACAGCGAATATTATCGAAGCATTAAGATTATGGTTAGAAGAATTTCTTAATCGCGATCCATATGCAGGTATAAACCTCGTACTAGACGAAGAACAAGGGATTATCGCTGTTGTACAATAATAATAAAAGGAACATCCATTTTAAGCTGTTCCCTAATTCAACGATATAATAAAAAAAGGTAAGAATTTTAACTGATGATCTCTATATTGTTTAGGGGTCATCTTTTTTAGATTCCATTGATATCGATAATGGTTATCATACATCTATGTCCAAAGAAAGATTCTAGAGTAGCGTTACCCCAACAGTTTCCCTTATAGCCACAGACTGACCTAATCCATGCTTTTTCAGTAGTTCCTGATATTTTGGACTTGTATTGTAAAAGTAGCTTACTCGTGTTGTCTCCTATTTCTTTGGACAAAAGTTTAAGTATATAAAATACCTGTAGATCAACACTATTTTTTTGTGTGTTTTATCTACAGGTACTAGTTTTTTTCGGATGCTCTTTTTAATTATACAACTTTATTTTTAATTTCTACTGGTTTAGTATCCTTAACTGGACGCTTCGCCCAATAAGTTGCTAGGATAGGTCCAGAAATATTATGCCAAACCGCACCTAAAGCACTTGGAATAGCCGCAACTGGACCAAAATGAGCTAGTGCTAATGTTACGCCCAAACCAGAATTTTGCATGCCCACCTCAATGGATATTGCCCTTCGTGTGCCTTCATCCATTTTAAATATACGGCCAGCTAAATAACCTAAAAGTAAACCAGCTGCGTTGTGTAGCATTACCGCGATAAAGACTAAAAGACCAGCAGTTGCTAACTTTTCTGCATTTCCGGCCACAACAGCTGTGACAATAATGATGATGGCTGTAACAGAAATTAGTGGTACGACATTTAAACTTTTTTCAACCAGTGTAGGTAATAGTTTCTGTACAACAATCCCTAAGATAATTGGGATAATAATGACTTGTATAATGGACAAGAACATTTGCCAAGCATTTACTGGCATCCATTGACCTGCCAATGCTAAAAGAATAAGAGGTGTCATGATTGGGGCTAAAAGAGTCGACATTGAAGTCATCGTAATCGATAGCGGTACATTCCCTTTAGCTAAATACACCATAACATTTGATGCTGTTCCCCCAGGAACTGACCCTAGTAAGACTAAACCAGCAGCTAACTCAGGAGGTAATTGCAGTAAGTAGGCGATAGCAAATGCAGTCAATGGCATAATCGTAAATTGAGCCACAAATCCAAGTAAAACTGGAAGTGGATGTGAAAATACCAACTTGAAATCCACTGGCTTTAAAGTTAAACCCATACCAAACATTACTATCCCAAGTAACAACGTAATATAACCACCAAATACGAGGAATAGCGGAGGATAAAGATAGGCAACCACTGCTGCAATTATCACAAGAACAGCAAAGTACTTACCTGCCAAATTACTAATCGTTTCTAGAAGTTTCAATTAACTCTCCCCCTCACCTTTAAAAGGAATCACCTTATTTGGATTTAAGATATGATTAGGATCTAAGACATTCTTTATCTTCCTCATCACATCTAACGCTTTCCCATGTTCTTGTTCTTGATATTTCATTTTTCCTACCCCAACACCATGTTCGCCAGTACAAGTGCCACCCTTCTCTAAGGCATACAAGACAAGTTGTTCATTGAAATGTTTTGCTTTATTTACTTCTTCTTCATTATTCAAATCAATCATAACAAGCGAATGGAAGTTTCCGTCTCCTACATGCCCTGTCAAACCACCAATTAAATGAATCTCATCGAGGCATTTTCTTGCGTATGTAACAGCACCCGCTAATTCTGAGATCGGTACACATACGTCTGTTACCATCATTTTTTTACCTGGATAGCCGTGTACATAAGCGTAAGCTAAATTATGTCTTGCATCCCATAAAAGGTTACGTGCAGCCGTATCCGTCTCAAATGTAATATCTTGACAATGGAAATCAGCTACAATTTCTCTCATGAATTCAACATCTTGTTGAAGACCTGCTTCATTACCATGAAATTCTAAAAATAACGTTGGTTTAATCTCGTAATTGGTCTCACTATACAGATTCACTTGATTAATTGAAGCTTCATCTACCAACTCAACTCTGCCAATCGGAATACCAGCTTGTAGAATGCCAACCACAGCACCAACTGCATCATCAATTGTAGGGAAAGTTGCTCTACCAGCCATTTGGAATTCTGGAATACCATACACTTTTAACGTCAACTCAGTAAAGCAGCCTAAAGTCCCTTCTGATCCGACAAATAATCCATTTAAATGATAGCCAGAAGAAGACTTAGCGGCTAAACTACCGGTATGTATGATTTCCCCATCAGCTAAAACAACTTCTAAATCTAGTACTTGATCTCTCATTACACCATATTTAACTGAAGTTGTTCCACTTGCATTGGTTGCCGCCATCCCGCCTAATGTAGCATCAGCACCTGGGTCAACAGGGAAAAACAAACCGTACTTTTTCAACTCTTTATTTAGTTGCGAACGAGTCACACCTGGTTGAACCTTTACTAAAAAGTCTTCTTCCTTTACTTCTAAAATTCTATTCATTTCAGCAAAATTCATTGTTATTCCCTTTTTGTAAGGAATGACATGTCCCTCTAAACTTGACCCAACCCCAAAAGGAATAATCGGCGTTTGGAATTCTCCCGCCTTCTGTATAATTTGACTGACTTCACTAGCATTTTTTGGATAAACAACAATATCAGGATGACTACCTTTATGATAGGATTCATCTTTACTATGTAAGTCAAGGATGGTTTCATTGATAGATACTTGTTCATCTGTTAAAAAGCTCAATAAAGCGCTTACTAATTCTTGCTTATTCGTTTGATTGCCCTCTGTTGTTTTCATCTGTTTAGTCTCTCCTTACAAATCAAAATTGTACAGACCAATTATTGAATTTTGAGAAAATTGGTCTAACATGTTCTCATTGTACAAGAAAATTCAAAAAAATCAATAATTAAAAATTTAAAATTGCTGCATTTTCCCTTTTTTTGTATGATGATATGAAAGGGAGTGGAAATCATGTCGCAAAAGAAAAAAATACATATGATTATTACCGAACAATTAGAAGGATACATTATCAATCAAAAACTATCACCAGGAGATCGCCTCCCCCCTGAAAGAGTATTAGCAACTCTCTTTTCCTCTAGCAGAACATCAATTAGAGAAGCATTGAGAATTTTAGAAATGAAAGGTGTCTTAGAGATTAGGCAAGGGAGTGGAACATACATTAAATCAGTTGAGTATTTAACTTCTGAAGCACCTATCCTTTCTGCTAATCCGAAGACAAATATATATGAAATGTTAGATTTACGAAAAATTTTAGAAGTGGAGTGTGCTGGCTTGGCTTCCACTAGAGCGACATCAACAGATATAGCCAATATTCGTCATTCGCTTTTATCGATGGAAACGGCATCCACACCAGAAGACGGCATACTCGCGGATTTTCAATTCCACTTACATATCGTTTATGCGTCACACCATACTATATTTATCAATCTTATGACTAACCTTACTGAACATATGAAAAATACAATTAAAGTAACAAGGTCAAATCGGTTTGCCAAAAACAATAAACGGGAAAAATCTACTATGGAAGAACACCGTGAAATTTACTTGGCAATTGCATCAGGAAATGGTGATGAAGCGCGGCAATTAATGAATAACCATATTAATAGGGTAAGAAAAGAATTAAGCGAATCCATGCTTTACAATGAACAAGCTGAATTCTATCTATAAATAGTCTATTGGGCTAAAACAATTCTACTTTATATTTGGAGGAAAAAATAATGAAAACCATTTATGACTTTGAAGTAAACAAAACAAATGGTCAACCGCAACAGTTAAAAGATTTTGAGGGAAAAGTAATCTTAATCGTAAATACGGCAAGTAAATGCGGCCTTACTCCTCAGTTTGAAGGATTACAAGAGCTATATGAAAAGTATAAAGAAAAAGGCTTTATCATCCTTGGCTTTCCATGTGCTCAATTTAACAATCAGGAATTCGCGAATATCGATGAAACAACAGAATTTTGTCAAGTGAATTATGGTGTCTCCTTTCCTATGTTTGCAAAAATAGATGTAAACGGCGATAACACAGATCCACTGTTTGCTTATTTAAAAGAAGCGAAGAAAGGTGTACTTTCAAAAAATATTAAATGGAATTTCACCAAGTTTCTTATTGACCGGAACGGGAAAGTATACGACAGATATGCGCCTACAACCGAACCTGAAAAATTAACGAATGACATTGAAAAATTGCTCTAAAATGAATAGAAGGAGAGTGTGACGAGGCTGAGACTTAAGTATTCTAGCTAATGATTTATCCTTATGATTAGTAGTATCTAACATCTAATGATTCGGTTTTTCGTGTGATTTGAACCCTTATATGACAAGAATAGTGAAATGGAGCGGAAGACACTCGACTCCTGCGGGAAATAGAGGGAAAGCTGAGACCCCACAGGCAATGCCTTAGGAGGATCACCCCTCCCCGCGGAAAGCGAGTGTACGTGAGCGCAATGGAACGGACTTTTTATGCAAATGACGTTTTAAGATCTTCATTTGTTATTGTTCTTTTTTGAGGTTAGCTCGTTTAATTATGTCCCAGCCTCTTTCCTTACACTCTATTTTCCATAATCAAAAAAAGGCTCCAATTTGGAACCTTTTATTATATCAGTCTATTTTTTCTTTTTAGATAATCTACCAAGTAAGAACGCCCCAGCAGCAACACCAAGAATGGTATTCGTCTTCTTATTAAATACTTGTTTTGCAACGAGATTAATGTTTTGTGGTCTTTCTGCAAGACGTCTCATGTAATAGCCGTACCAGTCATCACCAAAAGGAATATATGTGGTAAAATGATAACCTTCTTTCGCAAGCTCTAATTGCATTTCTTTTCTGAATCCATATAACATCTGGAATTCAAATTGGTCATTTGGAATATCATGTTCCTTTACAAATTTCTTCACATGATTAATTACATGATGATCATGTGTCGCAATGGACGTGAATTTACCATGTAACAAATGAAATTCTATTAGTTTAATATAGTTGCTATCAATATCTTCTTTAGAAGTATAAGCAACTTCAGCTGGTTCTTTATATGCGCCTTTTACAATACGCAAACGATAATTTTTATATTTTTGTATATCTTCTATTGCTCTATAAAAATAGGCTTGGATCACAGTTCCTATATTATCATAACTTTTTGACAATTCATCCAACAAATCAAAAGAAGGTTGCAAACGGCCATGGTCCTCCATATCAAAATTGATAAAGATGCCATACTCATGAGCCTTACTTACTATTTCCTTTAAGTTCTCCAAACAAAAGGAGTAATCAATGTCTAAACCTAATTGAGAGGGTTTTAACGAAATATGGGCATCCACTTCATGCTCATGAATCGCTTCAACAACTGCTAAGATTTGTTCTTTTGCTGCAGTCGCATCCTCTTTTTGATTAACAAATTCCCCTAGATTATCTACTGTACATGAGATACCATGGGCATTTAATTCCTTAATCCTAACAATCGCTTCTTCAATATTTGTACCCGCAACGACACTTTGAGCACCGAGTTTTAAACCATATTTTTTTGCTGCACTATTTAAAAATTGATTTTGAGATAAGCCTATAAATAGATCTTTCAGCATAGCGATTACTCCTTGTCTATTAATTTTTACATGGTCATTATATCATAAATTAGCAATAAAAATTATTTTGCGAATAATTATTTTTTTCCTATATTTAAGAAGAAACAATGATTTCTTTCTTTAAAATAAATGTACCACTAAAAGAAAAGAAACAAACCAAAAAATTATATTTAAAAAATAAATAAGTGAGAATAAAACGGAAATAACCAGTTCATTTCCAGTAGGTGTATACATGTATGATGAATGAATGGGCCTACATATGAGAAAAAGCCATGACGAAAATTATAACAAAATGAAAAATGTCCATAAAAAAACGAACAAACACTATTCCCTAGTATTTGTTCGGATTCTAATTTTGCCAATCCCCTTGTTCCACAGTAAGCTTATAAATCAGAGATAATCATATAAGTTGCATTTATTGGTCCATGTACACCGACGACTAAGTTCATTTCAATATCAGCAGAATTACTCGGTCCAGTTATAAAGTTAATACAACTAGGGATTACTCCTGATTCTTTTATTTTTTCGCGAATATAATCCGCTGCTTGTGTCATCCTCGGTACGATAGAACTTCTAGGTACAAGTATAATTGATTTTTCTGGTAAGAAACTTACTGTTCTTCCTTTATGTTTATCACTAAATAATACGACAGTTCCCGATTCTGCAAGGGTAATCTCGCTAATCGTTAAGCCGATATTCGCCTTTTCTGCTAGTGCGATATTTTCTGCTTCAGCTTCATGATTCCATTCATAGTACGCTACACCTTGCTTATGCAATTCATCAAGCTTAGATGTAACACCCCATTCTTTTAATCTACTATCACGCCAAGTTACGATGGATTCACCCCCGTAATCTGACACTCGGTCCTCTAATGTTTGCGGCAAGTTTGCTAAACTTGTTTCAATCAAATCCGTGTGAATTAATTTGCATTGGTTCTTTAAAACCTCAATTAATTGGCTCTGTGATGCCCCCTTTAATACCCGCTTTTGTGGTGCATATTTCCACTGCGGTTTTTCTATCTTCTTGCTCACTTCATCTTTTCCTAGACGCGCTGCAATTTTCTTAAGAAATATTTCTCTATTTTCTATCGCCATGATTCTTTTCCTCCTTGCTCCTTTGTTTAAACCAGTCACGAAATCTTTCTTTTTGCGGAGCAGGAAAATCACGAATTTCAGTCCATGCCTTTAACGGACCGACACCTTTTGTAAGCTTTGTGCCATCAGAAAATGGACCAACCGCCTTGGAAGCAAATTTCCCACCCATTTTATATAAGGCAGGAGAAGCTGCTCCAAGGCCGAAAGCTTTCATCGCTAATTTTTCAGAGATGGGTGCTTTTCCTTCTTTTTCAACAATGACTTGCCTATGTTTATGAAGGAGGTCATGCAAGGGTATTTTCACCGGACAAACCTCCGTACACGCCCCGCACAATGTGGAAGCATAAGGAAGCTCTTTATAGTCTTCATAACCCCCAAGTAATGGAGAGAGTACTGCACCAACTGGACCTGAGTAGATGGATCCGTATGAATGTCCGCCTACATGACGGTAAACGGGACAGACATTTACACAAGCGGCACAGCGTATACATTGTAGGATCGATTGGAATTCTCCACCTAAAATATTTGAACGACCATTATCAACAATAACTAAATGAAACTCTTCAGGACCATCCACTGCTCCCTCTTCTTTTGGACCACTTAAAACGGTAACATAACTTGGTAATTTTTGTCCGACTGCACTACGAGAAAGCATTCCTACCAATACTTCTAATTCTGTAAACGATGGCACAAGTCTCTCCATTCCCATTACAGTGATTTGTGTATCGGGCAAAGAAGTTGATAAGTCGGCATTTCCTTCATTCGTAACAAGACAAATTGAACCTGTTTCAGCGACGGCAAAATTACACCCTGTTATACCTACATCTGCTGTTAAATATTCATTTCTCAGCATTTTCCTAGCATGTTTTGTTAATTCCTCCGGTCTATCTGTTCCCTGGTAACCTAGTTTTCTAGTAAACACATCTTTTACTTGCTCTTTATTTTTGTGTAAAGCCGGAGCTACTATATGTGATGGAAGATCATGTTCATCAATTTGCAAAATATATTCACCTAAATCTGTTTCAATGACCTCACACCCAACCGATTCTAAATGATGGTTGAGATCGATTTCTTCTGTCACCATCGACTTCGATTTTACTACTTTCTTGGCATTTTTCTTCTTAATTACTCCTTTAATATAATCATTCGCCTCTTCTGATGTTTGCGCGAAGAAAACATGTCCGCCTAACTTTTCTACATTCTCACTTAGTTGAAATAGATAATAATCTAGATTTTCTAATACATGTTGTCTAATTTCTTCCCCATGTGCTCGCCATTCTTCCCAATCACCCAATTCATTGGCTGCATCTTGTCTACGCACTTCCAAGCGATCTTGCGCCCCTGAAACCGCCCCTCTCATAAAGCGATTTTCTAAACCAGATGTTACACGATCAGTAAATTGCTCATTTCCAATCCTCATTGGCATATCAATCACCCTATCCTTCTGTTCTACTATTTAATACTTCAGCAATATGCATCACTTTAACTGGTTCGCCCACGCGATCAATTCGTCCACCAATATTCATTAAACAACCGCCATCAGCGCCAATTAAAAGCTCTGCTCCTGTTTCATTAATATGGGCAACTTTTTCATCTACCATTTGTTCTGAGATGGCTCCCATTTTTACTGAAAATGTTCCACCAAATCCACAGCATTGACTTTTATTTGGCAATTCCTTAAACTCTAATCCCTTTACATGTGATAATAATTTCAACGGCGCTTCTTTTACACCTAACAAGCGTGTCATATGACAGGAAGTATGATAAGTAGCTTTTGCCTGATAGCTTGCGCCTACATCCTCCACTTTTAACACATCTACGATAAACTCTGTTAATTCATATGTTTTTTTAGCTAATTCTTTCGCTTGCGGCCCCCAATGTGGATCGTCTTTAAATAGTTGCTCATATTCATGAAACATATATGCACATGAACCAGATGGGCAAACCACATATTCAGAATGGCTAAAGGTTTCTATCATCCTCTTCATTGCATCCTTTGATTCTTTTACGTAACCACTATTGTAAGATGGTTGACCACAACATACTTGATTTTCAGGAAAATCTACCTCACAGCCTAGCCTTTCTAATAATTCTACAGTTGCTACTCCTGCTTTACTGTTAAACATATCCACTAAACAAGTAGCAAATAGTGAGACCTTCATCTTATAACCCCCTTATCGTGCTAGAAATAATCACATAACTACTACCTATCGTACCATTGTTTGTATATTTGTTAAATTCTAAATATTAATACGTACTATTCATAAGAGGAATAAAAGATATATGCTTTAAGGTAAAGAAAAGTTTCCCATGATAAGCTAGAGTATCAGGCATTATAAATGTGAAGAGAACGATGTACATATTCAATTATGTAGGCATGGTCAAATGAAGGGAACCCGGCAGAACCCCTTTTGCTCAGTTTTCATTAGAAATTTCTAGTTAGGAAGAAAATTCCTATATTTCATTCTTGCTAAAAACATTTTCTAGATCTGTTGTTCAAAATTTCACTTTTCTCAAAACTTTTTTATTTTCCACCAACATTTTAAGTATCTATTTCGTTATCTATATGAAGCTGAGAAGAAAAACTATCTTTCCATGGAATAAAGGTGATTGTATTGCAATCTATTTATTTATCATTGCGCGATGATTTATATAAGTTTGCTTCATCTATTGCTTATGATGAGCATGAAGCACAGGATTTGATCCAACAAGCTTTAGAAAAGGCCATGCATCTAAGTGATTTATCTTCTTGGCCAAAACATAAGCAAAAAGCTTGGTTTTACCGTGTCATGAAAAATCAACTGATTGATCAGCGGAGAAAATTCAAGCGAGAAATGAATATTGACCAAAATGAAGAAGTGATTTTACCTACCTTAATGAAAACCTCAATTGAAATGGTAGAGTTACTTAGCCAATTAACAGCTATTGAAAGTGATATCATTTTCAAAAAATACTGGATTGGCTTAAATAGTGATGAAATTGCTATAAAGCTCGACTTATCAGCTTCAACTGTTAGGTATCATTTAGCAAAGGCAATTAAAAAACTACGCAAGATTTTAGAGGAGGAAGAATGAATAATGGGACAAAAATATAGTAATGTCGGGGTTTTAAATCTTATTCAAGCGACTGAAGAAAGCATTCAAGATATTGAAAAGATTAACAATGTCGGATTACTCGTCTATTCGCAAAAGAATGCATACCTTGTGCCAAAATTAAATATAAAAAATATAGGTCAAACGATTATGGTCGAGAAGAATGTAAAAATGGCTAATGGTGTCTTCAAGGTTGATTCTGCATATTTAAAAATTGTGGATGACCATGAAATGGTATTTATCAATGGGGTGATCATTGTGAATGTAGATGTCACACTTGAAGAACTTCAGCAAAAGAACATTACATTTATTGTCAACGGTGTCATCTATTCTCCGCCTCACTTAAAAGGCGCAATCCAATCCAAACTATTAACAACAAATGGGACATTGGTCAGTTATAAAGGAGCAGAACCTAAATTAGAAAATGGGAACCTTCATTTAACAACAGGATATTTAGCCGGGCTAGATGAAGGCACAACTCTATTAGTTAATGGGAAAGTGACAATTGATGAGCATGTTGATTTAACATTATTGAAAGAAAAAATTGAGAGATTAGATATTAACGGCACAATCCATTATTATGATTTCCAACAATCTTTAATCTCAGGAAAATTAAGTATTAACGGTAAACAATTCATTATCCCAAAAGGGTATCAAGTACTCTCAACTCAAACCCATTTAAATAAACATAATATTAAGAGATATAAACAACACTTGATCTATACATCCAAACCGATATTTATTGATTCTACTGTAACTAGAGAAGGATTGAATGAGGCATTCTCTGCTATTCATTCATTATCTTATATCTTGTGTCCAGAAGGTACAGAAGATATTCTCTTTGAAAAATTAACGAATCTCGAAAATGAAGTATTTGTTTATGCTAAGAACTATATAGCAGTAAAAGAGGAGACATGGTTTTCGAGTAACTTTAAACAGTTAGATCCACAAACAACGGTAATCATACAAGGTCAACTAACAATCAATGACATGTTAACAAATGAAGATATTGACCATATCTCAGAAATTATTTTAGCAGGGGATATTTTAGTTGTAGATGAGTCAACAAAAGGGGTTTTAAAGAAAAAGATCAATCAATCTTTTAAAGGTGAAATTAATGTTGTACAAAAGCATGATGAGCAACCAGTAACTAATATTGGCGAACTTGTCTTATAAACCATGGAACATTTTCCTTATGAAATAGCAAAAATCAAAATAGAAGAATTGCTGAGTACGGTGGAAACACGCACTCAGCAGCTCCCTTCGCCATGGCAAACAAAAGAAATTCCCCGTTCCATATGGGAAATCAAAGGATACAATAGGTTATTTTTCTCTTATTGCCTATCAATGATCGGTCAATGGTTTGACATGGTAGCGATTATGGTCCTATTCGGGTATGTTTGGCAAACGAGTTCTTTTCTACTTGCTTTCATACCTATTGCTTATGCTTTACCACAAGTTTTGTTTTCGCAATTTTCTGGTATTTTTGTGCAGAAGCGCAATAAAATAATCCTTATGGGATGTGCTGATTTAGTAACGGTACTTCTTACAATCTTGCTATTCTTTGCAAGCACTCCCTGGTTAGCCCTCATTTTATTGGCACTTCGGTCTTTTGTCGGTACTGTTCACTTTCCCGCTCAACAAGGTTTAGTTCATGAACTCATTCCAGCTCATCTAAAACTAAAGGCTGTTTCTTGGAATGGGGGGGTGAATCAAGCAGCAAAAATCATCGCTCCATTAATAGGTGGCGCATTACTCACCTTATTACCTGCAAAACACTTATTACTATTTAATGCTTTCGCTTTTATGATCTCTGCATGGTTATTGTTTTCTTTGCGAAATATCATACGAACAAAAGCAAAGTATACGCAATTACGGAGTGATACTGTTGACAATACTTTTATTAATCAATGGAAAGCCAGTTGGCAAAGTTTATATCGTGCTCCTACTTTAATGATGGTCTTATCATTAAATATTGTAGGAATGTTCATTATCCAATTAGTGGACGCACAATTCCCTGCTTTATTTCACCTGATTGCACCAACAAAACCTGTATATATGACACTATTGATTGCAAGTATCGGGTGCGGTTCAGTATTTACAATCTATTTCATTAGTAAAAAAGAACGATTTTTGCGGTTAGAGAGATGGCTTAGTTTTGCCCTTCTTAGTCTTGGTCTAGGCTTTACTGGCCTTAGCTTTTTAGAAAAAGGCTTTTCCCTTAGCTATATTCTCCTCCTTGGTGTCTTATGCGGGATCGGAACTGGCATTTCTATTATTATTACTAACTATTGTATTCAAACAATACCAAAGGAAGACGAAGTGAGTGCCATTGCTGGTATTTATCAATCATTAACAAGTTCAACGATTTTTATCTCCCCTCTTGGAGGAGCCATTCTTATTCACCTTTTTGGGATTCAAAATATATTCTTAGTAAGTGGCTTAACTCTTATTATATTAACTTTTTTACCTTTTCTCATGAATAAAAAGACAGCTGCTTACTCATTTGTTAAAAGTCATAAAAGCTAGGTGCAACCATGTGTACCTAGCTTTTACTTAGATAAATTTTGTTTGATTTTTACACAAATAGGTAAATAAGTAGGGATAGAATAACAAGAGTGTTGATCATGTTAACAAGAGCGGAAGAATTTCTTTTTCTTCGTAATTTATACTATTTAAAAACTCCTACAGAAAACACTCGAACATCAAAGAAAGATAAAGGAGCAAATAGCTGAGAAGATTCTATTAATAGAAAGGGTTATACAGTTTAAGATTAAAAGCTAGATTAGATTGGACAACACTTCTGCCCTAAATTAGCATATCTTTTCATTTATCATTATATATTTTTTCTCATCGTCACATCTCTTGAGCGATTGAGGTTAAGTTCTCTGCTGTAAACGCGACTTCTTCAAATCCTTTTCCTAAAACATGGACTACGTTAACAATTTCATCGATTTCTTCCATAATCTTTTGATTCTGATGCATCGTATCTTTCATTGTACCAACAATATATTCAAAATGTTCTTCTGTCGCTTTCATATGAGACTGACCGTTTTGAACAGTATTACTTACTTCTTGAAGTGATTCACTTAATTTATTAATTTGACCATTTGTATTAGCGATTAATTGTGAGACATTTTCTACAGATGATCTTGTTTGATCAGACAGTTTTCTCACTTCCTCTGCTACTACAGAAAACCCACGTCCATGTTCCCCTGCTCTAGCGGCCTCAATAGCAGCATTGAGTGATAAGAGATTTGTCTGACTCGATATATCCGTTACAATTGTCGTAATTTCATGCATTTCATCCATCACATATAATAAACTTTTTACATCTTTTTTAATGTCTGCAACAGAGTCGACAATCGTCAACATTAACTCACCTTGTACATTGATAAATTGCTTGCCGTTTTCAGCATAATCCTTCGCGCGTAGAGAAAAATCTTGCCCCTTCTCAGCATGGTCAACTATCTCTTCTGCTTGAGCAATTAATTCTTGGAAAGATGCATTCGTTTCTTCAGAAATGGCAGCAAGGGTTTCGGTTTCTGTTGCCACATTCCCCCGTATTTCTTGCTTCTTTTCTTCTTCTTTTGCTTTTATTGCCTCCATTTCTGTATCGTAAGCCTCTAAGACTAGTTGTTGTTCGAAGCTGAAAATTTTCGTAATGGCAGCAATTAAAAGGCAACAATCACGAGATGTAAGATCCATCTTTTCAACAAGCTGGATAATCGATAATAATAATCCTTGGAAGGCAGACATATACCATTTCGTTTGTAAGCCTATTTTTACATGTACATGGGCAATCCTTAATCGCTTCACCACATACTCCTCATTTATTATTCCGGCAAACATTTCTTCAATATGTCTCATCAACGTTCCTTTCAAACGCTCTACCGTACTATAATCTTCAATAATTTTAATAAGTGATTGCTCTTTAAATATATTATCATAAAATTGATTGACTAATTGTTCACTGTTCGTATGAATGATTGGCTGAATCTTGTTTATGAGACGTAAATCAGTTTCAGTTAAATTGATTACATCTAATTGTCGTGCAAACTTAGAGGCATTACCAAGATCCAATACACCCTTCCCTTCATCAACCACTTCATTTAACTTTTCACGCGAACTTTTTTTAAACAAATTCATGAATGTTTCCCCCGAGTAATTTTATAGGTATATTATACTATTTATATCGGTTGTTTTTGAAATGATTCCACATTCCTACATAAATATAAATATTCACCTAAATCAAACTATCCAGAAATCTTTTTAACATAAAGGAACATTTCAATTGTAAAAAGTTGAAATAAGAAAGTGGGAATAAAAAATAATCACGAAACAGTTCAACGAAATATGAACTGCTCGTGATTGATTTGATATACTTTTTGGTCCTTTAAACACCTAAATGAACTTTTAATAACTCTTCATTATGCAATAGCTCGTTGGGAAGCCCTTGCCAAACGACTTCTCCCTTGTTTAAAATAATCACTTCATCTGCTACACAACAAGCTAAATCAATATTTTGTTCCACAATTAACATGGATAATCCCGTTTTCTTCACATCTAAAATGATATTTTTGATTTGTTCAATAATAACAGGTGCCAGTCCTTCAGATGGTTCGTCCATTAATAAGAAGTCTGGATTAAGCAGGAGCGCACGGCCAATGGCTAGCATTTGTTGTTGGCCTCCTGATAATTCATTGCCCATATTCTCTTCACGTTCTTTTAATATCGGAAATAATTGATAGATTTCTTCAATTGTCCATTGTTTTTCACTAGATGTACTTTTTCTTTCAGCTATTAATAAATTTTCTTTCACCGTTAAAGAAGAAAAAACCCGTCTCCCTTGAGGTACAAGACCCACACCAGCTTTGGAAATATGATTAGGTGTTTTACCAATAAGCTCTTTATCCTTGAACGCAATGGCACCTTCTTTAGGAACAACTAGCCCAGCAATAGAATGAATCGTTGTTGTTTTGCCTGCACCGTTTCTACCGAGAAGGGCAACACACTGACCCTTATTCACCTTTAAATTAACACCATGTAATATATGGCTATGACCATAATAAGAATGTACTTCCTTTAGCTCAATCATGACTCAAAGCCCCTCCTCCAAAGTAAATTTCTTGGATCATTTGATTTCCTCGAATTTCTTCAGGGCTAGCGGTCATCATCGCTGTCCCATGGTGGAGGACAGTGATTTTATTAGCCAAACTAAACACAACTTCCATATCATGTTCAATAATAACCAAAGTAATACTTTCAGGTATTTTTTTGATTAGTTTAACAAATCTACTTGTTTCTGTTGGCGACATACCTGAGGTCGGTTCATCTAAGAGAATAATTTCTGGATTTGTGCTCAAGGATAAAATAATCTCTAATAAACGTTGTTCACCATAGGAAAGTTCTTTGACCAATACAGCACGCCGATCTATCATTTCCCATTCTTCTAGTAACCGACGACATTCTGCTGCTAAATCAGTATAATTCTGCATAGGTTTTATCATATTGAGGCGGTATTTTTTTTTGCCCATAATCGCTAAACGTACATTTTCTTCCACTGTTAATTCCTCAAAAAGATTGTTCTTCTGAAACGTTCTCCCCATCCCCTTCTCAGTTCTTTTAAAGGAAGGGATATGATCAATACGGTCGCCAGCTAAATACACTTTTCCTGAAGATAATGGCAATGTACCATAAATACAATTAAATAATGTTGTTTTACCAGCTCCATTGGGGCCGATAATCACATGACGTTCACCCTTTTTTATTTCGATATTGACATCTTTTAGGATATGCAATGCCTTAAATGATTTATTTAAGTCTTCAATTTTCAATAATGTCATTAGCTAGCTTGCTCCTTTCCTTTAACCTGTTTATCTACAGGAGCATTTCTAGATCTAGATGGTTTAAACAACTTTAAGCCAAATGTCGTAACAAACTGGATAAGGTGCAATATGCCTCCTCTTTTTAGAAGAACAATTGCAATGAATAATAATCCTAAGATGAGCGGCCAACGATCCGTCATCGTACTAATATAGTTTTGCAGGAAAACAAATGCCCCAGCACCTAATGCCGGGCCAAAAACTGTACCCAGACCGCCAATAAAGACCATGATCATTACTTCTGCACCCATATGTACACTGAAGAGTGCCGGAGAAACAAATTGAGTTTTATAAATGTATAAACCCCCAGCTAAACCAGCCATACTACCGGCAATTAAATAAGCAATCATTTTATAAGTCTTCGGATTATAGCCTAGAGCAATCATTCTACCTTCATTCTCCATCATTCCTTTTAGCACTTTGCCTGCTGGGGCATTAACAAAAAGTTTCAAGAGAAAATAAGAAAGAACGAAGAAAAATCCCATCATATAAAAAAGACCCATATTAGAAGTAATCTCTCCAAAACCAAAATTAGCTGTTACACTGGCACTATAGCCATCATTTCCTCCCCAGAACTTCATTCTTGAAGTAATCAAAAATAAGACTTGAGTAAAGGCTAATGTAATCATTAAGAAGAAGACACCTTTATTACGAATAGCAATATAACCTGTAACGATTGAGAAACAGAGTGAGATGAGGATCGCTGCACCTAAAAGTAAATAGATATTTGCTGTATATTCACTCAAAATAGCAACTGTGTAAGCACCTAAACCAAATAGTGCACAATGTCCTAATGATGGCATTCCTCCAAAACCCATAATCAAACCCAAACTCATTGCAAAAATAGCGAAAACAAGAATTTCTGTTGATAAATACACCAAAAACGGAGAAATGAAAAGTGGCAGAATTAAGATAGTAATAAGCAACAGACCGGTTGATAATAATGCTTTTTTCATGATTCCACCCTTCCGAATAAACCTGTTGGTTTAACCATTAAAATTGCGACCATTAATATGAAGATGAAAGCCATCGCAAACGTAGGCATATAAATTCTTCCGAAAATATCGACAAACCCAACAATCATTGAAGCGATAAATGCACCTTTCCAACTGCCTAAACCACCAATAATGACGACAATCATTGAATTAACAAGAATCTCCCATTCCATCATCGGGTACATTCCAAGTATTGGTCCGCTAAGCACACCCCCGAAAGCAGCCAGAGCAGCACCAAAAATAAATACCCCTGAAAAAATAATCTTCACATTAAATCCAAGTGCTGATACCATTTCCATATCATCTACACCTGCTCGCACAATCATTCCTACTCTTGTTTTTGCTTCAAAATACCAAAGGACGAAAGCAAATAGGATACCCATAGCAATGACGAACAGACGATAAGCAGGAAATGTCATACCCGCAAAATCTAGTGAAAAATCAAAGATTGCTGGAACTGGAATGGAGAGAAAATTACCACCCCAAATCCATAAAGCTAAATCACCAAGTACAAAAACGAGACCAACAGTTAGCAAAACCTGATCGGTTTCACTCCCATGCACTCTCGATATAAGTAATTTTTCAATAATAAGAGCAAAAATGGAAATCACAATAACCGCCAAAACCATTGATAGCCAAAAATTCATTCCGCTCCTTGAGAACGTATAAGCCACATATCCCGCGAGTATAAAAAATGATCCATGGGCAAGATTCATAATCTTCATTAAACCAAAGATAATAGAGAGACCTGCCGCCATTAAAAATAACAACATAGCATACGCCAATCCTGAAACGGTGTTAGCAATAAAAAATTCCACTTGTTCGACTCCCTTCAGAATAAATACCTTTTCCTCGGCATTTTTTTATGGGAAAAGGCATTTATGATACATCATGCCTCATCCCTTTCTACTCCTTTACAAGTAATACTCCCTCTTAAATATTATTTTGCTTTCTCGTAACCAGGATCTTCTGCCGGCATTTGCACTTTTTCATACGTACGAACGAGTTCAAAGACGATTTCGCCATCTTTCTCTACACCTTTTAAAATATAGTGATTTTGGATTGGATGGTTCGTTTTAGGATCTAACTCAATTGGTCCACGAGGGCTATCAAATGACAAACCAGCTTTTAAAGTGTCAATAATATCGCCAACTTCTGTACTACCCGCTTTTTGAATGGATTCAGACATCACTTTAGCCGTGTCATAGCCGTTAATCACATAGTTGTCAGGCACTTTATCATATTTCGCGGTATAATCTTCAACAAACTTTTTGTTTAACTCATTTTCTAAACCAACATGATAATGAGACAGTACATAACCATCAACTACCGCATCCCCCACCGCTTCAACTGTTGATGGGGCATTCAATACAGAGCCGCCATCGACAAGTGCGTAATTCTCAGCTAATCCAAATTCCTTAAATTGTTGCACAAACCTTGGACCGTCTGCTCCAGGTATAAACATATAGACAGCATCAGCATCATGCTGTTTAATTTGATTAATATAAGAAGAAAAATCACTTGTGCCTGAAGGTGCCCAAAGAATATCTAACACTTCTCCCCCATGCTCCTTAAAATTAGCAGAAAAGTCAGTTGCCTGTTCATGCCCAGCCACATAGTCAGAAGCAATAACGACAGCTTTTTTACCAATATTCTCGGCCATATCAACACCTAAGGTGCCTGCATAATTAAGAGATGAAAAACCAATTCGCCAAACATAATCACTTTTTTCTCCCCATGATAAGCTATTACCTGAACCGACTACATTAATGATTGGTACACGTTTGTCCTTTTCAGCAGCTTCTGTGAGTGCATATGAAATACTACCAATGGTACCTCCTCCAAGGAAATCCACTTCCTGATTCAGGGTTAACTGTTGATAGTTTTTCAACGCTTTTTGAGGATCTCCAGCATCATCCTCGAAAAATAATTCTACTGGTCTATCACCAATTTTGTTATCATTCTCTTCGAAGAAAAGCTCTACCCCTTCTTTCACCCCTTCACCCATAAAAGCAAAATTTCCTGTTAAAGCAAGTGTAAAACCTAATTTAATTGGTTCACCTTCACCATCTCCTGACGCTTGTCCACCACCACTCCCACACGCTGTTAAAAACATACTTACAACGAACATAATAGCCAGTACTAACCTTTTGTTTTTCTTCATTTACTCTTCCCCTTTTATTCATAATTTTAAGACCATTAAAACCACACTATCCGACAGTTTTGTTTTAAGTAGAAAACACTGTTGTTACAGTGCTTACTTGTCATTTATTATAGTGGATAGAAAAATAGATGAAAAGACTTAATTTTTTATAAATTAATTATATTCTGAATAAAGTTTTATTAATAAATCTTTCTACTCAATAATTTTTAATAAATCATTGTTTTCTATATAACTTTTTATTATTTAACAAAAGAAAATTACCATATATTTTTTATAAATCGCATGTTAAGACATCTTACATTTCTAGTAATATACTAATGGTTTTGGAAAAATCATCACAGCTATAAAAAATTAAGAAAGTATTTATGTTTTAAATAAAAAACATAGATACTCTCTTAATACATAAATGTAAAAGTAAGATGTATATCATCAACCTCTTCTGACAAATCCATTAATAGTAATGAATCGATAGCTCTACATATATCCAAAGTTTTCAGACCTTTTTACACAAATAAATAACGTCTAGGTTCACTTTTGTTTACATGGGCTTATACACATTATTTTTCATGATCATATGGACAAATGTCCAACCTATTTTAACCTAAGTGAATAGGATGTAAAGACAAATTACCCAAGGAAAGGAATGACTAGTTTGGAGCAGCTTATTACACCATGGGATTTAGATGAAACATTAGGTGATTTATATGTACCACCATTTATTGAGGAAATGGCTCAACAAGTGATCAAACAATACAACTTTAATGTGAGTAGCATGGAAGTTATAACAACAAAAGCAGATAAGGGTGGACTAATATGGAAAATCAATACGAACAAAGGACCCAAAAGTTTAAAAATACTCCATCGGAAACCCTCCAGGAGTTTATTTAGCATTGGTGCACAGGAATATTTAGTCCATGAAAAAAAGGCTAGAATACCAGCGATTGTAAAGACAAAATCGGGTAGCAATATAGTGGAAATGGGAGGAAAAATCTGGTTTGTCGCCGATTGGATTGAACCTCTCTATCCAGTATCCGCCGATATTGAAGGAGCAAAGCTATTGAGTAATGCTATTGGAGAATTCCATCAACTTTCCAAAGGATATGTTCCTCCTAAAGGGGCAGAAAATGCTTCAAGACTTTTACGGTGGCCAAATGCATATAAAAAAGTCGTGAGAAAAATATCTTGGTTTAGGAATGTAGCCAATTTATATTCAGAATTGCCCACGAGCAAGACCATTCTAAATACGGTAGATATGTTTGAGGAACAAGCAAAAAAAGCGTTAACTATGCTAGAGCAATCTTCTTATCAACAAATGGTGACAAAAGGAAATAAAGAATGGGGATTAGTCCATCAGGATTATGGATGGTCGAATGGACAAATGGGACCTGGGGGCATGTGGATCATCGACCTTGATGGTGTAGCATATGATTTGCCTATTCGAGATTTACGCAAACTCATTTCTGGTTCTATGGATGATCTAGGAAGATGGGATATTAATTGGATTGTAGGAATGCTGGAAGCGTACAATGAAGCTCACCCTATCACTGACGAGTTGTTCGAAATTCTATTAATCGATTTTTCATTACCTAATTTATATTATAAAAATGTAAAAGATATGTTATTCGAGCCAACTATAGCATTAAATAGTGAATTGGATTCTGTTGTCCAACGAATCGTAGAAATAGATAAGACCAAATGGCCCATTCTTGAGCAATTACGAAAAGAATGGAGAGGGGGAAAAAGAAAATGAAAGTACTAATTGTCTGTACGGAAAAACTCCCAGTCCCACCAGTAAAAGGTGGAGCCATACAAACATTCATCGCTGGAGCTATTCCAAACTTAAGTAAAAACCATACTATTACAATAATAGGAAGAAGCGATAAAACCTTACCGGATAAAGAAATAAAAGATGGGGTTCATTATGTAAGGGTCCCAGGAGGATTATTGGAGACATATCAGGAAGGGGTTGTCAATTATCTTAAAAACAATACCTTTGACTTAATTCACATCTTTAATCGCCCTCGCCTAGTATTGCCGATACGGGAAGTGGCACCAGAATCACGTCTTATATTGAGCATGCACAATGATATGTTTAAGAGGGAAAAAATCGAGCCTGAAGAAGCTCAAAAAGCAATTGATCAATTAGATAAAATTATTACCATTAGTAATTATATTGGTAATGAAATAGTAAAGCTTTACCCTGATGCCCAACCTAAAATTCAAACCATTTATTCAGGTGTGGACTTAGAACGCTTTGTTCCAACGTATTCTGCCAAGGGTAAAAGAATTAGAGCTTCCATGCGGCAAAAACACAAGCTCGAATCGAAAAAGGTGATTTTATTTGCAGGGCGGCTTTCAGTAAACAAAGGAGCAGATACCCTGTTACGATCTATGGTGGATTTAGCTAAAAAGCATCCTAATGTGGCTTTGGTTTTAATGGGGGGTAAAGGTTTTAGTGATAATAGAATGACCGATTACATTGCTTATATTAAAGCGATTGCAGACCGCCTTCCTATACCAGTTATAACGACTGGCTTTGTTCACCCTGATCAAATTCAAGATTGGTTTGCTGCTGCAGATATATTCGTTTGTCCTTCTCAATGGGAAGAACCTTTAGCTCGAGTACATTATGAAGCAATGGCAGCAGGGTTACCCATTGTGACAACTGCCCGTGGTGGAAACCCTGAAATAATCGAGATTGGAAAAAACGGGTTTATTGTTGAGCAAGCAGATAATCCTCAAGAATTTGTCACTCACTTATCCAAATTACTTTCTAGTCCTTCCCTCTGTAAGGAAATGGGTCAATATGGACGTAGCTATGCAGAAAAAAATCATAATTGGAATCGAGTCATCGACGATATTTCCCAAGTTTGGAGCGGGATTGAATATAAAATTAAAAATAACGTTGACATTAGCAGTACTTCAAAAATGAATGACGAGAAAGAAGAGCAACTGTTAACCAAAAAAGCAGTAGCTGAAAAGGTCTCGCCTCTAGAGAAAAAACATACCCGACCAAAACAAAAGCAGCCAATTAAGAAGATTACTACTTCTTCCATACCATGGCTTAATAAAGAAATAATCGCTAATAAAGCAAGCAACTATTGAATCTTAACAAAAACATCCTCATAAATGACAAAGCCGTTGAAATTTATGATTATAAAATTTCAACGGCTTTGTTTGATTTAATAAAAATAAGGATAACTTCTGATAAAGTTAAGTTACCACAACAACATAAAATCAGAAAGAAGGGTCCTTCTTTTTAAAGATTACACACTAGATTTTGCTTTATTAACTGCCAAGGATTTACATGATGTTTCTTAAACATTAAAAAGGATGAGCATAAGGGTTGCTAGCAACTCTAACTCAACCTAATTTTGTTAAATGATTAAAATCGAAAGAGCGGCAACCGGAACATATTACGAAAATTGTCTTTGTTTTGTTTTGGCATCAAATCAGAATAAACGTTGGTTAATCGGCTGGCCACATGATGGAATTGAAAATTTGCTTCCACTAATTCTCTTGCATTTCGTGTCATTTTATTTACTGCATCCGGGTTCTTTAAATAAAAATTCATTCCTTTTGCAAATTCACTCACTTGATCATACTTTTCAATTAAATAACCTGTTTCTTTATGAGAAACGATCTCTGCATTTCCTCCCCTATTAGTTGAGATAATAGGGATACCAGCAGCAAATGCTTCATAGTGTACCCTAGCTAAGGGTTCTTGCCATTGTGAAGAACAACAGAAAATATCACTCATTAAAAAGATATTCGAAATTTCACTTGCCGGAATAAAATTCGTAAAGATAACTTTGTCACCTAATGGTTCAGCTAGTTTCTTCAAATTACGAACATAGTTATTTATTCCATCATCACTAAACCACTTTCCCCCAGCTATCACAAGTACTGTATCAGGGTGTCTTTTAGCAATAGCCTTAAAGGCGGCTATTAGAAGATGAGGACCCTTATTTTTAGTAAGCCTTCCAACAAATAATATGACCTTTTTCTCTCCGATATTGTATTTTTGTCGATATTCTTCTCTAATTTGTTTTCCTTTCTCTGACCAGACAGGAGGATATTCTAATAGATCTACCCCTGAGTACACTACTTTTGTTTTTGATTCCGCTTCTGGAAACCGCTCCACAACCGTTCGTTTTATATATTCACTAACGGTAACAATCCTTTCCACAGCGTTTACAATTTCCTTGCCATTCTCTAATGATACTTTTTTTTCAGCAAGCATATCATTATGAAGTCCTAAAACAAATTTACTTGATGGGGAAGCCTTTTTGTAGAGAGGAATATTTAAAGGACGGTTAAAAACATGAATAATGTCGAACCTTTTTTCAGTAAGTATTTTAGCAATATCCATTTCATAACTTTCAGGTGGTAACCGAATGTATTGCACTTCGTTACGTACTTCATTATCAGGTAGAGATGGATCAGTGACAGAGAAAATAGTTAGGTTATATTCTTTACTGAGAAAAGGAACTACACCGTCAATCATCATTTGAATAGCACCTCCCTTTATAGCAGGAGAAGGGAGTTTTTCTGTACAAATTAAAGCAAGCCTCATTACTCTTCCTCCTTGTAAATAATTCTTAAATCATTTATTTCTCGGAGAAGCCCTTCTTTTAACGGCACAACTGGCTTATATTGAAGAATCTTCCATGCTTTTGAAATATCTGCCCAAGTATGTCGTGGTTCTCCACGTGTTTGCCCGATAAATTCCACAGTCGCTTTTTTACCTGTTAGCTCTTCTAATATTTTAATGACATCCAAGATCGATTTCCGTTCTTTACCACCGATATTTATTGTCTCTCCAATGGTATCCTCTGCATATAGAGCAGCGAAAGTTCCTTCTACACAATCTTCTACAAACGTAAAATCACGTGTTTGGTTGCCATCCCCGTATATTGGAATAGATTTATTCTTTAAAATGCATTCAATAAATCGATGAAACGCCATGTCAGACCGTTGCCTAGGTCCATAAACAGTAAAGTATCGAAGTATAGTTATTGGGAGACCATCATTTTCACTGTATACCTTACATAAATACTCTCCTGTCAGCTTCGTTACCCCATAGGGAGAAAGTGGCGAAAGCGGGCAATCTTCTGAAACCATACCAACCTTTTCTCCATATACAGAAGAGGTAGAAGCGTAAATAAACTTCTTTAAAGGAATATTTTTACAAGCCTCTAATAACCGTTGGGTGACGAGAATATTATTTTCTTCATATAGTTTAAAGTTGTTACCCCAGCTAGAACGAACACCAGGTACAGCAGCTAAATGATATATCACATCATCTTTGCTAAGAATTTCACTCCAATCAATGCCTAGTAAATTCTTATTTATAAATTGAAAACGTGGATGGATCAACAGATTTTCTATATTTCTTAGTTTAATTGACTTCTTGGAAGGATCTATAAAGCCGTCAATGCCAATAACAACATTCTCTTCTTCCTTTAATAACCTCTCACATAAATGAGAACCGATAAACCCAGCGGCTCCTGTTACGATAATCCTCATTGTCTCGCCACCCCAATATATTGAAGTTGATGGTTTCTTACAGTTTTAGGGTCAATAATATTCCGGCCATCCACTAAAATATTCCCCTTCATTAAATCATGTACCATTTTCCAGTCTACGGTTTTAAACTGGTTCCATTCTGTAGCAATGATTAATGCATCTGCTCCTTTAATAGCGTCATACATATCTTGATGAATGGTAATGGCATGTTCAAAAGAATGAACAATAGGATCATAGGCGTGGACCTCTGTCCCTCTTTCCAATAATTTCTCAATTAACAATAATGACCTTGACTCACGTATATCATCTGTGTCGGGCTTAAAAGCTAAACCCCAAACGGTTATTTTTTTTCCATCCAAGTTGGTTAATTTATTTGTTAATTTATCAATATATAAATCAATTTGAGAGTCATTGATATTTTGAACAGCCTTTAACATCTCCGGATCGATATTTTTCTGTTTCGCAGCGTATTCTAATGCGCGAATATCCTTTGGAAAACAAGACCCACCATAACCTAATCCTGCATTTAAAAAATAGGGACCAATTCTAGTGTCTGTCCCTAACGCTTTTGCAATTTGAGTAACTTCCACATTATAGGCGTCGCAAATACGGGCGATTTCATTCATGAATGAGATTTTTGTTGCCAATAAAGCATTATTGGCATATTTAATCATCTCTGCTCCCGTTAATGAAGTAAGAATAAAAGGAGCATCTAACTTCTCATAGAGCGTTTTTATGATTTTCATAGATTGGGGGCTTTTTCCACCCACAACAATTTTATCTGGATTCATCATATCAAATACAGCATTTCCTTCTCTAAGAAACTCTGGATTGGATACAACATCGAACAGACGAGAGTCGATCCCTTTTTCTATTAAAGTTTGATGTATCCATTCATTTGTACCTGGTAATACCGTACTTTTAATAATAACTGTTTTATGAGAGGTTATCGTCTGTACTAGGGTGTCTATGACTTCGTTCAAAGCAGTTAGATTTTGACTCCCATCCTCATTTGTGGGGGTGCCGACTGTAATATAAAGAATTGGGCATTCTTTTATCACGCTCTGAATATCGGTTGAAAAATGAAGGAGACGTCTTTTTTTATTTCGAACAATCAGTTCCTTTAAACCTGGTTCATAAATAGGGATGTCTCCCTTAATTAATTTCTCTATTTTCGATTTATTCTTATCAACACAATAAATCTCATGACCTAAGTCAGCCAACACAGCACCAGTAGTTAAACCTACATACCCTGTACCAATGACACATATTTTCACCATTATCATCCTTACTTGCTCATGTTAAAAACATCAATTTATCATTATCTTATTTAGCTTCAAACAAAACGTGAAAGCGGGAAAAGGATTTAGGATAAAATTGAAAAAACAAAAACTAGATGGTTATGTACCTTTTCTTATTGGACAAATTACCAAGTAAAATATATTAGATTAATATATAGAAAGTGAAGAGGAGAGGTTTAAGATGAAGACAATAAAAAAAGCAATTATTCCTGCTGCAGGTTTCGGTACGAGAAATTTGCCAATAACAAAGGTGCTTCCCAAAGAAATGTTTCCGATTGCAGGTAAACCAGCCATACAATATATTATTGAAGAAGCGATAGAATCAGGAATTGAGGAAATCTTAATCGTGGTATCCCGTAACAAAAATATGATTTTAGATTATTTTGATCGATCTCTAGAATATGAAGCCTTTTTAGAAAAAACAGGAAAGCAGCATTTATTGAAAAAAATTGTAGGACCTGCTATTTCTATTCAATATGTCCGTCAACCCTTTGCAGATGGACTAGGTACTGCAATACTTTTAGGTAAAAGATTTGCGAATAAAGATCCTTTTGCTGTTCTTCTTCCTGATGATATATTTTTACAAAGTAGGCAACCCGCTTTACGAGAGCTTTTAGACGTATACGAAAATTATCAATCTACAGTAATTGCGCTTGAAAAATTGCACGAAGAGTTATTAAAAAACTACGGGGTAGTGAAAGGAATTAATTTGAAAGATAATACTTATGAAATTTCTGATATTGTAGAGAAACCCCGCTCCACTCCGCCATCTAACTTAGCCGTAAGTGGGAGATACATTTTTGAACCATCTATTTTTTCATATTTAGAAAAAGGTGAGAAAGGAGTTGGAGGTGAAGTTCAACTAACCGATGCAATACAAAAATTATTAAAGTTAGAAAAGTGTTACGGTGTGGAAGTATCTGCAAAACGCTATGACATCGGTACGGATAAAGGATATTTCAAACTTATTCAAAAATTAATGAGCCATTCTGAAAAAGAGGATGAATAATCATCGGTTAAATCACTTGAATTATCCTGTCATTACATGCACATTCATTATTAGAGTAAGACACAACGAATGCATTTTAACGATTTATGGAGATTCCGCAGCCTGATCTCAACCGTGTTTTGTTTAACAAACTAGTCCAATAAAAATTAAACTTGAAAGCGATTCAAGAGGATTTATCTAGGGCTGCCTTCAAATTCAGCACCACCGACGAGGCATACTCGTATGCGGTCGAATCCCCGTCCATAGGGACCTTTCATACTCTGTTTCCCCCCTTTGCACACCAATATGACTCCCATCTAAAATACTGAGAGTCTATACCAGATCATTAAGTTGATTTCTAAGATAATGATTGCGTTGTAAAATAAATTGCAGGATAAATGCTGGCTCTTTATCAAATAATTCTATGGCATCCTTTTTATATGGATCTAATGCTATATAGGGACGTAATAGATTATAAAGATTAGTAATTCTTGGTTCAAATTCCGAAACGGTAAAATAATTCTCTAATATTTCTTCTAAAAGTATGCGGTATTGAACACGGAATTCCTTTACATCAAGAAGTCTTGCAGTGAGTGTATTAAAACCTTCAATAGGTACTCGGTTAAACTTCATAACCCGTCCATTCCAATCTCTGCCAAATGTTGCATCGAAATCCCAAGGGATCATTTCATACAATCCTGTCTCACCATTTCGATAAAGTGCATAATTTTGAATAAAAGCATCGTAGTTTTGTGTGCAAATCACACCACACAGCCAAATGAAATATTTTTTGACATCCAAGTACTTTATAATTTCTTTGCCAAATTCATTACGTGGTATCGTATTAATTTTTATTATTAGCTTTTCTAAATCAAAATCATCCTCGCTATCCCCTAATTTACGAAAATACCCTGCAATCAGGGAAGATTTGGGCTCTCCTTTCGTAGTTAATAAAGAAAAATTAGTTTGATGATTGGTTGCATAATAAATAGGTCCATTTGAAAGTTGTCTTTTTTGTAAAAACAGATCATCGACAGATTCAAGCTGTAAGTAAACTCCTGAAGGTCTTCCATTAACCTCAATGAAAACATGCCTGCAATCAGGGGAAAGGCTCCCAATTTGCTTAAAAAAATCAAAAGATAGCTTATTTCGAATAAGAGAAGGATCGCAATACTCTGCATTGAAGTGAACTTCACGTCCGAAAAATTCTTCATTATATGTGCCAAAATCAATTTTGTAAGATTTTTTTCTTAATTTCCGTGTATGATTTCCTCGATAAGTAATACCGATATCGAATGGATGATTGTTTATAACTAATTTGGCAGGAATTAATTCCTCATGCCAAATATTTTTTTCCAAAAATTCTATTAGTTCCGGTTGCGCAGAAATACTTAAAGTAGGTATCGTATTCTTCTGCATCTTATATCATCGCCTCCCTCACTTTACTCATTATCATATGAAAAAAATAAGGCAAATGATTATTAATTAATTGGAAGTTTAGAACCAATAAAAAATTTCTTCATAAAATAAACTACCTTAAATATTAAGGATTATTATTGGAAGGTGGTTTTATAGATGGGGAAAGACGACGTAAAAAAGCTCCTTAAGGAAGCAAAAGACGCTGGAAATGAGGAATTCCTAAGTAAAAATCCAGGATCAAAAGGTAAAGATAATCGTCCTGGCTCTGGTTCTGGCTCCGGTTCAGGTTCTGGCTCTGGTTCTGGTTCTGGCTCTGGCTCTGGCTCTGGTTCTGGTTCTGGTTCCGGTTCTGGCTCTGGTTCTGGTTCTAGCTCTCGTAAATAACCATTAGACTCCACAGTTTGATAAAGTATTTAAATAGTAATAAGTTAATATAGTGTCGCTACAAACTAAAAAAGCAAGAAGTTGATGTGGTCATTCTGACGTAGTTAAAACGCGATGAATCACATCAATTCCTTGCCCAAACACCTTGTTAAATCAAGGTTAATAAGGCGACACACTCCACGTGCGCCGTTTGTGGAAACATGTCTACCGGCTGTATGCTTTTCACTTTATATTGACGGTGGAGAAAATCGATGTCTTTTGCTAGTGTAGATGGGTTACAAGACACGTAAACCAATTTTTTCGGTTTGACTTGTTGAATCGTTTTTAATAATGCTTGATCTAAACCTGTTCTTGGGGGATCGACAACGATAACATCTGGACGAAAGCCTTCTTTCACCCATTTAGGTAACCATTCTTCTGCCTTACCCGTTACATATTTAGCATGTTTCACTCCATGTTTAGCTGCATTTCTTTTTGCATCTGCAATTGATTCCTTAATGATATCCATTCCTCGTATTTCTTTTGCTTGATCTGCCAACCATAATCCAATTGTTCCTACTCCGCAGTACGCATCAACAATCGTTTCTTTACCAGTTAAATTGGCTGCTTTTTTGACTTCATTATACAATTTGACGGTTTGCTCAGGATTGAGTTGGAAGAAAGTACGTGCAGATAATTCAAATTGGATATCCCCTAACATTTCATATATAAACGTTTCACCCGCAAGTGGTATAGTTTCATCTCCAAAAATGAGAGATGTTTTTTGGCCATTGACATTTTGGATAATCGAACGTAAATTGGGAATCCGCTTGGTAGCTTCTTCTACTATGAGTGAAGATTTTGGGAGCTCTTTTTGTCTTGTAATGAGCACAACTTGT
Organism: Cytobacillus sp. FSL K6-0265; assembly: GCF_038003465.1. Taxonomy (NCBI): domain Bacteria; kingdom Bacillati; phylum Bacillota; class Bacilli; order Caryophanales; family Bacillaceae; genus Cytobacillus; species Cytobacillus sp. FSL K6-0265. Next base: position 1,213,525 of record NZ_JBBOPE010000001.1, on the reverse strand, counting down.
ACTTCCCCGGTCTTCACGCCTACTCTTGTCACAATTGTCCGGATATCACCTTTACGTGTGCGTTCATTATACGCACTAATGTTTAAATCTTGAAGAATACGTTTCATCGTATTCGTTACATATCGTTTCTGGCTTCTGTACGATGCATTCATCAATATCAATTAGCTGATGCGAATTCATACTATATAACCCGGCAATCACTTCACCTTGCTTCACCCCTACTTGGAATTGGCTTTTATTCCGGTATCTCCAAGGATCCTCCATTCCGATTGTTTGTTTTATATGAATGGTGCTTGGATCTATTTTGGTATGTCTCTCCAGTGATTGAATAATCATATCCCTTTTTTCTATTAACTGACGATCATAACGAAGATGTTGTAACTGGCATCCGCCGCACTCACCGAATAACGGACATGGTGCCTCTACTCGGTAAGGAGAAGATTTCCTGATTTTTTTATCTTTGCTTCTGAAAATTTCGGCTGAACATTTGTAACCTCTACGACAACCTCTTCATCAGGCAGAGCACCAGGAACAAAGACAACTTTCTTTTTAAAATATCCGACGCCCTCCCCGTTAATCCCTAACCTTTTGATTGTTAAAGGAAACCGTTGCTTAAGTTTTAACTGAACGGCAGTTTCTTTTTTACGATTCGTTTGTTTATTCAAAAATAATCACTCCACAGTTATTCGATACTACGCCATAAATAGTAGGTGGCGTAACTTAAATAAGGCGTCCAGTCTTTTGCATATAATTCCATTTGTTCGTAGGAAGGTTTCTTGTCCAATTGATAAAGCTGTTTTAACGCATTTTGCAAGCCAATATCTGCCATTGGATAAAGATTCTCTCGACCTAAACCAAACATCAAAAAATTCTGCACTGTCCATGGACCTATGCCTTTTAATTTAATCAGTTTATCATGAATTTCACGATCTGACAGTTCTTTTAGTTGCAATAATGATAATTGCTTTTCTGCCAACTCTTTAGCAATGCCAATAACATACTCCGATTTCCTCCCACTGAATTGTAATGCTCTTAAATCTTCAATGGTTAAATCAGCTACTGTTGCAGGATCAGGATAAAACCAAACACCATCTATCTCATACCCAAACTTTTGCACAAACCTCATTGTAAGCGTATAAGCAAATTTCATATTCAATTGTTGATGAACAATACATTTGAGGAGCGAACCAAATAAATCAAAATCCAACACAAAAGGTGTTCCATAATGAGCAAGAAAAATATGGCGTAAATCCGTTTTTAGAAAATGTTGATGAACACCTGCTAAAGGAATATTCCAACGAAAAATCTCAGTTAATCTAACCAACGCTTCTTCATTAGTTGCTTCATTTAATCCTGTAATATGAAATTTTGGTTTGTTCGTTGTACCCAAACCTGTAATCGTAACGACGATGGATTCATTTTGTAGCTTAAGAGGTACCTTTAACATTCTCCTTTCCCGATTAACCCATAGAAGTGGGTCACTTGATAAGCGACTTAAAACAGCATCAAAATTATATGGACCAGCTATTTCTTTTATTATCTCCATTCTCCGTTCATCCTTCACTGTTTTGTCTTGTATTATACTAAGTACCTTTTTCGATCCTTTTTACAACTGTCCTCTACCAAGACGAATACTTGTTCTTATACGTAATTATAACAAGAATTTTACATTTATTTAATGGGGATTTTTACTTCTTATACTGTATCTATATTTATGTTGCTTAAAAATTTTGATGGAACTTTGTTGGCTTTGTTTTTCTCTTTTTTATGGCTAATAGCTCCGGGGCAATTTCTGTTTGCTTGGTTTTTCTCTTTTGCATGGCTAATAGATCCGGAGCGTTCTCTGTTTGCTTCGTTTCTCCCTTTTGCATGGCTAATAGATCCGGGGCGCTCTCTGTTTGCTTCGTTTCTCCCTTTTGCATGGCTAATAGCTCCAAGGCACTCTCTGTTTGCTTTGTTTCTACCTTTTTCATCGCTAATAGATCCAGGGCGCTCTCTGTTTGCTTCGTTTCTCCCTTTTGCATGGCTAATAGATCCAGGGCGCTCTCTGTTTGCTTCGTTTCTCCCTTTTGCATGGCTAATAAAACCAGGGCGTTCCCTGTTTGCTTCGTTTTTCTCTTTTGCATGGCAAATAGATCCGGAGCGTTCTCTGTTTGCTTCGTTTCTCCCTTTTGCATGGCTAATAGATCCGGGGCGCTCTCTGTTTGCTTCGTTTCTCCCTTTTGCATGGCTAATAGCTCCAAGGCACTCTCTGTTTGCTTTGTTTCTACCTTTTTCATCGCTAATAGATCCAGGGCGCTCTCTGTTTGCTTCGTTTCTCCCTTTTGCATGGCTAATAGGTCCAGGGCTATTTCTGTTTGCTTTGTTTCTCCATTTTTCATCGCTAATAAAACCAGGGCTATTTCTGTTTGCTTCGTTTTTCTCTTTTGCATGGCAAATAGATCCAGGGCGCTCTCTGTTTGCTTCGTTTCTCCCTTTTGCATGGCTAATAGGTCCAGGGCTATTTCTGTTTGCTTTGTTTCTCCATTTTTCATCGCTAATAAAACCAGGGCTATTTCTGTTTGCTTCTGTTTTTCTCTTTTGCATGGCAATAGATCCGGAGCGCTCTCTGTTTGCTTTGTTTCTCCCTTTTGCATGGCTAATAACCAAGGCATTCTCTGTTTGCTTCGTTTCTCCCTTTTGCATGGCTAATAAAATCAAAGCACTCTCTGTTTGCTTCGTTCCTCTCTCTTGCATGGCTAATAAAACCAAGGCACTCTCTGTTTGCCTTATTTCTACCTTTTTGCTAATAAATCCAGAGTGCTCTCTGTTTGCTTCGTTTCTACCTTTTGCATGGCTAATAAAACCAAGGCGCTCTCTGTTTGCTTTGTTTCTCTCTTTTGCATGGCTAATAAAACCAAGGCGCTCTCTGTTTGCTTCGTTTCTCCCTTTTGCATGGCTAATAAAACCAAGGCGCTCTCTGTTTGCTTCGTTTCTCCCTTTTGCATGGCTAATAAATCCGGGGCGCTCTCTGTTTGCTTTGTTTCTACCTTTTGCATGGCTAATAAAACCAAGGCATTCTCTGTTTGCTTCGTTTCTCCCTTTTGCATGGCTAATAAAATCAAAGCACTCTCTGTTTGCTTCGTTCCTCTCTCTTGCATGGCTAATAAAACCAAGGCGTTCCCTGTTTGCTTCGTTTCTCCCTTTTTCATGGCTTATACTCCAAGGCACGCTATATTTGCTATTACAAATCGAAAACACCTACAATTAGACTTCATTGTAGGTGTTGACTGTTAATATAAGTAAGGGCTATCCAATGTTTGGCTCCACATGAGATCATCTAATGATTTGAATTCATATCCTCGTTTTTTCAAGTCCACAATTGCTTGTTGCAATGCGTCTGCATTATCTTTGGATACTGTGTGTAATAATAATATACTTCCTGGATGAATCTGCTTCATAATGTTGTCATAGGAGTATTTCCATCCTTTTTGTTGATCTGTTTTCCAATCAACAAACGCTAGAGACCAAAAGATATGCGTATAGCCTAATTCGTTTGCGTAAGCCAATCCTTGTTCGTTAAAGATGCCACGAGGTGGCCTTAAATAGGACATATTTTTCACACCTGTTAACTTTTCAGTCTCCGCTCTTACTTTTTCTAATTCTTTTTTATATTTATCGCGACTGATCCTTGTCATATCTGGATGTGTCCAAGAATGGTTTCCAATAATATGCCCTTCTTTTGCCATCCTTTTTACTAAATCTGGAGCCGTGCGTATATAATGACCCGTAATGAAGAATGTCGCCGGAACTCGTTCTTCTTTAAGCACATCAAGAATTTGATCCGTATAACCATTTTCATACCCATTATCAAAAGTAAGATAAATCTCTTTTTTAGTCGGATCTCCCTTATAGACAGATTGATGCTTTAAAAGAAGATTATCAAGCATTTTTCCCGCTTCTGCCGGTGATTCATTCTGTGCTTTTTTAATTCCCCAATTGATAGGAGCTTGGCTGAATTCGCTTGCTGAGACAGGTATTGAGCAGATAAACAGAAAAGTACTTACTAATATCATCAATTTTTTCATCGCGCTTCTCCTTTTTTCTTATTGTTTGCTAACAACAATAAATTACGAGCGCTAAAAGTTTCCAAGTCACATAAAGTCAAAACCACCCGTGATAACGGGTGGTTTGTTCTGCGGCTGAAAGCCTTTGTTACTGACCAGACCCTAAAGGGCTACTGAAGGGTTCGCCAATTGTACTACTTCTTCTGGCCAGACCTCAAAGGTCTCCTTCTTTTTATCTTTTCTTCTTTTTTCGATTTACTTCTTCTCCTGTAAATGGATCTAGATACTCCATCATACTTAATTGCTCCGCCACTACATCATCTTGTATTTGATTACGAATGTATTCTTCTATTACCTTCTTGTTTCTCCCAACTGTATCTACATAATAGCCTGTACACCAGAATTTTCTATTCCCATACTTATATTTTAGATTTGCATGACGATCAAAGATCATTAAACTACTTTTACCTTTTAGATACCCTACAAATGACGATACACTTATTTTTGGTGGGATACTCACTAACATATGTACATGATCTTTACATGCCGTTGCTTCGATTATTTCAACTCCTTTCCTTTCACATAACAGCCTTAAAATTTCTCCAATATCTTTCTTTATTTTTCCGTATATCACTTGCCTTCTATACTTTGGGGCAAACACTATATGATACTTACAATTCCACGTTGTATGTGCTAAACTATTAGTGTCTTTTGACATTAAAAACTCCTCCGTTGCTTTGATTTTGGTTGGCGAACCATGATTATCTTAGCATCTCGGAAGAGTTTTTTTAATACAACGCTATAAGCTTTTTGGAACCCTAGGCCGAGCCCAGGGTTTTCATTTACTAAAAAAAGAGACACCACGCAATGCGGGTGTCTGAGGAAAGAAGTTAAAATACACGTTCTTTAAATTTCGCTAGCTTCTCTAATGAGGATTTGTCTACATCTCTATGAAGACTATTTCCATGAGAATCCATTGTAACCACTGCTGTGAAGCCTTCTACGCGCAGGTGCCACATTGCTTCTGGAATACCGAAGTTCATTAAATCTACACCTTCTACTTCTTTAATACAATCAGCATAATATTGCGCTGCTCCACCAATTGCGTTTAAGTATACGCCACCGTGCTCTTCTAGCGCCTTTAATGTTTTCGGTCCCATACCGCCTTTTCCAATCACGGCGCGAATACCGAATTTTTTCATGATATCCCCTTGGTAAGGTTCTTCACGAATACTTGTCGTTGGGCCTGCTGCTTTTACATGCCATTTCTCTTGGTCATCTTTCATCATTACTGGTCCACAATGATAAATAACTTGTCCATTTAAATCAACAGGGGCATCGTTTTCCATTAAATGATGGTGGATCGCGTCACGACCTGTATACATTCGACCATTGATTTGGACAACATCGCCAACTTTAAGTTCACGGATTTGTTCTTCTGTAATTGGTGCTTGAAGCGTTACCACTTTTGTTTCCTGTTCAGCTTCTGTTGTTGCAGCTGTTTCTTGTGCCGCTTCGTCAGCAAAATTAATTTTTTCACCATCTTGGTAATGCCATTCGTTAATTTCACCTGTGTCAGGATTTACTTTTACCCCAAGTCTACGATACGCCCAACAGTTATAGGCTACAGATACGAAAAAGCTAGCAGGAATACGATTCATCACACCAACTTTACATCCTAATAAAGTTGTTTCTCCGCCGAATCCCATTGTCCCAATGCCAAGCTCGTTCGCATTTTCAAGAATATATTCTTCAAGTTTTCTTAAATCTTCATTGGGGTTTACATCATCTACAGAACGGAATAGTTGTTCCTTTGCTAGGTCATAGCCAGATGAACGATCTCCTCCGATACCTACGCCTATGAATCCCGCACTGCACCCTTGTCCTTGTGCTTGATAAACCGAATGCATAATACATTTACGTATACCATCTAAATCACGTCCAGCTCTACCTAAACCATCAAGTTCTGCAGGCAAGCTATATTGAATATTTTTATTTTCACAACCGCCGCCTTTAAGAATTAAGCGAACGTCTATATAATCTTCTTCCCACTGATCAAATTTAATAACTGGGGTCCCGCCACCTAAATTATCTCCACTATTCGTACCTGTTAAGGAATCAACAGAGTTCGGTCTCAATTTACTATCTTTTGTAGCCTCTGCAATCGCATTTTTAATGGCTTCTTTCAATTTAAGTTGATTGACGCCAACTGGTGTTTTAATCTTAAATGTCGGTAAACCTGTATCTTGACAGATTGGCGATACGTTATCATCTGCCATAGAGATATTATTTGTAATGGTTGCCAAACTCATCGCTGATCTCGTACCAGCACTTTCTCTTTCTTTTGCTGCCTTAATTGCCCGACGAACATCCTTCGGTAAATTTGTCGATGTTTCTACAATTAAGTCGTACATACTTTTTTGGAATTGCTCCATATTCATTTCTCAAAGTTCCCCTTTCCCTTTGCGAACGATCCATTTCTTTTGCGAAAAATTAGAAATCATTTTCGTATACCATTATATACTCATTCTTTAGTCAAGAAAAGACCAACAGTAGAAACAAAAAAATGGTGAAACCCAATTTTCTTTCCTGGGCTTCACCACTTCTTTTTAATCTCTATGATTAAATTCCCTCACCTTGGATTCAAGGTCGTCAATCATTTCGATGAGGCGATCAACATCCTCTAACTCAGTGTTTTCAGGTTCTATCGCATCTAATACGTCCATAAACATATGAAGACGTTGCTTTAAGAAAGCAACTTGATTCTCTTTATCAGTAATTGACTTGCCCACTGTATTCGCTCCTTTCTCTACACAACTTTAATCCTACATGAAATGCAATAGAGCTGCAATAAAGCTTTATTTTTCTTTAAAGGTTGACAGAAGCTTACGTTAGATGAATAATGACTACAGATTTACTTAAAGGAGTTTTTTTGAATGATATCTCAAACATTACCAATTTCACCAAGTTATGACCCTTGGGAAGCTTATATGGATATCGATGATTATGGAAAATTAACCTTATCCAATATTGAATTTACAACTACAGTCCTTTGCAATATGCGTTGTGAGCATTGTGCTGTTGGTTATACGCTGCAACCAAAAGATCCTGATGGACTTCCAGTTGATTTATTAATCAAACGTTTAGAGGAAATCCCCCACTTGCGTTCACTCTCCATAACGGGAGGCGAACCGATGCTTTCGAAGAAGTCAGTGAATAACTATGTGATCCCTCTTTTTAAGTATGCTCATGAACGCGGTATTCGAACACAAATTAATTCTAACCTCACATTAGATAGAGGTAAGTATGATAGCATTATCCCTTATTTAGATGTTTTACATATTTCTCATAACTGGGGTACAGAAGAAGAATTTATTGAGGGCGGTTTTGCTATGATGGAAAGAAAACCATCTATACAGCAACGACAGGCACTCTTTGATCGTATGATAGAGAATAGTAAAGAACTCGTACAAGCTGGTGTAATGGTCTCTGCTGAGACAATGTTAAATAAAAGAACATTACCGTATTTAGAGAAAATCCATAAGCAAATAACGGAAGAAATGCATTGTCAACGTCATGAAGTTCACCCAATGTACCCTTCAGATTTTGCATCTACTCTTGAAACGTTATCATTAAAAGAAATGCGCCAAGCAATCCATCATCTATTGGATATTCGTGACCACGATACTTGGATGCTTTTTGGCACATTGCCGTTTTATCCATGCAGTAATAATGAAGAAGATTTAGCTTTATTGCAACGTCTTCATAATGAGCAGAATGTCACTGTCAGAAATGACCCTGATGGACGTTCGAGACTAAATGTCAACATTTTTACTGGTGATGTGATTGTAACGGACTTTGGTGATACGCCTGCATTAGGGAATATACAAACTGACTCCCTTCCATCTGTTTTCGATAAGTGGATGGATACGAAGCTTGCTAAGTCTTTAAATTGCCATTGTAGTGAAGCAAGATGCTTAGGGCCAAATGTGTTAGTAAAAGACAGTTATTACCCTGAAATCGATTTTCAAACTAAAAAAGCAAATATATCAGTTAAGAAATAGAAAAGTGCGCCAATAGGAATGGCGCACTTTTCTATTTATCGAGGTCGTTCCGAAACAATAAATCCAAATGAGACATGATCCTGTATTGGGATCCATGCGCCAATGCCTTGAGAAGTTATATTTTTCACGACTAAGGTTTTTTTGTTTCCTTTCAACATTATATACACTTCACCATAAGTGACTTTTCCTTTTTCATTTATAGCAGGTGCGTATGCATATAGGTAGCCAAGGCGATTGATCGCAACATGATATTTATGATCTTTTTTCGTTCCTGCTCCTACAATCGTTTCAAAGGATAAAGGTAATCCACTTTTTTCTGTCGCCTTCAACAACATCATCTTTTTTACATCTTGCGAATGTGGAACCTTGGAAGTAAGTCCACCTTTCACAATCTTTTGCATTTCTTGAACATAATTCATTTGAAAAACCGCATCTCCCCCGCGATTATCAAAATAGTTCGTATTTATCTTTTGAAACTCCCAATTAGGAGATGTTTCTTGTGATTGATAATTGAGAGGCCATTGACCTAAATAAACTATCGCACGGTAACCGATGGCAAAAGGTGTACTATTTACTGTTGTTTCATTTAACATACGTATTAATTCAGGGTTGTCTATCTTTACTCTTGATGTCTCCATTAATTCTTGCGTTAATTCACTCGGCTGTAATGTTGGTAAATCTTGAGCTGGATTTGGATACGTATTATCCTTTTCAACATTTAATACAGAACTTGGTATTTCTATCGTTGCCTCTTTTGTCTCTATTTTTCCTTCAGCAGATGTCGCTGATTGAAAGGATGTTACCCCAATGGTCATCACTACTAAAGCATATAGCCATTTCTTCATTTTTCTTACTCCTTTCAAACTTCATATGCATTAGTTTTTTCGTATGATGTGAATATTATCCATAAAGGAAAATAAAAAAGTAACACTTTTGTAATATTTAGAATATTTACAAAAGTTATTATATATTTTATACTATGTATACACTCACTCGAAAGGGGGGCAGCTTCATTACGATTCGCTTTATTTATGAACAAACACCATAAAGGAGTGGTTAATGAATTCAAGCGAATAAATACTAGCAGTCCTCGATTAAATACTTAATGAGTTTAAACAAAATGCAAGCGTTTCCTTTTTTGTTCAAAATATTTCAAAACGACTCCTGCTAACCTCGGAGTCGTTTTTTTATTATTAGAGTAAATAAAATCCTATGCCGATAATGAAATAAGCTGCTAGAAGGGTGCCACCCTCAAACCAATTGGACTCACCATCGTTGGAGATCACAACCATAAGAAAAACAGCTGATACCATAGTGATTAATTCTGGTACTGTAAATACGAGCGGCATAGATACAGGGAAAAATAGTGAGATAAGGACAAGTATGGGCGCGACAAACATAGCTACTTGTAAAGTAGAACCAACGGCAATCTCTACGGCAATATCCATTTTATTTTTCGCTGCCATAATAATGGCGGAAGCATGCTCTGCGGCATTCCCTACAATTGCAACGATAATGACGCCGATAAACAATTCCGACCACCCAAAAGTCTCCCCTACTTCTTCAAATGTGTGGACTAGATTTTCAGAAATATAGGCTACAGCTAATGTAGCAAGGGCTAATACTAGCATTGATTTTCCTTTGCTCCATTCTGGTACCTCCTCCACTCTCTCTTTTCTATCTTCATCCCCGTTATTATACACCCCTCTATGTGTAACTAATTTAAAGAATAATGCAGCTAAATATAAAGCCATCAGGATGATGCTAATTCCAATACTAAAGATCATCGTTTTTTCTTCATTCATTGACATTGAAAATATCTCTGGAATAACGAAAGCAACAATGACTGCAAAAATAAGCAAGCCTGCATTATGCCGGGCATCATGGATATTGAAGCTTTGCCTCTTAAACTTTATACCACCGATAAAAAAGGAAAGACCCGCTACTAATAATAAGTTACCTAGTACACTTCCTGTTAACGATGCCAAAACAACACCAATTAATCCCTCTTTTAATGCAAAAATCGCAATAATTAATTCAACCGCATTGCCGAAGGTCGCATTTAATAACCCACCTATTCTAGGACCAGCAATAATACTTAAACTTTCCGTCGATCGCCCCATAAAACTAGCCAAGGCAATAATAGAAACACAATAAATAATAAACATCAATGTACTGGACCAATGTAGGAGGCTTCCTATAATGGATAACGGTACACCAATAAATACGAGTATAGCAAAAACCTTATTCATCCCATCCTCCTCCAAAAAAATCGCTTTACTTTTCTTAAGATAAACATTTTTATGGATTGTTATGAAAAGATTATGATTATTCTCTTGTCAATTTCTTCTTCCACATATAATATCTATTGTGGTAGAAGATTTATTATTTTCAATTATTGGAGCTATTTTATGGACAAAAAACTAAGAGTAAGGTTTTGGATATTAGTATTCATTGTTGCGATATCAGGGTTTAGTCAAGGGATGCTATTACCGCTAATCGCTATTATTTTTGAAGGTGATGGTGTATCTTCAAGTTTAAATGGCTTAAATGCAGCAGGTTTATATATTGGTATTTTACTTATTTCTCCTTTCATGGAGTATCCGCTAAGAAAATATGGTTATAAACCAGTCATTATTATCGGGGGACTTCTTGTAGCTACTTCCCTCTTATTATTTCCATTATGGAAAAGTTTTTGGTTTTGGTTTATTTTAAGATTATTGATTGGAATTGGCGACCACGCCCTCCATTTTTCAACGCAAACTTGGATTACTTCATTTTCTCCTGAACGCAATAGGGGGAGAAATATTTCAATCTATGGATTATTCTTTGGTATAGGGTTTGCTGTCGGACCACTTATGACACCATTCGTTCATATAAGCGAATCTCTTCCATTTATAATTTCTTCTCTCTTGTGTTTTATTGCTTGGGGGTTTGTGTTCTTTCTCGATAATGAGCAACCACAGCAAACCATTGCTGTTCAATCACTAAAAAGTACTTTCCATCGCTTTTACGATGTATCTACTTATGCTTGGATTGCCTTTATTCCACCATTTAGTTACGGGTTCTTAGAATCGTCAATAAATGGTAGCTTTCCCGTTTATGCCGTGCGCATGGGAATTGAAGTCTCATCGGTTTCGTTATTGCTTACTTCATTTGCAGTGGGAGCAATTATTTTTCAGTTGCCTTTAGGGATGTTAAGTGATCGCTTTGGGAGAAGAAATATTTTAATGATTATTTTATTGAGTGGTTTTATTCTTTTCTCTTCTGCTGCGATATTCGAACAGAATGTAAACATACTTATGTTGCTACTGTTTTTAGCAGGTATGGCAGTTGGAAGTACTTTTTCATTGGGGATTAGTTATATGACAGATCTCACCCCCACTCAGCTTTTACCTACTGGGAATCTTCTTTGTGGTGTTGCCTTTAGCTTAGGAAGTCTTATTGGACCATACATAGGTGGTTTATTTATTCAATATACTCAATCACTTAGCTTTTTTGCTGTTATTAGTGTGATGATGCTCATCAATTTTACAATTATTGCTTATTTTGGTCGCCATAAGATGAGTAAGCCTTCCATTCACAGTTAATTTTTGCTAAAAAAAACACTATAATATAGACGATATCCCTTTTCAAAAATGACAATATAATGTAAAATTAAAACAATTAAATATTTCAATTAAGGCAATTTTTCTGCTGTCACCTATATGGTGGCAGCTTTCGTCGTTTTTAAGGGTAATGATGTTGATTATTCTTCTCAATAGAATGGAGGAAATGAAATATGGAAGAAAATGTCCTTGTGCAAAAACACCCGCAATCATCTAGTCAATTATTCGAAAAATTACTGCCACATATCGAGCTTATAGCCGCGATAACGTCAGGTGTTTTTATTCTTATCGGTTGGTTACTGAGTAAAGGCGGGTATGAAACTACTTCTATTACCATCTTTATCTTATCTTTTATTATCGGAGGATTTGCTAAGGCGAAAGAAGGTATTGAAGAAACAATTGCTAATAAAGAATTAAATGTAGAGATGCTAATGATTTTTGCCGCAATCGGCTCTGCAATTATTGGTTATTGGATTGAAGGTGCCATACTTATTTTTATCTTTGCTATGAGTGGCGCACTAGAAACATATACGATGAATAAAAGTAAAAAAGAAATATCTAGCCTAATGGAATTGCAACCTGAAGAAGCTTTATTAATTCATGAGGATAGAGAAGAAGTTGTTCACGTTTCTACATTAGAAATTGGTGATAAGATTCTAGTTAAACCAGGAGAACGCGTTCCATCTGATGGAATCATCGTTTACGGACAAACAACGATAGATGAAGCAACAATTACTGGCGAATCGATTCCTGTAACAAAAGGGTTATCTGCAGAAGTGTATGCCGGCACAGTCAATATGAATGGAGCCATTAAGGTAGAAATTACTAAGAAAGCTGATGAAACTCTTTTTCAAAAGATCATTCAGCTTGTCCAATCAGCGCAAAGTGAAAAATCCCCTAGTCAGTTATTTATAGAGAATTTCGAAGGGAAATATGTAAAAATTGTACTACTGACCGTGGCACTTATGCTATTTCTCCCACACTTCTTACTGGGATGGAGTTGGAACGAAACATTTTATCGTGCCATGATTCTCCTAGTAGTGGCCTCACCTTGTGCCCTGGTCGCCTCTATTATGCCGGCTACATTGTCTGCGATTTCAAATGGCGCAAGACAAGGAATTTTATTTAAAGGTGGGGTGCACTTAGAGAATTTAGGCCATATTAAAGCCATTGCCTTTGATAAAACAGGTACTTTAACTAAAGGACGTCCAGAAGTAACAGATTTTATTACACTACACACTCAGCATCGTGATGACTATTTGCGCATCGTTGGATCAATTGAAAACCATGCCAACCATCCACTTGCAACTGCCATCGTCACGTATACAAAAGAAGAACAAAGCTCTCCCCTTCTAGAGCCCGAATCAATCGAAGATGTACCAGGATGGGGCATTAAAGCTGTGATGAACGGTGTCACTTGGAAAATTGGTAAACCATCATTTATTTTGAACAATAACGAACTTGCGCCAGAATTAAAAGAACAACAAGAAACATTAGCATCTAATGGTAAAACGATTGTATTATTTGAACGCGATCATGAGGTTTGTGGATTAATTGCATTAAAGGATCAAGTTCGGCAAGAAACAAAGACTGCGGTTAAACAATTAAATGATCAAGGGATTTATACTATTATGTTAACAGGAGATAGCCAATCAACCGCACAAGCCATTTCTACTGAAGCAAATGTAGAAGACTTTATTGCAGAATGTTTGCCAGAAAAGAAAGTCGATCATGTAAAGGAATTAAGAAATCAGTATCAACAAGTAGCAATGGTTGGGGATGGAATTAACGATGCGCCTGCACTTGCAACTGCAAATGTCGGAATTGCTATGGGAGAAGGAACAGATGTTGCATTAGAAACAGCTGATATTGTTTTAATGAAAAACGACCTTCCTAAAATCGCTCATGCAATTTCCCTTTCCAAACGTATGAACACGATTATTAAACAAAATATTGTTTTCTCAATATCCGTTATTATGCTGTTAATTTGCTCCAATTTTCTACAGATATTAGATCTTCCTTATGGTGTAATCGGTCATGAAGGATCAACCATTTTAGTGATATTAAATAGCTTAAGACTGTTGAAGGACTAAAAGAAGCAGCTATTCAATGTTTGAATGGATAGCTGCTTCTTTACTTTAATGATAGCCGTTTTGCTTATTAGCAGAACCAGATGTTTTTTGTTTAGGTTTATTTTTACCTTTTTGTTTTGTGTTACCATCTTTATTTGCAGTCAATGTACTCACCCTCCTTAACCTTAGGTTGTCCATTTTCATGCACCATACAATCAGGTAACTTTTACTAAGTGTTCTTAGCTTTACTGTATTTATTTAACAATGCGTTGATTTCTCCACCAATCATAATAATAATGCCAGTTAAATAAAACCAAATCATTAAAATAATGATGCCGCCAATACTGCCATATGTTGCTGAGTAATTTCCAAAATTACTAACATAATATGAAAACGCATAGGAAGAAAGAATCCAGCCAATTGTAGCAAAAAGTGATCCTGGTATAACTGTCACATTGGTTAACCTCTTATTAGGGGCAAACCAGTACAATCCACTAAAGATAATAAAGATTACAAGCGGGCTCACCAGCCACCTAAGCGCATTCCAAATGCTCAAAAATTGTTCAGTCAATCCAAATACATCAAAGATAAATAGCCCAATTTGTTTACCAAACACAGGCAATAATAAGGCAACTAAGAATACGAAAATCATAGAAATAGTCAAAAGTATTGCAACACCTCTTGCAACAATAAATGATCGACTTTCAACAACATCATATGCCTTATTAAAAGCCCTCATAATGCCATTAATCGCGGCGGAAGCGGACCACAATGTACCGATAATACCAATTGATAACAGGGTGCCATTTTTCGTTGAGACAGCACTCAAATTGTCTTCTAATAATGACATAATTTCTTTAGGTGCGAAATCCCTAACGATAGCAAAAATATCCTCTTGAGTAATTGGAAAATATGGCAGCAATGATATTAAAACAATTAATAATGGAAAAAGTGATAGAAGAAAGAAGTAGGCCAATTGTGCAGCTACGCCAAAAACATCATCCTTATCTATTTGCTCCCATAACTCCTTTCCAAAAGTAGTGACTTGTTTCATCAGCGATCCCCCAAACCTTGTTAATTACTCTTTACATTCCCTTCTAACGTCGCTTCTGAAACCTCTACTTCGCTTTTAGGATCATTTATGGCTTCTCTTGTTTCTATTGCTTTAGTTTTAATATCCTCTATTGTGGCCGTTAAGAAAGCCACATCTTCACCGATCTGCTGGGCTGCTGTTCTAACTTTTAAAGAAACACCCTTCACTTGTTGAACGGCTTCATCTGGATTTTTTATGTAATATTTTGCACTTTCTGTCGTTTCTCTGCATTTTGATTTTGCGTTTTCTCTTGTATCACGGTCTAGCATCGTAAGCGCACCGCCCGCTAGCGCTCCAAGGACAACACCTTTCCAAAACAATGATTTTCCCATTTATTTCGCTCCTTTACTTATTTTTAATCTACCTACACTTTATTTTCTTTTTTTCTATAAAAACATGCAAGTTTTACATCTATCCATGGTTGACTTTTCACTTTAACCATGGAAAGATTATACTACTGATGTATATGGGGGAGGAACTTAAGTGAATTTATCACAGAAATCAACTGAGAATGTCGATTTTATGATCGAAAAAATTAAAGAAAAACTAAAAGTATTAAACATCGGCGCCATTAAATCTTCTCATTTTGACGAAGAAATGTACGAAGAACTAAAAGATATTTACGATTTAGTTATGAAAAAGAATCATTTCAGTCCAAATGAAATGCAAGCAATCGCTGAAGAATTAGGAAACTTGCGCAAGAATAAATAATTGCTTATTATAAGCAGCTGCAAATCATGCAGCTGCTTTTAGTTTTATTGTTCAGTTAAAATCTTAATACCATCTTTACCGACAGCAATTGTATGTTCATATTGAGCTGATAGACCACCATCAACAGTCCGCGCAGTCCAGCCATTTTGATCCATCTTCATATGATGCATCCCAGTATTGACCATTGGTTCAATAGTAAAAACCATACCTTCCTTTATTCTTGGCCCTTTATGTGGAAGGCCAAAATGAGGGACATCTGGCTTTTCATGAATGCTCGCCCCTATACCATGGCCAATAAATTCTCTTACTACTGAGAATCCTTTCTCTTCAACAAATTGTTGAATCGCATAACCAATATCACCAATGCGATTGCCTATCTTCACTTGCTCTATTCCTTTATATAATGATTCCTTCGTGACATCTAATAAGGTAGACACCTTTTCATCCACTTCTCCAACACCATACGTCCAAGCTGAATCTGCAAGGGCACCATTATAATTGACTACCATATCAATCGTAACAATGTCACCTGATTTTAACGGTTCTTTTCTAGGGAAACCATGACAAATTTCATCATTAATGCTAGCACAGGTAGCATATTCATATCCTCGATAGCCCTTTTGCTCAGGTGTAGCTCCTCTTTTCTTCAGATAGGCATCGACAAATTCTTCAATTTCCCATGTGGTTATACCCGGTTTAATTCTCATGGCAATCTCTTTATGACATTCAGCAAGTACCTTACCTGCTTCATGCATCTTTTCAATCTCTCTAGGTGATTTCAACACGATCAATAGCAAAACCTTCTTTCAGTCACTGTTATATTAAAAGTTATTATACTCTACTTATTAATATTAGCGCTGAATGAAAAGTTTTACAAAAATCATGCAACGTTTGCTTCTCAGAAGTTATCCGAGTAATTTTAAAGACTCTCTTGTAAAGGCAGGAATATCATCTGGTGTGCGACTCGTCACAAGTTGATCCTGACAGACAACTACTTCTTTATCCTGAAGTTTAGCTCCTGCATATTCCATATCTACATGAATCGATTTATAGCCTGTTGCGCCTCTACCTTCTAATGTTTTAGCAGAAATTAATAATTGTGGTCCATGACAAATTGCAAAAACAGGCTTTTTCGCATCCATCATTTTTTTCGTGAATTCAACAAAACGATCATCTGCTCTTAATATATCTGGAGAAAATCCACCAGGAATAAAGAGAGCATCAAACTCATTCGGA
Source organism: Cytobacillus sp. FSL K6-0265 (assembly GCF_038003465.1). Lineage (NCBI taxonomy): Bacteria > Bacillati > Bacillota > Bacilli > Caryophanales > Bacillaceae > Cytobacillus > Cytobacillus sp. FSL K6-0265. The sequence continues at coordinate 1,196,695 of NZ_JBBOPE010000001.1, read as the reverse complement.
TTTACCTCATCAATACTTTTATCAATTGTCACTTGATCATTTCCTTGTTTTCCTTTAACCACTTTCCCTGCTTCTGATTCAATTGTTATCATTTCGTGTCCTGCTTCTTTATAACTTTTTGCTGGCTCTGTATATTCAGAGTCCTCAAACATATCGGTAATTAGACAAGCAATTTTTTTACTCATTTACTATCTCTCCTTTATGATTTATATTGTTGGTTATATTATGTCCGTTCCCTGAAAGTCTTCCCTTAAAACATCTATGTATGTTAATAAATCTACAAGGAAAACAATTTCTACAACTATACTTGATAATTATTTTCTGTTAAAATTCTTTTAGAAAGTTAAGAATTCAATCTATTCAGTTTATACAGTCTCCTTATCAAAAGCTTCGTTATGTAATGATTTAAAATTTTTTATTACAATTAAAAGACTAAGCGATTACAATTTACGGACATAAGCGGTTGAATTCTCTTTTTTTGTTATGATACTGTTAACAACAAAGATAGATAGGGTGAACGTAAATGATTGGAAATCGAGTCAAAGCATTAAGACAAGAGAAAAAAATGTCTTTATCAGAGCTTGCGGATCAAGCAGGAGTAGCAAAATCCTACTTAAGCTCATTGGAGAGAAATTTACAAACGAACCCTTCCATTCAATTCCTCGAAAAAATCGCAGCTGTACTCAATGTACCTGTTGATCACCTTATCCATGATCAAATTAATAAAGAAGAATTAGATACTGATTGGATAAATATAGTTAAAGAAGCGATGGAATCTGGGGTTTCAAAAGAAGAATTTCGGGAGTTTCTCGACTTTAATAAGTGGAAAACTAGGAATAAATAGGACAAGCATACGCATTAATGTGTAAAGAAAAATACGAGTTATTAATCATCCTTCGATAATCTTGGTGATTATCGAAGGTTTTTTTATTCTTCATAAATATCTTACCTTTAGTCGTTTAATGAACAATGGTAGAAATTTGGTCAGAAATAATGTTAGTCCTCTTCTTTAGCTTGAAGAAAAACTCTCACCTCATCTTTATTTAAACCTAATTGTTTTGCTTCTTTAATAAGGGCAAGCCATTCTTCATCTAATATTTCTATCACTAAAGACCTTTCCAAATTAATCCCCCTTTAGACTTGAAGCATCGTTTCATTTATATCTATTTTGTGAAAATAATTTTAAATTATTTTCAGATTATTGTAGATATTTACATTTTACTACTTGTTCATTCTAAAATCTGCTAATTTTTTTCTTCATTTTCAACCAAAAAACGACAAGCGTATTACGAAAATTGTAAGATATAGGGATAAATTGGGATTTTAGTTCAAACTATTGATTACCTGAGGCAACATTCAAGTCTTCGTTAAAATAGAAGCTTATTGATGTTCGGTTAGTATATAAATTATAATTGCATTGCAAGCTTTGCCCCAATCTCTGCATTATGCTTAACTAATGCAATATTGGCAGCCAAACTTTTACCACCTGTTAATTCTTTAATCATACATAGGAGAAATGGTGTGATTTCTTTTCCTGTGATACCTTGTTCTTCTGCATGAACAAGAGCTTGATCAATCAGCTCATTCATTTCCTGTTCTTTCATAGCATGCGCTTCTGGTATGGGATTGGCAATAACTAGCCCCCCATTTAGACCTAAACCCCATTTTACTTTCATTATTTCAGCAATCTCTTTTATCTCATCAACACGAATATTGACATCATATGGGCTCTTTCTCGTATAAAAAGCAGGTATCTTTTCTGTACGGTAACCGATGATTGGGACACCATGTGTTTCTAAATATTCGGCTGTTAATTTAATATCTAGAATCGATTTAGCACCGGCACAAACGACAGCAACATTTGTCTTTGCTAATTCTTGCAAATCGGCCGAAATATCCATTGTTTCACACGCCCCTCTGTGCACACCCCCGATCCCTCCTGTTACAAATACTTCAATACCTGCTAATTCTGCACAAATCATCGTGGCAGCAACAGTCGTCGCTCCATGCTTTTTCGATGCAATAACATAGGGGAGATCTCTTCTACTAACTTTCATTATTGATTCGTTCGTTGCAAGCAGTTCAAGTTCTTCGTCTGATAAGCCAATCTTAATTCTTCCGTTTATAATAGCAATAGTTGCTGGTATTGCCCCATTCTGTCTGATGATCATTTCAACTTCTTTGGCAGTATGTACATTTTGAGGGTACGGCATACCGTGTGAGATAATCGTTGATTCGAGTGCGACAATTGGCTTTAACTGTTTCTTTGCTTCTATCACCTCATCAGAGTAATCTAACCAATCTTTTCTCATTTGTAACAACTCCTTTTAAAAATATTCTTTAAAGGCTTGTTGTAGTCTCTTTGGATTTAATTGTGGATGAACTGTTTCTTTACTTGTAAGCGTTACACTCGCACAGATCATTCCTATTTTACATGCATCTTCTATATGCATCCCTTTTTGATGTGCATAAATAATTCCTGCTGCTAATGCATCTCCAGCACCTGTAACATCAACGACATGAACATAAGGGGGCATAATAGCTCCTGCCTCTCCATCTTGTGTTGCAAAAACAAGCCCATTTTCTCCTCTCGTTATCACCACTCTTTGTACACCTTTTGCTAAAATCATTTCACATGCTTTAAAGTAATCTCCTTCACTTGTAAGTTTCACTCCCGAGAGCAAACTTGCCTCATCTTTATTCGCAATAAGGAAGCTGACGCCTAGTAGTTGATCAGGAAGTCTTTTAATTTTCGATGTAGATACTGTTGTTATACTTAACGGTGTATTGAATTGTTTACATTTTTCAATTACTCTTGTCAAAATAACATTTGGGAAATTCGTATCTAGAACAACCATACTAGCCGAAGTGAAATACCTCCATCGTGATTCAATTATTTCCACATCGAGGATATCGTTAATTCCCATATCGGATAATGCTATTTTCATTTCCCCCTCTTTATCTAAAACTGCTGTATACGTTCCTGTTCGGCAAGTAGGTATAATAATCGACGGTGTTGTATCTACTAATGGCTTAAGACGATCTAACAACCACATGCCTTCATGATCTTCACCAATAGCAGCCAGTAATGAAACGGACATTTCAAGTCTAGCCAAATTCTCCGCAATATTCCTTGCCACTCCACCTCCTGTTTGTTCAGTCTTTACAGGATTGGATGTTCCTTCATCCAATCGATCGTCTGCATGCAATTTTCTATCAATATTGGCAGCTCCTACACATAAAATAGGATCTTGCTTTGGCAAAATATAAGCCCTACCTGAGATATAACCATTTTTTGAGAGAGAGGAAATATAACCTGCTACGGTAGAACGAGAAATATTTAAGCTCTCTGCTAACTCAGACTGTGAAATATACGGATTTTCTTTTATAAAATCTAAAATCTGTTGCTCTTTTTCATTCACTGACTCCCCTCCTCAAACATTTGTCTATATTATAAACAATAGTTTGATATTTCTGCAAATTATAATAAGTCTCATGTATTTTTCATAAAAAAAACAGATAAACTTTTTTGAAGTTTATCTGTTTTGTGTCAATTCCCTAGGAAGTATTAAAATTTCTACTCTACGATTTCTTTCTCTTCCCTTTGCCGTGTCATTCGATTCTTTAGGTTTATATTCACCAAATCCTTTGGCACTAAACCATTCAGGATTAAGTTCCGGATTACGTAAAAGGACTTTCATAAAATTGACAGCTCTCATTACACTAAGTTCCCAGTTTGATTCAAAATGAGCGTTCCGTATCGGTATATTATCCGTATGCCCACTAATAATAATATTCCTTGGAGGATTCATAATAAGTAGATCAGAGATTTCTTCTGCTGTGTTTATATCTCTTTCTCTAACTTCTGCACTACCTGAAGAGAATAATACATTATCTCGAATCGTTACAAGAAGTCCTTCAGTCGTAAGCTCTGTTTCAAATTTATCAGTAATATCATTACTAATAATAAAGTGATCAACTTTGGCCTTTAACTTTTTAAGTTCTTCTGTGTCTTGTTCCTCATCAGAAAGACCAGACAGTTGACTAGCTGACACACTTTCTTTTTTTATAGGGGCCGTGCTTCCTTCTGGCATTGGACTTGGAAAATCAATAACACCATTCCCCCCTGAAAAAACCTCATTAAACGCAGTGGACATTTTTTGAAACTTTTGAACATCGATTGCACTAGAAGCAAATAAGACGATAAATAAAGCAACTAATAATGTAAGTAAATCCGCATAAGGCAGTAACCAGGATTCATCCACATGCTCATCTTCGTGACTCTTCTTCTTCCTTCTAGTCATGATTCCATGCTTCCTTCTTCTAAAAATTCTTTTCTTTCTTTTCCTGGTAAGTAGGAAGATAATTTTTGCTCAATTACACGTGGGGATTCTCCCTCCAAAATAGATAAAATTCCCTCTATCATCATCCTCTTATGTTTTGCCTCTATTTTAGACTTCCTCTTTAGCTTATTTGCGAAAGGATGCCATAATACATATCCTGTAAAGATCCCTAACATCGTTGCCACAAATGCGGCGCTTATTGCTTCACCTAATGCGTTAATATCGCTCATATTTCCTAATGCGGCAATTAATCCAATGACGGCCCCTAATACACCTAGAGAGGGGGCATATGTGCCAGCTTGTGAAAATATTTGCGCTGCTGATTGATGGCGCTCTTCCATTGCATCAATTTCTTCATTTAATACATCTCTAATATAATCAGCGCTCTGTCCATCCACCGCAAGTGATAAACCATTCTTCAAAAAGGGATCATTGATTTCATTTATTCTTACTTCTAATGATAACAACCCCTCTTTACGCGCTAGCTGAGCCCAATCAGCAAATTGATTAATGATTTGAGACATCTGTAACGTCTCTCTTTCTTTGAATATTACGCTTAATATTTTAGGTATTCTTTTTACTTCAGAGACTGGGAAAGCGATTAAAACAGACGCTACTGTCCCAACGATAATGATCATAACGGCAGCTGGGTTAACTAATACCCCTATTCCTACTCCTTTTAAAATCATACCTAGCACAACAGCAATAATTCCTAATATGACACCTATCCAAGTTGTTTTATCCATCCTTATCACACCTACTTCAAAAAATACTTACTTAAAACTTTTTACTCATTACTTTTTTATCAAATACTGGTTTCTTTGTTTTATTTCGACATATTTCTACGTAAATGAAGTATCTTAACAAGGTATTTTTTCCTTTTTGTTTTTTTGTAAATATATACACAAAAAAACCACACAAAAATGATTGAAAAACATCATTTCTGTATGGTTATCTAAAAAGCTTGTTCTCGATTTTCTGCTCATAATTTTTGAAGATTTGCGCGTTTGTTTCCACTTTTCTTTCTGACAATAACGCTTGAAACTTTAATCTCTTTTCATTTAGCTCTTTTTTTAACTCTCCTTCTTTTTCTTCATTCTCACAACTAGCAATTAATTGTTCGATTGTTAGCATCTCTTTCTTAAGATCGATTTCCTTTGTTGTGTACCCTGCATTTTTCATTATTTTATAAGACATTCTTAGAGATTCTGGTACTCCATTTAGTTCGTCTTTCGGTAACGGCTTACCACGACCTTTTAAATGAGCAAATTCTCCCTGTCTTTGTGCTTGTTTAATTTTCTCTTCCGCTAAAATTGAAAATAAATCCATTATGAACACCTCATCTTAACTTATTATACTGCATGCTTTTACATATCCCTAGCGAATGAAGGGAAATATAAAATGGAAAGGAGCGATTCACTAAATGTCAAGAGGTAAACATTTTAACCATAAGAACAAACAGCATCCAGGGGCTTTTACTGAACAATATCAAAAAGAAAAATCAACTGAAGCGCAAGAAGACGAGGAGTTTTTAGTCGTTCAAGAAGCTTTTAAAAATCGCATTGAACAAAGAGAAAACCGTTAATATAGGCATGAGGCTGTAACCTTCAAACTGGCTTACAGCCTTTTTTATTGAACAACGTTAAGCATAAGCTTTATTTTTAAGCCACTCCGTGCACTTTTCGATATCGGTAGAAAAAATACGATCCTGTTTTATCGTTGGTACAATTGTTCGACCTTGTTCATATAGTGAGCGGGTATGATTAGCCATCTTATCTATTCCTTTAAATTCTACCGCTTGCATCGCACAAATCAATTCAATTGCAATCACTTTATTTACATTTTTTATGATTTGATAAGCATGCCTTGCAGCAATCGTTCCCATACTTACATGATCCTCTTGATTAGCTGAAGAAGGAATTGAATCAACACTAGCAGGATGAGCCAGTGTCTTGTTTTCGGACACGAGTGAAGCTGCACAATATTGCATAATCATAGCACCTGATTGCAACCCTGGTTCTGGGCTAAGAAAAGCGGGCAATTGATTGAGTTGTGGATTAACTAACCTTTCTATTCTTCTTTCAGATATATTCGCTAACTCTGCCACGGCAATTTTCAAAAAATCCATAGCTAACGCAATTGGTTGACCATGAAAGTTCCCGCCTGAAATTACCTTTTCTCCATCATTAAAGATTAAAGGATTATCTGTTGCAGCATTTATTTCAATTTCGAGCTTTTCTTTCACATAGTTAAGGGCTTGCCAAGTAGCGCCGTGAACTTGCGGTATACATCTTATAGAGTAGGCATCCTGGACTCTTATCTCTCCTTGAACAGTAGTTAACTTACTACCATTTAAGTATGACCTCATCCTTTTTGCTGTTGCGATTTGCTCAGGATAGCCACGGGCTTCATGCACTTTATGATCAAATGCATCGATAATTCCATTTAAAGCTTCTACCGAGATTGCCGCGACCTTTTCACTTTCATAAGCTAAGTTTTCCGCTTCAATATAGGCGATTACTCCTTGGGCGGTCATAGCTTGTGTCCCGTTAATTAGCGCTAGACCTTCTTTTGCTTCTAAAGTCAGCGGAGTGATATCACATGTCTGTAGCACTTCTGCACTCTTTCGTTTTTGTCCTTTGAAAAATACTTCACCTTCTCCAACTAGTGTTAATGCTAAATGGGATAGCGGAGCTAAATCACCACTTGCCCCTAAGGACCCTTGCTGAGGAACCACGGGATGAATACCACGGTTTAGATAAGTCACCAATCGATTGATTAATGATAGACGAACACCTGAATAGCCTTTTATGAGCGCATTTGCCCTTAACAATAACATTGCCCGAGAAACTTCCTCTGGGAATTCCTCACCCACGCCACAGGCATGAGAGCGTATTAAATGGATCTGCAACTCCTCTACATGTTTGCGATCAATATGGACATCACTAAACTTCCCGAAACCGGTCGTAATGCCATATACCGTTTTTCCTTCCGCAACCATTCTCTTTACAGCCATATGACTTCTTTCTATATTATCTATACTAATACGGGCTATCTTAACTTCTTCACCTTGAAAGACTACCGCCCTCACTTGCTCTATCGTAAGTTGTTCCCCTGTTAATTCAATCATCTTATTACCTCCTTATCACTGTAGCAAAATAAAGAAAAGACCCGAGTATCACTGAAATGATACTCGGGTCTTTATTGAAATGATTTCATTATTATTTACGCGCATGATACTTCACCTATTTAATCTGTCTTACATCTATATTATAAAGCAGTACTTATCATGTCAATTGATTTTTTACCATATTTTACCTAGTTACCATGTTATCAAGATAAAGCACTAGACCCCCATATAAATTCATTTCATTTTCCGCTATAATAATTACGACCCTTTAGTTTAGGAGATTGTTTTTTTAGGAAGGGAGCAATTATGAAATCATTAGTATTAGCCGAAAAACCAAGTGTCGGCAGAGAAATAGCCAGAGTATTAGGGTGTAATCAGTCACATAAAAACTATATTGAAGGTAAGCATTATATTGTTACTTGGGCGCTTGGCCATTTAATAGAACTCAAGATGCCCGAACATTACGATAGCAAATACAAACAATGGAAACTAGAAGACCTGCCTATTATTCCTGAAAAAATGGGCATTAAGGTAATGAAGCAAACAAGTCATCAATTTAAAACGGTCGAGCATCTTTCCAAGCGAAATGATGTAGGAGACTTTATTATCGCCACCGATGCTGGACGCGAAGGCGAGTTAGTTGCTAGATGGATTTTAGAGAAGATTAAATGGAAAAAGCCAATCCACCGCCTCTGGATCTCATCTGTCACTGATCGAGCAATACAACAAGGATTTAAGAACCTTAAACCGGGGAAAGACTTTTTAAATTTATATGATTCTGCTGTTTGCAGAGCTGAAGCCGATTGGCTCATTGGATTAAATATTTCACGTGCATTAACAACGAAATATCAAGAACCACTTTCTGCTGGTAGAGTCCAAACCCCCACGCTTTCTCTTATAATGGATCGCGAGAAACAAATCCAGAAATTCATCCCACAAGAATATTGGTTGATTCATGCAAAAGTGGGTGGATTACAAACAGAATGGGAAAACAATGGTGAGAAGCGAATCTTTAATAGTGATAAAGCAGAATCGATTAAGAAACAAACAGCAAAAGTCAAAGCAACAGTACAATCGATTACGCGTAAAGAAAGAAGTGAATCACAACCACTTCCATATGATTTAACTGAGCTACAACGTGATGCCAATAAAAAATTTGGCTTCTCAGCTAAAAAAACATCATCTGTGCTGCAAAAATTATACGAGCAACATAAAATCGTAACGTACCCACGGACAGACTCTCGTTATTTAACAAGCGATATGGAAAGTACAATGGTAGAAAGATTAGAGGCAATTGCAGGTGCTTATAGTACAGAAGTAAAACCTTTGCTAGCGAAAAAGGGTAAGGTACTAGCCAAAAAGGTATTTAATAATAGTAAAGTGACGGATCATCACGCCATCATACCAACAGAACAAAGAGTACATCTTAGTGATTTATCAACAGATGAGAAAAAATTATTTGATCTCATTACGAAGCGATTCCTTGCTTTATTTTATCCGCCATATCAATATGAGAGTGTACAATTTAAATTAGATATAGCTGGTGAGACGTTCGTAGCTAAAGAAACCCATATCATTGACTTAGGGTTTAAAACGCTTCATTCATCTACGAATGAACAAAGTTCAAAGACAGCGTTGAATCAATTACAACAAGGTAAACAACTGCAAGTTCATGCAGTTGAAATGGATAAAAAATTAACTGAACCCCCCGCTCGCTTAAGTGAAGCCGATTTATTACAAGGGATGGAGAAATTCGGTTTAGGCACACCTGCAACACGTGCCGAAATTATCGAAAGACTTATCTCCTCAGAAGTAGTGGAAAGACAAAACGGGCGCTTCCATTCCACTCAAAAAGGAAAGCAGTTAATGGAGCTTGTAAATGACGAATTAACATCTCCAGCATTAACAGCTAAATGGGAAAAAGAGCTTGAAGCAATCGCACATGGTAAAGCAAAGCGCGATGACTTTTTAAAGAAAATTAGACAACAAACGAAGCAAATTGTATCCGAAGTAAAGAAAAGTGATAAATCTTACCGCGCCCATAACTTAACCGGATCGAAATGTCCTGAATGTGGCTCCTTCTTGAAAGAACGGAATACGAAAGAGGGGAAAGTCCTCGTTTGTTCGAGTCTTGATTGTAATTTCAGGAAAAGAAAAGATCCGAAGCTATCTAATCGTCGTTGTCCTCAATGCCATAAGAAGATGGAAATTCACAACGGAAAAGCCGGCACCTACTTCCAATGTCGTAAATGTAATGTGGTTGAAAAAGCGACTGATAAGAAACAAAAAGTCAATAAACGGGAAGAAAGAAAGCTTGTTCAGAAATACTCTGCCAACAATGATCAATTCGGTACGAGCCTTGGTGATTTATTAAAACAAGCAATGGAAGATAAAGAATAACCACCACACTGTCAATTCAGTAAGCATCTTGCTGTTTTGGCAGTTTTTTTGTTTATATTGAACAACCTCTTGCTTATGTTTTAAACGCTTAAATCGTGCAGTTCTTCCCTCTATTTTGTCATGAAGATAAAAAGTTTCTTTTTTCCTATAGAAAAGTTACAATAAGTAAGAAGTTTTTGACAAAGGGAGTGTACATAGTATGAGTACTTTTGAAGAAAAGCTCGAGAAATATGCAGAATTAGCCGTTAAAGTGGGGGTCAATATTCAAAAAGGCCAATCATTAGTCATCAATACTTCTATTGATTCTGCCCAACTGGTTCGAAAAATTGTAAAAAATGCTTATGAAGCGGGTGCCGATCAAGTTATTGTGAACTGGAATGATGATATTGTTTCTCGTACTAAGTATGAATTAGCACCGATTGATTCCTTTAAAGAGTATCCGAAATGGCGTGCGCGTGAAACGGAGGAATTAGCAGAAAATGGGGCAGCTTTTATCGCGATTGTCTCTTCTAGCCCTGACTTGCTGAAAGGAATTGATCCTGAGAAAATCAGCACATTCCAAAAAGCATCAGGTCAAGCTTTAGCAAAATATCGTAAAGCTGTGCAAACAGATAAAGTAAGCTGGACAGTAATTTCCGCACCTTCTCAAGCTTGGGCCAATATGGTGTTCCCTGACGCAAAAGAAGAGGAACGCGTCAACTTACTATGGGATGCTATTTTTAAAGCAACACGAACTGATTTAGATGATCCGATCCAAGCATGGAAAGATCATGATCAAACATTGCATGAAAAAGTAGAATACTTAAACGCAAAACGTTATAAAAAATTACATTACACCGCACCAGGAACAGATTTGACCATTGAATTACCTGAAAAACATTTATGGGTTGGTGCTGGAAGCGTGAATGAAAACGGTCATGAATTCATGGCAAACATGCCAACAGAGGAAGTGTTCACAGTGCCACATAAATATGGTGTAAATGGCACTGTCCGAAGCACCAAGCCACTTAGTTATGGTGGTAACATTATTGACCGCTTCTCGATTACCTTTAAAGATGGAAGAATAGTTGATTGTAAAGCGGAGGAAGGCGAAGCTATACTAAAACAACTAGTTGAGACAGATGAAGGTTCTCATTATCTTGGTGAAGTTGCGCTTGTACCATTTCAATCACCGATTTCTCAGTCAAACCTGCTTTTCTATAATACATTATTTGATGAAAATGCATCGAATCACCTCGCTATCGGCAGCGCCTATGCCTTCTGTGTAGAAGGTGGCAAAAAAATGAATAGTGAAGAGCTAGAAACAAACGGATTAAACGAGAGTATCACCCATGTTGACTTTATGGTCGGATCCGCTGAAATGGATATTGACGGTATCCTTGAAAATGGTGTAACTGAGCCTGTATTCCGTAAAGGCGACTGGGCATTTTAATAATGAATTAACAATCGGACCCGAACGATATCGTTTGGGTCTACTTTCGTGAATTTTTTTGGGGCATTATCTTTTAGATTTTGATTACACGCTTTGCATTCTGGGTTTTTGCGAATCATACTTTATGGCTTTTCTTTCCTTCTGATGGGACACTGCTGTTTGTGATTCAGACTATGGTGAAGCGCTCATCACTCTTTGACCTTTTGGATTTAGGCAGCACAAATAGGCTGCTACTATCTTATTTTTAAAATTTTCACAGCCTACCTATTGATCGAAATATAGCGTTTTTACTGCTTGCTTAAAGAGAGTTGCTTAATATCCCCTGATTCATTCGAATAAGTTTTAATGACATATTTATCTGCAAGAAACTCAGAATAGATTACCCCGTTCTCCTCTTCTTGTCTAACTGGATTTCCTAATAACTTCTTGAGATCTTCTAATGAAGATTGTAATCTTTCCCCAGGGATGCCAACAGTAGATACAGCTCCATCTTCTCGGTTATAGAAATAGATTGTTTCTGGATACATTAAATACTGTTGTCCATGAAGGATTCCCTCTTGAATAAAATAAGGATTAGATTTTTTAATGTCTTCGATGTTCGTACCAATCGGATAAGGGCCACCCATAGGTATGCCCATTTTCGCTCTTTCAATCACTTCTTTAGTCAACTCAATATTTTCATAAGGATAAAACACTTCTTCTGTCTCGCTCCAAATATCTATCCAAGACAAATCTAATAATGTTTGATAAGCACCAGAATCTTCAGTTACTGTTGCTTCATCATGAAGTGAAAGGACTAATGGATCTGTTTGTAATTCCCAGCTGAGAAAAATTGACTCATTTTGATTAACCGGATAGGCTGATTGGAGGATATTTTGACTTAAGGATTTAAGTTTTCTATCTGTTAAGTTAAGCAATTCTCCCCCTTCAATCGGTACCTCTTTCAATATTCCTTGGTCGATTGAAATAACACGAAGTGACGAAACTTCCTCACTTTTTTCAAGTGATAATATAATAAGAGATTGTTTATTTGTATTCAGTGAATAGATATTATTTTTATTGAATTTTTCATAGGAAAGCTCTTGGCTATATGCCATTTTACCATTCTCTTCCGCAACAAAAAATGAATATTGACTACTATCATTTTGATTTGAGGAAATATATACTTCATAGCTTTTTTCCCCATCCATCATTGTTGTTTCGTAAATTGCATTTTCTTTAAGCACTGCCACCTGTTGTTTTTCTACTTCATCCACTTCATGAGCAACAGTTGAACTTGGCTCCATTTCTTGTTTATTCACCTTTGACTCATTCATGCAACCAGACATGAGGGTAGTTAACATTAATATATATAAATATTTCTTCATTTAAATCTCCCTATCAACAAAAATCACTTGGCTCTTGCCAAGTGCTTATATTCTAAGTAAAGTCATTTTTTATAAAAGACTAGTCGTCAATTTTATTTAAGCTATCATAAAGTTCATTATTGACATTCTAAATTGTAACAAATCTGAAACAATACTACAAACAGAATAAATAATCGTAAAGTAAACTTAATGTCCTGATTTCTCCCGTTTACTATGTTTAAATATTTATATACAATGTTTCTTAACGAATTCAACATAAGATTTGGAGGGATTTTTGCTATGTTACAAGAATTTAAGAAATTTGCTATGAAAGGAAATGTGTTAGATCTAGCAATCGGGGTCATCATAGGGACTGCTTTTGGAAAAATCGTTACTTCTCTAGTGAACGATCTAATTATGCCAATCCTTGGAATCTTTATCGGTGGAGTTGATTTCACAAATCTCTCCTATTCCCCTCCATTTGGGGAATCCGTTATCCTATATGGACAATTTATTCAAACCGTTTTCGACTTTTTAATTGTCGCTTTTTCCATTTTCCTTTTTGTCCAATTTATGAATAAAAGAATTCGGAAGAAAGAAGAAGAGGAAACTACACCTGAACCGCCAGAAAAAGATGCAAAAGAAGAATTACTAATCGAAATTCGTGACTTGTTGCAAAAACAACAGCAGAATTCACTTGATATAACCAAAAGAAATCATGAGTCCTAAATAAAAACTAGAATGTATTTATATGAGTGGGCATAAAGACATGCCCGAGACCCACAAGGTAAATCGATTCAATATGGTGGCAACAATAATCAGATTAAACAACATATGATCATAACCGTAGCAACCACGGCAAAACTTGTAATAACGGTCAAATCGATATCGCTTTACTTCCATTCGTTTCAGGTGAATAATAGGTAAATCTAAAACACAGTGAGCTTTTGCTGCTGTGTTTTTTGTGTTTTTAGTTGAGTTTGAATCATGGGTGAAACCGAAACGAGGCATTAATACTGCCATGAGACAAAAATTTGATTTGTTTTAAGCTGAAATGAGTCATTAATACCGCCATGGACAAAAGTTTGATTCGTTTCAAACTGAAACGAGGCATTAATACCGCCATGGACAAAAGTTTGATTCAATTCAAGCTGAAACGAGGCATTAATACCCTCATGGACAAATATTTGATTCGATTCAAGCTGAAACGAGGCATTAATACCCCCATAGACAAATATTTGATTCGATTCAAGTAGAAACGAGGCATTAATACCCCCATAGACAAATATTTGATTCGTTTCAAACTGAAACGAGGCATTAATACCGCCATGGACAAAAGTTTGATTCAATTCAAGCTGAAACGAGGCATTAATACCCTCATGGACAAATATTTGATTCGATTCAAGCTGAAACGAGGCATTAATACCCCCATAGACAAATATTTGATTCGATTCAAGTAGAAACGAGGCATTAATACCCCCATAGACAAATATTTGATTCGTTTCAAACTGAAACGAGGCATTAATACCGCCAGAGACAAATATTTGATTCGTTTCAAGCTGAAACGGGTCAATAAAATTACCTAAGGCAAACAATATGATAAGATTAGAGCAAAAACTGAAACAAGTTTAAAAAGATAACCAATCAGACACAGTCAGCCCATATAGAAAGAAGTGATCCTATGCTATCATCTATTCAAAAACAATATTTCCGTCGTGTTATTTTTATTTTTATGGTCTCTCTTGCTATTGCTACTATTGGGGTCTTCCTTGGTACAGTTGTTCCAAGCCAGTATTTTCTCCCAATCAAAATTATTGAAGTAATTATGTTAATCATTGCTTTTTTTCTCAGACGAAAAAAGGGCATTTCTTACTTTTTCTTATTCTTATTTACTTTCATATCTGGTTTGTCTATTTATCCAATTATACATCAATATGTGTCTTCAATTGGTATGCAAACCATACTAATGACGCTCATAGCAACAACCATCATTTTTATTTTCATTGCCAGTTATGCCACTATTACAAAGAAGGATTTTAGTTTTTTAGGCGGTATATTATCAGTGGCATTACTTGCCTTTATTATCATAGCCATCCTACGAATCTTTTGGCCATTAGATGACACTTCATTACTCATTTATTCTTTTATAGGTGTCCTTATATTCAGTGGCTATATTCTATATGATTTTAATCGTTTAAAAAAATATGGTATCAAAAAAAGCCAAATCCCTACTTATACTTTAAATTTGTATTTAGATTTTATTAATCTCTTCCTTAACTTACTTAGATTAATTGGTTTACTGAAAGATAGAAAATAACAAACCACAATGACAGATTACTTTCTGTCATTTTTTTATATCCAAAAATGAATAAATCTGGATAATTGGAACACTTTATAAACATAATACGAAAAAAAGGAGGTTTTTTACGAATGGCTGAACAACACTCTGAAAAGAAAATGTCAAGAAGGCGCTTTATTAGAAATTCTGGATACGTAGCAGGTGGACTTGTCGGTGGAGGAATTATCGGTGGGCTCATTGGGGCCAATATGAATGATGAGCAAGAAAGTACAAATACCCAAGGGGAACATCAAGGAACCAGCTATCTACAAGCACCTCTTTATTTTACAAACCCTGAAATGTTTGCCGTTCTAGTGGCTGCTTCTGAAAGAATTTTCCCAAGCGATGATAACGGTCCAGGTGCTGATGAATTGGGCGTTGCCTATTATATTGATCACTCGCTCGCTGGTTCTTGGGGGAACAACGCTCGTGAATATATGCAGGGACCTTTCTTTCCAGGATCTAATTTCCAAGGTTATCAATCCCCTCTTAAGAGGCATGAAGTGTTCGATACCGGGATAAAGGCACTGCAAAAAGTAGCCAATGAAAAACACGAGAAGAATTTCCCTGACTTAGAAGGAGAAGAACAAGATGCTATCTTAACTTCCTTCCAAAATGATGAAGTTGAGCTCAAAGGAGTAACATCCAAAACTTTCTTTAATATTCTTCGAGCAGCAACGATTGAAGGCGTATATGCTGACCCTGCTTATGGTGGAAATATCAATATGGAAGGCTGGAAAATGAAAAACTATCCAGGCCATCAAATGAGTTATTACGACAAAATTGAATCAGAAGAATTTATGGAAATTAAACCACAAGCCCTACATTCTTATACAAAATAAGTGGATGAAACAGGAGGATATACAATGGCTGAAAAATTACCTAAAACCGATGTCGTCATCGTCGGTATGGGCTGGGCTGGTAGCATTATTGCTGCCGAGCTTGGTAAGGAAGGATTAAAGGTTGTTGGATTAGAACGAGGTAAAGAAAGAGGCTTGAAAGATTATTATGTCGTACACGATGAGCTTCGTTATGCTATTCGTTATGAATTAATGCAAGATTTATCAAAAGAAAGTTTGACTTTCCGTAATAATCAAAAGGAAAGAGCCCTTCCGATGCGTCAACTTGGTTCTTTCCTATTAGGTGAAGGCTCTGGTGGTTCTGGTGTTCACTGGAACGGCCAATCCTTCCGCTTTTTGCCCTATGATTTTGAAATACGATCAAAAACAATTGAAAAATACGGTGAAAGTAAAATCAAAGGATTACAAATTCAGGATTGGGGCATTACATACGACGAATTAGAACCATACTTTGATAAATATGAGAAAGTCGCTGGGATTAGTGGTGAAGAAGCTCACTTTGGACCGGAACGTTCCAATCCATATCCGACACCACCGATGAAAGAGACACCATTAACCAAACGCTTTAAAGATGCAACAACTTCATTAGGTATGCATCCGTATCATATGCCTTCAGCTAATTTAAGTGAACCATATGAGAACATGTACGGTGCGAAAATTGCTAACTGTCAATATTGTGCATTTTGTGAACGCTTTGGTTGTGAATACGGTGCAAAGGCAGATCCAACTGTTGCTGTCATTCCTTTTGCTAAGGAAACAGGCAATGTAGATATACGTAATTTTGCTAATGTAACTGAAATCATCCATGAAGGTGGAAAAGCAACCGGTGTGAAATTCGTAGATGTATTAACGAAAGAAGAATTCATTCAACCGGCTGATACAGTTGTGCTTACGAGCTATGTCATGAATAATACGAAACTACTTCTACATTCAAAAATAGGCAAAGCCTATAACCCTGAAAACGGGTCTGGTGTGATTGGCAAAAACTATTGTTATCAAATTCTCCCTGGTTCTACAGGCTTTTTTGAAGAAGAACGCTTTAACACTTTTATGGGGGCAGGAGCACTAGGTGCAACAATTGATGATTATAATGGGGATAACTTTGATCACTCGGATTTAAACTTTATCCATGGCGGCTCTATCTCCATTAATCAATCAGGTAACCGACCGATTGGCTCAAATACCGTTCCATCTGGTACACCAAATTGGGGAGCTGAATTTAAGGCACAATCAATTAAATATTTTACAAGATCACTCAATATTGGAACTCAAGGTGCTTCTATGCCTGTACAGCATAATTTTATGGATCTTGATCCGACGTATAAAGATGCTTATGGTCTACCATTGCTTCGCCTAACTTACGACTTTACCAAACAAGATCGAGAGCTTTATAACTATATCGGCAAAATTGCAGATCAAATTATGCTTGAGATGGGCGCAGATAAAGTAAACGAACGTTCGAATCTTGAAAGTTATGATATTGTGCCATATCAAACAACTCATAATACTGGTGGTGTCATTATGGGGGCTGAACCAGAAACATCTGCTGTTAATAATTATCTGCAAATGTGGGATGCTGAGAATGTATTTGTAGTAGGTGCATCTGCCTTTGCACATAATGGGGGCTATAATCCAACAGCAACAGTTGGTGCACTCGCATTCAGAGCGGCAGAAGGCATCCTCAAATATAGCAAAGAAGGTGGCATGCTCGCCTAACTAGTAGGAAAGGGGTTGAATTGCAATGGGGTTAACAAATATCGGTATACCAGGTTTAATCATTATCCTTGTCATCACCTTAATTATCTTTGGACCTAAAAAACTACCTGAAATTGGCTCAGCTTTCGGAAAGACATTAGCTGAATTTAAAAAATCGACAAAAGAAATTATGGACGATAGTGAGAAGGAAACATTAACAGTAGCTGCAAAAAATGAAGAGGAATCTAAATAACATCTGAGATGGAGGCTTGAAAAATGGAGAATAATGACCAAACACTAGTAGAGCATTTAACTGATTTAAGAAAAGTGCTCATTCGATCGATTGTCTTCTTTGCCTTTTGTTTTATCCTTTGCTTAGTGTTTATTAACCACCTTATTCCCATTCTAGCTAATGATTATGATCTCGTCATGCTAGGGCCATTAGATGTAATTAGACTTTACACAGGGATTGCCGGTAGCATTAGCCTCGGTATTTCCCTTCCCTTCATTGCTTTTCAAGCATGGCTATTTATTAGACCTGCTTTAAATGATAAAGAAGCAAAAATCTCAATAATGTTCATTCCAGGAATTATTTGTAGCTTTGCCATTGGCTTATCATTTGGCTTATTCGTTGTATTCCCAACCATTTATGGCTTTCTCATGCATCTTGGCGAAAGTAATTTTTCTATGATGATTACTGCTCGGGAATATTTCTCATTTTTATTGATTTCTACTATTCCGTTCGGGTTTCTGTTTGAAGTTCCTTTATTATTAGTCTTTCTCACGAATATCGGAGTCGTATCCCCTGAAATGCTAAAGTCTGTTAGAAAATATGCCTATGTGGTGCTCGCTATCGTTTCTGCACTCATTACGCCACCAGACTTTTTCTCACAAATACTCGTACTCTTTCCTTTAATTGGACTATACGAACTCGGACTATTTCTGTCAAAAATCAGCTATAGAAAACGATTGGTCATGGAAGCAGAGTTGAATAAAGGGTAATTTATTGATCGTTATAAACGATGGCATTTCTTATGGGCAACTTTAAAATAGGTGTAAGAAGCAATACAATCTCTTATAGTGACAAGGAAAAGGATAATGAGGTATTTAGTTTTAGTCATTTTTTAATTAAATTGCGATATTGCTCGATAAAATGCTTAGGTACATCTCTCATATAAAAAGGATATACACCACGATTCGTATGTAAATACAATGTACCTAGCTTTTTTTTCGATTCTCTAAATGAAATATCAAAAACGGCATGAATGTCAATTTCGTCTTCACTCCATTTAATTTTCTTATCGAAAAGTTTGATTTCACTTTCTATTTCCTCATACTTCTGGACATTCCAATCAATTTTGCGCACAACTTTTATATAAGTAAGACTAGCAATAAGTTCCAATGGCGAACCCCCAATATTTAATATCTTCATTCTATTGGATTGTTAGCGAAAACGACAATCATTTGCTTAAAAGTAAAGAAACCATTTGAGAAAACTTTAGCATTATTGATGCGGTTAGACAAATTTCTATTCCCCTATTTAACATCTTAAATATTACTAACAGTTCAGAAAAAAACGAAGAAAGAATGGATGCTTTTTGCCTTTAAGAACCAGCTTCCGATTCTTTCATACGGTTACGAACAGTTCAAAACCATATTGCGAATTCTTTAAAGTACACCAGAGAATAACCTCGCAAATGACTCTTTTGTTCTTTCAATTAAGCCTCTTTTATAAAACTGTACCGGACTTATTTTAAAACTATCTTTCATATCATCTTCATAATGAGCAACTAAATCTCTTATAGAACTTGTCCCATATAGAAAAACATTCACCTCGAAGTTCAAATGAAAACTTCTCATATCCATATTAGCAGTCCCAATACTGGCTAAATTCCCATCAATAATAATTATTTTTTGATGAAGGAAGCCTTTTTTATATGAATAGATCTCTACTCCATAGCGAAGAAGTTCAGAAAAATAAGAACGGCTAGCATATTGCGTGAAAAAACTATCATTCGTTTCCGGAACGAGAATTCTTACTTCAATCCCTTTTGCCGCAGCCACTCTTAAAGCCGTCCGAATGGATTCATCTGGTACAAAGTAAGGGGTAGCAATCCATACAGAATAATCAGCAGACGAAATCATCGAATAATAAAAATCCCCCATAATTCCCTGTTGTGTATCTGGTCCACTAGCAACGACTTGAAGCGCCCCGTCCACCACATCATCTTTCTTATGTACAGGTTTCCTATCATTACGATATTTGTCCAACACTTCTTCGTCAGCAACGTATTCCCAATCTAATAAAAATATCGTGTGCAGTATATAGACAGCTTCACCTTTTAATAAAAGATGAGTATCTCGCCAAAACCCAATTTGCTTATCTTCTCCCAAATATTCATTTCCAACATTCAATCCGCCTGTAAAGCCGATCTCTCCATCAATGATGATAATCTTACGGTGATTTCTAAAATTAAATTTCTGGTTAAAAAAACCATACTTCAAAGGTGAGAATGGTTTGACTCGGATGCCCGCATCCAACATCTGATTGATATCTTCCGTATGAAGCGTTAAGCTCCCTGCTGCATCGTAAATAAATAACACTTCTACCCCTTGCTTGGCTTTATCCATTAATATCTTCATTATTTCTTTTCCTAAGCGATCAGAACGAAAGATGTAATATTCCATATGAATGAATTTTTTTGCCTGTAACAACCTTCTCTTAATTTCAAAAAAGGTTGCATCACCATTTTTTAATATGGTTGCTTTAGATTTCGTACTAATCGGAGTTAATGATGTATGATTTGCAAATTCCGCAAACCGAAGCTGGCCATCTTGAAGGAATGATATATCTTGTTCCTCTTCCCTATGCATTAAGCGTTTCCATTCATCTCTATCTCTGCTACGCTTACTTTTGAATAAATACCCTTTCATATATAATTGCCCTGAAAATAAATAAAACAAATAACCAAACACCGGAAAGAATACGATTACATACATCCATAATAATGTATGCTGTGGGGTTCGATCTTCCAGCATAATGGAATAACATATGAGTAATATTGCCAAGCTATAAAATACAAGGCATATGATCGTAGTTAATATACTTGTTGCCAGAAAAAGACCGATATATAATGTAACCATCAGAATAAATACGAATAAAAATTCTACTCTTCTTCTCCCTTTCATTACCATGCCCCATCCCGTAAGTTGCTGTTATTATTAGTACCCTAATTTTCATTGAAAGAAACGAGCTCATTTCATTATTTTTTTATAAACGTTAAGGAGAAAAAAATGAAAATCATCCCTTTACATAAAGAACATGCCGAAAGTTTCAAACAAATACGCCTAATTGGACTTAAACAACATCCAGAAAGTTTTGCATCTAGTTTTGAAGAAGAAGCAGAGCAGTCGATACAAGATATCGAAAAGAAATTGCTCTCTAGCCAAGCAATCACTTACGGTGCTTTTCATGAAGGAAGGTTGGGCGGCATCATCACTTTGTTATTTGAAAGTAAATTAAAAATGCACCATAAAGCATATATCGTTGGTTTATTTGTACAAGAGGAATTTAGAGGACTCGGAATGGCGAAGCAGTTAATGAACACAGTCATTGATAATGCACGGGTAGTTGAGACTGTTGAGCAATTACATTTAACTGTCATGGCTGATAATCAACCTGCACTAAAACTATACAAAAAACTAGGGTTCCGCTCATATGCTCATGAACCACGTGCTTTAAAAGTGGCAGGACATTATTATGATGAGATTCATATGGTCTTACCATTAAAATGAGTTTGAGGCAGGAGTTTACATAAAACGCCCTGCCTCAGCACAATACCAATTATAAAGATTGATATTTTTTTAATATTTCCTGAAGCTTCAATGCTAACCCAACATTACCTTCAACCTTTAAACCACCTGTCATAAACGCTACGGTTGTGTTTAAATCACCTTTTAATAAACTAGAAAAGTGGCTATCACTCATTCTTAATTTAACCGCAGGATCGTCAGCTTCCCCTTCAATTACACTTACCTTTCCATCGCATAACACAATTTGTATAGAGCCACTTTCTTTTAAATCCAGTTGAAATACTCTATCTTTTTCATTTGCAATATACTCTGGTTGATTATTCATTTTATCCGTCATTTCTTCAAGTTCAAGTAATACCGACATGTCATGTTAAGCCTCCTCTTATTAATAACACACTTTAAGATGTTGCAAGGACATTGAAATGTAAACATAATAAATATGAATAATTTCGTTACTTTAAAAAACTCAATTTCCAAAGACTTTCAACAATGTAATCACAGAGTAGCAATAAAGTATAGCCATAAAATGGCCTCGTATTATTTCATTCATCGCAGTAACTTTATTTATATTCTATGCGGTAAATACATCTTCCTGCCTAAATGAATAATTATTCATTTCCCCTCTATACGAGAAGGTTCTTTTTAAATAAAAATAACTCGCCAATTGGCAAGCTATTTTTATAACCCATGTTTACATGTAAGAAGTAACCTATTCTCTCCAAGGGAGTTCTGTGCCAAAGCTCTGTGCCCTTTTTTCGCTATCCTTCCTTCTGCGCTTCCTATGTTCTGCCCTCTCTTTTCCACTTTCATATAAGCTCATTTCTTCATCAGTCACTGGTACAATTTTAGGAATCGGCGCTGGTTTCCCATCTTCACCAAGCGCTACCATTGTAAGAAAAGATAGGGCACATATATTTCTATCGCCTGTTAAAAGGTCCTCCGAGATAACCTTTACAAATATCTCCATAGAAGACCTGCCTGTATATGTAACAAATGCTTCTAAACAAACCGCATTACCCGCGTAAATGGGATGTAAGAAATCAACGGAATCAGTTGACGCTGTTACAACCGCTTTTCTTGAATGCCTCATAGCAGCAATCCCGGCAATATCATCTATATAAGCCATTAACTTCCCACCAAACAACGTTCCATGTCCATTTGTATCTGGTGGTTGAACAATACTTGTTTTAACAACATATGATTCTTTACAAAATTTTGATTCACTCACACTATTTTCTCCCTTCATAAAAGTATCAATAGATACCTCTATATACATCATACCTTATATTTCCGTTACTTAAAGAATGAATTCTTCTTTCTTGATCTAAGTGTATCACCTGTCCAGCCCCTTTTAACCAATAATAAATAGACAGCTACAGTAGATAGAATAATAATGATTAATGCACCTGTGTATCCCCATTTCTCATCTAATTCCGGCATAAATTTAAAATTCATACCCCAGAGTGCTCCCCATGCACTAATTGGTGTAAATAAAGTCGTAATAACGGTTAAAGTTTTTATGACTTCATTTCCACGATGAGAGGATACCATTTCTTCAAAATGGACAAGGTGATCAATTTCTTCAATATACTCTCTTGTTAACATACTTCCTCTCTCTAATCTTTTTCTCATATTTTTAAAATGTTTTGTCTCAACTATATCGCTTGAAAACGTCTCTTCTAATCCTAACGATAATTCTGTTATTGGAATCATAAAATTTTTCCAAACTAATACTTCATGTCTTAACTGAAAAATCTCTTCCAAACGAGCGATGCTGTTTTTTTGTTTAATTTCCCAAAGCACTTTGTTTAACTTCAACTCGAAATCATCAATTCTTTTAATGCTATTTTTTAAGATTTCCGCTAACAGAATAGAAAAAACAGCTACTGCATTTTCCGCTTCTTTCATATCATTTATATGGCTTTCTTGTTCAAATTCACTCGTTATTAATAAATGCTCTGTTAGGAAATAATGGAGAAGCTTATATTCACTTTGTTGATTAAGCTTCTGTTCGTAGATGAGCGATCCACAAATGAAGGCTTTCCCTTCCGTTGACTGTAAATGGAGATGATTAGATTCTTGAGAAGAAATATTCTTAACCCATAATTCAATCTCTTCTTTATAATATAAGGGAAATTCCTGATAGTTGTTTGCTTCCGGCTTAAAATCATTAAACCATTGCCAATTATTAAGCTCTTTTATCTTCATTCCTTCTCACCCTCCTACTTTAACATTCCCTGAAAATGAATATAACAAAACCATATGTTTACTTTTAAAAGAAACGGGTATTTATCATACATGCAAGAAATAAATTTTCAAAATAAACACGAAGGAGGAGTTAATATGAAATCTCGTCCAAAGAACTTTATTCTAGCAGGAGTCGGCGTAACAAGTTTACTATTACTTGCTAAGAAAGAAAATCGTGAAAAGCTACAGACATTTACGCATAAAATGAAAAGTTATCTACCTACTAATGAAGAGAATCAATATGATTTAAAAGCAGGCCATCCTGACCCACAAGATACTCGCGATAATGAAATGGTCAGTGAAGGTGCCATGACTTCGGTTAATTATTATAATAATCAACAAGAAGAAAAATAACCTAGGGATTTCTCCTTAGGTTATTTTTCTTCTACCATCATTGGAAGAAGCTTAGCTTTCCCTCTCCTCAACCTTGTCTTTATCGTAGAGAGGGGTAGCTTTGTTTCTTCACTTATTTCTTTTAATGACATCTGTTCGAAATAATAAAGATATAGTGGCTGTTTATATTTTTCAGGTAGACAAAAGATAATCTTTTCTACTTCTTCTCGATTACTTTTTTTAACAAACAATTCATCTGCCCCTGGGGACTTGGCTTCTTCATATAAAGCTGGCAGCTTCTCTTCTAAAAATTGTCGTTCACTTTGTTGTTTTCTCCATTGATCCCTACATTTGTTTAATGCAATTTTATATAACCAATTTTTAATATTCGTTTCCTCTTTTAAAGAAGGAAAAGCTAAATAAGCTGAAATTAAGGCTTCCTGTAGTAAATCCTCTGCTCTTTGGGGATGTTTAATTAAAGAATAAATGTATCTGTATAATGATTGAGCATACTCGCTCACATAATTTTCGAATGTATAATTAATTGTTGCTTCCATACTTCATCTGGGTCTATTACCCTTTCCTCCTTTATTTCTTTTCTCACCCTAATAGACGAAGAATCGGCCTGCTTCCCCTACAGCTTTTTTTATTTTTTTTAAGAAAAACTTGTTTGTTTTGTAAGAAACCAAGTGACACCAATCTTCTTACATATCGTCATATAATGCATGAACATTAATAAAATGGCTCCCATATTTATCCCTAAAATTACGCCATGCATTTGCAGACTTTCCATTGATCCAAATACATACATCCCAACAAAAGATATAAGTGTGGACCACACAGCATGATAAAAGGCATCTTTCATAAGCCCCAAACCGATAAGAAATGCTTGCATAGGGAAAATAAAAAAGTGTAACAAAAAGAATGGCCATAGTAATTGCACGTAAATACTTGCTGCTGTTGAATGGAAAAATGTACTTGTTAAAGGTTCGGCAAAGAAATAAAAAATGGTAACAGATGGAACACCATACAAGAAGGTGATAAAAAATACTTGTTGAAGCAACCGCCGTAAGTAATTAAGCTTCTCTTCAGCATATGCTCTTGAAACAGTCGGAATGAGCATAACCATAAAGGAATGGGCAATAAAAGCAGGAAACATTCCTATCGTCATCGCTACACCAGCAACCATCCCAAAATGTTCTGTGGCAATATCCGTACTTATTCCTGACTTTAGCAGTGCCGCTTTTATTAAAAATGGCTGTATAGCATGGGTTAAAGCATGAAATATTCGTAAACCTGTTGTAGGGATAGACACCCCCATCAAGTTTTTCCAAACACTCATTCCAGACATCGGCTCAAACGGCAATTTCTTCATCCTTTGATATTGGATGACAAATAAATGAATGAAGTAAGCAAAAATCGCAATTTCACTGCCAACAAATGTACAAATTGCTATAAAAACTGCCGTTTCCGTTTCAAAGCGAAATAAATGAAAAAGTAGAACAAGCAATGAAAGCTGGATGAATTTTCTCAAAAAATTAGCAGAAGCAATCTTCCCCATTTGTTCGTTGCCCATAAAATAACCTCTAGCAATAGAAGAAAATGAAATGATCGGTATGAGAATAATAGCCATCCATCTTAAAAGTGGATGATAATCATCAAAAACAGTGATAAATGGAAGAATCGCTGATGCTAACGGGATTAATATAAGTGAAAAGATAACCGTCATTCTAATCACGTGATTGAGCATACTATAATGATATTTTCTATCCTTTTCCGCAATAAATTTAGAGATAGAAACAGGCATTTCAAAGCTCGCTAATAACACAATCAAAAAAATGGTTGGTAGAATAGACATATATAGCCCTAAACCATGTTCACCCAATTGCCTTGCAAGCACCATATTAATCAGAAATTCAATACATTCACCCGCAAAAGCCGCAAGAATTAATAAGAGCAATCCCTTGAAGAACTTGTTCATTTCGCCTCTCCTTTTTGTCCCCACAAATAAATAATCTCTTACTATCCTATGAGACAACCCTAACAATTATTAACCTAGTTGAATATTTGTTTATTGATCACTTCACCTATTTGTATATTGCCTAACGTAAAAGGGCCTATGTAGGGGACAAATAATATAGATAAAGTCGGTACACTACAGAGGATCACGGGATTAGTAGGAAATCGCGGAATTTTTATTTTTGCGGAGCCTTTCATATACCAAGGTTTTGTAACATGTAGAAGGGTTGCCCAAAAGTCGAAGAAGTGACTTTTTGAACAACCCTTTTAGATGTAATATTCTGTTTGCTAATATAGCCTAATTGCTAACCATGTATTTTTGCAATCTGCTTTTTATCTATTCTTCCAATAAAGAGACTGACCACTCCTTATATAAGTGATCTAGTTCCATTTGACATTGTTCCTTCTCGTATTGCAAATCTTGGAGGATGCTTAAGGCTTCCCCGTCCATCATCTTTCTTTCTATGATTTGTAATCTTTCTTCTAACTTTTCCATTTCCTCTTCTATACCTTTTGGTTGATGATTATTTTGCTTTATTGTACTTTCCCTTTCATCCTTTTTTATCGCTTTCTTACTTGGAAGTGCCACCTGTTGCATTTGGTTGCTCCACTTTTCCCATGCATATGCGAATGATCCATTAAAATAGGAGAGCTTTCTTTGATTCAATATATACGTTTGGTTAAATAATTGTTCGATAAAATATCGATCATGAGAAACAGCTAAGATGGTTCCTTGAAATTCCTGTAGTGTCTGTTCAAGCACTTCTCTCGATTCAATATCTAAATGGTTTGTCGGTTCATCAAGAATAAGAAAATTCACATTTTGATACATAAGTTGTGCTAAACGTAGTCGCATGCGCTCACCACCGCTTAACTGTTTCACTTTTTTATGAACGGCATAACCATAGAAAAGAAAATTTGCTAGAATCCCTCTCGCTTCTCCCTCCGCTACGGCATGTATGTCCCTGAACATTTGTAGTACGGTTTTTTCTTGGTTTTCGCTCTCTGTAAATACTTGTTGAGCTAAGTAACCGATATGACAATTACTGCCCACTTGCAATTTTCCTTCATCTGGAAGCAAACGTTGTAAAATTAATTTTATCAAAGTAGTTTTACCACTTCCGTTTTCTCCAACAAGCACTGCACGATCCTGAAATCGTAAATGCATGTCAATACTTTCTAATACCATCTTCCCACTAAAAGATTTAGTCATATTTTCAATAACTAACGTGTCTTTCCCACTTCTTTCTTCTGCTGCCAAATTCAAATGTATTTTGCGATGAAAAACTGGTTTTTTTACCTTTTCCATCCGATTTAGTGCCTTTTCCATACTACTTGCTTTTTTATGAAGGCCGGCATTAGGTGGGTTGGCTTGATTCGCCCACTCTCTTAACCTTTTTATCGATTCTTTCATCTTTTTTATTTTCTTCTGTTGATCTTCATACTTTTGAAATTCCTGTAATAGCCGCCTTTCTTTTTCTTTTACATAATCAGTATAATTGGTATGATAGTTCGTTAACTCTTCATCTTCTAAATCCATAATCATCGAAACGGTTTGATCGAGAAAGTACCGATCATGTGAGACCATAACAATCGTTCCTTCATAGTCTTTAATAAAGCTTGTTAACCAATCAACAGCTTGAAGATCAAGATGATTTGTCGGTTCATCCAATAATAATAGATCTGGTTTCTTAAGTAGCTCTTTTGCTAAGCAAACTTTTGTTTTCTCTCCACCACTCAGCATTTGGAACTTTTTCTCCATTAATGTTTCTATACCAAGTCCATTAATGACTGTTTTTATTTTCCCTTCTATTTCATAACCATCGTTATTCATAAAATAATCTTGTAATTTTCCATATTCATTAAGTAGTTGTTCTACCCCATTCGATGTTTGTGATTGAGCTAATTTTTGTTCCATATCTGTTAGTTTTCTTTTCATATCAAGTAAATGAGAAAAAGCTTCCTCCACTACATCCAAAGCAATAACCGATTCATTATATTCTGGTATTTGATGTAAATAGCCAATCACAATATGTTTACGCCAATGTATTTGACCTTGGTCAGGTTGTTCTACCCCAGCCATGATTTTTAATAATGTAGACTTTCCACTACCATTTCTTCCTACAATACCTACTCGCGAGTGGTTACGTATGTCAAAACTAATATTAGTGAAAACTGTATCACCACCGTACAATTTCGTTATATTTTGTCCGCTCGTTATCATTTCATTTTCCTCCATATAAGAATAGCTCCATTCGTCACTTGTCAGCAGATCAAAGCAATTTTTTACCGACCACCGCTAGCAACATGAGCTAGACAGAAATTTGATTAGATGATAAAAAGGGCCACAGAGAATAAACTTCTCCTGTGACCCTTTCTCATTTAAATGTAAATACTCACCTGTATCCATACAAGAAAATATTCATTATTATGCTCTTTGTTGGGTGTGAAGAGATGTTTGACTGCTTATTTTGGCTATGCAATTGTTAAAAAAGGACAGACGTATCCCGTTAAAAGTCATTGCGCCAAAAATTGCACAGAAAACAGTTAAATGTTCAAGCCATTTTCCACGCGTTACAACAGTTCCACTCATCTCTTCTACACCTCCTTTTCCAATCAATTACTATTAGTTTAAATGAAATATTCTAAAATAACAATCATTTTTAAAACTATTATTAGATTTTCTTATGGGTATCATTTCTGTGCTGTGGGAAAACACATTAGCTGATAATAACCCGTCTGGGGGATTTATTTGAAGTTAATATGAAGGCATGATCTACATTTACTCATTTAGAAAATCAGTTCACTGGTAAATATATCAGGTTAAGGACAAAAAAAAGAGAGCTTCATCACAAAGCTCTCCTCAAACTATTCTTTTACTATATGATTCTTAAATGCATAGATGACGGCTTGGGTACGATCTTGGACATCCAATTTACTTAAAATATTACTTACATGTGTTTTGACGGTTTTTAAAGCAATGTATAATTCATCAGCGATTTCTTGGTTAGTTTTTCCTTGCGTCATATGAAGTAGAATTTCCATTTCTCGACTGGTTAATTCTTCGTGGAGAGGTTGTTCTTTATTCCCTCTCATCTTTAACATCATTTTTCCAGTGACCTCAGGTTCTAAAACAGATTCTCCTTGATGTGTTCTGCGAATCGCGTGTGCAATTTCACTTGCTTTTGATGTTTTTAACATATAGCTCGTAGCTCCCGCTTCAAGTGCTGGATACACTTTTTCATCATCTAAGAAGCTCGTTACAATTATTATTTTTGCTTCTGGCCATTTCTCGATAATATGCTTTGTCGCTTCAATCCCGTCCATTTCTTTCATCACTAGATCCATTAGAATAATATCTGGTCGTAATTCCATCGCCAGCTCTATCGCTTGTTTGCCGTTATCCGCCTCACCGATTACTTCAATATCAGGTTGAGCGGATAAATAAGCGGTCACACCAATCCGCACCATTTCATGGTCATCTACAAATAATACGCGTATCATTTTTCTTCGCCCCCTCCACCTTCAATAATTGGTACTTTTACTTCTAACCTTGTTCCCTTATTAGGAAGACTGATCATTTTTAATGTGCCACCAATCTCTAGCGCTCTTTCATACATATTTTGAATACCGTATGAACCCGCTTTTGCCTTGTCTACATTAAAACCGATACCATCATCAATAATACGTAGAATGGCAAACCCATCACGTTGAATAAGTAATACATCTAATGTATCTGCTTTCGCATGACGCAAAGTATTGGAAACCGATTCTTGTAAAATGCGAAAAAGATGATCCTCAATACCTTTATCTAAATAAAAGTCCTCTGCTCTCCATTTGATATTCATTGTGACTTTTTGTTTTAACTCAAGCAGCAGTTCCTCGATTCCTTCCGTTAACTTTTTTCCTTTTAAGGCAACAGGGCGAAGATGAAGCAATAAAGCACGCATTTCTAGCTGGGATTGATGGATCATCCCTTCTACTAACTGCAATTGCTTGAGATCATTGGCCGATTTTTCCTCCGTTTGTTCCATAATCGCTGACATTAACATAGAGGCAGCAAATAACTGTTGACTTACTGAATCATGTAATTCTCTTGCCAAACGATTTCTTTCTTCATAAATAATTTCTTGCATGCGATTATCAATATCTATCGCTTTTTCATTTGCAAGCCGTTGCGTATACTTTGCCTGTTCTGATATTTGCTTCTGTATTTTAATTATTCTTTGATATATGTTTTGCACATCGGCACTTACTTCTTCATGATTAACCGTGAGTACTCTGCCTTCTTCTACCTCATGAAGCCAGCCTTCCATTTCTTTCAGTTGCTTCTGCCATCTATAACCAGATAATAGCCCATAAAAAACACCTAATAAGATGCTTATCATTGGGGCAAACAATGCAAAGGGAATATCTACTACTTTAAAATGCCAGAAATCAATCAGGCGAATAGGGAAAACAAAATAAAACGACAGCATCATGCTAATAAGTAATAGTAGTGAAAGAAGCACCCCATATAAGATCTGACGTTGAGCCATATTCATGAGCGCTTCACCTCTAAATCACCCACAATTAAAGAGGTGACGATTTTCACCTTTTGTTCAGTTTGGTTATAATTTTCCGTCTCAAAAATATAATTGCGGTTAAAAGCTCTTTTTTCTACCAAATCGAAAATCTGACTAGAGCCAACAATAACAGAATGATTGATTGACACCTCAACATCATAAGGAATATATATGCGTACATTTCCAATAAGGTTTTTGATAAAGATAATATTCTCTTGATTAGGTAATACCGTATAGCTCAAATCAATTTCAGTATCCCCTAAGCCACATTGGATATTTATATCTCCCCATTCATATACTTCTTCAGAAGTATTTTGGTGCCCATTGATTTTATTCGTTAATAAATTCTTCTTCTGAACTACAGCCTCTTTTCGCTCATCTGTTTTCCGCTGTTCTGCTCTCGGCTGAACTTTCTTTGGTTTTTTTTTCGTTAAGTAAAATTGATAACCAAAATGAACAATAAGTGCAAGAATTAACAACCTGAATGCCATCATATTAAATATTGTAATCGCAAAAAGTAAAATTCCTAGCCAAAAAAGGACCTTTCCCCTTGTCTTCGGCATCCATTTACGACCAATATAGATCATACCAATTTCAATGATAATTGAGAAGATCAGCCCATGATTAAAAAAGAAAATTTCTAAAATAATCATTGCTAAGGCAATGAATATCCACATTTTATAGTCCTCATTCCATTTTTCAAACATGTGACATCCCTCCTAATCATGTTGTTTAAAAAGGCGCAAGTCGGCCTTACGCCTTTCAATGCTTGTTTCTCGGTCAATTATCTCTAGCATACCATGTTTTTATGACTGCAAGGAATCATCCTTTTTCATTTTCAATTCTAAATCAGCAATTTTTTTATCAATATGATTATGGAAGTATTGGTTTTGTACTTTTTGTTCTAACTCTGAAATATATTTCTCCATATCATTAAACTTATCATAAGCTGTTTGGTAAGATTGTTCCTCGCCCAATACTTTATTCATTTTTACTTGTGCACGGGTTACATTTTCTCTGCCCATTAATTGCATGCGGCGAATTTGCATATCCTTTAGTTTATGCTTCATTTCTTCATACTGTCTTTCTAACTTTCCAAGCTCCTCTGAAGCTTCTGCCACCATCGTTTGTAATTTTTCTGCCCTTTCAGAAAAGTACTGTGATTCCGTCTTCGCAAATGTCGCTAGCTCCTCTTCACCTGCACGTTCTGCAACTTCCGCTTGTCCTTTTCTTTTAGTTGCCATATCCATGGCATGGGCAAGTTCTTTACGGAATTCTTCTCTCAGTTTATATTGTCTTTCGATATACTTTTTCACTTTTTCTGTTTCTTGTTCACTTTGCCTCAAATACTGGTTTAATAGCGCAATAGGATTTTTACTTTCCTTTTTGTCGAGCACCTCATT
The DNA here is from genome assembly GCF_038003465.1 of Cytobacillus sp. FSL K6-0265. Taxonomy (NCBI): domain Bacteria; kingdom Bacillati; phylum Bacillota; class Bacilli; order Caryophanales; family Bacillaceae; genus Cytobacillus; species Cytobacillus sp. FSL K6-0265. Next base: position 1,164,771 of record NZ_JBBOPE010000001.1, on the reverse strand, counting down.
GATATCTGTTACAATCGTGTTTTTGATTCTTGTTAATAGATTTACCATATTGTCTCCTCCTATTGTTTCCATGATTATTTATGAAGATCGGACCATTGCTTCTCAAAGTTCACAAATGGATCATCACTTTGTCTTGTTTTTGGCTGTTCTTTATTCCAATTTTTATAAATCAGGTAAATGACGTAAAGAGCTAGGACAGCTAAAATTGCCGGGATATTACTAATAGAGAACAATAGTAATACGACACCTACAGTACCCCACGCTACTTTTTCCCAACCATCTGATTTGATAAATTGTTTAAATACTAAATAAAGTAATGCAGCTGTAATCGCTAATCCGATAAGTGAACCTAAATTTGCCAGTACCACAATTGCTGCAATTCCACCTGCTATGATTAAAAGAAAATTTTTCATTTCTCTGCCTCCTTTCACTATTTATCTTACCTATTTTTAAAATTGTACATAACGTGCCACAGCTTGATTTTGCTCTAAGACTTAAGTCTGAACGAGAACTGAGCCCCCATTTAATTCTATACATGTAAAACGAATTTAAGTTCATACTACAATTGGGAGGTGTGACAATGTCTCAATACTGGTTGCTTTCATTTTTGTTAATGATTTCACCTATCAATGATGATTCGATATTCACGATTAAAAAAGAAGAGCAAGTGATCACACAAATACAGAGAGAAGACTTTGCTATTCCACAGTCCAATTTACCATTTATCGAAATGAAAAAATTCGAGTCATTTATGGAAGATCTCGATAAAAAAACATTTATTGCCCCTAAAGACGCTTATATAAAAGGAAATACGATTATCCCGGAAATTGAAGGAAAGCGTTTATACCGGAAAGAATTTAAAAATCAATTTTTTCGCTATTATTTCTCCAAAGGAGTCTCAACTATCCAGCTTCCCCTTATATCTGTACCAGCCAGAGTGGATAGGGATTTAATCAGTCAAATCAATGTAAAAACAATTGGACAGTACGTCACTTACTTTAATAGCAATAATAAAAATCGCTCGCATAATATTTCATTGGCTACTGAGGCTATTAATAACTATGTCATTTTTCCTGGAGAGACATTTTCTTTTAATGATGTTGTTGGGAAAAGAACGAAGGGTAAAGGCTACTTACGTGCGCCGGTAATTGTTAGAGGGGAACTATCAGAAGATATTGGTGGTGGGATCTGTCAGGTGTCTTCCACACTATTTAATGCCGTCGATCGTGCCGGCGTAGAAATTGGTGAGAGATTCTCACATAGCAAAAGAGTCCCTTATGTACCAAAAGGAAGAGACGCAACGGTAAGTTGGTATGGTCCAGACTTTACCTTTACAAACCCATATGAATTTCCATTACTTATAAGCGCACACATTTATGGTGGTCAAATGATTGTTGTAATCAAATCTTCAGACGAAATTGAGACTTCACCACGCCATGTTCCCAACGCATCAAAGATATTACCAAAAGAAATAAGTGCAAATGGGGATACTTAAAAAGAAGAATCGTTATCCGACCTTATTTTTATCACCTGTTTTGAAATTAAAAGTGACGCCTAACTCTAAAATAAAGAATGTTCATGTCCCCTTCAAGTAAGAATGAAGAAATGAATTCTACTTTGAGGGGGTTTATTTTTTTCTATGGCAAAGTAATCCTGTAAAATGGGACGGTTGTTAATGTCAGCCGAAAGAAGAGCGAACGGCATGGTCATAGCTCTTCTAGACAAAAAGAACGAAAGAAACGCGCCCCGAAAATTCAATATCGACACGCGCTTACTGCTTAGCTTTTTATGGTAAACTATTCGAGGACAAGCCCCCATTTTTATAACAATGGCTTTTCTGAAACAATGACCCCATCTTCATCAGCGTATACATATTCGTCTGGCAACCAATCGAGCCCGCCAAATGTCACGATCGTATTCCTATCTCCTTTGCCCGCTTTTCTACTTTTTAAAGGACTGCTACCTATTGCTAATACACCAATATCCATTGCTGCTATATCGGCTGTATCTCGCACACAACCATAGATAATGACACCCGCTAGCCCGCGCGTTTCTGCAATTTTTGCTAACCGATCGCCCATAAGTGCACATCTCCTCGACCCGCCACCATCAACAACAAGCACATGACCTTCTGGGATACTTTCTAGTGCTTCAAGTACAAGTACATTATCTTCAAAAACCTTAACTGTTGAAACTTTACCATGAAATTTCTTTTTCTTACCATATGAATAGAAGACTTCTTGATTTACCTTTACCAATTCATGATGACCATCACATAAATCTGCTGTTTTAAAAGACATGATATCCCTCCTCACTCTACTCATTAACTTCGTCATCCGATGAAAAGTTTCCTTTTTCTAATGGAAAGTAAAAGTGATGACTTGCATATAAGTGTAATGAAAGGGGTGGATCATTATCGCTTATTTATGGATAGTAACATGCGCTTATTTACTCATCGTTGGTTTGGGTGCAGGTGTTTTTGTTTACACGTTAAGGTACGCGCTCCATTCAAAAGATTCTACCCAGATAGATGAAAAAAAAGAAGACATAGATAACCTTTTAAATTAAATGTTTTAGGCTGTGACCACTCGGTCACAGCCTCTCTTTTTACTTATTCATTGCTTGTTTAATTGCCAGAGAAATCTGTGCAATAATATCTTCGTAATGTTCAATACCAATAGAGATTCTAATCAAATGCTCATTAATGCCTAACGCCTTACATGTTTCTTCCGGTACCGCTCGATGAGAAGTTGTCATTGGATGTGAAACAGAGGATTCAACACCAGCTAAAGTAGGAACAATTTTTATCCACCCTAGTGAACGGAAAAATGTTGATACATCAGCTAGTTGTTTTAGTTCGATCGTAACCATTGCCCCATATCCATGTGCGCCATTTTGTTCGAAAGGATAATAAACTTTTTCTATCCCCTTATGTTTAAGTAGAGCTTCTGCTACTTTTTTCGCATTATAAGATTGTTCCCTCATCCTTAATGCTAATGTCTTTGCTCCCCTTGCTGTTAACCACGCCTCAAAAGGACTTAAGTTCACGCCAAGATTTACGACTTTTGCGGAGGCAATTTCGATTAACTCTTTACTTCCAACGATTACACCAGCAGTGACATCACTATGCCCACCAATATATTTCGTCGCACTATGAACAACCATATCTACTCCTAGTTCAATCGGCTGACAATGAAACGGAGAAGCAAAGGTATTATCAATCAATGTCTTCAAATTGTATTTTTTCGCCAATGATACAACAGCTTTAAGGTCTTCTACTCTTAATAATGGATTAGTAATTGATTCTGTATATAAAAGCTTCGTATTCTCTTTAATTGCCGCCTCGACTTGCGTCATATCGCTAAAAGGAACAATCGTTACGTCAATACCGAATTGTGTGAGCTCTTCTACAATAAGGTGAAAACTTCCGCCGTATACATCATCAGTAGCAATAATATGATCGCCATTCTTAGCTACTGCTAATATTCCTACCATAATGGCACCTAAACCTGATGCAGCTGCAACTCCTGCTTCCGCGCCTTCTAATCTTGCAACCACTTCTCCTAGTTCATCGGTGTTTGGATTGCCTGATCTCGTATACAAGTAGTTGCCGTTTCCACTATAAAAACCCTCTAGTTCTTCTAAGCTTTTAAAAGTAAATGCAGAAGTTTGGTAAATCGGTGTTGTTTTACTTTGAATGGTACGCTTTTCTTTTTTGTCTCCATGCAATAATGCCGTCTCAAATTTCATTTGACTGTTTCTCCTTTTAATACACTAAAAGTATAAATCGCCTTGTTTATTTTTCATAAATTTCTTAATTCTATCATTATAGCTCACAGTACTTTTTTACGTCAATTGAGGAAAGAAGTATAAGAAGCACCCATAAGGCTATATTAAACGGAGATATATATTTTAGAGGTGATTGTATGAATAATGAAAAAAATGACATGCCGAAATACCCTCAATCGTATTGGTTGAAAGAAAAACAACATCAATATCAATCATTAGAAGGTAACACAAAAACAGATGTAGTTATCATTGGCGCTGGTATAACAGGGATCACTTCTGCCTACTTATTGGCTAAAGAAGGTTTGAAAGTGATTTTATTAGACGCCGGGGAAGTTTTAGCAGGAACGACTGGGCATACAACTGCAAAAGTGACGGCACAGCATGGCTTAATATATGACGAGTTGATTGAACATTTCGGTATAGAGCAAGCAAGACTATATTATGAAGCCCAAGCTGATGCAGCCAAAATGATTGAAAAAGAAGCAGCAAATATAAATTGCGATTTTAGTAATGAAAGCTCTTTTATCTATGCAACCAATGATCAATACAGTGAAAAATTAACTTTTGAATATGACGCCTATAAAAGGTTGGGGATCACTGGGCAATTAAGAGATAGTATCCCATTCTCCATTCCAACTACCGGCGTGCTTGAAATGAATAATCAAGCACAATTTCATCCAGTTAAATATTTAGAAGGCATACTTAAACGTTTCATCGATCTAGGGGGCACGGTATTTGAACATACAACGGTCGTTGATATCGAGGAAGGGAAACAACCTGTTGTCATAACGAACGAAGGGCATCGTATTTTATGTAAATACGTTGTGATGGCATCACATAGCCCATTTTTAAAATGGAAAGGGTTATACTTTTCCAGGCTCTTACCTGAACGGTCATATGTAATTGCTATCGAAGGTGATGACGATTTTAAAGGAAACATGTACTATTGTGCCAATAACCCTGTTCGATCAATCCGTGCTACAACTTCAGAGGAGACAGGTAAGAAACTTATTCTTATTGGCGGAGAGGGTCATAAAACAGGAAAAGGCATTAACACTTATCAGCATTACGAGGCATTGCAAGCTTTCTCTAATGAGGTCTTCGGGAAGAAACCAATCACCTTTCGCTGGTCTGCACAAGATTTAACTACATTAGATAAAATACCTTATATTGGTCCTATCACGTCTGATGAAAATAATATCTTCGTGGCTACCGGTTATCGCAAATGGGGTATGACAAATGGTACAGCTGCTGGAATTTTATTAAAAGATTTGATCACTGAACAGCATACACCTTATCAGGAACTTTTCACCCCATCAAGATTCCATGCAAACCCTAGTATTAAGAATTTTATTACTTATAATGCTGATGTTGCAGGACAATTAATTAAAGGGAAACTTGAACCAGAATTTAAGCACCCTGAAGATCTAGCAAATAATGAAGGCGGCCTGGTGAAAGTGGATGGAAAACGCCGAGGCTGTTACCGCGATGACGATGGTCAGCTTCATATTGTTGACACGACTTGTACTCATCTAGGGTGTGAAACAGAGTGGAATGCCGGTGATCGTACTTGGGATTGTCCCTGTCATGGATCACGTTTTTCATATGATGGCGAGGTCGTTGAAGGTCCAGCAACTGAACCTTTGACAAAGCTGGATTAACGCATATGATCTTTGGATTGTGCGGCTATCAGATTGAAAAAATAAAATGAACGCCAAGCGATTTCCAAGATTGATATTGCAACATATAAGTTTGATAAAATATTGAAGATGTGTGGGCAAATAGGAAATGTTATGTTATGTACAACATTCAAGCGGAATAGGTAGAGAAGCGCGTAAGTCGTGTTTTTGACCATTCTTAAATAATCAAAAACGGGCATTGATTTCTTGAGTTCCTTTCCATCTTAAAAGTGGCGTTTTCTAAAGCTCACTGGAACCTTCCCCTATAGAAAAAAAATGAACTGCACCCCAATTGGGTTGCAGTTTTTCTATGGCCAAGGAAGCTGTCAATAGAGCTGGAAATGATCCACACTTTCAAAATGTGGAATACTATAACAAGAAAGCAGGAAGGCGAAATATAAAATGAGTCCGGTGCAATACCGAACTCATTTTACCCGAGTGGCCTAATGAAATAACCATGTTACTTCACAAACTTGCGGGATTTCTTATCATTTCTTATTGTAGCCTTTGACACTATGACAACCTTAGCGTCTTTTTTCGTTTGACTGGCGTTCTGGATTGACGATTTTTCCACCATGCATTATTTTCTCTTCTAATTGAAGATTTAAATCTTTAGCAAAACGTTTTAAATCTCTTTCTTCATTTATCGTAACAAGTGATACCACTGTTCCATCTGCACCAAAACGACCTGTTCTCCCTGAGCGATGGATATACTGCGTTTTCTCACGCGGTAAGTCAAAGTGGATGACATGAGTAATTCCCTTAATATCTAACCCTCTCGCTGCTACATCTGTTGATAAAAGTAAGCACGCATCCTTTTTCCTAAAGCCATTTAAATTTTTAGATCTTTCAAATTTATTTAAATCACTGTGGAGTACATTTACGTTAATATGGTTATACTCTAGCTTTTCTTTCATAATCATGATATTGGGGATATCCTTAACAAATACAAGCGCCTTCAAATCATCTATTCGAGAAAGCTTTTCCAATAATTTAACTTTTTCCCGTTGTTCCACCTTAAAATAAAGATGCTTCACATCACCCGCAGTGATCGTCTCATCTTTTTCAATAGTGATAACCTCTGGTGATTTCATCCAACTTTTAGCTTCCACTTCTATTGTTTTAGGTAAAGTAGCAGAAAACAGCACCACTTGCCTTTCCTTTAAAGTAGCTTTTATTATATTTTTTACATGCTCAAGATGTTCGGGAATGAGAAGTTGATCTCCTTCATCAAGGACAACTGTTTTTACCGCATGCATTTTCAATTTCTTTTGCTTAATTAATTCAAGAATTCTGCCTGGGGTTCCTAAAACGATATGTGGGCGTTGTTTTAATTTTTCTAGCTGACGCTTTACATTCGCACCACCGATAAATGAAGCACTTCGGATATTACTTTCTTTTCCCCACTTTTGTGCCTCACTTAAGATTTGCATAATTAACTCTTGTGATGAGGCGAGAATAACTACCTGTACCTCTTTGCTGTCTGGTTGAATTTTTTCTAAAACAGGTAATAAATACGCTAACGTTTTTCCTGTACCTGTTGGGGATTGAGCAATAAGATCTTTTCCCTCTAATACTTTAGGAATCGCCTCTTGCTGTATATTTGTTGGTTGTTTAAATTGCGATTGTTCCCATACTTTTTTAATAAACGGCTTTAGTTCGCCAATAACTTCCATAGATGATATAACTCCTTTATTTAACAATAAACAGTTTAAACGACTTCACGCAGATGAAATACGTTTATAATACATAATATAAAGGTATCCTGTCCAAATAACAATGGCTCATGTAAAAACATCCTCGGTAAGTCGAGTTAAAAACCTTTTCCTTTTTATTTTAGTTAAGTTCGTTTATGATAAATTTAGTGTTACGAAATGTTTAAATGAGAAAGAAGTGTTCGTTCATGATCCATCCACAAGTAAAGACAAATATTAAAATTATGTGGTTTGCCAACTTCTTTGTTTCAGCTAGTATGACGATGGTCTTGCCATTTATATCATTATATATTGAATCATTTGGTCAGTTTTCTGACGCCTATATTCAAAGATGGTCGGGGTGGATTTTTGCCATTACATTCGTTACTGCCTTTATTGTAGCTCCAATTTGGGGGAGAATTGGTGATTTGTATGGAAAGAAAAAGGTGTTAATCATTTCGGCTTCAGGAATGGCCCTTTGTATTTTCCTATTAGGTTTTGCGACAAGCGTATGGCATTTGTTTTATTTAAGACTATTTATGGGTATCTTCACAGGTTTTATTCCCCTTTCACAAGCTTTTATTTCTACACAAACACCAAAAAGAATGGCAGGACAAGTGCTTGGCACCTTACAAACAGGTAGTATCACAGGCTCACTTATGGGACCTTTAATCGGTGGGGCTCTAGCTGACATAGTCGGTTTTTCTTCTACTTTCAATTGGACATCATTAGCCATTTTTATCTCTGCGATTCTCGTTATCTTCACGAAAGAATTTCAAATTAATGAAGTGAAGAAGTCAGAGAAGCAGAATTATACGAGTAAAGAAGTATTAAAACATATACTTACAAACCCTGTTCTTGTAACTGTTTTAATCTTATCGATGTTGATTCAAGTGGCTCATTTTAGTATTCAACCGATTCTGTCCCTTTATGTCAGCGAAATACATGGCCCAGAAAATTTAGCTCTTTATGCAGGTATCGCTTTTTCCGCAGCTGGTGTAGGCAACTTGATGATGTCAAAAACATGGGGAAAGCTAGGAGACAACTATGGTTATATAAAAATATTAATGGCCTTATTGTTTTTAGCTGGTATCGTCTATCTTCCAGGCGGATTTGTCACTGAGATGTGGCAGCTTATTATTATTCGGTTTGCTCTAGGAGTAACCATTGGAGGAATTATCCCTGTGCGCATTGCCTATATTAGACAGGCTGCACCTATAGCCATGCAAGGAGAAGTGTTAGGATATAATACCAGTTTAAGATTTTTAGGAAATGTGATCGGACCTGTTATGGGAGGAATGGTTGCTGGGGCCTTTGGATTTACTGCCGTTTTTATAACTACAAGTCTATTACTAATTGCAAGCGGGTTTATCCTTCTCTTTTCAGTTATGAAAAACCCTAGATATTTAAAGAATTCTAGCACGTCATCATAAACAAAAGAGGTTGCTACCTGAATATAGCAACCTCTTTTTTAATTATCTTACTCTAGGGTAACCAAATCCTGATGCATAGTCGTCACCTGTTGAGGCACCAATTCCACCTTTAATATCATAAACTTTGGCACGATTTTGTAATTCTGTTCTTAAAGTAGATTTACTCCATGAAGGATTCGCAGCCCAAATTTTTGCTGCTAAACCAGCTACATGTGGTGTAGCCATAGATGTACCACTAATTGTGTTATAACCGCCATTATACCAAGTAGATTCTACTGCTGCACCTGGAGCAGATACTTCAATATCACGCTCTTGAATGACATAATCACCATCAGTAGCTGGGTTACCTCTTGATGAGAAATTCGCTACGCGATAAGTCCCATTTTGTTGTACATTCTCTAAAGCTGCAACTGCAACTGCATTAACCAATGCTCCTGGGTAACCAATTGTATTACTACCTGAACCACTATTTCCTGCCGCCGCAACAACTAATACACCTTTATTGTATGCATAGTCTACTGCACTCGAGATAAGTGAATCTTTACCAGAAGAACCAAGAGACATATTAATAACTACTTTGGAACCTGTGCTAGTTGCTTGATCTGCTACATGTCTAATTGCTGCAGCAATATCATCTGAATAACCAGAACCGTTGTCACCTAACACCTTGTATGCCCAAAGTTTCGCATCAGGAGCTACACCGTAAACACCTTGCCCATCACTACCACCATGTGCTAAAACAGTTCCTGCCACATGTGTACCATGACCTTGGCGATCCGTACAAGAGCCATTTACAAGTGGACTGGATTGTGTAAAGTCTTTACACTGTTCTGCTGATCCTGCTAAGTCAATATGATTGGTATAAACTCCTGTATCAAGCACAGCAACTTTAATGCCATTACCGCCTGATGTTTCAGTTAAAGATTGATTATTATAGATTGATTTAATTCCCCATGGTGTTTGTGAACTTGGCACAGCTGTTACTTCTGCTTTCGACACTTCTCCTGTTACCGTTGCTATGCTCATTTCATTTACCTTTTGTACTTCGACATTTTTTGTCGCTTGTAATGTCTGTAACTCCTTAGCATTCACATCTGCAGTGAAACCTTCTTTACCAAAGTCCCATCGTTTTTCATACTTTGTTTCTAATGCATTAACAGAATTGCTAGGGGCTTGTATCAATACGCGATATGTTTCACTTCCCTTTGCCTCATCTGAAACTTGTGCAGAAATACCTGATGCAAAGACGGACATCCCTAATGTAAGACTAAGTAGTGCAGCTGCTACTGTTTTCTTCTTCGTCATTTACTAGTTCCTCCCCAAATTTTAATGTCTTACTTAAGGGATATTATATTTCAAATATTCAGACGGCAACAATGTGTAAAATTCAGCATTTATTCATTTGTAAAAAACAGTAAATTTGACATATTTCTTTCCAAGTAGCAGGCCTTCAGACATTTTTTTTAAAAATAAATCAGGTATTTTTTTCCATTAAATCAATATTTATGATAATAACCCTTTTTATTACTAGGAATTAAAAGTAAATTTAGGTCTCTAGAAAGGTATAAAAGTGTAATATCACACCCTTCCTCCCCGTGAATTTGAAGGAAAAAGTGTTTTTGAGTGCCATTTATTTCTTTCCACCGCGATTTCTTATGATGATAAAAGAAAGAGTGAACGAAGTTTTTAATTTCTTCGTTCACTCCCATTACTCATTTCCCTATTTGAAAGACGATTTTTCCTAGCTGTTTTGCTTGTTCTAATCTTGCAAATGCTTTTTGATAATCTGCTAACTGATAAACTTGATCCATTACCGGCTTGATTTGATGATCGTTTATAAATGTAAGCATTTGTTTGTATTCTTCTGCACTTCCCATTGTGCTACCAAGAATATTTTGTTGTGCGTAAAAGAATTGACGAAGATTTACAGTCACCTCATCTCCTGTGGATGAACCGAAAATCACGAGTGTGCCTCCTTTACGAAGAACGGCTAGGGATTGGTTGAATGTTGCAGCTCCGACTGATTCGATTACTAGGTCCATTTTGCCGCCAATTTGTGCTTGCCAATCTGCCCCACTATCAAGAGCTTCTTTCGCACCTAATGATAAAGCTTTTTCTCTCTTTTCTTCCGAGCGAGAACTCACGTATACTTCCGCACCAGCGGCTACGGCAAATTGTAAAAGAGAAGTAGCCACTCCCCCGCCAATACCAGGGATAAATACTTTCATCCCTGGCTTTACTTGCCCTCTTGTAAATAAGGCACGATAAGCAGTTAAACCTGCTAACGAAAACACCCCTGCCTCTTCCCATGACATATGTGGAGGTTTAGGGAAGGCATTAATGGCAGGAATAACAATATGATCGGCAAAAGTACCGTGATACGGAAAGCCAACAATCTCAAATCCCTCTGGGGGGGCGTCACTGTTTTTTTCCCAGCCTAATCCTGGATTAATAACGACCTCATCTCCGACTTTAATATTTGTCACCTCTGCACCAATTTCCACCACAACACCTGCACCATCAGAACCTAATACAAGTGCTGGGTCAGTTGATTGATGTCGATGGAGAATAAATAAATCTCTATGGTTTAATCCCGCCGCCTTTAATTGAACTTTTACTTCTTTATCACCAACAGGAAAATCATTTACTTCCTGATAATCCGTTCCATTTATTCCTGCTTCACCTTTATGTATCACTGCCTTCATACGTTCCCACACTCCCTTTTTTATATCTATCATAAGGGTAATCTATTGTTGTGAAAAGTAATAAACCTTAAGAGAATTGTATTTCACATTCAGGCATCTTCATCACACGGGAGATTAACATCCTTTCCTGTTTGTCTGTTCAGCATAACCACATGAATGAAAGATACTTTCCTACATAAAAAAAAGAACGACACGATTAGATATCGCTACCGCTCTTCATTTCATTTACTTCGTAATAATCATTGGGCCTTCTTTAGACACAATAACTGTATGTTCACATTGAGCAACAAAACTTTTATTAGGTGTAATGAAAGTCCAGCCATCACTTTGTTCACGAACTTCTTCATCTCCAGTGGAGATAAAGGGTTCGAAAGCAATAACCATCCCTTCTCGCAATAATTGATTATCCCAGTTATCATAATAATTAAGAATATGATCTGGCTTTTCATGTAAAGAACGACCAATTCCATGGCCAGTTAAATTCATAATCACATTAAAACCATTATTTTTTGCTGTTTGATAGACAGATTTCCCGATTCGATTCAGTTTCGCACCTGGTTTTATTTTTTTTAGTCCCTCATCGAAAGCTTTTTGTGCAGTTTCACATAAAGTCTGTAGTTTCTCATTCCCATTACCTACAACGATTGATAAACCTGTATCAGCGAAATAACCATTCTTTGATCCAGATACATCAATATTAACTAAATCTCCATCTTGAATCACTCTATTTCCAGGGATACCGTGTGCTACTTCCTCATTTACACTAATACAAGTATATCCTGGGAAGTCATACTCACCCTTTGGACCAGATAATGCTCCATGCTCTTCAAACATTTTCCCAGCTATATCATCCAATTCTTTTGTTGTGACGCCAGGCTTTGTTTGAGCAATCATTTCATCCCTAATTAAAGCAACAATTTTCCCGATTTCCTTTAAACCCGCTAAATCTTCTTCAGTTTTTACAATCATAACGATTCCTACCTTTATTTAGTCTCTATTTATATTATAGTCTATTTATCATAAAGAAAAAAAGGATTCCAGTAAGTTTGTAATTATACTACTTTTTAGAAAACAGTACCTTGTTTCGGCAAAAAAAATACAAGCCCTTCATCAGGCTTGTATTTCAACTATATTATAGTTTAACTACATTAGAAGCTTGTGGTCCACGTTGACCTTCTTCTACTTCAAATGTTACGCTTTGTCCTTCATCAAGCGTCTTGAAACCTTCAGTTTGGATAGCTGAATAATGTACGAATACATCTTGTCCTTCTTGTGTTTCAATGAAACCAAAACCTTTTTCTGCATTAAACCATTTCACTTTTCCTTCTGCCATGAATAAATCCTCCTTATGTATAACACATAAATTATGACTATTCTTGTGGAACATACATGAAGCAAACGTATATACACTCGCATCTTTCTTACATTCCGAACAAAAATAATTTCTTTCATAATAGCAGAAAGTGGAAAAGATTGCAAAGGTAAAAGCGGGAATTTTTTGAAAATTTTTATGATACTTAGATATTTTAGCCTTTTAATGTATGATAGAAATATATATAATGAAGGAGTTTTTTTATGTTTGAATTGTTCATTACTATGTTAGAGAGGCTTGGTATTATTGTTACCATAGCCTTTATTCTAACACGGTTCCAATTTTTTCGAGATATGATTTATAAGGAAAATGTAAAAAAAGATCTTCAATTAAAAGCAATTTTATTTTTTGGTTTTTTCGGAATAATCGGGACATATACAGGTTTATCTTTAAATGCTGAAACATTAAATATAAACAGATGGGCATCTAATTTAACAAGTGAAGAAGCCATTGCTAACTCACGCGTAATAGGTGTCGTTTTAGCTGGACTGTTCGGTGGTTATAAAGTAGGTTTAGGAGCTGGACTAATTGCAGGAATCCATCGTTTTACACTAGGTGGCTTTACTGCCTTCTCATGTGGGTTAGCAACCATCATGTCCGGACTAATTGCAGGCTACTTTCATAAGAAGAAAGACCATGTAAAGCTTTCTTCTGCCTTTTTTATAGGAGCTACTGCAGAAGCCGTTCAAATGCTTCTCATTCTCCTTCTGTCGAGACCGTTCGAAAAAGCTGTCTCTTTAGTTGAAGTAATCGGTGTGCCAATGATTATTGCAAACGGTGTAGGATCAGCTTTATTCCTCCTAATCATTAAAAATGTAGTGAATGAAGAAGAAAAGGCAGGAGCACTACAAGCGCAAAAGTCATTACGAATCGCTGATCAAACTTTATCACATCTTAGAAAGGGAATGACACAGGTCTCCACTAAGGCAGTCTGTACCATTTTATTAAGGGAAATCCATGCTAATGCAGTGGCCATTACAAATAAACATGTGATTCTTGCCCATGTTGGTTCAGGTGATGATCATCACCGAGTAGACCACCCCATCCAAACAGAAATTACAAAAGAAGTAATTAATAATGGTAAATTAATTGTTGTAGGTAATGAAGAAATACAATGTCAAAATGACCATTGTCCACTTGGTGCCGCTGTTATTGCTCCACTTAAGCAACGTGGACAAATCATCGGTACTTTAAAAGTATATTTTACCTCGGAGAAGGAAGTGACTAATTTAGAAATTGAGTTGATCTCAGGGTTAAGTGTGTTACTAAGTAATCAGCTAGAAATAGCCGAAGCAGATAAAGCATTTCAATTGGCTAAAGAAGCAGAAATTAAGGCTTTGCAAGCACAAATTAGTCCCCATTTTCTTTTTAACACATTAAATACCATTGTCTCTCTTGTAAGAATTGATGCCGATAAAGCAAGAAAACTGCTTATTACTTTGTCCCAATTTCTAAGGCAAAACTTAAATGCAACGACAGCAAACCGTATCACATTGGAACAAGATATTCTTCATATGAAAGCCTATTTAATGATAGAACAAACGAGATTTGAAAACAGAATACAAGTCGAATATTATATTGAGAATGAAGTTCTTGATAGTAAGATTCCACCGCTCACCTTGCAGCCAATTGTAGAAAATGCCATTATACATGCATTTAAGCAAATGAACAAAAATTGTATGATTAAAGTACAAATTAAACAAATGAACAATCGAGTTGCTATTTCGATTAAAGACAATGGTATGGGCATTAAGCATGATAGATTAAAGCATATTGGGGAAGAACCAATCACATCAAAAACAGGTACTGGTCTCGGATTATACAATGTAAATAGAAGATTAATTATGACATTTGGCAAGAATGCCAGATTACACATCAAAAGTGAAGAAAACAATGGAACGGAAATAACCTTTAATATACCTGTGGAGGAAGAAAATGAAGACAAAGATTAAAGTGCTCGTTGTAGATGACGAGCCATACAGCCGGGAAGAATTAAAGCATTTGTTATCAATATTTGATTCTATTCAAATTGTTGGCGAAGCTGATTCAGGAGAAGGTGCCATCATACAATCGATTCAATTACAGCCAGATATCGTTTTTCTTGATATCGAAATGCCCAAAATGGATGGCATGCAAACAGCTAAAAGTTTAATGGAATTCAAAAATCCACCTAAAATCATATTCGCAACAGCTTACCCTCAGTTCGCTGTAGAAGCTTTTCGCTATGAAGCGATCGATTACTTACTAAAACCATATGATGAAGAACAACTTTCTGAGACGGTCAGCCGTATAATCAAATATTTAAAGCCAATAGATCTGCCCAAACAAGGTAAATTAGCTGGAAAGCTGGCAATCGAAGAGAATGGAGAAATAATTTACATTGAACCTAAAGATATTATGTATGTTTACAAGGAAGATAAATTTTCACGAATTATCACTATAGATAATGCTTATGAGACAAAAGCATCATTAAAAGAGTTAGAAAATCGACTATCTACGTATTCTTTCTGTAGAATACATAAAAGCTATTTTGTTAATTTAAGATATATTAATAAACTTTCTCCTTGGTTCAATGGTGCATTTCAGTTAGAGCTAAAAGGATCGAATGAAAAACTTTCTGTCAGCAGAAATTACGTAAAGGATTTAAGAACAAAACTAGAAATATAGGTCATGACACTCAATTAATTATCAGACTATTTACACTAAAAAATGCATCTTAATTTAATAAAAGGACCTCTTACTCACGGATTTATACATGTTATGCTCAAAATACTCAACCTTGAATCATAGTCATTTATAATAAATGAAAACGTATACATTAACAAAGGAGGCAATGCTATGATTACATTTATTTCTTGTATTATCTTATTAATTGTTGGTTATTTCACATATGGTAAGTATGTTGAGAAAGTTTTTGGGGTGAAAGGAAATAGAGCGACACCTGCATTCACACATAAAGATAATGTTGACTACCTACCTATGAGCACAAAAAAAAACTCACTGATTCAATTACTTAATATTGCTGGTACAGGTCCAATTTTCGGCCCGATTTTAGGTGCGTTATATGGCCCAGTCGCGTTTGTTTGGATTGTTATTGGTTGTATCTTTGCAGGTGCTGTGCATGATTACTTAACAGGTATGATTTCTATAAGAAACAGGGGAGCTCACTTACCTGAGTTAGCGAGTAAATTTTTAGGGAAAGTTATGAAGCATGTCGTAAATGCTTTTGCCATTCTATTACTATTATTAGTAGGTACAGTCTTTGTTTCTACTCCTGCTAGTTTATTACATCTATTAATGGACGGAAAAGTCGCACTAGGTCTTATTGTCGGATTTATTTTTCTTTACTATATTTTAGCAACACTCCTACCTGTTGATAAAATCATTGGTCGTCTTTATCCTTATTTTGGTGCGTTATTAGTAATTAGTGCATTAGGTGTTGGTATCGGTCTTTTAGTCACAGGTGCACCTATTCCTGAACTTTCTTTTCAGAATTTTCACCCTGATAATGCTCCTTTGCTACCTTTATTATTCTTTACAATTTCATGTGGGGCGCTATCTGGATTTCATGCTACCCAAACACCAATTATCTCTAGAACGACTCAAAATGAGACGCAAGGCAGAAAGATTTTCTATGGAATGATGATTGCAGAAGGTATTATTGCCATGATTTGGGCCGCAGCTGCTATGAGCTTATTTAATGGTTATGGTGGTTTAAATGAAATGCTTGCTGCCGGTGGTCCTGGCGCAGTAGTAAGTGAAGTATCTACAACCCTACTTGGAGCTATTGGTGGTACATTAGCTGTTTTAGGAGTAGTTGTACTTCCTATTACTTCAGGGGATACAGCATTTAGAAGTGCGAGAATGATTATTGCCGATTATATTAAATTCCCTCAAATTAAATTTTCTAGTCGTTTATGGATTGCTGCTCCATTATTTGCGATTTCCATGGTACTTACACAAATAGATTTCAATGTGTTATGGAGGTATTTCAACTGGGCGAACCAATCAACCGCTGTAATCGCATTGTTTGTCGGCGCCATGTATTTGTATATTGCTAAGAAAAATTACTTTATCGCATTAATACCAGGTAGCTTTATGTTAGTAATGGTTATTACTTATATCTTAAATGCTCAAATCGGATTTGGTCTCTCTATGACTACTTCTTGGATAGGCGGAGCTATTGGTGCGATCGTTCTAATAACAATATTCTTTATTGCTGCACGTAAAGCAAGAGCGAACAAAATACCATTGGAAGAAGATATATCTAATTGGAATAATAGTGTAGCTTAATGTTTCATATCTGTATATGAGTCTCTGATGATCAATCAGAGACTCTATATTTTGTAACGATAGAAAATAGTAGAAAAATGTCAGTTATAGAACTTAGGTTATAATTAACCTATCATATGACACGTTCAAATAAACATAAGCTTTTACTAAAAAGGTGCTTTCACTTATCATTCATTTACAGTGAAAACACCTTTTATACGATAATTTTCCAATATTTATGAGGGAATCAAATATACTTTTTTACTTTAGGTTGATACTTACGCATCGGGCCTTTCTTGAGTATATCCTTTAAATACGATTCTCCATTTGGATTTTTGTTTTTCAATAATTCTAGTAAATATGTAATATCATCCATTGCTCTATGATTTTGATAGTTTGTAATTCGGTGGCCTTTTAAAAGGGTCAATAATTTACTGTTATAAAAGCCATATTCTTTCCACGGGACTCCCCTCATCGTACAATACCATTTCAGTTCATTTACATCATTAGGATACATTTGATAGAGAAAACTTCTATCAAATGATGCATTATGAGCAAGAACAATATCCGTATACGCGAACATCTTCTTTATTTCACGATCATCAAAGCTTTTCCCCACCACATCTTCAAAAGGGATGCCGTGAATTTTATAAGCTTGATTATAATTTCTTAATGCACTAGTCGATTCCGGTTCTCTTAAATAGCTTCGTTCATCTTTTATTGAAAGAATATCCCCTGTCTGTTGATCAAACGAAAATAATTTCAAGGCGATTTCAATTACCTCATCATTAACTGGCGACAAGCCCGTTGTCTCTACGTCGAGAACAAGTCCTAACCCTTCATTTATATGCACACAAACCCTCCGCTCTCTTTTTTTGTTTAGCATATAATAGAAAAATAAGAATTGCCAGCAGAAAAGAAAGGAAATTTTATTGCTTGAATCTGATTCATATTCATTAGAGTATTTTGAAATTATTAGGCATCACCCATTATATTTTTCTTAATTTTCCGCATTTTTATTGTCAGATGAAAGGAAAACATATAAAATTTTCCTATACACTAAAAGGGATGTGAAAAAATGGTCATTACCACTCATTTTTTCCTTAATCTATCACTGTTAATTGTCATCCTATTTTTTCTGCTCGTATGGATTGAAAAGAACCTTGGTTTTCATTTTTCAAAAACATCAGCAACTATTACTCTGTCCCTGATGATCGGCATTTGTTATATTTTTTCATTTGAACCAGAACCTGGATTAATGATGGACTTAAGGATTATACCTGTAATATTAGGTGGATTGTATGTTGGTGTCGGTCCGTTACTCGTAATTGTCGTTATTGCTGTAAGATGTTTTTATGGAATTAATTTAGGATTCTATGTAACTATGTTTGAATATCTTTTGCTAGGATGCTTATTTTTATATTTATACCCAAGATTTAAGCAGATTTCTGCTAATAAGAGAATTATGCTAGCTGTTCTTATTACTTTTATCTCTAGTATCGTTTCACTCATTTTATATGAGTTATATGTACCACAATTAAACTCACTTGATTTATGGTTTGCCTTTCTTACCATTCCAGCTCTTGGTGTAGGAATGGCCGTTTATATTATTGAATTTGTCTTCAAAACGATCGATATGCAGAAAAAGCTTATCATCGCGGAAAAACTAGAAGCCGTTGAGCAAATGGGGGCAGCAATTTCACATGAAATTAGGAATCCACTCACAGCTGCTGCGGGATTTGTACAATTATTAAAAGAACAAACACTTTCTCCTTCAAAAAGAAATGAATACTTAGAAATCGTCCAACATGAACTGGCATCAGCAGAACGCGTCATTCAGAACTATCTTACTTTTTCTAAACCTGGATTAGATAAAATTGAAACAATGAATGTCAAGAAAGAACTAGGCCATGTCATTAGTATACTACGGCCGATAGCTAATCAAAATTCGGTCGAAATAACAACCAATTTCTCTATCATAGGTGACATCGAAGGCGATAGACAAAAGTTTCAGCAATGCTTCTTAAATGTTATTAAAAACGCCATTGAATCGATGCCAAGAGGTGGCCAACTGTATATAAGCTCTAATTATTCTTCTACGCATATTAGAATCGAGGTTCAAGATACAGGGCTTGGTATGACTGAAGACCAAATTCGTCGTCTAGGAGAGCCTTATTATTCCACCAAAGGGGCAAAAGGGACTGGGTTAGGAATGATGGTTGTTTTTAGTATCGCCAGAGCAATGAAAGGAACAATAAAAGTGCAAAGTAAAATTAATGAAGGAACTGTATTCATCTTTACATTTCCGTCCGTCCACCCCCATTCCTCCTAACCACGCTATAAAAATAATAAGAGCAGGGAATCATAAAATTCCCTGCTCTTATCACTTCAATAATACTTTCTTTTTGTAATTATGATAAGCCCTTTAAAACGAACCAAGCATGTGCCTCTGCATAGGATCGAATCTCTTCAAAGTCTTTCACATAACCTTTATGGTGTTGTATAAAACCATGTAGGGCAATGAAAGCAGAATAAACAAGTGATTCCTCAGTTTGTTGTTCTTTTAGTTGTAGAACAGCATATTCAAACCGATAGTATGTTTTTTGGGCTATTTCTGTAATCGAATGCTTGTCGTTACTCGTATAAAAAGCAAATAATAGATCGTAACGGTGATGAAGGTTAATACCAAATTCCATGAAAGAAACTAAGAGTTGATTAAGCTTATCTATTTTATTATCGTCACCATATTGAATGGTGACGATCATTTGTGTCAGAACATTGAAGTCTTCCTCAATGATCCGATATAATAAAGCATCCATATGATTAAAATGAACCGTTAGCGCCTTCACTTGGCATCTCATTTTCATAGCAATTTCTTCTAAAGTAATATTATGATACGCATTATCAGTTACAAGCTCTTTAACAACAGCCACTATTTTATCCGCAGATATGTATTGATCATGAAAATGATGTGTTGGCATATGTACCCCCCCAGCCCTATTAAATAGTAATTAAATTTTAGCACCAGGGTTTTTAAGACACAATCCTTTATCACATATGAGATAGTATTTGCTCTGTCATTTTCTTTCCTTGTTTTTGTTCTCTTTTATCTACCTTCCACCCATTGCCAAAATGTCTTAAAGTAATCATTTCGTTCATTCCACTTTTATTTTTATAGAGAATTAAGATTTCCTCTTTATTGAAGTAGATGAGTGGTTGAATGGTATTTTTATACTTTGATGTTGTTTCATCATTGATATCTTTCACTACTTGCATTACTGGTATGAGACGATCAGTCCAACCATTTTTGCTTGCTAGAAATTGAAACTGATTAAAACGGGTTTGATGATATCTGCGCCACCTTTTTTTGAAACTATGTTCCATGTCATTAGCCACCTTTCGATAAAAGTGATTAACCTTTTTCTCTTCTTCGTCTCCTTTATGTTTATAAGTGATGACCTCTGGACCTAGAGGTGTCAAATCTAAAACAAGAGAATCTTGCCCGTACGGAGGTAAGTACCCTTCTTCATACGTAGTTATTTCAAGTTTGAGAATCATATGATACCCTTTTCGATTCCATTTAAGTTTCTTTATCTCCGTATCATACAGATTGTATTGTTTTTCATACCCATAATATTGATGAATTTTTTCAGTAAGTATAGGTGCTAGAGATGTTAAAAGTGCATCGGATACGACAGAAGAATCTTCACTAGCTACTATACCATTTGGAAAAAGAATGAAAATAAGCAATAATAACGTCACGATCTTCTTCATGTGTAAACACACTCCTTTATCTTTATCATCTCCCGCATACTTATAAGTAACGGCTGTAATTTCTTCCTATTACTGTTTGACATCAATCTCCTTTGACTACTTATTTTCCGGGAAATTTTTAAAAATAAAAGAGAAAAAAGGCGATTAATGTATATTTCCCTTAGTTCTGTTTGACATATGAACTAAATTCTAAGTAAAAGAAAAAAGGCTAGGACTCAACTAAATGAGCTAACCTCAAAAAAGAACAATAACAAATGATGATCTTTAAACATCATTTACAAAAAAAGTCCGTTCCATTGCGCTACAGTCACTCGCTTTCCGCGGGGAGGGGCTAAGCCACCTAAAGGCATTGCCTGTGGGGTCTCAGCTTTCCCTCTATTTCCCGCAGGAGTCGAGTGTCTTCCGCTCCATTTCACTATTCTTTTCATATAAAGGTTCAAATCACAAAAAAAAAACGAATGATTAGATGTTAGATACTCCTAATCATTCGGATGATTCATTAGCTAATATACTTATGTCCCAACATCTTAAATCCTAAAAAAATTTGTTTATTTACCAAAAATTCAGTTTTTATATTAGCTTTCTTACTATCTCCTTGCCAATATCAATAGACGCCGTTGCAGCAGGGGAGGGTGCATTTAATACATGAATGGCACGTTTGCTCGGCAATATGTAAAAATCATCAACTAATGAGCCATCATCCTTCAAGGCCTGTGCTCTAACTCCTGCCGGTCCTGTTTTTAAATCTGTTGCTTGTATTTCTGGCATAAGTTTTTGAACATTCTTTAAGAAAAGTTGTTTAGAGGCTGAACGAATCATTTCCTCGATCCCTTCCTTCATATAACCACTTGCTAGCTTCCAAAATCCCTTATATGCTAACACCTCAAATAAATCCGGTAAATAAATATCTGTCTTTCGGTAACCTTCACGTTTGAAACCTAATACTGCATTTGGACCGACATCGATCGCACCGCCAATCATTCTCGTAAAATGAACACCAAGGAATGGGAATTTAGGATTGGGAACAGGATAAATTAAATGCTTTACTAAATGACGTTTTTCCTCAACCAGTTGATAGTATTCACCACGGAAGGGAACAATTTTCATATCAGTTAATAATTTTGCTTTTTTCGCAATCCGATCGGAGTGTAGACCACCACAGTTGATATAAAATTGACCTTTTATATCTCCTTGATCAGTGATAACAACTACTTCATTATTATCTTCTTGAATGGCCACAACTTCATGATTAAGTAGAATATCTCCACCTTTATGACGAATGAAATCCGCCATTTTTTCGGACACTTGTCGATAGTTAACAATTCCTGCCATTGGTACATGAATGGCTCTTTTCCCATTTACATGTGGTTCTCTTTCCAATAGTTCTTCTTTTTCCATTAAATGAATATCAAGTCCGTTCTGTCGCCCTCTTTTATATAGATTATCTAATAGTGGCAACTCTTCTTCTTCACTAGCGACAATTACTTTACCGCAAATATCATATTCGATATCATTACTTTCACAAAAATCCTTCATGGATTGTCCGCCGATTTTAGCTAATCTCGCTTTCTCACTACCTGGCTTATAATAGATACCAGAATGAATAACACCACTATTATGCCCTGTCTGATGTGCCGCTACATGGCTTTCTTTTTCAACAATTGCAATTTTCAACGATGGTTTCCGTTCTAGTAGTTCAAACCCTACAGATAAACCAACAATTCCCCCACCAATGATTATATAATCATACATTCTCTTCACCTTCTATCATTTCTATAAACCACATGCTTCAGCTAATATTTCGACAATATGAACGACTTCTACGCTCATCTCTAACCCTTCACGCTTCACACCCATGCACATTTGTAGATGACAACCTGGATTAGAGGTGACAATCACTTCTGGTACTCTTTCTTTTACATAATCCATTTTTTCATCTAAGATTTCCATTGACTCTTTATAATGGAAAATATTATACGTTCCCGCTGACCCACAACACATATCCATTTCTGGAAGAGGAATATACGTAGCGGCTGGAATACGCTGAATAAGGTCTAACGGTGATTTTTTCACTTTTTGCACATTTGTTAAGTGGCATGACGGTTGATACGTAATCTTTTTTTCGACCTTTTTTGTAAACTGAATATCCAACTCTGCTAAAATCACACTAATGTCTTTGCTTTTTTCAGCAAATACTTTTGCTCGTTCAGACCAATCTGGATCGAACTGTAGCAGCTGATCATATTCAACTAACATTGCGCCACAACCACCAATACTATTAACAATATAATCATAGTGATCTTTTTCAAAGGCACGGATGTTTTCTTTGGCTAATTGTATCGTCGTTTCGCTATCTCCTTCATGATGCTGAAGAGCACCACAACATGTCTGATTTTTTATCACTGTTACTTCACAACCGGCATGCTTAAGCAACTTTATGCTTAAATCATTAATTCGTGCAAAAAACACATCCATAATACAGCCAGTAAAAAAGGCGACCTTCATTTTTGTTTCTTTATGAGGTATGAGTGTCCCTTTTCTAAGTGCTTTATCGGGCTTTGTGATGTTAGGTAAAATCGCTTCAAATGCACGTAATTTTTCAGGCAGGATCTGTATTCCCTTCGTTACTTTAGCTAATTTTTCTATACCAGAATGTTGATAGAACCTAAGAGAATGATTCATCGTATTTAACATTCCTTTATTAGAAAGTCCTTTTTTCATAGCCAATTGATTAAAAAATGGACTTCCTTCTTGCTGCATCCTTACTTCTTTATATGAAGACAAAATTTTTCCATATTGTACATTAGTAGGACAAGCTGTTTCACAAGCGCGGCAGCCAAGGCATAGTTCCATAGAATCTTCAATTTCTTTTAGTGAGATTTTCCCTTCAGAAGCCATCTGTACTAAGTTAATTCTTCCTCTTGGCGAATGTCTTTCTTTTCCCATTGTCGTATATGTTGGACAGGCAGGAAGACAGTAACCACATTGGACACAATCAAATGTTTCTTCATAAGCTAATTGATTATTCATCGACTAATACGAGCCTTTGATTTTCATTTTCAGGAAAAACCTTACCAGGATTCATGATATTTTTGGGATCCCATGCGATCTTCATTCTTTTCATCATATTTAATCCAGCCTCCCCTAGCTCCATTTTCATAAACGGTGTCTTCATTGTGCCAATGCCATGTTCGCCTGATAAAGTCCCACCTAGTTGTATAGCTGTTTCGAATATCTCAGCTACAGCAAGTTCGACTCTCTTCATTTCTTCTTTATCCCTTTTATCAGTAATAATATTGGGATGGAGATTACCATCGCCTGCATGCCCGAATACAACTAGATCAATATTGTATTTTTCTTTAATTTGTTTTAGTCGTTTAAACATTTCTGGGATTTTACTTCTTGGAATTGTCGCATCTTCAGAAATTTTCGTTGGTTTTTTTCTTACAATCGCTGGGGAGACAAGTTTTCTCGCTTTCCAGAGTTTCTCTGCTGCTATCTCATTCGCTGCTATCTGAACTTCCCGTGCTCCTACCATTAGGCAAACTTGTTCTACTTGTTTACACTCATCAGCAATTGCCACTGGATGACCATCTAATTCTATAAGGATAATAGCATCAACATCGGTCGGAAGTCCGATTGATTCATATTCTTCAACAGCTACAATGGAAGCTTGATCCATAATCTCCATTTTAGATGGTAATATTCCAGAAGTGAGCACTTTCGATATGGCTCTTCCTGCATCGACAATATCATCGAAAATAACCATCATCGTACCGGTTGCTTTTGGCCGTGGGACTAGTTGTAGGGTTGCTTCGGTAATAATACCTAATGTACCTTCAGATCCGACTATCAGCTTAGTTAAATCATAACCAGTAACATTTTTAATTGTACGACCACCTGTTTTAATGACTTCTCCCTCAGGTGTAACGACTTCTAACCCCAACACATAATCTTTTGTTACCCCATACTTTAAACCTCTTGGTCCACCAGCATTTTCCGCTAAATTACCACCAATTGTTGACACATGCGCACTACTTGGATCAGGGGGATACATCAGCCCATATTTTTTCGCAGCTTTGTCTATTTCAGCTGTCAATACTCCTGGTGAGACAACAGCAATTGTATCATCACTATCTATGTCTAATTTTTGATTCCATTGAGAAAAGTCCAGGACCACTCCACCATGAACAGGCAATGGCCCACCACTTAGACTGGTTCCTCGACCTCTTGGGTACAAAGGGACTTTATATTGATTGGCCACCTTTACTATAGACACAACTTCTTGTGTGGACATTGGCTGTATGACTAATTCTGGTAAATAAGCACCGAACGACCCATCATATGAATAAGAGACTAAATCTGCTTTCTCTTTTAACATTCTCGTTGGTGATTTTATGGCTTTTTTAAATTGTTCGACCATCTCATCTGTTAACATGATGGCACCTTCTTCCTTTACTTTTCTTCTTTTAATTTCTTCCTTACATTTTGCAAATGACTCTTCATTGCTTTTCTTGCATTTTCTTCATCTTGACTTTCTATCGCTTTATATATCGCTTCATGCTCAAGATAGACGCTTTCCCTTTTTCGTTGTAATCCTAAGTTCTTCTTTAATGAAAAAGCGACAGCCTTACGGTAAAGGTCACCGATATTATCCATGACCCCGACCATAAAGCTATTCTTTGTTGCTTCAATCATATACTTATGAAAATCCAAATCGGCTTGAAGGCCCACTTCATCAGGGTTAGTAAGTGTCTCCTCTAGCCCTTTTAACGCTTTCTTGATTTTCTCTAAGTCGGAAGAATCACGACGATTAGCAGCTAGAGCAGCGGCCTCTGTTTCCATAATTATCCTTAATTCCAATAACTCAAAAACCTCTTCTAATGAAATATATTGCAACGTTAAACGGTCCATCATATCGACAAGATGTAATTCTTTCACATAACTTCTGCCACCTTGCCTTGATTCAATGATGCCACTTGCTGATAAGACACTGAGTGCCTCCCTAACTGGAGCGCGGCTTACGCCAAATAATTTCGCCAATTCATTCTCAGAAGGTAATGGTTGATTGGGCGGAAACTCTTTGCTTTTAATTTTTTCATTTAATTGCTCTAATACTTGCGCCGATATCTTCTTCCGTTCAATTTTCATTTGCTACTAATCTCCTTTATTTAATCCCTTTAAAGCTTTCAATCTATCAGTCTCTGAACATAAATAAAATGATCACACCATTTGGAGGGCCCCATCCAATAGTGGAGACAATCATTATATTTAAAAAATCAATGAAAACCTTCACTTGTATTACAAGTATACAACGAAATATTAAAAATACAATAATAATTCTAAAAACTTTAATAATAAAAAAAGCTAAAGGAGACACTTCACTGTATCCTTTAGCTTTTTATTAAGTATTTTTTCTTATAAATAACACCTTAAGATAATTGCTTTCTTGGTAGGAAGAATTCGTTTTGAAATCATGTGGTAAAGTAAATTCTTCAATGATTTTATACTTCTCATTTGCTGAAGAGAAAGCTTTTGCCACAAATGTCTTAAATTTTTTCATTGAAACATTACTCGCATTAGATGAAGCGACAATGACCCCTCCTTGATTGGTAATTGAGATGGCTTCTACTAATAAAGAAGCATAATCTTTTGCCACACTAAAAGTATGTTTTTTTGAGCGAGCAAAACTAGGTGGGTCTAAAATGACAAGATCGAATGTTACCTTTTTTCTCACTGCATATTTAAAGTATTTGAATACATCTTCAACAATGATGTCCTGTTCTTCATAATCAATACCATTTACACTAAACATTTCGATTGTCTTCGCTTTACTTCGATTAGCCAAATCAACACTTGTTGTTTTCACTGCACCGCCTAATGCAGCTGCTGCCGAGAAGGCTCCCGTGTATGAGAAGGTATTCAAGATCGTTTTACCATTGGCATATTGATCCCTTATTTTTTTCCTTACTTCCCTTTGATCTAGGAAAACCCCAACCATTGCACCATCATTAAGATAGATTGGATAGTTTATCCCGTTTTCTTTAACGATAATAGGAAATGTCGGCTTTTCACCACAAACAAAATCGTCATCTTCTACATACTGCCCTTTATGATTAAACCTTTTCTTCTCATAAATAGCCTTCACTGGCAAACATTGTTCTAATGCTGTAATAATCTCCTGTTTAAATTGATAGATCCCTTCACTATACCAACTAATGCAATAATACGTATCATAATAATCTATTGTAACGCCTCCAACACCATCGCCTTCTCCATTAAAAATTCTAAAAGCAGTCGTTTCTGGATCGTTAAATAGTTTTTGTCTATGATTTACTGCTGTCTTCAGCTTTTCCATAAAAAAAGCTTGATCTATTTGTTCATGCTGGTTTGTCGTTAATACCCAGCCTCTGCCTTTATTTTGAATTCCATAATAACCTTTACAGAGAAACTGTCCTTTTTCATTCACTAACTCAACAATCGTACCTTCATCCATTTGAGGAATTCGTTCAACAGATTGTTCATTTATTAATGGAAAACCTTCCTTATACTTCTTTATGTATGACGGTCTTACTGTTAACTTCATATACGCTCCACCTTATTAATCAATGATTTATTTATCGTACCACAAATAGCAACTGACAGACAAAGCCCTCTCAAGTTTATCTTGAGAGGGCTTAACCGTTAACTTGCTTTATTCACTTCATGTGAGATCTCTTTCATATTTGAAATCGCATGTTGATATTTTTCTTCATCAAATTCTTTCTCGCTTTTCGCAACTGCGATTGTCGCAATACCGTTACCAATCATATTCGTAATGGCACGCCCTTCACTCATAAAGCGGTCAACACCGAGTAAGAGGGCTAAACCTTCTAACGGGATTACTTGAATGGCTGCTAATGTCGAAGCTAGTACGATAAATCCACTTCCCGTTACCCCAGCAGCTCCCTTAGAAGTAAGCATAAGAATTAAGATAATCGTTATTTGTTGTCCGATAGATAAATCGACACCAAATACTTGAGCTAAGAATACGGTAGCCATAGAAAGATAGATTGAAGTACCATCAAGGTTAAAGGAATATCCTGTTGGAATGACCAAACCAACGACTGATTTGGACGCGCCGAATCTTTCCATTTTATCCATCATTCTTGGTAGAACGGATTCCGAAGAACTCGTTCCTAATACGATAAGTAACTCATCTTTAATAAATCGTAAATATTTAAATAGACTAAAGCCATAATATTTACATATTAAGTTTAAAACGATAAAGATGAATAAAAACATTGTAATATACACACTCATCATCAACTTTGCGAGCGGTGCTAAAGAACCTAAACCGAAATGTCCAATTGTATATGCCATTGCACCAAATGCACCAATTGGCGCAGCTTTCATTACATAACCAATGATCTTAAAAAACACATGGGATAACCGGTCAAGAAAATCAGTAATAACTTCTCCCCGTTTACCTAAAGAAGCAAGTGCAACCCCAAATAGAATGGAGAAGAATAGAACTTGAAGAATATCTCCCTCCGCAAAAGCGTTCACCATATTTGATGGCACGATATGTGTAACGAATTCCATCCAATCAATGCCTTCCTCAGCATTGGTTGTATATTCAGATACATCCCCTTGTTCAAGCTCATTAAAATTTAACCCGTCACCTGGTTTAACAATATTAACAACTATTAACCCAATGACTAGAGCAAGCGTCGTAACCACTTCAAAATAGATAAAAGCTTTCCCACCAACTTTACCTACTTTTTTCATATCTCCCATTTTTGCGATACCTAATACAATGGTTAAGAAAATAATTGGGGCAATAACCATCTTCACGGCATTAATAAAAGTCGTTCCTAAAGGCTTTAATTCTTTACCTATATCTGGCCAAATTAAACCAACTAACACACCAAGTGCAATCGCTGTTAACACCTGAACGGTTAAGTTCTTAAAAATTCTTAAAAATCCCATGTTTATCATCTCCTGTCCCACTATCTATCTGACTATTCTTTGTAATTAGAATGATAGCGTTTTCAGAAAATGAAAAGAAGTTTATGGTCATAGTGAACATTTTGTTCATTTTGGTCTTATTAGTTGAGAAAGAAAAACGATTGGAATATCAAGTTACATCATACTATTCATTATAGGAGGAGAGTGTACTTTCGAGGTTATTTCTAATCACTCAAACTTTAAGCATCTAAGGGAAACTTAAGGTCCCATTTGGAATAGAAGAGACGAAAGAGAGCCTCAATTTATTTTAGCTCTCTTTTGTCTAGTTATTATTTTAAGAATTCTAGTACCCTCTCTAACCATTTAATATTAAATTCTGCTTTTTCAAATGCGTGAGCAGCAATTAATTGGCTTGAGTCAGAGACTGTATCATGTCTTTCCTTTTCTGCTTTTTTCGTTTTTAATGTATGCCATCTTTCTTTTTCTTTGAGAATGGTTTGTTTCAAAATAGAAGCGGCTTCTGATTTATTAATATAATTTAAGAAATGAATGGCAATATACAAATCTGCCACTTCCGTATACTTTTGAAAACAAAGATAGAGCTCTTCTACTAGATGACGACGCCCCTCACTTGTTATTCGATAAAGTGTTTTTTCTGGACGACTTCCTTCTTGTAGCTTTTGTACAGGTTCTATCCAATTCTTCTTATGCAATGCTTCAAAATCATAATAGAACTTCCCCTCACTAATCTTTATGAAAGGCTGTGCATTCAATAGTTTTTTGCGAATATTATAAGGATAGTCTACTGAATGTGCTAACATACCTAAAATATATATTCTGATCATTCACCCGTTCACCTCCAAAAACGTATATAGCTATCTTAACTTATACTGGGAAGTAAACGCATCTGATTCTTTCATTATGGTTTCAAATAATAAGGGTGCGCTCGTTGATTAGCGGTAAAATCGATAGACTTATAATAAAAATACGAACATATTCATTAGAATTTGTTCGTATTTTCCAAGAAAACTATTCATTTATTTACGCTAACCAATCATTCGTTTAATTTCAGCTTGCATCATTTTATTTAAATTTAATAAAGTTTAAGGGGCAATGCGGTTAACGTTTGACCGGTCGCAGAATCTGTTAAGTTGGATTCTAATTCAAATGATTCGACAGATTCGATTTTTGTAAAATGCTTAACTAAGTTTTCCAAAATAAGCTTTAGCTCAAGTCTTGCTAATGGTGCACCTAAACAAAAATGTGGCCCATTTCCGAATGTAAGATGTTTCTTATTATTCTTCCTATGAATATTTAATTGAAATGGCTCTTCAAACATTTCCTCATCCATATTAGCCGCACTCATCCAGGCAACAACGACATCGCCCTTTTTCAAATCTACCCCTAAAAGATTATTATCCTTCTTCACCGTGCGATCTCTTCGACTCATATGGAAACGATATCGCAACATCTCTTCGACTGTCCGATCGATATATTCAGGGTGAGCTTTTAATTCTGAAAATAACTCTTTGTCATCATATAAAAGGGCATAAAAACTTGTTGAGATCATATGACTCGTTGTTTCTACACCTGCACCTAAAATAGCCATTGTCATTTCAATAATTTCAAAGTCTGTTAGTCTTTCCCCATCTACTTCAGCCCTAATGAGATCAGAAATGATATCATCTTGTAACTGCTGGCGCTTTTCAATGATGACTGGTTGTAAATAAGTAAAGAACTCTTTAATTGCCTGATTTTTTTGGTTGTCGATTACATCCTTTTTGCTCTTATCATATGGTAGAAATAATATATCGACCCATTTCTTAAATTTAATCACATCGGGCTTCGGAATCCCTAATAAGTCTGACATCACCATTGCAGGCATTGGATTAGCTAATGCCGCTACGATATCTTCCGTTTTACCCTTTTCTATTTGTGTAATTAAGTTTTCAGCAATTTGATTTATTCGCGGTTTCCAATTTTCTAAACTTCTTGGTGTAAATGCTGATGCTAATAGAGATCTTCCTTTTCTGTTATTCGGAGGATCCATTTTCAAGAAGTTTACTTTACTATTCATTTGCTTATCATCTTCACTAAACTTTACTGAAATCGTTGTACGGTCTCCTTCACTGGAGAAATGTTCATAGTCGCTTAAAACGGTCTTTACGGCATCATACTTGAATGCATTCCAAGTGTCTGAATTCTCATTATAACGAATAGACCCACTTTCAAGCATCGATTTGTACCATTCTAACGGTTGGAATTGTTCTGATCTTGAATCAAAATGTTTTATGTCTTCTAATGAGATAATCTCTTTCATTTAACATTTCCTCCTCTTTGATCATATGGAGATAGATTATATACTTTAATTAAAGTATATAATCTATCGTAATTTTTCTCCCTTTCATCGTCAATGCATGGAAAGTAGTAGTTTTACTATAGGGGCAAATGAACTAAAAAGAACCGTTGAATAGCCTCAACAGTTCTTTTAGTTCATGATTATTATTCCTCTTCTCCACACTACGCTTTAATCATATACCGATTCACAGGCCTCCCCACTCCACCATATTGTATATCAAGTACAATTACCCCTTTTTTCTCTAAATAATCAAGATATCTCCGAGCTGTCACCCTTGCAATCCCAATACCGCTAGCCACTTCTCCAGCTGCTTGCGGTTGTTGTTGAACTTTTAAATAAGTAATGACCTCTTTCAATGTAAATTCATTCAGGCCCTTAGGTAAATCTGCCTCTATTTTCGTTACTTGTTCTGTATAAAGCAATTGGTCAAGTTGCTCTTGTGACATTGTTCCTTCATTTTTTAAACTGTCACGATATTGCCGAAACTTCTCAAGTGCCTGCTCCATTCTATCAAATTTAAACGGCTTCATTATATAATCGATTGCCCCATTTTGTAGCATGATTTTAATCGTATCCTTATCTTTTGCTGCTGAGATCACGATCACTTCTGCATTGAGTTTTTGTTTCCTTAATTCATATATAACTTTTAATCCATCTTTTTTCGGCATAAACACATCAAGTAATATTAAATCTGGTAATAAATCTTTAGCTAGCCTAATGCCTTCTTCTCCGTTATTGGCAATGGCTTTCACATGAAATCCCTTTACCTTAGAAATAAACCCTTTATTAACTTCTTGAACCATTGGATCATCTTCAATTAATAGTACTTGAATATCATTCATTAGTTAGACCTCCCCAAAGGTAATTAGAAAAGAAGTACCTTCATTTACATTAGAAGTGACAGTTATTTGCCCTTCCCCTTTATCCACAATTTGTTTGACTAAATATAATCCGTAACCAGTCCCATTTTCTTTTCCTTTTGTGAAACCTTTTGTAAAAATTTTTTCTAAATTAGATTCTTCTATACCTATCCCATTATCTTCTACTAGAATGGAACAAATGTGATCATCTTGTTCGATACTAATATCAATTATTTTTTCTTCTCTATCTAGTTGTTCAAAGGCACCGAAAGCATTCTCAACCAAATTACCTAATAATAAAACAAAATCATGATGATCTAAATGAGGAGGAAAGTGATCCAAATTACTATTAGTATCAACTGTCACGATAATATCTAGTTCCTTCCCTCTTCTGATTTTGCTAATTAGAAGTCCAGCTACCGCATCGTCCTTGATCACTTCATGAAGAAATAAAGAAATACTTTCTTGTTCTTCTGAAGCAGCAAATGCAAGTTGAAAGGCCTTTTCTGGCTTTCCTAATTGGATAAGCCCAGCAATTGTATGCAATTTATTCATATGCTCATGATTTTGCACACGCAGGGCCTCAACAAAACTCCTTACACCAGTCAGTTCCTCTGCTAATTTTGCTACCTCTGTCCTATCTTGGAAAATAGCCACAGCGCCAATTAATTGACCATCTTTATTAATAGGAATTCTCGTACTCAAGATGCTTTTTCCACTCACCATAATTTGTTCATTATAAACTGGTTCATTTCTCTCAACGATTTCTGGTAAACGGGTATCTTCTAAAACAGAACGAATCGATAACCCCGTTACTTCTCCGCTCACATTAAATATCTTTTTGGCTTTTTCATTAAAAATTGTAATCTTCTCATGATAATCAATTGCAATTACCCCTTCATTGATGGAATGAAAGGTCGCTGTTCTCTCTTCAAACATACGTTTAATTTCAAACGGTTCTAAATCAAACATTTGCTTCTTAATATGATTGGCTAATATATATGAGGCAATAAACCCCACAATAAGAGTTAGGAAAACGATCAATAGGATCTCTTTAGAAAAGCCAGAGACGATTTCCTTGAAGGTTGGGATCTTATTACCAACCATCACCACACCTATTTGGTTTAGTTGTTCATCTTTTAATACTGGAATAAACGCTCTTAAATATGTACCATCTTCTCCCTTGGCTTTAGAAAAATAAATATGTTCTGCAAATGCAGGATCTTCATCACTACCAGTTGACACATTACCTATCATACTTTTAACTGGGTGTGAAAAACGGACCCTATCCATATTCATGACTACAATATAATCCGTATTATTTATGACCCTTATTTCTTCCACGATGGGGTTAATTATCTTCCAACCCTCATCTTCCTCAAGTCCATCTTTTATATCTGCAAGTTCTGCTACAGTCCTAGCTGTACTCATTGATTCGCCTCTTAAGTCTAGTTCTTCTTGCTGTTGCATATTTGCGATAACAACAAGTCCACAAATAAGCAGTAAAAAGATAACAACCCCGTATGATAGCAATGTTATTTTCCAACGAATAGGTATTTCCTTCAAACAAATCTTCCTTTCATTGCCATCTAGACTTGACCTTTAATCTGAAAATAAAGATACTATTTAGTATGAGGTGAAGGTGATGAAAAGTAAATATAGCATCATACTATTAACCATTATTATAACGCTTACGCTTTTTTTTAGTTTCAAACAATATATACTTTCAGAAGACCTTCCTTATGATGATGAACAAGAAGGGCTCAACGATCAAATCGTTTTAACTTTTAGTCATGTTGTCTCCAATAATACACCAAAGGGAATGGCCGCTGATAAATTTGCTGAGATTGTTGCGGAAAAATCGGATGGAAATATTAAAATTGTCGTCTTCTCTAACGGCTCTCTCTACTCTGATATAGAAGAAATACGTGCTGTTCAAGAAGGAAATGTTGATATTATTGCCCCCTCAACGTCTAAACTTGGCATGTTAAACCCTGCATGGGGCGTACTCGATTTGCCGTTTATCTTCCCTTCCTATGAAGCCATTAACGAAGGATTAGATGGGTTTATCGGGCAAACATTATTATCTAGTGTTAAGGGGGATGGACTCATCGGCTTAGCTCATTGGAGTAATGGATTTAAACAATTCACATCAAATGATGGTCCAATTATTTATCCGAAAGATATAGCTGGACAAACATTCAGAATCATGCAAAGTGATGTCCTCTCATCACAATTTCTTACATTGAACGCTAATTCAGTGAAAGAATCTTTTAATTCTACATATGACTTATTAGACAGTGGGAAAGTAGACGGCGAAGAGAACACCATCTCTAATATTTATTCTAAAAAGTTTTTTAACTTACAAAAGTATATGACAATAAGTAATCATGGCTATCTCGGTTATGCCGTCTTAATGAATGAAAATGTTTGGAATAAGCAATCAAGAGAAACAAAGCGAATCTTAACTGAAGCTATGGCTGAAGTCACGCAATGGAATCGCAAACAAGCTGCGCAAATGAATGAAAATCAACTCGAAGAAATAAAAAAAGTGAGTTCAATCGACATTCATGAACTAACCAATGAAGAGAAAATCAGTTGGAAAAAAGTCCTTGACCCCGTCTACACTCAATTTAAAAATGAAATTGGCAGTACTTTGATCGACAAAGCATTAAAGCTCAGAGATAAATACGAAAACGAAACAACTGATGAAAGGGACTGAGTGAGGCAACTTGAATCCAACTAAACTTTTGACCGAGCTTGATTTTTTGACTCGTTTCCGCTTGAATCCAATCAAATTTTTGCTCGGGCTCACTTTTTTGACTCGTTTCTGCTTGAATCCAATCAAATTCTTACCCGGGTTCCCTTTTTTTGACTCGTTTCCACTTGAATCCAATCAAATTTTTACCCGGGTTCACTTTTTTGACTCGTTTCTGCTTGAATCCAATCAAATTTTTGCCCGGGTTTCCTTTTTTGACTCGTTTCTGCTTGTATCCAATCAAATTCTTACTCGGGTTCCCTTTTTTGACTCGTTTCTGCTTGTATCTAACCAAATTTTTCCGAGGGCTCCCTTTTTTGACTCGTTTCCGTTTGAATCCAATCAAATTTTTGCCCGGGTTCCCTTTTTTGACTCGTTTCTGCTTGTATCTAACCAAATTTTTACTCGGGCTCACTTTTTTGACTCGTTTCTGCTTGAATCCAATCAAATTTTTACTCGGGCTCACTTTTTTGACTCGTTTCTGCTTGAATCCAATCAAATTTTTACCCGGGTTCCCTTTTTTGACTCGTTTCCACTTGAACCCAATCAAATTTTTGCCCAGCCACACCTTTTTTGACTCGTTTCCACTTGAACCCAATCAAATTTTTGCCCAGCCACACCTTTTTTGACTCGTTTCCGACTCAGTCTCTTTCCTTTCCAGTATATATATAGGACAAAACCAATGGGGAACCACGACAAAAAGTAACCTGAGCATTGACTTAGGTTACTTTTACTAACACGTATTTAATAATTTTGCCGTTTCTTTTATACATCCACTTTCTCTGAAGTTAACATTGTGCCATTTTCCACATAGTTAATGTGCCAAGAAAAAGCTTTTGCTAGGATATGTGGAGTTTGGCCACCTGCTGATAATGCTTCATAATAATAATCTCTCAGTTGATCTTTGTATAATGGATGCGCACAATTTTCAATGATGAGCTCAACTCGTTCACGTGGAGCCAACCCTCTTAAATCTGCGTAGCCTTGTTCTGTGACAATTACGTCAACATCATGTTCTGTATGATCAATATGCGAAGCAAAAGGTACAATACTTGAAACTTTTCCATCTTTAGCAATTGATTTTGTCACGAATATAGCTAATCTTGCATTTCTGGCAAAATCTCCTGATCCACCAATACCATTCATCATCTTAGTTCCTTGAACATGAGTAGAATTTACATTACCATAGATATCTAGTTCCAATGCTGTATTGATAGAAATTAATCCTAATCGACGAATTAATTCCGGATGGTTCGTGATCTCTTGTGGCCTTAACAATAACTTATCGCGATATTGATCGAAATGAGCAAACACTTCTTGCATCTTTTCTTCTGAAAGTGTAATGGAACAGCCTGAAGCAAACTTTACTTTCCCTGCATCAATTAAATCAAACACTGCATCTTGAAGTACTTCTGAATACACCTCTAAGTCTGTGAATTCTGAGTCAATCATGCCATGTAAAACAGCATTTGCTACGGAACCAATGCCTGATTGTAATGGGGCAAGTTTTTCATCTAATCTACCTTCTGCAATTTCATTGCGAAGAAAGTTGGTTAAATGTTGCGCCATAATAACTGTTTCCTCATCTGGCTGAACTATAGTTGATGGTGAATCACCTTGTTCAGTAAATACAATCGCTTTAATTTTCTCCGGATTTACTTTAATCCCTATCTCTCCAACACGATCAGCTACGTTTGTAATAGGAATTGGGCCACGCTCGCCTTGTTTATCCGGACTATAAATATCATGTAACCCTTTTAACGATGCTAATTGGGCCATATTAATTTCAACAATTACACTATGGGCATGTTCAGCAAAAGAAAGTGAGTTACCAACTGATGTTGTAGGTATAATTGTCCCATCTTCTTCAATCGAAACCGCTTCCAAAATAGCTACATCCACTTGTAATACTCCGGAACGGATGAGTTCTGCTGTGTGAGATAAATGTTGATCAACAAATAAGAAGTCCCCTTTATTAATGCCTTTTCTCATTGTTGAGTCCGCTTGAAATGGTAATCTCTTATTTAAAATACCAGCTTCGGCAAACAACTTATCCACATCCGAACCAAGAGATGCACCTGTATACACATTCACTTTAAAATCTTCTGTTTTTGCTCTTTCTGCTAATGCTACAGGAACCGCTTTCACATCTCCCGCACGAGTAAATCCACTTAACCCCAATGTCATTCCATCTTTAATCATTTCTGCAGCCCCTTCTGCAGTCATGATATTGTTCTGAAGTGTCTGAATTTTAATTCTCCCAAGTTTATTATCCATATTCCCATCCCTCTTTCTGTAAAGAATACTTAATAACTATTTTACTAATAAATCAGAATGGGGTTATTTTTTTAGTATAATTAATGAAAAATTTTGATAAAACAGCAAAATCTGCCGATAAGCCAGCAGATTTTTTCAGATAATCAGAAAATATTGAGTTGAATGGCTATTCATCTAATATGCTTTAAGTTTAAAAACCGAGCAACTTACGAAAATAGCTAGAATAAGATTGACTAACAGGCACTTTTGCACCATTTCTCATTAATAATAAGAAAGTAGAATGTGAGTCAGGAAATATCTCTTGTATTTGATTAACATTCACCAAGAATGACCTGTGACAGCGAATAAAGTTTTCCTTTGGTAAAATATACTCAAACTCCTGTAGCGTATTTTTATGCGTACCAGAAGAGTAAATAGAATGAACATGTGTTTTACGATCCTTGGCTTCCAAGAAATATACTTCATTAAATGGAACCGGTACCCAGCCATCACTTGTCTTTAATGTAACGACAGATTTCCCCTCTGTCAATGTTGGAAAAATAGCTGTCACACAACCTTCAATTTTCCCATTATTTTTAAATGGAACAGCCATCCCGTGATAAGGTACGCCAAATACATCCCTATTAATAAACTCTGATACCTTTTGTTCAGCCTTAAGCGCTTTATCAGCAATACTTCCTTCTTTTACAAGGTCCCCTGGCCGAATTTTCAAGTCCACACGTTTACTTGGACGATAGTAAATATACTCTGTTGTATTTGAAACTACAATTGACACTTCATCTGAAAATAATTCCCCAATTACATCTAGCAATGAACTCAGTGTAATTCCTTCCATCGCAAAAATCCCCTTTTTTGATTCGCTACTATTCTATCTTACGTGTTTTATTTTCATTTGCCTAGTCAAGAAACGTGCAAGAGTATGTCTCGTACCAAAGAAAAAACATCAACTTGCTTTTCCTCTTTTAATAGGATGATCTTCATATTTACCCCAGTTCACTGTTTTTTCTAAAATAATTGAAATAATCACACCCATAATTAGCCCATTTGCTAAAAAGGGTTGAACGAGTACAGGTAATTCCGAAAAGATAGCAGGTGAAATGTTCATAATACTAATACCAATTAAGATAGGTGCTGCTAATCTAAATATCGTATTGGAATTAAACGTCTGTCCATTTAAACTACTGAATGCGGTACCAAATAATTGCATATACGCAACAAACAAGACTGCGTTTCCGACAGTAACAGGTAACATTGAAAGAAACGACCCTAAAATGGGAACAATGCCAATGATCGTAAGCAAGGCACCACCAATAAAGAATGGTTTTCGTTCATAAATTCTCGTACTTTGTAAGAAACCAATCGTTGATGTAAACGGTGTATAAGGAACAAGTCCAAAACCAGAGCCAATAATGGTGGAAATTGAAGTAATCATCATTGAGCCTTTAAACTCTTTTTTGGCTGCTCTTCTTTGTAGAAGCTTTTCAGCAGCGTTAATAGATGCAAATGTATTACTTAAATTTAATAACACAGCAACAAACGTGACAACGACAATTCCTATTTCAAGATTAGGAGCTCCTAACGGAAAAAGTTGAAAAGGTGCCGATGTTGTCATCCCAGCGCCATCATTACCAAACAATAAGACATAACCGAGCCAGCCTCCTAAAAGGCCAATTAAGATAGAAAAATTGCTAATAAGTTGATTACCTTTCATTTTTAATGTAGCGACAATCAGCGCTAATACTACAGAATAAAGACTTATTCCTATGTCAATGACGCCAGTTGAAGTCATCTTTAACATACCTTCAAAGAAGATAAACATTAATTGAAAGGTAAGCAAAAATAAATATACAGTCATTACCATCGGACTAAAGATGGCTTGCAATAATGAAAAACCACCACAAGCGATCAGCAAAATGGTCACTAGACTAGCTAAAATAATACCAGTAACAATTCCACCACCAATACGTTCTAATCCAATATTAAGCGCTTGTGCTGAAAGCCCAAGATTTAGGATAATTCCCCATAGCAACCCTGAATGCCCTTCCATAATCGGGAAACGATGGCCTTTCCATCCTTGAAGTATACAAGTAATACCTGTAAGTATGAGTGATGCTCTAATCATCATTGCCATCGTTTCACTAGATAGCTCAAATGCATTGGCAATGGAAATCGGAATGACAACAGTATTAGCAAAGATAAAAAAGACCCATTGAACGGAAGAAACCATTGTCATTGATGAAATAAACTTTTTCAATCTGTACACCACTTTCTACGTTATTCATTTTCACATCTACTAGTAT
This sequence comes from Cytobacillus sp. FSL K6-0265, assembly GCF_038003465.1. Lineage (NCBI taxonomy): Bacteria > Bacillati > Bacillota > Bacilli > Caryophanales > Bacillaceae > Cytobacillus > Cytobacillus sp. FSL K6-0265. The sequence continues at coordinate 1,125,549 of NZ_JBBOPE010000001.1, read as the reverse complement.
AATTCATTTTAAAAGAAAAAAAGCCTTCAAAAAAAGAATTATGGAAAACGAAATAGGTTGAAGCCATTCTAACATATACGTATTCATACAAATAATAACCCTCTCCATATATGAAGAGGGGCATGTTTTAGTGATTATTTTTATCTTTTAAATGATAATGCTTTTTTCGCTAAATTGGTTATAACTACATCATCCATAGGAGGATTGTGCAGCCCAGCTCGCACATCACGGAAATAACGTTGCAGAGGATTTTTTTGTTGCAAGCTTTGTGCACCAACTATTCTCATTGCCCAATCGACCACTTTATTGGCACTGTTAGAGACAAGATGTTTGATTGCTCCAAGTTCAGCTCCTAATTCTCCTCGTTTATTCGGTTCATTATCCCAGCGATCGGCTATAGAATAGAGAGCTGTACGCGCTTTTAGTAGCTCGAGTTCCATTTCTCCAATTTTACGTTGCACTTCTGGTACTTCACTAATTGGACCTGGTAGACTATTAGGTTGATATTCAGAAGCGAAAATAATAGCATAGTTCCGAGCAGCAATAGCAACGCCAATAAAACAGGCAGCTGAATGTAGTAACCACGCATTAGGTATCGCATAAAAATTAGCATCTTCTATTTCTACTAATGCCTCTTCTTCTACAATTACATTCTCTAATACGAGATCATCACTGCGTGTACCTCGCATCCCTAACATACTCCAAGTTGGTTCCACTATCAAACCAGGATTCTCATGTGGTACAAGGAATATGCCAATTTCGCCCGAATCGTCAATCGTTGCTGTAATAAGAGAAAAATCTAATCCAGGTGCCATCGAAGCAAAAGACTTTCTTCCATTTAAAATCCATTGCGTTCCTTTTTTTACCGCAGTCGTCGCTGGTCGTCCACCACGGGTTGGACTGCCGGTTGCTGTCTCTGTTGCACAGCGGTTAATCAATTTCTTATCTTTAATAACCGTTTCGCATAACTTGGCAAACTGTTCTTCCTTCCATTTCCGTTTTACCCTTAAATCATAGATAACACCTAAGTGCCAACCAATACATAATGCCGTAGACGCATCACCTTGAGCAATCCTTTCTTGTATTAATAAATATTCATATAAGGAAATCTCTTTACCACCATACTCTTTCGGAATCGTCAGACTTAAATAATTTGATTGTTTCAATTCTTCAAAATTATTGAAGGGGAATTCTGCATTTTCATCAATCTTTTGCGCCCTCTTACTAAATCCTTCTGCTAATATCGCAGCTTTATGAAATAATTCTTCTTGTTGAGCCGTCTTAATAAATGGTCGAGCGAGTTGTTCAGCTAAATACGCTTCTTTAGATGAAGCTGTTATTGTGCTCATAGAATCAGTCCTCTCTATCTTTAGATAAGATTTATAGGATAAATAAATATAGTAAAGGCTCCATCCTCCTTTACTATATTTATTGTTACAATTTATTATCTCTTATCTACATATTTAGTTAATTTATCGCCACCAATTTGAATGATTTGCACCAATACAACGAGAACAACTACTGTGGTGATCATAATGACATTATCATAGCGATAGTAACCGAAACGTATCGCTAAATCACCAATACCACCGCCGCCAATAATACCTGCCATTGCGGAATAACCAATTAAACTAATAGTCGTAATCGTTAATCCTTGAACAATTCCAGGTTTCGCTTCTGGGACAAGGATTTCTTTAATAATCATCCAAGGGGAAGCGCCTACTGCTACTGCGGATTCAATGACCCCTTTATCTATTTCTCTTAAAGATGTTTCTACCAATCTTGCAAAAAAGGGAATCGCTGCCACGGATAATGAGACAGAAGCAGCTGTAGGACCAATCGTTGAACCTGCAATTAATTTTGTTAACGGCAATAGAGCTACTAACAAAATAATATAAGGAATCGAGCGGATCAAATTGACAATCCAACCAGTAACCGCATTTACAAATCTATTTTTTAAGAACAATCCTTCGTCGGTAACGAATAATAAGATCCCTAGTGGAAGACCTAGTATAAGTGCCGCAACTAAAGAGATGGCGACCATATAAATTGTTTGTAATACAGCTGTATTTAGTTCAGGAAGTAACGCCTGAATGGACTCAAGCAACATGTTCAACTACCTCCATATTCTGTGTTCTATCTTGAATATATTGTATAGCTCTTTCTATTTCAGGTATTTCGCCAGTCAACTCCATAATAAAAATACCTAGTGGCACTTCTTGAATATATTCAATCTTGCCGTGAAGAATATTCCCTTTTACTTTGAATGTTTGGAACAGTTCAGAAACAACAGATTCTTCTGCTATTGCACCTTTAAACTGAATCTTGATGATCGTCCCCTTCCTGTTTTCAATCAATTGCTGTGGTAAGTCAAATTGAAGAACACTTTGAATAAAGTCTCTTGTAAGTGGTTCAACTGGGTTCGCAAATATATCATACACCGGTCCTTCTTCTATGACCTTTCCATCTTGCATAACAGCTAATCTATGGCAAATCTCTTTGACTACTTCCATCTCATGAGTGATAAGTACGATGGTTAAGCCTAGTTTCTTATTAATCGATTTTAATAGGTTTAAGATCGACTTTGTTGTTTTTGGATCTAAGGCTGAAGTGGCTTCATCGCAAAGTAAAACCTTTGGATCATTAGCAAGTGCTCTGGCAATTCCTACCCTTTGCTTTTGACCACCACTTAATTGTGCGGGATACTGATGAATTTTATCTGCTAAACCGACTAATTCTAATAGTTCTTTCACCCTCTTATCTATTTCTTTCGGGCTTTTCCCTGCCGCTTTTAAAGCAAAGGCAATATTCTCATATACCGTCTTCGAACTTGCTAAATAAAAATGTTGAAAAATCATACCTATCTTCTGCCTTGCTTTTCGTAATTCTTTACTTGTTAAGGCCGTTAAATCAACGCCATCAATTTTCACTTCACCAGATGTTGGTCTCTCCAATAAATTAAGACAACGTAATAAAGAGCTTTTCCCAGCTCCACTATAACCAATAATCCCGTATATTTCCCCTTCTTTAATGGAAAGAGATACATTGTCAACGCCTATTACTTGCTTTTTTTTGCTTTTATAAATTTTCACTAAATGATTGACTTCAATCATTTACCTCACCCTCCCTCAGGTCCTCTACAACATAAAATGAGCCTCTTTCACTTTGAAAGAGGCTCAACAAATGATTGTTATTAAACCTTATCTTTCAGAATGAAATCATTCTGCAGGATTTAGCACCTTCCCTTTAAAAGGAGGTTGCCGGACATCTTCGGGCCTGGTCCCTCAGTCTCTCTCGATAAGAATCATATTCAATTTATTGTATTGCTTTGATAAAGGAAATTTTATCGGGTATTGATTTAATTGTCAATAGTATTTTGATTATTAATACATTTACTTATTTTCCTCTTCGTTTAAACAGAAAGATAAATAAAGTTGTTCCTAATAAAACAATGTTTAGGTCCACATACAAGATGATGGCTGACGTTGAGAATTTCTCTTTACTAGGTTACGTCCCTCACCACCAAGCATATCTGCAAACCCTTGCAGTGGTTCAAAATCTCCATTTAGGCATGTCAACATCTGTGTTCCTTCATTGCCATTTAGCAGTTGGAACCCTTCTCTCCTAGGAAACATGTGATTAGCTTCAGAAGTTTCACTAAAAAGCTTTGAGCAAGTATCGATTCTGACTTAGTCTCAGCAAATGCTGGTAAACTATCATCACCCTGTATCCATTGTAGATATTCTTCTGTTGTAGGATTTTGTTCTACATAAGGAAATATCCAGGCACTTGTTTGCGTTGTTTCGTTATATATTCATTAGCAATCTCTCATTTGCATGAGGATCGGCATGCATAAAGTAACTTATTGAGATTTCATGTTACATTCTTTCAATCTTTTCAATATCGATCACATCCTTTAAATATACGTTTTAATCTCATATTCTTCGTACTTCTCATTTAGCCATTCCGTATATTCAGTTGAAAGCTTAGACTCTATTAAAGTCTCTTTTATTTCTGCTTTCGCATCTTCGTAATTGGCTGCTTTCGATTCTTTATGATCTGTTACTTTAATAATGTGATAACCATATTCTGTTTTTACTGGATCACTCACTTCTTCCACTTTCATAGCAAAAGCCACTTTTTCAAAGGCTTCTACCATTTCACCTTCACCAAAATACCCCAATTTTCCACCATTATCTTTATTCGCCTCATCGGTTGAATAAGATGCTGCTAATTCAGCGAAATCGTCACCATCATCGAGTTTCTGTTTTACTTCTTTGGCAGTATCCTCATCTTCCACTAGGATATGACTAGCTTCTATCTCTTCTGCCTGGGCCAAACTGTCTTTATTCTCTTCAAAGTATGTTTCCATCTCATCATCAGTAATTTCAATTCTTGGTGTGATCAATTTCTTTGAACCTACATAGATTTCAATATTATGTTCTATAGAGTCATAGGATACCCCGTTTTCATCTATTACTTCTTTAAATGCCTCTTCTCCCCCATATTGCTCCATATAGGCATCCATTTCTTCAGCCACTTCTTCTTCAGTTACAGTTACCTTCTCTTTATCCATTTCCTGAAGAACAATTTGATCAGATATTAATGTATCTAGAACAGAATTGCCATATTGAGACATTAACGCTTCATTCAAATCATCTTTGCTTATGTTTTCTCCATTGACTGTCGCTGCTTTTGAATGGCTATTGTATAAAACAACAGCAATGACAACAGCTGCAACAAACATACAACCGGTGGCAATCAATAATTTATTCTGTTTCAACTTGCTTTTCCCCATTTCCTTGTAACGTTACTTCCACTGTTTTCTTTTCACCATCACGATAAAAACCTATTTCAACTTTATCGCCAATTGAAAGGTCTTTATAAAGAGATGCTCTTAAGTCATTAGCGTTTGTAATCGTTTGATCACCAATTGAAACTAAAATATCCTCAGCCTGCAATCCCGCCTTTTCTGCTGTGGAACCTTTCTCAACTTGGGTAATAATAGCACCTTCTTCTACATTTTTCGGTAACTGTTCTTGATAAAACTGCGGTACTTGATTTAAGTCCATCAAACCAACACCTAGATAAGGTCGAATGATTTTACCATCCTCCATTAACTGATCAATGATACTCTCGACATCATTACTTGGAATGGCAAAGCCTAACCCTTCTACGCCACTATTAGCTATCTTCAAACTATTAATACCAACCAAATTTCCTTTTGAGTCAATAAGTGCTCCACCACTATTTCCAGGGTTTATTGCTGCATCTGTTTGAATGACATTTAAATCCCATTCTCCGGCTGAAGTAGAGACTGCAATTGACCGATCCACTGCACTTACAATGCCTTGAGTGACTGTTCTTGATAAATCTAATCCTAGTGGATTGCCTATCGCTAACACTTGATCGCCGGCACGAAGCTTGGAAGAATCAGTAAAAGAAAGAACTTCAGCGTCTACTTTTTCATTTATTTTTAACACAGCAATATCTGTTAATGAGTCTGTTCCAACAAGTTCAGCTTGAAGCTTTTCCCCATTATGAAGGGAAACTTGAATTTTAGCCGCTCCTTCAATGACGTGATTGTTTGTCACAATGTACGTTTCCTTGTCTGTTTGCTTGAAAATAACACCAGAGCCAGTACCACTTTCAACTTCTTCTCCACTTTGTGTGTTGCCTGTGGAGCGACTAAAAGGGTTCGCTTGTTGCTCTTGCATGTTGACAACACCTACTATTGCTTTAGAGGCTTTTTCTACTATATCTGCAATCGATCCATCACTCGTCGTTGAAACCGTTTCAGCATTAACTTTGGAAACATTCGTTTCTGCTTGCTCCTGTACAACCTCCGTATGCTGCTTTGTTTCATTTGGAAAATAATTAATCGCTCCTAAAGTTAGGACTGAGCCCATTACTCCACTTGCTACTGTCATTGTTACACTTTTAAACCAAGTATTTTTTCGCTTCGCTTGATTATCTTCAAAATGATTGAATTCATTCATTAAAAATCCCTTCTTTCATTTGAATTGCTTGCCTCTGTTTATAATTTAATCAGTGAATGTGTCAGGCATATGTCAAAAGAATTTTTTATGTAAAAACGAAATAAAAACCTCCGAATATTATTCGGAGGGAGATGGGTTTAAATTATTTCGCATGAAGTTTTGTACATTTTCGATTTCTTCTACTGTAGCGAGTTGCGTTTCATACCACCCCTTCTTTTCCATTAATTGATAGATTTCCTTTTGGGCTTCTGCACTTGTTTTTAAACATCCCTCATAAATATCTCTCAATTCATCATGAGTTGTTTCCATTAATGTGTGGCTAATAGCGGGAACTCTTCCTTTTGCTAATTCTAAACATAATTGCAGCATTTCTCGTTCCGTTAAACCACGACCATTGATGTTATTAGGCAATGAAACCACCTCCTATAAAATTAATGTAATCTCCTCGATCGGTTGAAATAGGTTGATAACTCAGCAATCCTTAACTGATGTTCCTCTGCTAGTTTTTCCAATGACATCCTTACTTCTTCATCCTCACAAAGAGAAGCACACCAGTTAAACGTCTTCGCTGTTATTTCCTCCGCCCGAATTTCATCTTCAATTGCCGACAATTCTTTCGTCGTTAACTGATACATTTCGCCACCTCCCATACTCCTTTTTTTTAGTATGAAACATAATTGTATGTTTATTCCATTAGGCTGTTATTTCTTTTATCCCCACTGTTCCAACTAGTGCACCAATTTATTAGCGGTTAGGAAAAAGAACAGTTTTTTGAAGATTAAAGTCGTGTGACTTTATTGAAATTCGACGGGAGTGATGAATTGCAGATTGCTTTTCTTCTGAGTGATGGGCAAATCATTTTTTCTCAGGTTTCGTCTACTTCTCACTCCATTGACGTAAAGCTTCATTTACAACTCATAACAAAAAACGCACTACTATGAGATAAAATCACGGTTTGCGGGTTAAATGTGAATAGCTTTCTTATATAGTAGGAGTCATGTCTAAATCGTTGCTACAATAAAATCTTCACCACTTTGTAGCATCAATTGATCTTTGCGCTCGCGAAAATACATCTCTTTTAAATCTATCGTTGAAACAACAACAGCAGGCTTCGCATCATCAAAACCATTCTTCTTTAATTGATCTAACCACCCTTGATTCTCTTCAAAATCTACGGGTACAAATTTTAAATAATCGGGGATAAAGTACCCTGTTTCCTCCAGTCTTTTTTTCTTCCATAACTGTGTATCAACTTGATCCATCTCATAAATGGTCATTTGCGGGAATACTTCTTGGTGTCTTTGGGCGAAAGTATCAAGCCCTGCACCAAGTATCACATATTGATCTATCCCTTTTTCAAATTGTTCAACAACTAAGTCATCAACAAAACGAGCGCGCGCAACAATTGATGCTCTAATAGCACTTGTGTTTGCTACATCCATATCCGGACGTTTCTGCCAAGCATTGTTTGGAGAAATCAGTTTTTAACCGATATTATCATGAAATATATTAGGTTTTTCATCGACAATTAAATGTAAGCCTCGCCATAAAGACACTCTTACAGCTGTATGATCAGGCTCTTTCACTTTGGTTCATTCTTTCTAGACTGCCCTTTTGATAAGGTAATTCAATCATAAATTCAGTACCCTGCGGGGATGTCTTAACTAAAATTAAATCACCATTCATTGATTGTGCCATCAATTTACTAAATGGCAAGCCAAGACCTAATCCTCTGACACGAAGCTTCTTTTCTTGACCACGAAAGAAACGCTCGAAAATGTAAGGTACTTCTTCGTCCGGTATACCCTTTCCACTATCAGTTACTTTTATATAAATATTCTTCGGTTCCTCTTCTATTTTAATTTCAATTTTTCCTCTTCCATCCATTGCTTGAAAGGCATTATTAAGTAAATTAATGAGAATTTGTTGTAATCTTATCTGATCAATTTGCACAAATAAAGGCGTGCTCGCTTGGTGTACAATAAGTTGAAAATCCTGGCTTCCTTCATGCGTAATTTCCCATTGGTAGACTGATTCCTTAATTAATTGATTGATTTCATATTCTTGTAGTTGAACTGGCATCACATTCGTCGCATATGTGTTAAAGGCTAATAAATCCTCCACCATTTTCTTCATTTTTTCAGTTTCTAATATGGACAGTTTGATAAACTCTTTTGCCTCTTCACCTTCAACAACTCCTTCATGAACAGCCTGCAACAATCCATCAATTGACGTAACCGGCGTTTTTAATTCATGAGTCACACCTGCTAACAGCTCAGTACGTAGTGTTTCTAATTTCTCTAACCGATTGGACATTTCTTTAAAAGAATGAACAAGCTCATATAATTCCTGTTCTTGGTATGAATCCTTTAAATCAACTTGATAATTTCCCGCTTGAATTTCCCTAGCTGCATCTGCTACTTCTTGAATAGGTTTAGACAATCTTTTCGATAAGAAGTAAATCGCTGCCCAGCCAATTAATGCTAAACCAATAATCATAATGGCTAATAATCGATATTCCTGGTTTACTTCTGCTAAATTTGCTTTTGATTCTAGCATCACTACCCAGCCTACAGTCGTATCTTGATATGTAATCGGTACTTTTACAACATAAAAAGCCTCGTTCGTTGCATCATGATTTAATTCTTGAACTGTCTTATCCTCATTCAAAAGAACTTCGGAGAATTGTAACATTCGATCTTGTGATCGATTTGTTGTTAACGTATTTCCATACGTATCAACAATTGAAATAAGGGGATCACTTTCCAAATCTATAAAACGGCCTCTATCATTTAAATACCCTGGGACATCTCCTTTGGGAATTGGCTGTCCTTCACTCATTTCCACAAATCGGTCAGCAATTTCTTCCGCCATTAACTCCATAATATTGAGTCGGTTTTCAACAGTCGTATGCCTAATCCATAAGACAGAAAAAAAAGCGATAATCGCAAGCCCAATACAAAGTGCCAGTAAATAGCGAGTCGTCCAATAACGAAGTAGAGAATCTCTAGGTTTACTTTGTTGATGAGACACTTAATTGATACCCCAATCCACGTAAAGTCTTGATTTCGCCTTCTTCAGTAGACCATGAATGCAAAGCTTTTCTAATTCGTTTAATCGCTAAGTCGACCGCTCGATCACTTCCCTCATATTCCCAACCCCAAACATGTTCAATTAATTGTGCCCTAGTAAATGTTTGATTCGGATGCTCTGCTAAAAAAATGAGCAGAGCAAGGTCTCTAGGCGTTAATTCAATGACAACATTATTTAATGTAATTTTATGAGACTTAATATCAATCATCAAACCACCGTACTTCTTGATTTTTTCTTCACTTTTACCCGTCCTTCTTAAGACCGCTTGCACTCTAGCTACCACTTCTTCCGCATTAAATGGTTTAGCAATATAATCATCTGCTCCTTCATTTAATCCATTTAAGCGATATTGGACATCTCCTAAAGCGGTTAACATAATCACAGGCGTACTCCATTGCGCTCTGATTTCTTTTAAAATTGACCATCCATCACGATCAGGCAACATCACATCCAATAGAACGAGTGATGGATGATAGTCATTTAATTTTTGGATTGCTTCTGCTCCATTAAATGCTTGGGCAGTTTGAAAGTTTGCCTTTTGTAAATAAACTTTTAACACTTGGCTAATTGGTAATTCATCTTCCACTATTAAAACCGTTCTCATTTCACTCACCCTACTCTCCTCATGTATGTTTTACTATTCATTATCGTTCTGTTTCATGTCAAGTAAATGTCAACTTAAAAGAATGAATGCAAATCGAATTTCTTTGTTATCTTAACATTATTTGGTATGATCAGATTAACTTAAAAGAAGGAGTGAAGTAAATGAAGACGAAACAAGAATTAGGTAAATCTGGACTTTTTGTTAATCCTATTGGTCTTGGAACAAATGCAGTTGGTGGGCATAATTTATACTCCAACCTTGATGAAGCACAAGGAAAAGAACTAGTTCATGAAGCCTTAAATAATGGTGTAAACCTTTTAGACACAGCCTTTATTTACGGGCCTGAACGGTCAGAGGAACTCATTGGGGAAGTTTTACAAGAAAGAGGCAAACGCGAAGAAGCAGTGATTGCGACAAAGGGCGCACATAGATTCGTTAAAGAAGATATTGTGATGGATAATAGTCCTGCTTTCTTAAAACAATCTGTAGACGATAGCTTACGTAGACTACAAACCGACTATATTGATCTTTATTACATCCATTTCCCAGATGAATCAACACCAAAAGATGAAGCAGTTGGAGCGTTGAAAGAACTGAAAGACGCGGGAAAAATAAGAGCTATTGGCGTATCTAATTTCTCTATTGAACAATTAAAAGAAGCAAATAAAGATGGTTATGTAGATGTATACCAAGGGGAATACAATTTATTGCAGAGAAACGCTGAGTCAGACCTACTTCCTTATACAAAAGAAAACAATATTTCATTCATACCCTATTTTCCGCTAGCATCTGGCTTATTAGCAGGGAAATACGATAAAAATACTACATTCAGTGACTTACGTGCGGACTCCCCACATTTTCAAAAAGAGGTTTTTGAAGAAAACTTAGCAAAAGTTGATCAATTAAGAGGTATTGCCCAAGCGAAAAATGTGGACGTCGCCCATATTGTTTTAGCCTGGTATTTAACAAAAGACAGCATCGACGCCATTATCCCGGGTGCTAAAAGAGCAGAGCAAGTGTTGAATAATTTAAAAACATTAGAAGTGCAACTATCCGGAGAAGAAATAGAGCAAATTTCTACAATCTTCAAATAATGATATAAACTAATGCTCCCCTATCAGTATCCAGATTTTTTTTAAACCTGTCTAGCTATGGGGGAGCATATCAAATTCGAAAAACTGGATTTGTTCGTGTGAAATTCATACTTTAAACTTCGCTAAAGTCCCATCTAATTTTTCTCTTCATTCATTTGCTTTAACGACAATCACCTTCGTATATTGTGTTGTTTTACAGCCAGATAAATCTTTTTCATCAATAATCTCCAAATCTAATGCAGACTGAATTTTCTTTTCATCTGGTATTTTTTGAATCAGTTGATGTTGATTAATAGATTCTAATTTGTTTATCGTTTTCTCTCTATCGTACTGCTCTTTCACTCTAATTTGACGCTGTAATTTATATTGGGAGAGGATGAGTTCACCTTTTTCGTTTCTCCCTACTGATTGATCAAAGTATTCATTGAATACTTTTTTCATCGCACCTAACTCTTCATCAATTTGTTTTTTTAATCTGCTGAGCTCCGCATAGCGTACAAGTACTTCATTGGTAATCACCCTATTCGTATTCATGCTGTCCCCTCTTTCATTCGTGGTTATTTCATTGTATTGAACAACCTCAACTGATATGACAAAAAGAGAACATCACAGTGAAAACCCACATAAAAAAACGCCTTCTTAAGAAAAGGCGCTCTTCCATTACTTTTTATCTTTTTTATCAAGTATTAAAAGTAACCACATAATGGTGCCAGATAAAACACCTGCACCAGCTGAAATCAACGTTCGATCACGTAATACTAATTCTGCTGAATCTGATTCCAGCATATTAAACGCTATTATCGCAACTATAATTGCAACAATAATAATTGTTGGGAATTTCTTCAAACGTCATACTTCCTTTCGATGAACATAACTAACTCTAGTATAACTTATAAATGATCAATAAATAAACGAATGACATCTGCTCCGCCTATAAAAGTTCCTAATGACCCACCTAAGTTGGAAAGGACTATAATCAGCAATATTCTTGTCACCTTATTATGCCAAAAGCCTTTTAGTGTAAACACATCTTCTGATAAGTTTTCAAAATCACGTACATTGGGCCTTTTAAAATAAGCTTGGACAAAACCAGCGAACCAACCAACAGCGAGCAATGGGTGAAGAGAAGTAAAAGGTGCAGCAACAAAAGCTGTAACGATAGCAAGCGGATGACCAAATGCAAGCGCAGCACCAATTGCAGCTAAGGTACCCGTCCACAATGCCCAACTAATTGTCTGCTGCATTCCAGCAGTTGGATTAAGGAAGAAGGTTACAGCAATCACCGCTAAGATAAGAATAGGTATCATCCAGCCTATCACTTTTGGCGCTTTTGATTTTGGAGGTACTTCCGTTAATTTCTTAAGATCGTGCTTTTTTTCGATTTCCCGTTTGATACCTGGAACATGAGCTGCTCCTAATACAGCAACAATCTTTTCACCTGGCGCATTCTTTATTTTTTCCGCCAAATATTGATCACGTTCATCAATTAAAGGTACTTTTAATTGTGGGAATACCTCAGTAAAATCATTTAAAATGGAATCAATTGAATCTTGATTTTTCATTTTTTCTAACTCTTCTTCAGTAATCGTTTCATTGCTAAAAATACCGGCAAATACTTGTGAAAGTAACATTGCTTTTCCCTTGAAACCCAGCCCTCTCCAAATACGAGAAAACGTAATCTGGATATTTCTATCAGCTAACACAAGTTTCGCTCCGGTTTCTTTAGCCGATTCAATACCTTGAATCATCTCTTGACCTGCTTTAATTCCGAATTGTTTAGCCATACGATTTTGAAAAGAGGAGATAGCAAGGTTCATTAATAAAAGTGTTGCTTTCTTTTCTTTAATTACTTTAAAAATATCTGTATCTTTCCATTTATTTCCTTCTGTAATAGACTCATATCTACCTTTATCTAACTCAATACATACGGAGTCAGGCTGCTCTCTTTCGATCACTTCCTTTACTTGCTCCGCACTATTTTTTGATATATGTGCTGTACCAATAAGGATAAATTCTTTATCATACATATGTATTCTTGTGATATTTTCTTCTGACATGCAACGATCTTCCCCTTCATCTAACCTAGCCGTACTTTTTTATACATATAACCATACTAAACTAGAAAGTGCAAAATGAAAATTGATTTCTCTTATTTCTTTGGAAAATCCTTCTCCATATTACTCTCTTACTCCCCGCTGTTATAGAAATTGTATACTTACAACTTAGATCATACATATGAATAGTATCCCTATCATCTAAAAGGATAATCAACTAAAGAGGTGGATAATTGTTTTAAACAAAATGAATGTTAACGACGCCCCATCCTTTCTCATAAAAAAACGCGATCAAATTAGATCGCGTTTTGAATCCAAGATAAAACTCATAAGGTGCCTCATTCTTTTTTGAAATCAATGTTGCTTCGTACCGTATCGATGGGTCTGACTAGTCCTTCAATTTGTTCTCTTTTTGATTCAAAGAATGGTGGCAGTGATAACGATTCACCTAATGTCTCATATGGTTCATCTCCCATAAAACCTGGACCGTCTGTTGCAAGCTCAAATAGAATTTGCGGTGCAACTCTCGTATACAATGAGCCGAAGAAGAAACGGTCAATAAACCCTGATGATTGATAGCCAAATTGCGCCATTCTTTCAGTCCAGTGATCAATCGCTTCCCTATCTTCCACTCGAAAAGCAGCATGATGAACGGTACCGTAACCTTGTCGTGCCATCGGTAAAACGGTATTATACTCAACAATGACTTGTGCTCCATTACCACCTTCGCCAACTTCAAATAAGTACAAGTCACCTTCTTGTGCAATTTCTCTAAACTCTAATACATTCATCAGCATTTCTTTAAAATAATCAATATTAGATACACGTACAAACACTGGACCTAGGCCAGTAATCGCATACTCTAAAGGAATGGGACCTTTTTGCCACGGTGTTCCTGCTTCGACACCTTTATTATTTTCATCAGAAATAAGCTGATACTGCTGATCATCGAAGTCAACAAACGGCAAAACTCTTTTGCCAAATTGTTCTTGAATACCGCTATGGACAACATTTAAGCGATCAAACCTTTTTACCCAATAATCCAATGCCGCATCACTAGGTACGCGAAAAGATGTTTGATAAATTTCATTTGTACCATGAAGACCTTTTGGTATATTAGGGAAATCGAAGAAAGTCATATCTGTTCCAGGACTTCCCTTATCATCTGCGAAAAATAAATGATAGGTTTGAATATCATCTTGATTGACAGTCTTTTTGACTAATCTCATACCTAAAGTATAGGTGAAAAATTGATAATTCTTTTCTGCACTACTAGTAATCGCAGTTACATGATGAACGCCTTTTATACCAAACATAGAATCATTCCCTTCTCAAATTAATATTTCCATAATAAAATAGAAGTATTTATATATCTCGAATTAAAATATCTTTAACTTGAGATAAATTTATCACGTATTCGATTTTCTGTCAACTTATTCAGATTATTGCTCTAAACCCATTTTACAGAAAAAAACTTTTATGACAAAAACGATAAAAACAGTAATATAAATGTAACCAGTTTAATAAAGGATTTTCGCTAAAATTGTATAATATTTAACTATCTAAAAAAAAATGAAGTGGAATCCACAACCATTAATAGGAGGTCGTCATTTTGAAAAGCACAGGCATTGTTCGTAAAGTTGATGAATTAGGGAGAATAGTCATTCCAAAGGAACTAAGAAATACTTTAGAAATTTATGAGAAGGATCCACTTGAAATATTCGTTGAAAACGATCGAATTATATTACAAAAGTATAATGCCAGTAAAGCTTGTCAAATTACTGGTGAAATCGAAAATGATAACTTAATCCTTGCTGACGGAAAAATTGTACTTAGTAGAAAGGCAGCTGAGTCACTAATAACAGAAATTAGAAACAAACAATCACTGTTGCATTTTAAATAAGAGATTAAAAAACAAGGCTCTTCATGTACATAATAAGAGCCTTGTTTTTTTATGTCTGCTTTAATAATTGTTTAACTGGTTCTATATACTTTTGATAATTCTCGATTAATTCACTCGGCAGCTGTTCAATAGGAAAGAATTGTGCAGACAAGGTTTCCTCACTATTTGTCGTTATTTTCCCACTATAATCATTTGTCATATAAACCGCAGTGATGGCATAAAACTGATCGCCGTTTTTTGTACGTACAAAGAATTCCTTGCCTGAAAACAACTGAACAAACGAAAGGTTCTCGACAACAAGCCCTGTTTCCTCTCTTACTTCCCTTTTCGCTGTTTCTTCCATACTCTCACCTAAGTCCATTAATCCTCCCGGTAATCCCCAACGAGACTCCGGCCTTTGTTGTAGCAAAATCTCATTTTGCTTATTGATGATAATAACAACTGCCCCTGGTAATAGTAATGGCTCCTTACCTACATACTTTCTTATCTTTTTATAATATTCCATATCAAGTTTCATCCTCTCCCCTAGCCTCAATCTAATTAGAGAATTGATAATCGTACTCTCCTGTTTTTGTAATCGTAATATCTATATTTATATTCGCAAGAGAATCTTCTGTTAGTGTAAATCTTCCTTTATAATCATTCTTCCAACGGTCATAATCTTTTCTATAAACAAGTTCCTCAAGATTATATAAATCCGCCTTTATTTTTAAAGCATTCTCATAGGACTCTCTAATTTCCTTCTCCATTTTTTCCGTAATTTTTTCCTTCAAAATAGGTAACGAAATTTCTTTATGAACTTCAATAATCCCACCATTTGCACTAACATCGACATCAAATTTATCTTTGTCTAATTTATTTATTTTCAAATGTGGGTCTAATTTGGTAATAATGATGTTTACTTCATCATTATCTTCCGTTTTGATTCTTAATGGAGACCTTTTTGTAGTCTTTGTCACCCAACGTAAGCCTCTAAAGTCACTTATAGGTAGGTTCCCTAAATATTTTTTTCCTTTTAATAGGAACACTCCAGCGTTTTTAGCTGAATCATTTGTTGCTCCCTTAGTTGTCCAAACATCCTCTTTTACTGATATCATCGGTAGTTTTGTGGTGGTAGCTTTTTCAGTAAAGTCTGAATAGAACCGGTGCATTCTGATAGGTGAAATGATAGAGTGTACATGATAGACTTCCTCTGGATTAAAAAGTGTTGTTTGAACCGCGGAGCTAAAAAGACTTGTTACAAGTAAAATATCCTCAATTGAATCTTTCGTGCCATACATCCAGTTCGTTTCTCTTATCTGTTGAAAACGAGCCAAACTATCACTTATTTGATCAATCCCATGTTGCAGTAATCGTTCATGAAAAATAATAATTCCTATATGTGCCCAGTATATGATTTGATTGGATTTATCGTAGATCTCATTCATAGCAGCTTCCATTGATTTTCCTTGCCCTTTAGCCACCCATACCTTCGATGGCACTGTTGCTGCTTGTTCCGACTTTGCTACACCTGCAAAAGACACGACCTGCGCGTACAATATATATTCCTCTTTTTCCTTATTATAATCAATGCCAATAGCAGTAATATATTGCATTTCTACAATATCCTTTGCATCCCAACAACCACTTAATAAAAGAGCACATACGATAATAGGTATGAGGATTTTTTTCATTTTATCCTACCCTTCGTATCATCCTTAGGTCGCATAGTACTTGACCTTTTTTTTCGTAAAAGATAAGGTTTTTCTAAAATACTTGCAAATGTATCTTTAAATGACAAAGGAGAAAGTGGCGCTAAATAAGGCAAACCAAACAGCTCTAGCCTAGATAAATACAATATCACTGAAAAAATACTGATAAAAAAGCCAAATAATCCGAGCATTGATGAAAAAAGCAGGATATAGAATCGCACTAGGCTTATGGAGGCACCAAGTGACTGGTTAACGAGGGTATACGCAGCAACAGATGTGACACCAGCAATAACAAGCATGGTAGGAGCTGTTAAACCACCCCTTATTGCTGCATCACCAATAATTAGCCCCCCTACGACCGTTAATGTTTGTCCGATTGCCCTTGGAAGGGTATTACCTGCTTCCTTAAATAACTCAAATAAAGCTAAGACTAAAAATGCCTCTAACGGTGGTGATAATGGTAGCCCCATTCGCGAAACCGTAATAGTCGCCAAAAATGGGAAAGGCAATTGATCCATATGAAAGGAAATCATAGCAACATAAAATCCTGGCAAAATACTTGATATGACAAGACCAGTTAGCCTGAAAAACATTTGCATATTCGTATAATAATATTCTGTGAAGCGATCTTCCGGTGTTTTTAATTCTGAAAATAATGTAGATGGACCAACCATTACAGTAGGACAACCATCAACAATAATGACAAATCTACCTAAATCTAAATTAGCAACTACGTTATCAGGACGTCCGGTATAATTAAACAAAGGAAAAAGAGTATAGTACTTACCTGACAATACTTCTTCTAAATCTGTCGTACTAATGATCACATCTGTTTCAATTTTTGCTAACTGTCTTTTTATATCAATGACATATTGATCCTTTATTATATCTTTCACATATAATAAACTTATTTTTGTCTTCCCTCGAACCCCTAACTCAATAACTTCATTTACTAACGTTGAGGTTTTATACCGTTTTCTTATTAAGGCAAGGTTAATACTCAGGTCTTCCACAAATCCATCTCTTGGTCCGCGAAAAGATAATTCCGAATTGGACTCTTCTGGTGAACGGTTAGGAATTTGAGGGAGATCAAATTTAAAAATTTCGTCTAATTCTTCCACTAGAACAAAAACCATCCCAGAAAAAATATCTTCTGCTATTGATTCTTTATCTTCTTCCTCAACATTCACTTGATACATAAGTAATTGCTCATTTTCTTCCCTCCTTTCAACTAGGCGCCGGTCTGCTATAAAACTTTCTTCTAACCTACCTAAAGCCTCACTCAATTTACCTTTATCGATCATTACTTCAGAAAAGAGAACAACAACTTTCCCTGGTTGTGGATAATGCTGAAACGAATAATTAACAAATTGCACGTCCCCATTGATTGCGAATTGCTCCCTTAAGTACTGCTCATCCAATTTATCAGTTTTCGGCTGTCTTTTTTTATTGTTTAATCGCGTTTTCATTTTTTGCCACTCTTCCTTTAATTAATAGGATTAGATGAATACAGAGCATCACAAGTAGAATCCCTATTACAGTAATAGAAAAAAAGTAATGATCAATCATGAGTCTATAAGTCGGTCCATCAATGGGTAAAGATAGACCGACGATTAAAAAAAGACATACACTAATTAATAAAGTCATTTTCCTTTTCTGCGTCTTAAAATGAAATAAATCCCCAATAATAAAGATAGACAAGCTAATACGAATAAACGCACCAGAAAGCCATTGATAAATAGAAAAAAAATCCAACTTATTTAAAAATTTTCCTAAAGTAATCAAGCGCCATTGTGCATAAGCAGGATTCGTTAATTCTGATGCTTGTTCCGGGCCAAATTCGGTAATTGCACCAATTAAAGGGCCAAAATTAACAAAGACGAAGAACAAACATACCGGAATGAAAAATTTTAAAGATATATTATCTCGAATATGATGCTGTAATAAAACTAAGAGAAAAACCTCCAAAAGTCCTCCTGATAAAATAACAACACCAAAAAGAATAGGTGCCCATCCCTCTTCAAAAACGGGAAAGAGTAACGAATAATCCTTAAACTTAAAGTTCGCAATCATTATAAAAAAGCCAAGGAAACAAACGATTGGAAATAAAACCCCACTAGCAATCGTAATAGCTTTTATACCTGAGAGTGCAGCTAATAAACAAAGAATGATTAAAATAGTAAATAACACATACTTAGGTGTTTGTATCATATAATTGGTATTCACCCACGAAAAAGTCGTATATAAAGTGACAAATACATTGATTATTAAAAGAAAAAAAATCAATGATCGAATGGCATGATATACAAATGGAGGACTGTTAGATTTAAGCCAATTGATCAAATTTTGTTGCCCTGTTTTTTTTATAATGATGTAAATGAGAGGAATCCATATGATATAGAGACTTCCTGCTATAATTAAACTAATCCAAGCGCTTCGCCCGGCCACGGTTAATACAGAGGGTAATACAATCACATGAGTCATCAAACCAATGGCAAGGCCTAATACAGGAAACGAGTTTAAAGCCGTAATACTTTTGACCACTATCTCTTACCTCCCTTTTTTCTTAATATGAGGGAAGAAGTTGGTTTTTATTCCAAAATATAATTAGAGGTTACGAACCTTTGAAATAGAAAAACGACTTTGTGACATCACAAAGTCGTTTTTCTAAAATGATTATTGTAAAAATCGCAAACCATTACTCAATACAGTTGGTATGATAGAGGCATGATTTTCTCCTTCTATTTCCTTATAGATAACTGATAGTTGTTTCATTTCCTTGATTTTTTCATAATACTTTCTAACAGCAACCAATAAATGTTCCTTTTCATCCCCACCTGCGGCAAGAAAAAGACGGGTATCACTATTCTTTTGCCTTTGTTCAAACCGTTCCGTAAAAGCAGGCACTTCTTGCATTAAAGCTTCACCATTCCACCAAATTGACGGACTACAAGCGAAATACGCTTGATAAGAAGATGGATTGTTCATCATCGTCATTAATGTGAATAACCCACCTAAAGAATGTCCAAATAACGTTTGATTATCACGATTAACCGGAAACTCCTTATAAATGGCTGGTTTTAACTCATTTTCTATAAAATCATTAAACTGTTCGGCTCCACCAGTATCTGGCCAAGCACTACCATCTGGCCGTAGGGGTAAATGGTCACTTACTGCAGGCGGGGTAAAATCAAATACTCTCCTTGAATGAAAATCTTTTGCTCCATACCCTATACCTACAATGATTACTTCAGATACACCTGTTTTAGCAGACCGTTTCGCCTGCAACCGAATAACTTCCTTTATCAATTGAAAATAGGCATCACCATCAAGTACATAAAGAACACCATAGCCTGCAGATGGGGGTGGGCTCTCTGGCATATGAATTGATATGACATAGTCTTGCTTTGTTTTCGATTGTAATGTCCATTGTGGTATTTCTGTATGTAACACTTTCCCATCCCCCATTATTATTGTTTTTGTTTGACTAATAAATATAAGAAATATGGTACACCGATCATTGATATGACAATCCCTACCGGTAGCTCGACTGGTGTGAACACATTTTTGGCAACAAAATCAGCAATGACCACAAGGAACATACCAATTAAGCCTGAAATCGGTAAAATAAATTGATGCTTCATTCCTACCAATTGTCGTGCAATATGTGGTGCCATTAAACCAATAAAACTAATATTTCCCGAAACAGATACACAAGCACTAATTAACCCAATGCTTAAAATAATAAGTTTAATCTTTTCACGCTCAACAGGTACTCCTACACCTTTCGAACTTATGTCAGATAGTCGAAAAAGATCTAATAAATAACTTTTCCTTAAAATTAATGGAATAAGAATGACTAGCCAAGGAATCATTGAAATAATATAGATCCAATTCGCATTATAAATACTCCCAGATACCCAGACAGCGGCCATCTCATAATCAGATGAATTCATTTTTAATGATATATACATAGAAAGGGCACCAAAACCAGAACTAATGGCAATACCAGTTAAAATTAATCGACCTGTATCAAATGTCCCCTTTTGCCAAGAAAAGAAAAAGATAATAAACGCTGCGAGAATTCCACCAATCAATCCAAAAATCGGCATAATCATGATAGATAGCCAACCAGTTAAATCCATTTGGCCTTGGAAAAACAACATAAAGATAACAATCGCAGCCCCTGCTCCAGCATTGATCCCCAGTATACCGGAATCAGCCAATCCATTTCTTGTTACACCTTGAATGACCGTACCTGCTATACCTAAGCCAAATCCAACAAGTGCCCCAATGACAATTCGAGGCAAGCGAAAATCAAAAATAACTAAATCAAGCTGATCAGACGGATCAATCCGGAATAAAGTATTGATGACATCAGTAAAATTTACATTTATAACCCCATAAACTAAACTTACATAAGCACTCACTAAAATAAGAATAGATAAAACAATCGCAATAAGAACGGTTTTACGCATGCTTTCCGCCCCCTCTCTTATAAATTAGGTAGAGGAAGAATGGCACACCTATGAGTGCTGTCACAACGCCAATGGGTGTTTCGAACGGATGATTGACAAACCGGCTAATGATATCACATACTGCCAAAAATATCGCACCAATTACTGCGGAAGAGGGGATGAGCCACCTATAATCCACACCCACTAAAAATCTCGCCATATGAGGAATAATTAACCCTACAAAACCAACCTTACCAACGAGGGCCACTGCTGTCCCAGTCAGACAAATGACAGCCAATAAAGCAAGTGCTTTCACCCATTTCGTCTTTTGCCCCAAAGTAACGGCAATTTCTTCTCCTAGAGAAAGAATGGTAATATGGCCAGAAGTAATGAGAGCGATAATCAAGCCAATGACACCAAATGGAATGGCCAATAAAAATGTATCTAAATCTACTTGATGAAGTTTGGCGTTATACCAAAAACTAACATCTTGTGAAATTTGAAAATACGATGCTAAAGCAGCAGAAGTACTTGATAAGAAAGTTCCTATGACCGTCCCAATAATCGCTAATCGGACCGGTGTTAAACCTTTTGGAATTAAGGAGCCGAATCCATAGACAATCCCTGCACCTAAGGCAGAGCCGACCATTGAAAACAGTATCATTTCAATTGAAGCCATATTCGGCAAAACAATCATGCAAATAGTAATAACAAATGCGGATCCATCTGTTACACCCATAATAGATGGAGAAGCTAAATAATTTCTTGTCATCCCTTGCATAATCGCACCTGATACAGCTAAAAATGCACCAACTAACATGGCCGTTAATACTCTTGGCAACCTTGAGGTAATAATAATCGCATGATCCGTATTCCCTTCATCGTATGCAGTAAAAGCTTCCCAAATCGTTGATAAAGATATCCCTTTAGTTCCATAAATAACAGATAGAATAGTTGTTATTATAATAAGTAAAGGTGAGATCAATATAATCATTTTTGCTAATCTTGTTTTATTCTTCACAATCCCCACAACTCTTTTTATTTATTTTTCTATTAAAATGGATAGAAATAGTTAAGATATTACCGTCTTTGTTTTTATGTAAAAAAGCCACCTAAAACCCTAGCGAAAATGATAATCGTTATCATTTACTATAATAAAACATTTCCTAATTGACAAGATAAAAAGAGAAAAAATTGAATCTTCTTATACTTCTAAGTAAAAAAACACATACTGTTAGCTTGTACAAGCCTTCCGCATGTGTGCTTATTACTAGACAAATGATCACATTTAACATCTCCACAAAAAAAAACGACAACTTCTTGGCTGAAGTGCCGTTAAAAAATCAAATCAATATCCACTTAAGTATTTCGCTAAGATTCTCTAATTTCCTTTTATATGTCGAATAAATTTAGACAAATGCAGCAAAGTTTCTACATGATGATTACAATCTTTCATATCTTTACACACTGTGTTGCCTCTTTTGGTAAATGTACCAACGATTTCACCTTTTGTCTCAACCATGAACATGCCTGTATCTGTAAATCGATGACAAATATGACAAAGCGCTTTTTGTTGAGAAGGTTGGAAAGTTCCCCTTAAACCAATATAGCGTTGCTCGAATGGGGCCACAATCATCCGGTACTGACTACCCTTTTCATCCCAAGATAGATAAGTCATTGTTTGATAATCTTCTGCATCAATTAATGGGAACTTCAACTTTTTCACCTTTGGAAATAACTTCTTTAATTTCGATTCTGACAAAGCTGGGAAGGGGATTACATAGCGCTTTAATTCATAAAAGAATTTATCTGCAGCCAACCGATCGTCAACAGATTGCATTTGTTCAAGTAAGGAAGCCTGCTCCTCAGTCATATCAGACAATGATTGCTGAACTTCTTCCCATGCCAATGTTTTTACTGTTTTTAATATTGCTGGATCATTGACAGAGGCCTTGGCGTTTATTATTTTATTCACTTGTTTTTTCACAACATTATACTGTTCGTTTGTCATAAAGGCTATCATTATTTTCACTCCTGCCTTAATTTCTTCCTTTATAATTTAACCTATATGTACACATAAAAAAATGCCGATTTTAAATAAAATTAAACTCGGCATCCATCACTCATTTTGTATAAATAATTTTCCTGATTGTCTCGTGAGCTAAAAAATATTCTTCACTGAGCTCATCTATTGTTTTTCCCATACTATAGGAAGCTCTAATCTCTTCATTTCTTTGACTAAGTTTGTGTCTCGCTCCTGATTTCATTCCCCAACCAGCCTTTTTATGAAGAGGTTTAGGGATATAAATCGATTCACCTTGAATATATTTTTGTATCTCTTTTAATAATTCAGGTGGCAACACATTCTTTGCTTTTTGATATCTCATCTTCCGCTCGCTCCTTATTGATTCTATAAAATAAGGACGCAAAGCCTAGTGAAGATACATGGCGATTGCTTTTATTCTACCTCACACAAAGTATCGCCTTCTCTATAGGCTTTGCGTGAGCTGATTCATTATTTAGCAAAAAGGTGATTTGCATATTGTGACCACCTCCTTAAATAGAATAAAATGGATGCGAATTTAAAAAACGCATCCATCATTTATATTATTCACTCATGTCTACATTATGGTAAACACGTTGTACGTCATCTAAATCTTCTAGGGCATCAATTAATTTGTCAAATTGTGCAAGTTGTTCTCCCTCTAAGTTCACTTCTGTTTGTGGTAACATTGTTTGTTCTGCAACCGTAAACTCTTCAATGCCAGCACCTTTTAACGCCTCTTGCACAGCATGGAATTGGTCAGGTTCTGCATAAACAATCACAGATTCTTCTTCTTCAAGAAGATCACGCACATCAATATCCGCTTCCATTAATATTTCTAATACTTCATCCGCTGTTTTCCCTTCTAATCCAAAGACAGCTGTTGCATCAAACATATAAGAAACCGAGCCACTTACGCCCATATTTCCACCGTTCTTACCAAATGCAGCGCGTACATTTGATGCTGTGCGATTGACATTATTGGTAAGGGCATCAACAATAATCATACTACCTCCAGGACCAAATCCTTCATAGCGAAGTTCATCATACTTTTCTTCCCCGCCACCCTTCGCTTTATCAATCGCGCGGTCAATAATATTTCTCGGCACATTATATGTTTTTGCACGTTCCAATACTTGTTTTAATGCCTGATTCGATTCTGGATCAGGTTCCCCTTGTCTTGCAACAACATAGATTTCAAGGGCAAATTTCGTATAAATACGGCTATTATTGGCGTCCTTTGCCGCTTTCTTATCTTTAATATTATTCCATTTACGGCCCATATGTCCCACTCTCTTTCAACTTTTATCTAATCGTCATTCTTTTAGATGCACTAAATATCCATTGATTATTATAACGCAAACCGCTAAGAGAAAAAAGCTCGATGATTAATTAATGTTTTTCCATAGGTTAAGTAAGACAAATTGCACTCCGAGAAAAACAGCCCAACCAAACACACCAAAAAGAATAGAAACAGAAAAAGAAAAAGCAGACTTTAGCGAAAAAAAGATAATAGCCAAAAGCACAATCGTACTTGGTAACCCTAAAAGAACACCAAGTGTAAATTCACTCATCACTTCTGTATCATTCTTTTCTATCCAGAGCCACATTAGGCTTAATAAACTAACAAGCGGCAATGCAGCAATGATACCGCCATATGTTGGGAAACGTTTAGCCATTTCTGTGACAACGCCAATGATGATTGCTGAAAATAGTATTTTAACTATTAGTTGCATTTTTCGCTCGCTCACTTAATAAGTGTAAGGCTGTATCAATCAATTGTTGCTCCTCGGTCGTCAAACTAGCTAAAATATGCTCTAATTTTCCCTCGTCAAGATTTGCATTTCTTTTTAGCACTTGTCTCCCCTGTTCAGTTAACCTTAATATAACCATTCTCTCATCTACTGTTGACCTTTCTTTATGTATCCATGACTTGTTAATTAACCTCTTCACATGCTCAGAGGCAGTATTGTGTGAGACGTCAAGATTTCTCGCTACTTCTTTTATTCCAATATGTTCACATTTATCTAAAAGCTGCAAAATCCTTACACCTTGATGGGATATCTTATCCTCATTTTGATTTTGATAACGCAAGTAAAAATAGATGTCTGTCCAGTATTTATTTATTTCAGTTGCTTTCAAATCATCAACCTCATTCTTTTTTATCTTATAATAAGATTATATCGTATAATACGATAAATATACAAATGATTTTAAATTATGGTAAAATATTCGCAATAATCTGTATTAAATTGATACTCTAAGAAAGGTGATTCAAATTCATATGAAAAAATGGCTCATAATTATAATAAGTGGCTTTGTGATTATTAGTGGAGGATGGTTTACAGCAAGTTATTTAAGTGATGATTCTCTTTCTGCATTTAATCATCGGGATGATACTTCAAATAAAACATCAAAAGAAGCTAGTTTAGATGTGGATACGGCTGCCTATACGGAAAATACTGGATTAAGTCCAGAATCGACTCAAAGTAAAGTAATTGATGTGATGCATAAAATGACGCACCAAAAAGTCAAGGCAAGTGAAAAATGGGGTTCCGTGCGAATGACAGAACAAGCAATTGAAGAAGTGCGAAAGACGATCGAAAACAATCAATTTGAACATGAAGAAGAGCTTTTAGCTATATTAGATAAATGGAGCAAAGGGGATTTCTCTAATGTAGATAATGATCACAATTATTTCTGGTCATTGCAAAATGGCACAATTGGTAAGGCAACTGGAATCTTATCCCCAGAAGAAGAAGCAGCTTTTATTGAGAAGTATTTTGAATAAATCGAAACTACTTACTTTTCCCCTTTTTTCTATAAAATATATTAAGTACAACCATTCCTAAAAAGCAGAGAACGGCATAATATGGATAGCCTGAAACTTTATAGGCATACAACGCTTGATCCACCACAGTAGGTGTTCCATCTGGTGCAGGTGGAAAAATAAGATGATTCATATACAACTCATCGCCAATGTAGCAACTAAATAAACACACATCAACAAAAACAAGACAAACATACTAAAAGAGTAAATATACTTCATAACCGCCCTCCCACATACGCTTCATATATTTTATTTCAAATTATAAATATATAGGTAATAACATCTGCTTTGGTGTAAAATTACACTATAAACAAAATAATTGCCCATTTGTTTGGGCAACCATTTTGTCATTTACATACAGAGATTATTTTTCCGATCCGACATACGTCGATTGTGGTCTGAAAATGACATTATCTTCAGCTTGTTCAAGAATATGTGCAGTCCAGCCTACCATTCTAGCAGCAGTGAAGGTGGGCGTAAAAAGAGTAGGATCCATTGAGAGCGCTCTCATAATTGCCGTTGCGTAAAATTCAACATTGGTATATAGTTTTCTATCAGGTTTTAACTCCGCAAGTATTGTAACCACTTCCTTTTCGACTTCAATCGCAAAATGAAGCCAAGAATCCTCTACTTGCATCGCTAGTAACTTTTCTTTTAATGCCTCGGCTCTCGGATCAACCGTTTTATATACGCGATGACCAAACCCCATTAATTTTTCACCACTTCGTATTTTATGTTTAATCGTTTTCTCTCTATCGTTACTAACCTTCAATTCTTCTAATAATGCGATAACCCCTGTAGGTGCACCACCATGTAATGGACCTTTCATTGTACCAATTGCTGTGACAATACTAGAAACGATATCTGATTCAGTCGAAGCGGTCACACGAGCGGCAAATGTTGATGCGTTCATACCGTGTTCCATCGTTAAAATCATATACGTCTCTAATGCTTGAACATGAGCCATTAACGGTTTTTTTCCAGTAAGCATGTATAAATAGTTTTCAACATGTGACAACTGCAGTTCTGGATGGACCACTTCTTTGTTGTCTAATAGTCTCGTACGGTAAGCAATAATCGTAGGAACCACCGCTGTTAGCTTGATTGCTTGTTCCACAGTAGGGGGAAAGCTGTAAGCTTGATCACCTTCTAATGAAATAAGTGTTCGGATAACATCCATTAAACTCATATCTCTAGGTAATGCCTGCAGCACTTCCCATTGCAAAGGGCTTATAGCTCTATGATCTTTTATCTTTTGAATGAACTCCTCCACTTCCCTACCCTTCGACAATTCACCATACCATAGTAGGTAGGCTACTTCTTCAAATGTTAATGTTTTTGTCAATTTTCTAACATCATACCCTCGATAAGTTAATCTGCCTTTTTCTCCATCTACAAGAGCCACTTTTGTTTCAACCGCAACGATACCCTTTAAGCCTTTACTGATCATGTTCATTCTCCTCTCTTCTTTTTTTTAGTATACGCGTGCTATATAATTAAGAAAATTAAATATTTTTTATCAATTTATTTAAAAATATTAATTGAAAGGACGGGGAGAAAATTGGATTTCCAATGGTTAAAAACCTTTATTACAGCAGCAAACTATTTAAACTTTAGACAAACGGCAGAAGCTCTTTATATTTCGCAACCGTCAGTTACTGTCCATATACGTCATCTAGAAAAAGCATTAGAAACCACTCTTTTCAAGAAAGAGGGACGATCCATGCGCTTAACAAAAGCCGGGAAACAATTTCTTCCGTATGCTAAACAAATTTTATCAAGTTTTGAAGAGGGTAAAAAAGAACTTAGTCATTATACTCAAGGATATACTGCCTCACTAAGCATAGGAATTTCTCCGATTATCGCTGATACGATTCTACCTTTTGCCTTAAAAAATTATATGCGTAAACATCCATTTGTTGAAGTAGCTGTTTCTGTACTAGAACCCGAGGAAATGGAAAAAGCACTCTTCGAAGAGGATATTGATATCGGCTTGAGCTGTAATCTCCCTATTTCAAGAGAGGTGCAATTTCAAATACTATACTCTGAAGATGTTAAATTAATTATTGCGCATGATGGAAAAGATGCTGAAAGTGCACCACCATTAGATGAGGAAGAGATTTTAAATCATAATCTTTTAATTACCGACAATCACCCTATATACTGGTCAAAGCTAAAAAATGATCTCCACTATCAGTATTCCTTTATCAAAACAATGAAAGTATCGCAAATTCATATTTCTAAACGGTTCATTATTGAAGGATTGGGAGTTTCCTATTTACCGCTGTCCACTGTAAGAAGAGAATTAATGGAAGGATGGTTATTAGAAGTCCCTCAATCAAAAATTTCATTACCCCAAACGCATACATACGCTTGGATGAGAACAGAAACCAACCAACAAATTGATTTCATGCGATATTTACAAAACTATCGTTTGTGACAATTCAACGAAACATGAACAATATTAGATATAATTACCTATATATTTTACATTTACTAACTATCATATTCGACTCCTATGGTCGATAAACAACTTAGATTCATATATTCTAAGGAGGTTTTTCCATGAGTTTTCAATTATCAGTATTAAATAAGCAGTTTATAAATGGAGAATGGCGTCAAGGAAAAAGCCAAACTCTCTTACAAAATATTAATCCATTTAATGAAGACATCCTTGCAGAAGTAAATGGTGCTACATTAGAAGATATTGATGAAGCCTATCAGGCGAGTGCTAAGGCTAAGCTAGAGTGGGATCGTGTCAACCCTTATAAAAAACGAGACATATTAGAAAAAGCGGTAGCCATTATCGACTTACATGAAGAAGAGATTGTCCAGTTAATTATTGCTGAACTTGGAGGTACTCGATTAAAAGCGGCATTTGAAATTGGCCTTGTAAAAAATATGATTAAAGAGGCAGCCACTTATCCACTACGTATGGAAGGTAAAATTCTGCCGTCTACAGAAGACCATAAAGAAAATAGATTATATCGAGTTCCAGCTGGTGTGGTTGGCGTCATTAGTCCATTTAACTTCCCTTTCTTCCTTTCTATGAAATCAGTTGCTCCTGCACTTGGCGCGGGATGTGGAGTAGTCCTCAAACCTCATGAAGATTCAATGGTAACTGGTGGTACATTAATAGGAAAGATATTTGAAGAAGCCGGTGTACCTAAAGGATTACTAAATGTTGTATTATGTGATATTAAGGAAATAGGCGATGGCTTTGTAGAACACCCTATTCCAAGAATCATTTCTTTTACCGGATCTACTACAGTAGGTAGCTACATCGGCCAAGTAGCAGTGAAAAACTTTAAAAAGCCTTTACTAGAGTTAGGTGGTAATAGTGCTTTTATCGTTATGGAAGATGCAGATATTGATTATGCCGTGAACGCAGCAACATTTAGCCGTTTTACACACCAAGGACAGATTTGCATGTCTGCGAATCGGATTCTCGTTCAAAAATCAATTTACCCAACGTTTATGAACAAGTTTAAAGAAAAGGTAGCAGCACTTAAAGTCGGTGATCCTAGCGACCCTGAAACCGTGATCGGTCCTGTTATTAACAAACGACAAGCAGCAACATTAGAAGATTTAATTCATACGGGCATTCAAGAAGGGGCAGAACCTATCCTATTAGGAGAAATTAGCGGAAATTTAGTTGCACCAACGATTTTAACAAATGTGACACCTGAAATGACAGTAGCACAAAAAGAACTCTTTGGTCCTGTTGTATGTATTATGACTTTTGATACGGAAGAAGATGCTGTTGCTATCGCTAATCATACACAACTCGGATTAAGCGGGGCGCTTCATACTGCCAATGTAGAACGCGGTGTTGAAATGGCAAAAAGAATTCACACAGGTATGATTCATGTAAATGATGTCACGATTAACGATGAACCTATTGTTGCTTTTGGTGGTGAAAAGCAATCCGGCCTTGGTCGTTTAAATGGGGAATGGAGCTTAGATGAGTTTACTACAATGAAGTGGATTTCTGTTAATTATAGTCAACGGCAGTTGCCATATTAATAATTAGGGAGATAAAAAGATGATTGAAACAGAACAGCAATCAATAAACATAATGGACGCTTTTCTAAAAGTAGCGCCTTACTTAAATACATTAATTCAAGATGATATTACTATTGGTATATATGATACAGAGAAATTAATCATTAATTATCCAGGAAAGACATTTTCATTAAATGTCTCTCCCGGGGACCCTCTAATAGACGGTGATATTATTACAGAATCCATACGTACAAATTGCACGAAAACATCGATGGTACCAAAAGAATTATTCGGTTTTCCCCTTATTGCAAAAGCCATCCCCCTTCATAATGAGAAGGGTGAAGTAATCGGTGGAGTAGGTATTGGAATTAGTTTAGAAAAGTCCAATCAGTTGTTCGATGTAGCAGAAAGTCTTTCAGCAGTATCAGAACAAACAGCTGCAGCCATTGAAGAGATAAGCAAATCAGTGACGATCCTTGCAGATAAAGTGACTGACATGTCTTCACAAATGGGGACTGTAAGCCATAGTGCAGATGAAATCGGAAAAATATCCACTGCAGTAAAGAGTATTTCTGATCAAAGTAACCTTTTAGGTTTAAATGCAGCGATTGAGGCAGCACGAGCTGGGGACGCTGGAAGAGGATTCTCTGTAGTAGCAGAAGAAATTCGTAAACTTGCAAGTAATAGTAAAGACCATGTTTCGCAAATCGATCAAATTACGAAAAGTATCGCGGGGTTACTCACTGAGCTTAATCAATCTTTCTCACAAATTCATCAATTAACAGATACCCAAGCAGCCTCCATTCAGGAGTTTTCAGCGACGATTCAAGAAATTAGTCGCAACGCACAACATTTAGTGGAGATGGCTGATACGACGGTAGAAAGCGATTAATATCCTTTCTGCCTTATCATAGCTTGCCTTCCATAAAGAAGCACGAACAAATACTTATATCATTAGCATTTGTTCGTGCATGACTTATGGGGTTAATCGATGTCGATCTCGTGGGAATGCCGATGCAAAGCGGACATTAGGCCGATTCATTATTTTAGCTGTCAATCGCTCTAAGCCTATTGCAAGACCCCCATGTGGAGGCATACCGTATTTAAAAACATTCGTATAACTTTCAAAATCTGCAACTTTTAAGTGATTTTCTTCTATTGAAGAAATTAATTCTTGATAATCATGAATCCTTAAGCCACCAGTTGTAATCTCTATCCCTTTATACAATAGATCAAAAGAATCTGTGTATAATGAGTGATTTTCTAATGGCTTGGCATACATTGGTCTAACTGTCTTTGGATAATGTGTGATAAAAACGAATTCACTGTTTTCCTTTTCAGAAAAATACTGACAAATTAAGCGTTCTCCCTCCGGATCCAAATCTTCCAACTCACTAGTCGATTTATGATATTCATGAGCTAAAATTTGCTTTGCTTCATGAAGGGATATACAGGGTATTCTTTCTATTAAAGGAATGGTTACACCGACCTCTTGCAACTCTTTTTGATAGCGGTCCCGAATGGTGTTAAAAATAAAACGTAAAAGATTCTCCTCTAATTCCATCAACTCTTTGCTCGAAGATACAAACCCCATCTCTAAATCAAGTGAAATGTATTCATTTAAATGTCTAGATGTCGCATGTTCTTCCGCTCGGTAAACAGGAGCCACTTCAAATACACGTTCATATCCTGCTGCTACCATCATTTGCTTATAAAATTGTGGTGATTGCCCTAAATAAGCAGGTTGATTAAAATAGTCTATTGAGAAGAGGTTCGCCCCTCCTTCAGCCCCTGCTGCTACAATTTTCGGCGTGAATATCTGGATAAAATCCTCATTTCGTAAAAAAGAGGTAAAGGCGTCAACAATTGCTGACTTCATATTAAACATTAGATGCTCTTTATGGTTCCGTAGTGATAAAACACGATGATTCAATAATGTGTCCATGTGGACATCTAATTCTTTTTGATTCAGTTCAATTGGTAAGGGTGCATTAGCAGCGTTTAATAACTGAAGCTTATCTACAATTACCTCTACACCCCTATCGGTTTTCATTGTCTTTACAACAAGACCCTGTACAGAAATGACAGATTCTAATGAAAGTTTCATTTCAGCAAATTCATTCTCTAATACACATTGAATAATGCCGCTACGATCCCGTAACTGTAAGAAAGTAATTTTCCCTAAATGTCTAACACGATGAACCCACCCACATAGTGTAACCTTTCTTTTCACATATTCCATTACAGCGGAGCAATTCACACGGCTTATTCCTTCATTGATTTTGCCCATCATCATTCACACTCCTTATTATTTTGTTTGCATCGTCGTTATCGTCATCATCACTATCCATGTGAATCACCCCTTTCTAATCACACAAAAAACCGAGCTTCATCCCAGAAGGGACGAGGCTCGGTTCTCGCGGTACCACCCTAATTATTACATCATACAATGTAATCTCTTATACGCCCGTTAACGGTGGCCACCGTCCATGCCTACTCAGTAATACCTTTCAGATGGAACTCATTGGTGTCTTTCATCTAACTCCTTATCGCCACTCTTTCAGCTCAAATAAGTAGCTCTCTTATAGATAAGGGTGTCAAACTACTCCTCCAACTCAACGCTCTCAAATATTATTATTTAAGATACATCGCTTCACTCTAAATGTCAAACTATTTCGTATTATATCTCACATATTAAAAACGAGCGTAAACCACCTTTGTCCCCTGTTCTGCTATGATCATTTTCACACCACGCCAACCAGACTGCAAATATTGCTGTTGTTTGCTGATATCATCCATCTTTATTTCAATCACTTCTCCTTGTTGGGCAACTTTAGCAGCTTGCAAATCTTTCATAAAAACATAGCGAAGGCTACCCCCATATTTCTCCTTAAGTCCAATGATTTGCATATCTTGGACAAACTTATCCTTAAGGGAAGGGTAATTAAAAGGAGCGACTGTACAACAAACATATCTATAATGATGTGCTTCTTCTTTCAATTGTTCCATTAAAATTTGAGCAAGTTTTTGCTGTAGTTTATTCCCTCTATACATTGGATCTACATTAGATATTTCTTGATAGATAACCGTAGACAAATCCTTTACACCAGCATCTAGGCCCAGATGCTCGGGGTCATTCTCAGGCGGAATGAGTAATGCGCGAAAGGCAATTAATTGCTCTTTGACCCAAGCACCAACCATTTTTCCATTTCCCTTTAAAATATAGAGGAACTCCTCTTTCGATAATGGCTGTAATACTTTTTTATCAGGTAGGGCATGGATAACCTTTTGTTGCAATTGCAGAATTTGTTCAATATGCTGTTCTTCTAGATTTATAACATCATAAGATGGGCCTTGTTTGGTTATGTCTCTCATGATTACATTCAAACTCTTCAACTCTCCTTTAATACATCTTCAAATACAGTCAGTTCTTTTAGCATCTCTTCATCAATATTTACGCCTAAACCAGGTTGGTCTTTTAAAGAAATATAAGGAATATCATAATGTAAGTCACCGATATCCTTAGAGAACTTCAGTGGTCCAGTTAATTCTACACTAGTAATATTCTTTTTAGAAAAAGACACATGAAAACCTGCACTTGAAGCAATTGATGATTCTACCATTGATCCGACCTGGCACTCAATCCCCGCTAGTTCTGCCTGATATGCAAGCTTAACTGCTGGCAAAATACCACCACACTTCATCAACTTAATGTTTATCCGATCACATGCATTTTTCTGAATAATCTCTTTCAACTCTCTTGCTCCCTTTAATCCTTCATCAATCATAAGGGAAACGGATGAATGAGACCTAATAAATGCCATACCATCAATATCATCTGCCCTTACCGGTTGCTCTAACCAATCTATATCTACCGTTTCTAATGCCTTTATTCCTTTTAAAGTAGCAGCCGCTGTTTGCCAACCTTGGTTAACATCCACTCGTATCACTGCTTGGTCTTTAACGCTATCAGCAACTGCCTTAATTCTTGCTACATCCCCATCCACATCCCTTCCTACTTTGATTTTAAAAGATGTGTAACCTTTTGAGACTTGTTCCAGTGCTTCTGTCGCCATCTTTTCTGGCTCACCAATACTTAACACATGTGTGATGGGAAATTGCTCATGGTAACGTCCACCGATGAGTTGATACACGGGCACTTGTAGTTTTTTACCGATTAAGTCGTAACAAGCAATATCGATCGCTGCTTTAGCAGCAGGTGCTTGATAGATGAGCTTGTCCATGATTTCATGTACCTTTTCAATTTCCATTGGATTGATTCCTAATATGGCTGGTCCAAGCGTATGTTTAATTACTTGATAAGTGCCTTCCCATGTTTCTCCTGTCACATGCTCATCAGGTACTGCTTCTCCATAGCCTATCAGCCCTTCATCTGTTTCCACTTTTACGATAATAGATGGCATATCTTTATATGTGTGATAACTGATAACAAATGGCTGCTTTAAAGGTAGTCGAATGGCATAAATAGTAATGGCTGAAATCTTCATTTAAGTCTCTCCTT
Organism: Cytobacillus sp. FSL K6-0265; assembly: GCF_038003465.1. Taxonomy (NCBI): domain Bacteria; kingdom Bacillati; phylum Bacillota; class Bacilli; order Caryophanales; family Bacillaceae; genus Cytobacillus; species Cytobacillus sp. FSL K6-0265. Next base: position 1,091,253 of record NZ_JBBOPE010000001.1, on the reverse strand, counting down.
CTTAATGGAAAGAAAGCCGAAGTCATTCCTCGGCTTTCTTTATCATTATGCATTTAATGATGCATCCTCTTCTTTCTCCAACATCCTTTTCTCTTCATCTGAGATTTTAACAATTGTAAAGCCTATGAATGCGTAAATAATTGAAAGAATCGGAACAATAAAGTTAAAAATCGCATATGGTGCATATTCTAATGCACCTATTCCTAATGTGCCAAGAATAAACACTCCACATGTATTCCAAGGAATAAATACTGACGTTAACGTTCCACCATCTTCAAGTGACCTTGACAGATTTTTAGAGTGGAGATTTTTATCACGATATGCTTTGGAAAACATCCTTGCTGGGACAACAATTGAAATATATTGTTCAGAAGCAGTAGCATTTGTTGCAAATGCAGATACAATCGTCGTTGCCACAAGACTCCCCGCAGATTTAGCTAACTTTAGGATCTGATTGACAATCGCTTGTAGCATACCGGTGTTTTCCAGTATCCCCCCAAACGTCATCGCTACAATTGTCATGGAGACGGTGAACATCATCGAATCGAGCCCACCACCATTAAAGAGGCCGTCTACCATTTCATTTCCGGTATTAAGCACATAACCTGCTTGTAAGGCATTGACTGCTTCAGAGAGCGATCCACCTTGTACAAATATTTGACACAGCACCCCTAAAAGAATACCAACGACTAATGCTGGTACTGCGGGAACTTTTTTTGCAACCATCACAATGACAATGAGTGGCACAAGTAATAACCATGGGGAAATAACAAAGGTGTCTTGTAAGACAAGAATCGTTTGTTCGATTTCCCCTGGATTTGCTCCACCTTTACCAAAATCCTTCCCTAAGAACCAATAAACACCTAAAGCAATGAGAATTCCTGGAATTGTTGTATACAACATATGCTTAATATGATCAAATAAATCCGTACCTGTTAAACCGGCTGCTAAATTTGTCGTGTCAGAAAGTGGCGACATCTTATCTCCAAAATAAGATCCTGAAATAATTGCTCCGGCAACCATTGGTGCAGGAATGCCCATACTCAAACCGATTCCCATACCTGCAACACCAATTGTACCCATTGTTGACCAAGAACTACCGATTGATAAAGAGACAACCATACAAATAATGGTTATCGTTACAAGGAATAAAGACGGTGTAATTATTTTCAATCCATAGTAAATCATTGTCGCGACAATACCGCCACCTAGCCAAGAGCCGATGACTAAACCAACTAACATAATAATAATGACAGCCGGTAATGCCAGTTTAATCCCCTTATACATCGATTCCTCAATATGTTTCCAATTATATCCTGCTTTCCAAGCAACTAATGCCGCTACAATTGTGCCAATAATTAATGGAATATGAGGTCCTTGATCTAAATAAATAACCGCAATCATCATTGTTATTATCATGACAACTAAAGGAATTAGCGCCATACCAAATGTCATCTTTTGATCCTTTTTCATAGAAATCCTCCCAATTCATTTTTTCACTTTAATTACGCTTTCATTAGTGTTGCTGCTACTATTCGAGCACCCTGGTCCAATACTGTATGATTAAAGCTCATTTGCGGGTGGTGCAATCCAGGCTTTAAGTCAGCACCTAAACCAATCATTGTTGCATGGACATTTGGATGTTTGATTGTATAAAAATGAAAGTCATCACTTCCCGGGGTAATGAGCGGGGGAGCCACACTTTCTGACCCTAAAACCTCTGTAATTGCCCGTATTGCCTTCGCTTCTGCTTGTTCAGAGACGACTGCACCTGGTGTATAATCTTTCCAATCAAATGAAATATCGACATCAAACATTGCAGCAATATCGCCTAACCCTTTACTCACTTTTGTTTGTAGTTCTGCTAATTGTTCATTTTTTTGCGCTCTTATATCAATACCAAAGGTGGCATGGCCCGGAATGATATTTAAGCTTTCTCCACCTGTTTGAATGTTAGTTAATTTGACAGAATACGCAGCAAACGGGGACAAATAGATATTTTTTAATAATTGATAAATCGCAGCAATTACATCAATTGCGCTTATTCCTTGATGAGGCCTGGCGCCATGGGCATCTTCACCACTAATTTTTCCTTCTAATGTGACACATGCACCGTGATGGATGGATGGTGATACTTGTCCTAAAGATAATTCTTCATGTGGTCTGAGATGGATGCCAAACAAATGTGTAACACCTTCCATCGCGCCATGCTTAATCATTTCTAGAGATCCATTCCCTTTTTCTTCAGCTGGCTGAAAAATAAAACGGATTCGCTTACTTAAAGCTTGCTTATCCAAATAAAGAATACTACCTAAAACAATAGCCATATGCGCATCATGCCCACAGGAGTGATTTGCACGATATGTACCATCCACTTGCTGCCAGAGTGCATCCATATCGGCTCTTACAGCAATCACTTCCTCTCCATTTCCCACCTCTGCAATTACACCTGTTAAATCCCCAAAAGTTTGATAATCAACTTTTAAACCACTCAAAATAGACGTAATTTTTTTGGTTGTCTCATACTCTTTAAAACTAGGTTCTGGATGGTTATGAAATTCATTAAACCATTCTTGAATTTGATCTTTATAGACCATAAAATCATTCCTTTTAGACTTTAGAAAATTTTTCAAAAATTCATTTTTGACTAATCTTTGGATACACAAAAAGCCTTGTACGAATGTACAAGGACTTCTCACTAATGAACAGTATGGCCAGTTCTTCTTTGGTGAGAAATCTCTAGCTGAATTTGTTTGCACTAAGTTATATTACTATCATGTTTTATTAAGCAATACTCTTTACCAAGAAACAAATGAGAACAAGATCTATCTAAAAAAGAAAGCGTTTACGTTTTTTTAAAGTTTGATAACTTCCATGAAATAAAGGATTAGGAGAAAGATAAATGTGATCGATTGTATCTTTCTCCTCTTACAGTATTAAAGTGATTATTATGATAATATCATATATAGAAGAATTATTCTAATAATTTATTAAAAACTGTCTTATCCTAAAACTTTTACTATTTTTTCAATTGCCCAATCAAGGTCTTCTTTAGAAATAATAAGTGGCGGGGCAAAGCGAATAACCGTATCATGTGTTTCTTTACAAAGAAGCCCTTCTTCTTTCAATGCTTCACAATATTTACGTGCGGGTTTAGTAAGCTCCACTCCGATAAACAACCCACGTCCACGGACTTCTTTAATCATGGGATTGTTTATTTCTTTCAATTGATCAACAAAATAGTTACCTAGCTCTAAAGATCGCTCTACAAGCTTCTCTTCTTTAATTACTTCAATGGAAGCCATAGAAACCGCGCATGCCATTGGGTTCCCACCAAATGTTGAACCATGTGAGCCCGGATTGAAGACACCTAAAACTTCCTTGCTTGAAACAACACAAGAAATTGGGAAAACCCCTCCACCTAAAGCTTTACCTAGAATGTACATATCAGGACTTACGCCTTCCCATTCACAAGCAAACATTTTTCCAGAGCGTGCTAGCCCAGCTTGAATCTCATCAGCAATGAACAGGACATTCTTCTCTTTACATAAATCACGCGCTTCTTTTAAGAACCCTTCTGGTGGAATAACAATTCCAGCTTCTCCTTGAATCGGTTCAATTAAAAAGGCAGCCGTATTTTCTGTAATAGCAGCTTTTAATGCAGCTATATCTCCATAAGGAACTAGCTTAATCCCCGGAAGCATCGGACCAAAACCTTTTTGGTATTCTTCTTCTGAAGAAAGGGAGACAGCTGTCATCGTTCTGCCGTGGAAGTTTCCAATACAAGCAATGATTTCTGCTTGATTCTCGGCTACACCTTTTACATCATAAGCCCATCGACGAGCTGCTTTTACAGCTGTTTCCACCGCTTCTGCACCTGTGTTCATTGGCAAAGCCATTTCCATACCTGTCAGCTCACAAATCATTTCATACCAAGGACCCAATTGGTCATTATGGAAAGCTCTTGAAGTTAATGTCACGCGGTCTGCCTGGTCTTTCAACGCTTGAATAATCTTTGGATGGCGATGTCCTTGGTTAACTGCTGAATACGCACTTAACATATCCATGTATTTGTTACCCTCAGGATCCTTCACCCAAACACCTTCTGCCTCACTAATAACAATTGGCAGTGGATGATAGTTATTCGCACCAAATTTTTCAGATTGTTCGATCAGGTGTTTTGTTTGTACTGTATTTTTCATCTTTATCGACATCCTTCCTGTTTTGATTAATAGGTCGCTAGAAAGGGATAATCATCCCTTTCTGCCTTGATTGAATTTAATACATTTCAGACGTAGTTTTTGCTTGCATATGAAGCATAATATAATCTGGTCCGCCTGCTTTTGAATCTGTACCTGACATATTAAAACCACCAAATGGCTGATAACCAACAATGGCACCCGTACAACCACGATTAAAATAGAGATTACCGACATGGAAATCTTCTCTTGCTTGTTGGATATGTTCACGATTATTCGTGAGAACAGCTCCAGTTAAGCCATATTCTGTATTGTTCGCGATCTCGATTGCATGATTAAAGTCTTTTGCCTTTGTAAAACCAACGACTGGTCCGAAAATCTCTTCTTGCATAATGCGCGCTTGTGGGTCTAGGTCCGCAAATATCGTTGGCTGAATGAAATAACCTTTAGAATCATCGCCTTCACCACCAAGCATAAGCTTTCCTTCTTCTTTTCCAATTTCAATATAACTCATAATCTTATTAAATGCTGATTGATCAATGACTGGGCCTGTATAGTTACTTCGATCTTCAGGATTACCTGCCTTTTTCTCTTTAGCAATTTCTACTGCTCTTGCTAGTACTTGATCATAAACCTCTTCTACAATGACTGCACGAGAACAGGCTGAGCATTTTTGTCCAGAAAATCCGAAAGCAGAAGCGACGATTGATTGTGCAGCAAGCTCTAAATCAGCATCTTTATCAACAACAATCGTATCTTTCCCTCCCATTTCAGCAATCACACGTTTAATCCAAATTTGACCATCATTTAGTTTAGATGCACGTTCGTTAATTCGAAGACCAACATCTCTTGAGCCTGTAAATGAAATAAACCGAGTATCCTTATGGTCAACTAAATAGTCACCGACCTCTGCTCCACTTCCTGGTACAAAGTTAAGTACGCCTTTCGGTAATCCAGCTTCTTCTAATACCTCTACAAATTTAGCCGCAACGATTGGTGTCGTTGAAGCTGGCTTTAAAAGCACCGTATTACCTGCCACAATCGCAGCAACTGTTGTACCAGCCATGATGGCAAACGGGAAGTTCCAAGGAGAAATAATAACTCCCACTCCAAGTGGAATATAGTCATAACGATTGTATTCATTCGGTCGGCTATTGACAGGTACGCCATCTTTAATCGCTAGCATTTGTCGGGCATAATATTCTAAGAAATCGATAGCCTCTGCTGTATCAGCATCTGCCTCATTCCAAGGCTTACCCGCTTCTTTTGTCATTAGAGCGGAAAACTCATGTTTACGTCTTCTAATAATTGCAGCGGCTTTAAACAAAACATCCGCACGCGTTTCTGGCTTCACTTTACGCCAAGATTGGAATGCGTTTACAGCCGATTGCATTGCTTTTTCTGCTAATGCTTGATCTGCTTTTGACACACGACCAATGACTTCTTCTTTATTTGCTGGATTGATAGATACGATTTTCTCTTTTGTAGAGATTCTTTCACCATCAATTAATAAATCATAATCTTGACCTAAATAGGATTTAACCGTTTCAAGTCCTTTTAAATAATCCGCTTGATTACTTTCTACGCTAAAATCAGTAAATGGTTCATGTTTATATGGCTGTACCATTCGAAATTCCTCCTACTCTATATTTTGATTCTCTTATTCTATTTTTAACGTTCCCCATTATTATTGCAAATAACGTGCCAATTACTAAAAATGCGAATAAATAATATATTTCTCTTATTAAACGCAAAAAAAATTTTCGTTATGCAAAAATTTTTTTCACCCCTCCCGCAAATTTTTTTTGCGCATGTGTATAATAAGGAATTACAGGGGGGACATTCATGAACAATTTTCTAAAACGAATGAATTACTATTATGACAAAGTCTTAGATGAAATTGACGCTGGTGTCCATGTCGTTGATGAAGGCGGAAATACGGTTATTTATAACCGAAAAATGGCTGAAATTGAAGGGATGGCTAAATCCGAGGTACTCTATAAAAACTTATATGATGTCTTTTCATTTGAACATAATGAAGAAAGTCGGTTACTTGAAGCGGTTGAAAAAGGCATTAAAATCGAGAACGCAAAGCAAAGTTATTACAATAATCAAGGACTAGAAATTACTACGGTTAATCATACTCTCCCCATTTTCTATGAAAACGAGCGTATTGGCGCAATGGAGATTGCCCGCGATATTACAAAATTAGAAAAGTTAATCAGGGAGAATAGACAACAAAGAGAAGAAACCCGCTTTACTTTTCAAAGTATCATTGGTCATAGTCCTGCCATAACTGATGTGATCGAGGCAAGTAAAAGAGCGACGCGAACGGATTCTTCTATTTTAATTATCGGGGACACAGGTACAGGAAAAGAACTATTTGCTCAAAGCATTCACAACGCAAGTGAGCGGGCACATAAACCATTTATTTCGCAAAACTGTGCTGCCATCCCGGACAACTTAATTGAAGGTTTGCTTTTTGGTACGAAAAAAGGGGCATTCACCGGTGCAATCGAAAGACCGGGATTATTTGAAGAAGCAGAAGGTGGTACACTTCTACTGGATGAAATTAATTCTTTAAATATACACTTACAAGCAAAATTATTGAGAGTTCTACAAGAGAAAAAAGTAAGACGAGTAGGGGATACGAGAGACCGGTCATTTAATGTCCGTATTATTGCTACAATTAATGAGGATCCGATTGATGCAATTACACATGGACATTTAAGAAAAGATTTATATTATCGGTTAGGTGTCGTTTCTTTAGCTATCCCTCCGTTAAAAGAGCGTAGAGAAGACATAGAGGAACTTGCCTACCATTTCATTCATAAATATAATGAAAAGTTTGCAATGGGAGTAAAAGATATTGATCCTCTCCTTTTATCAAACCTTTTTCATTATGAATGGCCAGGTAATGTCAGAGAGCTAGAACATCTTATTGAAGGCGCAATGAACTTAATCGAATACGAACAAACGATTACCTATCATCACTTACCTTTTCATTATCGTCATCGATTACAATCCCAACCATTCTTGAGAAAAGAGAAAGTATTCGAACACTCAACCGACAGCCATAAGTTTGAGCACATTGGGCAAACTTTAAATGACTATTTAACAAAAGCCGAGCGCGAATTTATTCAACAAGCTCTTATAAGAAATCAGCACCATATTACCAAGACAGCAAAGGAACTTGGTATGAGCAGACAGAATTTGCAATATAGGATTAAAAAACACCATTTACAATAACATACACAAAAAACACTAATCTGTTGATGATTGTGCAGGGCAAGCTCAAGCCCTCGCACAATCATCTCCTATTTTAATTTCAATGTGAATGCTAATCCGTTTCATCCCTTCAAAACTCACTTCGAGTTGCTTTCTGCCTTAACTTTTGTTAATTTAAAAACTGCTGTTTATACATATCTGCATAAACCCCTTGCTTATTATATAACCGCTGATGACTGCCTTGTTCAACAATTTCTCCATCCTTTATGACCATAATATGATTGGCTTGCTCAATTGTTTTGAGGCGATGGGCAATGACAAATGTCGTTTTCCCTTTTGTTAATTGTGCCAATCCCTTTTGAATTTGAATTTCAGTTTGTGTATCAATACTGGATGTGGCTTCATCTAATATTAGAATATTGGGATTCGCAAGCATTGCTCTTGCGATAGAAAGAAGCTGTTTTTGTCCTTGACTTAAATTGCTGCCGCCACTTTCGATAAACGTATCATATCCTTTCGGGAGATGCTTTATAAAGGCATGAGCTGACGCAAGCTTGGCTGCCTCTATTACATCTGTATCTTTTGCTTTAAGCTTCCCATAACGAATATTCTCCATAACCGTTCCAGAAAATAAATAAGAATCTTGTAAAACGATTCCGATATTTTTACGAAGTAGACGTATTTCATAGTCTCTTATGTCTTCACCATCAATATAGATTGCCCCTTTTGTAACATCATAAAAACGAGCGAGTAATTGAATGATGGTTGTTTTACCTGAACCAGTTGGACCAACGATGGCAATAGTCTCTCCAGCTTTCACACTAAAACTAAGCGATGATAAAACCTCTCTCTGCTCATAAGCAAAAGAAACATTCCTAAATTCAACATTTCCTACCAATGCCGATACCTTTAGAGCTGACGGACTTTCAACTATATCTGTTTTTTCATCTAAAATTTCAAAAACACGTTCTGCACCAGCTATGGCCGATTGAAAAGTGGTAATCAAATTAGACAACTGATTAATTGGACGGTAAAAATTACGGGAATACGTCACAAATGATGCAATCATCCCTATCGAAGCCATATTTACAATCGCGAGTAATGCGCCTGTAAAAATAATAAAGGCTAATCCCAAGTTATTCATAAAGTTATTCACAGGGCCAAGAAAACCTGATGATATTTCAGCACGAATAGAAGAAGTTCTTAACATTTCATTTTTATGCTCAAAAGAAGTAAGAACGTCATCCTCTTTGCCATATAATGCAATAATCTCCAATCCAGAGATTGACTCCTCTACCTGCCCATTCACTTCGCCGAGATCTCGCTGTCTCGCAGAAAAATAATGACTACTATAAGAGACAATCGCTTTCGTTGCTAAAAACATAAGTGGAATCACCAAGAATGCCACGATGGCCATCACACCATTTAATGCAATCATCGCAATCGCTACTCCGGTAATTGTTAAAACGGATGAAACGATTTGAATCACACTTTGACTAAGCGCTGCATGTAAATTATCGATATCATTTGTTACTCGACTTATTAATTCGCCATAAGAACGCTTATCGAAAAATTTCAACGATAAACTTTGGAGCTGATCAAATAATTCCTGACGGATTTTTTTTATTGTTAATAACGACACATTTACCATGATGAGCGTTTGTGCCCATGTAGTAATAGATATAAGAATATATATACATGCTAGTAAGGCGGACATGACAATGGTACCTGTAATTTCACCTTTTAAAATAAAATCATCAATGATGACACCGATTAAATAAGGACCAGCTAATGTAAATAAAGTTGATAATAACACCATAAAAACAACAAGTATCATTCTTATCTTTTGTTGTTTCATATACTGCCATATACGTAGCAATGTCCCTATAAATTTTTTCGGTGTCGCCCCTTTACCATTCATACGGCTAGGACCTCGGCCAAAATCTAGTGTTTTTTGTTCTTTTGGTTGATTACTCATGGCCGGCTCCCCCTTGTGTTTGATAAATCTCCTTATATACTTCACTTTCTTCTAACAACGTCTCATGATTACCTTTAGCGACAATCTCACCCTCATGAAGAACAATGATCTCATCCGCTTCTCTTATTGAGGATATTTTTGATGAAATAATCACTTTCGTCGAATGACGTTGGTTTAATGCATGTTGAATTTCCTTTTCAGATAGGGCATCAACGGCTGAGGTTGAGTCATCAAGAATGAGCAAGTCTGGCTCCCTAATAAATGCTCTAGCAATGGAAAGTCTTTGCCTTTGCCCACCGGAAAAATTCTTCCCTCCTTGCGCCACTTCATACTCATAACCTTCATCCAATTTCTCAATAAATTCAACTGCACAGGCATCATTTGCCGCTTGCTTCATTTCTTCTAGTGATGCATCGGTTCTCCCATCTTTTAGATTGTCTGCAATAGTACCTGAAAATAATAGCGCACGTTGGCTAACAAAACCGATTTGTTTCCGTAATGTTTCCTTCGTGTAACTTTTAATATCCACACCGTTCAAAAGGATTTGACCATGATCGACATCATACAATCGAGGAATGAGTTTGGCTATTGTTGTCTTTCCACTACCAGTTGGACCAATAATTCCTAACGTCTTTCCTCGTTGAATAGTGAAGTTTATATTTTTTAGCACATATTCACCATTTTTGCTATAACTAAAAGCAACATCTTTAAATAATAAATGCTCCTCTTTCTGTTGAGCAATGGTATGTTCACCGTCTACCATATCTTTTTCAACCGTTAATACTTCTTGAATTCGATTAGCCGAAGGGAAAGCTCTTGTTATTAACATCAACACATGGCTACTGGACATCAAGCCATTCATAATAATCGTCATATAGTTAATAAAAGCAAGGATTGCTCCGACTTCAATTGTTCCTCCATCCACCTTTATGACACCAAGCCATAAAGCAGCCACAATGCCTAAATTCACGATAAAAAGCAATAAGGGCATCATAAGAGCAATCAATTGTTCTGCAGAAATATTGACCTTCGTTAACATATTGTTTTTTTCGGCAAATCGCTTCATTTCAAAGTTTTCTCTTCCGAATGCTTTAACGACGCGAATACCGGCTAAATTTTCTTGTAAGCGGGTATTGATGCCATCGATTGCTACTTGCACTTTTTCAAATAAAGCCGCTGATTTTTTGGTGAAATAAATAATAATAATAAATAAAATCGGCACAGCAATCATAACAATTGGAAAAAGTTCTCTTGCAGTAAAAAAGACGATTAGGACACTGCCAATGAACAATAACGGCCCCCTTACAAAAACTTTTAACGTCATTAATACCGCGCGCTGTAATACACTAATATCATTACTTACAATCGTAATGAGCTTGCCCGAACCATAACGATCCACGTCCCTACTAGAAAATTGCACAATACGATTAAATACATCCTTTCTTATGTCTGTTGAAAAATGAACCGCAGCTTTTGTGCTAAAAATAGAACAACCAACCCCACCTATTAATCCGATGATGGCGACAATAATCATAGAAATACCAAGCTGAATTGTCAGCTCCGTGTTATTATTAGCGATCGCATCATCAATCATATGTTGCATAATTGTGGGCTGAAGTAAATCCATACTTACTTCGATAAACATTAAAAATGGTCCTAAACAAGCCAAAAACCAATATGGCTTTATGTAATTTAATAGTCTTCCAAATGAACGCATCCAGTCTCTCCTCTATTTCTTTTTCTAACTTATTTATTTTAACGCTTACTTACTCAATTTGGTCAAATAGATTTTCCCCTTTTGTAAATGTTTTGTTCTCCCAATAGTAAAGAAGCTCACCTGAATTTAATCAGATGAGCTTCTTTACTTACTATTAGGCCCTATCTTCACAAGTTTCATGAGGCTCAACGTGAACATGAACATCATAAACATGATGATTCTCGATTAATTCTTTTTCAACTACTGTAGCGAGATCATGGGCAAGGTTAATATCCATCGTTCCTTCTACACAAATAATCACATCGACAACGATATTATTTCCATACAAACGCCCTTTGATTTCCTTTATTTCTTTCACGCCTTCAATCGCATGAATGGCATTTTCATATTCCTCAATCTTATCTTCATCAAAGCCGTCTGTTAGTTGATGTGTTGAGTCTCTGAAGATCTCCCATGCTGTTTTAACAATCAAACAGCCAACTATTACAGCTGTTACTGTATCTAACCAAGGTAATCCAAGTTGTGATCCAAATATACCAATTGCTGCACCGATACTAACTAGTGCATCAGAGCGGTTATCCATAGCCACTGCATACAATGATTTACTATCAATACTATTAGCCAACTTTTGGTTGTAAATAGACACAACAAACATAATTGCAGCAGCCAATAAAGCCACATATCCAGCAATCGCATTAGGCACTTCGGAAGTTTGATTCACTAAAGAGGAAAACGCTCCAATAATTACTTCTGCACCGACAGCAAACATAATAAAAGCAGCAATCAAGGAGGCAATTGCTTCACTTTTCCAATGTCCGTATTTATGGTCTTTATCTGGAGGTCGTTGTGAAATTCGTAAGCCCACCAGAACAGCAATACTCGCAATGATGTCTGTCACATTATTTAATCCATCTGCTTTTAGAGCAGCTGAGTTTGTCATATAGGCAACGGTCAACTTAAAAACCGATAGTATGATGTAAACAATAATACTTAACTTTGCACCTTTTTCACCAATTTTTAAATTCTTATATTTTTGTTCATCCACTAAAAACACACCCTTCAATCGCTATATTTATCATAGCAATCACTAGTCGAGTGGGTCTATAGCAACCTTTTTGGCTCATTGAATTTAAATAGGGATAATAAAAAATTGTTGAAAGAGGCAAACATTTTATCGGTAATCCAAACATGTACAATCCCCCTAGCCCCTTCACCGTATTCACATAATGTCTCCAGAATCACACCTTTCATACATGAGATTAAGACCCTTTGCTATTGGTGGGCGATTTACTTCTATCTACACAAAAAAGGCTGCCAACTTAATTTGGAAGCCCCTAAGTATTGCAAGTCAAAATCTTGCTTTGAAATAGATTAAATATGTACGTGTACAACACGTATAATGAAAAACCGCACGATCAATAATTGGTTGGGTACATTTCTTTACTTGTATTCTAAATGCTAAATACTTGCGGATTTTTCCTCTTTTAAGTTGGGAAACAAACTCAATGATTAGACAACAGAATATTCCCAAACCATTATTTTTAATGAATTCACTCTCTTCCTATCGTCTTTTACTAAAAGAGCTTCCCTTTATATATAGAACGACAATTGTAGTAATGATAAGCCCAGCGAATACAAATGTCCCCATTCCTGCTCGATAGACGATATAGACATCCGTATGCTTAAATACATTAATAATCAAATATATTATTAGCGTCAAAGCAAGCACGATAATAATCGATGTGAATTTATTTTTACCACGATACATCATTCCACACCCTTTCACAACTGAAAGTGACTATCCTTAAGACCTGCTCTATACTTATGTACGAAACAAGCTATGATATGACAAGTCACTCTGCACACATTCTCCACATGTATTCTCTATAATTAGCGATAGGTGATGCTATGAAGAATTTATCCGTTAAACTAGGACTTCTATTTTTCTTGATTATTTTCACTTTAGAACTCTTTCTTTTTTTCTTTCTTCACTCTTCCTTAGTTGAGTCGAGAGTGGAAGAGGAACTTTTTTCCTTACAATCTAGAGGAGATGCTCATAAAGACACGTTAAGAACTAGTTTTGAAGCAGATACGATTCAGCATGTAGCTCTTATGGAAAAAGAAGCCAGTACTGATGTGATTGTTACAAACTTAAAGGGAAGTGTACTTGCTTCCTCACTTTCATTGGATATGAAAAAAATTATTTCATCAGGAATGAAGCTACAAAACGGTGTCGTAGAAAATGATTGGGAAAATCAACCCTATATTGTAACTGTAAGCTCTATTCCTAATCAAGGATACGTTTTCATGTTTCAAAACACTGATTCTATTCAAACACTGATTGATCGCTTAAATAATCATTTTTTTATTACAGGATTAATCACAGCTTTTCTAACGATTGTGATTATAATATTGCTTTCTATCGCTTTAGTCCGACCGCTTAATAAGATGAAAGAAGCCACGATCCAAATAAAAAGTGGCGATTTCTCCATATCTCTACCTGATATTGGTAATGATGAACTCGGCAAACTAGCCAAAACCATCAATCTACTTGCCAGTGAGTTAAAACATTTAAAGCAAGAGCGCAGTCAATTTTTAGCCAATATTTCTCATGAATTAAAAACACCGCTCACTTACCTAAAAGGATACGCTGACATCGTTCAAAGAAAGGAGCTTCCAATTGAAGAACGTGAAAAATATTTGTCCATCATTCAGGAAGAAGCGAAAAGAATAAATACACTAGTAGAAGACTTATTTGAATTAGCAAAAATAGATCAATACGGCTTTAAAATGAAGAAGCAACCCATTCATTTAAGCGACTTTCTAGCCCATTTACATCATAAATTCGAACCAGCTTTCCACCATCAATCCATGAGATTACATGTGGAAATGCCAAAAGAAAATATTATTGTAAATATCGATTCAGCTCGAGTAGAACAGATTCTTTATAACCTATTGGATAATTCATTGAAATATAGTCAAACGGCTACGGAAACGACATTAAAGATATGGACGAATACAAACGATTTATATATAAGCATTGTTGATAACGGAAGTGGCATTCAAGAAAAAGACCTTCCACATATCTTTAAACGCTTCTATCGTGGGACATATAGCAACCATTCAAGTAATGTAGGTTCGGGTCTCGGTCTTTCGATTGTGAAAGAATTAGTCAACGCCCATAATGGTGACATTACTGTCAAAAGCAACGCAAAAACCGGGACAACTTTTACGATCATGTTAAAAGGAGCAGTATTAAATGAGAAAGATACTTTTAGTAGATGACGAAATGCGGATGCTTGATTTATTAGACCTGTATTTATCACAAAACGGGTTTTCTTGTATAAAAAAAACTTCCGGTGCATGTGCGCTGGACTATATGGAAGATCATGCTATTGAACTAGTCATCATTGATGTAATGATGCCTGATATGGACGGGTGGGAACTATGTCAATTGATCAAACAGCAAAGTGATGTGCCCATCATTATGTTAACAGCGAAAGGAAGTAAACCAGATGTAGTTAAGGGGCTAACCATTGGTGCCGACGATTATATTGCTAAACCATTTGATGAAGAAGAACTGATCGCTAGAATCGAAGCTGTCTTAAGAAGAACAAAAGCAACTGGCAGTGAAATTATATTTAAAGAACTACAGTTAAATAAGGAATCCTATGATTTTTACTATCAAAAGAAAAAAATCCCTGTCACACAAAAAGAATTTGTGTTACTTGAGCTTTTTTTAACTCATCAAAATCATGTTTTTTCACGCGAACATCTCATTACGAAAATTTGGGGATACGGGGTATATATCGAAGACCGAACAGTTGATTCACATATACGAAATATAAGAGAAAAGCTACGTGAAGTTGATTTCCCTATTGATCAGCATTTACAAACCGTATGGGGAATTGGGTATAAATGGGTATCATAATTTGTTCTTTTGTTCAGAATGAAGATGACAATTATTCCTTCATATAATCTGCAAATTTACAATCTATAATAATTGCAAACCATTAAAGGAGATGACCTATATGAAAAAGCAACTAACCGTTGGAATGATTGCCTTGTTGGCAATGGTATTTTTAGCTGCTTGTAATAACGACAATGATGCATCACCAGGTAATGATGAGCCGAATGGAAATGAGGAAATGAATCATGAAGAAATGGACCATGAGGGAATGGATCATTCTAGTGATGGTGAAATCCCGGAAGGCTTAGAAGATGCTGATGAACCCACATACGCTGTTGGCTCCACAGCGACAATAAAAACGGGACATATGGAAGGCATGGAAGGTGCGGAGGCAAAGATTGTTGGTGCTTATAATACAACGGCTTATGCTGTAAACTATACCCCTACTTCAGGTGGAGAGCCTGTGAAAAATCACAAATGGATTATTCATGAAGAGCTAGAAGAGCCAGGTAATGCACCATTACAAGAGGGAGATACCACTGTGACTACCGCTGATCATATGGAGGGTATGAAGGGCGCAGAAGTGGAAATCGTCTCAAGTGAAGACACAACCGTTTATATGATTGACTATACGCCAACCACTGGCACTGAAAAAGTCACGAACCATAAATGGGTGACAGAAGCTGAACTAGAAAGATAAGGATGGGCATCGGCGGCTCTCGTATCATCCCATTTGAATCATAGCATGATATCTTGTCCACATACCTTTTAGCTATCGCCAAGAGTTATGTGGACTTGCTCATTCTTTTGTGTTGTATCCCACTTTTGCGGATATCTTCTATTTTAATAATGATAGGTGACATACTTTAACGTGTCTTACCTTATATTCGTTTGATTTCTATAGGCTATCTTTATTTGATTAGATATCAGATTGTTCAAAATAATTTTCCCATATAATACTCATCATAATATTCTCCGTCCATTAATAACGACCTTCGTTTCACACCTTCTACTTCAAAACCAATCTTTTTATATAGCGCTAGTGCTGCTTCATTTTCTGATACTACTGTCAATTCAATCCGCATGATCTTTTCCTGATTGGCCCATGCCAGTACCGCCTGTAATAATTGCCCTCCAACTCCCATTCCTCTGTAATCTTTATGAATACCGACAACAATACTCGTACAATGTTTTTTCTTTCGCACCGTTTCTCTTATCACAAGTGTATACCCAATCAATTGTTCTCCATCTTCGGCACCAATAACCGTTATATGATCTCTATTAAGTAAAGCCTCTGCCCCTTCAACCGTTAATGTTCTTTCCCCTGCTTCCATCAACATATAAGGACTGCTTGCCTCTACATCCATCATCAATTGTGCAAGTTGTTTCCCATCATCTACGGAAAGCTCTTTGATTACCATTCAGAACTCCATCCCTTCTCGATCTAATTATTCAAAAATATGTACATTCTTCCCTTCTAACGATTCAATCTGTCCATTTTTCAAATAAACACTTGCTTCGTCATCCAAGCCCAATCCTTTTTCTGTCTTCGTTTCAGTCATTACAGCAATTAGGTTCTGCTTTTCGTTCCATTTTGTATAATGAGCAGCGATAATATAACCTTGTAAGATACCTAAGCCATTTAAAATCATCCGTTGTTCTCCATTATAATCGCTCGGGGAAACCATGCAATATGCTGGACATATTAAAGCACCGGCAGAAAAGCCTGCGATTGGCACTCCTTCTTGAAAGAGTTGCTTTATTTCCTCCCCTACCCTTTTAGTTACGATATAGTGATGATAGGAAAGTGTGTCACCGCCACATATAATCATGCCAGTTATTTTTTCTTTGTTGATCGACGTAGTCTCTTCTAATAAATAATAGCGAAAATCTGTTACACCTTCTTCTTCTAAAATATGCTGATATTTAGACATATAAGATTGCCAGCCTTTACGATTCAAACAAAATATCGCTACATGTCCGTCTCTTTGATTGCAAAGACTGGCAAACTGCTTTCCATGACTTCTTCCAAAAGGCGGACTTCCACCAAATAAGAATAAATGTTGATCCATAAACACTCCTCCAGTTTCTCCACCTTTTCTTTTATCTTCGAATTCTATTCTTAAACAAACATTAGCATAATGAATAAATAAAAAGTTCATTTCCGCACAAACTTTTTCTATGAGATCAATCGTCTATCCATTGTACAAAGTTTTTTAAAAGGAGCTCCTTGAAAGATGAATAAGCAAAATATGTTTGTACAAATGGTTGAAGAACATAAACAAGATTACTACCGGCTTGCTTATAGTTATGTTAGAAACCAAGCAGATGCTTTAGATATTGTTAGTGAATCCATTAAAAAAGGATTGCTCTCAATCAATAAATTAGAAAATGTCGATGCATTAAGAAGTTGGTTTTATAAGATTATCGTACGTACATCGCTCGACTTCTTAAAAAAGCATAAACGCATGACTGTATCAGATCATGACACAATCACCTATTTGCAAAGAGGAGAACAGGATGTTTATATGCATTTTGACTTACATGATGCATTAGCACAATTGCCCTTACAATATAAAACGGTCATTTTACTGCGCTATTTTGAAGACTTAAAGATTCAAGAAATTGCCACTGTTATAGATGAAAATGTCAATACAGTCAAGACACGATTATATCGCGGCTTAAAATTATTAAAGCTTGAACTGACAGAAGGAGATGAAATGGATGAGTAATCGACTGAAAGAATGGCGTAGACAATATAATGATATACCTATACCAGCAGAATTAGATGATATCATCGAAAGCGCATTAACTAGTCACACCCAACAAAAGCATTCGAAAAAGCGGTGGTTATGGCCAACTAGTATTGTGTCTGCTGCGAGTATTTTTACAGCAACGGTAAACTTTAGCCCTCAGGCGGCAAAAGCAATGTCAGAAGTACCTATTTTAAAACAAATTATTGAGGTTATTACCATTGATCAAATACACGAGAATGAAGAAAGTAAATCAATTGATGTAGAGATACCAGAAATTTCTGGTCTAGAAAACCACCAACTAGAAACTCATTTAAATCAAGCTTTTCTTGAAAAAGGAAAGCAATTATATCAAGAATATACGGATAGTAGCGGTCATCTAGCTATTCAAAGTGATTACAGCATTGTAAATGAAAATAATCAGATATTGTCCATCGAACTTCATACGTTTAAAGCCGAAGCATCTGGATATGAACAAAAAGATTACCTCACCATCGATAAAGAGTTACAAACGGTTCTCACTTTACCAAGTTTATTTACTTCAGAAGCATATGTAGAGGTAATAAGTGAAGAAGTTAAAAAGCAAATGAAGCAGAATATGGCTAATGATGAAAATCTCATTTATTGGCTAGATGATGTGGAATCATTTACAACTATTAACCGAGAGCAATCATTCTTTATCAACGAAGAAAATCACCTTATCATCTCATTTGATGAATATGAAGTGGCACCTGGTTATATGAGCGTTGTTCAGTTTGAAATTCCAACTGAAATGATCGATGAATTACTAGTGAGTGATCGTTATATCCATTAAATATGATTTGAATAAAAAATAATTGAGACCTCTCTTAAATTTTAAAAGAGGGGTCTTACTTTTTGGGAAGAAGCCATAATTGGAGCCTTGCATTTTAAATAACTTTTTCAAATGACCTTTTCTATAAGGTTATTGACCACCCAAAGATTCTTTTGCCCTGTTAACTGCTTATTTTTCCCTATTTAACAGGACTTTTCCCCCTTATAATATATCATTCTTTCCACCTATCCAAATCATTACATAATAAGAGTAAAATGAATAATTGTAGTGCTTTTTTATCGCTATTCTGCAAATTTTTTTACAAGCTTTTTGAAACTAAATACGATAGATTCATCGTCTATTTTATATGTTTATATAAATGAAGTTTATTAGAAAATAATACATAAATCAGTTAGTGGTTCACTTTTAAACGGATGATGATTCCATCCGGCAGCTAGAGTTTAATTGCATCAAAAATGGAGGACGTACATATGAAAAAAAAGACACACACACATTATATTACCGGGCTCGACGGACTGAGAGCGATTGCTGTTTTAGCCGTGATTGCCTATCACTTTCGCTTTGATTGGGCAGAAGGCGGGTTTTTAGGCGTTAGCTTATTCTTTGTTCTATCTGGCTACCTGATTACTTCCACTCTTTTACCGGATCAAAACAAAAGCATGAAATTAGATTTGAAGAAGTTTTGGGTTGGTCGTGCTCGCCGCTTATTACCCGCTTCTTATGCAATGATTTTTATTACCTTTGTGTGGGTCGTTCTTTTTCATCAAAACTTGTTATCCGTTATGCGTGGTGATGCGCTAGCTTCTCTATTCTATGTAAGTAACTGGTGGTTTATTTTCCACGAGGTTTCCTATTTTGATAGTTTCGCTGCGCCATCCCCAATAAAAAACCTATGGTCACTGGCGATTGAAGAACAATTCTATCTATTATGGCCACTTGTTCTAACGGTTCTAATTTATATTTTCAAGAATCGAGCAACCGTTTCAAGAATTATCTTTTTAAGCGCTTTATTATCTTGTTTATGGATGTCATTACAATATGACCCCAATGGTGATCCGAGCAGAGTTTATTATGGGACTGATACACGTTCATTTGAATTATTAATTGGCTGTTGGTTAGCCCTTGTTTGGCCAATGAAAAGACTATCAGCTAAGAAACTCTCACCACAACTAAAACAAACACTTAATGTCACAAGTATCGGTGCTCTAGTGATTTTGTTACTATGTATGTTTACCATTAATGAATATAATCCGTTTCTATATATTGGAGGCATGTTTCTAATTGCACTCCTATCAGCGGTTGTCATTGCTTGTGTCTGTCACCCATCAAGTATATTAAGCAAATGGCTATCATGGAAGCCACTTAGGTGGATTGGCACACGCTCATATGGTATTTATTTATGGCATTATCCGATTATTATTTTAACAACGCCTGTCGACCAAATAGCATCACCGCAACTATGGAGAGTGCTATTACAGCTCATCGCTATTTTTGCAATAGCAGAAGTATCCTACCGATTCTTAGAGCAACCGATTAGAAAATATGGTTTTAGAGCATTCTTTAAAAATTTCAAGAAAATAAATCCTCTTAAATGGAAAAGTTTAAATGGAAAGTATAGAATGGGTGCAGCTTTTGTTCCATTAGCAGCTATTATCTTTATTGCCGGTATGACCGGTGTTGTCAAAGGAGAAGAGCAGGAAGAGAAACCAACGGAATTAGTTATTTCCCAAGAAAACAGTACAGATCAACCGAAAGAAGAAACGAAAGAAGAAGCCTCGAATGTGCCAGAGAAAAATGACTCCTCAAAAGAAGCGCCAAAGGAGAAGACAGAAGGTACGGAAGAAGTAGAGGATGAAGTAGAAATACAGGCAGAGCCACTCCCTGCCGCTGAGCATTATAACCAAATTCTGGCCATTGGTGATTCATTAATGCTTGATGTTGCACCAAGTTTACAGCTACGCTTTCCTGCTATTACAATTGATGCGAAGGTGGGGCGTCAAGTTCATCAAGCAGTCGATGTAAGTCAGCAATACATTTCCTTTAACCAAAAAGAAAATGCGATCATTTTCATGTTAGGTACAAACGGCTTTTTCCGTGAGAAGCATTTAGATCAACTAATTGATTTATTTAGTGAAGCAGATATCTATCTTGTAAATACAAAAGTACCACGTTCATGGGAAGAAGATGTAAATGACGCTTTATTGAAAAAGGCGGAAGGTGAAGACCATGTCACACTAGTCGATTGGCACGAACTTGGAGAAAATCATCCGGAATACTTCGGTGGTGATGGCGTCCATGTAGGAAAAACCGGGGCAGAATCACTGGCTGAACTAATTGAAAAAGAAATGAATAATTATATTGAAGCATCCATAAAAGAAAAATAATCAACTAAATAGCCGCTGAACCTTAAATGTTCAGCGGTCTTTTTATCAGCTGTGTGCTTGTTATTGAACCATGCTGGAGAGTGCATTTCAGTGAAAAAAGATAGAGTAAAGCTATGCATGCTTCGGCTGCCTCATCTGCATGGTGAGCTATGTAAACCAGTTTGCTTATTCATATAGTAGATAAGTAAACAACTGCATCTATATAGAGAGGAAACCCCAAAAAAATTACGCCAGTTAAAAATGAAAACTAACAAATACACCCCCGGCGCGAACTCCTCTATGTTTGGCTTCTATCTGTTTTGCCTCACCCACTACTTCTTTATAAGCTATTTGTTGAAAACTTATTTTTCGCATACATATAAGTCACAGCCAATGCTAACACGAGTACGGTCCCTTTAATAATGTCAAAAGCATAATAAGGTAGATTCATAATTGTTAAACCATTTAATAATACGCCGATGACTGCTGCACCAAAGAATGTACCTAGCGCATTGGGTTTTCCAGCCCCTAGTACCGAGTAGCCAACAAATACAGCTGCAACTGCTTCCATCAGTAGTGGTGCACCTGCATCGATTTGCCCTGATCCTACCCTAGCAGTAAATAAAATCCCTGCTATGCTAGCAAAAATTCCAGAAATCACATAAGCCATGCATTTAATTTTCTTCACTTTTACACCAGATAAGGTCGCAGCTTCGGCATTCCCTCCTGTCATATAGAAGATTCTTCCCCATCTTGTATAGTTTAAAAAGCAGTAGGAAGCTAACACTAAAATCATCATGATCCATACGGGTACGGGAATACCTAATAAATGCCCTTGACCAATCCATAGAAAGGCATTAGAAAACGCACCAATTGCTGTCCCACCAGATGTTAGTGGCATATGGTTATAGATAGAGTATCCTTCTGTATAAGTCCGATGTAATCCCGCTACGATATACATACTGCTCAATGTGGCTAATAAATCAGGAATGCCAATTACAACAATTAAAAACGAATTAAATAGTCCCACAGCCACTCCAACGATAATCGGTAATAGGAGAACTAACCATAGCGGTAAATCGTACCATACCATCAGTGAAGCAGTAAAAACAGTTGCGAGTGACATTGTCGAGCCAACAGATAAATCAAAGCCGTCAACTACTAATGTAAATGTGACACCGAGCGCCAGCACAGTGACAATCGAAATGGAACGTAATATATCCGAAAAATTATCATAGGTTAAAAAGAATGAGCTCACACTTGTAAAATAGCAAATAATAAGAATAAGTAACGTAATTGCCCCGTATTTAAATAGAAATGCGATCAATTTGTCCTTCATGATTGACTTCCTTTCCACCACTTGCATATAGCAGAATCTTTTCTTGCGTTGCCTTTTCTTGCGTAAACTCTTTTACGAATTTGCCATCATACATCACTAATACTCTATGACAAACAGTTAATAATTCTTGTATTTCACTACTAAAATACAAAATGGCCTTGCCTTCTTTTGCAAGCTGTTGAATTAGTTTAAGAATCTCTCTTTTCGCACCGATATCCACACCTTTAGTAGGCTCATCAAATAAATAAACCTTTGCTTCATCTGATAACCACTTACCGATAACGATCTTCTGCTGATTTCCTCCACTTAAATGATTCACTTCGACCTCTGCATCTTTTGTTTTTACCTGCAAAGTTGAAATCACTTCTTCAGTAGCTTTTCTCTCAGCCTTTCTGTTCATAAATCCCGCTTTTACATACTTTTTTAGCTGTGGGAATGTTACATTCTTCGATATCGTTTCATTAATGAATAGCCCTTCTTTCCGGCGTTCTTCAGGAATATGAGTGATACCACAAGCAATAGCTGCTTTGGGATGCTTCAATTGTACCTTCTTACCAGAGACCATGATTTCTCCTGATTTGGCTGGTGTGTTTCCAAATATCGTTTTTGCTAGTTCCGTTTTACCAGCACCTACCAAACCCGCAATGCCTACAACTTCACCTTCATATACATTTAAACTAATATTTTGTAACTTTCCAAGATTGATATTCTTAAGAGCTAAGACCTCTTCCCCTCGTTTATAACTGTGCATAATCTTACTTTCCTCATGCCACACTTCTCCAAGCATTTGTTCAATCACCATTTCCTGCGTTATCTGATCAATTGGTACGGTTGAAATTCGACGCCCATCTCTCATAACGGTCACCACATCAGCAATGGCAAATACTTCAGGTAAACGATGTGTAATAAAAATACAACCAATTCCTTTTCCTCTTAGTTGCCTGATGACATGAAATAATTTTTCTGCCTCTCTATGTGATAACGGCGCAGTTGGCTCGTCAAAAATAATCACTTTAGTCGTTTGCACTAACGCCCTAGCGATAAGAACCAATTGCTTTTTCGCAAGACTTAGATTAGAAGCTACTTGGTTTAGATCCATATCATTCACATCTAGTAATGTTAATGCTTCCTGTGCCTGGCGATGTAATTCCTTACGAGAGAAGAACCACCCTTTCTCTTGTGAAAAGCGATCAAGCATAATATTTTCTGCTACAGTAAGCTGGGGAACAATGGCTGTATCAACCTCCTGATAAACGCAAAATATTCCTTTTTCTTTCGCGTCACGAGGGTGTAGAAAAAGAGCTTTTTCGTTGTTAACCAGGATTTCTCCTTGGTCTTGTCTATATACTCCAGAAAGAATTTTCATTAATGTACTCTTCCCAGCTCCATTTGCTCCGAGCAAAGCATGTATTTCTCCTTTATGAACCACTAATTCCCCGTCCCTTAGTGCCATAACTTGTCCGAAACTTTTACTAATTTTTTTCATTTCCAAAACAACTTCACTCATTTAAAGGAGCCCTCCCTTCATAGCTAGTCAACCGACTCTCTAGAAGTCGGTTGACTAGCTACAAACCATTTCATTCACTTGTCTTCAAGTGCTTTTAGTTCTTCCGTATAACCTTGTTCACTTTCTCCCCAACCATCTATATATTCATGCAGTTCATTTGTTGTAATTGCCTCATCAGGTAATTGACTCTTCTCTACAAAAACAGGATCAAGGATAACTTTTTCGTTTGGCGAATCACCGTTTAATTTTTGGTATAAATATCGAACTTGAATACGACCAATATCTTTTGGATCAACGGCAGCTGTGGCTTCCCATGAACTGTTTTCTTTTTGTATCAGTTGCAGATCTTCGTCACTCATATCAATTCCGTAGACTTTAATATCTTCTCTACCTGCTTGCTCTAGCGCTCTGACAGCTCCTTTAGCAAACTCGTCCCATGCTGCCCAAACGGATGTAATTTCACCTTCATTTGGATATTGTTTTAAAATTGCTTCCATTTGTGCTTGCGTATCTAATGCTGTATTGTCGGTCGCAGCACCAAATGCGGCTACTTCCTTAATATCTGCATTCTCTTTTAAAAATTGTTCATACGCTATTTGTCTTCTTTCCATCGGTGCAAATCCAGCTACCCAAATCTTAACAATATTCGCTTTCCCTCCTGCATCTTCTGCAAGCTTGGTTAATGTCAACTTCGCCATTTCTTCATCGCCTTGTTGAAGTACAGTGACATCTTTCACAGCAATGTCAGCATCAAAGACGACTACAGGTATATCTTGCGCAACCGCTTTTTCTACCCCTTGTGTTAACGCTTCCTTCGTTCCATGATCGATTAATATCCCATCAAATTTTTGATTAATCGCTGCATCTAAATTAGAAGCCATTTTTGCTAAGTCACCTTCCGAAGTAAATACTTGAACGGTTCCACCAAACTTTTCTACCTGCTCTTTTACCCCTTCAATATATTGGGCGGAAAATGTCCCTAAATTAATTTGCATAATCAGTGCGATTTTTTTATTAGCCAAGGGATGTTCTTTAGTTGATGCAGTTGCTTCACTATTTGAGCTGCTTCCTTTTGGCTGACAGCCTGCCAAAATTAAAATAAAAATAATAAAAAACGCTAATCCTATTCGATTGTTCTTCATACCTTAACTCCCTCTTCTGTTTTATTCAATAGTGCCAGTTTGCTTTGATCTGCTGCAAAAATGCCTTTTTCTGTAATGATTGCAGTAATTAAATTAGCAGTTGTCACATCAAACGCCGGATTAAATACTTTCGTTCCTTCTGGTGTAACCTGGTATGGACCGATATGAGTCACCTCTTCCGCCAACCTCTCCTCAATCGGAATATCTGCCCCTGATGCAATAGAGAAGTCAAATGTTGACAATGGTGCAGCTACATAGAAAGGAATCTGAAAATAGTTTGCTAAAATAGCTAGTTGCCATGTCCCGATTTTATTTGCTGTATCTCCATTCCTGGCAATGCGATCGGCCCCGACTATAATCGCTTCAATCCCCTTTGTTGCTATCGTATGAGCAGCCATATTATCAGTTATGACCGTCACGTCCACATTGGACTGTTGAAGTTCCCATGCCGTTAGGCGCGCCCCCTGTAGAACCGGTCTCGTTTCACAAGCGTATACTTGAAAGTCAACGCCTCTTTCATTACCTAAATGAAACGGTGCCAGCGCTGTACCGTATTTCCCTGTAGCAATCGTCCCCGCATTGCAAATCGTTAATACTTTTTTCTTTCCATTCAAGAGACTGAGTGCATTTTCGCCAATTTGCCGACAAATCTCTTCGTCTTCTTGATGGATTCGCTTTGCTTCTTGCTCTAAACTGAGAATCGCCTCTTCTGTTGAATAAAGAGTTTCTATTCCTTTCATCATTCGATCCAAAGCCCAGAACAAATTAACGGCTGTCGGCCTAGAACCCGCAAGATAAAGATAATCTTCATGAATTCTAAGATGGAAAGTTTCGATGTCGACACCTTCGTATTTTTTTGCAGCAATCGCTAAACCATAAGCAGCAGTGATTCCAATAGCTGGCGCTCCTCGCACTTTCAACTGAATAATCGCCTCAAAGACATCTTCAATGGTTTCGAGTTCTATCCAACTTGTTTGATGCGGTAATAACGTTTGATCTAGAATTTTCAATCTACCTTCTTGCCATTCAATGGGTGTTGGTATACTCATGGTGTATACACCTCAAGTTCCTTAAGAAGTTGCGAGATTGTTACTATGTTTTCGCGATTAATTATCAAGGATGAGCCTAATTGTATTGTTGCCTGCTTCACATCTAATCTAATTGAACTATCTTCTATCCCATCAAGATCCTTCACATGCGACAGTCCGATTGTTCTTCGTATTAATTCACATCCCACTACTCCGATTGCATCTTTAAATACTTTAGCTAGAAAAGATTCTAGCGCGCCTGGTACTTTAGTAAAAGGATGAACAACAGAATTTTGCCAAGCTTCTGAAAAATGATAAGAAAACACATCCCATACCTCTTCAATCTGTTGGCGAATAACCATTCTATCGTTTTCGTTTCGTACAAGTACTTGGAAAATTAGATGGGCAATATATTGACCGACATCAAATCCAATCGGACCATAAAAGCCGAACTCAGGATCAATGACTTTCGTCTCGTACTTACTCGCAAAAATACTTCCCGTATGTAGGTCACCATGTAGTAAGCTCTCTGCTTCAGTGAGAAAAGCATATTTTATTTTTGCTACTTCGAGTTTCAACTTGTCATTAGCCCATAATTGCTGAACACTTTCAGCCAACCCAGCTTCAAAATCATTCGTTTCCACATCAAAAAATGGATCGGTGAATACTAAATCCTCAGTGATTTTACATAGTTCAGGATTTGAAAATTTAGCAACCAATTTCTTTTTCTCAAACGGATGAAGAGCAAAATCTGAAGTTAAAAACAATGTCTTTGCTAAGTACTCACCAATATCAGCTGATAACTTCGGATAATGATTCCCTTGAATCAATCCCTCTCTTACAATTGTCAAATGCGAAAGGTCCTCCATTACAGTTAATGCAAGTTCTTCATCTGTTGCTAGTACTGCTGGGACAAGGTGAGGAACTGCTTCACCATGCTTCTTAAGCACTTCTGCCTCCAGTTTTGCTCGTTTAAGTGTTAGCGGCCAGCTTTCTCCCACTACTTTTGCATAGGGGAGTGCTTGCTTAATAATTACACTTTTACGATTAGAAGCAATACGGAAAACATAATTCAAATTACCATCACCAATCTCTTCCACCGTCATTTTTTCATCCGGTAAGAACAGATTTAAACTCTTTACGTATTCACATGCAGATTCCTCTGTTAAAGCGCGATACCCTATATTCTCTAAAACAGCCATCTCTCTTCCCCCTTATTTCATTAGTACTCTGCTGCACAAAACAGGGGTGACTACATAAAGAGATGTAGTCGGACCTGCTTTGTCACTACAGAAACAAAAATGCCCCTTTCCAGTACAGAAAGAGGCATTCGTCATTACGATTTTGCCTCTCATCTTTCCAGAATAAATTCTGAATGGAATTAGCACCGTGCCTTACATTGGGCGCAGACATCTCTAGCTGCGCCTCGTTTCACAACGATATTACGGTCGGTTGCTGGGTTTCATCGGGCCATATTTCCCTCCACCTGCTCTTGATAAGAGTATAAAAGATTCATTTTTTTGAAATATCTTGAGCACATACTAGCACCGATTATAAAAAAGTGTCAATCTTTTTTTAAAATTTTTCATCTTTTTAAGCATAAAAGAATTTTGTCATATTACGTAAAAAATTCTCTGTTGACAGATAAAACACCTGGTGACATAATACAATTGTGCAAAAATTTAAAACGATAAACATAAATTTTCTTATCAAGAGCAGGCGGAGGGACGAGCCCGATGAAGCCCGGCAACCGATTCTAAATGAACACGGTGCTAATTCTTGCAGCAATCATGCTGACAGATAAGGAGAAGGTTCTATCAACTGCGAACTAACCCTCTTCTTATTAATTAAGAAGAGGGTTTTTTATTGTCAATATCCATTCGAAATCATCAGGGAGGGTTCTCATATGGGAGATGTCATTGCAACTTATCAAGTATACGCAAGACCCGGTTCATTAGAGAAGAAAGCAGAGGATATCGCTTTAGGCTTAACGATAGGATCTTGGACAGCGTTACCATTACTTGAGCAAAAACAATTACTAAAACATAAAGGCAGAGTCACTGCACTACAAGAATTTTATAACGATGAACATCCCAATCGTTTCGGTGAAGTAAGGTGCGAAATGAGTATCGCCTATCCTACATATAATTTCACATTTGATATTCCAGCTATCCTAACAACCGTTTTTGGTAAATTATCTCTAGATGGTGAAGTAAAATTATTAAACCTGGAATTTGATAAGAAAGATCTTTCCCGTTTTTCAGGACCAAAATTCGGTATAAAAAATATAAGATCGAAACTAAATATACAAGATCGCCCATTACTTATGAGTATATTTAAAGGCATCATCGGCAGGGATATTCACTTTTTAAGAGAACAGTTAAGAGACCAGGCCATGGGAGGCGTTGATATTGTAAAAGATGATGAAATTCTTTTTGATGTCAACATCTCTTTAGAAGATAGAATTATCGCAGGTAAAGAAATACTAGATGAAGTCTATGAAAAGACTGGAAAAAGAACACAATATGCAGTCAATTTATCTGGGAGAACAATTGATTTACTAGATAAAGCAAAAAAGGCGACCGAATTAGGGGCGGATGCATTATTATTCAATGTCCACACTTACGGACTAGATATGCTCCAATCATTAGCTGAAAACAGTGAAGTGCAGTTACCTATCATGGCACATCCTGCTTATAGTGGAGCCTATATTTCTTCAAACTTCTATGGTGTCGCTCCTGACTTATTACTCGGTAAACTTACTCGCCTAGCAGGTGCAGATTTTTCTTTATTTCCTTCTCCATATGGTTCTGTTGCCATGGAAAAAGAAAAAACTTTAGCCATCGCTAGACAGTTAACCGAAGAAAATGGCTTGAATCAGGCATTCCCGGTACCTTCAGCAGGCATTCATCCAGGTTTAGTTCCATTGCTTTATCAAGACTTTGGCAATGATTGCATTATTAATGCGGGCGGAGGAGTTCATGGTCATCCTGAAGGAGCAGCTGCGGGCGTGAGAGCATTTAGGCAGGCCATTGATCACGCTATACAACAAAATACTCATCGTGCAACAAAAACGAAAGAATTGGAAGCAGCATTAGCAAAATGGGGAGGTACGTCGTAAAGATGACAAAACCAATGATTTTTTGTGATTTTGATGGAACAATTACTAATAACGATAACATTGTAAAGATTATGGAGCATTTCGGTCCTATTGAAGCAAAACAGATCAAGGAAGATATTTTAGCTCAAAATATTTCTATCCAAGAAGGTGTAAAAAACCTCTTTTCTCTTTTACCAACAAGTAAAAAAGAAGAGATTATCAATTTTGTATTAAATAGCGCTGAAATTCGTGAAGGATTTTCCGCTTTTGTTAGATATACACATGAAAACGATATCCCTCTTTATATTGTCAGTGGTGGGATTGACTTTTTTTTAGAACCAGTACTTGAGCCTTATGGGCCGTTTACGAAAGTATTTTGCAATCATGCAAGCTTTGCTTTAGAAACGATAGATATTCACTATCCACATCAGTGTGACGAATTATGTTCTTCCAAAGGTTGTGGCTGTTGTAAACCAACCATTATTAGACAACACTCATCTCCTGAACACTTTAATATTCTTATTGGTGATTCGATTACAGACTTTGAAGCAGCCAAAATAGCTGATGCCGTCCTTGCTAGAGATTTCTTAATTCAAAAATGTGAAGACACTGGTATTTCTTATACACCTTTTGAAACCTTCCATGATTGTATTGAATACCTCGATGAACTAGTTGGTGCGAAATCATGACAACGTATGAAACAAAGTGGGATACATTAGCTGATATTAAAGATGAATTAGCAGCTAGAGATTGGTTTATGGGTACTAGTGGTAATTTATCCATTCGCGTAGATGAAAACAGCTTTTTAGTCACTTCAAGCGGACTTGATAAAAGAAAGCGAACAGCCAATGATTTTTTATTAGTAGACTTAGAAGGAAGGCCTCTAGAAAGCACGTCAGCTAAACCTTCAGCCGAAACTTTATTACATTGTGAAATCTATAAGAAAACACCTGCAGGCGCAAGTCTACATGTGCATACAGTCGCTAATAATGTTATTTCTGAGCTTTTCTATCAGGAAGGGGCAGTAACCTTTCAGCATCAAGAGTTAATTAAAGCATTTGGATTATGGGGAGAAGATGATATACTCACCATCCCGATCATTCGCAATGATGCGGATATTCCTACATTAGCGGCCCACTTTTCTGCTTACGTCAGTAAAGAGAAAGGGGCAGTCTTAATTCATAACCATGGGATTACTGTTTGGGGAGTCAATGGATTCGAAGCAAAAAAATTATTAGAAGCTTGCGAATTTTTATTTCAATATAAATTATCTCTTATTCAATTAAAAGGAGGCGTTTTACATGGCAATTATTAAATTTAAAAACGAAGAAAAAGTGATTACTGATCAACAAGAGGTAGCTACATTTTTAACTGCACAAGAAGTCATCTATGAAAATTGGAACATCGAACAATTAGAAGTGACATTACACGAAAAATACGACTTGTCTGATGATGAAAAGCAAGCCATACTAGATGCATTTTCAACTGAAATCAAAACCATTTCTGAAAACCGCGGCTACAAAGCTGCAGATGTAATTTCACTTTCAGACAGTACGCCAAATTTGGATGAATTATTAATTAACTTTCAAAGAGAGCATCACCATACAGATGATGAAGTCCGCTTTATCGTAAGTGGGCATGGGGTCTTTATTATCCAAGGAAAAGATGAATCGTTTTTTGAAGTCCATTTAGATCCAGGTGATTTAATTTCTGTACCCGTAAACACACGTCACTATTTCACCTTAGCTGATGATCGAAAAGTTGTTGCTATTCGCCTCTTTGTTACACCAGAAGGTTGGGTACCTGTTTACGAGAAAGAAAAATTGAACGCTTAATATTAGAAAGGCTCCCCTTAATAAGCGGAGCCTCTTCTTATTTCTCTAAATAATAGATAAAAAATTCGCTCCATTCTCCACTATCAAATGAGAATTGAGACTGTTTTTCTTCATAATTAAAACCAATAGATTCTGCTAAATGAATGGAAGCGAGGTTATCACTATCAATATGTAATTCTATTCTTTCAGGTTGTAAATATTGAAAAATAAAAGGAATAATCGTTATTACACTTTCTTTTCCATATCCTTTTCGCCAATATTGATTGTGAATCGCATATCCAAGTAGTACTAACTCCTTGCCATTCCTCTGTGTTCGATACATTTCTATTTTTCCTATATGTGCACCATCATTTTCTCTGAATATACCCAGCTCAAATAATTGCCAATCATCCTCTTGCTTGTTCCATTGCTCGATTTTCTTCTTGAATTTATCTTTGGTATAAGCAGATAAATCATGCGGGCGGCCTTCATCATGACGTGATTGCGATACTAGACGGTTCTTTAATCCCGCTATCCAAGCTTCATAATCTTCATACATATATGAACGAATGACGAGACGATTACTTTTCAACTGCATGTCTTTCGCTCCATTCTTTTCGGAAATTAGGCCGTCTTTTTATCAGTTATTATGAGCGGAGACTATATATGTACAAGCACTCTGCCTCTCGTTTCTCCTTTTAAAAGCAACGGCAAGGCATGCTCCACTTCATTCAATGAAACTTCTTGAAAAATAAACTGATCAAACGGAAGTTTATCACTTTCTTCTGCTAATAGTGCCCAGGCTTCTTCCCTCGTTTCCATTGGACAGAAAACGGAATCAACCCCAAGGAGACTAACACCACGTAAAATAAATGGAAAAACAGTCGTAGGTAGATTCGTTCCAGCTGTTAAACCACTGACCGCTACAGCACCCCCATATTGTATTTGGCTTAACAAGGATGCTAATGGCTCTCCACCGACAGGATCAATCGCTGCTATCCATTTTTGCTTGCTTAATGCGCTTAACTTCCCATCATATACTTCTTCCCTTGTAATCACTGAAGAAGCTCCTAAGTTCACTAAGTAATCACGCTCATTCTTTTTTCCAGTGCTTGCGACAACTTCATACCCACGGTTAGCTAACAAGGCAACAGCAAAACTCCCAACGCCACCTGTAGCCCCTGTAACTAGCACCTTCCCATTATTTGCAGTTAGGTCATTCTGTTCTAATTTTAATATGGAAAGAGCCGCTGTTAATCCAGCTGTACCAATCGTCATTGCTTTTTTTAATGTAAGTCCTTTAGGAAGTGGGAGTACCCATTGTGCAGGTACTTGCGCATATTCACTATAACCTCCGTATCTAGATACTCCAATTTCATAACTCGTAGCGATGACTTCATCTCCTTCTGAAAAATCAGGATGTTGAGATGAAACAACGATGCCTGCTAAGTCAATACCCGGTACCATAGGATATTCCCTAACGATATTTCCATTAGGTATACTAGCTAGACTGTCCTTATAATTTACTCCGGAGTATTTTACTTTAATGAGTACTTCTCCAGCAGGTAGATCCTTTACCTCAAGTTGACGCAATTGGATAGAAAAATCATTATCATTTTTATCTACAACTAATGCTTTAAAACTCATTTCTGCCTCCATCCTTTCTTTTAATCTTCTTATATTGATTTCATTGTCCTTTATTCATTTCTACTACTTCTAAATGCTTTATCAACGTAAATTTGTTCCTCTACTTTTGTTTATGTGCCATCAGGAAATCTACTTTTTCAGACTTGTCTCATCCCCTTTGTCTATTATCTTAATAAACTCTTGTCATTCTTCTACTCTCATTTCCTTTCATTTAAGCATGAAACAATTCGAATAAACTTTTATTCACTTGTTTAATCTTTTCTTTCCATAGAATTATCTTAATTAGCTATTAGATATTATTAGCTAAAGCGTCGTCTGATCTATGCTCCACCTCCAAAAGTGTTCGATTAGTTGGGGATCACTCGCCCTTTTAGAGACAGGGGCTTTTTTCTTGTCAATAAAATACTCACCGGATATCCCTTCTACATCTGCACTCGTTGCTAAATAGATGGCCGTTTCTGCTCCTTGCTCTGCCGTTTTAAAAAAAGGCACCAGCAATTTAACCACTTTGCCACCAAACCCTGTTTCTCTATCCACACCTATGTTTGTGGCAACAGCTCCTGGATGAAGTGCATTCACTGTCACATTTGTATGCGCTACTCTTTCATGTAAACCTTTCATAAATAATAAATTGGCTAGCTTCGATCTTCCATAACCTTTTGCTACATTAAAACTCTTTTTAAAAAACGGATCTGAAAAATCAATTTTCCCCCATTTATGGGCACCAGAAGATACAATGACAATTCTTGCAGCAGCCGAAGCCTTCAAAGCTTCTAATAATTGGTTGGTTAAATGGAAATGACCGAGATGATTTACCCCTAACATCATCTCAAATCCATCAACTGTTTCTTGCCTTTTTATTGTCACTACGCCTGCATTATTGATTAAAAGATCCAAATGATGATATTTACTAGAAAAGGTTGTCACAAAATTATCGATGCTTTTAAGGGAACCGAGATCACAGAGCATTAAATCTACATTTTCTTTTCCTGTAATGTCTTTCACTTTTTGTAGCGCTTCTTCTCCTCTTATTTTACTTCTACAGAGCATGATTACTTTTACATTTTTATTTACAAGGCCAATTGTCGTTTCTAAGCCCATTCCTGAATTCGCTCCTGTTACTATCGCTACTTTAGCATCCACCTGCTACCCACACGTTACTATCGCTACTTTAGCATCCACCTGCTACCCACACCTTTCTTATTGTCGTTAAGTATAAATGGTCCAATGGTATTTTTATAGTTTTCTGCTTTTATGAACTGTAAAAATATAAGAATTTTCAGTATAATTTATACAGAAAGGAGTGTCATATGGAAGTCACCTCTGTTATTCTTGCAATTTCAACAATGGGTATAATCATTGTTTTCGGAGTACTAATCGCCTTAAAGATAGCAATTACAGCAGAAATGAAAAATATATTAATGATGATTATTTTAAATCTTGCTGTGCCCTTTATTATATTAAATGGTGTCTTCAATACTACGATCACCGACGTCATTTTCCAGCAAGTCTTTCTCGTCTTTGGGATTTCCGTCGTATTTAATGCGGGAGCAATTCTCCTTACATTAGTACTTGGCCGACTTCTACGCCTTAATCAGCCTAAACAATTGGCTTTACTCGCAGCTCTAGGTAATACAGGTTTCATCGGCATCCCTCTTAGTGCTACATTATTTGGACCGCTCGGTGGATTATTAGCCGCTGTATTTGATGCAGGGTTAGATGTCGTTCTTTTTTCATTAGGTATCTACTTATTACAAAGCAATCAAAAGTTCCAATTTAAACAATTAAAAGCTTTATTAAACTTACCATTACTAGCCATTAGTTTGGGGTTGTTATATGTAATCAGTGGTTGGGAAGCACCGATTATATTTAAACAATTGGCTTCAATGCTATCTAGCTTAGCTGCGCCATTAGCCATGCTATATATAGGCTTTCTGCTGCCAACTTTCTTTCAAGTTGGACGGCGGTTTTACTTTCAAGGTTTATGGTTTCCTTTATTAATGAAATTGTTGATATTACCACTTTTCGCAATCCTTTGTTTACGTTTTACGTCAATACAAACAGATATAACATTCTTATTAGTTATTTTAACAAGTATGCCCACCTTCATGCTGGCTTCAGTATTATTTTCCCGCTACACACAAGAAGAAAACGAAGCCATTATGGTAACGGTATATAGCACGTTAATTTCTATTTTAACCATACCTTTGATTTCGTGGATAGCGAGCTTTCTTTTGTAATCATTACATACTTAAGCCAGCTAAAAAGTTATTTTAGCTGGCTATTTTTCTTCTCATTTACCTGTCTCTAATCCATACTTATTAATCTACTACTTCTCTCAAACTTAATAATGCATAGTTAATCACTCTTCTGGTGTTAAGATAAAACGCTTCCCTTCAGGCTCCCCTAAAGTAGTTTTATGATAATCTCCCTCTACCCAATCCGCCATTTGATTTTGATACCAGTCGCTCGCTACATGCCCTGATTGACCTGGTCCGACGATATGATAAGCCTGCATTGGGTTGTTCATATCCATAACAAATCGCCATGATGCTCCGTGATTCACCGTCCCATCATTTTTAAATGCAGCTGCCTTAACAGTGACAGCACTGCCTCCTGTTGACATACTACCTTGATAATTAAATAAATAATTTAAAGGAGCTACGCTAGATAGCGGGTGTGTAAAGGAAACTTGGTGATAATCTCCCCATTTCCAATTTGCCATATCGTCGCCTTCATCTTCCTGTATTTGTGAAAGTGTTTCCGTTAACGATGCAACTAATAATTCATTAATGCCCCCTTTATTCTTCACCCATGGCCCTGGGTTACCTGCAAACGCATTACGTAGGAGCTGATCAACCGCCGATCTTTTACCACCAAATAATTCTAACGTTTCTTTTGGAATCTGCTCTTCAAATAATGCTTCTCCTATTTCAACCATCCAGCGATTAAAAATATAAGGAGCAGCAAGATTTTGATGATCTTGATAGTCCCATTTCGATAAGATGTCAAGGGCCGATTGGATGTTCTCATCTTTTTCGTTCGCTAATTGCTTAACCATCAAGGGCACAAATTCTTCTGCCTGAAGGTTCTTTTCATCCATTTGTAGATCCATCATATTTTCTGCAGTTAATTGATTATTTTCACTTAATACTTCTTCAATGCGCATTTGTCTATATGGTTGCGCCCAATTATGACTGATATGATAAGGGTAATCATCCCCTACCACCTTATTATTGGCTGTAGAAATAAATCCTTCTTCTGGATTGACGATAGTTGGTAACTCGTCATAAGGAATCGCACCTTCCCAAGCATACTCATCTGTCCATCCCGGTACAGGTAATAGGCCATTTCCTTTTTTTCTAATAGGAATTTTTCCATTCGCTTTATAGGCAATATTTCCTTCTATATCTGTAAAAACAAAATTTTGTGCTGGTGCTTCAAAAGCTGTTAATGCCTCTTCGAATTCTTTCCAATTTTCAGCGTGATTCATATTTAAAATCGCCTCTAATTCTGTCGTTGGCTCTAAGGCTGTCCACTGTAATGAAAGTGCCGTTTCGCTAGTAGCAGCATCGGCGGCAAACTCTGAAATTATCGGTCCATGCCTCGTTTCTATGACTTCATAATCAATCGTTTCACTATCCTTTACCTTTATGGGCTCAGCTATCACACGAGCCTCTTCCCATTTGTCGTTATAAAGAAATAAGTAAGGATCTTCTGGATTTCTTTTTTCGATATAAAGATCTTGCACATCAGGACCAGTATTAGTTACACCCCATGCGATGTGTTCGTTATGCCCTAAAATAATTCCCGGTACTCCGGCAAATATCACTCCACCAACATTCACTTCATCAGACTGTAAGTGCATTTGATACCATACAGAAGGAGTCGCCAACCCTAAATGAGGATCATCTGCTAAAAGGCTTTTGCCAGTTGCTGTTTTATCCCCGCTTACCACCCAATTATTACTCCCATTGAATTCATGTGGGATAATAGCTTGAGCAAAAGCCGTTGAAAAATCTAATTGTTCTTTACTAATAACAGTTGGTGCCTCTTCTGGGTAGGTCGGAAATAAATCATACGCTTTTTCTTCAGGAAATGTTTGCAACAGATACTGTCTAAAAGCTTGATCTTTCCAATGCCCACCCAAATCAAAGGCCATATACTTACCAATTGTTAATGAGTCAACTGGCTTCCATGCTTCAGGTTTATAGCCAAGTAACGTAAATTCTATTGGCCACTTTCCAGTGGAATGTAACTCCTCTATATAGGCGTTTACTCCGTCTGCAAATGCATTTAATACCCGCATCCCCTCATCTGAATATTCAGCTACTGATTCTTCCGCTGCTCTTCTTAAGCCCAATGTACGGAAATACTTATCTGTATCTACCGTCGATTCACCGATTACTTCACTTAATCTCCCAGATGCCTGCCGCCTACTTAGATCCATTTGAAATAGACGGTCTTGCGCCTGTACATATCCTTGGGAATAATAAAGGTCATACTCATTCGTTGCCTTTATATGAGGAACACCCATCTCATCTCGGACCACCTCAACCGTTTGTTGTAACCCTTTCAGTTGAATATCACCATCAACCTGAGGTAACGGTCGATTCAAGAAATAATAAGCGCCAATGATGCCAAGGAGAAAAAGCCCGAAAAGACTCCCTCCCATCCATAGTAGCAAGCGCTTCCATCTTACTTTTTTCTTTGCCTCTGTTTGAATTTCCATCTCTTATCTTCCACCCACTTTCTATCTTTAATTAGATTCTAGAAGTAAATCTTTTTTCCTACTCTATTCAAATAGAAAAGAACAAATTCTTAAATAGAATTTGTTCTTGCATCCATAATCACTTATATTCTCTTTTCAACAAACCATAAATAACTGTGTCAACATAATAATCATAAAGCCATTCTCCATCTCTAATCGTTCCTTCATATACAAAACCAAGCTTTTCAGGTATACGTCGACTTTTACTGTTTTTAACAGCAGCATGAATTTCTACTTTATTTAAATTTAGCTGAGTAAAACCGTAGGAAATCATCGCTTGCACAGCTTTTGTCATCACACCTTTACCTTCTGCATGCTGTGAAAGCCAATAACCAATTGTACCTATCCGATTGGCATGGTTCAACTTATTATAGCCAATGATGCCAATTAACTTTCCTTTTTCCCTTATACCAACAGTTAGACCAGTATTTTGATCCATTTGTTCAACTGTATGGTCAATAAATGCTTTTGAATCTTTAACAGATTTTGTTCCATCTACCCATGGAAGCCATTCGCGTAAGTATATACGATTCTCATTAATAAGGGCAAATAGTTCATCCGCCTCTTCTACCTTAAAACCCTTCAGCTCTAACTCATTATTAATCTTCAACCTTATCATTGTCTTTCCTCACCCGGTTTCAACATTATTGTGAAAGATAGATGCCCATTTCCTCATTCATCCAATGGAGTGCTTGTTGTTTTAATTTATATTTAGATGTTTCAGTATCGACAAGTTTTGCTGTTTTTAAAATTTTTAAATGGTGGTGAGCTGTTGTTTTTCCAAGTGCTAATCGCTCCGTTATTTCTTGTAAACTACATTCTCCCTCAGAAAGTAACTTCACCATTCTCATTCTTGTTTCATCGCCTAGTGCCTTGTATTTAAGAACTAATGATGGATTAACTGCATAGGGCTTCGTATCTCTTATACTCTCATCCGATACTGAGTAATAGAATACTTTTGTTTCTTCTATATCAGCTTCAATATTCCATGGCCTGTATGTATATTGTGGAATGAGCATCACATACTTTACACTTGGTTCGGGATGATAAATGATGCCTCCTGTCGCCCATTCAACTAATTCTTCAGCTGTCATCTTTTTATACATAGATTCTTTTTGTTTTTTATCTTTATTGAGAATGTTTTGTAGCTGCTTCTCTTCAGGTTTGATAATTGCTTCATACCAGCCTGTCATTACTGTAACCAAATGTTTTTTCAAAAACTCTGCATCTGAAGAGCTAATATATTCAACATATTTCGGAAAGAAAGAATTGTTTTCCGTTACTCCCTGCATATCTTTTATCGCTGTTTTATCCGTGGTTGAAGCATCACATCTTAATTGTTGGAAATCCGATCCAATATACGGTAAGCATATAAAACGTAATGTCCTTTCTGATAAACGATTGATATAATCAACAAACATATGTAAACTATCAAATTCCTTTTGATGTAATAATTGTAGCAATGCCTTCCATGTGTTGTTCTTTTGAACGATTTCTAATTCTTTTAGGAGCTCGTTTGATAATTTTTTTTTAATATCATTCCATTCTTCTATCGGCTTTTCCAAATGTGATATTAAACGCGTATTTGTTACGGCTGCGATTCCGAGGGCACACTCCCATAATAACGATGACTCTATCTTCACTTCATATGTTTCTCTTGCACGAATGGTATGTCTAATCAGTTCCATTTTCATGTGACACCCCTTAGCTATTTCTATAATTAAACATTTTATCGATTCCATCTTTATAATTCAATAATTTTAGAATATTGTTTTAATAATAATGGAAATTTACCATGCTAATAGAACTAGTTAATGTATAGAAAAGCATCCTAACATGTAAATAGTAACCTTTTTAAGACCCATTACATCTTTCTAAAGAACGATTAATAAGGTACTTTCCTTACCCTTTGCAATAACAGTTCAGGTGATTCAACTGTTTCAAAACCGAACCTTTCGTATAATGAATGTGCATCCTTTGTTGCCAACATAAATTTACGAATATCATGTAAATCTGGATGCCAAATGATTGTTTCGACCAACCATTTCGATAGGCCTTTTCCTCTGTATTGAGGTAAAATAAAGACATCACAAAGATAAGCAAATGTGGATAAATCTGTGACCACTCTAGCAAACCCTACTTGCTCAAAATCACCATCGAACCTTCCTCTATACAGCCCAAAAACTAGCCTACTTTCATCGATCGATTTCATCACGACTTCTCTAGGAATATTGATTGACCAATACGCTTCATTATGTAAA
The DNA here is from genome assembly GCF_038003465.1 of Cytobacillus sp. FSL K6-0265. NCBI lineage: Bacteria > Bacillati > Bacillota > Bacilli > Caryophanales > Bacillaceae > Cytobacillus > Cytobacillus sp. FSL K6-0265. The sequence goes on along the minus strand of NZ_JBBOPE010000001.1, from coordinate 1,051,682 downwards.
AACTGATAAATTAACTCTCTATCTAAATATGATTGATTAATAGAAATAATAAATTCTCCCCATTTTTTATCCCTCATTCATTTCTCACCTTTATGCTTAGCCGTAATATGAGCGAGGTGATGACGGCCATGCCATGCATACATTCCAGTTGCCTTCCCAATGGAAAGTTGACCCGATTCAGGATGAACAAACGTCCGCTGCCACTCATGAATAGACAAACTTTTTAGCACAACAGTCCAACGCAAATGAACAGTTTCTATCATACTTAAAGACACTTCAATTGGTAAATGATAGTCTTGCAAGCGTGCCCATTGATCTTGTTGATAATCTTTAATCATCGGATTTTCTTCTGTTAACGCTAACTTCACCCTTAAATAGGCATTTAAATGGCTATCTGCTAAATGGTGAATGAGCTGACGCACCGTCCATCCCCCTTTTCTATAGGGTATGTTTAGTTCATCTTCAGTAAACTCTTCTACAACTTTTCGGAGCAGGCGTGGAAATTTCTCTATTTCTATTATCCAAGTTTTTATCTTGTTTTCATTAATTTCCTCTTCACATACAGAAAATTCGCCAATTGGATATTGAATACTCATGCTTCTTTGTCCCCTCTTCGAATATTTATTTGGTTAACTCTCGTGTAAAGCACCCAATTTTAAAAAATCCAAAAATTCATCCACCGTTAAAAAAGCTGAATCTGGTATCACCTCAAATTCAGTTGTCTTTCCATCAGGTAACCAATGAACACCCGCTGTATAAATATTCGCCTTTAACCCTGCTTCGATATCACAATTGCTATCCCCCAAAAAAATAACCTCCGATGACGGTACTTCTAGCATTGATAAGGCAAGATTTATACCTTCTGGATCAGGTTCTGCTTGCAGTACATCATCTCCCGTAACTATACAGTCAAAAATGGATGTCATTTGCAGACATTCTAACGAAATCTGCAAACTTCTTCTCCCTTTCCCTGTAACAATTGCTAACTTAATTGCTTCCTCTTTCAAATAAGACAGTAAATGGTCAATCTCTCTATTATTCTCTACTAATCTTGAATGATTGTTCTTATAAACTTTATAATAATATTCTATTGCTTCAAATTTCTGATTGCTTAATAAATGCTCCTCTATAATCTTACTTTCTGGATTTCCTAACCACTCTTTCGCTTCTTTCACAGCCAATTCTCGCTGATCAAATGTACGGAAAACTTCTTGCAATGAATAGATGCACAATGGCAATGTATTAGCTAATGTCCCGTCAAAATCAAATAAAACCGCTTGTATCGTCATCACCCTCTTAGTAGGAATATAAATCCATAGTTCCTCGTCATATATGTTTCCTTTTTGCCTTCTTAAAGATTAATAATGAGAAAATCAAACCGATGATGAATCCACCCAACGCCACTAATAAGGAGATGCTTAATGAATCATTCATAAAATAAGAAGCCCAGAAAGCTAATACTGCCAGTGCAAATGGATGTATCCAGTTCATTGTCATTCTCCTCTCTTTTTGTATCTTAATCATAAAAACTATTTTTTAATTGCCCTTATTTCAATGTATTTACCCATAAAAGGGGTCGTACCTAACCTTCTTTATGGCAATATAGTTTAAAAAGAGAGATTGATTCCCATTAATCAAAGTATTTAACATAAATTCTTGTTCATTTGACAATTTTCCTGCAAAAAGGATAAACAGAACAGATGTTTTATTGTAGAATAGAAAAAGACAACTTAGAAAAAGGTGGAATGAAAGTGAATGGTACCGCTCATGCGAGTATTGGTGCTGTTGCAGGTTTTGTGACCGCAAATACGCTTCAAGCAACGCCATCGGCCACATTAGCGCTTATTGGTATTGGAACAATTTCTGCACTTTTACCAGATTTAGATATCGACGGTAAACTGAGAAATAGAATCACCCTTTCTCACAAATTTATTAAAGCAACTGCACAAATCATTGGATTGTTAATTATTTTTTATAGTTTTTATGAAGCTACAGCCGCAGATCAATGGATAAGCATGGGCATTGGACTGGCGATGTTTCTTTTATCTTCCTACATAAAGCAGAGACATATGCTTATCATTACGGGTGTAGGAGTCATTGTGTGCGGAATATTATTACAAGAAATTTGGCTTATGCTCATGGGCTGCTATATTCTTATAGCATCATTCGTCCCGCATAGAAGTTATACTCATTCTATTTTAGGTGTAATATTCTTTCACTTTATTGCTGATTTTTTTCAATTAGCGATAGGCATAAATGGCGCTTATATTGCTTGTATGACGGGATATATCAGTCATCTTGCGCTTGACTCCAAACTCCTTCCTTTTAATCGTAGAGGCATTAAGTTATTCCTTCCTATCTCTCAAAAAGAATTTTAAAGAACCGAAAATGGTTCTTTTTTTATTTTTCGGGTATAGAGATAATGGAGGCGATTTAAAATGACACTCGTATTAACAATACTTATCTATCCAACTATTGTAATAGCCGCATCTATTCTTGTGGCTTGGAAAAAGCGGAATATGTATCTTGTTCCTTTATTAACAGCAATTATCTTTACTATACTCTCCTTTACGATCTATAATGAAACCTTTATGATTTGGACAGTATTGTACACAATTCTTGCGATATTAACTTCCTTTACAACAAAGTATTTTAATAAACCAACTGCTTAAAAAAAACAGAAGATCATCTTCTGTTTTTTTGTTCGATTGAGCGTGTTTTTTAACAATTAAACCACATTATATGTTAATAATATTGATTTGATTACCAATTAATTAGATTAATCAAGAAACCTTTTTCGAATTTCCGGTGAGGGTAAACGGCAACTTTCTTTTTTACCGAACCACTTATATCTCCGTTTAGCAATAAATTGATACACCTTATCTCTCATCGGTTTTGGAATGATACGAAAGACAGCGAATAGTTTCCACATTCCCCTTAATTGTTGCAATACTTTAATAGTTGCAGTTGATTGATCATAGGCACGATCGTTTTCTATATATATAAAACTATCAGTTGCCGGATCAATTTCGTGTTTTCTTAAAAGTGATTGCCCGTTTTCACCTTGTAAGGAGGCAAAATAAAACTCACCCTGATGATCCCTTTTCAATATAAATTGCACACTTTGATCGCAAAAATTGCATTCGCCATCGAATAATATAATTTTACTCAAAATGATCGCCTCCTTTTTGCAAGTATAACAGGCTGACTATCAAACGAATAAGAATCTGTTCGAGTGGACTCTTTTCACCATAATGTTTTTGCTTTTTCTAGCCCCTCAAGACTAATCGGGTAGCGCTGCATTTGTGGTGGACAAATCGAATTGTATTCTTTAATTTTTTCATTAATCGTGGCAATATCTTGTTTACTTTGTGCTTGATGTACAAGCGCTGCAATTTCCTTTTGAAGTTTTAACCATGGAGGTAAGTAACCCGCATCTTTGGCGATTTTTTGGAAGTTTTGAAAAATATCTCTCTGTAGATAGCCTTTAGGAAGTGGTTTACCTTGTCCTGGCAGCGGCGTAGTTTTTTTACTTTTTAACATATCACCAATTAAATCATTACGTTCATCCAAAAATAACACACCCCTTGTGTTTTTCTTTCAATACAAGTGAATAAGTGAATATTTTCTTTTATACAATGATGACTAGATTCTTCTGATGTACTATGTTACCATACAAAACTGGCGCCATTTTTCCCACTCTTGGTCAGTGAGATCCACACCAGTTAGTTTAAGGGCGGCAATAGCAAAAGCGGCAAATGCTGTTCCTTTAGCCGTAATTATGCGATTATTTACTTCAATTGGTTGTCCTGTATAATCGCTTGATTCGAAGAGCGATTGATACTTATTATAAGTATGTGGTAAACAAGTGAAACGCTCACCAGACAATATACCTGCTTTTCCTAGCATTAAGGCTGATGCACAAATGGATGCAATTGGAATACGTGATTGGAATGCTGATTGAATTTGCTGAATTAACCATTTATTATTCAGTAGCTCGTTATCAATTCCATCACCACCGGGGATTAAAATAAGTTGGTAATCTTTTATATTCAGATTTTCTAATGAAACGTCAATTGTCGTTTTTAAGCCACCAATACTTGTTACTGGCAAGCCATCAACCGATGCAGTAACAATCTCCATTTTTGCGACTTTTCGAAGTAAAAATAAACTATGACTAATTTCAAAATCAGCGTATGCGTGGAATAAGATGACCAATGATTTCATGAAGCTATCCCCTCTCTAGCCTCATATGTAGTAGGTCTTGAAATTGTTCAATTATTTGATCTTTGTCTATCACTTCTCCAAAACCATAACTCGCATACACAAAAGGAATCCCGGCATATTTTGCAGCTTCTCTATCTCCATCTGTATCGCCAATATAAATGGAAGACTGTAGGTTGTTTCTCTTCATAATGAGTTGTATATTCTCCCCTTTAGATAAACCAGTTCTTCCTGGGTTTTCAAAGTCCTGAAAATATTTTCCCAATCCATGTGCTTCGTAGAACGCTTCAATATAACCTTCTTGGCAATTACTTACGATGAACAATTGATAGGTCTTAGCCAACTCTGACAATGTTTCCTCTACTTGCGGGTATAATGTCCCACCATAGTTCCGGATATGTTCCAGTTCCTCTTTGCTTAGTGCTTCCAATAATGATTCTCTTTTCTCCTTAGTTAAATAAGGGAACAGTTTTTCCATAATTTCATGCATTCTTAACCCCATTGTTGCTTTTAAATCTGCTACTGTTAATTCTTTTTGCACTTCTGCATCTTTTCGAATAACGATATTCCATGAATCAGCAACGGTTTTTCTAGAATCCCATAATGTACCATCTAAATCAAAAATAAGGCTATCTACCATAATTCCTTCCTACCTCTCCAAGTAGCGATATTAGTCGATTATTCATTTCCTTTGTTAAATAACGATACTGATTAAGATTCGTATCCTCAAATGCTTCCTCTCTGTTGGAAACAACAGGCTTATAATCAATTACCATATCGAATTGACTAGCTGTAAAATCTAGATAGGCGTCTTGAATTTTATTATAGAAATGCCACCCCTCGCCCATAAATGTTTTCACAATTTCTCCACCTAAATATGCTTGAACGACTAATGCGGTAACACCACATTGTCCTGCAGCAGGATTCTCCACCGTCCATTTCGTGCTCGTTTCAATACACCATGACTCTACTAGTGCTAATCCTAAGTAAGATATATCCATAATGACCTCACGATATTGATTCATTCTTTATTTTAACACTGCTCAACCATCGATTTCCATTCATATCCAACCTCTATTTATAGAAGGCAAGCTATAAAAGAAATGGAAAAGAGTATTTACTTTTTCTCGAAATAAAAAGCCATTCTTGATGAACGGCTTAAAAGATCAAACAATCTACTCTACAACAGGCTCCATTTTATAAATTTCTTCTAAACTTTTACCTTTCGCTCTACGTAAAACCTCTATTCTCGCATGTAACTGCTTCATCATAAAAGCTCGGCTATCTGCCAATTTTACCCCAAATGGGTTAACTTCTTCCGGCATTTGATTAATTGCCTCGGCAATTGGCATGAGTTGATGGAGTTTATTCATAATATAATCAAACATAGCTTCATCTTCCGTAATAAGACGTTGTAGCAAAAAAGTCCCGAAGCCAATATGTCTCGACTCATCTCTTTTAATATAAGAAATCCCTTCAAGTAAGCCTGGTAATTTTTTTAAGTCTTGTAGGTTCTCATAGAAATTCCAATACCCCGTTTCCGCCAATATCCCTTCAGCAAACATATTGTATACAACTGCCGCATCCGCTATTGTCTGTGGTGTTTGATCTACCAATAGCTTCTCCATCGTTTGCGGAAGGATATTATCAAACACATTTAAATATGCTTCAGAATGATAACTATTTAGATCTCTTTCTATACCTACTTCTTTTAAAAACAAATGAAAGAAATCTGTATGTTTCGCTTCCTCGAAAAGGAAGGTCGTTAAATACATTTCTTCTTCAAATTGACCTTGCTTTGATATCGCATAAATCAGTGGCAGAATATCTTTTGTTACAGCCTCTTCAGCGCTATAGAACAAGGCAACTAGTCTGAGGATCGAATCCTGCTGTTCTTTTGATAAAGTATGCCAATCCTTCTTGTCTTGACTAAAGTCGATGTCACGAGGGTCCCACACGCCAAATTTCTTTGCCTTTTCGTACAATTTAAACGGGAGAGATTCACGATTAATGCCATGCTTACTTTTCGATACATAACTCCTCATTTATACGCCTCCTTAGAAATGATTGTCTCTTTTCTAATAAGTAATATTATACTATTTACAATTATCTCCTTTGATAACAAGACATTTTTTGAAAAATAGGAGATATAGAGGAGAGAATAGCTATGAAAATCGAATCATGAGTAGTCGAAGATTGGGGAAATCGCCAAGCATGAAGATGGATGGAGAGATGTGATTCTTTTAGCAAGAAGGAAACAAGCTAACTGAATTTCCATAATTCTTATGTGAAACCTAGTTCCTTGAAAAACGTCAAGCAATCGATGAACATTATGATTATTTGAGAATGTACACTTCTCTCGCCTACTGACTTGTGCACGTATGACTAGATAAATACCCTTATGTGGCTACCAATCTGATTGATAACATTCTGCCAATTACTGATCACATGCTAATTCAAAAATTTTTTCTATTAAAATAAAAAGCAATGCCCTCACTTCACAAGCAGTGATTACATTACTTTTCATTTTTATTTTTTCCCTAAGAAATCTGAAAGTGATTCAGCTTTTTTATTTTTCCTTCTCTTAATAAGTAAATAAATGACAAATAAAATAACGAGTACGATACCAATTGGCACAAGATATTGATTAAGTATTGGTTTTACATCTGACCAATTTGCGCCTAATTGTACGCCTAAGTAAACATAAAAGAATGTAATCGGGGTCATCGCTAATAATGTGTATAGTGAAAAAATCCAAGGATTCATTTTTGCCATCCCACAAGGAACAGAAATCACTGTTCTCACCCCTGGTAGAAAACGAGCAGAAAAGGCCACAAATGCCCCGTGTTTAGCGAAAAACGCATCCGCCTTCTCTAAATTCTCTGGAGACATAAAAAAATACTTGCCGTACTTTTCTAATATAGGTCTACCCCCGTAACGACCAACTGCATATAAAGTAAGCGGGCCAACAACACCACCTAAAGACCCGGCAATGACGACACCCCAGAACAACATGTCTCCTTCAGACACCCAAAAACCAGCCAATGGCAAAACAACCTCAGCCGGAATAAATTCGATACAAAGAGCAAGAAAAATACCTATATATGATAAATCTTTAAACCAATTTACAAGATCTAATATCAATTGTTCCATCCTAAACCTACCTTTTATTTAAACTGTTTATCCTGCTGTTAACAACCTTCTATTCTTTTCATCAATACCATATTATAAGAAAAAAGAAGGAAAGGGAAGTAAGAACCCTATTCCTTAATTAGAAATAAAGAAATGATAGGTTTTCCTTGTAAGAAAAAACAGAGCTCTTAATGGCCACAATAGAACCTCAGGGATCCACAAGACGATTTCAACTAAAACATCCCAAATGGATTCTTTCTTCTTTTTACTTTTCTTTTTTTTGATAAACCCCATTATAAAACACTCTCCCATCATAAATCTTTACGAACCCACACAAGAAAAAGTTTCAACTTTTAACCATTTATTGTATTTTAGAACAAAAAGCCTTATTAATTTATCCTAGTCTTATATTTTTCATCACTTAAATTCATTAGTGAGTTAAAGTATTAGAAATTTTATATTTCCTTTGGTATATGTACGTTTGTCCATCTCATTCATTCATCAAAAAGATATATTTTTGTACATTCATCTAAAAAAATATATTTTTTTTAGAATTCATCACATAGTTTTTTTCTCGTAATACCCTTATAATTTTCAAAAAAGTGAATCAACAAGGAGGGTTTATATGAGCGCAATACCAAAACAGCAAGCACCTTTACCTGCTAAAAAGAAATTAACCGATCGTTTCCTCGATAGTATTGAACGGGCAGGAAACAAATTACCTGACCCTATTACACTATTTGTAATCATGTCAGGTATGATACTTATTTTATCTTTTTTACTTGCTAAGATTGGTGTTTCTGCTACTGATCCTAGTTCTGGAGAACCGATAGAAGTGATTAATCTCCTTAACCGAGCAGGGATTGAACAGATTCTCACCAATATGGTTAGCAATTTTACCTCCTTCGCACCACTCGGACTAGTACTTGTCACCATGCTTGGAGTAGGCGTTGCAGAAGCCACTGGTCTTATACAACTTGTCATGAAAAAATCAGTTTTAAGTGCACCTAAGAAGCTCATCCTTCCAGTCGTACTTTTTACAGCAATTGTCGGTGGAGTAGCCGCAGATGCAGCATTTATTGTATTCCCACCTATTGCTGCTCTTATCTTTATGAGTGTCGGAAGAAGCCCGCTAGTAGGTTTAATAGCTACGTATGCTGCAGTTGGTGGTGGCTTCTCAGCTAATATTCTACTAAATTCACTAGATGTATTATTAGCTGGTATTACAGAACAAGCTGCAAGGATGGTAGACCCTAATTATGTCGGCAATCCAACAATGAACTATTATTTCTTGATTGTATCAACCTTTCTACTCGTTGGACTAGCTACTTGGGTAACCGTTAAGTTTGTTGAACCGCGATTCAAAAAATACGATGGTAAAGTTGAAGCCATTGCCGAAATTTCAAACGACGAAAAACGGGGCTTAAAATGGGCCGGCATCACAATTTTTGCTTATATCGCTATTTTACTTATTGCTGTCATTCCTGAAAACGGATGGTTACGTGATGCAGAAACAGGCTCTTTCATTAATAGTCCATTTATGGCAGGCATTGTTCCTATTATGCTTTTCCTATTCTTACTACCAGCTATCGCTTTTGGAATAGGTGCAAAAACCATTAAATCTGATAAAGATGTCGCAGATAAAATGTTCAAATCTATTGCTGATTTAGCTCCTTTTATTGTACTGGCATTTGTCGCAGCGCAAATGATTGCTTTCTTTAATTGGAGTAATATTGGTCCTATTCTTGCTATTAAAGGCGCAGAACTCTTACAAGCAATGAATTTCACAGGTTTACCAATGCTAATTGGTTTTATTATCATCTGTGCTCTGATTAATTTACTTATTGCGAGTGCATCAGCCAAATGGGCACTTTTAGCAACGATTTTTGTACCAATGTTTATGTATTTAGGTTATAGTCCAGCCTTTACTCAAATGGCTTACCGTATTGGTGACTCGATAACGAATCCGATTACACCGATGCTTGCCTACTTTGCAATTTTATTATCTTTCGCTAGAAAGCATGATAAATCCATTGGAATCGGAACATTAATCTCTGCCTTACTACCTTACTCAATTTGTTTTGCCATCGGATGGATTATTTTGTTCTCTATTTGGTACCTTCTTGGATTACCAGTTGGACCTGGAGACTCAATTTTCCTATAATTATACTATTCAATCATTTAAATCTTTTTGAAAAGAGGCGTTCAAGTAATGGAAAAATTATTTGCTTTGTTAAAAGAGTACGAAGAAGAAATGATTTCTATCCGCCGATTTCTTCATGAATATCCCGAAATCTCGTATCAAGAAGTGAAAACACCTGCTTATATAGCTGATTATCATGAAAAGCTCGGTCATGACGTTCGTACCGGTGTTGGCGGCAGGGGTGTTGTCGCTACTCTTCGTGGTGGAAAACCCGGTAAAACAGTTGCGCTTCGAGCTGATTTCGACGCATTAGCCATTCAAGAAGAAAATGACCTTCCATATAAATCAAAAATCGATGGTGCGATGCATGCTTGTGGTCATGACGGACATACAGCAACTTTACTCGTTTTAGCTAAAGCACTTAATAAAATCCAGGAAGATATTGAAGGAACAATCGTTTTTATTCACCAATTCGCTGAAGAAATTGCCCCTGGTGGTGCTATTTCTATGATTGAAGATGGTTGCTTAGATGGGGTTGACGCCATATTTGGCACACATCTTTGGTCAACTTTCCCTCTAGGCACGATACAAGTCAAACCAGGACCTATTATGGCAGCAGCTGACCAATTCGACATTCTCATCCAAGGGCAAGGTGGCCATGGGTCTGAACCTCATTTAACAAAAGATGCAGTGATGGTTGGCTCCCAATTTGTCGCAAGTGCACAGCAAATTGTTTCTCGCCGAGCGAACCCTCTTCATCCAGCTGTCGTCTCAGTTGGTCATTTTGAGGCATTAAACCCTTTTAATGTCATTGCTGATACAGCTAAACTAATCGGTACTGTAAGAACCTTTGATGATGATACACGTGATTTAATAGAAAAAGAGCTTGATAACTATTTAAGTTCAACATGCCAGCTATTTGGGGCCACCTATGATTTCCAATACAAACGGGGCTACCCCGCTGTTGTTAACCATGCAGAAGAGGCAGCATTTATTGCAAATATCTCTAAGGAGATTGAAGAAGTAACAGAAGTAGTAGAATGTGATCCGCTTATGGGTGGAGAAGATTTCGCTTATTATCTCCAACATGTAAAAGGAGCTTTCTTCTTTACAGGGGCACAGGATCCTAATTGGCAAATGACCTACCCCCACCATCACCCACGATTTAATATTGATGAGCGCTCCCTTCTTATCGCAGCTAAAACTCTAGGAACAGCTGCTTTGAAATTTCTTGAAGGAGCAACAACAGCAACAATTGCAGATTCATTGACAAAATAAAAAGATGAACCCAGTCCGCTTCTTTTTTGCGAACTGGGTTTATTTTTTACATATTACATAGCATTAATACATTTTCATCAGGGTCAGCAATGAGGAAATAAGCCAATTCACCTACCCATTCCATTTCTTTTACTATTTTTATATCGTTCGAGATGACAAATTGATAAGCCTTATCAATATCATTCGTATACAAATTAAACATAGCATGAGAAGCTGGTTTAAAAACAAAGCTAGGATCTTTTGTATGATCATCAAGGCTCAATCCTGTTTCGCCTGTGACAGGAAGATTAAAAACGGGAGATTGAATTTTTTCCTCATCAATCGTCAATCCCATTAGAGTTGCATACCATGTGGCTGAGTACTTTAAGTTTGAGACATGAATAAAAACATTATTTATCTTACTATCAATCTTTAAACTGATTAGAAACACCTCCATCTTAGTTCGAGCTAAACAATCATTTCTTATATTGAGAAATAATCTACCGATAGCTCAACAAATATAATCAGCACACCAAACGAAAAATGAACCTTCTGATTGTTCAAGCCTGTTCTTTCTAATAAAAAAATGACCCCACCTGTTAAGAAGATATAGAGTAAACGATTGAAAAAGGAGCCATTACCTATGAATAGTTGAAAGAGTTTAGACGTTAGCCCCATAGTCAATAGGATTAAAGGTATTCTAAGTTTCTACCTCATTCCCTTACACCTTCTTTCAAAAAACAATCTTAAAGCCATTTCCTTCTCTTTTTAGTCGACTTTACCCTTTACTTCTCTTCTCTCCTTAAAAACTCCTTCCTTTTATTCATACAACACCTCAGAATAGATTTGACCTTTTTATCCCCTTCTGCTTTTTTAAATCGTAAAGATTGTTGCTTTTATGTAGAAATACTTTGGTACCAACAGGAAATTGTTAAAATGACAAATGAAATAAGCAAGTAAAAAAAGAAGCCTTATGGTTTTAAATTATAGAAATTTTTAAACACGGTACTTTAAGGTAGTATTTGCATTATTTATAGATCTATCGCGGCAGCTTTTAGATTTCAGCGTCTTCTATTCGAGCTTTTCGCATTGATGAAAGACTAAACCATAATCCGCATAAAATGAAGCCAGCTATCGAAATCCATAAAGCTGTTTTGAAACCTAGTCCGTCAGCGAGGGTACCTCCTAGTGGAGCGCCGATAACGACTGCACTACGGTTGATGGATCGTAGTGTGGCATTCATTCGGCCTTGGAAATGGGATGGTGTGACATATTGTCGATATCCCATTTCAAGAGGACCTTCGATTCCCATAGCAAAGCCATAAAAGAGCTGGCCTATAATCACAAAAATGAGAGCTATGTACTGCGAATCGGAGTTGTTAGCTGCTGGAGCTAGAGCCATCAAGATTACTGCTGGGCCATAGAGAATTCGAGAAAAAGCCATTGCACGCCCGACACCAAAGCGCACCCCGGCTCGAGAAGATAGTGAGGTTCCTGCGACAGCACCAACACCTGCAGCGGCGAGGACATACCCAAGGAGTAAGGCATCGAAGCCAAGTTCAATTAAAAAAATGGATACTAGGATCGTCATCGTCATGCTATGAAAGAGAAACCAGGCGTGCGTGTTTAAAGCGAGGGGACGAAGGTATTGGTGTTGATAGACCCATCGCAAACCTTCCTTGATTTGCTGACCAAGTGATCCAGTCTTCACTTTTTTTGAGGGCTGGTGTTTAATCGATGCCATTAATACACCCGAAAACAAATACGATAAGGCATCAAAAAGAAGGGCAAATGGTGCACCAATCAATGAGACAAGTCCGCCCCCAATGGCTGGACCGCTCATTTCAGCAACCGCTGAGCTTTGTTCCAACCGTGCATTTGCACGTGTTAATAAAGGACGAGGGACTAATTGTGGCACAAAGGACTGGTGGGCAGAATCATTAAAAAGAGACAAAGTACCAAAGAGCACCAGCAGGAACATAAGTAAGCCAATACTGATTACTCCTGTAATAGACGTAAAGCAAATGAAGGTAAGAATCATGCCGCGTCCTATATCTGTTACCACCAATAAAGTCTTTCGGTGAAAACGATCAACCATAACCCCCGCTATTAATCCCAATAGTACATACGGAAGCCATCTAGATGCTGAAACCCAGCCAACATCAACAGCACTGCCTTCCATATTACCAACCACTAATACCTGAAGAGCCAGCGTTGTAATATATGTGCCAAAGCTTGAAGTTGTCGATGCAATCCAAAAACGAACAAAGCTTTTGTGCTCCCTTAACTTCATCGGGACTTCACCTCTTTTGCCAAATTATCCATCTTATAAATATAGTAATCTATTCTCGACTTTCAAAAAAGTGTAAACATAGAGTTTTATATGGGACGGACCTTGGGGAAATGATGGGTTGCTCTTTTTTCTTATGGAACAAAAAGTAGGTTATTGATGTTCAACATGAAATAATTGAAGGTAATCAAGAAACAGGTCCTTTTTTATAATAAAGAAATACTTATTAAAGATATTAATACGGTTATAGAAAAAAGCCTTGTTTCAACCTATTTATGATTCATTTAGGTGAAAGTCAAGTAAGTTATTACTATATAAGATCCCCATTTTAATAGAAATAGGGATCTTAGCTTTACGAGTTATACATTATCACATTACTTTGTAGCCGTTTTTAACGGTATAAACGGGGGCTTTAACAGAATAACACATACAATCACTCCATAAAGAAATGATTGTTTTTTTATACCTTACAATAGGAAATTTCCAGTATTACTAAGTGAATTTTTGCTGGACAACAACAATCTATGCGAAAAAGAGCCTAAAAAGACGAATACTGCTCATTATTTATGTTATAATGACTAGCGACAACTTAAGTCAAATTCCGCTTAGCGGTAGAGGTTCTAGCTAAACCCTCTCAAAAAAACTAAGGAAAAACAGCGCCATTTTCTTAGTGGTGCTGTTTTTCTGTTTAAAAGGAGATTAATTATGAAGAAGAATGAAAAAGCCATTGTCGTATTTAGTGGCGGACAAGACAGTACTACTTGTTTATTCTGGGCTTTGGAACATTTCACTGAAGTAGTCGCTGTAACGTTTGATTATAATCAAAGGCATGCCATTGAGATTGAATGTGCTAAGGCAATTACAGATGATTTACAAATTGAACATCATATTTTAGATATGACACTGCTCAATCAATTAGCGCCTAATGCGTTGACCCGATCAAATATTGCTGTCAAGAACGGTGAAGATGGGGCATTACCTTCAACCTTCGTACCAGGTAGAAATTTATTATTTCTCTCATTCGCTGGCATTCTCGCTTACCAAATAGGGGCAAGGCATATCATTACAGGTGTATGCGAAACAGATTTTAGTGGCTATCCGGATTGTCGTGATCAATTTATTAAATCATTAAATGTCACATTAAACTTGTCTATGGAAAGACCATTTGTCATACATACACCCCTAATGTGGCTAAACAAAGCGGAAACATGGGCGATGGCTGATGATTTTGGCAAACTTGATTATGTTAGAAATAAAACACTAACTTGTTACAATGGCGTCATCGCAGATGGTTGTGGCGAATGTCCTGCATGTGAGCTTCGAATGCAAGGCTTAAATCATTATTTGCAGGAGAAAATGTCATGAAGGATTTATATGGCTTTCGTATTGTTGAGGAACTCCAGAAAATAAATAAGGATATTCAAAAAGACCAATTAAAATTTCATCACAAAAGAGTACTCGTTAGTAAATCCTTTACATTTGATGCGGCCCATCACCTTCACGCATATGAAGGGAAATGTAAAAATCTACATGGCCATACCTATGAAGTAATATTCGGTATTAGTGGCTATACTGATGAACGTGGCATCGTAGTTGATTTCGCAAATATCAAGCAACTTTGGAAAGAAGAAATCGAAATATACCTCGATCACAAGTATATTAATGAAACCCTACCACCGATGAATACAACAGCTGAAAACATCGTAGTATGGGTTTATGAAAAAATGAAAGAAGCACTAGTAGACAGTCCACAACAACTTAGAGTGGAATATGTCAAACTCTATGAAACTCCTACAAGCTTTGCTGAAGTAAGAAGGGAGTGGATGGAAGATGAGTAAAATACCTGTAATGGAAATCTTCGGACCAACCATTCAAGGAGAGGGCATTGTTATTGGTCAGAAAACGATGTTCGTTCGGACTGCAGGATGTGATTACGCTTGTACTTGGTGCGACTCTTCATTTACTTGGGATGGTTCTAGTAAACATTTAATTAAACAAATGACAGCGACAGAAATTTGGCATGAGCTCAAAAACATCGGTGGAGATCACTTTGATTTTGTGACTATTTCTGGAGGCAATCCTGCATTACTAAAAAACTTAGGCGAATTAGTGACGCTTCTTAAAAACAATAAGGTGCAAACAGCTTTGGAAACACAAGGAAGCAAGTGGCAAGATTGGTTTAAAGATATCGATTTTCTGACATTATCCCCGAAACCACCAAGCTCACAAATGAAAACCGATTTTAATAAACTAGATGACATTATTGCTAAACTTGAAGAAAAGCAACCTAATATAAAAGTTGTTGTCTTTAATGAAGAAGATCTAGCTTATGCAAAAAAAGTTCACTTACGCTACCCTAAACTTTCCTTCTGTTTACAAGTTGGCAACGATGACAGCATTACTGACAATAACGATGTGCTAAGAAGTAACCTACTAGCTAAATATGAATGGTTATTAGAGAAAACAATGCATGATAGTGAATTTAAAAGTATAAGAGTTCTCCCCCAATTACACACATATATATGGGGTAACAAACGCGGCGTTTAACGATTGGTTATTCTCTCATATGAATTAATGAGGTGATACCAATAGTCAAACAAATCGCCACTCATATTTCCCAAGCAGGGCCATCAGGGCCTTGACCTCTTGGGCTATAGGACCTCATTAATGATATAAATGAGACATATAATTTCTTCACCTAAAATCAAACACGAATGGATTCTATTTAAAGGTAGCATGACATTGCATACCTAATATAGAATGACATTCGTGTTTATTTTTCATCTTATTCCCACCATCACTCTTCTACAGCAAATTTTCATCTTCTTGTCATTGTTAACGTAAATCTTCGCTTTTAGAGCATTCCATTCATTTTTATCCTACGAGTGCTTTAGTTGATAAAGATCGAGTGCTATTTTCACATTCATACAATCCTCCATTGAATCAAGGTTAATATTAAGCTTCTCTTCAATTTGCTGAATTCGGTAATAAACCGTATTAGGGTGTAAATGCATCTCTTCTGCTGTTTTCACTGCGTTTTTGTCCGTTTGTAAGTATGTTGTAAGTGTTTTAAGCAAATCATTTTTATTTGCTTGTAATATCCCTTCTAAGAATATCTTGATAAAAGCAGTAGCATCATCATCTGATACATCGTTTAAGTATCTTCTATACCCTATTTCTCTAAATCCTATGACTTTACTGGTCTTTTTTGCTTGCTCAAGCAAAAAATCAGGCATGATTTGTACATCTTTAAAAGAAATATCGGCTTGTCTTAATGAACCGACAGATCGGCCTATATATATTAAATTCGGATGATAATATTGTTGAAGTCTCTCTGACCTCGTTTTTAATTCTTCTTCCCTATTCAATAGAGAATCTTTAGAAGCGAGCATCACATAAATCATATCCCTACCAGGAAAACAAATAGTTAGAAAGCGATCTTGAAATACGCTCTTCACCTGATTTTCTATTGAACTAAAGCTTTCTAATGCTTCATCATTCCTCAACCGTTCCATCCCAATAAAGACACATTTGTCTTCGATACTAACGCCATATCTCTTCAAAGCTCTCTGTACTTCTAAAGTAAAGTTATTTTTCAATATATCTTTTAATAATTCTTCTTTTTCCATGAGTTGATGCTTCATTTGTTCTTGCTGTTTCATTTGTTCAATGGCCATAATAGACGCTGCATGCTTAAAAGCCAATTCACCAATTAAATTTAACTCCTTCTTTTGTTCAGTTACCACCAAAAAACCAATTGTCCCGAAAGAAGACATCACCCCAATAGCTTGACCTACCCATTCATCTTTTTTATAGACATCAAGCAATCTTGGAATACTTAATTTCTTGGCATTTTTCTTTAACCATTCTTTTATATAGAAATGATGATCTTCAGAAGGAGGGTAAGATGTTTTCAAGCGGTAAAGTGAATCAAAATAAAGAATCGATCCGCTGAACTTTTCCGCTAGCTTTTTGACTAAAGAAAATGTACCGTCACCTTTTAAAGCCACATGATTCAATTCATTATGTAAAGACAAAATCGTTTCTAGTTCTTTTGTTTGTTTTTCTTTTTCTTGAAAAGCTCTAGCATTTACTATAGAAATCGCAATTTGGTGACCGATGGCTTCTAAGAACGCTAAGTCTTCATCGCTAAAAAAACCGTTGTTTTTAAAATTGTCAATCGTTAAAACGCCGATTTTTTTATTTTGATGAATCAAAGGCACAGACATACAACTTACAGGAATAGCTGCATGTACCGTTGACTCTAAATAATAATGCAATGTTTGATTACGCATATTGCCCATTGCCTCTTTAATCTTCTCTGCCGTATGAATCATTTTGCTACAACCATCTTCAAAAACAGAGCCACTAATCCCTTCCCCTGCTAAAAGCTTATTTTGTAAATACATCTCCTCTTTAAAGTTGTAAGCTCCTTCTATCTCTAAATATTCCTTCTCTTCATTCCATAGAAGAAAGAAGCCTGCATCAGCCTTATCTATTGATTCAATAACGGCTTCTATAATTTCTTGTACTAATTTTGTTAAACTTGTATTCGATGTAATATTTCTTGATACATTGATAAATGTATTTAATCTTTGTTTTATTTTTTCATTTTCATACACAGTTATCATCCTAAATAGTTGTCATCATTTTATTATATATAAAACTTGTCATGGCCACATAACGATTAGTTCCCCATCATATGTTAGTTTCTAGGAGGTGTATGTGATGAATACATTTAAATTACCAGTTGGTATTCAACCGATTCATATAAAACATGATCGTGTAGATATATTTCAACCGCAAGTAACTTCCTACACACCACCAGCTGCCAAACAAAAAATGAATCGAGCCATTTCAGATAGCTTAAATAAATTAATGAAAGATCAAGGTTATGGACATCCTCAAACTGAATTAACTGGTGGTTTTGACTTAAAAAACAATCAACAAGGTGTATTAAGTTTAACTCTTACCGTTTATTCTTACTCAGGAGGTGCACATGGCCTTACTTTTACACGCGGGTTAACATTTAACAGTTTAACTGGCAAGCAATATATACTTGGAGATCTCTTTAAAAAGAATAGCAATTACAAAGAAAGGATTAACATCCTTATAAAACAACAGTTGCAGGAAAGAGGTTTAACCAACGATCTTCTTGTACCCTATTCAGGAATCACAGATGCACAATCCTTTTATATTGCTGACCTCACATTGGTCATTATCTTTGATGTGTATAGCTTACTTCCATATGTTTATGGGACGATTTATTTCCCATTATCCCTTTATTCCTTGCAAGATATTATTAATGATGAGGGTCCATTCGGTAAAATGTTTTCTTAAATACAAAGGAATCCTCAGATGCACTTTCTCCATAACTGAGGGTTTCTTCATTTGATAGCAAAAAAATCAATATTCCCCTAGATTATATCGGTAAAGGTGTATATCAACAGCAAAAATTTCCTCTACTAACGCCTTCGTTTCTTCATTATATAAACTATTGACTGTAGGTAAATCCTGCAAATCCCCCTCCTCATCATCGGCAAAATTGATCACTCTGTTTGCATAATCACCCTCTAGCCTCATTCTTGATGAAAAATGATGAGAGGATTTTGCAATCTCATTTATTGGTGAAGCTTTTAGTCCTGCAAGCCTTTCTAACTTTATTAATTCTTGTTGTAAATTCTCTAATTTCACGTAACAAATAGGTGCCTGTTCTTCCCCAATTGTATATTGAGGCGCAATATGTTTATCTAATTCATATATGCTTTCGCCGAATGATTTCAATTTTAAGAGATAGTCTTTAAAAGACATACCTTCCGTAACGGTACTTCCTAATTGTGTGATAAGCCACTCCCCGCTCAATGTATGATAAAAGGAACTAACCGCTCTTCTATAAGGGTTTCTCACGACTTTCACAATCGTTTTTTCACCATTTATTAATTCCTCTTTTAATTCACCCACGTACCCTGTACGCTTCCGAAGGACAAAGTCACGATAGTTATGCGCCATTTCAACATTCAACTGAGACACATCCCCAGCCACGCCAATATGATACATAAACCACTTATTCACAATGGTGCACCCGTTTTTCGGCACCCATAAGAGAATGTATGGAAAATTGCTAGAAAATAGCGGGATATAATAAGGCATCATCAAGTTTTTCACTACTATTTCAGACATTCTTTTTGTCACGGTTCTTCGAACTCCTTTCTCCTACTATATAGAATATGAGAAAGCAAAAAAGCGGTTACGAATTTTGTTATTAACAGGCACATGACCTGTACAAGCTTACCTGAAAATACATATGCATAATAACAAATGAGACAAATATTAGATTGGGGGTTATTTTTAAATGGAGAGTAGAAAACACATCACTTGGTCTCAATCACAAGTCTCAAAAGAAAATCGGCAAAAATTGCACAATCATAAAAGTTGTATGGTGTGGTTAACTGGTTTATCAGGTTCTGGTAAATCAACGATAGCAAACATTGTACAAACTAAATTATACGAATTAAATATGAGTACTTATCTATTAGATGGTGATAACTTACGGCACGGTATCAATAAAAACTTAGGATTTAGTAATGAAGATAGAAAAGAAAATATTCGCCGCACAGCTGAAATAGGCAAATTATTCGTAGATGCAGGCATTGTTGTTTTGGCAGCACTGATTTCACCGTTCGAAGAAGATCGAAAGCTAGCCCGCTTTCTTTTTAACGAAGATGAGTTTATTGAAATATATGTGGAATGTTCTTTAGAAGAATGTGAGTTGCGAGATCCAAAAGGGCTTTACAAGAAAGCCCGTTTAGGAGAAATTAAAAATTTCACAGGCATTGATCAAATATATGAACCTCCCCAGTCTCCAGAACTCGTTATTTCGACTATCTCAAAATCACCTGAAGAATGTGCAAATGAACTCGTAAACTATTTAATTGAGCGACTGAAGTGAAGGAGGAATAATGGACATGACAAACTCTATTCCGCATGGTGGAAAATTAATTAATAGAAAAAATCTTAATGCAGACACGAGTCATATTACTAAGCAGATCATACTTGATCGTACCTCTTTATCTGACCTTGAACTAATTAGTAATGGTGCTTATAGCCCTTTAGAAGGTTTTCTAACTTCAGCTGACTACTATTCAGTTCTTCATGAAACGAGACTGACCAATAATCTTATCTGGAGCATTCCAATTACTTTACCTCTATCAAAAAAAGAAGCTGATTTGCTAAAAATCAATGACAAAGCGAATTTAATCTATGATGGTTGTGTTTATGGATATATTGAAATTAGCGATATCTTTCTGCCAGATAAACAAAAAGAAGCTAGTATGATTTATCAAACAAACGACCGCAATCACCCAGGAGTCCACAAGCTTTTTAATCGTGGTGAAGTGTATATCGGCGGTCCCGTCACATTAACAAAAGAAATCCAAAAACCAGCTTTTCTTGAAGGGTTACAATTAGATCCAGCAGAAGTAAGAAAATATATTGCTACCCAAGGGTGGGAGACGGTTGTTGGATTTCAAACAAGAAACCCTGTTCATCGCGCACATGAATATATTCAAAAACTAGCATTAGAATTAGTTGATGGCTTACTACTTCATCCCCTAGTTGGTGAAACAAAAAAAGATGATATTCCAGCAGAAACAAGAATGAAAAGCTATCAAGTTTTATTAGCAAATTATTATCCGCAAGAAAGAGTTTTATTGTCATCTTACCCACAGGCGATGAGATACGCTGGCCCAAGAGAAGCACTTCATCATGCAATTGCACGTAAAAATTATGGATGTACACATTTTATTGTTGGCAGAGACCATGCTGGTGTTGGTGATTATTATGGCACATATGATGCCCAGAAGTTATTTTTAACCTTTCCTAAGGAAGAACTAGGCATTACTATATTACCTTTTGAACACACCTTTTATTGCATTAAATGTGATGGCATGGCCTCACATAAAACATGTCCACATGATTCTTCTTTACACCTTCATCTTTCTGGAACAAAGGTTAGGGAAATGTTAAAACAAGGAGCCATTCTACCGAAACAGTTTAGTAGACCAGAGGTTATTGAAATATTAATGGATGATATGAGAAGGAATGAATAAAATTCGTTAGGTACTCGTAAGAAACTTATACCATTTCTAAAACCTCCAAATACATTCATTATGCCAACCGCTCCTGCTCCTTTTACTATAGAAATCAGCCTGGAATCAGCTCGAAAATGATTTTTAAATGCTACGTTTACTTGCTGATTTTAAACAATAAATACCATCACACTTCATAGTACCCATCTCACAATATGAGCCAAGCATAGATGATGCCAGTAATAAGAGCCATCTTCAGGAAAAACCATACCTTTTTTAACTATTTAATTTGAGAAACACCACTCACTTTCTATGCACCCTTGTACAAAAAATTCATATGTTAAATTAGATTACTTTTAAAGGGGAAGGACTATGAGGAAACTAATTATTTTTGCCTTTATTGGATTTTTTGCACAGTTAATTGATGGCTCCCTTGGCATGGCATATGGCGTAACTTCATCAACGCTTTTACTCACTTTTGGTATTGCTCCTGCTGTCGCCTCAGCGTCTGTCCATTTAGCTGAAGTTGTAACGACTGCTGCCTCAGGGGCATCACACATAAAGTTTGGCAATGTTGACAAACAAGCGGTTTTTCGTTTAATTATTCCAGGGTCAATCGGTGCATTTATAGGGGCTTGCTTCTTAAGTCAACTACCTGGAGATGTGGTTAAACCTTATATTGCTGGATTTCTCCTACTTTTAGGTTTATTTGTTTTTTTTCGGTTTCTTTTCCAATACGAAGTGAAAAGACAAAATCAAACTTTACATTTATCGCGCAAACAAGCCATTCCACTCGGACTCATTGCCGGCTTTGCAGATGCAACAGGTGGTGGTGGCTGGGGACCAATTGCCACACCTGTTTTACTTTCTAAAAAAGGGATATCTGCTAGAAAAGTCATTGGCACAGTAGATACTAGTGAATTCGCCATTGCGCTATCTGCTAGCATTGGTTTCTTCATTGCTTTAGGCTGGGAAGAACTGAATTGGACTTGGGTCATTGCTTTAATGATCGGTGGCATTATTGCTGCTCCAATTGCAGCATGGTTAGTTAAAGTACTGCCACCTTATCTATTAGGCGTACTCGTTGGTGGTTTTATTGTCCTTACTAACGCCAGGACCATCTTATTAACCTTCCAAACGCCTGATATTTGGATTTATCTAATCTACGTCGTTATTTTCGTACTTTGGATTAGTGGTATCATTTTTGTCATCAGGAAGAATAAAAAAAATAAGAACTAATCCCTTTATTTAGATACTAATAATATCTGATTAATCCAATGGCTATTGTATAGATATTTAATAATGACAAAAAAAGTCATCTTCTCTCGTTTTGGAAGATGACTTTTAAAATGGAAAAGAATGTGAGCGATAATTAATTCCAAGTTCATTGAACCACTGATTGATTCCAGTCCAAAGATGCTCACAAGCTTTATATATATTTTCACTATTATCCCAATCTCTTTGAAGAATAAGTTTCACTAACTGTTCATAGCCATGAGGTTTTGTCGCAATTCCTAATGATTCTTCAAGCATCCTTGTTTTTGATCGAAAATAATAACGATTAGCTAAACCAATTAACTTAGCACTTTGTTCACAAAACTCCACTGCATTCAACAACAATGAGGTTTCTTCCTGAATGAGCCTTAAGTTTCTTATTTTAGCCATCTTCACGTACAACTCTTCAATCATACACTCTTTCATTACATCTTTTATCTCGTAGCTAGATATTTGCAGGGGGATGCTTTTCATTTTTGAGAAAAACATAATCGGATCATAGATAGGCATCGTATGTATGAAACGTGCAACGTTTAAGGACCAATCTGCATTTATTTCTTTTGCAGAAGTTATGTATTGCTGTTTTTGCAGTGCCTCAATGGTCACCTTAAACGGCGGATAAATAAACTGAAAATCATCGATTCGTTGTCCATCAAAAACAATCACTTGAAAATTTATATCGGAATAAGGACCATCCTCATCAAGGGCAAATGAGCCATAGACACCGATAGCCATGATTTTCTCATCATATACTTTTAATAAACGTTCCTTCACAATATCGATGAATCTGTCTTTTTCGATTCGAGATGTTGGTTGTGGAAGTAAAAACATGATATCACTGCTTTCGTTGACTGAAGATTTCCTTTAGAAAATGATAATAGGATAGGTATTCACAATATAGGATGATATTAACCGGTATACTTCTCCCTCTATTATCGGTTAAATTTGAAAATAAGTCATCATTTTTGCAGAAAACTTACTTTGTCAGTTTGGCTTTTTTTACTCTATGGCTCTGTTAAGAAATATATTGATAGTTAAAGGAAAAATACAACTTCCAAAAAACTTTGCACGGCAAAAAATTTCTAAATATTTTGATTTATTTCGATGAACGAGTTATAATAAAGAATGTATCATTAAATTGTTATTAGGAGGATTATTTAAAATGGGTCATTCATATGTCAGACTTCGTATCTCAACTTTGAACTCATAAATTTAATACGTTCAAAGGCTCTGTTTTGTGTATACAGAGTAAACGGGATTAGTCTGCCCTTTTTAAATAATCTTCATTTCCTACAAAAAATATGTAAGGTGAAGAAAGGCTGAGTTATGCTTTTCTTTTTTTACGTATGATTACCTTTCTTTTTTTAGCAAAAAGTAGGTTTATTTGGTTGCGACTATCTAGGATTTACCCTTATCTTATGAAGATAGGCTTTCTTCCCTCTACTCTGAATCACAGTCAGATCCCTTTGATTTATTAATTTTCGAAGGGAAGAGATAGTATGACGAAGAAGAGTAAGAAGACCCATAAATACTGTGAAAAAAAATTAAAAAGTATGAAGTTCCCCAATTTTTCTGGGCAGCATCTGATGAGTAATAAGAAATTACTAAATGAAATTATTGAACGAGCAAATATAAATAGTAGTGATATAGTTTTAGAATTAGGAGCTGGGAAAGGAGCTTTAACCACATTATTAGCGAAAAGTGCAGGAAAGGTCCTTGCAGTAGAATATGATATGAAGTTTGTCGAAATTCTAAAGAAAAAAACGGCACAGAATATTAACACGAAAATTATCCATAAGGACATTATGAAGGTTTTTTTACCCGATGAGCATTTTATCGTTGTCTCGAATATACCCTACTCCATTACAACTCCAATCATGAAGATGCTTTTAAATAATCCATCAAGTGGATTTCAAAAAGGGATCATTGTAATGGAGAAAGGGGCTGCAAAACGCTTTACCTCAAAGTCAGTCAAAGATTCTTATGTGTTAGCTTGGAGAATGTGGTTTGATATACACTATATCAAAGACATCTCAAGAAATAATTTCTCTCCCCCACCCAAAGTAGATTCTGCAATGGTTCTAATAACTCGAAGGAAAGAACCCATTGTCCAGAAAAAATATTATTTAGCTTTCCTTGGACTGGCACAATATGCTCTAAAGCAATCTAATGCCCCTTTAGATATTGCTTTGCGAGGAATATTTACACTCCCACAGTTAAAACATATAAAAAAAAGCTTAGGTATTTCAAATGGAACACCCATTGGTTCTTTAACAAATACGCAATGGGGGATTGTGTTCAATACGATGATTAATTATGTTCAAAGACCTTTATGGCCAAAAGTTAAAAAGAAGTAACTGGCTGAGGAAGAAACGAGGTATCTCTCTAATTCAAAGAAATGATTGAAAATTGAAATGTAATTATTGTATACCTATGTCAATAATTAGGCCCTTAAACCTGATGTTCTTCGTTTTAGTTATTTTGTACTCTAAGGAATGTCTAACTTTTGTAGACATTCCTTAGATCAATCTAATAATTTTTCCCCTTCTAAAACAAACCCGCACCCGTTAACTTAAGTACAATGTTTCACAATGTGCTCATGTAATGTTTAAATTAAAGAGTTCCTTATGAGTCGCTTAGTACAATTAATTATGAATTTTTTTAGCAGATTGGTTTTTATTGAGGGATGGCTTTAGCTCAGCAATTAAGATTGCGATCATAATTCATACCGCACCCGTAACGGGTTTCAATAGAAAATTGTGCATTCCGCACATCCTATTATGTGTAAACCCGACTAGCAGTCCAAAAAAACTACTACAGTAGCTAGTGACTGCAGCATTTACATTAAATTTAAGCGATAAAACGAATCATGGCAATCTCGTCACAAGCATCATTTTTAGGGCATGACATACAATCTACCCAAACTTTCTCTGGTAGTGAATGACGAGACACTACAGTAAAATCACATTTAGCAAAGAATTCTTGCTCATAGGTTAATGAGATAAGCCTTTGTATCCCTAGTTTCACAGCTTCTTCTGCCACTTTATTGACCAGCAAGCGCCCGATTCCATTTCCAGCATATTGATCATCTACAACAAGGGAGCGAATTTCAGCTAGGTCTTCTCCCAATACATGTAAACCTGCAACACCGACAATCTTTCCCTCTTCTTTCATTACATATAAACATTGTAAATGTTGATAGAGTGATAAATATGACCTAGGTAGTACAATGCCCTTATCAGCGTACACTTTGATTAATTGATGAATTTGTTTCACATCCGTGCTAACTGCATTAAAAATTTCCATTGCTGTTGAACCCCTTTTAAACGTAATATAATAAAAATACAACAAAACGGATTTTTATTCAATATTATTATGAGAAAAAAGGGAAAATTCAAATTAAAAGTACAGATAGCGAATAAAGCTATCTGCAACTCGTATATTATTTTTCAACCATGCGCTTCATTGCATGAATTTGTCCTAGATGATTTGCTTCATGATAAGCAGACAACATTGCTAGTTGGCCTACTGTCTTTTGCCCTAATATTGCTTCAGGTAATTCTTGCGCAAACACATCATTGGGAATCTTATTTATTCGAACGATTTGATCTTGAAGTTGATCAATTAACAAATCTGCAGCCGGAACTTCCCCTGTCCAATCACTTGGCTTTGAGCCGTAACCAAATAACTTCATATATTTATCAGAAAGATGGTCTGTGTTATTTGGATAATTCAATATGAATTGCTCAGTCACTGTTAGGACATGTCCAATATGCCAATGGATCGTATTATTGAAGCCTACAGGTTGAACATCTAATAAATCTTGCGGGATGTTTTTTACTTCTCTTAATAGATTGTTTCTTGTTAATTCTAGTTGATACTTGATTGCTTCACTCATTTGTAAAACACTCCTTAAATTAAAATTTTTAACAGCTGCCATCTGTGCAAGCATCGCCTTGTTTCACTACATTCAATGGTTGGCTTTGCTTTTCCTCTTCGATTACTTTTGTTAATACTTCAGAAAAAACATTTGAAGATTGCGCACCAGAAACGGCATATTTACGATTAAAAACAAAGAATGGAACACCTTGTACACCTAAATGCACGCCCTCTTGCATATCTTGCTCTACTTCTTTTTTATATTGATTAGAAGCTAGAACAGATGTAACCTCTTCTTTATCTAATCCTACAGTTGCTGCAATATCAATTAATGATTCTATTTCCCCTACATGTTTTCCTTCGACAAAATAACTTTTAAGTAATTGTTCTTTCATTTCGCTCATTTTACCTTTTTCTTTTGCTAGGTGGATTAAGCGATGAGCATCTAAAGTATTTGTCATTTTAGCATCGTTTAAATGATAATCTAAGCCTACTTCATTTGCTTGAGCCGTAACTTGTTTTTGCATTTGTTCAACTTGCTCAATAGACTGGCCGTATTTCTTTGCCAGCATTTGATTCATCGTTTCTGTTGTATTTTGTGGAGCATTTGGATCCAATTGAAAGCTTTTATATACCACTTCTACCTCATCTTTTTGTTCGAAGCCAACAAGTGCATGTTCAAACTTTCTTTTGCCAATATAACAAAAAGGGCAAGCAATGTCTGACCAAATTTCTACTTTCATTCTATTCCCTACTTTCTATTAACTTTTTAAGATTTGTTTTGTTACTGTTAATGCATCCATAACACGATCACTATTTGTTTTCGCACTGCTCATTACATTTATGCCTTGAATCATCACCATAAAAAAACGTGCCAACAACAAGCTGTCTGTTTGCGAAGTAATGGATTGATCTGCCTTTCCTCTTTCAATAGCACGAATAAATACTTCTTCTATCTCTTGAAATTGCTCATTAATAAGCTGACAAAACGCTTGATCATGCGGCCCCATTTCAATTGCTTCATTACTTGTCATGCATCCACATGGTAAACCGTCCTCAGCATCCACTATTTTTAATAAGAAAGATTCAATCGCCTCATAACCGTTATGTCCGCTTTGTAATATGTCTTGAAGTAGTTTGAGCTGATTTTCATGATACATACGGAAAGCGGCTATAAATAGATCATATTTATTGCCGTATACTTGATAAATACTACTTTTACTTAAACCGGTGACTTCTTGTAAATCCGAGAGAGAAGTTGCATGATATCCCTTTTTCCAAAATAAGATCATGACATCTTTTAATTTTAATTGCGGATTAAAATTTAATGGACGAGCCAAATGTTCTCCCTCCTTCATTTGTAGTATATCGATTGTGAACCGATTAGTCCACAATTATAGTTACGGTGTTTAGTAGAGGCAGGTTTGTATAAAAAACCCACAGTGATAAAATTAAACATTGTTGGAAGGTTTTTAAAACAAGTAACCTGATTTTAAATTCGAACTATGTATAAATAACAAATGACAAATAAATGACTAAAGATACAGTTAGGCTGCTTAATAATGTAGAATACAGTACAATTTGAGCAGTCAACTGTGGTTCCACGTTATATTCAAGAGCAATTGTAGCGGTATTTCTTGAAGTAGGAAAAGCACTGGCAATAAATAAAGATTGTGCTAAAACCCCTTCAATTCCAAGAAGCGTAATTATAAGGAATGAAAGAGCTGGCCCTAATAATAAACGTCCAATTAAGCTCCATGTAATCACGCGATGAAACATTTTTAATTGTATTTGTGATAATTGCGCACCTAACAATAATAAAGCTAAGCCAATAAAACCAGCTGCCAATTGTTCTAAAGGAATCTCTATAAAAGTGGGAAGAGGAATGTTGAATAATAAGAAGAGATATCCTAATAAAAGGGCATGGATTACAGGCAGTTTTACGAGCGACAATATGAGAGAACCTATCGATCGACTAGTTGAAAGAAGGTTATACATACCGTATGTAAAGGTTAAAATATTTTGCACAACAATGATAATAATTTGTACGGATACACCTAATGGATTAACAGTAAAGACAAGTTGACTCACAGGCAATCCATAATTATTCGAATTCATTAAGGAAATACTATTTTTTAAAGTAGCTGCCTCTCCCTTATTTAAAGATAAACACTTCGCCATTACTTGCCCGATAATCATTAAGGCCACCGTAAAAATTAACAAATAGCTCAGCAGTTGGCCTAATAAACTCACATCAAAAGATGAGTGGTAAATATGCAAAAAGATAGCTGCTGGCATAAAACAATTGGTTACTAAAGTAGATAGTTGCTTCAATTGGAAAGAAAACTTCCTTTGTAAAAAAGCACCTAATGCCAATAAAAGAAGAATAGGAAAAATAATTTGCATGAATATCTCAATAAAAAATGTCATATAGAAAAACACCTTTCCATATATAAACCTTCTTTTCTTAGCTTAAGCAACAACAAGCCATAAGTAAATTCAATATTTATTATGTTTTTCAATAATTTTTTCTAATGTTTTGTTTACACTTCTCAATAAATTGTTTCACAAGGATGGATTGTTCTTCGTTTTTACGTGTACAAATGGCAATTCTATGCTTTACAGAAACGCCTTCTACGTTAACTCTTGCTAGTTGCCCATTCTTAATATGGTCTTTGACAACGAGTGAGGAAATAAAATTTGCCCCATATCCAGAAATGACCGTAGAGATTGTTTCACTTAGTCCATCGAATTGAAGAGCAACCTTCGGCGGATTTAGTTGATTAGCATAACAAAGCGAGAACAAATGCTCACGCATGGAACTCCCTTCTTCTCGCATAATGAATGGCTCTTTGACCATTTCTTCAAGTTTAATCGTTTGATTGGCTAAGCGATGATTTGCTCCTACAACAAACCATAGCTCATCTTCTAATAATTCGTACCAATCAACATTATCCGGCCGCTCACCAATTCCACCATATATAGCAATATCAGCTTTATAATGTTGAAGTTGATCAAAAGCATCTTTCGTATTACTTGTAGAAATAACCAAATTGACCTTTTCATGTTCACGCTTAAAACTGGCTGTTAATTTAGGTAATAATAAATTTGCAGGTAAGTAGGTCGTAGCAATCCTTATCGTGCCTTCCTCACCATTTCGATAATCATCTATAAATGCTTCAATTTGCTTTTCCAATGAAAACAAGTGCTCTGCTTTACCAGCTAAAGCTGTACCAAATTCAGTTAGAACGGCTTTCCTTCCATTTTGTTGAAATAATGGCACACCAATTTCATGTTCGAATTTTTTAATTTGGCTAGAAACAGCAGGTTGGCTAATATTTAATTGCTCAGCCGCTTTAGTGAAACTGCCAATTTTGGCAACTTGATAAAATAGTCTTAACCCATGTGTATTCATTCAATCACCCTAATTATAATTATTATTTATAAATCTATAAAAATAATATATTTTTTTTATTATAAATCATAACATATACTTAAAATAAAGAAACATACATTTTTTAGAAGGGGAGATAGTAGTGGAGGATAAAATGGTATGGTCTGATGTGGATGATTACTTAATCGACAAATTGATTACAATTGATAATGAGCTCGAAGATATACTACGGACAAATGAGGAGGCAGACTTACCTGCCATTGATGTATCACCGACTCAAGGAAAGCTTCTTTACTTAATTACAAAGTTACGTTCTCCTAAAAATATTTTAGAAATTGGCACACTTGGAGGCTATAGTAGTCTTTGGTTTGCAAAAGCACTTCATAAAGGGGCTAAAATTTATACATTAGAAGCTAATTCAGAGTATGCCAATGTTGCTCGTAAAAACATTGAACAAACGCCATTTACAGATCAAATTGAGATCATTGAAGGCAAAGCGTTAGAAACATTACCTATCCTTGCGAAAAGAGATGTACAATTTGATTTAATATTTATTGATGCTGATAAAGAGAATAATCCTGCATACTTAAATTGGGCTTTGAAATTAGCCAATAAGGGAGCAGTCATTATTGCTGACAATATCGTTAGAAATGGGGAAATCATTGAAGAACATAGTACGGATACCCGCATTCAAGGTGTACGCTCCTTCTTCGACATGCTTGAGAATCATCCCCGAATAGAATCTACAGCTATACAAACAGTTGGTCAA
Source organism: Cytobacillus sp. FSL K6-0265 (assembly GCF_038003465.1). Classification (NCBI taxonomy): domain Bacteria; kingdom Bacillati; phylum Bacillota; class Bacilli; order Caryophanales; family Bacillaceae; genus Cytobacillus; species Cytobacillus sp. FSL K6-0265. The sequence goes on along the minus strand of NZ_JBBOPE010000001.1, from coordinate 1,021,232 downwards.
AAAGGTTACGACGGATTTGTATTAGCTATTGTTAAATAGAGAAAAAAACTGAGTGATGATCACTCAGTTTTTTTTAATAGTACAACTCTTGGTCGCGATTCCTTTATAGCTTTCTAACCTTTACTTCTGTCACACGATGACCTTCGCCTTTTTCGATAATTAAATCAGCGCGGTTCTTCGTAGGTAATATATTCTTCTTTAAATTTGTATGATTCGTTTCCTTCCAAATACGGTCAGCAATTGCTAAAGCTTCCCCTTCACTCATTTTGGCAAACTTATTAAAATAAGATTTCGGATTTTTAAAAGCGGTGCTCCTAAGTAGTTGGAATCTTTCTTTGTACCATTTCTCTACATTCGCTTCTTCGGCGTCGATATAAATAGAGAAGTCAAAGAAGTCTGAGACAAAGGGCTTATCTTTACCCCTCACATTTTTAGGTGGTTGTAAGACATTGATCCCTTCTACAATGACAATATCAGGCTCCGTAAGCGTTTGCATCTGATCACGAACAATATTATACGTTAAATGTGAATAGACAGGTGCCTGCACAACGGATTGACCCGATTTTAATTCAGAAAGAAATTTGAAGAGCTTGCTAATATTATAACTTTCTGGGAAGCCTTTTTTCTTCATAAGCCCCTTTGATTCTAATATTTCATTTGGGTAGAGAAATCCGTCCGTCGTTACTAGATCTACCTTAGGCCGTTCAGGCCACTCCGAAATCAAATATTGAATCATTCTAGCCGTTGTACTTTTACCTACTGCTACACTTCCTGCAATACCAATAATATAAGGAACCTTCTTCGTTTCCATCTGTAAAAAATGATTGCTATCTTTATGCATGTTTTTTGCATTTAAATAATACAAATTCAAAAGCTGCGATATAGGCTGATATACTTCTGTTACTTCTGACAATGATAATCGGTCATTTACCCCTTGTAATGACTGCAAATCCAAATCCTCTAAAGGAATGGTCGATCTCCTACTCAATGCTGACCATTCACTTCGATTAAAAGTTAAATAGGGTGAGTAATCCTTTGTTAATTGTTTATTCAACTTTTTGTCCTCACTTACCTTAACATTTTCAATTCTTGAGTTTATTTTAACATATCATACAGTTTTTTCAGCTTTTTTATTTTTCCAAATGGCAAAAATCGATTTTTTCAGGTGATTAGCTTTTTTCCGTACCACAATGCCCGCATGGAACATATTACATTGTTATTACTTTCCCCATTCTTTCACTGCGCATCCCAATTACCATAACTATTCTTGATCTTCTTCTTGTCTGATTTGTCTCCTCTCCCCTTTCTTATCTAGCCCTGCTTCCTCATTGTTGTTCGGTGTTCACTGTATCGCCTAGAACAAAAAAGCACTGCAACAATGCAGTACCTTTTTAGTTAATTTATTCTTTAGACCTAATCCCTACTAAATGGCCCCCTCTTTCCAATGGACCGTTTCGCATAATCAAGTAAGATAAAGCCATGCCGCATAAACCAATGAACCCTAATATATTAATGAATGATAATAAATGATTAACAAATAAATCAATTATTTTACCCATTCCTTCATTTGTAAACCAAACAACAAATAAGCCACCAATCATCGTTAAACCAATTAATATTCTAATTGTACCTAAATAAAACCATAAGCTATTGACTAATAAAAAGACACCAAACAAAAACACACACAGTACAACATCAACCCACCAATAAAGAACTGGATTATCACTTTGAAATAATAATCCAACATGTTGCAGATGAACTGGATTCAGATTATTCTCTGAAAAATATAAATTTAACTGATAAATCACATTAAGAAAAGCTGTATTGATACAGATAAATAAAACGGTATTAATAATTGTACTTAAAAGATACTGCCGTCTCGTTCCTCCTAGAGAAAGAACACACTTATATGTTTTATTATAGAGTAAAAACGGATAAATTAAGAAAAATCCATATATAGGACCAAAAATCGATCCAGTGAAATCACCAAATAAATGTCCACTAATAGAAAATAGAATGACCACGCCCAGAGTAATAGAGAGAATAACAATTGTCTGTTTCTTCAAATCCTCGAACATTAATTTAAACGGCCCATTAAATGTAGAAAACATTGTTAATCTCTCCTTTCCTGCGTCATTGTTTTTTGCACCAGATAGTCTTGCAGTGAGACATTTTCTAGATGAACCTTATATTCATTCGCGATTGTCTGCCATTCATCAGTTATTGCATCATCAATCATTACTTGCATTTGGTTACGTAACTTCTTCTGTTGTAATATTTGGTGATGACCTTGCACTAGTTTTTGCACTTCTTCTATAGGCCCCGTTAACATAAGACCTCTTTGCTTTAATTCTTCGGTATCGGTATAACTCGCTAATGTTTTGTTATGAATTACAGCTATTTTCTCACAAAGTGGTTCAATTTCTTCTATATGATGAGAAGATAGTATAAACAAACGTGGGTGGTCTTCATATGTCTCTAACAATACATCATAGAATTGCTTTCTTCTAAATGCATCTAACCCATTTGTCGGTTCATCCATAATCGTTACTGGCGCTTTACTTGCTAAACCAATGACGATTTTTATCATCGTTTGCATCCCTTTAGAAAACTTCTTTATCAGTTTCTTCTTTGGCAGTTCAAATAATTCGACCAGCTCTTCAGCATATTGCTGATCCCAATTTGGGTTGAAATACGCCCCAAACCTTAGTGCATCTTTCACATTCCAAAACTCAGAAAACGGATGATTTTCTTGCATGTAGGCAATATACTTCATCCCTTCTGATTGATTGTATGGCGAGATTCCGTGAATATCAATTAGGCCATTATTTGGTTTTTCCAACCCTGCTAACAGCTTCATTAACGTCGTTTTACCTGCGCCATTTCTACCCCAAAGTCCCATAATAATCGGCTCTTCTTCCACTAAGTTTACATTTTTCAATGCAAGAGTGGATCCGTACTTAAAATCTAGTCCTTGAATCTTAATCATGATTTTCCCCCCTTATAAGTCGAAGAATATCTTCTTCATTTAAATGGATGCGTCTCGCTTCATCTAACATAGGTAGCACATATTGTTTATAGAAATCTGCTTGCCTTTCTTTTAATAACAGTGCCTTCGCTCCTTTCGCTACAAACATGCCAACACCTCGCTGTTTATAAACCAGCTCTTTATCTACAAGAAGACCTAACCCTTTTTGTGCTGTCGCTCGATTGATTTGATAAAACTGAGAAAGTTCTGTCGTCGAAGGTACTTGATCTCCCTCTTTTAAGTGACCATCAACAATATCATCTGCTATCGTTTCTGCCAATTGTTGAAATATTGGCTTAGAATCATCAAAAACTGATTTCACTTTTGACTCCTTCCTACCTAGTTGATAGGTTGATTACTCATGTAACCAACTATACATCATATTATGTATCTTGTAAAGTCGATGTGAACACTTTTTGTAGAAACCTTTTGAGATCAATCAAAAAATATAAGAAAACAAAAAAAGAACTGCCATTAATGACAGTTCTTAAATAATTACCAAGGTCTTTTAGGACCCCAACCACCTGTTTGACAAGGGTTGTAAGGCTGACCACACATGATATGTTGTTCTTTACACTCATTTACAACGGATTCAGTGTGTGGAAAATAATGTTTGTGTGTAATACAATGTTTATTAACATTTGTAGTGTGACTAGGGTGTACATGATTGATATTCGTATTTGAAAAATTCGGCTTAACATATTGCTGAGTCGGAGAAACTTGAGTCGGACCTTGTTGTGCTGGTGAATAAGATGGGGATAAGAATTGCGGTTGGCCACCCCATGGACCAGTTTGAGCACCCGCTACTTGGTGAGGCAATTGTGCACCTGCTACTTGGTGGGGCAATTGTGCACCCGATTGCGCACCTGCCACCTGATTTGGGTTATTCCATTGTTTATAGCTCACGCTAAGACCTCCATTCTGTTTTATTCCTTAATAAGGTATGTTGGAATGTGATAAGTTGTCTAATACAAACACCTATATTAAGTACAGAAATTTCATTCGGTCCAATTTCTATTTAGCTGTAAACGCATAAACAGATAATGGCGTGATTTCATTCGTCACACGGAAATCTTCTAACATGGACATTTGTGAAAAGATAAGCGACTTCAGCTTCTCAGGTATTTCTTCTAACTGTTCTAACTCATTATGTAAGTCCTTTACTAATTTAGTCACTTCCCATTTTGCATCTTGCAACTCTGGAGAGAAAATAATATGTTCTTTCTCTATATCCCAGCCTGCCTCCCTCACCACTTTTTGTATATCAAATGGGGTAAACAATGTACGAATATTAGCGTCACTCTCTTTTTTGAAAGACTCATATTGGGCCTGAATAAGAACGGATAATAAATGTGGATACTGTTCCACTACACTTATTCTCGTATCCCACTCGGCGAAGCATAAGTTTTTTCCCCATTTTTTCACTTTTTTCATTAATGCGGCAAACTCCTCAATTGATTTCATATACCATGCACAATGCGAAAAAACGATGTGATCAAAAGATTTTTCTAAAAACTCAATTTGGTCAGCTAATAAATCCATATGGAAATCAATATGAATTTGTTTGCCTATTTTAGAATTTAACAAATAGGAGATGGATTCACCGAGTGTAATAGGTGTTCCATAAGTAGGAGACGCAATATCAATACCGTGAACGAACCCTTCCTCCCCGACTAAATAAGCTAATACTGCTGTGGTGTCACCTTGTCCACTACCTATTTCTAAGACACGATCCCCTTCTTTAATGCCCCAAAATTCTGCCAATTTCAACCGATGTATTGTTTGTATCTTTTGTATTTCGAAATTTGTCGCCATACAATCTGTAATGATGTCGACACCATTCATAGGTCCACCTGCCGCTTCAAATTTTATAAGAATATTTGCTATACTTAGATAAGTATACTTCATTTAAATAAAAAGGGGGTAAAAAAATTTGCAAGCACTCGCAGTCTTTTGTGGTTCAAGCCAAGGGGCACATCCCTCCTATATGAAAGGGGCACAAGTTTTAGGAGAGCAATTAGCCAAAAGAAACATTACACTCATATATGGTGGTTCAAGCATTGGTTTAATGGGCGCAGTAGCAGATAGTACATTAGCCAATGGAGGGAAAGTAATTGGTGTCATTCCTAAATTTCTTCAAGATAAAGAAATTGCCCATCCAAACTTAAGTGACCTTGTCATCGTAGATTCTATGCATGAGAGAAAACATAAAATGGAAGAACTTGCCGATGGATTTATTATGCTTCCAGGTGGTTGCGGAACATTAGAAGAATTCTTTGAAGTGTTTACTTGGGGGCAGTTAGGTTTACATCAGAAGCCTATTGGTATCCTCAATATTGATCACTACTTTGACCTCTTAATTTCTTTAATTACACATATGAATGAACAACAATTTTTACAGGACAAATTTCTAAAAATGGCACTAGTTAGTGAGAGCCCGGCTGAATTAATTCAGCAATTTTATACTTATACACCTCCTGAGGTCAAAACATTTCTTAAAAGGAGCCAAACGTAAAGCCTCGTTTTTTTGAATAGATTTTAAAATAATGTGTAACTCGTCAAAAAAAGGTTATATATATAGTACAATCTATTTCTAAAAAGGAGACGATCCAAATGGCTAAGAAATTATTAACAGCTACTGTTACAGTAAGTGGTGGTCGAGAAGGTACAGCAGTATCAGAGGATGGTAACTTTAATGTCGCAATAGCAATGCCAGGAACCCCTAGAGCAAAAGAAATGCCCGAAGCGACGAATCCAGAACAATTATTCGCAGCCGGATATGCGGCTTGTTTTGAAAGTGCCCTACAAGGTGTATCTAAAATGGAACGGACACCGATAGATACTGAAGTAATTGGCAATGTCAGTCTCTATAAAGATGAAGAAGAAGGATATCGTTTACAAGTGAATTTAATTATTAAAGCAAAAGGAACCGATCAGGAGACATTAGAAAAACTCGTTCATCAAGCGCATGAAACTTGTCCTTATTCTAAAGCTGTACGCAATAACATCGAAGTGACCTTAGAGCCACAGGTAGTAGAACAATTGTAGTAAATCAAAGTTAATAATACATGTAAATGAACTGCACCGCCATTGTTAGACACAAAACGAACAATGGCGGTGCAGTATTTTTATATGTCTAAATGAGGATAAATTATGGGCGGGCTGTTATTAAAAACTTCTTAGGCAGCCTTAAAACAGAACTCCTCTTTATACAGAGTTTTGTATTACAAGACAATAAAGATTATATATACTATGATTGAAAGCAAAATTAAAGGACCTGAGTACTGTATAATGACAGGACTCAAGTCCTCTAAGCTGCTTAAGATAAATTATCTAACTTTTGGGCTCACTTAATGGCAAGCGTTATTTTGTTTCATTCTCAACATAGACCCTTTTTACAAAGAAAGATAAAATCAGTCCGATGATAGAAGCAATTAACCCAAGATAAAACGCTGTCTGGACTCCGTTTGTTAAGGCTTCAGCTGCGATCGCTGTATTTTCCATACCCTCTTTTGGTATATAGCTGGATTGACCTGCTGCCATTAGGCTAATAGCAACTGCCGTACCAATGGCCCCAGCAATTTGCGATAGTGTATTCATAATAGCTGAGCCATCTGGATAATGCCTTTTTGACAGCTGATTTAATCCATTCGTTTGAGCCGGCATCATAATCATCGCTACACCGATTAACATCACAGAATGAATGAAAATGATGAAAACTGAACTTGTTTCCGTCGTTATTCTAGTAAATAAAAATGACATAATCGTTGTTAAAACAAAACCAGGTATAATTAAATATCTTGGACCAAACCGATCAAATAGTCGCCCTGTAATTGGAGACATCAAACCGTTGATTAATCCACCTGGAAGTAAAACAAGACCAGCTGCTAGTGCAGTTAGTAATAGTCCACCTTTTAAATACAGTGGCAGTAAAATAGCAGATGATAAAATAATCATCATACATACAAAAACCATAATCGTTCCTAAAGAAAACATTGGATGTGCGAAAACACGTAAATCAAGCATTGGCTCTGAACTACGTAACTGGCGAATAGAGAATAGTAATAAACTAATTAAACCAATCACAATTGGTAAAAGTACCATTGGACTAACCCACGAGCCATTTCCTTCTCCTGCACTACTAAATCCATATACAACACCACCAAAACCAATAGTCGATAATAACAATGAGACAAAATCAATTCGAGGCTTTGTAATGGTAGAAACATTTTGCATAAACGCCATTCCAATGACTAAAGTAAGGATTAAAATAGGTAGTGATAACCAAAATATAGAATGCCATCCCCATTGATCAATCAATAATCCTGAAATCGTCGGACCAATAGCAGGGGCGCACATAATAACTAAGCCCATAAGTCCCATCACACTTCCACGCTTATTCGCAGGGAAAATAAGCAAGATGACGTTCGTCATTAATGGTAATAACAATGCTGTCCCTATCGCTTGTATCACACGACATATTAATAACATAGGAAAACTAATTGATAACGCTCCAATCAATGTCCCAACAATTGAGAATATAAGGGAAGCAGCGAATAATTGCCTTGTACTAAACCATTGAATAAGTAAACCTGAAACTGGTACTAACACACCAAGCACTAATAAAAACCCTGTTGTCAGCCACTGAACCGCATGTGGTTCAATCTGAAAATCAACCATAATATCCGTAAAAGCCATATTAAGTGCCGTTTCACTAAACAAGCCAATAAAAGCAGCAATCATTAACACAATGGTAATCGGCAAAGGCTTGATCTCGACTTGTTGTAAATCATTTATCTTCTCTGTCATTTTCTTTCTCCTTCTATTCATGCTCTAGGCTAAACGCCATACCTTTCATTCTACAATAACTCGGGTGAAATTGCCTATGTATTTTTTATTTATGACCATGAAAAGATATGTAGGATATTATCGATTCAAGGATATCAAAAAAATATCTAAATTGTACTCATTAATTAATAGGATCATTTTTTAATACTTACACTTGTAAAAAGATGGATTTCTCCTTTTAGAATCTGGTGATTTTTTCTTATCACATTGCTTTCAGATATAGTGAATCTTACAAAAGTGCATTCTTTTTTGCGAATGTTTAAATGATAAGGAACAAAAAAACCAGCTCATCGCTGGCTTCTCATCCTTTTGACATATCTCCAAATCCCTCACCAAACACATCGCGTACATCATGTATGGCAACGAAGGCTGTGTGATCTGTTGCTAAGACTATTTTTTTCAATTTCATAATTTCTTGTTTACTAATAACAATATATAGTACTTCCTTTGCTTGCTTCGTATAATATCCTCTTCCGTTCATTACTGTCACTCCACGGTCGAGTTTTTGATTAATTAGTTGGGCAATCGTGTCTGACTCTTTTGATATAATTGTGACAGCCTTTTTAGGATTTAACCCTTCAATAATGAGCTCCATCACTTTTGTACCAACATATAACATAATGAGTGTAATCATTACTTTCTCTGCGCCAATAATAAAATAAGAACTTAAAACAACAAGAATATCAAAAAATAATAAGCTATAACTAATACTCCATCCTAAGAACTTATTTGTCATCTTCGCAAGAATCGTTGTTCCTGCTGTAGTACCACCAACACGAATAATTAAGCCAATACCTACACCAGAAAATATTCCTCCAAAGATCGCATTAACTAATATCTCATTCGAATCAATTCTCCATCCTTCAGTTAAATGTAAGGAAAGAGAAAGCGAAACGACAGCAATAATCGTATATATAACGGTTTGTTTCGTTAAAAATTTATATCCTGCAATCAATAAAATGGTATTTAATATGAAACTCACTAATCCTGGAGACCATTCAAAAAGATAATAGAATATAATTGTCAATCCAGTAACTCCGCCTTCACTTAGTTCACTCGGGATGACAAACAGATTAATAGCTAATGCAAAAAGAAATGCACCAAAGACAATGACAATACTATCCCAAATATATTTTTTCATGGCTTCTATCCTCCATCATTAAATTCGCTCGCCATTCGAGGCACCACTGCATTTTATCATGCGATGAATAGTGACGACAATAGGTTTTAGAAATAATGAATGAAAATCATTCATTAAAACATAATTATGAATTATCTTTTAATTTATAGGTAAAAGAAAAAGACCCTTAAAAATTTAAAATTCAAAAGGGACTTTTTCTACTAGGACTGCTTTTGATATAAATATTGAGGGTGAAATATTAACACTGGGGTGCCGGTTTGTATTACTTTGAGATTTTTTTCCTATGTTTTAATTCTCTGATGTATTTTTCGTAATCTACAGACACTAAATTACCGAGCATATACTCAACGTGCTTCATATTTTCACACCCCTATATTCTTTTTGATATCCTCAATTTGTGCAATATGATGCAGTTCATGAGCCATAATGGTCTCGGCTAAATCTTTAACGGTCATTGTTCCATCTTCTATATGTATACCTTCTTTTTTAAAATTTTCCTTTGTTAATAACTCATACATCTCTATTCTGCTTTTTCTATACTGTTCTAACATCCTTTTTAAATTTGCTTTATTATACTCTCTTTCTTCTACAAGCTTTTCTGGATCATACGATTCAAAAATGATTAATGAAGATTGACAACATTGTTTAATTCTTTCGCCCCACACCTCTTGTGTATCAAATAAATGACCTATTATTTGTTTTACAGTCCATTTTCCGTTTTGCCTTGTTCTAGACAATATTGAGTCATCAAATTGTGTTACAAACTCTTCTATCTTAGAAAAATTTCTTTTTAATAAGATTAAAATCTCATCTGATTTTAAGTTTTGGAGCTTCACTATAATTCTTCCCCCTTATTTGTTTTACTTATGAATCTATTGATACTGTTTCTACAACTTTTTCCTTTGGTCTCAAAAATAATATCCTATTCAAAATCCCTGCTAAAAAATTATAAATATTCCAACACCCACTGCGATTGTTGAAACAGCGAGCATATCTCCTATATACCAACAAGTATAATCTCCATTATATAAGCAATTCTTAACAAAGATATAACTGAAGCAACAACTCTTCCTCGTAGCTCCTCCCTTACATTCGTCATTATACTAGTTGTATAGAGCACCTCAATCGGACTTTACCAAATATTAGCCAAAATTACCAACAATAAAAAAACTATAAAATATAGATAACAGGTCCTTCTTCAACCTCATTACCTTCTATAATTAAAAAGTTGCGAGATGGCCGGCATCTCGCAACTTTTTTATATAAATGATAGGAAGATAGCGTTTACCTAACTCTTTTGTATCTCATGTTGAAAGACAGCTAATCGCTTCACTATTTGTTCACTTTCATCGTTTAAACCCTGAACTTTAACGGAATTTCCGTTTTCTTTGAGCTTCATTATAGCTTTATCTAACGCACCAACACCTGAATCATCCCAAATATGAGCTTGAGTGAAATCAAATACAATCGTCTCTTCTTTTACGTCAAAATCTATTTTCTCTAAAAAAGCATCAACAGAGACAAAGAATATTTGACCTTGAACCTGATAATTGGTTACACACTTTGAGTGGTCGATGGACTTCGTTAGTTTCACCTTTGATATTTTCGCCGCGAAGCAGACTGCACTTAATATGACACCAGCAATAACACCTTTAGATAAGTCATGTGTATATACAACGATGCCAACTGTAACTAACATCACTAACGAATCAGATAATGGTGCCTTTTTCAAATAAGTAAAAGAAGACCAATCAAAGGTACCAATAGAGACCATAACCATAATACCTACTAACACAGGCATTGGAATCTGGACAACTATTCCTCCTAACACAAGGATCAAAAACATTAATACAAGACCAGCTACAAGTGTTGATAGACGTCCTCGGCCACCCGACTTCACATTGATAACCGATTGACCAATCATTGCACAACCTGCCATTCCCCCAAAGAAACCCGTGATAAAGTTAGCAATTCCTTGCCCTCTTGCTTCTTTATTCTTATCTCCTACAGTATCAGTCATATCGTCTACAATTTGAGTCGTTAATAACGACTCAAGCAACCCAACAATTGCCAAAGCAACAGAAAAGGGAAGTATAATCATCAACGTTTCTAGATTAAATGGTACATTGGGTATAAGGAAGCTTGGTAATGATTGTGAAATCGCCCCTAAATCCCCGACTGTTTTCATTTCGACTTGAAAAAAGATCGAGGCTGCTGAAAGGGAAACAATCGCAATGAGTGGAGCGGGTATAATCTTGATATATCTTGGTACAATATAAATGATTAAAAGAGTAATAGCTAAAAAGATGAAAGTCATATATGACTCTCCTAAAATATGAGGCACCTGCGCCATAAAGATGAGAATAGCAAGTGCATTAACAAATCCCATCATGACAGCTCGCGGGATAAATTTCATTACTTTAGCTATTTTAAATACACCGAATAAAAACTGAATCACTCCAGTTAAAATAGTTGCAGCTAATAAATAATTCAAACCATATTCTTTTACCAAAGGAACCATTAAGAGTGCCATTGCTCCAGTAGCTGCAGATATCATTCCGGGCCTTCCACCTGTAAAAGAGATGATAATAGCAATACAAACAGATGCATATAACCCTACCATTGGATCTACACCAGCAATAATAGAAAAGGCGATCGCCTCTGGGATAAGTGCAAGTGCAACGACAATGCCTGATAAAATATCTCCTCTAATATTTGAAAACCATTGTTCTTTCAATGTGATCAATCTCAAACACCTCATTCAACTCTTTTTTTAGACAATGAAAAGATTTTAACACAGATGGTTTCATAAAGGAACGTTTTTGGGATTGATTATGTCAAAGAAAGAAATTTTCAGGTGTTGTGATATGATATCTTTAATTACGTTTGCAACCATTAGTCTTAATTCATCTCAAGCAGAAAAGGAGCAATGATTATGTTCGCGGGATATTTACGACCTTTACATAATTTAGATATAGATGAGCAATACACCCACTTAAAAGATTGCGATATATACTTTCAAGAAGCACATACCTCACCAAAAAGAAGAGTGAAATTAAAGGATTTATTAAACCATTTGCAAGAAGGAGATAAAGTGATTGTCGCAAGACTGAACGTATTGGCTGATTCTACTAATCATCTCGCAGAATTATTAAATGAGTTAGATGAGCGAGAGATCTATTTCCAAGCCATACATGAAGAAATCGATACAAGTAATGAATCGGGTAAGCATTTCTTACCTATGTTAAATAAGCTTATTTCCTTTCAAAGTGACGTAATCAGTGAAAATACGAGAAGGGGATTAATAAAAGCAAAAGAACAAGGAAAATCGAGTGGAAGACCCAAAAAGCCTGATGAAAATGTTAAAAAAGCGATTGAGATGTATCAAACAAATAATTTCACTTTATTAGAAATCAAAGAACAGACAGGGATCAGTAAATCGACATTATACCGATACTTAGAACAATTAAGTTAAAAACAAATGATTCAATCTCATACTAGCTTGAATTAAGGCAAGTGAAATGAGCATTTCATCGTTTGTTTCTCGAAAGTCAGTTGAATCTCTTGTTTACCTACCTATCCAACAGGGAATAACATGACTATCCAAGGATAAGGAGAGGTTTATATGGATGGTAATAGAGAAGCTTACTTTATCAACCTTGAAAACGGTACAATACTTGACACAATGGATGGTCATGATTGGCAGTTTAGAGTATATGCAACAGGTGCTGAAATTGCTGAGCTCAACCGCTTTTTAGATGAGAACTATCATGCTGAGTTAAAAACCTTTGCTAGAGCTCAAGTTCCTTTTCTTGAGTATCATAAAAAATCGCCTAACCCCGAATATGATCAAATTTTGATGCGTCTTTATGAGATGATCTATCAATTAGGTGATCAAGAGGCGAAAAATCATATAGAAGAAATGAATATAATAGATACTGATAAGATATAAAGAGAAGCCACTTTCAATAAGGTGGCTTCTTTGCTTCTATTAATTTTCAGACGATTTTTCTACTCTTGTATACTTCTTAACTGCTGGAATTATGTCATTCCCAATGATCTCTATATTTTTCATTACATCGGCGAAAGGTACACCACCAAAATCGATTTGTGCTAAAAACCTTTGCATCCCAAATAATTCATATTGATAGAGGATTTTCTCAATAATTTGCTGCTTACTCCCAACCATTAAAGCATCCCTTACATCTGGGGCTTGTGTAAATTGCTGAATAGGGTAACCCCCTCCACCTCTTATCGCTTGAAAACCACCATTTAGATATGGATACATTCCTTCAAGCGCTTCTCTAGTTGTATCTGCAACATAAAACAAACTCGTAGTTGCAATTGGATATTGATTGGCTTGGAATCCATTCTCCTCTAACGTCTGGCGATAAGCATCTACTGATATTTTGAAATGATCTGCTGGACCACCTAATGTTGTTAATACCATTGGAATGCCCATTTTCCCTGCTTTAATGGCGCTAGCTGGTGGACCGCCAACACCTCTCCAAATAGGAAGTGAACCATTCAGAGACCGTGGAAGCACTTCAGCATTATCTAATGACGCACGGAATCTTCCCGACCATGTCACCCTTTCTTCCTCGTTCAGTTGCTTTAATAAAGCCAACTTTTCCTCAAAGATCTCTTCATAATGAGCTAAGTCTATACCCAATAATTGATAAGCTCCTACTCTAGAACCACGACCAGCGACAATTTCAGCACGGCCACCTGAAAGCAAGTCGATTGTAGCAAAATCCTCATATACCCTAACAGGATCAGATACACTTAATACTGTTGCTGAACTGGCTAATTTTATTTTCTTCGTTGCCTGGGCAATCGCACCAAGTACAACGGTATGTGCTTGAGTTGTAAAATAAGTTTGATGGCTCTCACCTAGGCCAAACACATCAATACCTGCTTCTTCAGCTAATTGACTAGCCTCGATGATTTCATTTAGCCTCTTTTGCGCGGATATTCGATTGCCTGTTTTAGCATCTGGAATGTGATCACCCAATGAGTACAAGCCGAATTCCAAACCATTTTCTTTATTTATCCGGTATTTTTCCATTATTCATTCTCCTCTATAGACTTAAGCATTTTTTCTATTTCTTCTCGGCGTTCTTCGAGGAATGGCGGAAGATCTAAAGTTTCTCCTAAATGCACGAGGTCGGTATCAATTGTGAATCCTGGACCATCTGTCGCCATTTCAAAAAGGATACCATTAGATTCTCTAAAGTATAGGCTTTTAAAATAATAGCGATCGATTATACCATTTGTTAAATACCCTTTTTCTCTTACTCTACTTTCCCAATATTTCAGTTCCTCTTCATCTTTTACACGGATTGCTAAATGATGAACACTGCCTCGTCCCGGTCTTTCATCTGGTCCATCTTTTTTAATCACTACAATTTCACCGAACGGTTCGCCTGCTACTGATTGATAAACCGTTAATTTTTCTTCTCGATAAGAAATAGAGTAGCCAAACAGATTCACCAGCGTATCCTGCAACTTCTCAGGTCTCCTCACTGTCATTTCAACTGGGCCCATGCCCATAATTTGATGTTCCTTAGGGATATGTGATTGAGACCAACCTCTCCAAAATGACAGGCTTTGTTCAGAGACTATAAGAACTAATTGCAAGCCATCGGGATCTTCAAATGATAGGCTGGGGCGTTTCGTATATTCAGAAATTTCTCCATGTTTTACTTTTAATTGCTTAAAACGTTCGGACCAAAACAATAAACTTTCATAGGATGGGACAAGTAATCCAATACGGGTAATACTATTTGTTCCTTTATGTGTTCTACCTGCCATCGGTATTTCAAAAAATGTTAATTCTGTACCAGGACTTCCGATTTCATCTCCGAAAAACAGATGATACATAGAGGGATCATCCTGATTTACAGTCATCTTAACCCGTCTTAAACCTAGTATATTTTTATAAAAGTGATTATTTTTATTCGCATCCTTTGTAATCATCGATGTATGATGATGACCTGCAATGTACGTCATTTAAACCCTCTCCTACATAATGGATTTTTTCTTCTGATCACTATTTTTTTGTAATTTTGATAATAACTGATAAAGAATCTTCTGCTCATCATGTGATAGCGATTCATCAAAAAAAGAAGTTTGAAAATGTAGTTGACCCTCATATGCAGCAGCTAATTTAGTCTTCCCTTTTTCTGTGAGAGAAATTTTTTTTGTTTTCCATTTTACTGCTTTTATAATCAATCCCTCTTTTTCTAGTTTTGAAAGCATTCTAGATACCCCACCTTGGCTCACAGTTAATTTATCAGCTAGCTCTTGTTGCGTAATAGGTTCGTACGCTGCTATCTGTGTAAGAACATCAAATTGGGAAGCAGTTAATTGATATTTTTTTAAAAACTCATTAGATAATAAGTTACTTTGATGGGTAAATCGAGCTATCCTCATCCATAATAAAGACCCTAAAGTATGCTTTTTCATTTTAAAGTCACCTCGTTATATTTATCACTTTACCACTCAAGTGATTTATCTTCAAGTAAAATATCTCGAATTTATAGTATTTTTATTTCAAATTCATGCTACATTTTGAAATAAAACGGGAAATATGTCCATAACGAAAGGGGAAATGAACCATGAATACTGTAGCAATTATTTTAAATCCTAATGCAGGCAACAAAAAATTAATGAATCAAATGGAAGAAATTGAAACAGAATTAAAGGAAACCTTTTCCAATGTGAAAATATATCAAACAAAACAGGAGGGTGATGGCGCTAAATACGTGGAAAAACTTGCATCTTCAGTGGATTTAATTATCGGGGCTGGCGGAGATGGAACAATCTTTGAATTAGTCAACGCATTAGCACCATTACAAGAGAGACCAGCATTTGCCATCTTACCTGGGGGGACATGTAATGACTTTTCAAGAACAATTGGTATAAACCAAGAACCATTATTAGCCGCCAAACAGATTAAGGAAAAAAAGATAAAACAGATAGATATCGGTACTTTTAATCATCAATACTTTTTGAACTTCTGGGGAATTGGCTTAATTTCAAAAGTATCAGAGCAAATGGATAAGAATAGTAAAAAACTCGGTAAAATGTCTTACTATATTCAAGCATCTAAACTTATTTTTCAAAACGAAGTCTTTCACTTAAAAATCGAAAGTGATGATTCTACCTATGATGATGATGCTGTCATGGTCGTAATAGGGAATGGTTCTTTTTTAGGCGGTGTGCAATCCTTCTTTCCTCAAGCGAATATCCAAGATGGCTTACTTGATGTGTTAATTATTAAACAAGCGAGTATGCAAAATTTTTGGACGTGGTTACAATCACAAGTAAATGACGATTATCCAGATAAAAAAAATGAAGAAATCGTCTATTTTCGAACAAATTCATTAAAGATAGAAGCACAACCCATTCAAAAAATTGATTGTGACGGAGAATTAATTGACGAAACACCCTCTACAATTTCTATCTTACCTCAACATTTGACAATGTTAGTCGGTGATGTTTGACTAGGAGAGTCTGCTCTACATATATTTAGTAGGGCAGACTCTCTTGTCAACTTCAGTATGGATAAGTTTCTTACTTTGGTTGCTCTAACTCAACTGCCCACTCTTTCCTGTATTCATTGTGAGGTGGGATAAAGACCGCTTCATGACTATTTCTTACTACTGAAAAATGATCAACATTATAGTGACCATGGAGGATTTGATTATGGTGAGCAATTATTTTCTCTGCAGATAAAATTGTTGAATCAGTTGTCGAGTGGCCATCTTCAATTAAAGTAACATCAAATCCATTAACAGTAGCATATCGGACAGCTGTATCGATACAATATTCCGTTTGACATCCTGCAATAACTAGATGTTGGACATTTCTTTCTTTTAAGTAATTTAACAAACCGGTTTCGTAAAAAGCATTTGTGGCACGTTTATTAAACATGATTTTAGAAGATTTTTCGGGTACTCTAATTAAATGATGTACTTGAAAGCCATCTCCACATCCTCCGCCAACATCTAGATCCCTTACAAATATAACGTCAATATCATTTTTTTCTGCTTGAACAATGAGTAAATTTATTGTAGTAATCAGTTGCTCTTTTTGATAAACTGGCGTTTGTCCGTTTTCCCCCTCAATTAATGCTTCTTGTGCATCAATTACTAATAACACTTGATTCACTTCTACATCTTCCTCTCTATTTTTGCCTCAACTATACTCATTCCTGGTCTTATTGAATTACTCCTTCTTTACTAAAAAAATAAACGAATTCGATTAGACTCTCCTTCTTCCCTAGCAATCAGGAAATTTGCACTGTATCTAGGAAAAAAATATAGGTATAATAATAAAGGTGACAATAATGTGACGTATATAATAGACTGCCGTGCATATAATAATAGAAAGAAGGGACAACCTCTATTCATTTTTATTAAAAAGGAGTTTTCATATATGCTTGATTCAATTGAAAGACGATTAATGGAAAGAGAATTACATTTTTTACAAAGAATGAAAAAACATATTACTAACCCACAAGATCCTAGAAATCATATTATCGATGAACATATCTCTCTATTGCAAGAAGTGATCAATACTGATCAAGTGGTCGATTAAATATAGTCGTTACCAAGTTAACTAGAATCCATAGTCTTTTTAAATATTGTCCTTTGATTGTTTGACGAAACTATCATAAGACCCATAGATGTTTCCATTAGTCGGAAAACTCCTAATTTACTAATGTCTTTAACTCCCCATTACCTGCCCACTATTTCCCTTTATTCACATAGATGCTTTAGGTTTTATACTTTGCTACATCATCTATTCTTAGTAAAAGACTTCCCTTCCTTGTTCTTCATTTCATTTGTCCATAAAGAAACTGCACCTCCATTTGTTAGATTACTACTCCAACAATAGAGATGCAGATTAATAGTTCGGATGAATGATTCATCCTATGCTTCTACACATTATTTGGTTGCTTTTCATTACGATTGGCAACAGTGTAAAAGAGAGTAAAACCAATAAAAGATGTAACGAACAAAATGGCGCCCATCGGTATCGCTGTTGATTCATTCAACCCTACTAATGGAGAAACCATCGCTCCTACCACAAGTGGAAGCATTCCTAAAATGGCACTTGCACTGCCTGCCCGATGCCCTTGAAATTCCATTGCTAATGTAAATGAGCTTGTCAAAACCATTCCCATTGAGAGCATATAAATAAAGATTGGAATGACGATTAATGCTAGCGGTCCTTTTATAATCGTCATCAAAAGTAAGAATAATGTCGACGATGCAGCGACTGTTACCGCGATTTTCAACAACTTTTTCTCTGGCACTTTTCCACCTAAACGACCTACGATGGAACTTCCTGATATAATTGCAAGACCATTTATGCCAAATAGAATACTAAATACTTGCGGGGAAACTCCATATATCCCTTGATAAACAAACGGCGTACCTGAGACATAAGCAAAACTCCCTCCATGAACGAAGCCAACGATTAAAGCATAACTAATAAAAGAACGGTCTGTACTCAAATCTGCCATTGTCTGAAACGTGGATTTTAAGGAACTTGGCCTACGCTTCTCTACCGGTAAGGATTCCTTAAGTTTTAAAAATACAATTAGAAAAATAATGAATCCAATGATTCCTAAGCTTATAAATATCCAATGCCAACTGGCAGAAGGAAAAAGCAAAATGCCTCCCCCAGCAATTGGAGCGACTAACGGAGCAACCGCATTAATGACCATCAATAGCGCAAAAAACTTCGTTAATTCTCTTCCACTAAATGTATCTCTTACAACCGCTCGCGATAAGACAACTCCCGCCGAGGCAGTAGCTCCTTGCAAAAATCTTGCAATAATAAGGGTTGTAATATTAGGGGAAACTGCACATAAAAAAGAGGCACCAGCAAAAAGAAGAATAGAAATTAAAAGTGGTTTCCTCCTTCCTTTTGCGTCACTAATCGGACCAATCACCAATTGTCCAAAAGCCAATCCAATTAAACAAGCTGTTAAACTCAATTGAACCATAGAAGCCGATGTCTCTAAGTCCGAAGCAATGCTCGGAAAGCTTGGTAAATACATATCAATATTCAACGGTCCTAATGTCGCTAGCATCCCTAAAAGTAATGCTAGTATCATTCGTTCTTTACCTTTTGGATTATGCGTCAATACACTCCCTCCCTTCTAATATAGGTAAGAGCTCAACTAATTTATTAATTTCATAAGTTGGTGTAATGTCTGTGTCATTAGCTACTTTTGCAACATTCATCCAACAAGCATCCATTCCCGCAGCAAGACCGCCTTTTATATCAGCTACTAACGAATCACCAATGATGAGTGCTTTTCCACAATTAAACTGATCTATGCGCTGGAAACAATAATCGAAGTATGACTTCATCGGCTTATGAAAACCAGTTTCTTCTGAGATAAAAATATTTTTAAAATAAGGAAACAAACCGGAATCACGTAACCTGCGATTTTGCGTTTGTGCTACACCATTCGTCATAATATAAAGTTCATATTGCGTGGAAAGTTCTTGAATAAGAGAAAGCGCACCATCTAATTGTTCATGCCCTTCAGATAAAAAATTGCGGTAACTCCGCTCCATTTTTAAGCCGTCTACTTGCTTTCCATAAAGTCGGAAGAACTCGGTAAATCTTGTATTTAAAAGTTCCTCTTTGCCAATCTCTCCCCGTTCATGCGCATGCCATAACCCTTTATTATAGCGATGATAATCCCCTCTTAACTCATCAGTTAACATGATATTTTCTTGCGCAAACAAACGCTCTAATGCCCTTTTTTCCGTATGCCTAAAATCTAATAATGTGTCGTCCACATCAAAAAATAAATATTGATACTTTTTCATATATAGCCTCTCCTGTTGTGTCATTCATATAGGGACGAACCAGCCATTTCCCTCAGGCCCTCCCAATCTTTAATCTGAATCCATTTATCTTTTCTTTCAACTAAACCAAGTTCATTAAATTGTTGAATCACTCGATTTAAGTGGCGATAGCTCGTTCCAATGAGATTAGCAGTATCTTTTAAATTTTTTGTACTATGCACACCTGTCACTAATGAGTGTTCCTCATCAAATGAATGCGATAATAAATAGCTAGCTAGTCTGACTTCTACTGGATAGAGCACATTTAATTTTAAAAAATTTGATTTTGCATTAAATTTATCCGTAATAACCTTAAGCATAAACATGAGAAACGGGGAATATTGTTCGCAATGTTTACGGATAAATTTGTAAGGGATTTTTATCACTGTTACTGAAGATACCGCTTCAACTGTATTGATAATATCAATGTTTTGGATATATTCAATATCACCAATCAACTCAATCGGTGTTTGAAATGAAAGGACAAGTGTTTTTCCTTCTACAGATGTCGTAAATACCTTTGCTTTTCCTTTCACTACGATGTACAAAGCCTTCGCCGGTTCCCCTTGTCTACAAAGCTGCTCACCCTTTTCTACAGTATGCAAACTCAAATGAGGATACAGTCTTTCGGGTAACACCTCATGCAGATTATATTTATCCATATAAAACTGAATGTTCACTCTACTCATGCACAACACCTATTTCCTCTTCATTTCTTTTCTTATTTAAAGATAACAAACATTTTTTGAAAAGGACATATGTCCCAATAATTCGTACTTTAGTAAAAAAATTAGTAAATGATTTGTCGGAGGGGAAAGATCATTGTTTCTTTATGAAGCACTTGTGGGGGGAGATATAAGTAGGGGAACATGAACTTACTTATATTAGCGAACTAGTCAAATTATATAACACTACTAAAAATCCTCATTTGCCAAATCACCTGAAACTGTTATAGCAGTACGCGAACCATCTCCAACAGCAATCGCTACTTGAGAAGGAGAAATAAATGCAGCGTCACCAGTCGCATACACACCAAATATAGTCGTCCGATTATGTATATCACGAACCACTCTACCATTTACATCTTTCTTGCAGCCTAATCCATATAAAATGGTCCCATTATGTTCCCATCTTGGACTGACAAAAAGCGAATCAACTTTTTCTGTTCTACCATTTGTGAAAATAATGGTGGAAAGACTCCCCGTTTCTCCAACTAATTCCTTAATCGGATAATCTATGACAAGGATATCTTTACTTAGTAACTGGTCTCTTATCCTCCTGTCTATTGAGAAACCATTTGTACATACTAATATTTGTTTTGTTATTTGATGAATAAGTTTGATTAAATGAAATGACCCAAGATGATCATATAAAACTGCAATTTTTTTACCTCTCTGCTCCCAACCATCACAATAAAAACAATTATGCACACTTTTTCCATACAAAGGTGCCAACCCATTAATCTGAGGTAGTCTTTCTCTAATCCCTGTTGAAACTACGATTTTTCTTCCTTCGTATACTTCTTTATCTAACGTTACAATAACGAAAGATTGGTCATTTTTTCTTGCATGGATGACTTCATGATTTTTTATTGTAACAGAAGGGTAATGGATGATTTCCTCATAAGCTAACTGTCTAAACTGTTCTGCTTCTATGCCATCACGTGTCAAAAAGCCATGTGAATAAGTGGTAAATCGATTCCTCGGACGATGATGGTCAAGTAACAGTACCGTTCTATTTGCTCGACCTAATACTAAAGCGGCACTTAACCCCGCAGGCCCACCGCCGATAATGATACAATCATACAACATGCTCGTCCAACCCCCTTGTATATCGTTGAGTAAAAGCTACTTTACCATCCTATGCAATGGCATTTTAAAATATCCTCTCCTTTTACTTAGAATCCTATTTTCAATCGAACATCGTTAATATAATAAATAAACTTCATTCCCTCAAAAAAAAATCTAAGTAATCATGATGAGGTGATAAAAGAAAACGAAGAAAACATTTGAACTATTTTTTTGGAAATACTCATGATAAAAGTCCCCCATTATTCATCATCCTTGCTCTTCCTAGTTTCTCTAAGGAAAATCTTCGACAAAAACCCTTCTTTTCTCCTCTATCAAAAAAAATAGAAAATAGTTACTATTATGTTGAAAAATAGATTGTTTATTGAGGTGTGAAGTAAAGATTAAAAAATCAATACAGAGGAGTTGCGATGATTTTGATAAGGAAAATTACTTTTTTATGTCTTGCTTTTATCCTTGTGATTTCTTCTTTACCAGGAATTTCTTATGCAGAGTCAGCAGAAACGAATCATTTTCCAAATCCTTTTAAAAGCAAAGTAAATATTCGCTTATTGGGGACGACTGATATCCACACCCACCTTGCCAACTATGATTATTATCAAGACAAAGAAGTGGCGGATTTCGGATTAGCCAAAACAGCCACTTTAATCAAAGAAGCAAGGGCGGAAGAGAGAAATAGCTTTCTTTTCGACAATGGTGATCTGATTCAAGGGAATCCACTAGGGGATTATAAAGCAAAGATCAATCCAATCAAACCCGGAGAATTACACCCAGTATTCCAAGCTATGAAGCTTCTAGATTATGATGCTGCCACTGTAGGGAATCATGAATTTAATTACGGATTATCATTTCTAAATGAGGTATTAAATGATGCCCCCTTCCCTTATGTTAATAGCAATGTCTATCACGTAAAAAAAGGAAAAGGGAAAGAAAAGCAATATTTCCAGCCATACAAAATCATTAGAAAAATAGTTAGAGATGAGAGAGGATTTCCTCACTTATTAAATATCGGGGTAACTGGTGTCGTGACACCACAAATAACTGAATGGGATAGAGCGAATTTAGAAGGAAAAGTTTATACGAAAGATATTGTCCAATCTGTTAAAGAAACCATTCCTAAAATGAAAAGAGCGGGTGCTGATCTAGTGATTGTCCTCGCACATTCTGGCATGGGGACGGAAAATTATACAGAGATGGATGAAGATGCTACATATGCGCTAACAAAAGTAAAAGGAATCGATGCTATTATCTCTGGTCATAACCATAAGCTCTTTCCAGGAGATTTTTCAGACTTACCGGGAATAAATGAAGAGGGAGGGACAATTAATGGTGTACCCGTTGTGATGCCTGGAAACTGGGGGAATCATTTAGGCGTCATTGATTTATCGCTTACCACCTCCTTTGGGCAATGGAATGTAAACAAAGCACAGTCAGAATTGCGGAGCGTTTATGATGCAGATGACGAAACCAATGTAGTTGCCGATCCAGACATACTAGAAGCTATCCAAGATGCTCATGAACAAACTTTAGAATATGTGAGACAACCTGTTGGCAATACGACTGCCAATATTCATAGTTACTTTGCATTAGTAAAAGATGATCCTTCCATTCAAATTGTTACCAATGCACAGAAATGGTATTTAGAAAAACAACTAGCTGGTACACCAGAAGAAGGTACTCCGATTTTATCTGCTGGAGCCCCTTTTAAAGCTGGTGGACGTAACGGAGCAAATTATTATACTTATATACCTGAAGGAACTATAGCGATTAAGAATGTCGCTGATTTATATTTGTATCCAAATACGGTTGCAGCTATTAAAGTAACTGGTGCTGATATAAAAGAATGGTTAGAAATGTCGGCTGGTCAGTTTAATCAAATCTTACTTGGCGAGGAACAAACACAACCTTTAATAAATGATCAATTCCCAACATATAACTTTGATGTGATAGACGGAGTCACTTATGAAATTGATGTAACAGAGCCTGCCAAATATGATACTGAAGGAAAGTTAGTTAATGCAAATGCGAATAGAATCAAAGATTTAAGCTATAATGGTGCACCAATTGATCTTGAGCAAAATTTTATTGTTGCGACTAATAATTATCGCGCAAGTGGGCAGTTCCCAGGTGTAAGAAACCAACAATCAGTTACTATGTATCCAGATGAAAACAGACAAGTAATCATTGATTACATTCTTGAGCAAGGCACCATCGATCCTACTGCAGATAATAACTGGACATTCACGTCTGTTTTAAATACACCAAACATTCAATTTGAGTCGGCAATAGCGGCTAAAGATTTACTTATTGAAAATAGTCCGATTCAATATATTGGACCAAGTAATAATGGATTTGGACTTTACACCATCACATTAGAATAATAGAGAAGTATTGATTTAATAAAGAGGCTTTGTGTACACCTCATAGCCTCTTTCATTTAACTCACAATAATGAAGAGGAGTGATTTTACATCAGATGACTACGACAAAGAACTTTTCTATCTTTCCCGAAGAGAATCGATTAAATAATCTTCACCTCCACCAGATACTCCTAAACATCTCTGATGGCTGCTATTATTTAAACCAAGATATGCAACTATTATTTATTAATCGTTCGGCAGAAAATATGTTAAATATAGTAAAAGATGAAATACTAGGCCGAAATATTTGTGAGGCTATCCCAGATTTATGTAATAAAGTTCGTAAACAGTTATATCAATCATACAAAAAGCAAAAAGGCATTAACTTTAATCTCTCATACACAAATGAAAAATATTTTAAAGTGAAAACAATACCCGATACAACAGGCCTTCTAGTTATTATGCAGGATATAACAGAGACGACGAAAGAAGATGATAGAAAAGCTTACTATGAAAAATTACGGTTGATTGGGGAAATGGCAGCTGGTGTCGCCCATGAAGTGCGTAATCCACTAACCACTGTGAAAGGCTTTCTTCAGTTAGTAGAAAAAAATGAAGACTTACTAAAATATCAAGAAATTTTCCTATTAATGATTAATGAGATTGATCGCATAAATACTATTATTAGTGAATTTCTCGATATGGCTAAGAATAAGCCTAGGCGAAAAGAGAAGGAGCACCTCAACGAAATCATTCAATCGATCTATCCATTGCTAGAGACGAGAGCACTTAAAGAAAATAAAAAAATCCATCTTCATTTACACCCTTTACCACTATTAAATTTAGATCAAAACGAAATGCGACAGTTAATCATAAATATGGTAAATAATTCTTTAGATGCAATGAAAGCGAAAGCATCTATACATATTCGTACATACTTAGATCGTGGTCAAGTCGTATTATCTATAACAGACGAAGGTACAGGAATTGCCCCTGAAGTAATGAATAAGATCTCTACCCCCTTTTTTACAACAAAAGAAAAGGGAACGGGTCTCGGGCTAGCCATCTCGTTCACCATTGCCAAAAGAAACAATGCTACTATTGAATTTACTACAGACTCATCTGGGACAACCTTTTACATTCGTTTCACGATTCAAGAGCATTACTAATTATTTAAAGGGGTTGATATCGAATCATTCAACCACTTTTTTTATTCCCAAGTTCTGTTGCGATTCATTTCACTCTTTTGTGCAAAGGCTTTCTCTAAATCTATATCTAATTTATTCGCAAGCTCGCACACATTCCATACAACATCATATAGTTCTAAACCTAGGCGTTCTTTCACCACTTCCTTATCCTCTTCCCATGAAAGTGATAGAACTTCCTTTGCCACTTCACCTACCTCCGTCACGAGAAAGAGGGCACGAGCCTCTACGGTGTTTTTATCAAAGCCTTTTTCCTTACTAAATTGCCCAACCTCTTTTTGTAACTCTGCTATATTACTCATCTGACGCATACCTACTCCCATGTTTTATTCAATTGCTCGCGATAAAAATGAATCGCACCTTGATAAGCAGTAACTGACTCATCCCTTGAAGTATTAGCCAATAATCTCAACAAATGGTTCATCGCTAATTCATGTTCCTCTAAGTTATATAAAGTCATTGCTAAAAATGCCACTAGTGCACCGTTATCGGGAAATAAATTAATTCCTTCCACTAATACCGCTTTAGATTTTTCATATTCCCCTAACGTTCTAAGTGTACTTCCTAAACCAATATAAGCCCCATCCAATCCCTCTTTTAGTCCCTTTTGAATGGCTTTTTCATAAAGGGACACAGCCTTTCTTTCTTCACCGAGCAAGTCATAACTCCAAGCACTTTGGTATAAAAGATTTGCATCATCGGGGAAAGATTCCAACATTTTTAAAAATCGCTGATTAGATAGCAACAATTCACCTTGTTTTCTTAACCTTAGCGCTTCCATTATCTCTTCTTGCATATTTGCCACCCCTATTTATTACAACACTATTCAGAATATTAAACAAATCCAGGGGTTTATAGCCATTTCCCCCAGCTTCATTTATTTTAATCTACCGACGATTACTTCAAGGTCAACCGTAATTTCATTATGATCCCCTTCAATAAACAACTTCTTCGTATTTTCTTGTCCACTCCAAGTGAGGGGTGTCATTTTCACAAGTTGTTTCTTCTCTTCACTACTAAGTTCTACAGTGTAATGCAAACTGTTTTGACTTATCACATGAAAATGTTCTTTAAACAATTGTAGTATCTCTTGATTATCATAGTGATTATTTTTGGATAATACACTTCTTAACTCAAATAAATAATAAGGACGAGGCACAACCTTAATTACGATGCCATCCTTTCGTAACACCCTTTTAAACTCCTGATAATTAGAAGGCGATAGAATATTTAATAGCACATCGATGGAGTGATCGGTGACTGGTAGATTCGCCAAATCCCCAACAAGCCATATCCACTCATCATCATTGCCCGCTGCCATTTTAACTGCTTCTTTTGCAATATCTAATCCGACACCTACATACTTTTGCTTAGTTAAATTTAGCTTTTCTACGATCATATGTAAATGCGAGCCTTCACCGCAACCAGCATCAGCAATCGTCTTTCCTTGACTAAGCTCCTGTATATGCGCAATTATTAACTGTTGTAACGGATTGTATAGTTTTGTTTTTGTAATGATTTGTTTTCTTGCTTCAAATAGCTCCTTATCATAATGACTGTTTACTTTATGAGTCAGGAGATTAATATAGCCTTGCTTTGTAATATCAAAACTATGGCGATGGCTACAAATTAGTCGACTATTGTCTTCCACCTGCAAAACTTCCTTACAAATAGGACAACGTAATGGTGATTGCAAACGTGTGATTTGCTCAATTCTCTTCTGCTTTTTATTCATGGTTCATTCCTTTCTCACTTAAGGGGGACATCTAGTTATGGTCGAATTAATAATACGCCTCCACAATGAGAGATTTGCTTATAATCTACTTTAAACTTTAATGCTACTAATTCTTCCTTTAGTTCCTCATAGACGGTATAAAATTCACTATGATCCCAATCTTTTTCACTTCTGTTCTTACATTGATCATGCGCACTTCTTGTTTCAAAGGCAATATCTCCAATAATAATTGCCCCTCCTTCATGCAACGAAAAGGATAGTTGTTGAATCCATTCAACTTTTTTCTTATCTGTTATATGATGAAGTGCATAGGTAGAGATAATGGCATGAAATTTTTGCTTCTTATATTCGGGTGGAAGACCCTCTTCAATATTTCTTTGAAAAAGATAAGCGTTTGGCATTTTTTCCTGTGCAATGGCTATCATTTCTTTTGAAAAATCAATGCCATAGATGATATGGCCGTCATCGTACAATCGTTTTGTTAACGTCCCCGTGCCAAAGCCTACATCTAAAATGGTTGATGTTGGATGATGTCCTGCCATATGATAGACAAGATTGATTACATCCTGATAACCAGCAAAAGGATAAGCCTCTTTTTCCTCAGATCGTTTTACGGATTGATCATAATCTTTTGCCCATTCATCGAACCCTCTATGATTTAATACCAATTCACATTCCCCCGTACCTCTATTTTTTTATCATCTGTACATTGTTATATTCAATGATTATTTTCTGTTTCATCTCGAACACTTCTCTCCAATTTGATTATTTTTAGTTTATCACAAGCAATGTAAGCATTGGGATACACTGTGATAAATTTGTAATTATTGCATTTCAGGTAGAAACTTAGCCACCTTATATACTCCTTCTCCTAAAAGCGGTGAAACAAAGCCATAAAACATACAGATTATTGTTCATATACACATATGATTTGAAAAAGTATGCAGTTGTTTGAGTACACAGCACCATTTAAAGAAGGTCACTCAATAAACAATCACACAAGAAATAGAAACGTTAGAATGGGAAAAGTGAACAATAAAAAACCCAAACAAGTTGAGTTTGGGTTTCATTTACATATAGCACAGCAAGTTTAAAGCGTAGATTAAAATGCTGCTGTCCAACCAGCGTCAGCTGTAATAACCGTACCATTCACGAAGCTCGATTCATCAGAAGCTAAGAATAAAGCCACTTTCGCAATTTCTTCCGGTGTACCGACACGTGGCATAACCGCTGATGCTAATTGAGTACGGCTCATACCAAATTCATTCGGCTGTTTTAATGCAGCCGCAATATTTGTAGCCACCCCACCAGGAGCAATAGCATTACAACGGATTCCTTCTTTTGCATACATAAAACCAGTGTTTTTTGTTAAGCCCACAACTGCATGTTTAGATGCTCCATAGGCTGCACCAGCATGCGCACCGTTTAAACCACCTGTTGAAGCTGTGTTCACAATCACACCTTTCCCTTTTTCAAGGAAAATCGGAATGGCTTTACGCATAGCTCGCATTACACCTTTTGTATTGATATCAAAGATCAGATCCCATTTTTCATCTGTAATATCTCCTACAGGTTCCATTGCATCCATAATACCTGCATTATTCACTAAAATATCTAATGTACCGTATTCTGCTACAGCAGCATCAATCATTCCTTCAACTTCATCTAATTTAGCAATATTTACGCCAAGAGCTAGGGCTTGTCCCCCACTAGATTTAATCGCATCAACTACCGCTTCTACACCTGCTTTATTTAAGTCGACAGCAACCACTTTTGCACCTTCTTTTGCGTATAACTCCGCAATTGCTTTTCCCATACCAGATGCTGCACCTGTTACAATGGCTACTTGATCTTTTAGTTTCATAGAAAATTTACCCCTTTCATTTATGCACTTTCATTAAAGCGCTATCAAAATAGTTTGTACTCTTTCAGTTTAATCTTCTATAATTTAAGTAACAATATGCAAAACAGATAGCATTTGTTCAAAAATAAATACATTGGGTATCACTTGTATATTAATAAAAGTTAATCAACAAAGGGAAGGTGAATTGTTGATGAAAAATGACCGAAGAATTCATAAATCAAAAAAAGGGCTAAAAGATGCTCTTATTACTTTAATGGCTGAAAAAGAGTTTAAAAAAATCACAGTGACTGACCTTGTACAAAAAGCGGATTTAAATCGCGGCACCTTTTATAAACATTTTCAGACGAAAGAAGAATTATTAGAAGAATTAACCAATGATATACTAGATGATCTTATTCGGAGCTATCGTGAACCTTATATCGGTATTGGAGAATTACATATTAAAGATTTAACCACATCAAGTGTAAAGATTTTTGAACATGTATATCAATACGAAAGTTTCTATTCCGTAATGATTCATTCCCACGCACTCTCTGGATTTCAAGATAAGATTATTTCCGTTTTAACACAGCTTTCTCAAGAAGAAATTGGCTTTGATCACATCCCAAACGCCATTAACCATAAATTAATAACAAACTATCATGTATATGGCCTCTATGGACTCATTATTTCCTGGGTAAAAGGAGGCTTTAAATATAGTCCGACTCATATGGCCGAACAATTGATTGAAATGCTTAACTACAGCTCTAAGCTACCAATCGTTAATATTAAACAGAAGGAAGCAAGAAAACCTTAAAAACATTCGGAAGGCAGGACGCTATTTTACTTATGCCAATAACCATGTACTGATGAATAAAATTCAATTCGCTCACCAGAAGGATCCGGTAGCATCTGATCTACAAATAATGGTAAACGAAAACAACTCGGCGACTTGACACTGCTTTTAGTCGCCTCCTCGTCAGGTATCCAATCAAATTTCACTCCCGCCATGGATTTTTGACGCGGTTCTTACCTTTTCCTATCAATTTTTTCTCCCGCCACGAATTTCTGATGCGTTTCTTACCTTTTCCTATCAATTTTTTCTCCCGCCACGGATTTTTGATGCGTTTCTTAACTTTTCCTATCAAATTTTACCCTCACCACGAATTTTTGACGCGGTTCTTGCCTTTTCCTATCAAATTTTTCTCCCGCCACGAATTTTTGACGCGGTTCTTACCTTTTCCTATCAAATTTTTCTCCCGCCACGGATTTTTGACGCGGTTCTTGCCTTTTCCTATCAAATTTTTCTCCCGCCACGAATTTTTGACGCGGTTCTTACCTTTTCCTATCAATTTTTTCTCCCGAGACGAATTTTTGAGTCAAGTCCTTAATATTGTGTAAAATTCTAAACCACTGTTTTCAACTATTAATTAGTGATATGATTTATCCCCTTACATTTTTTGAGGGAATCTTCCATGGTTCTATTCCTTCATAGCCAGGGTGGGATGTCAAAGGCTCCTCACTTTGACAGTCCACCCTGGCTATGAAACCATCTATAATGGAAGTTTCACTCAAATGTAGAGGCTATTTGCATAAGGATTTTCTCTTTTGGTAAACCGTTTGTTGATAATGAAGTAAGACAGCTCCCACTAAACGAAAAGCGGACTGAGTGTTAGGAAAAATCCGTATGACTCTTTCCCTTCTACGAACTTCTTGATTTAACCGTTCTAATGAATTCGTACTTCTTATATGAGGCCAAAGAGCTTGTGAATGTCCCATATATTGAATGGTATCTTCAAAGCCTTCATCAAGGATTTTTAAGGCGTTTGTGAATTTAGGGTTTTCACCGAATTGGTTCATAAGTTCCTCTTTGAAATTCCTCATATCCTCTATAGTTACCGCTTCAAAAATCCGCTTGACCATCGTCCTAATTTCACCAGAATCTTTCTTTGGGAGTTTCTCGATAATATTACGTTTAAAATGTACATTACATCTCTGCCAGCTAGTGCCGATAAACTCCCGTAGAATTGCTTTTTGAAGACCTTGATGAGCGTCTGAAATAACGAGCTTTGGAGACTGAAGTCCACGGGATTTAAGCTGTTGAAAAAATCGACTCCAGCTATCATAGTTCTCAACATGATCAACTTGAAGGCCAAGAATCTCACGAGTGTTTTTATCAGTCAGGGCGGTCGCAATATAAATCGCTTTGGAGACAACTCGATGGTGCTCGCGCACCTTAATATACATAGCGTCCACAAAGATAAAAGGATAGTAGGAGACATTAAGTGGTCTCTTGGCCCAGTCGTTAACGATAGGATCTAGCTTTTGAGTAAGAGAGGAAACAAAAGACTTTGAAACGTTCTCCCCACAAAGCTGTTCCACAATATGTGTAACCTTACGAGTAGATATACCATTAATCACCATTTCGACCATTGAGATAACGAAGGCTTGATCACATCGTGCATATTTTTCAAAAACGGAAGTTGAAAATTCACCATTTCTAGTGCGTGGTACTTTAAGTTTTAGCTTCCCAATACTCATCGTAAAATCACGTTCGTAGTAGCCATTACGATAATCTAAACGGTCAGTCGTGCGTTCGTAACCAGCAGCTTGTATATATTGATCTCTTTCTTTTTCCATGTATTCATTTAATACAAGGACAATAGCAGATCTAACCACAGTATCAATATTTGAGTTTATAACGGCTTCTTTTAAAACATCCAAATCTAGGTTAAACTGTATTTGAGTCATTCTTATTCCTCTTTCATTGTTTATCGTCGTTGAAAACAGTGTTGACAAGAAGGAATAAAATGACTCTTCTTTTTACACAATTATATGGACTTAATCAATTTTTGACGCGGTTCTTAACTTTTCCTATCAAATTTTATCCTCACCACGAATTTTTGACGCGGTTCTTGCCTTTTCCTATCAATTTTTATCCTCGCCACGAGTTTTTGATGCGTTACCCCTCTATTCTGATCATCATCACATGCACTTAATGCGAACTGGCAAGAACGAACATCGAACTGGCAACTGCCCAACTTGCTCACCAAATAAAAAAAACTCGAACACTGTATTGTTCGAGTTCAAATGATGCTAAGATCGCATACTTAATTACTTCAAATTAAAAATAATTCCTACTAAAGAATAAATGATTACTGTTGAAAAAAGGACTGTCATATGGATAAGTGAATAGGCGAATAAAGCGTTTGCCCATTTCTTCGGATCCATCTTCTTATAACCATAGATACTAAGAATTAACCAGCCAATACCAAGCAACAATGATACAAGTGTTAACCCTGGGCTTAATGGCCAGAATAAAAAGCTTGTTAAAATTAACAAAACAAGATAGACGTTTGTTTGTAAATAGGTGCGACGAATTCCTTTTACAACAGGTAACATCGGAACATTAGCCGCTTTATAGTCATCATGTTTACGTATTGCAATCGCATAAAAATGTGGCATTTGCCAAATAACTTGAATAACGAACAAGCCTAATATTGCCGGATGTAAAATATCTGGATGAATGGCAGCCCATCCAATTAAAGGCGGCATCGCTCCTGAGATACTCCCAACTTCCGTATTATAAATGGTTCTTCTTTTTGTCCACATAGTATAAGGAACAACATAAAAAAACCAACCTAAAAAACCAAGCAATCCTGCTAGCGGAGTTGCTAATGATAACAAAACAATACCTACTAACCCCATTACTGTCGCTAGAATTAACACTGACTTAGTAGAGATATCACCTGTAACTGTTGGTCTAGTCTTCGTCCGCTCCATAATAGAGTCAATATCTCTATCATAAACATTATTAAAAGCACCGGCAGAACCGATAATAAAAATAGAACCAAATAAGGCAAATAATATTTCTGGTATCTTGTCTAAAATACCATAATCATACGTATATAAGGCGAGCGTTAACCCTGCGAACATTGGAAACAAATTGGATTTAATAATCCCTGTTTTAATGGTTGCAGCTAGAATTTTAGTAATTGGTTGACGCTTTTCGAGTTGCTGCATTGAATTATTCATGCTAATACCTTTCTCCATAACAAGAGGAACTTTCCCTTCCATAAGAAATTTCAATTATATTGTAACACTAAAAAAGTATTTATAACTTTTTAAGGAAACCTTTTCACAATATCTTCAAAAAGAAGTGACAAACTATAGCTATAAAAATACAACCTCTTCCATTATAATCATAAGAAAGACATTTGACTAGATACCCTTGGTTATTGAGTAAGTATGAGAAAAGGAGAGTCCTATGACTGTATTATACGGCATTATTATCTTTTTACTCATTGCTGCTATTGTTGGTACCTTGTTATTAACAAGTCGCAGTGATGACAATTACCGATCTTCTACAAAGAAAAACAGTAGAAATCTTTCACTTATATATATTATCCTGATTATCCTTTCTATTATTGCACTAGGTTTATATATTATCATTTACTAATACTTCTGATGAAGGAGATTATTATGATCAACCAACAATTAACTGAAGTGACTACCATTCATACAATGCTCCCAAACTATTGGCCACATTTTATCGCTTCACCTTATGCCTATTATAATCATGAGTCTATTTATTTATATCATCATCCACAATTTAACGGTCAAGAAGTCATTTTACCATGGAACAATCAATTTACGGGCTGTACCTCGATTATTTTCGAAAATGAAGCAACAGCCATTGTCGATATAAACATCCTTAATAAAGAAGAAGTATACGCCACGCTTATTCATGAACTTTTTCATTGCCACCAATATCATAAGAAAGAAACGCGTTTTCCCAATGAGTTAACAGGAATGGCTTATCCTCTTGAAAGAGAAAATATTCAATGGAGAATCCAGGAACGAGAGTGGCTTAACCAGGCATTACGTATGAAGGACATCAATAAACAAAGAGAAGCGATTCAAGCCTTCATCTATTGGAGAGAAAAAAGAGAAGAGCAGTACAATGAGTTTGTTCAATATGAAAACCTTATTGAAACAATTGAAGGGCCAGCGTTTTTTATCGAATACCACGCATACAAAGATATCGTTAATCAACCAGATGAACGGGTACTTGAGCGTTATTTAAAGTCATTAACAGACTACTCTATTATGACAAATAAAATAAGACATAGTTGCTATCCCTCGGGTTTAGCTATTTGTTTATTACTCGAGACATTCTCTCCAAAATGGAAAGAAGAATTATTCGACCATCAACTAACTCTTTATGAAGTCTTAAAACAAGAATTTGAATCATTAGCTAAAGCACCAAAGAGAATGCATCTGGCATATTCCTTAGATAATCTTATTCATGAAGCTGAAATAAGTAAAGAACGTGAAATTAGCCATTTTAAAGAAACAAACGGCTTGCTTTTTACGCTGATAGGCCAAGGAAAGATCCAACAATTTGATCCTATGAATATTATAAAATTACATAAAAACTTCTTACATAAAAACGGTATGACCATACGTCTTCAAGAACAGTCGATATACTTTTCAAAACCTGTGTTAGCCCTAACAGAAAATGGCTTAAGTGATGTGACACAGCTACAATTTTTCATTGACCACCCTCCAGAACAGACAATAGATGGCATTTCTATAGATGGAATTGGCCATTTTCTGGGAGAGCTTAAGCAAATCGGGGATAATTTTCAATTTATATTAAGTAAATAATGTATTAAAAATGAATAAATCATTTGAGGGATATTCTTCTCCATATCGTTTACGTATCTGTCTTTCGCTCAGTTTTTTTGCGCGTTTTTCTTTCCGAATGACGCGCTAATTTTTGTCTACCCGGATTCCTTCCTCTTTTTTAGCTACAATTCTTCTTAAGTGACGCACAAATCCGTTTAACATTCTCACTCAACCAATATGCACTTACAAGAAAGCCCGATGACATTGAGAGTATTTCAAACGAAAATTCTATTCATACACTTATGCCATTTTTCGTAAAACCTGATCTTTTCTTTTGTTATAAATCACAAACTTCCACATTATCCAAAAATAATTGCCTTGGTATCAATGACCAAGACAAATTAGCATCCATTATCTGAGTGGATTATAAGGAGTAAGATCGAATGGTAAAGTATGATCCAAAGCGATTTCACTAGCTACCACCCCTATGTAAGGGCCCATTGTTATCCCCGACGGCCCCAAGCCTGTTGCTATCGTTACATTATGATAGCCTTCCAGTTTACCTAATAACGGAAGAGTATCGGGTCCCATGGGTCGAAAACCTACTCGCATCTCGGAAACTGAACTATTTTCTAATGCTGCCATCTCCAATCCTGCATCAATTACTTCTTTCACACCTCCTGCTGTCAATCGATAATCAAACCCCGAATCAGTTTCTCTCGTTGCACCTACCACGATTCTTTGATCATCAAAGGCTAGCATATAATAACTAGAATCCGGAATAACAACTGGCCAGTCTGAAGTATCGTACTCCTTTACACCGAAATGAATAATTTGTCCACGTTGCGGTTTAATCGTAATAGAATGATCAAGGGGTGAAAGCAACTCATTTGTCCATGCGCCAGTTGTTACAATGATTTGATCACCAGCATATAATTCCCCATTTACCTCCGCACCTACTACATGCCCATTCTTTAAAGTAAGACTTGCTTTACCTTCTACAAATTGAGCCCCATGTAAGGAAGCTGCTCTTTGCATCGCTTGACAAAGTAAATGCGCATCCACCCTAGCTCCCCCACTCACATAGAGTGCTTGATATTCTTTATTCAATAGCGGGAATAAAGCCCGTGCTTCCTCTCCTGATAAGCGCTTAATATCACCTACCTCAGGCGTACCCGCTTCCCGTTTGGACATTGCCTCCGCTTGAGACTGATTGATCCCCTCATCTTCTTTGCTTATCGCCAACGCACCAACCTGTTTATATCCTATATCCGACTCACCATCATTTTTTAATTCCTTAATGAGCTCTCCATAATACAAAGCCCCCCTGCGAGCCAATGTATACCAATCTGGATGTTTATGATGAGTAATCCATGGACAAACAATGCCAGCTCCAGCAGCAGATGCCCTACCTTCATGGTTCGCATCAATTACTGTAACATCGATGCCGTTTCTACTTAGATGATAAGCAGCACTCGCTCCAACTATACCTGATCCGATAATGATCACCTTAATTGTTAACATCTCCTTATAATCAAACTGTGATATTTGCCGTTTTTTTATGAACGGCACCCTTTTTTTGAGAAGATTCTTTATGTATACATATATTAATATAAAGGGTACTGAAAGAGGTCCATTACAAATTTATAAAAGGAGGAATGTCCATTGATATCTTTTAAAGTTTTACTTATCCTTCTCATCTTTTTATTTTCGATCTTGATAAGCTTACTTTTTAGAAAACTCGCCTTTCAGTACATTGATAGCATTGCCTTTCTTCTCATATCTATCTCCTCTTGCATTTCTATATTTTTCCTAAAAGGGAGTCATCAATATTTCTTCCTAATAGCCTGTATAAGCAGCTTTTTGCTTTCCTGTATTTATTTTTTTCTCTCATTCTATGAATAATAATTATCTATTCTGTTTGATCGTTAAAAACATTTTTTCTATTACTGTTTCTGGTATAACCGTTACTGCATCGCCAAAACTAATTTCTGCAAAATAATCGTTATCTTTCTTTTGAATGCTAGCTGTGATACCCACACCACATTCCTCATAAACCAATTTCAACAATTGTTCTATTTCCTCTATGCCTTGTTCAAAATAAAGATGGAACATATTTGATTGAGGAACTTTTGGTTTTGTATACAACCCATTTATTTGGTTAAATCTCTCAGCGAAATATCGTGATATTTCATAATATCGCTTCATTTTATTTTTTCTTTTTTCATAATAATAGTCTGCTGGAATGATATAAGGATAAAGACTAATAAGATCTCCACCGAACCTTCTTTTCCAAATCTTCGCTTCTTCAATAAAGGACTCGTCACCTGCTAAGATTGCACCAGCTATCCCACCTACACCTTTATAAAAAGAAAGATAGACACTGTCAAATAATGCACTTACTTCTGCGGCGCTCTTTTCATAATAAGGCAGCACTTCTAATAATCTCGCACCATCTAGATGTAATTTAATATTATTTTTGCGGCAATGATTTACCATTTGCTGAAGTTCTGAAAGTGGCGGTACCACCCCGCCTATTTCTCTTTGCGGCAACTCTAATAACAAAGCAGCGAACGAATCATCTAAATGGCAAATATCTTCATAACCTACAGGTCTATTTGCTTCACTGACGAATGTTACATCAAATTGATGAAGGATCCTAGGTCCATCTTGTTCATGAATTTCTAGGTGACATAATGGATGATAGGCAATTTTTTTTGATTGTTTTTTATCACTCCAAATTCTAAGTGCAATTTGTTGTGCCATTGTTCCACTTGGAAAGAAGACTGCTTTTTCTTTGCCTAATAATGTCGCCATCTTCTTTTCAAATGCTGCAATTATTTGGCCTTCGCCGTAAATATCACTTGTAACATCTTCTGGCACATGGCGGAAGGCTTCTTTAAGTACTTCCACTTGGCGCACTCCATGACCGCTTAAAGTGTACAGTGATTTTTGATAAATATCTTGCAAAAGTGTCAAAGGGAGCGACCTCCTTATTCTGAATTTTCATGATTATTATAACATGCCTAGAGATGATTGATAGTTAGAGAATTTCGCATGACGAAATTTTCATGCTTTTAGTCTCGATGGCAGACTACAATTTCCCCCTGACAACGGCCATATTGTTTTTTTATGTGGGCTTTTTGTATACCTTCAATGTTCAGCGGATAAACATGCGCCAAAACTGGGGCAAGATCACCTTTTTCTACTAATTGCTTTATTTGTTCCAACCCCTTATTAATTGAATATAAACATTCCTTATCAACGCCTTGAAATCTCGACTTGGCAAATTTTATCACTTTTGCTTCTGGCTTCAACCACCTTAACGCACTAAAAATTGGGGAGCTATGCCCAATTGTATCAATTAGTAAATCAAACCGCCGTTGCTCATGAATAGGATCCAGACGATCTCCATTAATATAGATTACATCTTTCTGCTTTGCATCTTCGGTAAGTACGCCTATAACTGTGCCCATTGCCTTTAAGATTTGTATGAGCATCAAACCTACATTCGTTTGACTACCTAAAATAAGAACATAGCTTCCTTCCCTTACTCTCCCCTCTACTGTTGCTTGCCATGCCGCTATACTACTTTCTAAGAGAGAAGCCGATTCAATGAATGTTAAATTATGAGGCATGAGACAAACATCAGATGATGGTACGATCGTTTCGTTTGCATATGTCCCATATGTAGAAATAGTCGTTTGAAAAAATACCTTGTCACCCTCTTTAAACTGGGAGACGCCTTTTCCTATTGCTTTAATGATTCCCGCTCCGGAACTTCCTAGAATTATCGGTAAGGGAAGATTGTCTCTCAATCGTTTTCCCGCCCTGAATTGCCAATCACTTTCTAACACGCCACTCGCTTTTATTTGAATTAATATCTCGTCATCACCTACTGGTGGTGTTACAAATTCAATTTCACGCAATTGATAAATATCGCCATATTGATGAATTCCAATTCCCTTCATAAAGATGCCTCCGCTTATCATTCTGTTTATATGTTCATTTTTACCAACTAGATCTATTCTTAAAAATACATCTTGTACACATAATTTTATTGATGTTTCACATTCTAATGATAATCATGTTTGAGAGGAGGGAAAGTATGAATGTAGCTAATATCTTTCGTATATTAAATGCCATCATCTTATGGGGAAGCATGTTTTTTATCCCTGGTAAATCCATTAAAAGGTTTCTTCCTGTTACTTTATTTTGCTCTTGCATTCTTTTAATTGAAACACTATTATCATTTGTTTTTAAATGGTGGAGGGTAAAGGGCGGAAAAAAATACATGGTTTATGATTCAATTGCCTTTATATTGGGGCCATTTTTTACCGTTAATATTTGGGTATTCCATTTAACCTACGGGAAGTTTATTCGGTATGCTGGGCTTAATCTAATTATTGATCTTTTATTTGCATACCCTCTCAATGCTTTCTTTCAAAAAATTGGTCATTATAAACTGTACAAATTCACATCATTTTCATTATTTATTTCTGCCTTCGTCTATTCATTAATTAACTATGGCTTTCAAATGTTATATGAACGACCTCCGAAAGATTATATAAAAACGGATAAGGTGAGTAAAACAGAACTTACTGTTAAATGACCTTATCCTCATTCGGGAAATAAG
The DNA here is from genome assembly GCF_038003465.1 of Cytobacillus sp. FSL K6-0265. Classification (NCBI taxonomy): domain Bacteria; kingdom Bacillati; phylum Bacillota; class Bacilli; order Caryophanales; family Bacillaceae; genus Cytobacillus; species Cytobacillus sp. FSL K6-0265. The sequence goes on along the minus strand of NZ_JBBOPE010000001.1, from coordinate 982,121 downwards.
CTTAGATAATTTTCGCTATTTTTTCAAGAGAAGTATTGATGGTCGATATTTGCTGTTGAAGAGAACATAATTGTTCATAAGAATACGAATGAAATAAGGCATTAATATAGGCTGCTCCCTCTTGTGTTAAACGAACACTAACAATTCTACGGTCATTTTGTGCTCTACTTTTCGTTACATAACCAAGTGCCTTTAACTTATCAGTCATATTCGTTGCAGCTGCTGGGGACATATAGAAATCTGTAGAAATATCAGTGATTTTCATATCACCAAGTTTTTTCAACTTCATCATAAGCCAAACAAGATTCTCATTGAGGGTTTTTTGCTTATGCAATAACACATGAATAAAGTATTTATTGCTAGCCATCTCTCCAATTAGATGCTGTATAATTATTTCATTCCTTGCTTTCATCTATTCATTTCTCCTAATCTTTTATGAAGTAAAATAACTATGAAAGGTTGACGCTCGGCTGTATCACCGAACGCCTATACAATCATTCTTCTGTCAGTATCGTTTTTGCTAATGTATCATCTAATTCTTCAAACTCATCATAGCTGATGGTTTGATATAGTTCTTTTCTAGTTTGCATATTACTAAGCGCATCTTTTTGTGAACCTGTTTCTTTTATGATATTAAAAACGTTTTCATATGCTTTAGCTGCCACTCTTAATGAAGTAACAGGATAGATAACCATTTGAAAGCCCATTTGTGAGAATTCATCCGCTGAGTAATAAGGCGTCTGACCAAATTCAGTCATATTTGCTAATAAAGGAATAGAAATCGCTTGTGAAAATAGGCTAAACTCTTCTTCCGTTTTTAATGCTTCTGGAAAAATAGCGTCCGCTCCAGCTTCTGCATATGCCTTCGCTCGTTCAATCGCTTCATCAAGTCCTTTCACCGCTCGTGCGTCTGTTCTTGCTACAATAATTAAGTGTGGAGCAACTTCCTTAATCACCTTAATTTTTTGTATCATTTCTTCTGTCGTTACAAGCTGTTTACCATTTAAATGGCCACATTTTTTCGGTAACTTCTGATCCTCTATTTGTACAGCAGCCACTCTAGCCTCTTGCATTTCCACAGCTGTTCTTGCCGCATTTAATACCCCACCAAACCCCGTATCAATATCAACAAGTAATGGTAAATTAGTTGCTCGAATAATTTCTTTCGCTCTTTGTGCCATCTCAGCAGATGTAACCATACCAAGGTCTGGCAGTCCTTTACTTGCCGTATATGCAGCACCTGATAAATATAGCGCCTGAAAGCCTGACTGTTTCGCGATTAGGCCTGCCATTGCATCATGTGCCCCTGGTATTTGCAATATATTCTTATCTAGCATTTTTGAACGAAATTGCTCAGCTAAATCTTGTTGCAACACAGGTTTATGAACAATCCATGCCATCTTGCATCACCTCTCCTAGATAATGAATAAATTCATAAATTCATTCACTGGCATCTCTTTTAACCATTCTTGATTGGAAACAGCTCTAGCAATGCTTGTTTGTGCCTTGTTTGAAAAATGAGTTTTGATATTATACTCGAACTTCTGCAATACTTTTGGAATCGCTTCGTCACGGCGGAATCGGTGACCTAATGGATATTCACATTCAATTTTCTCTGAAGAAGTTCCATCTTTATAATGGATTTGTACCGCATTAGCGATTGAGCGCTTGTTCGGGTCTAAATAATCTTTCGAGTATTGATGATCTTCAACAACTTGCATCTTCTCTCGTAAACTATCTACTCGTGGGTCGCTTGCTACATCATCCTCGTAATCCTCTGCGCGAATATTTCCTTTTAATAAACCAATAGCTGTAATGTACTGTATACAGTGATCACGGTCAGCTGGATTATGTAATGGACCTGTTTTATCGATAATCCTAATCGCTGATTCATGTGTGGTAATCGTAATTCGATCAATATGATCTAAATCATTTACATCGCCATTTTGATAAAGTAAGACGGCACACTCTGCTGCAGTTTGCGCGTGAAATTCTGCCGGATAAGAAACTTTGAATAACACATTTTCCATTACATAAGCACTTAACTCTCTTTGTAAGGTAATTTTTTGCCCTTTAAACAGAACGTCCTCAAAACCCCAGTTAGGTGCAGATAAGACACTGTTATAGCCCATTTCACCTTTCACAGCCATCATAGCTAACTGAACACCCCTACTTGTGGCATCTCCAGCAGCCCATGATTTTCTCGAACCCGTATTTGGCGCATGACGATATGTTCTTAATGCAGAATTATCCACCCATGCAAGTGATAATGCATGTATCACTTCTTCTTTTGTTGCGCCAAGCATCTTTGCCGTAACAGCAGTTGTTGCCACTTTAACAAACAATACATGATCTAAGCCCACACGATTTAAACTATTATCCAACGCTAATATACCTTGAATTTCATGAGCCTTGATCATCATTTCCAGGACTTCAATCATTTTAACTGGCTCTTTACCAACTGAAAGACGTTGCCTACTTAAAAAATCTGCAACTGCTAAAATGCCACCAAGGTTGTCAGAAGGATGCCCCCATTCCGCAGCTAACCATGTATCATTGTAATCCAGCCAGCGAATCATACAGCCGATATTAAATGCGCCTCTAATGGGATCCAATTCAAATGTTGTACCAGGGACTCTTGTTCCATTAGGTACAACGGTTCCTGGTACAACAGGACCAAGTAGTTTTGTACATTCAGGATAATCTAGCGCTAATATTCCACAACCAATTGTATCGAGTAAAATATAATGTGCTGTGCGATAAGCCTCTTCACTTGTTATTTCATAATCCAATACATAATCAGCAATTTTCGTTAAAATAACATCGGTTTCAACCTTTTCATTCGTTTTCAGCATTTACACGTAATCCTCCTCCATTTGGTAAAGTATGTCGTGCTCCTGAATAAATGACCCGCGGTCTAAATAAGCGATTGTTTTCATGCTGTTCAATGACATGGGCACATAAACCAACTGTTCTTGCACTAAAGAAAATCGGTGTGTAAAGAGGGATAGGAATTCCTAACATGCCATAAACCGGTGCGGCATAATAATCTAAATTAGGGTATAATCCTTTCTCAACTTCCATAATTCTTTCTCCTGCTTCACATTTTCGAAGCAATGAATCATCTCCATTTTGTATCGATAACTCTTGTAGAGCTTCTTTCATCATTAATGCTCTTGGGTCCATTTTGTTCATATAAACTCTATGACCAAAGCCCATAATCTTTTCTTTTTTAAATAATTTTTTATAGAAGAGACTTTCCAAGCCACCGACACTTTCTGCTTCATTCAACATGTACATAACCGCTTCATTCGCACCGCCATGCAAGCTCCCTTTTAAACTTGCAACTGCGCCTGTTAAAGCTCCAAAGAGATCGGATTGTGTAGAAGCAATTACTCTTGCGGTAAATGTTGAATTTGGCATTTCATGTTCACTATATAAAAGTAATGATTGGTCAAATACTCTTTCTTCTAAATCGGATGGTACTCTACCAGTTAACATATAGAAAAAGTTGGCACTATATGAGAGGGATTTATCCGGTTCAATTTTTTCCAGACCTTGTAATATACGATAACTGTTAGCTACAATCGTTGGAACTCCTCCAAGTAGGCGATAAGCTCTTTCTTTATTTCCTTGCTTCGACCGATCATCTAAAGTCGTATCATATCCAGCTAAGCTTGAGATGCCCGTGCGGAGCCCATCCATTGGATGTGTTCCTTTTGGTAAATGAGTAAAAACCTCCATAACGGCCGTCGGTATTTCATAATAGGACTTTAACCTAGTAGCTAATGCGTGTTTTTCCTCGTCTGTTGGTAATTGATCTTCTAGAAGTAAATGGATAATATCTAAATATCTTTTCGTTTTTGAAAGTTGAATTAAATCATAACCTTTTATGACAATTTCTCCATGAACCGTATCTAAAAATGAAATGTTAGTCTCAGAAGCTATGATTCCCTCTAACCCTGGTATATATTTCTCCTCCATGCTCACAATCATTTTCCTCCCATCCAATTACATCGTGCCTGACAATGCTGTAAGCCCTTTCAGCATTCCTCAAATATATTTGGATCTTCTCTTCTTCTACAGAGAGTGTTTGGATGTCTTCTTTACACTGTTCTAACACTTTTCTTAAACTATAACCCTCAGCAGAATAGCTGTTTATCATGATCGTAGATTTCATTATGTTCACATAATAAGGAACGGTTCCAAACAAAGCTTTTCCTCCGTTCTTGCTCCCCTTTTTTCCATATCAATCCATTAAAAAAACAACTTCTAGAAAGAAGTTGTTAAGTTCAAACGAATACTAAAAATAAACATGCAACTTTGGCATGTATTCATTACCCGTACTTAACACCTCCTATATCCACGTAGGAATTGATGTTTACACTAAACAGGCAGGTCTCCTGGCTTATGGTCAACATGATACGAAACCTTCCCATCTCCTATTGAAGGAAACAGTGGCATCTTTCGTATCACTCGCAAATACAGTTGCGGGACAGCGACGGAATCTAACCGTACTTCCCTTTTAAGTAAATAGACAATCAAGCATTCTATTTACACCTATTTTAGAAAATATTAAGTTGTTCCACTTAAATATATCAATATTTTAGAAAATTTACAATCCTTTTTCTTATTCACACTGCTTTTCACTTTTTATTAATGTCATGTCACCTACAACCATAGCTTATAACATTTCCCATTTTGTAGAAAAAATAAATCGCCCCATAGACAGACAAGATGGCTTTTTGTTATAGTATATTAGTTACCATTGATAACTATTTTAAATGAGGTGGATATTATAATAGCTAGCCAAAGATTCTTCCATCATTTTATGATGCTTTATCGCCCTTTTGAAAATAGACTGAATAGCTTATTAACGAAACACCAATTACAACGAGCACAGTGGACAATCCTTTATTATCTCTACCATTTCGGTCCAACGACTTTAGTAGAAATTGCTGCGTATCAAGGTGTTGAAAAGCCAACAGTCACGAGGACAATAAACCAGCTTGAGGAATATGGATATGTAGAAAAAATCCCAAGCATGGATAAACGTGAAAAGAAAATGAAGATAACGAACGAAGGTGAGCGCATATACAAACAAATCCGCATTCCGATTGATCAGTTCGAAATGGAAATATTAGAGGGAATCACAACTGAAGAACAAGAAGAATGTATTCGGATTTTTGATAGTATTAAAAGCAATTTGTAAGGAGGAAGAAAAAAAATATGCGTTCAACAAAAGAAAAATTATGGACTAAGGACTTTATCACCATTTCTTCCGTAAACTTTTTTCTAACATTAGTGTTTTATTTATTAATGGTTACCATTGCGGTGTATGCCGTCGAAGCACATCATGCGACTGCCAGCCAAGCTGGCTTAGTTACAGGCATATTTATTATAGGAACATTGGTGGGAAGGTTGTTTATCGGTAAATATATTGATCGTATTGGCCGGAAGAAGACTTTAATCATCGGCTTACTATTATTTAGTTTATCAACAAGTCTTTATTTTATTGAAATTGATGTTAATTTCTTACTTATTACCCGCTTTATCCACGGTTTAACATTAGGGATGGCAAGTACAGCAAGTGGTACAATTGTCGCTTCAGTTATTCCGCAAACAAGGAAAGGTGAAGGAATCGGCTATTTTAGTATGAGTAACACTTTAGCAACAGCAATTGGACCTTTTATCGGTATGTTAATGAGTCAATACACAACTTTTCATACGATTTTCATTTTTTGTTTGGTTCTTGGTATTATTGGCCTACTTATCGGGTTTACTGTGAATGTGAAGGAATTAACTGAAGATGAGAAAGCTCAATTTCAATCATCTGGCTTTCAATTGGCTAGCTTTATTGAACCAAAGGCACTTCCAATTGCACTCGTCACATTAACCGTCGCATTTTGTTATTCTAGCGTCTTGTCATTTATTAATTTTTATGCAATTGAAAAGGACTTAGTCAATGCCGCTAGCTTTTTCTTCTTTGTCTATGCCATTGCCGTCTTACTTTCCCGCCCTTTCACTGGTAGATTGATGGACAGCAAAGGAGCAAATTATGTGATGTATCCAGCGTTCATATTATTTGGTGCAGGTCTATTCTTACTTAGTAATTCTTCAAATGGTGTTATGCTATTAGTGGCGGGGGCTTTAATTGGCTTGGGCTTTGGTAATATGCAGTCTTGTACACAAGCGATTGCCATCAAATTAACACCCCCCCATCGCATGGGGCTAGCTACTTCCACCTTCTTTATCTTTCTCGATGGTGGTTTAGGTTTTGGACCGTATTTATTAGGTTTACTGATTCCTATAACAGGCTACAGTATGTTATATATTTATATGGGGGTTGTGGCAATTGCTTCAATTATCCTTTACTTCTTAGTTTATGGACGAATCGAACACAAAGAAAGTAAACAGGCACACCAAACAGCATCAATGTAAAATAAAGTATGTTATCATTAGAGAAGAGACTTCATGTGATTGAAGTCTCTTCTCTCTAATTAAAATGGTTTATTCGGTTCATATGTCGGCTGTTGGTTAGTCACTTCATACTCATAACTTTTTTCCATTCCTGCTTGTACTTCTTCTGACTGTTCTAATTCTGTATCCATTTGATTGTATTGTTGAGCCTCATTCTGAGCAGCAATAATTTTTTCATCCACTTGATTATCATACTTTTTTTCCATTGCTTTTCACTCCCCTTTATAAGATGTCTCGCCTATTTTTCCCGCTAAAAAACGATTTATACAAAATAATAAAAGGAGACTGTTCCATGAAGGAATTAATTAAAAAACACCTTCCGCATCTTCAGGAAATACAGATTGAAAGCAATCATTCTGGTTGGGATCATCATATTTATATTGTCAATCAAACATATGTCATTCGAATACCAAAAACAAAACAAGTATTAGCGAAAATGAACAAGGAAATCAAACTACTGCACCAGTTATCATATCTTTCATCGATAATTGAAATACCAAATTATCATCCATTTTATAATAAAGACGGACAAGTGATTGGTGTTTTTTACCCTTTTATTAAAGGACAAGCATTATCTCATTCATTGATTATTCCTCCTTTATATGAAGCCAAGCGGCTAGGTATATTTCTTACAGAATTACATCGCTTGGATATATATGAAGCAAAGAAAGGCGGTATAGAAGAACGACATAATAAAGATTATTGGGCGCAATTACAGCAAACGCTGAAAACAAAAATATTTCCGTTCTTAAATGAAGGCGAAAAGGAAGAAATTAATAAACTATTTTTAGCGGTGTCAAAATTTAAAGAAGCAAAAGTGGTGATTCATGGCGATCTGACAAGTGCCAATATCCTTTATCATCCAATCAAAAAGGAGATATCAGGAATTATAGACTTTACAGATACGCAAATAGGGGACCCGGCGTTTGACTTTGCAGGGCTATATTGGGATTTCGGAGATCAATTTACTAAAGAAGCTCTCGCAGCTTATGAAACACAATTTAATAAAGAAGAAATGTATAGAAGAGTCACTTCCTTTTATGGCTTACAACCAATTTTTCACGAATGGTTAAAAATCGTTAATGAGCAGGATGAGAAAATTGTTCGACAATCGATAAATAAAGGAATGACCAAAATACAAACGATTCGAAAGATAAGTTAACAGTTATTCTCCACTATTATCATTAGAAACCGAACAAATCCATATGAATTTGTTCGGTTTTTTGTTTAGACTTACTTCGTTTATAATTATTCCATCCACGCTGGCTTTCCAAACCCTTGAAACGATTCGTCGATGATTTTTTCAAATTCTGCAGACTCAACCACTTCTTTTAAGTCTTTCGCATATTGTTTATCTTCATAGTCTGCTCTAACTGCAACCACATTGCGATAATCATCAAGCATATTTTCCAATGCTAGTGCACTTAATAAGTCCATATCGGCTGCCAATGCAAAGTTACCTGGAACTGCAGCTAGATCAACACCTTCAAGAGATCTTGGTAATTGTCCTGCTTCAATCGGTTGAAAGACTAAGTTCTTTTTATTTTCCTTCACATCTTTTTCAGATACTGTTAGTGGATCGGCATTTTCATCAATCGTAATAAGACCTTCGTCACTTAACGTATTTAAGGCGCGCGCTGCATTCGTTGGGTCATTTGGAATAGCAATGGTTGCACCGTCTTTTATCTCATCAATTGAATTAAACACATTCGAGTAAATTCCCATAGGGGCTGTTGGGACAATAATTAATGGTGTTAAGTTCATATTATTTTCTTTCTCGAAGTTCTCTAAATAAATAGTATGTTGGAAAAGGTTAGCTTGGATATCATCTTCATTTAAAGCTTTGTTAGGTTGGATATAATCACTAAACTCTACAACAGTTACTTTATATCCTTTTTCCTCTAGACCAGGTACAATGGCTTTCTTCAACATATCACTATAAGGACCGGCAGTAGCGCCAATTTTAAGTTCTTTCGTTTCATCTACTTTTTCTCCACTCGTGTCTGAACCTCCGCCACATGCTGTTAGTAAACTAACAGTTGCAATGAATAAAACAATTAGCCACTTTCTCATTATGTTTCCTCCCCATAGCTGTAACCAGAATTTTAACCAATAAAAAAAGCCACTATTCATCATCTGAAAGAGGCATTGATTTATATTCCGCCTTATCTTTCAGAATGAATGGATATCATTCTGCAGGAATTGGCACCTTCCCAATATTGGGGGTTGCCGGACGTCATAGGGCCTAGTCCCTCAGTCTCTCTGGATAAGCTTTTTATTTAATTTTTATGATATGATATTACTACTCTCCATTATTTTTGTCAATGTTCGAAATAATGTTATTACATCCAATCTTCTTAGAAAAAGTGCCTATCGACAAAACTTCTCCTTCTTTATCCTTTTAAAATAAAAAAGGAGATTGAATATTTCCCTTTTTATAAAATTAACTGGACATTTTGTCTTTTTGGTTATAAAATGCGTTCGTATATAGATTAAATAAATGAAGGTGGATTAAAAAATGGAATTATCGCATCGTTTGAAGCAATTACCTCAACAATTTTTTGCTTCCCTTGTTCAAAAAGTAGCTGCTGCAAAACTTGAAGGCAGAGACGTTATTAACCTAGGACAAGGCAATCCCGACCAGCCTACACCTGCACATATTGTACAATCACTTCAGCAGGCTGCCGAAGACCCAATGACACATAAATATTCTCCTTTTCGAGGAATTAATGAATTAAAGAAAGCCGCTGCTTCCTTTTATAAACGTGAATATGGGGTAGACATTAACCCTGAAAAAGAAGTCGCTATCCTCTTTGGCGCAAAAGCAGGTTTAGTAGAAATTCCATTATGCCTTCTTAATGAGGGAGATTTAATGCTCTTACCAGATCCTGGTTACCCTGATTATGAATCTGGTGCGGTTTTGGCCAATGTAAAATACGAAACCTTTCCTTTAAAAGAAGAAAACCATTTTTTACCTGATTACTTACAGTTTACGGAAAAACAAAAAAAGGATGCTCGCCTATTATTTTTGAATTACCCTAATAACCCAACAGGTGCGACAGCTGATTCGACATTTTTTGAAGAGACTGTTGCTTTTGCTAAAGAAAACAATATCACCATCTTACATGATTTCGCTTATGGCGCCATCGGCTTTGATGGAAAGAAACCTGAAAGTTTCTTGGCGACAGCCGGAGCGAAAGATGTCGGCATTGAAATGTATACATTATCTAAAACATATAATATGGCTGGGTGGAGAGTTGGATTTGCAGTTGGAAATGAAAAAATCATTGATGCCATCAATCTTCTTCAAGACCATATGTATGTGAGCTTATTCCCTGCCATACAAAAAGCCGCAGCCGATGCATTAAATGGGGATCAAACGAGTGTAGACGAGCTTGTTGCACGATATGAGGGGCGTAGAAATGCATTCATGAACGCTTGTGAAAAAATTGGCTGGTACGGCAAGTCACCTTCAGGGTCATTTTTTGCTTGGATGCCTGTACCTGAAGGGTATAATAGTGAAGATTTTGCTGATTACTTACTGGAAAAAGCCGATGTAGCTGTTGCCGCTGGAAAAGGATTTGGCACTTTTGGTGAAGGTTATGTTCGAGTTGGATTACTTGTCGATGAAGAACGATTAATTGAAGCAGTAGAAAGAATTGGTCAACTCAAATTATTTTAATATAAGAGGTAGAAAAAATATAGTAGCCACAAACCTAGCCGATAGGAACATGTATAAGTTTATGTTCCTATCGGCTAGGTTGTGTAACTTGGAGGCTTTTATTAACGAACTCAACCTTCAATTTTCTTTTTCCTCGCCTCCGTATGAAAAGCGGTTATCCATTTATCTACAGCAAATATGTTGGGAATAATTTCTGGCTTAATCGCCGTAAAGGAAGCTAAGTCATATAAATTCGTCAACCTTCCACCTAATAAAACCCTAGGTTTCTTTGGTAAATACGAAAAAGCTTCCATATATTCAGTAAGTGCCGTTAAATGAGGAGCAATTGAAACCGATAAGCCAATCACATCTGGTTTCCAATCTTTCGCAGCCTGCAAAGCATATTGTACAGGTAAATTGGCTCCTAGAAACTTGATCTTCCATCCATTCTCTGCGAATATACTTGCTACCATCTTCAATCCTAAATAATGCTGCTCCCCTGATAAACAAAGAAACATGGCAGTCGGTGCAAACTCATTAGTTTCGAACTGATGAGTTGCAGCTAATCTTGAAAGAATGAGATCGCAAACCCCCGATGCCAAATGTTCATCTGCAACGGTTATCTCAAAATTTTCCCATTTCAGACCAATTATAACCATTGCCGGTGTAATAATATCTTGATATATTTCTACATTAGACAAATAATCGAATTGCTCAATATATTCCCAAGCATCAACAAAAGCTCCAGTTAAAAGGATTTCTGCTAGTTCTTCCCCCCTCGTCACTGTGCCTCTCCTCCTTGGACATCTCTTAAAATAGACACTGCCTCTCTTAACAAACCTATATAGGCAGAACTAATTTCATTTTCTACCATCGTACATTTTTTTAATTCCTCTTCTAAAAAAAGAAAATTATCAATCAAGGTTTGTGTAGTCATACCATATTTAATTAAGATACCTCTTAACCAAAGGGTATAGTCAGTGAAAATCTTTGATGTATTTAATTCCATTGCTGTCTTTAAATAATCTAGGTGATGCATATTATCAATAAATGTTTGATTTCTCCCACGGTCACCGTATGTTTCAATTAATGTAGGATCCTCTCGAAATATCCTTTTTGTTACTGCTTCAGCGATCATTTCATATTTACTCACTTTACCACAACCTTATATTGCGACACTTTTGGAATCACTGCTGCTAATTCTTTATCTGGATACTTCTTTTCAAGATCATGAATTCGTTTAAAATCTTTACTTCTTACCCATCGCAAATAATCTTCCTTTGTTTCGAAAATTAATTGTACTGTAAGTTCTCCTTTACGTTTATCGTTTTGCAGCAACATAAAGTCGACAAACCCATCTGCTTGATCAACTAGACGTGAACGATTCTTATATATTTCAATCACTTCATTTGCTTTGCTTTCATTTACATCAAAGGTTGAGAATACAGTATACATAACTTCCCCCTACACATTTGGACGTGTGTTACTTCCCCATTCCATAACAATGGTCGGAATACTAAATCCGTAAATAGAATCATTCATTTCTCCTACTTGTTTAAATCCTTTTGAATGATAAAAATCGATAGCAGCATCATTTTGCATAACGACAGAAACCGTAATTTTACGAATACCTTTAAAATAATCAAACATTGCTTTTAGTAAGGCTGTGCCAATACCTTGACGGTGAAAACGCGGCAATATATATAAAGCGCCTAATTCTATTTCTTTTTTTATATTTATTAAAGAAAAATGAACAAATCCAATCACTTCTCCTTTTTCTTCAGCAACGAATAAAACAGAAGTAGACAAACCTTTCATTAAAGCGTCTTCATTATATACAGATAATAAAAAATCAACCTGTGTCTGCTGGGGAATCAAGCCTTCATATGCGTAACGCCAACTCTCCCTAGCAACAGATTGGATTTGTGTACTATCTTTTCTTGTAAATAATCTAATTTTCATATTTGATACCTTCTAAAAGGTAGGAAACCTTCCCTTAAAATAATGATTATGATAATCAAATTGTTATCATATTTATGATTGTAACAGGAAATGAAGTTAAGAAAAAGGCAAAGACAAGTGTGGTATGGCATATAAAGTAAACACACCTAAGTTTTTACGTAAAGCTTGTTCAAAAAAATCATTCTATTGTATAATAGGACTAGATAAAGGCATATATTAAAAAAGATCGGTGGTGCGGCAACACCGTCCGATCTCGCAATAGTATTAGCCATTTAATAATTGACACCGTCCACCTACAGCAGGTGGATTATTTTTTATCATCGTTTTTGAATTGTAGCACAGCCATTATTAAACTTGTAAATGTACAAGCAAATACCAATGCCTCAAAAACTGACAAAGCAACACCCCCCTTCTACGGGGAATAATGGCTTTATTGACTATTGCTATTCTTATTATAGCACCACTGTATTTATTTTTGGAATTTTGTGAAAAAATCACATGATTGAATATAAAAAAAGAGCTGAAAAGAATAAATCCTCCCCAACAGCCCTTACGTTTTTGATTATTTTTTTAGCCCACGCTTTAAGAGCGTTATTTCTAACTTAAAATTTCTTACTGCTTCTTCCTTTGATAGCTCTTTGGAAAATGCCTCGATAATACTGCGCAGTAATACTGATGTAAGTATTTTCATTAAATACTTAAACTCTTCCTGATTTGAGATATGCAATAATTCTGTGTTTACCTTTGATTCGAATTGGATGAACTGCTGATTGGCTTCATATCCATTAAAACTTCGACCAAATTCATGTTCCACTTCATATGTCATATTTAAAAATAAATTTTTGAGAAAGTTACGATTCTCATCTTGTTCAGTAATCACCTTTTCAAAAAAGGCAATCATCATTTCAAAAATATCCCCATTGTACTTATTTAATAAAAAATAAACTTCACTTTGATTTCTTTTTACTCTTTCTTCTAGCAAGTAAAAAAAGGCATCTTCCTTATCTTCAAAATATTGATAAAAACTTCCCCTTGGAATACGGGCAGATTTAACAATATTACTAATGGATGCTTGCGTTAGTGGCACGCGAGAAAATTCTTGCTTCACAGCATTGATGAGCTTTTCTCGCTTTTCAATTGGTAAATTATAAAAAGTAATTTTTGGCATTATACTCCCCTCCCTAAGAGAATAAGCTAAAATGAAGAACGGCGCTGCTCTTCGTGCAAGAATTCCATAAATTGCGCTAGCGCCATAACTGGCTTCTCATTAATCATAATGATATATCTTTTTTTCATTTGTTCAGTTGCTGTTTTGCTTTCATTAATACGTTGAATCATATAATCAACGCTTTTTTTCTCAATTGCTTTTCTGCGGATTTTCGATTCTTTAGATAAAGCCATACCTACTGCACCTAAAATAGAGTAGATAAGCAAAGTAATCCAAGTGTTTTCATCCGTAGGCATGGTGAAAAGAACGATGATGATATTCATGATTGAGAAAACAACTAGCGGGAATGAAAATAAGGAATAACGAGAAGCCACTCTCATTGCTGGCGCCAAACGTTCATTCAATAATTCGATTTCTTTCTTAACAAATATAGGCATATCAGTAAAAGGATTCATATTCATGTGAATGCCATCCTTCCTAATTTATTTATTTTTAAAGACAAAGGGGCGTTTTCCCCTGTCTATAGGTTTCCCTTACCTAATGGGAATACTGCCGGTAAATACATACCGATGTTACCAAAAATCAGCTGTGCATATTCCTTAAACCTTGTGGTCTTTTACATATAGAAGCCTTTATACCTTGAAAACGAAGATTCTCAACAATTTGGTTTAATGGCGTGTTCAATATTTTCCCTCCCAAGAATGACAATGTGTCATAATTACTTCCCATCTTAAATGACAACGTGTCATATGTCAATCTAAACTAAGTTGATTTTATTTTGTAAGTCGAAACTATTGTCAACTAAACTGGACAGGAGTATAATTTAACCATAACGTTATAGTTTGGAGGTATCACGTTGGGAACGAGAAACTAAAAATCGGTGAGTTGGCAGAAAGAGTAAATTTAACTAAAAGGACCATTGATCATTATACAAATCTTGGTTTGCTTGAAGCAGAACGTTCTCCTGCAAATTATCGCTATTATGACGCATCAGCCATCGAAAGATTACATTTGATTGAAAAGTGGAAATCTGACGGTATGTCATTGCTGGATATTAAGAGAAAGTTAGACGAAAAAGATGTTCACGAAGCAGAAGAAATTGATGTACGTGAATTAAGAATTAAGATTAATGGATTAAAGGATGAGGTTTCAGAAGTGCTTGCGCATTTAAATAAAACTGATGTAACAAGTCAGGAATATATTAAGAAGAATGTCTCTTCCGAAAGCATGTCCCTTATTCAAACATTGCTTTTACTCTTAAAATAAACGAATAAAAAGGCATTGCTTATAGGAAATTTGGACAATGTAATGGTAAGACATGAATTCTCGTCACTTCCTGAGACTTACATTCATGAAGAAAATATAGGAGGTGAAAGTCTTACCAAAAGTAAGACGATTACATTTTGACGGTTACGTTAAATTTAATATTACTTGTTATACTTATTGCTTTAACTGCTTTTTTCGTGTCGACGGAATTTGCGATAGTTAAGGTTCGAATGTCTAAAATTGATCAGTTAATAGCGGAAGGGAATAGTAAAGCCCTTTCAGCAAAAAAAGTAGTTACCCATTTAGATGAATATCTATCCGCTTGCCAGCTGGGAATTACTGTAACAGCACTTGGATTGGGGTGGTTAGGTGAACCAACCGTACTCAAGTTGCTACAGCCATTATTTAATAATTTAAATCTTAATGCCTCTCTTACACATGTGATTTCATTTGGTGTATCATTTGCGATTGTGACTTATTTACATGTGGTCCTTGGTGAATTGGCACCAAAAACAATCGCTATTCATAAGGCAGAAGCCATTACTCTTATTTTTGCAAAACCTATTATTTGGTTTTATCGCATTACCTACCCTTTTATTTGGGTGTTAAATGGGTCAGCCCGTCTCATTGTTGCGCTTTTCGGTTTTAAACCCGCATCTGAGAGTGAGGCTGCACACTCGGAAGAAGAATTACGTATTTTAATGTCTGAAAGTTATAAGAGTGGCGAAATCAACAAAAACGAATTGAAGTACATGAATAATATATTTGAATTCGATGAAAGAGTAGCAAAAGAAATCATGGTTCCACGAACAGAGATTATTACTTTTTCAATCGATGATTCCTTTGAAAATCTTAGAAATACCATTAAACAAGAACGTTACACTCGCTATCCAGTTGTCGATGGTGATAAAGATAATATTGTTGGTTTTGTTAATGTTAAAGAATTTCTTACCGCAAACCTTCAGCCTGAAGAAACAAAGAAGCTTACTATACATGATTTTATTAATCCCGTGTTACGTGTTATTGAAACCATTCCAATCAACGACTTATTAATAAAGATGCAAAAAGATCGGATACACCTTGCAATCTTAATGGATGAGTATGGTGGAACGTCGGGATTAGTCACCGTTGAAGATATTGTAGAAGAAATTGTTGGTGAAATTCGTGATGAATTTGACGAAGATGAAATTCCGGAAATTCGTAAGATAAAAGAAGGCCATTATATTCTTGATTCTAAAGTATTAATTGAAGATGTTAACCATTTGTTAGACCTTGATTTACCAGATGATGAAATCGATACGATCGGAGGATGGTTCCTCACATTAAACTTTGATGCTAAACTTGGTAGCCAATTAGAGTTAGATGGATACTTATTTACTGTGACCGAAATCGATGGTCACCAAATACATTATCTAGAGGTTAAAAAAATGGATGACCTATCATAACAAACACAAGGAGCCGCTTATTGATTAATGAACGGCTCTTTGTTTTGCCTTATACTAACTTTTTTTCATCGAGTTTGAGCTGTGCTTCTAATTCTCTCCTCATTTTATCCGTTTCTAATAAATAATTTTGATGTTTGAGTTCTTCTAATTTTATTTGATCTTCAATTATTTTCGCCTTTAATTCGGTTTGAGAACTTAAATGGCTAGTAATAATCGCAACGATTGGTATTCCAAAAATCATGATGACTGATACTAATCCAACAATCATTTTGTATCCCTCCTCTAACAAATCGATCTTATTTACTATATTCTATGTTCAACCAGCATTTCCTTTACCATTAAACAACAAATAAGGCGATGTTTCACTTATCAAAGACATCTAAGTATCAATTGTAATTACCTTTCTTGGTATATACTTGTTTGTGAGTACAGAAGTTTTATTTTTAGTTAAAAATCAACTCTTCAAAACAAAAGGACACGTCATCCGATGCCCAATGGTTAAATTTTTTTAAAAAAACGAATGTCTGCACGTGCTAAAATTCTCTATTCGGCATGGATAAAAGGTTGATCATTGGTGGTTTGTTTTAAGCAACATCCCAGACCCCCTTTTTCTTTAAGAACGAATTCAACAACATGCGCCATCCCCATTATGTTCGAATGATTGCTAAAAGGAAAACCAACAGATTACATGGATAACAGGTGGGTGAAACAGAGGGAGCAGAAACAATCCAAACAGTTAAATTTGACCATTAGAGAATGGCATTTACATATAGCTCAGGTCATGCTGGGTTTTCTAGAGGAAAACGCGAAAAGCAGACATAAAAATCCATGCCCCCTGTTTTAGAGCCATTAGAAGAACATACTAGGAATAAAAAATGATACGTTTACCTATTTACTTTAGTCATCTTTTCCACTTTTATTAATAAAGTATAAAGAAAGTGGAAGAATCAAATGAATGATTTCTCTTAATCTTTTATTTTACAAATCAGCTAAAGTGGGTATAATGGATAATAACTTGAAGGAAAGGTGGGGTACGGATGACGGGCAAAAAGAGTTTCTCTTTTGGATTACTTATCATGTTCTGTGCATTTTTAGTTGTCCAATATCCTAGCGAACATTCAAGTTTGAGCACTTGGGGAGACCATCAACATGCAGTCTTTAACGACTCCCATTTAAGTGATACCTCTCCATTAAAAGAAGAGCTCAAAAAACATCCGCTTGTTTTTGAGCATGTATCACTAATGCTCTTCAGCTTACTCTTACTTGGCATCTGCCAACTCACTTATGTTTCTATTCAAAACAGTAGACATAAGCAGCCGATTTTCTTCCAATCTAATTATCTATAATTATTCCTTTAATTTTTGTATGAATAGTACACAAAATTAAAGGAGGAAATAATAATGATTGTTCGTATGATTATGATTAGTATGTTTTCATTAACTGCAACTACACTTTTATTTTTCCAAGGATTAGAGATTTTCCAAGCTTTCTTTGACTATTATAAAAATAAATAAAAAGCATTCATATAGCCGCTCATTCTACTTGAGCGGCTTTTATTAATACCCTTTCTTTTCCCTTTTTACTGACAACCAATTAGCAGGATCACTAGTTACAATCCTCTGCATTATAAAAATGAAACCAATTGTTAAAAACACTCTAGAATATTTACCTGCTTCAATTGTAACTTAAGGAGTTTATACCTAAAGTTATACACTATAACGCGTCCCCTATTTACTCCAAATAAAAAGACCAGAATGATTATCCTGGTCCCTTTCTATATAAAAGGCCTATTTCGCTTTTTCATGCCTTTTTTCTAAACGTTTTTCGATGACTTCAAGTTGATCTGGATTTTTTAATAACTCTTCTTTATTACGACGAACTAACTCGATGTATGATAACTTTTTCTTTCTCATAAATATTTCTCTCCTTATTCAAATGACTTTATTTTCTGAAAATAAAGTTCATATCTTTTTTAGAAGAAAACAGTTTTGTAAGATTTTCTGACAAGTTTAATTGTCCATACAAAATCCTTTTGAGTTTTCTTTAAATTCAGATTAATATGAAACAGAAGAAATGTCAAGACTTTTGAACCAAAATATTATCTTTATATAATTACGTCATAAAATCTTCACAAAATTTTAACAATTATACAAACCTTATTAAATACTGTTTTATAACATATCCAAACAATATTCACCTGTATTCATATAGGAGAATTTTCATAGCTCCATTAAATATCTGATATATTAAAAACATATTGACATAAATACCCTTTTGTATTTCATTTTCTTATTTATTTATGTTTCATGGTTCATTTTTTATGTCAGGGATTTTAGCTAAAGAGGCAAGTTAACTAAATAAGGAAATTTTTCGTGGTAGAATAATCCATAAAGAAGTGGTTCTAAAAATATATTTCGCGATAAGGAGAATTCACCTTGGAATTTAAACGATTAGAAAAGAATGATTTAAATAAATGTGTGCAAACATTTATTGAAGTATTTAATGATGAGCCTTGGAATGATGAATGGACATTTACAAAGGCAAAAAAATATTTACTGAGTTTTTATCAGACACCTGGATTTCTAGGCGTTTTAGCGGTAGAAAACGATGAAATAATTGGCTTTATTTTTGGTGTAAATAGAGCATGGTGGAGCGGAGATGAGTTTTTTATTAATGAAATGTGTGTAAAAACACAAAGTCAAAATAAGGGTATTGGAAGAGCGATGTTAAATCATTTAATAAAGGAGCTTCATAGCAGTAACATAAGTAACATTACACTTCTCACAGATAGAGGTATACCTGCCGAAGAATTTTATAAGAAAAATGGTTTTGAAGAAATAGAAAGAATCATTTTCTTGCATAAGAACATCAAACTATAGTTATCGAGAAGAGACATGTGCTAGAATTAAATACGTACATATACTAACTAGGGTTTTAGCTAAAGAGCCCATCTCGATTGAGAAGGGCTTTAGTTTTACTCATCTCGATTATTACCATCATTCATATCTTCCGGGTCCTCAACCACATCTTCTGGGTCAGGATCACCATCTTTCTCATCATCTTTAAACATCGTATCATCTTCATCTACTCCAGGTACATTCTCATCACCATTATTATCATTTTCTATACCATTGTTGGTTTCTGGAGGTGGACTCTGATCTTGATCATCATTCGCTCCACATGCTGCTAATGAGAAAGACAATAAGATGCTGGAAAGAATGAATAAAAACCTTTTTGCCATAACTTTCAACTCCTTTCAAATGATTGACTCTTAAGTCTTAAATATTTTCCCCTTTTATAAGAAAAATATTTATAAAAAAGAAAAACTCCTACTTAGAGGAGATCTACTAGTAAGGATACACCTGTAGTATGTTCTTGATGTTTTTGCATAAGTGACGCTACCACATTATCTTATTAGTTCTAAAATATAGCATGTGTTTATCTGCACTAACAAGAAGTGATCGTAGCTTCAAACAAGATACTATTAACTGAAATAAATTTTTTGGGATTCAACCCATTAAATTTAGATTAACTAAGACTAAAAACTCAAACTAAATAATTAAGATGGATAGAAATATTTATAAGATCATACTGTGAATTTTTTTCTTATATAAATAATACCATTTACAAACACGCCTAAAACCTGATATTATAACCTATTGTTGACGTGGTTCGAAACCATCCCACGATAAAAAACTAGGAGTGTAATCAAATGAATATTAGAATGATTGTAGCTAATGGTCTTTTGGCTGCTATGTATATTGCCATATCAATGGTATTACAGCCAATTGCTTTTTCAGCTATCCAGTTTCGTTTTGCTGAGATATTTAATCATCTCATTGTTTTAAACCGAAAATTTATTTATGGCATTGTCCTTGGTGTTTTTTTAACGAACCTATTATTTTCACCAATGAAGCCATTTGATTTAACATTTGGGGTCGCCCATTCCATCATATGTTTACTAATTAGCTTGTTTCTATTTAAATTTGTTAAAAATATTTGGTTACGTATGTTAGTAAACACCATCGTCTTTACTGTAATGATGTGGATTATCGCCTTACAATTAAAACTGGCTATTGGCCTTCCTTTCTTCATCACATGGGTCACAACTGCTATTGGCGAATTTGCTGTTTTAATTATTGGGATGCCTATTATTTACTTTTTATATAAGCAGTTATATAAAAGTAATTTAGATTTATCTAATGATATGAAAAAGCGTTCAACCTTCTAAAGAGGTGAACGCTTTTTTGGATATTCCACTCAAATATTACAATTGTTCTTTTTCTTCCTTTAATGTCTGATCCAACTTGTCGTTATCTCCAGTTCCATCTTCATCTGTTTTTTCTTTCGATAAAAACCAACCGCCAACTGCGATAAGAATAAGAACGATATAGAATGTTGCTTTCCAAGCAGTTGAATGAGAGAAGCCTTCTGGTAATACAGCCAGTGCAGGGTGTGCTAAAGTTGTGACCGCTAACTTTACACCTACCCAACCGACGATGAGAAAGGCAGCGATTTCTAAACCAGGACGTTTATTAAGTAAATCAACAAAGATATTAGCTGCAAATCTCATAATAATTAATCCAATCATTCCACCTGCAAATACAACGAGGAATTGCCCTGTATCCATACTTCCAATTGTACCAATACCAGTTGGTGGTAATGCCATTGCTAAAGCAATTGCTGCTAAGATTGAATCAATTGCAAAGGCAATATCAGCTAACTCAACTTTAAAAACTGTCATCCAAAAACCTGATTTCTTTTTCGGCTTGGCGGATGCATCAGGTACGTCATGCTTTTTGACCAGAAGCTTCCGGAATATATGATTCGCCGCGATAAAGATTAAATAAATTGCACCTAATGCTTGAATTTGCCATACATCAACAAGAAATGAAATAGCGAATAATGAGGCAAACCTAAATACAAACGCTCCAGCTAAACCATAAAATAATGCTTTCTTTCTTTCCTTTTCAGGTAAGTGTTTTACCATAATGGCAAGAACAAGTGCGTTATCTGCTGCTAATAATCCTTCTAATACGATAAGAACTAAAAGCACCCAACCATACTCTAATAATAATGCTGCTTCCAAATGAATTTTCCTCCTTCATTTATGTAACATCCCCTGCGAAATATCATTTTCAAGTAAGAAAAACAGTATTAGCTTTTACTTAACATTCCCTGTTTATTTCACTTAAAAACAAAAAACCTTTACCGTTTTCAGGTAAAGGTTTAGAAAACATAAAAGACCTTCACCGAATTTGGTAAAGGTCTTGCTAACAACGATCAGAATTGTTGCCAACAAAGCCGAGAGCATGATACTCCGAATTGACGACTTTGCTGTAAAAGCTACTCCCCTTTGGAGATGCTATTCATTTGATACCTCTATCATATGCAATCACACTTCAACTGTCAATCATTTTTTGCTTTTCATGTTTTTTTATCAAATGTGCGAGTAGTTTTGGTAATGTTTCGAAAGCAAAAGGAATTTGCAGACGCTCTGTTTTTTGATGTGCATCCCTTCCCATCGGTCCCACATTAATTACAGGAGCAGTTATCTTTGCCATTTCCTTAAATGGGATGGAATATAATTTCTCTCCTCCTGGCAAATTGTCGTTATAAATATCCATATCCTTCAAATCAGCATGTAAGCCTGCATAACTTAAATCAGATATACCATTGAAATAAGCGACTGGATGAATACGCTCTTGATATTTTGTTTCAGCAAACTGAATTAAAGATGAGGATAATTCAGCAATACACTCGTTTTCACTGGAATTAACCGCAGGATAATACGGTGGGGCATAAAATAAAATAATCATCGGACCTAATTCTTGACATAGCATCGCTAATTGATCGACGATTTGTATCGTTTGATCGCGAATATCCCCCTCGGTCTCTTTGGCAATGGATTGCTCTAATATATCTATATATTCTGCACTCGTTTTCTTGACTGCATAAGCCCTGATTTCTTCATACAAATAAACATGAATATGTGATAACTGTGACTCATCCAAACCATTTACACGATATTTATCTCTTATAAATGCTTCCATTTTATCAGCGGCCTTTATCGCCACTTTCTTCATTTCATGCATGACATCAACAGGATTTCTTTTCATTAATAGCACATTATAAAGACTTGCTGAGCGATGAGGAATTTGTGTGGTATAGCCTTTTTTCAAATCTCTTTGCCAAAGCAATGTCGGCGGCGGAGACATCACACCATTCACCTGCTCTGAAAGCTCTTCATTCCACTCAACTTCATTTGTTAGAATAGATGACATCCAACAAGCATTCATCCCAGAAAACGGCTCACCGACATGAGATTCTTTCCCAAAACACAATGCTCCTGGCATAATTTTGCCGATCGTTCCTGTATAAAAATAATGATTATTATCTTGCGGAACTTGAGAAAACATCGGCTCTGAATTTAAATATAATGTATAATGGAGATTATGTTCTTCTCCAAGAGAAACTAACCTTGGAATCACTTCTCTCATACCAACTGAATTCACTTCCTCATCTGGAACCGCTACTAATAATAAATTGATGTTCCAGTCTTCATTCGCCGCTTTTTCTAATAAAGACATATGTTGAACCAATCCGCATTTCATATCCATCATGCCTCTACCAAACAACCAATCTCCACTAATTAAATCTTCTTTTGCATCTTCTGGTAAGGTATCAAGACGATTATGCAGCTCTCTTGTCAATTCAACAGGATTAAAAGCGAGATGTTGCAGGTCACCATAGTCTTCAATATCTACTACATCAAAATGACTTATCATCACTACCGTTTTTTCTGCTAAGTTATTTTTATATAGAGCCGTCAATATGGAACGACCATCTGAAGTCGGATGATTCACCACATACCCGGGATATTTTTGATAATAAGGTAGAGATTTTAATACTTGTTCCACTCTCAAAGGAAAGTATTTCTCTCCTGGTGAAAGACTCACACTATCAATGGACACAAGCTCTAATAAAGTGGCCAACATCTGACTTTTAGATTGAATAAACATTTCACTTGCCTCCCTTATTATTTCATCACCTAGGTAGTTGCCCTGAGATACTATATGCTTATGAATAAACATAATGATACGTGTTTCTTACGCCTGTTTAAAGAATATATTAGTCTTTTGCACCAGTTAAGTAAATATATTTTTTGAAGATTAGAAAGTATGAGATATATTTTTAAACAAATGGAGAAACTTGCGGATCTAACAGAAGCCACGCGCAGTATTCATTAACATTTAGTCACTTAGGCATCACTAAATATAAAGAACCTGCCTATACACTTTTCTACCCAGTGTATAGGCAGGTTTCCCTCAAACCCTTAACATCGCTTTATCCAATTGGTAATGCAATCTCTGCAAAAAATTCTTCATACAATGCCTGAACAGCTTTTTTCTCATCTACCTCTTTAACCGCAAACATCATACTCACCTCTGAAGATCCTTGGTTAATCATTTCTATATTAACATCCGCTTTGGCTAAAGCATTCGCGGCCCGAGCCATCGTGCCAATGTTATGGCGCATACCCTCACCAACAACCATAATCAACGCCAAGCTATGTTGAATATGTACTTCATCAGCTACTAATTCACTTTCTAAACGTTTAAGTAAAACTACCTCTTCCTCTTCTTGTAGTTGATTCTCTTTAATAATGACAGTCACATCATCTATGCCAGATGGTGTATGTTCATAACTAATCCCAAACTCTTCTAAAATGGCATATAATTTGCGACCAAATCCGATTTCACGATTTAATAAATATTTACTGACATAAATACTGCAAAAACCAGTCGCACTCGCAATACCGACAACTGGACCATTTTGATTTTCTCTTGTCCGTAAAATCGTCGTGCCTCTTGCACTTGGATTATTCGTATTTTTAATTTGCACAGGGATTCCTGCTTGAATGGCAGGTATAAGCGCTTCTTCATGTAAAACAGTAAAACCTGCATACGATAATTCGCGCATTTCTCGATAAGTTAATTCTTTAATTTCTTTTGGCTGTTCAACAAAAGTTGGATTTACTGAAAAGACGGCATCCACATCCGTGAAATTTTCATAAACATCTGCCTTTACCGCAAATGCTAAAATCGACCCAGTGACATCAGAACCACTACGAGAAAAAGTAAATATCTTTCCGTTTTGGCCATAACCAAAAAATCCTGGAAAAATAATCAGTTCACAAGACTCACGTAGACGACTAAGCTTTTCATAAGATTTAGGTAACACTTGGGCATTGCCATGCTCATTTGAAACAATTAACCCTGCTTCTTTCGGATTCATATACTTAGCTTTCACGCCTTGTTCTTGGAAATAGCATGCAATCAATTTAGCATGGTTATCTTCTCCACTCGCTTTTATGCAATCCAGGTATTGTTCAGGGTTATTTTTATCTCCAGCCAATCTCTGTAATAAATCATTTTGAATCGCCTCAATGATCGTTGGCGGTAGTATAAGGTCGTCAGCAATTTCTTTATACCGAGCGACCACTTGCTCAATATAAGGACTCGGATCTTCATTATTGATTGCATGCAAACCACAAGAAATAAGTAAATCAGTCACCTTTGTATCATTCTCATGTCTTTTACCCGGAGCCGATACCACAATTATTCTTCTTTCATTGTCAGAATGCACAATATCAAACACACGCTTTATATGCTTCGCATCGGCTAGCGATGAACCACCAAATTTAACAACTTTCATCAAGACATCTCCCAATTTATTCTCTATTTTATATCTTCATTCTACTACTGAATGAAAAATAATCAAGAACTTTTTCTATCCAGTGAGAACAAATGTATTTTTAGAAAGGACATAAATGTGATGATATGAACAATTTTGTTAGTAAAATTCAATGCGAAAAATTCTTGTTTTTGTTAAGAAGTCCAGTGAAATAATACAAATGTTGTGCTTTTCTTACCAACAGCTAGGTGAAAATAATTTAAGCACTCCTTCTCAACGACCTTTAATCGTTATTTTCCTATCGCAACTATTACTCAATTCCTTACTTCAGCACTTTTGTCTTTTACTGATCTTAGGAACCTTATTTAAAAGAGGCTGGAGGATTACTAAATGAGCTAACCTCAAAAAAAGAACAATAACAAATGATGATCTTAAAACTTCATTTGCAAAAAAAGTCCGTTCCAATGCGCTCACGTACACTCGCTTTCCGCGGGGAGGGTCTGAGCCTCCTAAGGCATTGCCTATGAGGTCTCAGCTTTCCCTCTATTTCCCGCAGGAGTCGAGTGTCTTCCGCTCCATTTCACTATTCTTTTCATATAAGGGTTCCAAACACAAAAAAACCGAATGATTAGATGGATACTCCTAATCATTCGGATAAATCATTAGCTAGAATACTTATGTCCCAACCTCTTCAGTTAATTCATATGCGTATTTTATCAGCTATATAGATTAAATATATTGCTTTGGTGTTTGAGCCTTCTTCGTCATCCATTCATATTGCTTCCATTTTAACTCGAATAATTTTAATGGATCATGGTAGACTTCTGGATTACTTCTCATTTTTTCAAGTTCTTGGTTATCATTTGCAATTGTCATATGAGATTCTTTTACTGTTTCTTCTAATACCGCAAATGGTGATTGGAAAAACATTTGAATATCACGATCTAACGCTTTCTCGAATAGTTCAAATTGCTGGATGAAGTTGTCTGTCATTTGACTTGCTACTTCACGATAATCCTCATTGTCAACAAATTGTTTATACTTATTGTAAAGCATTGTTTTATTTTGTGGGATGAGCCCAAAAATCTTTCCTGCGCTTTTCAATAGCATTTGTGTTGGTGTATGACGTAGCATAATATTTGCTTTATCTAACCTTACCGTACCGTGAGTCAGGCGATCTGCATCGCGCTTCCAATCTTCAAGAATACGGAAATCACAGTTCAATTGTAATTTTTCAAAGCCGTATAATTCATTGAAGCTATCCCCCATCTCTACTAAGAAAGCCTGACCTGTCAAAAATTCTTGCTCGCTTTCCATAATCCATGCTTGTATGGATTCCCTATATTCCGGTAATACCTTTTCAGATATATATTGTTGGACTCGTTCATTCATTTCATCATTCAACTGAATATGAAGCTTACTGAAGTCACTATCTTCCCGAATCAATTGACTACACTCACGTAAAATATCCGGAATAGCTGCAGCTAACTTATCTTCCATCGTCTTTTTAATATCACGATAAGAATGACTGATATTTTTCACTTTTTCTTCTTCCATATCCTCTAATTGATGAATTGCACCATTCAACTTTGTTAACATTTCTTCATGCCAGTTCATATCATCAATTAGCGCATTTTCTTTTTCTATTCGTTTATCGAGAAGAAACTTAATCGATTTTTGGATATAATGCAACATCTTCTCTGTCCGCTCTTGCATTAAATGACGTCCTTCATTCAACCCAGCTAAAAATACTGCAAAATCTTTCAGCTGCTCTGTAGGATCATATTGCGGTGAGTAGGCAAAGATTGTCGCTTTAGGGAAATAGGTAGAAACTCTATCAGCCGTTTCGTCCATCCACTGCATGGCTTCTTCTTCACTACTAGCTGCATCCATATGATTTAAAATAAAATGTACCGGCAGACTAGGTGATTGCTCGCGAATTTTCACAGCAATATCTAATTCTCTATCTGTTAACGGGTACTCCGCATTTAAGATGAATAACAAGCTATCGGCAAAATGTAAATATTGGAATACATCATTTCTAAACTTGTTACTGCTAGAGAGACCAGGTGTGTCCATGACCGCCATTCTTTGTTGCGATAGGAAAGGTAGAGAATTTTTATAATCGACCAATACTTGATCCGATCGTTTTTCTCCCGTTCTTAAATCATCCATAGAGTCAAGCGGAATAATTGCTGTATCAGAAATGGAAGTGAGTTCTTTATAGTCAGCATGTTTATACATCACTGTTGCCGTTGTATTCTCTGCTTTCACATGATCTCCGAGTAATTCTTGGACAAACTCAGTCTTACCACTCCCAGACATCCCCGCAATAATGACATGATTTGTTTCTAAATCAAGTAATTCTTTTACCATCCATTCAAATCTTGCACCCATTAATACATCATGTCTTCTTGCCCATTCCATGATCGATTGGAATAATTGATAATTCTCTTCAAGCGAATGGCCCACCGGCATTGCTTCTTCTATCATTCTTTCCGCATCATTTATCACTTCAGCATCAAAACTCTTAGTAAATAAATCACTCCATGCAAGCACTGCAGATGATGCAATAAGACGGTAAGTATCTGAAGAAATCCTTAGCCAGTTTTGTAAATGCGGTGGAACGATTTTGGCAATCTCTTTTATTTGCTTATCGCCATTAATTAATTCGAAATAAGTATCATGATAAATAACAGATAATTCGTTCCAATGATATCCGCTCTGTGTATCTAACTTTTGCATGAGTTGGTTAAATTCTTCTAACCAATTAAAATAGTTTTCTTCCCCTTTATAGCTTTGCCAAAATGCGACAGATATCGCTTCAAACTGGCGAACATCATTTTGATAAAGGATTGTTAACGCCTCAATAAAGTACTTAGGAGCAGTTTTTTTCGTTTTTCCCTCTACAACATATCCCTTTAATGTGTGGAACCAGGTAATTTCTTGCGTTCTCATGGCTTCATTTACAGCTAATTCAACTGCATTTTGCCAATCTTGATGGTCTTCAAAAAAGACACGTGCGATTCTCGTTACATCTGGATAATCCGGATTTAAGAAGACTGCTTTTTTAATAGCATCTACTGCCTTCTCTAATTTCCCCTGCTGTATGTATAGAGAAAATAATTGCAGGAGTACTTCTATTTTCAATACATCTGAATCTGTATCAATTGATAAATAGATTTCCTCCGCAGTACCTAAAAGATCTAATTCAAAATAGGCATCTGCAACATTTTTTCGTGCCCATGGCTGAAACTCATTATCTATATTTTCCCATTTAAAGATAGCCGCTTCATAATCTTTATGTTGAAAATATACTTCACCTTGTGCAAAACGAATCATTGTCAGGTCTGGCGATTCTTTCATATTCTCTTGCAAATAAGCATCCCCTAATACTTGAACGGGATGTGTATGTTCATGATTCATTGTAAATGTGTCATGGAATTGTTTATTAATTAATTGATTTTCTATATTCATGATTGTTCCCTCTCTTTGCAATTTAGGATAGAACCATTATCCTATCTGCTTCTATCCTGTTATTCTAACAAAATAATCACTGCAAATAATTTCATTTAGCTATCATTTTTGATACATAAATGTTGAAGAATGTAATATTTTTAACTTACATTTATACTATTCGTTGCATTGTTATCTTTTTTGCACGTTAATTAGGATTTAGTTATTGACGGGATCATATTTTTAGAAAAAGTCGCGTTTATCCTTTACATATCTCCCATCTATTTCTTTAAAATGAAACCTTTTTTATCCTGAAACGTCTATAATCTTAGTGAAAGGAGCGTCATAAGATGAAGAAAAGATCGAGGGTTTTATCTATTATTACAACTATTACCCTATTATTCTCATTACAAACCACTGTTTTTGCTTCAACAGGATCAGCCAATTCTGAGGAAAGTATTAATGAGAAATATGGATTACCCATTGTTGCCTATGGTGAGGCATTAAGTTCTAGCCAGAAAGAAGAAACAAAGAAGTTATTAGGTGTAAAAGAAAACAGTAAAGTAGAAGAAATTATTATCACTGCTGATGATATTGTTCATTATATTAAAGGGGACCCCCGCTCTAATATGTATTCCTCTGCGAAGATTACGCGCACGGATACAGGTAAGGGTGTAATTATCAACCAAATGACTCCTGAAAACATTACGGAAGTAACTGATGAAATGTACGCCAACGCCTTACTTACAGCCGGTATCGAAGAAGCCATAGTTGATATCGCTTCTCCTGTAAAGGTTAGTGGCCACTCAGCTCTAGTTGGAATATACAAAGCCTATGACCAAGGTGAGGGCGAGAAGTTAGATGAGGAAAGAACTGAAGTAGCAAATGAAGAACTAAGTATCGCGACAAATTTAGCGAAAAAAGAAGGTATGGACCAAGAGAAGGTAACCGAACTACTAACTGAAATCAAAAAAGAAATCGCTGAGCAAAACCCTGCAACAAAAGAAGATATACAACAAATTGTTAATGAACAAATGCAAAAGCTAGAAATCCAGCTTAGTGAAGAAGATCGGCAGCTCCTTTATGACCTTTTTGAAAAAATGCGAGAACTTAATATTAACTTTGATAATGTCAAATCCCAATTAGAGGATTTGGCCAACAGTGTGCAGGAAAAAATTTCAGAAGCAGTCGGAGATAAAGGCTTTCTTCAAGCAGTATCTGACTTCTTTAAGAATCTAATCGATTCTATTAAAGGCATTTTCTCCTAATTCATTTGAACCAACTCCAAGTGTAGAGTTGGTTCTTTTCGTTTTAAAATTTTAGGGTAGGGGCACACAAGTACCTTACTTAGCTGCGCAATTACGATTTGCTCGGCCTTCTTTGCGATTTTCTCCTTACTTAGCTGAACAATCTACTTAAACAGCGGACCCACTCATATTCAATAGCAGGTAGCCCTTCTTCGTTATCACTATTAAAGGCAATCTTTTTAAATCCTTTGCCTTCGTAAAACTGCTGTGCTTTTTTGTTTACTTCGAATGTATATAATCTTAAACGCCCGCATGAATGAGTTTTCGCATGCTCTAATAATGCCCCACCAATCCCCAACCCTTGATAAGCTATATGTACATACAGTTGATTAATCTCGCTTTCATTATAAGCAATCATGCCAATCGGCGTTTCATCTAGCACCACTAAATCTACACGGAATTGTTTTGTTAACATATGATTGAGAAAATAGATATGCTCTGTCATATTATGTATTTCCTTTTGACCAATAGCAACTTCTTTACTCTCCCTCCAAAAGCTAACTGTCGAGAGGGCATACTTCTTTTCATAGGCTATGATTCGCCAGTCTTTAACCATACAACTTCCCCCTTCATTATCCAACCTTTTATATATTCATGACGGAAAGATGATTCCCTCCTTATTTATATGGAGAAAAACTTTTTAAGCGCGCTTTTTTTGTATATAATAGATAGAATCAACAGGCACTTTATTTATAGGCTTATTAAGATTAAAATAAGGTAAAGAACAAGGTAGAAAGGCTGATATCGGATTGGAACAATCAAACTTTATTCGTACAATTATTAAAGAAGATCTAGAAAATGGAAAGCGCGACACTGTAGTAACCCGTTTCCCACCAGAACCAAATGGCTATCTCCATATTGGACATGCCAAATCCATCATTATTAACTTTGGTTTAGCAGACGATTTTAACGGGCAAACAAACTTACGCTTTGACGATACAAACCCATTGAAAGAAGACCAAGAATATGTCGATGCCATTAAAGAAGACGTAAAATGGCTCGGATATGATTGGGAAGAGCTACATTATGCATCCAATTACTTTGATGAAATGTATAACCGTGCCGTCCTTTTAATTAAAAAAGGCAAAGCATATGTCGATGACTTAAACCAAGATGAAATTCGTGAGTACCGTGGGACTTTAACTGAGCCTGGTAAAGAAAGTCCTTATCGTAACCGTTCAATTGAAGAAAACCTAGACCTATTCGAAAAAATGAAAAACGGGGAATATGAAAACGGTCAAAAAGTTTTGCGCGCAAAGATAGATATGTCATCACCAAATTTAAACTTACGTGACCCTGTTATTTACCGTATCTCTCATGCGACTCATCATAATACTGGGGACACATGGTGTATTTATCCTATGTACGCTTTTGCCCATCCGCTTGAAGATGCAATCGAAGGTGTCACACATTCATTATGTACGACAGAATTCGAAGACCAACGTCCTCTTTATAATTGGGTTGTAGCGGAATGTGAAATGGAAAACCAACCACAACAAATTGAATTCGGGCGCTTAAATATTACAAATACAGTAATGAGTAAGCGAAAACTAAAACAATTAGTAGATGAAGGAATTGTTGATGGCTGGGATGACCCAAGAATGCCAACGATATCGGGTCTGCGTCGCAAAGGGTATACTGCTAGTGCTATTCGTGAGTTTGTTCAAGAAACTGGTGTCTCTAAAGGTAGTGGTGCAGTGGATGAAATGATGCTTGAGCACTATGTCCGCGAAGACTTAAAACTCAGTGCCCCACGAACAATGGGAATCTTGAAACCGTTAAAAGTAGTCATCACCAATTATCCGGAAGGTGAATCTGAGTGGTTAGAAGCGGAAAACAATCCTGAAAACGAGGAAATGGGCACAAGACAAATTCCATTCTCTCGTGAAATATATATAGAACAAGAGGACTTTATGGAAAATCCTCCGAAAAAATATTTCCGTCTTTTCCCTGGAAATGAAGTGCGCTTAAAGCATGCTTACTTCATTAAGTGTAATGATGTCATTAAAGATGAAGATGGCAATGTTGTTGAATTACACTGCACTTATGATGTAGAAACGAAGAGTGGGACAGGTTTTACAGGTCGTAAAGTCAAAGGTACATTACACTGGGTTGATGCCAAAAGTGCCGTCCCTGCTGAATTCCGTCTATATGAACCTTTAGTATTAGACGAGCAAATGAAAGAAGAAGCATCAGAAGACAAAGATTTCTTAGACTATATTAATCCAAATTCACTTGAAGTGGTGCAAGGATTTATTGAACCGAACTTAAAAGATGTTCAACCACAAGATAAATTCCAGTTTTTCCGTCACGGTTACTTCAATGTCGATTCTAAATATAGTTCACCTGAAAAACCAGTGTTCAATCGCATTGTATCGTTAAAAAGCTCTTTTAAGCTAAATAAGTAAGATATCTTACACGAATGGTTCTATTTCATGAATCATTCGTGTTTTTTTGTGGTGTAATCTTTTTATCGTTCACTCTTTAGAATGGAATGCTATAAGGGTGATTGAAATTAGATTGCATCAATATGGGAACAACTTTACTAAGCACTTTTCCATCTTGCCAACAGCTGCGATAATTTTTTTAAAGCTACTCATCTCTTTACTGTTTTTCACTATTCAACACATGCATCAGAATCATTCATGGTGTATGATGGTCGTATAGAAATGGAGGTCATTACATGTTTTATCGACTGACAAAAGAACAGCAGCAACAAATGATTGAAGAAATCCAACAGTTTTTTCTTCAGGAAAAAGATGAGGATCTTTCCGAATTCGCCGCTGAGCGTGTGTTAGATTTTTTCAAAGAATCACTTGCCCCTCACTTTTACAATGCAGCTATCCAAGACACTCAATCCATGCTAAAAGAACAGTTTGCTAGTATTGAAGATGAGGTATTAACCTTAGAGCGTCCCATTCGACGCTAATGAAAAAAGTGGCCTAATCAGCCACTTTTTTGTATACTACATTCATTGATAGTTGGAAACAAATTCATCACAAAAATCGGTCATAACCACTTCAACGCCTTGATTAAGTAATGATTGAGCATCGGACCATCGATTAATTGTATAAGTTCGTAATGGGATTTTGTTTTCTATTGCCTGTATACCATATATGGATTGCGCAAATTCTTTTTGACAATGAATAGCATCAGCACCAATATTCTGAGCTACCTTAATCGCATTAGCGTGTATACCTAGAATTAAATACCCTGTATTTATTTCACTATCTAATGTTCGAATTCTCTTTACACTCTCAGGATTAAAAGATGAGAGAATGATGCGCTCTCTTAAACCATATTGCTCAATTAAAGTTAACACCTTCTCCTCCATGCCATCGTAGCGAAACACATCATTTTTCAATTCAACATTTATAACCAATTCATTATGATCCTCTTTCGCCCATTGAAAAACCTCTTCTAAATGTGGGATTCTCGCATGGTTAAATTCGGTGTCAAACCAACTCCCTGCATCAAATTGCACAATATCTTTATATTTAAAATCCCTGATAAACCCTGTACCATCTGTTGTCCGATTGATTTTCTCATCATGAATGATGACAAGTTCACCATCTTTAGATAATTGGACATCTAATTCGATTCCATGAACACCAGTTTTTCTTGCTGCTTCAAAAGCAAGCATCGTATTTTCCGGAAAGCGACCACTTAATCCACGGTGGGCAAATATCATTGCTCAACCACCCTCTCCCTTTTCTACAATTGTATAAAAATTATTTAAACACAGTATGAATCGTTTGTAAAAAATTCCTTTTTATTAATGTTAAAGATTAATCGAATGTAAGCAGGGTATACTCTCATATAAAGACATGTAAAGGAGATAAAATCTTATGAGAGAGTATGGTTCTGAGCAACATTATATGCCTATCACCTCAACAACGAGCGGTATGATTGTTCATTCTGCAGAAGGTGTTGATTATATAAACATTCAAATCGTTAATGTTTGTTTTGTTAAAACAGCAGAGGATGCATGGGTCCTTGTTGATGCTGGTATGCCAAAATCAGCCCATAAAATTATTGAAGCTGCTGAAGAATTATATGGAAGTGGTGCGAAGCCTGTTGCGATCATATTAACCCATGGACATTTTGATCACGTAGGAGCGATTCATGAGCTATTAGAAGAATGGGATGTCCCTGTTTATGCTCATTCAATGGAATTACCTTATTTAACTGGTCGGAAAGATTATCCAGAACCTGATAATACAGTTGATGGTGGATTATTAGCTAAGTTCTCCAATTTATTCCCTAATGAAGGGATTAATATTTCACAGCATGTAAAACCGTTACCAAGAGATGGTCATATTGATGAAATGCCCGGTTGGCAGTGGCTTCATACCCCTGGACATACAGAGGGCCATATTTCACTTTTCCGCAAAAGCGATGGTGTCTTAATTGCTGGTGATGCCTTTTGTACGGTTAAACAAGAGTCCCTTTTTAAAGTAATGACACAGGAGCAAGAAATTAGTGGCCCACCAAGGTATTTAACCACTGATTGGCAACTAGCAAGAGAATCTGTCAGAAAACTCTCTGACCTTAATCCTCATATCGCCATCACAGGACATGGTATTCCTATGGCTGAACAAACTCTCCAACAAAGCCTTATCACTTTAGTAAGGGAGTTTGATGACATCGCAATGCCTGAGACTGGTAGATATATTAAAGACGACGAATAATAGTAATATTCAATATCTTTTATTTCGGTATCCTGAAGATTTTGCTATTATAAAGAGTAGACTTGCAAATTTTCTACTGATGGAGGATACCTTATGTCTAAAAGAAAAATGATTATCACACAAAACTTAAGCGAAGAACTTAAATCAGCCATTACAGAAATTACTCCTGATTGGGAGCACATCATAGGCAAGGATCACGACGTATGGGAGAGTCATATGAAGGATGCAGAAGTGATTGTTGCATGGAAACATCGTATGCATGATACCTATAGGAATAACGCTAACCTTCGTTGGATTCAAACATGGAGTGCTGGTGTGAATTATTTACCGCTCGAAGACTTTGACAAGAAAAACATCCTTCTTACAAGTGCAAACGGGGTGCATGCTTATCCAATTTCGGAAACGATTTTTGCATTGATGTTAGGTTTAACGAGAAGTATCGACCGTTATGTTAAACAACAACAAGAGAAAGTATGGGATGGAACTGGTAATAAACTCGAAATGCATGGAAAAACCATCGGTATTATTGGTGTGGGAATGATTGGACAAGAGACTGCTCGAATTGCCAAAGCGTTTAATATGCATGTCATTGGTGTAAGGCATTCAGGCAAACCTGTCGATTACGTTGATGAAATGTATACTTCACTGGAACTTGACGACATCCTACCTAAATGTGATTATATTGTCGTCACCCTGCCTTTAACGAAGGATACATACCATATGTTCAGTAAAGAACAATTCAAACGCATGAAACAAACGGCATTTTTTATTAATATTGGACGCGGGGAAATCGTTGATGAAAACGCACTTTATCATGCACTTTCAGAAGGAGAAATTAAAGGTGCTGGTATTGATGTTTTCGAAAAAGAGCCGCTACCTGAAGATAGTCCATTATGGGGATTAAATAACTTAATCATCACCCCACATACATCGGGATCAACCGAACATTATAACGAAAGAGTCATTAAAAACATCTTCATTCCTAACCTAAAAAAATATTTGAATGGCGATGCCCTTGATACGAATGTAGTGGATTATAAAAAAGGATATTAAGAGAAACAAAATCCGAACAATTATTTAAACGCTGCTATTGCTTCGAATAATTGTTCGGATTTTTCAACTTCATTTACAAATCTATTTGTTTGCTACGTTTCTTTCTTTTATTGGCTTCATCTTCTCTGTTCTTCTTTTTCTTAATAATGTTTCAATTGCACCTGATCCAAGGAGAACACCAGGAATGATAAAGACAAGACCAATCCAATGATAAATCGTGATTTGCTCCCCTAAAAATAGTGCCGATCCGACAAGAGCAAAGAATGTATTTAAATTTAAAAAGATGGCCGCTTCAGCCGGACCAATTTTACTAATCGCATAATTGTAGCCCATTTGTCCAATAGCCGTTGCTAATATGGCAGATGCTAAGAATAAAATCCATAAAGAACTTGGTGCATCTAATAAATTTGAAAATGCCATAGGCTCTGACATCAAACCTATGCCGGCGAGGATGATCCCCCCAAATATCAGCATATAGCCAGTGAGTAGTCTACTATCAATGGTCTTCGCTGCCTTACTAATAAGAATAAAGCTGAACGCTTGAGATAGAATCGATAAGAAAATATAAATATCGCCAAAAGAAAAACCAGATAACCCTCCATTACCGATTACGACGATAAAAGAAACACCAATAATGCCAAAGATAAAACCTATCATCTGCATTCGTGAAGGTATGGTTTTAATGATAATTGCTGAGAGAATAGCTGTTAAGACTGGCCCTGATCCTAATATTAATCCTCCGTTTGCACCCGAGGTTTCCAATAACCCATGTGCAAGAAAAAAGTGATGAGCTGTAATATTAAAGAGGCCACCATATATGATATATTGTAATTCCTTCCGATTTGGTCTTCTTACTTTCCCTATAACTCCAAGCATAAGAAAAACAAAAAATCCCGCAACTAGAATCCTGATTGCAGTAATCGTAATCGGTGGGAAAGAAGAGACAAGGATTTTAATCGCGGATACATTAAATCCCCATATCATCATTAATATTGTCATAAATATAAATAGACCGAGCTTGTTCATTCCCATCCTTCTTTCCGTCTTTGTAATGAAGTAAATTTTATCATATATCTTCTTTATATGGAGAAAAAGTGTGCAATTGATAACCAAATACGGAAATGAGCAAGAAAAGATGGGAGCATACGCCCCCACCTTTACAGAAACTGAACCCTTATCTATTTTAAATCCTCTTCAAGAAACATCTGTGGCTCGACCTTTTTCGCTTGCTGTTTTCTAGGTTTGAACATACGATCGATTTGCGCTTGTTGATATACCGCCGTTCCAACAATACTGGCTACATCCTTTAGTTTTTCCTTACTAATTTTATCTATCGTATCATCTGGTGTATGGTACCAAGGCTCTGATGGGCTGTGAATAAATAAAGCTGCTGGAATACCTACCTCTGCAAATGGCACATGATCACTGCTGCCACCACTTCTAATCGGTGTTGCTTCTCCATTTAACCTCGTGCTAGTCGCTTGAGCTAACTCGGTGACAAGGTTTGGCTCACCATCAAGTGTGGCCAAAACGAGATCACCTGCATCTCTACTCCCGACCATATCTAAGTTAAAATTCGCCACAATTCTATCTCGTTCATCTTCAGGTAAACTATTTACATAATGTGTAGATCCAAGTAATCCTACTTCTTCAGCACCAAATGTAATAAAACGAATTTCTGTATCAGTTGGGAATAACTTAAGTATCCTTGCCAATTCAAGTGTCATCGCTGTTCCTGAAGCATCATCATTGGCACCTGGCGCACCAGCAACGGAATCATGGTGAGCACCAATAACAATAATATCATTCGTACCTCTTAATTTTGAGGTCGGCTTTTTTGTCGCTATGACATTATGAGACGTTTTCTCTCCCGTACTTGCCCCTTCTATATTGATAGTCGCCTCAGTCACTTCCCCGGCTTCTAGGCTAGCAAGCAACGCATCTCCCTCCGCTTTTGACAAAGAAATGGCTGGAACAAATTGATTATTATGTTCTCCCAATGTTCCATTTAAAGAGCCCTCACTATTATTAAAAATAATGACTCCCGCTGCCCCTGCCTCTCCTGCATTCAACACTTTCTCACTGAAACTTAACTCTCCGCGCTTGATTAAAACAATTTTCCCCGTAACATCACCTAATTCTTCTGGTTTTCCAAGACCGCCATAGACGATCTCACCACTCACATTCCCACTAATAGAATATGTAAAATAGTCAGGGTTTAATTGCTCATTATATCCATCTACTTGTAGTTCAGTCGTATGTGGTGGAGTATATCCAACATAGGTAAACGGTTGAATATCTGCACGATAGCCGTAATTCCTAAACTCTCTTTTGATATATTCGACAGCCTCATCTTCCTGTTCTGTCCCAGCAACTCTCGGCTCTCTGGCAAGATGAGCAATATTGCGATAGATTTTGTGCTCATTTACTAATTTTGTAATTAAATAGTCATAGAAATGATTAGAATGATTCTGTGTTTCAGCTGCCTCAACAGGTTTCACAACATAACCTTGAACACCTAATGCACCAAATACGAGAGTAGTAGCTAAACTCCATTTTAAGATAGATTTCTTCATTTTTTCCTCCTGTTAATTTATTTTCTAAAAGTTTAGACTATTAACTCCAAGTTATTAAGTGTAGTATTCACTATCTTTTAATAGGGAGAAAATGCTAGTTTTTCATATACGAACCTTCTAACTACAAATGATGGATGATAAATGATGGATAGAAGAGGTTGATTATTAAAAATTACATATAAAGTGAAAGGAGTCTTACGGGAAGACAAATTTTCTGGCGAGCTATTTAGGCAATACAAAACAGTGAGACTGCAAAATCAGCCTCCCATTCTCAGTGAAATGGCATGTTCCCCCAACTATTGACACAAAACCAAAAAAGCTGACCATAACAGTCAGCTTTCTTAAACAACTACTATTTATTTCAATACATCGTGGTCCACATAACGCTCACCATTTATCTCGCTAATTACATTAATAGCTACCTTCGCGCCATCGCCAGCAGTAATAATTGTATGTACACTTACACCTGCTGTCGTTCCTGCAGCCCAGATACCAGGAATATTGGTTTGACCTGATGCATCGACATCAATAATGGTTTTTACTCTTGGCTCTGTTCCAGGTTTCGTTTGTACACCTGCTCTTTCGGCTAAATCTGCTAAGAACCCTGTTGCTAAAATCACATGTTTCGCTTCATAACTACCTTCAGAAGCAGTAACAACAAAACCTTCTTCTTTTTTCTCAATAGATTCTACTGTTGCCTCTACTATTTCTGCCCCAAATTTCTCTGCTTGTTTTTTACCTGTGCTAACCAAATCCGGACCTGATACCTCTAATACACCATAATGGTTTTCAACCCACGCCCTTTTGGTTACACCTTTGTCATTATCAATAACAATTACTTTTTTCCCCGCTTTAGCAGCAAATAAAGCTGCACTAGCACCAGAAGGTCCTGCTCCAACGATTAGAATATCATACATGTTCCATTCCTCCTCTAGAAATACTCTCACTTTTCTAGAATAGACAAAATAATTAGAAATGTAAAACATTCTACTCAAAGCTGCTTTTGTAGAATCACCATGTGAATGAGTTGTTTACCACCCTCATAAATAGGTTGGTCATAATATTTAACAAAGAAATCATCAATCTGATG
This sequence comes from Cytobacillus sp. FSL K6-0265, assembly GCF_038003465.1. Taxonomy (NCBI): domain Bacteria; kingdom Bacillati; phylum Bacillota; class Bacilli; order Caryophanales; family Bacillaceae; genus Cytobacillus; species Cytobacillus sp. FSL K6-0265. The sequence continues at coordinate 943,269 of NZ_JBBOPE010000001.1, read as the reverse complement.
TGAAATATGAAATCCACACGCTTGGTAAAAAGGAATCGTAAGGGGACTATCTCCCGTTCCTACTTGAAGCATGCGGGCTCTCCCTTTATAGATATCTTCCAAAAGCTGAATCATCTTTTTGCCATATCCTTTTCGTTTTAAATGCGGGACCACCGCTAGATTCTTTATTTCATATATATCTTCTTTCTCCTCTGTTACCACACAAACACCGATCAACTTTTGTTTATCCTCGAAAATATAAAGATCTCCCCGTTCTAGATACTGATCAATCATATTCTCTTGTTCATCTGCAAGCAGTAGCAGATCCAAATATCTTTTCTTATCTTTATTCACTAGCTTTAACTTCAACATGTCACATCCTTACTAATCAATCTTCATCCTTTATATCCCTATCTTCTGGAATTGGTTCTTTCGATAATTCTTCCACCAATTTCTTATATTTTTCTAATTGTTGAAAATGGGTCTTAAATTGGTCTTTATAAATAAGTACTGCTCCCTCGCTATCATGAATGACACGGATTTTACCTTGGAGGATCAACTCTTCCACATAAGTGACTGACACCGATAAATATTGAGCTGTTTCTTCTATTGTTAAATACATGATTCCTTCATCTCCTCCAACTAGTTTCTACTATTATAACTTATTTTTTTAAAAGCTTATTTATCCTACTATCATACTTAATTATTAAAATACTCAATCTTTAATGGCGAAATTATTCAGAATCGATTACTATATAATAGTGATTATTTGTTTTACAGAACAGGAGCATAGATATGAAAACAAAATTCTTAATCTTCTTTTTTCTAGGTAGTATCATTTGGGTCATTTCAACAAACCTACTCATTAGTGTATTTCATACACCATCTAACCTATTCCCCATGATACATATAAAAGACATTATATATATCTCCTTTACTACTTGTCTCTTCTACTATTTTATAAAAAGAATTGAAGAATTAAATACATCCAAAGAAGATAAAGAGAGATTATCCACACTTATAAATGCAATGGTCGATTTCGTAAATTTTAAAGATGAAAAAGGAAGATGGATCGAAGCGAATAAAGTCGCCCTTGAACTATTTAACCTTGAAGAAGACCAATATCGGGGAAAAACAGATATTGAACTCGGCGATCAGGCAAGAAGTTTTTACAAAAATTCCTTCGCTCATTGTATGATTTCAGATGAGGAAACATGGGATAGTGGAAAAATTACGAGAATCGAGGAAAATATTTTACAGCCCGATGGAACAAAGAGGACATTTGACACGATTAAAGTGCCTCTTTTTCATGAAGACCGAAGTAGAAAAGGACTTGTCATTATCGGTAGAGATATTTCCGAAAGAAAGAAATTGGATGAATTATTGCAAGAAAGTCAGCAGCAATATAAATCGCTGTTTTTGTATAGCCAGGATATGATCGTAATGATGGATCTATCCGGACGAATTACTCAAGCAAACCCTCAATTTAAGGAGATAACCGGTTATCACCCAGAAGAAGTACTCCAACAACCTATCACCCACCTATTTCCTAAAGACTTACATGATGAAGTATTTAATAGTCTTGAACACATACGACAAACAAATCAACATATACAATGTGAGATGGTTATGAACCATAAAGATGGTCCCCAGATCATCTTAGAATGTACAGCTGTGCCTATGATTATCAATAATAAACAAGCTGGTATTATTTTTTATGGGAAAGACGTCACAAAACTACGATTAGCTGAAGAACAATTAAGAAAAACGGAAAAGTTATCTGTAGTTGGTGAACTTTCTGCGAGTGTGGCTCATGAAATAAGAAACCCACTCACTTCATTAAAAGGATTTGTCCAAGTATTAACGACAGAAGACAGTAAACATGAATTTTATTATCGCATTATGGAAGAAGAATTGGATCGCATCAATCATATTGTTAGCGAACTATTACTACTAGCCAAACCACAAGAGATTAAATTCATTCAAGCAGACATCTTTGAATTACTCCATAATGTCATTTCACTATTAAAAACAGAAGCATCACTCCATAATATCCAAATACAATTAAAGACATATTTACGCACGCAAATTTCTATACTGTGTGAGCCTAATCAACTTAAACAATTATTTATCAATTTAATTAAGAATGCTATTGAAGCCTCAACTGACGGAGACGGTCAAATCATCATTTCATTAGAAAAAGAAGAGGATAAGGCCATCATTAAAATATCTGATAATGGGGATGGGATGTCTCCGGAATTATTAACAAAACTCGGCGAACCTTTTTATTCATCCAAAGAAAAAGGTACTGGTCTTGGCTTAACAGTCAGCAATAAAATAGTCCAAAGCCACAATGGTTCCATTGATTTCTCAAGTGTTTTACATGAGGGAACAACAGTAACTGTCAAGCTACCGATACAAATCGCTTCCCGTGTACCAGTTGGGTAATGGAAAAGCCAAAATGCCATTTCTCGGCGAACATTGGCATTTTGGCTTGGCTATTCCTCTAATCTTTAACATAAGTTTCGATAACACATCTAGCCAGTTTTTCTTGCTTTTGTGTTCTTAGTTCTATGGAGCCTCTTTTTGGGCTAGATTTCTTCTCTTTCCCATATGCCCACACAACTCGGATCTTTCACTCCACTTGTGTGCGAATTTTCCATGTTCATTTTTGTGATTCCTTCTTAATCTACCCTTTACCATTCTTGAGAGACCTTTAATTCGGCTAATGAAAGCTGCATTCCTTCTATTCATACAGTTTCTCTTTTATATGCATTTTTGTATGCGGAACTTTTGCCGAAATCTTTCTATTACCCCCTCACTTCTGCTAAGTCTGGTTTTTCTCAGTTTTCTGTTCCGCCTACTTATTCAACTTTCTAGACATGCCCTTTCAGTTTAATTATTCTTTCACCTAAAAAGGCACAAACAAATACTAAATGAGCATTTGTTTGTGCCTAATGATATAAACCTCTCTTTATTTATCTTTTACTTCTAATAATTTCAACCTCAAGTCGTTTTCCATATGGGCTAGATCACTTTCGGCTTGTTTTCTTTTATGTCTGCCTTCTTCTTGGATGCGTAATGTTTCTTCAATCGTTTCGACAAGGTTTTGCTGAGTTTTCTTTAATGTTTCTATATCTACTAAACCACGTTCATTCTCTTTCGCTGTTTCGATTGTGTTCATTTTCAGCATTTCTGCATTCTTCAATAGTAAATCATTGGTTGCCTTTGACACCTGTTTTTGTGCTTCGACTGCATGGCGTTGGCGAATCAACGTTAAAGCAATAGAGACTTGATTCTTCCATAATGGAATGGCAGTCATAATGGATGATTGTATCTTTTCAACTAGCGCTTGGTTTGTATTTTGAATCAATCGAATTTGAGGCGCACTTTGGATAGTAATCTCTCGACTTAGTTTTAGATCGTATAATCGTTTATCCAATCTCTCAGCAAACTGGACTAAGTCATTCACTTCCTGTACTTTCATTTGATCCTGTGATGATTCAGCTTTCTTTTTTAAATCCGGAATAGATCGTTCTCTCATTTCCTCCAGCTTCAGTTCCCCAGCAGCGATATAAATATTTAAAGCATGAAAATATTCTTTATTGCTTTCATATAGCTTATCTAGCATCACAATATCTGAAAGAAGCAAGTTTTTACTACGTTCTAACTTCACACTAATGCGATCTATTTGTGCGCCTACCTTTTGATATTGCGACAATACTTCATGGACAGAACCTGAAAGCTTGCCGAATATTTTTGAGAAAAAGCCTGGTTTTTCCTGTTTTAAATCATCCGGGTTCACTTCATTAAATTTTTGCATCAGTTCCCCTAATATTGAACCTACTTCACCGACATCTTTTCTTTGCACATGATCAAGCATCGCATGTGAAAAATTGAGTAATTTTGATTGAGCAGGTGTACCATATGAAATCATAGCTTGATGATTACTCGGGTCGATCTGGTCAGCTAATTGGTAAGCTTTTTGTCGGTTTTCCTCTGGAATGACATCAATCAATTTTACTCGATTCGATGAGTCCTCACTTTTAACCTTTGTCTCTGCCTCTTTACTACCAAACGGGTCCTCTAAAAGATCATCCAATAAATCTGCACCAAGGGTAGGTTGATTTGACGTATTTTTTTCTTTTGTCATTTTAATCGCCTACTTTCATCAATCGTTTTCTCATCCTTTAATTTCTTAATATTATGTTTGGCTACATCTATCTCATAATGAAGGTCATCAATATCATTCGCTAGTACCGAACGTAAATCTTTATCTACATGAACCATTAGCTCTTGCAACGTTTTTCTGGTCTCTGTTAATGATCGCTCAAGTTCCCAATCCTTCTTCGGTTGAGAGGAAAGAAAAACATATTTTTCAGCGAGTTCTACCGCTGAATCCAAATGCGAATAGAAGAATGATTCTGCTTGATAAAAACGTCTCGGCTCCTTTTGCACAAGTTGGTAAATCCTTTTGGTCACTTTAATAAAATCTTTACGTTGACGACCAGATGGCCAATGGCGAATGGCCATTAAAGCACGATGTAAGCGAGTCATCTTGATTCGGGCATCTTCTAAATTATCTTGTATAAATCGAAACTCTTTCCGTTTGAGCCCCTTACTTTTCATCCAACGATGGACAATAATTATTCCACTTATCCAATACGTAAAAGCACCCACCCCGGCACCAATTAATCCACTCATCCAAAAACCGTTATTCATAAAAAAGTAGCTAATTAACCATGTCAACACAGACACAGGTACAGTGATCAGTATCCGTAAAAAAAACACATAGAACGGGTTCAAAATTATCGACTCCTGACTTTACGCTTATACTATTTACGTAATTCGTCTTATTTAAGTTTCAAAATAAGTAAACTTATTTTTATTTACCCTTACAGTATAAGAATACAACATTTGAAGGAGCTTTTTCCATGGACTAAGATTGTAATTCCAACTAAGCCTTAAGTCTTAAAGCTGATGTTTACAAAAAAACTCGCTTAAATAGCGAGAAAGGCTGAAATGATCATTAAATATAAAAAATGCATTTTCCATTATAAATGCATTCATTTATGTATCATTCATAAACGATGATTCCCTTTATGAATAACCTAGTTCAACGGTTACTACTGTACCGCCACCTGGTTTACTATCTATCTTCATCGTTCCGTTATGCTCTTGAATAATTTTATTGCTCACAGTCAGCCCTAAACCGATTCCTTTATCCTTTGTTGTATAAAAAGGAGTCCCTAAATAATGCAAACGATCTGAGCTTATACCTATACCCTCGTCTTTAAAATTAATTCTTACTCTTTTATTTCTTAATACTTCTATAGCTATAATGACTTCCCCACCGTTTGGCATTGACTCTATAGAGTTTTTTAAGAAATTAATAAACACTTGCTTTAATTGATTTTGATTGCACAGTAATTCAATTGATTGATTGGGCTTAATGAAACGAATTTGGACATTACACATCATAGCTTGTGGGTGAAGAAATTTAAATGTAGCTTCTAAAATCTCATAAAGGTCAAAATAATCATAATCAACTACTTGTGGCTTAGCTAAAGACATGAATTCATTGACAATTCCATCTATACGTTCTAGTTCATGAGAAATAATTGACAAATACTCTTTCTGTTTATCTTTCTCCTCCATATAATGTAATAGTTTTGAAAAACCCTTTAACGATGTCAGTGGATTTCTGATTTCATGTGCCACACTTGCTGCTAGTTGGCCAATAATGGATAGACGATCTAAATTTCTTAGAGCATCATCATTTTTTACTCGATCGGTGACATCCCTACCGACACAAACATACAATTGAATTTCATTAAACTCATTAAAAATCGGAGAAATATTTGACTCAATATATATGATATTCCCATTACTCGTTTTCATGCGTGATTGTAGGATTTGGGATTCTCCGGTATCATTAATTTTTTTATACAATAATTCACTGTATTCTCTTTCTTCTTTATTCATATGATCCATTACACCTTTGCCTAGATAGGTGCCTTTTTCCAACCCTAATAATTCCTCAAAGGATGGGGATACATAAATGACCTTCTTATCTAGACCGTACAGTAAAATTAAATCTGACGTGTGCTCTGTAATTAATCGACTGATCCCTAAATTATTTGAGACGATATCCTCTATACATTCAGTATCTGGCAATTCTTTAATAAATGTAATACCACCGACAATTTGCTCTAATGAATCATAAATGGGATAATGCGATAATTCCAAATTAATAAGATGACCATCTTTATGAATACCCTTTGCTTCCGCTTTATCTTGAAAAGGCTTTAATATATTGTCTTTCTTCAACCGCAAATGAGTATATAAATTCGTACCAAGTGCATCTTGTTCACGGTAGCCCAATAGGTCCGTATACGATTGATTAATTTTATTTATCCGATGATTTATGCTTGTCAAAACGATAGCTGCAGATGTATGGTTCATTAATAAGTGAGTAACCTCTCTTGGGTAAACCACCTTTAGGCTACTATGATTTTGAAAAAGCGCATCATTCTTTGACATAGAAACCTCCAAACTTCCTCTAACCCAGTTTATTCTACAATTTTATTCCTTTTCAGTGGTCTTAAACTGAATGACTATCAATACGTTGGATGTTTTCATATAACATCTGATTTGTGGTTGGTTGTGCTAGCTTGTGCTTTTTATACAATGCTAATACCGTTCCTGCAAAAAGCTCCACTTCACTTTTCCTTCCAGCCTCGACATCTTGTGCCATAGATGGCTTTCCCTCTGCATTTAATTGATTGAGAACATTTAACCAATAAGATAAGTCATCTTCTGTTAAAGTAATCCCTTCATATGGCGCAATACGAATCACTTCTCGCATTGCTGCAATCATTGTTTCTCTCGGTTCTCCCTCTACTTGAATTGTTCCATAATTCCCCCGATAGACTGCAACTGTCTGATTCACACCCACATTCAACATGAATTTGCCCCACTGTCTCTTTAGCATATTAGTATCTACTTCATAAGGGATGCCTGTGCGATCGAAAAATTCAGCTACTTCCTTTGTCATTATTGATATCGTTCCAGCCCCCTGATCGCCAAAACAAATCATCCCCATATGATGATAGCTTAGTATATTGTTTACTTTAACAGCATCCATCCCTTGGGCGACGCTATATAAAACCTTGTCTTCTCCAAATACACTACCTAATATGCGTTCACTTGAAATCCCGTTTAATAAAGAAAGAATGATTGTATGCTCACTGACAATTGGCTTAGCTAATTCAATGGCAGCATCCAACCCATCTGCTTTAACTGAAAAGATGAGTAAATCAACTGGTTTTTCTATGCTTTCTGGTGTTCTATAATCAAAATCGCAAAACTGTTCGTTTGCATAAACTCCTTTCTCTTTATATTTTTTAACTCTTGTCTCATCAGCAACAAATGTAAGTGCTCCTTTTGGTAATGAAAGGTTCATTTGGCTACCAAAAAGAATACCTAACGCACCCAATCCAATAAAAGAAACTGATTGAATCCCCATTCATCTAACCCTTTCATACTTTTATTGAAATTTTATCACAAAATTCTAAAAAAATAAGGGGCTAGAGAACGTTAGTATAATAATTTTATATGAATAAGGAATTCTTACCTATTTATTGCTCTATTTTCGTCTTATTTAACTCGCTCAGCATAAATAATGTATCTCTCAGGTGCATCTCCCACAAAACTAAAAGGATAGCAAGTGGTAACAATTAATTCTTCTTCTGTTTGTTGCAATGTAATCACACTTGTATCTTCTTTATCTACAATTTTTGTTTTAGTAATTTTATAATCAAATTCTCCATATGGTACCTTTATAGTGAAAATATCATTTAAATTTAACTTGCCCATCCCCCTAAAGACGGTGTCCCTATGACCTGAGAGTACAATTTGACCTCCCTCATCCGGATATAAACTTCCTAGATAATGACCAACTCCTTTAGCCAGATCATCTGCATCAACTCCCTCAATAATGGGTAATTCTGCATCAAGCTTTGGTATCGAGAGTATCCCTGCTGCTTCTCCCTTTTTCGGCAAATAAGCCTCTGTCTTTTGCACTCCTTCAGCTACCTTTGCTTTGGCCACTTGTAATGACTGTGATTCCTTCACATTACCAGCAACAATTGTCCAAACACTAAATCCGATAAATAATAGACCAATAAACATCATACTAAGACCGATTTTTTTCAAGCTCGTCTACACTCCATTCAAAAACGAATTAATCTACCAAATCTTAATTCCAGTATATAGTAAATCCTCTCTGATCTGGTAGCAATATTTTATTTTTCCCCTCTCGTAAATAATAATAATTACGATTTATATTGACAAAAACTGAATCCCACAGTATAGTCAAAAAGTACAAAAAAGAATGGTTACGATTTATCTATCATAAACCTTTATTTCATTTTATACATATAAAGTCTGCAGTATAAATCGTAATCATTACGAAAAAAGGAGAGGGAAAAAAAATGACCAGAATCAAACCTATTTTCTTTATGAGCTTCCTGCTATTTATTTTAGTTGGTTGTGATGAGAAGGAAGTCACAGATTCATCGGCAAATGATCAGACTGTAGCTGAAACAGATACTCATGACAATGAACACGATGAAAATCATGAACATGAACACGGACATGATCATAGTCATCACCATGAAGACAGTGACCAGCAAATTTACGAAGGATATTTCGATGAGGATCAAGTAAAAGACCGCTCCCTTTCTGATTGGGAAGGAGACTGGCAGTCTGTTTATCCTTATTTAACAAATGGAACACTGGATGAAGTATTAGAGAACAAAGCTAAAGAGAATGGAGAAAAAACTTTTGATGAATACAAAGAGTATTATACGGTAGGTTACGAAACAGAGATTGATAGAATAGAAATCGCCGATGAAAAAATGATATTTCATCATGAAGACACTACACTTTCTGGCACATATGAATATGATGGATTAGAGATCCTCACTTATGAAGCCGGTAATCAAGGTGTTCGGTATTTGTTCAATCGAGTAGATGGAGATCAAGCCGCACCAAGATTTGTGCAATTTAGTGACCATCATATATATCCAACACCTAGCGCTCATTTTCATATTTATCTAGGCAATGAAAGTCAGGAAGATCTCTTAGAAGAACTAACAAATTGGCCAACTTATTATCCATCAGAAATGAGCGGCGAAGAAATTGTTCACGAGATGATCGCACATTAATAACTAAATGATAGAGAGTAACTAAGTTTGTAAAAGGACAGAAACCAGTTTCACTCACTACGACACTTAAATAGAACACGAAAAATCCTCGTGTTCTATTTCTCATTTAACTATTTATAATGTCTTTGTATGTTGAATGGCTTGTGCCAATGAAGAATAGATTTTAATATTACGGAAATTAATACCTAATTGAACAGCTGTTTGCGCAATTTCTGGTCGAATACCTGAAAGGCTAGCGATGGTACCAATTAATTTCAAGCCATCTATGACCTGAAAAATTTGAGCAGCCACCATTGTATCAATGATTGCTACGCCAGATAAATCAATAACCAGCTCTTCAATTTGCATATTATTACATTGTTCGAGTGTTTTATCAAAAATAACTTGAGCACGATGAGTATCAATATCTCCAACTAAAGGGAGAATAGCTACATCCTGTTTAATTTTTATCACTGGTGTACTAAGTTCAACGATCATCTCTTGCTGTGCTTTTAACATACGATTCGATTCTTCGATATTTCTTTTACTAAATTCACTCATAATTTTTCTAAATGATTGCGAAATCACTCGATTAAGCGTGTTGACCTCTTTATGTGATAACATCGTCGTTGATTCTTCAATATAATATTGAACTACATCGAAATATTGCTCTTGCACACTAAGAAATTCACTAATGATTTCATCTAAGGGCGTGCTTAAATGGGCAGGGTCCTTTGCAATAGAAGTAACCCATTCATCAAATGCTTCTGTTGGTGCCTCAGATTCTGTGTTAAATAACTCTGCAAAGATTTCATGGAATGCATGATTTTGTTTCTTTAATATAGTAATTTGAGAATCGTCTGTTGTGCTATAGACACCATCTTTACTCTTATCTAATTCCGCATACCAATTCTCTGTTAAATCCCAAGTTTTCTCCTTAAAGTACTCGTAAAATGATTTCATCCGCATTTTCTCCTAATCATCAACATTGTCAGTATCACTTTCCCCAAAATATGATACCAGAATTCTTATACCCAATCACCTAAAACTATAAACCTATTTTTATAAATTTTTTTAAATTAAACTGTTTTTACATGGAACGCCTTTTTCAACCAATCTTTTCCTTCTACTAATCTACTAACCATCATCGCGCACACCGTATTACCTGTTGAGTTCAGAAGTGTGGCTGGCGCATCAATGATTGTACTGATCACAGCTATAATCGGCAGTACTTCAGGCGGAAATCCAAATACACTCAAGATGAGCATTTCACCAATTAATCCCCCACTAGGTATCGCTCCCATAACCGCACCTACTAAAAAGGCGACTGCAATGATACTTAATATTGTTGGCAGATCTGTCATACTTTGCCCAAACAAGCTAAATATAAAAACAATCTTAATCACGCCACCAAAAACTGAGCCATCTTTATGGGTGTTTGCTCCTAATGGGATAACTGTTTCAGCTATATCTTTAGGTACGCCCATTTTCTTCGTCGCGTCAAGATTAACTGGAATACTTGCCGCACTTGAACATGTTGCAATTGCAGTCACTGAGGGTGAAATCGCATTTTTCCAAAATACACTGATTCCCTCTTTCCCACCAGCAATAAAGGCATACAATGTGAAAAAGCCAAAATAATAGACAAGTGTTATACCTAGATATAAAACAAAAGCACGAACATACCCACCTAAAATCTGCGGTCCTAATTCACCAATGATCGTTGCAAAATAACACCCTAGACCAATCGGCGCATAATACATAACAATCTTTACAATTTTCATCATAATATCTGTGCCTGATTGTAAGAAGGTAGCCATTGGTCTGCCTTTCTCACCTACTAGTGCGGTAGCCAAGCCAAATAATATTGCGAAAACAATAAGCTGTAACATATTGCTCTTAGAGAATAAAAGATGAAAATCATTAACAGTCACCGTCTCAACTAGTTTTGCAAGTAACGAAATATTCTCAGGTTCCTCTTCTGCCACTTCCGCCTCATCCATCATAGCAATAATACTTGAAGTATCCGTATCTTTTAATGGATCGAATAGAGAGGTACCTGCGAATCCTAATACAGCAGAAACGACTGCTGTTAAAAAGAAAACGAGGAATGTACTTCCCATAATTTTACCTAAACGTTTCATCCCACTAATATTCGCAATAGCCGATGCTATACTAAAAAAGACGAGTGGAACAATAATCATAAACATTAAATTTAAAAATAAATCTCCAAAAGGTTTCACAACTGATGTCGCAGGCCCAAACACTACCCCTGCTATACCGCCAATAAGAATAGCAGCTAATAACAAAATAGTCGTACGATAGGTCGAAAATAACTTCTTCATTATAAAAAACTCCTTCCTCTCTTATTTCATGACACAAAAAGAAAACTCACCCATTGGCGAGTTACTAATGGTAGCATTCAAATGTTCTAACTAAATTGATAACCCTTGTATTTTAGCGTATTTTCAACCTTTAAGCTAGCTATTAATGATTGGAAATGAGATTCGCTAACCCTACTTTCGCTTCTCTTATAATGCCTTCATCCTGTTTATCCATCCCATAAAAAAGTAAATAGCACATCACATGCAGCCCTCTGAACATAGCTAACGATTCCGTTTCTTTATCAATTTCACCATAAATAGAAAAAAAGCTTTCCCTCATATATGATGGAACGAACGTATAAGCAACAGCTAAATCAACCGCTCGATGGCCAAGATGCATATCCCCAAAATCAATTACACCTGCAAGTCTTAAATTATTACAAATCAGAAAGTTGCGGAAATAAAAATCCCCATGAACCAATGTATTCCTTGCCGTTACACTCGTATTTATTGCTAGTTGAATAATGGCTAAAAAAGGTTTTCGGGAGTCAATAACTTCATTTGCCTCCATCCATTCTAATCGTTGAATAACTTCTAGTTTTTTTGCATGAACGTCTAGCCTGCCAATTTCATCCCCTATGATTCCAAGAAAATGACTACTTGGTATTTGATGAAGGGCTTTTAAAAATAAGGCAATGTCCTCAACGATAGCGCCACGATCTTTCACGCTTATCTCTCGTTCATTGGTAGAAACACCCTTAATCAACGGATAACCTGTGAATGGGTATGGAAACTTACTACTTGGTTGACCAATATATATAGGTGTAGAAATTTGAATATTACTGTGTAAGTGTTGCTTTAATTGTGGTAACCATCTATTTTCTCTTTCTATTAAGGGTACAGCAATTTTTCTTCGTGGGAATCTAAAAATGACCGATTCATTTACAACGAAGACTTTATTATCCCATCCTTCACCGCTCTCTTTAATAGAGACAGGTTCAAGTATCGGAAACTGTTCCCTAATTATTTGTTGTGCTTCGTCTATAGTAACTTCAACATCGCTATCCCATATCGCAGACAAATTTCAGCCCTCCTCTTTAATAACAGTTTGCTATTTACACCTAAATCCTATATTATCACACTAACTAAAGCTTCCTTATTTATGCTTGTAAAACTTCAATTTTAAACTCCTGAGTAATAGTTCTTTTAGACACGAAAAATTCCCCTTTAACAGTCAGATTTCTTGAAAAATTTGACTACTAAAGGGGAGCATACAATCACACTACACCTGCTTTACTTTTTATTTAAGTTGTTCCGGTACGTCTGTCATAATGACCTCGACACCTGTTTCAACTAATTGTTCCTTTACTGCTCTTTCGTTTACCGTATAGACACGAAGAGGAAATCCTTTTTCTATCGCATCTCTTCCATAAGTAGAAAGAGCGAAACTTGGTTGACAATGAATGGCATCGGCACCTATATCCCTTGCTACTTTAATAGCATCCTGTTTCACACCAGCAATTAAATAACCAACCGAGATATTCGGATTTATCGCTTTTACTTTCTTTAAACTAGGTGCATTAAATGAAGAAATAATTACTCGGTCTTGTAATTGGTACCGATCAATCAAATCTAAAACTTTTCTTTCCATCCCCTCATAAGCAATGATATCGTTCTTTAATTCTATATTTAATGTAAGGTCATTGCCCTCCTCTAAAAGCCACTCTAATACTAGTTGAAGTGATGGTAAACCCTCGCCGATAAAATTAGAAGAAAACCATCCTCCTGCATCTAAGCCAAGGAGTTCGTCTAAAGTTAAATCTTTAACATAACCCTTGCCATTCGTAGTACGATTAATTTGTTCATCGTGAATAATGACCAGGTGGCCGTCCTTACTCATTTGCACATCTAATTCGATTCCCTCAACTCCAGCATCTAAGGCTGCTTGGAATGCAGTCATTGTATTTTCAGGAAAGGTACCACTCATTCCACGATGAGCATAAATAGAAACTTCCTCCACCCTCTCACTGACTCCCATTTTTTCTGTTCGCTGCCTCTAATGACTGATCTATTTCTGCTGCTGCACGATCCAATGCTTCTTTCGGTTCAACACCTTGATAGAGGCTTCCCATTGCGCTCACAACTTTTTGCCGTGCTTCTGGGAAGACTGAAATTAATGCCCCTTGAGTCGCCTCAGATGGAATTGTATTTTTCAACTGATCAACTGTTACTTTTAGCTGTGGATACTTCTCCCACTCTTCTTGTACAAGCGGTAAGTCGTAGGCTGCTGGGTTAATAGAAAAATAACCTGACTTTAAATGCCATTGTGCCTGTACTTCAGGTGTAGTCACATACTTCATGAACTCCCATGCAGCACGCTGTTTTTCCTCATCAATATCTTTCGCCATCCATAAAGAAGCGCCGCCAATAATTACCCCTTGTCTGTCTACTCCATCCGGTACAGGTAAATATCCTGCGCCAACCTCAAACGGTGCATTATCAACTGTAGCTCTAATACCTGCTGATGAATCTAGATACATAGCAATTTTGCCAGATTGGAAAGCAGCCCGGATATCATCCCAATTTTGTCCAGTATTATAGAAGGTACCTTCTTTATGCATCTCACTAATTAATTCAAAGACTTTTAGTCCTTCTTCACCGTTAAATACTGCCTTTTCCGCATTACCAGTGCGTCCGTTATCATTATCAACAAATAATCCACCTTGGACCGCGATTAATTCCTCAATAAACCAGCCGTAATTTAAAATTGAAAAGCCCACCTGGTCATCGTTCGTTAATTTCTTAGCCGCCTCTTTTAATTCACTATACGTCTCAGGCGCTTTCTCTGGATCTAATCCAGCTTCTTTAAAAGCGTCTTTATTATAAATAAGTACCGGAGTGGATGAGTTAAATGGCATGGAATATTGCGTGTCATCTACAGCATAATAATTAGTGATATTCTTCTCCCATTGATTCATATCATATCCTTCATCATCAATAAATTTCTGCACTGGTTGTATTTTCCCTGAATCAATCATATATTTCGTCCCGACTTCAAAAGTTTGCATGATTGCTGGTGCATCTTCTGTTCCAGCTACCGTATTAAACTTCGTAATCGCTTCTTCATATGTCCCTTGAAAAACTGGTGTCACTGTAATCTCATCTTGTTCCGCATTGAAACCATCAGCTACTTCTTGCACAACACGCTCAAGCTCGCCACTCATCGAATGCCAAAATATCACTTCTGTTTTTCCATCTCCACTAGCTTCCTCTGTAGTTGCTGAATCATTTGAACATGCCGTCATGAATATGAGCATACATAAGATACTGACCACCCAAAGCTTCTTCATTCTTTTCATCCTCTCCCCACTTCTACTTTATTGCTCCTCTAGTTAACCCTTCCTGTAAACGTTTTTGACCAACAAAGATTAATAGTAAAGTTGGCAAAATGACGAGCATCACCCCTGCCATTACCACCCCCCATTCAGACGCAATTTCTTGTGTCTGCATCTGCTTTAAGCCAATTTGGACGGTCCTTACCTTTTCATCATTCGTGACAAGCAATGGCCATAAGTACATATTCCAAGCCGTCAAGAAGCAATAGATTCCAAGCGTAATTAAACTTGTTTTCGAAATCGGCAAGACAACCGTTAAGAAGAACTTAAAGCGACTCACCCCCGAAACCTGGGAAGCTTCATATAATTCAATTGGAATCGTCTTAAACTGTTGTCTAAGCAGAAAAGTCCCAAAGGCCATAGCGAAGAAAGGAATCGTTAATCCTGGAAAACTATTTAACCATCCTAATGACTGTATCGTTTGAAAGTTTGGTACCATCGTCGCTTCCCAAGGAATCATCATCGTAGAAATAAAAAGCATAAACAAAAGGTTTTTCCCTTTAAATTTTGTAAAAACAAAAGCGAAGGCCGCTAAACTGCAGAGTAGTAATTGACCCAACATAATGACTGTGGATACGACCAAGCTGTTAATCAAATACCGCAGTAATGGAACCTTTTCGAAAGCATGAAGGTAATTGGTTAGTGTGAAGTTTTCTGGTATGAGCTTTCCTTGCAGAACTTCTCCCCCTTGCATAAAACTAATCATAAAAGCGTAAACAATGGGGAAAAACATGATAAAACCTGAGAGAATAAGGACTAAATATAATAAGATCTTCTTCCCGATTGTCATTGATAATGCACCTTCCTCTCACCGAGCTTGAACTGGATCACTGTCAAGATGAAGACACATAGAAAGAGAAGAACCGCCTGTGCGCTGGCAGAGCCAATATTATAGTTAATGAAGGCATCTTTATAAATGGAATACACAATCACATTGGTCGAATCGATTGGTCCTCCCTTTGTCAAAATATCGATTTGCCCAAATGACTGAAATGAATTAATCATCGTCACTGTAAGAACAAAGAAAAGTGTTGGTGATAGCATTGGGAGTGTGATTTTTCTAAAGGAATAAGAAGAACTTACCCCAGCAATTCTTGCGCTTTCATATAATTGGGAATCGATATTTTGTAACCCCCCTAGCAAAATGAGGAACGTAAACCCTGTATTCATCCAAATCGTCGCGATTGCGACTGAGAGCAAAGCAGTATTCGGATCTAATAAGAAATGCATATCAGCAAAACCAAAAAAGTTTAGTATTTTGTTTGCTATACCAATCGATGGGTTATAAATAAACATCCATATGACTGATGAGGCAGCTACACTCATGCCCATCGTTGAGGAAAAGATGGTTCTAAAGAAACCAATGCCTTTCAATTTCTGATTAGCTAGTAACGCCAAAGCAAGAGCGAGAATCACGCCAACTGGTACCGTGTATAAAACAAATAAGAAAGTGGCCTTAGCACTTGTTAAAAAACTAGTTGAAGAAAGCAATGTGGTAAAGTTTTCCCAACCCGCAAAAGACAACGGTTTTCCTTGTGTATCAGTATAGAAAAAGCTCAAATATACCGTCCTAACCATCGGATAAAATAGAAAAATAATAAATAAAATAAAAGATGGTAGTACATATAACCAGCCCTCTAAAGATGCAAGGGAAAATCGATTTTTTCTTAGAGATGGCCGCTTTGGGTCAACGTTCATATTAAGTGATGGCATAAAACTAAATCACCTCCACACCTTCAAGAAAAGTATTCTGTTTCGTTTGATCATCAAAAAAAACTAAGTCCTCTATTTTGATAGCAAAAGAAACCTTCTCTCCTAAAGGAATCGCATGCTGACCTTGCCACCTTGCTGTCCACTGCAATTTATCCGTTAACTGAAAATTAATTAGTGTTTCTGTCCCAAGCATTTCTACATTCGTAACGGTAGCTTGCAATGTGGCTTCATCCGTATTCGTTGCTCTTACTAGATGTTCAGGTCTAATTCCAATCGTGAATTCACCAGCTAAATCTTGATGAATTTTCGGGAGCGTTGTATCGCATGGAAGATGAACATTTCCATTTTGAATATATCCATTAACCATATTCATCGGCGGTGCGCCAATAAACGATGCCACAAACGTATTCGCCGGATGATTATATATATCAAGCGGCTTCCCAACTTGTTGCACTTCCCCTTGATTTAAAATCATCATGCGATCAGCCATCGTCATCGCCTCTGTTTGATCATGTGTGACATAAATCATCGTAATACCCAATTTTCTTTGTAACTGCCTTATCTCTGAACGCATTTTTGTTCTCAATTTTGCATCAAGATTTGAGAGTGGTTCATCCATTAAACAGATAGGATCTTGTGTGACGATTGCTCTAGCGAGTGCTACACGCTGCCTTTGCCCCCCCGATAATTCTCTTGGTTTCCTTTTTAAATATGGTGTGAGTCCAAGCATTTCTGCCGCTTCTTGACACCTCTGCGATTGTTCAACTTTCGTCAGTTTTTTCACATGTAGGCCAAAGGCAATGTTTTGTTCAACTGTCATATGAGGAAACAAAGCATAATTTTGAAACACCATCGATAATTCTCTCTGACTTGGCTTTAACTTATTTGCATAAGCCCCGCCAATATAAAGCTCGCCACTACTAATTTCCTCTAATCCAGCAATCATCCTTAACAACGTACTTTTTCCACAACCAGATGGCCCGACTAGCACAAAAAATTCCCCAGGCTCAATTACAATATCAATTCCTTTTAACACTTCTATATCCGCTTGGTAAGACTTTCTCATCTGTTTTAACTCCAAAGCACGCATATTCTCTCACCCCTTTTACCGCCCCCTAAAGAAAGCCATATACCGATGAAGTAAAAACCCTTTACTCGTCGAATATACGGCTTTTTGAAAGAAGGCAAGTCTATCCACTTGTTATATATTCATCATACTTTTGGAATATGAAGGAAATATTAGATTCTCGTATAACAATGTAAAATAGAATTAAACTTTATGGATGGACGGTAAAGGCAGTGGTGAGAACAGGGAATATCATCGGTTGTTTACATCGTTGTTTTCTCCATTTTAGCTGTCTACTTCCTCGCTACTCTTCAAACAAAAAAGAACAAAGATACGCATATTCTTTTTCCAATTAAATTATTCCTTTAGCTCTAAAAGACGAGCATGCACTGGAAAATAAAATATATGAGTCATTTGTATAGGCAAATAAAACGGAGTATCCCTTCGCTTTTAGCTAATGGGTAAAATGGGGGTTAAATAGTCCTTTAAAAAAATATTAGTTTAAAAGTAACTATTAAAACGAAAGGTGCAGGTTTGTAGAAGATAGGGAAGAAAACTCACCAATCTATATGTATAATATTCAAAGAGGTGATTGGGATGGGTGTCCTTCCAAAGGTAGTTAGAATATTGCTTGACGATGAAATAGATGAAGAGAAATTTATTGATATAATCAATAGCGTTTATAAGCAAGACTGTTATATATATATGCAATGATTCCTGATTGGGAAGAAGATTTGTTAAATCAACTGTCAGATGATTTCATTCTAATAAAAAAGGTTAAAATTCCTCTCATGCGAAGTTTTCCAAGAACTATGGGGTTTTTAGGATTTGTGAAGGACAGAAAAAAACAATATACTTATGAGTTTTATTCAAGGTCTACAACAATGGAATTTTTAATTTTTTCGGAGTTAGATGTATCTCAACATTTAAATAATATTAACAAGAAAAATATTGATATATATAAAATATTTGAAACAAACAAAGTTCCTCATATAACAATAGGGCCTGATGGCCAATGGCTAGATATCATTGCGTATTAAAATCGTTCTCTTATATAGCTAACGGGGCTTTCTTAAACTAAGTAAGCTCTTTTTTTATGGGACAAAAGAGGCAAGTTAATTGAAAAAGACTAAAATTGTTTATGGTAAACATTTAATAGTATCGAGTGAATTTGAAGTGATTTGATGCGATAAGTTGAGTTTTTCCCACATAATAAAGAATGGTTTTCATTGTTTGAAATGGAAAGTAAAAAGATCAAACTTATAGTAGACCTCATAGTTATTGTCTGTTATATTTATAAAAACACTAAAAGGATAGGTGAAGAAGTTCGGCATAGCAGAAGTTGGATTTACGAGGACTTTGTTATGACTGGAAAAGAGTAAAAAGATCAATTTGACGCAAACTTAAATAAGCATTTTATGTGTTTATTTGGTATGCCCATTTGATTTTTTACTCTACGGACTTTTTCTCTTTTTAACCGCAGAGTAAAACTCTGCGGTTTTTTGTGTTTTAAAAATTTTTAGGAGGAAGTTTATATGAATAACTTTTTAAACCAGTTGCGCGTACCATCACGATTTGAACAAGCAGATAATGCTTTTTGGCAAGATCCTTATATTGCCAAACAATTATTAAAGGCCCATTTAAACTCTGATAATGAAGGAGCTAGTAGGAGTTTTTCGTTTATTGATAAGTCTATTGATTTCATTCAACAAATTGCTCCCCAAAATTCTTATCAAAAGGTACTAGATTTAGGTTGCGGTCCAGGTCTTTATTGTGAAAGATTAGCCAAAAAAAGTTATACGGTAACAGGGATAGACTTCTCTGAAAACTCCATTCGTTATGCTAAAGAACAAGCAAAAAAGCTCAATTTTGATATTGACTATCGCTATGAGAATTATATGGAATTAAATGATTCAAATAACTACGACCTTGCCCTATTGATATATTGTGATTATGGAGCTCTTGCACCTGTTGATCGCAGTAAATTACTTTTCAACATTTGGAACAGTTTGAAGAATGGTGGACAGTTGTTATTAGATGTTTTCTCACAAAATAAATTTGATCAGTTTAAGGAAGAACAATATTGGAGTTTAAATGAAAATGGTGGTTTCTGGTCAAAGGATTCCTATGTCGCTATTGGTAGAAATCTTAAATATCCTGATAGAGTAACATTAGAGCAAACAACTGTGGTTACCAAAGAAAAAATGGAAACTTACAACATCTGGCATCAATACTTCACAAAAGAATTATTAATCAAAGAGGTAACTGCTGTAGGGTTTACTGTAAAGGAAATTTACGATGATGTTTCTGGTCAAACTGGCAACGGAGGAAGTGAAACTATCGCTTTATTGTTAGAAAAATAAGGTTAAATAGAACAAAGAGAAAGGGAATATGATCACTCCTCAAGAATTATTTCTTAAAGGTAAGAGTTTTTACATACAGAGAGGGGAAATCAAGTGAATCCTTTGTTGTTAGATATTCCTTTACAATTAGAAACAGACAGACTAATTCTTCGAGCACCACTTCAAACAGGAGACGGGAAAATTGTAAACCAAGCTATTAGAGACTCATTTGATGAATTAAAAGAGTGGTTGCCATTTGCTCAAGAACTGCCAACTGTCGAAGAAACAGAAATAAATATAAGAAATGCTCATATAAATTTTTTAAAGAGAGACAGTTTTCGTTTTCTTATTTTTGATAAAGAAAACAATGACTTTATTGGAACAACAAGCCTTCAGGGGGTTGACTGGGACATTCCTAAATGTGAAATTGGGTACTGGATAAATACAAAATTTAGCGGTAATGGATATATGACGGAAGCAGTAAAGAGATTAGCAAACTTTGGGTTACATCATATCAAATTTAGGAGAATTGAAATAAGATGTGAATCAACAAACCTTAAGAGTCGTGCTATCCCAGAAAAACTTGGGTTTGAATTAGAAGGCACTTTAAGAAATGATGATCTATCCGCAGATGGTAGCAAGCTGACTGACACTTGTTTTTATTCCATAACAAGTAACATTACGAAAGAAAACTAAACATATTTTGATTCGTTAAATAACTTTAATAACAACCTTTCTAAACGAAGATAGGTTGTTATTTTATTTGTAGTGAACTAGTGAATAGACTTTTTTGTTGCAAAACATCTAGCAACTTTAGTAATTACTTCAGGTGATGGCGAAACATTTGCCAACCTAGCCACTTCTATCGCCGAAACTATCCTTTTCACTGTTCTTTCGATCTCTATTCATTTTGATATGTAATCATTTAACATTTTTCATTAACAAGACGTTAACAATAAAAATCTTTTCACGAAAAAACCTAGCAAATCAATAAACTAGGTTTTTTTCCCTTATTTAACGACTTCCATATGATCCATCGGCCAAATAACCGCTTTGGCTTTCCCAAGGATTCTTTCTTCAGAGATGACCCCTATGACCCTACTATCAAGACTTCGTTTACGGTTATCACCTAATACAAAATAATGCCCCTCAGGAACAACCGTTTGGCTTACTTTTGTATCTTTGAGCTCAAAATCATCTGTCAACATGCCTCTTTCTAGCGCTTCTTTTAACTCATCTAAATAAGGTTCATCGTATTCCTTGCCATTTATGTATAAGTGATCATTTTTATAGGTAATTTCATCTCCTGGCAAGCCAATCACTCTTTTAATTAAATCACGCTCTCCATCACTATCAAACACCACAATATCAAAGCGGTCAGGTTCACCTAATTTACTCATAACAACCCGGCTTTGGTCATGTAATGTCGGTTCCATTGAAGCCCCATCTACAACGACAGGAGAAAAGATGAAAATACGGATAAGAAAAGAAATAATTAGTGCAATAATCAATGCTTTGATCCACTCAAACATTTCTGTTCGGACTTTTTGCACACACAACACCTCCTAATATTTCTCAATATTCTATTCGCCATCAAACGAGCAAACCCCTCTTGAATGTAAAATATATACATCTCACTTTTTATATTTTCTTATACATCTCTCACAAACACAACTTTTTCCCCTATTCTCCTGAGGAATTAAATCTAAGAGCGTTTGGGGGACATCACCAATATGAAAGCACCAACAATCCTTGAGCTTGTTCTCTTCAAGCCCGCAGTTGGTTTGCTCACCACAAACTGGACATTGTTGTTTTTTCATCGTTTCACCTCTCACCCTATACTACTCACTTTTATTATGGCATAAACAGGAGATGAAGTTCACAAGAAAATAGGAAAAGCGTTAGCCTTTCCCTCTAACATCTATTCACTAAAATCAAGATTTTGCGGTTCTTTTGGTAGACTCTCTTGAAAAGAAAGGTTTGTTGTTGGCACATGTTCACTGACCTCTACTAATTGAAACCCATCCATCCAGACCTTCCCTTTTCCAATGAGTAACACCCCGAAATGAATGGACATACTCTCTTCAGGCACATCTAATACAATGGTATAATGATTCCAGCCATTTGTACCCGCAATAGGCCGATTATCCATATTATCGAACTGTAGCATATCACCATTGTTGTCATCTACTCTCATCCAAGCCCCACACTTTTCTACATCTTCCGTCTTTATATAACATGTTAGTTTCATTCTTTTCCCTTTATATTTCTCCGCTTTGAACTGTTGCATAATAGTAGCGAATTGCTGGCTATTCACATCACTAATATTTTTAAGTAAAGCAGATTGATGCCCAGTATGGAAAGTTTGTTGATCCAATGTCATTTGATAATGTTCTGGGGCGTTTCCACTTAATATCCAGCCATGAATAATTGTTTCTTTCGTCATCTTATTGTTCTCCTCCTTTAAATGGATAAGACTAAATAACTTACGATACTTGCCCGGTGGTAGAGAATAAATTTCTTTAAAGGCTCTCGTAAACGCCTCTTGAGATTGAAAATGAAGCAAAAAAGCAATCGAAAGAATAGATTCATCACTTTCTATTAATAAAGACACTGCTAAAGCAAGTCTCCGAAAACGAATATATTCACCAATTGTCCGACCCGTTTCTTGTTTGAATACCCTTAAGAGATGAAATTTGGAATACCCTACATTCCTTGTTAAATCATCGAGTTGAATCTTTTCTAGTAAATGCGTTTCAATAAAATAAATTGTTTTTTGCGTCGTTTCACTATACTGCACTCTCACTCACCTCACCTTTATTTTACGATAATTGGTTGAGCTTTTTTTGATGGGGATTGCTAAATAATTATTTATTTTCGATGGATTACTTGTTTCTTATCATTGTTAACGTTACAAGAAAAAGGATAGGGGCGGATTCAGAATCATAGGGAACTATTAGACAGTCTTTTATAGAAGTTCTTCTACAAAACGGGAAACGCAACGGCTGCTGATCAAGCTTTTTGAATTACAAAGTGGGCTAGTCCCTTTATTTTACTTCTCCGTTTTCTTTTACTTTCCTTTCAGATTAGCACTACTGTTATCAGTTTACTTTTTTTCTTTTATTTGGAATAATATGCTTATCATATGGTACCATTTAACTAAAGGGGAGTAATTTGACATGAAGATTATGAGCAAAGGGAAATATGTATGGCTTTTCTTATTATTAGCGGCTCTTTTTTCTAATACCATTCTTTATCAGACTTCAGTTAGTGGATGGATTCTACCGGCAAATGCGCAAGACGTTGTTTTAGGTTCATTGATTGACTTCATGATCTTGATGCCATTATTTTTCATGTTATATAAACAAAAGTTTTCTTTAAAATCTGCATTGTTACTTTGTGCGAGTGGCTGCCTTTTGGCAAGATTGATTATCCCAACGGAATTGCTAGCGCCTTATTCCTCTTTTGTATGGGGTGTTATTTTAATCGAGGTTATGTTTATTTCTTTAGAGCTTTTACTAATTGTAACCTTCATAAAGTATATGCCAAAAATTATTAAGGAAGTAAAACAAAGCTCATTACCAACGGTGTTCTCGTATTCAAATGCTGTTGATCACTTCGCAAAAAAGTATCAGATTATTCGTATCATTTGTTCCGAAGGTTTAATGTTCTATTATGCTTTTGCTAGTTGGAAAAAAACACCGCGAGAGGGAATAACACTTTATAAAAACTCCAGTTATATTGCTTTTCAAATTATGCTTATCCATGCCATCCTCATTGAAACCATTGCAATTCATTGGTTCATCCATCAATATTCTATCGTTTTATCAATTATTCTTTTTATCGGCAATGTCTATGCTGTTATTTTTTTCATTGGTGATATACAAGCAATGAAATTAAACCCTATTCATTATCAGAACGGCACTCTATACCTATCACTCGGATTAGTGAAACGAGTGGTTATTCCAATTGAAAATATTAAAACTCTGATTGAGGAAAAATCAGTACTTCAAGGGAAATTATCAAAGGATACCGCTGATTTCATAATTAAAGATTTAGAAAAAGTGTACCCGGATATCATTCTAGAACTAAAGGAACCTGTTCATGTAACTTATTTTTTAGGATATAAGAAAGTCTATAAAAGAGTAGCGATCCGCTCGGATTCTCCTTTACAGTTGAAAGAGTGGCTTACTTTATGAAAATAATCAACCTAAAAAGAGCGTGCACCTCAGGATTGTGCACGCTCCTATCTTTATTTATTCATCTCTTCTGCCACTACTTGGCTTAGAATTTCGATTCCCTTTTTTATTTCCTCTTTACTCGCATAACTAAATGAAAGACGTAAAAAGTTCTTACCTTCGTCTTGATTGTAGAAGAAGTATTGGCCTGGTACGTAAGCTACGCCAGCTTGTTTCGCTTTCGCAAGCATTGACGTTGTATTGACGCAAGGCACTTTAATCCACATAAAGTAGCCACCTTCAGGGCGATACCACTTCACACCCTCAGGCATGAAATGAATCAATGATTCATATAAAATGACTGCTTTTTCTTCATATTTTTCTGTTAGTAAGACAGAACGATGAGCCAGATTTACTTTTTCTAAATAAGCAGACATCACCGATTGCGCAAATGGGTGCTCTAAATCTTTCTTAAACCAGAAAAGTGTTTCTATCCACTCACTATGAGCAGCAATCCAGCCGACACGCATACCTGGAGCCACTACTTTCGATAGCGATCCGACATAAAAAACACGATCCTCTTCATCTAATGATTTTAATGTTGTCGGACTCTCTCCAAACGCAAGCTCCCCGTAGGCATCATCTTCAAGAATGAGAAAATCATATTCTTTTGCTAGTTTAATTAATTTCTCCCGTCTGGCGAAAGATAGTGTTGTGCCTGTAGGATTTTGAAAGGTTGGGATCGTATATAGAAGTTTTGGAATAGGTTCTTCTTTCTTCGTCCGTTCGATTAATATTTCTTCCAATCGCTTCGTATCCAATCCATCTGCATCAATTGGAATTGTGATAAGGTTTTTTGTGTAATTTTGGAAAATTTCCAGTGCTTCCATATAAGTCGGTGACTCAACAATAATGAAGGCATCCTTATCTAATAAAATACGGGCAATGAGATCAATCGCCTGACAAGCACCTGAAGTCACAAGCACTTCATCCTCTT
Organism: Cytobacillus sp. FSL K6-0265; assembly: GCF_038003465.1. Lineage (NCBI taxonomy): Bacteria > Bacillati > Bacillota > Bacilli > Caryophanales > Bacillaceae > Cytobacillus > Cytobacillus sp. FSL K6-0265. The sequence goes on along the minus strand of NZ_JBBOPE010000001.1, from coordinate 918,066 downwards.
TCACTTCCATCTTACGCTCGCCCATGCGTTTGATTAAATGTGTTTTTAATTGATCAATTCTTGGACTACCAATATAGTGAAGCGGCAAATCTTGTTCTTCTGTCAATAGCCGGTCTGTAGCTTCCTTTAGTTCAGCTGACGGAACAAGGTTAGATGCCGGATAGCCTGAGTTTAGGCGAATACATCCTTCCGGCACTGCTGACATCCATGACCCTGGAGGGATATTGGTTAGGGCCTGTTTAACGACCTCAGGGTAATAGGCTTCTCTCTTCAATTGTACCAAGCACCTTTCTGTATCATTTATAATATCAAATAGATTTCAAGCTTTCTTCTCGTATTAATGATAACAGTTCCTCTTTGTATTGTGCGAATTGATTTGTTGCTTTCACACTAAAATCTCTTGGTCTAGCGATATCAATCGGCACCTTTTTCTTCAGTCTTCCTGGTCTAGCAGTCATGACATACACAGAATCAGCTAGAAAAATAGATTCATCTACATCATGAGTAATAAAGAGGATGGTTTTCTTCGACTTTTCCCATGCCTTTAATAAAACCTCTTGCATAATATTTCTTGTTTGCGCATCAAGGGCACCAAAAGGTTCATCCATCAATAATACCTTCGGATCATTCGCTAATGCACGAGCAATAGCTACACGCTGTTTCATCCCTCCAGAGAGTTGAACAGGGTAATGATTCTCAAATCCTTCTAATCCTATTAATTGAAGATAATGACGAGCGAGATCATCTCGTTCCTTTTGTCTCGCTCCCTTCAACTTTAAGCCAAAGGAGATATTTTCTTTTACCGTCAACCAAGGGTATAGAGTATACGATTGGAATACCATACCTCTATCTGGGCCAGGACCATCAATAGGTTGCCCATCTAATAATACCTCACCGGTTGTCGCTTCTTCCAAACCAGCAACAATTCTTAATACGGTCGATTTACCGCATCCTGAGGGACCAAGTATAGTAACAAACTCACCATCATCAATAGTGAAGGATGTTTTTTGTAGCGCCGTTGTGTCACCACTTTTGGTTTTGAAAACTTTATCCACATCTTTAATTTCTAGCTTCGGTGTTGTCATATTACAATCCTTCCTTTCTCATCCATGAAAAAGATTTACGGTAAATCCATTTAAAGATGAGGTCAGTCAATAACCCTAATAACCCAATAATCAGAATCCCAACAATAATTTTATCAGGTTGTAGGAATCTTGATGCCTGCATAATCATATAGCCAATTCCACTCGAAGCCCCTACAATCTCTGCAACGACTAAATAAGTCCATGCCCATCCAAATGTAATTCTTAATGTATCAACAATCCCTGGCATGGTTGCCGGGAGTATCACTCTTGTAAACACTTGTAGCTTCGATGCACCCAATGTATAAGAAACATCAATCAAATCATTATGCACATTCTTTGTAACATCCATAATCATTAACGTTAATTGAAAGAATGTCCCTAAAAATATGACACTCATTTTTTGCGTTTCACCAAGACCAATCCATAAGATCAATAATGGAATAAATGCTGAAGCTGGCATATAACGAATAAAACCAATCAGCGGCTCAAATGCGCCTTGCATAATTCTTAGAGAACCCATCAATATCCCAAGTGGTACACCGATTAAGGCTGCCACTAAGAAACCGACTAATACCCTTGAAAAACTAATGCCTATATCTGATAGAAGATTTCCATTGGCAAATAAATCTATTCCTGTTGTTAATACCGCCGTAGGTGTTGGCAAAAACAACGGGTTAACGAGCCCCGTATAAGTAATTCCTGCCCATATCCCTAATACAATAAGAAAAATAATAATGCCGACTGATGAATAAAGGGACTTTGGAATTTCTTTATTCGGGGTTAATAATTTTCCTAACATTTTTTCTCACCCATTTTCTTTTTTTTCCTCTTTCAACCAATTACCAGAAATAAAAATAACCTGAGCCTAACCGCTGACTGCTTGCGGTTAGGCTCCGAATGATTCATATCATTACTTGATAAAAGTAGGGTTAATAATATCTTCTGCAGCTGGTTCAGCTGTAATAATCTCTTGCTCTTTATAGAACTTTGCCGCATTTTCTGTTGATTGGTAAATGTCGCCTTTAGCGTCTTCTGTACCGAATAATTGCTTATTCGCCTCTTTATCCAAGAACTTTAATCCTTCAGCTGTTGCAGCAAATTCTTCAACATCAATTTTTAAACCTTTAGCCATGATTTCATTCGCTTCATCTTCGTTTTCTTTCCAGTAGTCCATTGCTTGACCCATTGCCGTTACAAATGCTTGGACATCTTCTGGACGTTCTTCAATGACTTTTTCCGTAAAACTAACTGTATCAACAATAATACCAGGAAGATCTTTCGTTGTTAGTAGCACTTTACCGTTTGCTTCAGAACCGTTTGATAACCAAGGCTCCCAGGTAACGGCTGCGTCTACTTTACCTGCCGCAAATGCCGCTCCTGCATCCCCAGCAGACATTGGTACAACTTCAACATCTTTTTCCGTTAAGCCTCCATCTTGTAATGCCGTTAAAGCTAACATATGACTTGTAGATCCGACTTCAAAAGCAACTTTCTTGCCTTTTAAGTCACTCACTTCATTCATGTCATCTTTCACTAAAATCCCGTCTCCGCCGTAAGAATCATCCAATAACCATACAACATTTAAAGGAATATCTGATGCAGCTAATGATACTTGTACATCAAGTGCAGTTGCCATTCCATCGATTTGTCCGCTTGCTAGAGCTTGTTTTCTTTCTCCAAGACCTTCAACAATTGAAAGTTCAACATCAATACCATTCTCTTCAAAGTAGCCTTTTTCCTTTGCTAAAAATAGTGGTCCATAACCTGTCCACGTTGGTAAAGTAACTTTTAATGGTTCTTTGTTTTCTCCAGATCCTTCCTCAGATTCACTTGATCCACCACAAGCTGCTAATGTCACAGCAAGGACCATCATTGTGATTGCGAATAACCATTTTTTCATGACTCATCTTCCCCCATTAACCAGTCTATTTATTTGTTTAACATGTCTTTTCCATATTGATCTGCCTGCCTAACAGCTGTGATTACCATATCTGGTGTAACCACAAACGGCATATTCGCCATATCTTCAATAGTCACTGAAACGTCTCCAAGTTCCTGCCACTGTGATCGAGACAACTCAGGCACATTCATTTGCTGTAGTGTATATGGTAGATTCACTTTTTGATAGTAAGAAATCAACTCTTTGATTTCACTTTCTTCCTCATTTTCCATTGCTAGCATCGCTAAAATGCCGAAAGCAACAATTTCACCATGATACGTTTCATGTATTTCCGGGAAAATCGTCAACCCGGAGTAGATGGCATGTGCACCTGCTGTTCGACAATCATCTCCCCCATACCCACTCACACTTCCACTGATTAACAGAATCGCATCAATCATATCCTCAAGCTCAGGTGACAATTCCTTTTTTTTCATAGATGCAACTGATTGCTCCCCTATTGCTAACATCGTTTTGTATAACTGATTAGCAATAGCAATCGCTGTTTGGTTCCTAGCATTAGGTGTTGCTTTTTTAACTGAAGTCTTCGTTTCAAACCACTTAGCTAGCGTATCACCAATGCCAGCAATCAAATATCGTACAGGTGAGTGCAATATTACTGTTGAGTCAACAACAACCATTTCTGGCACCTTTGCATCTCGACTAATGGCAAGAAATTCACCTTGATCACTATATGTAATCCAAATAGGAGTCGTTGCTGCGCATGTCGCTGCAATCGTCGGGAGTGCAACAAGAGGTTTATTTACATGCGCGGCTACCGCCTTAACAGTATCAATCGCTTTCCCCCCGCCACATGCAAGGATGACATCATAATCGATTGTACTGAGCTCTTCTATTAATCTCTCAACATTTTCTCTAGAAGATTCTCCACCGTACCAAATGGAAGCAGCTAGTGTCATTCTCTCATTATTCAAACTTTCTCTTACATGTCCTTCCACTATTTCACGACTCTTTATCCCACCAATAAGGACGGCTTTTTCTCCATATTTCTTCACGTACCCGCCAATTTTCATAAGTGCATTTGGCTCTCTTATATACTCCGGTGTACCAACAGTTATTTTCATTAGAAAGAACCCTCTCTATCCAATTGCATAGATATGAATATTTATTAATTTTATTTAATCAATATACGACTTTCCACCTAAGCTGTCAATGGAAAATTCCAGATTTCATCCTGATAAAAATTGCTGTAACAGTTAGTTGTTATTAAATAGAAATAAAGTAAATTTTCTAAGTACGTATAAAGATAAGTTTTTGAAAATAAAGAAGATGGAAGGAGGATGACGTTTGGCTGATTGATAGGGGGATGTTGCTTATATCTTAGAGGTCTTTTCTATTTGCTTTGGTACTCACTTTTGATTGCGTTGCTTATATCCTCATACTTTCTTCTATTTGCTTTGATACTCGCTTTTGCTTTGCTTATATCCTCAAGTTTTCTTCTATTTGCTTCGATACTCGCTTTTGCTTTGCTTATATCCTCAAGTTTTCTTCTATTTGCTTCGATACTCGCTTTTGCTTTGCTTATATCCTCAAGTTTTCTTCTATTTGCTTCGATACTCGCTTTTGCATTGCTTATATCCTCATACTTTCTTCTATTTGCTTTGGTACTCGCTTTTGCGTTGCTTATATCCTCATACTTTCTTCTATTTGCTTCGATACTCGCTTTTGCGTTGCTTATATCCTCATACTTTCTTCTATTTGCTTTGATACTCGCTTTTGCTTTGCTCACATCCTCATACTTTCTTCTATTTGCTTTGGTACTCGCTTTTGCGTTGCTTATATCCTACAGCTTTCTTCTATTTGCTTCGATACTCGCTTTTACATTGCTTATATCCTCATACTTTCTTCTATTTGCTTTGGTACTCGCTTTTGCGTTGCTTATATCCTCATACTTTCTTCTATTTGCTTCGATACTCGCTTTTGCGTTGCTCACATCCTACAGCTTTCTTCTATTTGCTTCGATACTCGCTTTTACATTGCTTATATCCTCATACTTTCTTCTATTTGCTTCGATACTCGCTTTTGCGTTGCTTATATTCTCATACTTTCTTCTATTTGCTTTGATACTCGCTTCTGCATTGCTTATATCCTCATGATTTTTTCTATTTGCTTCGATACTCGCTTTTGCTTTGCTTATATCCTTCAACTTTCTTCTATCTGCTTCGATACTCGCTTTTGCTTTGCTTATATCCTCATACTTTCTTCTATTTGCTTCGATACTCGCTTTTGCTTTGCTTATATCCTCATGATTTTTTCTATTTGCCTCGATACTCGCTTTTGCTTTGCTTATATCCTCATGATTTTTTCTATTTGCTTCGATACTCGCTTTTACATTGCTTACATCCTTCAACTTTCTTCTATTTGCTTCGATACTCGCTTTTACATTGCTTATATCCTCATGATTTTTCTATTTGCTTCGATACTCGCTTTTGCTTTGCTTATTTCCTCATACTTTCTTCTATTTGCATCGATACTCGCATTTACGTTGCTCACATCCTCCACCTTTTTTCTATTTGCTTTGTTACTTCCTTTTACGTTCTACACCTAGTGAAGACGCTACTTCTTTTATAAAAAACAAAAAAGAGCGACCATTCATAGTCGCTTTGTGCTAGTTAAGTATTATAAATGCAGAGGCTATTGTTGATATTGGAAGGATGAAGGGACAATTTTATAGTATAATCAGCCTTATCAAAAATGATGGGAGACTTGATTGTGAAAAATAAAGGTGTGATTTCTTTCGGTGAAGTAATCATGGACCAAATTATTTCACCTAATAGCCAATCAATCATGAAAGTAGGAGGAGCAACCGCCAATGTAGCCATCCGTCTCGCCAGAAAAAGTATTCCTACCTTTTATATGACGAAAATCGGTACTGATGAGCATAGTCAATATGCCAAACAGCAATTAGAGAATGAAGGCATCGACCTGTCTGGGACCATTACGTCAATGAATAAAAGGCTATGTATAGTATCAATTGTGCAGGTGGATGGGGAGCGTGAATTTCTATCTTATGAAAACGACACCCCTCAGATATGGTTAGAAGCAGATGAGTTGAATGAAAGCATCTATCAAAAATCGCATATCTCCTATTTCGGTTCAGGTACGCTTTTTCATGATATAGCAAAGGAGACAAGCTTTAAAGCACTTGAATTAGCAAAAAAATATCAGCATTTCATCGTGATGGATGCGAATATCCGTTTAAAGAGATGGAAGAATGAAAATGAATGTAGAAAGACGATCAATTCCTTTTTAAAAGAGGCAGATCTAATCAAAATGACGGAGGAAGAGCTGTTATTTCTTTGTAAAGCTAAAGATTATAGAACAGCATTACAACAGGTTACTTCATGGCCTAATCAGTGGATAATGATTACAAGGGGGCATTTAGGTGCAACGTTACTTCATAAAGAGAAGAGTATAACCGTTGAAGCACCTACCGTAGATGTAGTTGACACAACTGGAGCAGGAGATGCCTTCTTATCGAGTATTTTGCACGATATTTACCATCATGGGATTCCATCAGATGAGCAGGAATGGAAAAATGTACTGCTTCGAGCAAACACAGAAGGAGCACATACTGTTGCTATTTTCGGCGCTTATTAAAAACAAGGGCAATCATAAGCTGAAGCGCAGTTGGTAATGCCGCTTCAGCTATATTGAACTTGGATGATGAGGGAGGATAGCGACTATTTTCACTTTTCATTCTGACATTTACAAACACATCAACCTTTTCCTTTACCTTGAGACATCTTCCAAATGAATATATAGAGGATGCGTTCCTGATATGAAATAACAAGTGTTGGTTCGTTATATTTCACTTTTGCCACGCCCTCAGTTTCTACTTTTCCTTCGAATGAGCAGAATCCCTATTCAATCTCAATTTCCATTCTGAAAGCAGTGATTCATCGGCTCATCACTTCCTTTTTAAAAAATATCTACCCATATTTTCACCGCTGTGGCTAGTATTAGTAATGCGAGAATCATTTGCAGTACTTTTGTATTCATCTTCTTACCTGCCATTGCACCTAATGGTGAAGCAATTAAACTAGCAATAACCATGATGAATGCCGGATAGTAGTCAACTTGCCCAGTAGTGACTTTCCCAACAGTTGCACCAATCGATGAGATTAAGGTGATAGCAAGAGAAGAAGCAATCGTCATTTTTGTTGGGATTCTTAATACAGTTAACATAATCGGAACTAATAAAAAGGCACCTGCAGCCCCAACAATCCCTGCTGCCACACCGACGACAAGCGCAAGAGTTGCCGCTACCCATTTATTAAAAGTCACTTGATCAAATGGGATATCATCTAATCCCTTTTTAGGAATAAACATCATAACCGCTGCAATCAAAGCAAGTATCCCGTATACGAGATTAATGCCACCTTCTGACATGAGTTTCGATCCATAACCACCTATAAAACTACCTATTAAAATACTAGCCCCCATATAAATGATTAATGTTTTATTCAAATATCCACCTTTACGATAGGCCCAAACCCCGCCAATCGTTGCGAAGAAAACTTGGACAGCACTAATACCTGACACTTCATGCGCAGTAAAAGTCGCGACACCTAATATTGGTGGGATATATAATAGCATCGGATATTTAATGATAGAACCACCGATACCAAGTAATCCTGATAAGTAAGAGCCAATAAAACCAATTAAAAATATCGTCACAATAAATGCTAAATCCATTATGCTCATCTCCTTAATGCTGACCTAAAAAAGGGACCAGTCTCCGGTCCCTCTATATGAATATTTCTTTATCTTACTGCACAGCGATTGGGTCCAATCTCCATTTCTCTTTGTTTATCATTATCTGGAGTGATTTGCCCCCTATTTGTTTGACGTATTTCTTGATACGCATTGGGTTGCGGTGGGAGATTTTCGGTGACAAGCTTTCTAAATTCACTTTCATCTTCCATATTTAACCCATGGTTCTGTTTAAAAAGTACGCCTAACTCCTCGGCCACACTGCCGTCATCATTCAATTCATCAATCAACATAAAGTGGGCAGGTAAAACGATTAGTTCACTTGACAGCTCTTTATAACGCTTATATAAACTCTCACGTAAATCTCCAACCCAGTCATCTGCCAGCCCAGCTAAATCGGGCCTACCAATAGAATCAATAAACAAAATATCACCTGTTAATAAATACTGTTCATCTACGACAAATGAAGTCGATCCAATGGTATGTCCCGGTGAATAAAGGGCATGAATATTGATTGATGTTTCTCCAATTTTCACTTCATTACCATCTTCTAGTTTTGCATAGTTGAATGTTACTTCCTCTGCATCTTTCGGTGGTAACCAATAAACAGCGTCCACCTTTGCTGCAATGTCACGTCCACCCGAAATATGGTCTGCATGTAAATGCGTGTCAAAAACATGCATGATTTTCACCTTTTTTTCGTTGGCAAAATCAAGATACACGTCTATCATTCTCGTTGCGTCGATGATCGCTGCTTCACCATCTGAAATGATCATATAAGAAAGACAGCCTTTACCCATACGGACGAATTGATACATTTCTCCTCCTGTACTCAAGTCCCCTACTTTAACAGGCTCTAAATGCTCACTCCATGCTTTCATTCCACCTTCTAAATAACTGACTTCCATCCCTTCACCTGATAACATCTCCGCCACCATTATAGAAGAACCTTCTTTCGCACAAACAACTAAGATAGCTTGATCTTTAGGAAGCTGCTCAATGATTCCTTCTACACCGTCTAATAGTTCAAAATATGGGATATTCAAGTAGTTAAAATGATGACCTTCTACTTTCCAATCTTGAAAATCAGCTTCATTACGCACATCTAGAATAAATAATGGCTCTTTATTAACTACCATCTTTGCTAATTCGCTTGCTTTCATTTTATTAACAGACATCTCTATACCCCCGTTGGTATTTTTTTATTTCAAAATTTTTTATGTTACAAACCATCATTCATTTAATATTTAGATTCCCTCAACTTTCCCATTCCAACTATTCATACCTGGCACAACATTGACTGCTTTAAATTCCTTACTTTCTAAAAGTTGTGCTGCCATATCACTTCGGTTACCGCTACGGCAAATAACATAAATAGGCTCATCTTGATTAAGTTTATTTAGCTCTTGCTGCAAACGTCCAAAAGGCACAGATAACGCACCAGGTATGTGACCAAAGGCATACTCTGCTTCTTCTCGAACATCTAGAATTTGCATAGACTCCCCGTTAGCGATTTTCTCTTCCAGCTCATCATTTTTAATTACATGTGGATGGTGCCGTTCTGGTTGTTCCTCATAATCAGAAGCCTTACGGAGATAATGCTTTAGTACTTCTTCTTCCTCAACAGTACCTAGATATTGATGTCCTGTACTTTCAGACCAAGCTTTAAGGTCAGCTTTAGACCCTTTGTCAGTTGCTAAAATTTCCATTACTTGCCCTGCCTCTAATTCCTTCATCGCCTTTTTTGTCCGGACAATTGGCATCGGACAAGCTAACCCTTTTGCATCGACTGTTTGATTTGCTTTAATTTCATTCATCTTTGGCCCTCCTCATATACCTACATGGGTATAATTAAATGTAAAAAAATTTATTCTACCTTCCCATCCCATGCAAGCATTCCACCTGACATGTTCTTAACTCTATAACCATGTTGTTCTAGTAAAGCTGTTGCTTGCCCACTTCTTGCCCCTGAACGACAAACCATTATATAATCCTTTGATTTATTTAATTCATGCATTCGGAACGCCAATAATCGTAATGGTATATGAATGGCTGAAGGAATTTTTCCTTGTTTTACTTCTTCCACTTCTCTCACATCCACAATGCTAACATCATGGTTGTTTTGCAATATGTCTTTAACACTTTCTGGTGATACTTGAATCATAATAAAACTCCTTTCTTACCAGACATTCATCCTGCTTTTTATATTTTTAATTTTTTTATGTGCTACTTTCCTACTTCTCATACCACTTTGGCAAGTGACTACTACTTCTTTGTCTTATTTTCATTCACAGCCTAATCCTTCAATTTTGAAGGGAATATTTTTGGAATGAAGGAATAGATCTACCTTTAACTCTGACTGAGTTCGAAATCCCTATCTTTTAGCACCATTCTTAAATTACTGTTGAAATCTGCTTAAACCTTTTCTGAACTGTAAGAATGAAGACACTCCATTTCATCCCCCTATTGATTAGATAAATAAATTCACATTCCCATCTTCAGCATCTGCTAAATAAGCAGCTACACCTGCATATTCAATACCGTCTAATAGTTCCTCCTGTTGTAACCCCAACAAATCCATTGTCATTGTACAAGCAACCAGGTTGATATCTTGTTCTTGTGCCATTTCAATTAAATGAGGGAGAGGGACTGCATGATGTTTTTTCATCACATTTTTAATTAATTTTGGACCGATACCTGCAAAGTTCATATTAGATAGCCCCATGTTATCGGCACCTCTAGGCATCATTTTTGCAAACATCTTTTCCATAAAACCTTTTTTTACTTTTACTAACTCTTCTTTTCTTAAAGCATTTAATCCCCAAAAAGTGTGAAAAATGGTTACTTCATGATCGTAAGCTGCTGCACCATTAGCAATAATATAAGCAGCCATCGCTTTATCATAGTCCCCACTAAATAAGATAATGGTTGTTTTTTTCTTTTCTACCATAATAGCCTCCTTCTTACCCCTTTTTAATCCAAAATGTAAAAACATTATTTTCTTCAATATGATCGAGTAATTCATGGCCACCAGATTTAGCCCATGCTGTTAAATCACTTTTTGCTCCTTTATCTGTTGCGTGAATTTCTAAAACCTCACCACTTTGCATTTCATTTATTGCCTTTTTCGTTTTTACAATCGGCATTGGACACGCCAACCCTTTGGCATCTAATACTTTGTTTGCGTTCATTATTATTTCCTCCTTTTGTATATACATGTACCCCTATGGGTATAATAAAAGATAAAAAAATATATTGTCAAGAGAACTTTATCTACTTTTTACTAACAGCGATACAGCCTCTTTTATCAATTCTTCATTACTTGATCCTTCAGTCCCATTTTGTACACATTCAACTAAATGATTGCTGACGATTAAACCAATCGTCCGATCTGCTGCAGAACGAACAGCTGAGAGTTGCGTTACAATTTCCCGACAGTCTTTATTATCTTCCATCATTTTTACGATACCGCGTAATTGTCCTTCCATTCTTTTTACACGGTTGATCACTTGCCGACTATATTTCATTATGCCTCCCTCCTTACACAACTCATCATATACCCCTATAGGTATAATGTCAAATAGAAGTATTAGCTAATCGATTAAAATTGCCCAGCTTTTTATACCATCTTCATAGTGCCACCATTCATTCTCATCCGAGAGATTCCCTTTAAAGAGTCATCTTTAAGCATCTTAAAGAGTCCTAATTCACCAATAGTAAATTAGGACATACACATTCTACTTATTAAGGGCGTAGATTAAATTTACAATCCCCCATAGTCATTTCATCTTCTTTCTTTGTTGATCCAAACTTTACCCAGAAAATTCTCATAATGCTTGAGCATGTGCCAGCTTCATCTTTCTCATCCTATGTGATCAGTATTCACTAGAAATATTATACAGAATTTTTCTGTGTCACAGGTATCCAAATAGCGGTTTTTACTTGATCAGCAGACAAGTCTTTAGTTTGGATAGATACGATTTCAGGTCCTTCAAGTTGTTGGTAGTTGGTTGAAGGGAACCATTCTGCGTATATTCTTCCCCAAGTTTCTTGTAATGTCTGTGGAAATGGGCCGATTGTTTCAAAAATTGCCCATTCCATAGCTGGCACTTCAAGTGCTGAATATCCTTCCACTCTATTTGAGGTAGAAGCAACACCAATATAATGATCGAGCTCTCCTTTTTCTTCCATTCTTCCTTCAGAAAAATTGGTTGAGGCTTGTATGATTCCATTTGGCTCAACATTTGATAAGTTTAATAGCTGTTGAATTTTTTTCTTATCTAGTTGATGCCACATTTCTGTAATTGCTGGATTTACTCCCTTAAATACAATTGGTACTCTTTTTTGTAATCCGATAATCCAAAATGCTTCTTTTTTTACGATATGATAATCCATTTCTACTCCCCCCTGTATGATTAATTGGAAGGTCATCTTAGGAAAAACTTTTAAAACATGTTCGTTATGTCTTACCATGCTTGGAGTAACTCCATGAAATGAATAAAATGCTCTAGAAAAGGCATCAGCAGAACGATATCCATATTTTACAGCGATATCTATTACTTTCAGATTTACATAATCTTGTATATCTATTGCCGCTAAAGTTAAACGTCTTTTTCTTAAATACTCAGATAAGGGCATACCCGCTAAGAAAGAAAAAGTTCTTTTAAAATGATAAACTGAACAACCAGCTACCCTAGCCATCTCTTTTTCATTGATTTCTTCTGTTAAATTTTTTTCGATGTAAGCTAACGCATCATTTAACCCTTTCAATTGATTCATTATCTGACCTCCCATAAATATAGAATAGCAATAGATACTAAGTATGGTCCGACAATCCTTGCACTTATATTATCGGGAAGAGGAAAACCCAATTTATTGACTCTACTATACGCAACACCTATCATTGATGACAAATGTGTTTTTTTCATTTCATAAAAAAAAAATGAAACTTTTTCACCAATGTATCGTATGTATGAATTGTGGTAAACAGAAAGAAGTAGAGGTGAATACATGAGTTTTTTCTCAAAATTATTCGGACAGAAGAAAAGTGATGAAAAACCATTAGAAAAACGAAATATGTTTAATTTACAACAAGATGATATCGTCACTTACAATTTTGAAGATTATCGTGTAGTCGGAAAAATTAATTATAATGATCACGGCTTCAAATGGCATGCTTATCAACTTTCTGGCATTAATGAAACTTTATGGCTTAGTGTTGAAATGGATGATGAACTTTATCTTGGAATGTATAAAAAAATAAAACTCCCCCTTAAAGAGCCCATCGCCAAAGAAATAGAGTATGATGGGATAATTTACTTTTTAGACGAAAAAGGCGCTGCAAAAGTAACCGGTGCAGGTCGTAGTGAGAATTTATCAGGTCTTACATGCCATTACTTTGATTTTGCGGACGAAGAGGAAGAAAACTTTCTCTCAATTGAAAAATGGGGCAGTGAATTGGAAGTAAGTAAGGGATATACCATTGAGGAGTACGAATTAAAAATTATTGCAGGTAGCTAAATACTGCATAAAATATATGGAGGTTGACTATTTTGTTTAAATTTTTTAAAAGAATGAAGACAGTTGTAGAATCTGAATTAAATGCAGCATTGGACAAAGCGGAAGATCCAGTAAAGATGCTTGATCAATATATGAGAGACATGGCAGAAGATATAAGAGAAGTAGAAACTTCAGTAGCCAAACAAATCGCTAATGAAAAAATGTTACAAAAGAAATATACCGAAGCACAGAGTATGGTAGACAAACGCGGTGAACAAGCAATAAAAGCTGTGGAAGCTGGTAATGATGATCTTGCAAGACGTGCGTTAGAAGACAAGAAAGCACATCAACAAAAAGCAGATACACTAAAAGAAGCCTATGTTTCTGCACAAAATGATTCGATGATGCTGCGCACAAAACTTGATGAAATGAAAAATGAGTATCAAGAGATGGAGCTGAAGAAAGATAGCTTAAAAGCGAGAGCAGAATCTGCTAAAACACGTACTAAAATGAACCGCACACTATCAAATATCGGTAATGGCACATCTAAACAAGGTTTCGAGCGGATGGAAGAGAAAGTTCTACAATACGAAGCGGAAGCAGAAACCAGCGAAGATTTACGTCAATCTAATCGTAGCCTTGATGATGAATTCGCGGCACTAGAGAAAAATGATGTCGATGATGAACTGGCAGCATTGAAGAAAAAACTTGGTAAGTAAGTTTTTTATCCTAGCCATCTGGAGAAAACTCTCTTCAGATGGCTAACCAATGATAATAAAAAGAAGGTGAAAAAATGAAAAAATCACTTTTCTTTGTGCTGATTTCTTTTACCCTCATGCTCACCGCATGTGGGAGTGGTACACAAACAAGCGGTTCAACTACATTTAATCATGGGATTGCAGCATTTATTAATGATCATTATACCTTTTATGATGTGATTAGTAGTCAAGATAACACCTCTGATCTTTCTGAAATTTACATAGCTGAAGATCAAACGATTGACCAAGTGGTTGTCGAATTAAAAGGATATCAGGAACCAACAAACATAAGTGAAAAGCATGATATGAAACAAGTGCTCGTTTATGATGATTTATTTGTGATTGTGACAGAGGACGAAAATGATACAAATAATTCAGCTATCGAAGTGGCATCACAAGGATTTGTGCGAGATAATTATCAACCATCATTCTTTAATGGATTGTTCGCTGTTTGGATGCTTAATAACCTTTTAGGATCAGATAATTGGGTCAATAAGAGACAAAACGAATGTCAATATAGAGAAGATTGTTATGGGGGATATTACGCCTCTGGAGGTTATTATAAAAATAGTGATAACACACGTTCCATCCGCTCATCAACCGTACGTGGTGGCGGTCCTGGTTCAGGGAAATAATTAGTTAGCTAGAAAAGGAGAAATGATATGGAACCATTTATTTTAACACTTATATACTTTCTCATTGCTGTTGCCATCATTTTAATTGGCGTCGTTGTATTTGAGTTATTAACAACAAAATATAAAGATTGGGATGAAATTTTAAACGCTAACCATGCTGTCGCCTTATCAGTTGGCGGAAAAATTGTCGGTATCTCCATTGTACTTGCTTTCTCTATTTATAATAGTGGTACCATTTTAGATACCGTTATATGGGGATTAGTGGGGATTCTTCTACAAATGGTCGCTTATTTCCTATTTGAACTATTCACACGCAAATTCTCAGTGGAAGAACAATTGAAAAAGGGAAATATTTCAGTAGCCATTATTAGCATGTGCGTCTCCATCGGTTTAGGATTTATAATCGGTGCTTCCATTACTTAATGAAGTATAGCAGTATGCAATCGACTAATGCCGTCGATTGCTTTTTTTACAGAAGAAAACAAGGGAGTCCTCCTTTATGAATGATTTAAGTTTAAACAAAAGTAAAGCCATTTACTGGGCATCTGGTATTGTTTCTATTTGTGGTATTATCTTTGAAGTATTATTCGGAGCAGCTGGCTCCTATCTTCTTGGAGACGGTGTAAAACAGTATACGCTCACCATTTCCTTATTTTTAACAGGAATGGGAGTCGGTGCTGCATTAAGCGAAAAAGTCACCAAAAATTTAATTCTTTCCTTCGTTTGGATTGAGTATGCCATCGGTATTCTTGGTGGATTTTCGATATTCATTCTTTTCGGCGTGACCGCTTTCTTAAGCTCTGGCATGGATGCATTCTTTTTATATTTCATTACACTCGTTGTTGGTGCCTTAACTGGAGTTGAACTACCTATTCTGATTAGGAAAGCAAACGAAATTGGTATTACGGTGCAAAAGAGCACAGCTAAAGTTCTTTTTTCAGATTATGCTGGTGGATTAATTGGCGGATTACTTTTTGTCTATTTATTACGTCCTCAGTTTGGACTTGTTAAAACCGCCTTTTTAGTGGCGATTATCAACGTAGTTGTCGCTCTATGGGTATTATTTTATTTCAAAACAGAAATCAAACACTATAGACGCCATGCCACATCTGGATTTATCATCCTCTTCGTTCTCATACTTGGTGTCCTTTTTGGCGAAAAAACTGCCTTTTTATTTGAACAAAAACTATATCAAGATCCGATTATTTATCATACGCAAACAGATTATCAACAAGTGATTCTCACAAAAGAACAAGGCGATTTACGTTTGTTTTTGGACGGGCAATTACAGTTTAGTTCAAATGATGAATACCGTTATCATGAAACCCTAGTTCACACTGCCGTAGCAACAGCTGAAAACCAAAAAGATATCCTCATACTAGGCGGAGGAGATGGCTTAGCCTTACGTGAACTGCAAAAATATGACCAAATTGAAACAATGACATTGGTTGATCTCGATCCTATAGTCACTGATTTAGGTAAAAATCATCATGAACTCACTGTGCTGAATAACAACGCATTTGAAGATGACCGCGTTAAGATTGTTAACAAAGATGCTTTCCAGTATATGAAGGAAGATGATACATTTTACGATATCATACTTGTGGATTTACCTGATCCCAACAATGAATCACTTAATAAACTATACACACTAGAATTTTATCAGCTATTGCGCAACCATCTGCTTCCTGGTGGCTCAATGATGGTTCAAGCAACAAGCCCTACTTTTGCCACTGAAGTGTATTGGTCAATTAATGAAACCATCAAAGCATCAGAACTATATACGGAGAACTTCCACGTTGATATCCCAAGTTTTGGCGACTGGGGGTTTGTCCTAGCAAAGCGGGAGCCCATCTCACTTGAAGATGTTGATATTTCTATTGATACAAAGTTTTTAACGAATGAGGTATTACAAGGACTCACCGCTTTTGGAAAAGATATCGATGAGGAAATGATAGACAGTAAAGGCATCCATATTGAGCCAGAAGTAAACACATTGATTCATCCAACCTTAATCGAGAAATATGAACGAGCTTGGAAGAGCTATTAAAATAGGATATCCTAACAAATCACTCACTCTACCTTTTTTTCATATGAAAGGGATAAACGTTGCTTGAATGATTACGGAAATTATATTCTCATATATATTTTTTTGTTCGTTCAAGCAATTATTATTGTTGGCTTATATCAGAAAGGTGCGTTTTCTCTTTGCATGACTAATTTTGTATTCCTATTCCTGATTGATTCAGTAGCAACAATATATAGAGAATGAGCCGGTTGTTCACATTTTCGTTAAGATTACTAGAAAAGGAATGACAGTCGTCATCCCTTTATTTCCCTACTGCTTCATAGCATATACATTTAGTCACATGATCATTAACCATTCCCACAGCCTGCATAAAACTATATATAGTTATAGGGCCTACAAATTTAAATCCCTTCTTTTTTAAATCTTTACTTAGCTGGTTAGATAATTCCGTTTGTGCTGGGACCTGATCTTCGGACTGCCACTCATTCTGATAAGGTACATGATTAACAAAGCTCCAAATGTACGCTGCAAAGCTACCGTATGTTTTTTGAACTTCCAACAAAACGCGCGCATTATTTCTAACTGATTGTAGTTTAGCTAAATGCTTAATCACACCATGATTCTCTTTAATAGCTATTAGGTCGGCATCTGTTAAACTCGCACAATATTCAATATCAAAGTGATGGAACGCCTCTCTATAGCTATCTCTTTTAGATAGAACAATCTGCCAAGATAGCCCTGCCTGCGCACCTTCCAATGAAAGCATTTCAAATAAATAGCGATCATCTTTACTAGGAATCCCCCATTCTTTATCATGATAAGTCTGCAATAATTGATTGCTATTGGACCAAGAACATCTATACATATGTATGCCTCACTTTTTTTCTTTGACTATAACATTGTTTAATGGTTAATGCATGTATAAGAAAGACAAGATTATTTTACTAAAATATAATTCCAACTTTATACCCTCAATCAAAAGAGGCGTAAGGTTAGGGAGCTCATCCTAGTCGATAAAGCAAGCATGATAACATGCGATTCGTCATATTCACCATAAAATACTGATAGGATAAACAGGAAATTATTTTACAATCCGAATAGAAAAGAGGAATGGCGATGAGTAAAGTAAAAGCTTCTCTTTGTGCATTATTAGTTATTTGTCTTATCCCTATTACTGCTACGGCTAGTAGTGGATGGGATTATTTAGGTGAACAGAGTTTATCAAGTAACGGAGCAGAAAGTGAGGTTTATGCTTCTACTGGTGGTGACTATATGATTTGCCGGGATAACTATGTTGGGCCAAAAGGAAAAGTGAAAGTAGAGTTATGGGAGTACGATCCCGAAAGCTATAATGATTATGTCGGCTACCGCAATATTGCAAGGGGAGAATGCGGGATTTTCCGTAGTATCGGTAAGTTTGTTGACGGAGGAAATGAAGCAGAATTTTTCGCTAAATCTCGTACCAATAGTAATATTCATTTGATTTTTTACGATTAATAAGTAAAAAGTGCGCGCCGGCTTACGAGATAAGAAGCTGGTGAGCACTTTTATCTATAGGTTATTTTTTCACCCTTGAAATGGTTAAGCCATCACCTATTGGGATTAATGTAGACTCTAGTTGAGGATGACTAGCGACTATTTGATTAAATCTCTTCATATATTCCGTGTAACGTTTAGGCTCACTACCTTCTTCCGCTACACTTCCATTTGCAAGTACATTATCACAAACAATTAATGCACCATCCTTTGCAAGCTTTATACAAGCATTTAAATAATTTTCATAGTTTTCTTTATCGGCATCAATAAAGAAGAAATCAAATTGCCTCCGTTCCTCTTTAAGCACTGCTAAACTTGTAAGAGCTGGGCCAACGATATAAGAAACTTGCTCACTAAACCCTGCTTTAGCTAGATTGCCAGCAGCTAATTCGGCATAGCTTTCTTCAATTTCTAATGATGTAAGTTCCCCTGACTTCCCAAATCCTCGCGCTAAACAAATGCCACTGTATCCACCGAGTGCACCAATTTCGAGAACATTCTTTGCTCCTGATGTTGATACGAGCAATGTTAAAAGCTTCCCTGTAGAAGGAGAAACAGAAATGGCTCTCATCCCGTTTTCATTAATGGATTTAAGTACCTCCTCTAGCTGCTCATCGGATTGGTAAAACACCTTATCAATATATCGATTAATTTCTTTCATGCTCATCCCCCTTTACCCTATTCAGTTCTGTCTCATTCGCCAATACGTGCAAATGAAAATGATTGATGTATTCTTCAATAATCATTTCTAATGCTTTCAACTCTCCCACTAATATAGGATTAATGGTCTGCAATTCTGGTGATGTTAATTGTTTCTTCAAAATCGATTCCTTGAGCCTTAAACTCTCTAAAAAACTGAGCGCTCGTCCTCTACGAAATGTTTTAGCTCCCTCTTTATGTGGGTGGTTTCTTTTCCCCCTTCGTTCACCTCTCGGATGATCCCCGGTTTCACTTTGTTTATCTTTCACTATCTCACCACCTTCGCATATTACAATTGTATACAAACGTATACAATTAAGTCAATCTAGATTATATTGGTGACTATCGATAGCTGCTGAATGTTCACTTACCTTTTTCTTGAGTCATCCCTCTCACACATGCTACCATTAAAAGTGACATAAATTGGAGGCTGTGACTATTGACAATAGAAATCGAAGAACACTTACAGCAAATAACGGAAAGAATCCTTGTCCAAAAATCTTTATTAGCAGAAAAACGACATATAGCAGCTAAACACTCCTATTCAAATAAAATACAAACGGATATCAAACTTTGGCGAGAAAAGTTAATAAATATTTATGCTCAATCTATCTCAACATCCGAAGAGCACACTTTTGAAACCTTACAAGAGTGGGGGAAAGAAACGGTTAACCTATGGGCAAATCTTCATTTAAATCTTGAAACTGCAATTGAGGAAGTAAGATACTATCGATCACTCATCGGTGAAATCATCAAGCAAACGGCCAATGATTTCGCTCTAAGTATTGATGTATTTTACAATATCATTTCTAAATTTGATGCTGTGGTGGATCGCGCTGTTTATTGGCTGAGTATGTCGTACTCGAAACAGTTTAATCAGCGAATCCTTAGTGCAGAATCTGCAGCCGAAGAACTTTCAATTCCCGTTGTAAGAATTACTGAAAAACTCGGGGTCATCCCTTTGATTGGTATTATGGATACAAATCGTGCACAAAAACTGATGCATGTCTCAATAACGTCTGCTTCTAATCTTGAATTAGACCATATCATCTTTGATTTATCAGGCGTACCCATTATTGACACGATGGTCGCCAAGCAATTATTCGATGTAATCAAAGCACTTCAATTAGTCGGCATTTCAGCGAAAATCTCAGGTATCCGCCCAGAAATCGCTCAAACAATGGTTTCACTTGGCGTTAGTTTTAAAGTAAAAACCTACTCTAGTCTTCACCTCGCTGTAAAGGAACTCCAATAAAATGAGAAAGGGAGGGGCAAACTTTGGCACCCTCCTTCTTTTATAAATATGTAAAAAATCTTTGACCCAATTTTTCACTCTCCAAAAACAATTTATTAATTTAGTCCCTTATCCAAGCAACAGAATTAAGAGAAAATATGTATATTGGATAGACAAAAAAGCCTGCAAGAATAAATAATCCTGTAGAGGGATTAGGGCTGTCTGCAGAATAAGTAATAGGAAACAAGACGCTGTTTACATAAGAGAAAACAACTAGATAAGGAAGCCACAGAAGAAGCGACCAATAATGAATCTTTCTCTTTTCAAACCATTTAAGAATAAGAAAAATAAGCCATACTGTGATAGCAATAAAGCCGATCAAAATAGCACTTATAATAATGACATTCATTGTTCTAGTTACAAAACCTAATAACCGTGCAAATCGATAAACGTTTGCCATTAGTGTTATTGGAAGATAAAATACCAGAGCTATACAGAAGCTAATGACATTTATACGGAAAAAGTTTTGCAAGAATTGCACTCCTTTTCTGTAAATAATAAATGTATATTACCAATATATTTCAATAAATAATGTTCCCAATACAATAAACACACAAGGATTCCGCCCCTTCAGCCACTGGCTAAGTCAACTCAAACCGACAACCCTATTGATTATTTATCCCCCAGTTTTTTCGCGAAACTTCTCCTAAGAAAATCGATTGTTTCTTCCCATGAGTGCACGCTCGCTTTTGCTGTTTGTGCTTTTGTACCACCGGTAAAGCTATTGGCTACAATCGGTAAATACGGTATCCCGATTTCATGGCCTGCTGCTTCATAAAAATGTTTTTGGATATTTTCATTTGTACATACATCATGAAAAACAGAAGAACGAAAATTAGCGTCTTCTTTTCCAGATATCAATAAGTATTCCTTTTTGGTTTCTTCGATAGGGATAATGGCTTTATTTAGTTCATACAAACAATCGTACCAGTACGATAATGGATTCCCTCCTTTCATCCATTGTGCCCTACAATAGGATGCTACCTCTACAGGGTTTTCTTTAGAGGCATATGGTAAGGCTTGTCTGCGAAAATTCCAAGCAGGCGGTAACGTTCTTGCTTCAGACCATGGCACAATGCCTGCAAAAGAAACGGCTGAACCATTAAGAGAGACAGCTGCTGTGATGTCATCAAACAAGACAGCCGACCATAAAGCTAGTTCACCACCCCTTGATGTTCCATGGATTCCTATCCAGTTCGGATGAGCATCGTTTCTATTCGTCAACCAAATAATTGCATTTTCAATGCGTTCTAGAGGGACCTCTACCAATCTGTCATTTAATCCTACTTCACCAAAATAAGCTAAAGCCAACGTATTAAAACCATATGAAGTTAATGCACTCGCAGTAAAATCGTTTGTCCCCCCTTCAGAACCTGAAACGACTATAATGGAAGGCTTTACTTTATGATCCCGATGATAATAATATCTCCCGATTAAGCCATCACTATTGATTGGGATACTGTCCACTTTTTCATCTCTATACCATTTCTTCACTATTATTTTCTTATCTAAACAAATATTATTTCTATAAAGAGAAATTTCATATTCATGAGGATTTAATCTTATGTACGGCTCGCTTTTATTTTCTGTTTGTTCTTCTATTTGCATCGACCAAAAAAGACCCATTGCGTCCGTTTCTGTATAAGTGCCTTCATATGGCTTTGCGGTTGCTAAGTCAATTTTTCCATGTTCATCTGCAATAAATTGAGCATAAGAAACTCTTTTAATGAGCTTATTCTTCGTTACTGCATGCCTAATAAGCTCTACTTTATACCGCTTACCACTTTGTAAGGGATAGAAGCTTAAATGAAGTGGCTCAGCAATCATTGAAATCCAGCGATTGTTTTTTTCATGAATAATAGTCATCTCTTAACCTACTTTTCGATATTTTGTTGCTTCATTTCTTCTTCAATCGAACGAACTATCTCTTTCAACTCTGTTATTTCCGTCTTCATTTCTTGCTGCTCTTGGACTTTCGGACGGATAAACATTCGATAAAGTAAGGAAACGCCCCAATACACCATGTATAAACTAATAGCAATTACAAGTAATGGAATTGCTATTGGAATAAGACTCTCCATCTTTTTATACACTTCCTTTTGATTTTATAAGTAGTAGTCGTGCAATTATGTTCTATGAAAATAGCTTTAACATTTGAGGATAAATAAAGAGTATACAAATAATGCTCAACAGAAAAGTCGCTTTTCTAATATTAATGACTACTTTTTTCATTTAGTAATTATTGTTTACTATACCATAATTTACATCATGTTTTATGGAGTCATTTGTAATTTTTTAGGAATCCTTGAAGATAAAATGACAACAAAGAGGATATCGTTACGTTTCTAATATATGCCTGAATAACTTTCTATAGTGGCTATGTTTTTTTGTTACTCCTCATCCCATCAAAATATTACTAATTGGCTGCGTTATTCACTTTTTCGTTGCTTATATCCTCAAGCCTTTTTCTATTTGCTTTAATACTTCCTTTTGCGTTGCTCATATCCTCAAGATTTCTTCTATTGGCTTGGATAATTCCTTTTGCGTTGCTTATATCCTCAAACTTTCTCCTATTGGCTTCGATACTTCCTTTTGCGTTGCTTATATACTAAAGCTTTCTTCTATTTGCTTCGATACTCGCTTTTGCGTTGCTTATATCCTCAAGATTTCCTCTATTTGCTTCGATACTCCCTTTTGCGTTGCTTATACCCTTAATCTTTCTTCTATTTGCCTTGATACTTCTTTTTACGATGCTTATATCCTCAAGATTTCCTCTATTTACTTTAATACTCACTTTTGCGTTGCTTATATCCTCAAGATTTCCTCTATTTGCTTGGATACTCGCTTTTGCGTTACTTATATCCTCAAGCTTCTCCTATTTGCTTCGTTACTTCCTTTTGCGTTGCTTATATCCTCAAGATTTCTCCTATTTGCTTGGATACTCGCTTTTGCGTTGCTTATATCCTAAAGCTTTCTCCTATTTGCTTCGATACTTCCTTTTGCGTTGCTTATATACTAAAGCTTTCTTCTATTTGCTTCGATACTAACTTTTGCGTTGCTTATACCCTAAAGCTTTCTCCTATTTGCTTCGATACTTCCTTTTGCGTTGCTTATACCCTCAAGATTTCCTCTATTTGCCTTGATACTTCTTTTTACGATGCTTATATCCTCAAACTTTCTCCTATTTGCTTCGATACTTCCTTTTGCGTTGCTTATACCCTCAAGATTTCCTCTATTTGCCTTGATACTTCTTTTTACGATGCTTATATCCTCAAACTTTCTCCTATTTGCTTCGATACTCCCTTTTGCGTTGCTTATATACTAAAGCTTTCTTCTATTTGCTTCAATACTCCCTTTTGCGTTGCTCATATCCTCAACCTTTCTTCTATTTGCTTCGATACTCACTTTTGCGTTGCTTATATCCTCAAGATTTCCTCTATTTGCTTGGATACTCGCTTTTGCGTTGCTTATATCCTCAAGCTTCTCCTATTTGCTTCGATACTCACTTTTGCGTTGCTTATACCCTCAAGATTTCCTCTATTTGCTTGGATACTCGCTTTTGCGTTGCTCATATACTAAAGCTTTCTTCTATTGGCTTCGATACTCCCTTTCGCGTTGCTCATATACTAAAGCTTTCTTCTATTGGCTTCGATACTCACTTTTGCGTTGCTTATACCCTTAATCTTACTTCTATTTGCTTGGATACTTCCTTTTACGTCGCTTATATCCTCAACCTTTCTTCTATTGGCTTCGATACTTCCTTTTACATTGCTTATATCCTCATACTTTCTTCTATTTGCTTTGATACTAACTTTTGCGTTGCTTACATCCCCAATCTTTCTTTAATCAGCCCCAATACCTCCTTTTGCATTGCTTACTTTAACTCTTAAATCCGATTTGTCATTTCCACTCTGCTCATTTCTTTCCTTAGTAAAGACGCTACTTCTTTTAAAAATAATCGAGTAGGAGGGAGTGATTAACTCCCGACCTCTCACACCACCGTACGTACGGTTCCGTATACGGCGGTTCAATTAAGATAATTAACGCAAAGTTTCATAACGACCTTGTAGACTTTTAAGCCCTTGGTTACTCCAATAAGAGTTTCCAAGGGTTTTGTGTAATATTGGACTGTTCGAGATACGCCAATAACCTTTTCGGCTATTTCCCTATTCGTATGTTATTTGTACAACTTCCTTTTGATTGTATTCTTGCCTATAGGCTAATACTTTGTCATATCAATCCAAAATAAAAAAGCTGCCTCAGCAGGCAGCTAATTCTAAAAGCTTCAATCATATGGTTGATACTGAATAGGGTGAAATTGTTTTTGTTGAGTATGTTGAGTTTGAGAATTAGGTTTGTAATAGTGTTGATGAGGATTATGATGTTGGGTTGTTTGTCGTTGACAATCCGCCGATGGGCCAATGATTACTGTGTTAGTAATAGGTGAAATCGCTTCTTCCCATTTATCCTGATCAAGACAATAGTTATCAGACATCACTTTACTTGGAGTTAATCGCAATATATCTGAGCCATATATAGCTTGAGGATAAGGAGCATCAAAAATAGCTAATAAATGCGTGTTATCATCAGTCGCTACCTCATAATGCCAAAAACCTTGAGGGACATTTGCTACTTGCCCTGGTTTAATTAGGATATTTTTCAACTCATTCGTAAAGGGATTAATAAAGGAAACGACCGCAGAACCACTCACACAATAGACCAGTTCTGAAGCATTTTGATGAATATGAGGTTCTACATATTTCTCTTTACTAAGAAAAATATCTAACATTGACACATTCCCAAGCGTGTTTAGCTGATCTCTCCCTAAAGCATTAATATAGTTCTGGTTGTCCCTTTTGAAAAGTTGGTTATTTCGTAAGTCATACATATATTGGTTATTAGGTGATTGATAATCTATATATGATACAGCCATACCATTCACTCGCCTTCCTTAGATCTCATTCGCTTTAGTATATGGTTTGGGCTGTGAGAGGTGAAGACTTTTTATTTTACGATTCGATTCCAAGGAAATTCTCTAGAATCAAGTATCATAAGGTATTTGAAGTTTCTCATTCTACAATGAAAAAGCTTGGTTATTATAAGGAGCATGATCACTTAATACATCCCACTTTCCGTTATCAGTCGTCAATACAGCGTACCGTTCGGTTAGCCTAAAACTATACCCTAAGAAACCCAGATTAAGGATATGTCTGTTCATCACCTTTGAAAAGATGGTAAGAACGATGATGCCTATGGATCATCATCTCTTCCTATCTATCATTGTATACCTTCTCTATATTAGAAAGTGAAGACTCAACAATCGAGCCAAACGATCACCTGCTATTTCCATCAACTCTCTGCCTTTTCTAATGACCTAATGAATTAAAAACCCCAGTGATGTCTTCCTCTATCCATCATGAAAGAGAGTTTAACTCGGGAATAAATGATGGTTGCACATGTGAAAGTAACCATTGATGAGGTCAAAAATGCAGATGACTTCTTAGATAAGCTTGTCTATTGGCTAAGACTAAGATCGCCTCATCATAATCCCCATTGACCATAAAAAATATCCTTACTAGAAAAATATCTAATTACTATTCGTACTTTCTAATCGCAGGAAAAATAAATAAAACTGACACCTTTTGAGGAGTCAGCTTATCGTTTAATTTTATATTTCTACAATTTTAAGAGAGTAATTGACTAACTTACTTTTTCACCTTTTCCAAAATCTCAACTATCTCCTGATACCCTCTATCCCTCGCATGCTGCAAAGGCGTTACCCCATCTTTGTCTGTAATCTTGATATCTGCGCCATGATCAATGAGCAATTGAACAATTTCTTGATGTGTTTTTCCACCATCACTTAAAATGATGGCCTCGAGTAATGCTGTCCAGTGCAAATCATTGATATGGTTCACATCTGTATCAGAATGTGTGAGCAGTTCCTTTACAACTTCAATATGGCCCCGTTCACATGCAGGTATAATGGCAATGCCTCCGTAGCGATTGGTGATTGTTGTATCGGCTCCTGCTTGGATAGCCAATTGAACAATTTGAAGTAGTCCTTCAGCACCTGCGTATAAAAGCACATTATCTAATCGTTTATTTCGAATATTAATATCTGCACCATGCACTATTAACACTTTCACAATCTCCACTTGATTTTGTTGCGTCGCTGCCATGACTGCTGTATTTCCATCTTCATCCTGGGCGTTTATATTGGCCCCAATTTTTAATAATGTTAATAAATGATCTTTTTCTCCCTCTCTAGCTGCCTTTATCAATTGTAAACTCACAATATCTAACCTCCATCTTTTTATATACGTAATGTTTATACTTATGATGGAGCAAATCCTGCTTGACTAATGTAGATTTGTTCTGGTGGAAAAACTTTTTTAAATCTTTCTTCTACACAAGCGATAGCAGACGGTTGATACCATTCTTGCAACCCTAATGCATGATACTTCTTTTCGATTCCTAAACGACTTGTCCGCTTTCCGCCACTGCCATCACCCATAAAATAATCATCGATACATACACGATTCACATATTCTTTTAATTTTAGCGGGAATTCCTCCCTGCTAGGCAGTATGGGGGCAATCGCTACTTGTGTGGGAATATTGGCCTCTGCTAGTTTTTTCAAGGCGTTCATTCTCGCCTGAATGGGTGGTGCTTCGGGTGAAAAATGCTTACGGATTTCCTCATCATCCGTTTCAATTGTCATACTAACACGTACTTTGTCTCCCAATTTTTTCAATAAATCAATATCTCTCGTGACGAGCGGGCTTCGTGTTTGAATAAGGAGGAAATCTGCTGGATTGCTGACAAAGACTTCTAAAAGCGACCTCGTGACTTCTTCTTTATACTCCACTGGTTGATATGGGTCCGTACTTGATGACATGAATATCGTGACGCTTCCTTTCTTCTTTTCCCTGTTCAATTCTTTGTCTAACAACAGAGCAGCTTCCTTTTTCACATCGACCCACTCACCCCATTCCCCTTTACGAAAAAGGGAAACAGGCATTTGCCTTACATAACAATAAGCACAGCCAAATGTACAGCCCGTATAAGGATTCAGTGTATGTGTGTAGCCTGAAAGATAGCCAGTTCCTTTATTGAGAATCGTCTTCGGTTGTTTATAAAGATACTCTTTTGTCATCTTCCGAACACCCCATTATGAGTTAGAATACTTTTCGACTATAAATAGTCAATGAGATCGCCCAAGAAATCAAATAAACGAAACTCACTAATACAGCGAGGAGCAGTATTTCACTACCATTTAATGAAACTATATACTCAAAAGTAGACATTAAAGTCCCAGCCATATTCAAGTCAAAAATCCTCGCTACTACCATAATTACCCCAAATAACCCAAGTGTACCAATTAATAAATATTGACTCTTAAATTGATAAGAAAACGGAAATAGGAAAGAAATTGCCAACATCACAAGACCGAAAATAAGTAATGTCTCTTTCCAGCCAGTAAACGTCGAATGAACCAAAATATCCCAAGCGAAGACGACCAAAACAACTAACACAGTGTATAAAAGTGTACCAAAATATTTCGAGCTTACGATTTCTTTTCTTGTATATGGCAGGGCATTCAGCATTTTGTTAATCTGCGGTTTTTCATCGAGGGCAAATGCATTCATCGCCAAAGCAATACTGAATATGAGCGCATTCCAGATGCTAGATGTATTTTGTGTTAAGAAGAGGATAAAGATAGGTAGCAATAAAATCATCGTATTCTTCTGTAAAATAAAATCTTTTTTTAGCAAGTTAAACATACGTTTCTGCCCCCTTTTTCGTGTAAAACATTAGATCTTCAATAGATGGTTTTTCCGTGACGACCAAATCACCAAATACGTCATGAATCTTCTTTTTATTAGCTGTTAAAGCTTCAAAACCTGATGAAGATTTGCGGATGCCAATGAACTCTTTTTCCGTATCGCGATCTAATAACTCGATACCACCCTTCACAATGGCATAATCTTCTTCAATGCGAAAAGCTTCTTTTGTAAAGACATGTTCCCCATTATGAATGAATGTAATATAATCCGCTATTTTATCTAAATCCGACGTAATATGGGTTGAGAAAAAGATTGTCTTCGTCCCATCTGCCATGATTTCTTGTAAAATATCTAGTAATTCTCGGCGAAAAACTGGATCTAAGCCAGATGTGGGTTCATCCATAATAATCAGTTCAGCATGATGCGATAATGCAATCGTTAATGAAGTTTTCATTAACATGCCTTTAGAGAATGTCTTAATTTTTTTCTTTAAAGGTAGCTCAAATTTTCTTACATATTCATCAAACAATGCATCATCCCAATTATGATAGGCTGGGCGCAGAAGTTTGCGCAATTGAGCGAGAGTGATATGTTCATAGTAGACATTCTCATCAAAAACAAAGCCAATCCGTTGTTTGATTTCTTTTTCATGTTGTTTATATTCAAGTCCAAAGACCTTCACGACGCCTTTGTCCGGTTGCAGTAAATTCATCATCAACTTAATCGTCGTTGACTTTCCTACTCCGTTTCCCCCGATAAACCCAGTAATAAACCCTTTTTTCACAGTTAGGTTCATGTCAGTTAATTGAAAACTTCCAAGCATTTTATTGACGCCTTGTAACTCAATTACATTCTCCATTTAGTTTTCCTCCCTGTATAGTAATGTAAGTAATTCGATTAATTCAGTAAGCGGAATGCCTATTTCCTTACTATTTTCCACGGCAGATAGTAATTGTTCCTCGATTACCTTCATTTTTCGTTCTTTCATCATTTCGTTATTTTGTTCGGATACGAATGATCCTTTACCAACAACGGAGTAAATAAAGCCATTTTTCTCAAGTTCCTCATAAGCACGCTTCGTTGTAATAACACTGATGCCCAGATCTTTCGCTAGCTGCCGCATAGATGGCAATGCCTCACCTGCCTCAAGCTCCCCTTTTAATATTTGCGTCTTCACTTGGACACAAATTTGTTCATAAATCGGTTCTTTCGATTGATTAGAAATGATTATTTGCATCATTGCCCCTCACCAACATATTGTATATATACTTTATATACAATATACACAAATAAATGAAGGTATGCAATACTTTTTATAAATACAAAAAAGGAAAAGCCTCCCCCACTTAATAGAGCGCTTTTCCTTTCAATAATATGACTATTCAATTACTTTTCCCCAGCCAATATTAAAGGCAACCAACTGAGCCAATCCTTAATTTTATAATCAACTTCTCCATCGCCAATATCACGGCAAAAAATTTTTACTTTACCAATCGTTTAAAAAAGATACTATGAAAGCTGTTTATATAATAACAATTCATCTCGGATGGGAATACCATTACTTGCTACAAATGGTATGGAAGGTTTAATTGTTCGCGCTATCTCTACTGCGTTTGGATAAAGTGATTTTAATACATAGCCACGTTTTTGATAAAAAGATAATGCATGTAGATTATCATTCGTTGTGATGAGTTGAACCGCCTTTGCCCCAAATCCTCTTGCCTTTTCTTCAATAACAAACATTAAACTTGAACCAATCCCCTGTCCTTCATCTACACTGTCTAACGAAATGACTTCACATATTTCTTCATTATGCCTTATGTAAGTCACTAGGCCAACAATCTCACCTTTAGTACCCTTATATACATAGCCATCCAGCTCATCACAATGATAGACGCCAGAGGAGAGAACCATCTCTGTCGTGCCCCAATGTTTTGAAAAAAAATCACTCACTCTTTCTCTATTATTCTCGTTTATCATCTCAATCATAGATGACATCCGTCCTCCTTTGTTTAAACGCCGGACTTAACTCACTCCAAACATCAAATTGATTGCCATTACAATCGCAAAAGATAAAGTTCTTACCCGCATGACCACGATCTTCAATTGCCCCTACCCACACATTTTCCTCTCGAAAAAGGGCATGCAATCTTTCCAGCTCAGCTAGCCCGTCCACTTCAAAAGTAACAGAAAAATGTTCTCTTCCTTCTATGTCAACAAATTGGGAGCGTTCTCCGCTTTCTGCTTTTACTAAAAATATACTTTGATTCGCTAAATCGAGAATGGCTTTATGTTGATCTTGATAATTAACATTTGCACCCAGATGTTGTTGATACCACTTTGCTGATTGTTCCACATCTATTACAGGTAGATAAGTCGTTCCTATTCTTACTACACGTTCCTTCATTTCTTTATCAGCTCCTTCTTGCTAAAATATTCGCCTCTGCTCTGAGATTTCCTTTTCACTTACTGAAAATGGAAGGAATCTAATAGATGAGAAGCGAACACTTTATTAGCATAACAATAATAAGGAGGCAGCATTAGTTGAGAATCGTTGATACAGTTGAAGATTTTGTGAACCATTATCAGCCCACACCCGAATATTTAGATCAGTATTATCATCAATTTCAAGCAGACTATGATGTTTATTTCTCCCATCATTGTTTACATATTGAGACAAAAAAACGAGCCGCATTGAAGAAACACCCACCTAAGCTACCAGAACTTTTATCGATGAGAGACTTATTTCTTGAACACATACCAAAAATACTCCAAAGATATGAAGCGATGTTTGATGTAAATTATACTAAAACAGTCCGTTTGCTCGTCGGCTTATACGGAAGCAATGCCTTTGTGTATCAGCAATATCATCCTGATGTGGCCTTTTGTTTAGAAAAAATCCCCTATAACGAAACTTATATAAAAATTATTATTGCCCATGAGTTTGGACATGTCATGCACCATTTATATAATGACATCTATTCGCAAGATTGGCATCTTGTCAATTGGACTCACCCCTATACATGGCTTTTACAAGAAGGCATCGCAACAACCCTATCCACACTATTAGTAGAAGCACGTTTAGACGAACATTTCGCCTTTGAAGAAGATAGAAAATGGCTAGACTTCGCTCAAAAAAATGAACGTTTGATCGCCACACAGTTTCTTTGTGATATGAGGACTATTAACGACAGTCATACTATTTTTAAAGAATGGTTTTCTATTAACGGCGGGAAAACCTTCAATCAGACCCGCTTAGGCTATTATCTTGGCTATCAAATCGTTAACTCATTATTATCACAGTATGATATAAAAGAAACATTCACCATTTGGAAAGAAGATGACTTTGTTTCTATAATGGAACATGAGCTTAGAAATATGATTATGACAGACAATCGAGTTTAGTAGTGGCTTCCCTCCTACTAATCTCGATCATTATTCATAAGTGTAAATGCCCTTCACACCTCCTTCACGCAACTTTTACATAATTTAGAACAAAAGTGCGATTGCCACAACTGATTCAGTAAGCATCCTTTCCTTTTAACCGTAAAAATCATTCCAAATCACTGTTTTCCGCAACTAATTACCCATTTTTTTCTTCTTTACTCTTTTTTCATCCTCTCTTTATCAACCGTTAAAAATTCGACCTTATAGTTATCTTGTACAAACCATTTAGGGGGGAAGAAACATGTTGAAAAAGACTTGGAAAAAGAAACTATTGTCACTCGCTCTTGTATCTACCATTGCTGTCGGGGGCATCTCTACCGTACTACCTGAACAAGAAGTTGCAGCGAAAGGGAAGCCAAAGGGAAAAGATAAAGCACAAAATGTCATTTTCCTTATTCCTGACGGTTTTTCCGCGGCCTATGCAACAAACTATCGTTGGTACAAAGGTGAGGATACCGTTCTTGACTCGATGAACATCGCGATGCAACGTACATACTCAGCGAACTCCAATATTACAGATTCAGCAGCTGCCGGAACAGCAATGGCAACTGGCGTAAAGACCAATAATGGTATGATAAGCACCGATCCGACTGGTAAAGAACTAAAAACGATATTGGAAGAAACAGAAAGGAAAGGGAAATCATCTGGGCTAGTTGCCACTTCAACGATTACCCATGCGACTCCAGCAGCTTTCGCTTCACATGTCGCTTCCCGTGCAGATGAAGCAGATATTGCCCCTCAATTACTCGACAATGATGTGGATGTTATCTTAGGTGGAGGACAAAAATACTTTACTGACGAATTAATTGATGAAGCAAAAGACGACGGCTACCAATTAGTTACAAATAAAAGAGAATTGGATCGTGTGAAGAAAACGAATAAAGTGCTTGGTTTATTCGCCGAAGAAGGGATGGCCCCGGAACTTGATCGCGAGGGCACACAACAACCTAGTCTAGCAGACATGACAGAAACGGCTATTGATACATTGAAAAAGAATAAAAATGGCTTCTTCTTAATGGTTGAAGGAAGTCAAATTGACTGGGCAGGACATGCAAATGATGCGGCATGGGCAATGAAAGACAGCGAAGCATTTGAAGAAGCTGTCATTGAAGCAATGGATTTCGCTAAGAAAGATGGCAATACGCTTGTTGTTGTAGCGGGTGATCATGATACTGGCGGAATGTCTGTCGGAGGTTATGGTAATGGAAGTGCTAATGTGGAAATGTTACGAGATGTGACGGCTACAGGTGACTATATGGCTTCCAAACTTAATAAGAAACGGACAAACGCTAAGAAAGTGTTAAAAGAATATGCAGCGATTGATTTAACGAAAGCTGAAGTCAAAGCAATCAAAAATGCTGATAATCCAGCTTCTTCTATCAATCAAATCATTTCAGAAAGGGCATCTGTCGGTTGGACAAGCACCGCCCATACAGGAATTGATATCCCCGTTTACACTTATGGCCCAGGGTCAGAACTGTTTACTGGCACAATGGAAAATACAGACTTACCAGTAAACATGGCCAAAGCAATGAAAATTAACTTTAAGCCCGGAAAATAAAAATGAAACAAGCCATCTCCATTCAGATAGAGATGGCTTTTATTCTTCTAAAACTAACCTTCCCACACCCTTTTCAAGTACATCCCCCGCCCCCGGAAATATAAATGTCCATGGCATTGACGTGTTTGGCTCAACAAGCATTTGATTCGTTGTAAAAATATGTTGAGCAAGTCGTGTACCATCTTCGGCTAAATAAAACATATGAGTATGCTCTAAAACAAAAGCCTCTTTCGTTGTATTTTGAATCAGTACTGATATCAATAAGTCCCCTCGATGATTTTTTGCTTGCCAAATAGGGGTAAAATCAATCATTTCCTTATGTAGATGAGGGACAGAACGACTAAAAATCCCCTCAATCTCTTTGCGGTCCTTATCCGATAAAGTAGAGGCCCATTTTTCTTGAAAAACTAATGAATGCATTGCTTCATCCCTTTCCTATTAACTTTATATTAGACATTTAACTGATAGAAGTAAAATGAAACCTTAATTAACATCTGAAGGATTTTAAAATAGAAGGTAGACATTACTGGTAGAAGGTGGTTCAGGTAGTAAGGAATCAACAAGAATAGCCATATATTTACAAGAATTGAACAACGACAACACCATAGATATTCCAAATATCTGCTGTTGTAGTGGGGCATACACTCTCATTCTTGCTAAAAGCCTTCCAAAAAAATAGAGTATAATACTTGGATAATAAAGGGGACTTACTTTGGCTTCCACGCCATACAAAAAGGGAACCACACAAAAATTTGTGTGGTTCTTCAATGAAGACAGATTCATTTGACTAGTTACCGAACATCAATTCACTTTTCTATGTTGCTGATTTAACTTATGGATAATCGTCTGATAAAACTCCACTTTTTCCCTCTGCAACAAAAACATTTGATGATTAGGGTTCTCCTCGTGCATTGGTCGTAAATCATCAAACAGCGTTTTATGAACATTCACAACATCCTTAAGAATATCAATAACGGCATCTAATTCCTTTTCATTCAATCTCTGTGACATAACGAGTCCATCTTTCTATATTTGAATTGAGTTTCTTATTTGAATCAATAGCTAATATTGGGACATAAAGATTCACTTTTCTTTTCTATTAATTATCGATCAAAGCGCAATTGACTACACTATTCATCAACATAACTAAATAATAACCAACAGGTCTCTTATAAAATATAATATTTAAATTGAATAATCCCCCTTCCCACTTTATTCTTCTAAATTAATATTAATGGATAGAAAAGAAACCATTAATCACATGTCATATTTGAAAATTTCATTTTGATAAGCACTTTTCCAAATATTCTTCATGATTAATTGCTAATTCTACAGACCCTAAATCGTACATAATTTGTATAGCCTTTTTACAATGGTCTGTTCCTATAGCGACTTTATTATTTTTTATATCAAAAACTCCTCTAATGAATAATAATTTAGTTTTTTCATAGAATAAATCTTTATTCTTTAAGAAATCTTCTAAGGTCTTTATAAAATAGAGTGAGTCTGTATACCTTTCACCTTCAATACAATATATCAATGCATTTAACAATATTCGTATAACTTCTTGTCTATTTACTCTCAAGTTCATATACATTTTAGTTTTCTTTAGAATCTCTTTTGATAAAATAATCATAGAATCCATAGTTAATAAATTCATCGAATTTCCAAATAATACAATTTCAAAATATCCCCAAGTATCAATAGAAAGTAAATAATCACTTATGTAGGTTCTATCTTCCTGTGAAACACCCTTTGAAGGGTCTAGAGTATGTATAATTGCTCCAATCATAATTGAATTTAATTTATGGTCAGGACTTTTTGTTTGTTTAAATAAATCTAGTTCCTTATTTTTATATTTTTCTAGAAGAATAATATTGTTACTTTCATATGCATCTTTTATATCATCTAATAAAATCTCTTGATCAAGTAACTTATAATCGTTTGCAATAAAAGTAAACTCTTCTATAGTAACATTGATATTATTTAAAAGTGCGTAGAATTTAGATAATGAAATATCCGATTCATCTCTTTCGAATTTAGATAAAAAAGATATGCTTATATCTCCCTGGGCTATATCTTTCAATGAAAGGTTCTTAGCAATACGCATTGATCTAAAAACATGTCCTAATTTTTTCATACAGACCCTCCGATTTTCATATATGACAAAAAACAGGCATTATTACATATTTTATTCTATCATTTATTAGGAATAAAATCATATGAAGGTGGTGTGATATATGTTAAGAATAATGAAGAATCTTTTAGTAAGTAGCTTAGGAATCACTATCATCATTGGTGCCCAATCAATCACAACGGTATTATAATTCGAGTTAATCCCCCTTTCCATACGGAAAGGGGTTTCTATTCCGCCCCTGGAAATTTTTTCGTAAATTATAGTCAATATTTATGGCATTTAATATTATGCAAACCTAAACGAAATTTTATAGTTCTTTAGAATTACTACTTACATATTTCCACTTCCGGTAAATAATCTTGAGTCCCTTTTACATTTCGTTCGTGCATTTTCTTCATGCCTCATTCTCCTTTTTTTATAATAAAAAAACCGCACTTGATATAAGTGTGAACTTAATCAAATACGGTTGAATGGAAAATAGCCTTCCTATTTACGATTTTTTCAGATCGAAATAGCAAAGCTAGGTTTTATGATGATGAAATTGTGAAAATGAGCATTCATTATTTATAGGCATCATTCTTCACCTCAATTTTCTCATTATTCTATCATCTATTCCTTCATTTATCAAATCAGATTGGCTGAATTATTTTTTTCTTATAGATAGTGATCAAAATAAAACTTAGTAAATATAATAACCAAGCGAAACCAGCTATAGCGAAGATTCCAGGGGTTAAGGCAAAATAAAGTGAGCACGGCAATGACCAAATAACTGCAATGAGCATGAAGAAATGATTCGAGACCCTAATAATATCATAATGAACAAAGCAGGGAGTGCCAACAAGAAGAATGTTAATAATGCTGTATCTATTCCAACAAAAGCAGAAGAATAAGGGTTAAAAAAAGTAAACATCGCCCAAATTAGCATATTCATTAATCCCGCTGTGAATCCGACCACTCTAGACATCTTTTTCAACCCAATCGCCTCTCTTCCATTGAATTAACTCTCTTCATACACAGCCTCTCTATGTTTATAATCTAATAACTCAACTTCCGTAGATGCCAAGCTCTTATTATTTTTCTGTGTTTGTAAGGATTGAGGTGAAATACCAAAAGTAATCGTATCAACACCCAATTGAGTAGACTCATTATAATCATATGGTAAAACCGTTAAACTAATCAGAAAAGAATGGCCCATTTCATTACCTTTCTTCCGTTGCTTTATTTCTACAACGTTATAGTCTTTTGCCTGCCAGTCAAATTGGATAACCGTCTCCTTTTTATAATAATCATCGGCAGCATTCCTTACCTCTTCATTTAAAATAGCGAATACAAAATGATTCACCACTTGCTCCCTATTTTTGGCATCATGTTTATATTCTTCGGCATGTGCCTTTTCAAGACTTACATGGCAAGCGAGGAAATATATAAGCAGTAAGATGGCGAATTTTTTCATAAAATACATCTCCTTTTTAACATTTTTTGCCACAGGAGATTATTTTATACGAAACTAATTTTCCTCAAAATAATAAAGGGCAGATTGTTTTAATAAGTAGCGAATACCCTTTTGATGATAAGGCATCCAAGACTCCGCTTCTGCAATGCTCATCCATCTCACCTCTTCGATCGTCTCCGTATCATTTATTTCAATCTCTCCACCTATGATTTTCGCCTTAAACGTAAAGAAGATGGCATGAAAATTTTCCTTTTCCATAAAGGCCTCATTAATCGCAACAATATCACCCACTTCAATATCCAAACCTGTTTCTTCTTTCGCTTCTCTAATTGCTGCCTCTAGTAAGGTTTCGCCTTTCTCTATCCCTCCACCAGGTGGGGACCAATTATTATGTTTACTATTCTTTACCATTAAGATATTTTCTTCGTTTTCATCGACAATCATTGAATAAGCTACATCTACTCGATTCATTACTCTCCCCCTTTTTTTGAATACTTTTATAATTAAGATTTTAACGGTGAAAGTTTATGTAAACAACATTTTTGAATGTATGGTAAAATACATTAGGGTTTTTATGGAAATACAAAAGAGATTCGACATACAACCTAAGTATTTAGTTACAGAATATTTACATACAAATTCCTTATTTTCCACACATTAATGTCATGAATCTTACATTTTTTCTACATTGGTGTTCTTCTTTCTAGTTAATTGTGTTTAATCGTTATGTGAAGGGCAAAGTCTATAATAACTTTAGTCATAACAGCATTGCTTAAGAAGTCACAAAAACGACACCAATCGTACACAGGCAAAAGGTTGTATCTCCTTTCCCAATTTAGTACGCTAATTACGAAAATAGTTTTGGAGGTTATGAGATGAAAAAATTATCTATGCTACTGTTCGTAGTGACAATTTTATTTATTAGCACAAACACTGCTTTCGCACATACTCATTTAGACAGTTCAAACCCTGAAGATGGTGCGACTGTTACGGAATCAATAGATACGATTCAATTATATTTTGATACCGTTATTGAAGATAACGCTTCTTTGCAAATTGAAAATAGTGAAGGGGAAGTGGTCGAAGCGAGTGACATCACTGTTAATGAAGATGAGTTAATCGCTACTTTCTCCGAACCGATCGCTAATGGTAATTATACGGTAAGCTGGGAAATCATCGGAGTAGATGGCCATATTATGCAAGAATCTTATGGTTTTGCAGTCAATGTACCTGAAGAAGAGGTAGAAGAAGATACAGAGGAAATTGCTCCATATACAGAAAATGAGGAGCCAACTGTCGAAGAAGACGAGACAACACCATCCAACGACGCAGCGGATGAAACAGAATCAAACTCAAACGGATTATTGATTGGTATCATTCTTGTTGCCATTGTTGCGATTATTGCCATTTTCTTATTAAAAAGGAAAAAATAATTGATGTTTTTTATAACCATTTTGAGTGAGGCACTTCTCTATTTATGTTTTGCTCTCCTTGCAGGCACCTTTATTTTACGATGGGTGCCTGCAAATGCTAAGCCACCTGTAAATGTATCCATATCAATACAATTAGTGGCAACAATGGGGATTGCCTTATTATCTTTCATTCCCTTAATACAATTAGTTACACATCTCGCTAAAATGGATGGTCTGGGTTCGGCAATTGAAAATATATTACTCAGTTTCCGCGTAGGGAATGCATGGCTTTTCACATTCATCATTTGTATCGTCCTGGCCTTTTACATTACCCTTTTTGGTGAGGATAGAAGAAAAGTTTCCATTATTGGAGAAATGTTTCTTCTCTTCCTTCTTACCATCGGTGTCGCCTGGTCAAGTCACGCTGGCAGTATGCAAGGCGTTTATGGTATAGGAATCCATGCCATTCATTTGATTGCCGTTTCTGCTTGGGCAGGAGTATTACTCGTCGTATCCTGGTTTTCCCGGCAAATAACTAGTTGGGTGCATTTTCTAAAGTGGTTCCATCCAACAGCCATTATCTGCTTTTTACTGATTGTTTTAAGTGGTATTCTTCTAACGAATGTGACGACTGCTGAAACAGATTATCAAGATGCATTATTGGTCTCATATGGTCAAGGTCTATTGCTCAAACAGCTTTTTGTTATTCCTTTAACTTTATTCGCTTTGATCAATGGGTTTTGGATGAAACACCGCCTAAAAAGAGAGCCTTCGTTCAACCCGAAACCATGGGTTCGCGCAGAATTTCTTATCATAACCATTATCTTTATCCTTACAGGTATGTTTAATGAGCAGTCTCCCCCAATGAACATCGACAATCTCATTGTTCATAGTGGCTATGCACCGATATTAGATTTGTTCTATCAAGGAACACTTGAAGGAATGAAAGTTTCATTCCTTTTCAATGAAGCTAGCATTATATTCGGTATCATTGCCCTCAGCTGCCTTGGTGGCAGTTTAATCCTCTTTAAAATGAAACAACATGTTGCACTTTCGTTTTTAGCTTCTGTTTTATTTGTATTAATGGCATACTTCGCAATGATACAAAGCATCGTCGTTAATTAACACTGCAACTATCTGTAACACGAAAAAATGTTGGTTTAACATGAACATTTTTTCGTGTTTTTTTAACCGTTTCTTTCAATACTATATCGTTTAAGGGATTACCAACGATTGTCCCCTTTTCAATAATGAATTGACTACATTGCCCCCTTTTACATCAATGATCTATACATTCAATATTAGTTGACGAATATTCCTAAACTAAGAGCCCAACCCAAACCTATTTAGAAATTTTTCGAAACAGATAGTGATTTTTTACATATCATGTTATATAATCTATTTAGAGATATTTCTAAATAGATTAAAGAGGTGTTATCGTGGGGTTTCCAGAAACATTTAAAGCTCTTTCAGACCCTGTACGCAGAGAGATTCTTGTCTTACTGAAAGATAAAAAGCTATCTGCCGGTGAGATTGGAAAGCATTTCGAAATGACAGGAGCAACCATTTCTTATCACTTATCACAGCTAAAAAAGGCAGACCTTATACTTGAAAGCAAGTATAAAAACTTTATTTACTACGAATTGAATATTTCCGTATTTGAAGAAATCATGCTGTGGTTTACACAATTTGGAGGGAAAGAAAATGACAAAAAAAATGAATAAGACACTTGTGATTACGACGTTGCTTTGTTTACTCCCTATTATTCCTGGCTTGATTGTATATCCTGATTTACCTGATCAAATCGCTATCCATTGGAATACAGCAGGTGAAGCTGATAATTTTGCCCATAAAGCCATTGCTGTGTGGGGGTTGCCTTTATTAATGGCCACCATTCACTTATTTACTATTCTTATGACTAATAATGACCCAAAGAAAGAAAATACCGCTAAAGCATTTAAGCAATTAATCATATGGTTAATTCCAATTATGACGCTTATCATCGTACCCCTCACCTTATTCAAAGCACTTGGCTATGACATCCGCATTGAAACGATTGCGCCTATACTGGTAGGACTCATTATTATCATTTGTGGTAATTATATGCCAAAAACCAAGCAAAACTTCACGGTAGGAATCAAGTTACCATGGACACTGACAAGTGAGGAGAATTGGAATAAGACTCACCGATTAGCTGGTTATTTATGGATTATTGGTGGTCTTGGTATTATACTCACTGGGTTTATCAACTTTTCTCCGGTTGTCATCATGATTATTTTAATTGTGATGATTGTCATCATACCGACTGTTTACTCTTTTGTACTTTATAAAAAAGGGGAATAAGCAAAACAAAAGCCTTCTCCTAAAGAGTAAGGCTTTTGTTTATTTTATTTCAAAGCTGATGGATATTCGAACAAATTCACAGCAAATACTATTGGACAACCGAAGGAAATAAGAGACAAAAGTTCCTCATCTTAATCTATCAACAATCTGATCCAAATATAATTGCTTGGCTATTCGTTTCATAGTTGTTGTTAAGAAGATTATTCTCTAATAGCTAATGAATTGGCATTAAGTTTGATTAGTTATTATTATTATCCCTAATTCTGAGTTTTTAAGTACCGTTTTCTGTTTTTATATAAAACGGTCCCTTCGCCGCAATCAATGTCAATTCCTCTGCAAGCTTTTGTGATGAAATAGGAAATTCCTCTTCTAGCCACCATACGATGGATCCAATCGTACCGCTTAAAATATGAACTTCCCTTACTTTTCTCTCTGATGCGCTTAAGGCAGGGGTTTGTGTGACCGTACCAAAACCTTGATTAGTAAATTTAATCATCCATTCTCTTAAAGCTACTGTAAATAATGGCAAACGATGCTCAACTAATAAGCAATGATAAAGGACTTGCTCGCTTTTAATGTATTCTAATAATTGCACTAAACCTGGATAAGGCTCTTGAAGTGATTTATGTTCCGGAAGAGAAGGGACACTATTTACGAGTTCCGACCATTGTTGGAAAAGGCGATGAACGTAATAGTTAACAAAAGCTTGTAAATCGGCAAAATGTAAATAAAAGGTCGTGCGGTTAATTTTCGCAGCTTCCGTCAACCTCTTTATATTGATCTGTTCGATGGGATCTGATTGTAATAAATCCTCAAACCCTTCGCACAACAAATCAAAAGTTTGTAGCACCCTTGGGTCTTTTGTCACGAAATCACCCTCCTCAACACATACTTTATTTATGTCTATCTTCTTAGAAAATAAGGTTTCTTTGTACCTAACATCATCTCAAATAGTTTATCATTTAAATAGACAAGGTGTCTAACACTGAACTTGTCGACCAATTTTATTACGCAAAAGGGGATGTTTGTATGAGTAAGAAAACAGCGGTTATTACTGGTGCAGGTGGAGGAATCGGACGCGCTTCTGCGATGAAATTAGCAGAAGATGGGTTCAACTTAGTTATCGTTGACTTCAATGAAACAATTGCCAATGAAACACTCGATTTAGTAAAAGAAAAAGGGGCGGAAGCCATTTTCGTTAAAGCAGATGTATCCAATGCGGATGATGTTAATCATTATGTTCAAAAAGCAGTTGATACTTTCGGCACGATTGATGTATTTTTCAATAACGCTGGGGTTGTACAAAAATTCTCGATGTTCACTGATATCGAAGAAGCCGAATTCGACCGAGTGATGAATATTAATACTAAAGGGGTATTCCTTGGAATGAAAGCGGTTTTAAAAGTAATGGAACAACAAGGCCATGGACATATCATCAATACCGCCTCTACTGCAGGCGTACGTTCTGAGCATAGTGCGGCAGCATACTCTGCTAGTAAACATGCTGTAGTCGGTTTAACAAAAGGGGCTGCACTCGAATATGTGTCAAAAGGGATCCGTGTAAACGCCATCTGCCCAGGTGGCGTAGCCACTCCGCTAACAAAAGGGGTGGAAGAACAAATGAAAACAACTGGTTATGTACCTGCTGAAATCAGTGTGATGCGTATGGGTAGATATTCTGAACCTCAAGAAATCGCAAACGTGGTAAGCTTCTTAGCTTCTGATGCATCAAGCTACATGACTGGGACAACAGTGATGGTTGATGGTGGTCTGACACTATAATTTTTCACAATAAACCACACCTTTGCATAAAATCAATTTTAAATATGATTTTATGGAGGGGGTGGTTTTATTACTACTTGCAAGCGAAAAATGGTTCATTTGTTTATATTCATATCATAAAATATAATCAATACCACTTTCAGCTTTATCCATTAAACTTCTCGATTTCCTCAGCTGGATAAGCATTTGTCCAATGATATGGTTGTAGTTCTCCAAGAGGAACAAACTTAAGTTTTTCTTCTTTTGTCGTTACGCCTACTTTCATTTCATGTCCCCAATAGCGTAAACGTTCTTGGCAAATCC
Source organism: Cytobacillus sp. FSL K6-0265 (assembly GCF_038003465.1). Lineage (NCBI taxonomy): Bacteria > Bacillati > Bacillota > Bacilli > Caryophanales > Bacillaceae > Cytobacillus > Cytobacillus sp. FSL K6-0265. The sequence goes on along the minus strand of NZ_JBBOPE010000001.1, from coordinate 875,627 downwards.
CACATGGTGAAAGGACTTTGAAAGGGCTGTCCTCATTATCACGGACTACACATAAACAATGAGTTACATTTACATTCAATTTGTGGGCTTCACAAATAGCGCCAACTTCAATACACAATTCTGTACTCGCATTAAACGTTTCCGGGGCCACGCTAATTAGATAGCGGTCATCCCCTGTATGAATCACAGCAGCCCCGCCCCACCCTTTAGGATATCTCTCTTCAATAAATGCGATGGCTCGACTGTACATTTCCTCTTCTATCATTCTCTTCCCTCCTATTGACAGTTACTTTCATTTTAAAGGAAAATGAAGCTCTATGCGTAGCATTAAGATTGTTTTTATTGAAGAGGAGCGTGTCGGATGAAAAAAATTATGGTTATTGGTATATCTGCAGGCGTTGGCAAGTCCACCTTTGCTAGGAAACTCGGCGAGAAGCTACAAATAAATGTCCATCACCTTGATACCTTATACTGGCTACCAAATTGGCAAGCATCGTCAGAAGAACGATTCATTCACCTTCAACAAGACATAGCAAAGCAACCTGTATGGATTATTGAAGGTAATTACACCGGTACCTTCTCTATCAGAACAGCAGAAGCAGATACAATCATTTATTTAGAACTTCTCCTCCTCACCTGTCTCTACCGGATAGTAAAGCGCCGTATTCAATTTCATAAAAAATCTAGACCTGATATGACTAATGGCTGCCAAGAGAAAATAGACTGGGCCTTCATAAAATTTGTTGTATCAACCTATTATAGAAGGAAGAAAAAAATGTATGAACGGTTTCGGACATTAAAAAAAGAAAAGCCTGAGTTAAAAGTAGTCATACTTAGAAATAACGGGGAGATGGAGGCGTATTTAGCAAATAAATCACTCTAGAGTTTATTACCCTCTAGAGTGATCACACACGTATTTACCTTTGTAACTTTGCTTTAGATTGTTTTTTCTACTTGAAATACTTCATTTTTCTCTAAATACGCGACCCAATTTTCTGATTGTTCATATACTTCACCAATGGCTAATACTTTCCCTTCCTCGTAAACCCTCCCCATGATTTGAAATCCAATAGGCAGTCTTTCTGATGTAAAACCACAAGGAATAGTTAATATAGGTAACCCTAATAGATTGCCTAACGGTGTTTTTCCTAGACGAAAAATATTATTCACTGATTGTTCGGGACCGACACTTCCAATATCAAAAGGTGGAATGACATTCGTTGGTGAAAAAAAGACATCGATATGTTCTTCTATCATTTTAAACCTGATATGTTGTTGGAATGCTTGCTGATACTGTTTAGCCTGTATATACTCACTCGCCAATACACCCTTTCCAGCTTGCAAGCGGAATTGTACGTCCTCTCCATAGAGATGTGGTTTATCCAAAAACATAGATTCATGGAAAGCATACGCTTCTGCTTTGAAAATCATTTTTTGCGCTTCTATTGCTTCTGATATACCGACAATATCTACCTCAATTATTTCTGCACCGAGGCTTTCGAGTTTAGCTAATGCCTGATGAATATGCATAGCTATCTCTTCATCCATACCTTCAAAGAAATACTCTTTGCAAACTGCAACTTTTATACCTTTTAAATCCCCCAGTCTTGTACTAAGGTCCACCTGTTTTAACTTTTCGGCATCCGCACAAACTCTTAGGAGCGTACGACTATCCGCTACCGTTCTTGTCATCGGCCCAATATGGTCCAGACTTTTACTCAAAGGTGTACATCCAGCAGTACTTATTAAATCATATGTTGGCTTTAAACCAACTACACCACATAGAGCAGCAGGTAAGCGAATGGATCCGCCTGTATCTGTTCCCACAGCACCAAATGCCATTCCTGCTGCAACAGCCACCGCAGATCCCCCACTTGATCCGCCTGGAATTTTCATTATATTCCAAGGGTTTCTCGAAGGGCCATAATGAGGGTTTTCCGTTGTCGCTCCCATGGCGAATTCATGGAGATTTGTCTTCCCTATAATAATCGCACCTGCTTTTTTCAATAGCGTCACTATTTCCGCATCGTGATGGGAAACGAATTTTTCAAAGATTTTAGAACCGGAAGTTGTGACACTCCCCTTCGTTTCAAATATATCCTTAATGGCAATTGGTACCCCATGAAGCGGACCTCTAATATTACCTTCCTTTAACTCCTTTTCCAATACTGCCGCTTGTGTTAGTGCCTCCTCACTCATTAATGTGATATACGCATTTAATACTGAATCTACAGATTGAATCCGCTCAAGTAATTGCTTCGTCAGTTCTACGGGTGTAATCTCCTGATTCCTTAACATTTTTGAAACAGTCTCAATATCTTTGAAAAAAACATTTTCCATTCAGGATTCCCTCCATTTTATATAGCAGATTGTTTGCGATAGTATTCTCCTAAATCCCCATCTAATGTAAGAATGGAACTTAATAGTTTTTGTGTTACTTCATGTTTAGGTTTTCTAAACAATTCAATTGTTGGGGCGGTTTCGATTAGTTCTCCCTTTGAGAGCACAGCTACTTTGTCACAAAAATAAGCCACTAAGTCTAAATTATGCGCAATAAAGAGATACGTTAATTGAAATTCCTTCTGCAAATCAATTAATAGATTAATAATTTGGGCTTTGACCGATACATCCAAAGCCGAGACTGGTTCATCTAACACGAGGAATTTCGGTTTCACAATCAATGCTCTAGCAATGCCTGCGCGCTGTCTCTGGCCACCGGATAATTCATGTGGATATCGATGATAAAAATCCGCTCTCAACCCTACCACATCAAGCATTTCAATTACCTTATTATATTGATACCCTGCATCACTATTTGAATGAAACTTGTTTAATGGGTGAAGGATTTGTTCACCAATTGTTTTCCTTGGGTTAAAAGCTGAACCAGAATCTTGAAAAATGATTTGCATCTCACTTCTTAACTTATCCATTTCTCCCTTTTTCATTGACAGAATGGACTTGCCTTCATATTGAATATCACCAGCCGTTGCTTCTATTAACCGTAATACCATACGCCCTATCGTGGTCTTTCCAGATCCCGACTCGCCAATTAATCCAAACGTTTCACCTTTCTTGATGGAAAAGCTCACATTGTTTACAGCAAGCATTTCTTTTCGTGGTACAAACAATGACCCCTTGTTACCATAAACCTTTGTTAAACCTTGCACATCTAATAATGACTCATTTTGCATAGGATTCTCTCCTTTCAGTCAATAAACAACGAACTAGATGATTCAAGTCAGGTGAGTGAACTTTCTTTAGTTCTGGTAATTTCGATCGACAAATATCTTTCGCCATATGACAACGGTTTGCAAATCGACAACCACTGCTTAAATTCATTAAATTTGGTGGCTCCCCTTTTATTTGAAACAATGGCTTCTTTCCAACACCATCTAGGAAAATCCAATCTAAATCGGGTATACAATTGAGCAAACTATTTGTATAAGGATGTTGCGGGTTATAAATGACTTCACTTGTCTTCCCCTGTTCAACAATTTGGCCAGCATACATTACCGCTACACTTTCGGCTATTCTAGCAACAACACCGAAATCATGTGTAATAATAAGAATAGCTGTTCCTAAGTCACGATTAATTTTTTTAAATAGCTCAAGTACTTGCAATTGTACAGTGGGATCCAAAGCAGAAGTCGGTTCATCTGCAATAATAAGATCAGGATCACAGGCGAGAGACATGGCAATAACTACCCTCTGTCTCAATCCCCCACTTAATTGATGCGGATACGATTGAAAAACTCTCTTTGCTTCATCAATCCCCATCTCCTCTAATAAATATAGGGCTTTTTCTATCGCCTCTCTCTTAGATAAATTGGTTTTATCTAAAATAATTTCGATAATCTGTTTACCTACACGATAAGAAGGATCTAGAGAAGTCATTGCATTCTGAGCAACGAGGGAGATTTTTTTTCCTCTAATCTGTTGCATCTCCTTTTCCCCAATGTCCAAAATACTTTTCCCTTCCACTTCAATTTCACCTGCATAGCTATCTAGTAAATTCTTCGTAATCATTTGCAAGATGGAATGGATCGTCATCGATTTTCCCGACCCTGACTCTCCCACAATTGCCATGATATCTCCCTTATCAATCGATAGATTAATATGATCAAGTACTGTCATCGAACCTTCTGGTGTATGAATCTTCGTCATTAAATTGGTTACATTTAGAAATGCTTCCTTCTTTCTTACCGCCTGAATCATTTCGCCACCACATCCTTCACTTGATTATTAAGCGACCATTGCCTTTTTAGCGTTCACTTTCTCCTTTTTCACCTTTGATCTTTCATATGGATCGAGAGCGTTTCTTAATCCATCGCCAATCATACTGAAGGCGAACGAAAGAATTAAAATCGCGATTCCTGGAAAGAAAGTGACAAACGGATGACCTAGCATTAATAAATCACTGCCATCACTAGCCATTCTGCCCCAATCTGCTTCAGGTGGCTGAACCCCAAGCCCAATAAAGCTGAGACCAGCTACTGTCACAATCGTGACACCAGCAAGTGTAGTACTATAGACAATCAGTGATGGCAAGACATTCGGTAAGATTTGTTTAAACATTATTTCTATACGGCCTACCCCAAAAGCTTTCGCTGCTTCAATGTATTCCTTTTGACTTTCTTGAAGGGTATCAGTATAAACAACGCGAGTCATATAAGGAATTCTGACAATAATCATCGCAATAATGACATTGAGTAAGCCCGGTCCTAAAATCGCAGCAATAGCTATCGCTAACAACACGGCAGGAAAGGCGAAGAAAACATCCATTATACGCATAATGATATTGCCAACAACCCCTTGATAAAACCCTGCAATAATCCCTAACCCAATACTTATCACTGCTGCCATTACTACAGGGACAACTGCTGAAATTAATGACGTTTGTGTCCCAAAAATAATCCTACTTAGAATATCTCGTCCTTGTTGATCTGTACCCAATAGGTGACCATCTGTACCAGGTGGCATGAGCCTAATACTCCCCTCAGCCACCTCATTCGGATGGTAAGGCGCTAGTATAGGCGCAAATAAAGCGACTAAGAAAGCAAATATTATAATAACTGCACCAACCGTAGCTACTTTATCAGTTAAAAAAGCGCTACAGGCTATCTTCCACCCCTTCATTTATTATCACCCCGCATTTGATTTAATTGAATCCTGTAACTTCGGACTGAGCCATACATTCAAGAGATCAACAATGAGATTAACGATGACAAACGTAATGGCAATCAATAATATTCCTGCTTGAATGGTTGGATAATCATTGGATGTCACAGCAACATATAATGCTTGCCCAATACCAGGCCAATTAAAAACAACTTCGCTAAAGAGTGCGCCTCCCATTAAGTAACCCACTTGCATACCAGAAATATTAATGATCGGGGGCAAGGAATTTCTTAACACATGTACAATGTTGATCTTCGACTTCGACAATCCGAACGATTGAAAATACTTTACATAATCTTTTTGTAATGTATCGATAATCGTGCTTCTTGTCAGTCTTGCAATCACCGCTAAAGATACAGTAGCTGTTGCGAATGCTGGTAATATTAAATGATGAAGTAAATCCATCCATCCACCCGGACTTCTCATATTGTACATACCGCTCACCGGAAATAATCCCATTTCTAATGAGAAGAGCCACATAAGCATTAGAGCAATCCAAAACACCGGCATGCTCGCACCAATTAACGCTACACCCATACTTGCTTTATCTAAAATACTCCCCTTACGTAAAGCACTAATAAGTCCAAGAACGACACCAAGTACCACACAAATGAGCAGACTAGCGACAGTGAGAATCATACTATTTAAAAATCGTGGGAGAAGCTCTTCAGTAATCGGTGTATGAAGAGTATGTGAATAGCCTAAATCCCCCTGTAGTAATTGCCCCATCCAGCTCGTATATTGCACAATCATTGATTCATTCAATCCCATCTCCTCTCGTAATGATTCAACCGCTTCTGCTGTCGCATCTCCTCCTAAAATCGACTTTGCAGGATCACCAGGAATTAATTGAATTAATAAAAAGACAAAGATGGTTACGCCTAAAAGCACAGGAATTGTCGATAATATTCGATTGATAAAGAACCTTGTCATTTACTTCCCCTCCCAGCACTTTTTATTGATCAATCCAAACAGGTGCGAGCGTATACCATTCTTCTGATGGAACAACAAAGCCTTTCACTCGCTTATTTACTACATAAGGTGCCGTATCATGGACAATAGGTGCGAAAGCAGCATCTGTCATTATTTTTTCTTCCGCTTTCTTCCACATTTCTAATGCCTCTGCTTCACTTTTTGCCGTAGATGCACGGTCTAATAATTCATCGGTTCCCGCACTTGCATACTTCCCTGAATTAAAACCACCTGGAGCAACAAAGTCCGAATGAGCAACCATCGATAAGAAAAATGGCGATGTTCGCCCTGCAGACATTTGATTCATACCGATGGATGAATCCATGCCATCACTATATCCTGAGAAATAAGTAATCCATTCCTGTGTATCCAATGTGACGTCAATTCCTACTTTTTTCAAATCCCTTTGAATCCATTCAGCAATATCAACAGGCATTAATTGTCCCGAACCATCTACTGAAGTTTGCAATATCATGTTAAACCCATCTTCTAGACCCGCTTTGGCTAATAACTCCTTTGCCTTTTCTGGATCATACTCATACCATTTACGACTCGAATCAAAGTTCACCGATCCAGGAGATTGTATCGTATAGGCAGGAGAAACCGTTCCTTTTAACAACTGATTGGCAATTCCCTCTCGGTCAATTGCATAGTTAATCGCTTGTCTAACCCTTTGGTCTTGCATATATTCATTATCAAAGTTAAATGTTAAGTACCATACATGTGGAGGTGTGCCAGATAGAATATCAAATCCTTTTTCTTCTAAATTTTCAATCGCATCAGGCGGTGGGACAGCAATGATATCCACTTCATCATTTTGCAGGGCCAATACTCTACTAGCTGGATCAGACATTGGTCTAAAAATAACAGTGTCTAACTTCGCTTTTTTGCCCCAATAATCTTCATTTTTCACTAGCGTAATATTCTCTCCACGATTACGATCACTAAATTTAAATGGACCCGTTCCAACAGGTTTTTCCCCGACGCTATCATTGCCACCTGTTATGATTGATTCGGGACTAACAATTTGCAATGAATTAATCTGCGCTAGCATTCTTGGAAATTCTGAAAACGGCGAGTTCAAATGAATATTGAGCGTATATTCATCTACCACTTCACTTTTATCAAAAAACTTCCATGTTCTATACGTCCGACTTGACCCAATTTTATCGAAATATTCAAAATTTTTATTAGTTAGTCTCTTTATATTGAAATCCACAGCCTCTGCATTAAATGGCGTCCCATCATGAAACTTGACACCTTTTCTTAGGTGGAAAGTATACACCTTTCCGTCCTCAGATACTTCCCAACTTTCCGCTAACACTGGAATGAGCTCTGGAACAGCCGCCTCTTCAGATGACTTGCTCAAATCTTCTCCAATTAAAGGCTCAAACATTTGGTAGTTAATCCTCATCGTTACCCAACCGCCAGCCCGGTGGGGGTCTAACACATCAGCTTCTGATTCCATACCAATGATTAATTCATTACCATATGTTTTTCCATTGGTTGCTGCACTAGGCATATTGGTACAAGCTGCCAACGTTGTGACTAATAATAGTAGGATAAAATAATGTAATGTATTCTTCATTACTGCTTAAGCCCCCTCTCCTTTAACTTATCCTAATGAATGAAGTAAATATGGCGCGCTCTTCCTTTTTGATTCATTGACTCCTTCCCCTTTCATTTCAAAACGTAATACCGTCAGTTGAAACTCTTTTTTCTTTATGTCCTGCCCCCTAATATTGCTTAAAATACATATCGCGAATATGTTTTATTAAGACTTTCATTGCTCCTAAACCGCGTTCATTGTCGTTGCAATCAATTCAACTAGTTGCTCCTTTAACAACTTTAAATGATAACGGACTAAAGCATTACTATCTAAAAAAATATCCTTATGAAAATGTAAAAAGTAAGGAATAAGATCAATTAAATAGTCTCAATCTACCATATCGTAGCTAATCACTGGAAAGTGGTTATAATGTTCATCCAGCTGTAAAAATAATGGATAAATACCCACTCCTTCATAAGGAATATTATAAGACAAACTTGCTTTTGGAATGGATTTCAATGCTATTTGAAAATGGTGAAGGTCCAGCAAACATATACTTATCTACTGGCAATTTATAATCTTCAATCAACCTTGGTGATTGTTCTACAGATTCATACAATAGTGGAATCACATTGCTCCCTTCAAACTCCGAGGCAATGTGACAAATCTCTTGACCAAGTGGAACAGGACCATCAACCGCCTTCTGCAATTCAATAAACTCCACCTCCAAAATTCCTTGTCTTTAATATGTCGTTAATTATCTTTGTTATAAAAGACAACGTCAATGAACTTGTAAGGAAATGTGACATAAAAACATTAAAAAGAGGTAAAATTCAGATTATTTTCCTATACTAAGGCTTTTTTGAGAGCGTTATCAGATATTTCTTGTGGATACAAAGTCCTTTGTTGGTTGTTTAGAGGATAGATTGTTAGATTTTTTCACATAAAAAAAGCACATGATTTCATGCATCATGTGCTTCTTATTGATTCTTTTGTGGGGACGGGACATTTATTTGTGATAATTTCCGTCTTAAAGATTATAATAAACTTATTCTTGCACATCTATCAAAAGAACCCGCTCCTCAAACCTTCCTCTTTGTTGAGCTTTTATTCTTCTAATCTCATCTAATTCATCAGCTGACATATGTTGTGCTGCTGATAATGCATATACGACTTCAAGAATATCGGCTAGCTCTTCACCTTGGTCCTTCAAGTGCTCTGCCTGGAGATATTCGTTTACTTCTTCTTTAAGTTTATTTTTAAGTGCTATTGTATATTCAGGGTGAGATAATGTTCTTGTATTGTAGGATTTCCCCAACACTTGGATAATATCAGGAATCTTATCACGTACTAATTTGTTATAAGTGGGCAAATGTAGTCTCCTTTCTATCTATTATAATTGAGATTGACTCACTCTATATTTATAAAAGTTCACTCCATCATCAACGAAACTAGCTTTAGCGCTACTCTTATTGCGAAACCAATAGCAAAGACTCCTTCTTTCTATTATTAACGATGCTAGAGTTTGCTCTTCATCATATATGATCAATCTTATTTATTACTCTTCTTTTTCCTCACTAACCTTTTCAGGGAGCTCGATTAAATGGACGCTCGATTGCTTCTTAATTGAATCTTCAATACGCCCGCGCAGAAGAATTGCTTGATTCTTTCTTCCATTTGCTACCTTATAACTAATAGGATGGTAGAAATAATAGCCGCTTGTTAAGATAATTTTTGTCTGTTTTTTGTTATCTGGCTGAATATCAAGAATATGAGCTAAGGAAACAAATGTATTCTCAAGATTTTTTTGTGAAGAAAAGTAGAACCAATACATATCCGTGGCACCGCAAATACGAAAAGGTGGTGTACTTTTTTTATCTAGCTTGTACTTTGCTGCTTGTAAGGCACCTTGATAGGTCATGCCATATTCTTTTAAGCTCTCTTTTACGATTGCAATAGGCGGTTTCGCTACGTTAAAAACCCGATTTCTTCCTTCAATCACCTTTGTATGAATATAGTTATTCTGAACTCTCTCTGCTTTTAATGTAGCTGTGCTTTCGTTTATTATATAATTTGTACATGTCTCCAATTTTATCGCCCTCAATTCTTATTTAGATATTTTCAATTGATTAAATTAAGGGTATACTAACTAGTGTTGGTATACCCAACGATGGAGCGCTCAAGTCCTATGTCTACCCGGACTAACTTGAGTGCTTTTTTTGTTTACTCAGAGATCTCTAGGCCTCACCCCCTTGACTTTCCAGCCAATGAATGATTTTCCGGAGAGAAGCGACATCCTTATTAAGAAAGAACATATTTTTTCTCCCTTTGACTGAACCGTTAAAAGTCTCCCAAACTGGATTCCCCTTGCTCCAGTCCACACCTTGTAATGCCTCCATCCGTTTTTTCATGAGCTTCATTCTAGTTGAGAAATCTTTATTTTTACAATTCTTATTTGCATATAGTGCAACGGCTAATACGAGTGGAAAATCAGCTAACATTGAATGATGAAAATTCCCAATTTTATGAGGTGGAACCATTGCAAATAAATAATCGAACCACAACCGGATCAATGCTACATATTGATCTTGCGTAAGTTGTAAGTAAATCGACTGCTCGTTTTGGATGTCTATTCTTTCAGTGATGAAAATATGTACAACTTTTCTTAATTGCGTTAGTGAAAGAAAATGCTCATTTGCAGGACGTACAACCATAAGCTTATCCTTGTCAATCCCCGCTTCTTGAAGACCGTTAACCGAATGGACAACACGGTTCGTTAATAAATTTAAACCCTCCCTTGAATCATATTCAATTTTCTTAGATAGTGCGACTTGCTTACCTTTTGTGTTCATATCAATATACAGTTGCCAAGCTTCACTTGATGTCAAACCATTGAATAATTGTATGGGAATCTGTGTTTTTTTGAGCATATTTTGAAGGTCATAACCTAATTTTATTTCTTCTTTATTATCGCTATTTATATATTTATCTACTAAACCCTCTAGCTGACAATACGCTTTCAATCTATGTACACCATCAATCAGGACTAATTTTCTCGGTAGGTAATGTGTAAATTCAGTTGGTTCTGTGGTAGCTACAAGGGGAGGTAAGTAAATTTCTTGCGATGCAATGTTATCAGAAATATACATGCGGATATTCCTCACATACTTTTGACTCGTTTCTCTCAATTTAATTTGTTCTTCTTTGACCATTTGTATTAGCGTTAATAACGGATAAACTACTATTTTATGTTCCTTTACCTTTTCCTGAAAGGCATTCATCACATCTCCTCCTCAATAAGGTTAATCAAATTATGAGCAGTCCTTTTCATATTTCTGGCAGATGAAACATTTTTTAGTTTTTGAATTGAATGGTCATAAACATGACTGACAATTGCATCTTGATGTTTCCAGTTACATTGCAGTTTGTCTAACAATTGAATCGCAGTAAAATAATCAACATCATTCTTGAGTTTTAAACGATTCACACAATAAGCTAGTGCCACTTGGACGCCAGGAAGCCCACAAATATACTTGTTGCGGTTTTCCATACCTTTTGGAAATATTTTCTTCCAAGATAGAAAAAAAGCTTTCGCAACCGCTAACACTTCATCCTCCTTGCAATAGTCACTTGGGTTTCCTTTTTTATTCGCTAGCCTTCCTTCAAATAATGCTATTAAACATTTTCTTATTACGACTAATGTCGTTAATGCAGAGCTATATTTTGTAATCCTTGAAGATTTGATATCAATTTCATATTCTTCCTCTAATTCACAAGCAACCTTCCTTGCCAACATGGCATAAGCATCTCTTTGATCAAACATCACTCGCTTACCAATATTGGCCTCACGTCTTTCTACATTGTAATCTTTAAAAAGTTGCCTCTCACTCTTCGTATCCAAATCAAGATAAATTTGCATCGTAATTGGTAAATGCTCCAAATGATGAATATAAGTATCTATTGGTTTAACAACCTCTACATTTCCATATTCCTCTGCTGACTCCTTCTCCATACGAAGCTGTGTAAGTGCACTTAAAATAGCGCCATTTCGATGTTGTCCATCTATAATAGCCATTTTCTCTTTTGGAACTAACATCCAACCATCCTCTGACTCTATTACTGCTTTTCGTGCTGAAAAAATAAAAGGGGAAAAATAAAATGGTTCGTTATTTTTTAATACATGTATGATAAAATCTTTAATTTCTCGCCTTTTACTCATATCCATCTTCCTTTGGACATTTTCATCAACAGTAATATAGGTATTCATTGTTTTAAAAGGTATTTGTATCATTAAAACTCTTTTACCAAATTGAATAAAATCCTTACCTTTCACTTTTGCTAGGACATCATTACTATGCATGTTGTTCACTCCCAAGACCTTTGTCTTAGTTATTATACATATCTTTCAAAATATTTAAAATATATTTCACCATATTTTTTCTTTTTTCTCTCTTTTTTTTACTCGCTTTCCTTCTAGAAGTTAAACTCCTTTTGTTTTAAACCTTTACTATCTCTAAACTATTGACAAACATATGAATATACAGCATAATTAAATATTTATAAAAATACGCAAGTGACTATTTGTAAACTTATCATTCTATTGAATATAGTCAAAGAATCTATCAGATCATTCTTGATCATACGAATAAAAAAGGCATTAGTTGAAGTCACTTCAGCTAATGCCTTTTTTAATAATTGAATTTGTTACGATAAAATTCAGCGATTTCCTTTTTTATCTCTATCAATCTTGTTATGCACCTTGGGTCCTTTTATGTATATACACTCAACCTAACTTTTCTTCACACTTTATTCTTTATGTTTCCTTTTATATACAAGTTCCATTAGTTAGATATGAAAATCAGCTTATGCTAAGTGAAAGTTTTTAAAATAAATAACACCAAGACACAATCCTGGTGTTATTTAACCTCTTATCTAACCATACAAGGCTTCTTTGGATGGAACTGCCAATTCGGAATTAAATATTGCATGCTTTTGGCATCGTCTCTGCTGCCAAGTCCGTATGTTTTATATAGTTGATGAGCATCTGCTAGTTTCTCTCTATCTATCTCAATGCCTAAGCCTGGTTTTGTTGGTACATCGATTTTTCCTTCTTTTATTATGAAGGGCTCTTTCGTTAAATGTTGACCTTCTTGCCAAATCCAGTGTGTATCAATAGCTGTTACTTTCCCTGGTGCACTAGCTGCGACATGGGTGAACATCGCCAGCGATATATCAAAGTGATTGTTAGAATGGGAACCCCATGTTAAGCCAAAGTCCTTGCATGTTTGGGCGACTCTCACAGAGCCTTGCATCGTCCAAAAATGAGGGTCGGCAAGGGGAATATCAACAGCTTGCAAGCGAATACTATGTGCCATTTGTCTCCAATCTGTAGCAATCATATTGGTTGCCGTTGGTAAGCCTGTTTCTAAACGAAACTCAGCCATAATCTCTCTAGATGAGAAGCCATTTTCAGCTCCACATGGGTCTTCTGCATAGGCTAGAATATGATTCTTTCCTTTACATAATGCGATGGCTTCATTTAAGGACCAAGCGCCATTAGGATCGAGTGTCACTCTAGCATGAGGAAAGCGTTCTTTAATGGCTATGATGGATTCCATCTCTTCTTCGCCATTAAACACGCCGCCTTTAAGTTTAAAGTCTTTAAATCCATATCTTTCGTATGCAGCTTCAGCAAGGGCTACCACCCGTTCTGGTGTGACGGCTTCTTCATGGCGTAACTGAAACCAACGACTGTCATCGCTTGATGGTGATTCATACGGAAGATCTGTTTTGTGTCGGTCACCAATATAGAATAAATAGCCTAATACTTCAACTTGGTCACGCTGCCTACCTTCTCCTAGCAAGTCGGATACTGGTACATTCAGATATTTACCAAGTAAGTCAAGAAACGCCGATTCGATAGCTGTAACTACATGTATGGTTGTGCGTAAATCAAAAGTTTGTTGTCCTCTTCCTGCTGCATCCTTATTAGCAAATGCTTCATTGACCTGTTTAAGCACTTGTTGATAAGCACCAATTGAACTACCCATTATTATCTCCGTTGCAGCTTCTAGCGTTTGCCGAATAGATTCTCCTCCAGGAACCTCACCTACTCCTATTCGTCCTGAATGATCATGTAAAATTAAGATGTTTCGAGTAAAAAAAGGGGCATGAGCGCCACTTAAGTTCAAGAGCATGCTGTCTCTACCTGCAACAGGGATGACCTCCACCTTTGTAATAACGGGCGCTTCTTTAGCTATCACTTTATTTACTATATTTGCTTCCATACGTTTCTACCTCCCTTATTAAACTTTCTTTAATTCTACTCGCTTAATTTCTCCTACAAGGAATAGATAACTTAATATTGCGACTAATGCACTTGCACCAACAAACAACAATGCCATATTAAAAGATCCAGTTGTGCCAACGATATAGCCGATAATGATTGGAGTTGTAATACCTGCTACGTTACCAAAGGTATTAAACAACCCGCCGCTCACCCCTGACATTTCTTTCGGAGAAGTATCTGCGACCACTGCCCATCCCAGTGCCCCAAATCCTTTTCCAAAAAAGGCAAGAGACATTACAAAAACAACTATCCATTCTGTTGTCACATAGTTAGCAATCACAAGGCTCATAGAGAGAAGTAAACCGGTGATAATTGGTATTTTCCTTGCTGCCGTTATCGAGAAGCCTTTCTTCAATAAAAAATCAGAGAATGTTCCTCCCAATATACCCCCGATAAATCCACAGATAGCAGGTAATGAAGCGGCTAAACCTGCCTCTAATATATTCATTCCTCTTTGATCCACTAAATAGACTGGGAACCATGTTAAGAAGAAATATGTCAATGTTGTTATGCAATATTGACCTAGGTAAACACCAAGAAGCATTTTATTGCTTAATAATTGCTTTATATATTGCCAGTTTGGCCCTTGCTTTTTCTCCTCTTGACTGGCCACATTATCCATATCTACTAATGCGCCACCTTCTTTTATATAATCTAACTCTGCCTGATTAATCTTAGGGTGATCTTTCGGATTATATATCGTTTTTAACCAAACAAAGGCAACAATGATTCCAATGGCCCCCATGAAAAAGAAGACATATTCCCAACCAAAAGTGAAGGTGATATACCCCATGATAGGTGCGAATAGAACGGTAGCAAAGTATTGACCTGAATTGAAGATCGCTGCCGCTGTCCCTCTTTCCGCACTAGGAAACCATGCAGCTACAATCCGACTATTCGCAGGGAAAGATGGTGATTCAGCCAACCCTACAAAAAATCTTAAAGCAAATAAAATAATGACAACTGTTGTGACTGATTGGAATGAACCTATTAATCCTTGTACAAAAGTAAACAAAGACCATAGGAAAATACTCCAAAAATAAACACGCTTAGAGCCAAATTTATCAAGCAACCATCCACCAGGAATTTGCCCTAATACATAAGACCATGCAAAGGCAGAAAATAAATACCCCATCATAACAGAATTGATACCTAAATCACTTGATAACGCTGGACCGGCAATGGATAAAGTAGCACGATCAGCATAGTTGATAACTGTGACAATAAAGATCATTAAAACAATTAACCATCTCGCCTTTGTTTTCTTTCCTGTTGCTGGTGTTATTTGTCTTTCCGATTTAAGGACTGCCATGGTAATCACCCTCTTTTATTTTATTGAATGTAAGCGTAAACAATCTACTGTTTTTTAAAATGATGAGTAGACTACACTGCCCACTCATCCTGATGTTACCCTTTCACAAAAACGGTCTTAATAGATGTGAAGAATTCTTTTGCTGCTTCTCCTTGCTCCCGTGAATGTGAACTAGATTCTTTCATGCCACCGAATGGTGCTTGTAATTCAACTCCAGCACTCTCAGCGTTTACTCGAATCAATCCCGCTTCCATCTCTTGCACAAATTTCAGCATTCTTGTAATATTTCCCGTAAAAATCGACGCACTTAAGCCATAGGCTGAATCATTAGCTAAATCAATTGCTCTTTCCATAGAAGAAACTTTCATAAGGGCAATAACTGGTCCAAAGATCTCTTCTCTAGCAATTGCTATATTCTGATCCGCTACTTCAAAGATAGTTGGTTCGATAAAGTAACCATTATTTACCTTGTCCTCATACGGTTTGCCACCTAAAATGAGCTTTGCACCTTCATTGATCCCTGTTTGAATGGCTTGTAATACACTCTTATATTGTGTTTCACTTGCACACGGCCCCATCCAACTATCTGCATGAATACCTGCTCCAATGGTAATTTTCTTTGTTTCGGCAATAAGCTTTTTTATGAATCTATCATATATTGTTTCTTCAACAATCACGCGGCTCGTTGCTGTACACTTTTGTCCAGTAGAAAGAAATGCACCTTTAATAACAGCGTCCACCGCTAACTCTATATCAGCGTCTCCAGCGACAATTACCGGATTTTTCCCTCCCATCTCAAGCTGGTACTTCGCTCCACGTTTCATCGCCTCATGAGCGATTGATTTACCAACTGCATTTGAACCAGTAAATGTAATCCCTTTAATTTCTGGGTGTGCGGCTATACCTCCACCAACAATCGTCCCTGATCCTGTTACCATATTCAGAACACCCTTAGGTAATCCAGCGTCTGCAAAGCATTTGGCAATTTTCGCAAATGTAACAGCGCTTTCACTGGCTGGCTTTATAACCACTGTATTGCCATAAATCAAAGCTGGTGCCACCTTCCAAATTGGAATAGCAACTGGAAAATTCCACGGAGTGATAACCCCCACAACTCCTAGAGGTACCCTTGTAGTAAACATCAGCGCTTCATTATCAGTAGATGGAATGACATCCCCTACTTTCCTCATTCCTTCTCCGGCATAATATTTTAAAATCGCTATGCCTCGTTTCGTTTCACCCTTCGTCTCAGCCAGCGTTTTTCCCATTTCCCTTGTCGCACATTCAGCAATTTCTTCTAACCGTTCCTCCATTATGGCTGCTACTTTATAAAGTATTTCGCCTCGCTCTGAGCCACTTAAACCTCTCCATGTCTTCTGAGCATTTTTCGCTGCCTCCACCGCTTTATCTAGATCCTCTTTTGTTGACAATTGGATATGACCAACGATTTCTTCTGGTGCAGCTGGATTTATACTTTCAATTGTCTCATTTGAAGTGGACTCTACCCATTCTCCATTAATATAATTCAAGTAGTTCGCAGTTGTAACTGTACTCATTTGCTTACCCCCTTACCATCTTTTGTTTCTTCGGATACTTCTCTTTAGCCAACTGCAAAATACTTTCTAATTGTTTGTAATGTTCAGGTTCTACGGATGTGAATGGTGCACGTACCCTGTTTTTCACAGGTAGCCCTGTCAGTTCCATGCCTGCTTTAATTAACGAGACTGCGTAGCCCTTGCGCTGCTTACGAATTTCATTTATTGGTAGAATAATATCTTTGTATATTTCATGTACCATTTCGCTGTTCCCTTGCAACAAAGCATGGTAAAACTGTCTTGAAATATGAGGGATATAATTTGAAATCGCGGAAGAATATGAATCAAACCCTAACGGGATGTAAGCCGGCATTGTCACTTCTGCCATAGGCATGCCATTGAGCCAACTTAAACGGTTACCAAAGCGATTGGTTAGACAAATATTCAGTTCCATATTCCCTACACCATCTTTTAGCCCAACAAGTTGCTCTAAATCTAGTAATTTCTCTAATGTGCTAAGTTGTAAAATCGCGTTATTTCTTTGATAAACAATAGCATTTAGTGAAGTTTCTGAGATTACTTGATACAGATAATCATATAACCCCTCTTGTTCACCTTCTGCTAAATAGGGAGGTAATACAAGAAAGCCATCTGCTTTTTTATTCTCTGATATGCGTGCATATGAAAGAGCATCCTGAATATTTCCACCTACACCTGTATAAACAGGTACCTTACCACCGGTTTCTTGGATGGCAACATCAATCATGATTTCATATTCCTCTTTACTTAATGATTGGAACTCTCCTGATCCACATGCGATAAAGATTGCCTCTAATCCTTCTTCGAGCAAAAATCGAATATTAACTGCTAACGCTTTTTCGTCTAACTTTCCATTTTCATCAAATGGAGCTACAGGGAATCCGAGAATACCTGTAGGTGCTTTTCTAGATGAATGCATGTTTCATTCCTCCCTTTTCAATTTGTTATGTATAATTGTAAGACAAATTAAATTAACTGACAATATATTTTTTGAAAATTTTATTTATTTTTCTGAAGGGCTTGCTATTCTTTTAATTCTATTTGTATTACAATTAGATTAATTAAACTACTGTAATTTGGATGGTGGACAATTGTGAAGAAAGATGCACTTGATTTAATTAGTAGCCAAGTCGTACGAAAAACATTGGCTCAGCAAGTAGAGGAACAAATCATTGATTTATTAATTTCAAATAAACTTAAACCCGGTGATAAACTACCTCCGGAAATGGAATTAATGGAACTTCTAGGTGTCAGTCGTCCCGTCATGAGAGAGGCGATGACTTCTCTAGAATCTCTTGGTATTGTAAAAAGAAAAACGAGAGATGGTACTTACTTTACAGAGAGCATTAGTAATAAACCATTTTCTACTATGCTTTCCCTAGTAAGTGACAATATTGAAGCAATCGTTGAAGCACGCACCTCTTTAGAACTAGGCCTTGTCACATATGCAGCAGAGAAAATGACTGCTGAAACACTTGAAGCATTGAATGATACAATTATCCAAATGGAAAATTCAGTCGACAACGAATACGGTGAACATGACCTTATGTTTCATCGAATCATAGCCCTTAGTGTAAATAATCCTGTCTTACAAGGAATGATTGATTCGCTCTTAATCTCACATGTAAAAATCAATGCACAAATCAAATATCGTGAAAAAGAAAAAACAATCAAACATCATAAAGCCATTTATGAAGCACTCAAGGAAAAAAAGCCTCAAGCTGCCTTTCAAGCAATGTACAATCATTTAAAGTTTGTTGAAAGAAAAGTATTAGAATAAAAAACGAACCCAAACCGTATGTAAACGGTACTGGGTTCGCTTTTTTTATCTGCTTAGGTAATCGGCGCAGGATTAAATAGAGCTAAATCATTATGAAGCCCCCATTGATCTGCCCATGTCTTTCTTTCTCCACTTGCTACTTCAATAATGTGGTGGAATATTTCCCATCCTACATCTTCAATTGTTGCTTCACCTGTGGCAATCGTACCTGCATTTACATCAATTAAATCATTCCACTGTTCTGCTAGTGTATTTCTTGTGGATACTTTGATAACGGGTGCCATTGCCAAACCATACGGTGTACCTCTACCAGTTGTAAACACTTGCAGATGCATGCCAGAAGCTAACTGTAATGTACCGCATACGAAATCACTTGCCGGTGTGGCCGCATAAAGGAGGCCTTTCTGTATTGCCTTTTCTCCTGGTGCAAGTACACCAGAAATAGCACTACTACCCGATTTCACAATTGAACCCAATGATTTCTCAACAATATTAGAAAGACCTCCTTTTTTATTGCCAGGAGATGGGTTCGCACTTCGATCTGCTTTACCTTTTTGAAGATACTCATCATACCATTGCATTTCCTTAATTAAAGTGTTTCCAATCTCTTCCGTTTCGCAACGAGGTGTCAGAAGATGAACTGCATCCCTTACTTCAGTTACTTCAGAAAACATGACGGTCGCACCAGCTCTTACTAAAAGGTCAGCGGCATAACCAACAGCAGGATTTGCTGTAACACCTGAAAAAGCATCACTTCCCCCACATTGTAAGCCGACCACTAAATCGCTTACTGAGCAAATTTCTCTTTTGCGAAGGTTTAATTTCTCTAACTTTTCTTCGGCCATTTTCATAATGCTTGCTACCATATCTGAGAAACCTGCTTGCTCTTGTAATGACAATATGTCTCGATCTTTACCATCAGGTGTGAGCATTAATGGAGATAACTTCTCACAACCGAGACCGATAATTAAAGCTTCTCCCCCAAAGTTCGGATGTTTAGCTAAATTCTGCAATGTCCTTATCGGGATTACCGCCTCAGGCGCTTGGATGGCTACTCCACATCCATACTGATGATTAATAGCTACAACATCATCTACATTTGGATAGTTTGGTAGTAATTCTTTTTTTATTCTCCTCACAGCAAAATCAAGTACACCTACAACACATTGCACGCTTGTTGATATTCCCAAAATATTCTTTATTCCTACGCTTCCATCAGGATTGCGAAACCCTCGGAATGTATAGCCCTCTAATGGTGGAAGGGAATCAGGCACACGATTCGCTATATCTAGCTTATGTAAATCTGGTGGTACTGGAAGCTCAACCATCGACTCTTCTACCCAACTTCCTTTCTTAATAGGTTTCAGAGCTGTCCCTATCACCTCACCATAACGGATAATCTCACCCTTTTCAGCTATATCTTTAAGTGCTACCTTATGTCCTTCTGGTACTCTACTAGTAAGAACAAGCCCGCTAGAAAAAGTTGTACCTTCTTTTAACCCACCAGCATTAACAACAATTGCTACATTGTCTTTTTCATGAACTTTTATAAAAAGGGGCTCTTCTTTTCGTTTTGTATTCGATTGCATAAAACATCCCTCCTCATTTTGTATTATTGTAAGACAAATATACACAACGGTCAATAAATAGTAAGAATATTTTTAAAAGTATATCATTTGTATTGAAGTCAAGCTTTTATTTATTATAGAAAAAGTAAGTATAGAGGAAAGCCAGTAATATATTACTATTTTTGATACAGTATACAGATTACATAAATAGCGTTATAATTTATATTGTCGACAATGTACAATTATAATTTCAATTTAATTGGCGAATCCTAGGTGAGAACCATGGTAAAACTTATAGAAAGAAGGGGTTAATATGAAAGGCTGGGAATTTACAGCAACCAATGTACCATTAAAATTAGTAGAAAAACCAGATCCAGTAGCAACTGAGGGTCGTGTGATTATCGATGTAAAGGCAGCTGGACTTTGTCATTCTGATGTAGGCGCTCTGAATGATCCAAAATGGATGGATATTATTGAGAAAAAACCAATCATTATGGGACATGAAGTAGCAGGTATAATTACTGAAGTCGGTGAAGGTGTAACCGATTTCAAAGTAGGAGATCGTGTGGGTGTTTGTCCTATTAGCTTAGTTGGTATGGGACCTGGATATGGTTATGATGGAGGCTATTCAAATAAAGTATCTGCACCTGCAGTTGACCTTGTTCCCATTCCTGATGGTGTGACTTATGCACAAGCTGCAGCTGGCACCGATGCAGGAATGACTTCTTATCACGCAATGTTCAAACGTGGTGAAGCTAAACCAGGAATGAAAGTTGCAGTAATTGGTATCGGCGGATTGGGCCAAATTGCTGCTCGCGCAGCTGTTGTTGCTGGCATTGAAACGTATGCAGTAGATGTAAGCCCTAAAGCACGTGAATTAGCTAAAGAAATTGGTGTAAAAGATGTCTTTGAAGATATTAAAGAATTAGCCGATATTGCACCAGATTTAGTTGTCGATTATGCAGGCTTTGGCACAACAACAGCTGGCGCAATCGATGTTGTGGCACCCGGTGGTAAAGTAGTATTAGTAGGTATGGGGAAACTAGAATCGACTATTAATACTGATCCACTTATTTTAAAAGCAGCCAGCCTACTTGGAAGTGTTGGTGGAGATAAATACGATATTGCAGAAGTATATAAATTAATGGCTTCAGGCGATATCAATCCAGCCATTTCTGAAATCACATTTGATGAAATTGGTGAAGGATTAGCTCGTTTAGAACGTCATGAAGTGACAGGACGTTTAGTAGCAATTATGGATTAATCGAAAGGGGTTTGGAAATTATTTTATTCCAAGCCCCTTTTTTGTCATGTGATTAACTAAACTTTTATTTGAGGAAGATATAGCACATAGAACATAATTTTGTAAAGAGCTTTTCTGAAAGTACAAAGACACGGGATTCTATCTCAGTCATTTTGCGCTTCAAAATTTAAGTGCCTCTATTTCTAGATTCGGTTTTTTCTAAGAAAGAGCATGCGATGACAACAGTGTCAGCTTTGCGGTCCTTATTTTCTTGCTCATCGGTTTTTTAGCATCGAGTCCGGCTTTTGATACGCTTATTTTCTGGTTCATCGGATTTTCAGCATCGATTCCGGCTTTTGATACGCTCATTTTCTGGCTCACCGGTTTTTTAGCATCGAGTCCCACTTTTGACTCGCTTATTTTCTTACTCATCGGTTTTTTAGCATCGGTTCCGACTTTTCCTACGCTTATTTTATGGCTCACCGGATTTTCAGCATCGAGTCCCTCTTTTGCCTTGCTTATTTTCTTGCTCACCGGTTTTTTAGCATTGATTCCGACTTTTGATACGCTCATTTTCTGGCTCATCGGTTTTTTTGCATCGGTTCCGACTTTTGCTACGCTTATTTTCTGACTCATCGGTTTTTTTGCATCCATTCCGACTTTTGACTCGCTTATTTTCTGGCTCATGATTAAGTCCATATAATTGTGTAAAAAGAAGAGTCATTTTATTCCTTCTTGTCAACACTGTTTTCAACGACGATAAACAATGAAAGAGGAATAAGAATGACTCAAATACAGTTTAACCTAGATTTGGATGTTTTAAAAGAAGCCGTTATAAACTCAAATATTGATACTGTGGTTAGATCTGCTATTGTCCTTGTATTAAATGAATACATGGAAAAAGAAAGAGATCAATATATACAAGCTGCTGGTTACGAACGCACGACTGACCGTTTAGATTATCGTAATGGCTACTACGAACGTGATTTTACGATGAGTATTGGGAAGCTAAAACTTAAAGTACCACGCACTAGAAATGGTGAATTTTCAACTTCCGTTTTTGAAAAATATGCACGATGTGATCAAGCCTTCGTTATCTCAATGGTCGAAATGGTGATTAATGGTATATCTACTCGTAAGGTTACACATATTGTGGAACAGCTTTGTGGGGAGAACGTTTCAAAGTCTTTTGTTTCCTCTCTTACTCAAAAGCTAGATCCTATCGTTAACGACTGGGCCAAGAGACCACTTAATGTCTCCTACTATCCTTTTATCTTTGTGGACGCTATGTATATTAAGGTGCGCGAGCACCATCGAGTTGTCTCCAAAGCGATTTATATTGCGACCGCCCTGACTGATAAAAACACTCGTGAGATTCTTGGCCTTCAAGTTGATCATGTTGAGAACTATGATAGCTGGAGTCGATTTTTTCAACAGCTTAAATCCCGTGGACTTCAGTCTCCAAAGCTCGTTATTTCAGACGCTCATCAAGGTCTTCAAAAAGCAATTCTACGGGAGTTTATCGGCACTAGCTGGCAGAGATGTAATGTACATTTTAAACGTAATATTATCGAGAAACTCCCAAAGAAAGATTCTGGTGAAATTAGGACGATGGTCAAGCGGATTTTTGAAGCGGTAACTATAGAGGATATGAGGAATTTCAAAGAGGAACTTATGAACCAATTCGGTGAAAATCCTAAATTCACAAACGCCTTAAAAATCCTTGATGAAGGCTTTGAAGATACCATTCAATATATGGGACATTCACAAGCTCTTTGGCCTCATATAAGAAGTACGAATTCATTAGAACGGTTAAATCAAGAAGTTCGTAGAAGGGAAAGAGTCATACGGATTTTTCCTAACACTCAGTCCGCTTTTCGTTTAGTGGGAGCTGTCTTACTTCATTATCAACAAACGGTTTACCAAAAGAGAAAATCCTTATGCAAATAGCCTCTACATTTGAGTGAAACTTCCATTATAGATGGTTTCATAGCCAGGGTGGACTGTCAAAGTGAGGAGCCTTTGACATCCCACCCTGGCTATGAAGGAATAGAACCATGGAAGATTCCCTCAAAAAATGTAAGGGGATAAATCATATCACTAATTAATAGTTGAAAACAGTGGTTTAGAATTTTACACAATATTAAGGACTTGACTTGGCTCATTGGTTTTTTAGCATCGGTTCTGACTTTTGATACGCTCATTTTCTTGCTCATCGGTTTTTTTGCATCGATTCCCACTTTTGACTCGCTCATTTTCTGGCTCATCGGTTTTTTAGCATCGGTTCTGACTTTTGACTCGCTTATTTTCTGGCTCATTGGTTTTTTTGCATCGGTTCTGACTTTTGACTCGCTTATTTTCTGGCTCATTGGTTTTTTTGCATCGGTTCTGACTTTTGACTCGCTTATTTTCTGGCTTATTGTTTTTTTAGCATCGGTTCTGACTTTTGACTCGCTCATTTTCTGGCTCACCGGATTTTTAGCATCGATTCCCTCTTTTGATACGCTCATTTTCTGGCTCACCGTTTTTTTTGCATCGAGTCCCATTTTTGCCTCGCTCATTTTCTGGCTCACCGGATTTTCAGCATCGATTCCCTCTTTTGCCTTGCTTATTTTCTTGCTCACCGGTTTTTTAGCATTGATTCCGACTTTTGATTCGCTCATTTTCTGGCTCATCGGTTTTTTAGCATCGGTTCCGACTTTTCCTACGCTTATTTTCTGGCTCATCGGTTTTTTTGCATCCATTCCGACTTTTGACTCGCTCATTTCCTGGCTCACCGGTTTTTTAGCATCGGTTTCGACTTTTGACTCGCTCATTTTCTTGCTCACCGGTTTTTAAGCATCGATTCCGGCTTTTGACTCGCTCATTTTTTTGCTCACCAGATTTTCAGCATCGATTCCTTCTTTTACGATGACGCTATTATTCTACTGATTTTTAACAACGAGCCCAGGGACTTTGAATCGAGTAAAACAGTTTGCATATACAAAGTCGGGAAAGCTCTTTAAGTTCTTTCCTAAAAAAGAAGCACGCACAGCTCTTTAATCCATACGTACTTCTACTAATTAGAATCATGCCTTATTCATTTCCTCTTGCAACTCTGCTCTCATTTTCTCAGTCATTTGTTCATCCCAAGCAAAATAATCACTCATAAATGTCACAACTGCTTCACTATATTTCATTGCCCATTGTTTATTAAACAGTATGGCGCTTGTGCGTCGCATAAAGTAATCGGTTGGGGTTTCAGTCATTTCTTCTTCAAGGCTATAGATTAATGTAGCATAGGCTTCAAGGGATAGATTGACTTTATCATGCTCGCCCTTAGCTTTTTTAGCGATTTCGAATACTTGTTTGACATTAGAGCCATAGCGTTCGACTATGCGCTTTGCTTCTTGTTCTGTAAAGCCGATTGCTTTACCATTCTTTATTTGTTCTTCCACGAAAGACTGATAGCCATTAGAACCACCTACTTCACCGCCTGATAAAATGATGTGATCTGTTTGACATGATTGGTTGTTTCCTAATCTCTCTGCGACAACATCAACTGTTTTCTCAGCCATTTTGCGGTAGCCTGTTAGTTTGCCACCTGCAATGGTGATGAGTCCAGTATCCGAATAGAATATTTCATCTTTACGTGAGATTTCGGATTCTTTTTTTCCTTCTTCGTAGATGAGTGGACGAACACCCGCCCAATGTGATTCGATCTGGTCTTTAGACAGTGATAATGTTGGGAAAACAAGTTCTACTGTTTTTAGTAGATAGTCTCGGTCTTCTTCTGTCATTTCTGGATTTACGAGGTCTCCCTCGTATTTAGTATCTGTTGTGCCTAAATATGTTTTCCCATTACGTGGAATGGCAAATACCATTCTTTTATCTGGTGTGTCAAAGTAAACAGCGTTTTGTAACGGAAAGTCTTGTTGGTCGAATACTAAGTGGACACCCTTTGTATGAAATAATTTCTTACCGCTTAGAGAGCCATCTTTTTTCCTTAGCCCATCTACCCAGATACCTGTAGCATTGACAACTTCTTTCGCATAAATAGGGAAAGCTTCGCCAGATAATACGTCGACTGCCTTCACACCAATGACTTTGCCATTTTCATAAATAAAGTCGTCTGCTTTGACATAGTTTGCTAAGGTTGCACCGAGTTCATCTGCTTTTTTAGCGACTTCAAGTGTAAGACGGGCATCATCCGTTTTATATTCTACATAGTAACCTGCACCTTTCAGGGTGTCTTTTACAAGTAATGGCTCTTTTTTCATTGCCTCTTCTTTAGATAGCATCTTCCGTCTTTCACTTTTCTTAACACCTGCAAGAAAGTCGTAAACTCTTAATCCAATACCAGTAGTAAACGGTCCAAATGTACCTCCTTTAATTAACGGAAGCAACATCCATTCAGGATTGGTAACATGGGGTGCATTTTCATAAACGATGGCTCTTTCTTTACCGACCTCTGCCACAACACCTATTTGCATTTGTTTTAAATAACGTAGCCCACCATGAACAAGTTTTGTCGAGCGACTACTTGTGCCAGCAGCAAAATCCTGCATATCAATTAGTCCTGTATCTAAGCCACGTGACTGGGCATCAAGAGCAATTCCAGCTCCAGTAATCCCACCTCCGAGTACAAGTAAATCAAATTTTTTGTTCTTCAGTTCGTTTAAGTTTGCGTTTCTATTCATCTTCTGTCCATCCTTCCTTGGATAAAAGAAAAGACCGCAAATAGCCCTTATGTACAGGGGTGATTTGCGGTCTCTCATTCTCCAACATTTTATATTAACTTGTTTTATTGAAAGGCGATTGTTGCTTTAATTGCTTTCTTCCAACCGTTATATAATTCATCACGCTTGTTTGATTCCATTTGGTTTTCAAAGGAATCTCCAATTTTCCAGTTATTGATAATTTCTTCTTTTGTCCAGAAATCAACAGCTAAGCCGGCTAAATACGCAGCTCCTAAAGCCGTTGTTTCATTAATTTCTGAGCGTTCAACAATAGTGTCTAGTATATCACTTTGGAATTGCATTAAGAAATTGTTTTTCACAGCGCCACCATCGACACGTAGTTTCTTCAGCTCAATACCTGAATCACTTTCCATTGCTGTTAACACATCTTTTGTTTGATACGCGAGGCTCTCTAATGTGGCACGAATAAAATGTTCCTTCGTCGTTCCACGCGTCATGCCAAAAGCAGCTCCTCGAATATCACTCTCCCAATATGGTGTCCCAAGTCCAACAAATGCAGGTACAAGATAAACACCATCAGTTGATTCGACGCGCGTTGCGTAGTCTTCACTTTCCGGGGCAGTCTTAATCATTCTCATACCATCTCTTAACCATTGAATAGCCGAGCCGGCAACAAAAATACTACCCTCTAATGCATATTCTACCTTACCATCCAGTCCCCATGCAATAGTTGTGAGTAAACCATTTTCTGATTGTACTGGATTTTCCCCTGTATTCATGAGCATAAAGCACCCTGTGCCGTACGTATTTTTTGCCATGCCTTTTTCAAAACACGCCTGGCCGAATAAAGCAGCTTGTTGGTCACCAGCAATACCGGAAATAGGAATCGTGATGTCGCCAAAAATCTCTTTCGCTGTTTCCACATACACTTCAGAACTTGATTTCACCTCAGGCAGCATAGACTTAGGTACTGTAAGAATATCCAATAATTCGTCATCCCACCTTAAGTCATAAATATTATACATTAATGTTCTTGATGCATTCGTATAATCTGTCACATGTGCTTGACCGTTAGATAACTTCCAAATAATCCATGTATCAATCGTTCCGAAAAGCAATTCGCCATTTTCTGCTTTCTCACGTGCTCCTTCAACATTGTCTAATATCCACTTTACTTTTGTACCTGAAAAGTATGCATCAATTAATAAGCCCGTTTTCGAACGAAAAGTATCATTTAACCCTTTTTCCTTTAATTCGTTACAGATTTCACTCGTCTGTCTAGATTGCCAAACAATCGCATGATAAATTGGCAATCCCGTATTTTTATCCCAGACGACAGTGGTTTCCCGTTGATTAGTGATGCCAATAGAGGCAATCTCGCTCCCCTGTACATTGTTTTCACTAATCACACCAGCCATCACAGATAGGATGGACGCATATATTTCCATCGCATCATGTTCAACCCAGCCTGGCTTTGGAAAATGCTGTTTAAACTCGCGTTGATATTCACCAACAATATGACCTTCTTTATTAAAAAGTATCGCTCTTGAACTTGTTGTTCCTTGATCTAGTGATAAGATATATTTTTTTGTCATTTCGGCATCCCCCTATTTTTTAGAATAAAGATTGAAATACGAATGTGGCAAGAACAGCCCCCACTAATGGACCTACAACTGGAATCCAAGCATAGCCCCAGTCTGAAGATCCTTTACCTGGGATCGGTAGTAAGGCATGGGCAAGACGCGGGCCTAAATCACGAGCTGGGTTTATCGCATAACCTGTTGTTCCGCCGAGACTCATACCAATTGCGGCAATAAAGAATCCAACAATGAGAGGATTTAGTCCCTCAGCAAATGAATTTAACCCAATGGCATTCAAACCAAAGACTAAAATAAATGTCCCGAGTACTTCACTGATAAAGTTAAATGGCGTATTTTTAATCGCTGGGCTTGTTGAGAAAACGCCAAGTTTCGTGCCTTGATCACTTGTAGCTTTCCAGTGTGGATAAAAGTATAGAATAACAAACGCTGCACCAATAAATGCCCCAATCATTTGAGCTGATACATAATAAGCAACAGCACCCCACTCAATACTACCGGCTAAAGCGGCCGCCAGTGTCACCGCTGGATTGAGATGACCACCCGCACCAAAGAAATCTGAAACGTAGACACCAAACGCGACGGCAAATCCCCATGCAAATGAAGTGACAATCCAGCCACCACCATTAGCAAATGTCTTGTTTAAATTCAAATTTGCCCCAGCACCCACACCGAATACGACTAATATGAAAGTGCCAATTAGCTCTCCTATAAAAATATCAGACATTTAGTAATCCTCCTAATCATTTAATAGACTATCAAACTACTTTTTTTACATTAGCCTTTCAAGAGAAAACAAAAAGAGGCATGCGAAAGAAAATAACGACCAAACGTTATTTCGCATGCCTCTCTATATCTCCGACAAAATAAATTAACTTGTACGAACAATATTATAATAAAATGAAAACGATTGCAAATAAATAATTAAATTTTTTAGAAGAATAAGATAAGAGACATGTAAAGAAAAATCACCAGACCGAGCAGTTAGTAGCAACAAGTAAGATCGTTTTACCACTTTTCACAGCCTTTGAATCGATGTGGGAACACTACAAAAAGTATCAGAAAAGATGAGATACAGTGTGTAGAGAAATAAATTTGACTAAAAGATGAGAACCCTTTCAAGTCATTATATTTCTTCAGCGAATAGAAAATGCAACTTTTTTGAGACAATAAAAAAAGCCATCTTTTTCTACCAACCTGTTGCAAGTAGAAAAAGATCGCAGTTAATTATAGTTCCCATAAATCTCTGTTAGATGTTGAAACAGAAATAGCACCGGACTTAAGGGCTGATTCAATCTCTGATTTCTCCCTCACCAAGCCACCAGCAATTATTTTTATATCCGTTTTCTTATGAACTTCACGAATGATTTCAGGAATAATACCGGGCAATACTTCAATATAATCAGGCTTCGTATTCTTCAATAACTCTAGTCCATTCTCTAACGCGAGGGTATCAATCGAGAAAAGCCTTTGAATGGCTAGCACCCCTTTTTTCTTAGCTGTAATAATCGCTTGTCTTTTTGTTGAAATAATCCCAGCTGGTTTTATTTCTTGGCAAACGAATAAAGTGCCACTTTCATCATTTTTTAATCCATCAATCATATCCATATGAATAAGGATTTTTTTATTATGCTTTTTAGCTGTTGCTACAACACTTTTTATTTGCGTAATGTGAGAATCCAGTAAAATCATATACTCATATTGTGATGAAATGACTTTCTCGAAATCCTTCATATTACGAATAGCTGGTAGGATTGATTGTTTGATCACTAAGATCAACTCCTTCTTCATTGCTCATGTCTATCCATTAATAATAGAAACAGGTAAAAGAAGCCATTATACTAAATACCTGTCTTAATTGTTCATCATTGGCTTCATTCATTATAAAGCATCTTCTGCACAAAAAAAAGAAAGCTAGATACTTGCTGTATCCAGATTAAAAGTGTTCCCTACTGATATAAGAAGAAAACCTCATGTATATATAGTAAATTAGATAAAAGTTAAAAAGACCAACATCTTTATGAGATGATGGTCTTCTACAAATTATATAATTGCTTCTTTCACAGCAACTTCTCGATCTCTTAAATCTTCATAAAAGTGTGCATGCGCTGTTAAAAAGTATGGGCCGAGCCAAAGATATCCAATTCCAAGCGTTAAGATACATAGAAAAGCCCAACCGATGAAGCTTAAATTCAAACAAAAATATCTCCACTTATGACCTTTCATCATTTTTCGACTTTCAGTTATCGCTTTGTTCACAGATAATTCTGGGCGATCGCGTAAGATGTACATCGCTTGGGAATAGGAAAACGATTTAATGATGCCTGGGATAATCAATAATAAGGACCATAAGAAAGTATAAATGCTTTGTAAAATCATTAACCCCAACGCTCTTAAGAAACTCATATACTTAAAGCCTGTGAATAATTCCTCCACTGGAAGCTTAGAGCCTCTGATTAATGTAATGTACGACAATGCAAGACTTACACCAAATGGAATTAAGATTAAACTAATCGCAATACTGATTAAATTATATCCTGTAGCATACTCCCATTCAGGATAAGGAATTAATAGTATTCCCATAATAAATTGGGGGATGAACGTAATCAGAAAATATAAGAATGAGAGCAATACACCCTTACCCCAGTTGTCTCGCAATGATGCGAGAGAAAGTTGTTTAATTTGTTTACTTTTCATCTCGTTTCTCTCCTTTCACAACCAATATATTGTAACATATGAAAAATATACCATCAATTTATTTTTTGTATTTTGGGTGCGTTCTTTATTAATCCTCTTACTTTTTCTCTATAAATGCCCGATAAATTTCACCGATGAGCCCATCCCTTTGATGAACGCCAAGCTCAGTATTCGTCAAAATTATGATCCCTTCCTTCTTTTTCGGGTATAGAGCAAGCAAACTTTGAAAGCCTATTCCCCAACCAAGGGAACTCAATTCAAATCCATTGGATGTACTTCCTAAAAAGCAGCCAAGTCCTAACCATTTACACTCACCCTGTGATGTAAACATTTCATTTATAGTTAGGGGTGAAAGGCCGAGCTTACTATCCCCTACGATTGCATCCATGAGTTCAATCACCAGCATACTAATGTCTTGAGATGTTGACCATAACCCTGAAGCAGCTGGATAAGGATCATGCGGGTATTTCTCTTTCACTGTTGCTCCGTTCCTATCATGTCCTTGAGAAATATTTTTCGCATAAGTAATCTCATAGTACTACACGTCATACCCAGTGGCTGCAATATCTTCTCTTCCATTAATATCGGGAAAGATTTACCTGTGACTCCCTCTATTAACTTCTCTATCAAACAAAAATGAGCATCTGCATAATGAAATCTCCCCACCTGATTCTCTTGTCTGATAATAGGCTCTCGACAATATTCAGTTTTCCCAAGAAAAAGTTGTTCTACTGTAGGGTAACCCCAACGTTTTTGATAGGGTAAAAAACTATTTGGCGGATCAATGATACCTGATTGGTGACTTAATAATTGTCTAAGGGTGAGGCTGGGTGAGAGTGTATTAGAGGGTATTGTCCATCTTGTAAGCAATTCATTTACTGGTGTATCTAGTTGGAGGTGCTGTTCATCTATTAGTTTGCAAGTTAAGACTGTAGTGAGCAATTTACTTATAGAGCAGACATTAAACATCGTATTTCCATAACAGGAAGTTGGTCTTGTTTATTACGCACTCTATATTGTTCACTTTGAAAGATCTTCTTATTTTTAATCGTTGTTATTGTTAATCCTTGTATGTGTAACGCCTTCATTCTTTCTTCTATATTTAATATTGTCACTATCTATCACTCCTTTTTTTAAAAGGTAATACAACATATATTCTGTTCAATAAGAAAAAATCCCGCTAAATAAAAATGGGACCTCTTTTCAATATCGTTACTTCTTCTGTTTGCTGATGTTCACTAATGAAATAATGAAGAATCTCAGCATTTAAAAAAGGCTTCTCAAAATAATGTGAGAAACCTTGTGTTAACATCTATTTAGTTACTACTATAATCATGTTTGTTCTTCGATGATGAACTCGATTGATTTTTTTGTTTCTTGCCTACTTTTTCCTCTTTTACTTCTAGTTCAATATCTTCAAGTGGTAATGGATCAACATGAGGATCTTGTTCTATTTTTTTCTTTTGTTCTTTTTTAACAGATTCTCTACTCATCTTTATAGCCACCTTCCTTATTACTTTTCCATTTACCCTTTATGGAAAAAATAAAACAAGGATTATGACAACAAAAATTATTCCCTTTATTGTATTTTACTATTTAAGTATAATCGGTTTTCTTCATACTCAGTATACAACTTTTCATTATCCAAATGATAGGCAATTACTTTCTTCTTCGTTTGTTTAACAACAGTTATATGTTTTTCTTCAATATAAAGGTATAATTGTATCTTTTTCTTTCCTTTACTATAACAAATATGATAGGGTACTGTATTTTGATTTTGTGGCATAAATAAGTGTTCGTTGCCAGGATAAATATGAATTCTCTTCAAAAAACTCGCTTCATTATACATAGCAACTATTTTCTCCTTAAACTCTCCCTCTATCAGATGGTTATCATATTCTAATGTAATCTCTTTTTCATTTATTTCTTGATGGATAGCATATTTTTTTAATACCCATGCAACAGCCGCGCTTGGTGGGCTAGTAATCATCTTGATTAAAATACCTAGTATTAATACAAAACCCATTGTCCATGTCATGCCTTGGTCCTCCTAAAACTTTTAGTCATAAGCAATATATATAGCTAAAGCAATGATGGACAAAGCAATCACCACTATATAAATCATTGTTAAGTTTCGATTATTTTTTCGTGAAGATGATTGATAATTATCGTCACTCCTATTCGTAATCAATAGGGTAGCAATAATTGCAATCAATAGGATGCATATAATTACGCCGTATAATATGATCATGTTTTATGCTCCTTTTTGTTTATTTCGCTTTCTCCTTTATCTTAATTGAAAAGAGCATATTAATGACCATCCAATTCATCTGTTTTTTTACCATCCACTTCATTTAAGTAAGTGCCAATGCGGCACTAAAACGTTGGATACCCGTTCTTATTTGTGCTTCATTCGCTCGTCCAAAGGTAAACCGAACAAATAACTTCTTTGATCCCATCATCATTCCAGGAAAATAAATCACGCCTTGCTTAATGGCATTCTCTAACAACTTTATTTCATCAACGTCTCTTTTTATTTCACACCAAATATGAATCCCACCTTGAGGGATAGTAAAAGCCACTTGATCTCCTAAATATCTCTTTAAACTAGCAACCACTTCGTTTCTTCTTTGCACTAGTTCTGTTTTGATCCAATCTAAATGGATTGGGAAATGCTTTGACTCCAAAAAATCATTAGCAATCCATTGTGTATAGCTAGCATGACCAAAATCAATCTGCTGCTTTGCATCCGATAATCTTTCTATTACCGAGTTCGGCCCGATAATCCAGCCAATCCTTAAACCAGAAGCCACTAGTTTTGATAACGAACTGATGTACAATACATTTCCGTTTTGATCCATCGATTTCAATGTAGAGACATCATTGTTATTAAAAGCGATTAAGCTGTATGGATCATCTTCAATCACTGGGATGCCATACTCAGATGAAATATCCAAAATCTCTTGCAATTGCTCTTTCCTAAGCAGCCTCCCTGTTGGATTTTGAAATGCTGGATTTAAAAATATCATACTAATTCGGTGTTTTTTATGTAATGAAAGAAGCTCGGCAGAAAGAGCCTTATTGCTTAGTGCTGATAGGGTATAGACTTGAATGCCTGCTGATTTAAAAATGGGCAAGTTGTAATGATAAGAAGGATCTTCAATCACAACAGCATCACCAGGTTTTAATAAGCATTGCACAACAAGATGCAGGGCTTGTTGTGCTCCAGAAGTAACAAGGATAGAGGCTGGTGTTGTTTGAATATTTCTGTATTCTCTCACATGTTTCGTAATAATGTATCTTAATGCTTCACTACCTTGAGGATGGTCGTAACCTAGTCTACCAATAAACGATTGCGTTTGGGTAATTTCTCTTAAAATATCGGTTGGATATAAATCTTCTGACAACTCACCACTCGCCATATTGATAAGTTTTCTTTTTTCCATTTCCTTTCGAATTTTTTGCGTAATCGGCAAATTAGGTAAGAACGAACCCGCTTCAATATATCTGTTCCAACTTGGCATACGCTTTTTTGTCATGCCCCAAATATCTTTACTTATGACTGTACCACTACCGATTCTTCGTTCAATCAACCCTTTTGATTCCAGTTCATCATAAGCAGCAACAATCGTACTTCTATTTACTTGAAAAGTTTTAGCTAACTGTCTTTCCGATGGTAGATTTTTATCAGCAGGAAAAGTACCATTAGAGATTCCATTCTCTATTTCATCAGCAATTTGTTTATAAAGCGGCTTCTTCAATTTACGGTTGATTTTGTCATTCATTATATACATTCCCTTTTAGTTAATACTTATAGTGTAACCAACTTATTTAATATTGGAATAGTACTTTGTTTTTTGAGTGATAGGAATAACATAGAACATTCTCTACTCTAATTTAGCACAGAAAAAAGAACGAAGTTAAAAGACCATACACTAGTATCCTCTACAGCTTCCTATCCGTTTCTCTTTTCACTTTTTTAATTCCTTCCGTCCCAACAACACAACCAATAAGTGCAAGTATCATACTAGTCGAAATAGCTTTAATCACATAATAAAACGCTGTGCCAGTCACACAGTCTAAAATAATGAAACGTTTAATCGTTGATGCTTTTATCGAATAAAATACGACTTGATTTACTTGTACTCTTTTCAGCGCGGCTCACGCACCTTTCACTTAGACATACTAAAAGTTACGTAAGGAGATTTTGTCCTATGCTTACTAAAAGAAATACAATATATACATCACTCCTACGCCAAGAGTTGCATTCATAAGCTTCATCTATTCCATCGAATACACAAGACCCTTATAAAAATCCACTGGGAGCTGTTTTTGATCAGAATTTCATTTTGTGCCTCTACACAACTTTAAGTTT
The DNA here is from genome assembly GCF_038003465.1 of Cytobacillus sp. FSL K6-0265. Taxonomy (NCBI): domain Bacteria; kingdom Bacillati; phylum Bacillota; class Bacilli; order Caryophanales; family Bacillaceae; genus Cytobacillus; species Cytobacillus sp. FSL K6-0265. The sequence continues at coordinate 840,753 of NZ_JBBOPE010000001.1, read as the reverse complement.
CTTTCATGAGTTTAAAATAATGGGGTTCAATTAATACAAAAACTTTAATATCAAAAAATAGACAGATATAATGATTGCTAACACATGTTTTAAAGGGAAATGAGTTGGAGGGATAGAATGACAGGCAAAAAACGTTTTTTCAATCTAGATAATATAGAAAACACAAAATCATTCAATGATTTTCGTCGCTGGCAAAAAGAACGAAGACAAAATAAAAAAGATCTTTCTATTCAAATCGAACAATCGCCAACAAAAGAAATTGTACAATTAAATAAAAATAGAAAAGATGCTTCGATTAAATGGATTGGTCATTCTACTTTTTTCATTCAAATAGATGGATTAAATATCGTAACTGATCCTGTCTGGGCAAACCGTATGGGTCTCGGGAAACGATTAACAGCACCCGGTATTTCTATAACTGATTTACCAGACATCGATATTGTCTTAATCTCTCACGGCCATTTTGATCATTTAGATTTTCCCTCCATCAAAAAACTAAAAGGGGACCCCACGTTCTATGTACCAATTGGTTTAGGAAAAATTTTTAACAAACGGGGATACCATAATATATTTGAAGCGAACTGGTATGATTCTTTTAAACTAAATTCGTTGTCCCTTTCTTTTGTACCCGCTCAACATTGGACGAAAAGAACGCTAACAGATACGAATACCTCTCATTGGGGTGGTTGGGTAATAGAAAATGAGCCACACTCTATTTATTTTGTCGGTGATACAGGTTATTTTCGTGGATTTAAAGAGATTGCCGAAAAGTTTAATATCGAAACCGTATTAATGCCGATTGGCGCCTATGAACCAGAATGGTTTATGAAAGTCAGTCACATTAACCCAGAAGATGCAGTGAAAGCATATATAGAATTAAATGGCACTACCTTTATCCCTATGCATTATGGTACTTATCATTTAGCAGACGATACCGGACCAGAAGCTATTGCTAGACTGGATGCTGAATGGGACAAGCAACAATTAGATCCAAATCAACTAAAAAAATTACTCATTGGCGAAACATTTTGGTTGTAACTGATGGGCAGAAAAAGACATGGACAAGGCGAACTAGGAAAGAGATGATTCATCATGACTTCCCTAGTTTTTCCTTTGAGAAGAATTGATACTTTATTTTTCTGTAACACCAAGTTATAAAAGCTGAGGCAGATTGTTTGGTAACATCGCTACATGAAGATTCATATCTTTTAGTAGCCAATCCAAGTATAAACAGCTTGTAGTTCGTCCCCATCTCCTCTTTCATTTTCTTCAACTCCACCGATTCAAATCCCCCCTTAAAGGGGATGCCTTTTTTTATAAAGAAATCATTATCTTCCTTTCCTTATCCATTTAATCGTTCTTATTAGATTAGCAAGAAAATAGGCGAACAATCCTGATATAATCAAAAGCCAAATACTCAAATTGATATTAAAAAAGTAGAGTAATAACCAGATACATAAAATAGCTGCCATATCCCAACCGTTCGTTTTGATTCTGTTCATTTTCCCTCCTATGGCGCTAAGAATAAAAAACCTATTAAACAGTGACTTTAAACAGGGTATTTCTTTTGTAAATAGTTCATTGAACTATTGATAAGTTGTGACAATGTCGCCTGATTAATGTCAGCAACTTTATTAATGAATACACATGACTTCCCAGTAGTATACTTCCCTAAATCATTTAATAACCTTTCACGATTAGGATCATCAGCTGCTAAGTAAATACTTATTTTGGCTTTTCGCGGGGAAAAGCTCACTAATGGAGCCTCTCCGGAATGCCCTGATTCATATTGATAATGATATTTGCCAAATCCAATGATACTCGTTCCCCACATCTTAGCTTGGCAATTTGTTGATGCAGTGAATAAATCTAATAACTGATACGCATCCTCTCGTTTCTTCAAAGAATCAACACTTTCTATAAACTTCATGACATCCTCATCTGTCTCTTTTGTTTTAAGTTGATACACGGTTTCATCCTCCTATGCACTTTTTTACTTATTGAAGATATGATGTTAGAAATCATTAACCCGTTTTAACCTTTTTTTAAAAACAGTTTTCAGGTGCTTTCTTTATTGTAACAACAACTTCTCTGAATAGTATAACCAATTCAACATAAAAGCTAGAACTACGCGTTTTTAAAAAAAGACGAACAAACCCTAATTGATAGAATTTGTTCGTCTTGTCATTTCTTTCAGACTTTTTTATTTCAATATTACTTTTTTAAAAAAATCCATCATTTGATAGGGAAGCACCCATTGATAAACCGATGGGGCCAGGCCCAATAGTACTCGGTATTAATTAGGCTGCCCATAAAATTGTCAACGCAGAATTTACGATTATTACCTGATAGAAAAGCACTATTTCGTGCCATCTACAACAGCAGTAATTGTTGCCTTAAAAGGAGCCCATAAAGAAGAAGGAGAATAAAAATGCAAACGGTTATATTGCCCGTTTGCACTTTAACTATAAACAACAATATAACTTTCTTAACTAATAAATAACCAGCAGGGCATCCCCTCCCTTACTGGTTATGATGAAATGTTTTATATAACCCCTTAGTTAACCTTACTTAATTCCTCTTGTGGTTCTGCCCATAACCATTCTTTTAACGGTACTTCACATAATTTTGTCATCCAACCAAGAATCTTACCAATAAAGAAAGCCGCTATAACTGTACCAACCCCGATAGCTCCTAGTGAATGAACAAAGATGAGACAAACCGCACCAGCGACACAGACATTCAATAAATCGCTTGTAATTTTCGCCTTACTAAAAATCATCTTAAAACGCGCACTGATCGCATATGTTAAGGCATCATAAGGCATAAGTGGTAACTTAGCATTAAAATATCCTAACAGACCTACTGCCACAACAAATAAACTGATTATCAGAAAGATAATTTTCATCCCCATTGTTTGTGGTGCTGGAAAAAGTTGTACTAAAAGCAACGTTAAATCCATAAATCCACCGAATAAGAACGAAATAATCAGTTGACCAACAACCTCTTTAACGATAAATGATTTAGTCAAAATGCTTCCAACAATAATGAATAAAATATTCGCAGCGACAGTCATTATACCGATTGTCACACCAGTACTTAAACTTAACGCATAAGGTAATGATGATACTGGTGAAACCCCTAAATCTGCTTGAATAGAAAAACTAACGCCTAGCGATAAAAAAAATAAGCCTAGTACATAAAGAACTAGTCGTTTAGCCATAATTTGTTTCACCCGATTCTAAATTGTTCAATGTTTCACTTACTCATTTTATCATCGAAACAAATATATAAAAAATATATATATGATAAACTAGTTATATTAAATTACATATGACTAGGAGGTTAAAATAATGGATATTAGACAGCTTCAATATTATAAAACCATCGTCGAACAAGGTAGTATTTCTAAAGCAGCAAAAGTCCTACATATGGCGCAACCGCCTTTGAGCCAAGTTTTAAAGAAGCTAGAAACCGACTTAGGGTCTACCTTAATTCATCGTTACCGGGAAAAATGGGAGTTAACAGAGACAGGAAACATCTTGTACAAATATGCAACACAAATGTTAATGGAAATGCACGTAGTAGAAGAACAAATACAAGAAATCGAACGAGGAGATGCAGGAACTGTCCGAATCGGGGTATCTTCTTCTTGTTCAAATCTGCTTCTTGATTATATCAGCTTGTATCGGGAAGAATTTCCCTATGTCAAAATCAGTATTCTAAACGGAAATACCGAAGAATTATTGAAAAGACTCGACCAAAGAGAAATCGATATGGCCTTTCTATTAAGACCAACGAATAATGAACAATACGAAATAAAAAGTTTGAACAAACAATCTTGTGTAGCGATTATACCAAGTGAATGGGCAGATCAACTGTCTCCTAACAGTACGACTTTTGAAGAAATTGCTTCCTTTCCTTTCATCTTATTAGGAGCACTAGAAGGTTTGACATTCACGGAAAATATTCTTAAGTCCTTTGAAGAAAGAAATTTAACTCCAAATATCATTATTGAATGTAAAGATGTGATGATGGCCATCCAACTTGTTAGTAAAGGCCTTGGAATATCAATAATTCCGCAAATGGACAATTCTCCACAGCTGTTTGAAAATATCGAAGTTCGAGCAATACAATCTTATGAATATCAGATGGAACCCGTGTTTTTGCGCCTTAAAGAAAAGCAAATGTCCAAAGCATCTTGGCACTTTTGGAAAATGATTGGCGGCAAAAGTTAAAGCACAATCTAATCACCCGCTCTCCATTTGAGATGGTGTATGGTCTTAGTAGACTATAATGGAAGGGCATGCATCTTCTTTTTAAAATCGAAAAACTTGATGCATACGCCTTCCTAAAACCAATCTGCTTCCTAAGTAAGCTTTCTTCAAAAATCCGATAGAAAAAACCACAGATTCCTCCGTGGTCATTATCGCGAAATTCACTTTTTAAAATCAATCTGCTCAACATGATCGCCAAATGTAATATTAGTTACTTTTGGCTTCGTTTCAGCTATCACTTTCCCTTCGCGAATAGAATAAAGGACTGTCGCTTGTTTCCTAACGGCCTCATATTCATTTTCTGCCTCAAGGATAATTAAATTCGCCGGTTTGCCTTCCTCAATACCATATTCATCCTCGATTTGTAATGTCTTTGCACTATTTTTCGTAATCAAATCGATTGAATGGACAATTTGTTCATAACCTAGCAACTGTAAAGCGTGAATACCCATATGAAGTACTTGTAACATATTGCCTGTTCCAAGGGGATACCAAGGATCAAAAATATCATCATGGCCGAAGCAAATATTTAGGCCTGCTTCTTGGATTTCTTTTACCCTAGTCAATCCTCTTCTTTTTGGATACGTGTCAAATCTCCCTTGTAAATGAATGTTGACTAATGGGTTTGAAACAAAATTAATGTTAGACATCTTCAGTAAGCGGAACAGCTTATATGTGTAAGCATCGTTATAAGAGCCCATCGCTGTCGTATGACTGGCTGTTGTTCTTGTTCCCAGCCCTCGCTCGTACGCCTCTTTAGCAACAACTTCAACAAAACGTGACTGCTCATCATCTATTTCATCACAATGGATATCTATTAAACGATTGTATTTTTCGGCAAGGTCAAAAGCAATCTTCATCGACTCTACGCCATATTCTCTTGTAAATTCAAAGTGTGGAATGCCACCAACGACATCGACACCCATTTTCAATGCTTCTTCCATCAGCTCTGCCCCACTTGGGTAAGATAAAATCCCTTCTTGTGGGAAAGCGACAAGCTGGATATTAACATAGTCTTTCATTTCTTCTTTTACTTCCAATAAGGCTTTAACAGCTGTTAAGGTTGTATCAGTTGTATCCACATGTGTGCGAACATGCTGAATCCCTTGGGCAATTTGCCATTTTAATGCTTGCTTTGCTCTTTTTTTAACATCTTCAGGAGTTAAGAATGCCTTCCGCTCTGACCATCTTTGGATTCCCTCAAATAAAGTACCACTTCTATTCCATTCTGGCTCACCTGCGGTTAAAGTTGTATCCAGATGAATATGAGGTTCAATAAATGGAGGTAAAGTGAGCGCCCCATCAACATCAATTACTTGTTCTCCAGCTGGAACTTCAATTGATTGTTGTGTAATCTCGTGAAAAACACCATCTTTGATAATTAATTGCCATAGCCCTTCTTTACCCCGTAATTTCGCGTTCTGTATGATCATTTGTGGTCATCCCCTTAGATTTTGATATTTTTGCTACAATGAAAGTTAATATGATATAAATGATTGCTGTGCCAAACAATGCATTAAGAGGTGTAATGCCCGGCATAATTTGGGCAAAAGTAACCCCTAGTGCCCACGCTCCCATGGCCACCCAATTAATGACTTTAAATTTCACTTGCTCAAATCCTTCATAGTTTCTACGTTTAATGAAGAAGTAATCTGCTATAATAATCGCACCGATAGACGGTACGGCAGCACTTAGGATATTTAAGAAACCAACGAAGTTATTGTACATCCACATAGCAAAGATTGTACCAATCAAACCATTTACTACAACAAATACTTTCTTGGAAATCTTCGTAATATTGGCAAAACCAAGCCCTGATGCATATAAGGCGTTATCATTCGTTGTCCAGATATTAAGTCCTAATACGAGTACAGCCGGAATCATCAATCCCTGTAAAAACATGACTTCAGATATATCGGCTAAACCATATGCCATCGCACCGACTGCGCCAAATAAAAACATAAGTGAATTCCCTAAGAAAAAGGCGATTACTGTTGCTGTTACGGCTTGCTTGGAAGTCCTAGCAAACCTCGCAAAGTCAGGTGTCAATGTTCCGCCGCTTATAAATGACCCTATGCAGATGGACAATGCTGCTGCAACTGACATCGTTTGCGCAGGTGTGTAATCCATTAATCCTTCTAAGCCACCAAAAGCTGAAATTCCTTCTATAACTGAATAACCACCCAAGAGTGTGATTGCTGGTACGGCAATAAACCCTAAAATAACCAATGACTTCATGCCGTAGAGTGAAGTGATTGTCATCGCAATACCGAAACCAAAAATAAGTGCATACACATTCCAATCTAGCGCGGTTGCTACAGGAACAGCAAACATAGCCACACCAACACCAAACCAACCAACTTGTGTAAATCCTAGTAAAAAGGAAGGCAAATACGATCCTTTCTCACCGAAAGCATATTTAGCTAAAAGATGTGTTGACAATCCTGTCTTGGCAGCAATATGTGCAAGCGCACCTGTATATATGCCTAAAAGTAAATTTCCCAAGAGTACGATGACAATAAACTCACTAAAGCTCAGACCTATACCAAGCTCTCCTCCTGCTAACATGCTTGCTGAGAAAAACGTGAACCCTAACATAACGGATAATGTCTTCCAGAAATTATTTCTCTGCGATTTTGGCACCGCTTGCCACGAAAACTCTTGATCGATTTTACTCATTTGTAAATCCCTCCATCAGTTTTCTGATACCAAAAAGCAGAAAAAAAGAGACTAATCATCAGTAAGATCTGACAATTAGCCTCTAGTTTCATTATCTGTAAATGATTAGATATAGTATTTCTCTCTGGAAAATACTATATCACTACAGAAATAATGATATCCGCTGCCCTTGCCAGCCTCTCTGGACTGAATTAAAGGTACCAGTATTTAATTGAGTTTATTATTGCAGATAAAAAAGCGGTCGTCAATAGCTTTATACAGATTATTATTTTACAAGAATATTCCATTTCTACTATCTACTATTTAAGTGATTTAATGATATTTTCATTGAAATTTCATTCGTTAAGACTTTATTTCTAACTTGAGCTATTTCTTTAGTTATTCGATTAAATCCAATTAAGTACATAAAAAATTCACAGATGAATATTTTTTGAAATAATTTCTTATTCCGTTAATGATCTATTCATGATAAACTAATTCCATGGTGTCCATATGGACAAGACAACTGTACATTAGAATATTTTCAAATTTATAACATGGAGGCTCATCATGAAAAACTTCATTAGTAAATGGAACCAAATTAGCTTGGTGAAAAGAATTATTGTCGGTATTGTAATTGGTATTATACTTGCGCTTACGGTTCCTGATGCGGCTAGCTGGGTTTCCATCTTTGGATCATTGTTTGTTGGGGCATTAAAAGCTGTTGCTCCTATACTTGTTTTATTTTTAGTCATACATGCGATTTCCAGCCATAAAAGCGGAAAAGAAACCAATATGAAAATGATTCTTGGTTTATACGCAATTGGTACCTTTTTAGCTGGTGTAGTAGGCGTTGTCGCAAGTAAATTATTCCCTATTACGTTGACATTATCTACCTCTGAGGCAACAGAAATTACACCACCTGGGGGTATTGCTGAAGTTTTAGAAACGTTATTATTTAATATCGTGGATAACCCTGTTAATGCATTAATGAATGCGAATTATATCGGGATTCTTACTTGGGCTATCGTTATTGGGTTAATTTTAAAAAGAGTTGCTGCCGAGTCTACTAAGACGATGTTAGCTAATTTTTCTGATGCAATGACGACTCTAGTTACATGGGTTATCAACCTAGCCCCATTAGGTATTATGGGATTAGTATATGATGCGATTGCTACAAGTGGTCTCTCTGCTTTAACTGAATACGGTCAATTACTTCTATTATTATTGGGTTGTATGTTCTTTGTAGCTTTTGTTATGCACCCACTAATTGTATTTATGTATACTAAAGAAAATCCTTATCCTTTAGTATTTAAGGTGTTAAGGGAAAGCGGGATTACTGCATTCTTTACTAGAAGCTCAGCTGCTAATATCCCTGTAAACTTGACATTATGTAAAAAACTTGGATTAGATGAGGATACTTATTCTGTTTCTATTCCACTTGGTGCAACAATAAATATGGCTGGCGCAGCTGTAACCATTTCTGTCCTTACATTAGCTACAGCTCATACATTAAATATTTCTGTGGATCTTTGGACAGCCATTATTCTTATGGTTGTAGCGGCTATTTCAGCTGCTGGTGCATCTGGCGTTGCCGGTGGTTCACTTCTACTGATTCCACTCGCTTGTAGCCTATTAGGAATTTCAAATGATATCGCCATGCAAGTTGTTGCTGTTGGTTTTATTATTGGCGTCCTACAAGATTCTTGTGAAACAGCACTTAATTCATCATCAGATGTTTTATTTACCGCTGCTGCTGAGAAAGCGAAAGCAAGGAAAGCAAAGAAAAAAGGTAAAGTTTCTGCAGCTTAATGAATAAGAGAGCCATGTCGGCTCTCTTATTTTTGTGTAATACCGTTTAACCCTTCACTCACTTGCTTGATTTGCCGTTCTACTTCTGACATCATCTCAAAAATTAATTCTCTAACAGTTGGAATCGTATTAATTAAACCCACTATCTGTCCACCATTTATGAAGCCATTTTCAAAATCACCTTCAATAGCCCCTAATACATGCTGTGTTTCCGATGTTTTTGCTAAATATTGCTCCACTGAGTCATTCTCCTGTTCCGCTAGCACTGTTTGGGCATATGGCACATTGATGACCCTTCTGACTTTCCCATGTGGTCTGCCTAAGATCATTGTTGAGAGGTCATCACCCTGAATGATTTTTTTCTTATAGTTTTCATGAAAGGGTGCTTCTTCTGTGGCAATAAACCTCGTTCCCATTTGACAACCACTTGCTCCTAACATCATAGCTGCTGCTAATCCTCTCCCATCACCAATACCACCAGCGGCAACAACCGGAACATTTACAGCTTTGACGATTTGTGGAATTAAAGTAAAAGTCGTGAGTTCTAAACTTGAGTTAATTCCCGCTGCCTCAAAACCTTCCGCTACTAAAATATCTGCCCCTACTCGTTCCGCCTTTATAGCATGTTTCACTGAAGCGACAACGACAATGACTTTTATGCCCGCCTCATGTAGCTTAGCTACGTATGGTGTTGGATTCCCTGCTGATAGAGAAACAATTGGCACTTGCTCTTTTATAACCAATTTCATCATCCCTATCACATCTTCTGTAACAGTCAGGGGAATATTGACGGCAAACGGTTTTGTTGTCATTTCTTTCACTGCTTTAATCTTTTCGGCTACTTCTTCAACGGATAATGTACCACACCCGATTGTACCTAAGCCTCCCGCGTCAGAAATAGCCGCTGTTAATTGCGCAGAGCTTATGTTGCCCATCCCTCCTTGAATAATGGGATATTGAATATTTAAAAGAGTTGTTAAGTATTTCATTTTTTCACCACCTGTAATAATAATGTTATAACAAATCTTAATGTATGACAATTCTAAAAAATACAAAATACTTATCAATAAAAAATTTACACCATGTTCACATGTTATCGGCTCACGCAGAAAAGTTGTACGTGCAATCGATGATAAGGATCTTGCGTAAATACAACTTTCTATTGATAGTTATGTGCAAAAAGGCGTTGTGTTTCAAGGGCAACGAGTAAAAAACGATGGCTGAAATAGCCATCGTTTTATTCTTCACTCATTAAAGGATGCTTCGACACATCATAATCGGCATCTTTTCGTTTGATATCATTATCTTTCCGAAAAATCTCTTCAAAGAATTCATTAGCAGGTTCTGCAAGTAATTTATAATATTGCGTAAATAAAAGTGCTGCATGATTCCCATTCCACTCTACAGGAAGAAGCTCCTTCGGTAGACCTGGATCGATAAAGAGAAATTTACGGTATTCATGCACAAGTAATGTCCTTTCGACAAAGCACTCTGCTTTAGTCATTTTCCCATCTTGAATCATACTTTGATGAATAATATATTGCTTACTATATGTAGAAATAAACTCTTCATACTTTGCTTGAATTTCATCTACTGGCCAACTTCTCTCCACTAATGACAGGCTATCTTGAGGTCCTTTATATTCAGAAACAAAAAAGTCAACATAAGCCTCAATCTCATACTTCTTAACAAGTTGCTTGACTTCTTTTTCTAGGTTATTTGGCGAAATCCAAAAGCCATTTTGAAAACTACCAAAGCCACTCCAAACAAGCTCTTTTCTGAACTCATCCCGAACCTGGCGTTTTTCCTCTGGGATCGAATACATAAGGAAACACCATTTGCCTTTCCAACTATGCGGATTCAGTTTAAATATCCTACCCGCAGCTTCTTCCATCCGATCTTCTCCACGCGGGGTCAAATAATAATAGCTTTTATTCCCTTTCTTTTCAGACTGAACCCAGCCTTGCTTGTACATTCGGGACATTGCTACTCTTGTTGACTGTTCATTATGGCCAAATTCTTTCAGTAGGTGGATGAGCGTACCTATCCAAATTTTATTGCCATAATGACGCAAATAATCTCCATATATCGTAAAGATTAAGGATTGCGTATTATTGCCCATTTCTATCACACTCTTTTTCCATTCGTACTTTATCTTTTATCTTATCTAAAAAAGACAAAGAAACGCAATAGTTATTTCCCTTGAAACACCGGTTGTCTTTTTTCACTAAATGCTTGCAGTGCCTCGACACGATCATTTGTTGGTAACGTCAGTTCATATGCCTTCGATTCAATCGCCATACCGGTTTGAATATCCGTGTTCATCCCTTGTGAGATTGCATATTTTGCCTGGATGAGCGCAACTGGCCCACTTTTCAACATTTGTTGTGCGAAATTGATGCAAGTCGATTGCAATGCTTCTTTCTCTACTACTCTTGTCAAAATTCCTAATCCATATGCCTCATTGGCTGATATTTTCGCAGCTGTAAAGATTAACTCCTTCGCTTTCATCTCTCCAACCACTCTCGGTAAGCGTTGTGTACCACCAGCACCTGGAATAATAGCCCAGATCGTTTCGGTTAAACCTAATGTAGCATCTTCAACTGCGATAGCAAAATCACAAGCAAGGATCAGTTCGAACCCTCCACCAAATGCATATCCGTTAATTGCAGCAATCGTTGGCATCGGTAAATTGGCAATATCATTGAACACATCACGAATTAAGCGGACATTTCTTCTTGTTTGTTGCTCATTCAATGTTTTTCTTTCTTTTAAATCTGCTCCAGCACTGAAAGCTTTATCTCCTGCCCCTGTGAAAATAACGACACGTACATCGGGATTTAGTTGTATATCCGCTACCGTGTCTTGAAGCTGTTTTAGTGTAGCATAATCAAAACAATTAAGGACATTTGGGCGATTAATCGTTACGGTTGCAATATGATTCTCTAGCTTGAATAATACGTTTGTCATTGGATTTTCCTCCTTTAAAATGTACAAATTGCAACAAACCATTATGGTATTAAAGATGGATGTTTAGTCTATTAGCCTAGTAATATCTAAATCTTATGGTTAGTAATATCGAGAGTTTTGTCTTTTCACTTACTTCCTATTAAATACCGCAAAGTCCCCTTATACAAGTAGGGGACACCCATCTTTATTCTTCTACATTTTTCACAATCGCAGCAATTCCTTGACCCACCCCGATACACATCGTTGCTAGCCCATATGTTTCTTTTCTACGTTTCATTTCATATATCAATGTCGTTAGAATTCTCGCTCCGCTTGCTCCTAATGGATGACCGAAGGCAATAGCCCCTCCGTTGACATTCACCTTATCTGTATCTAGTTCAAGTTGTTTCATGCATTCTAATGATTGTGAAGCAAAAGCTTCGTTTAGTTCGACCAAGCCAATATCAGCAGTAGATAAATTGGCACGATCTAGCGCCTTTCTTGTGGCATAAATTGGGCCGAGTCCCATGACTGCTGGTTCAAGTCCAGCTGTTGCACCAACAACATAGGATACTAATGGTTTTAGTCCTAACTCTTTTGCTTTATCCGCACTCATCATTAACAATGCACTTGCACCGTCATTAACACCAGAAGCATTGCCAGCAGTAATTGTCCCTCCTTCAAAAATGGGACGTAGTTTAGCTAACTTTTCTAATGAGGTGTCGGGGCGTGGGTGCTCATCCGTATCCACTACTATTTCATTCCCTTTACGATCTTTATAGACAACAGGGACCATTTCCTCTTTAAAAATATTAGCATCTATAGCTTTTTTCGCACGTTGTTGGCTTTCATAAGCAAATGCATCTTGGTCTGCACGGGAAATATTGTAGCGTTGTGCTACATTTTCAGCTGTTTGTGGCATAGAGTCTGTGCCATACATTTCATGAAGCTTCTTATTCGTAAAACGCCAACCAATCGTTGTATCGAACATTTCCATATTACCTCGTGGGTAGTCTTTACTTGGTTTAGCCATCACAAATGGTGCACGCGTCATACTCTCCGTACCACCAGCAATATAAACGTCACCTTCACCGACGGCGATCGCACGTGCTGCATATAAGACAGCATCTAAGCCGGAACCACAGAGACGGTTCAACGTTGTACCTGCAACATCAATAGGTAAACCTGCTAAAAGAGCTGACATACGCCCAACGTTCCGATTGTCTTCTCCCGCTTGATTGGCATTGCCTAAAATGACCTCTTCTATTTGCTCTGCTGGTAAATCAGGGTTCCGATCGACCAGTGCTTTAATAACTGTGGCTCCTAAATCATCCGGACGGACATCCTTTAATGCACCTTTATAGCGACCAATGGGTGTTCTTACTGCATCAACGATCACAACTTCTCTCATTTTACAGGAGCCTCCTCGGTTTTTTTCGTATAATCATAGACGCCTTTGCCTGATTTTCTACCTAATCTACCAGCTTTGACGTATTGCTCAAGTAATGGCGCAGGGCGGTATTTTTCACCTAATTTTTCATGTAAATATCTTAAGTTGTTTAGTCTTGCATCCAATCCTACTAAATCGACTAATTCGAATGGTCCCATTGGATAATTCAAGCCTAATTTAATCGCTTTATCAATATCTTCCGGCGTTCCTAATCCTTCTTGAAGCATGTAAAATGCTTCATTTCCAACAAGCGCACTCATACGGCTAGTTACAAAACCTGGGAATTCATTTACAACCACAGTTTCTTTGCCCATTTTGTCAGCAACACCTTCAATAAAAGCAACTGTGTCATCATTCGTTTCTAATCCGCGAATGATTTCAATGAGCGGCATTTTATGTACCGGGTTGAAGAAGTGCATGGCGATTGTTTTTTCTGGACGGTTCGTATAGGAGCCAATTTCTGTCGGGCTCATTGTTGATGTATTTGAGGCAAAACGACAATGTTCAGGTGCATATTGCTCAATCGTTTCAAAAATGTCTTTTTTAATGCTCGCAATTTCAGGAACGGCCTCAATGACAAGATCAGCATCAGACACTACTTGTTTCAAGTCTGTTGCATAACTAAGATTCGCCTGAGCCGCGGCTGATTGTTCACTCGAAATTTTCCCACGAGAAACACCTTTTGCAAAAATACTCTCTATCTCTTTTTTTGCACTGTTCAATGCTTCTTCCTTTATGTCATTCAAAACCACTTCGTATCCACCAACTGCACTTACATAAGCAATCCCTCTGCCCATCACACCTGATCCGACAACAACAATTTTACTCATCATGCTCTCCTCCTCTATTTTCCATTAATAAATGAAGGCGGATGCCAAGCGTAAATAGTCTTGGCATCCGCATATGTGTATTCCTTAAATGCCGAATGGGTTCAGCGGTTTGTTCCCAAAGTAAGAAATAATACTTTTTGTTTCTGTATAAAGATCCAATGTTTCAATACATAATTCACGACCGAAACCAGACTGTTTGTAACCACCAAAAGGTGTACCAGGAAAAGCAGAGAATGGGCAGTTCACCATAACAATTCCTGCTTCAATTTTGTTTGCTACTCTTGTTGCTTTTGCTCCGTCTTTTGTCCAAACAGCGGAGCCCAAACCATACACAGTATCATTCGACAGTTTAACTGCTTCTTTTTCATCTTTGAATTTCATGATAACAACAACTGGCCCAAAGATTTCTTCTTTAACCACTTTCATCTCATGATTCACATTAGCAATCACTGTAGGCTCATACCAAAAGCCATTTTCAAACCCTTCTACTTGCGCACCTTTACCACCCGCAAGAATTTCAGCGCCTTCTTCTTTGGCAGATTGCACATAACCATCAATGACATCCCATTGGTTCTGATCGATAATGGCACCAACATGTGTCCCCTTATCAAATGGGTTACCTAATGTTAATGACTTTGTTTTTGCAACAAATTTCTCTACAAATTCATCGTAAATATCCTCATGTACATAGAGACGAGAACGCGCTTCACAAGATTGACCTGTGTTATAGTAAATTCCGTAGATTGATCCTACAACTGCTGCATCAATATCCGCATCATCGAAAACGATATTTGGTGATTTTCCACCTAGCTCTAATGTCACGCGTTTCAATGTATTTGAAGCTTTCGCCATAATATCTTTACCAATTGGTGTTGATCCTGTGAAAGCCACTTTATCCACTTTATCGTGCTCAACTAAGTAATTCCCTACATCTTTACCTGATCCAGGAACAATATTTACTACTCCTGCCGGGACACCTGCCTCGATGCAGATTTCTCCTAAAATAATTGCTGTAAGTGGTGTTAAGCTAGCTGGTTTCACAACGATTGAACATCCAACTGCAATCGCAGGGGCAACCTTCCAAGCAGCCATCATTAGAGGATAGTTCCAAGGGATGATTTGTGCACAAACCCCTACAGGTTCCTTTTCAGTATAATTGTGAAATTGTCCTGCCATTGGATTGACTGTGCCACGGTGGCCAACAATCGCGCCTGCATAAAATTCAAAATCCTCAATCGCTTGCATCACTTGTCCTTGTGCCGTGCTTAATGTTTTACCCGTATCAAGCATCTCCAATTCAACGAGTTCATTAAAGCGGCTGCGCATAATAGCAGCGATTTTATTCATAATACGCGATCTTTTATTAACAGGGAACTTCTTCCACTTACCGTTATCAAATGCATCTCTTGCTGCTAACACTGCTTTTTCTGCATCTTCTTTTGACGCTTTTGCTACCTCTGCCAACAATTCACCAGTAGCAGGATTGTAAGTTTTGATTGTTTCTCCGCCTGTGCTTTCCACTTTTTCGCCATTAATTATCAGGTGATAGTAATCTCTCTTCATTGGTACTGCTTCTTTTGCTGCCTCTTGTACTGTTGCCATATCTACCACTCCTAATCTTTATTGTCCGATGTATTCAGGTTGTCTTTTTTCTATAAAAGCTTGAACGCCTTCTTTTGCATCTTTTGTTAAACCAGCAATGCGTTGCCCTTCTGCTTCTTTTTCCAAATAAGCATCTAGTGGAAGATTCTCCGCCAATGTTAAGTATCTTTTAATTAAGCCAATTGCTTTTGTAGGCATTTTCGCTAATTTACTCGCAAATTCCTCTACTTCTTTTTGCCAAGTATCTTGTGGGATAACGCGATTAATCACACCCAACTCTAAAGCTTTCTGCGCAGGGATTTTTTCACCTAGAACAGAAATCTCTATCGCTTTCGCTCTACCAACTAAATGGCTAAGAAAGTGTAAATTACCAGAATCAGGGATAAGGCCAATATTAACAAAAGCATTGATAAAACTTGCTTTTTCTGAAGCGAGACGGAAATCACACGCTAAAGCTAAACTAAATCCAGCGCCTGCAGCTACACCATTCACTGCAGCAATAATAGGTTTTTCACAAGCCATAATGGCTTTTACCATCGGTGTATAATGATTTCTTAGTAAATCACCGTGATTCGTATCATCATTTACCTCGGCTAAATCTTGCCCGGAACAAAATGCTCTACCTTCACCAGTAATAACGATGCAACGTACCTCTTCATCTTTAGCCGCTTGCCTTACTGCTTGTGTGATTTCGCGATTCATTTCTGCAATAAAAGCGTTCAATTTATCGGGACGATTCAGCTTGATCCAACTGATTCCTTCGTGACATTCATAATTAATTGTAGTGAACATTGCCAACCTTCTTTCTATTTTCCTTGGAATTTGGGCTTTCTTTTCTCAACAAAAGCATTCATGCCTTCTTTTTGATCTTCTGAAGAGAAGAGTAGATAGAAGTTTTTCCGCTCATATTGCATGCCTTCATATAAAGAGTAATCAATAGCTTTATTAACAGAATCTTTAATGAGGCGGATGGCTAGTGGCGGCTTTTCTGCAATCATTTTCGCAAACTTTAATGCTTCTTCCTCTAATAGTTCACCAGATACAATTCTATTTACAAAGCCATGAGATTGCGCTTCTTCTACTTGAATACGCTTTGCACTCCATATCCATTCTAATGCGAGCGTGCGACCTACAAGTTTGGTTAAACGTTGTGTACCTCCCGCACCTGGCATCACACCTAGATTCACTTCAGGGAATGAGAATTCCGTACCTTCAGCTGCAATCAATACATCACAACTTAAAGCCAGTTCAAAGCCCCCTCCTAAAACAAAACCTTGTACAGCACCGATAATCGGTTTTTTTATTAATGAAAGACGATCCCAATCTTGAAATTGGTTTAGTAGTTCTAAGCGAATGGGATCGTCATTCGACATTTCATCAATATCTGCCCCTGCTGAAAAGGCTCTTCCTTTTCCCTTGAGTAAGATGACTCTCACGGTATCATCCTGATCATAACTCTCCATTACCTGGACAATTTCTTTTATCATTTGACGATTAAGGGCATTCAATTGCTTCGGGCGATTCAACTCAATAATGCCAATATAATCCTCCACTTTTGTTTCTATAAACGCATATTCTCTCATTCGACTTCTTCACCGATAGCAAAGCTAACAAGTTTACCTGCAAATCCCATGACATCTTTCGCTGATGCTTTACCTTCGGGTGATTTCATACCATTTTTTAATGCTTCTTGATTTTCATAGTACATTTCACACATTAAATAAAATTTAGGCTCATCCCCAGTTGGTGTACCAACCATTTTCGTTACTTTCATTTTTTGTAATCCAGGAATTTTTTCTGTAATTGGCACGTGTACATTGTAATAATGCTCATCAAATGCTGCCTTATCTTCCGGTTGCTTGTAAAATGCGATTAATTTGATCATTTTAATTTCCCCTTTACATTAAGTTTGATATTGGTTTCATTGCTTCGAATGGGTTTTTACATGATTTACAATATAAAATACTTCGGCAGGCTGTAGGTCCGAATATATTATCAAGCGTGACATAGGTTGACCCGCAATAGGGGCAATCCACATGCCAAGAACCGTCTTCTGTAAAATGCTTTGGAGGTGGAGCAATACCAAATGCCTTTAGTCCTTGTTGTCCTTTTTCTGTAATGCGATCTGAAGTCCATGGAGGTGAAGTTTTAAATGATACTTCTACTGCTTTTACCCCCGCTACACTTTCGATTTGTTCGACCACATTTTTCTTGATGATTTCAAGTGCTGGACATCCTAAAAAGGTTGGAAGCATCGTAATCGATACATGCGAATCATGAATTTCTACATCCTCGATCATTCCTAGGTCTACCACACTCACTGTGCTAATTTCAGGATCCTGAACTAATTCAAGCGCTTCCATAATGTCCTTTTCAGCTACTAAAGTCGATTGATCCATCTCTATTCCTCCTCACATGTTCTAAAAAAAGTCTTACCAAGGAACAGCAGGATTGAGGCGGTAAACCTCTGATAACGTACTTAACGCACGGTCAAGTTCCTCAGTGTGTTCCCCTAAGCGTCCATTTCGATCTGGTTGCTGAATGATGGGTGATTCAATATGAAGCGCTTTCACTACTTCTTTTAGTGCTGCTTCCCATCTTTGTTTTAATACCGTCGCATCCTCAATTAAAGCAAATTCTTTAAAGCTTTGAGATGCATTACCATAAGAGAAAACATCACCAAAGTCAGCCATTACTCCTTCGATTGCTTTGTTCATACGTTCTTTAGCCTCGTCTGAAGAGGATAATAATTGCGTAAACCATGTCCTCCAGTGCAGATGATGGTAAAACAATTCCATGCTCACTTTTGTGGCTACTTCTGCTAGGGGCTGATAGGTGGTTTTTTTCAATGAATCTATTTTTACTTTTTTCGCTAGTGTATAGAAATAATTGCGTACAACTGCATATGCCCAATCATATCTAGGTGTTTCCATATAGTAGCCTGCACCATTTTCTCGTTCTACTAATATACTATTCTTTCTTTCCTTTGCTGAACGGCCATGTGCCAGATCATCTATTTTTCCATAACCCAACTCTTCTAGTAAGCCGTAATACATTTTCGCATGGCCCATCGTATCTTGGCTGATGGAAGATGAAGCAACATCTTCTTCAATATGAGGTGCCAACCCTAGCCATTCTGAACCTCGGTAAGATAGGAGAAAGTCGTCATCAGCAAGCTGAAATAAAAGCTCGGCAAGTGCTTCTTTATGCGCTGGTGTCATTTCTACTGCATTCGTGCTCATCTTACTTCTCCCCCCAAGATAGAATCTCTTTTTCATCTAACATTTGTTGCTCGTAATGACGCCATTTTTTCTTTAAATAGCCATACCCTTTTGTTGTTCTATATTCTTTATTATCTAACCGATTCAGCATCTGCTTTTCTTCATAATTTAAGCCACGAATTTCTTTACGATTAACCACCCAAATATCCGCTACAGGTTCACGGCGAAGGAAATTCTCCTGGGCCATAATCATAGCCATCTCAGCGTTAGGTGCAAGCAAGCTAAATTGATGTTGAAAGGCTGCTTTTGTTGTTTTTTTACTAAATACTTCGAATTCTTGGAAAAATCCATTGCTACCCATCTGACTTCCTCCTTTAGCTAATTTGACCTAATGCTTCACGCACCCAAGCATTATTTTCATAAGATACGCGGCGAAGATTTAAGCGTTCCTGTGATTTAGGACCATTATTTTTCATTATTTCTTTTAATTTCGACCAATCAGGTTGTTGATAGATCCATTCTTGCTTCTCTTCATCAAAACGAATGGTTTCATCAGGAATCTCTAAACCAAGAGATAGAATTCTAGGTACATATTTTGTGAGGAACGCTTGACGCAACTCTTCATTTGTTTTTGGTCTGATTTTATATTTGATGGTAATATCTTGTTTTGATTTGCCCACTTGGGAACTTGGGGGGCCAAAGAATAACAGCAGTGACTCCCACCATCTTGTCACAGCATCTTGCACCATTTCTCTTTGTTCCTCTGTTCCCTCTGCTAATGCCATGATAATCGCTTCACCATGTTGAGCATGGAAGACTTCTTCTGCACAAATACGATGCAATGCTCTAGAATACGGAGCATAAGAACTGTTAAGCATATTCGTTTGAGTAATGATTGCCGCACCATCTACTAACCAACCAATTAAACCTGCATCTCCCCAACTCGGTGCCGGCATATGGAATACATTGTGAAATTTCAAATTCCCTGTGAAAAGATCATGCATGATGTCATCTCTTGTTTTCCCAGTAGGCTTAAGTAAGTCTTCAGCGACACGCAATAGTAATTGGCCATGCCCCATTTCATCTTGTACCTTTGCCATGATGCCGAGTTTCCTTTGTATAGACGGGGCTTTAGGTACCCATTCTTTCTCTGGAAGCGCTCCCATAATCTCACTGATTCCATGCATAGAAATCAATTTAATTAATGCATTGCGATAATCTTCAGGCATCCAATCATCAGCTTCGATTTGTTCACCACGGTTGATCCGTTCCATAAACTGTTCATACTTTTGTTCTTCTGTTTCCGCTACAACTGAACCACTCATCTACCTTCCCTCTCTTCTCTTTTTTATGATCCATTTTATATAACGTGTTTATAACGATATTATATATTATAGTTATATGATAGTGCAAATTTTTTTCAGATTATTCATTTTAATCTTTTTTTACATGGTTACTTCAGCTTGTCGCTTATCAACGATTCTAACAGCTTTTCCTTCTGATCTAGGGATACTCCTTGGTGGATGTACTTTAACTTTCATCGAAACTAGACAGTTATTTTTCATAGAATGCTGTACTTTTTTCACTAAACTTAAAGTATATCCCTCTAAATCGACACCGTTCGATTTTTGATACATCATTTCATCCATTTCTACATGAAGTTCTATACTATCCAGTACACCATCATTTAATAAATGCACTTGATAAATAGGTGCCAACTCTTCTATTTGTAATAAGTAATGCTCGATTTCAGAAGGAAATACATTTACACCGCGAATAATCATCATGTCATCGATTCGCCCTTTAATTCGTGACATTTTTTTCGTTGTTCTACCACAAGAACAAGGACCAGATTTGACTGATGCTAAGTCTCCTGTACGATAACGAATAATTGGAAACGCTTCCTTCGTTAAACTAGTAAAAACAAGTTCGCCGATTTCCCCTTCAGCTACCGGTTCTAACGTATCCGGGTTGATTACTTCTACTAAGAAATGGTCGTCAGCAATATGCAGACCTTGTTGTTCTTCATGACATTCCATCGCCACACCTGGTCCCATCACTTCACTTAACCCGTAAATATCACTTGCCTTTATACCGAACAACTCTTGAAGTTTTTTACGCATGCCTTCTGTCCATGGTTCTGCACCAAAAATGCCATATTTTAAAGAACTCTTAGCTGGATCTTTGCCTTGCGCTTTCATTTCTTCTGCAATTTTCAATATATAAGAAGGTGTACCTGCAATCACTGTCGGTTTGAAATCCTCAATAATCATTATTTGGCGATCGGTATTGCCACCTGATACCGGAACTGTCGCCATTCCTAATCTTTCTGCACCAAAATGAATCCCTAATCCCCCAGTAAATAGCCCATAGCCATACGCATTTTGAAAGATGCCATCCGGTTCACCACCAGCTAAGGCAATCGCACGAGCAGCTAAATCAGCCCAGTTATCAACATCATTTTGAGTATAACCAACAACAGTTGGTTTCCCACTTGTACCAGATGAAGCATGTACGCGAAGGACATCCTTCATCTCTACCGCAAACAAACCATAGGGGTAGTTATCTCTTAAATCAGTTTTTTTCGTGAAAGGAAGTTTACTTAAGTCATCAAGTGTTTGGATATCATTCGGCGTAATATTTAATTCTTTAAACTTATTTTGATAGAAAGGGATATGTTCAAATACTCGGTTCACAGTTTTCTTTAATCCTTCTAACTGTAGCGCTTCCATTTCAGACTTACTAAAGGTTTCAGCTTTGTGTAGAATCATCTTTTTATCTCCTTATTGGTTAATGTGGCTTTTTCTTTTTGATAGCTTCTCATATAAGTAAATTAATTAATCGTGGAAACACCTCCATTAAACAGTGTTGTTATGTGGAAATTTGTAAGCATTTTTGCAAAAAATCTTTTGAGCAATAGTCTCCTATAGAAAAAGCCCATTTTTAAAACGCTTTCATTTAAAAAACATATATAAATATAACCTTTCACAAGTTTACAACCGTGAAAAGGTTATATTTATTTTCACTTAAATTATCACATATTTTTTTAAATGTAAACAAAAATCAGATATTTAAAAATAAAGAAAATATAATTAAAATAAGTTAACAACAATGGTCTTTAGGGTTCTTACCACGAAATATTTATTTTTAAAATATTTGACAAATGATTATTATCAAATTATCATTCCATATATAACACTATTTAGTTAACCGTATTTTTTAAGTTATAATTAGTATTTGACTTTTATTGGAGGTTATATCATGGCGAAATATACGATTGTAGACAAAGAAACTTGTATTGCTTGTGGTGCTTGCGGTGCCTCAGCTCCAGATGTGTATGATTATGATGACGAAGGGATTTCATTTGTCATTCTCGATGATAACCAAGGAATTGAACCAATACCGGAAGATCTCCTCTTTGACGTTGAAGACGCCATCGATGGATGTCCAACAGATTCGATTAAATTGGGTGATACACCATTTAAAGGTGTACCCGTTGAATCATAAGATAATTGCCCGGGTACCCAGCGTATTCCGGGTATTGTTCTGTCGGCTCTCTTATTTATATTTGTTAATTGTTTCTTATCAGTTATAGAATCCCGTTTGTTTCTTTAAATATTTTTTATGGGCAATGATTTTTTACTTTTGCGTTGCTCATATTTTGGTCGCGCTTCTTATTTGCAATGATTTCGGCTTTTCCGTTGCTCATCTATCTTGCTCTTTTCTTTTTAGCAACGGTTTCAGCTTTTCCGTTGCTCACCTCTATCGCTTCCTTCTTTTTAGCAACGATTTCAGCTTTTCCGTTGCTCACCTCTATCGCTTCCTTCTTTTTAGCAACGATTTCAACTTTTGCGTTGCTCACTTCTCTTGCTCTTTTCTTTTTAGCAACGATTTCAGCTTTTCCGTTGCTCATCTATCTTGCTCTTTTCTTTTTAGCAACGATTTCAGCTTTTCCGTTGCTCACCTCTATTGCTCTTTTCTTTTTAGCAACGATTTCAGCTTTTCCGTTGCTCACCTCTATCGCTTCCTTCTTTTTAGCAACGATTTCAGCTTTTCCGTTGCTCACCTCTCTGGCTTCCTTCTTTTTAGCGACGGTTTCAGCTTTTGCGTTGCTCATCTATCTTGCTCTTTTCTTTTTAGCAACGATTTCGGCTTTTCCGTTGCTCACCTCTATCGCTTCCTTCTTTTTAGCAACGATTTCGGCTTTTCCGTTGCTCACCTCTCTGGCTTCCTTCTTTTTAGCAACGATTTCAGCTTTTCCGTTGCTCACCTCTCTGGCTTCCTTCTTTTTAGCAACGATTTCAGCTTTTGCGTTCCTCACCTCTCTGGCTCTTTTCTTTTTAGCAACGATTTCAGCTTTTGCGTTGCTCACCTCTCTTGCTCTTTTCTTTTTAGCAACGATTCCTGATTTTCTTTATTATTATTTCGGGCAAAAGACGGGGAGAACCGAAATGATGCCACCCTAATCATAGGGTGGCATCGAAATCTCTATATAGAAAAAGGTGTCTAGTCAATTATTGTCCATAATGGATATATATAGCTCAGCACATCGGAAAGGGGGTCCATAGGCGAGAGCGAAAAAATATGGATGGTGTGTATATAGGACAATAATTGCTAGAGTACTATCATCTTTTGATGATAACCCTAATCCTGCGATATTATTTAGATAAATCTTCTTGTAAGGCTTTTAAAAATTCCACACGGCTATTTGCTGGGCCGCCTTCTAATAATGGATCAATCGTATTCACATATACTTGATCTTCTTTAAACGCAGTTATATTTTTCACAATCGGATCGTTCTGTAAATCTTCTAAAGCGCTTTTCGCCTCTGCATTTTCGCTTTCAGCAAATTGTATGAATAGGTGGTCAGGATTCATATCTGCTAACTGCTCAATTGAAAGTTGTGCTTGGTTCTCTGCTGCTTCAATCTCTGCTGGTACTTCTAATCCTAATTCACTATATAAGACAGGATTGACGAATACATCTTGTGGATAGACAAATACTTGACCTGCGCGAATACGTACAGCAGCTACCTTTTTGCCTTCTAATTCACCAGCAATAGATGTTTTTGCAGTTTCTACATCTTCTTTATATGCATTTAATATTTCTTCTGCTTTATCTTCTTTTCCAGAAATCTCACCCATTAATTTTAAATTTGCTTCCCAATCAGTGGAAATATAAGAAACAGGAATGGTCGTAGCAATTTTCTCTAATTTCTCTGTTACATCTGCAGGGAATTTAGATGTTGCTAAAATAACATCTGGTTGTAACTCAAGCACTTTTTCAAAGTTCGGTTGTCTTTTTTCACCGATAGATTCAGCTTTATCTGTGATAGAAGTATAAATTTCAGGAAATTCTCCTCCAACTGAAATAGCACCCACTGGATGTACATCTAATACTAACGCATCTTCCATTGCTTCCATGGCACCAGTAATTACGATTCGCTCTGCATTAGCAGGGATTTCGTATGATTTACCTAAGTACTCAATTGTTTTTGTACCATCTTCACTGTTTTCTTCGGTTTTTGCATCTTCTTCTTCTTTGTTGGAAGCATTTGACTCTTCACTACTACCTCCACCACAAGCGGCTAATACTAACATGATGAACATCATTAAACTAGCTAAAATCCACTTTCGATTCACTATTAATCTCTCCCTCTAGTTCTTCTGCTTTGTTAGATTTTTTATAAATGTATCGCTTTCATACTCTTCTCTGAACAATCCTTTTTCTACAAGTAATGGTAGTAGCTCATCGAAAAATAGTTGTAGTGAACTGATTGAACCACCAGGTAAAGCAATAAAACCATCGATTGCTCCTTTATCCAACCAGTATTCAATCTGCTGTGCAGCTTCTTCGGCTGTGCCGATGATTATCCAATGAGCCGAACTGATAACCTCTGGTCTTGATAGTAATTGCTGAACTGTTGGTTCATTTTTGACAATATAATCTTTTAACAGTTCTGCATGTGTTTTGCTATGCATTTGTTGATTATCATGCGGTATGTTAGCTGCAGTTACTTTGTCTTCTTTAGCAAATCCACTCAGATCCACGCCTAGTATACGCCGAACCATTGCCAATTGTTGTTCATGACTCAGGTGTGCAAAAGCATCACGATATAGCGCATTTGCTTCAGCAGTTGTATTTCCTAAGAAAAGAGATAATCCTGGTAATACAGAGATGTCATCAGCGTCTCTACCTTTTGACATTGCACGATTGCGTAAATCTTGACGATAACTTATCGCTGATTCGATTGTAGGTGTGGCAGCAAAAATTCCTGATGCCACACCAGAAGCAAACTCACGCCCAGCATCAGAAGCACCTGCTTGAAATAATGGTAATTCTCCAGCAAGGTGAGCAGGTAAATTCAGTGGTCCCTTCACATCATAGAAATCGCCTTTATAATCAATTGGATGAATTTTTTCTTTGTCAGCAAATATTCCTTCAGCCCGATCAACTAAAAAAGCTTCAGCAGGGTAGCTCCTCCACAACTTACGAATAACTTCTACGCTCTCCTTTGCGCGATTATAC
This sequence comes from Cytobacillus sp. FSL K6-0265, assembly GCF_038003465.1. NCBI lineage: Bacteria > Bacillati > Bacillota > Bacilli > Caryophanales > Bacillaceae > Cytobacillus > Cytobacillus sp. FSL K6-0265. Next base: position 815,426 of record NZ_JBBOPE010000001.1, on the reverse strand, counting down.
CTTTCCTCTGAAGAAGGCATATTCTTGTGGCCAAAATTATCTGCACCTTCAATGGAAGTGACAATATTCCACCCTGCTCTTCCTCCACTTAATCGATGAAGTGTCTGTAATTGCCTTGCAATCACGTAGGGTGGGTTAAAAGTAGTCGAAACCGTTGTGACCAATCCAATCTGACTTGTGTGCTCTGCCAGCATCGTCATCAACAATGTCGGATCTAACCCTCCCATCGCTGGTGAAACATTGACTCTTTCTGGATGCAAAAATAATGCGTCCGGTTTGAATACAAAGTCCAACTTTGCTTCTTCTGCCTTCTTCGTCAGCTCTATGTAAAAATCAGCAGAAAATATACGTTCTGCACTACTATCTTTTTTACGCCAACCCCAACCATTTAACCAAGTAGGTGATAATGATAAACCTATACAAAGGTGCTTCTCACTCATTACTTCTCAACCTTTCCTGAAGTTCCGGCTGCTACTCACATTCCCATAAAAAAACGTTTATTATTCAGAGATTTAGTTTGATAATGAGAATCATTTTCATTATAGGATGGAATGCAAAAAAAATCTAGTGTTATTTTGAAATTATTTGTTAATTTTTTCTTTTAGCTCAAATGTAAAAATAAAAGGTAGCCCGAACCAAGAATGGTTTTTATAGGGCTACCTTAGTGTTATTTCAAGCAACAAAGTATTAACATGAAATTGTTATGTTTTCCCTTTAGATGAAAACCAACCAATTACCCCGATAGCAACAAGAATACCATAAAATATCACCTGCCAAGGTGTAGAATGAGCCAAGCCTTTAGGTAACCAAGCAATGTCTTCGTGGGATAAAACCATTACTAGTAGCTTGATCCCTACCCAACCGACAATCAAATAAGCGGCACCCTCAAGGTTTGGACGTTTATGAAGTAAATCAACAAAGATATTAGCAGCAAAACGCATGATAATGACACCGATAAGTCCACCAATAAATACGACAAGGAAATGACCTGTGTCCAGTCCACCAATATGACCCCAATCTGTTTTAGGTAAGGTGACACCAAGAGCAACGGCGGCTAAAATAGAGTCAATGGCAAAGACTAAGTCCGCACATTCTACTTTAAAGACAGTCCACCAGAACTCTTTCTGTGTAGCTTCTTCTAATACTTCATCTTGTTGTTGCGTATGATTGTGCTTTTTCTCTCTAAACCAAGTATATAAATTTTTAATTGACATGATTAATAAGTATATCGCGCCTAATGCTTGAACTTGCCAGACGTTCACTAAGAAAGAAATAATAAATAATGACCCGAAACGAAGGACCATTGCACCGACTAAGCCATAAAATAATGCTTTTTTCCGTTGTTCCTCAGGTAAATGACTGACCATTAATGCTAATACGACCGCATTATCCGCAGCAAGCAATCCTTCAAGGCAGATAATAACGAGTAATACACCTAAATACGGTAATAGCAGCTCCAATCCTTTCGACTCCCCTTTTTTTATTAAACGTATAAAAAGTTTGTTCACACATGAAGCGGTAGCCAAACAAAGAAATCCCATAGCGAGATATTCAGGCTGGGGGGATTCCCATGTTCTCTCCCTTAACGGCAAATGTCTTTTATACTGTCTCTACAGTTACTGCCTACTTATTTTTCCTAAATTCCTCGATTTCAACCTATTAATTCTCTTACATTTGTTACTCATTAAAAAATTTAGTGAAATTACAGGTGATAAACCTTCTTAGAAAAGACAGAGTTGGGCACTGTTTAAATAACTAAAGATAGATGCGCTACTAATAAATTCAAACAATAAAAAACGCACACAAATTCTGTTTACATAACAGAACTGTGCACGCTTTTGTAAAATATTGTTATTCTAGTCCACTAATGGTCATTTCTTTAACAGGTAAAAACATTTCACCTGTATTTAAATAAGTCATCTCTACCTCATCATCTTCTTGCAAATAGATCGCTAGCGGATTGTTTTCAGTAGAGGCAATGAAATTCTTACCATCTTCCAAAAGGAAGGAAACGTTTGTCGATTCTCCTACCCTTTCTTTATAGACCCTCACTACTTTTCCTGTTAATTGGACTTCTTCAGCACTAGAGCTTCCTTCCACACTTCCACTACCACGTTGTAGTGCTGTTTTATATTGCTTCAATGCATCATTTGGTGTACTAGCATAAACAGCAATTTCCGGATTCGCAGCTGAAACGATAAAATAGTTTTGCAAGAAGCCATTTGTATCTAATACCGGTGTTAACCAGCTTGCTTCACCATAGAAATTATATAGTATTGGCATTTTACCATACCATTTTTTCTCAATGAATTTCTTTTCGATAATTTGTAATGCCCCTTGTGAATCCATATAAGATTCTTCAAGATTCCCCGTATAATAAGTCGCTTCACCTGTTCGAGAATTCGTCAAAGAGTATCCTAGCATTGAGTCAACGCCCTCTTTCGGACTGGTGAAATCAGTGAAATAGTACATATCGCCTTTTTCATCAAATATAGGACTCACATTCGCTTCTGTACCTTCATCTGATGGTAACTTCACATCAGATTTTCCAAATAAACTATTCCAGTAGCCATTCACATATTTTCCGAAGTAGCTATTATGCAAGCTAACTGTCTCCGGCGAAACAGCTCCGTCTATAAAAGCAGGTACATCTTTTAATTTATATTGCTTCGCAGCTCCTGTTAACGGGTCAACCATCACGATTCCAAGTGGATTAAAACCGTTTCTTGCGCTAATAAATTCACCATATGTGCGAATATAAAAAGGCTTACCATCATCATCAATTTCTAATTGCACATCACCATAGAAAATATAATCAGGGTACTGCAATCGAATTTGACGATAAATATCTTTGTTTAAGAAAGAAGAGGGTGTATAAGCCATTTCCGATTGAATAAACTTTGGATTGGCACTAGAGTCTGTTGCACTTACAGTAAAATATCCTGGTGTAGTATCACCTTGGATCCATTTAAAGAAACCGGAAAATTCAACGGGTGCAATATACACATATTGCCCATCTACTTTTTGTATTTGTAAACTCCCTAGTTCATAATAGCTCGTGTTCGGCACTTGCCCAAAAGCTTTCTTCATTTTATTACGAGCAAAATCAGGCGGCACACTAGCAGGTGTCTCATTTTCATCAAATGTTTCAATTTCTTCTTCGACCTGCATTTGTGCTTTTTCAAATTTTTTATCTGCATTAAAAACAAATGCGAACGACATATAAGCGATAGTTATGATACCTATTAAACCTAGTACTAATTTAACCTTACGTTCCATACCTTTAGCAAAGAAACCGCCAAGTACAGCTAATACAGTGAAACCGATAACAAGACCACTAATGTTGCGATCTAAATTAGTGAAATAATAAATACTAAAGACAATAATAAAGAGGAGAACGAAGATAAAAAGGAACCCGTTAAATGAAGGGCTTTTTTGCTTTTCATCCCCCTTTTGAAATAAAGATAAGATTGGAAACAAAATAACTGTGCTTACCACAGCAATTATGAGTGAGAATATAAACAGTTCTCCCATGGAGTATCCCCTTTCGTAATACAATGTTCTACTATGTTATACGGGTCTACACGGAAATAGTTTCAGTCCTTTTTCATTTTTTTGTTATAATCAAGGCTAATGAAAACTAAAAATGTGAGGAAAAGTAGTATGAGAAAAAAAACATACCTTAAGATCATTCTATCTTTACTGTTGCTTTGCCTGCTTTTATTCGGCAGCTATCAATTAATGAATGCAAGATCGTATCAAATATTCGGAAACATAACAAATAGCATTGAAACCGATGAAAAAGTAGTGGCTCTTACTTTCGATGATGGTCCAACTCAGAATGTGGACCAGATTCTCCCCCTTCTCCAACAATACGATGCAAAGGCCACTTTCTTTCTAATTGGTCAAGATATAGAGAAGTTTCCCGAAGAAACGAAAGCAATAATTGAAGCTGGTCATCAAGTTGGTAATCATACCTTTTCACATGCAAGAATGATTTTCAAGTCACCGACATTTATTGAAGAGGAAATTGATAAAACCGATGAACTCATCCGTGAAGCAGGATATAAAGGCGAGATAGACTTTAGGCCACCTAACGGCAAAAAATTAGTTTTCTTACCTTATTTTCTCAAACAACAAGAAAAAGAAACCATTACTTGGAATATAGAACCTGATACTTTTTTCACTACACCAGAAGAAAAAATCGACTATGTATTAGAAGAAATCCAGCCAGGTTCTATTATTCTCCTTCATCCAATGTATGATCAATCTGGTGACGAACTTCAAGTGATCGAAGAAATTTTAAGAGCGTTAACAAAAGAAGGCTATCGATTTGTTACTGTCGATGAGCTACAAGCATGAGAATGAAGAGGACATAAACCTTCCTCTTCAAGATGTTTTTTTACCCTTCATTCTATCTATTAAGAAGCTTGTACTAAAATAAAGGGCTGGTATACCAATGATTAGATAAAGCAAGCCCTTTGGCATAAAAAGGTTATAGAAATAAGTAAATAATACCACCCAGCTAAATAGGAGCGTAAAATAAGCTAACTTTTTAATGACTAGTCTTACCTCCTGTCTCTAACCTATTCAACCTATCTGTATGTTGACAATATAGCTTTTTCCCATATTGACTGATTTCCTTATAATGAATACTCAACCATTTATGCATATCTTTTTGTTCATTTTTTTGAAAAAAGTATGTAGATAGTTGTTGCATAATTTGATAAGATGCATTGTTATGTGGAATATCATTATTTATGGCGTGTTGAATTAACCTTTCTAGGAAACGATGATCTGAATAATAGATGAGCTCGATTAATTTTGCACGATATTCCAGCTCCTTCCCACTTAAGTTTGGGTAATGTTTAAAATCGTTGTAATGTTGAGCTTCATGCTTGAAAAATGAAACAAGGAACCGATCTTCATTTAAACATTCTCTGTAGCGAGGAAGTATACAATAGATCCCTTCCTCCGAAGCCCATCCACCTGCTCCTATTTCTCCAAAAGTGGCAAAGTCTAGCCAACCCATCATCAAAAAATCATCGAGGAAAAATACTTGAACCGTTTCTATTTCTTTTAAAAGTTCAACATCTACCTTTTTACTTTCTGTAGATTGCCAAATATATGGACCATAATGTGGTGAAGTCCTTCCTCCAAGGAATGAATACCCTTTGAGCTTAAATTTCTGTTTCAACTCATCCTCTACTTCTTCCATCGACTTCGCTTGGCTAGATATTGATTTACTTAAATCTATTAATAGTTTACCTTCTGCTTGGTGAACAGCTTTTCTACAGGTTAGAACATCGATAAAATAACTTTGATAACAATTGACTACATATTCTATCCACTTATCAACATGTTGAAAAGGTTCATTCTTCTGAAAGAAACGTTGTTGATAATTTTTTAACATCGTTTCCTCTTCTAACGTACGATTCTCCTTTTCTATTAATTGTTGATAGATTTGTGTTATCTCACCCTGAATACAGAGTTGATAGAGTAAATGTGCCATCTAAAAACCTCCATTTGCTGTTCTTCCTATGTGGGATTCGACATTATTCTTCTATTACCTTCAATATTCGTAACAGTTCAACTATGTAATTTACCTACGGATAATTCTAGTATGATTGCCTCCCTCAAACGACCGATTGTAGATTTCGAACAAATGGTAGCAAAAACAAACGAGCAAATCTTTTAATAGCCTTTGCCCGTTTGTTGAGTCTACCTAGGGTTTATTTGCTACTTTCATGATTTTTCCCATCTACACCAAGCATCGTTTTTGCCATCTTCTCCATTTCCTCCAATCCAGAGAGTTGAGCAAATTCAGCTACTCCAACGGCTGCTGCACTGACAAGTTCGATAATGTGCTCTTTCATAAATGGCCATGTCCTACCGCCTGCTTTTTCATAAGCTGAGATTAGTGCATCTAACCCCTCTCCTCCAAAAATTAAATAATGAGAGGTAAAGTCTATAGAGACATCACCAACAGCTACTTCAGTCCAGTCAATCAACCCTGTTACCTCTTTCTCTTTATTCACAAGAATATGCCCTGGATGCACATCGCCATGTAGCAATCCTGTATGATTAGGCCATAGATGATCATTCGCCAACCACTTTTGCCAACGTGCCCAAAGTTCATCACTTACCCCGTAAATTTCCTTCACCTTATTCATCCTTGAACTCATTTCCTCTTTTGCTTGGGAACTATTAAAGATTTTAATACCAGTATCTTCCACATAGGTGATCGACGTTCGGTGAAGTTCTGCCAGTGTTGCACCTAAAGTCTCGTGATAACGTGTCAAATCACTTTCCTTATCGAAGCTCCAAACATAGTTTTGTATCTCATGATCAATTGTGCCAGCTGGTATGCCGTCTAATTGTTTGTAGGCCATACAATCATTCGTAAAAACCTTCCAATGCGGTGCTTTAATGCCCGTATGTTTATAAAGTACTTCAAGGACCGCATGCTCCTGTTTTGAACGAGTCATGGAATCTTCACGGCGTGGTATACGTAATATCCACTGATTATTTTTCTTATCTACAACATGTGCAACTAAGAAATCCATACCTGACTCATTTATTTTAATCTCTTCTTCATCAATGATTAAACCATGTTTATCAGCTAGTCTTTTCACTTCTTGTTTATCCATTTGTCTCTCTCCTTTTATTTCACATGTTAATTGTTCCACGTTCCATTTCCATTAGTTGAGTGAGTAAAGGAATATAATCATAAAAAAACACAGACGTCGCTCGGTTGTCTGTGTTTAGGGTAAACATATATGGTGGTATTTTGTTTATAGAGACAACAAAAAACACAGACAATCTGCGTTTTCTGTTCGAAATTATCACGATGAAAACCATTAAAAATGTGCAGACTACTCCCGTTTACCCTGTTTATGAAAACAGAGCCCTTGAACATTATTCAATTAGCTGTTCAAAGTAACGTGGCGTAATCTCATACTTGCAGTCATTTTTAATGATCCTCCCTTCTTTTATTAATAATAACTATATTACGACCTCCATTGATTTGTCAATCAGGCAAAAAATCCGTTAAGATAAATAAAAAGGAGTGAAAAGTACGATGAGCTTTACTTTTACTTACCCTAAAGATTGTAGCAATGCACCAAAAAAAGAGACAATCAAAGAAATGATCCATGCTTTTGCTAGTAAAGATCCCTCTCGAGTTTCTCACTATTTGTCAAAGGATATACAATGGGATCGAGTGAATCATCAGTTAATCATTGGCAAAGAGCGTTTATTTCACTTCTTTGCTAACACTCAAGATAATAATGTCCAATCTTTACATATTGAGCGAATAATCACCCATGGGAAATTAGCGTCAGCGGATGGCACTTATACGATGTCAGATGGTTCCTCATTTTCTTTTTGCTATATCATTACCTTCACAAGTGCCGGAAAAAATATAATTAATGCTGTCAAAACCTTTTTAATTAAACATGATTGAATGATTTTGACAGCACATTAATTCTCAAAACATTACCTTTCCACAACATAATGTAATTCAACAAATTGATTAAAGGTTCTCGTGCTTTTTAAAGCAAGATCGAATTGATAATCACCTGCCTTAAAAAGCGGAATGCCCTCACCAATGATTCTTGGTGCAACAGTAACAATCATTTCATCTACAAGTTTTTCTTGTAAGAATGTATAGAGTAAGTCACTCCCGCCGATTAGCCATATGCTTTTTCCTTCGCCATTTTTTAAATGATTTGTAAATGTTTTAATATCTGGATGAACAAATCTCACATATTCCGTATCTTCATTATCTGATCGGGAGAACACAAAACATTCCTTATCCTTGTATGGAAATTCCCCCTTCTCTTGTTCCATTACCCAATCATACGTACGCTTTCCTATTAAGATTGTATCCACACCGTTGATAAACTCACCATAGCCATTATCTCCTTCTGACTCCACACTAAATAACCAATCTAGCGAATCTTCTTTTGTTGCGATATAACCATCTAAACTTTGCGCAATATATAGTACTACTTTTCTCATCATAACCCTCCTTTAACGGAACATTTGTTCTTATATTTTAACATACATCTTCATTAATATCATCTACAAAGTATACAAATTTAAATTAAATAATATCAAAAAATTTAATATATTATATTATTATATATAAGCCATTTTTTTAAGGAGGAAACCTATGTTTAAAGTCGGTAGCATTTTTATACCTGTTTCAGATATTGAAAGGTCTTCATTATGGTTTGAAAAATACTTAGGTGCCAAGAAAATTGACGTTTGGGAAGGTGGCGCAGGATTTTATTTACCTACTGGGTCAACTCAGTTAGCTTTAATCAAAGTGAATTGTCCACAACCGACGGAATTCACTATACAAGGTAAACAAAAAAACGCCTATTATAATTTTGTTGTGGATGACATTGAAACAGCTCATCAGCATTTTAATCATAATGGTGTCACAACGACTGATATTCAACATATGGGAGAGATGGCGTTCTTCGATTTTTTCGATATAGACGGTAATCCATTTAGTGTAGTAAATGAAGTAAAAGATTCACCGTATCATTCAGAGAATGTTAAAAGAATGCAAGAAAAGTAAGAAGAAAAGGAGGAATGAACAAAATCACTCCTCCTTTCCCTCAAACGAATCAGCTTAATTGAAAAATCCTCTTTTATGTTTCCGTTTTACTTTCCTTTTTTCCTCCTATTTCTATTAAAGAAGCTGCTAAGTAGGGCAACGATCCTTTTTACACTATGGTCTCTCTAGTACAGCAACCAACATACGATGAACCTCATGATGATCACGGGTATCATAGAGCTTATAACTCATTCCAGGAAGTGTGTACCATTCTTCCGCATCTACATAAGTAATCGCAAGAGTGAGGTTACCTTCTTTATCAGAAGTCGTTCGTAATTCAAGATCTCCACTGATGACACCAACCTCAGTAGTCATAACACCATGCGTTGCCTTAAACACAGATGAGATTGTATTCATTTAAATGACTCCTTTCATTGCTTGATTGTTTAATAGGAGCAACTATTGAGCATTCCTTGAAGAGCTGTTTTTTCAGAACTCTGCAAATGCAAACCCCAATTGTATTTTGTATTGATCCACATTTTAGCATAAGCACAATTTGCACCTGCACGAGGTGGTTGCCATGTGGATGGATCTTGGTCACCCTTGGAACGATTTGAGCTGGCTGATACTGCGATGAGCTGTGGTCCATTGAGGTCATTGGCGAAGTCCTCTCTTTTAGCCGTTGACCAACTACTTGCCCCAGAACGCCATGCTTCTGCGAGTGGAACGACATGATCAATATCTAATTGTGAGGGGTCATTGAAAGTGATACCATCATAATAGCTATACCATTTACCTGAAGTTACTGGACAATTTCCACTATAATTGTCAGCATCACGCTTAAGGGTCACTTGCCTTGTATCACAACCATCCCCTTGACTAATCCAGTGAGGGAATTTTTCTCGACTATAGCCACTCATGGATTCTTCATTTTGTACATTTAACGAATTAAGTTGGGCTTGGGTAGTAGATTTGGATGGCAAATCTGGAGGCAAAGCAGAAGCAGAGAGTACATCATACTGAAAAACAAGCAATGATAAAACAAGCGACAAAGAGAACAGCAACGACTTTTTCAACATAGAATTCCTCCTCATTATAATAGCTGTCTATATCAACACTCTAATAAGAGCTGCTAATACCAATCTTGGATAGGACTTTCTATGAGATTCCGCAGTCATTCAATCATTTTGTCTTATTTGTATCTACCTTATTAATGGTATAACATACTTAGTATAGATTAAAGTTACAATGTTATTAATATTTTGTTAATTTGATTTTTTTATATACTAGAGTAGAGAGAGAGTTTTACCGAAAGAGAATAACATGCATGAATTAAGACTGGTATTACTTGAGTGATTTTAGGTAGCAATACCTTCTTCATGCACTCTCTCGGATGCACTTTCTTTTTGAGAACCGAAATGAAAAGCCATGCAAATTCGGTTTTCGCGTCACTATAGGGGGCTGTCGTGTTGACACACACAAAGCAGTTGAAAATACGGGCATATTGTACGCTAACATAATCAAAATGGGGATCGCTGAGAGCTCGAGCTTGTCCTTTGGGATTGCCTTTTTTCAACCCCTCTTATGTGCGCATTTTTTCTTTGCCCACACTTCTTCTTCACTTGACACACTCTTTTGTGGGCTTTTCCTCTTTGCCCACACTTCTTCTTCATTTGACACACTCTTTTGTGGGCTTTTCCTCTTTGCTCACACTTCTTCTTCATTTGACGCACTCTTTTGTGGGCTTTTCTTATTTGCCCACACTTCTTCTTCATTTGACGCACTCTTTTGTGGGCTTTTCTTATTTCTAATCACCATATTTGAGACTGCCAGGAACTACTCATATATCACATCACTTACAACTCTAGGTACGACACTTTCCTAGAAAATGGTTTTTTTCATTATATGAAAGTCTCATCAGTCTATAAGTCATCGTATAAGCTCCTCATATCGTTTTTTTATCTAATGCGGCCACAATCGCTTCACCCGCCACTTTTCCTGTAAAAAGACAGCCGCCAACAAACGTTCCCTCTAATGAGCGATAGCCATGCACTCCACCGCCGCCAAAGCCTGCTACTTCTCCTGCTGCATACAAGCCGGGAACAGGAGAGCCCTTTTCATTTAACACCCTTGCTGATAAATCGGTTTGCAGACCACCTAGTGTTTTTCTACTTAATAGATTTAAACGAACGGCAATGAGTGGGCCGTTTTTTGGATCAAGAATTTTATGAGGCTTAGCCACTCGTATTAACTTGTCCCCCAGATAGTTTCTTGCTCCTCTAATAGCTGTCACTTGCAAATCTTTTGTAAAAGTATGATCAATCTCACGGTCTCTTGCTTGAATTTGTCTCTCAATTTCATCCACTTGCAACAAATCATTGCCAGAAAGTTTATTCATGGCAGTGACAAGATCACCTAGTTGACTAGCAATAACAAAATCTTCCCCTTTATCCATAAATGCTTGTACTGGCGTTGGTACACTTTTTAATGCTCTGCCAATCACTTTACTAATGCTTTTACCCGTTAAATCTGGATTTTGTTCGGAACCAGATAAGGCAAACTCTTTTTCAATTATTTTATGAGAAAGAATAAACCAAGAATAGTCATAGCCTGTTTTTTTAATCGCTTGAAGTGTACTTAGTGTATCAAAACCTGGATAGTTAGGCGCTTGAAAACGCTTTCCAGTTGCATCAAGCCAAATAGAAGATGGACCAGGAAGAATACGAATCCCATGGTTCTCCCATACAGGCTGCCAATTCTTAATTCCTTCTGTGTAATGCCACATGCGGTCTCGGTTTACTATCCTACCGCCTGCTGCTTCTGTAATCGCAAGCATCTTCCCATCCACATGTGCTGGAACTCCTGTGATCATTTGTTTAGGTGGTTCCCCAAGCCTACTTGGCCAGTTTTTACGAATGAGCTCCATATTTGCCCCGATTCCTCCACTAGAGACTAAAACGATTTTTGCATCATATTTAAAGCTGCCCACCACCTCTCGGTTACTTCCTTCTCCACGTTTTGCTTGACTGTTTTTTAATACGGAGCCACTCACTCCAACAACCATCTTACTGTCTGTTATTAATTGCTCCACACGATGACGCGGTTGATATTGAACCAAGCCGTTTTTCATATGTTCTCTCACTCGGCGTTCAAAGGGCTCAACGATGCCTGGGCCTGTTCCCCAGACAATATGAAAGCGTGGTACCGAGTTACCAGGTCCATCAGCCAACTGGCCACCTCTCTCCGCCCAGCCAACTACTGGGAAAAAACGAACGCCCATCTTGTGTAACCATGCCCGCTTTTCTCCTGCTGCAAATTCAACATAAGCTTTAGCCCATTGCAACCCCCAATAATCCTCATCTTCTATCCGATCAAAACCAGCTGTCCCCTGCCAATCTTGCCATGCTAACTCCTTAGAATCCTTTATCCCCATTCGTCGTTGCTCGGGCGAATCAACTAAAAACAAACCTCCAAATGACCACCATGCTTGGCCACCTAAGGAAGCTTCTGGCTCTTGGTCTAAAAGTAATACCCGCTTCCCACCATCCGCGATTTCTGCCGTTGCCACCAAACCCGCTAATCCTGCGCCAACCACAATTACTTCAACATCCATCTACCTTTCCTCCATTCAACCATTTAATTTTAGTTAAAACTATTATTACTTGTAGGGCGGATTAACTTACTTTTTTGCTTCACTTCATTTAAATCTACCTCAGGATACTCTCTTTCTATTAATCGATATGTTTCTTCTAATAGTTTCTCAAGTTCTTGTAAACCTTCCATCGTTAATTGTCCTATATGGATTTTCTCTAACCTCTGTAGAAAATCCACTGGTTTAACTTCCAATTCGTTGACAGATTTCTCTAGCCATTTAAAACCAGGGTGTTGAATGAATTGTTTATTCAATGCGAATAATAATATTAAAATATTCCTTTCAACTGAAAAAAGAACTTGTTGTAACATATACCAATCATTTCTCTCAAGTAATGCATATCGACTATGCCACCTATTAGTTACTTCTTTATACTCATTAATCAAATGTATTGTGAGTGCTGATGGATATAGATCCATTTGTCTTCTTAAATCTTTGGCTATGTTAATTAACTCTGTTGATATTTGATTAAAACGAACAAGTGTTCTATTATATAAATAAGAATGCTTGTTTTGGAGGGTTTTAAATGACTTTAAGAGAATTAATAGAAGAGATTAAAAAATTGAATTCGGCTGAACAACATGGTTTGAAAGAATTTTTTATAAATTCTATTGCGTCATTTTCAGCAAGTGAACCCGTTTTCCAGGAAGTTACTGAACGCAAAAATAAAGATGGCTATGCTTGCGTACATTGTAGTTCTAAGCAAGTCGTGCGTTTCGGTAAGTATATGGTAAAACTAGGTCTAAAAGAAGTTGAACGTCAACGATACCGTTGTAAAGATTGTCGAAAAACGTTTTCCGATGTAACCTCTACTCCTCTTTACCGCACTCATAAACCAGACAAATGGTTAGATTTCATTAAATGTATGTTGGAAGGCTATTCTCTTCGTAAATCAGCAGAACTCATTGGTGACATTCATTTCGTTACCCTTTTCTATTGGAGACATAAAATATTATCTGCTCTTAATCAAATGGACTTCAACACATTTTCAGGGATTGTTGAGATGGATGAAACATATTTTCTGTACTCTGAAAAAGGGAGAAGAAATATAGAAGGACGTAAACCTCGAAAACGTGGGGGGGCTTCAAAATTTCGTGGTATTAGCCACGAACAAGTTTGTGTTTTAATCGCAAGAGACCGCCAAAAATCCACTTATTCAGGCGTACTTGGTAGAGGTCGAATTGTAAAAACTCAATTAGATAAGGCAATTGGCTCTAAATTATCATCGGACAATACGCTTTGCACCGATGCTTGGAGGGCTTTTTCAACCTACGCCAAAAGCAAAGGATTGGTGCATTATCGTTTCAAGTCAGACGGAACAGAACGAGTAAAAGGATTATATCATATCCAAAACGTCAACAACTATCACAGCCGACTAAAAGGCTGGATGCAACGGTTCAATGGTGTAGCAACAAAATATCTTGAACATTATTTAAGTTGGTTTCAATTCTTAGACATCGTGAAGCATCGAAGTGACAATGTATCTATAACTAAAATGATTGTAGAAAGTTGCTTATTGCCAATTAATGAAACTTATAGTTCATTAAGAACGTTAAATTAATAGGGAAAGGGAGGGGATTTGAATGTATTTTCCATCAAAAAAAGATTTATGGATATATCCTATCAATTGGGGTTGTATAATTGCTTGTTTCACTCCATTTTTTATAGGAAGAGACTTTGAAGCACTTTTTTTCACTATACCTTTGGCAATCCTGTTAGTTTGGAGTTGGTTTACAACAGGATATACAGTAAATAATGAATTACTAATCATCCGAAATGGCCCAATAAAAAAGAAAATTCCAATAAAAGATATTAAAAAAATTACAAAAACAAAAAATCCTTTAGCATCTTCCGCACTTTCGATTGATAGGCTTGAAATAATTTATGGCTCTGATTATGGGATGGCACTCGTTTCTCCAAAGGATAAACAAAAATTTGCATCTTTGCTAAAAAGTATTAATCCACAAATTGAGGTTAATAACAATATAAATCAATGAGTGTTAGAGTGATTTCGGAAAATCACTCTATTTTTAGCCCAATTAACAACAATATTATTTAACATAGCCAAATCTTTAAATATGTCTTTACCAATGAGTGGAATACCACTTTGTAGGCTTGCAAGTAATACTTGTTTTTCAATATCTCCGTTATATTTGATTAGAAGGTCAGCGATGATCCGCTGAAAAGTTGTCGTGCGAAAATTACTTATTTCATATTTGATGTTAGAGACCATATACGTTTCCGACCATTCTTCATCTTCATATGGATAAAAATCGAGGATTTCACCCCCTCTTTCCTTCATTGGGTAAAGTCGTTCCTCATCGGTAGGGTCTTTAATCCATAGAACATTGATTTCAATATCTGAATATTCGTCTGCCCAACCACGGGAAACAGATCCAGAAATATATACAACATCAACCTTAGGATTACTTCGATAATATTCAGTAACTTTTTTAGCCCCATCGATTAAAATCATGGATACCATCCTTTTACATATTTAAATAATGAACCTTAAAATACTACACAATATACCAACCCCTAACCTTCGTTAAAAATGAAAAAAATCCTGCTTTCACAGGATTTTTTCGTCTATATTAAAGTTTGAAGCGACCAATTAATGATTGAACATTTGCCGCTAAGTTATTTAAGTGTTTCGCGCTTTCCGTCACATTTTCCATCGAGCCGCTTACTTCTTCTGCAGATGCAGAAGTTTCTTCAATGCCTGCTGCTGATTCTTCGGTCACAGAGGCAATTTCTTCAATTGTACCGTTCATTTCTTGACTATTTGCTGTAATATCGTTAAGATTTTCTGCAATTTGAGCAATACTTTCTCCCATTTCTTGCAGTGAAAGGCGGATATCATCAAATGTTTGATTCGTTTCATCCATTTGCTCTTTTCCTTTTTCAACCTCTGTATATCCCGTCTGCAAGGAAACAACGACTTCTTTTGAATCAGATTGGATCGTCATGACAATTGATGTGATATCTTGAACAGATGCTGCCACCTGTTCTGCTAATTTACGAACTTCTTCTGCTACAACGGCAAATCCACGACCATGTTCTCCCGCTCTCGCCGCTTCAATAGCTGCATTTAATGCAAGTAAATTCGTTTGCTCTGCTACTTCTTTTATCACTGCAACCAACTTTGTAATATCTTGTGTTTGTTGATCCAATGTTTTCATTTTTGCTGTCGTTTGACTGACAATGTCATGAATCGTCTCCATTTGTTTCGTCGATTGCTGCATATTTAACGTACCTTTTTCCGTCATAACAAAAACATCTTTTGTTTTTTCTTGAATCATCTCACCATTCGCATTGGTCTGATCAATTTTGACAACAAAGTCATTCATAAAGGAGGAAATATCACTCGCACTTTTCGCTTGTGCTTCTGAACCGTAGGCAAGTTCCTCCATTGTTGTCGCAATCTGTGAAGTGCCTGCTTTTACTTCTTCAGAAATTAATTTCAATTCCTCACTTTTTGCTGTCACTGTGTGAGAAACGTCTTGAACATCAACGAGAAGCGTTTTTATTTGTTGATTCATTTCATTCGTTGCAATTACAAGGTGGCCAATCTCATTTTTATGTTTGATAGGAAGTGGTTCATGAGTAAAATCTCCATCTGCCATACTTTTCATTCTTCCTACCACCTCATTCATCGGCTTTGTTAAGGTCCGGGTAATGAAGTATGACGTTACAATCGCTAACAATAAAACCACACCAATAGTGATTAAATTAGGTAACACGATGGCTTCCCCTTGTTTTTCTAGATCTTTCGTATTGACAATACCGCCGATAGTCCATCCTGTTGTAGGGTTCTCAATATAATGAATAATCTCCTCCCCTACCTCGATACGTCCTTGTGATTGTTCATTAGACTCTGCCGACAAATCTAATGAAACAGCTTGTCCAATAAGCGCGGAATCAGGGTGAGCAACATATTTACCAAAAGGATCGACAATCATGCCATATCCCGTTTCACCTACATCCATTTGATTGACCATCTCAATTAAAGTGTCAACAAGTACATCAGCCCCAACCACACCGACTAATTGGTCATTTTGGTAGACAGCTTGAGAAATCGTTATAATCGTTTCCCCTGTACTACCATCTTTGTATGGTGCTGTCCAAACGGGATCACCTTTTGCAGCAGCCGCCTCCTTATACCAATCTCTTTGTTTCGCAAGGAAATCACTTCCTAAATCAGCTTCTGGATAAATAACAACTTCACCCGTACTCTCACTAGCTGAATAAAAGTTAATGACAGCGTCAGTTGTTTCTTGTGTTTCGCCGAAATAGGCTAATACTTCTTGATTGTCACCTTCTGACGGAATGATGTCCTCATTCATCGTCATTCGGGTCATGATTTGATGCTGCTGCATAAAGAACATCTCAAATGTACCGTTTAAACTAGTTAATTGTTCTTCTACGTTTTGATCGAGGATCGCTGTCGTATTTTTAATACTAAAATAATAACTAACATAACTAACCGTCATGACTGCAATGATAATTAACGCTAAGAACGGCAGTAATATTTGAAATTGAATCGTGGATGTTACGCGGTTTAGGAATAAGTTTTCCTTCCCCTTTCGATCGAATAACTTGCCCATAAACATTCCCCTTTTTATCTAAATGCGTGATTAATGACCTATTAATAAAAAAATAACCACATCTTTTGTCCTGCTATTTTTATCGGCAGACTAAGCTATCCTTTCATATCTATCTGTAATGATAGAAAATTTAGTTTATTAGTCTTACAAAGGGATGTCACTGGAAGAATGAACATGATTCAAGTTATATTAGTAGAAAGTAATATGGAATAAGGGGACATTCGAATGAAAAAGAGCAAGTGGATTTTATTTACACTCGTGTTGTTTATAGTGGGCATGTACTTTATCTCTATGAATAAAGAAAAAAGTATCTCCATTGACCAAACAGAACAAGTTCAAGCAGTTGTCGATGAAACGAGTCGTGGAAAGGCTCAAGTTGATTGGCGCTATGTTTCAGCAATGGCAGAAGTGAAGTATGGTATTGAAGAAATAAGTGATGAGGAAATAAAACAACTAACAAATCAATTTATTATCGAAGAAAATGAAGCTTTTAAAATTAAAGAGATTGATAGAGTATTAGCAGAGAATGAGTATAACCAAGAAGAAAAAGAAGAAGTGAAAAATTACTATAATCAATTAACAGATCAGATTGAGGCAGCGGAGAATAATAATCTAAAAAAAATGCAACGAAACTTTATTAAAGATATTGAGGCAATTGCGATAGAGAACTATGAAACATATCGAATTCTCCCATCAATTACGATTGCTCAAGCCATTCTTGAATCCGATTGGGGAAGATCCACACTCTCGTCCGAATATAATAACTACTTCGGAATCAAGAGCCATAATTGGGACGGAGAATCAGTAAACCTAGAAACGAAAGAGTACTATGATGAAACCATTGAGGATGCTTTTAGGGTATATGATCAAATGGAGGATTCCGTAAAGGACCATGGTGAGTTCTTAGCCACTCACGATCGCTACAAGAAAAACGGTCTATTCAATGGCACAACTTATATGGAGCAAGCAGTAGCGTTACAAGACGCTGGGTATAGTACAATTGAAAATGAACAAGGCGAAAAAATCTATAGCGACCAATTGGCGCAGATTATTCAGCAACACCAATTACAATTGATTGACAGTAAAGTATATCAATAAAAAAACAATTGAGAACGGATAGACCGCAACTACAAGTCGTTCTTAAAACAAAAAATCTATACCCTTTGAACAAATAGATATTGGTAAATTAAAAAAACACTCTCCTATAAGTAGCTAACTCTTTATTACCTGTCTACTTATAGGGGAGCCAAACAACTTCGGTTTAGTTTGTCTTACCTCTTTCATTAAGTTCTTCAAACCGTTTGTTTTTAAATGCACTAGCATGTTGAATCGTTACATCAGCACTTACTTCTACCTCACTTTTATCTAAGTAATTTTCTTTGTCCTTTTCCCAACTTTCAAAATCACTACGAAAGAGAATATGACCCAGATCAAGAAAGTCTACGCCTTCCTCTAACCCTAATTGGAATAAATCTTTAATTTCTTTCGTCAAGTGTTCCTTTGTTTCTGTAAGTAACTGATTATATTTCTGGTCATTTACCTTATTCCCAATACTTGCTTTCACGTCTAGTTGAACTTCAAAATGATAGTTGCCTCCCTCACTATCTACCAGCTTCTTCTTCGTTTTAATGTTATCAATTACAATAATTGTATCCTGATTTTCACCATCTGGCACTTTTAACGAAGACCTTTCTGTACCCTTGGATACCCACCTAATTCCTTTAATTGAATCCAAGATATAAAAACCTTTATAGTTAATATCTTTTATAAAAAAGGCGCCGCTATACGTCAACTTAGGCTCTTTCTTTAGGTTATTCTTCCATTGGGACTCTGTGATTGTGATGCCAGGTAAATAAGTCGTTTTCCCAGGTTCAAATATTTCTCGAAAAAATTGATAAAGCTTGATCGGTCTCACCATTGTGCTTTGTTTACTTGATCGATCCGGATGATGCAATAAGGTTTCAAGAGAGGATTGCTTGAATAATCCTAATGTGGACAATACCTTATCAATTGGATCTTTAGTAGCAAATATCCAAGGAGTTAACCGGTATTCATAATATCTCGTCAACTCATCCAATACATGATCAAGCCCACGCTCTATGATCGCTTCACTGACAACAATTGTAGAGATATGCGAAAATATAATGACTTCCTGTTCAGATTTATATAATTCAAAATACGCATCTAATAATGTTTTTCCAGAAGAAGTAGAAATATATGTTTGAGCAGGGCTTGTTTCTCCTTCTGTTTTTGCCACAGCTTCAAGTCCAACTAGTTGTATATATAATTGGTATTGCCCATCTTTAAAGTCTACACCTAAGGCAGTTGCAAAATTCAGGTTCTGTATCTCTTTCATGTCAGACTTACAGGATGCACATGTCACTAGGAGAAGTAAACATACTAACGAAAGGCAGAACTTTTTCATTTGCTCTTTCTCCTTATACTTGCAATCCAGTTATCATTCTTTCTTCTGTGAAAAGGATTTACCATGAAAGCGGACAAAAACTTACTAAAATTCAGAGATGTGATCGGCTCTAAATAAGCCACTTTAAAGGACTCGAGTCTTGTTAAATAAATAACAATACTGATGAAGCTTAAAGCGAATCCATAAACCCCTAAAAAAGTAGAGAAAAGCATCGTATATAATCGGAGGATCGTTACAGTACCAGTAAGTGATTGATTTACTAATGTAAAAGTGGCGACTGCCGCCACAGCAAAAACAACAAGCAATGTGGGAGAAGCAAGCCCCGCTCGAATGGCCGCATCTCCAATTATAATACCCCCTACAATTGAAATCGTTTGTCCTAAAGCAGTCGGCATCCGAACGCCCGCTTCTTTTAGTAATTCAAAAAGAAGGAGAATGAGAAACGATTCTAATGGTAAAGAAAAAGGTAATCCATGGCGCGAAATTACGATGGTTGCAATTAAAGGATAAGGTAGTTGGTCAATATTAATATTCGTGATGGCAAGGAAAAAAGACGGCACGAATATAGCGATAAATAAACAAACTACTCGAAGTAATCTTTGAAAGGCAACAATATAATAAGGAAAGTGAACATCTTCAGGAGATTTGATCATTCCTAATAGGTTCATCGGCCCTATTAACACAGTAGGCGACCCTTCAACAATGATAACAAATCGACCTCTAAGTAAACATTGCGCTGCAAAGTCTGGCCTCGTAATATAATCTATAAGAGGAAAGAGTGAAAATGTCTTATCTGATAACCATTGTTCAAGTTGCCCCGCACTAATAAGGCTTTCGACATCGATTTTTGCTAGTCTTTTTCTCGCCTCGTCAATCACATTTTGCTTAGCCTTTCCCTCTAAATAGACCAGCACAGTTTTTGTATCTGTTTCACTCCCAATTTGAAAGACTTCACTCTTTAACTTTTCTGTTTTAATTCTTTTTCTAATCAAAGCTAGATTTGTATGTAATTCTTCCGTAAATCCGTCTCTTGCCCCTTTTAAAGCAACCTCCGTTTGCGAGTCTTCAGGTGAGCGATGTGGAATTTGTGCAATATCGATGGCAAAATAATTTCTGCCACCGTTTACATAGAAAATCACATAACCAACTAACAAATGACTCACCATATCCTTTGTTTGATGGATTTTTAAAAATGTCGGCCATTGCATTGTCATTTCTTTTGAGCGGTATCCTTCATTGAAATAAGTCACAATCGCGTGTACATAACGGTTAAATTGTTCTCTACTAATCATTCCATCGGCGTATAAGGTGAGTACATTTTGTTGTGTAACCAAATGGATATCTGATGTTTGATTAAATAATTCTTCTAAGTGTCGATGGTTTAGCTTTCCGGTATCTAAGAGTTTATCTAATTGTTTATATTGACTTTCCTCGGTCATACTCTTTTTCACCCTTTCGGCTAGGAAGATAGCTCACGAACAATAAAATAATGGTCATAAACACCCCAAAACATAGGGCAACCTTGTAAAAGTAATGTTTAATGATATGGAAAACAAGGATATCGCTTGTCTGTAAGGAAACGATGGCATATAAGATAAGGGCAGTTAAAGTTATGAGCATAACCTTCCACCACTTTTTTTGAATATGGAGTATTTCCGGAATAAGAAATAAACACAATGAGACTCTGATGGTTACACCACTTAATAATTGAAACACAGCTAAAGCATCCACATGGGATATTAAATCCCCAATTGACACAAGCCGCCATTGTTCAAAAGCGGGAAACCGCATATTAGCAGCCATACTTGGACCAAATGATGTTAATGAACCAATGGTGGGCCCCATAATAAGCATCGTTAAACCAGTTAATAACAATATTAAATACCAGTATGGTATCTTCTTTTCAAAATAATGATGAATGATAAAAAAGATAAGTAAATCTACACTCCCACCTAGCACGATGATTACACCTTCTATAACAGAAGCGTCTTTATCAGCAAATAACGGCAAAAGGTAGGAATAATCTTTTTCCTCTAATGTTGCAATCGCGACAAACATACCTAATCCCCATACAATCGGCAAGAGAATGGTCGAAGTATAGATAATCGTTTTGAATCCCGAAACGGCCGCCCACACACATAAAAAAATAAAGGGTAAGGCAACAATCCATATAGGTGTAAATGGCAGGAAAAAAATATGCACGGATTGGATTAAATCAAAAAATGAAACAAAACCAGCAACAATAAAATACAACAGAAACAAACTCATAATACTATAGGCAACAAAATTACCTACTCTCTTTTTCAACCATATAAAGGTATGTTCGCCTTCTTTGTTTTTAGATAAGATAAGCTTATACAGATATATCCAAACAAACATAATACCGTAGGCGATTAATACGCTGAACCAAGCATCTCGTTTAGCTAAACCCAACAAATGGGGTAAAATGAGCACATGATTAGATATGCCTATAAATAAAATAATGACAAAGGCAAGTTGAAGGCGAGAAAACTTCATTTATCCACCCTCTCAATCATCCATAATATATTTGGTATTATTTGTTTAAATGTCTAGCTTATTCCTATAAACCTAAATTAATAAACAGCTGAGAGAAACATGTTTTTTGGGTGGTCTTTAATTGTCAATTCACACAAATTCGGAGTTAAATTGCAGATTAGGGGACTAAATAGAAGGTTAATGATTTATAAATGAAATTACTTGGAGACCGAAGGGTGTGGTTTTTGAATCTGAATGACGTGCAAATACCTGCTACTTGGCTTTTGAGCTTTTGACTTAATAGGTTGACTTAAATGTAAAAGTCTTCAAGCGATAACTCAATTGACCCCACTTCAAACAAATAAAAAACCGTAACAGAAAACGATTGATCCGTTTCTTGTTACGATTATATTCCCAATCTAACTATTTCCTTTTCTTCATATACAAACCGACAACAATCAGAACGACAACAACAACTAACCCAATAAATAACCAATTCGCATGATGTTCATCTTTTTCTACCACTACCTCAGCAGCTTCTGTCTTACTCTCTTCATGAATAGAAGATGTTTCTCCCTCAACTACAGGTTGATCTTCAGATATAGATAAGAACTGCGCCACCTCTTCACCATTATCGTGATGGTCTTCCATTAGTAATGAGGTTGTCACATACATTCCTTCCCAAATAGTAGGGTCAACAGATGATGCATCTACATATGGATGAGCAGCAAGAGTGATCGTTTCATTACCTATTTGGATATGATATTGGTGCGTATCTTTCCCATCAACACTTATCTCTTTTTGTTCGACAGCTTCAACTAGACCAACTGGTCCTTCTGTAAAGCCTGCCTCTTCAATTAACGAACCTCCATGTTCACTAATAAATTTAGCAAATGCTTCTCTTGTTAATCCTTCAGAACCATTTTCAATTGCCAGTTCACCTGCAAAAAAAGCTTCATTTACATCAGCAACTGTCGCGTTCCCCTCAAGTGAAGAAATCCTCCCATCTTCTACTGCTTGTTGGGCCGTATTTTCCCCTTCAAGGTGATAATATGCTGCGAGAAACTCAGCCAATTCTTTCATCGTCAATTTGTCATTTGGTCTGAATGTGGCAGTTTCGTCTTGGTTATTCGTCATCCCTAAAGCGGTAATAAACAATATCTCACCTTTTGCCTCTGTATAATTTAAATCATTATAAGCATTATCCGCATTCATCACATGTGCATGAACTTGTGACGTTATCAGTATAAATAACACTGCACAGATACTGACGATTTTCTTCCACATCTCTTTTCTCTCCTTATTTGGTTTGTAATTGTAGATAACCATTTTTTTGAGTAAAATATGGTTGGTCCACCCCATCTAAGTTCTTCAAAGTTTCATAGGATAAGGTAAATGGAATCAATTCATCCAATAACTCCTTCGGTAAGAAAAATCCATTATAAAAGCCTTCTTCTAAGATTAAGCTTGCTGATTGTCCATCCTTATTCTGTAGGACTTGACCGATTAAAATAACATGTCCCTCCGGACGCTCGTACACCATATACACATGATCTGCCCGAAAATAATAGGATAAGTCACTTTCAGTATTTAGCCATTCTCCTGACAATCGATACGTACCATCTGGTTGAGCCTCTGCCCAATGAGTTAACTCTTCATTAATTCGCTTATTATCGCGCTCAATACCGGCAATAATATGATCTTCTATTTCAGCCGTCCAATCGATATCTAAATAGTTAGCGATCTGTTCTAATCCTAAACCTTCATTTTCTGCTAAATATGTCGCCCTAGCTTGGATGTTTTTCTCAATCATTCCTAATAACTCTTGATGACCTTCTAGCGCATCCTTTGCTGCCTCAAGTTGCTTAAACGACAGATAAAGTGTGTTTAATTCCTCTAAATACGCATGAATCTCCTGTTGCAAAAGCCAGTAATTCCCTTGAATATCAACAATATCTTTTCCGCTTTTAGTCATAGCGAGCCATGTATCTAGACCGACGTCACTATAAAATTGCAGCTGATCAACTGCTATACCTTGATCCTGCTTGAATGTTGTTTCTAGCGATTCCACCTGTGGCTCTAGTTCAGCTATTTGCTTCTCTGTTGCCTTCATCTCATCCTTTAACTTATCAATCGTTGATTCATCATAGACAATTGCAAGAAAGTCAGCAAAAGCGCCTGTCAAGTGAGCATAAACAGGAAGTGTAAGTCCCATAACAAGCACAATAGTGAGTATGACTTTTTTAAACATCACGAATCAACTTCCTTGTTGCAAGAAAACTTGCCCCAATGCCAATCACTATACTTACAATACATTGCATACTAAAGACGATGATCCGATTAGAGCTATCTAACTGTATTAAAAAAGGCACAGCTTGTTCAATTGGCTGTAAAACCAGTTCAAATAGAGCAAAGGTAGAGAAAAGGCTGATGATACCGCCCACGAATCCAAGTAATAAACCTTCAATTAAAAATTGTAATCTGACATGAGTAGGATTCGCTCCTACTAATAGCTTGACACGAATTTCTTTTTCTCTTTGATATAATGCTAGATGAAAAGCAATGTAGGCAACCATACAAGCAATGATTAGAAGAATGAGGGCAATGATACTACCATATGTATCAACTTTATTAATCCACCCATACAGTGTCTGAGCCATCTCTTGTGGATAGATGACTGCTTCAATGCCCTGCATACCATCTAAAGACCGAGCCACTTCCTCTATTAAACTTGCATCTGTCACTTGGACTCTAATAGCATCATTCATCGCCCCATTCGTAAAGGAATCCAACAAATGCTCTCTATTCACAAAAAAATGTGAGAGACCAGCTAACACTTCATCGCCTGATTCTACTTCTACAGATTGAATAAAATCATTCTCTGCAAGCACAGAAGATAGTTGTTCGGTATCATACCCTTCCTCTACGTACACCTTCATTGAGATTTGCGACTCCACATAAGTGATAGTATCTTCAAGGGCGAGCCTCATTAAAAGCAGACAACCGATTAAAGTGACAGCTACAAAGATAAGAATAATAGATGCAAGCGATGCACCTTTATTTCGCTTCAGTCCAGATTGGACATCGTCCCATATATAGCGCAGTGACTCAAAGCTCATAAACCTTTCCTCCCTCAATCACCCATGACTTCTCATTCATTTGTTGAATCAGTTGTTCAGAGTGAGTGATGACCAACATAGCTACACCTTCTTCTTCGTGTAGCTCTTTTAACAAGGTTAATATTTCGAGAGAAGTTTCTCTGTCAAGATTGCCAGTTGGTTCATCAGCAAGAATGAGCTTTGGTTTATTCAATAAGGCACGAACAACAGCTGTACGTTGTTGTTGCCCTCCTGATAGTTGCTTCGGAAAATGGTGGAGATGATCTGCCAGTCCTACTCTTGTTAGTAGACGGACCGCTTCGTTCTCTATCTCCGTTTGTTTTTTTCCTAACACCTTTCCTGCAAGCATGACATTTTCTAACACTGTCTTTCGCTCTAATAGTTCAAAGGATTGGAAGACTACACCCATTTTTCTACGTAATTCATATTTCTTCATTTGTCCAATCTCTTGCCCATCAATCAGAATGTCTCCGCTATCTCTCTCTATTTCTCTGTAAAGTAATTTAATTAACGTGCTCTTTCCAGACCCAGATTTTCCTTTTAAAAATGCGAACTCATTCGATTCAAGCTGAAATTGGACGTCCTGTAAAACCTTTCTGTCTCCGTAACTCTTTGATACACGATTTAATACAATCACGATTAAATCTTACCTTCCTCAAGCCAAGGAAGAAATCCGCGTAAAAATCTTTCTGTTGCCGGCATAAAATAAGAACCGTAATGAAAATCAGGATCGAGCGTCGTATTAATCCAAGTTCCTTTTGAACTTACTTTATCAATATAAAACACCGCTCCACCATCTTCTGTCGCTACTAATACTTCACTACCTTCGGGTGGCCAGTATACACCGTGTTGATGCCATGTTGCATCAGATAAGGTTAGATAATTTTGGAATAAATCATGGTTTTCTCCTGTTAATACGAGACCGCTTTTCGCATCTTTCTCTAACCACCACCAAAAATTCGTAATGCGGAACTCCCAATCATGTTTAGGTAACCAATCAAAGCCTTGCGGACCAAACGTCACAACAATCCCACCATTATCTGCATAAGCATGAATTTTTTCGACGTTTTCCTTTAAGAGTCCTAAATGCGTTTGTGATGGAATGAGCAAAACATCGATATCTTCAAAAGATGCCTCTGCTAACTCTCTAATAGGAATTAATTGATGGAAATGTTTAGCGAACTCAGACGTTTTGTATGTGCGGTGGTGCTGTGAACTTCCTCCATAAACAACAGCAATCTTTCTCATGATTGTACCCCCTGAATTGTTTTACTATATTCCTCTTCTACCCATTGTTTTAATTGTGGGGAAATGCGTGACGTTGTTTTCTCTAGATCATTACTTCCCATATAACCGAATAAGTCAAAGCCCACATGAACAAGAATCGTCCCGTTTGTACTTTGGCGATCGATATATGTAATCGGTTCTTTTCCATCTAATGTAAGAAGCACCTCTGCCCCTTCTGGTAACGGATGATGACCACGAGCAAAAAATCCAGCTACTCCTTTATTAAACGTCATATCATCCTCTAGTACTCCTTCAAAAATCGGGTGATTTGATGCAATTTTTACTGCATAATCTTGAAAACTCTTAATCTCCTTCGGCACAAACGGGCGGCCGCCTGGTAACCAATCTGTAACTAGATTGCCAGAGAATACGACGATTTTTCCTTCATCTAAAAATGATGAAATTATTTCCTTATGTTCAAACAGAAAGTCCTGATCGCACATACCCCCAATAACTAAACAGGCATAAGGAGTTAAGTCAGTATATGGTAACTCGTAAATATCTACATGTGTAAAGCCAGTTGAATCTTGATTTTCTAAACGAGTTTGAGCAAAAACACCACCCGCGTTTAATGAGATAAATTGAATAGTCATTTTTTAACCTCCATGATTTTCTAATATGAATAATGCTTCTATTAAAGTTTTCGTATAAGGATGTACCGGATTCATAATGACATCTAATGTTTCCCCAGTTTCAACGATTTCTCCATTTTTTAAAACAATCAATCGATCGCAAAAGTCACGTGTTAACGCAATATCATGTGTAATAAATAAATAGGATGTACCTTCTTGTTCGTTCATCTTTTTCATTAGCCGAATTAAATCCAGACGTAAAGATGTATCTAGCATAGAGGTTGGCTCGTCAGCTAATATCAGTTTCGGTTTACACACAAATGCTCTTGCTAATCCCACTCTTTGTCTTTCCCCACCAGATAATTCATGTGGATAACGGTTCATATAATAGTTTGGTTCGAGATTTACACTCCGAAGTGCCTCTTTCACCAATTGGGTTCTTTGCTCAAGATTGCCCTTTTCAATTTGTAAAATATGAAGGGGCTCTGCAACAATCTCATGAATCTTCATCCGGCTCGACAATGCCTCATAAGGATCTTGAAAGACCATTTGAATATCTTTCGCTAATTGACGGCGTACTTTCGCCTTCATTTTAGTTAGCTCATGACCAACAAAAAGGATTTCTCCACTATCTGCTGTTTCTAAGCCACTTATTATGCGACCAATCGTACTCTTGCCTGCCCCGCTTGCACCGATTAAACCGACAATTTCCCCTTCCTTCATGGAAAAAGATACATCGGATAATACTTTCGTCTGCAAGGAAGGTGAGCGATAGAATGATTTTTTCAATGAATTAATGCGTAATAAATCCGCACTCATCGGCTCACCTCCACTGTTTCTTTCTTCGGATATAGCGTTGGTATACTATCGATTAGCACTCTTGTATAAGGGTTTGTCGATAACTTAGATAACTCAACAGATGGTCCTTCATCTACCTTTCGCCCTTCCTTCATAATCATAAGTCGATCAGTCACACTCAAAACGGAAGGAAGGTCGTGGGAGATATAAATCATTGAAATACCTAACTCTTTTTGTAGTTTCCGTAATAATTGCACAATCTCTACCTGGACAATGGCATCAAGTCCTGTTGTTGGTTCATCTGCAATAACTAGTTTGGGCTTATTAATTAAAGCCATCGCAATGATTACCCTTTGCTTCATTCCACCAGATAATTCATGCGGATAGGCGAAGCGCCATTTCTCATCTAAACCTACCTTTTGTAATACTTCAACAACTCGCTCATCCATTACTTTGGCACTTAATTGATAATGTGCCCTGATGGCTTCTTGCAACTGCTTATCAATACGGATAACAGGATTTAATGCATTCATGGCCGCTTGTGCAATATAGCCAATTTCCTTCCCGCGCATTTGCCTAAGTCCTTCATCATCAAAATGCTGTACGAGGTTCCCTTCAAAGTAAATCTCACCTGACTCTTTCGCCGGTCTCTTTAATTGTTGAATAATCGCTGTAGCAATGGTTGACTTGCCACTTCCTGATTCGCCAACAATCCCTAGCACTTCACCATTTTTCACCGCGAAACTTATATCATCAACAACAGAGCGATAATCACCTGATTTTGGGTATGCAACTGTGAGACTCTCAACAGACAGCAGAACACCTTTTGATGAATGATGTTCTTTTGTTTTGACAAGTTGTTTCTTCCTTTTTTCTCTTACAGAATAATCGCCTAAACGTGGATTGAATCTTTCTTCTAGATAGTAGCCCATCAATGAAAAGGCTAAAACGACAATCACGATACATACGCCTGGAGGAATAATCCACCACATCCAAGCTTCTGTTAAGAAAGCACTTCGGCTATTCGCATAAAATAAAATACTTCCCCAACTCTTTGTTAACGGGTCACCCATTCCTAAAAAGCTTAAAGAGGATTCCATTAAAATGGCTGCATTCACTCCTGTTACGAACTGAGGGATAAAGATCGGTACCACGCCAGGTATTATATGTTTATAAAAAATATAAAAGTGGCTTGCACCCATTGTTTTTGCTGCTAAAACAGGGCCAGTATGTTTGATAGAAAGGGTTTGTGCGCGAATTTGTCTCGCTTTACCTGCCCACATAACTAATGTAATAACAAACACTAATGTAAAAATCCCTGCTCCCATATAAACTGCCACAACAATCATTAATGGCAGGAAAGGTAAGGTAAGAACGATATCTATTATTCTTAATACTACTGTTTCAAATCTACCGCCTATATATCCAGCTAACACACCTATTAAACCACCGATAAAAACGGCTAGAATAGCTGAGGCAATACCAATAAAAAGTGAAGTCCTAGCGCCTACAGCCAACTCTGCCAATAGATCTTGCCCCATATCATTTGTACCTAATAGATGTTCGAGATTAGGAGATTGAAAAGGAGGTCCTGATGCTTTATAGGCATCGTATGGAATCATCATAGGTCCAAAAATGGCAAATATCAACATAGCTGAGAATAAAACTAAACCCGTTAGGCCAATCCACTTTGTTGTTTTACGCATGAGTGATCTCCTCCCCTTTCTCTTCTTTCCTATTGCGAACACGCGGATCAAATAATGGATACGTTAAATCAGCAATTAAATTGGCCAATATGACTCCCATTGTCACAAGTAAAAAGACACCTTGTAGCATAGGGAAATCTCTAGCCGTTACGCTTTCATACAACAAGCGACCAATTCCTGGGTATGAATAGACCGTTTCAATGACGACCGCTCCACCAAGTAATGTTCCCACACTTAATGTGAAATGGGTGTAAATTGGTAATAAAGCATTTCTTAAAGCATGCTTAAATACAAGTGCTCGTTTCTTAATACCTTTTGCTTCAGCCACTGTCATATAATCTTGTCCCAATGATTCCAACATACTAGAGCGAGTGAGCAAATAATTAGAGCCGACTGTAGCTAAAGTAATCGTCAGCACTGGTAATATGGCATGGCTAACGACATCATTAATGTAGCCCCAAGTTGTACCATCCTGTACCATTGAGACCGCACCGAAAGTAGGAAACCAACCAAGCTGGACAGCGAATATGGATAGAAACATCATCCCAATCCAAAAGCCAGGAATAGATTCCAATGTCAGCATCCCTGTTAATATGGTTAAATCACGTTTCTTTCCTCGGTTCCATGCCGAATATGCACCCGCACTTACACCAATTACAAGACTAAGAATTAAAGCCGTCCCTACTAACAATAATGTCCAAGGGATTCGTTCTGCTAACACTTCAGTTACTGCCACACCATATTTAATTGAAGTGCCAAAATCTAAAGTGAAAACGCCTTTTAAGTACGTCCAATATTGCTCCCATAAAGACCCACCGAGGCCCAATGAATGTAGGGCCTCTTGTTTTTGTTCTGCTGTTAATTCATTGATTGTTGTTTCACCAAAGAAATATAATAACGGGTCACCCGGAGCAAGACGTGGCAAGGCAAAATTAATCGTTAAAGTAACAAATATCACTAATATATATTGACCTATTTTGTTTTTCACCTTCGCCAAATGCTTCATTATTATCTAACTTCCTTACTCTACTAATTGCACTGGTGTAGTGGAGGAAACTTCACGTGCTTCTTCTGGTAAAAAGCTGAATTTATTAATAATACCAAAGCCTAAAGACTCAACATATTGATCATATACATCTGCGTTATACGCATAGATTTCTTCTGGATAATAAAGGGCTATCGCAGTTGGTTGCTCATTATACAGTGTTTGCATATCAAAAGAGATTGCTTTACGTTCTTCGATTGTAGTCGCATTCATCCAGTTCGATACTAACTCGTCCATTTCTGGATAAGGTAGATCTTTCGTCCAAAGATAAGAAGATCGATGGGACATAATGAACTGATCCGGGTCAGCTACACCATGAGGGCCAATTAAACTTACATAAGATTCAAAGTCATCTTCAGATACAGCTGCTGTATAAGTTGTTGGATCCATTGTTTTCACTTCGAACTTGATGCCGATTTCTTTCATTTGAGTTTGTAACATTTCTGCTGTCCGGATATATAATGGCTCTGCAGAAGAAACACTAATATCAAGTTTTAATTCTTTTCCTTCTGGTGTTTCACGATAACCATCATGATTGCTATCTTCATATCCAAGGTCATCTAACATATTGTTAGCTTCTTCAATATTGAATGGTGTTGATAATTCTGGATTTGTCCATGGTGAATCTGGATGCGGATATCCTTTTTCACCCGCTCTTCCTTGTCCTAAAAGGACTGTACTTACGATACTCTCACGATCAATTCCAAGAGAGATTGCTTGACGAAACTCCTCTGAGTTAAATGGTTTCATCTCATAATTCAATCCAAATTGTACGATTGATAACGGGGATGTACTTGCCAACTTCATAGAGTCAGTTTTTTGTAAAGTTTCTTGTAATTCAGCTGGTACAGTTCTTGTCGTTGTATCAATCTCACCAGATGTCAACGCATTGAACATCGCTGTTGAATCTTTAATAATCGGCATACTCAACTTGTTCACAGTCGGTGCACCCATAAAATAATCAGTATTTGCTTCAAATTGATAATATTGATCTGATTCATATGCTGTTAATTTGAATGGACCTGTTCCAATTGCTAAATCCGTATGTTTGCGTGGATTCTCAACATTTTCCCAAATATGTTTTGGTAAGATGGGTAAATCGGCAAATGTGATAGTTGCCATTGAAGGACAAGCATAAGCGCATTTGAATTCTAATGTTTCCCCATCTTCTAAAATCTCAATGGTATCAACTTTTGGTACTTCACTTACATGGTGCGTATGACGGTTTGGTGGTCCATCACGGTAGTATTCATAAGTAAACTTCACATCTTCAGCCGTAAAGTCTTCGCCATCATGCCACTTAATACCCGAACGAATTTTCACATGCCATGTTGTATCATCTAGCTGCTCTGCTGATTCAGCTAACCAAGGTTGTGGTTCATCTACATAAGGGGATGGAGAAAATAATTTATCGTATACAAGATCTGTTAACCAATCCATGTTTCCTGTATAAATATTCAATGGGCCAACATCACTTGGCACCCCAATTCTCAATTCCTCTACTTCTACATTATTTTTATTCTCGCTACTAGCCTTTCCTGCAGATGATGACTCACTAGAGCTACATCCAGCGATAATCATTAGTACAGCAAGACTAATAAGACCTAATACTTTCTTAAACATCCTCTCCATTTCCCCTCTCTTTTATATAAAATATATTAATATCATTTTTCAATAAGTAGATTATCATAGTTGAGAAAGATTATCAATATCATTTAAGTGGGATAATATTCAATCAACCTTTTAAATATAGAGTTTTATTGACTTTGTTTAAGAAAAATATTCTCAGCCGTTTCTCAATTGGGAATTTTATCATTATAATTTTTGGTTATTATTCAAAATATTGTTAAAATTTTTTTTAGAGAAGGAGTCCTTATTGAAGTTATTTAAGAAGGGTTTATATATAGAAGCGATGGTTGATTGTCCACTGTTTATGGATGAAAAGTGATGTTAGATTAGTGTCCTGAAAGAATCTACAATTAGCTACGATTTTTTTACCCATAATAGATCTCAGGAATAGCTAAAGATAAATACAAATATACTCAATCTTTTCAAGGGTTTTGTTTTATGTAGGCCGAACTATATGGAGTGTGAGACGAATAGGAGGGATATACATGAACCAGTATAGTCAATTTACGAAATTTATGACGAAAGATAACCAAGGGGATGTATTAGTCAATCTTTTTTTACAAGCATCCGAAGAATTGGAACGCCATCAGCCCTGCCAAATTTATCTTATCAATACTGCAAAAAAAGCAGAAAATGTCGTTTATGTATATGAAGTGTGGTCGAGTAAAGAGGCCCACGAAGAGTCGCTTACACTAGAGGTTTTTCAAAAACTAATACAACAAGCGAAGCCAATCATTGTAAATATTGAAGTGGTCAGCACTTTTGAATTTGTTGCTGGAAAAGGGGTATAACAATGATTTAACAAAACGCACTATAGCCCCTCACCTGCTTGAAGCGTAAGGGGCTATACTATTTACCTCGATCAAAGAGCGTCCTAGATTCAGATTCTCACATGCCATTTTTCAACATATGTGTTGATTGCATCAATTCCCTCTTCACAAGCTACTGCCACATGACCATCAGGGCGAATCAAAAGGACTGTTCCCTCTTTTATACCGGCTTTTTCCACAGTTTTTGAATATGGAAAAGAATAAACAGGTATATCTACAGACTTTGTGTTAGATATTGCACCTCCATATACATGAATTTGCCAGTTAAAAGACTGTAACAGGTCATAGTTAATACCAGTAGCAAATTCCACCCATGGGAGGCGTTGTCCAGCAACAACTTTACCAACTTTTCCAGTTGAAAGCATAGAATCTCGATATTGAATCCGTATTTGTGAAACCACTTTGAATAACATATTCCTAACAGCAGCAAACCCCGTCAATTTAGGAATGAGCGTAGGTAGCACAATACTTCGAATCATCTGATTCCCCTTGCCTTTACCGACCATGATGGAGAATAAACGATCAGTGGTTGAAACTAATGTTTTCGCAAAAGCCATTCTCTCATCTTCATATGAGTCAAGAACGCGCGAATTCATTCTCCCATCTATGACAGCACCCAATTTCCAGGAAAGATTAATCGCATCACCAATACCTGTGTTCATCCCCTGTCCACCTGAGGGGCTATGAACATGACCGGCATCACCGGCAATAAATACCCGCCCTTTACGAAAATGCTCACTAATACGATGGTGGACTTTGTAAGTGGAAAACCAGTTTACTTTTGTTAGCTCTAGAGACAACCTTTCTTGTAAATACGGAGCTATATCGGAAAATTGTAATCCATCTTTCTCTTTCAATAGTTCTGGGACAATACCGACCAAACGAAATGAACCGGTTGTACGAATAGGAAAAATAATACAAAATCCTTCGTCAAATAATCGCATCTGAAAACCGTTTGTTTCATTTGATTCGCAATAGACATCTGCAACATAAAAGAGTTGTTCATAGGAACCTCCAATAAAATCAAAACCTAAAGCTTTTCGCACTGTACTATGCGCACCATCACAACCGCAAACATATTGAAACACTTCATCTGACTTCTGTCCTTCCTTATTTAGAAGTGTACTTACCACATTTTTACCTTCCGTGAAAGATTCTAGTTTGGTTTGCCATTCTACTTCCACACCATTTTTAGCAAGTAACGCAATGAGTATCTTTTCATGTTCATCTTGCGGCAAGCTTAAAATATACGGAAAGGGACTTTGCCCTTCCCCCATATTTTCCACATTTAATTTTGCTTTCCGTTTGTCATTTTTGAAGAATTGTAACTGTTTAATTTTAATTCCTTTATCAATGAAATCATCAGCAATACCAAGTTGGTCGTAAAATTCAAGAATTCTTGCCTGAACGACCATTGCTCTTGATTCTTCACCTGGCCCCTTATTTTTATCGATAAGTTTACATGGAATGTTTTGTTTTGTGAGACCTAAGGCTAAAGCTAACCCGGTCGGACCTGCGCCTACAATTAACACTTGATTGTTCACAAGTACTCCCTCATTTCACTATTTTTTTGGTTTCAACCTTAGTGCCATTAAGAAAATCACTACTATACTGACTAAACCAATCCAAAACTGAACAGAAATCATATCCCATGAGAATGATTGTCCAAAATAGAATACCTCTCTTAATCCTTCTACTAAAAATCTCATTGGTAACCAAGAATATATCCAAGTTTGATGGAATGAAGACATCATCTCAGGAGCCATAGATAATAATGGGGCGCCAAAGAATAATAGAAGCGCGAAAATAGCAATGCCCTTAATGCCTAACAAAGATAGCACAGCTAAGATCACTAAAAAGAAACTGAAGGATGTAGCTGATAAAAATAACGCCGTGTCCATAAATGATGGAATGTCCATACCAACTAAATCTTCAGCTAACCACGGCAAGCCAAATCCAATGATGAAAGAAGCAAACAGCCCCATTACAATTTGGCCCACTTTTATAGTAATGTTTTCTTTACGTGAATGTACGGTCATTTTGTTCACAGCAATAAATATAATTGCTGCACTTGCCATGACGGCAATCCAAAGTGGCTGGAATAAAGAGACTGGTGCATTCCCATTTGCACTGTTTTCTCCAACCGCATTCACGTTCTGATGATTCACTACTATCGGGTCAGCTAATGCCTCTGCTTGTGAAACAGAAACAGGAGTATCTGAGTTCTTTAAATCTGTAAAAATTTCCGTACGTAACTGATGATTTAACTGATCAACCATTTGCGTAAGCATTTGATTTGCCATATTTGAGGCAGCTGCATTCATCCCTTGATTAATCATGATCTCGATTTCAGGATTTACTGGACGTTTAGTTTTTAATGAAGCTTGTTTTTCACTGAAATCTTTTGGAATGATAAGTGCAGCATAATAATCTTGATTATCGAGACCTTTTAATAATTCTTTCCTACTTTCTACTTCAGTCCATTTAATGGGCGGTTCATCACCTACTTTATTACCCGCTTTCCTGATATTTTCAACCATCATTCCTCCAATATTGATAGACCCTTGATGAGGTACTTCCACCCCTTCATCCTCATTTACTATCGCAACTGGCAAGTTTTCAGGTGTGGGATTGACTGTTGGAAATAATGTAAGAGAAAAGATAATCAATATAACAAATGCAAGAATGGGTGTAGCCAATGTTAATTTATTTTTAAAAATTTTCATATGGTCGCCTTCTTTTTTAGATATAATATTAAACAACACGTTGTTGGTTATAATTATAAATATCAAGAGGTTGGCCATTCAATAATCAAAAAGAGAGAATCTGTTCTTTATGGAACACATTCTTATCATCTGTCGGTTACGGAGGGAATTTTTTTGATAAACAAGAATCAAGATTTACGTGTAACACGCACAAAACAAGCTATTCGAAAAGCAGTTGCGCAGCTGATTGAGGAAAAAGGATTTGAAAGTGTAACAGTGAAGGATATTACAACAAGAGCCGGGATCAATAGAGGAACCTTTTATGCACATTATGAGGATAAATACGATTTAATGAATTCGTGTCAGGAAGAAATGATGCTTGGACTATCTGAGATTGCTCAGAAAAACATCCCTAAAGTATATGAACAAGTTAATCAGTATCCTGGTGGTTCGCTTT
Source organism: Cytobacillus sp. FSL K6-0265 (assembly GCF_038003465.1). Classification (NCBI taxonomy): domain Bacteria; kingdom Bacillati; phylum Bacillota; class Bacilli; order Caryophanales; family Bacillaceae; genus Cytobacillus; species Cytobacillus sp. FSL K6-0265. The sequence continues at coordinate 779,529 of NZ_JBBOPE010000001.1, read as the reverse complement.
CACTAATCATCAGTATTCTCCAATATATTGAACAACATAAAGACTTTCTTAAAGCCCTTTTAGGACCAAGAGGTGATCTTTCTTTCCAAACAAAGATAAAAGAATTTATGTTCAAAAAGCTATTCGACGACTCCAATGGGCCACTGATTAAAGAAGATCAATTACTAGTGCCAAAGGAATACTTAGTATCTTATATCGCTTCAGCACATATCGGTGTCCTGCAACAATGGTTACTTGGGGGTAAGAATGAAACACCTGAAGAAATCGCGCATATATTATCCACCATTACACTTAATGGACCCTTCTATGCAGCTGGGATTAAAAAGCCATAACTCTTTACAAATCCTACCTTATGCACTATATATCTACACTTGTCCCATTATAAAATAGGTGTAAAAAAGGAGCACACGTATGTTCATTGCTGTAATAGGATTCATCTTTATCATGGCTACTTTATTTTCTATAGAACGTAAATTAGCTAAATCGAATGAATTGCAAGCAGAAATAATTGCGTTATTAAAGGAAAAGAAAGAATAACTAGATTATTTTTTTATCCAAAAGCCTGCGAGGCAATGGCAAATAGTTGATTTGTTCTTGATGGTATCGAATTTGAATGTAACATCATCATTGGTGGCTCATTGATCAACTCAAAACCAGCTGCTACTAACAATTCCTGCAACTCGCCTTGTTGTGCTAGAATATCTATCCTTACGCCCTTTCCTTCTCTTTTCTTAAGCTGACTGATGATTTGAAATGCTGACTGGGTATCTGGTGCAACGATTGGGCCAAGAATAGTATAAACTGGACCAAAGATTGAAAGACCGTACCCGGTTATCTTTCCTTCCTTATTTTTAAGGACTAGGCAATCTTTACTTTGCTTGATTCGCTCTGAAAGAAACTGCGTTCGATTAGCACCAAAGGCTCGCTCATCTAGGGCAATGACTTCTTGAAAATCCTTTTCCTGCTGATATGGCACCACTTGTGGCGAAAATATAAGCGTATGATCATTTAAAAAATGAGTTGGCGCAATCAATTTCTTTACTGCCCCTGCCATTTGGAAGCCGATTTTTTCATAAAGCGGCTGGCCATAGGCTGTTGCGATTAGTTGAATGATTGTTTGCTCATCTACTTGGCCAATACATTCCTTCATTAAGGCCATTGCTAACCCCTTTCCTCGATACTTCTCATGAACAATTACCATACCAATCGAAGCAACCCTCTCCCCGTATGGAATGATTGCTGCAGACGCCACTACCTCACCAGCCTTATTTTTATGGCCGAAAACCTTACCTGAATTTAAAATAGTCGTTACTTCAGCTTGATCATAATCCCAGCCAACTGATTGTGATAATCGGATGATGCCATCTATATCTTGATGAGTTAACTTTTGCGGTATCATATAATCTGGTCTCCCATTCTTTTTTTATAAGATATATTGCCGTATTCCGAGTGATTCTACCGCTAATTAGACAAAACCACAAAGGAAGCAACAAGAACAAAAACAACAGCTAATGATAAACCTAGTTTCACCCAGCCCCTCTTCGTTAATATTTTTTGCTCGTCTTTATCTTTTCTGACTAAAATTGCGATTGAAAGGAAAGCAATCATAAAGACAACAAATGGGAAAAAGGCATTCATCGTTTCACCACTTTCATTGATTAATAGATTTTCGCAAAAATAACAAAGCTTAAAAAAACGGTGATAATCATCAGAGGAGCAAGAAAGTTTAACAATTGCAGTGCTGTTATACTGATGACACTGAAATGCAATAATCCGCTAAAAACAAAATAATATATCAAAAGAGCGATAAAAGAAGCTGATAAACCCTTCGTCCGAATTAATCGCATTCGTTCATCCTTTTGCTTCCATTCTGGATACAGATAACCTAAACAGTAGCACATTATTGCTATGGCAAGTGGCATCAAAAAAGTCATCGTCAGTTCTGTTGCTAAAATCGATACAGTCAGTAAAAATAGCGAGATGATGAGATGAAAAGATCCAATAACAATGAATATCCTTCTCGATCCATCCACTTTACCCCTCTCCTTTCAATGGCTTTTCATATATAAAAATATCTTCTATCTTTGCTTGAAATAAATGAGCAATTTCAAAGGCGAGTGGTAAAGAAGGGTTATATTTTCCCTTTTCTATTGAAATAATGGTTTGCCTTGAAACGCCTAAAGTGGTAGCTAACCGATCTTGTGAATAACCAAACTCTTTTCTATAGTGCATTAAACGATTCTCCATATGTACCACTCCTAATTATATCCATTTTATAGTAAAGGTACCTTTACGTCAAGTTCACTTTACATATTCTTTATTCAAAAAAAAAAAAAACGACTCTCCTTATGAAAAGTCGTTTGTGGTGGTTTTGTTATGTAGCAGAATCGGTCTGTTCATCTTCTTGATATTCAAGTAGGTCACCAGGCTGGCAATCTAATGCTTTGCAGATTGCTTCTAACGTGGAGAACCTTACTGCTTTGGCTTTACTATTTTTAAGAATGGACAAATTCGCCATCGTGATGCCTACTCGTTCTGATAATTCCGTTACACTCATTTTTCTTTTTGCTAACATTACATCGATATTAACGATAATCGCCACATTCTCACCTCAGATGGTCAAATCATTTTCTGACTTTATTTTTAGTACATTATATAAAAGTTCTTGAAGGACTGCGGAAAAAATCGAGAGAACCGTTGTTACAAATATAATAACAAATCCCACCAATGTCACTCCTGGATGAATGGCATCTTGCGTGAATAAAAAGATCATACCAATTAAATAGATTCCACTAATACTGGCACAGGAATATTTAATCGCTCTTAGTGCAGCTACGGAATGCTCTGAAAAACTTTCATTTACACTAATATATCTTAACAGCTTATACCCTTGATACAAAGTAAAATAGAACGGAATGGCCGATAGGTACATCCCAAATAATACGGGATATTTTAAATAAGCATAGGCTGGATTCAGCTCTGCTGTTTCTTTTGCTAAAAACGGCAAGCCGATGCAAATCCCTAACACAATCAAGCCAAGAATCACAATCACCACTTTTAAAAAGAGAACTTTCCCTTGTCTCATAAACACACCTCACAAATTATAATTATGCCTATCTTACCTCATTATTTATTGAAAAACAATAAATATTTATTCCTTACCGTCCTGTGTTTAAGATATATGAAATAGCTAAACATGAATAGCCAATTATCTTACCAAAAGTATTTAATGTATAGAGAGTTATTTAAATGTAAATTACAAAGATAAGAGCCTTACTACAAATAGGTTGCAGTAAGGCTTGTTAAAGCTTGTTCCTTTTATACTCATGCACCTTATCGTATTGTAAGGTAACCAATTATAATGGGTATTAGCGTTAAGGATAGTATTTCGTATTAATGTCTTAAGGCTCATTGAGAAATTCTAGTATTTTACTCCAAGAATCCTTCGCCGCTGCTGCATTCGTTGCTTTTGTACCACCAAAAGTCATTGTCATTCCTCCCCCAACATTCATTAATACATTGGACGGAAGGTTGACGAAGTTATACGGAAAAGATATAAAGTGACCTGCATCCTTATAATACAAATAACGATTTTGACTAGAGTTGTTTTCAGCGTCTTTTAACTTCTCTTCCATCAGTTTTACATATTTTGCTGATGGCCATAGTTGATCATCTTCCCCTGAAATGAACATTACAGGGGCTTTTATCTTTTCAACGGGAATTCTTGATTCCCTAATCCCCTCCTCGTCATTTAACGTGTTATCCCAAATCGAAAGATAAGAAATTGGTTGTTTTAATATCCAGTTTTTAAGTAAAGTGAACATGGTGGAAAATCGATATTTAAACCTTAAATATGGTAATGGTTGTTTATCCATTGTCCATGAGGGTATTGGCGCAAAGATCCCATTTTTCATACCCGCTGTTATATAAGCACTAGGTGCACATGCAATGATTGATTTGTAGTAATCAAAAGTAGCTCCCAAGAGTAGGGCAAGTTCACCGCCTCTCGAATAACCAATTAAACTTACCTTTCCATTCACAAAAGGGTGTTCTTGCAACCAAATAGTTGCTTTTTGAAAGTACTCTAATGGGATATTTTCTAGGTCCTTCGGTACACCTACTCCTCCAAAATAAGACAAGGCAAATGTTATATAACCTTTAGAAGCTAATAAAGCAGCTGCATGTTCCTTCGATCCACCATCGGAACCACTTAATAGAATAACCGCAGGATATTTCCCTTGTGATTCAGGCTGAAATAACGTTCCATTCACTTCTTCAATCTGGATCACTTCTTTTTTTACTCCAGATTTATAGAAATATCGGAATATGGTTAATGAATCTACCTCTACGTCATTTACTATTAAAAACAAGTTGATAGTCACTTTATCCAAGTTGCCTTTCTCATAATAATCATCCAATTTTGAATCAGCATGTTTCATAGACCAAAACAAACCAGAACCATCCACTTCATTATAAGTTCCTTCGATTGGCTTCTGAGAAGATACATCGATTTCGCCTTCTTTATTAGCTATAAATCTAGCATACGAATAAAACATTTTTCCTTTTTCATCATATGTTATTGCTTTTATAAAGACTTCAGCACTGGCCAAACACCCCGATACTTTTATCATTACATCTTCATCAATTTACGAATCTATCGGACTAATTCGCAAAACTGGTCGCATCTAATCCCCTCACTCCACTTTATTAAGAATAGGATTTCAAAAAAATTTATAGCCTCTTACTAATCTGTGTAATCCAAACTCTTATTTACATCTCCTATCATTTATTCACAAGTGTTTCATAGATGATTAATTACAACTTATAAGTTCTTTATTCACTAATTGTGGTTTAAATGACAGTAATAAATAATAACTTCCGAAATTCCCACTCGATATTTTCCTTATTTTCAAAATTATAATACAACTAAATTAATCCAATTAAATCCAAAATAATGATTTACTTCATTAAAGAATTGTATGATAATAATTGGAAAAAAACTCTATATATGGATATATCATATTTTAGTTAAATTGCAAAAATGGAGTAATGACAATACACATCCTCATTTTCTATAGATTGTTAAACTTATATAAATAAATTCTCTGGGTGAAGGATGAAATAAATGAAGATACTAACAAAGAGAAAGTGGATTTTTATTATTATTTTTCTATTAGTTATTACAATTATCCGAGTGTCTTGGATGAACTTCATAGAGAAATTAGATTATCCATCGGCCCCGTCGGCAAAACAAGGTGAATTAGACTTACGGAATTGGGATTTCTCAAATAAACAAACATTTATGTTAAATGGAGAATGGGAATTCTATCCAAACGCTCTCATAACACCAAACTCACTTCCTAAACAAAATAAAAAATATCTTCACATTCCTTCCATTAGTTCCTGGGATGAATCATTTGCAGAAAAAGATAAGTTACGGTATGGGACATATAGGCTAAAAATTTTGATTAATGATAGTGATATTGCTACTCTTGGATTACGGCTAAACTCTGTCAAAGATGCAACATCAATCTATGTGAATGGAAAACTTATAGGGGGCTCAGGAACCCCAGCTATAAAAGAAAATCAGCATGAAGCAAATACGATACCTTATTCCGTTCGTTTTGACACAAATAAGAGTGAAATTGAATTGCTGATACATGTATCGAGTCATCTTAAAGAAGCAGGAATTTTAAAACCTATACGTTTCGGAACGATTGATGCCATTAACCACCGAGTTTACATTTCAAACAATTTACAATTATTGCTTTGTATTGTTTTAGCTTTACATCTTATATATGGCATCATTTTATTCTTTATTGGATCCACTCAAAAAAAAGTAATGATATATTTTTCACTATTATTATTTTCAGCGATTATTAGTGTATTAGCATCTGACGATAAATTGTTATTTACATGGTTTAGTATCGATTATGAACTTCAGGTAAAAATCAGCTATTTATCATATATTGGTATTGCTGCTTTTATCCCGTCCTTTATTCACAATCTATTTCCTAACCCGAAAGATAAAAAAATATTAAGATACTTTTCTCTATATTGTATTTTGGATATAGGTTTTGTCTTACTATCTTCATCCAAAGACATCATTAATCTAATCCAGATTGTACTTGGTAGTGTACTAATATTATCTGTAGTTATATCTATCAACATTCTGCGGAAGTTTATAAATGAGATAGAAGGAATCATCTTCCTTATCATAGGCTGTTTAAGTATCGCTGTTAATTTAATATGGACAAGTAATTTGAGTGATGCATCCATTGATTTGATGCATTATCCTTTTGATCTTATTTTTGCACTACTATCTTTTACGGCATTTTGGTTTAAACGTTTTTTTATTGCGACATCAAATGCAAAAAAACTGGCTGAGCAATTACAGCTCGAAGATCAACGTAAAGATGATTTCTTAATTAAGACTTCTCATGAATTAAGGAACCCATTACATGCAATTACGAATATGGTTCAAACAATTCTAGAGGATAAAGCAAAACCACCTCATAACGAGCACAAAAAACATTTAAGTATCACAATAGATATAAGTAAGAGGATGTCCCTACTATTGAATGATTTACTTGATGTCACTCGTTTGAAACAAAAAACAATTCAACTGAATATTAACAAAGTTCATTTGCCTGTCGTAACAGTAGGGGTCATTGATATGTTGAAATTACTGGGAGATAAAAAACCGGTTAAATTTATAAACGATATATCAAACACATTCCCTCCAGTCCTAGCCGATGAGAATAGACTCATTCAAATTTTGTTTAATCTATTACATAACGCGTTGAAATTCACCGATGAAGGTACAATTATAATCCGTGCTACAAGTATAAATGGAATGGCTCATATTGAAGTTGAGGATACCGGAGTAGGAATGAATACTGACGATATACAAAGAATTTTTAAGCCTTTTGAACAAGCAAGTGAGAATAATAGAACGGATAGTAATGGAATAGGTATTGGGCTGAGTATTTGTAAGGAGTTAGTTGAATTGCACAATGGCGTTTTATCCTTAAAATCAACTTCAGAAAAAGGCTCTATTTTCACATTTACGCTTCCGATACTAAATGAGTGTGTTGAAGCAGAAAACACTTCTCCGTCAAAGATAGATAAACAGATGATTAGTAAAGCTGCTGCAACGATCGAACAAGCTCATTCAGATTCATTTTATGATTTAGAAAATGTTCATCTGAATAAAAGAATGAAGATACTAGCTGTCGACGATGATCCCATTAATTTGTATGTTCTACAAAGTGTTTTAAAAAATGATGGTTATGAAATAACAACGGTATCAAACGGTTTTCAGGCAGTAGCTAAACTTGAAATTGAATCCTATGATCTTGTCATCTCAGATGTTATGATGCCGCAAATGTCTGGTTATGAACTTACCAAGATTATTAGAAAGCGCTTTAGCCTAATTGAACTTCCTGTACTTTTACTAACTGCTAGAACTCGGTCTGAAGATATCTTGACAGGATTACAATCAGGAGCTAATGATTATGTAACAAAACCAGTTGATAGTTGGGAGTTAAAAGCAAGAGTTAGGGGTTTATCTGAATTAAAATTAACTTTTGAAGAACGGTTACGTATGGAGGGAGCTTGGTTACAATCCCAAATTCAACCTCATTTTATCTTTAATACTTTAAACTCAATTGCAGCCCTTAGTATGATCGATACACCTCGAATGCAACTTCTACTTGAGGAGTTTAGCAATTATTTACGTTTAAGCTTTGACTTTAAAAATACTGAACCTACTGTTCCACTTGATTATGAGCTTTCCCTTGTTCGTTCATATATTTATATTGAAAATGAAAGGTTTAGCAATCGTCTAACTGTTATTTGGGAAATAGATGAACATGTTGATATACATGTACCGCCCCTCTCCATCCAAACACTTGTGGAGAACGCTGTGAAACATGGAATTCTACAGAAAACAAGTGGAGGGACGATTCGTATCCAGATAAGAAAACAGAATACCTTTACTCATATCTCTATCATTGATAATGGCCAAGGAATATCAACAGATAAACTTCAAGATATTTTTAATCAAAAAAATGATTACTCTGAAGAACAGGGCATCGGATTACTTAATACAGATCGTAGATTAAGGCAACTATATGGGAAAGGTCTAAAGATTAAGAGTGAACCTGGACAAGGAACCGTTGTTAGCTTCTCCATTCCCAATAAATGAGTCGTTTGATTTGAAGGCACTACTTCATTTGAACAATCTTTATAAACCAATGATCTAAGATTCACTCGGTAGAATGAAAGTTTCACTTAGTTGAAAGCATCATAGTTATCCCTATTTTTTATTAATTGTATAATATCACCAATAATTCTCCAAAGGAGTCGACAGATGATTAAAGCAATTTTAGTAGATGACGAGAAGCTTTCTCTTGATTTATTAACAAAACAATTGCAAGCATTTCCGGAAATCGAAATTGTAAAAGCATATTCACAACCAACAAATATTCTAGAAGATATAAAACAAGAAAAAATAGATGTTGCTTTTTTAGACATCGAGTTAACTGAAGGCAACGGTTTAGATTTAGCTGAAACTATTTTAACAATTGATGCATCCATATATATTGTTTTTGTTACAGCCCACGCCCAGCATGCTGTCAAAGCATTTGAAATCAATTCGATTGACTATTTATTGAAACCTGTTATGCATAAAAGATTAAAAACGACTGTTGACAGATTAATAGAAAAAATTAAAAAAAGTAGAAACTATGAAGCGCCCAAAGACAAAATACCACTTTATATTCAATGCTTCGGCGAGTTTAACGTTTTTCTAAATAACGAGCCACTCCAATTTAAAACAGCTAAAGTAAAGGAATTATTCGCACTTCTCTTTACTTATATGGATACATACGTCAATCGAGATTATTTAATTGAAAACTTATGGCCAAATCAGGATAGCAAAAAAGCAAAAATAAACCTTCATACATGTTTAACATACTTAAGAAAAATGTTAAACTCTCTTGGTTATACAAATTGTATTAAGTTTGCAAATCAGAGCTATATCTTATCCATTCCGGATATCCATTCAGATTTAAAAATATTTAATGAAGCTATATATAGCTTCATTAAGAATGATAGAAAGTCAATTAGTAGTGCAGAAGAAGCAATAAGTCAATATATCGGTTCATACATGCAATGGAATTATTACGAATGGGCAAATGACATCGCACAAGAAAAACTTAACATGACAATGTACTTGTTAGAAAGTATTATTGAGTATTATTATATTAGCAATACAGATAAGGCCTTGTTTTACTTAGACTTACAACGGAAATTAAACCCGTATATAGATAAAAATATTCAACAAACAATGAACCTTTTCATTAAAAAAGGGAATCGTAGTGAAGCGATAAATTTATTTAAAAATTATAAGGCCTTACTCTCTGCTGAATTAAATATAGAACCTGATCCATCTTTAATAAAGTTATACCAAGATCTTATGAAATAAAAGGAAGGTCGAACGGTTACTTAGCTTCACTCTTTGCCGCATTTAAAAATGCCTTTACTTCTTCAATAGATAAACCAAGCTCTTTTGCTTTTAAAATGAGACTAATCCATTCTGTATCTAATTGGTTGTCATCCTTATACATATCCATTGTACCGTTCACCTACTCCTTAATAATTAATTTTGTTTATTTACTTTATATAATATTTCTCTTAAAACTCTCTTAAATTGAAAAAATTGGAGATAAAAGAAGAAGTGAGAAGCACCTTCATTTGCAGGTCTTTTCACTTCTTCTTTCAACTCATTTTATATATTTCAAAATAATCGAAACCAAAATTAGAAATAGAGTCAATCTATGCAAATATTCTCTACGGTCTCATCTCCCCAATTTAGTCAAAGTTGATTTACTATTGATGCATTTTTGCCTCTATTTATAATCTCATGTTGAAACACAATAAATACCGCTTTCCAAAATAATGAATATATATCCTCCTAATCACGCAAAATACATCTGTGAATAATGTAGCAGCTTCACTTAGTTTCAATACAAGAATGGAGGAATATAGCATGTATTTTTACAAAGAAGATTTAATTAATATGATTGTTCCTGATAAACCCGATCCACACGCAGCCAAAGTCCTTCAAGAAGCACTTGGTGGGCAATTTGGGGAAATGCGTACGTTAATGCAATTCTCATTTCAAAGTGCCAACTTTCGAGGAAAAGCTAAAAAATATCGCGATTTGATTAGAGGTATTTTTTTAGAAGAACTAAGTCATGTAGAACTAGTCCAATCAACAATAAATCAGCTTCTAAATGGTTCCGGTGGAATGAATCCCGGTAATCAAGCAACTGATGGGGCTCCCTTAGATGATGTGATTCAAAATGGGGCAAATCCACATCATTACATTATGGGCGCTAAAGCGTCGTTACCTGTTGACGCTGGTGGAAATCCTTGGAATGGTTCATGGGTTTATGATCACGGCAACTTAATCGCAAACTTAATTAATAATGTTTCTCTAGAGTCTACAGGGGTACTCCAAAAATCAAGAATTTACGAAATGAGTAGTAATAAAACTTTAAGAGAAACGATCGCTTTTCTCATAGTAAGAGATAATGCCCATCAAAATGCATTCGCAAAAGCACTTGAAACATTAGGAGTCGATTGGGGTAAAATACTTCCTGTACCTAATTACGACTTAAATAAATATCCAGAATGTAGAAAATATGTTGACATGGGATTCCATAATGCGCAATTTAATTTCCGTTTAGATGACACATTAATTGGTGAAGTTTTCACTGGAACCACACCTAGTAGAAATGGTGGAGAGCTTTCTGTAACCGAACCACCAAAAGGTTTTCCTGTACCGCAAATGCCTGAGATGCCAAATGAACATGCACCAGGATTATACGATTTAGATAATTAGGGCCTATATAGGCTCTTTTCATCTTAGCACTGTAATTGCTATTCACCGCCTCTATGAAGACACTAATCACCACCGAGAACTAAGCTATAATCAGGGAAATAGTCAGCTCATATACCTTAATAAAGTAAGGATAAATACGTGAAAAAGCCAAGATGCTTATAACATCTTGGCTTTTGATAGTAGTAAAATATTTTGTTAAGACTTAGAAAGATGATTTAACTTTGTTATTATTTAAATCATGATGTAAGGAGTCTGAAGGTTTTTTATGGTATGGAATATTTCCTCGTGCTGTTGGCTCAGCTACATATTCGAAGTCTCCACTTCCATCTTGCGCACTTCCTGTAGCCCATTGTCCTTCAGCAGAGGCGGTTCCTTCTGAGAGATTCCAGAATCTATAGGCTTCTACTTGAGATTCTTCTTCTGCTTCATGAGGGAATGATGAGGGAACGACAACACCATTTTTCTGTTCTAACTCTTCAATTGCTGCCATCCATTGATATTGGTGATAACGATCTCTAGCAATCATCTTTCTAAATGTTGCACGGACACCTTCATCCTTGGTCATGTGGTATAACCTTGTAACTTGTAACCTACCTTGACTTTCCGCGTGTAAGTTTGCACGCATATCTGCTAATAGATTACCACTGGCAACAATATATCCGCTATTCCAAGGTGTACCAACAGAATTCGTTGGTAGAGCTCCTGTCCCGCTTACTATTAAATGCTGAGGGTTTATCCCCCCCATAATTGCTGCTAATGTAGGATCTTTAGCTGCCTCCGCTTGATCTTCTGGTGAAGCGCCATCTAGTAATTGGCTAATAAGCGAACATAACATTTCTACGTGGCCAATTTCTTCTGTGCCAATATCCATTAGCATATCTTTATACTTTTCTTCCCCGCGGCAATTAAAACCTTGGAAAAGATATTGCATCATGACAGTCATTTCTCCAAACTGGCCGCCTAATACTTCTTGAATTTGTCTAGCAAGCATAGGGTCTGGACGATCTACTTTTACTTCAAATTGTAACTCTTTTTGATGACGAAACATGTTTAATTCCTCCTAGGTACAATTTTGAATTACGAACATTCTTTCTTTTCCCGAAGAAAAAAAAAGTAAACTTCCACTATTTTTATTTGTTTAACTAGTAAGACAATTAGATAGATTTTGTTTGAAAGGGAGAACCAAGGGTATTTTAGATAGAAAACAAAATATGGAAGAGAAAGGGATGGGAATGAAAATGAGGAAAACATCAATTTCGGAAAGTATTCCAGAAGTCAAACGTTCCAAACTTCAGTTTCTATTTCCATTTATGCTAAATGAGCAAATTATTGGAGGGTTTACTGAAAAGTTACTCGAAGAAGGTTTTCAATTTTTCACTTTAAGAAACACGAAGCAACAAAATGAATATTATGGGGATGACAAGGTCTTTCACCGAAAGCTTGAAAAGTATTTTCTTCCTAATATAGAGCCGCTTCTTTTTCCAAAATCCTATACTGCCAGGGAAGGCATTCGCCGTTTTTCTCTTAAGTTGAATCTTGATTGCACCCTGGACTCTACCAAATTGAACATGCCATTTGTGGTTGAATCAATAGATATATTAGTATGTCCCTTCCGCATAGGGCTGATGAATCTCAGAATAAGCCTTCCAGAATCGATTGCTTATTCAGATGTAATTGCCTTTGCAGATTTGTTCAGAGTATTAGAGCCGATTACAGAAGATGAAGAAGAAGTCGTCTTGGGTTGTAGGAATCATCAATATCATGCGGTGAAAGAGTTCGTCTTCAAAGAATTGCTTCGACCAATGGAGGATTATGTTGAAGACAATCCAGATACTGATCCTTCTTATTTTGGAAGCCTGCCATTTTTTATGGATGAGCGCATGTATGTACTCAGTTATATTCATATTTCAGAAGGTAGTGATTTGACACAGTTAAATTTATTTCAGCTTGCGGAGCTTGAAAGCTGTAATCAGCACGAAGGGGACAAGCATCCAAATTATATTGAAAGGTATTGTAAAGAACATGTTTATGAACGTTGGGGCGACCAAACGTATATCGTCATGAGCGATTATCAATTTTCCTGTATAACAAAGGAGACAGGTGATATTGAAAAACAATTAGCGAGTAACTTTTACGGAGAATTCTTTTATTCTGTTTTTCTTTATTATTATTATAAAATTGTCCTTCTCATGCTCTCATATAACCATTCAACGATTGACATTGAAAAGGATAAAAGTAAGACGGAACTATTAATTTTTATGATTACACAGTTTTCTGCGAAGTATTATATGCCAGAAGTAAACAGTACAACTACAGGGAAGGAAATATTCGGGAGATTACAAAAGATTTTCAGAGTGGAGACACTTTATCAGGAGGTTAAAGAAACTTTATCATTTCTTTATCAAAGCCAGGATACTTTATCAGGCAAAAGCACGAATTATTTATTGCAAATCTTAACGATTTACTCAACGATATCAGGCCTTTTCGGGATGAACCTAATTATTGAGGATTGGAGAGGAAAGATTCCGTTAGATAAGATGAGTCATTACTCTATTTTTGAGTGGATAGCGATACTTGTAACAACAACCGGTGTTTCCATTTCTTTAATTCTTGGAGTGGTATTCATTAAAAACTGGTTGAAAGAAAGGAAAAGCCGTAAGAATAAAATCTTATAGTACAAAAAAAGGAAAATCTAAGCGGTACCCTAACAATAAGTGCCAACGAAATACTTTGCGCCTGGAGAATACGGTTAATCAAATATTTTCCTTAGTAAAGTCAATCAATCTCACTCTCTAAAACAAAAAAACATGAACACTCCTTTTTATGCAGGAGTTGTTCATGTATGATCTAATCATCCTATTATACATGTATCCCATTTTTATCCTGAAAGATAACTTTTCTCACAGACAATGGAAGGAATCTCTTTTTATATATGTCGGCTATGAAATTCAAGATCACTGTAGGGATTTTTTTCGGGAACCATTTGTTGGTGTAATATCGGTAGTACGCATTCTGTAAGTCTGTCCATTGTTTATCGGCGTTCTTCGAATCAAAACGAGCAATATCAATCAGTTTTATATTTCCGTTTCGATCAATCATAATGTTGCGCAAATGTATGTCTGACGGTTTCAGGCCTGCTTCTGTAGCTGAACGTAAGGCTAATTGGACAGATTCTATATGTTCTGCTTTTATATGAATGCCTTTCTCCAAGCATTGGAAGAGAGTAAAGCCTTCTATATAGTCGATCACAATATAAGCATCACCATAATCATAAAGATGTGGATAATAGGGATTACCTTGGATTCGTTGATAATTTGCCGCTTCCACCTTTGCGATATCTTCCATTTGTGGGAAGTATACTTTTATAGCAATAGCTTGCTTAGTAATTTTGAAAACGAAAGCACTTCTTCCTACACCAATCAGTTCTAGCTGGTCACTATATGATTTTAAAGAGGGGCGTCCCTCTACCAGTTCAATTACTACGCTGCTCGCTAGCTGATTAAATTCCATTCTAATCACCTCATTTGAAGGAACAACATGACTTTATGATGTTCGCTTTAGAGTAGTTTAGTATAGAATGGGCATTACTCACAAATTTTAAGGTCCCTTCTAGTAAAAATGTATACGTATAGAGAAGAAAATTACTTTCCTGTAATAATTGATACGAAAAATTTACAACTTACAAACTAAGTGACCTCACCATTCCATAAAGAAAGCTACCAAACGAGTGGTAGCTTCCAAAAAAAATCATCTAGATAAGCGCTCAATTGTCTTTGCAAGCAGAATGGTTCTTTCCGTTAATGTGTCAATTTCAATGTATTCCTCTTTACTATGGGCATTCCCGCCAACTGGACCAAGACCATCAACTGTAGGCACACCCGTTGCTGAAGTGAAAGAGGCGTCACCACCCCCACCCGTTGCAGTATTATGGACATGAAGACCTATTTCTTCGCCTACTTCTTGAATAATGTGTAATAGCTTTTTCGTTTGCTCGTTGTATTCCATTGGTGGTCTGCTAATAGCCCCTTCTAATTGAATCTCAGTTCCCCTCACTTCTGTATTGGCACATATTCTTTTAATCTTCTTTTCTAATTCTTGTGCTTGTTCTTTCTCAGTGATGCGAATATCAATATGAGCGACGGCTTTATCAGAAATGGTATTAACAGAAGAACCACCGGAAATAATGCCTACGTTCACGCTAATGCCTTGTTCATGATTTGTTAAATTATGCAGCTGGATGATTTTATAAGCTAGTTCTTCTATCGCACTTCTTCCCTTTTCTGGTTCAATCCCTGAATGGGCAGCTTTGCCTTTAATAATCAGTTTATATCTTCCCCCGCCTCTTCTTGCTGTCACAAGTGAACCATCTTTTCTCGCTGGCTCCATGATGAGTGCATATTCTTTTCCCACAGCTTGTTCCTCTATTAATTCACGGGATGACGGCGAACCAATTTCCTCATCACCATTTAAGATAATTTGCACATTCTCACAGGCATTTGACCCACAGTGAACTAATGCTTTCATAGCATATAAAAGCTCGACTAAACTCGACTTCATATCCACGACACCAGGCCCATAAGCTCTGTTTCCTTTTATTTGAAACGGACGCTTGTTCACCGTACCTTCTGGAAAAACCGTATCCATATGCGCCACCAGTATAATTTTCGGATGCAGACTACGCTCATGTCGAATAACAAGGTGGTTGCCGTATTTTGCTTCTGTTTTCACCTCTACAACAAATCCAATTTCTTCGTATTTCTTTTGTAATATTCCCCCGATTTCATCTATCCCTATCTTTACATATGAACCACTATCAATATTGACAAGTTTTTCAATTAACTGCAGCATTTCGGTTTTACACTGTTTTATATATCCCTCCACCTTTGATACATCTCCCTTTATCTATTTTTCCAACACTCCAACACCCTCTTTTAATGGAAAATGGCAGGCCACATAATGTTCTTCCTCATGTGCAATAAATGTTGGCTCCTCATTCCTACATTTTTCTTGTTCATGTGGGCACCGTGGATGAAAACGACATCCTGAAGGAATATTTGTTGGGCTTGGAAGATCACCTTCCAAAATCACGCCTTCTTTTTTATGCCTTAACGTCGGGTCAGGAAGGGGAACTGCTGATAAAAGTCCCTCTGTATACGGATGAAGGGGTTTGGAAAAGAGTTTTTCTTTTGTGGTTAGTTCAACAATTTTTCCAAGGTACATGACCGCAATTTTATCACTGATATATTTAACCGCTGGTAGGCCATGGGCAATGAAAATAAAGGTTAATCGTAACTCTTTCTGTAGTTTAGACATTAAATTAAGGATTTGTGATTGAATAGAAACGTCTAATGCAGATACGGGCTCATCACAAATAATAAGCTTAGGTCGCAATGCAATGGCCCGAGCAATACCGATTCTTTGTCTCTGACCTCCACTAAATTCATGGGGGTAGCGATGAATATAAGAACGATCAAGACCGACCTGATCCATTAACGACAATACTTCCTCCTTCAACCTTTTACTACTTAAGTTCAGATGGGTCAATAATGGTTCGGCAATAATATCAAATACCTTCATCCGAGGATTTAACGAGGAAAAAGGATCTTGGAAAATCATCTGCATTTCCGCCCGTTTCTTTCTTAGCTCATGTTTGGATAGAGTGGCAAGATCTACTCCTTGGAATATTATTTCTCCTTCTGTTTTTTCTAACAGCTGCATAATCAAATTACCTGTTGTCGATTTCCCACAACCTGACTCCCCAACAATCCCTAATGTTTCTCCATCATTTACATCGAAGGAAATGTGGTCAACTGCCTTTAAATATTGTTTTTCCTTCTTCCACCATCCTTCAGTCACATCAAAATATTTCTTTAAACCCCTTACACTTAAAATAACTGCCATATCTTAGTCACACCTCCTCTTCATATAACCAGCACTTCACTTGATGATGGGCATGAATATTGGTAAGTACAGGCTCATTGTTCATACATTTTTCCATGACATTTGGGCAACGTGTATGAAAGCGACACCCACTTGGCATATCATTTGGATTGGGTACAGTCCCTTCGATGACTTGTAGTGTTTCTGTTTGTTCGTGGATTTTTGGCGTACTAGCTAATAAACTTGTCGTATAAGGATGCGCCGCTTCTTTAAACAGTGTAAACACATCCGTATATTCAACTACTTGGCCGGCATACATAACAATCACTTGATCAGCCATCTCTGCTACCACACCTAAATCATGTGTTATAAATAGAATAGAAGTTTGCTTGTCTTTTATCAGCTCTTTCATTAAATGGAGAATTTGCGCTTGGATGGTAACATCGAGTGCGGTTGTCGGCTCATCCGCAATTAATAGTTTCGGGTTACATGATAAGGCAATCGCAATCATTACACGTTGACGCATGCCTCCACTTAATAGATGAGGATAAGAATGATATACCTTCTCCGCACGAGCTATGCCGACTTTTTTTAAAATCTCGATACTTCTCTTTTTCGCTTCTTTTTTATTCACTTTTTGATGGATTCTAATTGCTTCAGAAATTTGATTACCAACTGTAAATAAAGGATTAAGTGAGGTGAGTGGTTCTTGAAAAATCATCGCCATCTCATTCCCGCGCAATTTTCTTCGTTCTTTTTTTGATAGTGTTGTTACCTCACTGCCTTCAAATAGGATGGTGCCACTTTCAATTTTCCCAGCAGTATCTAGCAACCCCATAATAGATAAAGATGTTACACTTTTGCCACTGCCTGACTCACCTACAACAGCCACAGTCTCGCCTTTCTTTATCGTAAATGACACACCGTCAACTGAAGGAATCACACCATCTTCGGTATAAAAATAAGTCTTCAAGTCTCGCACTTCTAACAAGCTCTCTCGGCTCAACGCATTTCCCTCCTCTACACTTTCTTTTCTCTTGGATCTAATACATCTCTCAGCCAATCACCTAAGAAGATCATGCCTAAAACGGTGATCGTTATCGCTAAACCAGGAAAAGCTGCCAACCACCAACTAGTTGCTACATAATCTCTACCATCACTTAAAATGCCACCCCAAGAAATGGTCGGTGGTTGAATTCCTAAACCTAGAAAACTTAAGGAGGCCTCTAATATAATCGTGGTTGCCACGCTTAAAGTAGAAATGACAATGAACGGGGATATCACATTTGGCAATAAATGTTTGAGGATAATCTTATGATCCCTCACCCCCATAGACCTTGCAGCCCTAACAAACTCTCTTTCTTTTAAAGAGAGCACTTCTCCTCGTATTAAACGGGCGTACTGTACCCAATTCGTCACACCTAATACAACAATCAACGTAAGCGCACTTGGGCCAAAGACTGTCAAGATGACAAGTGCAAAGAGGATGGTTGGGATCGCTAGAAAAGAATCAACTATTCTCATTAAAATGTTATCTAGGAAACCACCATAAAAACCTGAGACTAAGCCGATAAAAATACCAATAATGCCAGCCAAGATGACAGAGGCAACCCCAACAACTAAAGAAATTTGGGAGCCATAAATTATTCTGCTTAAAATATCTCTGCCAAGATTGTCTGTTCCTAAAAGATACTCAGTATCCCCACCTTCTACCCAAACCGGGGGTTTCAACATCATTGCCGCATTAATCTGGTTCGGATCATGGGGTGCTAAAAACTTCGCAAATATCGCGATAAAAATAATGAGTAACACGATAATTGAGCCAATTGAACCGGTCTTACTCTTTAATAATAATCTGAGCCACCGTTTGAGGTGACCCTGCTTACTTTCCTTTGATTCCAATACAACCACACCTCCTTAGCGAAATGTAATGCGGGGATCCAATAATTTATAAAGAATATCTGCTAGTAAGTTCATAGCAATAACAATAAACGCAATAATAAACACACTGGCCTGTACGATCGCCATATCCCTTGTATTCACTGCTTGAATGAGTAGTTGACCTAACCCTGGCCATGAAAATACGCTCTCGGTTATTAACGTGCCGCCCACAACAGTTGAGGTTTGTAGCGCGGTAATCGTAACAACTGGAATAAGGGCATTACGAAAAGCATGCTTATGAATAACAAAAAACTCTTTTAATCCTTTACTTCTTGCCGTACGAACATAGTCTTGATTCATGATTTCTAACATGCTTGAGCGAATAAACCGGGTCATCTCAGCAGCAATCCCTGTGCCAAGTGTAATTGCCGGTAAGATTAGATGACTCCATGTCCCCCGCCCTGAAACTGGGAACCATCCTAACATGACGGAGAAAATCAAAATGAGCATAATGCCTAACCAAAAATTCGGCATTGCCTTCCAGATTACCGCTCCCCCTGTCGCTACGACATCGATAGCAGAATTCTTCTTAGTCGCTGACCAAATACCAAGAGGGATAGCTATGATAATGGCCACAATCATAGCTGCTACAGCTAATTCAATTGTCGCCGGTAAACGCTCCAACACAATAGGTAAGGCGCTCGTGTTATAACGAAATGATTCACCAAAATCAAGTTGGATAAGTCCGACCATATAGTTGAAATATTGAATATAAAAAGGCTCATTTAACCCGAGTGATTCACGAAGTTGTAAAATATCCTCTTGGCTCGCATCTTCGGGTAACATTAATGCAACAGGATCGCCAGCCACATAGACAAGGCAAAACACAATAAAAGAAATGATAAATAACACCGGTATAATTTGAAGTAATCGTCTAATAATATATTTGCCCACTATTGTCCCCCTATAGCGAAAAGTAATAGAGATGGGCAAATGGATGTCACCACCCATTCACCCACGAATATTAGCTTTGTTATTCATTTGCTTTTCTTTTAATAATTGGTGCATAAATCATTTCATCCGGGGTAGGAACAAAATCAATCGCATCATTTACACCGATATTGATTTTTTCCTCATGAAGCATAATATGTGGCACTTCTTCAGCAGCAATCTCTTCAATTTCTTGTATTTGCTTGGCTCGTTCTTCCTCATTCATATTGACGGCAGAGTGAGCGAGCAATTCTTCGATTCGATCATTCTTATAATCTGTATGGCCTTCAAAACGTTCGGCACGATACCAATCGACCGAGTAAGCACCGTCAAACATCGAATTACCTAGGCCAATTAAATAAGCATCCTTATTCTCGTTAGCTGTACGCATTTCAACAAAATTACTCCATTCCATGAACTCGATATTTACTTTCACATTAATTTCTGCAAGCATGCCCGCTAACATTTCCGCCACTTCTGCATCTTGTAAATAGCGTCCCTTTGGTGAATGCAAAGTCATCTCAAAACCATCTGGATAACCTGCCTCCGCTAGTAATGCCTTTGCTTTTTCAATATCATAATTGTACGTATCATAAAGCTCCGGATGATGCCCAAAATTACCTGGACCGACTCTTGTTCTTGTTGGAATCCCTCCACCTTGTAAGACATTATCGGTAATTGCTTTGTTATTGATAGCAAAGTCTAGTGCCTGACGTACACGGACATCAGCAGTCGGGAGCCCTTCTGTCGCCCGCAATATTAGCATTACTACTCGGTTCGACCTTTCTTGCACAATGGATGTTCCCTCATTACTATTCACTCGTTCCCAATCAGACGGAGGAATATTAACAGCCATATCAACCCCACCAGTTAAAAGCTCCGACACTCTTGTCGAGTTTTCTGGAATGACTCGGAAAACAAGCTCATCCCATTCCTCTACTTTTCCTGCAAAATAATCCTCATATGGTGTAAAAACGATGCGATTATCACGTTTCCATTCTTTGAATTGAAATGGACCTGTGCCAACGGGATTAGATAGAAAATGATCCCATCCATTCTCTTCAATATAGTTCTTAGGTAAAATACCGGAACCAAGTCGGGATATACGGTGAAATAAGGAGGGCTCTGGTGATTGTGTCACAATATTGAAAGTGAGCTCATCGATCACTTGAATTTCTTTTATCTGCTTATAATTAGGATACTCCTGCAACGTGTCATCTTTCGCTACTCTTTCTAACGTAAATTTCACATCCTCTGCTGTGAGTGGATCACCGTTATGAAAAGTGACACCTTCCTTTAGTTTTACCTGATAAGTCAAGTCATCGATTTTCTCGTAGCCCTCGGCAAGCTCTGGATGAATATTGCCATCTTTATCTTTTTTAAATAAATAATTAAACATATTCACATGAATCGCTTCCGTCGACGTATTATTATGGTCATGAATATCAAATGTCACCAAATCCGTTCCGACCGCCACTGTTAATACACGATCATTTCCCTTCTCTGTGACAGCGCCACCTACCTCTGAGCCACCTCCAGAACAACCCGCCAAAACAATTGCAGCAATAACAACGATGACAAAACTCTTCCAAATGCTTCGCTTCAAATTGCTTCCCCCTACTCTTTAATTTTTTTCTATAGTCAAGCCCTTTTCATCAGTTTATAAAAGTGTAAGCAAAACTATGTTAAAAATCGTTAAGGATATTTTGTAAACATGATCTCTTATGTCGGGTGGGGTAGGGGGGTACGAGAGGAAGCGTTGTTTGCTTGGGAATAAGTTAAGAGGAATAATTTGGATGTACAATTTTATGTAGACAATACGGAATTAGTTTCATTCTGATGTTATTCGGAAACACTCCTCGCAAAGGAGATATCTATGTTGTGGGGGTAGATTGTGAATACTCACACTTCTTTCATGAAACACGGATTCTCGTGGGGGGAAATCATGTATACCCACACTTTTCTCTTAAAATCCAGGGTCTTGTGGGGGCAAATCGCAAATACACACACTTCTTTCTTGAAATCCGGATTCTTGTGAGGGCATATCACTAATACCCACACTTCTTTCATGTAACCCAGAGTCTTGTGGGGGCATATCGCAAATGCCTACACTTCTCTCTTAAAATCCAGGGTCTTGTGGAGGCAAAATCACCAATACCCACACTTCTTTCATGAAACCCAGAGTCTTGTGGGGGCATATCGCAAATGCCTACACTTCTCTCTTGAAATCCAGGGTCTTGTGGAGGCAAAATCACCAATACCCACACTTCTTTCATGAAACCCAGATTCTTGTGGGGGCATATCACTAATACCCACACTTCTTTCATGAAACCCAGAGTCTTGTGGGCGCATATCACTAATACCCACACTTCTTTCATGAAACCCAGGGTCTTGTGGGCGCATATCATGAATACCCACACTTCTCTCTTAAAATCCAGGGTCTTGTGGAGGGAAATCACTAATACACACACTTCTTTCTTGAAATCCGAATTCTTGTGGGGGCATATCGCAAATGCCTACACTTCTTTCTTAAAATCCAGGGTCTTGTGGGGGCATATCACTAATACACACACTTCTTTCTTGAAATCCGGATTCTTGTGGAGGCATATCGCAAATGCCTACATTTCTCTCTTAAAATCCAGGGTCTTGTGTGAGCAAACCACTAATACCCACACTTCTTTCTCAAAACCCCGATTCTTGTGGGAGCAACTCTATACAAAGATATACTTCGTTAACTTCCCACGTACACTCTAAACCCTTCTCCTACCAAGCGGAGTAAAATTATATAAAAACCAAAAACAAAAAAAGCCGGAATCAATAGAATTGATCCCGGCATCATTTGACTTTTAACATCTGACATATTTACGTTTAAACCCTAGACGACCTTTATCTAAGTCTTTTTGAATATTTTCATGAGCATGAAGGACGCTGTTCTTCTTATTCTCTCTTTTGATTTCGATGGCACCGATTTCCTCTGCCACTTCAGTTGCTTTTTCACTTAGAGGAATATAGGAGATCGCAACGGTATATAAGAAGTTATTCATTGATATCTTTGTTCTTATAGGTGCGTCATAAATGTCCGCCTTCACCTGATCTAGCATGGCCGATAATTTGCCCGTGACAAATTCGTCGTCTTTCCGCTTACCTAATAACCAGCAATAACAACTCCAACCAGCTGACATTCTCAAGTCATCTTCACTGGCAATCCATTCATCGGCAACTTCTTGGGCAATCGGGGATTCGGATAATGTAACCGCTACGACATAGTCTGACAGCATATAAAAATACGCATCGTCTATCCAACGATTAAAATCTTCCTTTGTCATTGCTTTTGGATCTGCAATGATGCCCGCAAAGTACATGGCATCATAATTTCCTGTTGCATATAGCTCCTCAGCTAATGATTGATCAATCTTTATTTTCTTCACAATCGGTTTCATCGCTCCAGTTGCTACACCAAAAAGTGGCTCATGTGCACCGTTTGAGAGATAAATTTTTTTCGTTCGCTCTTTTCCTAATCCTTCTAACTCATTCATTACCTCGTTGAAATCCATCAGCTATAACACTCCTCTTCTAAGAATAAGACGGTTTTCCGGTATTCTCTCTATTATCTATCATATCATGTGCTATTTTCACTTCATATAAGGAGTATTCTATCCCTATTTCCACTTGAAAATCCCCGTTTACCATTAACTTAAATATCTCTTCGGCAACAGTCTTGATCGTTTCCAACCGTTTCTTGCTTGTCGTAGCAAAACTAAAGCCCAGGGCTGAACGACAATTACTATGGAGAGTAGTTGTTTTCATCCTACCTGTTTGACGCATTACATCTGTGGAAACATTGACTCTATCACTACCGCTTGCATTGTACATTCAACCTATCTATTATTTTAGTTCGATTTCTGATCCTCTTTTTTTATACCATTGAAAAAACGCTAAACGGAAGGATTCGGGCACCCCATACATGTGAGTGTGTCGCACTGGTTGCGCACGATTGATCGTCGTAATCTTAGCAATGCCGAGTATTTTTTCTAGCGGTCCTCTGTTCATTTCAATTTCAATCACTTTATCACGCCTAGTTAGAAATAACGCCGTTGCTAAACTCCCTGTTTTTAATTGGATAAAACGCCCATTTAACACATAGCGGCTATTATAGTAATCTAAGACCCTGAGTAAAACAATTAAAATAAGTAAAATCAATGATAACAACCACCATGGAATATGCAAATTGAACACATTTGGTTGGAAATAATATAATAATGCCGTTGCGATTATCCATATCCAACTAGGTTTTAGCAACCTAGCAAAGAGGGCATTTTTCGGAAGCTTGTGCATCTCTTCTGCCACTTCATAGTCTGGTAAGATTTCAGAAATCAAACGAAAAGCATCCTTTTGCGGTAAAAAGGGGAACAAAGAGCTTGTCTCCATTGAGGAATCGCCTCCTCCTGTCTGACCAGCACTCGTTAGTTTCACTTCTGCAATACGTAAGATTCTTTTCATTAACGTTTGCGTTATTTCAACAGCTTGGACCTTTTCCTTTGAAATAGAAAAGCGTACTTCATCTAGTACTCCTCTAGAGATATAAATCCTATCATCATCTGAATAAATTCGATAATTCCCATATTTAATATATGTTTTTATCATACCAAATATCGTTGAAGCCACAATAAGAAAAACAACGACAAGTGTCGTTAACCACCAGGCACTTAATATAAAGTGAATGGCACCTTCTGCTTCTTTCTCAACATTTATAAAATCATTAATCATAAAAAACAGTGAGACTAAGGCAGGAATTAAAAGCAAAAAGCTTAATGACGTCATTGATGCTTTCAAAATATCCTTCTTGCTGGCAGCAAAATGCAGCTTTCTGTCTTCTATATATTCTTCTACCTTTTCCTCTTCATGTGCGGACACGTTGACTTTGCGACTACTTTTTTCCACCCAGTCTTCCAAATGGTCTGCTTCTTCTTTCGAAACAACCTCAAATTTAATTGTCCCGCCATCACCAGACATGCCTGTCTCAAACTTCAAGGAGGTTTTTCCTATTAATTTATGTAGAAAAGTCGTGTGTCTACTTACATTTTGAATCTTACTAAAAGGAATGGTTCGTTTATGCTTTGTGAAAAAGCCTTCACTTAAATAAAAAGCTACCTCATCAATCTTATAAGTTGTGGTCAGCCATTTAAAGATAACAAAAATAATAGAAAGAATAAGGAGGATAGCGGCAATGATTCTACCGTAACCAATCCAATCGGCCTCTCGATTAAAAATAAATAAGTAAAGAAAGGCAAAAAAGAAAAATTTCAAAACACCCCATATATGAAAAGCAATGGTTAAGCGTGAATACCTTCTGTAATCCATTATTCATCTACTTCCTTTATTTTTGCATAATAAGCTATCGTATTTCTCAGTTGCATTGCTATTTCCTTTGATAGCATGGGGATTGTATGGGTTGAGCTCATCGTTTCGACTGAAAGACCGTATAATCCATATCTTCTCTGTATCGGCCCTTGATTCGTTGCCACAGATTGAATTTTTGTCATTGGTACTAATTCATATTTCTCTATAAACACTCCTTGCTTAATCTGCAAAAATTCCTCATCTACTTCATAACGGAAGTTTTTATATAATAGGTATGGTTGAATGGTTAACGCATAAATCATAGATAAAATAGTAAGACCAAGGACAACCCATAAAACCCATCCTACCCAATCCCACCAATCATATCGAGCGTCAACGTAAAAAAGTATCGCAAGAATTGGCAACCATATCGCATTCCCAATTAGTTCACTCATTAGCATCGCTTTTATACTATTCTTAGATAATCTCTGTTTTGGTATTGGTAAATCTATATCCATCTTTAATCTCCTTCTGACTGATTTTACTAATATACGGTTAGAAGCGGGGTTAGTTTCATCTGTTATCATTTTGCAAGATATAATCAGCGTAACAAGACTTAAAACGAAAAGAAATATAAAGTTTTTTTACTAGTACAAAACTCTATAAATCTTATACATTTTTGTAAACATGACAAAGCTATTATCTTTTGTTCAACAAATTTGCCTCCTTGGTACTGAATGTCATTTCTATTATGTATTGAGTGAGTAGCGTTTGAATCTACTTATCTGCTCTATGAATTCCTGCTCTTTTTGTCTCTTTTTATATAAAATTAATATATATCATCGTATTAACAAATTGAAACATGCTATGCTCAAAAGAGAAGGAGGAGAGTAAAATGATTCTTTATCAAAATTGAAGAAGTTAATTGAATGTGCCTCATTAAATGAATTCATGAAATACACATTCAGGAGGAATTAAAATTGGATAAACAAACGAAATGGAATAGTCTAACAAAAAAGCAACAGGAAGTGCAATTTTCCGGGAGTATTTGTGTACGGAAGCATAATCGTACAATATTTACAGAGAACTTTGGTTACGCAATCCATTCTGAAAAAATCAAAAATCATTCACATACTCGGTTTTCAATTGCATCTGGTAGTAAGATTTTTACATCTGTTGCAATTTGTAAGTTGGTAGAAGAAGGTAAAATCACATTTGACACGAAAATCATCGATTGTTTAAATATTGAATTTCCATATTTTGATAAAGAAATTACCATTCATCATTTACTAACTCATACATCTGGCATTCCGGATTATTTTGACGAAGATGAAATGGATGATTATGAAGACCTTTGGAAAGATAGGCCAATGTATCAGATTCGTTCTGTAAAAGACTTTTTGCCAATGTTTCAATATAAAAAAATGAAAACCAAAGTGGATAGCCCTTTTAAATACAATAATACTGGCTATATTATTTTAGGCCTTATTATTGAACATATCAGTGGCATGAATTTTGTTGACTATATCAATAAAAATATTTTTGAAATAGCTGGCATGACTGACTCAGGATATTTTTCAATGGATGAACTACCCGAAAGCGTTTCATTGGGATATTTGGAAAAACCAGATGGAACGTTGAGATCGAATATTTTTTCTCTACCTGTAAAAGGTGGACCTGATGGCGGTGCCTATGTTACTGCAATTGATATGGGGATATTTTGGGAATCGTTAATGAATGGCAAACTCTTAACAAAAGATATGACTCGCAACTTATTGATTCCTCAAGTAAACGTGTCAGAAGATATCTTTTACGGTTACGGTGGTTATATGGAAGCAAATGAACTGGGTATCGTGAAATATATTCAGATGGGATATGATCCAGGAGTAAATTATCGTTCAGTACATTATCCAAAACAAGCTCTTACCATAGTTGTCTGCTCAAATAAATCAGAAGGGGCTTTTGAAATGCTTAAAGAAATAGAAAATATAATATTTACTCAGTAAATGTGAATAAGAGCTATTTTTTCACTATTAGCTCTTATCTTTCTTTTTTTATTTTTTCAAATACAAGATGAATTCCCTCTCCTATTATCACTAGTTTTCACAATGCTCCTCCCTATAGAACCTATACGAAGTAACATGTAAAAGGGTCATCCTCTGTATGAACTGGCTTTAGCGTACAATCAAGCTGCTACTTTTTTTATCATAAAAAAAGTAGCCAGAAAAAGGGCTACTCTCAGTTTATTCATCTTCTCTCATATTCAACTTGATAGATATATTGTATATATTGATTAAACTGGTCATCATACACATATTTAAACGACCATTTCATCATGTTTGTAACTAATTTGTGTATCCAGTTTGATGGAATCAATGTAACATTCACTATAAACTTTGTTCCTTCTGGGATGATTTCGAGGATGTATTCTGTCCTACTTATTCCTTCTTTCGTCTTCGCCTCTACCACAGTATAATAAGGTGGATCATACTTAGAATAAACACCTTGTAACTCATACACCTTTTTTCCAATTTTTTGCCTTGTAATGAACATCGAGCCTTCTTTTAAATCACTTTCTTCTCCATCATAAAGATTTTCAATGATTTGTGTATTCCATTTTAAAACATGTTGATCTTTATTCAGACATTCAAAAACTAAATCTATATCTGCCGCAATCTCTGCTTCGAATCTATAACATTGTATTTCTTTCATTTATCTTTCTCCTAAATAATTTAATCATCATTCAAATATAATTATAAGCTATTCAGGGAAATATTGTTAACCTAATCTTTTTTTACTATTTCACTCCACCTTTCTTCATAAAGGCTTTTAAGACGATGTCTATGACATTACGAATCCCTCGGAAGCTCGTTACGAAGCCTCCTTCTCCACACCTAATCTTGTGAAAACTTAAGGACTGGCGATAATGGCATAGAAGGATTAATCATTAATACTGCAAACAGTAATGTAACCAATCAACCTACGCTCCTAGTAATTTACGAAGTATCCGGAACTTGCGTCGCCTTTACTTTAGAAGGGAAAAGTAGCTATACCGAGGATGTTAATTCATACTGTCCAGCCAGGAGAAACACACTATTTGAATTCGGATGACGTTAATTTATGGCCGACATTGAATGAGATCAATCGATTTAAAAAATTCGCATTTTACTTTTCCTGGTAATGTGATTGTGATAAAGAGATAATGGTGGACTGAGAAAAATGGAGACTTGGCTTCGCAATGTGCTTAATCTGCTAGATTCCAAGTCGAGGCAATCTTTTTGGGGATCTGAAAATCGATTCACGTTGATTCGAAGCAGATTTCTTATACTTGAGTCTGACTCGATTTATCTTTCGAGGCAGACTTCTTGGTTTTTTGGCTTTTTGTCTGCAAGGATTGATCCCTTTACGTCACCTTTAGCCTAGATTGACTCCTCCTTTACGACGCACTTATATTGCTTGAATCACCTTCTTCACACTTCGGATAATGCCGGCATAACCTGTGCACCGACATATGTTTCCAGAGAGTGCGTCTAATATCTCTTCATCTGTTGGTTTCTTGTTTTTCTCTAATAATGTTTTCACAGCCATGATCATTCCCGGTGTGCAGTAGCCACATTGAAACCCACCTTCTTCTAGAAAAGCCTTTTGAATATCATGCAGTCCATTTTCACTTAAGCTTTCAACCGTATAAACACTCTTTCCGTTCAGTTGATATGCTCTCATGAGACAAGAGTTGACGAGTTCACCGTCTACTTCTACAGAGCAGGCACCGCATCGTCCAATTTCGCAAGAGATTTTGGCACCTGTTAACGAGAGGTCTTCACGTAATATATCTACTAATCTTTTTGTTGCTTCTACTTGTAGTTGCTGCTGTTCACCATTAACAGTGAAGGAAATATTGATTCTTTGCGAATTCACCTTTACCTTTTCTATCAAAAAACCATCTCCCTCGCATGTAATATTTCTTCTCGACTGACAGGTAGTTTCGTCACCCAGTGCCCCGTCGCATCATAGATGGCTCTTACGATCGCAGGAGCTAATGCGACTGTTCCGATTTCCCCAACACCTCTTGGGCCATACTTATCCCCCTCCCATAAGTCTTCGATTGCTCTCACATTCATTTTGGGTGGAATGTCTTGGATAGTGGGCAGAATATAGGTGTCAAAGTTTTCTGTTGTATAGCGACTTTGCTTCATGGCCGCTTCTTCTAACAATGTGTAGCCTAGCGCCATGATTGTACCGCCCTCAATTTGCCCAATATAACCAGTAGGATTCACAACAGGACCGGCAGAAACAGCTTGATCGATATCAGTAACCTTGATCGCTCCTGTGATAAGGTCAACTTCTACTTTAACTGCCACTGCTGCAAATGAGTACAAGAAATGACCACCCGGAATACTATTTGGTGTGGTTGGAAAATCGAATTTCGTATCTATACTAATAGGTTCATTCTCGAGAAAAAGCTGTTCAAAAGTAAGAATCCTTTGACCATTTAGCCAAATACCTTTCTCTCCAACACATAATTGTTCTTTTTGATAACCTGATCGTTTAGCTGCTGTATCTAATAGCTTTTCTTTAAAAGGGCCCTTTAGCCTTTGTAAACTGTGCCAAATCATACTGGTGCCTCTTGAAGCTGTGGAAGAACCCGAGTGTGGCACCTTGTCTGTGTCCCCTATCACAATATGCAAATCCTCTGAAGAACACCCGATAGCCTCTGTTGTTATATTTTCAATAACTGCTAACAACCCTTGACCTACCTCTTCAAATCCAAAGGCGATTTCTATTTTCCCTTCATGATTCAGACTAATTTTGCCACCAGAAGGATCCATTCTGCCAAAGCCTAACCCGCCTCCATGCATGGTTAGTGCTACCCCTACGCCTGTTTTCTTCCATGGATTGTCGCTATCCCTTTTGTCTAACGCTAATAGCGGTGACTGCGTGATCTCATCTAATACAAGCGAATCTCCATTAGTCGGTGCAATCATTTGTCCAACTGGTCCAGGATCTGTTCCTTGTCGCAAGTTCTTCTTTCTTAATTTAAGTGGTGACATATGTAAGTCATCCGCCAACCGATCAATTTGGCCTTCTAAAGCAAATGTGATCTGATTACCACCAAACCCTCTGAATTCACCTGCCACGCCATTATTTGTAAAGACAGCGTACCCTTTTGTTTTCACATTTGGTATCACATAAGGGCCAATAGCGTGTTCAACTGCAAAATCTAATACGGCTGGACCAAGTGTGGCATATGCCCCTGTATCTGCAATAATTCTTACTTCATGGGCAACAATCTCCCCCGTTTTCTTAGCTCCTGTTTTCATCGTAATTTTCATTGGGTGCTTTTTAATACCAGAGATCATTGATTCTCTCCGTGATTGATGAATTTTCACCGGTCTACCTGTTTTCAATGCTAAAATGGCTCCGTAAGGCTGAATATTCAACTCATCTTTACCACCAAATGAGCCGCCCATCGGACTTGAAATTACACGAATATGCTCTTCTGATAAATTCAATATTCTCGCTAATTGTAGTCTATCCTTATATCCATGCTGCGTGCCCGCATAAACAGACAGCCTGCCATCTCTTTCAGGAACAAAGACCCCACCTTCTGTTTCCATATAAGCATGCATTTGCCTCGGCAGGAGATAGGTTTCTTCTATAATGACGTCACATAATTGGAACCCTTCATCAACATCACCATTTTCATAGGATGCCTCATGAAGAATATTGCCACCAGAATGTAATGGGGTACTATCGGGGTTCATTGCGTTTTCAGGGTCATCTATAATTGGTAATGGTTCATACGTTACTTCTATTCGTTTAATTGCTCGTTCTGCAATTTCAGGAGTTATAGCTGCTACTGCTGCCACCGCATCACCTACATAGCGAACGACTTGATCACAAAAGACCGGCTGATCTTGCGTAATAAGACCAAATCCATTCAATCCAGGTACATCCTTACTTGTTATCACGGCCAGGACGCCGGGTAATTGTTCTGCCTTTTCAATATTTAGTTGCTGAATTTTAGCATGAGGGTGCTCGCTACGCAGTACTTTTCCATAAAGCATATTTGGAAATTGCAAGTCTGTTAAATAATTTAATGCACCTGTTACTTTTCCCATTCCATCTGGCCTTGGACGGGAAGAAGCTAAATTACTTGTATAATCCGCCATATTCTCCCCTCCACTTTTCTAATTCTGAGATTAATAGGTTACTCGCTACTTTCAAGCGATAATTACTAGAATAAAAAGCATCTTCAACTGGACGATATTCTGTCATTAACGCTTGATACACCCTTTTTAAGACATTTGAATCGATTATTTGATCATGTTGTAAAATATTCTCTACATTTCTTAACCGTGATGGTTGCGTCTCTCCACCGCCTGCTGCTATTCGAACCTTACATAGCTGATTGCCTTTTACTGTTAACTTGCCAGCCAATGTAACAACAGATGCCGAGAAAGCCTCCCTTCGACCGATTTTTTTAGTAAATAAATAGCTCTTCTCCTCATCATCCAATGTAATGATGACCTCTAAAATAATAGAACATTCGGTCATTTCAAACCAATCTTGCAAATCTATTCGCTGTCTTCCTTCTTTATTTAAATATAGTATTTCGGCATCGAGTGCTAGTAAAAGGGGGATTGTATCACCGACACGATTGGCAATATTGCCTCCAATCGTACCTAAGTTTCGAACAGCAGGTGCAGCGATTTTCTCAATCGTTTGTGATAATTGGGGTAGTGTTTTAGCAATAAGAGGATGATTCTTGCATTCCGCTAGTTTAACAAAAGAACCGATGTGAATCTGCCTTTCAGTGTCCATGTAGATTTGTCTATATTCCAAAACGTCACCTAGGTGAAGCATTTTTGAAGGAACAGCAACCCCTTTTTCCCATTTGGTTTGTAAAAAAGTGCCTCCAGCGATAAATGTGATCGCCTCTTCGCATGATTTCCACATTGTCCATGCTTCATCAATGGTAGTAGGTGAAGAAACGGTTGTTTCTAATATTCTCATATGGCTCCCCTCCTTTTACGTTCACAAAACGACTACTATCTGTCGTAAAACGTTGTCTCACAATCCGCTTGTTTCCCACTCTCGGAAACTCCCCTTTGTTTAACCGCAATTAGTTGCGCCATAATGCTAATAGCAATTTCCTCAGGTCCCTCAGCGCCAATTGATAAACCAACAGGTGTATAGACATTCGGTGGTACAGACTGGCCTTCTAATAACCTCATCGTTCGTCTATTAGAACCAATGATGCCTATATATTTAAAAGGTCGATCGATCACATACTGTAAAATCTCTTTATCGTGTTCAAAATGATGGGTCATAATCACAATATGGTCTTGTGGGAGAAGGACAGTTGGTAACACTTCATGTGGAAAACCTATGATTAAATGGTCTGCTCGAGGAAACCTTACTTTACTACATAAAGCTTCACGCCAGTCAGCTACTGTTACATGGTAGCCTGTTTTATGAGCAAAATCACATAGCGGAACGCCATCTGCCCCTGCACCATAAATAAAGAGGCGAGGTTTTGGGTGAAACCACTGAAAATAACAATATCCAGATAACTCTTTTGAGTAGTGAATACCAGTCGTTACCTCTTTTAATTCTACATTTGAACCTATATTTAAAGCTTTGCCCCAATAATTGTCACCATCAACGATAAATGCATATCCCATGACCTCATAATCTTCGGAAAGCTTCTTTATTGTTAAAACAGACCTTCCTTGTAAAAGTTGTTCATTCACCTTTTCTAAATGCGTTTGAAAGGTTGAATCAATCGACTCTAACAGAACACGAATTTCACCATTACATCCCGAACCTTGCCCCCAACCGAGGTCATCTTCACTTTTTAAGTTGTATAAAAAAGATTGGGATTGGCCTTTCACTAGTTTTTCTGCCCTATACTTGATATCTTCTTCCAAGCACCCGCCACTAAGGACGCCAATTGTTGGACCAACTTGTTTGATTAACATGGTTGTGCCTTCTTTTCGATAAGCAGATCCATTCACATGAATCACTGTTGCTAATACATCACCTTCTGTAGGGGGTTCCTTGAATATTTGATGAATATTATCCATCTTCACACACCTCTTTCACTCATCGATTAAAGGTTTAAAATGTATTATCTGCCATTTTCTCCTTTTTCGCTACTAGTGTGTTAGATTTTCTAACAATAGAAATAAATTTCTTATAGGATACAGTTAACTACTAGTACTCATTTTCGTTTCTTGTGGTTTTATCCATTGCCCTTTTTCCATCCTGTTTACTAATTGTCCGTTTTCAAAAACGACAGACCCTCTGTTCATCGTCAGTTTAACCGCACAAGGGAAAGTCCTCTTCATGTACAAACTTTGCTTATGTTTAGCAAAGAAATTCTTTTCTGAAACAGTGTAGGATTCCTCGAGTGAGATCCATGTTATGTCAGCATCTTTGCCCACTTCGATATGCCCTTTTGTCTTTAAATCGAACCTTTCAGCTGGATTACCTGCTATTAATGCCGCCACTTTATTAAAAGGAATCTCATAGGTAATCGCAAGTTCAATTAATGCTAAAAGTGTAAATTGTCCGCCACTAATTCCACCCCAAGCTGAGAATAAATGATGAGCTGTTGGATCTTTCAACATAAAAGGTGATGGTGAGTGATCAGAGGAAACCATATCGATTTCTCCTTCTATTAATAAACGAATCAATTTCTCTTGTTCCTTCGATTTTCGTAATGGCGGGGCGCATTTGGCTATCGCACCTTTGTCTTTCAAATCATTATGATTAAACAATAAGTAATGAGCACAAGTTTCAACCGAAATGTCTTGCCCCATTGCCTTGGCAGCCGTAATTTTTTTAATAGCTTCCTCAGAGCTAATATGGACAAAATGTAGGGGACAGCCCGTTATTCTTGCATAAGCGATGGCACGCTCCACCGCTTCAACTTCTGCAGCGATGGGTCTAGATGCTAGATAATCATCTGCTGTTAAGTGACCATTCGTTACTTTCTCCTTCGTTAAGAACTCTGTAATTGTTGCACTTTCCGCATGGAGTGCAAGTATTTTTTTCAATGAAGCAATCTCTTTCATCCCAGCGATTAATGTTAAATCATCGACACGTTCAAATTCTTCATTTCCACTTTCAGATAAAAACGCTTTAAAACCTATTGCCCCATTTTCTGCTAATCCCTTTAGCTCATGGATATTACCTGGAACAAGGCCACCCCATAAGGCAAAATCCACGACTGACTTACTCTCTGCCATCTCCACTTTCTCTAACAATGCCTTTGTATCAGTGGTAGAAGGGACACCATTTAAAGGCATGTCAAAGAAAGTTGTTCCCCCTCCTGCAGCAATCATTTGAGAACCCGATGCAAAACCTTCCCATTCGGCTCTGCCAGGATCATTGAAATGGACATGTATATCAATTAAACCTGGAAAAATATAATAACCATCCGCATTTCTCTCTTCTTTACTCGTATCTGAAATATCGTCTTCGATAGCGACGATGATACCATCTTTAATAGCCATATCGGTTTTCTTCACTTTATCAGGTAAAACAACATTGCCGTTGCGAATAATGAGATCATATGTAGCCAAAATCAACACCTCCGTGTTTATTTAAAGGATAGTCATAGAAGTTTCCTCAGCAGCGTATATGTCAAGCGCTGCCTGCAGTGCTTCCCCTCGGTTTACTTGGACTTGGTGGCGTATAAGAACAGCTTCCAATCCGCCGAGAACAGCAAGCACATTTTCTTTTCGACAGCTATATCCCATCGTACCAATACGCCAAATCTTCCCTTGTAATGGCCCAAAAGAGGAAGCAATTTCTATACTAAACTCCTTAAGCAACATTTTCCGTACGGATTCACCATCAACACCAGCAGGGATTTCTATACATGTCACACATGGAAGCTTATGTTCAGCATCACCATATAGCTTTAACCCCATTGCTTGAATACCTGTTACCAAAGCTTTTTCATGAAGGAGATGGCGGATAAAACGAGGCTTTAACCCCTCTTCTAGCACAAGACGCAACCCTTCATAGAGGGCATAAACCATCGATGTCGCTTCTGTATGATGATTCAATCTCCTTGGGCTCCAATAATCCATCAGCATGGCGAGATCAAAATAATTACTTGCAATTGCCATTCGACTACGTTGATACTGCTCATCTTCTGCAGTTGCAATACCTGCCTCTACCTTTTTCCGCTCTAATATAAGCTTCTCAATCCGCTCGTTAAATGTAATGGGAGCCATCCCAGCAGGAACGGATAAACATTTTTGCGTTCCCCCTATTAGCCCATCTATAAACCACTCATCTGTCTTTACCTCTACGCCACCAATAGATGCGACTGCATCTACGACGAGGATTGCATCCTGCTTTCTACAAGCCTTGCCGATTTTTTCTAAAGGTTGCATTCTTCCTGTTGATGTTTCACCATGGACAATAGCGACCACTTTAGGTGAGATTTTTTCCATTTCTGCAATGACTACATCTGGGTCAAATACCTCTCCCCAAGGACATTGGATCGAATGGACATCAGCACCGTACCTTTCACAAATCTCCACTAGTAAATGTCCGAAGCGTCCATAAATTGGGACAAACACTTTATCACCAGGTTCAATAATACTTGCTAAGAGCGCTTCGTTACCTGCTCTTGAAGTACCATCTATCGGAAACGCCCAACGGTTCTTTGTTTGAAAAACTTGACGGAGCATTTCCATGACTTCATTCATCAACTTTGTAAAAGCTGGATCGAACTGTCCTACTATAGGTGTACTCATCGCTCTCAACACACGAGGATCTACCTCAACTGGACCTGGTGTCATAATCGTACGACTAGGTGTATTCAAGCCATCAAATACCATATATATTCACTCCTTCTACTCATAAGCTAATTGATATAAAACATCTGTTAACAGTTTTACTCCTACTTCCAAATCTTCTGAGCTCGTAAACTCTTGCGGGTTATGACTAATGCCCCCTTTGCTTGGGACAAAAATAAGATTAGTAGGAAGTGTACTAGCAAAAACTTGCGCATCATGACCGGCGCCACTAACGATATCTTGGAAAGAAAATTGCTTTTGTTCCGCTAACGCCTTGATTTTACTTTGCATCACGGCGTCCATTGCAACAGGTTTTACATTCATCCATTGTTTCCAGTCGATAATCAGATCATTAGACTTAGCCACCTCTTCAAAATAAGAAAACACGGACATACAATATTCATCCAATACATGCTGTTTATGGTGACGAATATCTAAGCTAAACTCGACTTCTCCTGCCACAACATTTGGCACATTCGGTTGCGCTTCAATTTTTCCCACTGTAGCTACTAACTGTGAGTCGATACTTTCTGCTTTTTCCGTTAAGAAAGAAATAAGTTTTGAGGCTGTCACAACCGCATCCTTGCGAAGGGTCATTGGTGTTGTGCCTGCGTGATTGCTTTCTCCTTTTATTCGTATATTGTAACGTCGCTGTCCAACGATATGTGTGACAATACCAACCGCATTTTGATTTCTCTCTAGTTCCATCCCTTGTTCGATATGAACCTCTATAAATCTTGCAATATCACTTCTAATTGGTTGAATATATTTTTCTGTACCAAAGCCCGCCTCCTTCATCGCATCTATAAAAGAAATACCATTTGCATCGACTAAACCTCTAATATGACCCATATCGTACATGCCCGTAATATTTCTTGACCCCCAAAAGGTTAAAGGGAACCGACTCCCTTCTTCTTCACAGAACGAGACGACTTCAATCGTTTTTTTGGGCTTGCCAAAAGAGGCATAGAGCCTCGACACCGCAAGCAGGCTGGCGACAATACCGTAAGCACCGTCATACTTTCCGCCATCAATAACCGTATCAATATGAGAACCTGTCAATATGACTGCATGATCTTCATCTGTCCCCTGTAGCCGACCAAATAAATTACCGACACAATCAAAATAAGCATCTAACCCTAATGCCTTCATTTTATTTTTCAAAGCTGATTGCGCTTCACACCAAGCTTTAGAGTAGAGTAATCTCGTAACGCCTTCATTGGTTGTTTTGCCAAATGATGAAAGCCATTCAATCATTTCTGCTATAATTTCCTTATTTGTATCATGAAATTCTTTCACATGAATGGCCAATCCTTTCACTCCCCTCTTTACTTATGGAATATTTTCTTACATAATTATGTTATATAAATCAATTTTACTTATTAAACATTGAAACTTCATCAGCAAAAGTGTACAAATTTTCATACAATTTTGTGCACATTAACTAATCTATATAAAAAAAGAGGATGCAAACGAAAGGAGTCAGCCACATGAAGGTTTCTAAATTACTCTCTTCCCCTTCATTAAAAGGGATGAGAATTGTAGCTGGAGAAAGCGGGATCAAACGTGAGGTACATACCGTTAATATGATGGATGCACCTGATATTATTCCCTTTTTGAATCGCCATGAATTTTTAGTGACAACAGCCTATCATTTAAAAGACCAACCACACTTACTAAATGAATTAATACAAGCGATGGCTAATCAAGGCTGTGCCGCACTTGGGATAAAAACAAAAAGGTTCTTAGACTCCGTTCCTCCATCTGCATTGAAGCTTGCAAATGATTTAAGTTTCCCCATTATCGAACTGCCACTCGCTTTATCACTTGGAGAGGTAGTCAACCATACATTAAGAGTTATTTTAGATAGCCGCGCAAATGAATTAGCTGCTGCTTTAGAAACACATAAACATTTTACAAATATCATTCTTCATGGAAAAGGCATCGAAACATTGATGCAAGAATTAAGCATGATAATTGATTGTTCTGTTCATTTAGTTGATCAGCATCTTCATTCGATCTCTGGTCGACATCCCCAACTAGAATTAGGCGTAATAAGAGAAGATATCGAGAGAGAAAGTAACCGGTTTTCACCTTCCAGCCATATGGCTATTTCTTTTTCACTACGTGTTTCCAAAAAAACTTATCATCTATTTCCTATCAACATGAGCGAAAAAAAGCGGGTTTTTTTAATTATAGAAGGAGAAATCCCTCATGAGAATCACCTCCATACATTAACGATTGAACAAGCGACAAATGTGCTCTCCTTTGCCCTGATGAAAGAGCATGCACTGAATACACACGCAAAAGCTATTCGCAACGATTTTTTTCTCCACTTCTTGGATGGGACCTTTAAGTCACAAGACGAAATTATTAATCGTGCCAAAGAGTTCTCTCTTCAAAATGATTGTGACTATATTTGTGCTGTCGGAAAGGTCGATCAAGCAGATTCACACGATAGTTTCACACAGCGCCAACAAAAATCTGATTATATATTTGAATACTTAGAGGAAGTGATACAGCAAACCGCTGTCAACATTCATTTCTTTACTAAAAGTGATGAATGTATCTTGCTCTTTGAAGCCCATCAAGGGTTATCTTATATGAAGATACTAAAAGACATCCAACTACGGATGACAAACCGCTTTAATCAAACCCTTTCTTTCGGCATAAGTAATGTGATTCATTCCTTTGTCCAAGTAAGAGCAGCCTATCACGAGGCAAGTGAATCTCTTTCTCAAGGAGCACTCTCAAAACGAACCAACTTTATTCAATCATTTCAAACAAGGGATCTATTAGAATTGCTCCGCCTTATTCCCGAAAAAGAATTGAGTCATTTTTACACCCATACATTTAAAGGTTTCTTATCGATTAAACCAGAAGAAAAAGAATCATTACTACAAACACTTTCTGTCTATCTAGAAACGCATTGTCAAATCTCCGAAACAGCGAAAAGATTATTTGTCCACAGGAATACAGTTGTCTACAGAATAGATAAATGTGAAGAAATTCTCGGTAAAGATTTAAAAGATCCAGAAACAACCCTACAATTACGTACAGCATTACGGATGAAAAAATTATTAGATGCTTAAACAACCCAACCATGCACCTTACACAAATAAGTTAGTCATTTTTAGGCATATTGAACAATGACAATAATCAGAAAATTGTTTATTATGTTAAATATAACAACATTCAATGTTATGTTTCTTAACATTATAAACAGGAGGGTTCACTTTGGGAGAATACATTCATCCATCAAAAACATTCTCATTAGGATTACAGCATGTCCTTGCTATGTACGCTGGTGCCATTTTAGTACCAATCTTAGTTGGCGGCGCTTTAGGTTTCTCCCCAGAACAACAAGCCTTTCTCATTTCTATTGATTTGTTAACTTGCGGGATTGCTACATTGTTTCAATCTGTCAAAAATAAATACTTTGGAACAGGCCTCCCTATTGTCATGGGTACTTCATTCGTAGCCGTATCTCCCATGATTACAATCGGTAGTAATTACGGGATATCAGCCATATATGGAGCGATTATTATAACAGGATTGTTCATTATTTTCTTTTCAAATATATACGGCAAGCTTGTAAAATTATTTCCCCCCATCGTAACTGGTACCGTCGTCATTATTATTGGTCTATCACTCATCCCTACAGGAATTAAAAATATGGGCGGCGGAGCGAATAATCCTGATTTTGGCTCAGCCGAAAACTTATTACTCTCCTTTGGTGTTCTCGTAATTATTTTACTAATGAACCGCTTCTTTAAAGGGTTCTTACGTGCAATCTCTGTTTTAATTGGGATGATCGTTGGTACACTCATCGCGGCACTAATGGGAAAGGTAGATGTACAATCCGTTCAAGAAGCTTCTTGGTTACACTTTCCTGCCCCTTTTCATTTCGGATACCCTACGTTTGAAGTTGTTCCTATTTTAACAATGATCTTAGTAGGTACAGTCATTCTTGTCGAATCCACTGGTGCTTTTCTTGCCCTTGGAAAAATGGATCATAAAGAGTTAAAAGAAAAAGATCTTGCTCGTGGATATCGAGCTGAAGGAATGGCCTTTACTTTAGGTGGGATTTTCAACGCCTTCCCTTATAGTACATTTGCTCAAAATGTCGGACTTGTCCAATTATCTGGAGTAAGGTCAAATAAAGTTACGATTGCTGCTGGCTTTATCTTGATTGTACTAGGCTTAGTTCCGAAAATCTCAACTTTAGCTACACTCATTCCTCCCGCCGTTTTCGGCGGTGCCACTGTAGTCATGTTTGGAATGGTCGTCACTTCTGGCATGCGCATGCTTCAGAAAGTCGATTTTACGCACAATAACAATCAACTCATTATGGCTTGCTCGATCTCACTAGGACTAGGAGCATCCGTTGTTCCCGAATTATTCGCCCATTTACCTGAAACACTTCGCATTATCGTCGGCGATGGGATTATTACCGGCAGCCTAGCAGCCATTATCTTAAACCTTCTTTTAACAAAGAGAAAAACAAAAGAAGCACCGCCGTTGAAAGAGGCGAGAATGGAAGCCCAATTAAAAAGCTCATAGAAGGGAGTTTTCAATCATGTATACACTTCAAGAAATTAATAAAATCAGCGATGCATCATTTATCCAATTATTTGGAGGTGTGTTCGAGCATTCCCCATGGGTCGCTGAAAAAGCGCTCATGGCAAGACCATTTTCATCATTTAATCACCTCTATCAAACGATGGTTCACATAGTCAAAGAAACGACAAATCAAGAAAAACTTGCCCTTATTAAAGAGCATCCAAACTTAGGGGATCGCATTAAAATGAGCGAAAATTCCGTTAACGAACAAAAAAACGCTGGTTTAAATCAGCTCACGGAAAAGGAATATAAACAATTTATTTCTATGAATCAATCTTATTTGGACAAATTCGGATTCCCATTTATATTAGCTGTTCGCGGGAAAAACAAGGATGAAATTTATCACTCTATGGTAGAGAGAATCAAAAATGAAAAAGAAGAAGAGTTTCATCAAGCCTTAACAGAAATCTACCAAATCGCCTTATTACGACTTGAAGAAATCATTATT
The DNA here is from genome assembly GCF_038003465.1 of Cytobacillus sp. FSL K6-0265. NCBI lineage: Bacteria > Bacillati > Bacillota > Bacilli > Caryophanales > Bacillaceae > Cytobacillus > Cytobacillus sp. FSL K6-0265. The sequence continues at coordinate 738,632 of NZ_JBBOPE010000001.1, read as the reverse complement.
AAAGATTCAATCACAACAAACTAGACAGAAGGGGATGAAAAACAATGAGCATAGAAAGCTTATATGAGAGAGTACAAAGGGACCTTTCTTATTTGAACATAAACTATACGGATACATGGGTACCGCAAACTAAACATATGAAGAGACATGTATATGATGTCGTCATTGTCGGAGGTGGGCAAAGCGGTTTAGGTGCTGGATTTGCTCTTTTACGAGAAAAAATTACGAACTTCCTCATTATCGATGAGAATCACGAAGGCTACGAAGGGCCATGGGAGACCTATGCAAGAATGGTTACTCTCAGAACACCGAAACATATCACCTCTATTGATTTGGGCCTTCCTTCCCTCACCTTTCGTGCTTGGTGGGAAGCCCAAACAGACAAAAAGGGCTGGGATCAAGTGGATAAAATACCACGTCAGGATTGGATGAATTACCTCAGATGGTATCGAAAAGTTCTTCGTTTACCGGTCAAAAACGATGTCAAATTGCATCTCGTAGAACCTATTGAAGATGGTTTACATCGACTCCATATCAACCAATCAGACGAACCTACAGCACCCCTACTTGCACGCAAAGTTATTTTAGCGACAGGTATTCAGGGCGGCGGGGAATGGCATGTACCACCACTCGTCTCTGAAAATCTACCGAAAAATTTCTATGCCCACACTTCCGAACATATCGATTTTCACTCATTAAAAAATAAAAAAATCGCTATTTTAGGCGGTGGCGCCTCCGCATTCGATAATGCCAATTATGCCCTTAGTTCAGGCGTAGCAGAGGCGCATGTTTTTGTTCGGCGCAAAGAAATGCCTAGAATTAATCCCATACGGCAAATGGAAGCCTCAGGTATGATAGAAAGATATCACTCGTTATCAGATGTGGATAAATACCAGGTCATGACTCATTTCTTTCAAAATAATCAACCACCGACGAACGATACCTTTAATCGCGCTTCTGCTTGGCCAGGTTTTAACCTTCATTTAGATTCACCTTGGCAAGAAGTAAGGCAAGCAAATAATCAGGTGACAGTCCAAACCCCTCATGCCTCCTTCTCATTTGATTATCTCATTATTAGCACAGGACTGTTCACTGACCCTGCATTAAGACCAGAGCTGAAATTAGTCGAAAAATATATTGCCCGTTGGAAGGATATATACCACCCTCCAAAGAACAGTGCCAGCCCAGTTCTAGATGCACATCCTTATTTAAGCACAGGTTACTCCTTTACGAGTCGCGATAAGGAAGGAGAAAAATATCTTCATGGCCTTTATACATTTAATTATTCTGCTTTAATTAGCTGTGGTATTACTGCCGCTGCTCTTTCTGGGATGAAATTTGGCTTACCGCGACTGGCTAAGGCAGTTGCAGATGAACTTTTTCAAGATCACAAAGAGGAAATTTTACAAGATTACTTTGATTATCATGTGACTGAATTTACAGGAACGTGGCCAATCAACCCTCAAACTAGACAAAGTAACACGATATCAGCCATCGAAAATTAAAATGATAATTGTGCAGAGCATCATTCTACTATCATTAAGGAGTTTAAAATGACAGGACTAACAACACATATATTGGATTTAACCCACGGTACACCAGCATGCAATGTATTAATAGAGCTTTTCATACAAGAAGCAAATTGCAATAGTTGGAAAAAGCTAAAAGTAGTAAAAACCAATTCAGACGGCCGCTTAGATGCTCCATTACTTACTAGAGAAGAAATGAAAGTAGGACGCTATGAACTCATCTTCCATATCGGGGAGTATTTCCGCGAAAAAGAGATCCCCCTCCCCGACCCACCATTCTTAGAGACAGTCCCAGTTCGTTTCGGAGTGGCAAATATAGACAAGGATTATCACGTCCCCCTCCTCATTTCACCTTGGGGATACCAAGTATATCGAGGAAGCTAGTAATGAAAGTTTCAGAGCTACGATAAAACACCTAACTACCCTGAGTGTAGTTAGGTTCCTTTTATTTCACAAACTCATCCAATGAACCCTATGAATATCGAATCAATTTCAAATTCATTTATTAACTTACACTCCTATATATGTTTAGAGTTTAAACACTCGGGAAAAATAGAGGAAATACCTTACAGAAATGAGCTGATACTTATCGATAGTCCAATCAAAGGCGAACATAAGGATTACCAAAAGAACATAACCAAGCACTCAACATACAATCTCATCTCAGGTATCCTCTTCGGACTTGGTTTGGTTGCATTTATTGATGAGATGGTATTTCATCAATTATTAAGTTGGCATCATTTTTATGATCAATCCACAACAAAAATCGGACTACTTTCTGATGGGTTATTCCATGCATTTAGCTGGTTCGCTACAGTAGCAAGTCTGTTTATGGTGGCTGACTTGCGCAGAAGAGATTCTTGGTGGAAAAAAAGATGGATTGGCGGGGTTTTATTAGGTATTGGTTTATTTAATTTATATGATGGTTTAATCCAACATAAAGTGTTTAAATTACATCAAATACGCTATGGAGTTGATTTGCTACCTTATGATTTGGTATGGAATATCACTGCTGCACTGATTACGATTATCGGAATCATTATCATCCGAAAAACGAGTCACTCACAAAGCAAGTAAAGCTAAAAGGGGGGATACTATGCCTGCTCACCAACACTTAGACATAACCAGTGTTTCATTTATTTTAGCGATTCCTTTTTTTCTTTTGATCATTCTCTATGGAATCGCTGTCATCAAATCTAATCAATCTTATCGTCAGTGGCCTTGGTATCACACCGCATGCTGGATTAGTGGAAATGTCCTTTGTCTATTAGCAGTTGCTGGTCCTTTAGCAGAGGCTTCACACCAATTTTTTAGTGTCCATATGGTTGCCCATTTACTTTTAGGCATGATTGGCCCACTTTTCATGGTATTAGCAAAACCAGTCACGCTCCTACTACGCTCATTACCTATAAAAACTGCTAGAAAAGTGACTACTACCTTAAAAAAGAGACCATTTCACCTTTTATTGAACCCGCTATTTACTACTGTGTTAAATATTGGTGGATTATGGTTATTATATCGAACAGAGTTGTTCACACTGATGCATCATTCCATGCTGTTGTATATCGTCATTCATGCACATATCTTCTTAGCTGGTTATTTTTTTACAGCATCAATCATCTATATTGATAAGCTTCACCAAGGTTATAGTTTTCAATTCCGAGCCATTATCCTTATTTTAGCTCTCGCTGGGCATCAGATTCTAGCCAAATCTTTCTATGGTTATCCTCCTTCAAGTGTAGAGAAAATGGAAGCTGAAAAAGGAAGCATGATTATGTATTATGGAGGCGATGTTGTTGACCTTGTAATTATTATTATTTTCTGTTATCAATGGTTTAAAGTGACAAAACCTAAAAGGTATCAACCTCATTCTGTGTAATCATATTGAGAATAGCTAGTGGACGCTTTTGCAGTAATGGTGAAAATTAATCTTAAAGCAGCACCCACTAGCCTTTCTATTAATACGCTTTCGATTCTTTTTTCATTTCCTCAATAATCGAGTGCCCTTCGGTTTGATCTGCATCGTTCCATTGCCATTGTTCATGTAATCTCATTCGCCCATCTGGAAGGCATTCAGGCGTCGAAAAACAAGTACCACCTCTTAATTCATCTTTGATATTTACATGATTATAGTTAAACAATAAAGAACCATCCTCTTTTACAATGCCAATTAATGTTCCTTTTCTAATTTGTCCACCATAATAGCTAGCAGATATGATATTTCCCTCTTGACTATACTCAAAAAACGTTTGATCAGAGACTTCACCATTATTTGTATTCTCTATTGATACAAATTTCTTCCCGTTATAATTAAGCAATTTGATTCCTCACTCTCATTTTTTAATCTCCATCCCTGTGCAGAAGCTTTTATCTCCCTCTAAAGCAGTTGATTACTTCAACCTGTTTCTTTTAACTCTTGTTTAGATTTGTATTTAATATTTTCAGAAGCACTAATAATGAGGGAAAGAACTAAGAGATACTTTCGTTAGACTCTCCCCCTCCTTACAACCTATTTTCACCATAAATTCCCTCTAAACCCGTTCTATTCTCCTGTAATTAAGCCGAGTAGATTTTCTTATCTTTATCCACGCCCCTAAAATTTACTTATTATTAAAAATATTTTAACAGGAAAATGGTAAGATGAATCAGAATACCATAAAAAAATTAAAGGAGGATTAGTATGCGTAGATTCTTGAAGTTATCTATTGTCGCTTTTCTCGTTTTCTTTTCTACCGTATCATTCGATTCTTCGCAAACATCTGCTGCTACCTTGCCAGTATCACAAGCCATCGACAGGCAAAATAACTCTATACAATCGGTGGAAGGCTATATAGTAGGGAAGCCTACCTCAGCCAACACAGTGATTACGAGCAACTATCCAGATGATTACTCCTTAGCTCTTGCGGATTCTCGCACAGAAACAAATACAGCTAATATGCTTTATGTTCAGATTCCTTCTCAATTCCGCACACAGTTCGGCCTTAAGAGCAACCCCGAATTACTTGGTGAAAAAATAACAGTCACTGGTAATCTCACAGCGTACTATTCACATCCTGGATTGAAAAACACAGCTGAAATGATTAAGCAATCTAAAGAAGAGGAACCTGAAGGACCTGATGAGGAAAATAATGCCCCTGGTTCTTATTATGATTCTGCTACTGGAAAAACTGGCGAAGCATTAAAAACTGCGTTACACAATATCATTGATGATCATACAGAAATTTCCTATAGTGCCGTTTGGGAAGCATTAAAGGAAACGGATCAAGATCCAAATAATACGAATAACGTCATCCTTCTATACACAGGCAGATCACAAAGTAAATCAACGAACGGTGGTAATCCAGATCAATGGAACAGAGAACATGTGTGGGCTAAATCGCATGGTGATTTCGGAACTTCTATGGGCCCTGGAACAGACCTACATCATCTACGCCCAACAGATGTATCAGTAAATGGCGCACGTGGTAATAAAGATTTTGATAATGGTGGCTCTCCACAAGGTGAAGCACCTGATACCTATACAGATAACGATTCTTGGGAACCACGTGATGAAGTAAAAGGGGATGTCGCAAGAATGATTTTCTATATGGATGTCCGTTACGAAGGCGACAGTGGTGAACTGGATTTAGAGGTGAACGATCGAGTAAGCAACGGTTCAGCTCCTTATCATGGCAAACGCTCAACCTTAATTGAGTGGCATAACTTAGACCCTGTAGATGACTTAGAACGCCAAAGAAATGACATTATCTATCATGACTATCAACATAATCGCAATCCATTTATCGATCATCCTGAATGGGTTGAAGAAATTTGGAATTAATTTAGGTAAAGGAAAGCAGTCTTCAATTGGGACTCTATGAGTCTACCTTTGAAGACTGCTTTTTATTATCATATACGCTTTTGCTTAAATGCCGCCAAGATAATAAGCAAGGCGATGCATGTGAAGCCCCCTGCAATAAGCGGGTTGATCTCAACGTGATATTGATCGATGATGATTCCACCAACAGTTGAACCAATAGCCATACCAACATGAACCCCTGAATTATTTAAACTTTGTTGAATATCAGATGTTTCTGGCGCAGCAGATACAAGATAGCTCTGAATGGCGGGCTGCAAAGACCAGCTTAATAAATTCCATAACAATAATGCACAAATAAACAAAGCAAGGGAAAACTGCAAATATGGGATAAGGATAATCGTAACAATAAAAGCAGAAAGTACGATAATAATCGATCGTTTCGCACCTAAGCGATCCGTAATCTGCCCACCTAAAAAACTCCCGCATACAGCAACGATGCCGATAATAAGGTAAATCAAACTAAGTGAATTGCCAGTAATACTCATTGTCTCACTTAGAAACGGTGTTAAATACGCATATAGACTCATATGACCGGCAAAAAAGAGAACCGATGTCAGTTGCACGAGTACAATCTTTCTATTTTTTAATGCTTTCAACTGTTCCTTTAAAGGTAAAGCTCTTTTCGCCTCTATTGGACCTAATGCAAAATAAACAACAATCATGATGATTAATGTCAGAATCGAAATAAACAAGAACGGCGCTCTCCAGCTAAATTCATTACCTAACCACAATCCGAACGGAATCCCAAAAACAAGGGATGCACTGACCCCCATCAGCACAATACCAATCGCTCTCGCTCGATATTTTTCACCACTGATTTGTGAAGCAATCGTGAGACATAATGAAATTAGAAGAGCCGCACACATAGCTGATAATACTCTTCCAATCAACAAAGATACATAACCATCCATAACGACGATCATTAAGTTAGATAAGAAGAAAACAAAGAGAACGAATAGGAATAACCGTTTTCTCTCTATCTTTGCAGTTAAAGATAATAGCACAGGACCAGATATGGCAAAGCTTAAAGAAAACAAGGAGATTAACATCCCGACTTCACCAAGCGACACACCTAAATCCGTTGCAATAAGTGGCAAGATGCCCGCAATAATTAACTCAACCAAACCGACAATAAAAGTAATTATAGTTAGTAAATACACTCTTTTATCCATCTGACTTTCCCTCCACGCAAAAAGGCAGCGCTCCCAATAAAAACGGGAGGCGCTGCATTCAAACATATTCTATGCGAATTCGCTAACATGACGCCCATAGCCATGTCGCCATTATTCATTTATAAACAAAAATAATTTATCATTTTGAACATTGATTGTCAATCACTCACTTTTTCTTCTTACCAAAAACTTTTTCAACATTAAAATTGTACTGTAAGTCAGGGATTGCTACAAACTGAATAATAAATGGAACTGTGGTAGCTGTAATAAGCCCCCCCATCTGTATCATCAATAAACATGACGATAAAGACCTTCTTCCATTTTTTCAGTGACCTCTTTATTATCTACTAATATCCACTAGCAACCCCATCACCGCGAGGATCAGCCCCGCCATATTTTACACCAGTCTGTTGATTAATTAGAATAGCACCTGCATGCCCCATGACATCTGTAAAGTCTTCTAATACTTCTACTTCATGCCCTCTTTTCTCGAGCTCTAAGCAAATGGATGCACTTATTCTTCCTTCTACTTTCAAACTGTTAGATGTCGCTCCCCATGTTCGACCATATAACCATCTCGGTGCCTCAATGGCTGATTGGATAGGATAATCGTAATCTATGATTCTCGTCACAAGGGCTGCTTGTGTTTGTGGTTGCCCTTCCCCTCCCATCGTTCCATAAATTAAATACGGTTGATCATTTTTAAATAACATCGCAGGATTTAATGTATGATATGTTCGCTTTCTTGCTTGCAGGCAATTGATATGACTTTCGTCTAATGAAAAATAACTGCCTCGATTCTGCAAGACGATACCTGTATTTTTCGGAATAAAGCCTGATCCGAACTCATGATAAATACTTTGAATAACCGAAACTGCGTTGCCTTCTTTATCAACAACACCTAGCCAAATCGTATCCCCCTTAGGATCAAGTTGTTTTTCAAACGGCCTCACTCTAGTAAAATCAATTGATTCGGCTAGTTCGATTCCTCTTCTCACAGACAATATTTCATCTAGAGGAATCGTAGCAAAATCTGGATCAGTCAAATATTGATCACGATCAACGAATGCCCGTTTTGTCGCCTCTGCTAATAAATGATAATAGTCAGCTGAGCCTTCCTCTATGTCTGAGAGTGGGAATTGATTCAAAATATTTAAAATGGATAATGATGCAAAACCCTGAGAATTAGGTGGGACATTGAACACTTGATGATTGCGATAACGCACAGAGATTGGTTCTACCCAATTGGAATGATGATGCCTAAAATCGTCAATGGTTAGCATCCCCCCGTGATGTTGCAGGTCAGTTGCCATCAACTTCGCTAATTCGCCTTCATATAAAAACGCACCACCTTCTGCTGCTAACCCTTCTAATGTTCTTGCTAAATCTGGCTGTTTCATAAGGTCACCTGCCCGATAGGAAAGACCATTCGCTTGTAAAAACACCTTTTGAAATTCAGTAAAACGTTGGAGGTGACGGAACTCATTATCCTTTTCATCCAAATTGATATTAGTCCAATAAACTTGACTAGGAGTAACAGGAAATCCATCTTTGGCGTAATCAATAGATGACTGCAATAACTCAGACCATTCAACCGTGCCACTCATATAATTCTGTGAATATTGATAGGCCTTCTCCCACCCAGCCACAGCACCCGGAACGGTATTGGCAGCCAAAGCTCCTCTTGAAGGAATCTTGCTGTAGCCTTGCTGTTGATAAAACGGGATTGTTGCCCCTTCACCCGAACGGCCACTACTATTTAATGCCTTTAATTTTTTCTGGTTCGCATCATACACAAGCCAGAAGTTATCCCCACCAATCCCGTTCATATGAGGGTAAACTACACCAATTGTGGATAATGCAGCAATTGCCGCTTCCACCGCGTTACCGCCAGCTTGCAACACCTCCAATCCTGCTTGAGAAGCTAAATAATGTGGTGTTGTGATTATTCCGTTTACTGCCATCGTTGTTGGACGGTACGATTGTTTGTCGCTACTCATCTTGTCACCTTCCTTTTAGCAAACAACATTTCCCTCACCCATTTAATAAGAGCGATATCTTGATGGTGATTGGCAATAAAAGAGAGACCAATTGGCAGGCCGTCTTTATTTTCAAACGGAATAGTGACCTGTGGAAGTCCTGTTAGACCTGCGATACAAGTGAGTTGCATTAACTGGTGTCGATATTGTTCTAACTCTTCACTTGGCAAATTTTTCAACGGGGCAACATCTGGTGCCGTAGGAATGACTAAGATACCATTCTCTTTAAGTAGAGATGAAAGCTGATCTCTAATTGCATTTTGTTTTTCCACTAGTGCTGGAAGTTCACTTGGATTTAAAGTTGACGTCCATTGAAACCTTTCGGCGATACCAGGTCCGAAAGTTGGCTGCTCCTTGTTAATCCATTCACCATGTGCTTGCCAGATTTCTGTGCCTTGTATGAATCTAAATAATTCTGCCCATTTTACCAATCCATCAGAGGCAATGTTTACATCTTGTTTAGAAATATCTTTTAAACTGTCTAGCAATATTTCTTTGTTTTCTTCATCAATCAACCGCCAAGCCTCTTCCTCATAATAGACATGCCGAAAAGAATGATCTTTTACTTCATCATTACTTATCAGCACTTCTCCTACCTTTAATAAAGTGTCTATGTTTTGCGACATCCAACCGACAGTATCAAAGCTTTTAGCAAGCGGAATTACACCGTTCATATTTACTTTCCCATGTGTCGGACGGAATCCAAAAATCCCACAGTAAGAAGACGGGATACGGACAGACCCACCTGTATCCGTTCCTATTGCAAAATCTACAAGTCCTGACGCAGCAGCAACAGCTGAACCGCTCGAAGAACCTCCAGGAATACGGTTAGGCGTGCGTGGATTAACCGGTGTACCGTAATGATGATTTTCTCCGTTTAAACTATACATTAGTTCATCCGTATGTGTTGTTCCTTGTAGTCGCGCGCCATTTTTCAACAAGGATTCTATGACGGTTGCATTTTGTTGACCTGGTCCGTGAGTATGATACCAATCAGGATTTCCTGCTGTATTTTTGTAATTCTCGATCTCAAATACATCCTTTATAGCAAACGTCAATCCATTAAGGGGCCCACTGCCTGTTGGTTCCAGTATAAAATCAGCTTTTACAAAGGCGTTTCCATTATATTCCATAATTTTCCACCCACCCTATGTATTTTGACTATTTTTCAAGTTTCTCTAAGATTGCTTCTTTTGTTTGTTGAATATGAAGTGTGATTAATTGATGTAATGTGGCAATATCCTTTTTGTTGAGCGCTACAAGCAATTGGTCATGTTCTTTTTGCGAGATGATTAAATCGTCTTGTTCGACAGAGTAAATATTCATATATGGTTCCACCCTTCCCCAGACAATACTTAACATCTCAAGCATTGGCTTCGATTGGGCATACGTATATATCAACAGGTGAAACTGTCTATTTAACTCATTCCATTCCACCGGTGATGTCAGTTTCTTCTTCATCTCCGTTACCATTTCGTTTAACTCAGCTAGCGCTACACGATCAATATGCCTATACGACCATTCCATAGCCATCTTCTCTAAAGTTAACCTAATTTCAAATAATTCAATTAATTCTTGCGATGAAAGCTGTCTAATAAAAATACTCCTCCGCTCAAAATGAACAAAGCCTTCTGATTGTAATTTATTCAATGCTTCTCTAACCGGCATCGTACTCACATTCAATTGTTCAGCTAATTTTCTAATAGAAATTCTTTTACCTGGTGGGAATAGACCATTCATGATGTCTTTTCGCAGACGGTTATACACTTCTTGAGATAATGTGGGGACGGTTATTACTTCGCTTGTACGCATATGAGGGATCGTCACCTCCTTTATGTGATATGTGATCACAGCTATAGTTTCTATGATACCTATCACATGGAGAGCCGCAATGAATCTGTTAGAAAATATGACAAGAAAATTTATTAAACTTATAAACTATATTGAGACAAAGAAAGAACCTTCGCTCTCAGATGGTGCTTTTTCCCTGTCCAAATACTCGTTCAGCTTCCCTTCATATTCAACCTGTATAGAGGGGATATTACGGAGATCATACGGCGTGATTAATGAAAGTGGTTTTTCAAATTCGATACTGTCGGTTGCGTGGATGACTGAAGCCACAAACTGGGAACAGAAAAAAGCTTTTCTCCTTTTCAAAGGTTTATTAAACAGCACGCCAAATAGACCAAAAAGATTATAACGATAATCCTCCTTTTCGGATTCAATTGTGGCAATATATTGTTCCATTTTCCTCAGCTCTTCATGGTTAACTGTGAAAGAATAAATGATGCAATCTGCATGTTTCAATAACCCCTTATTTATATCCTCCACGACAAACCCACCGATAAAAGGATTCCGCGGCTTTTTCCTGCCAAAACTATACACTTTTGCTAATTCATGATCAAAAGCGATAGAAGCATGATTATAACTCCTCTTCGTATAGACTTTTATCAATTTCGTAAAATACGTACCTGTATCTGTTAGCAAAATATAAACCTTCTTGTCACCTAAACCCATAACCGTCTCTCCTCTAGCCACCATTTTTTCCGATTGCATAAAATAATCATACAAAAGGAATCATGGCTGATTAACTAGCTAGAGACTAAAGTTCCGCTAGGTCTTTGGTCGTAATTCATCATATACTTAATACTTTTTCAGTTATTGGGGGGCTTCTTAGGAATGGATAGAGGGAGAGCGGTATTGAAGATTAATATAATCAGATTCGCCTATGTACCGTTTTTTCGGTGAACACTAGCCAAAGTTCTTTTGTTCTGGTATCTTTGATGATTTTACTCTGGTTGGACGGGCAAATCTCTTTTGCTCTGCTATCTTCCTTGATTTCTTTCTAGATGGCTAAATATGAAAAAACCCGAATCCATATATGTGGACTCGGGTTCATCGATAGTGTTTTATTTCTTCCGCATTTCCTTTTGAATTTTCCGTAAGGCTTTCTTCGATCCTCGGTTAATATCATGTTCCATTTTCCTTGTAGCGAAATCAGTGAATAAGGTTTCTAAGTCGTAACCTTCTGGATATAGTTCATGTGCTGGGAGATTTAAAGTAATTCGTTTTACATTTACTTCAATCATTTCACCTTTATAGTAGACCACAACATTATAGAATTGATCCATTTCTTTGTAGATAATCGCAAAGTCATTATGATCCAATAGTTTTACTCTGTCACCTTTTTTATAATCATATTTTGCTGTAATTGCTTCACTTCTGAGTTTTGGCTGACGGATTTTATCTGGATTCACTTGCTTTAGTTGATAATCTTTATTCTCCATATAAGCTTCTGCTCGCTTTAATACGGATTCTTTTATATTCATCTTGCGAGAAATCCATAATGCGTTGCTATCCCCTGATTCGCCAATAACTAACTGATACAATGGTGACAATGTTTCTTGATCAAATTGCATCGCTGCGTTCATAAAATCACTATGCAATTCTGAATAACGTTTGATTTCTCCATAATGGGTAGTCGCAATGGTGAGGCAGCCCATATGGTAGAACTCCTCTAATATTGCAATCGCAAGTGCTGCGCCTTCATTCGGTTCTGTTCCACTACCGATTTCATCAAATAATAAAAGCGTACGATGGTTAGAAGCGCTCATGATTTCCGACAAGTTTTTCATATGAGATGAAAACGTACTTAATGCATTTTCGATACTTTGATTGTCGCCAATATCAACGAATATATGTTCAAAAATAGCGATTTCCGTCCCCTGCTCTGCCGCAATATGAAGCCCTAACATTGTCGCTAAAGTCAATAGTCCAATGGTTTTTAATACAATAGTCTTCCCCCCTGCATTAGGACCGGTAATGATTAAACTTCTATACTCTTTACCAATCTCAAACTGAAGGGGTACGGCATCTTTTGGCAACAGCGGATGCTTGCCGTTCACTATTTTAATATAACCATGATCATTGACTATCGGCTGTATGCCAGCAATCTGCTTACTATATTTTGCCTTGGCAAACACCATGTCATACTGGCTAATTAACTCCATATTTACTTTCAACTTTTGCAATTCTGCTACTATGATTCCTGAGAGTGTCGCTAATATTTGGTATTCTTCCATCTCTTCATCTGCTTTAAGGCTCGCTAATTCTGCGCTTAACTTCGAGATCGTCTGAGGTTCGATAAAAACAGTCGCACCTGTTGAAGATACTTCGATAACGGCACCTGGCACTTGACCTTTATAAGAAGCTTTAATCGGAATCGTATATCTGTCATCTTTTTTACTAATAAAAAATTCTTGGATATACTTCTTATTCGTACTATTATTTAAAAATTTATTTAAACGCTCACTGATTTTCTCTTCTGTTGCTTCTTTTTTAAAACGTATTCTTTTTAACTCTCTACTTGCCGACGAATCAATTCGACTGCCCTTAATCGTGAAATTGATTTCTTCCTCTATTGTCTTCATTTCAGACATCGACTGAGCATAAGAAGCAAGCGTTGGTGCGAAAAACTCTTTGCTTTGCATGAATTGTTTGATTTTGCGACAGCCTCTTAAAAAGTCAGATAAGCTAACTAAATCACTCGGTTGCAAAATAATGCCCTTTTCAAGTGAATCAATAATACTTTCAATGTTTGTAATACCTACAAAAGGAATATGGCCCTCGGCATCTATGATTGCTCTGGCCTCAGTAGTTTCCTGTAGGCGGTTGTTCACCACTTGTATATTTGTACTCGGTTCTTGTTTGTCGATTAGCCTTTTACCTAAACCGCTCACACAATAAGATTGCACAATCTGTTTTAATTCGTGATATTGTAGTTTTTCAAATGTCATATTATTCAATTTCGATGCTCCTCACTTTTTTTCATTGTGAAGACACCTACTTATTAGATTCCAATAGATTTTAAACAGAAAAAGCCGCAGGGATACCCCGCAGCTTTTACATTTATAAGGCAAGAAGACGTCATGAACCATAGCATAGCTATCCCTGTTCATCACATGCTTTATAAAGTATAGTAGGTATCTTCATAGGTTGAAATCAATCCATAACAAATAGCAGGGAATCATTAAGAAAATTTTTCCCTTTTGTTATTGCATTCATTTCAAATTTTAACTGCCTATTTAGAACCTACTGCACTCATAAATGCACCTCTCCAAATTCATATGGAATCTAATTACTAAGCATCATATCATATCGATAAAAAGAAGTAAATATTCATTTTTTTCCTTATGAATGATTGTTTCTGTCAAAATCATCAAGCAACGCACGTGCTTCATCCGTTGACTTTGTATTCATTAACTGATTTCTTAATTCTCCCGCTCCTTTAAAGCTGCGGACATAAATTTTGAAAAAGCGATGAAGGCCGGTATATGGGCGCAATTCTAACCCTGCATATTGATCATGAAGGTCGAGGTGCAACCTTAAAAGATCTAACAATTCTTTACTACTATGCTCTTTCGCTTCCTTTTCAAAAGCAAATGGATTCTTAAAAATACCTCGACCAATCATCACACCGTCAATACCGTATTTTTCTGCCAACTCTAATCCCTTTTGTCGGTCAGGAATATCACCATTAATCGTTAACAGCGTATCAGGTGCCACCTCATCACGAAGCTTTTTAATTTCTGGAATCAGCTCCCAGTGCGCGTCTACCTTACTCATTTCTTCTCTCGTACGAAGATGAATAGAAAGGTTGGCAATATCTTGTTTTAAAATATGCGTCAGCCAATCACGCCATTCGTCGATTTCACTATAACCGAGCCTTGTTTTTACACTAACAGGCAGTCCCCCTGCTTTTGCAGCAGCAATCAGCTCAGCAGCAACATCCGGACGGCAGATCAATCCGCTACCTTTACCGTTTCCAGCGACATTGGGAACAGGACAGCCCATATTAAGGTCAATACCTTTAAAGCCTAGTTCCGCCATACCCATACTCATTTCACGAAAGTTCTCCGGTCTGTCTCCCCATATATGCGCCACCATCGGCTGCTCATCTTCAGTAAAAGTTAAACGACCACGGACACTTTTTAGTCCATCAGGATGACAATAACTCTCCGAATTTGTAAACTCAGTAAAAAACACATCTGGCCGTGCTGCTTCACTAACGACATGACGAAAAACAACATCCGTCACATCTTCCATCGGCGCAAGCACAAAAAATGGGCGTGGCAACTCACGCCAAAAATTTTCTTTCATCATGTATTCAATCCTCTCACGGTGAAATATCTATTTTATTTATCAATCATTCCTTCTAACTACACTTATAGCATGTTTACACATTGCTTTTCAAACAACAGTTAATTTTGACATTTATAGTTTAGCATATCGGGGAATCAGATGGTGTGTATGAGGAGCTCACTTTATGACCCTAAATGAATGACAAGATTTTCGCTAGGATATTGACGAAGATACGATTTCAAAATGTAAACATACGAAATAAAAAGCGAGGAATCGTGAGGTACTTAAAATTTTTCAGCCTCAAGCCTTAAACCAATATACACAAATAGCCCATACTCTTTAGAAAATAATGGATATAAAATATACATAAACTTTCTCTCGGGAGGAATCACATGTATATATCAAATAGAATAGGCTTCTTAAGTTGGGGGATGACTTGCCTATACTTTCTTATTGAACCTTTCTTCATTCTTACCTCAACAGCACCTTATAGCTATTTACATCACGCTATGAGTGACCTTGGTGTAACGACCTGCGGCGAATTCACCTATGCGTTTGCACCTTATGAAATATGCTCCCCTCATCATGTAGGGATGAATTTACTCTTTCTATTTAATGGATTAACCTTTTGTATCGGAGTACTATATCTCTCCCAATATTTACAGAAATCTTTGATTCATCGAATGGCAACATCATTTATTCTTTTAATCGGCATTTCTACCTCTATCTCAGGCTTAATCCCTGCTGATGTCAATTTATTGGGGCACTCTATTTTCGTATGGGTCGCAATGCTAACCGTATTCCCAGGCCTATTCATTTTCGCAAAAAAACTTACCGCGATTAGAAAATGGACATATTATTGCTTAGCCAGCTTAATATTCATTACTATTCTGATTTCACTTGTGCCACTCTTTCCTCTCCCTTCAGGATTACTTCAAAGACTTTTTTATTTCATATTGTTTATTTGGGGAATGGTTTCCACTTATCTTTTAATTAAGCGTTCTAAACCTTTGCCTGCGTCCAAATAAGGTGCGGGCTTTTCTTCAAACATCTTTTCCATTTTGTTCAAAAGTCTAACAAAACATTTCGGTCATTATGCAAGAAAAAAGCACTTTGGCTAACCATCTAAAGAAAAAAGCAGCAGGATTCCCTCCCACTGCTTTTATTTATATCAAGCTCCCCTATATTTAATCGTTAGACCTTTTAAGAAGTTCCTAGCAAAGTGATCTAAGCACACTTTATAATTTTTATGCCCTTCTTTTCTTAGAAAAGCGCCAATTTCTCCTTTTGAAACGTTGAGTCCCGCTTTTCTAAAGATATCAATCATGTCATCTGTTGTTAATGCCAAGGCAATTTTAACTTTCTTTAAGAGGATGTTATTGATATGTCGATGGCTGTTAATCGACGGGTCCGGTGTATTGGCTTGTCCCGGTTTCTGCTCTTGTTTTCCTCTTTTATAAATAATGAGACCATTTAAGAACGAATTCAACATCGCATCGGTTAATTCAATTCGGTTATCCGCCTCATCTTCATCAAACTTTTTAAGAATCTTCACCACTTCTGGCACTGAAACTTCTTCCTCACCTAGCTTAAAAATCTCTGCCATTTCACTATTTTTAATATCCAACGCATAACGCAATCGGATTAAAAGATCATTATTATCAACCATACTTATCGCTCCTATCTTGAACAGACTTTGCTATGTAGCGTTAAAGCCATTGTTCTATTTTAACATTGTCATTGCTATGCAATCCACTTATGAAGAAATTGGCTACTATAAATCAAAAAGGGGGTCATTACCGAGGCTATCTTTTTCATCTTTCTCATAAGGCTCTTTTTTCCACTTTACTATTAGTTGGTATACTTCTTTATCAAACAGGCACAATGCCTATTTTGAAGAATATAGTAAGTATTGTACATAAAAAAAATAGGAGATTATTTATGTACGGAAATTTTGCCAGGCAGTTCACTTCCACAGCAGTATTAGTCAATGTAAAATTTTTTACTGAATGGATATCGCATTATGCTCTGATATTAAAATAATGTATATTTCATTTGCTGCTGACAATGGCTTACATATTATTAACTCTAAGAATTTCCGCTATATCATCATGCACTCGTTCCATAGGGGATTAATTCCCATTCAATTCTTCCACTATTCTTTGTTTACATTCTTTCACTAAATCTAACGGTGAATCTGGAATGCTATCAACGACCGCCTGAATGGCAGGCTTTTCTTTTATCTCTTCCGATGCTACTTTTTTCCATAATATCTCCGCTCCTAATGCTTGAACTGACAAAAATTTAGTTTGCTGAACAATGTGAAGCAATAGACGATTGAATTCACTTTTATCTTTGCCTGTTTGATTCCAATATTCTATACCTTGATAAATTAAATCCTCGTTCTCCGAGTTTACAAGTTTTTTTGCATCAACTAAATTAGGGTTACGTAGGAATTGATTAATCTCTTCTTCATGGTCATATGATATTTCACTCTCATCTGGTACGAGCTCGTTCATAATTTCATAAAATGTTGGGAATAACTCGATTAGCTCACCTGAATCAGAGATCAAATAAGCAACTTTTGGGTTATTTTGATCCTCACGATAATCTAACACAATAAAATAATGGCCATCGCCAGAAATAACGATAAGGTGATTGCTATCAATTCCCCACTCATTCAATAGATACCCGGTCTCCATGATACCTTTATCTTCTTTAATACCGAGGAGATAATCAATTGCTAGCGTATGTTCATTATCTATCTCTACGCCTATGTTGATGCTATCTTTCAAAAGGTATCCGCCATTTTGTATACGAAGTAACTCCACATACTCCCTTGGCAATTTCACACCAAAATGTTCCTCAGCTTTCCATACATCTTCTTTTGTTAATTTCTCTAACACGATACCGCTAGCATAAAAAGGTCTCCACATATTTATAGTCATCCACCCTCTAAAAATCCTTTGGTCTTACTATTATTTTATCAAAATATATGTAAAAAAGGGGAAAACATCCTAGCAGATAAACTCTTAGTCAACACATAAGGTTGAAAGCGGAGACCTAGAACCATTTGTTCAGCTAACTTTGATGATTTTACGCTGGATGTACGAGCAAAATTCATTTGCTACGCCATCTTTCTTCTTTTCATCCCGGATGCACGAGCAAAACCCTTTTTCATCGCTTATATGCTCGAACCAAACAAATCCATGTTAACATCCACTCCATAAAAAAAGAGAAAGGCAGTGTGAGTTTCAACTCACCTTACCTTTCTCGCAAATATAATTAATTTCTAATTAAATAATCAAATGCGCCTAATGATGCGTTTGCACCTGATCCCATAGAAATAATAATTTGTTTGTACGGATTATTTGTGCAGTCACCTGCTGCATAGAGGCCAGGGACGTTTGTTGCACCATGGTTATCGACCACGATTTCGCCTGTTCTTGTACGTTCAACCGTATCTCCTAACCAGTCCGTATTTGGAACAAGACCAATTTGAACAAAGATTCCTTGTAATTCAATATGGTGTTCTTGCTCTGTTTCACGGTCTAGATAGGTGAGGCCATTCACTTTATCTGTACCCGTGATTTCAGTTGTTTGTGCGTTTTTAATCACTTTTACATTCGGTAAGCTATAGAGTCGCTCTTGTAGGACCGAATCTGCTCTTAGTTCTGCACCGAATTCAATGACAGTTACATGTTTAACGATACCTGCTAAGTCGATTGCTGCCTCGATGCCTGAATTACCGCCACCGATGACCGCAACATCTTTGCCTTCAAATAATGGGCCGTCACAATGTGGACAGTAAGCGACACCTTTATTTTTGAATTCTGCTTCACCAGGTACGCCAACGTTTCTCCATCTTGCACCTGTAGAAAGAATGACTGACTTACTCTTAAGAACTGCACCATTTTCTAATTCCACTTCAATGAGTTCTTTTCTTTGTAAGCTTTTCGCGCGTTGAAGATTCATCACGTCGACATCGTATTCTTTCACATGTTCTTCAAGACTAGCTGCAAGCTTAGGGCCTTCTGTATACTTTGTACCAATGAAGTTTTCGATGCCTAGTGTATCCATGATTTGTCCGCCGAATCGTTCAGCAACAACTCCTGTACGGATACCTTTACGTGCCGCATAAATCGCTGCACTCGCACCTGCTGGTCCACCACCAACAACTAGCACATCAAATGGATCTTTATTCGAAAATTCAGCTGGATCTTCTGTGCTACCCATCTTCGCTAAAATTTCGTCTAAAGTCATACGTCCACTACCAAATACTTCTCCATTAAGGAAAACAGTTGGTACTGCCATAATGTTTTTGCTATCGACTTCTTCTTTAAAAGCCGCGCCATCGATCATTGTATGTGTAATGTTAGGGTTTAACACACTCATGATATTCAAGGCTTGTACCACATCAGGACAATTATGGCATGTCAGACTAACGTAAGTTTCGAAATGAAATTCCCCTTGAATATTCTTTACTTGTTCCATCACCTTATCATCTACTTTTGGCGCGCGGCCACTTGCTTGTAATAAGGCTAATACTAAGGAAGTAAATTCGTGACCAAGAGGAATACCAGCAAAAGCGACACCTGTATCTTCACCTATGCGATTCACGCTGAAGCTTGGCGTTCTTTTTAAGGTAGCTGTTTCTACCTTAATTTTAGATGACATGGTTGCCAGTTCATCAACGAGAGCTAGCATATCTTTTGATACGTCATCTTCTCCGGTACTTACTTTCAGTAATACATCGCCCTCCATCAGTTGAAGATACTGATGGAGTTGCTCTTTAATTTCTGCTTCTAATATCATGGGGTTCCACTCCTTAAATTTTGCCGACTAAATCAAGGCTTGGCTTAAGTGTAGTAGATCCTTCTTTCCATTTTGCCGGGCAAACTTCGCCTGGATTAGAACGTACATATTGAGCTGCTTTAATTTTATCGATAAGAATGCTTGCGTCACGGCCAATACCATCAGCATTGATTTCAACTGCTTGAATGATACCATCTGGATCGATAATGAAAGTACCACGATCTGCTTGACCTAATTCTTCAATAAGAACATCGAAGTTACGAGAAATTGTATGTGATGGATCACCAATCATTGTATAAGTAATTTTACCAATTGCTTCTGATGTATCGTGCCAAGCTTTATGAGTAAAGTGAGAGTCTCTTGAAACAGAGAATACTTCTACACCTAGTTCTTGTAGAGCTGGGTATTGATCTTGAAGATCTTCTAGTTCTGTTGGGCAAACAAATGTAAAGTCAGCTGGGTAGAAACAAACGACACTCCAATGACCTTTAAGATCTGCTTCAGATACTTCAATAAAATCTCCATTTCTATATGCATGTGCGTTAAATGGTAATACTTCTTTTCCTATTAATGACATGTTGTAGTCCTCCTAAAAGTTGTTAGATTTAATTATAGATGAAAAAGAGTGAAAAACCTTTTCAATCTATAATAATTATTAACTAGCACTTATTATTATATTACTAACATTATATTTGTCAATTAAAAAGCGAGAATTATTTTAAATAAGGCGCTCAATCTTTTTTATAAAACAACATAAAAAATTCAGTATAAACGGCGATTACACATAAAAAAAGTGAATATCTATCAATATGTTACATTATTGTGAAATAACCCAACTACTAACAAAATATCATTCCAATTGAGAATAGATGGTTTTAAATGAAAAATTTTTCCGTAACAAATGGATTACTTGAGGCGACTTTTGGAAAACGAAAGACGCTCTATTGAATCTCTAACTCGAGGTAGGATGACATAAAAAAAGAAAGTGGAAAGTTCCACCCCCTCACTTTGACTTCATATTGATTCAAATACTAGCCTTTATAGCAGCTTTATCAAATATCAAAATCAAAATACATCGTATGAATGAATACTGTTCTCCGTCGATTTTTGTAGGAAGCTACCCCCTTGGACATCCTGTGTTGCCAACGGTTAGTTTCTCCTACCCTACGAAAGTATCAAACTACTTCATCTCTAATCTCAATATAAGCTGTTCACCAATTTTCCCTATTTTCCGCTCACCGGTATCAACAAAGCCAACATTCTTGTATAAGTTCTGTGCGGGAAGATTTTTATGATTGACCGCCAAAACCACTTCATTGCAATCGGGAAAATGAGTGGTGATAAACGCTTTTAAATCGACCATCGCTTGCTTAGCATACCCTTTACCCTGATGTTTGTAATCTATAGAAAAAGCTGTCAATAACATTGCATGAGGATTGGTCGTATATTCACTTACTCTTTTTGTACTATGTAACAGGAAAAAGCCTACCGGAACTTTTTTTGAAAGGATCACCACTCGATATTGCCCATCAGAAACAGCTACTTTTTCCTTTGGTAATGCTGTAAATTTCGCTTGCGTTTCTGGTAATTCGAATCTATTTAAAATGTCTAAGTGCTCCTCGCGATAAAATGCTAGTTGAACTTCTTCAGATGTATTCAGTCTCATTCTCTCCTTTTTACTATATTAAGTCTGCTATTTGCTTTTTAAATAAACGACATCATCATCCCAGGCCACTTCAAATGGGCGCTGTTCATCCGCCTTCAGGACAAAACCAGCAGGAATTTGACTTGCATTTTCACTCATAGAAATACCATACCCTGTATTTTCTGGGTAACCATATACATAACAAACCACTTGATCATTCTTTAAAAATACAATTTGATTCATTCCTTCGTTTACTGTTTCACTAATAGTATCCCATTTATATCCGACCGTTTCATATATCCACTCTTTCGGAGTATAAGGACCAAAGAAATAAACTTTATCCCAATCAAATGGGGTGATATCCAATAAATTCACCTCTTCTATAGATGATTCAATGGATAATACCTCTTCTTTCAATAAATCAGCATTCACATCCCAGATATCTTTCTTGAAAAAGTTGAATAACATCACACAAACGACACTAACCAACATGATACTAATTATGACTTTCGTTTTTTTGTACTTCATATTGAACCCCTTACTTTCATCATGATTCTAGCAAAACCTACTATCCCCTAATCGTTTGTTCTTCTATGAATTCGATATTTCTTTTCTGTTGATGATAGGTAAGAATATGTTCTTCTAAATGGGGATATAGTACGTTGTTATTTAATTCAGATAATTTAATCCATTTTACGTCTATTTGGTTAGGATCAGGATACTTTGGTTGTTTAGGAACAGAGGCATTTGCCAGGGTACATTCAAAAATTAACTGCAACGAATGAATATCACCAAATTTATTCGCATTCAAGTGGGGAGCATACTCATATATAAATGCTAAAGGACCTACTTCTACGTCCACTGATGCTTCTTCTTTCGCTTCTCGCTTCACAGCTTCAATGACTGATTCATTCGGTTCTACACCGCCTGCAGGTAAATTATAATGAACGCCTCTCTCATCTTCATATTCAATCAAAAGAATCGAATCATTCTCAATAATCAGCGCACATGCCCTCACTCTTATTGAATAAGTCATTAAAATCCCACCTTCTATTTATATAAGCCTATTATACAGTAAATATGGTAATTTTTTCTTTGTAATTAAACAAAAAAACATTTGGCTCCTCCTTCGCCAAATGTACTGACAGCCACTGATGCTATCCCCGCTATCAATAAGATAACAATTGAGTATGAATCGCACTTTAACGATATGTAAAAAGTTTATTGATTTCTGATGTCAAAGGAAGTTAGATCTCTCCATCCATACACGATCTCCGTGTATTTCTCACCAGCCATATTCATTTCAATAGAATCAATCTTTTCACCACCAAGGGCTTCATAAAATCGATAAGAGTGATTATCCTCCACAACTAGGACAAGCATTGATTGATATCCTTTTTGTTTCAGTTCAGTAGTAACGGCTGCAAACAGAGCCGACCCCACTCCTTTTCTTTGATACTCCTCTAATAAATAAATCGCATATAGTTCGCCATCAAAACCATCGTACTTCCCACTTCTCTCTTTCCCACCCGAAGAAAATCCAATGATTTCACTCACCTCATTTTCAGCTACATATACCCCACCGAGAGGAATATTGTTTTTCCATAATGTTTCCCTTTTCTCATACGAAAGCCCATTTAAATATTCTTGTGGAAAAATAGCAGCATAGGTGCTGCGCCAACTATCGACATGTACTCTTGCTATACCCATGGCATCCTCGATAACCGCTTTTCTAATGGTAAAAGAAGTTTGATTCATTGTTTTTCCTCCCCTGGGTATTTTTGTAAGTAATTCGTTTTAGAGTCTAAATATTCCTCCTTCTATAATGAAATATTATGCTAATTTATACTGGAATTAATAATTTAGACCTTAGTGCCAAAGGACTATAGTTTCCAATCATCGTTGTTGTTACTCTATTATTAATCCTTTTGCTTATACCCATAAAGAGAAACAATTGTACAGAATTATATATCATGTTTTGTATTGTTGGGTTTGCTACATGGTTCATTGACGCATTTGTCTTAAGAGTTTCGACTTGATTGACTTAGAATCACCTTCAAAACCCGAACTCGGAGATATCATCTCATTCACATTCATCCCTTCATCATTGGCGACGTTGATAACAAATGAAAGTTTGGAAGATTTGTTAACGCCTTTCTTTATTACATCGGAGGTAAAAAGCCACTCCACTTTTTGAACGCGCGACTGAACCCATCCATTGACTGATAACCATACTTTAGCGCAACACCTGTCACTTTTTCTTCATTTAATGAATCCATGCTTGCTCTGATATTCTTCTGCTTTTTAAATATTCATTAAGTGTTAAACCTGGAAGATAAAAAAATATCTTTCTAAAATGGTAGTTAGATATTTTCGGCCTGTTCAAAGGAGAAAGCGATATGGAATTTAGGATTGAAAATAAACCTGCCATTCAGATGGGATGGTCGGTGTAAGTATGCGAGTACTTATGCAATTTGAAAGCGTCCACAACGAAATCGTCCAACTAGCCAAAAGTATCACAGACGAACAAAAAGAGGAAATGCGCTCCCTGCAGAACTTTGCCCCTTTTGAGATTATCAACGCTTCATATGAAGCTGACGCAAACTTCATAAAAGAAGAAGGGGATTTGACTTACCTTATAGGTGTTCTAACAACTTCAAATCAAATAAGTAACCAATTAGACAAAGTACCTGTTTCTGCAAACACATGGGCAATATTCCCGAATGAAGGTCCATTTCCTACAACCTTACAAGACACCTATGGCAAAAGTTTACTCTGAGTGGCTCCCATCTTCTAATTATGAATTAATAAGGGCACCAAACTTTTCCTTTACTAAAATGGATCAGCTCAAGCCAGGTTACGCTTATAGTGAAGTTTGGATACCTGTTATGAAGAAGTAAGTAAGCAATCATGAGAACCTAACAACTAAGAAAGGCATATAGACTCTCACAGCTACCTGTAAGAGTCTCTTGCATCATCTTAGTGTACTTTTTTGCTCAATAAAACATCACTATTTACGTGCTCTATATTCTGTCATATAAAGCTTAAGACTCAACACCAGCGGTTCTCATTGAACTCTTAGTAATCTTAAATGTGATATAAAAAATAAGGTTCCTTTACTCCGTGGTTCAAGTAGACTCTGTTCGTTTAGCCACTACCTAATTCTTCAAGCTTTTGCATGATTTCTTCTGGTTATAATTATAAAAAAGGTTGCATTCGTATCCAAAAAACGAGAAAGATGGTATTTTGAAAATGTTAATAAAACATCTCTATAAACAACTCTCTAAAAGGCTCATCAAGAGTTGCACATACAAGTTTACTCCAAGTGCTTATTTCAATGGTATCACTTTCAACACACCATATTTTATAATGCTCATCACCATATCTATCAATTGGTACATCTGTATCCGTCATAGCATCTCTATATTTTTCTTCAAAAAGACCTTTTGAGTATTGATTTACCGAAAAATCAATATGATTAAATATCTTTTTATCCGGATAGTACTTTGCATGCACATAATTTGTAAGCACAAAGTTGTCTTTAACCTTCTCAGGATTCCATAATTCTTCAACCTCAATATGATAAAAATTCCGACCATCTGGATCTCTATCTGGTTTAATTATCATAACCACTTTATCTAAATATTTTGGATCATAATGTACTATAATTTCCTTCTTGTTGATTAGTTTTTCTATATCACCAAAATCAACTGTAATCCCACGATATTTTTGAAAATCCTTAGTCGCAGTGCATATCATTTTATCTGCCGGCACAGCAACTTTTTCATCACACCTAAAATATAACTCAGCTTTAGGAATTTCTGCATTAATTATCTTAATAGTATATGGAACGTCATCAATAGCTGCCCCAATAGTAGTATCAAAAAATATATTATAAAGGTAGTATCGACCATCAAGAATAAATCCTTGCCTCAAAAACTTCGCATCATTTACTAAACTTAATCCGTATTTGTTATGTGGAGTCCGTAACACTTCATATCTTCGAATTTCTTCAATACCTTTTATTTCAATCATTTTACTTTTTATTAAATAACATACTAATGCATATATTAAGAGCTTATTATCCAATTCATAATAATCTTGAAATCTTGACTTCGATGATATAACAGACCAGATTAGGGGTACATTTTTATTTATCTCTTCAAACTCTTGTTTAGGTATCAATAATCGGAAACCAACATACCAAAAATTATCGTCATCAAAACATAACCAACATAATTCTTCTATATTTACTTCACTCATTAGATATTCATGATAAGCTTCCTCAACTAGTGCTGTTAAAAAATATGGAATATTATATGGTTCATGAGTAAATAAACGAAATGTATCTGCTGTATAATATTTCAAATATACATTTGGATGGAATATACGTGCTACCCCACCATGTGGCTGCTTCTTCATACTCCTAAAATAATAATTCGCCTCTCGAAACAAATTAGAGGATACTATTCTATCAATCAAATAAGATAAATCTCTATTATCATCCATGTTTAAATATCTTTCCTTTATCGATTGAATTATTTAATTCATATATCTACAAAACGTATCGCAGATTGATTAATCAAATCAATTTGCCATCGTTTCCATTTAAAATTAAGATTACCTATCATAGCTATTCGGTATACTTTATTAATATCAATTATGTCTTTATTTCTGCCTCTATAAATTTGTGTTCTGTACTTCCATTCTCCGTTTTTATTCAGAGTCCATAAATTTAATAAATAATATTTATAGCTGTCTCCATCAACATTAACTTTTTCTTTTTCAACTATCTCTAATTTTACATCCCCATAAAATAAATAAAGATCCGTTCCATCAGTTTCATCAATCCAACTCGATAAGCTTTTTCTTCTGAGTGATTTCAACTCAATAACATCTTTTCTCACTTCAGGAATTAACATTGGACTTGAGCTGTTTTTACTATTAGAGATATTGTTATTAGTTAAGATATTAGGTTTTTGATTTTTCACTTTAAACAACATATGCATAATAGAATTTAACTTTTCTTGGATTTGACAATTAGTTAATCCTTTAACATAATTTTGAATCGTTTTCCTAGAAGCATAGTCGTATATATATGAACAATTATCTTCATGTGAAGATGACGGTTTCTTTTTTAAATGAGCTCTTCTACCAGACGTTTCTCTTACTAAAAACAATTCTGCTTTTTCGCACTCTGGACAAAACATTGCTTCTTCAAAAGGAGTGTAATCACCGTATTTGTTTTTAGCATAATCCACCACAGCTTTAACATTACAGTTCTTACCCGTTTTAACATAATAAAATTCTTCAAAACTCTTAGATTTAGCCATAATATCACCTTAATCGTAATTATTTTAAAATACTCTCTTCCTTAAAATTACAAGTTCCAATTATCTTAACATTTTTAGTTGCACTAATAATTCCTACACTATATTTAGCCCTTGTAAGAGCAACATAAAATTTAGCTAAAGTGGTTTCATCTAAATCTAATTCCCCAGTTCTCAAAAACTTCTCCATCTTAGCTGTAGGTTTTATAAGCACCCTATCAAATGTTAGACCTTTTGAATCTCCAAAATTAATCGCTCTTGGTAAGACCGTTCTAGCGTCGTATCTTAAACACTGGGGATTAAATTTTTGAAGATACTCTTCCACATCATTTGGATGAACAATAAATATGCCATCGTGTCCAGTACGTTCTTCATTTGTTGATACTGTACTAGCCATACCCAAGAATAAGCTATCAGCGAAATCACATATTAACTGATTGCATCTATGGCTAATATTTAAACTTTGATCAACCTCACAGATATCTGTTCTTTCCATAAAGTAATGAATAATATTTATCCCTTTATATTTTTTGTTCTTATTAGTATTATTCGTTGCATAAGTTGCTTGTCTAATATCACCTACAAATAATACGTTTATATTAGAATGCATAAAAAAATTAAATATCTCTAAATCATACCCAGCCATATCTTGTACTTCATCTATAAAAATAGAGTCATATAATTCGCTAATACGAGTAACACCCTTATACTCACTGTTTTGTGCAATTAGCTCTGCTAATTCAGAAAGTCTATCCTTGTTAACTTCATTTTTTGCATTTAAAAAATAAGCCTTAATATTAGTTTTCGTTGCAAACCTATTAATAGGGCCTGTAGGAAAATATACACCTTCTATACGTTCTTCATAAACGAAATTTTGATACGGTCTTATTAAATCAGATAATAAAAATGCATACCAACTTTTCACTACAAGATGCTTTGGTATAAATCCATGTAGCTCTATAATTTTCTTCTCAATTTCTTCACGATTCTTATTAGTATATGTAACAATCAAAGTCTTTTTGGGGGCATTTTTAAGCGCTTTTTTCACTATATATGTTGTTTTTCCAGAACCAGCAGCTGCAACAATAATTTTATTCTTCAATTGCATTTAATATATACCTCGGCATTTGAATAGTTTTATCAGATTCAAATATTTTTAATGCACACCTTGTTTTATTATTTAGCATATACGTAATTAAACGATCATCTGTATAATCAGGATGACCTAAAATTTCTTTAAGAATCGATAGATTTGGTTTGTTAGCGTCAACAATATTTAGTTCAAGTGTTTTAAGATTTTCATCCAGACCATAGTGGAGTTTCACTAAATCATTTGATGAATATTCTTCGTACTTCTTATGAATATTCTGTTCAATGTCACCATCGTTATCTGTAATTATTGTAATTTCTTTTTGAAGATTAGCGGATATCTCTATAAACCTTTTAAAAGACAAACCATCTATACAAAATATATCTACACCATTTTCTAAAGGTAATTTGCCATACAAATCTTTATACGCTCGTTGTACTATTAAATCTTCAGATGGTCCCTCCACTAAAATAACTTTACGACTTAATACGATACGCAGCGTATCATAACCAGGCAACCTCATAAAGAACTCTCTAGTTTCATCTTCAAGATCATTGAACGATGTTGTCTCCTTCTCACTAGAGAGTAAAATCATCCTTCCAATGTCCAATTTATTTAAAATAAAACTACTATGCGTTGTAATTATTAATTGTTTATTTTCATTCTTAGTTTTAATTATATTTAATAATTTATTTAAATTAGAAAGAGATAAATGATTTTCAGGTTCTTCTATTAAGACTACTGCTTCTAAATCTGTATTAGATTCTAATGCTAATTTCATTTTTATAGCATTTTGTTCACCTTTCCCTATGTAATCAAATGGAACCTCATCTAAATATGCAGTAATAATTTTATCCCAATTAGTTTTGCTCGAAATATCGACCGATACATTTAAATTTTTATCAGTAATATTTCCTTTCTTTTCGTTTAAGCTTTCATTTATTGTTGCAATGGATTGATTTTCGGAAAATGTTTCTTTTAGCTTTCTGTAATGAACAGCTAGTTCTGTGCGTTGTGAAGGTTCTAAGGAGTCATTTAAAATCTTGTGCAGATATATATCTGTACCATTTTGATATTTTGAAGTGGATGTATCTATTAGTGTGGATCTGGCAGGTATACTTCTTGAAGTTAGGCTATTCCCAGCAAAAGATCGCCAAACTACTTTGTAATATTCAATTGGTAACGTTTTAATTGTACTTACATCTTGAATATATGCTTCGTACTCGGTGTGGTAAGTTGAATCAAATTCAATGCTGATAGATACACCTGGAGTATCAATTCTTAACAAGTTATTTGTCCCTTTTAATTCGCTGTAAATGTTGTTTGGATTATTAAAATACAGTTCAATACTGATTCTAGGTAATTCAGCTTGTGCATTAGTTATTAATTGTTGTAAATACGTCTTACACTATTAATGTTAAACAAATATGGACTTAATTCATTCTGAAGCAGCCTATTATTTAATTGGCCCGTCAAAACTAAATTTATTGCTTCTAATAATGTTGATTTCCCAGCTTCATTATCTCCAATGATAATATTTAAATCAGAATTCAAATCTAACTCAAATTCCTGAAATGACTTATAGTTATTTATTTTTAATTTATTTATCATACCTAATATCCTTTCGCTTCGTGCTTTATTAAAACAATTTTTTATAAAAAGTTTTTACTGTTTTGTATTGATACTTTATTAAACACCCCACCTTTAATCCTATATATACAACTTACCGACTTTAAAAGTATCCTCTAATGGTCACTAATGTTAGTATCTTCAATTACTCATTCAATCTCCTAACTCATTAATTCTTATGAAATTTTCAACAGGCTCCCTCTATTAGTAACCAACTTCAATTATGTTCTTTTGGAACACTTTTCTTTTTCTTTTTTATTCATATACACCTAACACTTCATTATTATTGTACAATAACCTGTTATTAGTTTCCTAAACGAGACTATATTTATCTTGTAGCGTCTTTTTCGCTCTTCTTCCTTGTATATTTTTTCTTTTGCATTTTCATAGAAGTTTTTGGAAGTTTTATTTCTAATTCAAATGGACGAACATCTATATCATTATAAGTTATCTGTATATCTTCATTTCCACTCAGAATTTTATAATCCTCAATGATATAATTATAAATTTCTTTGTAAAACTCTAAATTGCCAGTCATGCTATGATATAGACTGAGTAGCCATTGGCCTTCATATTTATTAAATTTTGCAATATATATTGGGTTAAAGTTATTTAAGTACCAATTCAATTCTTCTTTAGGCCAAAATTCTTTAATATTTTCTAGGTGAGCATTCAAAAGTGATTCAGGTTCATGCAATCCCCAATTCCTTGAATTATTCATTTCACTAAGCATTTGAGATAAATTATCTGGTACTTCTCCAATTAATTGTTTAACCTCTATATTTCGCTTAACTAGTTTCTTTTTAAATTTAGTATAAGACATTGAATCATTTTGCATATCACCCAGCAAATTTAATATTTTATTTTCAACAAATTGAGTTTTATCTCTGAAATCTTCGTATAAATTTGAATCAATCTCTAACTCTGGATTTTCTATTAACGCTAATTCCTCTACAATTGATTTTAAACTATCTCCATACTTTTCAAGGGAGTTGAAATGATTATTTAAACCAATAATAATTTGTCTTAGATAAATTAAGTAATCATTTTTAGATACAACTTTAAATTGTTTATAATTGTTCATATGTTACCACCTCTAATCTTAAAACTATACTGTTCTAGCCATCTAACTCTTTTAAATTCCCTTCATTACTATAAATATAGTTGAATTCTAATCTTTTCGACACATAACCCTTATCATTTAAGAATTGTTATTCCCCACCAATACACCAAATTATTTGCATACCATTCTTTTCAAGCTACCCATCTAAACATCTTTCCGGCCATTTCCACCTAAATTCCGCTACTCTTTCTGTAACACCTAAACCATTAATCCATCTGAAGATTTCCCCGGCTGTTCTTCTATTAGTTTTGTAGGTGACCACTCATAAACACAAGTCATCGTATAATTTCCGAAATCTCCAGGGAACTCATTAGTGAACTCTTAATCGAAGAATATTTTTCACCAACAAAGTTTTATTATAAAGTCTATAAATTCTCTATTAAATTTCTCTGAGAAAGTTATTCCTAGATCTTCTATAATACCTGAATACATGTAAAATTCATTTAGAAACACCTCTATTTTCCATACTTGTTAAATTCGGATACTAGATTTTCTATATTCAAGCTACTTACTATATTTTCTTCTATGAAATACTCTCTAAATCTCTCATATGTAAACCTAATTACTTCAATAAATTCTCCATTTTATCAGTGATTATACCTAATGCTAGTAATCCTTCTGAAATTAATAAATCTATTAACTCTTTTCTGAAATTAGGTTTAGGATCTATATTTTGTATAATTTCATATGCTCATTAATATCAATACCAAACATATTAATAGGAAAATTTTTCTCTACAATAACATTCTTTACTCTAAGTGCAGTTTTAACAGAACTATTGATTTAACTCCACTCGCTAATCTCAAGCCTCTCAGTAAAATATTTGGCTTGCCAAGCTTGTTCTGAGTCATCTTTTAATTCCCAAAACATTCAACCCCAGCATCTCCGCCTGCACCCCCTTTTCTTATAAAAACAAGACTATTTCTAGGTTTGTTTAAATGAGCTAATTGACAAATTAACTCTTCAAATTCTCCATCTTTACTACCATCAAAAGGTCTAATATGTAAAAAATCAAGTTCTATCATTCAACCATCCCCCATAATCTTCAATGAAAATCCAATAACCATTTTTGTAATTATTACACGAAATATATTTTTATCTCCTATTATTAAATGCAGATCTTTAAGTTTTAGAAAATTCTGCTACAAATTCCACGTGTGGAACTGGATCTTGCAATACATGAGATGTTTAGTGAAGAATTAATTAAAAAAACCTACTAAGTCTGGTTCATTCCCTAGTCTACTTTGGTTTTTTCCCTTTCTTCCTTGGGAATTTTTAAAACACTTTACATTTCTGGATAATTTTTGTATAACTGTTGTTATTTCTATCTTTCTCTTATCATATTTTTTTAATCACTTCCCCATGCAATGATTACTAGGTCTGATTTCTTTATAGCTTCAACAATGTATTTATCCGTTTCTCTTCTAATTAGGTCTTGGTCCTTTATTAATTTCTCAGGATCAGTAGCTATATAAGAGAATAGGATAACTATATCTAATGAACCATACTGACATTCTACTAAGTAATTTCCCATTTTCATTACAGTTAAATCAACTTTTATTTGATCTGCGAAGTTTGGGTTTAACATTATAATTGTGGCTTTCTTTTATTTTCGTCCCACTTCCTTTGTAAGAGAAATGAGAAATCTATGTAACTGATCATCTGAAAAAATAACTGTTGTTTCTACTGTAGTCTTTTTTCTAGTACCATGAAATCTCCCCCCCCATTGGTAGACAACAAACCATATTTTCCTAAATTATACAACACATCGTATTTTTTTACTATTTTTACAATTAGGTCTTGCATTATAAAGCCGCCGTTTTAATAGAGTTTGATAAACGGCGCAAAGAATAATCTTGATATTCCCCCCTCAATGAATTCAACGTACTCTCCACTAGTCAAATAGGTTCCCAACTTAAAGAGGCGACTACGACCTCTTGCAGCAACAGGTGGATGAATGCTGGTTTCAAATAGAACTCATCTTACTAACAAAATAATAAAAAAGGACAGGAAGCGTATCATTCTAGCTACCCGTCTCGATCAACTACACTAAATTTTTATCTCAACTCTTCATCCAATGGCACTATAACCTCATCCAACGCTTTCCGCCACGCCCGCTTCATCTCCGGCCCATATTTCAACGGTTTTGCTTCCGGATGGATTGCTTTGTACTTATCAAATTGCTTGCTGTTAAGGATGCCGGCAATATTAGGAATCGGTTCGATGCCGATGATGTATTGCATGGCTGATAGATGGAGTTCATTTTCGTCTACGAACCATGTTTGGGCAAATTCTTGAATACGTTCGTTCTTTGTTTGTGTAAAGAATTGACGTTTGACAGCTAGGATATCTTCGTTGGCATCAATTTCTTTATGGTCTATGGCATTCAAGATGTCATTGTACACTGCTTTTACTGCTTCAGGCTTCTTCAATTTCTGTAAAGCTTTTTCGATTTCTTGACGGATATCTTGGTTGTTGGCTGAGTAGTTCCCGAGTAATTGATCGATAAAAGCGGAATCAATATCATAGAGTTTGATTGTATTTTCTCCGTAAAATTCAATCTCTGAGAAATCAGGACTTGTTTCCTCATCATCCTCGTCTTTTTCATTGACGAGTGACCCTTTTATCGTATTGTATACACCGACTGTTTCCTCAATTAGCATAACCTGATCTCTGAGTGCCTGTGATTTCTCCATATCATCATTATAATTATCGTACGTGACAAGGGCTTCATAAGCATTGCTTAGCTCTTGAAAGGTTTTGACAAATTCAATACGTGTCTCTATTGGCGATTGCTCATCAATATCCGTCGGGATGATTTCAAAAGACTTTAATTTCTTATGTGCTTTTTTAAATCGTCTTAATGAGTCATCATACGTTGGATAGACAAGATCTGTTTCTTCTTGTTTGTCAGAGTATAACTTCGTCGCATCCGCTACATTCTTCTCCATCGTCCACGGTTTTCTAAAAGTCATAATAAGCCCTTTTGTTTTCCCTGGATACGTACGGTTCGTTCGTGAAAAAGCTTGTATGAGATTGGCATAGCTTAAGTTTCGGTCGACAAACAGTGTTTGAATGGTCGGGGCATCGAAGCCCGTTAAAAGGCGATCGACAACGATGACTAAGTCCAAATGTTTTCCAAATTGTTTAAACTCCGCCTTTTTTCGTGCTAACCGATTATTAATATCGCCATTATATCTCTCAATATCTTGAAGCGACCATGACGTATCATAATACGCATTGTACTCTTTGATGATTTGCTTCATTTCCTCTTGATTCTCATTGGCATTTTCTTCATTTTCCTGTAAAGAGTAAGTAATGGCAATGCGAGGGAAATCAGCATCTTCTATCGTACGCCCTTTACGGATTGGGTGATCAGCAAACTCATCCGTTAACCAATTTGGGTTTTGTGTCATTTGCTTAATCGCATGATAATACCGTTTGGCCATATCAATAGAGCTGGTCGTTAAAATGGCAGACTTTTGTGGTCGGCCGTTTTGAAAATCAAACTTGGTATACGCATTATCTGGTCGAAAGATCTTGTGGATGACTTTCTGGATATGGTCATCATTTTCATAGTTTGCTGGCGATAAGTAAGTCTCTTTTTCCATACCATCCATTTGATCAATCAAATCATTAATTTCATGATCCGTATGATTCGCGTATTTCTCATTTTGGCGCAGCTCATTGTAAATATGGTTGCTTAAAGAAACCGGAACTACGGTATCTTCATGTTCAACTTGAAACCCAAGAACAGAATGATCATCTAACGCATTTTTAATCGTATATGTATGTAATACTTCTCCATACTGATCCTTCGTTGTCCGCGCTAATCTGCCTTTCGCCTGTTTCTTATTATCATCAAATATCGGTGTGCCAGTAAATCCAAACCAAGTCGAATTAGGGAAAGTCTTCTTAATGGATTCCATCCCTTCTGCACTTAATGCACGGTGGCATTCATCGACAACAAAGACAATATGTTGTCCAACTAACTTATGAAATCGATTTTTCCCCTCTTTTTCTTCTTGTTTCTTGGCATACTCTATCGCTTTCTCTAATTTCTGACGGGTTGTAATAATGACCGTATTTGAATTTGCATCCGCTAGTAATGTTTGACTGAGCTCTTTTGAACTACCTGTTCCGACGATTAAACTATTTGATTTTGCCTTGCCTGATGAAATCCCGGTATTAAATTCAGAAGCAAACTTCGTGAACTCTGATGTCGTTTGGTTATCTAAATCTTTGCGGTCAATCAACATAATCGTCCGGTCTACTCCCGGTTTTCGGGCCAATAACTTTGTTGAAACAAAGCTCGTTAACGTTTTTCCTGAACCTGTCGCATGCCAGACGTATCCAGATTCGTGTCTCACCGCTGAAGTAAACAATGCTTCGATGGCGTGTATTTGATAGGGATGTAAGACCATCAACGCTTTGAAATTATTCTCCTCACTAACAATTGTATAATGAGCGATAAGACGATGCGCATCAGGAATATTCAATACTTGTTTAACAAATTCATAGAGATTATCTACTTTGCGATTGTCTTTTGTCCGCCAGCTAAAGACGAATTTCTTATGCATATCTTTTGGCATCGCATTGGCAAAATAACGCGTCGTCTGCTCATTCGAAATAACAAATAACTGAAGAGTCGAAAAAATATTGTTACGAAAAACCCCTTCTTCGGCATATTTTTTCACTTGATTATATGCTTGAAACACACCATCTTTAGCCGTCGCTTGTTTTAATTCGATTTGAACAATAGGTAAGCCGTTAATCAACAAAGTCACATCAAAACGGCGATCACGACCATCTTCTTGGACTCTTTTCTTCGCAATTTGATGAACCACTTCGTATCTCGAAATTCCTCCACCAATATCTTGGTTAGAAAAAAGAACTAACGACAGCGACCCTAAAGAAATATCATCGCGCTCAATCGTTATCCGAGTAATGCCATTCTCCCCTTTTAACCATCGTGCCGCATCAAAAGGAGTCCGCGTTCTCAGTAAAATTTCCGTCTTTACTTTATCAAACTCCTTATCAGAAATCGGGTGTTCCCCAATTTCTGATAAGTTATTCTGTGTAATGATATTACGTAAGTTCTGCCATAAATCAGCTTCCGACTTTAAATCCGGACGATAATTCCACTGATTATGCCCTTCTCCAAGCACCTCTATCAGCCGGCGCTCAACCTCTGCTTCATCTCGATGTGCCACTCTCACTATCTTCTCACCACTTTCTTATATGAACATCTTTTGTAGGAATGCTTTTTTTATTTCTTTTAAGGCAAGTAATAAATTCTCATTAATTGTAATCAATTCATCCAACTGATTAAAAAATTCACCAATTTTACTTTGTTCATTAATAGTAGTTGGGAATAGAGCACTCATTTTAGAAAACTCCTTCATTCCAATTCCTTTAGCCGTCCCTCCAGATGCATTTGCTTTTAATTTAGTTTGAAATACTGGGCTCCTTAATAATTGTGTTAAGAAATTACTATTTGTTTTATTAGACTCAACTTTAAAACCAACTGCACGTTGGTTAAGTATATACCCATTACTATCAGGTATTTGAGCAACATTACCCAAAGGTGCTTCTGTAGTAAATACCACATCACCCTTTTCTAATTTTTCATTTCCCATCCATCGTTCAAATAGTAACTGGTCTCCATATTTAGCTTCTACTTGCTTATCTATGTACCCATCTTTCACATTCAAAGCAGATAAAACCAAGTAGCCTGATTCTCCCCACTTCATGCCAAATTTAGAAGGACTTTTCCCTCTATAATCTAGAACTTTTTCAACTCTATCTATAACTATAGATTCTTCCCACATCCCACTAAACCCAGGAAAACGAACTTCCGGTACAGTCTCCCCTTCTTTTGGAAACATCTTTTGCAAAAATCCTTGTTTCGTTTGTTTTAAGGTGTCTAGTTCTTGCTGCCCGAGAGCGATTCTTTCGTCTAGTTGTTTGAAGAAGTTGCCGATTTGGTTTTGTTCATCATTATCAGTAGGTACTTTAATTTCAATTTCTGATAAGTCATTTGAGTTGATTGCTGGATAACTTGTACCTGTACTTCTATCCAGAACAGTCTTAACGAATAACTCTTCTTGCACACGGCTAAGCAAGAAATAACTGTCAATAATTGGTCTCATTTGAGCGTAACCAGTTGAGAAAACATAATTATTATAAGGCAAATCATATAAATAGTTGTTCTTTTGATAAGGGCGGACTGTTTGATAAAAGACATCTCCATGTTGTGCTAACCGTTGTGCTCTAGATGGTGCAGATTCTTTAGATTCAGTACGATGAGCAATTAAATTAGTACCTACAACAGATTCTAAATCAACATATTCAAACTCGTCTGGCAAAATTGATTTAGGATTAAATTCTGCAATCTCACTTAACTTACGCTGTTCCCACTCCCCACTAAACCCAGAGAAACGAACTTCCGGTACTCTCTTATTTACCACGATTAAACACCTCTAACGCACCTTTTATCCACTCTGCATCTTTCTCCTCAAATTTCATCGAAGAAATCATCTCATACAGGTTAGATTCAAGTTCTTCTTTCTCTTTCCGAATCTCTTGAATGGATGCTCCAACCGAAGCCATATCCACAGGTTCTTCTTCTTCAAATGTGTCAACATACCTTGGAATGTTTAAGTTAAAATCATTTTCTTTGATTTCGTCAAAGCTTGCTACATGCGCATATTTTTCAACGTTTTCTCTTTTTTTGTAAGTCTCAACAACTTTATCGATGTTTTCTTGAGATAGTTTATTTTGGTTCTTTCCTTTAATAAACTCTTTGCTTGCATCAATAAACAATACATCACGAGTAGTCCGGTTTTTCTTTAAAATAATGACGGTTGTTGGGATGCTTGTCCCGAAGAATAAGTTCGCTGGCATGCCGATTATCGCATCGATACTTCCGTCTTCGAGTAACTTTTTACGTATAACACCTTCAGCTGCACCGCGGAACAGGACACCATGCGGTAGGACAATCGCCATCGTTCCTGAATCTTTTAAATGATATAAGCCGTGCAAAAGAAAAGCAAAGTCTGCTTTTGATTTTGGTGCTAATTTTCCGTAACGATTAAAACGCGAATCATCTAAGAACGTATCGTCTGCGGACCATTTGGCTGAGTATGGTGGATTCATTGTCACAGAATCAAATGTATAAGGTTCATCCGTTGGCCAGTCTTTATTTAATGTGTCTCCATTACGCAATCGCATATCTTCGTCATTTACACCGTGCAAAATTAAGTTCATCTTTGCTAAGTTGAACGTTGTTGTATTCAGTTCTTGTCCATGATATTTCATGCTTTCTGGATGGTTAATAAAGTTACGGATATTCAACATTAACGAGCCTGAACCCATTGTAGGGTCATACACACTAAATAATTTCTTGTCTTCTTGACCAATGGCAGCAATCCGTGCCATCATCACCGATACTTCATGTGGCGTGTAGAACTCGCCAGCTTTTTTTCCAGCTTCTGAAGCGAATTGACTAATTAAATATTCATACGCATCACCAATGACATCACCACTATGCCCGACAACATCAATATCATTGAGCTTTTTCAACACTTCCGTAATAGTGATATTCCTTTGTTGATCATCTGACCCAAGTTTTTTCGATTTCAAATCAACATCGTCAAACAAGCCGTTGAACTGAACATATTTAGTAGATAAGTCAATAAACGCTTTATTTAAATCATTTAATTGAAAAATATTCTGTTTCGCTTGCGCCGTTAATTCATTAAACAAATACTGTGGTTCAATGTCATACCCTAATGTATCGACTAATGTTTCGACTAAGTCAGCTCTAATGTCTTCATCGGCTAGTAATCCTTTGTATAATTCGGATTGCTTTTCTTGAGTATCAAATGCCTCTAGAGATTCATCTGCGACTTCGACAACTTTTTCTAATAGGCGATCGGATAGATACTTATAGAAAATCAATCCTAATAAATAGTTTTTATACTCTGAAGCATCCATTTTGCTTCGTAAATTATCTGCTGCACTAAATAATTTTTGATGTAAAACTGCCATGTTAGTTCCTCGCTTTTTTATCTTCTTATTTTTTCCGTTCTCCTTAATTTGAGAGCGCTTCACATGCTCGGAAAACAAATACGATTTTCTATTCTAAATTTTCGATAGTTGGTCATTCGAACCTTATTTAAGATGGATAATGTTATTTTTTACATATTAATTAGACTATGAGTCATAAAAATCATCCCTCAAATAAGTACACACTACATTATACTATTTACTAGTTATTTTCGCATAGGTTCAATAAACATATTATGACCATCATTACTACGTTCGAGACTACAAACCCCCTCTCCATTTGAAGAAAGGCTTCATTCCCTCAACAGAGAAATATCCTTCAAACTTTCACTACCAGCCTATCTCCACTATTTAACATTCCTTTTCCATCATTAGCTGACAAACACGATACAACCGTGGAGCATCTCAAATGACTCTTTAAAAGGCTGAGGGATATGTTAAGAAACACCCTTCATAGGTACTGAAATGTGAGATCCCAGATGACAACGTAAAAAGGCAGCGCCTCATATTCGAGGGCTGACTGCCTTATTTTGCGAGACATATTCCACATCGGGTGGGTAACAATCGCACCTCACTGTTTGCATGTTTCTACTTTTCCTTCACCTTTTTAAACTCATCCTGAAGAGCTCGTAGCTTAGCATATGTAGTTAGTAGATGATGAATATATTTATTCCATTCATCCGGTTTTCCAAGAACGTTGCTAAATATATTCTTAATATGAAGCGCACAGTAAGCTGCCTCTTTGTAAGATTTGCGTTTTCTTTGATTAATAAAATATTGTACGACCGTTTGATAGTGTTGAATCATCTCATTTGGAAAACTTGTTCTTAAAACTTTCTCATACTTCTCCATGTCGCGTCCTGATAAATAAGAGCGAGGCTGTTTGGTAACATATGCAAGAACTGCTTCATAATTACGTTCTTCGAAATCAATTTCCACTTTAATATGTGAGTAAAAATGATCCGAGAAACTTTCATACAATTGCTTTTTAATATGTTCCCTATCAGCATTGCCTGCATACTCTAAAACACTTTTGTAAAGAGAAAGGCTTGGTTGATGGCGGAAATATTGACATAGTAACTCCAATGCTTGTTGTCTTTCTCCGTCTTTTTGGTACCTTTTGATCACATACTCATAAAGATCCATTAATCTTCCTTTCCCTTCTTTCAAGCCTTTCTTTGCAAACTTAAGCGCCTCTTCTCTGTCTCCATTACGATGTAAAAATTGAACATAATCAAAATAATCATTGCCATAATGTAAATGGTTGATCCTTATCTGTTCATACGTCTGTTGGTCATTAAGAATATCACGATAAATTCTCATAATGATAGACTGATCATAACTGGAACCGGACTTTTGCAAATAGCTAATGATCAATTCCCAATGTTCATTTTGATTAGCAATCTCCCCTACCCAATCTTGAATGGCATCTTCAAACCCCGAGTTTCCTATCACATACTGTTGCATTAATATATCAATGCACTCTTCCCTGCATGAGTTAGGCAATTTATTTTCCTCAAAAAGAGAGATGACAAAATTCATATTAGAATAGGCATTGCCCTCCTCATATTCAGGTCCTCCTCCATATTCATTAAAAGATTCAATAATACCAACCGCTTCATATAGCTTATCTGAAAATTTTTCTATATAGACTTGCTGACGTTGATTGTCCTGCAAGTAACCTTTCTGATCCAAAAAACGAGTCACTTCTTCCCTTGCTTCCTTACTAGTTGATAACATTTTAGAAACCAACT
This sequence comes from Cytobacillus sp. FSL K6-0265, assembly GCF_038003465.1. Taxonomy (NCBI): domain Bacteria; kingdom Bacillati; phylum Bacillota; class Bacilli; order Caryophanales; family Bacillaceae; genus Cytobacillus; species Cytobacillus sp. FSL K6-0265. Next base: position 698,436 of record NZ_JBBOPE010000001.1, on the reverse strand, counting down.
TAACAAGATCATCATGTCTCACCTTTTCAATGATTGCACCTAAATCCAACAAACGATTTTCCAATTAGACTTTCTCCTTTCTTCCTTAAATAAGCTCGTGTAAGTAAATTACATCACCTTTTATTTATAAACTCCCGAATTTATTCTATTATATCTAGCTATCAAAATAAGAAAATATCCAACCTTTTTTTAACCTTGTAACAGCCAATTCCAGTTCCCTAGGGAATTGACGGTGAAGGAAAGATAACAACTCTAAATGCTTCGGTCTTTTTCGATTAGGTAATCCAATACTTGGTCTATCGCGGTTGCAGAAGCCTTCCAGCATTTCATTATCTGTTAACATTTTTTGCTTTTTTCAGCAACTTCGTTAAAACCGAGGGAAGAACCGTTGTCATAAATAGGTGCCAATCGTATTCCATTAGGGCCGCTTCTTTCATACTAATTGACTAAAACAGTCTCATCTGCTCTGACACTTTTTCTCCATTGCCCACTATATACCCCATTGATTTATATCCAGCTAGTCGTTTCTCATACATTTCCTTTAAAACAGGGACTTTTCCATCTACATAATCAAAGACTTGGACTTCTTGCTTGTTGTGAAACTGACGATGAATGCGACCAACATATTGTTGTAGGGTGCCTTTCCATGAGATAGGCATCGTTAAAAATAAAGTATCTAACCTTGCATCATCAAAGCCTTCCCCAATGTATTTTCCTGTAGCAAGCACTAACCGTTCCTCTTCCAATGGAAGCGAAGCTAATCGTTTAAGTTCTTTTTTCTGGTCCTTTTTATTCATATTTCCAGATAATACAATGACATTCTTAGCAAATCCACTGAATTGATTTTTCAATATTTCCAGATGTTCAAGCCGCTCGGTTAAAATAATTGGGGAGCGTCCCTTTTCAAGTGCATGTAATACATCATCAAAAATTTGAAGGTTACGCCTAGAATCTAACATTAGTTCCTTATAGATTTCATGAAACTCAGTCTTAGTTGTACTAAAGTTCGTTTCTTTTGAAATTAATAGATGCCCAAATGGACGAACTTTCGCTTGCAATTTCGCATCGATCGTATGACGAATGGGCCCACACTGCATATGAATGATTGGATGCATTCCATCTTTGCGTTTTGGTGTAGCTGTCAATCCATACACATATTTTGGTCTCACCTTTTTTAATACATTTTCAAAAGTTATCGCTGAAATAATATGGCATTCATCTACAATGATTTGTCCATATTGAGTGATAAAGGATTTTAAGTTACCTCCATAATTCAAGGATTGTATCGTTGCAACATCGACCTTACCTGTAATCTTATTTTTCCCTCCACCCACTTGTCCTATTTCATCAGGTGAAATATTCAAAAATACAGAAAGCTTCTCTACCCATTGTTTCATTAATTGAGTACGATGCACAATGACCAATGTATTGATCTTCCTTTCTGCAATCATTGCGATGGCAACAACTGTTTTACCGAACCCTGTCGTTGCAGCGAGTGTACCTTGATTGAATACTAATAACGAATTTAAAACATCTACTTGCTGGGAAGATAATGTCCCGTGAAAATTCAGATTAATATTTTCACCAGGATACTGAGCATCGATTACATCCACTTTGATCGATTGCTCCTTTAGAAACGCTAGTAATGCTTCCAAACATCCACGTGGGAGAATGATCACATCTTGTTTATCACTTGCTGATTGAATCAATCTTGGTATTCCATGTGTAGATAATCGTCTTGCTTGAGCCTTATAAAACTTAGGGTTGTTAAATGACGCGATGTCCACAATTTGATCCAATAAGGGTAATGGGATTCCAGTTTTTTTAATATAAATTCCATTTTTCAGCTCTAGTTGTATTTCCTCTGGCGGTAACCCACTGTCATCTACATTAGTTTGAGTGATTGCTTGAATATCCTTTTCTACCATTTTTCTAACAGTAGACAGGTACATCCATTGATCTGGATAGGGAATTAAATTTTCATTTACAAATAAACTATTGCCTTTTTGTCCCGGTTCCTTTTGAAGCGGAAGTGCAATAAGATTTCCGAAACCGCCTTTTGACAAAGTGTCTTGACTTGGGAACATTCGATCATATGATTCCAAGTTAAAGCCATTATTCTCCTCTTTCGTTCTCCTTAATAGAATCATTCCTAATTTCCGTGCCAGCGCTGCTAAAACCTCTGAAATAAAGAAAATCCAAACATGCGCGCCAGTACCCGATCTTGATCTTTCTATATGATAGGGAATATTAAGCCGCTTACAAGTTTCAGAAAAAGCTAAAACATCTTGCTGCCATTGCTTTTTATCAAAATCCACAGCCAAAAATGAGCACGTTCCATTTTGTAATAATGGGTAGATTCCAATTGTTTTCTTACCCTTTAAATGTTCATTAAACACCTGGTCTGTGAGTGGAAGCAGTTCACGATGCTGGCACTGATTGCATTTAATTTGTGGCTTAGGACAAATCGTTTTTTGCCATTCTAATGCACATGCAGGTGTGTATCCATTACTTCCACTTTTGGATTCCCAACGCAACGCATAAACATCTGTCCGCCCTTTAAATAAGCTTTTCAAAAGTCCTATTTTCTCTGTTAATCGAGACCTTTTCGTTACTATTTTATTAATGTCAGTTGTATTTTGATTATGCATCAACTTCATCAATAATTTTTTCAGATAATCATTTTCTCTTTTTAATGATTCATATTCTTTCATCTTCTCCCTCAAATCTGAATCGTGTGTAATCATATTATATACAAGTTTCACGAGAAAATATCAACTGAATCACTAACGATTTGATGCTGTAAAAGGTCACAAAACGGGTAGTTTGTTGTAGTTCATTTTTAGTCATAGCTGAAGAGAAAATTGCAGATAGAATTCAACAAGCATTGCAAAATAGCGAGGTTAAAGAGGTTGTCCTAGTAAGTGAAGAAGTTAGTAATACTATGTTTAAAATCGAAAGTGGAATTCCAATCCATCAGCGATTTTATATAAGATAGGAATAGAAGGCGTTCTCCTATCTCCTTGACGTATGGGTCGAGTCGATTGGCTTTATTCTTCCTGAAAGAATATAACTTATGCTATAGAAAATAAGATGTATCCAGTAAACACATACAACGAAATTACAGGGCATCTTACTGTTTTAAGAGGTATTATGAAACTCACCCTAAACAGTAAACCTGGCGAATACGCGCTTATACAAGATTTAACTATAATTGTTTTCTCGTTCGTTACTTTTCTTCTGAAATTTTTATTGCTCAGTTACTTTTCTGGTTTTACTCCTATTTTGGACAAAAAAAGAGTGAACTCAGAATAACTTTCCGATTTCGCTTGTTTTAAACAACTTATTTTACTCGGCACAGTTGAATCTACGGGTACCATAGAAGTTTAATTATAAGGTTAAGAGAGAATCAACCCTCCTCATACTATTCCATCCCTTTTTACCGTAATTTATATGCTAAATCTATGTATGGTTGAATTTGTTCAAAATTATCTACCCATTCTAATCGAATATACGCCTCATGTGGATATCTTTCATCATCATGTCCTTGCCTATCAAACTCTCTTCCAAGTACATTATCTATTTCACCTTGAATACTAAGGCCTAATTTTTGTACCTTTTTTCCGATATGAAGAATAAAGTGACGCTGTCTTTGAATAGATAATGTGGCAAATTTCGGCTTACCAACACGTTTATATCCTATACCATCTCTCGTTTCTGCATCCTTTATATCTGTGAAACCAGCCTCATACCATATATAATCATGAATTTTTCTTGCTAATTCTTGTGCCTTTACTTTTTCAAATTGCAAAAAGAAATATTCATTGTTTTTTGGGCTACCTATACAGTTAATAACGCAGAACTCTTCAAACTGGTCTAATAAAAAGCATGTCAAAACTTCATTAGTATTTTTAAAATATTGATGCTGTTCCAGAAAAAACTTTCTAATCTCATCCCATTTTAAAATGATATTTTCTTCAACTTTCTGATTTACAGCAAATCTGTTCTTATGCCCCTCAAGCTGGTTAATTTCTAAGTAAGAATTTAAGCCAATCTTTGTTTCTATTAAAATTGAAACCGAATTTGAGAGAATTGCTCCATCGGGAATGTAATACTTTTTATTTCGAAAATTATTAATTACTTTTTCAGTCTCAGCAATTCCTATTACAACTGCTTGAGGAGTCTTGCAGTGAAGTTCATTTGAGACTTGATACATGTATTCAAAAGTGGATTTGCTACTTTCCTTTAATCCTAACCAATGGATAAAATTCCTTGTTAGAATCGATGAAGAGTGCTGTAAAACATTTATAAATGCTTTTGTTGCGTTATTTTCAATTTGTAATTGTTTTGTTTCTTCAGATCCTTTTCTTGTTTGTCCCCGATAATAATGAAAAATATTTTTATAAATTGACACTCTATGACACCTTCTATCCTATTCAGATTTGAGCATTCCTTTACTTCTCATAGTAATTCTATGGTATTGTTTATTATTATAAAAGTAGTGCAAATAAAAAAATTCGAGAAAAAAATAATGGAAGTTTAAAGGACAAATTTACTGAACACTTCTTTAGTCGAGTACGGAGAGACGAAAAAAAAAATTAAGAAAGTACTGGGGAATTGGTTACAAACTAATAAAGGAACAGAGAATTGGTCAATATTTTTATGCGAAGAACGGAGTTTTGGTCACACGCTTTTATCTGAAAGGTTAGAAGAACAGACATCAGTACTTTAAAAGCTGGGAAAGAGAACATTTGAATATCAAGAAATTCTCTGGCCAGAGTGAGCAAGCTGTGCATAATCAAGTTTATATTGCGATGATTGCTTACTGTTAAAATGTACTGGCACAGTTGAATACAAAAAGTAAGCGACCATATCTACAAATTAGTCGTTATTTAAAAGCAGCTTTATGGAAGTCCGCACATACATTGTTGCGTAAAATTGAAGGCAATACCGTCCCGTAATGCTTTCAACGTCGCCCATTGCAGTCGCCAAAGGTTATAGTAAAAAAATGAATGTTTACTACCTCTAGTTAAGCGTCTTTCTTTTTACTCCAAATGGAACAAGTTTAAGAAAACAGAAAATTCAATCGTTATTTAAGCGGCGGTAGTGTTGCTTCTTGTATCCTTGAATTTAGCAAACGAATATTGTTCTAATTTGAAGCATGGTCAATGAACCAGTCTTTCACTTTTAATTCCTCAACAATTTTAACTCCTTCCGAATCCAGATTTGAGGTAACGTTTTCATAAGTCCTGGTTATAACTTCAACCTTTTCACTATCATTTAATTCATCAAAACCAATGTTCGAACTAATTTGGGAATAAATTAGCATTCCCTATCCCTACTTCTTTATAGTTTCAGCCTCATCCTTAAAATTACTCGTTAGTATAAATATACAATAATTTAAGTCATTAAAATTCCCCTCATCGCTTATATTTTTATAGGAAATACACACATGAAAATGATCATTTCAATCCGAATTGGGGATGAAGAAACTCTGCAATAAAATTGAGTCTGAGAAAAAGTGGTTGAAATAATCTTTATATGCCTTGCAATCTTAATATTTTTTTTGATATATCGAGACGCACAAATTTGAATTAAATACCACTAAAAAGAATTCTATCATTAATCATGGTGATATTTAACTGTATTTTTAAAACAATAGGTAAATTATCACTACTCTTTATAGGTATTTTGGAACATAATATATAATATACTAAATAATAGGAGTGTAATGATAGTGCCCAATAACTTTGAAGAAGAAGAAAAGCCCTCAGATTATGAATTAGCGCAGATTTCTGAAATTATTAATTGGAAAAGTGCAGAACCCAGTGTAGTTTCACAAGCTTTTGGAAAAGCATTAGCACCTCTAGCTTGGACAATTAAAAAGGTTGTTCCAGATAAAGCTGTACAAGGTCTACTAGATGGAGCAAATGAAGTTGGACGATTACTAACAGACAAAAAGGATATTATACAAAAAGCCCAAATAGTGGAAATAGAAGACCTTCAATATCTAGACTTAAGAATATCAGATCCACTAGCTGAAAGCGTTCATAAATGGGCCATAGGCGTTGCAATTGCCGAGGGGGGCACTACAGGTGCATTTGGACTCGCTGGTGCTGCTATTGACATTCCCACTATCATTACACTAGCGTTAAGGACTATCCATAAGATAGGTATTTGCTATGGTTATGAGTGTAATTCAGAAGTAGATAAAAAATTTGTACTAGGAATTCTATCTGCTTCTGGAGCTAATTCAATGGAAGAAAAGAATATTGCTATTACAATGCTAAAATCGTTAGAAACCACTGTGGCAAAACAAACTTGGAAAATTATGTCTGAAAAAGCTGTAACTCATCCACTTAGTCAAGAAGCGGCTGTCATAGCACTTCGTAATCTCTCTAAACAGTTAGGAATTAACCTTACGAAAAGGAAAGCCTTACAAGCAATTCCAGTAATCGGAGCAGTCGTAGGTGGGTCAACAAACGGTTGGTACATTAAAGATGTAAGTTGGGCAGCAAGAAGGGCATTCCAAGAGCGATGGTTAAGAGATAATGGCAAGATTATTGATATGGAGTAATTATAACTTTCAAAGAAGAAAATAATAAATATTCCATATCAATGAGGTTATCAAATTTTCACTATAAGCTATAAGTCTAATTAATAAAAACCTAAATATCTAAAAGGGGTTAGTTGCCTTCTTTCAAAACAAGCTGTGCCACACACTTCACGTGGCTTGATTGGTGATGGCAGACTTATTTCAAAACTAACTGCGATACACACTCCACATGTGTAGTCTGCGGAAACATATCCACCGGCTGCACCTCTACAGTCCGATACCCCCCATCCTCAAGCACCCTTAAATCCCGTGCTAATGTTCCAGGATTACACGACACATAAACAACCTTCTTCGGTTTCATGTCAATAATGGTTTGCAAGAGTGCTTCGTCGCAGCCTTTTCTTGGTGGGTCGACGACGAGGACGTCTGCTTTGTGGCCTTTTTCGTACCAGGCTGGGATGATTTCTTCTGCTTTACCGACGGCGAAGTTGGCGTTGGTGATGTTGTTGAGTTCGGCGTTGCGTTTGGCGTCTTCGATGGCTTCAGGGACGATTTCGACGCCGAAGACGGATTTTGCTTTTTGGGCAAGGAAGAGTGAGATGGTGCCGATGCCGCAGTAGGCGTCGATGACTTCTTCTTTGCCAGTGAGTGCTGCGTATTCTAGAGCTTTGTCGTAAAGGACTTTTGTTTGTTCTGGGTTGACTTGATAGAAGGATCTTGCTGAGATAGCGAAGCGGACATCACCAATATAGTCATAGATCACTTCTTGTCCCCAGAGCACACGAGTTTCGTCGCCCATGATGACATTTGTTTTCTTGTTGTTTACGTTTTGAACGATGGATTTGACACCTTTAATATTCTCTGTGATATCTGCGATGATTTTCTTTCTATTGGGAAGATCCTTCGATTTTGTGACAAGGACAATCATGACATCCCCCGTAACTAAACCGTAGCGAGCCATAATATGACGAAGGTCGCCTTTATGACGCTGCTCATCGTATGCACGCACACCGTTTTTATTGCAGATGTCTTTGACTTTTTGAATAACCTCATCATTTTTTTCTTGCTGAATGAGGCAAGATTTCATATCTATGATTTGGTGGGAACGTTGTTGATAGAATCCACCTATTAATCCGCCTTCATGTTCGCCGATCGGTACTTGCGATTTATTGCGGTAACGCCATGGATCGCTCATGCCAAGGGTTGGGTGAACAGTGACGTTTTCAAGCTTGCCTATTCTTGTTAGCACGTCACGGACTTGCTTTTGCTTGGCTAGTAGCTGGCCCTCGTAGCTTAAATGCTGGAGCTGGCAGCCGCCACATTCCTTATAAATTGGGCATGGGGCAGTGACGCGATATGGGCTTTCTTCGTATGTTTCGATCAGTTTGCCGAAGCCGTAGCCTTTGCTTGTTTTAAGCACTTTAATTTGCGCTTTTTCACCTGGAAGGGCGTTGGGGACAAATAGTGGATAACCGTCGACCTTTGCCACGCCCGCTCCTTCATGGGTTAAATCTTCAAAAGTAACATCTATATAATCGTTTTTCTTAACAGGTAATGTTTGCTTCATTTCATTCTTCCTCTTCTCTTAAAATCCGTGCAAATCGCTAGTCAGATTGTAACATAAAAACAAGCGCAATACGAAAGGAGGTTTCTTCCTCAATTTAAAATAAAAAAGCCATGCATTACGCATGACTAGTGATGTTTGCTTCAAACCGATCCTCCACCTCAAGAATAAACCCACGAAAATACTTCTCAAAATAAGGATGACGATGAATCCCTTCCGCATCAGTAATGAACTGGAAGCTTGCATGCGGATGTACGAGCTTCTCATCAAGTGCTTTTGTAGCTTCTATTGTATTAGGTACCATATCTCTAAGAATATTTGGATACTCGTCCCCTTCTTTTTCACCCACGTACCAGAAAATATGTTTCTCATCCGAGATGGCTGGTTGTTTTTGCAAGAATGATAGAAAGTCAGGGTACCAAAGAGAAGCTGATAGTAAGAAATAATAGTCGAAATCATTTCGCCTTGTTAATAAAGAATAAAGGGAGACGAGCGCTCCGAACGATGCGCCTGCGATGCCTACATGCTTCGGTTCAATTGATAGGTGAAATTCTTTATGTAAAAAAGGTAATAGCTCCTCTTTCACCATCGATAAATATGTATCTGCCTCACCCTCATAGGCATAGTCATCTACTTTTGCATACCAAGGAGTGTATTCTCTATTACGATCGATCGGGTCCACACCTACAAAGGCGATATGCTTTAGTGGGTGGTGTTCGAAGTGCGCAAATAAATAAGAGCCATCTTGAACAATAATCGTCAGTTGCGGTGTTTCATTTTCTGGTAAAAGAATCGACAGGTTATATTCTTTCCATTGCCATTTTTTCATGGTTTCCCCTCTTCCCTTTTTTCAAAAAAAGCTACTGAGGCAGCAATCACGACAGTAGCTTTTATTCATTCTTAACCTTGATAATCAGGGCGATCTTGTTTACGTATTTGATTGAGTGGTACAAATACATCTAAATGACGATACAAATTCACAAATTCAGCTGGGGTGTCCCCACCATACTCGCCATCAAGGTTCAGCATGACCGGATCTTTTGAATACACTTTTATTCTATTCGCTTTTGCATAAATAACATGTGGATCATTGACATGCTCACCACGCAGGGCAAGTGTGGCAATGCGAATAAATTCTGCTAGATTGGTTTTCTTCAAAATCAATAAGGTGAACATGCCATCATTAATGGATGCATCTGGAGCTAATTTTTCAAAACCGCCGACAGAGTTTGTTAAAGCGACAAGGAATAACATCGCTTCTCCTTCAAAAACTTTGCCATCGAATTCAATTGTGACATCAGCCGGTTTAATACTTGGTAGCATTTCTATTCCTTTTAAATAGTAGGCAAGTTGACCAATCATCGTTTTTAGCTTACTTGGGACTTCATATGTGAGCTCTGTAATACGACCGCCACCAGCGATATTAATAAAATACTTTTCATTCATACGGCCAATATCAACAGGAATCTTCTCACCTTTGACAATAATATCCGCTGCCGCTTCTACATCACGCGGGATGTGCAATGCACGAGCAAAATCATTCGTTGTCCCTGTCGGAATAATACCGAGTTGCGGGCGGAATTCCTGCTCTGCAAGTCCATTGACGACTTCATTAATCGTACCATCTCCACCAGCAGCTACGACAAGGTCATATTTTCTCTCTACTGCAAGCCTTGCAGCCTTTGTCGCATCACCTTCGCCTGTTGTCGCGTGACAAGAAGTTTCATATCCTGCGCGTTCGAATTTCTCTAATACTTCTGCAAGATGTCTTTTAAAAATTTCACGACCAGAAGTTGGATTATATATAATTCTCGCTCTTTTCATTACCCATCATCCTATAAAATAAAATAAGTGCTTATATCTGTTTTTACTGTTCTTTATACTGTAATGAGCCATTCGTTCCATCATTTTACATCATACATTGTCCATAATCAGATAGCAATATTTAACCATTTCCCCTTGCCCTATCCTATTCTAATTAATCTCGACCGTTTAGACAAGTTTCATACCTATCTCTATCATTATTTAAGGAATATTCAGATTCCCACATTTCCCTTTTCTTTTATATTATAATCAACAAAGAAGCGAATGTGCGAAAGAGGAGTGACACCATCGTGACAATACATAATTGGCGTAAACCATTATTATTTATTTTTATACTATTAACCGTTACATTAACGGCATGTGCCACTGAAACAATAACCGAAGAACAAACAACATTTTCACCAACGTTAACAGCCCACTATATTGATGTAGATCAAGGAGATGCGACACTATTACAAGGTGAAGATTTTACGATTTTAATAGATAGCGGGAGACATGATGGCGATGAAGTCGTACCCTATTTACAATCAGTTGGGGTAAAAGAAATTGACTTACTCGTTGGCTCTCATCCCCATGCTGATCATATTGGGCAAATGCCTGAAGTCCTTGACTCTTTTCCTGTCAAAGAAGTGTGGATGAGCGGAGCAGAAACAACGTCGAAAGTATATGAAGACGCATTAGATGCCATTATTGAAAGTGAAGCAGCTTTCCATATACCAAGAGCGGGCGAATCATTTACTATTGGTTCAGCTCAGATTGATATTCTTCATCCATCATCTGTTGATGAAGATTTGAATAATAGCTCGATTGGGATGAAGGTCACGTATAAAGAACAATCGTTTCTCTTCACAGGCGATGCTGAAACTTCAGCCGAAAATGAGATGCTTGCTTCAGGTAACTTAGAATCAGATATTTTCAAAATCGCTCATCATGGTTCAGATACATCTAATAGCGAGGCATTTATAGAAGCAATCGATCCTGAAATCGCTATTTACTCTGCTGGTGCCGACAACTCTTACGGTCATCCGCATCAAGAAGTATTGAACCGCCTTCAGCAAATGAATATAAACGTGTACGGAACGATAGAAAATGGGACGGTGATCATTCAATCAGATGGTAGCGATTATCTCGTTGAAAAAGGGGTAAAAAAACAGAAAGATACCAAAGCTAACGAGGGAGTTGCAAGTGAAAGTTGTCCCGCAAATCATGTGAAAATTAATGAAGCGAATAGCGAAACACTGCAACAAATCCACGAAATAGGTCCAGATCGTGCCGAGGAAATCATCGAGAAAAGACCTTTCACTTCCTATGATGACCTGCAACGCATTGATGGTATTGGTCCAGCCAAAGCGAAAGAAATTGAAGCCCAATCTATGATTTGTTTTTAAAAGGAGTGGTGTCGAGTGATGAAAGCTGTTTTAGATAGGATAGAAGAAGGTAAAGCTGCGCTCCTAGTCGGTTATGAGCAGGTAGAAAAAATAATTGAAACTCATCTCCTACCTCCTGACGCAGCCGAAGGTACATGGCTCCTTATTACAATGAAGGAAGACGAAATAACTGAAATCATCATCGATCACGAAACAACAAAAGCCGCCAAAGAAAGAATCAAGCAAAAACAAGCAAAGTTATTAAATAGAGGCAGCCGCTTTAAAAAAGAATAACCAACTACTGCGAAAAAACACATCACTATTTACTTGGTTGATGTGTTTTTAAACTAGGAGAATAAAAATGTTGCACAAATATTTTTTACTTTTTTTATTGTCCCTTTCTTTACTATATATCTGAACGTTTTTAACATCGAAAGATTCGATATGGTAGGCAGCGCCGTATTTATTCGAGGATCCTGAATACTCATTGACCTACGAAAAATATATTAAATTTATAAGTATGACATACCTCATCGGCTGGTCACTCATTTCATTACCTATTGTCGTTTGCCCGTCATCTACTTACGCCTCACGGGTGATAAATAAATGGCACAATGATAAGCAAGAGGGCTATCATCGTCATTGTTTTTGTCAAAGGCTTTGATAGCTTCTCTCTTCCTTCCCCCTTATACCAACCAGAAAATTGCCATTTATTCCGGTAGAGCACAAATAATAGAAGTAATATACCAAGAAAGCCCATCCAAGGTTGCGTAACCGTTTCTCCTCCTATTGTATAGACAGCTGTTAACGCCGCACTACCTAGCCAGCCTAACACTAAAAAGATAGCGATAATTCTTACAAGTTCAAAGACAATCGTCATTGTTTTGTCACTCCTTTTTATAGACAACTTCAAAGTCTTCACATACGACGAGGAGTTTTTCATGAAAGTCTTTGCCTAAAGGTGCTAACTCTCGTTTAAAAAAGGCTTCATGTACCTCTCTCCAATAGCCAAGCGAACGATCTCCCTCTCCTTCATTAAATGCATGACTCTCTGTCACTTCATCAAAAGGTACGATTGTTACACTTGTCGTTTTTACAATTGCTTGTGGCAGCCCTTTACCATCAAGAATAATATTCAACTGTCCGACTTGCGGTAACTCTTCATTTTCTAACTCGTATAAAAGGTAATTGGATGCTGTTGCTGTTTTCTTTCCTTCTGTAACTAGTTCCGCCAAAGCTTCCGCCATTTCCTCACTATCACCGAACGCCCATGCTGCATAAGTATTTGGCGCTTCTGGTTGTTGTTGTCGATATTGCTGCCACATTTTATCTATCGCTGTCTGACTCATCTTTTATTCTCCTGTTCACTTCTTCTATTATTTGTTGCATTGTCTCCTCCTTACTTAAGGTGCCATCGATGATTTTATCTGCATCCATCCTTACTGTCTCAAGCATATGGATATAGGCGCCTCTACCCTTCTCTAAATAAAACCGGAGATCGTCGTGTATATCTTCTAAAAGCTCAAAATCTCTTACAATCCTTCGTGCAAGAGCTATATCAAGCGGTGTATCTATGAAAAAGGAAATCAATTTCAGAAGCTAACGCTTGATGAAGATAAGAAAAAGGAAAATCTAAAATAATATAAGCATAGTTTTGTTTAAATCGCTGTACCACTTCTACAATCGGAGTGATGTCCCATGCGTGAGGGTCCGCACCCTTTTCAATCCATTGGATGATACTACTCGGTCCTGCTAACGCAAACTCATCAAAATGGAGCGCCACAGCATGTGGCAACTGATTGACCAAAGCCTTCGTTATCTCTGTTTTCCCTCCACCAGAAACTGCTGCAATTGCAATAATGAAGCTGTCTTTCTCCTTTATAAGCGTCTCAGATTTCACCTTTTCTGATTCATCTCCCCTATATTCTGATGTCGATTATTTTCTATTTTATAAAAATAAGTGATTTCAAAAGCGAAATAACCAATCAGCAATCCGCCGCCCATTGCCGAATGGAGTCCATTAAAAATTAAAAGGGGAATAAAAGCTAAAGAACCCGTCAGGATACCTATTGTTAAGGCTCTCACACAATCACTCCTTTTACCATTTTATCTTAACAAATATTGGATGATCCAACCACCGTCAATCAGTTTCTTAATGCATTTACTTTCACAAGTTTCAGACCATCAAAACATAACAATAACTATTTTGCTATTAAATCACTCTCCATTCCTACTGAGGAGTATGAGATGATAATTCAAAAAGGCTATATATACCAAAAATAAGAGACCATTCTCTTGTTTTTTCTTATAGTAAAAATTAACTATTAGTTTTTTTATTTTACAAATAATTTACATAAATTAGGTAAAAGATATCATTACATTTATTTACCAGTATGCTACAAGAAAAGGAGTGTACACTAATTTTTACCTACCTATTTTTTCCTATTTACTTCTTTTCTATCATTTTTTACATTTTATAGAATATTATTGAAATAAAATCGGAAAATTTGTAAGATTAAATCATCTCTTGTAATAAAGAGAAATTTTGCATAAAAAGGGGAGAAAGTAATGAAAAAGGGACTAATTGCAGTATTCGCGTCCGCATTAATTATTGGGGGAGGGACTTTTGCTTCAGCAAATGCTACTAATGACTTGGAAATCAAAACTGCTAATTTCGATTCATCTAAAAAAGTAGCAGAAGTTGAACCAGAAGCAATTCCAGCTGTAGCAGCTGCAGGATTTGTAGGCGGTGTAGCTTTTAAAGCTGGTACAAAAGCTACTTCATGGTTATTGGACAAATTAGGTAACAACGCTGAACAGCCTGCAGTAGAGTATGACAAAGACCTTGATGTTGTGTTTGATTAATTAAATAATTCAAGGAGTAGTGGAACATTATAATTCCTCTACTCCTCTAATTAATTCTCCCCTCACTAAAAAGATATGGAAGGTAAAATTATGAAAAAAAAAATGATTACAATTTTAATAATTTGTTTATCAATATTTACAATCTTTCACTTTTCGATAATAGCATTGTCTACAGGTCCACTTAACCCAGTATCTATGAAACAACAAAACTTTTTTCATTCATATATGCATCCCCTATTATTCCAACAATGGAACCTATTCGCCCCAGAGCCAGTGTCGCATACAGACAGAATTGCAATAAAAGTAATGAACAATCAGGGGGATGAATCGGAATGGTTCGATATTGGACGTCCTTTATTAGATAAAAATCAAAATAATAGTATAAGCCCATATAATAGAGCAGCCAGAATTCCTACTGGGTTAGTACAAAATCTCTTTGAAGAAGAAGAGATAATTGCAAAATTCAAAGAGAAAAGTGAAGATGATAGCGATAAATTCCTAGATAAAAATGAAGAAAAAGTAAGGCACGAAAATCACATTGATCAACTTTATAGGTTTAGTTTTTCTATGGCACAATTAATTGAACACCCAAATAACATAGAAAAGGTCAAAGTAAGAGTTATAAATGACACTCCCGTTCCTTACTCGAAAAGAAATGATCAGAATTATAAAACTGAAGAGTTGTTTGTAGAATATGATTGGAGAGAATTTAGAGGAGAATTTAAAGAAGTTGTCACTATAAAATAAAGGAGGAAAGAAATCGAGTGGAGAAAATTAATAATATAAATCACTTTTATAATAAGTTGACTACTCAAAATCATTTAATTGGAGCAAGCTTATTAAGAATACTCTTTGGTATAATTATTTTATATAATTACATTGTAAACTATGGTATGCGTCATTTTTTCTGGCATGATTCTGGTGTCATTAGTGATGAAGTATACAATTCTATGTATAAAGTATTCTTTTCGCCTTATGGACTAAATGATTCAGTTTTGTATTTTGAAATCTTATATCATAGTGGTTTTATTTTTGCTTTATTATTTACTATTGGTTTCGGTGGGAAAATTGTCCATATTTTAAATTATATCTTCTATTTATCATTAATTAGTAGGAATTCGTTAATAAGTGATGGTGGAGATAATATAATGTCATTATGTCTACTCTATATGATATTTTTGAATACTACCGCCTATTATTCAATAAAAATAAAACCTCAATGGTCATTCCCAAAAATTCTTCCAGAAGTAAAATCTGTATTGCATAACTTTGCTTTGTTGTTTATCATCGTGCAAATATGTATTATGTACTTTTTTTCTGGTATATTTCAAGTAATGGGAGAAAAATGGAATAATGGTACTGCTCTTTACTACATTTTACAAGTGGATACATTTTCAAAACCTTTCTGGGAACAGATTCTTACAAGCAATGATTATTTCATTGTATTATTTACTTATGCTTCTATTTTAGTTAAATTAGCTTTTCCGTTCTCATTGTTCAATAAATGGAGTAAATATGTAATTGTGACACTTATGATGGGTTTCCATTTAGGTATCGCAATAGCAATGGGATTAATAACCTTTTCTGCAATTATGATTGCTATTGAAGTACTTGTATTCTCTGATAAAGAGTATAAAAAAGCTTTTTCTTTTCTAAATAAGCTTAAATTCTTTAAAGGTTCTTCACAACAAAAAAAGCAGAAAGGAACAACATCTTTGAATAAGGAAGTGGTATAACTTGAAAAAACAAAATTTTCAAATCACTTATTTGTATGAAAACACAACAAAAGAAAATATTGAACTTTGGCTATCTAAACCAATAGAATCAAGCACGCAAAATAATATAGAGATAAGTTCAACCATTGAACCTCATAAGGTTACTGATTATTCTTTTTTAAATCCTATCTGGTATTACAGTTTAAAACCCACTGAGAAATTGAAAATCAATTACCGATATACTGGAAATAGGTTAAAAAATAGAATTAATCAAAGTAAAATAACCGAAGAAGAGAAATTGTTCTTTTTAAGATCAACTAAGCTGATTCCTGTAAATAAAGAAATTAAAGAGCAAGCGCTATCTATCATAGGCGATGCTAAGACAGATTATGATAAGGCTCATCAAATATATAAGTTTATTACTAAAAACTTTAAGTATTCTACACGGTTTGATGAAAGAGGAGTTTTTTCGTTTTTAAAAAGAAAAAAGGGCGATTGCGGAGAATTTGCAGCACTTTTTTGTTCTTATTGTAGGGCATTAAATATCCCATCAAAGATACTCTATGGTACTTGGACTCTTAAAAAGTTTTCGCCTCATTCTTGGAGTGAAGTTTTTATAGAAGGAAAGGGTTGGATACCAGTTGACCCAAGCATGGGTAGGCTTAAATTCTTTTACCATCCTTTTCTTAATATTTCTACTGCTATATATTATGGTGTACTCTCTAATAAGAATAAATACTTTGGAGATCATGAGGGAAAGAGATTTGCCTTCTCAATAGAACCAGAAAGAACACTTGAACCAAATTATGAAGATAGTCATTCTCATTTTAATACCGTTGAAAAAGCTTGCATTGCAGGAAAGGAAATAGCTTGGGGGTATGAGTCTGTTGATGGTAAAGCACCATTTTTACAGCCGATATATCCAAGGATACATAGTAAAGAAAAAAAGACTCCCTATAAATTATTGTTTGGTACTTGGAAAGGGAAGCATTTAGAAGTTACGAATGATTTAAGTTATAAAATTAAAACAACAAGTTTCACGATAGGATTTCTTGTATTGTTCTTAGAAGTTTTAAACGAATATTTAATTTACGACCCTATGTTTAATTACGTATTACCATTCCTCTCTTTTCCATTAATCCTTATTGGAACGATACTAAGTTTATTTAGAAAAGAAGGAAATACTCTAATTTATATTTTAGGCTTTATATTTGTGTTATCATTCATGGGTTTAATTGGCACATACCTTACTTAAAGATAGCAAATTGGGAGTGTTAAAAATGAAGGTTTTAATTTATGATGGTGAATGCAATATGTGTAGTAGGTTTATCCGATTTATTGTAGATATGAATACAAATTCAGAATTAAAAATTACTGATTTTAATAGTAATTGGACAAAAGCTAATTATGAAACAAATACAAATATTGATAGCATGATTTTTATTGATAATTCAAAGGAATATATTTATTCAGATGCAGTTATAAAATTAATGGCCTCGACTCATTTTATTTTCAAACCATTATTAATAGCTCTAATTATTCCAAGAACAATTAGAGATGGGATTTATAAGTTTATAGCAAAAAGAAGAAGACAAATAATGACCAATAAAGCTTGCCCAGTTATCAATCAAAAGGCAAAAAAAATGTTCTTATTTTAACTAGACAACAAATTTAAGGAGGGGAAAGATTGAAAGCAAAAACTATAGTATGTTGGTCAGAAAGAAAATTCAATAGGAAGCTTAATGAGTTTTTATCCGACACAAAAATTGAGGTTATTGACATAAAATATTCTTCACCAGTAATTTTATTTAGTGCATTAATTTTATATAAGTAAATCTCAAGTCCATGCTTCCAATCTATATATAAAAAGGGCTATAAGTCCTTTTTTTGTTGTATCTCTCTCAATCTGGACGATTTTTAAAAATACAAGTTATCTCCATGCAAAAGGAGTTATTCAATTTTCCCAGTTATAAAGGTAGAGTTTTTGGAATAGTAATTATCCTACTAATCTTTTGTTTATAAATACGTTTTATTTATATTAAACATTTGTATTCAAAACGTACTTTTATAAAGGTAATGTGATATGGATATAAATGATTAACATATAACGGCGTAGATAATTTACTCAATAAATAAAGTGTTGATTAAAAATATGGACAGATGTGCATGAATTAGAATGAAGATAAAAAGCTTTAAGGTTCCACCAATTTAATAGCTTCATCGTATTCAGATTTAAGCACATCGCCTTTTGTTAATTTTGCTATAGAATTTAATTCTTCAAGTGATCTATTCTTTTCTCTATACTCCTGGGTTGCTCTTCATCCGTCTCTTTTAGTTTAGGTCGTGTGAACAATCAATCGCTGTTAGTTTTTCATTCACTTCCTTGCTGTTTCTTCCTTTCTTTTACAAAAATATAAAACAAGTACAGTCCAATGAGGCTATAGGTAATAAACATACCAATGATCAGCTTACTAGATTCAGATAATGCCGTTTCCTTAAGTAAAATATCTGGTAGAAACAATGCGAGTAAAACAACTGGAATAATGATCGTTTTGCTCCAAATGGAGAAAGCAATGATGAGTAGGAATACAACGCTCCCTATCACAATACTGCCGATTTCTCCAAAATGGACTATTGGTGTGTCTATCATTGTGTCCAAAAATAATACTGACAGATAAAACAGCATACTAACGATGATTGGTAATGATAAGATGAATATTTCCTTTGTTACGGATGACTGCTTTTTTGATGTATATTTCAATACGATGGCAACACCAATAATAAATAGTAAGGTATAAACAATGATACCAATGATATGAAATAGACTATAAGCCAGTTCTCCGCCATTAATTAAATCTCCGAATATGGTAAAAGCAATCGGTCCCAGTAAGACAAGAGGAAAGTACTTTGTCCATGAGGCAAGATCTGATTTCATTTCACCTGAAATGCTCTCCATATATGCACTTGGGGAGTCTCCTACAACTTGGTCAACCGATTTACCATTTGCTTCTGCTTCTAATAGATGATCTTCGAGTTCTTTTGTAATCTCCTTAATTTCGTTGAGGTTTTTTCCACTTGATAGTAAATAAATATGCAAGTCCTCAAGAAATTTCTTACTCTTCTGTGTTAATGACATTTTTTCCACCTCCACTATTCCATTTCTTTTTTTAGGACGGCATTTACGCTTTTCTCTAGCTGTTGCCAGCGTAGGCTAAATTCCACTAATGCTTGCTTGCCTTCTTTTGTAAGAGAATAATATTTTCGCTGTGGCCCAGCTGTCGATGCCCTGCGAACAGAAGTGACTAATCCTTCTCGTTGCATGCGCATGAGTAGCGGGTAAATTGTCCCTTCACTGACTGCATCAAAACCATACTCACCTAGCCGTTCAGCCATTTCATAGCCATAGCACTCTTTACCATCAATAATCGCTAACAAACAGCCATCGATTATCCCCTTCATCATTTGTGTGTGTGACATTTCTATTCCACCCATTTCACTATCTTGTTTTACAAGGTATATAAACAGTATAAAAGATACTATCTTGTAAAACAAGGGTTATAATATTCATTTTTCAATAAAAGCGAAGTAATTCCAACGTTTTGTTGACACTGTTCCCCTTGCCTATCTGTGGCAAGTAATCGAATAATGAAACAAATAACCGAGAAATGTTTTTCTCGGTTATGTTTTCGATATCTATCCATCCATATCCATCGATTGGTCTTTATGACGCTTTAGCACATTATCTAGCGCTAGATATGATTGATTAACAATAGCTAAACAAATTGAAATGGCTAAAAGAACAAGATCGAATTCTATACCAAAGAAGCCATCCCCAATCTTTACCATAATAATTGCACCAACCATGATAAGAGCAAATAGAACAGAAATTAACCTTGTTCCAACTCCTATTACCAACGCAATCCCACCGATGAGTTCGATTAATGCAACCATATAAGCAGTGAAACCTGGCAACCCTAAACTTTCAAAAAATCCAACTGTGTTGTGTATACCATCTTGAAACTTACTCAGACCATGCATAAAAAAGATGACGCCTAAAACCACTCTTAAAATAGCAGCAGCAATTTGATTTTTCTTTACCATTATTCACTCTCCTTCCATTTATCTTTTTTCTTATTGTTATCGTTACATGAAAAAACCGTTAATTCAAACTATTTTAGTCAGAATTAACGGTTTATTAAAAAAACACTACTTTATCCCTGTAATTGGTTACAGACGTAGGACCTAAAAACACCTAAAATACTAAACGCTTATTCATAACGCAATGATTCAATCGGGTCAAGCTTTGAGGCTTTACTTGCAGGTAATATACCAAAGATGACACCAATTAGCATAGAGAATAGCATGCCTCCAGCAATGACTTGCCAACTCATGAGAGAAGGCCAACCCGCAAATAAACTAATTAATGTTGTCACACCCCAGCCAAGCAGAATACCGACTACACCACCAATGAAGGTAAGAGTAATTGACTCTATGAGGAATTGAGTTAATACTTGCTGCCTCGTTGCGCCTAACGCTTTTCTGATGCCGATTTCACGCGTACGCTCTGTGACAGAAACGAGCATGATATTCATGACACCAATTCCACCAACAAATAATGAGATTCCGGCAATACTACCAATAATCATCGTCATAATTGTTGTGACTTGACCGAGTCCTTCAGCGATTTCTTCCATATTTAATACTTGGTATGCTTCTTCCGTGTTATAGCGACTGTTCATAAGAGAGGCTGCTTTCTCCCCTGCCTGCTGTAGATCATCTGCAGAATTAGTCTGCAATGTCACTTGCGATATATCACTACTACCATAAATCGTTAGCCAAGTCGAACTAGGCAAGTAAACTTCCATACTACCGAAGGAGAAAATCCCCGTTGGTTTTTCTAGCACACCAATGATTTCAACCGGTTGAGCACCAAGGCGAATCACCTCACCCACTGCTTCTTCTCCTTCAAATAGCTCTTCTTGAAGTGATTGACTAACAATAACTGCCCGTTTTCCACTTAAGAAATCTGCTGTTGTAAAACCTCTTCCATCTGATAGATTTAACGGGTTCAATTGAAAATAAGATTCGTTAATCCCCATTAAAGTTGCTTCTATCTGCTGATCTCGAAACTGGACAGGACCGAATTCTAAGCTTGACGCAACAACCCTGTTCACTTCATCAATTTCCTCTAAAGCGCGAATATCCTCTTGTGAAAACGCCGAGGCATACAATGCATTGGGGTTTGCCATTATCTCTTCATCTGACGGTTGATAAAATAAATCAATCGTATTTCCCGGGCCTGTGAGTTGTGATTTCAACATTGCTTCCCCGCCCTGGCCAATAGCAACGACAATAATAACAGAGCCAACACCGATGATAATCCCTATCATTGTAAGAATGGAGCGCAGCTTATGTGCCATTAACGAACTAAGTGCCATTTTTATGCTTTCAAGAAGGCTCAAAGTCATCGACCCCCTACTTGGCGCTCATTTTCGACAATGATACCATCGCGGACGAGAATTCTACGACTCGCATAAGCAGCGATTTCCGGTTCATGTGTTACCGTTACGATCGTGGTACCTTCTTTATTTAGTTGGGTAAAAAGCTCCATAATATTTTCACTCGTTTTCGTATCGAGCGCGCCTGTCGGTTCATCAGCCAGTATCAACTTCGGTTCATTGACAAGTGCACGGGCAATGGCTACCCGTTGCTTCTGTCCACCTGATAACATACTCGGAAGCTGTTCCATTCGGTCTTCTAAACCTACCTTAATGAGCGCACGCTCAGCTTTAGCCATTCTTTCTTTCTTATTCAAACCACTATAGATCATCGGTAGTTCGACATTTTTTAAAGCCGATAGCCTTGGTAGTAAATGAAATTGTTGAAATACAAAACCAATGGAACGATTTCTAATTTTCGCTAGTTCTACTTCAGAATATTGCGATATATACTCACCGTCTAGTTGATAGGTTCCATTCGTCGGTCGATCAAGACAACCAATAATATTCATTAATGTCGATTTTCCAGAACCCGACGGCCCCATGATTGCGAGCGACTCTCCGTTTTCAATCGTTAAGTCAATGCTTTGTAAAATATCGACCATTTCATCGCCTATTTGATAAGACTTTGTGATTTCTCGTAAATGAATCATTCCGCTTCCACTTCCAAGCCATCACTCAAGTCATCAGAAGGATTAGTAATCACATCATCATCAGTTGTTATACCATCTAATATCTCTATCTTATCACCAGTGGCAACGCCTACACTCACGTTTTGACGATGAGCTTTTCCATCTTTTAGAAGATAGACATAAGAATCACCATCAGCAGATAACACAGACTCAGATGGGACAGTAAGTGCCTTCTTACTACTTGTCTCCACTTCAATAATTAATTGAAATCCTGTTCGCAATTCAGTAATGTCATCTTCAATTTCAACCATCATGCCATATTGCGCTGGGGTCGCTTCACCAGAGACTGACTGGCTGTTTTCATCTGGCATTAACCCGATGAAATTAACCTTTCCCTTCCATTCCTTATCAGGTAGTACATCTGTCCGAATCGTCGCTTTCATCTCTTTCTCGACCTTTAAAGACTCAAATTCTGATAAAACACCACGCGCTACCATTTCATCCGTATTACCAATATGGATGACTGGCTGCTGCGCCATCGGATCCGTTGGTTGATCTTCATTCACTTGTAAAATCGTTCCATCTAATTTACTTTTAATCTCTAAATCTTTTTGTTGTTCTTCAATTTCTTTCTTCTCTAAAAGAAACTGTCGGACCTCTAAATTTGCCATTCTTAAATCTAATTGCAGCTGATCTCTTTCCGGTTCTATTTGCTTAGCGGCTTCTTTTTTGCCGACGGTATCACGCAATTCCTTTTCTTGATCTGAGAGTCGATCTAATTGTTTATCCACTTGATTGATTCGTAAATAACCAGATTCAATCTGTAAACTCAACCTTTCAAGTTCCATCGCCACTCGCGTATCATCATACTTTGCGACAGCTGTACCTTTTTCAACAGCATCACCTTCCTTAACAAGGATATCAGCAATTTCTTCACCTTCTACACCGGGGTACACTTTCTGTTCATTTTTCAAAGATAATGTACCTGGCACAATTAACGTATCTGTAATTACTTCATTCTCTGCATTCGCAGTCGTTACAGAAGGTCCTTTCGCAAAAGCTTGATGGTAGACGCTAGCACCTATCATCATCACGACTACACTTACCACTCCAACAATGATCCAAGTTTTTTTCTTCATATTTACCTTACACCACCGTAGAACCAACTAAAGCGAAGACCAGACTAATAATAAAGAAAGCAATCGCTATACCGTAAGCAACCCCTTTACTTAATCCCGCCACTTTATGCAAACCTAAACCGACAAGAATTGTTTGCCATATGGAGAAAACTTCAATACTTGCCCAAACACTGGTAGCTTCTGTATTTAATACAGCTGCTAAACTCGTCACATTTAACTCTGGATTGCCACCAATTATCATACGAATCACACCATTCAAGATGAGTCCAATCACACTAATAACCAGAATGTATGTATTCATTGAAAATAGCTGCTTAAATGACACATCCGAACTAGCAATTTTACAAATTAATAGATAAATAGCTGAAGAAATTAACACCGTGAAAATGGGTGAAATAATGCCCATAATTCCAGTCGTAATCAGTGAAAACATATACACCATGTCTTGCTCAGCTGGAGATAAATCCTCAATTCCAAGATAAGCTGGATCCATCGACAAAGCGGTGATAATCATACCAACTGTAAATAATAACGACACTAACAATAACGGTACCCAGATTTTCGGTTGTTGCTTAATCCGCTCAAATTGCTCTGATGGATTGGCAATCATCCCGAACAAACGAGGTTTCTTTGGTTCTTCCACTTCTTGCTTTAATTCAGCTTCCATAAAAAATCTCCCCTTTTAAAATTTTCTACAATTATGTATACGTGGTGTGAATTGTAAAGTTTCATTTTTTTGGAAAATAATTTCAATAAAGACGCTGAATGCTTAAATGAAAGGGAGGGGAAGTTAAAAGGGAACGTTTAAAAGGAGAAACATTTAGTTTTCACATAATAAAGAATCAATCAGTGGAAAAAGAAGCGGCGAAATTCATAATAAGATTGAGAACGAAGAGGGCAGCATTCAATTATGCTAGCAAAACTTACTGGTAACTTTGAGAGAGGAAATGAAAGGTAGTGGTAAGGAGAATCAGTAATAGGGTAACGCCCTTTTTGGGGTGCCTGATGAGATGTCTCATCAGGCACTATTTTGATGGAAACGCTGGCTGATATACTTGATTTTTTCATGTTTAAAAGCGAATTCTTTTGCGACGTCCTCAATTTACAGTGCTGATTTGAGAGACCGCCATTCTCCATCACATTACACTCTCAAACCAGATTCCCCGTTTAAGAGCAGTGTTTCACACTTTTAAATAAAGACTCATTATTGTTCGTCAATGTATTCCCCAGCAGTTTGCTCAGCATTGAATGTCCAATTTACACGAAGCTGATCACCTTGAAATTGATTTTGGTCTTGTCCATTGTCAACAAATTCGAATAACACAAACATTTTTTCTTTCTCCCCTGCTGGGATGCCATCCGGTATTTGTCCACCGCCAACGAATGTATCAATAGCCGTTAAATCTGGCTCTGTATTCGATAATTCTGCCAATGTAGTTTCAACAACTGGGACGGTTGCGCTGCTTGTATTGTACATAATTGTTACTTTGATATGGTCAGCGAAGTCTTCTACATTATCCCCATTTGCATCGACGACAGAGTAATCTGTTTGTAGCAGTACTTTATGAATATCTAATGTCCCATTATTCTCTAAAGTGAATTCTCGATAGATTTCATCACCTGGTTTAATATTATCAATATTCACGACGAAATCCGGATTTACAGCTAAATCTAGCGTTCCTGCTGCAAAAGTATTTTCAGTTGCAAAACTATCACTAAAATAAGCATAAGTTCCTCCGGTAATTAATGATAATCCAAGTGCAGCTGTCATCAGATTCTTTTTTGTTAACTTAAAATTTAATCCCATGTAAACATTCCTCCTAAATATATGTTTCACTTCCCCTTAGTAGGGAAGAGAGTTACTGCGTATATACCTCTTTTGGTTTTCTTTCGCTAGGTTGCACAAAGGCAGAGAAGAGTAAAATAATGCCTGGAATAATCATTAATAATGCGGCTCCTACTTTGGTTTGTGCGGTATGTAGCACATAGCCTAGATAGGGAATAGTCACACCGGCATATTCCCCAACCACATGATGTGCTGGGACTTCCCATCTATCAACAGCGTCATTATTATCACCTTTAGTCGTGTAAGTAATGGCTCCATCTTTTAAAGACGTTTCTACTATTCTATGTGTGATAAGGATCTCATCAAGTTTGAAAGTAATAATATCTCCTGATTGATAGGTTTTGTTTTCTTCTGTTTTGTTAATCGCTATCACTGAACCTGTTTTAAATAATGGTTCCATTGATCCAGAAAGCACTGTTTTAAACTGGTATCCAAAGAGATTAGGTTCATTACCGGTAAAACGTGCGAAAAGCATGATAAATAATAAAACACAGATAAGCAGAAATAGTAGATTACCAATTAATCGCAGTGTCCATTTTGCTAGACTTAACAATATGAATGACTCTCCTTTCATAAAAAACTTAATCGATTTTCTCTGCTAACATTAATATAACTGAAATATCTGATAAATAAATTGGGTTATTTTTATCTGTAATTAGACCTAATAAAGCGTGTGATTCATATAGAAGATGATAGAGATGCGAGTCCAAAGTCGCGTTTTATTAACCCAATCGCTGACATATTGACGTAATATTAAATTTTCAGAATAATTATAATTGTTTACAGAAAATAATATGAGGTGATTGTTTTGAAGAAGAAAAATTTTACTAAGAAAGTGATATTACCTACTGCATTAGCCTTGTCCGTCACATTCGCAGGGTTTTCTCCATTGTCCACATATGCAGCGATTCAAACAGAGACCAATGAAGTCATCTGGCAAGCACCGAAAGGGTTAAATAAAGAGGAGGTTGTACAAGCTTATTTACAAGACCAGCTGAAAGATGAGACCCAATCTAAAGCGCGAACAAGTAAAAAGAGTGTGAATCAATTTAAAATCATTGATGAACATGTTGATAAACAAATAGGAACGATTCATATGAAAACCGTTGAGCAAGTTGACGGGGTCCCAGTTTATGGCTCAGGTCAAACCATTTCGCTAGATGAAAACTTAAATGTTTATGCTTCTATCGGGGAAGTAAATGATGAGTTAGTGAAAGTAAATATAAATACAACTCCTAGTATTACTAAAGAAGAAGCAGAGTCTCATGCGAAAGCTGCGATAGAAAATGAAGTCGGTGCGATAAAAGATTATGATGGCATTGAAACAGAACTGATGGTATTTCCAAAGAATGATGAATACCATCTAACTTATTTAGTAAAAGCCTCTACTTCCATTCCTGTGCCTGGTTATTTCCATTATTTTATTGATGCACATACAGGTGAAGTACAACATCACTTTAATGCCCTTCATTCTGCGGAGCCGGAAACAGAAACTGTCAGTGCTCGTGGATTAGACTTATTTGGCAAAATGCAAAATTTCAATGCAACAAAGAATATTGAAACGGGCAAAACCCATTTGTATTCATTGGAAACTGTCAAAAATCGTTCGGTACCAATTCATACGTATGATGCAGCAAGAATGGGTGAAACGCCTTTTATCCTTTTATCTGCTTTACTAGGATTTACAGGTTTTGAAGTAGAGACAGCGTCAAACTTCTTCTACGATCCAGCAGCCATTTCTGCTCAACAAAACTCGATAAAGGTAAACAAATACTTTCAAAATCAACATGATCGTAATAGCTTAGATAACGATGGTATGAAAATTATAAGCACCGTGCACATAGGTGAAAAATGGAATAATGCCGCGTGGAACGGGAAACAAATGCTTTATGGAGACGGTGATGGTTCATACTTCAGCTCACTAGCAGGGGCACTTGATGTTGCAGGACATGAAATGACACACGGAGTAATTACAAATACAGCTAATCTAACATATGAAGGTGAATCAGGAGCACTAAATGAATCCATTGCTGATATTTTCGGTGTGTTAGCAGAGAATCATTTCAAAGCCGAAGAAGATAGAAACTGGCTAATAGGTGAAGATGTATATACACCTAATATCGCGAATGATGGCGGCCTTCGTTCATTAGAAGATCCGAAAGCCAATGCGCTTCACCCCAATTATGGCCTGAAAGATAACCGTTATCCTGATCATTATGATGATCGATATTTAGGGGAATTGGATGAAGGTGGCGTTCATATTAACAGTAGTATAAATAATAAAGCAGCCTACCTTATTGCTGAAGGTGGAGAACATTACGGTACAACTGTGAATGGAATTGGATCAGATAAATTAGGCAAAATCCTCTATAAAGCATTAACAGTCTATTTAGTGCCATCATCTAATTTTTCCGAGATGAGAGAAGCTATGGTCCAATCTGCACGTGATTTATATCCTGATAAAAATGGAGAGCCTTCCGCTGAAACAGCTGCTGTAATGGCTGCCTATGATTCTATCGGAGTGTTAGAATGATCACTGCTTACTAAGAGCTGAGCTGCATCTAAACGAACAAACGCTATAAATTATAGCCTTTGTTCGTTTTTTTATTGCTAGCGTTTAAAATTCATTGTGCCTTAAAGTCATTCTATGATTCCCACTCATAGATCTATAAACTTTTTGCATTTCCATTGTTTTTATCTAAATCATGTGCACACCCATCTCTCTCTTAAGTGATGCACAAATTTACTTTAGCTCTTCCTTTCTCACTTTTACACGCAATCTCCTCTACTATCTTCTTGTTTATAACCTTATGAATTCCCTCCTTTATACTCTCTACATCTATCAGACAAAATACCCACTAATGATTATAATTTTAAAAATAATGTAGCAATTCAGTGAATTTATATTACAATTGTATACATTATTAATTAAATAGATCTAGGGGGTAAGTACCATTGTCAGTAGGCCATATTATTAAATTTTATAGAGAAAAAGAAGGTATGACGCAATCACAATTAGGTGACGGTATTTGTACCGCAACACATGTGAGTAAAATTGAGAATGGTAAAACAGATTATTCATTAGAAATTATTCAATTGTTTTCGCAAAAGTTACAAATTGATCTACAAAAAGAAAGTGAGAAGTTCGAGGAAATCGAAAAAACATTGCATTCATTCAATGAAGCTTTGATGTTGAATAAGATCAAACAAGTAGAGTCTTACCGAAGAATCTTAAATAATATACCGTACTTACTATCTACTAAGTATGCCTATTTTTATCAACTCGTAATGTTACGATATTGGTTTGTAAAGGAGGAGAAAAAGGAGATCGAAGCCCTCTTAGGTTCTTTAGCCAAAGTGGAAGCATGGATGAACCCTTATGAACAAAATTTTTTACTTCATATGAAAGGGTGGTATCTCATCCGCTATTCATCTAAAAAAGATGATCATTATGAAGCCATTGCTATTTTCAATAAGATCCAGATTGCCTATTACCCAAATGAGGAATTCTATTATCATTTAGCACTTGCTTATCAATATGTAGGAAGACAAGTCATGGCATACATGTATGCAGAAAAGGCTTTAAAATACTTTAAAGAAATTAATCATTACGCTGATGCAATTAAGGCGGAGTCCATATTGTTATTACACATATCTGAAGATCCTTATATCGATGTGAAACCTATGTATAACCGATTAATTTATGCCTGTGAACTAATTAATGATAACGAAAAAAAAGGGATGTTACTGAATAATCTTGGCAACGCACTTCTCAAAAGAAAAGAATATAATGAGGCTTATCAATACCTAAAGGAATCTTTACGCCTATGTAATAAAAAAGGGAAAGTCTACATTCATCGCCTTTTCAATTATAATCTCGTTGCGGTTGAAGGTAATTTAAGTAGTAAAAAAACCTTAAGAAAAAATATTATCGAAGGACAAAGAATAGCACAAGAACTAGAAGAAGATGTTTTTATTCACCTTTTTAATTTATTGGAGTATAAATTAGAAGAAAAACAAGAGAAATATCTACAATACTTAGCAGAAAAGGCATTCCCGTATTTCAAAGAACATCAACACTTTTCCTTAATGAAAACATCATTGAAGGAATTAGTAGAGATGAATCAAATGAATTCTTCCCCTCACCTAACCATAGAATTATTAGAAGAAGCTGTTCAGCTTATATAGGCTTTAAAATGCCACTTATGATTTCTACACTGTAGAAAGTCATAAGTGGTGATGGGTATTCCCTCCCTGGTATCCTTATTCATCTATACTACAAATAAAAGCTTAAAAGTTTGATTAAACAAAGGAAAAGTTAGTCTTTTAAACGAATAGCTAAAAGATAAAATAATGTAAAGCCAGTTCTATTCCATATAGATAAATTTGTAGAAAGTGAGCCCCCCATTATCTTTCTATTATGTGAAAGGAGTTTGAGGAATTTTTGAATAATCCGATTTGATTTACCCCCTAAAAATCTAACATTAAATGAACTAAACTTGGGGGAAAATAATCATGTTTCAAAACAAAAATTTTGCTTTATTAGTATCCGGGCAGTCTCTTGCGAATATGGGGGATATTCTTTATATTACTTCTATCATTAATATGATATATCAATGGACAGGATCTAGCTTTTCTACAGCATTTGTTCCTTTTACGATAACATCAGCTATGTTTCTATCAAGCCTACTCTCACCGCTTGCGATGAACCGCTGGAATTTAAAATGGTTACTCACCTTTTCACAAGTTGGGAAAACGATCATTATTATCCTACTCACCCTGCTTGTAACTGAAATGGTTGCTGTTCCGTATTTAATCGTCTTTATGCTCATTGCTGGCATCGGCTTTCTCGATGGCTGTGCGAATCCGATTAGCCAAACATTGATTCCTCACTATGTAAGTAGTGAACAATTAGTAAAAGCAAATGGATTTTTCGATACGATTACACAAATCATTCAAGCTGGCATGTGGTTCATCAGTAGTATGTTGCTCATTAGTATGGGAAGCAACAACTTACTGTGGATAGTGATTGGTTTATTCTTCTTATCTAGTTGTTTACTTTCTTTCTTAAACAACATACAAGGATCAAACGAAAAACAGCCGTCTCCGCTTGCCGAAATGAAAGAAGGCTGGAACATCCTGTACCGAACACCGATATTGCGAAAAATGGCCTATATTGAAGGGCTTGACTCTATCGCAGCTACAGTATGGCTCGCTGCTATTCTCTATGTTTATGTGAATGAAAGGCTACAAGCCGACCATCAATGGTGGGGCTGGATAAATGGCGCTTTCTTCCTTGGGCTCATTCTCGGCAGTCTTTATTGTATGAAGTATGCAAAATTAGTAGAAAACAAGATACGAAAGGTGTTCCTGTTAGGGAGCATCGCAGCGTTTTTTAGTACTTTCTTATTCGCTTTAAATACGATACCCATTCTTGCACTTATCCTTGCCTTTTCATTTGGTGCTTCTATACAAATAAAAGGCATACCGCAACATACAATGATTCAAACGAGTGTGTCACTTACACAGTTATCAAAGGTCTATGCCGCACTAGGCGCATTGGGCACAGGTATTTTCGCCATTTCCGCTTTGCTAATGGGGTGGCTCGCTGAAACGTTTAATGCGCAGCTTGTTTTTCTCATCTCTGCCGCTTTAATGGCAGTGATTAGTGTCTTGATAAAGGTTAATCAACAGGTTTTTGTTAAAGGAAATGTGAAGCAAACGTAAATGATGGCAATGAAAACTTCCCACTAATCTTAAGGGAAGTTTTCTTCTTTTTCATCTGTAATAAGATGCATGATATATACCAAAATTCAATAATGGTTTTAAACCATAACCGCATGAACAAACAAAGCAAAGACAACAAATAAATGAACAACCGCCAATATCCCAATATATAAACCATTTAGTGGAAAAAGTAACAAGTGAATCAAAATAAGTAAAAAGCATTCCACTGCAAACAAAATAACAGTCAACCCTATTCGATTGGCTAGCTTCTTTTCATTCCTTATTCTTCCCTCTTTATAACCAGCGATAAAACCGACACTCCCCTTACGTTTAATCACCAAACCAATTACCACTAAAACACTACAAAGTAAAAAAGCGAGCGTGATCTCCATAGAAAAGCTTTACCTCCTACCTTTTATCTATTTTTCAAAAATGTATATTAAAAAGTTTATTTCATCAGAAATGAGACTAAATAGAAACTATATATTCTTGCTAGGGAGTGTGACTATCGTGTTTGATCTTTTTGATTGGCTTAGACTTTTATTATTTGCTATCATCATTTTGCCATTAACAACAATCGTTCGAGAGTTTGGGTATTACCTAGCAGCGACCATTTTAGGTAGCAAAGAAAAGAAGTTAGTGATTGGCAGTGGGCCAGTATTATTTAAAGTACCTACTATCGAGGTGAGAAGATACTTCTTTATGAATAGCTGGATGGAGTATGAAGAATTAAATCCGAGCGGACGCTTTTGGCACGGGTTCATTTATGCTTCTCCTATTTTAACGACAGGTGGTTGCGCGATTATTGCTAATTCGCTTGTATTAGAAGGGATATTACCAAATAATATTTTCTGGCAAACATTTATCTTTTATTGCTTTTATTATGTATTTTTTGATATTGTCCCTGTTTATTTGCCAGATGGGCAACCTACTAACGGTCGGGCGATTTTTGACCTCATCTATTACGGGGAGCGCTCCGATTATTTAAGACAAAAAAATAAACAAAGCAATGAGCAAAGAGCTTACACTGATAAGCAGCAAGAAACGATGGAGAATAGAGATAAAGATGAGAGGGAGCATAGTGACCATACCCAACCCAAATAAGATTAGACACTAGTTTCTTCTCGTTTATTTAATTGCTTGTATAACATATTCAGAACTGGAAAATAAATGAGCGCACTTACTGATAAGAAAAGAAGGAGGCTAATGAGCTTCTCTCCTTTTAATAAATAGTCAGTATGATAAACAAACTGTAATTGTTCATTCAAGGAAAGTGGGGTGGTGAAAATCCCAAAGAGAAACCCTAAAATGGCGAAAAAACCGTAAATATTTAAAACAGACCTTATTGTTATTTCTCGTTTTTCCACATAGGTAACTACCTGCTGTTCCTGTGGTTGAGCGTTCATTTAACCTCCCCTTTCATTAAATACTGATTAACACTAGAAAGAATATAAAAAAGCATATCGGTAAAAGAAAACTTAAAAGTGCTGTCTTCGTTTGATAGTTTTCCTGTTTCCTGTTTAACAAACGATCGATAATAAAAAACAACCAAGCGGCAATTAAACTAATTTGTAGGAGAACGAGGCCAAATATAGTATGGAAGAGAAAGGTAAGGAAGATAACTAACTTATTTTTTTTCTTAGCAAGTAAACTGGCAAGCCAATCACTAACGAGGGAAGTCGCTATTCCATAGATATAAATAACTGGAAGACTATACACCATGACAAGACCAAGGTATTCTAACTCTATGAAATGAGGATTTAAGGTCAGTGGGTAAAGCACGCTTGTAATGGAAGCTGCAATCAACTTTCGTCGAAACATATTGCCACCTCTCATTCAAATTGGATACTCTAATTATAACATAATTTTGAAAACTATATGAATTTTACCATTATGAACTTGCGATGCGATCAAGCTTTTTCAATCCTGATTGTTCAAACTCATTGGCTTCCGTCTTTAAACGATTGATGTCATCCTGTTGATCTAATCCCGATTCTAAAGCTTCTTTCTCTAATTGATGTACCTCAGCCTTTAATGAGAAAGCTGTAGAGAGATCGGCACTCGCCCCTTCAAATACGGATAACATACTTTCAGATAGATTTTCAGGTGGCGGATATTGGTTGTATAAACTTGCTAGTTTCGTTGCCTCTTCATATAAAATTTCTAGTTCCTTTAACATCTCTTCTGCTTGATTATCTTCCTTTGCTTCTTCATATGCCACTACATGAGTTAGATAGGACGATTGTTCAGCTAACATTTCTTCCTTAAATTCTTCAAAAGTGGGTTCCTTTGTGCATCCGAAAAGTGAAACAATCATTAAAATGAACAAACTATATTTAACCTTCACTTGGGCCCCCCTTTGGCAAAATATAAGTACTACAGCTCCAATGTGTATGATGAATCGTTCCTTGCCATTGTCGTTTTTCTAACTCTTTAGCAATGAGGCGATTGAAAACCCCATGTCCGACTAAACAGACCGATCCATTTTCTCGCGCTTCCTTTATGAGAAAATCAGCCGCGGCAATTGCTCTCTCTTTAGCTTCACGATAAGACTCGCACCCATGCTTGGCACCTAAAAACCATGCAATTCTTAAAAAGAGTGTCCATTGATTTGGTTTTAGCCTTATAAACTTACCTAAGGAAACATGAGGAAGCTCGGCCTCCCGAAAAAGAGCATGAGCCGCATAATTTTGATTGACAGCTAAATGATGAAGAGTCGCCTTCGCCCGTAACAAATCACTCGTCAGCAATGTATGTGCTTTTTTGATTTTTTCGATAGTCCATGCTGGATAGCGTTCCATTGGTTCGACTCCGGATTCATCATAAACTTCTATCCACGAACGATACCCAGCTCCATCTATTCGTTTATTCTCTTTATGAATGGAGGCGCCATGTCTGATTAAGTTAATTTCCATCCTTTTCACTTCGCTTTCCATATCTAACTCTATCTATGTCCACCTTTTCACAAGGATCATTCATATAGTTAAAGCCTCTCATTAAAGGTTAAATTATACATTCTCTTTTTAAAAATATTCTATCAAGGAGAAACAAATTCCTTTTCTTTTTATTCGAAATATATTGAATAAATAATTCTAAAAATATAGAATATAGACAATCTATTTATCCATTATAGGAAAGGAGCCAATTCATGTTACATACGCGGTCATTTAAAATACTATGGTTGGGAAATTTAATTTCTGAATTTGGTGGTGCTATCGGGAGGATTATAAATGGCTTACTACTATATGAACTGACGGGTTCAAAGGAATGGATGGCAACCATGTGGCTTTGTTACTTCCTGCCATCACTATTTGTTCAAAGCTTAAGTGCCCCCTTTTTGAACAATATCAATAAAGAGAAAGTGTTATTTAATACCCAACTCTTCCGCTCAGCTGTCTATCTTTTACCTCTGTTAGGGAGCATAGTAGGCATAAACGATATAACCATAGTAGTGCTCGTGATTCTGCAATGTACAATCGGTATATTGCAACCAATTTATGCTAGTATTTCATTCTCATTAATCCCAGTATATTGTGAAGATAACAAGCTTGTCTCAGCCAATAGTTCAATCGATGCAACGATAAGATTAATGAGCTTTATCGCACCAGGAATGGCTTCTGTCTTATTACTCTTCTTACCTTTACACTTTCTTTATCTACTCACAACATTGCTCTTTCTTCTTAGTGCTTTTTCACTTCACCAATTGCCATACTCAACAGCAAGTTCGTCAGTCAACAAAAATAAAAAAAGTTGGCGCCAAGCAATCATAGGAGGGTATCAAACCTTCTTTTCCTATCCTTCTTTATGGAAGTTAACCCTTCTCGCTTCAGCGGTACAGTTTGCAGTAGGAGCAACAATGGTGATAAAAATCCCATTTTTTCGTGAAGAATTAAGCGGCACTTCCTGGGAGTATGCTCTATTTGCCGCTGCTTTTCCATTTGGTTATGTACTAGGTACGTTTTTGTTAGCGAAGTTGCCTAAGAACGATGTAACGCTATACCTCGGTTTGTTTGGAGGCGGACTCTCTTTTATGCTTTTGTCTCTTACACCATCCATAACCCTTGCATGGGCTTGCGAGCTACTCGGGGGGTTATTATTCCCATTATTTAACGCACAGAGTGTAGCAAAATTCCAGAGAGTAGCTCCGAGGGATCAATTAGCAGAATTAAGTGCCATCCGTCTCCTTTTTTTAAGAGTAACGATGCCTTTAGGGATTTTATTTGCCTCTTTGCCATTACCAACTAGGAACATCTATCTTTATATTGGTGGGCTCATACTCTTTTTAGCGATTGGTTCCTTCTTAAAAAGCACTCGTGTTTCTAGCAAACATCATACAGCTTAAGCATTTTTCTCTAATCTATAAATCACTTGTTTTGCTCCAAAACGATAAATATAACAATCAATAATGAACCCAAGTTTTTCTAAAAGTTGACACGAACGCTCGTTAGCTACTTGTGTTTCAGCGACAACCTTTTGCTCGTTTAGTTTAGAAAAGGCATACACCAACACTTCATGAACGGTTTCACTTGCATACCCTTTCCCCCAACTATCGGGAAAAAATTGATAAGAAATTTCTATATCTGCCTCACAATGGTGGGGGGTAAGGGCGATGAATCCTAAGTGATGATGTGTATGCTTATCTAATACGATCCAATACTTCCAAGATAAGTTCATTAACATATTCTCCATTTGCTCCTTTACTTCTTCAATTGTTCTTATCCCACCAAGATACTTGCGGACCTCAGCATTCCGATACAATTTCACCATTGTGGGAAGATGCTTCATAGAGAGCGGAGTTAATACACATCTCTCAGTCATCAACGTCTTCATTTACTAATCTCTTCAATCATTTCTACACGATTGCCGAACGGATCTCTAAATTCAAAACGGTCAAAACCTGGAATAGGGACACCCTCTATTAAACTAATGTTTTGCTGCGATAACACTTCCTTCCAAAAGGATAGATTATCTACTTCATAAGCAATATGTGCCTTTGTAGTCGTTCTATCGAATCCATTCTCCGTGCCAACATGGACAGCACGGTCGCCTACCTGTAACCAAAAACCACCTCTCCCTTTCAATGAAGCTGGTTTTTCAATTTCCTTTAATTGCAGAACTTCGCAATAAAACCGCTTGCCTTCTTCTTCTACCCCTTTTGGAATCGTTAATTGTACATGATGAATTCCTATAATCATAGTTTACCTCCTTTATCATTCTTTTCCGAAAGAATAGAGCATTTAGGAAAGTCCAGTTTTTCTTCATAAAAACGATGAGCTGTTTTCGTGACAAGGCTGATTAAAGATAAATATAGTCTGCTCCAAGTTTCACCAATTGAATTAGCTTTCCTCCCTATCCTTTTGAACGAACAGTTGCATCCGTGACGAATTCTGACATATACACATGCTTGCCGCCACAATAACAAATAAGGTCTTCTAACGAAGAATGCAATTGCTTGATTAACAAAAAGCTCCCGTCCTTGCGCCACTTCATTCAACCTGACAATTCCATCAGTCATACTCCTTCTTTTATTCAACTCTATATTTCTACTTTTTAGAAGAATATTCCTTTCATCTAACGACATAATAAAAAGAATCTTATTACAAAAGGAGCTGTTCAATATGCGTAAAAAAAGAAGAATAGTCATATTACTTTTCATTTTCATCTATCTTGGTCTTGTATCAAATGTTAGTGCCCTTACCTTCGACACCTTACCTGTCGAGCAATCATCACAACATTGGTCAGTGGAAATAAGTGAAGGCGTCGGTAAGCAAGTAAAACAGCAATCCAAGGTCGGTCATTATGATACACGGTCTTTGAAAGTTGAAAACATGGGAGAGAACAACCTCATGACTGCTGAAATTTCAATGTACCGAAATGAACCAAAATCAACAACAAAGTATGCACTACACGGTTGTCCGGAAGCACTGGATTGCAGGCAAATTTCAGAAGATCAAAAGTATACGCTTGCCGCACAATTAAATAATGGCTCCCCATACAATTTCACAAACTTTATCCTAGCTGAAAAAGCAACAGAACTTGAAATTGAAATCATCTGGACAGAAAAAGGCAATGAAGGACGCCCACTGAAAGAAAGATTTGTTTTTTCTGAGGAATAAATGAGGGAGAAGGTTATTCTTTGCTGATAAAGAGTAACCTTCTTTAGGAGTAAATAAAGAGCTATATATATGGAAGCACTATTTGATACACTGCTAAACTGAATCCTAGTATACTGGCTTTTAACTTTGAATGATGGTACTTTTTTGATGTTTTTAAATGAAGAAGAATAAAGATAAAACCGATTGGTATGAAAAGTTGAAAATATCCCTCTTCACTAGAACTTGTATAAACCGGGAGCACATAAGTACTGATTAAAAAATAAAATAAAATCCTAATTTTTTTCGTTTCAAGTTTTTTTGCCCAACGTACTAATAAAAAAATAATTATAATTATTGCAATGGTATACGGTATTGGAGGTAAAACAATCGCCTTCCCGTCTCCTAAAGGAATATCCATTCTGCACCTTCTTGATTTTCAATTCTCTAACACCACTTGAGAAGAAACTTCAAGCGGTTTCTCAGTTGTCGAATAATAATCTTCCGCTCGCCAATAACGGCGCTGATACTTAAGTAACAAATCCTTAAAATCACCTTACCCATATCCGCTCTACACTAAATCCATCTGGTGTTTCTCTTAATCTATAGACATCAGGATTTGTTAATGCTTGCCATTCGTCAAACCCAAATGACACTTGATACTTTTTTAGTAGTAAGGAAATAATATTTCCATGGGCAACGATGATTGCATGCTCAGCCTCACTGCTTCTTATTTCCTCTATGACTTGAGAGATTCTGTCCATTGCTTGTCTGCTTGATTCACCACCAGGAAAATATAAATCTAGATCATCGAAAGTGGCCTTTAACTTATCTTGCCAATCTTCTAAGCTTGTTGTACTCAGCACACGTTCGGATAAACGTTCATCCACTTCCACAGTTATGCCAATTTTTTCAGCTAACGGTTCGATCGTTTGTTTAGCACGTAAAAATGGACTAGAGAGGATACGATCAATTTGCCTGTCATGAAAGAACACCTTTAACTCTTCTGCTTGTTGCTGGCCCGTTATGGTTAGTTCAGCATCTGGTGACTGCCCAGTTGCTTGGCAATGTCTGACGATATAAATTTCTTTCACTTTATTAACCCCCGATTACTTTTGTCATCTTCACGATCTCTTGCGAATATCCGATATGTTCGTAAAATTGGACGGCACGTTGATTCTCGGAAAACACTTCTAGAACGAGGACTTTGATTCCTTTTTCTTTTGCCCAAGTTTCTGCAAAACGCATCAACTGCCTACCAACTCCTTTCCCCTCACCTTCAGCAGTGACCACAATAGCAGATATATACACTTGCTTTTCTTTTGAAAAATAATCCTCTTCTATCCTACATTCAATATATCCTAAAAACACACCTTCCTCGTCTGCGACAAATATATTATCACTATTCTCATCAATTGAGGCTTGTGCCATTTCCAAT
This sequence comes from Cytobacillus sp. FSL K6-0265, assembly GCF_038003465.1. NCBI lineage: Bacteria > Bacillati > Bacillota > Bacilli > Caryophanales > Bacillaceae > Cytobacillus > Cytobacillus sp. FSL K6-0265. Next base: position 660,173 of record NZ_JBBOPE010000001.1, on the reverse strand, counting down.
TGTTTTTGCTGCATCTGTTCAGGATGACGGTGTTCAAGAAAAGGAATATCACTCAGTCGAGCTGATAATTGTAGAATGTGTTGTTTGTCTTTATGATTGTACGACCGTATGTTCATCATTTCCTCCTATTCATATATTCTTCTTGTAATAGACCCATATGGATCATATCAAACCATTTGCCTTCTCTAAATAGACATTGCCTTACACGACCTTCTTCGATAAACCCTAATTTTTCGTAAACATGCTGTGCTCTTGTATTTAATGAAAACACCTTCAATGACAGGCGGTGAAGATTTAACTCCATAAAAGCGTAATCTAAAATGCATTGAACAGCGGTAGTACCCATACCTTTACCCCATTCATTTTTTTCACCAATATCGATAATCAGTTCAGCATTGCGATTTTTCATGTCCATATTCACTAATGAAATAATGCCGATTGGACGTTGATGACTTTTTTCCTCAATGATGTAGCATTTAGAATCAGTTGCCCCTAGAATGACTGTCTCGACGAAATCCTTTGTTTCTTCATATGTATATCTATCTAAATCCATACTTGTATAAGTCATCACATCTAAATCATTTCGCCATTTATGATAAATGGGTATATCATCAACAGTCATCTTTCTTAAATATAAATGTTCATTTGCGAGCATTCCTTATCACACCTTTCATCCTTGACTTTGTACAAGTATACTTTAACATTAAATATTTTTACTATAAATTACTTTTATGGAAATAAAAAAAAAGACAAAGACGTTTTGAAAACGCCCTTGCCCCACTATTTAATATACATAATCCGGATAATCAGAAATAATGCCATCCACTTTCATTTCTTTTAAGAATTGTGCTGCTTCAGGTGTACGAACAGTCCAGGACTGGATTTTCATTTTGTTTTTTCTCACCTTTTTGACGAGTTCTTCATTCACGAGACCGATACTCGGATTAAAATAATCGGCATATTTTCGAAAGGCTTTAAGCGCTTCATCACTGACATCGTTTGAAGATGAAGTTAATACGCCAATGGGCATTCTTGGTAATAATTTATTTGCCAGTTTCATGGATTCGAAGTTAAAGGATTGGACAATAATTTCTTCTCTTTTCGGTTTATCCATCTTCCGTTTCTTTAATGCTTTCGTCATTTGCTTCTCGATACCAGGATATAACTCGGGCGCTTTCAGTTCAATGAGAATACCGATTTTTCCTTTATAACGATCGAGGACTTCATCGAAACTAGGAATTTTTTCTCCTGCAAATTCCTCACCTTTCCAGCTACCAGCATCTAGTTGTCTTAAATCCTTAAAATCGAGGTCACCTACTTTGCCAGTTCCATCAGTTGTGCGGTCGACTGTCGTATCATGTAAAATGACTAACTTGCCATCCTTACTTCTTTGCACATCAATCTCAATATAATCTGCACCCATCGCAACAGCTAAATCAAATGCTGCGATCGTATTTTCTGGTGCATAGCCCGAAGCCCCCCGATGCGCCACATTCGCAATTTCTTTTTCTTTCCTACTTGCCTCAGCCTCACCAAAAGGCAAAGTCACAAAAACCACTGTCGCTAATAAACAAAAAAGTAATACCTTCTTCAAATTCCCCAACTCCTTTATTTTATCTTTCGAATCAAATGATATAGGAGGAACTTGAAGAGAATATAAAAAGGTTGTGTAGAAGATATATTTTTAAAGTAAAAATATTCAGTCTTATTTACTTATAATTTTTTACAAAGAGTGTAAGCAAAACTACATAGAACGGAGAAAAGGAAAAGTTTTTCACCCCTAAAAGGCATTTTCCATTATTCTCCGTGTAATCTAATCAATCCAACAACCTTCTTCTTAATTTCTCAATAACTTCGCTCTCAACTGAGCATTCCTTCATAAGATAGTCCTCGATTGTATCATATTTAGAAAATATAGCTTTATAGGCTTGTTCAAGATAGGCTTCTCGTACTTCAAGCACTGGTTGAATATCTGTTTCCTTCAAACGGAAAAGGCTAGCTATCTTTAGTGCCTTTGCGGTTTTCTTCATTCTGGGCTCAATCAAATCATTGGAGTAGAGGTATTCTTTCATTACTCTATCGTATGGCACATCTGCTGTTAATTGAATTAACGATGACATAAAACCAGTCCGGTCTTTCCCTCCTGTACAATGAATAAGCAGTGGCGCGTGCTCTTTTTCAACTATGAGGTCAAAGATTTGTTTAATTTCCCTTTGACAACCAAACGCCATATGCTGATACATTTTAAGCATCAACTCTTCAAAATTCATATGCCTCGCACCGGTTAGTAAAAATTTTAGCATTCCTTTTCGCGTCAATTCCCAACTAGGGTCTTGAATAGGGATTTTCACTACTGAGAGATGTTGTTCTTCATGAATTTTCGCTCGCTTTGACTCTCCTTCTGACACAGTTCTTAAGTCACAAATTGTTTTTATATTTAACTTTCGAAAAAGGTGCATATCCGCTTCAGTCAAACGAGACAGTTCATCTGATCGGTAAAGCAGACCTGATTTCATCCGTAATCCGTTGCTCGTAACAAGTCCACCGATATCTCTGAAGTTATATACCCCTTCTAGTCTTTTCCATTCCATCGTCGCCATCAATTGTTCTCCTAACTACGCTTTTAATCATTTATTTTAACATCATTTTAATGTTTTAAAAAACAAAAAAAACCGACTATAAGCCGGCTTCTCCTCAAATCACTCTTTATCTTTTATTTGCAAGTAATCACTATTATTGATTGAAATGGTATATTTACCATCGCCATATTTAAGAATGGCTTCTTCCACTCTTTGTTGTTCATCATATTCATCCTGTTTCTCTGCAAGAACCATCTCATTTGGTTCTTTTTCAGAGTTAAGGTCTCCAACATCTGATACAACAAGCTGGGCATTACTATTTTTACTCATGTACACATTCACTGCAGAACTGTTATTTACGTCCCAATCCGCTGTTAGTTGACGAGGCTTCATCGAAATTTCGTTATAATTCCCGTCGATTTCTAGTGTTATATCTTGTGGAATCACAAGTGTCGGATCCAAGGTACTATAATTTTGAAACATTGCGATTGACTCACGTGGTAGCTCCTTAAATGCAATGTATAAGGTATCTCCCTTTACAGTAGTTGTCATATAATCTTCAACATCCGTAATTAATGGTTTTTTCTCTAATTGGGTGGCAGTGTACGTACCAAATACAGACAGTTCCTTTCCTGTCGATCCTTCCACACTTATACCAGTTGAGCCTGAATCAACAACGACTCTTTTCACATCATTATTCATAGCAAAATCGAATGTTGGTAAATCACCTGTTCTATGTTCAAGGTCCATATTGGCACTCACTTTATCAACAATACCTGTCATACTAAGAAGGGCAATGGTAATACCAATTGTTCCTAACACACCCACAAATAAAATGCTAAAGATATCATACTTCAAGTAAGGCTTTTCTTGTTTTGAGAAAAATAAATATAGCAAGATTTCGCCGCCTAAAATAATAAAAATAATCGGCCACCATGAAATAAGTATACGCGAGACATCCAGCTTAAGGATTTGTGAAAGAAGCAAATACACACCCAAAAATAAAAGTGATGCTCCCATTGAAAAAGTTCCTACTCTCCATGTCCTCATTTTTTCTTCACCCCTTCTTCATTTTTTTCTTTTCTTTTGTTCCAGATAAGAGCTTTAACCCGCCACCAATTAAAACGATACAGACAATGGCTGTTTGGAAATAACGATTAAACCAGTACCAGACGTCAATATTCAACAATTCAATAATACTTGGTGCAAATGCCGGCAATAAGACATTTGTAGTCATATAATACAAACCAACTACAACCAACCCTATTCCTAACCATTTTTGATGATTTTCAAAATAAGAAACAATCGGTACATCTTCTAACTCTTCTTCTCCATAGCGAGAGGATTTTTGTAAACCGTCGAAAAAACTATAGAACCATATGATTGGTATGAGAAACAGGAAAATACCTAAACGTAGAACGTCCAAAATATAGATAGAGAAAAGAAATGCAGCCATTAATTGAATCCCTCTTCGCTGCAGTCCTAAATACAAATGACCTGCCCCCGGGAAAATAGATAAGAAAGTAGCAAGCCCTTTGCTTTTACGCCCCTCTTCTCTTCCTCTTTCAATATCGTCTAATAAAGTTCTGTCTACGAGCTCTTCCCCTTTTTGCTTTTTATTCAATTGTTGAATCGCATCAAAGAAACTGTACACCCAAATCACTGGGAATAGTAAAAGAAAGACCATAAATTCTCCACGATCGGTTAAAAAAGCGACAAACAAAACCATAATACAGAAACCCAGTGAAGCCGTTAATAAGGTAATCCCTCTATTCATTAATCCTAAATGAAAATGCCCAACGCCTGGAATAAAAGATAAAAGAATGGTACGGAACCGTTCATAATCAAGTTCCTCTGCGACTTTAGAGGACGGGTCCTGTTTATTCTTTAGCAACTTTGAAGCCATAATAGCTGTATCGACGAGATTGATAATATAAAGAATCACACCAGCAAAAATAACAAGTATAATTTCGCCTCCTACCCCAACTGAAAGCACGTAAAATGTAAAGGCAATGAGGGTAAATTCACCTATTAAATAGGTCATTCCGCGGAGGAAGACGCCTAAATATAAAAGACCTCCTCCAGGGAAAAAACCTAATAAAAATGCCAATAAAGGGTTTTTCATTTTTTATCCTCCTCCTTCTTTGTATCCATCCAAGCAAATGTTTTATCCATAATTCCTTCTGTTATAGAGGCTTTATCCTCTTTAAACTGTTTACTCTCCACATCTCCAGCGTATTGTGTGAGCGTTTGGAAAAACCCCGTTGACATAAGTAATAAAGTCATCGCTGCCGCTACCCCATAATGAAAAATCGTTTTCTTATAGAACGCTGTGGCTTTACGAGGGAATGTTTCATTGTTTGTATCTTGTATATTATTTTCAATTGGCAATTGAGCCATAATGTTGTCGGTAAAAGCTGTTCCATCTATAATATCTGGAAGTTCCTCTGCTTCAATTACCGTCAGATAGACCTCCAAGCATTGATCGCAGGTATAGAGGTGGTCCTCATAAAGAATTCTATCTTCACCATCTAATTCATTCTTCACATATTTCGTCCATTGTTCATAACTGTAATGTTTCATGAAAAATCGTCCTCCTTCCAATGCTTTTTCATCCATTGACGTGCCCGGTATAATTTTGTTTCAATGGTCTTCACTTGCACATTTTGCTCATCTGCCATTTGTTGATAAGTTTTTTCGTTTATATAAAAATCATAAATGACATGACGATAGCCTTCTGGCAATTGATGAATCCGTTGTCTGACTAACTCTACCGTTTCTTTCCTCAGGAACTTTGCTTCAATATTACCATGTGAAGATTCCCTCATATCAAAATCAATCACTTCCATGATGTCTTCACGCTGTCGTTCTTTCTTTCTTTTCATATCAATCGCGTGATTGACGGCGATTCGTTTCATCCATGTTTTAAAACCTTGATCCTCATATTGGGGGAGAGAGTGATAGATTTTCAAAAACACTTCTTGTGCGGCATCTTCAGCAGCATTCCGATCACGCAATACCGCAAACGTCACTTTAAAAAGTTCGTTGCGGTATTTTTCGACAAGCAATCGGAAGGCATGATCGTTTCCATCTAATATTTTTTGGATAAGAACTTGGTCGCTAATGTCACTCTCCCCCTTTCTTTTTTAGCTTCCATCATAATAGACGTTAAACAGTCATCGTTCCCCTACACAAAAGATAAAATTTTTTTCACTAGCTTTATTCAAGCAAAAATTAGCCTGCTTGACTATACTTATATTTTGCAAAATACGGGGTTCTAGACATTTTCAATCATGAATATGACTTTATCTTCATATTCTTAACTATGGGGTGAGAACATCATGAGAGTAGCTTATACAAGTTCCGACGTGGATTTAATGGCAAGGATGATGAGAGCCGAAGCTGAGGGTGAAGGAAAGCAAGGAATGTTATACGTAGGCAATGTAATCGTTAATCGTGCAATCGCTGACTGTCTTGACTTTAAGGATGTTCGAACAATCGAGGATGTCATTTATCATGTGCAAGGCGGTAATTATTCATTCGAAGCCGTACAGAAAGGGAACCTCTTTTACAACAGAGCAAGGAGCACAGAAAAAAGACTCGCCGAGAAAAATTTGAAATATTGGCGTGAGCACCCTGCTAAATATGCACTCTGGTATTTCAATCCATATGCCCCTTGCCCGCCTACTTGGTACAACCAACCTTTTTCCGGCCAATTTAAAAACCACTGCTATTACGAGCCCATCGCTAACACATGTGACAGTGTTTATGTGTAAAGAAGTAGTTAGGAACGCTCTCCAACATGGGGAGTTGTTCCTTTTATTATGTCTATCAGATGATTGAATTGATTGGGCTAGTGGAGATGATTGAATAATCGTTTTATAAAAGTATGTGGATCACACGGGGGAAATGTTTTTGCTGTTTGTGTGGCAAGGGGATTTTTAGTATGGGGATGGGGAGCTTTTAGTTCTTTGTTGAGTTTTCCCACTTTGTGTTGATTGTGTTTCTTTTTTTTGAGTCTATTGGTGTGTTAATCCTTTTTTGCGTTGCTTATATCTTTTCTTGACTGCTTATAAGCTTTGATTTTTCCTTTTGTGTTGCGTATATCTTTTTTCATCTTCTTATGAGCATCGATTTTTCCTTTTGCGTTGCTTATATCTTTTTCCCACTTCCAATTAGCTTCGATTTTCCTTTTTGCGTTGCTTATATTCTACCTTCCTTTCTTATTAGCAACGTTACTTCTTTTACGTTGCTCATTTCTTTTTCCCACTGCTTATTAGCATTGATGTTCCTCTTTGCGTTGCTTATATCTTTTTCCATCTTCTTATGAGCATCGATATTTCCTTTTGCGTTGCTTATATTTTTTCCCCACTTCCCATTAGCTTCGATTTTCCTTTTTGCGTTGCTTATATTCTACCTTCCTTTCTTATTAGCAACGTTTACTTCTTTTACGTTGCTCATTTCTTTTTCCCACTGCTTATTAACATTGATATTCCTCTTTACGTTGCTCACTTCTTTTTCCATCTTCTTATGAGCATCGATATTTCCTTTTGCGTTGCTTATATTTTTTCCCCACTTCCCATTAGCTTCGATTTTCCTTTTTGCGTTGCTCATATTCTACCTTCCTTTCTTATTAGCAACGTTTTACTTCTTTTACATTGCTCATTTCTTTTTCACACTGCTTATTAGCATTGATATTCCTCTTTGCGTTGCTTAAATCTTTTTCCATCTTCTTGTGAGCATCGATATTTCCTTTTGCGTTGCTTATATTTTTTCCCCACTTCCCATTAGCTTCGATTTTGCTTTTTACATTGCTTATATCTTTTCCCGACTTCCTATTAGCTTCGATTTTCCTTTTTGCGTTGCTTATATCTTTTCCCGACTTCCTATTAGCTTCGATTTTCCTTTTTGCGTTGCTCATATTCTACCTTCCTTTCTTATTAGCAACGTTTACTTCTTTTACATTGCTCATTTCTTTTTCCCACTGCTTATTAGCATTGATGTTCCTCTTTGCATTGCTTATATCTTTTTCCATCTTCTTATGAGCATCGATATTGCCTTTTGCGTTGCTTATATTTTTTCCCACTTCCCATTAGCTTCGATTTTCCTTTTTGCGTTGCTCATATTCTACCTTCCTTTCTTATTAGCAACGTTTACTTCTTTTACGTTGCTCACTTCTTTTTCCCACTGCTTATTAGCATTGATATTCCTCTTTACGTTGCTCACTTCTTTTTCCATCTTCTTATGAGCATCGATATTTCCTTTTGCGTTGCTAATACCTTTTCCCACTTCCTATTAACTTCGATATTTCCTTTTTACATTGCTCATCTCCACCTTTCCTTGCTTATTACTCCCCCACCATAGATAGGAACTTTAAAAAGAGGCATCGCAACTAGCCATAGCCGTATGGATTTCTTCCTAAAAGTTAGAAAAATTACATCACTTGAACTAGGCTGATTTACAAATCAGGGCTGGAATTAGGCTTTTGGTGACTTTCTAACTGAGCAATCGATTGAATAACTTTATTGAGATAATCTTTTTGAGAGAGGATTGGTTTCCTAGTAGTTCCGAAAATCTCTTACACTGCCATTTAACTCTAGACATGATTTTAGTATTTATTTATTATTTTATAAGATATTTTCGCATAGACTAATATGGTAAAATTAGTAATGTTAGAATTTTCTTGATAAGGAGATTAGTTATGGACTTATTTATTTTATTACTATCTTATCTCATTGGCTCAATACCTACCGCCTTACTTGTAGGTAAACTATTTTTTGGCATCGATATTCGTGAACATGGTAGCAACAATCCCGGGGCAACGAATACACTTCGGGTTTTAGGAAAAAGAGCAGGGGTTACTGTTTTAATTATTGATATAGGTAAAGGAGCACTTGCTGCTTCACTCCCCCTTTTACTTCAAACAGGTGATGATCCATTGATTATTGGTTTGTTTGCAGTTGTTGGGCATTGCTTCCCTATTTTCGCTGGATTTCGTGGAGGAAAAGCCATCGCTACAACTGCTGGCGTGCTATTAATCGCAAATATCTGGTTATTTCTCATTGCCTATATCACCTTTGTTGCCGTAGTTTCTATCACAAAATATCTTTACTATGGTTCCATTTCAGTTGGAATAGCTCTTTTCTTATACGCGATGCTTTCGCCGGTGCAAAAAAATGAATGGATTTTCTTCCTATTCTTATTGTTGCTCATTTATTTACACCGTTCAAATATTCGCAATCATTTACTACAGCAGGAACCTAAAATCAATGATAAGAAAATTAAAGATGACCGTCTGCCACCTAAACAAGCTTAAGGAGGTTTGTAATGACTAAACAGTTAGCCAAATTCATCGCTGATTTAAATCAAATAGACAAGCATCATATAGGCTATTGCGGAGAAAAAGAAGAGGAAATTCTGCATGACTTACAGGAAATAAAGCCTCACTTTATCACTTATGAATATGATGGTGAAATTGAAGCTGCCATAGGATTAGATATTAATGAATCTGACGGGAGTGCAGAAGTATGGGGTCCATTTGCCAAGAATCATGAGGTAAAAAAAGATTTGTGGAATCGAGTTGTAAACTCCTATGAAAATAAATTACAGCAATTATCATTTTTTGTGAACGAAAAGAATGATAGTGCCCTACATTTCTTACAATCAATCCATGCTACTCACCAAGGAAATCACGCCATACTAGCAGCGAAGCGGGGGTCCTTTCAAAATATTTGTCACAGCTATCATGAGCACTATCGAAACGATTTTCTGCTACTGCATGAAGCAACTTTTCCGCAAACTTATTTGTCAGGAGAAGAGATACTAAAACTGTTGGATGAGCATCATAAACTGCTTCTATTGACTGAAAATGGGCAATTACAGGGATATGTGTATCTCGAATCTTCACCACACTTTGGTGAAGGACAGATTGAATTCCTTGCTGTTTCTCCTAAAGCAAGAAAAAAAGGAAGAGGGCGACAACTCATTGAAGCTGCGCTCGAAACACTCTTCCAGTATGAAAACATAGATAAAATTACCTTATGTGTATCACTTGATAATCATCAGGCGATCAAGTTATATCAATCAGCTGGCTTTGAGTTGTCTGCACGGTTAAAATTATTCTCTTATCAATTTTAACTGAGTTAAGTCTCTCACTCTTGCAATGCCAGCTAGGGACATGGTAATTCTCGTTTCTTCTATTAAGTTTTCCAATACTTTTTCAACTCCTGCCTGCCCGTCAATACCTAAACCATATACAAACGGTCGACCAATACATACAGCTGCTGCGCCTAATGCCAATGCCTTTACTACATCCGTCCCGCGGCGAATACCACTATCAAATAATACTGGCACTTTATGATTCGCTGCTTTGACAACGGCAGGCAATGCATCTATCGCAGCAACTGTTCCATCTAATTGTCTGCCACCATGATTAGATACAATCAGCCCTGATGCGCCTGCCTCTATTGCACATTGTACATCTTCCGGGTGAAGGATACCTTTAATATAAATAGGTAAGGACGTTTTATTTGCTAATGCTTCAATATGCGACCAATTCATTGCAGGATAATGAATATTATCTAATACAGATTGAATAATAGATTCGTGGTCTGCTTTCTCACCAAGTGCATGCATAAAGACTGGATCTGATTCGTAATTTGCTTTACCGTAACCCTCTTTTAGCGGAGAAAATTGTGTAGCGATATCCGTTTCTCTCCAGCCTGTCATGATTGTATCTACAGTCACGACAATTGCTTCATAGCCTGCCCTTTCCGCTCTCTCTACCATACTGAATGAAACCTCTTCATTCTTAGACCAATAAAGCTGGAACCACTTTGGACTATCCACTGTTGCTGCCTTGACCTCCTCAATCGAGTAACTAGAGACTGTACTCTGGATAAAAGGAACTCCGATTGTTTTCGCCGCTCTCGCAGTAGCCAACTCACCTTCTTCATGTGTCAATTTCTGCATACCGACCGGGGCAATAAAAATGGGATAAGGATAAGTATGCTCCCCCAATGTCACACTCATATCTATTTCTGCTACATTTCTTAGCATACGTGGCAGAATCGACCATTTTTCGAAGGCTGCTGTATTCTTTCGTAATGTTTCCTCATTACTTGCTGCCGAGCGGACGTATCCATATGCTCCCTTAGACATCATTTTTTTTGCTTCTTGTTCTAATGATTGGTATGAAACAGGAAAAACGGCTGGAACCTCTATATTCATCTGTCTATCTCCTTTTGTTAAACTCATTTGCGGCTCCTTTTTTCACATGCGAAGAGTAGGAATAATGGGATCCTTTGGCGTCTTTTCCACTCTTTTTCTGAAGGGAAGTATGATTTATCTGGTGTAGCTTCACTAAGTTTCATAATATTAAATTGGGAATCTTGCAATATTTTAAAATACTGTTCGATCGTCCGATGATACTTCACAACTTTTTCATCAATCCACGGCTCTACCCGCTCACCAATTAGAAAGTAGTCATCCACTAGCCAATTTTCCCGCTTACCTCCACCGCTGATGAAAGCACTTGTAAGGACCGGATGCTGCACACTAAAGACATATTTCCCATCCGTTCGCAAACTGTTATAAATATTCTCGCAAATTTGTTTAAAATCTTCAAGATAGTGAAGCGTTAATTGTGAAAAGATACAATCATATGTTTCATTTTTAAAGTCATATGTTTCTAAACTAGCATGAGTCAATGTTACATTAGGAATGCCTTCGAGGTTTTTTATAGCCAATCCTAACATTTTTTGAGAACCATCCACCCCTGTATAGGAGCGAGTAAATGGTGCCAACTCTTTAGCCAAAGTGGCGGCACCACACCCAAGTTCCAGCACATCTTTATTGCTCGTATCTCCTAGTAATTTTAAAAAAGCTGGTTTCTCTATCATTTCATTGGGGCTTTCTTCACGCATTCTTCTATTCAAATAATTTTGCAGAAACACCTCATTTTCATAAACGGATGATCCCCGATATTCCACGTTATCTCCCCCTCCATTATTTTGTTGGCGCTCCTCGATATCTCCCTTCACGTAGTTCAAGAGCATAGGCGGCAACATTTGGCATACCCATTTTTTCAGCTAGATCTATTTCTTTTTCTATATCATAAGGAATTCTCACTATTTCGATTGAGAAGGGACCTTTTTGTTTAGATTGATAATTCCCATGCATAATCGCAAAGGTTGCCTGAGGAATATCTAATGAATTACCTACACTGCCACAATTAAATAATGTTCTTTGCGGTTGAATTGGCTCAATGAGCGCGGCATGAATATCTCCGTATCCAATCACATCAGGTTTCCTCTCCTGTTCAAGCGCCTTTATCCACTCACTTGTTTCAAACATCTCATTTTTCTCTTGGACGGAGGCCTTCATGGGGATGATTCTATGATAAACACTTTTTGCAGAAGCATGATAAAGTCGTATATATTTTCCACTCATATAAAAATCATAATGGAAGGGTAAGCTCTTTAAATAGTCCATAGCTTCTCCCTCAAGCTGCTTCTGATGCCACGCGATTTCTTCACTATCAATAGGCTTTGTAATAAAATCATCCCAATTCCCTTGCAATACCACTTCACATGATTCTCTTATTTTATGTACTACCGCTAAACCGCTCGGACCCTTACCAATTAAATCACCTAAGCAAAAAATTTTATCTATATTTCTTTCTTTTATGTGATGTAGGACCGCTTCTAAAGCTGTTAAATTGCCATGAATATCTGAAATAATTGCAATTGCCATGGTGATTGCCTCCTTTGTGATGATAGCAGTATTATTGTTGCTTCAGTTCTATTTTGTTCAAGAAGGGGGATTTCTCTTTTTTTATGACAGTCTCATTTTGACTCCCTTCCTTCGGCCAATGATTTCCTTTTTTGTGACGTTGCTTTTCTCAGAGCCGCAATTTTTTTATTTGCCACGCTCTCAATCCATTTTGCTTTTCCGACTCCGGTGGTTCTCTTCTCCAATTTTAACACCTTAAGGGGCGATTTCTCTCTAACTACGAAGAGTCTACTCCTCTTTTACTAACCAGTAAAGGATTTCGCTATTACTACGATTTTTCCTCTCTTCCTTCCATTTCTTTTCTATGAATTAAACATGAATGTATTGTGTTCTGGCCATGATTACTGCTAAGATTTATGTTAAAATAGCAATGAATAATCTTTTACTTTAAGGAGACGAACGATGTCAAAAGTATATATTTTCGGTCATAAAAACCCAGATACTGATACAATTTGCTCTGCAATTGCTTATGCAGATCTCAAAAAAGAATTAGGCATGGATGCAGAACCGATTCGCCTTGGCGAAATAAACGGTGAAACACAATACGCATTAGACTATTTCAAGCAAGTAGCACCTCGTTATGTGGAGAAAGTAGCTAGCGATGTAAAAGAAGTCATCCTCGTTGACCATAACGAATTTCAACAAAGTGCAGATGATATTCGTGATGTCCAAATTCTTGAAGTCATTGACCATCATCGTATTGCCAACTTTGAAACAAGCGATCCACTTTACTATCGTGCAGAGCCAGTCGGCTGTACAGCAACGATTTTAAACAAAATCTATAAAGAGAATGGTGTAGAAATAAAAAAAGAAATTGCTGGTTTGATGCTTTCAGCTATCATTTCTGACTCTTTACTTTTCAAATCACCAACATGCACAGATCAAGATGTAAAAGCCGCTCAAGAGTTGGCTGAAATTGCTGGTGTCGACCCACAAGTATATGGTTTGGAAATGCTTAAAGCTGGTGCAGATTTAAGTGATAGTTCTGTGGAGCAATTGATCACACTTGATGCTAAAGAATTTCAATTAGGTGACCATAAAGCTTATATCGCTCAAGTGAACGCTGTCGATTTAGATGATGTGCTTAAACGTAAAACCGAAATTGAAGCAGCGATGACGACCGTTATTGCTGATAAAGATTTAGATTTATTTTTATTTGTTTTAACAGACATTCTTAACAACGACTCGATTGCCATTGCACTTGGATCTCAAGCGAAAGCTGTTGAACAAGCATTCGAAGTTATCTTAGTTGATAATCAAGCTTTACTAAAAGGCGTTGTTTCTCGTAAGAAGCAAATCGTACCACCTTTAACAAATGTATTAGCATAAGCTTTTCTAAAAAGTATCCTCACAACAAAATGAGGATACTTTTTTTTATGGAAATTATATGTATAAAAAAGGATATACATACAAATTTTAAGAAAAAGGAGGTAATATGATGAAAAAAATCCTAACATTTCTGTCCATTGTTTTTCTTGCAACTAGTGTCATGACTCCTATAGCGAATGCCGAGGGCCATCATCAACATCGTAACCATAAAATGCACGGGATGCATGAGGCATTTAACCAATTTTTGTTCGACCAATTTGATGAAGAAATTAATAAAGCCGTCAGCAACTATTACAAAAAGGATTCAATGAAGGTTCAATATCATACAAGAAGTCAGCACCCTCATGCGATGGTAAAAATTGAACAATCTAAAGAAGAAAATAAACTGAGTCACCCATATATATTAACTTTCATCGTCAATACTTACGAAGGTGATCAAACGGAACCAACTGGTATTGATAAAATCAGCTTTGGTGTCACACCACTTGATAACAACAAAATATTTAGCCAGCAAGCTGTGGCAGGTTCTAAAGTTGAATTAATCGAGTATAAACATCATGATCCTAAACAAAAAACAAAAACGAATAAAAACGCCGAATAAGGCGTTTTTTTGCATAATAGCCTATGCTTTTGAGAGAATAAGCATTAAAACACATTGAGGTGAACACTATGAAAGCTGTCACATACCAGGGACCAAAAAGAGTAGCAGTAACAAAGGTAGCTGATCCAAAAATAGAGAAGAAAGACGATCTTATAGTAAAAATTACTTCAACAGCCATTTGCGGATCAGACCTTCATTTATATCAAGGAAATATGCCACTACCTGAAGGCTATGTCATTGGCCACGAACCGATGGGAATCGTAGAAGAAGTAGGTCCAGATGTGACAAAGGTGAAAAAAGGGGATCGGGTTGTCATCCCCTTTAACGTATCATGCGGCCATTGTTTCTACTGCGAACACCAAATGGAAAGCCAATGCGATAACTCTAACCCTCATTATGATTCAGGTGGATACTTTGGCTATACAGAGAAATTCGGTAACTATCCTGGAGGACAAGCAGAATATCTGAGAGTGCCATTTGGTAATTTCACCCCATTTATTATACCTAAAGATTGTGAATTAGAAGATGAATCTCTGCTTTTTTTATCTGACGTATTACCTACTGCCTATTGGAGTGTACTTCATTCCGGAGTAAAAAAAGGAGATACCGTAATCGTTCTTGGTTGCGGACCTGTTGGGCTCATGGCACAAAAATTTGCCTGGATGATGGGAGCGAAGAGAGTAATTGCCATCGATTATTTGGACTACCGAATGGATCACGCAAAAAAAATGAACAAAGTAGAAACATTTGAATTTACTAAGTATCCTGATATGGGGGAGCATTTGAAAGAAATCACAAATGGTGGTGCAGATGTTGTCATCGATTGCGTGGGTATGGACGGAAAAAAATCGCCACTAGAGTTTCTTGAACAGAAACTTAAATTACAAGGCGGCACTTTGGGACCCATCCAAATTGCTACAAAGGCCGTCAGGAAATTCGGAACAGTTCAATTGACTGGCGTATATGGAGGCAATTATAACGCATTCCCACTTGGTTCTTTTTGGATAAGAAACATTCAGCTTAAAATGGGGCAAGCTCCTGTCATTCATCTGATGCCAGAACTTTATCAAATGATAAAAGAAGAGAAGCTTAATCCTAAAGAGATTATCACACATAAAATCTCTTTAGCAGATGCTAGCCGTGGATACCAGATTTTTAATAACCACGAAGATCAATGTATAAAGGTTGTATTAAAGCCGTAAATAATGAAAATGCAATGAGAAAATGGCTTTTCATTTGTATCTGCAATTTTAGTCCTATATTGTAAGAAAACTGAGAAAGTCAGCGGAATAACGAGTTGACAAATAACGATCAAATATCATCACGTAACATGAAGAAGCTGTAATCCTCAAACGAGATGACAGTTTCTCTTTTTAATGAATTTATTGCTAGTTAGTTAATTTGGCAGCTGAATTTGAACATTAGCACCATAGAAACTTTATTATAAAACTGAGAAATAATCATCTACATTTAGATATTTTAACAATTTCTTCAATGGTAGAATTAACCTCCTTGCTATCTTTAATTATATATAAATAGTCTGCTTCCCCTTCTACTGGGTCAACTACATCTTCATGTAAAGATTCAGCTTGTTGCCGAATAAGCACTTGCTCAAAATTAGAATATGCACCTCTTAATATATTGGTATTTCTTTTACTATTAATAACCCGTTCTTTTAGAATTTCATCTGGAATATCAAAATTAACCAAGATGCGGATAAACTCATCTTTATTATAGACTTCTTTAAGCAAATATTTTCTACCTTTTCTAGTTCTATTTGCACTACTAACTATAATATGAAGATCCGTATATTCTATTGCATATTCAGCAATTAACTTGGATATGGAATGTTTAAGAGTATTAGCTCCAGTTTTCGGTTGTGATTTTTTGTAATACCTATTAACAAATTCAGCATGATTATCCTGATCTAACACAAAAGAGTTTTCTAGTTCTTTTTCTAATTCTCTTGCAAAAGTACTTTTCCCACAATGAGTCTTGCCCACAGTAATAACCACTAACCTCTTCATAATATTATCTCCTTTAACTAAACTCCCATTGTTCCATAAGAAAAGAGCTTCCTTATTTGACTGTTAGTTCAATAAGGAAGCTCTTGACTATGTCACTTTTCAAGTTAGTATTATTCTATTTCAAAATCCTTTATATTGGCTATTGGATGAAGTGTTGCTTCGGCATTAAATGTAGAAAGTGCTACACCTTGCTGAACCTTATTAACCCAATCATGATCAGCTAAGGCTCCTTTACCAAGAGCCACTAGATCGGCACCTCCATCGGTTAACATTTCAATTGCTCGATCTACATTTTCGAGTTGTCCATTTGCGATTATCGGTAATTCGCTGTATTTTTTTGCAAGAGATACAAGAGATGTCTCACTACCTTCGAAGGCAGGTTGCCAAGCTTCAAATTCTGTTACGTGAATATAATTTAATCCTGACTTACCTAATGCACTAAAAATGATCTCTGCATCTACTTCTTTGCCTGACCACTTATAAAAGTAGTCATTGACTTGTGATTGTGAAATTCTCATCCCAACAATAAACTGCTCATCCGCAACGGCTTCCGTTACAGCGTTGGCAACTTCAACAAGAAACCGTACTCTATTTTCGGTGCTCCCCCCATATTCATCTGTCCGAACGTTCGTGTACTCTGTTAAAAAAGCATCTAATAAATAGCCGTTTGCACCATGCAATTCTACACCATCAAAACCAGCAGATTTTGCTTTTTTTGCCGCCTCTACAAAGCTGTATTTAACATCCACCATTTCCTCTTTTGTAATGGTTCTTGGCCGTTTAAAAGCACCTTCTCCAAGATAGAATTTTAATTGCTCTCCTTTCGGTTGAACAGCAGATGGCGCTATGGTTTCTACAGTAAATCGATTTCCTTGGGAAAGTGGTCCGGTATGTTGCAATTGCATAAAGATCTTTCCACCTTCTGAATGAACTGCATCAGCAATTTTCTTCCATTCTTTCGCTTGTCCATCCAATGCAATTCCCGGTTGAAACTGATACGTTTGACTGTTCTTTTCATCTATATATGTGCCTTCCGTAATAATTAGCCCAAAGCCACCCTCTGCAAAAGAACGGTAGTATTTAATCATTCTGTCAGTAACGAAACCTTCTTGGTCTGCCCTAATTCGTGTCATAGGTGCAACCGCTACTCTATTTTTAAGTTCTGTATTGTTGATGTTGAATGATTGAAACAAAATATTTTTATCCATCATAAGATCCCTCCTGTTGAATTGATAATTGACAACTTCTTAGTAAATAGCTTAAATGAAGTATGTAGTTTAGTAAAATGAATATATTAAAATTAAACATTCAATAATATTGAACCAATAAGGGGTTATAAATATGGAGCTACGTCAATTAATTACATTTAAAACGATAGTAGAAAAAGGTAGTTTTAATAGAACAGCCCAACACCTAGGCTATTCACAATCCTCTATTACAACACACATTAAAGAGCTTGAAAAAGAGTTAGACAATCCTTTGTTCGACCGATTAGGAAAAAAGGTAGTTTTAACGCATTTTGGAAAACAATTCTATCCATATGCTACCCAAATTATTGAACTTTACAATCAATCTTTAAATATAGATAAAGAACCACAGGGACAACTAACCATTGGTATATCGGAATCGTTGACCATCTGTCGAATTCCACTTATTCTACTTGAATTTAAACAGAGATATCCTAAGGTTAATTTACATGTCAAATCATTAGAGAACTATGATGTTACTAAGAGTCTACAAAGCGGAGATATTGATTTAGCACTCATTTTGGAAAAAGAAGATTGGATAAAAGAAGATTTATTTATTAAGGAATTGATTAGAGAGAAAATGGTATTAATCAGCCCCAATGAAAAAGACTTCTCCAGAACCGCATTGTATTCTGATTTACGATGTAGTTACAAGTCTGTTTTTGATGAGTATATAAAATTAAACCAGTTAGATATTGAAGATAGTTTAGAGTTTCAGAGCATTGAAGCCATTAAGCATTGTGTTAAACATGGGTTGGGCATATCATTAGTGCCTTTGTTCTCAGTGAAAGAAGAATTGAAAAATGGGGTGTTTAAGGGGGAAAAGGTATCTAATAAGCAATCGTCGATTTCAACTTATATGACGCATCATAAAGATAAATGGATTTCTCCATCGATAAAGTGCATGATGGAAATCGTTCAAGAGCATGCAAGTCATTGGGAATAAAAAAGAGCTTCTTAGCTCTTTTTTTATTTGCCTTCCTATTAGTATTAAGAAGAAAAAGCCACCTAATGGTAGCTATTCATTTTTTAGTTCTGCTAATTTACTTCTATCTTCAGACAATGGGGGTTGTTCGATCCAACGATTCTTAATCATTAGATTAATCCATTCATTGCCAATTTCTAAATCATCTGCCATTGCTTTCATGTATTTTGGTGATAAATCTCTTCTTGGTGATGTAGCCCAACCGGTCCCGTAATACACCATTGCTGTTGAAAATAAAAATCCTACTTGAAACATGATGAGTTTTTCAGAGAATGGTGAGTTTGTCGAATCTGTAATTTCAGCATCAAAAATAGAAGGATTCGGGAGGTTTTCTGCTAGAAAAACTTCAAAAAACGTCCTTACATGCTTCTCTTTTGTCTTTACAGCTTTCTTTAATAATTTTTTTACGTCTTTTGATTTTGCAACTTGATGAGCAAATACTACAAACGCCTTAGCAAATATGCTTTTCTTTAAATTAAAATAAATATCTGCTATTTCAATGCAGCTTAATGGCCTTTTTTCTCCCAACCATCCCGTTAAATAACTTTTATCATCTATGTATTCTGCTCTATCTGGAGGGGTAATCACAGGCGGACGCAAATACAATCCTTTTTCTAAAAGTAAGTTTTTCGTTTGGTTACACAATTCCACCGAAGTAGTTATACATTCACTGAAATAATTTCGAACATCTACTCTAGTACATGTAGTTATTGCACCACTATACCCATTACAACCATGTATGGACATAATGTTTAAATAATTTAAACAAAAAACATCAGAGAAAACGCGGGGTACATTTGGTATGTAATCATTGTCAGAAAATCCAATGGGAATCGGAAAATTTTCACTCTTAAAGAAATCTTTAATTTTTCGTGTGTGTTCGTGGCTAAGGGCCATTGCATATTCAAATACACTTCTTATTTCAGTATCCTCTATATGTTCCAACATATGTTTGTGAATACAAATACTTGCCGTTTCGTTCATATACTGTGTCCATAATGCAGCAATCTCAGCAGAAGTTAACTTTGCTTTAGATGTATTGTTCATTTTTGACTCCTCGCAGTTTTTACTCATAAGGTGTCCCATTCACCAAGTAATATTCGATGCGATAAAAAGGAAATTCAATTACATTTTAATAAACCCTGTTTTAAAAGAATAAAGGTAATAATTAACTTAAACTCATAATTTATTGGGAGTTTGAAAATGATAAATTTAAGGTGATAATATGAATAATAATCTCAGACTTACTTCTCTAAAGACAAGGATAAATATGGGGGGCATATATGAATCGAACAATAAAGATATAATTATATGAATCGAACAATAAAGATATAATTACTGGGTAGTCTGATGACTATAGTTGTGGATAAATCTATTAAAGAAATATTTAACATGTTGTTACTTTTTTGCATAGCAGAAGAAACAAGATCGTACGAGATTTAGGGTATTACAGGTCAAATTGGACTAATGAAATCGTATTTTGCAATTATCCACATATAATTAAATTTCATTAATTCCGTGTGATGAAACTGTATAAAGAGGCGAAGACATTGTGTCTTACAACTGATGCTAGAAAAGGAAAGTCGGCAAAATCCTCGTCTCTAGTCAAGTGGAACAATCGAAAGAAGTAGAGAATTTTAACCGCTTCTGGAAAAAACGGTCGCTGGTCAAATGAAGGTATTAGCTCAATTATATAGAGAGATTAATTTCCAGCACTTAAATCCTTTGAAAAAGAAGTAATGCTTGTAAAGGTGGAACAGTATGAAATATTCTCCACTAGAGAAAATATTATGGAGTATTGCTTTACCAGGACTTGGACAATATTTAAATGGAAAACTATTTAAGGGCACCGTTTTTCTCATGCTAGAAATATTTATAAACATTAAATCACACTTTAATGAAATCATTATATATAGTTTTAAAGGGGATATTCATATGGCTATAGAACAAGCAAATTATCACTGGCTTATGTTTTATCCTTGTTTATATTTCTATGCGATTTGGGATGCTTATAAAGAATCAGGTGCAGGAAGTAAATATTCTTTCATCCCATTTGTGTTTTCGGGTTATTTTGTTACAGCTGGTTTGCTTTTTTCAGTAGACTTTACGATTTTTGGTATACTATTGGGACCTGTTTGGTTACCAATGTTATGTGTAATTCCTGGGATAATTATAGGAAATATATTTATGAAGTTAATACCTTTTAAGTAATAATTAAATGCTTACGACTTAGAAACATTGTGCCTCCCAATCCAAACTTCGGTTTCTGTTGATTTTCCTTCTTCATTGTTAGAACACATAAATATTTTTTCTATTGAAGGTAGCTAGCAGAGTATTACCATACTCTTGTTTCTTCACAAGGAATTACAATGATATTTCTATTCCTTTTCAACTTTTCATTAATCTGCACCATTTAGATTATTTAGGTGCTCTTATACGAGTGATTTGTCCTACATTAAATATAAAGTCAAGAACAATGAAAACCTATAATAGTTAATAAAAAAGGAAAATGACGTGTACCTGTTTACACGTCATTTTTTGCGATTTATC
This sequence comes from Cytobacillus sp. FSL K6-0265, assembly GCF_038003465.1. Taxonomy (NCBI): domain Bacteria; kingdom Bacillati; phylum Bacillota; class Bacilli; order Caryophanales; family Bacillaceae; genus Cytobacillus; species Cytobacillus sp. FSL K6-0265. The sequence goes on along the minus strand of NZ_JBBOPE010000001.1, from coordinate 639,063 downwards.
CATAAAGCACCCAAGAACAAAGAGATTTTGTTTATCCTCTTAGTTTTTTAGTTATTATTTAAGTTAATAAACATGGTTTTTAGCCCACGAATAATGATACTTTGTCTCCACTCTAGTTCAGATTCAGAGACAGCTAAGCTTACTTTAGGAAAGGTCTGCAATAATATACGTAAAGCGACGTCCCCTTCTAATCTTGCTAATGGGGCACCTAAGCAATAGTGAACTCCTTTTCCAAAGGCAATATGTGGGCTCTTTTCTCTTGTGATATCTAACCGCTCTGGATTTGAGAAAACTTGCGGATCGTGATCGGCTGAAGCGAGAGAAACAATGACATGATCACCCTTTGCAATTTCCTGCCCCATAAAGGTAAAAGACTCACTTGCCCAACGGTCCGTACTGAATTCAACTGGCCCGTTATATCGTAAAAGCTCTTCAATTGCCTGTGGCATCAAGTCTGGGTTTTCCTTTAATAATTGGAGCTGATCTGGATGTGACAATAATGCGAGTAACCCATTGGCAATTAAATTTACTGTTGTCTCATGCCCTGCTACGATTAATAACATGATGACACCGATTAGCTCACGCTTCGATAATTTATCCCCATCCTCCTCCGCTCGAATTAAATCAGAAAGTAAATCCGCCTGCGGAGTAAGTTTCTTTTGTTCAATTAAATTTTCCAAGTACACAATGAATTCGCCCATCGCTTCCTCGTGATCTTCGGGGTCCATTACATCTACTAACACATGTGACCATCTTTGAAAATCCATTTGGTCTTTTTCAGGCACACCAATCAATTCACAGATGACACGAATAGGAATTGGGAAAGCATAAGCTTCTATAAAATCAACGGTCTCTTTCCCCTTCATTCGTTCCACTTGCTCAAGAGCAATCTCTTCTACTCTTCCTTTCAGTGCATTTATTTTTTGGGGCGTAAAGCCATATTGCACAAGATTGCGTAATCTTCTATGGTCTGGCGGGTCAACAAATAACATACTACTCATAATTGGTGGCATATTCTCATCTGTTACTTCGTCAGGATACACTTTTCTCATATCTTTTATAAAACGCGGATCTTTCAACACCGCTTCACTCGCTTCATAACTAAATGCCATCCAAGTCTCCATACCACTGATTAACTTCACCTTTGTAAATGGCTGGTGTGGTCTAATTTCTTTGTAATAATCATAAGGGTTTTGATGAAACTGCTGTGAGAAAATCTCATCTGTTTTTTGTGGCAAATCGCTTCCTCCTTTATTGACTCTGTACTGTATCTATTCTTGGTGATCGTTGAAAACCCTTTAATTTGGTATGGAGATTCTATAAAATGAACTGTTGTGAAAGCTATCTATTTCATTTAAATACAATCTCCAGTTATTCATCACCGCAGCATCTATTTAACATCATCAATATGACAGAAAAAGCCTCTATTGAAAATAGAAGCTTACATTTGCAAGACCCACACCATGAGTGGTCCGATGATTGAACCGATGATGGCACAAATGGACATTGTAATGGAGCTGATAGAAAAGGCAAGTTCATCGTATTCAGCTGCCTTTGCTGTACCCATCGCATGTGAAGTGCCACCAAGCGCTATTCCGCGACCAATGGAAGTGTGTATCCGAACATATTTGAAAATATAGGGAGAGATGATCACCCCAAAAATCCCAGTAATCGTTACCCCGACAACTGCCATAGATGCATTACCTTCTAACACTTTAGCTACTTCAATCGCCACTGGTGTTGTGAGTGATTTTGGTAACAATGAAATGATGAAACCAGAATCAATTCGAAGCGCTTTTCCAAGAAGACCTACACTTAACATCGCTGTCAGAGTTGCAATAAACGCCCCACCTATAATCGTAAAAAGGTATTTTTTCAAGAAATCACGTTGTTTATATAATGGATAGGCTAGGGCAACGACGGTCGGGCCTAATAATGATGTAATGACTTGCCCACCTATCATATATTTTTCATATGAAATACCTAAACTTACTAGAATGATAATCATTAGAACTGTACCTGACAAAATTGGTAGCAAGATTGGTAGGGGATATTTTTTATATAGCCATGTAACAACGAAGTAGATGACTAAAGTGAGAAGAATCATAGAGATTGGGAAGAAGATGTCTCGCATGCTTGATCCGCCTCTCTTTGCTGTGTCTTTTTCGCAAAATACTGTGTTGTTTTACCAGATACCGCCATTGTAATCATTGTACTCACCAATATCGCAATAATCAGTAATAATCCGTGCACAGATAGTAATTCTGGGTAATCCATGACCCCCACCGTTGCTGGAATAAAAAACAACATCAGAATACTAAGAAGAAACTGCGCACCACTCTCTATCATTTTGACTGGCACAATGTTAAAACATAAACAAACAAATAATAACAACATACCAATTATATTTCCTGGTATAGTTAATGAGAAGAAATGCTGAATAGAGATTCCGACGAAGGAAAAAATATACAAAATACAAACTTGTAAAATAACCAATAAAACTTTCATCATTCACGCTGCTCTACTTTCCTGAGCAACTGCCCTTCTTTCTATTAATAGGATGATAGATTGACCATCATTTCAGAATAAAAATGATCAAGATGTCGAACCATAGCCGTTTTTGTGCGATCAATATCTCCTGACTTTAACCCTTCTATTATCAATTGATGTTCATTATAGACCGTTTCGATACTTACTCTTTTATTTAATATATATAATCCATACCAATTGACATAATCAATTAAATTACGAATAATTTGATACAATCTTTCATTATTTGTTAGCTCTGCTAATAATAAATGAAAGGAAGAATCATGATACATAAAAGCGACAGGATCCTCTTTCAATTCAAAGAGTTGTTGGTCCTTTTTCTCAATTTTATGTAACATCTCCGGATTCAATAATGGGATTAAAAGTTCGATGACGAGCGCTTCATTTGCTTTTCGCAATTGAAATACTTCATTGACATCTTTACGCTCTATCCCTTTCACTGTAATCCCTTTTCTCGGTAATGATTGTACCCAGCCTTCCATTTCTAATTGTTGAAGTGCTAACTTTAAAGGCGTCCGACTAATCCCTAGGCTTTCGCTCAAGGTACGTTCGTGAATCGTTGAACCTGGTGTAATATCATGTTGAATAATCGCTCTTTTTATTTCACGATAGGCATGATCCTTAAAAGAAGGCGGTTGTTCAACCTTTTGAAAAACCATACAATCTCCCCTTTGGAAATTTTGTATCTGCATCTGGTATACCAGATGCCAATTAAGAAAGTATATCAGTTGTTGAAATAAACAACAATAGGTGATTGTAAAGAATATATGCTTGATATCTTTTTATCATCACCATTTATTTCTCACCAACTAAAAAAAAGACTCCCAAGATGAGAGTCTTAATAAACATAATATTTAATTACCGTAGATCATCATTATTCTTTCCATTCCATTGAAATATTTCTTGGTTGGAATCCAAGTGACTCGTACAATCCAATGGCTGGGTTGCCATGATAAGCTGTTAATCGAAATTCTTTGAACTGTAGTTTTCTTAACTCTTTCATCGCTGCCATCATTAATTGCCGACCAAGACCTTTTCCTCTATTGCTTTCTTGTACATACAGCTCATAAATGAAGCCAATTTCCTGCTCGGTCATTTCGTCTCTTTTCCCACCAAGCAGCACCCATCCCATTATTTCTTCATCCTCTACAGCAACAAGATATTCTCCTCCGTTCCTTCTTATAGATTGAACCATCTCTCTCAGTTTACGCTCTTCCGGTTTAGAACGGTTTAATGTACCTTCATACACTGATTGAACAGATAACTTTAAAATACTTTCTACCTCTTTTTCAGTCGGCTTTCTGATCTCCATTGTGTTTCTCTCCTTTTCTTTCTGGTTTCCAATGCGTCCATTGTGTTATATCTTGGTCAGCTAACCAATCGTAAAACTGCTCATTATTTTCGATTCCATCTTCTAAGACTGCTTGATACACAAAAATGGATGGGCAGGTTAAGTCTCTCTTAGAGAGTTCCTCTTTTATTGATAGGATGTGTGTTCTTGATTCATCTGTTAACGAATATTGCATATCCTTCACAAGATCCCTAGATAACGGTCCTTTATGACTTTTTGGAAATAACCACATATCGATATTCCAAACTTCTAAATCATCATTTTTAAATAAAATCTTAAAATAGAGACCGTTAAATGATTCATTCAGGTAATTATGATATGTAATGTCTACTATTTGTGGGTGATCAGCAACCTCCGCTAACATTGTAAACACTTGATTGGCACTAGGCTTATCACAGAAGACTTCGATATCTATATCATAATCAACCATTAAATCATAAGCATAGGCTCCCACTACATATACTTCTCCTATTCGAGACCACCTTTCAAGTAAAGAAAGCTCCTTTAATATTTGATTAGCGCACTCTTTTCTTTTCCCTGCTCTTTCTAGTAACATCGCATCCCCCAACTATTTCATTTTTGAAAATTATTTGATTTTATTAAAAATAAGAGGTTTTGTCAAGAAAAAAAACGCGTGGTCTCTTCTTTCCACGCGTAAGTAATATAATCTTATTCATCATCCAATTGCTTATCCAAGCCGGCAACAAGATGATCCATCAGAACTTTTACAGATTGTAGGGTAGCTTTGTGATAACTTTCTCCTGCCCAAAGCGACATGAAGTCAGTCTGATTTTGTTTCGCTGCCACTAATCTTATCGCTTGTGTTAAGTCATTTTGTAGTGGATAAGGTAAGCTAGTTTGGTTTTTCATTTGCTCCATAAAACGGTTGTGAATCCCTCTTGCCCATTTACCCGAAAAAGCTTTTGTCAAACTTGTTTCCTTGTTAGAAGAGACAAGCATTTTCTTATAAGCAGGATGAATGCCACTTTCTTCTGTTGCTAAAAAAGCAGTACCTAATTGAACACCCTCAGCCCCTAAGCGAAAGGCAACTTCTGCATCCGAAGCATCCATGATGCCACCAGCTGCAATAACTGGAATACTGATCTCATCCGTAACGGCTGGAATAAGGTCGACTAACGGAATAAGGGAATGAAGTGCATCACCAATAAATGTACCACGATGACCGCCTGCTTCTTTCCCTTGTACAACAAGAAGGTCACAACCTCTCTCTTCCCAGAGAACAGCTTCTTCTACGGATGTCGCTGTACCGATTACTTTGGTTCCCTCTTTTTGTAATGCTTTTATCACAGCTTCTTCTGGAATACCAAAAGTGAAACTACATACAGGAACAAAAGATTTCATCACAACTTCTAATTGTTGTTCAAAAAATAAGCGGTGATCTTTTCTTGGTAATTCAAGCGGTGCATCAATCTGAAGCTCGTTACGGAATACATCTAATGATTGAATCGCCCTTTCTTCTTCCTCTTCTGTGAAAGCGATATCATTCTCAGGTATAAATAAGTTGATGCCAAAAGGGTGATTGGTTTTTTGACGAATATCATGAATCATCGTTTCCATGTCCATTGGGCTCATATAACCCGCACCGATATTTCCAACTCCACCATACATCGAGGTTCTGCTAATTAAATCAACAGTCGTCGCTCCTCCTGCCATTGGTGCCTGGAATATTGGGTATTTCGCCTTTAACATATCTGTTATTCTATTTTGGTTCCAACTCATTTCCCCTCACCTCTTATTTTAATTTTGCAATAATACTCTCAGCCACACTATGCCATAAACTCGGATCAGATTGGTAGGTTTCTCCAATGCTTTTATAGAGCTCTTTTTGAGCCTGTTCAAAGCTCGGATCTTCCTTAGCAGGGAGGGAGGTTCTTCTCTCCATCACATAATCTTGTAGTCTTGGTGCACGAGGGCCCCATACAGCTTGTTCTTCACCTTTTTCGTCGATAAATACAAAAATAGGAATCGCTCGTGCTGTTCCATTTGTTAAGTATTGATCCATTAATTCTAAGTTACTATCTCTTAAAACGAAGCGTACTTCCATGCCTATTTCCTCAGCAATTTTTAATAGTACGGGATTATTAATCATTGCATCACCACACCAATCTTCCGTAAGAACAATGGCGTGCAGGTTTTTTTGCTTAATCTCTTGTAATGCTTCCTTTTCTTCTTCACTAAGCGAAAAACCTTCATAAATGCTAAGCATACCTTCTTTGTTGACTTGCATATGATTAAGGTATTGTTCTTTCGTTAAACCCTTTTCAAACCATTCTCTTAATTCCATTTCCTTTGCACATCCCTTTTGCGTTTTTATCCAATCATATCATACCATTGAACGATGAAAGTATGGCACTAATTTGCTTCATATGATGTTCGTCATGTGCAGCAAGTCCGATGAGATAATCATAAAGACTTATTTTCTTATTCCCAATGATGATTGTTTTATGCCAATACGCATCTGGGATCTTAGAGATTCCTTCTATTATTTGTTTCCTTTTTACGATTAATTCTGCAATGATTGTCTCCTGTGATTGATTTCTTGCTGTTTCAGCGGCAATAGGGTTGATTTCATCTGCAGAAGGAGCCTTTGGTAGGGGCAGGTCTAATAAAAGAAAGGGTAGACGTTTTCTTAAAATAAATTCATCCCACGGAATAAAATGGCCTACCACTTCAGCGACTGACCATTTTCCTTCATTTATTTCTTTTCGCCAATGGCTAGCTTGGATTGATTCAATAAATTGAATAAATTGTTCATGATGGCGGATCATTGCTTGTTTTTGCGAATGCACCTTATCATCCCCTCATCAATCATTTACGAGCCAAATTTCATCACCAAGCTTTACCTTCCCCGTTTGAATCACTTTTGCATAAACACCAAAATAATTATGATTGGTTCTAATGATCTCTTTATGTATGTTAGGCGTTCTTTGTCCATTTTTCGGATCAACCGTAATAATCATGCAACGTTCGCAAGGCTGAGTTACCTCAATCACCACTTCTTCTCCTATTTTCATTTGGTTGGAGATCCAATCATGTTCCGAAAATGGCGTATTTAGATCAGTATGAATAATTAAGTTGGGACGGAAACGCTTGGCGTCGATTTCCATTTTCCCAAGTTGCTTACTCAAATATTGTAGTGATGAATGGGTTACTAACAAAAGAGGCGCTTCCTCAATAGCCCCAATTGGTACAAAGGATGGGGTAAAAGAATGAAAAGATAAATCCCGTCCACTTTTCAGCTGAAGGTCTCGCCTCCACTTCCCATTAGTCCATCCGTACCTCTCGCCATTTGCTGTATGTATTTGTAACTCAGGGTATGTATCTTCTTTTTCCTCACCAACAAATGCTGCTTGATATGCTGCCATTTCTTGATATTGAGTGATTGTAAGGTATTTTCCTTGCCTACTTTCATCTACAATGACATGACTTCGGTCGCCATATACACCGTATGATAAGACCCTAGTGGATTCCACATTTTCACCGCCAAATGACTTGACAGGATAACGTAACAATGACGACAGAACACCGATTTTTTTCATGCTCATCCCCCTCCACAATGACCTGGTGTCGAAACTTGAACCTTCTTCTAATCTCTCTCCGACATAATTCCTCTTATTTCCCAGGAAAGAATCTGATTATCGACATTTCCCATATTATTATCGCTTCAATTCAGCAAATCTCTCAATTGTAAAAGGGGAAATATCCACGGAGGAAGTTTTTCCTCGGATTAGTTCGCTTAAAACATGACCCACTACACTACTAAATTTAAATCCATGACCGGAAAATCCAGCTGCGATTGCTACATTCTCATATTGAGGATGGCGATCAATAATAAAATGTTCATCTGGCGTCATTGTGTACATACAGGTTTTACCTACTTGTAAGTTTGTTTTTTCAGTGAAATATCTCGCTAAAAAAGTGGCAAGCTCTTTCTCATCTTCCTCATTAAAAGGCTGCACTTCTTGTTTATTCTCTATTTTCTGAACAACACCATCATGCCTACCTAGTTTCAATCCTGAACCATCTATACTTGGAAAGCCATAGTAATGACCTAATGGCGTTTCACATGTAAAAGCTGGAAACTGTTTCGCCTCATAAACATCCTCTTGTGCTTTATACCAGGCGAAAGTTTTCCGAATCGGATATAACGGAAGCTGCAAGTCCAGATAATGAAGAATGGAATTTGTGCCCGCTCCTGCGGAAACGATTAACGAGTCACCTGAATAATGTCCATCCTTTGTAGCAATATTAACAATTCCTTCTATAATAGATAAGTCAGTAATTTCGCTATCAGTCACGATTTTAGCGCCATGAGAGAGAGAAAGTCTCCGGTAAGCCTCGATACAATCCTCACACTTCAAAACCCCAGATGTCGGCTCATGATAAGCAACCATTCCATCATCTAATTGTAATGCTTTCCATTTAGAATTGACCGTTTCATGTGTGTAAACATCAAGTGGTAATTGATATTTTTCCGCACTTGTCTTGACTTCCTTCATAAAAAGAGAAGTCTCACTACCAATATTTAAAACACCTGTTTGTAAAAACAACTCCATTTCGGATTCTTTCTCTACTTCTTCCCATAGTTGTTTAGCCTTCAACAAGAGTGGCACATAAGCATGTCCTTCACCATAAGCATATCTAATGATTCTCGTTTCACCATGATGACTTCCTTTCTGATGAGGTGGCCTATTCGCATCAATAAGCAAAACCGTTTTGCCCTCTTTCGCTAAATAATAGCCTGCTGCCATCCCCATTGAACCTGCGCCGATAATAATTGTATCGTAATGCAATTTTTATCCCCTCCAAGATGCTAAACTATCACTGTTTTTTTATTTAATTTTCTAACTACTATCACCATAAGCCAATATACCACAGGAATGGGAAGACTTTTGTCGAAATTTGTTGCAATTGTTTAACAATCTCTTATAGGGGGCCAGTCTTATACACGACAAGCAGGAAAATTAACAAAAAAAAAGATTGATTCTATATTATCAATCAATCTTTTATCCGAAGAAATCATTAAATGACCATATAATAATAGCCAGTAAAAACACCATAAGATTGTACGGTATTAATCTTGGCTCTTTTATTTAGTCTTACCCTCAGTATACAACCTGAGTTAATTATTAATTTTTTGTTATACTTTTGCTTAATGATTTCTTTTGCTATCTTTTAAGCGTTAAGTCTAAAACTTTTTTTGTTACTACTTCTACTTTTTAAACATAAAAATAAGAAACAAATCAATAATGTTAAACCAGCAACTAAGTAAGGGAAATTAATATTCACATCATAAAGTACTCCAGCAATGGAAGAACCTAAAATAGTACCAATGCTATTATAAGAAGAATTTAACCCTGCAACATACCCTTGATCGTTTCCTGCTTGTTTTGACAGGTAAGTGCTTGCAGCTGGTCTTAAAATATCACATGCAGCAAAAATAATTATTGTAACTAAAATTAACGACCAATAACTATTAGTTAATAATATCGACATCACAGACAAACTAGCAATTAGGACACTTAAGTAAATTACCATAAGTTCTCCCAGCTTCTTAACTAATAAATCTAATATACCTAGTTGGACAATAACACCTGCAATGGCACCAATGGTCATAATCATTGCTATATCTTTAGGTCCAAAACTATATTTTGCATCTAAGTATAGACCAAAAACAGTCTCAAAATTCGCAAGTGCAAATCCTAATACTAATAACACCAAAAGCGTACTGAAATACGGCGTCTTAATAGAAGTTACTATCATCTTAAAAATACCATTTCCCTTTATTACCTTTAATTCTTCCCCACTTCTTTTCACTTCTGGTAATATGAGGCCAGTAATTATTGCAGCTATTCCTGCTCCTATTGCAGCAACAAAAAAAGGTACTCTAGTACCGAATTCCGCTAAGAATCCTCCAATTGCAGGCCCAACTAAAAACCCTGTTGAAAGCGCAGCAGATACATAACTCATTCCCTTAGCTCTTTCTTGTTCTGATGTGATATCCGCTGTATACGCCATTACCGAGGGCATTACGAATGCTAGACCGATTCCCCCTAAAAACCTGGATACAAATAGCCAAACTGCAGAAGTGGCTAATGCAAAAAGCAATTCTGACAAGGCTAAAATAATCAATCCTAAAACTATTGACTTCTTCCTTCCGAAGTTATCTGATATCCTTCCAGCAACCGGCGAGAAAAAAAATTGTGTGACTGCAAAGGCTGCTGTTAATAATCCTGCAGTCGTTCCATTTAAACCGAGTATCCTGATATATTCTGGCATGACAGGAACTACCAAACCAAAGGCCGACATAGCCAAGAACATATTAATCATAAGGAAAACCATTGCACCCTTGTTTCTTAATAATAAAGACATAACTTCCTCCTAAGTATTAATTAACCTACATTTTCACAAAAAAAAAGCCTCCTGATTATCCAAAAACAGAAGACTATTAAAGGTGATTCTCGCCAAGATAGTTATTCATATACCTTTTAAACAACTTTATTGTCTGATATTTTATAAATTACATATTTATCTATCCTTTTTTTTATTTCCTCAATAAAAATCCTATGTTGAAAATCAGTAGTTTTTTCTTTAAAATAATACCTCTTAATCCCCTCTTTAGATGGTTTATAACTTACAACTAAACTACTATCTAAACTACACACAGATTAATCGGTCTGTAATCTGCATGACATTTATTCAGTTGATTAGAGACTCACTTTCCCATTTGATATTATAATTATTAATAAAATCTTCTAAATCAAATTCTTGGTTCATTAGAAAATGCTCCGTTATTTTTTTAGTTCTTGGTCGTCTATCTGCCTCAAAATAATAAAATGCATCTCTGTAATCATGCTCTTTCAGCATTTTGGCCAGATACATTGCATCTTCCAAACTAAAAGAAGCACCTTGACCTACTAAAGGGTTCGTTGTGTGTAATGCATCTCCTATGAGGACAACACGCCCTTGAGACCACGAGGGAAGGTCCCCAATAGAATAGATACTCCGAGGATATAATGTTTTTGTGTTCTCTAACATATTGTAAACAGCCTTATCTATATTCCAATCTTTCATTAAATCATATATTTTTGCTTTAATATTGTTTAAAGATCCTTTTTCAAATTTATTGATTGGTAATTTTTCAGGGCTAACTCCAATTGCTTGCCATAAAATATTATCCTGATTAGTTGGATGACATTTAGCAAAGCAAAGTAAAAAGTTATTTTTACCCATGTACCCATAAAATTCCGCACTTAAATTTAATTTAGTATCTTCAATAGAAGAAACCCCCTGAACTCCCCAAATACCTGCATAATCTAACTTTAGACTAGGAAAGATGTTAGTTCTAGTTTTCGAAAATGTGCCGTCTGCTCCAATTAGAATATGACCCTCAACTGTGCTACCGTCTTCAAATGTGGCTAGCACACCCTTGTTAGATTGCTTGAGACCATCTAACTTCTTATTATATTTAACTTCTATCCCAAGATGATTAGCCTTTTTTAAAAGTACGTTTGCTAAATTTGCTCTCGTGATATTAATCATTGCAGAATTATAATATTTATCAGAATAATCCCTCTGTACAAAAACTTCATCATTTTCCTGATTTATCATGTGCATACTTTTAATCACTGTTGAATTCTGTAAAATCTCCTGTTCGCAGTCTAAGGACTGTAATACTTTAAAACCATTTGGGGTCAGTACAAAACCTGCACCTGATTCATCATTAGAAGGTTTGCTTTCAAAAATAGTTGCTTTAATACCTGCCCTTTTCAAAAATATTGATACCGCTAACCCCGCTATTCCTCCGCCAATAATTAACACATGCTCATTTTTCTGCATTTAATTACCTCCTTTTATAGTACAGACCGACTGTACAGTCTGTTTGGTATAAAAAAGTGTCCATTAAAAATAGAAAAGAGTGTAATTATTACCCTACTTTTTAATTACACCATTTAAGAAAATATCTATGGCTGTATTGTAATATTTATTCCTTGTAAATGATATTTCCTCAAATGAACTATATTCAATTCCATGAATAATGTTCATTAATATATGAGCTAATAAATCTACATCTTTCTCTTTCTCGATTTTATCATTCTCTAAACACTGAATAATAATCTCTTTGAAAAGATTAACATATTTTTGATCCAATTCTTTTATTTTTTTATGTGTTTCCTGATTTTTAAAGGTACTTAAGAAAAATTCCTCAGTGGCTTTATGAATGTATTGACTATGAGTTGTTTCGGAAGAAAATTGTGCTAAAGCATGGATTTTATCAATAGGGTCTTGATAATGTGAGGAGAATTCTCCCCATTTATCTATCCATATAGAAATGTCTTGTTCAAAAATATACAGAAATAAGTCTTCTTTATTTTTGAAATGGTGATAAATATTGCCTTTACTAGTCTGGGCCATCTGGATAATATCATTCATTGTTGTTTCTGAATACCCCTTTGTACGAAATAACTCTTTTGCACTAGTGACTATATTGTCCCTTAGCATCACGTTATTATGCTTCCCCATAAAAATAATCGTCTCCCTTTTCAAACCCTGTAACATATTATGAAGTGTAAACAAAATTAATGCAACCTTTACAGACCAAAAAGTCTGTGGAAGTTTAAATTTCATTTTCACGCTGTTACTTTATTGTCTTTATTATTTATATATTTTCACATTCCTTTACTATAATGCCTAGGAGCTAGAAGAAAATTGTATTTCATTCTTTCAAGTATTTATATATTTATTTGTGAATGAATTATTTCTTGTCCTCATAGTAATTAAAAAACAGACCGATTATTCGGTTTGTAATTTGGTTAAGGAGAGGTACTATGAATTTTCTTGAAACTATTCAAGTTGCTGGAATTGACATCCTACTATCCGGGGATAATGCTATTATCATTGCCCTTGCAGCAAAGAAGTTACCGGTTAATCAGCAAAAAAAAGTAATACTATATGGGATGGTGGGTGCAATAATACTTAGAGTTCTATCTGCCACACTAATAATAAATTTAATAAGCCTCCCATTCATCCAAGTAATAGGTGGGATACTGTTAATGAGAATCGCGTTTCAACTAATAGTGCAAAAGCAAGAATTACAAGATGACCATTATACAAAAGATACTAACTTTTGGCATACACTTAAGATAATTATCATTTCTGACTTAGCAATGTCAATTGACAATGTAATAGCTTTAACGAGTGTAACAGATGGTCTTATGCCAGTTTTATATGGAATACTCATTTCAATTCCTATCATTCTGTTTGGTAGCCACTTTATCTTATCATTAGTAGAAAAATACCGATTCATAATATATTTAGGAGCTGGTTTCCTAATGTACACTGCAATTAAAATGTGTATTGAAGATAAAGGAAATTTTTTTATATTTGGTAATGTTCCTCATTATATTAATATCTCCATTTGTATTATTATGTCCACTGCTTGTTTACTAATTGCTATTATCAGAAACAAGATGAAAAATATAAGTATATATATTTAGAGCTTCGTTTTTACAGATACAAAAAGTAAATTCACGATTAAAATCAATTAATCTAAGGCTCTCTGTAAACATAGTTTAATAACCTGAGAATAAAATAGTTTATTAATATAAAAAAAGAAAAAGCTCTTATTCAACAACCATGTGACATGATTGTTGAATAAGGCTATTTTGTACGATTGATAGTGTTCGACCCTATGTTGAAAAAGTGTTATTTATATATTCTTACAAGAATAACCCCCCATTAATTAGAAGATATATTAGGAATTTGAAATTTAGAAGTACATTCATAACTCCAATAATTATAGGGGTTTTTTTCTCCTTAATAAAAGCTAAAAGATAAATTATAAAAAAAATTTATGTCTACAACCTGCTAGTTGTGTCCACGAATTGTATACAAAAGTCGGATCAACTGTCCAAGGTTGTAAGTCAATTATCTGCGCTAATACGAAAGTAGCACTAAGTTAAAAACGAACAATTACTTGTAATTCTGTTGGGAAAGATGTCAACACCTCAGCCTTTCCTTCTTCGTTTATATAGACATCTTCTTCTATTCTCACCCCACCAAATCCAGGTATATAAATCCCAGGTTCTACCGTAAAAAGTAAACCTTTTTCAACTAAGGTACCATTCTTTTCATGAATGGATGGCTCTTCATGAACATCAATACCTAATCCATGACCGACGCGATTATTAAAATATTGTCCGTAGCCTGCCTCTTGGATGACTTGTCGCGCCGCTTGATCAATCGAGCCAATAGGGATGCCTGCCCTAGCCGTTGAAACACCCATACGAGTAGCCTTCCTTACAATTTCATAAATGTCTTTTTGCTTAGTAGTAGGTTCACCTAAAACAAATGTACGTGTGATATCGGAGCAATACCCATCCGCAACAACCCCCATATCAATTAAGAGAAAGTCCCCTTTTTCGAGCTTTTTCTGATCAGGATGCCCATGTGGTAAAGATGATTTTGCACCTGAGAGGACCGTTGTGGAAAAAGAAGGTCCATCAGCACCAAATTTCCTCATTAAATAATCAAACTCTGATACTAAATCGAGTTCTGTCATCCCTTTTTCGACCTTCTTTAATCCCTCGGCTAGTACTTTTTCAATAATTGTTACTGCATGTAAAACCTTTGTCCGTTCAGCAGGTGTCTTCAACATTCTTTGGTTGGCTATGAACCTACCTATATCTTGATAATTAAAATGCGAGAATACGTTTTTAAGTTGTTCTTGTTGAAAAAGATTGATGTCTTTTATTTCCAATCCTACTACTTCGTTAGTCACTTTGATTACTGATTTTAATTTTTCATATGGATTTTCATCATCACTAATCGGTATAATGTTTTTCACATATGAATGTTCGCTCGCTGCTTCATAATCTAATGCTGGCACAAATAAGTATTCTTCACTCTTTTGTAGATTAATCACAATCGCCATGAATCTTTCATACGGTTCACTATTAAACCCAGTATAATAGAAAATGTTTTTAGGTTGAGTGACAATAGCAAAGTCAAGTTTCTGCTCACTCAAATATAACTGTAATTGTTTTAACCTTTCTTGGTAAATACTCATTTTAAATTCCCCTTTTTATAGTATATGTAAAATTATTATACTCTCACTGTATAAATCATGATAAGATAAAAAAGCAAAAAAAGAAAGGATGTCACCTCAATGGATGATATATATAAGAAGATTAAACAACTTCGGAACGAGCAAGGCATGACATTGAAAGAATTAAGTGAGAAAACGGAGCTATCTGTTAGTTTTCTATCACAAATCGAAAGAGGTGCCTCTTCATTAGCCATCACTTCATTAAAAAGGCTTGCCGATGCCTTCGGAGTAAAGATGATCCATTTCTTTGAAGAGGATGATGATTTTCATTATGTGATGAAAAAAGAGAACCAACGACCATTTAAAATTGAAAGCTCTGACTCTACTTTTATAAAACTAAGTGGTCATTTTCCTGAACGAAAATTGGAACCATTCATTGTAAAGTTAAAACCTCGACAAAAAGATGTTGAAATGGTAAGGCACCCGGGTGAAGAGTTTTTCTATATATTACAGGGGGCACTGGTTGTAAGAGTGGAAGATGAGGAATATCATCTAAACGAAGGAGAAACAATACATTTTCCATCCACCGTTCCTCATATGTGGGAAAATCCACTCAATCAAGAGACGGTCATCATTTCAATTACCACTCCTGCTATTTTTTAATCAACATCAGTCTGAATGGAGAAACAAAGATGAACATAAATGATTTGATTATTTTTATTGTTGCCGCTTTCCTTTGTATCGGTGCACTTGATAAAATCTGCGGGAATAAATTAGGACTAGGTGAAAGGTTCACTGCAGGGCTTATGACGATGGGCTCTCTCGCGTTATCTATGATTGGTATTATTTCTTTGGCGCCCGTCCTAGCAGCGCTATTGACACCTGTGATTTCTCCCGTTTACCAGTTTATAGGCGCAGACCCGGCAGCTTTCGCTAATACCCTTCTCGCCATCGATATGGGCGGGTATTCTCTAGCTACCGAGATGTCAGTTCGTGCGGATTCAGAATTATTCGCTTGGGTATTCCTTGGTACTATGATGGGACCAACCATTGTGTTTACCATTCCGGTGGCGTTAGGCTTGATTGAAAAAGAAGACCAACCTTATTTTGCGAAAGGAATCCTAGTAGGACTTATTACTGTTCCCATTGGTTGTTTAGTTGGGGGCTTGGTCGCTGGATTGTCATTTGTGATGATTATTAAAAATCTTATCCCGACCATTGCTTTCTCTTTGATCATCGCTTGGGGATTATGGAAAAAACCAGAAAGGATGATTCGCGGATTTGCCATTTTCGGTAAATGTATAGAAGTGATTGCTATTATCGGACTAACAGCAATTATTTTTGAAACATTGACTGGTCTAACACTTATTCCTCATTTAACACCTATTGAGGAAGGAATTCAAACCGTCGGGTCTATTGCGATTTTCCTAGCCGGAGCTTTTCCTATGGTCGCATTTATATCGAAATATTTCAGGGTGCCGCTCAGTAAGATGGGGTCTTGGTTAAAATTAAGTGATACAGCCACAGCTGGATTGATTGCTTCACTCGCTCATAATATTCCTATGCTTATCATGATAAAGGACATGGAACCGAGAGGCAAAATCATTAATGTTGCTTTTGCCGTAAGTGGAGCTTTTGTTCTAGGAAGCCATTTAGCCTTTGTCGCCGGTATTCAGAAAGAAGTCGTATTTGCCATGATTATTGGCAAACTTGTCGGTGGCGTTAGTGCTGTTTTATTAGCAATAATTATTAGTAGAGATCTTAAGGAGCCACATACATTTCGCTAAAGCGAGTCTTGCTCTCCACTTATTATAAACATGAGTGCTAAGTTATCTAGTGCAGAGAATTGTTCCGCATATATTTTAGAAACGAAAATTACGATGCTTATATGGCGAGGATCCTTTTCTGAGCTACGGATACTCTATTATACGTTCCTTATATCTCACGGGATTCTACTATAAGCATCGATTCCACCTTTTGCGTAACTAAGTTGCAAAATCTTGCTATTGGTTGCACAAAATTTGCTCCGTTAAAAATGCTTTTCATTTCCCTTTAAAGCTCTACTGACAGTAGCTGACTTTTCCTCAGCATTAAATTTGGCCATAAAAAAACTGCACCTCCAGTTGTTAGATTGTGTCTAACAATTGGGGTGCAGTTTCAATGTCCGGATTTTTTTGTTTAACGCTTTTGTATTTCCTGCATCAATAATTTATTAACGATTTGTGGATTCGCTTGTCCTTTTGTTGCTTTCATCATTTGACCAACAAGGAACCCGACAGCTTTTTTCTTCCCATTTTTGAAATCATCAATGGATTGAGGGTTATTATCAAGGATTTCAGTAACGATAGCGAGTAGCGCTGATTCGTCTGAGATTTGCACTAATCCTTTATCTTCAACGATTTTCTTTGCTTCTCCACCATTCTCAATTAATTCTTTGAAAACAGTTTTAGCAATTTTTGAAGAAATGGTTCCATCTTCAATTAAGGCAATCATCCCTGCTAAGCCTTCTGCTGTTAGCTTTGTTTCATGTAGTTCGAGCCCTTCTGCATTAAGATAGGCTGATACCTCACCCATAATCCAGTTCGAAGCTTGTTTCGGCTCTGCTCCCGCAGCAACAGTCGCTTCAAAGAAATCCGCTGTTTCCTTTGTTACTGTAAGGACGCCTGCATCATAAGCAGGTAAGCCGAACGTATCGATATAACGTGTTTTACGTGCATCTGGTAGTTCAGGAATTTCCGCACGAATACGAGCTTTCCAATCTTCATCAATCACGATATCTAATAAATCCGGCTCTGGGAAGTAACGATAATCGTCAGAACCTTCCTTCACACGCATCAACAATGTTTTCCCAGTAGCTTCGTCAAAACGGCGTGTTTCTTGTTCGATGACACCGCCCTCACGAAGGACTTCCGCTTGGCGCTTCTCTTCGTACTCTAATCCTTTACGAACAAAGTTAAAGGAGTTTAAGTTCTTCAATTCTGTTTTTGTACCAAATTCCTTCTGGCCGACAGGTCGTAATGAAATATTGGCATCACAGCGTAAGGAACCTTCTTCCATCTTACAATCAGAAACACCTGTATATTGTACGATTGATTTTAGCTTTTCTAAGTACGCATAGGCTTCATTTGGTGTGCGTATATCCGGCTCTGAGACAATTTCAATTAAAGGTGTCCCTTGACGGTTATAATCGACTAAAGAATATCCTTTGCCGTGCGTTAATTTACCCGCATCTTCCTCTAGGTGAATACGTGTAATTCCGATTTTTTTCTTATAACCATCTACCTCGATCTCAATCCAACCATGTTCTCCAACTGGTTTATCGAATTGGGAAATCTGATAGGCCTTTGGATTGTCCGGATAAAAATAGTTTTTACGATCGAATTTCGTCACTGGTGCAATCTCACAGTTTAGGGCCATAGATGCCTTCATACCATATTCAACTGCTTTTTTGTTGACTACTGGTAATACACCAGGGTAACCAAGGTCAACAACTGTCGTATTTGTATTTGGCTCTGCTCCGAAATGGTTCGGGCTCGCAGAGAAAATTTTTGAATCTGTTTTTAATTCAACGTGGACTTCAAGTCCAATGACTGTTTCAAATTCCATTATTCCTTGTCCCCCCTTACAGCTCCGGTTTTTGTTTATGGAAATCAGTTGCTTGCTCAAATGCATGAGCAACACGATAAACCGTGCTTTCATCAAAGTGCTTACCGATAATTTGCAGCCCTAGTGGTAACCCTTCTGAGAATCCACAAGGTACAGAGATACCCGGGACACCAGCAAGGTTCACAGGAATGGTCAAAATATCGTTCGCATACATTGTTAATGGGTCTTTCGTTTTTTCACCGATTTTAAATGCCGGTGTTGGCGTTGTTGGTCCGATAATGACATCATACTTTTCAAAGACATTTTCAAAGTCTTGTTTAATTAGTGTACGAACCTTTTGCGCCTTTTTATAATACGCATCATAATAACCTGAACTAAGGGCAAATGTACCAAGCATAATACGGCGTTTTACCTCATCACCAAATCCTTCAGAACGAGACTTTTTATAAAGATCAATTAAGCTCTCTGGATTTTCAGTGCGATAACCGTAACGTACACCGTCAAATCGTGCTAAGTTAGCTGAAGCCTCAGAAGAAGAAAGTAAATAATAAGCTGCAAGTGCATATTTAGAATGTGGAAGTGAAACCTCTTCCCATGTTGCTCCTAATTTTTCTAATACTTTAAGGGAAGCAAGCACCGATTGTTTGACATCTTCTTGCACACCTTCGCCTAAGTATTCTTTCGGAACAGCGATTTTCAATCCTTTCACATCGCCAGTTAAACCTTGAGCAAAATTCGGTACACTCACATTAGCTGAGGTCGAATCCATTGGATCTATACCAGAAATCGCTTGAAGAAGATACGCATTATCTTCAACTGTACGTGTAATTGGCCCCACTTGGTCAAGAGAAGAAGCAAATGCCACTAAACCAAAGCGAGATACACGACCATATGTAGGCTTAAGCCCAACAACACCACAGAAAGATGCGGGCTGACGAATCGAACCACCCGTGTCTGATCCTAGTGAAAATAATACTTCTCCCGCTGCAACCGCTGCAGCTGATCCACCTGAAGAACCACCAGGAACCGTTTCGATATTCCATGGATTGCGTGTTGCGCTGTAACTTGAATTTTCATTAGATGAGCCCATAGCAAACTCGTCCATGTTTAATTTACCGATTGTAATGGCTTCTGCCTCTTTTAATTTCGAAACAACAGTTGCATCATAGATGGGATCAAAATTATCTAATATTTGACTCGCACAAGTTGTTCTTAAACCTTTTGTGACTAAGTTATCTTTTACGCCGATTGGCATACCAAATAATTGACCTTTTTGCTCATCCGTTCCTAATTTACCATCGATTTCTTTCGCTACTTGACGCGCATGCTCTTCATCCAATGTTAAGAAGGCTTTTACTTTGTCATCTACTTCAGCAATTCTTTTATAAGATGCGTCGACTAAATCAGTCGCTGAAATCTCTTTTTTATGTAAAAGCTCATGAAGCTCAGACACTTTATGATCAAATAAACTCAAACTATTTCCCCTCCAACTAATCCATGATTGACGGCACTTTAATATAGCCGTCTTGTGAATCAGGTGCATTCTTCAGAACTTCCTCTTGCGGCAGTCCTTTAGTTGCCTCATCTTCACGTAATACATTGTTCATATCCAACACATGGGAAGTCGGTTCCACATGATCGGTATCTAACTCGTTTAACTCTTCGGCAAACGAGATAATTGCATCTAGCTGATGTTGGAATTGCTCTGCTTCTTCTTCCGTAATCGCTAATCTTGCTAGATTTGCCACATGCTTAACCTCGTCAATTGTAATTCTAGACATATAGACACCTCCAAATTCAAATAAAAAACACACAATTATATTGATCATATCAAACTTTCACGCGTTAAAGCAACATGAAGATCTGATCGTTTTCACCACCCTTTATTTTACCACGAGTTCAATAGATCGCCTAATGGACAAATAATAGAAATTGATTTTTGATAAAGGGGTCAAAGAACTTCCAGATAGAGGAGAAGGATTACGTAGTTTGTAGTTTAGTTAGCTATAGAGTAAGATCAAAGGCAAAGTAGGGATGAGTGGTTCATAAGGTTGAATAACCACCAGAGAACCAAGATTTTCTTCTATAATTCTGATTTCATTACATGAGACCCACCATTCCCCCTTGGACGCACTCACCTCTGCCTCTTCATTTGCAACCAGTAATTCTTATCAGGCCCCAAGCATTTATCTCTACCACAACTCGACAATAAAAGTGAACCACATCCATATAAAAAAGATGAAGCCATTTTATGCTGCCTCATCTTTCTCGTCTGCTTTAAAGCGTGTTGTTTTATCCCAGCCAATCGTTAAGCCTCTCACACGATGATAAAGATAAATCGCAAACGCGCGAATAAGTAAGATGACGAATAGTTGGGCATACGTAAAATACATAATTGCCCCAACAAATAGGCTTGTTAGCGAGAGCTGTTGATTTACTGCTAAACTGCTTATAATTTGGATGGAGTATACCACATAACTCATTAACCAAATCATCATTAAAGGGGCGGTCATTTCGGGAAAATTAATACCGAATAAGCTACCGACAAAAATAACATTTGAAGTAATTAAGAAAAATATAAATACAAAATAGGTTAAAAGATGTTGCAAACTATGGAAGAAAGTTTTACCTTTCCAAAAATGAATATCCTTGAAGCTCTTCTCTAGTAAATAAAGATTACCAATGAGCCATCTTGTTCTTTGTTTTAAAAAGGTTTGAAGATTCTCTGGTTCCTGTTCCCACGTTTGTGCATATGGAACAATCGGTAATACGTATCCCTTCTGGGTAATTCGTATCGTCAACTCTGCATCTTCCGCAAGTGCATACGGGTCATACCCCTCTAGCTCTTCAATGACAGAACGTCTTAAAAGCATATTAGTTCCCGGTAAAGAGCCAAGGTTAAACAATTTCCACCTACCGCTTTGCATTGTCAATTGAAATACTTGAAACTCTATTGAAATCATCCGAGTGAGCAAATTTTTATTTTGATTAAGGGTACGCACTACTCCGACAGCTCCGGCTGCATTCTCTGTTTGTTCTGCTATTTCTACTAGCTTTGTCACAGCATCCGAATCTGGCTGATTATCCGCATCGTACACAAGAAAATAATCAGATTGGCTAATACTCAATCCATAATTAAGCACTCTCGACTTTCCCTTAGGTTCGCCAGGCGGGACCTTAATATAGTGAATACGCGAAAAGTTTTCTGCAAAACTTCTAGCCACTGCCGCTGTTTGATCTATCGACTGGTCGTCTAATAAGAATACATCAAGGTGACCAGGATACCTTAAATTCATCATAGCATTCAGCGTATCCTCAAGAATTAACCCTTCATTATGAGCAGGGATTAAAATAGCAACAGAAGGATATTTCAAAAGAGGTCTACGCTTTCTTTCTCTTTCCCTTTTATAATGCAAAACACCAGAGACTAATAAAATCGTATAATAAAAAAGCAAAAACCAAAAGAAAGCCATAATCAAGAGTAACACGACCTTAAACATTCGACTTCTCCTCCAGCAACATCTGATAGACCTCGTCAAAATCGACTATAGCATAATCGCGAAATTGGATAGGTGGCTGAATCATGTTCATTTGCAGACGTAAATTACTTAATAGTCTGTTTTGAAATTTAATGACGCCTTCTTCATTCGTATTTTGCAAGAAAATAATGAAAGACGCGCCTTCACTCATAAAGAAATCGAAATCACTCCGAATGGTTTCTTCTATTACATTTTGTACTAAGCCTTGCCAAGCTTTTTGCGTCACTCCATTACTTAAAACAGATACCTTTAATAGGAAACCTGTTTCATTCCTTCTATTCATTCCCCGCAATGTTATTTTGCTACGTTCATAAAACTCCTGTTTTGTAAGCATTAGCCCGTCTGAGTCCATATACCTTCTTAAAGCAACCGTTTCCGCTAATAATTCTTTCATGCGGATGTCCATACTTAAAAAGCTATGCCTGATAAAAAGGAGAGGGACAACAGATAATACATAAGATATAAATAAAGAAATCAATTGCACCTGATTAAAAACCGTTTGTAAATAACTGAAATAACATAATAGAAAGCCATATAACACAGTGAGTGCACTTATAACTATATAAGACCATTTTGGTGAAAGGAAAAGTATAACTATAACACTAGCTAGTAGAACTGCCCAATGGAAAAAAAAGACCTCAAGAGATGAGGAGTGAATGGCAATCGCAAATAATAAGAAATTTCCTATCATAAAGAGAAACAATAATAAAGCGAAGTTAGCTTTCCGAATAATCATCCCATAGCCTCCGTAACCAAACTCAAACTTCTCTCATCATACTCGATTGTCTTACGATTTTCATTGCATAATCTTTGGTAAACTTTTATTTCACAACAGTTAATCAATCTTCCCAATAAAAATGCGCGTCAAAGACTTTGTATGGCGGTTCACTTAGAATTGTTGGGATGTCTAGCTGAAAATCTAAATACTGATCTACATCTGCTTTTGTCAAAATAACATAATGATATGCTTCCACGATTTTTTTTATTGCCCAAATTTGTTTACTCCATGTCTCAGTTGGCCATTCACATACAGTATGACTGGCTAAAAAATCTCTACTCCCACTACTCCCGTGTCTCGTCATTTCACCTTTACCCAGAATAACTACAGTCGCTAACCTTGAAATATATAACCATAAACCCTTCATAGATACTTCACCATTTGCTAATACTTCTTCCTCTTCCTTTTTCCAGAAAAACACACTGACATAAGAGGCAAACCCACTGCCATAATGGTCAAAATCTGCTTCATACAGCAATCCCTTTAATCCACCTATTTCTCCTACCAAATGGGAGATGTAATGTTCCACCTGGGCATCATCACCATGGTTAAAAGGGTAGAAATCACCCACTCGCTTTCCCTGAATGACCTTTTTCAAAAGATCTTCCGCAAGTAACTCCCTCTTATCCATTGCCTTCATTCCTCCGCCCCATTAAGATCGTAGAATAATAGATATCGCCTATTTTTTTATCATCCTTTAATTCGCCTTCTACGATAAAGCCAAGGCGTTCATATAGTGCAATCGCCTTTTGATTTGTTTCTAATACTTGCAGCGTTACTTTTCTAATACCTTTTTGATTTGCCCATTGCAACATTTCTTGAATAAGACTTTTTCCTATGGACTGTCCCCAATATTGTTTTTTCACAGCAACACCGAACTCCACTCGATGTGAATTCCTCTTTAATTGACCACCTTTAGCTCTTAGGAATCCCACAAGGTGACCTTCGACTTCTGCTACCAAAAACAAACTGTTGCCTTCAACTGACTCAGAACGTATCATCTCTTCAAAATCTGTCTTACTTAAAAAATCTTCTCCACGCTCCCGGTCAAAGTTATCCGTCTCCCCGTCCACAACCAACCTTAACTGAGATAATTGTTCCGCATCCATTACTGTCGCTTTGCGAATATGAAAAATTCTCTTTTCCATTCTTTTTCTTCCTTTCTTCCGCTTTTCAAACCGTATATCAAAGTTGTAACGCTTCCTGTAAACCACTTGTTCGGTTATGTAATTATTGTTGTTGCGCAATAAAATTATCTTCTAACAATTCAGTATCTATCCCGTGCAGGAATAGTAGATTGCAAAATAGTTTCCTGACATATATCCCTTACTTGATAATAAGCCCCATAAGAATACATAGTATTAAACCTAAAGATGGTATGGGGAGAGTGCAAATAGGATGATTAATACCTGCATCAAATTTAAAATCCCCTAATGATTCTTTTGCAAAAACACTGACTGGAATAAATAAAAATGCGAATAAAACGACGGCAAAAAATGAAGTTTATGACTAATATTTTTATAAATTAGTAAATTTTTTTATATTAATCTCTTTTCTCTATTTGGATTAATTTGATTCTAGCTGGATATGACTCTAAAACAACATCATACCAAATTGCCACCTTATCACCATTTTTTATTCCTTTTCCAAGTAGCTTTATTCCGCTATCATCAAATATTGATACTTCCTCAAACTTTCTTGAAAACATGATATCTTCATGCGAAAAGACTTCAAAGTCTGAAGTCTTGATATCCTCACCCTTTACAAAATAAGTAATTCCTTGAAAAAAGACAACATGGCCAATATCGGTTGGTTGTCTTCCTTTTATAGAAATGTTGTTACTAATTTCACTAAAAATCCAAATTCCAATAAGGATAAGTAGAAAATTTCCAATATTAAAAATTGTTTTTGGGATTTTGTTGCTTTTCATGATTACACCACCAAAAATAAATTTCAATTTATTTCCGTTTTGCCGCCTGTCTCCTTATTTCTAAAACCTACTCTACTTTCTGCAGTATCTAATTTTCCCCCGGCGGTCGAACGGCTTCGATGTGTTCAATCATCATTTCAATATCAAAAATTTCTTTCTCAAGCTCCTCGCCTTTTTAAGAAACCCCCATTATAAAAGATGTATACTCTTTATACTTCTCAGGTGGTAAATCCTTCTCAAGTATCAAAAAAATTACACCACTCATTAAAATAATAATTTAGCGTACAAAAAATAGGGGGAGGAGTCTTGTTGAAGAAGAAACACAATAAAATATTTGTCCTATTAACTCTAGTATGTGTGATAATTTAAAGTAGTTATTATTATATAAATAATAGGTTTGCTAGTGTTGTTTATACAAATCATATTAAATTTTTAATTGCGAAGGACGTTAATTCTGGTCTTTTCTATATTGGCATGACACAATATGATCTTGATAACGGCGCGTATTTAAATTTAAATCTATAAGAAAAGTAAGGGAGGTAATATGAATGTTACATTCGTTTGATAGTAAAGTAATAAATGGATCCCCATACTACTTAATAATAGAGGAAATAGGAGATTTGAAAGGGACCGAAGATTTTAAAACACTATTAGCCGAGACAATGAAAACTGTTTCAAATGAAAATATCAAATCAGTATCCGTTGTTTTAAATCAACAGGAATCTTTAAATTCAAGTTATATTAAATATCTTAAGGACTTAAAATTTGTTCAACACGAAGTTCAGTATTTTTATCATCTGGATTTAACAAGTATCCATGATTTTAATGATCATTCGTCATTTACATTAAAATCACTTGAGCATACGAGCGAGGGTTTATTTAAAGAGGTATGGCAAAAATCCATGGCCTTATCGCTAAACGCACCTTCCCAAACAACAATAGATCAAGAATTTGAGGGGATGAAATCTGAGATTGGGGATCATTATGCAAAAAGTTGTTTAATTGTGTTTAAAGAAAATGATCCAATCGGCGTCACCATGCCCCATATTGAACAAGGTACAGTGGATGAAGGACGACTTTTTTATTTTGGGTTCATTCCAGAGTATAGGGGAAAAGGTCATGGATCTTTAATCCATAGACAATCCCTAGAATACCTTAAGCAAATTGGAGCAAAGCATTATATTGGCGCAACTGGACAAAAAAACCTTCCGATGCAGAAAATTTTTAATACAAATAATTGTCACCTTTTTGATAAGAGGGTAACGTATAGGCGTTTAAATAAGTCAGATTCAATTATGTAGAAAAAGCTTATTTATCCTTTCGCAAACTAATTTTTCTGGTTATCATGAAGAAAATTTAGTAGTTTTGATTTTTATCAAAAATAAAACGAATAAAGGATATATAATATTACATTCGTTTATTGACTGACAGCATCCCCAATCGCTAAATGAGAAATGTCACTCGTTCCCCAGCCATACCTGTAAGTGGCAATGATAAGAACCAAATAAAGTTTCACTCTTTTCAACAAAGTTGAATTAGAAAAAGGCCGTTATCTCACGACCTTTCTCCCTTTATTTTCTAAATAATTTCTTCATCCACTGTTTAAATCCAGCCTCAGTTTGATTCGCTTCTTTATAAACCTTACTTTGTTCTTGCACATAAATGTCATCTTGATCAATGGCATAATCATATGCGAGGACAAGACCAAGGTCTGAGTTGTAGTCTTTGTTCGTGACAATGGTAAATGACATCTGTTGTTCAGACGCTAATTTGGCATATTTTGAAATGTCACGATACGCAATATGACCATTTAAATATACGCGTGCCTGTTTATTTTTCGTCATCGCTTCTTTTACTTCTTTCATGATACCTGGTTTCCTTACTTGGGCCTGTGTCAAAGCAATAACGGTTCTTTCTCTCAATGTACCCAGAAATTTTCTACGTTCATCCGGCTTCGTTTCTTTTTTTCCGTATATTCCTTGTGTGATATAATCGTCAACCTTCTCAGCCATACCGTTCTTACCTCCACCTCATCAATCAAACGTTTGATTAATGGATATGTTCGTTTTAGTATACTTGCCCATTGAATTGAACTCAACTCTTTCACTTAAGCGTATGAAAATTTGGGCAAAAGGTGATTAGTGGACATAGTATTTATTCACTTTTCAGCAGTAGAGCGGCTGCAAACACTTTTTGCGAAATGTTATTACGATGTTTTTTGCTTACCTTAGCTTCAACGAGCACGACTAGTCAGTCGAAAAAGCGTACCTTCTTTAAGACCTAGTACGCCATTAAAGGCTATCATGCCCACCGCTTCATAAAAATAAGGACGATAAATATTCTTCAAATGTTTTCAGATTTATTTAAGTCACTACTGAGCATTTATATTACCTCCCATCTTCTCCTCTACACAAAAAAAGACCTCCCCATCTATAATAGGGAGGAAAAAATTGGAGTTATTATTAGGGCAATACAAAAAATTAAACTTGAACTTCTTCATCCTTCGTAAACTGTTCTTCTTCGGTTGATCCTTTTAGTGCGGTTGTTGATGATGTACCACCTGTAATCGTCATGGAAACTTGGTCGAAATAACCTGTTCCTACTTCACGTTGATGTCTTGTTGCCGTGTAACCATCTGCTTCACTAGCAAATTCGCGTTGTTGAAGTTCAGAGTAAGCTGCCATTCCACGGTCCTTATAACCTAGAGCAAGTTCAAACATGCTGTGATTTAATGAGTGGAAACCAGCTAGTGTCACGAATTGGAATTTGTAACCCATTTTACCTAACTCAACTTGGAATTTAGCAATCGTTTCTTCATCCAATTTCTTCTTCCAGTTAAATGAAGGTGAGCAGTTGTACGCTAGTAGTTTACCAGGGAACTTCTCGTGAATAGCATCTGCAAATGCTTTTGCTTCTTCTAAGCTTGGCTCTGATGTTTCGCACCAGATAAGATCAGCATATGGTGCATAAGCAAGTCCTCTGGCAATCGCTTGATCTAAACCTGCTTTTGTCCGGTAAAACCCTTCAGGTGTTCTCTCACCAGTAATAAAGGCGCCATCATAAGGATCAACATCACTAGTAATTAAATCAGCGGCATTCGCATCGGTTCTTGCAATAACTAGTGTTGGTACACCCATCACGTCTGCTGCTAATCTAGCAGATATTAAGTTTTTCACAGCCGTTTGCGTAGGAAGTAATACTTTTCCTCCAAGGTGTCCACATTTTTTCTCCGAAGATAATTGATCTTCAAAATGGACCCCAGCTGCACCTGACTCAATCATGCCTTTCATGAGTTCATACACATTCAACTGTCCACCAAAACCAGCCTCTGCATCTGCTACAATTGGGGCAAACCAATCAATTGATTCATCTTGTTCCATATGGTGAATTTGATCCGCTCTTTGTAACGCTTGATTAATACGTTTCACTACATTTGGTACACTATTCGCTGGATATAAACTTTGGTCCGGGTACATTTGTCCAGAAAGGTTCGCATCAGCAGCCACTTGCCACCCGCTTAAATAAATCGCTTTTAACCCCGCTTTTACTTGTTGTACCGCTTGATTACCTGTTAATGCACCTAAAGCATTTATGAAATCTTCCTCATTAACGAGCTTCCATAACTTCTCAGCCCCTCTACGAGCAAGCGTATATTCGATATCAATTGATCCTCTTAGTTTAATAACCTCTTCTGCAGAATAAGGTCTTTCAATCCCCATCCAACGTGAGTCATTTGCCCAAGCCTCTTGTAATTGTTTAACTCTTTCATTCGTCATCTGTTAAATCCTCCCTTTAATCATTTAAATAAAAACCCGTCTTTATTGTTGTATTACAATAAACTCTTAACAATTTGTATTATATAACAGAGAATCCGTTATTGGAACTGTTTTATTCAAAATTATCTGATATTATTTTCGACAAAAATCGACATTAGTGATAAAAACCTTGATATATCAATGTTTTTAAAGGGGATATAATTTGAAATTGTTATAATACAGATTGAAAAACATTCAAAGTTACAAACTAGAAAACTTTTATTTGTTTAGAAGGGGGCGTTTTGAGGTTTAGGATCTTCTAACTGTGGGGGAGTCTTTTGGGGGAGCGAAGCGAACCTCTTCTGCTTAAAAAATTTGCACACACTAACTCGGTTTGCTACGCTATCTTTCCGGTTTCTTACTGAGTTGCACGCACAAACTCTCTTTGCTTCGCTATCTTTCTGTTTTCTTACTGAGTTGCATGCACTAACTCAACTTGCTCCACTATCTTCCCGGTTTCCTACAAAATTGCGCACAAACTCTTTTATACTATCTATCAAACCAGATTTCAGCAATAATCTGCTAAATATCCCCAAGTCATGTTTGTCATTCCGCTGACTACTACTCCCAACTTTTCGTCAGTAGTTTCAGTAAAGTATGTAGAAAAAAAGGCACTCACCGTATTTTGGTGAGCACCTTTTGAATAGATTAATACATTTCAGATGTTGTTTTGGCTTGCATGTGTAGCATGATGTAGTCAGGGCCACCCGCTTTTGAGTCTGTTCCTGACATATTGAATCCTCCAAATGGTTGGTAACCGACAATCGCCCCTGTACAACCACGGTTGAAGTAAAGGTTTCCGACATGGAAATCTTCACGTGCTTTTTGGATATGTTCACGGTTGGTTGTAATCACAGCACCCGTTAAACCATACTCCGTGTTGTTTGCCACTTCAATTGCATGGTCGAAGTCTTTTGCTTTTGTGAAACCAACCACTGGGCCGAAGATTTCTTCTTTCATAAGACGAGCTTCTGGATCAAGGTCAGCGAATACTGTTGGTTGAATGAAATAACCTTTAGAGTCATCGCCTTCTCCACCAGCTACTAATCTTCCTTCTTGTTTACCGATTTCAATATAACCCATAATTTTATCATACGCAGCTTGGTCAATTACCGGTCCTGTAAAGTTGCTTGTGTCTTCCGGATTACCAGCTTGTTTCTCTTTTGTAATTTCAATTACACGGTTTAACACTTGGTCATAAACATCTTCAACGATGACTGCACGTGAACATGCAGAACATTTTTGACCAGAGAAACCGAATGCTGAAGCTACAATGGATTGAGCAGCAAGTTCTAAATCTGCTTCTTTATCTACAACAATGGTATCTTTACCGCCCATTTCAGCAATGACACGTTTAATCCAGATTTGACCATCATTTAATTTTGAAGCTCGTTCGTTAATACGAAGACCAACATCACGAGATCCTGTGAATGATACAAAACGAGTATCTTTGTGATCTACTAAATAGTCACCTACTTCTGCTCCACTTCCTGGTACAAAATTCAGTACACCTTTTGGTAGACCGGCTTCTTCCATAACTTCTACGAATTTCGCAGCCACAATTGGCGTTGTAGAAGCGGGTTTTAATAGAACGGTGTTCCCTGCAACAATAGCAGCAACAGTTGTACCTGCCATAATCGCTAATGGGAAGTTCCAAGGAGAAATGATGATACCAACGCCAAGAGGAATATAATCATAACGATTAAATTCATTTGGACGACTGTTAACAGGCACACCATCTTTAATTGCAAGCATTTGACGCGCGTAATACTCTAAGAAATCAATCGCTTCAGCTGTATCAGCATCTGCTTCATTCCATGGCTTCCCTGCTTCTTTTGTTAATAAGGCAGAGAATTCATGTTTACGTCTACGAATGATTGCTGCTGCTTTAAATAACACATCTGCACGTGTTTCTGGCTTCACTTTTCTCCATGATTGGAAAGCTTTCACTGCAGCTTGCATCGCTTTTTCAGCTAGCTCTTGGTTCGCTTTTGATACGCGACCAATGATTTCTTCTTTATTCGCTGGGTTTACAGAAACGATTTTATCTTCAGTAGAGATACGTTCTCCATCGATTAATAAATCATAATCTTGACCTAAATAACCTTTAACCGTTTCTAAACCTTTTAAATACCCTTCACGGTTTTGCTCAACGCTAAAATCAGTAAATGGCTCATGCTTATAAGATTGTACCATTTTTTCATCCTCCTATAAGTTCACATCAGTCATTTTGAAATGTTGCTACAATTGGCACATTTCAGACTGTGAAAAGATTAACCCTCTAACAATTATTATACTACCATAATTAGAGAAAATTCAGCAACGATTCTACTAAGACTATTTAGAAAAATAATAAAGTTGCTATTAAATTGATTCTTTTCAATGAATCTACTTCGTTGATGCATAATAGGATGCTAGTGGTCTCTCGTTTTAAATATAT
Source organism: Cytobacillus sp. FSL K6-0265 (assembly GCF_038003465.1). Lineage (NCBI taxonomy): Bacteria > Bacillati > Bacillota > Bacilli > Caryophanales > Bacillaceae > Cytobacillus > Cytobacillus sp. FSL K6-0265. The sequence goes on along the minus strand of NZ_JBBOPE010000001.1, from coordinate 607,986 downwards.
TAATGAGTTGACTCGTAATTTCTATAAGTCTTTCCTTTCCATAAAGTGACTAGAGCAATGATTAAGCCAATAATAGCAAAGGACAAAATGACTAATTGGATATCAATCCCCCTGGAGACGAGTAATGTGACAGTAGCATAAGCCAACGGGTCAAAGCCGTTCATCGCTAAGAAGACAATACTCATCACTCTCCCCATAATCCTTGGGTCTGTATCTTCTTGTGCTGAAGTGAAGAATGGAATAGACACAAATGTCATCGTAAATCCTATAAAGAAAGCTAAAGCGATCAATATATACAAATTGGGGATTTGGCTAAATGCGATCGCAACGATTAGTGTTGCCATTAGACCAAGAATCGAGGTGAGCCCCCTACGGCGTATTTTAACCATACCGATAATAGCAGTACTAACTAGCATTCCCACACCTAATGCTGATTCAATGTAACTAAGATGTATCGGTGACCCTCCATACGTCTCTACTAAAATTGGAATAGCAATAGAAATCGCCCCAAATGCAAAGAAATTCAATGTGATTAAAATAAGAATACCTGTGATTAAAAATTTGCTCGCTTTGACGTATGAAAACCCTTCGATCAAATCTTTCAGCGGTGTTTGTTTGATTGTATTGTCTACTGGACCTTCTTTTAAGAAAGGTGGAAACATAAAGAAAGCAGACAAAAGAACAATAATAGCGGAGACTAAATAACCTGTTGTCACCCCAGCAAACTCCATAATACTTCCAGATATAATCGGGCCCACAATAAAACCAATTTGACCTAAACCCTGAATGATCGCGTTCGCTTGTTTGATTTGGTTCACTTGTACTAACTTGGGAATTAGCGATGTGCCAGCTGGTCCTGAAAAAGCATCTAGCGTTCCAAAAAAGAACCCCAAAATAAGCAAATAAACAAATGTTAGTTGACCAGCATTGTTTAGTAAAAAAATGAGCACGAGTAAAGCTCCTTGAATGGCACTCGTAGTAAACATAATGGTTGTCTTCTTATATTTATCAGCAAGTACCCCACCAAATGCCATCATGACTACTCTAGGTACAGTAATAGCAATAAGTATCATGCCTAGTGAACTTGCAGATCCTACATCTGAAATAACAAACCAAGTGGTTGTCATAAAAAACATACTAAATCCAATAATCGCCAAAAAGCTACCTAAAAATAAGAAAAGAAATGGTTTGTTCCTCATTAAAGAATATCGTTGTTTCATTCATACCCTGCCTCTCTCACTCTTTCTACACCCAATCATAAGAGATAACGTAACGTTAGATGCAAGCTTTTTCTAATAGAAAAAACTTCCTTATGTAAATTTAGATGGTTGTGTAAAAAAGTGAAGGTATTAAGGCAAGAGAGATATTTAAAGCAACCTAATAAGCCTTCTAAGTTGGGTTAGAAGGCTTGTTTTCTTGACCAGGTATTACACTCTTAATGATAGAACGACATCAACATAACACTCAGCTTCCTAATCCTCCTTTCAACCAAGCACGAGGACGGTGCTTGCCAATCGGGAGTTGAATTAAGCTCGTTTTCCCTTTAGAAGCGAGTTCATAGAGTTGGTCGCATTGACTGGCAGAATAGCCCAGCAGTGGATGCCCTCCCAAATCTAAAGCAGACGCATGCAAGAGGAGTCGTTGTGTGAGTATACCTGCTTCCATCTGTTGAATACGGTATCCTCGGTAACCTAATGACTCTCTGTAATGGCTTTGATCTCCTACTACATGCATACAAAGCGGCACTTGATACAAATTAACATTAGGAATAACTAAACCCGATTGTAAAAACGGGCGATAATCCCCTTCTTTAATTAGACGAAGCACATGATTTTCATTGTCATAAGCATAAGCCCCATTCGCTATACCCTCCACATTATAGAAGCTGCCGTAAAAAGCTAAGCGTGCAGTAACATGGCCGTCTGTATCATCAAGGTCGTGATGATAAGAGAATGAACATGTCTCTTTTAACAAGGTTGCTAGAGTCGTCTTCCTTATTTTCTCCATGATAAAATCTGCGTCTGGAGAATACCGCTTCTTACAAATCGATGAGAATTCATATGGAAAGTTTTGTGTATGTGGCAAGGTTATTTCAGTACCAGAAGTGAAGGTCTCACCATCGCTCTTTACCTTTCTAAAAGACTTTGTTGATTCAAACATGGCCGCTTCATTGAGCTTTCTGAGTAACGAATAGTCCATGGTCTTTGACAGATTATGAGGCAACTGATCTAATTTCGCTATTTCTGCGCACAATGTATGAGAGGACACATTTTCTTTAATCGTTTGGACAATGGCTTCAGTTGATATCGGAATAACTGCGTACACACTTTCGTCTTCCTCAGATAAACCTAGTAAATGATTCATTGCTCGGTCTAGAAATTGATAACATACCTTCGTCTTATAATTTAATTGAGATGCTACTTCTAATAATTGTCCAATGAGTACCCCTGTATCTAGTCCCTGTAATCGATAGGAAAAATGATTGTATTTATAAAAATTTTTCCAAAAGAAAGCTGAAATAAAAACAGTGCAAAAACAATCTTCAATCACTGTGCCTAAACTTTTAGAAACGAATGCATCAAAATTTCCCTCTCGCAACAAAATGAGGCGGTGATGAGCCACATCATAATGATAGATGCCTGTTTTGGCATCTTCGAGTTTCATATATACATATATTTCATTCGGATAAAGTGCGCCACCGGAGGGAACAAATCTCCGCAATGATTGAGTGCCATGAGGGAGCCGGACATATTGAGTGATTCCATAGGTATACCATAAAAAATGCCCAATCTCCTTTAACGTTGGCAATAGATCATGATGAAGGGTTGAAGGTACATTAGCGTCCAGTGGAATAGCTGGTAACCCACGGTACAATTTATACGGAAGGGGGGCGCCTTCCCAATCGACTTGCCAATCGGGTGGAGCGAGCTTCTCTGTATCAAAGTGGAGATTGTGTATGAATGTATCTAACTCCAACTCTTTCATCCTCCTATCCTTCCATTACGGAAATGGGTGTGGAAGTGGGTTAAGCTCTTCATACGCTAATTTCTTCTGCCTATACCCTAACTGACTTGGTACCTCTAGTACTCTATCCAGTCCTTTCACCCGTGTCAGATGATGTCCAAATGTCATCGGCAACATGCCAGGAATAATGACCTTCACACAGTACAATCCATTCTCTTGAATAATTGGCGTTGTTTGGTCAACAACGATGACTTCAAGATTATTTTTACGGAATGTCTGAAGAACTTCTTGAAGATCATCTTTCAAATCGTTGTATACTGGTGGTTGCTTGAATTCTTCAGCAAATGTACGTAATGGCCCCTGATCCTTCAGAATAAACGCTAGGTATTCTTCTGCCTCGGGTAGACCATACAACATGCCATGATCTTCCATCGTTCTTACTTTATACGGATCTTTAAGCATCTCCTCGTATTTCTGCCTGTTTGCTGCTAATTTCTCATCATGAACAAACATCATGCCCGCAAGCTCATAGATGGCACTTTTGACAGCTCTTACTGGATCCATATGAGCTCCAGCAGCACAAATAATATTTACTCCTGTTTCTTTTCTATTTTTTGCTACGGCCCACACGCTCGGGATCCCATGTTCCATCGTCGAATTGTAAAAATGGAGATCGTACCCTGCCACCTCACGTACCCGGTCAACCATCAACTGCAATTCCTTGTCATCGGCAGAACTTAAATCAAGACGTGGCAATGGAAGTTTCGCATACCAAGTGAGTAAAAATGAATCTCTCTCAACGACTTCCATTACTCCATGAAAAATAGCTTCCTCTAGGCTACCCCCGATGGCACATCCATTTGAGGTCTCATAAACAAAGCCTTCCCCACAACCTAAACTGTAATAAGCAAGTAATTCTGGGACGAGAATAGATCGTTCTTGTAAAAATGAATAACCCCAAACCCAATTCATTGGTTTATTAGGCTCGAATGGTTGATACGGAAAATCGGGCTTCTCGTAATGTTCCAGTGCATGTAAACCAACAGTTGCAGGGTTTAAAGCTTGATCCATGACATCTTGATAACTTTCTCGTACACCCTTTCTTTTTCCCTTAGGCTCGATACCGCAATACCGTTCTAATCCTTCTAAAATGGCGGTTAACTCACTCATTTGATAAGAGTTAGATCTTCCAGCCACTCCCTCGCTAGCACCAAACAGGGGCATATTCATAAGAACATCAGCAAAAGGAAGTGTCCAATCCTGTATTTTCCCGTTGATTACACCTGTCCGATGATCGTAATAATCTCTTAAAAGCACGGTTTCTAATTCTTCAATGGATCGACAGCGATAGCCAGCACCTTGAATTTTCGGACTAGATTGCAACTTAATTTCCGCTAATTTCGCTGTATCTTCTGGAATGTCCCCACATAATGGGCACATTGGATCAAAGGAGAAATGATGAGATGAATGCATGAACGTTTTAAGATTTGTAATGAACAGTTGATTTTCTAAATGATTGGGCTCCCCTTGAAGAATATAATCCACTTCTGTACACAGTAAAGTGGTCATTTGCCAAAGACCCGTTCGTGATGCCCATGCGTCTTGCGGGCGACTTTCTCCTGATAGTTTGTAATAAAGCCCCCACATTTCTTTAGAATCTGTACCTGCTATGATGCGCCTTACGTCGGCACAACGAGAACACCCCCGTTTTCCCGGTTGTACCAATGGACCAATAATGCCTTCACCAAAAGAAACAAAGCCACGAAGCCAAGGGATATTTTCCTTTCTGAATTTTTCTTCTGCTTGTTGATGAACAGAGGGCTGCCAATTATCATGCAATACGAGCACCAATGTTGTATCTTCAGGGAAATCCGTTAATAGATCTTGCCGTCTGACTGTATAATTGCTAGACAATTGCCTATAGACAAAATCGGCCAGTTCACCATTACCGACGATGACAATCATTAACGTACCTCCTCACATATCTGTACGCCATAAACCCCAGCTAACTCTCTTCTTAAAAATGGTTCAAAAGAAAGATCGTAAACAACGATCTCTTTATGATTCTCGTTTAATTTATAAATTGCAGATTGTAATAACTCCTTTTTTGTCATAAGCTCACATGAAGGAATGTCTAATTTTCCTTCTTTCCCTCTTATATAATCATTGGCGTTCATTTCCCCTTTACTGATTGTTGTTGGTTCATTTTGCACATTCAATAATGCTTTTTGCAACGCATGACGTAGTGCCAGTGTTATATTTAAACCAGAACTAATGTAACAAACCCCATTTGACTCTATGCATATAACTGGAAAGCCTAGTATTTGATTTCCCATACTGATAGTGGGTGGACCATTTAAGGTTGTCAGTGATTGTAAATAATATCGACAAGCGCGATCTTCTATCTTTTCAAGATTCACAGGTAACAGCGATTGCTGATCAACAGGAAGACTTCTCCTTTCCTCTTCCAAATACACTTGTAGTCCACGGCAAACCGCTTCTGCAAGGGATTCACCAGCACCAATGCCCATAAATTCACTCATTCTTCCCTTCACCATTTTTGAAACATACATCTCAAGCCCAGTGAGGCCTGCTTCCCTTCTTGCTTCTTCATGTGTTAGACCCGAGCATAAAGCCTTTTCCAAAAGAGTCGCAGGTCCTTCTGCTAAGGGGTTCACTGCCTGAACATAACATTGTGAAAGCGGAAGCTGTGTTAAATCCTCTTCCCCCCAAATATGAAGAATCCCCGTTTCTTCAGCCGTTAATAAACTCAAATATTCTAAGAGTTTGTTTGCTTTTGGCTGTTCCGTATTCTCCCTCTGAAGTCGGTTGTTTACATCATCGACAAGTTCAGGTTTAAAGGTAGGGTTTTCAACTAATGGATGTGAATAGTACGAAATCCATTCACCTTGCAAACTTTCAAGATCTAGCAAATAAAATTGTTTGTTTTCTTTCGTATCAAATGCTCCTGTCATCTGCTTAAAAAACTCAAAAACAATAATATTCGCCAATAAAGCACCTGCGGTCGAAGAGTAAGGCTGTTGCTTTCGTTCTTTTTGCAATATTGTCTCATGCATTCGACGCCATGCAGATTCCCAGCATCCCTCTGTTTCTGGATTCACTATAGGCCCTGCCATTCCCACCTGCTTTAGATATAAGGCAGGAAGAAAGTTCTTCTTTTCTTCTTTACAAACCTGATTAATCTCCTTCACTTCGTCTATATCTCCATTGGGGGAAACATATAATATCCAATCATATGATTGTACGACTTCTCTCCAAAAAGCTAAGTTCTTACCATAAGGAATTTCCTTCACCCTTACGGTGGGATCGTCCTTTTTGGCATGATTCACTATTTCATTAATCCGCCCATAGTTTGTTGGTGCTGCTTCTGTCACCATCATGTGAAAGGTTGGTAGCCCTGATTCCACCAAACAAGATGTCAGTGAAACGAATAAAGAACCAGATCCAATCACTAATACCTTTGCTTGGCGATACATTTGAAAACGATAAGCACCTGAATCAACAAAACTCTCAATGAATTCAACCTGAGAAGCATACTTTTCTAGAACATCTGCGGTTAATTGGTGTGGTTGATCTTGACTAGTATCTCGCACGTAGCCTTTTGTAAGTAAAGCCTCGCCAATTTCATATACTCTGTTACGATAGGGAGTTGTCAACCCCGCAGTTAGTTCTGCCAAAGTATGTTCTCCATTAAACATAGGTATTAGCTTTTCAATCCATTGATAAATAGTGCCTCCTTCCATCCAAAATGAACTGGCATTATTCCTAAAATAGACGCCTCCCTTAGGGTCTGGTAGATAAAATGTATCATTCTTCACTTTGAGACGTGAGGTTGCGTTCAATTTTGTCATGTAGCCCCTCCTTCGTACTAAGCATTCATTAAATATTCCTTATAATTTATGTATTTGTATTTGTCCATTATGAATAATGAAAAGGAAGCCCCTAATAAAAGGGACTTGTAGGGAGTATACACACGCGTCATTATTGATTTTGTAGCGAAGGAACGAAGATAACTTACACAGATACTTTTTAAATAAAGAACCCGAAGCAACCAAAACAACCGAAACAGCCTGCACATCTAAAACCGCCACAACCACCACAGCGAAAACCACCACAACCGCCACAACCACCACAGCCGCCACAGCGACGCATATCGTTAAATTGAACTGGAACTGGTGCTTGATATTGTATAGGTGTTAAATCCCCCACCTGATATTGATCCATTCCAAGTGATTGAAGTTCGTTTTGAAAATTTTGCATCTTTTCTTCCCCTTTTTAGGTTTAGTACGTATAAAGAGCGTCTCAAGCCTGCCCTCTGTAACAACGTATGATGCTTTTAGGTAGTTGTTACTGATGTAAAAGCCCATTTGGCAAAGAACATTAAATTTGGTTTTTCATACCTTATAGAAATACAAAAGGAGGTGGTTCCTATTTATTTAGATTTCTTATCAAAGTTTGGTGTTGGAGGGGCGCACCCAGGTGGTTTTGAACTAACAAAGGCACTTCTTATGAATGAAGAATTAGACGCTACGTCACAAATTTTAGATGTAGGCTGCGGAACCGGTCAAACAGCCGCCTTTTTGGCTGCTAAATCAGGAGCAAACGTAACAGGGGTTGATATTAACCCGATTATGGTGGAAAAAGCAACTCATAGAATGAAGAAAGCTAAACTGCCCGTACGTATTTTCCAAGGTTCTATCGAAGCACTCCCACTTGAAGATGAGAAATTTGATTTCATTATGTGCGAATCAGTCCTTACTTTTGTCAATCAACCAAAAGCGCTCAAAGAGATTTTTCGCTTATTAAAAAATGGTGGTCGCTTCATTTCTAATGAGTTTACTGCCAATGTCCCACTCCCTCCATCGATAGCAGAGGAAATAAACCGATTTTATGGGATCAATTCTGTTCTCACAGAAGCCGATTGGCTCCGTTTATTTGAAGAAGTAGGATTTACGAACATACGCATAAGTGGTCAAAATCAATCGATGCTCCAATACAACCCCAATCCTGATTTTCTTTACTCAAAACAGATTGAACCAGAACTTTATACTGTAATGACCGAACATTTTAACCTATTAATGAAATATAATGAGCTATTAGGGTACCGGATATTTGTATGTGGAAAATAGCAAATAATAGATCCACCCGTGACAAACATGATCTTGTTGGTTCACCATTCTTAAAGCTAGAAGCTCCAACGGGTGGCTGTCTCCCTTTTTCAAGTAAGGGCATAGATTGCATAGAAATAGGTGCTTAAAGCATATTACATACATTAGGTACGTAAAAATGACTTAAACCTATCTATAATTCCATGGACTGCTTTCACTGGATATCTTTTGCTAATACTTGGGTAAATTTTTTCAATAAGATTGGTAATATTTATTTACCTCTTTCTTTACAGGTTCATCATGTTGTTTGCGGCGGATATCCCATCGCTCTTTTTTTATAGATACATTTCAGTCCGTCTTATTAGAAACCATAAATATTGAGAAATGACATGCCGACTAAATTTAGTCGGTACTTTTTAAGTAAAGGCCACACGCAAATACTTAAAATGATTCCACAAATAGCGCTAGATTTTCCAATGTTGATTGTAAACCAATGTCATGATCTTCCTTGCTTATTCCTTTAGGGACATTTTCACATTTAACGGTGACTCTTGTTCCTTTTGCAAGGGGTTCAAATAGCCATGTCTGTTTCATATCACCAGTGAATTCGGGGGATTCTGAGTCAAATATTACTAGTTGTATTATCTTTTTATCAGGAACTAATTCTAAAAATTTCCCTTGATACACATCACTGTTCTCAGTAGTTTTTCCATATGAGGGTTGGTTTCCTTCATAGTAGAGTGTCATTTTGTAAGTTCCCTCTTCACGCGGATCAAAATCTTCAACATAACCTGACATTCCTTTAGGTGGGAGCCATGAAACTAAAGCTTTCGGATGGAGAAATGCTTCATAAATCGTGTGTGATTCTGCCATGATCACTCTTGACGCTGTATCTGTTCTATTTTCCATAACAAAACCTCCTTTGGTCTATAATCAAAGTTTCTACTTTTGTTATAAACTCTTAGTTCATTCTACTATTTCTTCCACAGAATCATAGGTTACTCCTTCTTCAGCTTAGCTGACCCTTGCTTTCGTCTTGGCTGGACCAATTCATGGGGGATGTGCAGTGCAAGGGCTCAATCACCCGTGTCAGAATATTACCTAAACCCGCGCAATAAGTTCCGCTATCTTTAGCGTACTCTGTTAAAACACATTGAATCCTATCCCAAAATAAAAAACGCCGCATTAAGTAGCGGCGTTTTCGGTATTATTGATAAATATGAACAAATGGTTCAGCTTCGTTTGCGTTACGGACGATTAATGATTCTGGTCCGTTGACTGACGTAACGTTTACTTGGACAGAGATGTATTCTGGAAACATGCTAACGACTTTGCTGGTTACATATTGGGTGAATCCGACACTTTCTGACTTACCGTAAAATTGTATAGGTATATCTATATTTAGCTGCTGCAATTGATCACCAATATAGAAACCTTTTCCAATGACGCCGTTAAAATTAGGGAAATATTTTTCAACATCTTGCTTAAAATTCAAGAAATTCGTATAGTCTTCTCGATACTTCTCTTCGGCTGTATTAGATGGGAATAAAATATAGTTTTCCTTTACATCTTCCCAACCACTTAGCTGGTTACTTCCCTCACCGGCATGCGCATAGGCGAAGAAGTTCCCTGGGACGACAGAAGTTCTTTCCGATTGTTCAAATAGCGCAATGGTAATCGGTACATTCTCAAGGCCTTCTTGTTGTCTTAATCTCTTTATAATTTCTTCAGCCATCTTTTTGCCTTCTGCTTCTACTTTACTATGAGAAATATCTTCTTCAAATGTGGCACCGTATGCTTCTTTTTGATAATAATGGACGGAATTAAGCGCCAAACCAATGACAACACCGCCAAGTTTCACTTTATTATCACCATCTTTTACAAGATAGTTATGTTCTAAAATATGCGCTAAGTAAAGAGGTGCACGGGCATTTCTTTCTTCTTTTGTCCCTTTTCCATCATCTACGGGATTTAGACCGAGATTCTCTTTTTCCGTCATGTCTTTTTCTTTTAATTGTTCTTTCGTATATTGGCGACTTAACCATGAGGAAATCGTTGCTTTATCTAGGTATTGTCCTTCTTGGAAGAAGAACTTTTCTGTATCAAAATGGTTCTGCGCAACTCTCATTAAACCTGTCTCAAATTCATTTATATCATATTTTGTATTTACATTATTAACGACTAAACCGCGTGACTCACTTGGCTTAAAAGGTAGGATTGTCCGATAGTACGAATCGGATATTTTAAAGTTTGGTATGATCGCCTGTTCTTCTTCGCTACTCTCATTTTCATTTTGCACAACCTCTTCTTGCTGGTTAAAACTAGGTGCACAACCCGCGAGTAAAAGAACGAATGACAGCGACACTGCCATGAGTTTTTTCACGATTTTCACCTCTTACGAATTTAATTCCTCAATCAATTTTTCCTCGTCCCAAATCGTAATGCCTAATTCCTGCGCTTTGGTTAATTTTGAGCCTGCGTCTTCTCCGGCAATAACTAGATCTGTTTTTTTACTCACACTGCCAGAAACCTTGCCTCCTAAAGCTTCGATTTTTTCCTTGGCTTCATTTCTAGCAAGCTGTTCTAATTTACCCGTTAACACAATGGTTTTCCCAGCAAATATAGAATCAGATTCCTCTATATTGACAGGTTTTGGTCCCTTATAAGTCAAATTCACGCCAACATCTTGTAACTCTTGAATAAGAGATGTTACTTCTTCCTGTTCAAAATATGTGACGAGTGCATCAGCCATTTTATCGCCTATTTCATTAATGCTAATAAAATCATCCATAGTTGCCTGCTGGATTTTACCCATCTCTCCAAATGTTTGCGCAAGCGTTTTTGCCGCTTTTGCCCCCACATGACGGATCCCTAACCCAAATAATAATTTTTCTAAAGAATTTCCCTTAGAGACTTCAATCGCCTTTAACAAATTGTTAACAGATTTTTCGCCCATTCTCTCTAATTGAATAAGCTGTTCATACGTAAGATGATAAATATCTGCCACATCTTCAATTAACTTTTCTGCAAATAATTGGCTTATTACTTTTTCCCCTAGACCATCGATATTCATGGCATTTCGTGAGACAAAATGAATAAGTCCCTCTCTTATCTGCGCAGGACATTTCGGATTAATACAACGAAGTGCGACCTCTTCCTCTAAACGTACAAGTTCACTTTCACATGCCGGGCAATGAGTTGGCATATGAAAATCAACTTCTTCTCCCGTTCTTCTTTCAGGTAATACATTGACAACTTCAGGGATGATATCGCCTGCTTTCTTAATCACAACGAAATCACCTAGCTTAATGTCCTTCTCACGAATAAGATCTTCATTATGAAGGGAGGCACGTTGCACGGTAGTACCAGCCACTCGAACAGGTTCAAGTAATGCTGTTGGCGTTACCACACCGGTGCGGCCGATACTTAATTCAATATCTTTTAACTGTGTGACTACCTCTTCCGCGGGAAACTTATAAGCAATCGCCCATCTTGGACTCTTTGCTGTTGTCCCAAGTTCATCTTGTTGGTCATATGAATCGACTTTGATTACGATTCCATCAATATCATACGATAAGTCTGGTCGGTTTTCTGTCCATTTCTCGATATATTGGATGACCTCATCTATATTTTTACACCTCTGGCGCTCTTTGTTCGTTTTAAATCCTTGGGAATCAAGAAAATCCAGCCCTTCACTATGAGAACGAATCCCCGTTTTCCCCTCATCAGCCATAGCATAAACAAAAATATCTAAATTTCTTGATGCAGCAATTTTCGGATCTAATTGTCTAAGTGAACCAGCGGCAGCATTACGAGGATTCGCAAATGGTTCTTCACCTCGTTCTTCTTTTCCTTTATTTAAACTTAAGAACGATTTCCTTGGCATGAACGCCTCTCCGCGCACTTCAAAGGTTACCGTTTCCTTTACACGCAGAGGAATAGAACGAATGGTGCGAAGGTTAACGGTAATGTTTTCACCAATGGAACCATCTCCACGCGTTGCTCCGATGGCAAACAATCCATTTTCATAGCGAAGAGAAACAGCCAATCCGTCAATCTTTAACTCACAGACATATGAGAAATGCTCTCCCACAGCTTGGCGGACACGACGGTCAAAATCCCTTAAGTCTTGCTCATTAAATGCATTGGCTAAACTGAGCATCGGCGTTCGATGTTCAACTTTTTCAAACATATCTAATACTTGCCCACCAACCCGATGCGTAGGTGAATCTTCTGTTTTCAACTCTGGATGTTGCTCCTCAAGTGCAATTAACTCATGAAGAAGCTGGTCATATTCTGCATCAGGTACAGATGGCTGATCAAGTACATGATATTCGTAATTATATTGATTAAGGAGATTTTGCAAATCCTTGACCCTTTGTTCTACCTTCTTTTCCTCCAAGACGTTCAACCCTTTCCTTTAACCTTTCGAAATCGGGGCAAATTTAGCAAGTAATCGTTTAATACCTACTGGCTTTGGAAAAGCAATATCAAGCTCTATTCCATCACCTTCACCTTTAACACTTACAACTGTTCCTGTACCCCATTTACCATGCACAGCTTTATCTCCAACTTTCCAATCCATACTGCTACCGCCAGTATTTTGTACAGCTGGGCGCACAACCGCTTTACGAGCAGGTTGCATTCGATTTCCTGATGAACCATTAAACGCGGACTGACTTCGACTAAGAGGTTTGGCTTTTGGCTCTAATCCTTCTATTAAATCAGCCGGAATTTCCTGAATAAACCTAGACGGTGGGTTCATATTTGTACGGCCAAATAGTGTACGCATTTGTGCATTTGTTATGAATAACTGTTCTTCTGCTCTCGTAATTCCTACATAAGCCAGTCGACGTTCTTCTTCCATTTCTGCTTCTTCCATTAACGAACGGCTATGAGGGAATACACCTTCCTCCATACCCATTAAAAAGACAACTGGGAACTCTAATCCCTTTGCAGAGTGAAGCGTCATTAACACAACTGCATCGGCTTTCTCGCCGTCATCATCCAACTTATCAATATCAGCAACAAGTGCCAAATCTGTTAAGAAGGCAACAAGTGTTTTATCTTCTGACGCATCTTCAAAATTCTTCGTTACAGATAGAAACTCATCTAAGTTTTCCAAACGACTTTGAGACTCGATCGATTTCTCCGCTTTTAACATGTCACGATAACCTGACTTGTCCAAAAGCTCCTCAACCAATTCTGTCACAGATAAGTATTCTTGCATTTGTGTATAGTTCTTTACTAAATCACGAAACTCTATAGCCGATTTCGTAATTTTTGGGCTTAAACCAATTAATTCAATAGATTCTAGCGCTTCAAACATTGTCATATCATGCATGGCTGCAAAATTAGCTATTTTATCAACTGATCCAGAACCAATCCCTCTCTTCGGCACATTAATCACTCGTTGTAGACTAATATCATCATCAGGATTGGCAATTAAGCGTAAATAAGCCAATACATCTTTTATTTCTTTACGATCATAGAACTTAATCCCGCCGACAATCGCATATTCAATATTCGACTTTAATAGCATTTCCTCCATCACACGGGACTGGGCATTTGTGCGGTAAAGAATAGCAAAATCAGCAAGCTTGCGATTCTGACTCTGCGCCAACTCTTTAATTTTACTTACGACAAATTGACCTTCGCCTTGCTCACTGTCGGCACGGTAATACTGAATTTTATTTCCTTCAGGATTCTCGGTCCATAAGTTTTTCGCTTTTCTATTCATGTTCTTATCAATGACGCCATTAGCTGCATTTAAAATTCTTTGCGTAGAGCGATAATTTTGTTCTAACAAAATGACTTGTGCTTGGGCATAATCTTTTTCAAAAGATAAGATATTGGCAATATCTGCGCCGCGCCATCTATAAATAGATTGATCGGAGTCTCCAACCACACATATATTTTTGAAACGATTCGCCAATAATTTCACTAGCATGTATTGCGCTCTATTCGTATCTTGATATTCATCCACATGGATATACTGGAATTTACGTTGATAGTACTCCAATACCTCAGGGACACGATTAAACAATTGAATCGTCTTCATAATAAGATCATCAAAGTCTAATGCGTGATTCTTTCGCAGACGTTTTTGATAATCTGTATACACATCACTTGTCACTTGGGAAAAATAATCACCGGCAGACTTGGCGAATTCCTCTGGTTCAATGAGTTCATTTTTTGCAGAACTAATCGTCCCTAAAATCGCTCTAGGATCAAATTTTTTCGGATCTAGATTCCGCTCTTTCAAAATACTCTTAATAACAGATTGCTGATCAGTAGCATCTAATATTGTGAAGTTACGATTGAATCCAATTCGGTCGATATCACGACGTAAAATTCTCACACACATCGAGTGAAAAGTAGAAATCCAAATCTCTTCAGCCACACCGCCCATCATCGCACGAATACGATCTCTCATTTCTCTTGCTGCCTTATTCGTAAACGTGATCGCTAAAATATTATATGGATTCACGCCTTTTTCTACCATTAAATAAGCAATGCGATGGGTAAGTACACGCGTCTTCCCACTTCCTGCTCCAGCCATAATAAGTAAAGGACCATCTGTTGCCTTTACAGCCTGTTGCTGCTCCTTATTCAAACCATTTAATAATTTATCAGATAAATATTGCATTCCTTTTCTTCACCACCATACAAACATTTGTTCTGTTTTTAGTCTAACTTGATTGATTTGGTTATTCAAGATTTATTGTTTCACCGCTTCTACTGTTTTTAACGCCATTTTGATATCATCATAGACGATATTTCCAACGACAACTACATCAGCATACGCGCCCATTTCTCTTGCTTGTTCCACAGTCGTAATCCCGCCACCATAAAATAACATCGTCTCATCCAAGGTTTGACTTACTTCTTTCACTATTTCTACATTGCCGTATGTACCGCTATACTCGAGATAAAAAATCGGCAAATGAAACATTTTTTCTGCCATTAATGCGTACGCTTTGACGTCTTCTATCGTTAAATCCGTATGCGCACTTGTTAATTGAGCAACTTTACAATCTTCATTTAACACGCAATATCCTTGCATAAGAATTTCGTCCCAATTCATGATCTCGCCAAATTCCTTGACTGCATGATGGTGCATTCCATTAATCCATGTGGGATCTTTACTATTTAAGACAGTCGGGATAAAAAACAAATCATACCCAGGTGTAATTGAATCAATTGTAGAAACCTCTAACACACATGGAACTGTATATCTACGAACACGCCCCATCAGATCAAGCACCCGCTCAAGCGTAATGCCATCTGTCCCCCCAATAATAATCGCGTCCGTACCAGACTCGCACACTTTCTCTAAATCTTCATCAGATATATATTTATTAGGGTCAAGCTTAAACGCATGGTGCCACGCGCGAACATCATACATACATAGTTCCTCCATTCTATCTTTCCATTCAATCATTATATCATTTGTCCATCGAATCAAAAAGAAAACCGCTAAAGAATAAGCGATGGATTTATTTGGCTAAATTGACATCATTGTGACATGGCGATTCAGCATGTAAATGATATGATTCTTTCGGATTCCGATGCAATGTCTGTTTTGGCTAATCAGATTTTCTCTTGGGGTCTGTTTTCTGACGTGTTTCTCTCCTAATCCAATCAGGTTTCCTGTTGGATCCAAGTTTCTGAGGCTGTTCTCCTCTTATCCAACCAAATTTCCTCTTAGATCCGAATTTCTGACGCGGTTCTCTCCTAATCCAACCAAATTTCCTCTTAGGTCCTAGTTTTTGACGCGGTTCTCTCCTAATTCAATCAAATTTCCTTTTGGGTCCGAGTTTCTGACGCGGTTCTCCTCTTATCCAACCAGGTTTCCTCTTGGATCCGAATTTCTGACTCGTTTCTCTCCTAATCCAACCAAATTTCCTTTTGGGCCCGAGTTTCTGACGCGGTTCTCCTCTTATCCAACCAGGTTTCCTCTTGGATCCGAATTTCTGACTCGTTTCTCTCCTAATCCAACCAAATTTCCTTTTGGATCCGAATTTCTGACTCATTTCTCTCCTAATCCAACCAAATTTCCTTTTGGGTCCGAGTTTCTGACTCGTTTCTTCTCTAATCCAACCAAATTTCCTTTTGGGTCCGAATTTTTGACTCATTTCTCTCCTAATCCAACCAAATTTCCTTTTGGGTCCGAGTTTCTGACTCGTTTCTTCTCTAATCCAACCAAATTTCCTTTTGGGCCCGAGTTTCTGACTCGTTTATTCTCTAATCCAATCAAATTTCCTCTTAGGTCCGAGTTTCTGACGCGGTTCTCCCTAATCCAACCAGATTTCACCTTGAATCCTAGTCTCTAACGCGTTTCTCACCTACTCCAATCGCTTTTTCTACTAGTTCCTGATTTCCGTTCCAAAACAAAAAAACCGCGGGTGCTGATTCCCTCGGTTCGGTCGTTTTCATCGCTGGATTTTTTATTGTTTTTCTGTTGTTTCTTCTTCTTTAATTCTTTCTAATGCCATTTCGTAAGCATCGTTTCCGTAGTTTAAGCAACGTTTCACACGCGAGATTGTTGCGGTGCTTGCACCTGTTTCAGTTTCTATCTTATGATACGTTTTTCCTTCTCTAAGCATACGTGCCACTTCTAGTCTTTGCGCTAATGATTGAATCTCGTTCACTGTACATAAGTCATCAAAAAATCGATAACATTCGTCTAAATCATTTAATGATAATACCGCCTGAAATAATTGGTCTAATTCTTGTCCTCTTAGTTTATTAATTTGCATATTGTTTACCCCTTTTTCATTTTTTAGTTAATTGTTACCGACTGATCGATTCCTGGCTCTTGTGGAATAACATTCACCCATGTTTTCCCCGGTGCAAGTGGTTGCTCTTTTCCATCGATTACTGGATAAATTCTTCCTTCTTTATTCACCCAGCTCACTTCAGACATCATACCTCTTTGAATAAGATACCCTTTACCCCCTGAAGTCAAATCAATCTCACGTCGGCCTTCTCCATCTATCACTGTATGCTTCGTTTCTATAATTAAAATATTGCTTAATAACACAGGGTCCCCTGTGTCATAGTCTGTTGTCCATTCACCATCTGAAGATCGTTTGTATGCTTTGGTTGTTTCATCATAATCATATGTGACATCAAATCGTTCATCTTTTCCATAACTTACTGCAATCTCTTTAGCCAAAGAGCCACTAAGTTTATCCGCTTCTTCGTCCGTTAAATGTGCAAAAGCAGCTGGTGCCCCTTCAAGCTCATAATTCTTTTCTTTAGCCCCTTGTTCAATATGTGCAA
Source organism: Cytobacillus sp. FSL K6-0265 (assembly GCF_038003465.1). Taxonomy (NCBI): domain Bacteria; kingdom Bacillati; phylum Bacillota; class Bacilli; order Caryophanales; family Bacillaceae; genus Cytobacillus; species Cytobacillus sp. FSL K6-0265. Next base: position 590,605 of record NZ_JBBOPE010000001.1, on the reverse strand, counting down.
AAGAAATGTATGAATTATGAGGTGCCTCGCGATCACTCACACGTTCAAAAAGTGTACCCTCATAATATAAGCCATTCAAATGATCCACATATTCTTCAGCAAGCATCTTCTTTGCCTCTGGACTATTTCCATGAGCGATGTAAAGACTATTGAACCCTTTTGCCAGTTCAATATAATATTCTCTGGCACTACGCACGGGCCCTACTCTATCCGGTTGTTCACTTTGAAAAATAGCCAGGAATCGCGTGACTTCACCTTCAGCCAGTAATTCATAAACAATATCCGCTTGAGTCAACCCTGATTGTGGCCTTGCTTTTGGATGATTGTTAATCATAACTGCTATAGCACGCTGATTCCCATTCCCCTCTTGAGCTAAGCCTGTGAGGGGATAAACTACCTTTTCTTCAGGCGTATCAATATTTTCTTCACCTTGATTGTCCATACCATTTAACTCTTCGTTTGCTGGATCCTCAACTGTTTCATTCTTGCTGCATCCTGTTACCAAAAGCATTGCTACGAGAGACGTAGTCATCCATTTGTTCAGCATGATGCACCCCTTATCACTATATGATTACCCTCTTTTACATTTTAACGCATCATAGTTGGAAAGAGTACAGTTTTATTCATGACATCATACATTCCTCGCTGTGTAACCCTGATATATGGGAGATGAGTCGAGGAAAAAAATAATAATGTATAAATTGGGTCGGCAAATCGATAGCCTCTTTCTCGCAAATAAGCTAATAAGGTTCTTTCTTCTTCAATCAAATCTTCCACTCGTTTATTCGACATGATCCCCTTTAATGTAAGTGGGATTTCTGTAACAATTCTTCCTTGTTCAGAAATAACGATTCCCCCACCAATTTCTTTCATATGATTAAAGGCATTCATCATATCTTTCTTGCTCTTCCCGATTAATATAATATCACCGGTATTAGAATATGAACTTGCTAAACCGTCTAACTCATTGGCAAATCCTTTAATGACCGTATTCACACGCCACTTTCCTTTACGGTCAATTAACATGAAGAAACATTCGTCATGCTCCCTACTTAGCTCATCACCGGAAATATCAATGGCTAGTGAGTAAGGCTTTGTAATAACAGCACTCTCCATTTTAATACCGAATGGCATCGAAAATTGCATGTCATGAGAAGTAAGCTCCCAGTTCATTTCTAGCGGTTCAAATCCATACTCTTCCCACGGCATATTATCTTCAAATGATGTATTTTCACCATCTTTTCTTATCCATTTCCCTTTTGCTAACACACTAACAGGTGTTGGGTTACTTTCATTCTCTAGAAAATTGATATTCGCCACTCTACCTGTTGCGATATTTCCATGCAGATGTTGAATGTTATAATATTTAGCTACATTAATTGTACCCATATTATACGCATCAATTACCGGCACCCCTTTTTCAAGGGCAATCCGAATCATCTGATCAATAATCCCTTGATCGGAAAAGGATGAAGAAGAGCCATCTGTGGTAAAAATAAATGATTCATAATGATCAATGCCCAATTCATGCATTTCATCTAATAATTGCGGTAAATCAGGTCGAATAGATGAATAACGCAACGATACAGTATATCCTTGCATAAGACGATTCATAATCTCTTGTCCGCTAATTGCTTCATGGTCGCAATCAGCTCCGAGCAGCATTAACTTCGCTAAAGTCTTTTCTGACGCTCCAGGAAAGTGACCTTCAATCTGCTTCCTCATTCTTTTCGCTTCTTGCATCCAATGAAGCATCAAATCATCACCATCAAGTAGCTTCGGCCAGCCAGTTAATTCCCCACCTTGCAATACCGCATCATGCTCTAACCAAGATTTAATATTACCATGTGAAAATGTTGTTTCTTCATTTTGTATTTCCGTTTGTGCATCAAAACGGCACCACCAATACATCGTTGAAGGGATATTTCTCATTTCTTTTAAGAATGAAAACGCTTTCTTTTTCTCTAATTGTAATGCTAGCACCATATTATCATTAATCAAAGTGGTTGTGCCAAATTGCGCTGCATAACGAGCAAAAGAAAGGGGATTATATAACTGAAATGGATGTGCATGTGGTTCAATATATCCTGGAACAAGTGTCAAACCATTACAATCAACAATTTCGCAGCCATCTAACTTGTCAGGAAGCTTTTCACCGACATAAACAATACGATCACCGAGAATCCAAATATTCGCATGTACCCATTTTTTAATTGCTTGATTTAAGTAACGAGCATTTTTCAGTAACATCGTTGGCGCAATACGCCCATCTAGAACAGATACATGTTCACGTAGATGTTTGTTTTTCCAACGGTATCGCTGTTCTAGCACTCTGTTTCCTCCTTTTATGGTAACTACAATTATCTATTTTTTTTCGTTTACGATAATGAAGCAGCATTCATTTGTTGCCTATTATCATAACATATATAACTTTTTAACGCAGTAAAGAATAACAAATATTTGTTAATTTTTTGTGAAGGAGGTCCTTTTATGAATGTTAAGCCCAATATTGGTATCATTCAGGCATTAATCCGTATTACTTGTGGATTAACCATTGTTGCTTGGAGTGCCACAAAGCTCGTTAAAAAACCTTGGAGTGATCGTTTTCTCATTCTTACTTCACTTGGTGCAATGAAAGTCGCAGAAGGTATTGTCCGCTACTGCCCTATCATTGCCTTATTTGAAAAAGGGAAAGAGAACATAAAAGATTCTGATCACCAGTTTAAACCACCTATAGATTTTTTAAAAGAGCAAAAGTTATTAAAAGATACTGATTTAGAATAAAAAATATGCCCCCTTATTTTTTGGGGGCATTTACTTTTCCTCTATTTAACGTTGATTTTAGCCTGATCAATCGCCTTATAGCCGATATCTTTTCGGTAAAAGACTTCATTAGTTGTTAAGTTTGTTAACGCATCATACACTTGATTCTGTGCGGTTACTAAATCACTTGCTTTGCTGCCAACTAGTAGAACACGTCCGCCATTTGTTGTAAAGGTACCCTGGGCATTTTTCGCTGTTCCGGCATGAAAGACGAATGCTCTTTCCGCAACTTTTTCAATCCCGATTAGTTCCGCGCCTTTTTCATAGGCATCCGGATAACCATTGGCCGCGACAACGACACCAAGCATTGCCTCATCATCCCATTCAATCACAGGTTTATGTCCGGCAATTACTTCTAACATGACATGGGCTAAGTCCGACTTCATTCTAGGTAAGATGACTTGTGTCTCCGGATCACCAAAGCGGGCATTGAATTCAATCACTTTTGGCCCTTGCTCTGTCGCGATAAGTCCTGCATAGAGAACGCCGCAAAAGCTGCGATTCTCTTGAACTAACGCTTCTGCCGCTGGAATTAAAATCGTTGCAATCGCTGTTTCAACCGTCTCCTTGCTGATATGTGGGACAGGTGAATAAGCACCCATTCCTCCTGTGTTTGGTCCTTTATCTCCATCGAAAGCACGTTTATGGTCTTGAGCAATCTCTAAGGGGATAACTGTCTTTCCATTAACAAAAGCCATTAATGAAAATTCTTCACCAGCTAAAAATTCCTCAATAACGACAGTAGCAGAAGCTTCACCAAATTTTTCTCCAACTAACATATCCTCTAACGCCGCTAACGCCTCGTCTTCTGTCAATGCGACAACGACACCTTTTCCGGCAGCTAATCCATCCGCTTTTATTACAATCGGCGCACCATGTTTTTTCACATAAGCACTTGCAGCTTCATACTGATCAAACACTTCATAACTTCCTGTTGGAATGGCATATTTCTTCATAAGATCTTTGGCAAAGGATTTACTGCCTTCAATTTCAGCCGCTCGACTTTTTGGTCCAAAAACAGTAAGTCCAGCTCCTTCCATCTTATCAGCCAAACCTTCAAGTAAAGGGACTTCAGGTCCAATAACTGTTAATTCAACATGGTTCTCAAGCGCAAAAGCAATCAGTTTTTCTTGTTCGTTCTCAGAGATATCAATGATCGTCGCCACATCTTCCATTCCTGGATTTCCTGGTGCGACAAACACTGTTTTCACTTGGCTGCTTTCACTTAACTTTCTACTGATGGCATGCTCACGTCCGCCTCTACCGATTACTAATACGTTCATTTTCATGTTCTCCCCCAGTTTAATGTTTGAAATGTCTCACACCAGTGAATACCATTGCAATGCCATAATCATTTGCTTTTTCGATAGAATCTTTATCTTTAATTGAGCCACCTGGTTGAATAATGGCCGTAATACCCGCTTGTGCTGCTGCTTCAACTGTATCATTCATCGGGAAAAAGGCATCTGATGCCATCGTTGCTCCTTCTACTGCTTTTCCTGCTTGCTCGATCGCAATTTTTGCAGAGCCGACACGGTTCATTTGCCCTGCACCAATACCTAATGTTTGGTCGCTATTATTGACAACAATTGCATTCGATTTCACATGCTTCACTACTTTCCAGCCAAGTTTGAGTGATTGCCACTCTTCCTCCGTTGGTTCTCTTGTTGTCGCAACAGTAATATTCGCTTCTTCAAGACCGTAAGTATCATAATCTTGCGCTAATAAACCGCCTTCTATAGAAGTTAGACGTTTTTCAGTCTTTTTATTTCCATCGAACGGAATCGTTAATAATCTTAAATTCTTCTTCCCTTGTAAAATCTCAAGTGCTTCTGCTGAAAAAGATGGCGCTATAATGATTTCAAGAAAGATCTCATGAAGTTTCGTTGCTGTTTGTGCATTGACTTCACGGTTAAGGGCGATAATCCCTCCAAAGATAGATACAGGATCAGCTGCAAAAGCTTTAGAGAAAGCATCATAAATATCTGTGCCCGCACCGACACCACATGGGTTCATATGTTTAACCGCCACAGCAGCTGGACCGTCAAACTCTTTAACGATTTGTAACGCTGCATCAGCATCATTAATATTATTGTAAGACAGCTCTTTTCCATGTAGCTGTGTAGCGTTAGCAATCGAAAAGGCCGACCCTAAAGGTTTGCGATAAAAGGAAGCTTTTTGATGAGGGTTTTCTCCATAACGTAATGCTTGTTTTAATTCATACGTAACTGTCAATTTTTCTGGCTGCTCTTCTTCTGCTAATTCTGTCATATATTCAGCTATCATTGCATCGTAAGCAGCTGTATGACGGAATACTTTTGCTGCTAGCTTGCGTTTGGTTGCAGCATCTACAATGTCATTTTCCTTTAATTGTGTAATGACTGTTTCGTAATCCATTGGATCAACAACAACTGTCACATGTGCGTGGTTTTTAGCTGAGGCACGTAACATCGCAGGACCACCGATATCAATATTTTCAATGGCATCTTCTACTGTCACATCTGGCTTAGCAATCGTTTGTTGGAAAGGATAGAGATTCACACATACCACTTGAATCGGATGAATCTCATGTTTTTCTAACTGTGCTTGATGAGATGGATCATCGAACTTAGCTAGTAAACCACCATGGATCAGCGGATTTAATGTTTTTACTCTTCCTTCTAAAATTTCAGGAAAACCTGTAACATCACTTACACCGATTACTGGAATCCCAGCCTCAGCGATTGCTTTTTTTGTTCCACCTGTTGAAACAATTTCAAATCCTAATTCGTGAAGTTCTTTCGCAAATGCGGCTACACCATTTTTATCTGATACACTAATAAGCGCACGTTTTTTCATCGTCCATTTTCCTCCCTGTAAGATGTTCTTCTTAGGCGTCTTCATTTAAAAGCTTTTGTAATACTTCTGGATAAAATTGATGCTCTACTTTATGAATGCGACTCTGTAATGCTTCCTTCGTATCATCTGGCAGGATGTCTACCTTTCTTTGCTCAATAATCGGACCAGTATCCATCCCTTCGTCTACATAATGAATGGTTACACCTGTTTGTTTGACCTCTGCAGACAGCGCTTGTCCAATAGCATCTTTACCAGGGAATGCTGGTAGATAAGAAGGATGAATATTGACAATTTTTCCGCCATATTCACGTAAAAGAACATCCCCAATAAGACGCATATACCCTGCAAGAACAATAAAGTCTATGTTCGCATTCTTTAATTCTACTAATATTTGCTCTTCATATGCTATTTTACTCGTAAAATCTTTCGCACGAAAAGCAAAGGTTGGAATCCCTTCATTTACAGCACGTTGAATGCAGTAAGACTCTGGCTTATCACTTACCAGTAGTTTAATATCAACCTGCAATTCACCGTTTTTAAAGGCATCAACAATCGCTTGAAAATTTGTTCCACTGCCCGATGCAAAAATGGCGATATTTTTCATGATAACCTCCGTCTTATTAAAGGATTGTAATCCCCTCTTGCTGTGTAACTTTACCAATTACACTTGCTTTTTCACCAATTTGATTAAAGTGGTTGACTACTTTTTCAGCATCTTTGACAGGTACAATGGCAACCATTCCGATGCCCATATTAAATATATTGTACATATCCTTGCGCGCAAGCTTACCTACTTCTTCCATCAGCTTGAAGATCGGCTGAATCTCCCAACTATCTTCGATTAATTCAGCTCCTAAACCTTGAGGTAACACTCTAGGGATATTCTCGATAAATCCGCCACCCGTAATATGGGCGAAGCCTTTCACATCAAATTGCTTTAATGCCGATAAAACGGATTTCACATAGATTCGCGTTGGCTTTAGAAGTTCTTCCCCTAACGTGCTCCCTAGTTCTTCTCTATACTCTTGCAATGAGAGTTTTGCATCCTCTAAAAATATTTTCCGTACGAGAGAGTAACCATTGCTATGGATTCCATTCGATGCAAGGCCGATTAAAACATCACCCTCTTGAATGCTTGAACCATCGATTAAATCACTCTTTTCACATGCACCTACAGAAAATCCCGCTAAATCATACTCTTCTTCACTGTACATTCCAGGCATTTCCGCTGTTTCTCCACCAACAAGGGCACAACCTGCTTGTTCACAACCATCAGCTATCCCTTTGACAATGGCTTCTATCTTTTCTGGCTCAGCCTTCCCACAAGCAATATAATCTAAGAAGTAAAGAGGTTCTGCACCTTGAACAACGATATCATTGACACACATAGCAACAGCATCAATCCCAATTGTGTCATGCTGATTCATCATAAAAGCTAGCATCAGTTTTGTTCCGACACCATCTGTCCCAGATACAAGCACCGGTTCTTTTAAGCCAAGTGATGACAAATCAAACATGCCTCCAAAACCGCCAAGACCACCAATCATACCTGTCCTCACCGTTCGCTCCACATGCTTCTTCATACGGTTCACTGCTTCGTAACCCGCTTCAATATCTACACCGGCTTGTTTATAAGCATTCGCCATTCCTATCCACCTCACCAATTTATTAACAGGTATTCTTTCAATCTAGCAATATGCGCCCAGTATTAGACACCAAAACGCAGTTATTTGTTTTCTAAGAATAAAGTAGCAAACAATGTTGCTACTTTATGATTTATACTTTTTCGTATGGATGTAGCGTGCTTGGATATATTTCCGTTGGATACTTCCCTGTGAAGCAAGCTAAGCAAAGACCTCTTGTCTCGCCTTCTTCTTCTCTGCCAATCGCATCGATCATCCCTTTTGGACTTAAGAAAGTAAGTGTATCAGCACCAATAATTTCGCGAATCTCTTCTACAGAACGATCAGAAGCAATCAATTCTTCTTTTGTTGAAGTATCAATGCCATAAAAGCATGGATTTTTAATCGGTGGCGAGCTGATGATTACATGTACTTCTGTCGCGCCTGCTTCTTTTAACATCGTCACAATCCGACGGCTCGTTGTTCCACGTACAATGGAGTCATCCACCATGACAACTCGTTTCCCTTCAACAACGCCTCTTACAGGTGATAGTTTCATCTTTACCCCTTGTTCACGCAAAGACTGTGATGGTTGGATAAATGTCCGACCCACATACTTATTTTTAATGAGGCCCATCTCATAAGGAATCCCTGTTGCTTCAGCATAACCAATGGCTACAGAAATACTTGAATCAGGTACGCCTGTTACGACATCCGCTTCAATCGGAACTTCGACAGCAAGCTGCTTCCCTAAATTTTTTCGCGCTGTATGGACATTGATGCCATTAATATTACTATCTGGTCGGGAGAAATACACATATTCCATTGCACACATAGAAATATTTGAAGCCATTGCGAACATCTCGGAACGGAAGCCATTATCATCAATGACTAATAACTCTCCAGGCAACACATCACGGACATACTCGGCTCCGACAATATCGAAGGCACATGTTTCGGAAGCAATTACGTAAGCATCGCCGATTTTACCTAGTGATAAAGGACGGAGACCATTCGGATCAACCGCAACCATCATTTCATTTTCAGTCATAATTAAGAAGGCGTAAGCGCCTTTTACCATGGACAATGCATTCTTCACACGCTCTTTATGAGAAGACACACCGCCTCGTTTAATTAAGTGAGCTAATACCTCGGTATCTGAACTCGTTTGAAAAATACTTCCCTGTGCTTCTAGTTGATATTTAAGGGCAGTAGCGTTCGTTAAATTTCCATTGTGACACAGAGCTAGACCGCCATTTTGTGATTGGAATAACAGTGGTTGAACATTCTCATAGCCCCCGCCACCTGCCGTAGCGTACCTCACATGACCAATTGCTGAAGTTCCTTTTAATTCTTGAATAGCAGCTTGAGAGAAAACCTCGGTGACGAGACCCTCTCCTTTTACACCTTTCAACTTATCTCCATCTGTTACAACAATCCCTGCGCCTTCTTGACCGCGATGCTGTAAGCTATGCAATCCGTAATAAGTAATCTGTGCTGCTTCCGGATGACCCCAAATACCAAAGACGCCACATTCCTCATTTAACCCTTTTATTTCTGCAAGCATGCTGGTATGGCTCCCTTCCACGCTTTATTTAGCACTTCTGTTTGCTCCTTGATCACAATGTCGTCGTTCACAGTAATTTCAAGTATTTGCTCGTTTGTTACTTCACCAATGAGTGTTGCATTTGTTAATTGTTCAAATGCTTCTTTGTTTTCCTTCTTCACACTAAGAAGGAATCTAGATTGAGATTCACTGAATAATTGTGTTGTCGCTTCCCCAGTTAACTTAAGCTTCGCACCTAATTGATTCGCGAATAAGCTCTCAGCTACCGCCACCGCTAACCCACCTTCTGCAAGGTCATGTGCAGATGATAGTAACCCTTTTTGAATAGCTGTTAAGACTTGTGCTTGATGTGCTGCTTCTACAGTTAAGTCGATTGCTGGTGCTTGGCCGAAGATTTTTTTGTAGCTTAGCTTCTGTAATTCACTGCCACCAAATTCCGCTCTCGTATCACCTAATAAATAAATCAAGTCGCCTGCTTGTTTGAAGTCTTGTGTTGTCACATGCTCAATATCCTCCACTAGACCAACCATCCCGATAACCGGTGTAGGATAAATCGCTGTACCGTTTGTTTCGTTATATAGCGAAACATTACCACCAATAACCGGGGTATTTAATGTACGACAAGCTTCACTGATCCCATCAGCAGCTTTTTGAATTTGCCAGAAAATTTCTGGCTTTTCCGGATTACCGAAGTTTAAGTTGTCCGTAATGGCTAACGGCGCCCCACCAGAACAAACGATATTACGCGCTGCTTCAGCTACAGCGATTTTTCCGCCCACTTCAGGATCTAAATACATATAGCGTGAATTACAATCCGTTGTCATCGCTAACCCTTTTTTCGTTCCACGGATACGGATAACTGCCGCATCTGACCCTGGAGCGACGACGGTGTTCGTTCTTACCATATAATCATATTGGTCATATACCCACTCTTTACTAGCGATCGTAGGTTGCTGTAATAATGACAGTAGCGTTTCTTTATGATCATCAACTGCCGGAATATCATTTTCCATCGCCTGGAATTCACGGTAATAAGCTGGCTCTTTGGACGGCTTGTGGTATACAGGCGCTTCTTCTGCTAGTGCATCTGTTGGTACATCTGCCACTACTTCACCTTTATGAATTAAACGAAGCTGTTTATCATCTGTTACACGGCCAATTGCCACTGCTTCTAAATCATATTTGGAGAAAAGGTCAATAATTTCTTGCTCTCTTCCTTTCGTCACAACAATTAACATTCTTTCTTGTGACTCCGATAACATCATTTCATAAGCAGTCATTCCTGTTTCGCGCTGAGGTACTAAGTCTAAGTTCATTTCAATCCCTGAACCAGCTTTACTTGCCATCTCTGCAGATGAACTCGTTAAACCTGCCGCACCCATATCTTGAATTCCCACTAATGCATCAGATTTTACAAGCTCAAGGCATGCTTCTAATAGCAGCTTCTCCATAAATGGATCACCCACTTGAACAGCCGGACGATTCTCCTCTGATTGATCCGTTAATTCTTCAGAAGCAAAAGTAGCACCATGAATGCCGTCACGCCCCGTTTTGGCTCCTACATACATGACTGTGTTACCTACCCCATGCGCTTGCCCTTTTTTAATATCTTTATGATCAATTAAACCGACACACATCGCATTCACAAGTGGATTCCCTTCATAGGAGGCGTCAAACTGCACTTCTCCACCGACTGTTGGAATGCCGATACAATTACCATATCCAGCAATGCCTGCCACTACTTCTTCAAAAAGGTAGCGAACACGAGGAGTATCCAATTCTCCAAAGCGTAAAGAGTTGAGGAGTGCAACAGGTCTTGCGCCCATCGAGAATACATCGCGGATAATCCCGCCCACACCCGTTGCTGCCCCCTGATAAGGTTCAATCGCAGACGGATGATTATGGCTTTCAATTTTGAATACAACTGCCTGTTCATCTCCTATATCAACAATTCCGGCACCTTCTCCTGGACCTTGCAACACATGCTCGCCTTTTGTAGGGAACTTGCTCAATACAGGCTTAGAGTTTTTGTAGCTACAATGTTCTGACCACATAACAGAGAAAAGGCCGATTTCAGTATAGTTAGGTAGGCGACCTAAAATCTTTTCAACCATTGCAAATTCGTCATCTGACAAACCCATTTCCTTATAGACTTGTTGTTCTTTTAGTTGTTCTGGACTTGGTTCAAGCATTAACGACATGTGATTCCCTCCATTGTTTCACAATTGATTGAAAAAGTTTTAACCCATCAGCGCCACCTATAAGCTCATCTACCGCTCGCTCAGGATGGGGCATCATACCAAGCACATTACCCGCTTTATTCGTAATACCAGCAATATTGCTTAAGCTGCCATTCGGGTTGACATCATGGTAAGTAAATACAATTTGATTGTTTTCTTTTAAACTAGCAAGTGTCACTTCATCACAATAATAGTTTCCTTCACCATGAGCTACCGGTATGGTAATCACTTCGTCTTGTTCATATCCTTGCGAGAACATCGTTTGATTGTTCTCTACTTTTAATTGCACTGGACGACAAATGAATTTTAAACTTTCATTTCTTCTCATCGCCCCTGGCAGTAATCCTGCTTCTAGTAAAATTTGAAAACCGTTGCAAACGCCTAATACCGGTTTCCCTGCCTCAGCCGCTTTAATGACTTCCTTCATCACGTGACTAAAACGCGCAATGGCTCCGCTTCGCAAATAATCGCCGTATGAAAATCCCCCCGGTAATAGAATGCCATCAAAACCATCTAAGCTTTTTTCATCGTGCCAAACATATTCCACATCACAGCCCAGCTCATCTTTTACTGCATGATACATGTCAATATCACAGTTCGACCCTGGAAAAACAATCACAGCAAACTTCACTGAGCAACAGCCTCCTCGATTTCAAAACGATAATCTTCAATCACGATATTTGCAAGTAGTCTTTCACACATTTCTTTTACTACTTCTTCAACAGGACGCTCTGACTTTTCAATCGAAAGCTCCAAGTATTTTCCGATGCGCACATCTGACACTTCGTTGTAATTCATGGAATGCAAGGAGTGCTTAACAGCATTTCCTTGTGGATCTAATACGCTCTCTCTTAATGTGACGAACACCTTAACTTTATACATGAAGTTTTCCTCCCAGTCTGGATAAAATATTTTCATAAGCATCTGTTAAATTGCCAAGGTCGCGACGAAAAACATCTTTGTCGAGCTTTTCATTCGTTTTTAAATCCCAAAAGCGGCATGTATCAGGTGAAATTTCATCTGCTAACAGAATCGCACCTGATGCATCCTTACCGAATTCCAATTTAAAATCGACGAGGCGGATGCCCAACTCTTTAAAAAATTGCGATAATACTTCGTTTACTTTCAATGCTTTTTCTTTTAAAATAGCGACTTCTTCTTCCGTTGCTAAATTCATGATTTCTATATGGTCCTCTGTTAATAATGGATCACCTAAATCATCGTCCTTATAATAAAATTCGACAATTGGTCTTGCTAATGGTTTTCCTTCTTCCACGCCAAGCCTTTTTGCAAAGCTACCTGCTGAAGTATTTCTCACAACAGTTTCTAATGGAATGATTTCCACTTTCTTTACAAGTTGCTCATTTGGAGAAATTTGCTTCACAAAATGAGAATCAATACCAAGCTCCTTTAGTTTTAAAAATAGCAAGCTAGTAATCTCATTATTTAAACGGCCCTTGCCATCAATACTTGCTTTCTTCTCTCCATTAAAAGCAGTAGCAGCATCTTTGTATTCTAGCCAAACGATAGATGCATCATCTGTGTTGTAAACCCTTTTTGCTTTTCCTTCATAAACAAGTGAACCTTTTTGCATGACTTGCGCCTCCCAATCATGAAAATTAGCAATATTCTTACTAAGTGGAATGAATGGGGAGAGGAGGAAAACCTTCTTCTCCCCATTATTTTTTATAAGCCTAAACGATTAAAGATCGTATCTACATGCTTCAAGTGATGATGATAATCGAAGCAATCATCAATCTCTTCTTTTGTTAAAAGAGAAGTGATCTTTTCATCTTGATCAATTAAGCTACGGAATGGTACTTGTTTTTCCCATGATTCCATTGCCTTTGGTTGGACAGTATCATACGCTTCTTCACGTACAAGGCCTTTATCGATCAACGCGAGCAACACACGTTGAGAATAAATAAGCCCTAACGTACGGTCCATATTTCGTTTCATATTCTCAGGATAAACGGTTAAGTTCTTCACGATATTGCCGAAGCGGTTAAGCATATAATTCAATGCAATCGTTGCATCTGGTAAAATCACGCGCTCCGCTGAAGAGTGAGAAATATCACGCTCATGCCACAATGACACATTTTCATACGCGGTCATCATATAACCTCGAATGACTCTTGCCATCCCTGTCATATTCTCAGACCCAATCGGGTTACGCTTATGAGGCATGGCTGAAGAACCCTTTTGTCCTTTTGCAAAGAATTCTTCCACTTCCCGTGTTTCACTCTTTTGCAGGCCGCGTATCTCAGTGGCAAACTTCTCGATGGACGTTGCAATTAATGCAATCGTGCTCATATAGTGTGCATGACGATCACGTTGGAGTGTTTGTGTAGAAATAGGCGCTGGTTGAATACCAAGCTTTTCACAAACATATTGTTCAACAAATGGATCGATATTCGCATACGTACCAACAGCACCAGAAATTTTACCGAATTCAACGCCAGCAGCCGCCTCTTTAAAGCGTGCCAAGTTACGTTTCATTTCTTCATACCATAACGCCATTTTCAAACCAAAAGTAGTCGGCTCCGCATGCACACCATGTGTACGTCCCATCATCACTGTGTTTTTATGTTCTTGTGCTTTTACTTTAAGAATTTCTACAAAACGTTCGATATCTTTTAGTAAGATATCATTTGCTTGCTTTACTATATAGGAAAGTGCAGTGTCGACAACATCTGTAGAAGTAAGGCCATAATGGACCCATTTACGTTCTTCACCGAGTGTTTCAGAAACGGCACGTGTAAAGGCAACAACATCATGCCTTGTCTCTTCTTCTATTTCTTTAATTCGCTCAATGTCAAATGAAGCTTTTTCACGGATTTTAGCTACATCCTCTTTAGGAATATCTCCAAGCTCTGCCCAGGCTTCGCAAGCAAGGATCTCCACTTCTAACCAAGCTTGGAAACGGTTCTGTTCTGTCCAAATAGCTCCCATCTCTGGGCGAGTATAACGATCAATCATGATTTATCCTCCGATCTTTTCTGCAGCAATTTGCCAAATGTCACTTTCTTCTACCTCACGTAAAGCTTCCTCTACGTTGTCGCGAAGCAATGTCACATGACCCATTTTTCGTTTAAACTTCGCTTCTGCTTTCCCATATAAATGAACCTTCCAATCCGTTACAGTTGGAATGGCCTGAATAAGAGACTCAACATGCTCTCCTAAGATATTGACCATGACAGCAGGTTTGAGTAATTCTGTGCTAGCTAAAGGCCAATTACAAACTGCGCGAATATGCTGTTCGAATTGTGAAGTCTCACATGCTTCAATAGAGTAATGACCAGAATTATGCGGTCTTGGGGCTAGTTCGTTAATATAGATCTCATCATTTTCTCCTAGGAACATTTCAACCGCAAGTGTACCAACTAGCTCAAAATCATCGGCAATTTTTCTTGCCTCTTCTAAGGCTGTTTGCGCAGCTAATTCAGAAATTCTCGCCGGTACAATCGTTTGATGTAGAATATTATCTTGATGCACATTTTCCCCTACTGGTAAGAAGGCTGTTTCACCATTGGGATTCCTGAAAACAATCACTGAGATTTCTTTTTGAAAAGGAATGAACTTCTCTAAGACGCATGCCCCATGATTTAATAATTCTTTCGCCTTTTCTATTTCGGCTTCGTTATGAATCACATATTGTCCCTTCCCATCGTATCCACCTCTTGCTGTTTTCAAAACAGCAGGAAAGCCAAGCGCTTCTATATTAGCATAAATATCTTCCGTTGCGTGAATCTCTGCGTACGGGGCTACAGTCGCACCAGCTTTTGTGATTGCTACCTTCTCTTTTATGCGATCCTGTGTCTGCGATAATACATGTGAACCTTGAGGCACGTAAGCATTCTCACAAAGCCAATCAAGTGCCTCAGCACTAATATTTTCAAATTCATATGTCACAATATCACTTATAGCTGCTAATTGTTTAATCGCATTCATATCATCATAAGCTGAAACAATCTTCACATCAGCCACTTGACCACATGGAGAATCTTCCGTAGGATCAAGTACAGCTATGCGAAAACCGTTCGCTTTTGCCGATAATGCCATCATACGACCAAGCTGCCCTCCACCAATTATGCCGATTGTTTGTCCAGGTAGTATGGTTTGTTTAGACAAGATCATCACTACTTTCTAACACTTGTTGTTTTGTTCTTTCTCGTCTATCTTCTAACCGTTGAGCAAGTTCCTTATCAAAGGCGCTTAAGATTTGTCCTGCCAGTAACCCTGCATTTATTGCCCCTGCTTTACCAATGGCAACTGTAGCAACTGGGACACCGCCAGGCATTTGCACAATGGATAATAAGGAATCTATCCCGTTTAACGCTTTAGATTGAACTGGAACACCAATGACTGGTAAGGTTGTTTTTGCCGCTACCATGCCAGGTAAGTGTGCGGCACCCCCTGCTCCTGCAATAATGACTTTGATTCCTTTATTTCTTGCACTTTCTGCATAATCAAACATCAAATCAGGCGTTCTGTGTGCAGAAACGACTTTTTTTTCATAACCGACTTCAAGCTCATCTAAAATGTCACAAGTATGTTTCATCGTTTCCCAATCTGATGTACTACCCATGATGACGGCAACTTCGATATTCATCCTTCTCCTCCATTCTCTTTTTGACCAAAAAATGAAAAAGCCCAGATAGAATCCTCGCTCTAATCTAAGAGAGAAAGATTCTGTCTGAGCCATTCATTCATAAATCCAAAAGTTATGAATTTAGAGACACCAGTCCCTTGGACAAACAAGAAGCTTTCCCTCATAGTCCGAGTATTTACGGTTCCCGGGTAGAGACTCATGGGCCATATTCCCATTATTATATGAGGGGGTAAAATGTTGTTAGGTTTTCTTTCAATTTCATCTTAACAACTTCCGAATTGTCCGTCAATGATAATCTCGAACGATTGAAGAAGTCAGAAAATTAATGTTCGTGTTTTACTACAAAAGTTGTCCTTCAAAGACTATTTTTTGCCCTGCAGGTTCATATTCTATTTTCCCATTCTTCTTTATTTCTTTAAAGTACGGTTTTTCCATTCTTCTTATTGGAAAATAGCCTTCTTGCTTCATGCGCTCTAAGCATTGATCAATCGTTTCATTTTCTAACACTTCAAATTTCTTTTTCTTTTGACTCACTTAAATAACTTACCTTTCTTAACAGATTTAACCCAGAAGCCACCATATATCGTTTTTGGTTCATAAGCAATGATAAAGGCCTTCGGGTCAAGTGTTTTAATCGTTTCATACAGCTTTAATTCATATTTTCTTGGAGTTAAAATTTGCAGTGCCATACGGTCCCCTTCAAGCCCATTCGCAGCCCAAGACGTTACACCATATCCTTTGGCCCGTAAATCCTTTGGCAAATCTTTATCATACTCCTTCGTTATTACATTAACAGTAATATAGCCAAGTGCAAGCTTTTCTTCAATTTTCATTCCAACAATGACACCTATACCATACCCGACTGCATAGGCGATAATGTTTTGTATCTGATCTAAATTATCGAGTACTAAGCCTAAACCAATGACATAAATAACAATTTCAATCATACTAATAAATGCTGCCTGATAACGCTGCCCCTTAAGTGTTAATATCATACGAATCGTAAAAAAGGACACATACACAATATTAATAACTAAAATAATCGTTACCATTACAAGGGCATTCTCTAACATTTTAACACTCCTATCTCACTTCAAACTTCTTATTATCTTTATTCCCAATCTTTCAAGGTTAAATCACTACTTTCCTGTTCGACTCCCCAAATTTCCTTAATTAAACGCTTGAAACAATGTACCATCTACATATAAAAGAATACTCTGTTATACAGGATGTATGCCTAATGATAGGAGAAGAGGTGGAGAGAGATGGTCTTTTGGTATCCATTTTACGGACAACATGCAAATTTCCAAACTGAAGGCGAAGGGGTTCGTGAAAGTGAGAGACTCGCATTACTAGGCGGCGCTCTCTCTGCTATTGGGAGCATAATTGTAGTCATTGGTCTTTTTGATCAACTAGAAGAAGATGAAGAAGGCATAACTGAATCAGAAAGTGAAGGAATACTTAGTTTAGAGTCATTTAGATTAGCCTTACTAGGAAGTATAATTGTAGCTGCCGGAGAAAGTATCGGAACCGTCTCGATTATAAAAGGAATAAAAGAAAATGAAATCATCGATCGTGAAGAGGAAAGAGAAAAAAATATTGCCAAAACGGATATGGCAAATATGCAGATGAAACTGCAATATTTGCAAGAAGAGTTGAATCAATTGAAAAACGTCACTTCCACCCTCCAACAAGAAAACTTTCAAATGCGGGCAGACTTATATCATTTTTATCAGTATTTACAAATGAAATAGATAAAGCCTTTCAACTTGAACGTAAAAAACTTGAAAACATCTATAGAGACCTAGCAAATAAGCACGAAAAAAGAGCACATACAAATATGTGCTCTTTCATCTTGCCCGGCAACGTCCTACTCTCACAAGGGGACAGCCCCTAACTACCATCGGCGCTGAGAAGCTTAACTTCCGTGTTCGGTATGGGAACGGGTGTGACCTTCTCGCTATCGCCACCGGACTATGAAATTATAAGGGAATCGTTCCCTCAAAACTAGGTAATGTTGAAGAAGATTGTTGTTGAGTAATCGCCTATGCGTGCTGACGGTACTACTAAGGTAGTTGTGTCTAGCTACGGCGCCTAGGTGCTCGAGGTCATAAGCCAAATTTGTCATGAGGTTAAAGAACAACCTCCTGTCAAATTCGTCTTATGCTTGTCGCACCTGGGCAAGGCGCCTCCGCATTTCGAATTGGTTAAGTCCTCGATCGATTAGTATTAGTCAGCTGCATGTGTCGCCACACTTCCACCTCTAACCTATCAACCTGATCATCTTTCAGGGATCTTACTAGCTTGCGCTATGGGAAATCTCATCTCGAGGGGGGCTTCATGCTTAGATGCTTTCAGCACTTATCCCTTCCGCACATAGCTACCCAGCGATGCCTTTGGCAAGACAACTGGTACACCAGCGGTGCGTCCATCCCGGTCCTCTCGTACTAAGGACAGCTCCTCTCAAATTTCCTGCGCCCACGACGGATAGGGACCGAACTGTCTCACGACGTTCTGAACCCAGCTCGCGTACCGCTTTAATGGGCGAACAGCCCAACCCTTGGGACCGACTACAGCCCCAGGATGCGATGAGCCGACATCGAGGTGCCAAACCTCCCCGTCGATGTGGACTCTTGGGGGAGATAAGCCTGTTATCCCCGGGGTAGCTTTTATCCGTTGAGCGATGGCCCTTCCATGCGGAACCACCGGATCACTAAGCCCGACTTTCGTCCCTGCTCGACTTGTAGGTCTCGCAGTCAAGCTCCCTTGTGCCTTTACACTCTACGAATGATTTCCAACCATTCTGAGGGAACCTTTGGGCGCCTCCGTTACTCTTTAGGAGGCGACCGCCCCAGTCAAACTGCCCACCTGACACTGTCTCCCATCCCGATAAGGGATGTGGGTTAGAATTTCAATACAGCGGGGGTAGTATCCCACCGACGCCTCCACCGAAGCTAGCGCTCCGGCTTCTAAGGCTCCTACCTATCCTGTACAAGCTGTACCAAAATTCAATATCAGGCTACAGTAAAGCTCCACGGGGTCTTTCCGTCCTGTCGCGGGTAACCTGCATCTTCACAGGTACTATAATTTCACCGAGTCTCTCGTTGAGACAGTGCCCAGATCGTTACGCCTTTCGTGCGGGTCGGAACTTACCCGACAAGGAATTTCGCTACCTTAGGACCGTTATAGTTACGGCCGCCGTTTACTGGGGCTTCGATTCAAAGCTTCGCGTGAGCTAACCTCTCCTCTTAACCTTCCAGCACCGGGCAGGCGTCAGCCCCTATACTTCGCCTTGCGGCTTCGCAGAGACCTGTGTTTTTGCTAAACAGTCGCCTGGGCCTATTCACTGCGGCTCATCAAGGCTTTAACACCCTAATGAGCACCCCTTCTCCCGAAGTTACGGGGTCATTTTGCCGAGTTCCTTAACGAGAGTTCTCTCGCTCACCTTAGGATTCTCTCCTCGCCTACCTGTGTCGGTTTGCGGTACGGGCACCTTATTCCTCGCTAGAGGCTTTTCTTGGCAGTGTGGAATCAAGAACTTCGGTACTAAATTTCCCTCGCTATCACAGCTCAAGGTATGTGACCATGGGATTTGCCTCATGGTCCCTCTAACTGCTTAGACGCACATCCAATAGTGCGCTTACCCTATCCTCCTGCGTCCCCCCATCACTCAAACAGAATACGGTGGTACAGGAATATCAACCTGTTGTCCATCGCCTACGCTTTTCAGCCTCGGCTTAGGTCCCGACTAACCCTGAGCGGACGAGCCTTCCTCAGGAAACCTTAGGCATTCGGTGGATGGGATTCTCACCCATCTTTCGCTACTCATACCGGCATTCTCACTTCTAAGCGCTCCACCAGTCCTTACGGTCTAGCTTCAACGCCCTTAGAACGCTCTCCTACCACTGAACATCTACGATGTTCAATCCACAGCTTCGGTGATACGTTTAGCCCCGGTACATTTTCGGCGCGGAGTCACTCGACCAGTGAGCTATTACGCACTCTTTAAATGGTGGCTGCTTCTAAGCCAACATCCTGGTTGTCTAAGCAACTCCACATCCTTTTCCACTTAACGTATACTTTGGGACCTTAGCTGGTGGTCTGGGCTGTTTCCCTCTTGACTACGGATCTTATCACTCGCAGTCTGACTCCCATGGATAAATCTTTGGCATTCGGAGTTTGTCTGAATTCGGTAACCCGATGAGGGCCCCTAGTCCAAACAGTGCTCTACCTCCAAGATTCTTACGCATGAGGCTAGCCCTAAAGCTATTTCGGAGAGAACCAGCTATCTCCAAGTTCGATTGGAATTTCTCCGCTACCCACACCTCATCCCCGCACTTTTCAACGTACGTGGGTTCGGGCCTCCATCCAGTGTTACCTGGACTTCACCCTGGACATGGGTAGATCACCTGGTTTCGGGTCTACGACCACATACTATATTCGCCCTATTCAGACTCGCTTTCGCTACGGCTCCGTCTGTCCAACTTAACCTCGCATGTAATCGTAACTCGCCGGTTCATTCTACAAAAGGCACGCTATCACCCATTAACGGGCTCTAACTACTTGTAGGCACACGGTTTCAGGATCTCTTTCACTCCCCTTCCGGGGTGCTTTTCACCTTTCCCTCACGGTACTGGTTCACTATCGGTCACTAGGGAGTATTTAGCCTTGGGAGATGGTCCTCCCTGCTTCCGACGGGATTTCTCGTGTCCCGCCGTACTCAGGATCCACTCTGGAGGGAACGAAGTTTCGACTACAGGGCTTTTACCTCCTATGGCGGGCCTTTCCAGACCTCTTCGTCTATCTCGTTCCTTTGTAACTCCGTATAGAATGTCCTACAACCCCAAGAGGCAAGCCTCTTGGTTTGGGCTAATCCCGTTTCGCTCGCCGCTACTCAGGGAATCGCGTTTGCTTTCTCTTCCTCCGGGTACTTAGATGTTTCAGTTCCCCGGGTCTGCCTTCCATACCCTATGTATTCAGGTATGGATCCTATCCCATAACGGATAGGGGGTTTCCCCATTCGGAAATCTCCGGATCAAAGCTTACTTACAGCTCCCCGAAGCATATCGGTGTTAGTCCCGTCCTTCATCGGCTCCTAGTGCCAAGGCATTCACCGTGCGCCCTTATTAACTTAACCTATGTTTGGGTTGCTTTCGCTTCCCTCACGGTTGTGTTTATTAAAAAAGTTTAGTATCTCTACTCTATTATATAGAGAGAAAATAACTAAGGTGGCGATTACTCGGTAATCTTCTTCATTACATTATCTAGTTTTCAAAGAACGATTGAATTGAGAGATTATACTCTCAAAACTGAACGAACAATCTAACATCAAGTTAATTCCGTATATTCCTTAGAAAGGAGGTGATCCAGCCGCACCTTCCGATACGGCTACCTTGTTACGACTTCACCCCAATCATCTGTCCCACCTTAGGCGGCTGGCTCCAAAAGGTTACCCCACCGACTTCGGGTGTTACAAACTCTCGTGGTGTGACGGGCGGTGTGTACAAGGCCCGGGAACGTATTCACCGCGGCATGCTGATCCGCGATTACTAGCGATTCCGGCTTCATGTAGGCGAGTTGCAGCCTACAATCCGAACTGAGAATGGTTTTATGGGATTGGCTAAACCTCGCGGTCTTGCAGCCCTTTGTACCATCCATTGTAGCACGTGTGTAGCCCAGGTCATAAGGGGCATGATGATTTGACGTCATCCCCACCTTCCTCCGGTTTGTCACCGGCAGTCACCTTAGAGTGCCCAACTAAATGCTGGCAACTAAGATCAAGGGTTGCGCTCGTTGCGGGACTTAACCCAACATCTCACGACACGAGCTGACGACAACCATGCACCACCTGTCACTCTGTCCCCCGAAGGGGAAAGTCCTATCTCTAGGATTGTCAGAGGATGTCAAGACCTGGTAAGGTTCTTCGCGTTGCTTCGAATTAAACCACATGCTCCACCGCTTGTGCGGGCCCCCGTCAATTCCTTTGAGTTTCAACCTTGCGGTCGTACTCCCCAGGCGGAGTGCTTAATGCGTTTGCTGCAGCACTAAAGGGCGGAAACCCTCTAACACTTAGCACTCATCGTTTACGGCGTGGACTACCAGGGTATCTAATCCTGTTTGCTCCCCACGCTTTCGCGCCTCAGCGTCAGTTACAGACCAGAAAGTCGCCTTCGCCACTGGTGTTCCTCCAAATCTCTACGCATTTCACCGCTACACTTGGAATTCCACTTTCCTCTTCTGCACTCAAGTTCCCCAGTTTCCAATGACCCTCCACGGTTGAGCCGTGGGCTTTCACATCAGACTTAAGGAACCGCCTGCGCGCGCTTTACGCCCAATAATTCCGGACAACGCTTGCCACCTACGTATTACCGCGGCTGCTGGCACGTAGTTAGCCGTGGCTTTCTGGTTAGGTACCGTCAAGGTACCGGCAGTTACTCCGATACTTGTTCTTCCCTAACAACAGAGTTTTACGATCCGAAAACCTTCATCACTCACGCGGCGTTGCTCCGTCAGACTTTCGTCCATTGCGGAAGATTCCCTACTGCTGCCTCCCGTAGGAGTCTGGGCCGTGTCTCAGTCCCAGTGTGGCCGATCACCCTCTCAGGTCGGCTACGCATCGTCGCCTTGGTGAGCCGTTACCTCACCAACTAGCTAATGCGCCGCGGGCCCATCTGTAAGTGATAGCAGAACCATCTTTCAATCTAATTATATGTATAAATAGATATTATCCGGTATTAGCCCCGGTTTCCCGGAGTTATCCCAGTCTTACAGGCAGGTTGCCCACGTGTTACTCACCCGTCCGCCGCTAATCATCGGGAGCAAGCTCCCTCCGATTCGCTCGACTTGCATGTATTAGGCACGCCGCCAGCGTTCGTCCTGAGCCAGGATCAAACTCTCCAATAAAGTGTTTGATTAGCTCGTTTGCACCTATGGTGCTTTGTTGCTGATAAATCAGCTTTTTTAGAATTACGCTTGACGTTTTATGTTCGTTCAGTTTTCAAAGAACAATCTTATTCGCTTCAGAAGCGACTTTATAAATATAACATTCTATCAATCTGTTGTCAACAACTTTTTGAAATTTCTTTTCAAAAGTGTTTTTTAAAAGGTGTTATCAACGACTGCTTTATAATAATATCACCCTCACCGACTTACGTCAACAAAAAATATTATTTTTCTTAATAAAAATTATATGTTTTATACATTACCTTTTTAATAGTCTACTAAACCTAAAGTAAATGACCAAATCAAAACACGACTTTCGGCCTTAAATAAGGACGAACCCTACTCACCTTTCCTTATCATCCAAACAACATACATATTATATAGAAGAAAGATGATCTGATTATTGTTCACACCAAAAAGAGCACCCTTCTAAAGGATGCTCTTCAAATTCCAATCAATTAATGAAAAATCAAGTAAGCTAGGAAAACAAAGAAGAAGAAATACATAATTGGATGAATCTCTTTTCCTCTTCCTTTAAGAAGCATTGTAATTGGGTAGAAAATAAATCCTACTGCAATACCTGTTGCAATACTATAAGAAAGTGGCATTGTCACCATTGTAAAGAATGATGGCACTGCGATTTCGAATCGATTCCAGTCAATTTGACCAAGAGAGGATACCATCAAGATACCAACGATAATTAAAGCTGGCGCTGTGACTGCGGATGTAACTACTTCTAATAACGGGAAGAAAAATAATGATAATAAGAAACAAATCGCTGTAATGATGGCTGCAAAACCAGTTCTTGCACCTGCGGCAACACCAGCAGATGATTCAACAAAAGAAGTAACTGTTGAAGTCCCGAAAATAGAACCTGTCATAGATGCAGTTGCATCAGCAAATAACGCCTTACCTGCACGTGGTAACTTATTATTTTTCACAAATCCTGCTTGGTTAGCTACTGCCATTAATGTTCCTGCGTTGTCAAAGAAATCAACGAATAAGAAAGTTAAAATAACACCTAACATTGCAGTTGTATAGAATGATGGATCACCAAATGCTGAGAATAATGATCCGAAAGTTGGCGCTACACTCGGTACTGCATCCATAACTTTTTCAGGTGTTTGAATTAATCCAAAAATCATACCGACAATCATTGTAATAACCATTCCGAAGAAAATACCAGCTTTTACGCCTCTTGTCATAAAAATAATTGTTACAATGATTCCAAATACAGCAAGTAATGTGTTTGGTTCAGTTAAATCTCCTAGAGCTACTAAAGTTGCATCATTATTTACGATAATTCCTGCAGATTGTAAACCGATAAAAGTAATGAATAAACCTATACCTGCACCTACAGCAATCTTTAATTCGAAAGGAATCGCATTGATTAATTTTTCACGCAAACCTGTTAAAGTTAAGATTAAGAAAAATACACTCGAAATAAATACGGCTGCTAACGCGTGTTGCCAAGGCATGCCATTCACTAAGATAACTGTATAAGCAAAAAACGCATTCAATCCTAAACCCGGTGCAAGACCAATAGGATACTTGGCTATGAGGCCCATAATCAAGCAACCAATGGCAGCTGATATAGCTGTTGCAACGAATACTGCACCATAATCCATTCTCATATGATCTGGTAGATCAGGTACATCCGCTAACGTTAATGTAATTGGATTGACTGCCAATATATAAGCCATAGCTAAGAATGTTGTAATCCCACCAATAATCTCACGGCGATAGGTAGTGCCGAGTTCATCAAATCGGAAGTACTTTTTCATTTTCATTTTCCCCCTAAAGTTGGCATTAAAAAAAACTTCGGAAAGTAACCGAAGTCTTGACAACAGGGATGGTATAAGTAACCTGGAATGTAAAAAATAAGATTAGTATAATATCTAAAGCACATTCCTTTGTCACGCACACACATCAAGTAGTCAAGTCATTTACGGTAACTTGGTAGAAACTTTTGGGCCATATTCCCAACATTATACGAAGATGTTTTTAATATTTATTTCTCTATTATATTAGCAATTAAAAAAGTCCTAGTCAATATAAAAAAACGAACATTTTACAGTCCGTTTTTTACCAATGTTCGGAATTAGGTTTATTTACCACTTTATACACTTAATTTCATCTGGTTTAACTATAAACTAACTGGATTTAGGAAGCAATACTTCTTTTATTTAAGCAATATTTGGTAGGCAAATCGATTACCATTTGGAACATCTAGTTCCACATCCCCAATATAGGAAAAACCAGCTTTCTGAATCACCTTTTGCATGACTTCATTTTCCGGATGGGTGTCAATGCGAACATCACGAAATCCATTGAGCCTAGCAGCGCTAATTAAATGTTGCAGCAATATCGTCGAATAACCCTTTCCTTGCATCTCTGGATCAATCGCTACTCGATGAACTGATGCATACGGCGTTTCTGCTTTCTGCCAATTCACTAATTGCTCATAAGGTTCTTCTGGCGCAGTTAAGATCGTGCCAATACCGACTATTCGTTCATTCGCGATCAACACGTAGGCTTCCTTATTCGAAATATCCTGTGTAATGATTTCTCGATTGGGTCCATCTCCATCCTGCCATTGTGGGATACCTCTTTTAATAATCGTTTCTCTTGCTCGGTCAACAATGGACATGATTTCATCTAACTCATCTAATTGTGCATGTTTTAAATATAACACCTAACACCCTCCCAAAAGAATACTTATTAAAAAACCTTAGAATCCAAACTAGGATTCTAAGGTGTATTGTTTTATTCCCACTCAATCGTTGCAGGCGGCTTAGAAGTAATATCATAGACAACGCGGTTGATATGATCCACTTCATTAACAATTCTTGTTGAGATAACCTCAAGGACATCCCATGGAATACGTGCCCAATCAGATGTCATTCCATCAATTGATGTAACGGCGCGGATACCAATTGTGTAATCATACGTACGCGCATCGCCCATTACACCTACACTACGAATGTCAGGTAGGACAGTGAAATATTGCCATACATCTCTTTCAAGGCCGGCATTTTTGATTTCTTCACGTAAAATCGCATCTGATTCACGGACGATTTCAAGTTTTTCCTCTGAAATCGCACCAAGCACACGGATACCTAATCCAGGGCCTGGGAATGGTTGTCTCCAAACGATATCATCTGGAATACCTAATTCTGTTCCAAGTGCGCGTACTTCATCTTTAAATAAAGTATTAAGCGGCTCAATTAATTGGAATTGCATATCTTCAGGTAGTCCACCTACGTTGTGGTGTGATTTGATTGTTTGCGCAGTTGCTGTACCACTTTCGATAATATCTGTATAAAGTGTACCTTGTGCTAAATAATCAATACCTTCTAATTTATGTGCTTCATCATCAAATACGTAAATGAATTCATTACCGATAATTTTACGTTTTTTCTCTGGATCACTGACGCCTTCAAGTTTGCTTAAGAAACGATCTTTGGCATCTACTTTAATGACATTCATATTGAAGCCTTCAGAGAAAGTTTTCATAACACCTTCTGCTTCATCTTTACGCAGTAAACCGTGATCAACAAAAATACATGTTAATTGGTCACCAATCGCTTTATGAATAAGAACAGCAACAACAGAAGAATCTACTCCGCCACTAAGTGCACAAAGGACTTTCTTATCTCCAACTGTTTGGCGGATTTTTTCCATTTCGATTTCAATGAAGTTTTCCATAGACCAATCGCCTTTACAGCCACAAATACCGAAAACAAAGTTTTTCAGCATATCATTACCGTATACAGAATGACGTACTTCTGGGTGGAATTGAACACCATATAATCCACGTGCTTCGTCACTAATCGCCGCTACAGGACAAGAAGGGTTAGTGCCATCAATTGCAAAACCTTCTGGTGCTTCAACGACTAAGTCACCATGACTCATCCAAACCACTTGCTCTTCAGGAAGATCGGCAAATAATTTAGATTGATTTTGTAATTTTAATACAGCTTTACCGTACTCACGCTGCTTTGCGCCTTCTACTTTTCCTCCGAAATGCATCGTCATTAATTGCATACCGTAGCAAATACCGAAGATTGGTAAACCTAACTCAAAGATTTCTGGGTCACAACGAAAAGCATTTTCGCCGTAAACACTGTTTGGACCACCAGAGAAGATGATTCCTTTTGGATTCATTTCTTTGATTTCTTGTGCAGTAATGGTATGCGGATGTAATTCACTATAAACGCCAAACTCCCTAATTCTGCGTGTAATCAACTGATTGTACTGACTACCAAAGTCTAGTACAACGATCATTTCCTGGTCATGCAATTCTACTTTCCCCGTCACGCTGTTCACCTCGTCAACATTGATAGAATGAATCCCTCATTCTTTTATTCCACTTCATAATGAAGAGTGACTCCGAATGTATCATTTGTAGGTTATCCAACACCTACTATTTCATACAAAAAACTAGAGTTCTTCCCTTTTAAATACAGTCAGAAGGCAGAAATCTAGCTAGGCTAAAATATATTCTGCCTTCATAGTCAGACTGTTATAGGCAGCCTGGTAGAAACTCTCGGACCATATTACCAAGGATATATGAAGGTTATTCGTTAAAATTATTGATAGTCGTCATGTATAAGAATCCATGACTTCTCATTCAACTATTTTAACAACAGGTTATTTTAACGGTCAAGCGATTGTCGCTTTTATTAAATTTTCCCACAATTCCTTATTCCTCTTCCAAATACCCTTTTCTTGCCTACTACTGTATAAATAAGCTTCGTAACTCGCCGTCAACTGACTCATTTGTTGATGCCCAAGCGCATAATCGACCTCTTTAGCAAAAGAATGTAAGGTTTGTCCTTGTTTCCTTTTCATCCCGAACCGTGCTAATTCGTGTAATAAAACAAGGTACGCTTTCTCAAAATCCTGGTCTTTATTTCGATGTTTATATGTCCAAATATAGAAGTAAGGCAGCCATCTCCCCCGCTTGATATACGTGAGGCAACCGATGAAAGCAAGCGCAATGATGATACTTACAATCTTTTTCCAATGTTGTTGAACAGCTTCCATTACCGAATCCCACAGTTTCGTCAAACTAAAGGTGCTTGACGCTGTTTCTGTTTGTTCAGTTGGTTCTGCTTCCTCTAGTCTCTCTTCTCTTTCCGGTGTTTCTGTTTCCTCAGTGTTATTAGGCGTTGTTTCTTCATCTAAATCAAACTCATATTCTACAGGATTACTAAAACCTGTTGTTGGCTCAAACGGAATCCAGCCAACACCAGGAAAATAAGCCTCCACCCATGAGTGAGCATTGTTATTCGTAATGTTATAGGTACCAACACTATATCCATTTCCATTGATTCTTTCACCTTCTGTAAACCCTTTAACCCATCTCGTCGGAATACCCGCTGAACGGGCTAGCACGATCATTGCTGTAGAAAAGTTATCGCAATAACCTAACTTCGTTTCAAACAAAAATTGATCGACATAATCTTCATCCGGTCCTGGCACGGCCACATCAGTTTGGGAATAAACAAAACCCGATCGAGCAAAATATCCTTCAATCTCACGGATTTGATTAAACCAATTATCATGCCCTGCTACAATCTCTTCTGCCAATTCACGAACACGATCAGGGAGTTTTTTTGGTAATTGCGTATACCTTTCATAAAACGCTGAATCCAATCCGTGATTATCATTATTAACCGCAGTTAAGGCATTCACACTAAACGTTGGTTCATTAAAGATGACGTCATAAGTTGGCATGAGAGAATCCTCTGCATATCTAATAGAAAATTTCTCAAGTGCTTCATTCAATTCAAATGGAATGCCTTCACTTTGAAAACTTTTTATCCCTAATGGATAGACAATTTGAGGACGTGCTGCGTTCATTTGTACATTACTAACTCTTTCCTCAACAGCCACATTTTCATTTTCTGAAAATGATTCCAAAGGAACTTCTTCTCCTGATACAAAAAACTGGCTGCCAAGATCTTCTTCTGAAAGTTCCCAACCCTTACCTGTATAGACATCTTTTGTCTCTACTTTCCAATAGTGGGGATCTTCTGTTTTCGCAACAAACACGAGCGTATCATCAGGAACAAAAGAGCCACCTAATAGAGAATCATCCTCACCATAGCCAATTTTTCGTATCCCTCCAGCCTCTTCATTGTCACTATCTTCATTAAATGAGGTGATATAAGGGACAGGGTCTGGCCAAATTGGATCTGCTTTCGGTGCAGCGAAGGCAATGAGAGAACTGATGAGGACAAATCCACTTAGAGGGATCATCCATCTGCTTAGCTTCGTTGTTTTCGTCTCAATCTCTTCCTTCTCTAGTTGACGATAGAAGGCGAGAATCCCCATCATTAAAAATCCACTAACCACGGTACGAATAATAGCCATTTCTGCATTATACGGTGTGAATGTATCAAGAACAGTAATATAAACCAATGTCATGAAAAAGAAAATAAAGATTTGTCTCCGTTGAATGAGCCAATATTGAATAAGGTAAGACATCAACCATAAAAGAATGAAGAATAATAAAGTCCTAAACATGTCCGTTATAGACGTCCATTGTGCTTGTAACATTGTCAAGAAGTTATCAAATAACTCTTGAATCATCATAGGAACCGAACCGATCAGCCCATATTGATCAAGAAAATAAATATACATTAAACTGAAGAAAATAATCGCTCCATTAATCACAAAGCGAATGACCCAATGCCATTTTAGAAAATCCATCGAAAGGGCAATACATAGGAAAAGAAAGAACACCCACACATTCCCTGTATCGGTTAATTGCTCTAACGGCCTAATCCATTCCCAAATGAGGAGAAAACCAAATAGATAAAGAACCAAAGTAGAAAATCGTTTCATCATCCGTTCCTCACCTCCGAGAATGCGGCAGAAAATTGACCTTCATGCACAATTTGTATACGTATTCCTCTTGAAGTAGCGGTGTCTTTTAAACGAATTTCCTCTTGCACTGCTTGCTCTTCCTTTCTTTTCACAAGAAAAATCGTCACATTTCCTTTTTGAGAATAAAGGCTCGCCTTTTCAATCAAACGTTTGTTTAACTTAGCGGTAACAAGCAGTAATTGATCATTTTGTTGGGCACGACTTTTTTCTACGTCTAATACTTGTTCTAAAGGACGTTTACTATCCGCCTTCACTGTAGCTAGATGGTAAAAGATTCGTTGTAACTGCCCTTCACCACCAAGTATAGGGAACTCTACTCGATTTCTCCCCGCTGAAAGGAACCCTACCTGTGCCCCTTTTCGCAGAATCGCATGTGCAAGAGAAGCGGTAAAAGAAACGACTGCTTCAAAATGCACATCAGGGAAACGATCTATGAGAAGATACACATCATGCGATTTGCGCTGTTCAAATTCTTTAACCATCATCTCATTACGCTTAGCGGATGCTTTCCAGTTAATCCAAGAAAAACGATCACCTGGTTGATATTCACGGACGCCTGTAGCCATAGATGTATCTCTCTGCACCCTTTCATCTGAAGCCGTCATTCCTTGATCAAATTGATGACTGAATGGTTGATAAACCATTTCTTCATAAGTAGGATACACAATCATGCGGTCTTCTAGGGGCATGTTGACTTCACGTTCAATTAATCCAAGAGGGTCACCTATTTTCAGGCGGATATATCGGAATACATGCTCTCCGCGAGAGATTTGCTTAAATGATTGTGAAACAACGATGTTTTTACGAAATCCAGGAAATAACATATATTTCTTCATCTGTAGCGAAGAAGTGATATGATCTTCGACGACAAGGAAAAATAACGGAAAAGCCGTATCTATATGAATAGCATGCCGTATCGATAGTGTATCTCCCGCACTTACTTCTTGACTGGAAAGTTCTCTCTTCACATGGATGCGATACAACGGATACATTGCCAGTGCAAGTGCATATAAACCAAACGGTAAAAAGCTATAAAATAAGAACCAGCTGACAAATCCTCCTTGAAACATCGCGTATGAAAAAGTAATGAGCAATAGAAGGAACAACAATAATAACTTCCATACGCCCTTCACTGCGAATAACCAGCGCCTCATCCTATTTCACTGCCTTTTGCACTGGTACCGGTGTAACATCGATAATCTTCTCAATCACTTGTTCTGCCTTGATCCCTTCAAATTTTGCTTCTGACTTGAGAATTATGCGATGACTAAAGACCGCACTGGCTAAGTATTGTACATCATCAGGGCGGACAAAATCTCTTCCATGCATAAACGCATAGCTTTGTGCTGCTCTCATTAAAGCAATAGACCCCCTAGGACTAACGCCTAAATACACATGTTTATGGTTTCTTGTTTGCTCAGCCATATGGACAATATAGCTTTTAATGGAATGGTCGACATACACCTCTTTTACTTTCGCCTGCATGTCTCGCAGTTGTTCTAACTCCATTACTGGCTGTATTTCTTCTATCGGGAGTGCACTTTGAACGCGACTTAATAATTCAATCTCTTCTGTCCCTGCAGGATAGCCCATACGCATTTTTAACAGAAAACGGTCAAGCTGCGCTTCTGGAAGAGGGTAGGTTCCTTCATATTCAATCGGGTTTTGCGTCGCCATAACAAAAAAAGGGCTACCTAATTGATGAGTCACGCCATCAATTGTTACACTCTTCTCTTCCATCCCTTCTAGTAAGGCAGATTGTGTTTTAGGGGATGTCCGGTTGATTTCATCTGCTAATATAATCTGACCCATTATTGGACCAGGGCGGAATTCAAATGCCATTTCTTTCGGATTATAAATTGAAACACCTGTCACATCCGATGGTAATAAATCAGGGGTAAATTGAATTCTTCTAAAGTTCGCGCCGAGCGATTTTGCCAGCGCTCGAACCATCATCGTCTTACCAACACCAGGCACATCTTCAAGTAACACATGACCACCAGATAATAAGGCAACTAAGCTCAACTCTGCCACTTCTCTTTTACCAATCATTACTTTATCTATATTAATGAGCACTTGCTCGACAACCGGATTCATTTTATGATTCATTGACCATCCTCCTGATTTTTTAATAAAGGGCAAAACATTCCTTAGTTATACTCTTATTCGCTAAATCTTGCTAAATTCCTGTGAAATCTACCATTCTTCGCACAAATTCATCTTCTTTCTTCCTATTAATTAGGAAAAAAGGAGAAGGAATCAAATTGATGGATCAACACACTGCACCAAACACAAAGAACAAACATTTATGATTCTTATTTTATATGATTTAACACTTAAGATACATCATACAGACTTGGTTGAAGTTGGTTATATAAATGTTCATAGCTAATGGGTAAATCGTGAGGATTAACGAATCCATCCATTTTTAACATAAATAAGCCATAAAAAAACGACATTCACTCACAATCAGAATGTCGTTTTTTTATTAATAAGATATACCCGTACGATAATGGGTCTCCTCAAAAGAGGCTTGTTCCGGGTCAAAATAGTCTTCGTTATAGGCAGCAACAAAGGTATCATTTTCTACATAACCAGAACCCCAAGTAGGATCCATTGTCAGCCATTCACCATCCACCTTCACTTCTACCCAAGCATGGCGGCCACCAAGTGCCCCCCTTGTAAAGCCAGAACCGGCATTCCCTTCCACAAACCTTGCTTCCATTTCACTTGCCCTCAGTAAAGCAATCGCTAAGTAGGCATAGTCTTGACAAACACCTTTTTTCGTTTCTAATGCCTTTAATGCGCTGTCATCCCATTGAAAGTCATCTGTATTATATTTCTCCACATCATAGGCGATATGTTCGGCCACATAGTCATAAATCGCCTTTGCTTTCTCCCGGTCGCCTTCCACCCCTTGTAGCAGCTCTTCTGCTAAACTAACAATCTTTGGATGGTCGGACTCAACCCCACGAGATGGTAACAAATCCCGACGATCTTCACCGCTATTTTCCACCTGAAATTTAGCTACGCTATAAAAGCGAAAGGTATCACTATTTTCTTTCGTAATCTCAGGTACACTAACTGTAATATCATAAGTACCTGGTCCAAACCTTAAATAAAAGGAATCGTCAAAGCGAAAATCATGAATAGGGATCACATCTAATGCCGTATCCTCCCCTTTTTTACTCGAGACATAAAGATGGGTTGTGTCACTCGCTAATTCTGCCTCAGGTTGAATCATTCCGCTAATGGTATAATCCCCACTCGATTCATCTCCACTGTACGCAGGCGTTTCTAAAGTCACCCCTCGCTCATTATAAAGACTAGAGAACTCGATAGGCTTCATCGTTTGCTGAGACGTATTATTCACCATAAGAGTAGTAGCCGTTTGATAATAATTCTCTCGGTCACCATCCGGTACCATGACCTCCACTTTATGCAAGCCTTCTCCATAAAAGAGGGGCACATCATAAGCAAATTGGTGCTCTTGATTAACAGCGAGGACATGATTCCAATTATCCGTTCCCTTCGACACGCGAAGCATCACCGTATCTTCCTCATCCAACCCTTCTGCCACACCTTTTAATGGGAAAGTTTGTTCTGCTTCAAAGAAGCTTGTATCAAACCCTAATGAAAGTCCTACTTCTTGACCATACGGTGTATACGTCACATCTCTTTTCATATCCGGATTCACATTATGGACAGTAAACCGCACTGTTTCATAATAATAGTTCTCCCGCTCATCATCGGGTAATTGTACCTTTATATGATACGTTCCTTCACCATTAAAAAACTGAATATCCTGCTTGATTTGACCATCTTTTATGGGCGCATAATATTCATGTTCTCTTCCGGCAACTCCTTCTTCCTCTGCCGTCACAATAATCCATGCATAATCAGACTTCAATCCCCGGTAATCCTCGATACTTCCTTCAATCGTCACCGTACCATTCGCCGCAAATTCCCGGTACTCTGGCGAAACAAACGACGCACCAATTTCATCACTATACGTCGTTAACGTCAAAGGCGCTAGCTCTAACTCTTTATTCTTTTCTTCCACTAACTGTTCATACGGATCAACCTGTTTTTTCACATCTTCGCCACTCACGGCTCCCTTATCATTACAGCCGACCAGCAACACACCCGCCATCACAAGTAATATAGGAAACAACGAAACTCGTTTTAACATGTTAACCTCCTTACGAACCCAAAATTATCAAACGTATCATTATAAATATCAGTTCAATCATACTTACGATACAAAAGGTAAAAAGTTTCTCTATCCAATTACCCCTTTTTTTACATTTCTATCCTCTATATCTATAACAATAAAAGAATTTACTTTGATTTACATAAGGAGAAAGGAGTAAATGTGGATATAGATGGATTAGTCTTGGAGTGATTGCATCATTTTGTAAACAAAAGTCGTTTATTCATCAAATATACTCATATAAACGTTAATGAATTTTGTAATCAAATGGATTTTAGTTTTATATACTAATTGAATAATACACCCTATTCGCAAAGACATTACTTCACTTGAAATATTTCTTGGATGAACTATTTAATTCCGTAAAAAACTGTTTACAAAAATAGACATCGATTTCATATAAAAAGAGGGTGTAGAATAGTAACTACACCCCTTTAACATGGCTTAAATTAATCACCTATGACTTTAGCCCCTTCTAATCGTTCATCAGTTAATTCAACACCTTGTTTCTCGGCAGCCGATTTATTAACGATCAATTCCAAGTTATCTGGGAATCCGACGGGAATGTCCCCGGGGTTTTTCCCATTTAATATTTCGATAGCCATTTCACCTGTTTTATAACCGAGATCATGGTATTCAAAGCCATAAGAAGAGAATGTACCCCTTTCGACTGAATCGCTTTCACCAACAAATGTAGGGATTTTTTCTTTATTGGCCACTGTGATGACTGATTCTAAAGCTGAAACAACGGTATTGTCTTTTGGAATATAAAAGACATCGGAGCGATCAACAAGTGACTCTGCCGCTTGTTTGACTTCTGAACTAGTGGAAATCGCAGTCAGTGCATATTCTAGCCCATTTTCTTCTAACGCCTTTTTCGCATTTTCGACGTTTACAATTGAATTGGCCTCTCCATCGTTATAGATAATACCGACCGTTTTCGCCTCTGGAACAAACTTTTTAATAGAAGCAATGGTATTTTTTATCGCATCAGGGTGAGTATCAGAAGTGCCTGTTACATTCTCACCTGGCTTGTCCAAGTCTTTTACAAGGTCTGCACTAAGTGGATCGGTAATTCCGGTGAATAAAATGGGGATATCTTTTGTCGATTGTACTACTGACTGAGCACTAGCTGTTGCAATCGCAAGAATTAAATCATTGTCGTCATTAACCAAATTTTGCGCAATGGACATATTATTATTTGCATCACCTTGTGCATTCTGATAATCCAACTCCAAATTCTTTCCTTCTTCATAACCCGCATCCTTTAAGGCAGCAATAAAGCCTTCTCTGGCTGCATCTAATGAAGGGTGCTCAACAATCTGTGTTATACCAATCTTAACAACCTCTTGCTCTTTTTCATTGTCTCCACTGCTGCTTGCTTCATCAGCACCTGAAGAACCACATGCACTAAGAAGCAGCATTGAACTACCAATCAAACCTGCCAATAATTTCCTCATGACCTAACTCCCCCACTTACTAACTTTTTTAATATTTTGATAATAACACGCTTTCTTGATTTAAAGCAATAAACTTTATCGCGATATTTCTTTTCATCACAAGACATTCTCTATGGATAGGAATATTCCTTTATTGAAAGTTCTACAATTTTTGCATTGATTTTTTTGTTGGAAAAGAGTGAGTGAGGTATTGGTTATTTTGTCTAATATTCCCACGTTACTTTTCCTAAATTACAAAAAGTACGTGGTTCCTTTAGTTGGCAATCAAATACTTTGGGAGGCCCATTCCAATTGTTTTTCTCTATTTTCATGAGCCGACACTGAAAAAAATAATCTAAAACTATTATTAGAGACTACCTTAAGTGCCTTATTTCATTCTAAGATGCATTTACAGTTCCTGTGGATCGACGGCTTTTAATATAGTTTTGAGTTGTAAATGCCTATTACTAGTCTAAAATGATTGAAGTCTAATATAACCAAATAGCTATATTAATCCAAATTAATTTGCTCATCAACAACTCGCGTTGATCAGTCCTTAACAATATCCGAGCGCCAAAGCCTGCTTGGGTTTAACACCACCGCAGAATTAATTTGGACAGAAGAAAGGTGAGCCAACATCTCCTGTAAGCCCACCCTGTCTATTTCCAATGCTTCTTCATTTAGTTTTGCGCCACTAGTTCCTTCTTCACCTAAAAATGTGTATCAAATTCAAGCCTTGTTCATCACAATATGCTTTAATTTCATCTTCTTGATATTTCAGGCTATATCCATCTCTTGCCTGCCCTTGAGTTGAGACTCGTATATACCCAACAACGTTCAACTTTTCACCCTCCCGTTACGAAAATTAAAATTTATGTAACGCTTTTTAAACGAATAGCGAGTATTATACGGCCGTCTTTAGTAAAAACACAACCCAAATTTTTTAATCCAAAGCAGTAATAGAACGCCCTTCACGTTATCCATTGTTTATCGTCACGAGTTTTGTCATTCTCGTTAGTTTATTAGCCAATCCATGTCATAACTACCGCTGCCATGTAAAATGTCATCTCGCCTATTTATCGTACTTCTCACAAAATCCAAATATAAAATCAATACTCCATGGTGGTACTACCTTCATGAGCTATGAATTTCAGTAAAGCAATATCCAATATCGTCCAAAGTTAAGATTTCTAAAAAAACAAAAACACCTGATTCCTAATAAGGCAATCAAGTGCTTATAGTTAATTCTGTAACATACTCCCGAATATTACTGAACTGGTCCCATAAATTCAGTAATAATAAGAATATGTTCCTTCAGTTTGACTTTTTTTAGATTCTCTACTTTTTCTGCTCCACCTAAACCTAATAGCGGTGTATAACCGAAGCACTCATCATAATCTAACTCACTATATTGTTTAAGGGCTTCGGGATAAGGTTGCCAAGACAAATCTTCATCTTTAAATTCCAAATCATTAATATTTTGAAAGAAAAATTCAAATGTAAACATAATTGTCTTTACCACACCATACCTGTAATTAAGTAGTCTAACATATCCATCTGACCAAATAACTAGGTCACCCATACCTGTAGCAAACAATACAACTGAATCCTTGTATCTTTGACTACTCTCTCCCAAAATCTCTTTAAATTCCTCTGGATTTACACTTTTAAAATACCCTTGCATAAATGTACCAAATCCATAATTACTCCATAAATCTATAATTTCATTTGGTACCAGTTGCATATATTTTTCAATGATTTCACTCGGAACTTTATTATGCAATTTAAAATCTTTTAAGTATTTTTCCATTTATACTCCTCCCACTAATGTGTTAATTTCACATTCAAATAAGTATTTTTTAGTTGTTCTGGTGTCATACTTTTTGCTAATTCCTTGATTTGTTCATCAACAATATCAATCCTATACCGCCATTGACTACCTATTGATGAATTTATTCTCTTATCTCCCAAACCTCCTATTACTTCTGCCTTTCCTCCCGCTATTTGGTCTGGGTTGTGAAGTGCAGCTTGAGTATCTAACCACTCCTTAGCTTGTTTCTTAGCTTTCGATAACGTTAATCCTTCTCTTTGTAGTTCATTTATCTTTTGTACATAAGCTTCTTCCCTAGCAGCTTGTTGTGCAGCGTTACCTTCAATTGCACGCCCTTGTTCAATATACTTCTCACGATTTTTTAAATACTCATCAACTGTTAGTTCATTCATACCTTTTTCTTGGTCTTTCAATTGTCTTGCAAACTCTTCGGAGTCATGTTTATCATTTCTTTTAAAAT
The DNA here is from genome assembly GCF_038003465.1 of Cytobacillus sp. FSL K6-0265. Lineage (NCBI taxonomy): Bacteria > Bacillati > Bacillota > Bacilli > Caryophanales > Bacillaceae > Cytobacillus > Cytobacillus sp. FSL K6-0265. Next base: position 553,121 of record NZ_JBBOPE010000001.1, on the reverse strand, counting down.
TAACTTCAACTTCTTTTATTCTTGGTACATCATCCAAATGCTTTACATTACCCGTACCCTTACCAACCCCATCCCTAACCGAACTACTCATTCTCACCATTGTGCCAGATGCCATTTCGCCTACTGTTGTTGATCTAAAGCCCCAGTTTGATGCACCACCGCCACCCGCCAGCGCATACTGATTCTGCACCGGCAACGGTATCCGTATGTCCGCCATTTTTTTCGTCAATTCAGCGGCTGTGTTTCTTAAGGCGTTAAATCCTTGGGTCACCTTGCTAAAGATACCATCGACTACTGATTTGACTTTTTTGGGGTTGAGGACATTCTTGAACTTGTTGAAGAGTTTTCCTCCCCACTTCACGACTTTGATGCCGCCTTTGACGAGTGGTCCACCGAAGATTGCGGCGACGAGGGCAGCTCTTTCTAGGTTGCCGATTTCTCTTCCGGTGATGAAGTCGGTTCCTGTGGCGGCTTCGATACCGGCTTTGATATTAGAAAGAACTGGTACAAAGTCTAAACCCGTCGAAATCCAGCCTAAGGTTGATTGATTCTTTTCGACATCCTTTATCGGCTGACCACCAAAGGCAAAGTTCATCGATGAAAGTGGGGCATAGGCTGGCATCATGCCAAGTGCCATTGGGCCGTATGCTTGTGATAATGACATGCCACCAATGACTGGGTTGTTTAACAGGCTAGCAAGCTGGTTGGGCTGATAGGTTGATAAACTTAGTTTACCATTTTGGAATAAGGTTTGAATCTCGCTGATCGTGCTTTTGAGCCTTGATAAGTCTTGGGCAGTTGCTTCTAGTTTACTTGTTTGTTGTTGGTCGAATTGATGTAATCTTTCCACGGTTTGTTTGATTTGATTGTTGGCCGACTCGGCATGTTGGTGTAAACGGTTATCATCCAACCGCGGCAAGGAGACGATATCACCGACTGATTGGATGGTGCGGTTGCCTTCGTCTGTTAAGTCGCTTGTGATGTTTTCTGTTCTTCTGATGCTTTGAGATAGGTCGTGTTCTAAGAAACTCTCTCTTATAAGTGCGCGACTGGATGAATCTAGAGATCGAAGTGATTGGGTAAGCGCTCTTAAGGTCGTTTCATAGTGTTCAATCATTGCCTTCATTGATTGAAGGAAAGGAAGGTGCACATCCTTGTAAAACGCCCGAATTGATTTTCCCCCGTCTCCTTTTAGTTCCTCTTCTAAACTTGTAAGTGAGAGAATACTTTCTTCCGTCTTTGCCAGCTGGTTGTTTAAACGTCGCAAGCCACTTAACGTATTTTCAATGTCTGTATGTAGTTCTTCTGCGTCTAATACCTTCATTATATTTCACCCCGCAGATTATTTTCAAATAAAACCATACCATCGTCAGTCGAAATGTTCTTTCTTTTTAAAAAGTGACTTTGGCGGTCTATTTTGTTGGTTTTTTCATTTGCTTTCTACTTATAATAGTCAACCATCCTCTATTTAGAGGATGGTTGACCTTGTGCCATTTTAGGTACGAGTAATGCTAGAATCGTAATAATCGCAATGGCGAGAATGATGAGATAAACTGTTTGCAAACGTAATCCACCATCTTCGTCCTCACCTTCTGGTTGGATAGTAGCAACGGAAGAGGCTTCATCTGAGAATAACTGATATTGTTCTGCTTGGAGAGCCACTGTTTTTCTTGGCTCTGATACATTAGAGAACAGAGTATCAACTAAATTCTCATTATCATTGATACTACGTTCTTCAAAAGTTAATGCTTGCTTCTCCTCAGAGATTTGTTTCGTTTCCTTCGTCTCGCCATTTCTCAGCAGGTCTTTATTGTCGTTGAATTCTTGTTTTTCATAAGAATTAGGTACTAACGAATCAATATTAGGTGATGCGGTGGCATCTTGAACGCTACAGGTGATCGTCAGAATGCAAACAATTATTGTTGCTTTAAGAAGCTTCATTATTTTCCACATCATCATTTGTTTTATCTCTATTTTTAAAGTACTGAATCACTAAAGGAATACAAGCAAGTAAGACGATAATGGATGTTAGCAATAACACCGCTGGGATAAATAATGTATCTGGTCCGTATTGAATGGACAAATACACACTGGACATTGGGTCTTCATAGCCAATATTCGGCGCGATTAGTGCCAATAATGGACTGATAAAGAAGATGACCAAACCAACACTTGCTAACCAACCAACTAATCGACTAATAGAAAAACTAATCGTTACAACTAAAGCAGTTGCTGTTAATAGTAGTGTCGTAAATATCGTCCATTGAATAGCTCCTTGCTCAGCTAAAGGATAGATATCCATGCCGTACATGCTAATGATAAGACCAACGACTAAGTTTAATAAAATAAACATCGCTGCACGTACAGATTTTGGTGAATGCGTAAAGTAATAGCTAAAGTAACCGATTAAGAGACTACTAATTAACACAATGACGAGTACAACGACAGGAGGTACTTTCTTCTCTTCTTGTTTAGCTGCAACTTCCCCATTGGCTTGTAATGGATTGGCTAAATATTGATACACTTGACCGTTCTTCTGTCCATCAACGAATGTATTTCCGAGTACAGAGAAAATATCATCGCGATACATTTGTGTTGTCTCTACATTCTCTGACCATTTTTCATTTAAATGGTTCGCATCCTGTTGTACGCTTTCCACTTTCCCATGTAACTCATCGGTATACGACACAACATTGCTTTGGCTCTCTCCAATCGTATTAATGGCATCATTCATTGTCAGTAAGCCTTCACTAATCGATTGCTGATTGTTTACTAATGAAACACCACCAAGCGCTTCATTTCCTTGTACCGGTGCTTCTCCAATTACCGACAGCATTTTTTGCATCACACTGTCTGCACTTTCTTGAATAGAGCCAAGTTCCTCATTAATTTTATCCTGCATCGTTTGCATATTATTTTGGTAGCCATCAAAGAAAGTAGCCGTTTCCTCTTTTAATACGGTAAGTCTTTCATTTGCTTCTGGCATTTCTAATAATAATTCATCCAATATCGCCTGCTCTTCTTCTTTTATACCGAGCACTTGATTAAGCTGTGTCATAAACGCTTGATAATTTTTGTCGTTTCTCAGGCTGCTATTGATCGCATTTTCAAATTTCACAAGAGTAGCATGATAATTCATTACCACTTCTGGATTTTTATTAACTATTTCACGTGAAAATAGGCCTTGCAATTGCCCTCTTTGACCTTCAGAAAGATGACTAGATTGTATGATTTGTGCCTCTTTCTTCTCAATTTCATCTAGTACAGGTTTTAAACGATTCCTAAAGAGGTCTAAATATTGCTCTCTGAACTTCTCTGTCAATTCTTGATTACGTGTCTGCAAGTCTACTACTTGCTGTTGAAGTTGTGCGACTTGTGTTCTTAATTCTTCAACTGTACCTTCTAAAGGATTTTCCCGTTCACCAATTATTCTTAAGTTTTCATTAACTGTATTGATTTCTCCTGTTAAAGCATCTAAAGACTCAATAGCTAGCGTGATTTGCTCCACCGGAGGGTCATTAACACCCACTAAGCTCGCCTGAACTTCATTGATTGTTGCAGCGACTTCAGCAAGCTTGGCTCGTTCTGTGTCAATAGACTGTTCTTCACCAGGTAGTTCCCCTTCTCCCTCGCCAGGATTCTCAGGGGTTTCTTCGGTATCCGGGACTTCCTCTACTGGCTCTTCTGGAAGCGTAGGATCCTCTTGCGATCCATCAGAAAGTTGTCCCTTTAATTCCGATAGACGCTGAATAAGATTACTTTGTTGGCTGTTTTCTTCATTGCTTCGCTGTGCCAAAAATGCATCTCTTTGTTTCGCTACTTGTTCAATTCGATAAGCGGATAATTCCGCCATCGTTTGATTGTTATCAGACATTCTTGTGCCTAATACACCAAAGTTTTTCGATAATTCATCGCTTTGCTCTTTCAAATAATTACGTAATTCCATATAGCGAGGGTTTTGCTCATTAATAGCTGCTGTTACCATACCCATGCTATCATTTTGCAATTGCTGTAATAATTCTTGTTGTTCTGTTTGATATTGTTTATATTGCTCTACGTATTCAACAAATGCACTTAAAGATTGTTCAAATTGTTGTACTTGATCTGTGTTAGATGTCGTCATTTCCTCATTAGAAGCCAACGAGGATTGAATCCCCTCTAACATGCTTTTTTGCCGTTCAATCTCTGTCGCTAACGTTTCAGAACTAGGAGCGTAAAAAGCATACATCGTATTTTGAAAGGCGATTTCCTTCTCAAGAATGCCATCAAACTTACTTCTTACGCCTTCTAAATCTTGTGAAACATAGCTCCAGTAAAGTGTAGAAATACTGGAATTCACACGTGCTGTCGCATTATCGATTTCCCGTAGGACACTTTCTCTGTTTACAGCATTTAACTGATCCTGTATGGTAAATTGAAATTCAGCCTTCACAGGCGTTAAGTTTTCATAAGTTAAGATATTACTAGAAAAATCTGATGGGATGTACATAATCGCATCATATTGTTTATTTTTTAGTCCATTGACAGCTGCACTTCTACTTAATACTGTCCAATCAAAGGACGAGTCAGAAGATAAAACGGAAGTGACTTCATTACCAAAAGATATTTCACCCTCGCCTTTTTCCGCGCCAATATCCTCATTTACAATGGCTATATTTCTTGTTTCATTCGTGCGAACAGTTAGAGGGTTATCACCAATAGAACTGAAAAATATGATTGGCGTACCTAGAACTAAAACCATCACGATAAGCATTTTTACAATATATCCTACTTTGCCAGTCACGAGTACACCTTCCTTTCTGTTTGACATAATGGTATTTTCATTTTTATTTCCTTACCATTTGTAACGTAATAACCGAAACCTGCTTGAATATCTACTTCTTTTCTATCGTAAGGAAGAGTGAACAAAGTCTGATCAGATTTCTTCATTAATAAAATTCCCTGGCGAATTTGTTTCACCTCAGTTGTTAATGAATCATATCCTTTCGAAACATCATTACTACTTCCTGCAACAATTAAATTGAATCCTAAATGACTATAGTTGCGAATCAATTTTGCCATGCGATCTTGCAGTAAGCTATCTAATGTTTGAGAGAATCTCGCATATCCATCGACAACAAGTGAAATAGGCGTAAATTGTATATTTAGTTGTCCTGATTGGACGGCTGCTACATATTCAACTTCTCTTTCTTTAAGAACCGCCTCGATAGATGTTAGCCAATCTGTAATTTGTTCTTTCGTTTCAATATAGCTAACCTTATCATCGTCAGCATAATTGGCTAATGATCGATCAAATGAATCGAAAATAGCTAATCCATCCACTTCTCGATCTAATAATGCATTCAATAAGACCTTTAGGACATTGGTTTTCCCTTTCTGTCCTTGGCCCATGACAATACAATGCTTCATGGTTTCGAAGTTCACATTTACAGGGTGGACAAACTCTTCATCTAAACCAATCGGAATCAACCATGTTGGTATAGAGCCTTGTAAATAATTTTTAAAGTTTACTTCCGTTAAGTCATTTGGAAGCATCGGAATCGCAGCTGGTGCCTGATAATGCGCATTTTTCTCTTTGATTTCGCTCACTTGCATCCTTATGTTCTCTAATACTTCCATATCATCCTTGCCGTTAGCTGGTAAGAACACTTGTGTGAATTGGGCATCTTCTCGTTTAATAATCGCTCTTCCCGGAATAGGTTCTGGGCTGAATTCTGTTCTACCAAGAATCGAGAATGCCTCACTTTGGTCGAGTAAATAGTGGACAACCTTCATTTTCAAGTTATTCATCACGGCTTGGCGAATAGATGTAATTCGGGTAGCTGTTAGTATCATATAAATGCCCAATGATTGACCGTCACGTACAAATTGATTGATCAATGGTTCTAAATCTTGCATTTCTTCTTTAATAAAATCAAAATTCTCAACCGTAACATAAATCATCGGCAGTTTTTCTTCACTCATCTGATTGTACATTTTAATATTGCTTACTTCATAAGCTTGTAGAAGCTGCTTACGTTTGGCAATCTCGCTCTTCAGCATCTTCATAAACTTTTCAATTTTTCTTTCATCATCCATTGAGAAAAAGTCAGCTGTATGCGGAAGTTGTCTTAATGGGAGTAGTGTTCCATTGCCAAAATCCATTAAATAATAATGTAATTCTTCCGGATTGTACCTTTCTGCCATACTCATTAGTAATGTTAGAACTGTATAGGATTTTCCATATCCGGAGGAACCAAATACGCCGATATTGCCACCGTCCATCACATGATAAGAATAAGGATACTGGCTTTGTTTTTCCGGCTCATCCACAAGTGCAAAATGAATTTGTGACTGTACATCCGATGAAAATTCTTCTCTAATCATTCTTTCTTTTAATGGTGGAAGCCATGGACTACTTAATTTCTGAATATGTAACTCTTGTTGAATTTCTTCAATTCTATTCACTACTGCTTCTATTTCAGTCACACTATCCTTTTTCACTTTCTCACTAGCGGAAATATCAGATAACGGTGATAATCCTAAATCGGTAACAATCGCAATCTCATCTTCTACCTCGGAATGATCTTCCATATACGGTGCCCCACTCCAAGCAGATTGAAATAGTTCATATACCTCATTATTGCCTACCTGTAAATACCCTCTACCAGTAGTGGTGATGGAAGCTGCGTCAGCGTTTTTCAAGATTTCTTTGCTATCATTGGCATCTTGGACTTTAAGAGCCACTTTAAATCGGGCATTACTCCAAATTTGTTCATCAATGACTCCACCCGGCTTTTGCGTCGCTAAAATTAAATGGACACCAAGACTTCTACCAATACGTGCCGCACTGACTAGTTCTCTAATAAATTCAGGTTCTTCACTTTTTAGCTCAGCAAACTCATCTGATATGAGAAACAAGTGTGGCAATGGTTCCTTGATTTTTTGTTTTTTATAAAGGCGCGTATAATCATTTATATGATTGACTTGGTATTGATCAAACAAGCGCTGTCTCCTCTTCAATTCACTTCTGATAGAAGCCAATGCCCTCGCACTAAAGTTTTTACTTCCTTCAATATTTGTAATGGTTCCTAACAAATGAGGCATATTCTTAAATGGTTGGGCCATTCCCCCACCTTTATAGTCAATTAATAAGAAGGCCACCTCATGCGGATGAAAATGAACGGCTAACGACAAAATATAAGATTGGAGAAATTCACTTTTCCCTGACCCCGTTGTACCGGCAAGTAATCCGTGTGGACCATGAGCTTTCTCATGTAGGTTCAAGTAAACATAATCATTTTTCCCTTTCAATCCAACCGGAACAGCTAAAGATTTAGCAGATTCCCTCGTCAACCAATTATCTGTTATCGATAATTGATCCACATCATGCACATTCATCATCTCTAAGAAAGAAACACTTTGTGGAATTGAATTGGTCATCCCTGTTTGATGATCGAGTGTTCTCAACCACCTTGCATAAATTTCATTGCTATTTTGCTGATGATCATCGAGACGAAAAGGAATGGTGACTGCTTTTTTCTTTTGGATAAGAATATCCCCTTCTTGCGCGTTTATATAGCGGACAAGGGTATAAATATTATCTGTTAAATTTTCTTTCGACTCTGCTGCAAAAATAACTGAAAAACCTAAATGCTGATGATTGCCTTCTAAATACTCCAGTATGACATGATCAGAAATTAATTGTTGATTCGTAATGACAAAAACAAGATGCGGAGAAAACCTTATTTTCTCCTTATCCTCTTCCAAGTCACGCTCTCGAATAATTTCATAAATAGAAGATAATAATTGATCTCTCGTTTGTTCATTATAAATAAGCCCTCGTGCGTGCATATGGGGGAGTCTAAAATGAGGTAACCATTTCACCCATTCCCATTCTTTATACTCAGACTCATTAAAAATGAACACAAACCGAATATCATGGTAACTGTGAAAGAAAGATAATTGACCAATCATTTGATGGATTTCTTTTTTCATCACGGATGCTTTACCAATTAAGCCGATTGGGCCTTCTGATAAGCTTGCTACAACCGGTACATCTTCAATATGGCTATATACTTTCTCTAATGCTTGCGATTGTTCGACAAGTTCATCCATTTCTCTATTCGCCATATCACTTGCGTTTAAATCCACGTCATAACTCGATTCCACTCTACCAATACCTAAACGAAACTGTAGAAAATCTTCGCTCTCTAACGTGCGCTCCCAGATGCGATCAGATATTTCTCCTGTTAAGTATTTCATTCTTTCAAAGGAAGGAAAGTGGAAGGTTAGATAATGTCTTTGTTTTTCAGATAAATCATGAAGCTCCTTTCTCTTCGTCTCCAAATAATTGGTATATACTTTATAACGCCTTGCTTTTTTTCTTTTTCGATTACTTTTATCTTTAAAATACTGTACAGAAGAAGTAATTAATGTGGTCATAAACATCACCATCGTAATGATGATAAATATCCCTCTCGGTTGAATAAGGGCAACGACCCCCATCACTATCAACATGACGAGCGGTGGCAAAATAATCAACCATAAGCCTCGATTAGAATCATCCGCCTCTTGCGAAGGAAAAGATAAACGCACCTTGTCGTCTGGTGCTTCGTAAATCATTCTCGGCGTCCTTCTATAGGTAGGATATTTCTTTTTCATTTCCGATTCAGGTAGGGCCATCAACGGTAATGTGGATTCAACAGCTGTTAATCCGGCTACTTCTATCACATCACTCTCGATGAAACGCACCATCAAAAAAGGAGCAAAAAGCCATTCTCCTTCAGCAACGGCACCGCTAACTTCTAGCCATTCTCCATTTTTATAAACCGTCTTCTCGCCACCTTCAATCATCCACGCATTTTCCCGCTTAAATAGCGTAAAAGTATAAGATTTACTGTTGGCCTCTTTTTTAAATCTTATATCCGCCTTTTCTTGTTCATTCGATAAAGTAATTTCATTCACATCACCTATGTAATAAGTAGCTGATTGAAAATGATTCGTCGTGATGACAAATCGTATATTCATCTGATAAACAGTCAATTCTGCTACGGTGTTACTAGCTGATAAATGGCCTATTTCTTCATCATTTTGAAAAATTGTTATCCCGTCACTTGCTACTTTTAATCGTAATGCCTCTTGATCAGAAGGAAATTGCGTAAGGGTGATGGAATCCTTTAAGCTATTTCCTATCGATATATATTCTGATTGCACCTTTTCTAAATCCAATGATTGATAATGGCTTCCGTAAAATAGCCATAACGTTTTTTTCAACAATACAATCACCTCCGTTCCAACTATTCCTTGCTTTCATCATCTTTCTTTTTTTGTTGAGGCTGCTCTTTTTCTTCTACAGGTGGCTCTTCAGTTGTTTCCTCTTCCGTTGATGTCTCTTGAGCCTCTTCTTCATTATTTAATAACGAACCTTCTTCTTGCTCTTCCATATTTCGTTCATATTCTTCCTTTTCGTTTTGAATATCATTTAACTGCTGTTGTTTCTCTTCTTCATCCAAACTTTGATCCGCTTTAACCGCTTCTTCAAAATGAATCAATGCATACATGATTAAATCATAATCTTCCAACTCACGACTAATTTTTAACGCTTCCTCCGGTTCTCCTCTGCCGATATAGATCCAATACTGGCTATAACGTTGATCCGCTTGTAAAGTAAGCGTATTTAGAATGTTCTTTCTTTGTGACTCGCTAAGTGATTCATTCACGAGATAAGCATGCGCTAACTGGTATTGTGTCACTCTTGGCATATCAGGGACATCGTAACCTGACAAAGTATTAATGACCTGACTATAATCATCTTTTAGAAAGGATTCTTGGCTTTTAATATAAGCATTTTGTTTTGGTTGAGTGATAAAAGCGGTATATAGGGAAAAGACAATAAGCGGGATGAGTATAACACTTAGACCAATAACGGTATACTTCATACCCTTCCACTTTTTCTTTTCTACTTTTAAGAATTGCTTGTCATTTTTCTCTAGTTGTTTTATTTTTGTTTGTATATAAAGCAATAGTTCATCCACACTCTCAGCTGCAACAATATCAGCTGCTAAGGGGGTTAAATCAATCGTTTGATTAAACTGCAAATACTGCTTAAATTGATATTTTCCATCAACTGCTGCAGCAATGGTTGCTTTTAGCGCATTTAATTGCTCTTTAGGTTCATTTTCATAGGGAGGAAGACTCTCTTTCACCCCATAATGAAGAAAATGTGGCGTGAGGCTCTCGTCAATCAATAGATTATCTGGACAAATGAATAAATGAAGTCTAGTAAAACGATGAGATTTCACTTTTTTAATTAATTGGGCAGCAAAAATCATCCGACTTCTTTCATCGGATTTCTTTAATTGGGAAAAGGTTTTTAAATTTGAAGGTTTATGAAACTCGAGGATCAATTCGTCCTCTGTGAAGATGATTTGCTTTTCTATTGATGAACCAACTTCATTCAGCATGGCAATTTCGGATTCATCATCTAATTTAATCTTTTCTTTTTGAAAAATAATACTGATTTTGTCTTCATTTACTTTATATTCTGCACCTAGCTGTTCTTCTAAATAGGTCTGCTTTTCTTGTGACATTTCCTTAGCTCCCTTACAAAATTTCGAGACGATCCCCATTTGTTATTCCACAATCAACCAATTTCTTCTCTCCAGGAACAACCATTTTTTTATTCGAAACCATTAACCAATATCCTTCTCTTGGCTGTTCTTTAATTGATTGAGCTTGCCAAACAATATGTACAAGATTCTTCACAGTATGATAGTTAGATAGTCTTAAATCAAACAGTTCTTTATTATAGTTCTTTAAATCAATCGTCACTTCTATGTACATACACACACCTCATTTATACAGATAAAGAGCGCCTCTACCTTTAGGAAGGCGCTCTACTATTAAGGAAAAATTAACTTCTAATTTGGCTAGCGATTTGGCTATCTGCATCCGCAAGAGCATGACCAGTATTTTTCAATTGTACAGATACTTCAGTTAATAAACGCTGCATATCAACAATAGAAGGTCTTAGTGCCACATATTGATCAGCAAAAGCTCGGCTAGACTCCCCTTCCCACATACTTTGTAATTCATCAATCATTCTATCCAATCTAGACAATTGATCTTCTACCTGTGAACTTTCATTATTATAGCGGGCGGACATAGCCTCTAATTCTGCTGGGGTAACACGAATAATTCCTGACATAAAAAAACATCTCCTTTTCTCAAAGTTATTTTAATTGTAAAAATACACAATAATAAGGTCAATCAATATCTAGTAAAAAATTGAAAAACAGTAATAATTAACTACTATTCTTATCATTCATTTTGCTTACAAAGCAATAAAAAAGCCAATAACCTATATCTATTTTCCTACATTCATTTTATCACCATTTACAAAGTTTACCATAATTATGTAACAACATGGTAAAGGACCTTCATATTTCTTTGCTTGCTCACAAGTTACTCATCATTCCCGTTAAGAACCGTAGTATGTTATCCGTTGTACCACTTCCTTTTATTCCTATCTTTATTTTCACTGATGTAAATAATTTTATAGACTTTTTTAAAATTAGAAAAGGATTTCTTTTAAGTTAAGCGGCAAAGTTTATTTCTATATTCAACTTAGAATAGCTTTTTCCTGATTTTTCTCTACAGTACTTTTGTTTTATTTGGCTTTCTGTTGTAGATACTTAAGAAGGATGAAAAATCTGTTTCAACAAAATTCATTTTCTTTTAAACTCGTGATATGTCACTCTATGGACTCATTTTTATTATCATTCTATCATCAAGAACATACATTCAAGTATAATATATACCCTACCTTCTAATCTTATTTCATCCATCTTTTACCATAACGATTGGGATTATAAACCATATTATTTGATTTTTTTAACAGGAAAAGGTTTAATATCTCTAAAAATGGATATAGCAATTAACATCATCTCTGTTTGTATATTTACACTTTTATTCCGTATATTTCTTTTTAAAGGAATAGGTAATGAAAAAAACGACCAATTTTTTTTATATTCACCTTTATCAAAGAGGTTATATTGCACATTATGTAGATATTTTACACATTTAAGAAAAACAGTTCATTTTTCCTATCGACTATCTCCCAAAATAAGTATTTTACATCATTATGTTCAATTTCTCCCATGATATAGTAAAGGGGTGACTAATTCAGTGAATTTTCTAATCACATTTACCCTGTGGTTTTTATAAGATTAATATTTTCGTCATTAAAATTGAGGTGATTACATGTCTATCAGTTACTATACTGCCTTATTACAACAGAAAAAAAATGAGCTAGCTCGATTACATACTTGTAACGGGCAATTAGAAGGTACACAGCAAGAATTTTCCCACTTTCGTAGAACGGTGTTACAACCAGAACTCACACCACATACATGGCATGGTCAAAACGCGAATGAATTTGAACAAAAGAGAGAAAGCATGCTTTCTAGCTACGATGACATACAAGGAAATCAATTCAATCAAGTCTTTAATTCTTTGCAAAATAAGATACAAAACCTTCAAAGCGAAATTCAGTCGATCCAACAGACGATATCTTATCTAGAAGCGCAAGAGCGCGCTAAAAACCAAAAATAAGATATAAAATTGAGAGGTGCAATATGAGTACAGAAATTAAACTAATAAAAGGGGATGTGGAAGAAGCATTAGCAAAATTACAAACCTCAGCTAATGCCCTAAAATCCTCCCTTCCTGCAGATATCGGTCAAAATAATGTGTTAACAACAGTAGATAGATTAAATCAACTTAATCAAGTGATTATCCAAGTGACTGAAACATATAAAACACTTTTACTACAAAACGAGCAATCCACCCGTCAATCTGTAGCATTCTTATCAGAAGCAGATGAACAAATTTCATCCTACATAAAAATGAGGTAGAGGAAGGTGTATAAATTATATGAAGACGTTAGATGCGTTAACATTTAATAATGGTCTTTCCCAAACAATAGATAAACTTCAAGTTTATAATGAACAACTAAGTCAAATAGAAACATCCATTTTAAATATCAGTTCACTTACCGATTCCTTAAAAGGAAGTGGCGGGCAGGCAATCCGCTTATTCTATCAAGATATGCATCAACCCTTTATCACTTTTTTTCAACAATTTATAGATGATTACAAATCCAATTTACAAACGATAAAGAGCGACCTAAGTGCAATGGAGTCATCTCAAAATGGATTCATCAAGCAACATTTTTTACAGAATGATGTGGAGAATGGATTAAACGCAGTAAGAAACACGACTACTGATCTAACAAACGAAGCGAACCAAACCATGAGTTCAGTCCAAGATATCGTCAGTTTGCCTAGACTAGATGATCAACAGTTCAACACTGATGTCCGCACCTCACAAAACCATGTTGAACAAACAATTGAAAAGTTAAATCAATTTGACCAACAACAACAATCTACAATCGATTCTCTAGATCAAAATGTACAAATGATGAAAAACTATGTAAATGACATACAGACACTATTTAATAATGGTACACTATCAGTAGATACATATAATCCTAATGTTCACTATCCGATGACAAGCACAACAATGAATAATAATCCTTCTAATACGCAATCTTTTTATAATCATCCACGAGCCATGTGCTATGCTGTTGATGCAACAGACCCTAATCATTTAAATATGGAATGGGATCCAACGCCAACATTTGGCGTCAATTTTGATCAATGGAAAGATCAGCCTATTAATGCAGGGGCTAACCTGTTTGCTACGTCTGTAACTGCCTACGGTGCAGCTAAAAGAGTTGATTTGGCAAGAAGAGGTTTTGGAGTCACATATACACACCGAGTAACTGCTCAAGGCGTTAGAAAGCCAGTAGTCAAAATTGATAATCCTGAATTAGGTGGTTTTAACAAAAAAACCTATTCCGGCACAAATGTAACGAACCATCCCAAATTAAATAAGTTAATTAATCCTGCAGCTGCTGTGAAAGATTCTTTTAAATGGGCAAGCAACAAACTCGGCTATATTGGTATTGGAGCTACAGTAGCAGGAAATATTACACACGGTGTACAAAATAATCAATCAGCAAGTGAAATTACCGGTAATGTTGTCGGTGATGTTGCCGTTGCTGGTGCCTCTATCGCTGCTTCAGCAGCTGCTGGTGCAAAAGTAGGCGCTTTAGCTGGTACATTTGGTGGCCCTGTTGGTGTAGCTGTAGGCGCAGTTGCTGGTGCAGCAGTTGGTGTACTCGTCACATCAGTTTTAAGTGATTTCAAATTTATGGATGTTGATGGGGATGGTAAGTCTGATTCCGTTGGGGATGCAATTAAAAAAGGAACTAAAGGTCTTATTGATAAAGTCGGGTCGTGGTTTAAATAAAATCAAGAGGTGTAAACATTGCAAAAACATCAAGAAATTGACGGGAGTATCCTCTCTTATCTTAAATTTCAATCACCGAAAGAAAATAGGGGAAATATTATTGTTTTCTTTCTGATATTCTTGGATGTCGTAGGCATTATTCCCCTATTATCAGAGCCATTTTCATATGGGTATTTCCTAGCTGGTATCATACCCATTGTCTTTATTCATTTATGGGCAATACTCTATATTTTCGATCCTTATAAGTATGAGCACTCCTACTATTTATTCTTTGGCGTATATGGAATCATTAACACTTTTGTATTCTTCTTGAATATTCAAAAATTATCAAGTGCGTACATATTTGGAGAAAGTCATACGATTACCTTTGTGATAGGATTCATACTCTTTTTAGCCCTTATTATTGGTATACAATTTGGTAATATAAAAATGATTGAAACGGGTACATATAGAAAGCTACAAGCAAAAGGGAATAATATTAATATTTCTCCTATTGTTGCAGCATCTGGTATAGGTTATGTGATCGGTCAATTGATTCTCACCTTTATTTATGACTACTCCATCCGAATGCTCATTTATGTACTTTTATTTGGTTTACTGTCTATTTTTACCGCTTTTTTTAGCACTTATATACACAAATATTTTTACATAAAAAAGCATAAAGAAATTGTAAAACAGGTTTACCCCGAATTCGGCTTGCCAAAATCAAAAAGAAACCAAAAATATCTGTAGTAAAGGAGGATGACATATGTATACTACTTTATCTACGAAAGATATATGTCTTTTAATGAAAATCTTAGATGCGAAGACACTCATTGGCATTACTAATCCCTTCTTAAATTACACGGATGCTGAGATGGATTTAGAGTGGGAATTTACGTTTAAAAAACTTCGAGAAATGAATTTAGTGGACCTGATCGATGGGGAATTATCTTTTGAACCCTCTTTTATTCATACAATGTGGATTATTGCGAGAACAAATGTCGTTGTAGAAACATTGACAGATGAGGAGGATCACTCTTTATTTTATTTTGGAGAAAAACAAGTTATCCAATGTTTAAGAGTAACTGATGAGGACGACTATCAGATTTATGTCCATGATACACCGGAATGGACTTGGCAACATATTATACTGCCAAAAATGTTGAGGGGGGTAACGCCTCTACCAACACGAGATTCAGAAAAAATTCTTGTTCATCCTAAAGATTATCAATTGTATTGTAAGCACGATAAAATTCATAACTTATCTGACTTGGCGACCTATAATGGTTATCGTAATGATTCTTCCGTTATTCAACATTTCAGGAGATCCATTCAACGAAAGATTCATACGAATCGACTAATGATGTTTTATAACCAAGAGAAGCAATGGAATATCGAAGGATTACATGTGTTAAGTTCACCCTCTTATAATTGGACTTTAAAGATGATACAACATAATGGTCAAGAGTTTTTAGAAGCAAAACAAGCTTTCGGTGAATCACTAATAAATGATATTTTAGATGTCGTCAGAAGAACAAAAGGGCAACACCCTGTATAAAGGACTGAGCTAATAATGGAAGGTATGTTCAATTTAAAAAAACTAAAAAAAGCAACGATCCAATATTATGCAGTTTCCTGCTACACGGATAAAGTATCAAGTCAGGAAACATACGATACCCAATTTGCTTTTCCTGTCGGAGACCTAGATAACGTAGAAATGACAACAGAAATACTAGATGCCGATTGGAATGAAAAGCAACGTGTAAAACTTCAAGAGATCATGAATGAAAAACAACTACAATTCCCTTTTTATATCATCAATGAAATTAATGCCGAAGAGATAAAGAAAGAGATAAAGCGCTTTAAAAAAGATCACCCCTTTAAGAATTTGTTCGGAACGATTTCTTTTGAGGAGATGGTAGCGCTTGAAAATCAAGCGATTTATCAGCTTCACGAGGCAGTTGCTTATAAGCAGACGGTTGCTGAAACGATTGAATTTTTGAATGGGAAGCTAGCTGGACAGAAAAGTTCTTAAAAATCGCCGAGCACTTTTAGTTAAAGTCGCTCGGCTTTTTTATTAGGAGCCAACAAAATCTCCCCCGTTAACGTGGATGGTTTGACCTGTGATGTAAGAGCCATCATCAGATGCTAAAAGGACATAAACGGGTGCTAATTCATACGGTTGCCCTGCTCTTTTCATTGGGACATCGAGTCCGAATGTTTGGATTTGTTCCGGGGATTGGCTTGCAGGTTGGAGTGCCGTCCAAATTGGCCCCGGTGCAACGGCATTGACACGAATGCCTTTGTCTACAACGTTATTAGCTAGCGCTCGTGTGAAGCTAACAATTGCGCCTTTTGTTGCTGAATAATCAATGAGATCTTTTCTACCGATATAAGCATTAATTGAGGTTGTGTTAATAATACTGGCCCCATCTTTCAAATGAGGCATGGCTGCTTTTGTCATATAATAATACGACCGAATATTCACATCAAAGGTTACGTTCCACTGATCTGAGCTAATATTTGTCAATTCATCTTGCAAATACTGTACAGCGATATTATTCACAAGCACATCGCATCTGCCAAAGGTTTGGATGGTCTCTGCCACAATTCGTTGACAATGCGCTTCCTCTCTTTGATCACCTGGGATAAGAAGACATTTCCCGCCATAATAAGCGATTGCCTGTTTCGTCTCTTCTGCGTCGCGATGTTCATCATAATAGGCAATGACTACATTCGCTCCTTCTTTCGCAAAAGCGACCGCAGCTGCTCTCCCTATCCCACTATCGCCACCAGTTACAATTACTACTCTATCCTTTAGCTTGCCTGTACCTCTATATTGCGGATTATCATATATAGGTCTTGGGACCATTTCGTATTCCATCCCTGGCTGTCTATTCTGCTTTTGCTTAGGAAAACTAAATACAATCTCCTCACATTTTGTTTCTTTTCCGTATTTTCCTCTTTCCATAAGGTTTCCCCTCCTCCTCATCATATTATTTTCATTTAGAGAAGGTGGTGCAAAGGCGAAAATACCTAGCTCTTTAAACTATGGTACGATTGCTGAAAGATAAGAAGTGATATCTACATAATTAACGCCTTTTTCTTTGTACAAATCGATAACTACCTAATTCTGTACCCTAAATTTTGCACGGTATAAAAAAGCCTTGCTCCAAATAAAAGGAAGCAAGACTCCAATTTTTCATTGAATTACGCTTTTTCCATGAGTAACTCACGCTTACGAATCATATGCACAACTAAATAAACAAGCGGTGTGATACAAATAGAAGCAATAAATTTAAATAGATATTGTGAGAGAATTAATCCCAATAATGCTGAAGTTGGAATCGTTCCGTAAAAAGCAATCGTAATAAATATCGATGTGTCGACAATTTGACTAATCATCACAGACATATTATTTCTGAACCATAGCTTCTTCTTTCCATGACGCATCTTTAGCTTATGAAAAACATAAACAACGATATGCTGGCTGATGAAATAAGACACAAGACTTGCGAGTATTACACGAAAGCTGCCACCTAAAATCGCCTGAAATGATGCCTGTTCCCCGAATACGGGTGCAGCAGGCAACTGGATAGTAATCATAATAAAGATAATCGCCAATATTTGTGTGATAAGACCTGCCTTCACCGTTTGTTTACCAGCTTCTTTCCCATATAACTCGACGATAATATCAATGATTGGGTACGTAAAAATAAAAACGACTACTGCTGCTGGGAGAATCGCTAAATCGCCAAGACTGAATAATTTCACCGCAACAATATTGGCTAATATAAGCAAACCCACATAGATGCCGTTTAGATATAGAATCATCGATTATCCACTTTTTCCGGATAGAGATCATGGTTCATTAACCGATGCTCTGCCATCTTTTCATATTTCGTTTCAGGTCGGCCGTAATTGCACCATGGATCAATACTTATGCCACCACGAGGCGTGAATTTCCCCCAGACTTCAATATAACGGGGATTCAATAAATTAATGAGGTCATTCATAATAATATTGACACAGTCCTCGTGAAAGTCGCCATGATTTCTAAAGCTAAAGAGATACAGCTTCAATGATTTACTTTCTACAATTTTTTCATCAGGGATGTAAGAGATATACATCGTGGCAAAATCCGGTTGGCCTGTAATGGGGCAAAGACTCGTGAATTCTGGACAATTAAATTTGACAAAATAATCTCTGCCGCTATGTAAGCTGTCCACAGCCTCAAGTACTTCTGGTGCGTAATCTGATGGGTATTGGGTCTGTTGATTACCTAATAAAGTTAAATCGGTTAATCCTTGTTCTTCTTTTCTTCCTGACATAAAAAAGCCTCCTTGAATCGATTTCGTTCAGGGAGCTAAAACCATCTGTCAACTAAGAAACAAAAAAACCACGCCCGAATATGGACATGGTTTTTTTCATGCATCCATAGTTTTTTATAGAGGGTTTACAGCTATGAACCTCTTCTGGATATCTTCCAGTCTATTTATTTACTTTTCTCAGTTTATATAAGCTTGGGATAGCTGTCAATCTTTTCTGTTAAGCGTACACTTCATTGCCGTCCGATTCATCTTTAATTTCACCAACAATTTCAGAAAGAATGTCCTCCATTGTTACTAATCCGACTGTTTTGCCTTGATTATTTGTCACAAGGGCCATATGTGTACGTGTTTGCTGCATTTTCAAGAAAACCTCTTTAATGGAGATGGTTTCTTTATAGCTTGGAATATCATGCATAAATTCTTTAAAATCTTCCTTACGTCCTGCAGCTAAACTCGTTAACATTTCCTTCGTATTAATGAATCCGATGTATTCCTTCGTCTTAGATGTCACAGGATATCTTGTAAATTCATGTTCATCGATGACATTTAACATACTATCCAATGACTGATTCTTCTGCAGTGTAATCATTTCTTCTTTCGGAATCATAATATCTTTTAATTGACGACCATCAAAGGCAAAGATGTTCTCCAAATAAGCAAGTTCTGTTTGGTTGATTTCTCCACCTTCATAACTTTGTGTCACAATTAACTTCAACTCTTCTTCCGAGTGCACTGTATCATGACCAGCTGGCTCTACACCAAATCTTCTTAAAATAAACGTTGCGGAACCATTTAATAAACTAATAACTGGCTTCATAATGCGCCCAAACCAATATAAAGCTGGCGCCAGTAGAAGTGTCATTTTTTCTGCATATTGAATCGCTAATGTTTTTGGTGCAAGTTCACCAATAACGACGTGTAAAAACGAGACAATGGTCAGTGAGATAATATATGAAAGTATTGTCGCTACAGCGGCTGATACTTCAAATTCAATAAACAAAGGTTCTAAAATCTTCTGTACAGTTGGTTCACCTAAAGCACCTAAAACAAGCGCTGTAATGGTAATACCTAATTGACAGGCAGATAAATAATAGTCAAGATTATGAGCTACTTTTTTAGCAAGTACTGCTTTTTTATTACCTTCTGCGATCAATTGATCGAGTCTAGACATACGCACTTTCAATATAGCAAACTCGGCACCTACGAAAAACGCCGTAAACAAAATAAATAAAGCAACTAAAAACAAGTTTAATATGATTATACTGTCCAATTATTTCCCTCTTCCTGAGGGATTCACCTCCAAGATGATTACGATGATTGAGGGGTTTCCTCTACTATTTGATCTTCTAAATATTGATGGAACATGACTTGTTTAATTTGATAATTATCCATTTCTGCCACTTCCCACACATGATTATCGTGATGAACCTCGTCACCCTGCTCTACTACTTCAAGGTTTTTATATTGAATCCAACCAGCAATTGTGTCGATATCTTCACTATCTTCAAATGTTAGGCCAAAACGGTCTTCCAAATCTGTCAACAACACACGTCCATTGATGATATACTTTTGTTCTCCTGCAGGACGGATATCCGCTACTTCATCCTCATCAAACTCATCGCGAATTTCGCCAACTAATTCTTCAAGTACATCCTCCATCGTTAAAACACCAGAAGTTCCGCCGTACTCATCCATCACAACAGTCATATGGACTTGTTCTTGCTGCATTTTCAACAGCGCATCTTGTATACTTGTTACTTCCACAACAAATGGAACATCACGCATATATTGCTCTAACTTTACTTCCCTGCCACTCACAATGTGACTGAGCATTTTCTTCGCATTTACAACACCAATAATACGGTCTTTATCTCCATTTTCTACAACAGGATAACGCGTATAATTATGTTCATCTAAAATGGCGATCAGTTCATCTGGGGTCATATCCTTATCAATTGTCACAAGATCTGTTCTTGGAACCATGATATCTTTTGCTACTCTTTCGTCAAAAGAAAAGACGTTCTCTAAATACTTCAGTTCGGTTTGATCAATTTCTCCACCTTGGAAACTTTGTGCCATAACGATTTTTAATTCTTCCTCAGTGTATGCCTTCTCTTGCGGAGCTGGCGCGACACCAAACATACGCAATAAAAGACGTGATGCACCATTTAAAGTAAAGATAAACGGCGACATAATCTTACCGAACCAGTAAAGTGAAGGAGCAAGCATTAACGTCACTTTTTCCGAAAATTGAATAGCTAATGTTTTCGGTGCCATCTCTCCGACTACGACGTGTAAATAAGTCACTAATGCAAATGCAATTGCATAAGAAGCCACATCAGCAATCGTAGCAGAAATATTTAACCAACTAAAAACAGGATACAACACAGCACTTACAGCCGGTTTACCTAATGCACCTAAACCAAGGGCTGTTACCGTAATACCAAGTTGACATGCTGATAAATAATAATCCAGGTCCGCTGCTACTTTCTTGGCAAGGACCGCTTTCTTATTTCCTTCAGCAATTAACTGGTCAATCCTCGACATACGGAGTTTGACTACTGCGAACTCAGACGCAACGAAAAATGCAGTCAGAGCAAGTAAAATTACAAGCATTATTAAATTCGTAATGGTTATTATGTCCAATTATTTCCCTCTTATCTGAGGGATTCACCTCCAAAATAGTTAACACTTATTCAATCGTTTGAAACAATCAGATAATTCTTTTTCAAGTATGCGAAACACACGCTTTTTTTCGATTTCGGAACATTGTTGATATCGTTGTTCTACGATCTCAAGCTTTCCTTTTAAACGATTGATTTCCTCTTGGACCTCTATCACCATGGGGTCTACTCCTTGGTTATCCTGTGTATGAAGTACTCTCTGAATCTCTAGAATTGATAATCTCTCTTTCTTCAAAGCTTTAATCCTTTCTAACGTATTCAGGACATCCTCAGGATAAAGACGGTAGTTTGAAGAGGAACGTTCGACACTCAATAAATTCTTTTTTGTGTAATAATCAATCGTCCGTGATGTTAAACCGCTCAATTTCGCCACCTGACCAATTCGCAATAACGCCTTCCCAATGAAGTAACCCCCTTTCTATATTTAGTATTACGTTTCAGTTTTATTTAAAACCTATGTTTATAGGTTGAAACTTTTGAAGAAAATCATAAACTATTACGTTATAGTTTATGAGAAAATTATATAATGGACTGGAACTGAAATCAAGTGGTAGCTTTTTCAGTAAACAACTCCCCATTCTCAATTATATTTTAACTGATAACAGGATATATCTCAAAAAAAGAAACTTCATATTATATAACCATTTATTTTTCGGAGAATGATGTAGCATATATAAATGAGCTGTCGAGGGTATGGGGCGTATTTTGTACTCAGCCGGAAATGTTAGATTGTTTAAGGGAAATCGAATCAAAATATGTGAACAAGCTTGGATTGTTATAGTTGGAAACGCGTCAAATATTTTGTCATTCTCCAGATTCTGACTCACTCTTGCTGGAAACCACTCAAAAAAACCACGGTAACGCTGAATTTGACTCGTTTAAGTAGTAAACGCTCCAGAAATTTGGACACTACGCAAAACTTGACTCGTTTAACAGCGAAACGCGTCAAATCTTTTACCTTTCTCCAGATTCTGACTCTTTCTTGCTGGAAACCACTCAAAAAAAACCACGGTAACGCTGAATTTGACTCGTTTAAGTAGTAAACGCTCCAAAAATTTGGACACTACGCAAAATTTGACTCGTTTAACAGCGAAACGCGTCAAATCTTTTACCTTTCTCCAGATTCTGACTCACTCTTGCTGGAAACCACTCAAAAAAACCGCGGTAACGCTGAATTTGACTTGTTTAAGTAGTAAACGCTCCGGAAATTTGGACACTACGCAAAACCTGACTTGTTTCGGATATGCGGGAACAGGTCAAAAATGATATATAGTTATCCTTCCCTCATTTCCCAATTATCCTCCCCTTGTTTTTGTTTGGATTTCCCCCATAAAAAAACACCTCCATTCTTAAATGGAAGTGTTGGTTCTTTCAAATCATTTTATCCATCATGGTCGTTGCGATGGAGAAATAGATGAGTAAGCTGAGAATATCATTTAATGTTGTAATAAAAGGACCCGATGCGATTGCTGGATCAATTTTTAGGCGATTAATAATGAGTGGTACAACGGCACCAATTACTGCAGCCATACTTAGTGCTAAAAATAATGACGCACCGACGATGAAGGCGAGTAACCAATTTCCTTGATAGAAAACACCAATAATCCCTGTTAGGACGACCATACAAACAACACCTAGCATCAAACCCGTGCCTAATTCTCTTTTAACAATTTGCCAAACGCCGTTTTTTTCTACAGACCCTGTAGCCAATCCACGGACAGCAACCGCTAAGGATTGTGTCCCTGTGTTACCTGCCGTTCCCATAATCAATGGCATAAATGCAGCGAGGATGACAATTTGCTGTAATGTTTCCTCAAAGCGGCCGATGATGTTAGCGGTAATCATACCGAAGAACATTAATAGAACAATCCAAGGTGCACGCTTTTTTGCGGCACTAAAAGCCGTTAAGTTTAAGTCTGTGGCTCCTTTAGAAGCAGCAAATTCTCCGAAATCATCATCTGTCTCTTCTTCTAGTACATCAATAACATCATCGACTGTAATAATACCGACAAGCTTCCCTTCTTTCCCAATGACAGGAACCGCTAGAAAATCATATTCTTTAATCAAACGTGCTACTTCTTCTTGATCTTCATTGACCGGTACAGAAACAACTTGTGTGCTCATAATATCATCAATGGTTTGATCGGGCTGCGCAATAATCAAATCTCTTAGGGAAACAACTCCAGCCAGGCGTTCCTCTGTATCGACGACATATAAATAGTAAATTGTCTCAGCATCCATTGCCGTTTGTCTTAGTTCTTCAATGACTTGGGCTGCAGTGGACTCAACTGAAATGCGAATGAATTCTTTCGTCATAATCGCACCGGCTGTTCTCGGTGCATAAGTCATAAGCTCGATGACTTTATTGGCTTCTTCTTGATCCATGGATTGAAGGATATCGTCCGCATTTTCTACTTCAATTTCAAGCAAGAAATCGGCAACATCATCAGCAGACATATAATTAAACATGGCAACAGCATATTGAAAGCCAATATGAGTGAAAACCTCAGATTGATCTTCTAAGTCTAGTCCTTGAAAAATATCCGAGAACTCTTCGGGGGTCAGAAAAAGTAGCAATTGTTTTTGTAATGGCAGTTCCATTTCTTTAAAAACTTCTACTTGGTCTGTCGGATGCAATTCAAGGAATGTCTCACGAAACATTTTCAAATTACGTTCAGTAATATATTTTATTACTTGTTTTTGATAATCTTTTTTTTGTTTTAATTTTAATAATTGGTTCATTTCGACTCCTCCATTTCGGAAGAAGAGCCTATTTATTCTGTATAAGATGAGTGGTGCAGAACAAATACCCTCCTCTTTTCTCCGTGTTGATCAATTCCTGTTTACTCGACCTCGGATTGGGAATACTATCCATCCCGCACCACCTCCTTGTTTTTTTAAAATGAAAAAGCACCTCCAACTTACCGTGGAGGTGCATAAAATGCATAGAAAATACAACATGTACGCGTTGTACAAGCAGTAATTACCCCTCCATTCGTAGAGCTTTAGCACTGTACAGCATAGGTAAATACCAGCTACATTAAAAACCACCTTATGTCGATGGTTCCTGTTGACCCATTGGCGTCTTTGGACATTTTTGGGCAGTAGCATATCTCTATACAGGAGCCTCACCTAACGAGGATACATATGGATTGCCATGTTCACTTTACATCTAGTGTTACATTCTGTCAACACCTTTAGAAAAATTAATAAAGGTCCCCCGTAGAAGGGAACCTATTATATTTAAGCATAGTAACCAAGGATGGCTTTAGGTTCTAAAAATTCTTCGATACCAAAGTCTCCCCATTCACGTCCAATACCTGATTGTTTGAAGCCGCCAAACGGTGCTGAGAAATCAGTTTTTGGATTATTGACTTGGATTTGTCCAGCGCGAATGCCTTTGGCCACTTTTTGTAATGTGTCACGATCGCCACCATACACGTATCCAGCTAATCCAAAAATGGTATCATTTGCGATTTCGATTGCTTCATCCAAGTTATCGTATGTGAGAATACTCATCACTGGTCCAAAGATTTCTTCTTGAGCAATCGTCATATCGTTTGTCACATTAGTAAAAGCAGTGATTTTTGTATAATATCCTTTTTCCAGTCCTTTTGGTTTTCCAGGACCACCGGCAATTAATTGGGCACCTTCTTCTGATCCCTTTTTAATATACGATTGTACCCTCTCCCATTGATCTGCATCGACAAGAGGACCAACTTGAACATCTGGACTTGTTGGATCACCGACTGGGAAGTTGTCAATCACTTCTTTTACAGCCTCAATGAATTCATCATGCATACCTTTTGGAATAAGTGTTCTTGTTGCCGCTGTACAAACTTGACCTGTATTTCCTGCGACGAGCGCAACGGCTGTTTTTGCCGCTCCTTTAATGTCGGCATCATCTAACACGATAAGTGGTGATTTTCCACCTAGCTCAAGAGAAACTTTCTTAATGGTTGAGGCTGCATTTTCCATAATTTTTTGTCCGACTTCACCAGAGCCTGTAAAGGATACGAAATCAATATCAGGATGTGAACTAATACCGTTACCGATTGTTGAACCTGAACCTGTTACTAGGTTAAAGACACCTTTTGGCAAACCTGCTGCTTCAAAGATTTCCGCTAAAATCATCGCTGCAAATGGAGTATTAGATGCTGGTTTAAGCACAACTGTACTACCTGCAGCGAACGCACTCGCTAATTTTGTTGAGGTCTGATTTGTAGGGAAGTTCCAAGGTGTAATGAGACCCGCTACCCCGATTGCTTCTTTACGGACGAGCGTCGTTCCTCGCTCCTCTTCAAATTGGAATTTTTTTAATTCTTCTACCGCTTGTCTAAAGTGCTGTAAGCCCATTTGATAATGTACCTTATTGCTTCGATTTACAGGAGAGCCGAGTTCTTCTGTAATGACTTCTATAATATCGTCTTTACGTTTTTCGTACTCTTGACAGATTCGCTCAAGTAGCTCAATTCTTTCTTCTACTGACGTTTGCGAGAATGATGGAAATGCAGCTTTAGCGGCTGCCACCGCTTTATCTAAATCTTCTTCCGTTCCTGAACTAATTTTCCCCATTACTTCTTCCGTTGCTGGATTAATGACATCTATAGTTTTAGATCCCGTTGATGCGACCCATTCGCCATTAATATAATGCTTTGTATAATTTCGCATAAGTATAATCAAGCTCCTTTAGAAATATTGTTGATCCTACTTATTCCATTCCCTTTCTTACGCATAGTAAACATCCTCAGGTAGTTATTTATTTCCAAATCGCTTCAGTATAATTGTGATAATTTTGGAAAAGATAAACTTACGTGTTCGTCACGTAATATCGATGTGGAGGGATGAACGTTGAAACTTATTGCACAGTTGATTCATCTAATTCAAAGATGGTTAATGAAATTAAACTACTCTGTTTACACGAGAACTAATCGCCTCCTAAGAATAAATAGAGCTAGAGCAATGCCACAAAGTTAAACGTTCTGACATACACAGGTAAAAAGGTAAGCACCTTCATGATGCTTACCTTTTTATTGCTTTTCTTTACTTTTTGCTAGTTTTTCTTTATCCATTGTTCCAGGGGGTTGTTCTAGATAACCCAATTCAATCATTAGATTTGCAATATCTTTTGCATACTGTCCTACTTCAATAGACAAACGCTCATAATCAAGGATCAAATCATGCCTTTGGCTCGCTGCAGCACCCGTCGCATAATTTCCACTTCCGGCAGCTGTTAACATCCCTAGTTGAAAGAGGATCAATTTATCAGAAAATACTTCCGCCGTAGAATTTGTAATACTAACATCTCCATCAATCGGTGCTTGGAGATTATTGCTAATTAATTTATCCGCAAACACTTTTACATGTTTTTCTGAAATATCTTTACCTTGTAAACTTATCTTCTGCACTTCTTTTCTAGGAGACATTTGAGCAAAGCTTGTCGCTAACTTTAAACCAACAACATTATTGAAAAAATTGAGATGGAGATGAGAAATTTCTACTGCATTCAACGCCCTTTTTTCTGCAAAAGGATTTAAGCCTTTAAAATAACTTTTATCATCTACCATATCGATTTCTTTCGGATAAGGAATAACTGGTGATCGGACAAATACACCTTTATTCAATTGTAATTCTGAGCTTTGTTCATATAAATCAGCTGTTACAAAAAGCGTCTTATTATAAAGCTTCCTTATATCTTTTCTTGCACTCAGCGCAAGAAACCCACTATAACTAAGCATGCCAGCTTTTGCCATGTGATGAATATATGTCAACATAAAAATATCTGTATAAACTTTCGGTGCATCTCTATTTACATCAGCAGCAGTAAAACCTTTTGGAATGGGTATTTTCTCTTGTTCAAAAACACTTTTTACCTTTGTTATATGGTCTTCTGAAATCTGACAAGCAGTTTGTACTAGTTGAGATATCGCCTTATCCTCAACGGTAGCTTGTAAATAACTTAAAAACTGAACTGACATCGTATTTTGCATATAAGATGTCCATAAAGACGCTAACTCCGAAGAAGAAAGGTTAATCTTTTCTTCAGTCATGCGTGCACTTCCCTTCACAATATTCTGACCTTATTATTTGTTATTGAAAGGAGAATTATACCAAATAGGAAAATAAAAAAGCAGCTCACTTAAATTTTAAGCGAGCTGCATTCAGACTTAGATTAAGTTTTTCACTACTTCTTCTAATTTCATCTCCCTGGAGCCCTTAAATAGAATGAGGGCTTCTTTCTTCACGTTTTTATTAATAAATTGGACGATTTCTGATTTTGTATAAGGAGACACCACTTTGTCTTCTCCCATCATTTGTTTCGCTTCTTTAGCAATTGCAGAGGCTAATATACCATATGTGACGACAAAATCAATTTCATTCGGGTCAATTGCCTTTGCCATTTGTTTATGGAGAGTTTCAGCACTATCACCTAGCTCTAGCATATCCCCTAGTACTAATATTTTCTGATGATAGCCATCCATTTCCTGTACTGTTTCAATCGCAGCTTGTACAGAGTTCGGACTCGCATTCCAAGCATCGTTAATAATAGTGTATCCTTTTTTTGTTTGAATGGTTTCCATTCGCATGGCAGTCAAATCTAAATTCGCCAATCCAGCGATAATGTTTTCAGGCGTCACACCCAGTTCAAGAGCGACAGCCACCGCTGCTAACGTATTTTTCACATTATGTTTACCGATTATCGATACCTTTAGATCTTTAAATGACTGCTCTCCTGCTATATCAAACTCAAGATATTTTTTATATTCTTTTACTTTTTCATAGTAGTAATTATTCGTCATCTCATGACCGAATGTTTTAACACGCATGGGTAAATCAACATTAGCTAACGCCTTCCGAATATGGAGATCGTCGCCATAGTAAATAAATAGCCCACCATCTCTTAGTCCGTCAATAATTTCTAGTTTGGCTTTTGCAATGTTTTCTTCTGAACCAAGTGTGGCAATATGTGCCAAACCAACCATCGTAATCACCACTACATCCGGCTGAGCAATGGTTGACAGTCGATGAATTTGCCCTTGTTCACTCATACCCATCTCCAGAACAAGTACCTCTGTTCCTTCTTCTACATCTAGAATCGTTAGAGGCAAACCAATTTGACTATTCAAGTTTCCTTTTGTTTTATGCACTTTATATGTCGTCTGTAAAATGGACTTAACCATATCCTTCGTTGTTGTCTTCCCATTACTCCCGGTGATACCGACAACCTTCATATTCAACTGCTCACGGTACGACGTCGCCAATTCCTGTAAAGCCTGTAACGAATCATCGACGTAAATCACCGGTACACCATCTGGTGCGTGCTTATGCCCCTTTTTCCAAAGAGTTGCAGCAGCACCACGATCAAATGCCGTATTCACATAGTTATGACCATCATCAATTCTCATAATAGGAATAAATAAATTCCCCTTATGTAAGGTTCTCGTATCTATCGAAACCCCGTCTATACGGATATCATAGTACTCTTCTTGCAGACCTGAACCATTTAACATATCCTGGATTTCAACTAAACTTCGCTTTATCATCCTAAGTCCTCCACAATGATTACTTACATCAAATTGTAGACCTTTTTGCAGAAAAAGAAAACTCTTTAACAAAGTAAAGCTAAAATGTTTTAATTGATTTAACTTTTTGAAAAAAATCTAACTCTGATGATAAAAGGGCATGAAGAATGATTAAGTGACAAAATTTGAAACAACAGGACAAGTCAAAATTGTTTTGAAACGTATTATGCAAAACCAACCTAATATCTGTAAGTTGATTTTAAGTTAGAGATATTTCTTTCTCCTTGTTTCTTTTCTATGCTTACTAACCGCGCAAACAAAATAAAACTCAACCCGCCCATGAAACCAATTACACCAGTAATAACAAGAGATGGTAACCATTCACTTACAATGACTATAACACCTGCAGCACTGACACCTAAGAAAATTGAAACACCATACAGCGACATATAAGTACTTCTCGCATGATCAGGCACAGTATTAGCGAGCAGGGCCTGCTGCATCGGGATATACATCATCTCACCAATAGATGCAAGGAACATAGCAAAAATAAGCAACATGGGAATGGTTGTAAAACTAAGAACCGTATACCCGGTGAAAAATAGCAAAAGTCCAACCAAAAATGTCACACGTTCCTTCCACTTTTTTATGACTGTGATAACAACAAACGTAAGGGTAACAACAAGTAAAGTATTTTCTGTCTTCAAAAATCCTAGTAGATTCATACCGTCTAATTCCATAGGAATGGCGGTAATGATCGGTACTGGATTTGGGAGTTGTTCTGTTAAACGAATACCAATATAATTCGTTAATTGTTCCTCCACAGCTACAATCAATACGCTTGCAAGAATAAATAGGATAAAGAATTTATGCCTTAATATCTTTAAATAATCTTTATACATTTGAATCGTTTGACCCCTTTTTTGCCACTGCACGTTAGGTTGATAGGTTTCCTTAATAAACACCTTTGTCATCAAAATAGAAAGTAACGATACAAGAGCTGCACTGAGGAGTAGTAAGACAAGGTGGGAAAAAAAGAAGAAGGCGCCGATCATACTCCCAATCGCAACCCCTAAATTTCGAACCCAATAGGCATAAGTGTAAATCATTTTTCTTTCTTCAGGGGAACTCACATCAATGATTAATGCTTGATAGGCTGGATTGACGACACCTGTGCTAAATTGAATAATGATAAAAAATAAAAACGTGATGTAAGGATAGGCACCAACGGTTGTATTGACAGCCGCCGCACCTAAATAACCTATAAACACAAACAGTTCTGCAAGCAATATTACCTTCCTTCTCCCTACTCTGTCTGAAACAACCCCACCTAATAAGGAGCCTAAAACACTAGCCAACATCACACATAGAAATAGAACACCTGTCACTGCCTTTCCAACTTCTTCAGCAAAGTAAATAATGATATAAGGTAAAATCGCCATTGTTGAAATAGATGAAATGAATTGCAGCAGTAATCTAATACGGATGGCTGGGTGCAAATTTTTCATAGAAATCTCCCTTCTTTTAAATGATTGATTAATCAATCATTATTGGTGTAAATGAGAAGGCTTCCCTCAACAAGAAAGCCTTCTATCTATCACTCTTCAGTTGGTGCAAAAAGGTTCAGTGCAGTAACAGCATATTGTTCCCACACATCACTATAGCGATTATCAGTCGAATTTAAACGAACGCCAATTAAGAGACTCGTATACAACGTGGCAACAATAAGCGGATCCTGTTTCGTAAATACCCCTTTTTGCTGCCCGTTTTGGACCAATTGCCCGATCTTCCCACGAAATACATCATGGAACTCGTCTAATTCCTTAAATACATTAGCATACCGTTCATGCTGTCCCACAACTTGCACAACCAATTGCAGATATTGATTCATTTCTGCAAATGCTCTAAAATGCTCTCTTACCATCCGTTTTGTTTCCGATAAAGGATCAGCAGAAGTCTCATCAAAAAATAAAACGCGTTCCTTCAATTCCGCTAAAGGTTCAACAACAACTGTATAAAACAATGCTTCCTTATCTTTAAAATAAGTAAACACACTACCAAAACTAACATTGGCAGCAACAGAAACCTTCTTAATTGTCGTACCCTCATACCCTTCAGTCGCAAATAACCCCATAGCCGCATCAAGAATTTTCTTTTTACGGAGCTCCATATTTTGAATTTGTTTTTCCGATAATGGCATTTGAACACCTTCTTTTAATGATTGATTAATCAATCATTGTTTATTTATGACTTATAATATACCATTTACCAACTTATGTAAAGTAATTATTCTCCTTTTGAAAATAACCCTTTAAGTAATGGCTCTTTCTTTTTCATTTTCGCAGGAATAAAAAAACGGTTTTTATCATGTTTGTCCAAATAAGGCAGGAGAATTTTTGCCCTTTCCGCTCCACTCGTTGCATTGGTTAAATCTTTTTCTATCAACTTAAAGTGATTATCCACGCTTCCCCCTTCACGATAAATAAATCGGTCATCCAAAAAATGTTCAGCCGCTTCGGTTTCATTGTCCGTATAAGCATGGACAGAGGGGCGAGCCCAAAACACGTCTTTCCGAATAATGCGAGCCGGACTTCCCGCTGCTGATACATTAGATGGTAATGATTTTGACACAAGGGATTTTGCACCAAGAATTGAACCCGAGCCAATGTTCACACCTTTTAAAATCATCACATCTTGTCCGATCCAAATATGATCGCCTACATAAACACTTTTCGATGGATTGATGCGCTTTTTCGTTGGCGCATCATAAATCAAATGGGGATCGGCTAACCTTACAACCACACCTGTGGAAAACATATTATCATCACCAATGAAAAGATTCTTTTGCTCTGAGAGAATAAACCTGGCACGGCCGTTAAAGGAATAGTTACGACCGATAAAGAAAGTATTATTATTCCATACCGAGACATTAAATGTCGCACGCCGATTCGATTTACCAATGATCACAACTGAATCATTCCCATTAAAATGAATATTCGTATCTTTAAACTTAGCACCACGTTCAACAATTAATGTATTGCCCTCACCGACAAATTTAATCTTTGAATGATCAAACGAAAGTGCTTCATCTGCTGGTCCGATGAATTGGATTTCATTCTTTGAAGTTGGTTTTTTTAATATATCTGTGATGGTTTCCATAATTTTCACACCTACTTTTTTAGCATTAAAACGCATTTATTATACATAAGAATTTATTCATCATACGCATTTTAATCCTAACTTAACGACTTTGTATTGAAGATACGGTAATTTTTACATCAGCTGTAATAATCACTTATCAAACGTAACTCAAAATGGTTAGTTATTCCTTTATTATGAGCAAAAGCAGCATAGGCATGCTATTAAAGTGCAAAAACCTTTATAAAGTAATCAGACTGATACTTCATAAAGGTTTCTCATGGATTATTTTTTTCACGAAAGGCTCTGTTAAATTACTCTATTGATATTCGAAACAAACGAACGATTGTTCTATAATATATGAAAAGAACGAAAGCGAGCTGGTTCAAATGGCATTGAAGGAGATTATTAAAGAGATTGAAAAACTTAGTACAACAGACCAATATCGTTTAAAAGAGTTTTTCGTTAAATCACTTAACTCTTTTTCTGCAAGTGAACCTCTTTAAAGAGGTTTCCGAACAAAAGCATAAAGATGGATATACTTGTACGCATTGCCATTCGAATAATGCAGTTCGCTTTGGAAAATATTCAGTGAAGGTCGGTATGAAAACGATGGAGCGTCAGCGTTACCGTTGTAAAGACTGCGGTAAAACTTTTACTGATGTCACCAATACACCTTTATATCGTACTCACCTCCCTCATAAGTGGTTGGATTTTGTTCAGTGTATGATTGAGGGGTTCTCTTTACGCAAGACATCAGAGATGATTGATGTTCATTTCGTAACCTTATTCTATTGGAGACACAAACTGCTCTCCGCACTAAACCAAATGGATTTTGAACAGTTTTCAGGTATCGTAGAAATGGATGAGACTTACTTTCTATACTCAGAAAAAGGAAAGCGTAATATTGATGATCGTAAATCTCGTAAGCAAGGTGGTTCATCTCAATACCGAGGAATTAGTAAAGAGCAGGTATGTGTTCTCATTGCGAGAGACCGTCAAAAATCCACAAGGTGCTTGGTCGAGGGCATATTGTAAAAGACCGATTAGATAAAGCAATAGGGTCAAAACTTACTTCTACAAATGTTCTTTGCACAGATGAGTGGAGGGCATTTAAAACATATGCATCTGAAAAAGGATTGGAGCATTATCGGTCTGATGGTAAAGACAGAGTGAAAGGTCTATACCATATTCAAAATGTTAATAATTATCACAGCCGTCTTAAAGGTTGGATTGACCGTTTTAATGGTGTGGCGACAAAATATCTCGACCATTATTTGGGTTGGTTTCAATTTTTGGACATCATTAAACATCGTAATGACAATACAACTGTTAGCAAGATGCATTTCGATAGTTGTTTATTCTCAACTAAGATAACATATAAAGAACTTAGGGTATTAAGTTATGGAAAATGAGGAGAAATGGTATGCGGGAGAAAAAGGTTCGAGGAATTAAACGGAAGTCTTATAATATGATTGAACGAATTGAAGCAAACACGTTGGAGTTTCCAACAGAATTTTATAATGGTTATTGGCATCTACACCTACCAGTTGCTCAGGACTTTATAAGTTCCAACAAAACACCCCAAAATATCAAACGATTATGCATTCAAACACTTTTAGATAGAGCTGAACATTTAATTGGTTTGAAGCCAAATGATAAAGAAAAATATCGAGTAGTGGTTGCAGTTGATTTACCAGATTTATGGGGTTCGCAAATTATTGTATTTAAAGGTGACTCCCATTTTAAAGATTTCTTTAATAGAAACGATGAATATCAGAAGTGGCTTCATCTTCCCGATAATAGAAACATTCAAACTGAATGTGGATTATCTATTCCAAATGATATGCAAAAATCAGGTTATAAAGAATTAATTACTGATGAAGATGGATACCACTATGAAGGTGAAATTTGGTTTATAGGGGAGTTAAAATAAACGTAAAGGGACATTTAAATTCATATGTCCCTTTTCTTAGTCAAAGTAACAACAATATTGTTTAACAGAACCTAACGAAAAGAAACTTCCACTTTACCTAGTTCACTAAATTCAGCAGTAAACACATCTCCTTTTTGCGCAACGACTGCTGCGGATAAGGCACCTGATAAAATCACTTCTCCCGCTTTCAAAACAACATCATATTCGCTTAATTTATTCGCTAACCATGCTACACATGTAGCTGGATGCCCTAAGACATCTGCACCTGTTCCCCTGTTCATTAATTCACCATTTTTATACAGGCTCATTTCGATTTTATTTAGCTCCAAACCGCTAACAGTAAATTTCTCCTCTCCTAATACATAAAGCCCGCAAGAAGCATTATCGGCAACAGTGTCTGCTAATTTGATTTCCCAATTGCGAATGCGGCTGTCGACAATCTCCAATGAAGGAATAATATATTCAGTTGCGGATAAAACCTCTTCGGCCGTCACATGTGGACCTTTTAAATCCTTATTAAGCACAAATGCAATTTCCCCTTCAACTTTTGGTTCGAAAAGGGAGTCGATATCGATTAATCCCTTGTTTGATATGCTCATACTATCTAATAAGTGACCGTAATCGGGTTGATCGACTCCTAAAAGTTCTTGCATCGCAAAGGATGTTAAACCAATCTTTTTCCCAACAACTTTCTGGCCATCTTTCACTTTCTGTGCAATCGCCCGCAGTTGGACTTGATACGCATCGTGAATGGTTAGGTTAGGGTATTGGTTAGTTAATGGCGCAATCGCTGTTTTCGTTTGTTCAGCACGAAGTAAATGCTCGTATATTTGCTGTATATTAATCGTCTTTTGATTACTCAATGAATAAACTCCCTTTCTTGTCAATATCAAAAAAACTTTGATAGTACACACTTGTACTATCAAAGTCAGGTAAGAATAACAAAACTTACTTCACGGGTATTTTACTAAAAAAGTCAATAATGACCTTGTTGAAATCTTCCACCTTTTCCCATTGTGGCCAATGTCCCGCATCGTTAATAACGATTAATTCACTGCCAGGTATCATCTCTTGAATTGGCATGGCTTCCTCTACAGTTGAAGTAGGGTCGTGGTCAGTCCATGCTAATAAGGTTGGCACATCAATCTTTCCACACCAAGATGAATCCCAGCTATATTTTTTTCTAAATTCTATATCTTGTAAGGCTACAATATGATCAACCGCTTTTTGATAGGATGGTTGTGTATAGATGTTGTATCGTGCCTCAATAAGTTCATCCGTCACTTGACTCTTATCATACATTAGCCATTCAAGTCGCGTTTTCACATTTTCATAGTTTGCTTCTCGGACCGCCTTAATCGTGGATTCCTTCAGTTTCTTCATCACTTCAGCCTTGTTGTTGACATTTCCAGGCGTATTTAATACTAAAGCTTTAGCAATGCCAGGGTGATGTGCGGCAAACCAGGCTG
Organism: Cytobacillus sp. FSL K6-0265; assembly: GCF_038003465.1. Classification (NCBI taxonomy): domain Bacteria; kingdom Bacillati; phylum Bacillota; class Bacilli; order Caryophanales; family Bacillaceae; genus Cytobacillus; species Cytobacillus sp. FSL K6-0265. The sequence goes on along the minus strand of NZ_JBBOPE010000001.1, from coordinate 517,703 downwards.
CAACCCATCCGCCTAAGGATTCACCAGATAAATAGACTTCATGCAAATCTAAAGCTTGAATCACTCCTAATAGGTGATCACTATAGGCATCAATTCCATATGGGTGATTAGGCTTTTCCGTGTATCCATGCCCAAGCATATCGATACAAATGACACGGAAATGCTCACTCAACCCTCTAATATTCCGAGCGTAGGCTTCGATATGACCACCAGTACCGTGAAGCAAAATGAGTGGTTCTCCCGTTCCTGCTTCTAGCACTCTCGTTCTTATTCCATTGGCATCCACATAATAATTTTTAAAAGCTAAATCGGCTAAATCATTCCAAATTGTCACCTGAACATCCTCCTTTATATAAGAAATGCTTTATACTTTATGAAACTTAACAACACCCATTCCTGTCACCCATTCTGGGATTGGTTCATAACATGCAACCTCTGGTTCAAACTCTTGCAGAATGCCAAGCAACACAAGCCAGTTATGTATCTCTTGGCCGCCATTCCCGCCATTTTCTTCGATATAATCTGGAGACCATTGTCTAAGTGCCTGATAATCTTTTTCTCTAATCAATTGTAAAAATTCACGATCCCACTCTTCATTGACCGGTCCAGATTTTAAGCTTGTCACACGTGTTTTACGCGTGTTCAAATATTCATCAAGCTCTTCAATCTGTTGACGACCATTAGTAAGCACTTTAATTAACTCTTGATCCTCAGGCTTTTCACTATCAATCTTCGGAATTGGTACCCAATGAGAAATGCCACCTGATGCAACAATCGCTACTTTTTTATCGCTTTCCCATGTTTCAATGGCTTTACGAACCACTTCTCCGACTTGGAAACAACGATCCATTGTCGGCAGTGGAGGAGCAGCTGTATTCACAGCAATCGGCACAACTGGAATCTTTAAATCATCGTTTAAAAAATGGACTGCTTGCGTGTGACCATGATCCACTTTCATTCTCATTGAGAAAGCAAAGTCCACATTATTCGCCAATCCAGTATCAAGAACATGTTTCGCTAATTCTTTCTCAAGGGGAATTTGGTATTCAGGAATTTCCCAATCTCCCCATCCTTCACAGCGGTCAAGTCCAATTGTGAAAGATGGCATATGATCATAAAAGTAACTATTAAAGTGATCATCCGATATAAGCACAATTACATCTGTTCCCACATCATTGAGCCATTGTTTCATATCAGCAACGGTTTGAAGGAAACGTTGTCCTTTTTCACCACCGCCAGCTTCATTTGTCATAATCATTGGACTATGTGACATCGCTACCCCTGCTACTATTTCAGCCATATCTCCAACCCCTTATGTTTTACTGTTATTTTCAAATCTAGGCAGTCACATTTCAAACCTGCCTATTATTTTTCAAATGGTAGATCCCCTAAAATAATACTTGCCTGTAACGCTAAGAAAAGCTGACTACTTGTTTGGAGATCATTGATATCAGCATCTAAAATTTTTCCGATTTTTTGAACACGGTACCGTAATCCGCCTAGCGATAAATTCATGACTTTTGCTGTTTTACACATATTTTGGCCATTCTTAATATAGATGTATAGCGTTTTGGTTAATTCTGATTCTTTCCCGCGATCATACTCAATTAATTTTGAAAGCATTTTGTTACAAAAATGTCGGATGTCTTCATTTTTCCCTGTGCGGAATAATATCCCCACTGCCCCCAAATCATCGAAGTACATGATGTCTTTTTGTTGATTACTCACATTCAATGAGATGAGTGCTTCATTGTATAGAATAGGAATATCTTCAAGAGAGGTTGCTTTTGAACTTATTCCTATTTTAAAAGGGATTTGAGGATATTTCTCTTTGAGATAATGAAGTAATTTCCAGATAAATTCATCGACGTTTATAAACTGCTTCGAGAACACATCTATAGGTAACAAAGCTGCAATGTTTTGCGCGTCTTCAGAAATAAGAATATTCAGATTACGTTCCATGAAATATCTTGAGAAAACTTCAATCAAATTCATTGCACCGATTGGTTCCTTTTCACTCGGATAAAAATCTCCATCCACTTTTAAAACGAGAAATTGATACTCCTTACCTAAATCCACGCCAATATGCCTTGCCCTTTTGAACAACACGACAGGATTTAGACGATTATGTATCATGTCTTCTAACAGTCCACCTTTAATGTTTAATCTAAGCTCTGTATCTAAAATGGACTCCTTGTTGTAGTTACTTACAGACCCAATCAGATGCATTTGTTGCATTTTCAACCAATCAAGTTCAGTGAAAGAAGGCTTAATAAAGGAACAATATCCAACCACCTTCCCCTTTGAAATCATCGGTGCTATTAATCTTTTATGTTTATTGGATTGCTCCATTTCGATTAGTTGCTGATTCTCCATAAGATCATTCAGTTTAGTCTGCATAGCTCTTTGCTCGTTGTTTTTCACTATGTTTTTTAATTGTTTACTATATTGTTTCGCTAGTTCTGTATCTAAACCGACTGAATAAAGATAGTTAAATCCTAAATCTTCAAGAATAATAGGGTTATTTGTCAGCTGATAGCAAACATCAGCCAATCGTGCTTCGCCAACGCCATTCAGGAAGTGTTCAATGGCTTTATTATTAAAATCTACAGCAGCTTGCAAATGATTCTTTTCTGTTAACACTCTATCTAGGCAATTCAAGAGCATTTGTGGTAATCCCGATTCGAGTTCCTTTTCCGTGTAGTTAAAGTTGCCAAAATGGGAAGACATTTGTACAAACGTCTCTAAAGCTTCAGGATAATGAACCTTATTTTGCAATATACTCACCCACTTAAGAAAGTTACTAGTTGAATTAGTTACCTGAAAAATTAGTATTTTAATATTATTCTACTTCCTTTGGAAGTATCTGTCTATTTTGGACCACCTTATTAGTAGAGTGGGTGAGCCTGAGCAAAAAACAGATATTGAATAACCCGTAAAACACTTTGTTCCTTCATTTCTATTCTAATAGTCTTGTAACTTAGCTGAGTCGAGTATTCTTGTTGAAAAACCTAACCATTGATCCCCTTATTTGCACGCCAATTTATAAACCTTCACTAGCTTTCACCTTTAATTTTTCCAACAGACCCTCACTACCAGTTTTTCTGCGAATGCCTCGAATACCCCAGCCCCCATCAAAATTCAATACAGTGCCTGTTGCAGGAACATTGTCATCTCGAGAGGCAAAAAACACATAAGAACCTGCATAATCTTCTCCTTGCAAGATACGGCCGACCGGAGAGGCTGCTGCGATATTCTCTTTACCCGCTTCCAAATCGTCGTCCTCATACCATTCCTTATACATGCTTGTAACAGACCGACTGTCCATTTCTAATGAGGCAGGCCCTCTCAAATCGGTCATAGCGCCACCAATTGCAATCCCATTCACGCGAATATAAGGGGCCACTTCGAAGGCCAACTGACGAACCAAACCAACCACCGCATGTTTTGTTGCAGTGTAAAGCGGTCCTCCTCCATTCGTATAAAATCCCGCATTGGAAACAGTAAAGATCATATTCCCTCGCGTTTCAACCAATTGCGGAAGACATGCTTTAGCTGCTAGTAAATATCCCTTCACATTGACATGGAATAATTCATCAAATGCTTGATCTATTTTATCTTCTGGAAGATCGACAAGTGCCATATTGTAATCCCAGATGCCTACATTTGCAATGAGCGTGTCAATTTTGCCAAAATGTTCGCTGCACTGATTAACTGCTGTCTTCAATTCACTCAGTTGACGGACATCCCCAACGATGCCAATGACATCATCGCCAAATGTCTGTTCAAGTTCTTTGAGACGATCTACTGACTTATCAAATACCGCTACCTTCGCACCTTCAGATACAAAACGTTCTACAATCGCCCGGCCAACACCGGACGCACCGCCTGTGATAAAGGCCACTTCATTTGCCAATTTCATTTTGTAGCCCCCACTCGTAAAAATATGTCACCCATCCACTACTTTGCTCTTACTTTGTTCTGCTTCAAAGTATCCATCCTCAAATGCCACGAATACATCCTCTCCCTCAACCTTTACCGGATACTTCTTCAAAGGTTTCCAAGGCGGAGCCATCTTTACTGCCCCCGTGTGAGCGCAAAACTTCCCCATGTGCAAAGAACAAACGATGACATCTCCATCTAAATAACCGCCCTCTGACAATGACCATTTGGCATGAGAACAGCGATCCTGTGTGGCAAGTACTTTACCATTCACATTAAACACCGCTACTGCCGTATCTCCTTCAACTACCTTTAATCCTTCATCATCTGGTAAATCAGACAACGTGCAAACCTTTGTATATTTCATTCCACACATCCCCTTCCCATGTTCATCATGTTTTTAGAAAAGCGCAAGGCGCCCGCCTATTGGCTTATGATCTCGACCCGATGGCGCCTGGAGCTAGATATGAAAACCCATTTTAAAAATTTTATACTTTCTTATATGTCAAAAAAAGACAGATAAGTTATTTGACAAAAGTGTACTCTGATCGATTAAGATTGTTCGACGGGCTATTTTAAAACCCAATCCACCCTCTGAACGTCTCAGCACATCCCTGCGCTCTCCTGGAAAAATATCCGCCTGATTTTCTGAGCGATTACGATACACGATAAAGGATGACACGACTTCATACGTGTTCGGCTCCTCCGTCTCGTTAATTATCACATTGGAAATGAGATGCCTGGTGCGCGATACGGGATTCTCTGCCCAGTTCACCCCTGATACTCTCGCTCGAATACGTCCGCGCATCGTTTCATAAGTATCGTCGTAATGCCCACCTTGTCCTATAGCAGTATACTCCTGAGACATCTCTCTACCTAAACGATTCATGCGAATCGGCATCCAATAATGAATATCTTTTTCCATTAACTCTAACCATGCCTCAAACTCCGAGTGGTCTAGCAGCTGTGCTTCCTTGTAATAAAACTGTTCAATTTCATGCTGTAGTTCCAAACTCGGGCTTTTGTCTGCCCATTTAAACGGTTTAACTAGTTCTGCTACTTCCATCCTCTTTCACCCTCCTTTATCTTACTAACCTCTACTCACTCAAAGTTGTGGCTTTGGCAGGCTCCGGTCTCAATGTATCCCAACTTGACTCCGACATCATACGGACCCAATGAGAATAAAACCCTCTCGCCACATCTTCGGAAAATACATAGGAAGTTTGACCAGGGAATTCTGGATTGTTTTTCCCTTGTACATTTAAACCCATTTGCATAGCTAATGGTGCTGTTTTTGATTTATATCCACGAAGAGCGTTTTGAATCTCCACCCAGTTCTCGCCATCATCTTGCTCATATACGCCACCGGCACTAAACGTACGGACATTTTGTCTCGCCAGTTCATCCTTGATTTCCTGCGGCGCATCTTTATCTACAATGACAAATGCCCAAACTTCAATCTCATTTGGTCCTTTCGGATGCCAAGTACGGACTGTATTCATTCCATAAGGTAGGAATGAGCAGTTAGGGAAGATTGTCATATGACTTGCACCCATTCTGTGATAAGGCATTTTAGACTCTAACCGTTCTTTTGCCCTTTCAAATGCCGGACCTTCACTATAATATTTATCTACTAATGGACCGACACGCACCGATCCTCTTGCTGTATCTAGATAGAATCCACAACCATGTCCACCCCATTCAGAAAGGAATTGATGCCCTTTCATATGCGGTTGGAAAACGGACAGATCTTGATCTTCCGGCAATCCCGCCACTACTGCTGCCAAATGAGAAGTTGTGGCCGCATGGTACATATCACCAGCAAATTGCTCTGCCGCAAACTTCCAGTTACACGGAATGACCCACTTTTGCATCGTACCAATAACTTCTGTACCTGCCTCAGAGCGGTCCAGCATCGTATCCATGTATGGTGTCGCATCACTTAAATACGTAAGCAAATCCGGTGCCTCTGGGTCCCAATTGGCAAATACTAATCCTTTATATATCTCCACTCGTGCCTGTAACGGCCCCCAATCTTCTTTCTTAAAATCAGAAGGAAACGCCTCTTCTTCAAATGGGACATTCACTAATTTTCCAGCCGTGTCATAGGCCCATCCATGATACGTACAAGTGAACGCCTTCGCATTCCCACAATCGGCCCGACAAATTCTCATTCCCCGATGACGGCACTGATTATGAAACACCTTAATACTGCCATCCCTCTGACGTACCATCACAACAGGATCTTCTCCCATATAAGTAGTTAAATAATCACCCTTCTTTGGCACATGACTCTCATGACCAAGAAGCAACCAAGAGCGACCAAAAACCCTCTCCAACTCCAATTCATATAATTCCTGATCCGTATAAATACGTGGATCGATTTTCCCCTGCTCTGTATCGATTAGCGAATGAATCGATTCTGATGTCCATTTTCCATCATTAAAACTCATACCTTAGAACCACCCTTTCAATTAAACTCACAAATGAAATCGCTTTCTTAATCTAAGTTTAAAATTTTTCCCAACGAAAAAATACAACAACAATTGCTTTTTATATCTATATTTTCTAAACATTCTGTATAGATTTAAATACATATAATTCCATTTAATTGGGCGGCTCTTATTATTAGAGGGATTTTTTTTATAACAAAAGACGGGTTTAAAATAGGCTAGGTAAAACTATTTTGGTTTATGTTTGTGAATAAAAAAAGAGGTATCCAACAAGTTTATTCAACCTATGGATAACCTCTAATTATTGTTCTATTTTTTGGTCTTCAAATTATTGTAAATTAAAAAAGACTTGGCCGTTTAACATGTCTTCATAGCGAAGCTGTCCTTTTTCCCCCGCTTTGACTAAGCCGGATATATAACCTTCTTTTTCGCTCCCTACATACATTTCAAAACTAAAATCGGGTTCAGTTGTTCCGTAAACATCGCCACTATAAATATCTCCACTCTCACTTACCATTTCAAAGTTCATCATCCCGTCGATATAAAAAGATAAGTCTTCTGTTTCGGATTCAACTAACTTCACTTTTGTTTCAGCTAATACCCATTCATATCCTTCTGGAGCAGCTTCATTGAATTCATTCATAGATACTAACTTTTGGTAAGCCTCATCCCCACGAATAACATCTTTTACTGTTAAATCAAATTTAATTGCGTAGGAATTACCTTCATCATCATACAACTCATCATCTACTGTAGCCGTTTTTTGGAAAGGTACCGGATTTGTGCGAGAACCCAGTTTAGATTTGGATTCTTCTTCTTTTTTCACTTCTTCTTCTGGTTTTACATTTTCACCGTGTTGATTTTCTTCTTCTTTCACTTCAATATCTTTTGTGTCTTGCCCACAGGCCGCCAGAAAAACGACCATTATTAATCCTAAAATAAGTAGTTTGAAACTGTTGTTCAAATTTCTTCCTCCTCTTGAATGAAAAACACTCTATTACATACACATAGAAAACGAACCTGATTAAAAACCAGGGTTCTACTCTGTTACTTCTTCTGTTTCTCCCATTTCTTCTAAAGCATCAGGATAAATAACTTCATCAAAAACCTCTTCTGTTGCTTCATCTTCCACAGATATCGTTACCTTATAATCATCTGGTTTCGATCCATTAAAAATTTGATACATAGAACCTTGTAAACCTAAACCAAATACGGCAAACGCATCCATGCTATTCTCATAAGATGCTTTATCTACCAATAAAGTAAACTCTGTGAATGATTTATTATGAGTAACATCCTTGATTGAGACATAATCTTCACTACTTTTCAACTCTTCTATTGAATCTGTGATAGATGTTCCCATTTCACTCATCATCTCATTGTGTTCAGATTTAGACATTTTATAAGTGAGAGATCCATCTTCATTTTTTGTGACTTCACTTACACCCTCTTTTTTTGCATTCTCAATAACAGTGTCTATATCTTCTCCTTCAAAAAAAGAAGCCGGTAATGTTAGTTCCACATTTAAGAGACCTTTATCAACATTTACTGCTGCTTCCTCTTTTTCTTCTTGCTTTTGATCTGTTGATTTTTCAGTTTCTGCTGATTCATTCGAACAGGCAACAAGGAAAATCAACATTAATACAAGTATGTAGCTTAATTTTTTCATAAATATTTCCCCCTATCTCTCTCTAATACCTAATGCAATAATGCTATTCTATTATACTAATAATCCTTTTTAGAAAATCCATATATAATGGCATATTTGAAATAAATTGTTATTTCGTACATATTATACCTTATATTTATTATCCTTTATATTACTATATCGGCATTTCTTTAATAAAATTTACAGTTTTTACATTTTTTCTATAAAATTACTCTTAATTTTGATTCGCTTTAGGTGTACCGCCATTATAGCCTATAGCGTTTATATTACCCTTTGTTACATCACGATTTTTTGTGTGCACAATTTTTCTTTGGGTGCACCCCTATCTCTATTCCATCCATACCCCTTTTTGAGACTTTACAATAATAATTGAGACATCTTATTTCTCTACAATGTATTGATATTTCATGCTTTTAACATAATCTTTTTGTATTTGTGCATATTTCCTAGCCATGGCATTATCAAATGAAACAATATCGCAACTTGCTTTAAGCAAAAGGGGCTAAACAGAGTATGTCACGTAAAGGTAACTGTTACGATAGCTCTGTAATGGAAAACTTCTTTGGGATACTGAAGTCAGAATTCCTTTATTTTAAGGAATTTGAAAGTGTGAACCACTTTAAACTAGAATTAGAAAAATATATAGAATACTATAATAGGAAACGGTTAAAGGGAAAATTGAAAATGAGTCCGGTACAATACCGAACTCATTTTGAACAAGTTGCCTCATGAAATAACTGTGTTTAACTTTTAGGGGGCACTACATTGAGGTGGGGTCTCATTCACACATTGTGAAAATATAGACTTTTCTTTTTTAAAATTCAAAACCCTTTCATACTATAACCGTAAACTTCAAAATCTTCTTTGTAAAGCTCTTCAACTAATTGCATTGCTTCAGCATCATATAGACTCTCATAACTAGGCAAGTCCCCATCAAATTCCAATGGTATTTTTGTTTCTGCATGTCTCCCATCATCCTTCATATAATTTAGAAAATGGTGTGGAGATTTTGATAAATCTTTTATAGGAGATTTTGGAAGGTTGAATCTCTTTTCTATTTTTTTTAATTCTGATTTAAGGTCCTCTAATTTAACATAATGATTTATTAACTCTTCTTCCCCTTGTACATACTGCTGTGAAATATGAGTATCTATTTGACCTGGTTGCACACCTATTTCTTTAATATAATATAAAAACTCCTTAAACGATAGGCCAGTGGTGATTTTCGGATTTAAGTTAACATTTTCAACCGTTCCAATTAGTGTAGCGTAAAACGAGCTAACAGCTCTTTTATATGGATTCCTAACGAGTTTATATATTGTTTTTTGGTTAGACAATAGACTATTGACTAGTTCCTCTCTGTAAAATTGATCTTGAATTTTGGATCTATAGGTATGAATCCACTTGTCCATATTTAACGCTTCAGATAGTTCTCCTGACTGATAATAAAACCATTTCATTATAGTTGTACAACCTGATTTTGGTGACCAATAAAAAATAATAGGTAAATTCTTATTATATAGAGGCATTCCCTTCCTAAATGTTTGGATTATTTCATTATTATTCATTTTCAGCTTCTCTCCTTTTATCACCATTTAACATATAATATGAAAAAACCTAAAATTTGAAATGTGTAAATACCTTTAAATTAGAAAAATGTATATTTTTAAGAAAGGTACATATTTAATAATTATTGATAGGTTTATTAAGGAGTTGAAGATATTTGGTGACTTGGGAAATGCTTAAATTATCCATTCGGGGTGATTATTGGTTTTCAGAAGCCTTAGGATATACAATTACTCATACTACAAAGGGTTTCGTTTCTTCTAATTCTCAATTTACAATTAAAGTTTCGAATAAATTCTTAAGAGCTACTGATTGGAGAAAAATAAATTAAATTTTCAATAATTCCATCATACTTCTGAAGGACTTGTTATTACTCAACTCTTAAACTCTCACCAACATAAATCGTGTAATTGTTATCTAGATCGTTCCAGTTTTTAATTTGCTTAATAGTGCTACCGTATTTTTTTGCTAGTTCCGATACCGTTTCACCTTTTTTCACAGTATGATAAGTGGCACCAGAATTAAAATTTAATTTGCTACCTATTTCCAATGCATCTACATCAATGCCAGGATTAAGCTTTTTAAGATTATTAACACTTGTGTGTTAGTAGCAACCCCTGCAAAATACCCCTTATATCCTTTCGCATTCCGGTATACCGGTACCAGAAGAACCACCCACATATCCCTTGTTAACAAACCTTGTTTCATCATCTGACCCTATATAAATATAAGCATTAGTTGAATTAGTGCTGAAACCAAAACCATAAATTACAGAAGCTCGTAAATCACGGTATACCACTGATCCGTCAGCTTGCGTAAAAGCTGAACTTGTTATTCTTACTTCTCGATCTGTTCCGATATATCCATTATATCCCGGGCCAAAACGTAATCCTTGAGCCCTGATAGGTCTGTAACTATAATTCTCTGCAACACCATCTGATGGAATACTTGAAATGTCAACCCCTGACTTCATTATTTGAATCAGGAGCCAAATAAACATTAGAATTAATTGTACCTAGAGTAGCACTTGTTACTAGTGATCTATCAACACTAAATCGTTGAGAACCGCCTGAATTATATCCTAACAACCCGTCAGAATTAACATTTACATAATGCCCACTAGACTGTGTAAGACGGACATTCCCACCAATGATTTCTAAATTAGTTAGACCATCCGATGAACGGAACTTAGCTCCATACACGTCAATACCTCTCAATGCACCTACATTGATACGGTCAGCGTTCACGCTTGCAATTTTAGCAGCTGTTACAGCTAAATCATCAATTTGAACAGTACCAATAATGGCATCTTGTAATTTTGCACGTGTAATAGGCGCATTTGCCAATGCGCCATTCTGAACTGTTATACTATAGGCAGCCATTAAGTTTGCGGTAACCTCAATTAATGCTGCATTGGGGAAAAATTTATAAACTCTATACTAAAACAACAATTGAAGGAGTCCATACAACAGCAGGGATGATTTTTAAATATGCAATAAAGGAGAAAATGAGAGTCGATAACCCGAAGATATTGAAAATGATTCAATTAAAGATAAATATTTGGAGCATGGGGAGTTAACCGAATTTCAAAATGCGGTGAAAGAGTATGAGATGGAGTTTGATCTAGAACGATTCTATTTGCTAGCATTTTCGGTAATGCGTTCTGGAGATTTATGTGCTCTTAAATGGACAGATATCAACTTTGATACAAACGAAATCCGTATAACGAAAACTATTTATAATCCTAACAATAACATGCACAATTACGAATTGACCCCTCCGAAGACAAAAGGTTCGATCCGAACATTCGTAATGGATGAAGCCATTATGATGTTAAAAGTTCATAAAGCAAAATAAAATTAGACCCCAAAAAAGAAATGATTCAAATTCTCATGATGGAAATTTTGTATTCTGTCGAAAAAATGGGTATCCATTTATTCAAATCTTATCAATAGAATGAATCTCATATTAAAGAAAACAACTATCCAAGCCGGCTATACCACACATCTTTCGCCATACTCATATTTCTATGTTAGCCGAGGCAGAAATTGATTTAGCAACTATTATGAAAAGGGTTGGTCATGATGACGAAAAAACGACATTGAAAATTTATACACATATTACAGAAAAGATGAAAAGAAATGCAAATGAGAAGATAAGCAACTACTTTAGCGAGGTTTTAAAAATGCAATAAATGTGACTGAAAAGTGATTTTATCAAAAAAAGAAGGCTGAATAAACAGCCTTCTTTTTTTGATATATAAGGGTTTATATGATGTTTATTACATCATACCGCCCATTCCACCCATACCGCCCATATCAGGCATTGCAGGTGCGTTTTCTTCTGGTTTGTCAGCTACGACTGCTTCTGTTGTTAGGAACATGGCAGCGACTGAACCAGCGTTTTGTAGAGCTGAACGTGTTACTTTGGCAGGGTCAACGATACCAGCGTCGATCATGTTTACCCATTCGCCTGTTGCAGCGTTGAAGCCTGTGCCTACTGCTTCGCGTTTTAGGCGATCTACGATGATTGATCCTTCTAAACCTGCGTTGTGAGCGATTGTGCGTACTGGCTCTTCCATTGCACGTAATACAATGTTGATACCTGTTTGAACATCGCCTTCTTCTTGTAATGCAGCAACTTTGTTGTATACGTTAAGAAGGGCAACACCACCACCAGATACCATACCTTCTTCTACAGCTGCGCGTGTAGAGTTTAGGGCATCTTCAATGCGTAGTTTGCGTTCTTTTAATTCTGTTTCTGTAGCTGCTCCAACTTTTACGACTGCTACGCCACCAGCTAGTTTAGCAAGGCGTTCTTGTAATTTTTCACGGTCGAATTCAGAAGTTGTTTCGTCCATTTGTTTACGGATTTGGTTTACGCGGCCTGCGATTTGGTCGCTTGCGCCAGCACCTTCAACGATTGTTGTGTTTTCTTTTGTTACAACGACTTTAGAAGCGCGTCCTAGAGAGTCGATTGTAGCAGATTTAAGATCGCGACCTAGCTCTTCAGTGATTACTTCACCGCCAGTTAGGATAGCGATATCTTCAAGCATTGCTTTACGACGGTCACCGAATCCAGGCGCTTTCACAGCTACTGCATTGAATGTTCCACGTAATTTGTTCACTACTAATGTAGATAATGCTTCGCCTTCTACATCTTCAGCGATAAGAAGTAATGGTTTACCTTGTTGTACTACTTGCTCTAGTACTGGTAATACTTCTTGAATGCTTGCAATTTTTTTGTCAGTGATTAAGATGTAAGGATCATCTAATACTGCTTCCATTTTATCAGTATCTGTTACCATGTAAGCTGAGCTGTATCCACGGTCGAATTGCATACCTTCAACGATATCCATTTCTGTAGTGAATCCTTTAGATTCTTCGATTGTGATAACACCGTCGTTACCTACACGCTCCATAGCTTCAGCGATTAATTGTCCAACTTCTTCGTCAGCAGCAGAGATGGATGCAACTTGTGCAATAGACTCTTTGCCTTCGATTGGTTTAGAGATAGCTTTTAGTTCTTCTACTGCTGTTGCAACCGCTTTTTCGATCCCTTTACGGATACCCATAGGGTTTGCACCAGCTGTAACGTTTTTCAACCCTTCGCGGATCATTGCTTGCGCTAGAACCGTTGCAGTTGTTGTACCGTCACCAGCTACGTCGTTTGTTTTACTTGCAACTTCAGCAACTAGTTTCGCACCCATGTTTTCGAATGCATCTTCTAGTTCAATTTCTTTAGCGATTGTTACACCATCATTTGTAATTAATGGAGAACCGAATTTCTTCTCAAGAACCACGTTACGTCCTTTAGGTCCAAGAGTTACTTTTACTGCATCTGCAAGTGTATCCACACCACGAAGCATCGCGCGGCGAGCGTCTTCACTAAATTTAATATCTTTAGCCATTATTAAGTACCTCCTCTAATAGTTAAAAATCTTTATCTTAAGTATATCGCTGTTGTTTTATTAACCGATCACAGCAAGAATGTCGTTTTCACGTAAAATTAAGTATTCTGTACCTTCGTATTTCACTTCTGTTCCTGCATATTTTGAGAAGATAATAAGGTCGCCTTCTGCAACTTCTAATGCTACACGTTCACCATTTTCTAGTACACGTCCAGTACCAACTGCTACGACTTTACCTTCTTGAGGCTTTTCTTTCGCGCTATCTGGTAGTACGATACCGCTTGCAGTTTTTTCTTCCGTTTCAACAAGCTCGATAATAATTCGATCACCTAGTGGCTTCAACAAGTGAAACAACCTCCTCAATTCATTTGAAAATTATTTTATTAGCACTCGTTAGTCTTGAGTGCTAACACAATTATTATATTAATCAAAACTACTCTTTTTTGCAAGTAAGAACCTTTCAATTTTGCAAAAAAAATACGAACCTCTCCATTCTATACAACTTCTATTTGTTTTATGCACTTCATAAGGATGTACTATTTGAAACCAATGGCGTTTTACGGGTAAAATAAATATTAGTGTAACTTCTTTATGAATAGGAGACTAGCCTTTGAAAAAAGAGTATTGGTTTATCATTATGATTTATATAGCCATGCAATTATCAGCCATCGTTGGCGTTCCTGCCATTCTTTTTCTTGGTAATATGTTAGGATACAGCTTTGATGAGGTTGCTAAAATTGCCCCGCCACTCTGGATTGTCATTAGCTTTACAATCACTCTTCTATTAACTTTGTGGTTTTTACGGAAAGAACGTAAAGAGATGCCAATGAGGAAACAAGCACCATTATCGACTTCTATCGGGTGGGCGATTGCAGGTATTCCGCTAGCATTTATGGCTCAAACCATTGCAGCGAATATTGAATTAATGCTCGGCATTGAGATGGGGTCAGACAATACACAGCAAATTATGTCTTTAATTGAAACGTCTGCTATTGTGATTCTCGTCGTTTCTATTATTGGTCCGATATTAGAAGAGATCATTTTCAGGAAAATCATTTTTGGTTCCTTGCATAAACGATTGAACTTCTTTTTATCAGCACTGATTAGTTCATTAATTTTCTCTCTCGCGCATGGGGAAATTGAGCACTTACTTCTTTATGCAGCGATGGGCTTTACGTTTGCGTTTTTATATGTAAAAACCAATCGTATTCTTGTACCGATCATTGCTCATGTAGCAATGAATACCTTTGTCGTTGTGATTCAATTGAATATGGATAAGCTAGAAAAATATATGACAGACATAGAAACGGTACAAATGATTTTTAGCAGATTAGGATGATGTTGGATGAGAACACCTTTGTTCACAGGGATTATCTCCCTTCTTTTTGGATTTGTATTTATTTACTTTGCGATTATTAATCTTCAAAACGGTGGAGGTTGGGGATTTCTAACGATTTTCATTTTGATTTTTGCCACTTTCGATATTGGTGGTGGGATTAAGTTAATCGCTATGCATTATCGCATGAAAAAGAAAGAGGATAAAAAAAGGAGCTGACTCCACTCGGGTCAGCTCCTTTTTTTATGATGGATAGTGTTTTAAGAAGTATACTAATGATTGCAATTCGACCGCCAAATCAATGTGGTGGATGCGAATATGGGAAGGAACAGTTAACCGCGCTGGCGTAAAGTTCAAGATTCCCTTTACATGACTTTTAACGATTCGATCCGTAATTGGTTGGGCAGCATGAGACGGTACAGTCAAAATGACGACTTGAATATGGTGCTCATCAATCAACTTTTCTAGTTCATCTAAATGACGAACAGGTACTTCGCCTATAGACGTGCCAACCCTACTTTCTGAAACATCAAATGCCACTTCAATCTTTGTATTATTATTTTTTAAAAAATTATAATTTAAAAACGCTGTACCTAGATTCCCTACACCAATTAATGCTACCTTTGTCACTTCATCTTGATCGAGTGTCTTACGGAAAAATCCTAATAAGTAATTGACATTATACCCATAACCTTTTTTCCCTAATGCACCGAAATAGGAGAAATCTCGTCGAATTGTTGCAGAATCTACTTTCACCGCTTCACTTAATTCTGCTGAAGAAACTCGCTGTTTTCCTGATGCGTGTAAATTTTTCAAAAAACGATAATACAAAGGCAATCGCTTAGCCGTTGCTTGAGGGATTTTCGTTGATTCATTGGACATAGGCTCCACTCCATTCCATTTACTTAAGCCCTTCTAAAATCACCGTTTTTACCACCGGTTTTCTCTACTAAATATGTTGGTCCTATTACCATGCCTTTATCTACTGCTTTGCACATATCATATACCGTTAAAGCGGTAGCTGTAGCAGCTGTCAACGCTTCCATTTCTACTCCGGTATGTCCGTTTGTTTTCACTGTACAATCAATATGTAACACATACTGAGCCTCTACCTCTTCCCAATTGAAGGATATATCAATTCCGGTTAAGGCAAGGGGATGACACATCGGGATAATATCAGACGTCTTTTTCGCAGCCATAATGCCTGCCACTTGCGCAACCGCAAGCACATCTCCCTTTTTCATCTTGCCATCAGTGATTTTCTGATAGATTTCTTCATTTAGCTCTACACTACTATGAGCAATTGCTGTACGGGCAGTTTGTGGTTTTTCACTTACATCCACCATCTTTGCTCTGCCCTCTTTATTAAAATGTGTAAATTCAGCCATTTATAACACCTCACATAAAAATGATACACTATTTCGATTCATCTGTGTAATGTAGTTTTTATATATTCTATCCAAATCGTGACTTTATTGCCGAACCTCACCTGATTAAGGTACACTATCACTATAACAGAGGTGAAATATAATGATATTATTACAGGTTAATCAGCTTTCGAAAAGTTTTGTGGCTGATCCTATATTAATGAATATAAAGCTTGAAGTCCAAACAAGAGACCGCATTGCATTAGTTGGACGTAATGGTGCGGGCAAATCAACCCTTTTAAAAATTATTGCTGGACATATGTCCTATGACTCCGGTGAAATTATTCAATCGAAAGAAACCAAAATCGGTTATCTTGCACAAAATACCGGACTAGAGTCTGAGCTATCGATTTGGGATGAAATGCTTACCGTTTTTGATTATTTGCGGAAACAGGAGAAAGAACTGCGCTTACTAGAAACACAGATGGGCGATGCCACACTCATCGAAAACCGCGAAGCTTACGATAAAATTTTAAAAACCTATGATCAAATGCAAGTCAACTTTAAAGAGCAAGGTGGCTATCAATACGAGGCAGACATTCGTTCTGTACTACATGGCCTTAATTTTCAATCGTTTAGCTATGATACAAAAATTTCTGCATTAAGCGGTGGGCAACGGACGCGACTCGCACTAGCTAAACTATTGTTGACCAAACCTGATTTATTGATTTTAGATGAGCCGACCAACCATTTAGATATTGAAACATTGTCATGGCTGGAGCAGTATCTTAGTGGTTATGATGGTGCTATTTTAATTGTCTCACATGACCGCTATTTCCTAGATAAAGTCGTCAACCAAGTATATGAACTATCACGTAACCATATTAAAAAATACGTTGGTAACTACAGCAAATATCTTGACCAAAAAGCAGCCAATTATGAACGCGACTTGAAATTGTATGAAAAACAACAAGAAGAAATTGCGAAACTAGAAGACTTTGTTCAACGCAACCTTGCCCGTGCTTCGACAACGAAGCGTGCACAAAGCCGACGCAAACAACTTGAGAAGATGGAGCGAATGGATCGTCCCCAAGGGGATGAAAAGTCAGCAACATTCGGCTTTCAAATTGAACGTCAATCAGGCAATGATGTACTAACCACTGACTCTTTAGCAATTGGCTATCAACAAGAAAAGATTAGTGATCATATTTCATTTCGCATGTCTCGGGGCGATTCTATCGCTTTAGTTGGGCCAAATGGGATTGGGAAGTCCACATTATTAAAAACACTGGTGGACAAGCTACCAGCTTTAGATGGTACGTTTCAATATGGATCAAATATCCGCATTGGGTATTACGACCAACAGCAAGCTGATTTGAGTTCAAATAAAACCGTATTAAATGAGCTTTGGGATGATTACCCTCTTATGCCTGAAAAAGATGTACGTACCGTGTTAGGTAACTTCCTCTTCTCAGGAGATGATGTTCTTAAAATTGTCTCTACATTAAGTGGTGGAGAAAAAGCTCGATTAGCATTAGCTAAGTTGATGTTGCAAAAAGCAAATGTCCTTATACTAGATGAGCCGACCAACCATTTAGATCTTGATAGTAAAGAAATTCTTGAAAATGCACTAATTGATTTTCCAGGTACGCTCCTCTTTGTATCTCATGACCGCTATTTTATTAATAGGATTGCCACAAAAGTGATTGAGTTATCAACAAGTGGAGCAACAGAATTTTTAGGGGATTATGATTACTATGTGGATAAAAAAGCGGAGATTGAAGAAATAGAGCTTTTCGAATCAGCAGATGCGCCACAAGAAAGTACCACTAAACCGGAAAAGCAAAGTTACCAACAAGATAAGGAAGCGAAAAAACTAGAAAGACAGCGCAAAAGAAGGCTGACAGAAATTGAGCAATTAATCGAAGAGTTAGAAGCGCAAATTGAAACTTATGATGAACAACTCTGTGACCCTGAAATCTTCCAGGACCACGAGAAAGTCCTCGAGATTACAACTAAAAATGATGCTATAAAAGCACAACTTGAGGAGTTACTTGAAGAATGGAGCGAATTGGGCGATTTAATGTAACTGAACGTGCTGGGGATAATTCACTTATCCCCAGCTTTTCTTTTCATAAGTAAATTGTCCACATTTTTATTCACATTACAAATGAATTAACAATAAGTAAAATAACACTTTTCCACATTATCCACATTTTTTATCATACTTATCAACAAAAACTCTGAAAATTTTAATATTATCCACAATTGCTGTGCTACCTATACTTTACATGATATTGTGAATAACTTTTCTGCTTCACTTCTAAAAACAAAAGACTAGTGAATAGATGTTAACAATTCACTAGTCTTAATTATTATGGTTGAAACTGAATATCTAATCCCGGGTTGGCATTCATACTCATATCTGAGGACACACCTTTTTCAAACATAATAGCCCCCACTGCAGCAATCATCGCTGCGTTATCTGTGCATAAATGTAATGGCGGAATCACCAAGTCTATCTCTTCCTTATTCTTAAACGTTTCTGTTAATGCTTTACGAAGTCCTTTATTTGCTGCAACGCCACCTGCTAATAGTAATTGTTTCACATCATATGCCTCGACTGCTTTTAAGGTCTTGGTTACTAATACCTCAATGACGCTTTCTTGAAAGCTCGCTGCTAAATCCTCTGGTAAGATGGTCTCTCCACGTTGTTCAGCATTATGCACTGTGTTGATAACGGCAGACTTCAATCCACTGAAACTAAAATCAAAGGAGCCTTCTTCTAGCCACGCACGTGGAAGCTTAATTGTCGCTTCTCCTTCATGTGCAAGGCGATCAATATGCGGCCCACCTGGATATGGCATATTTAGAACTCTCGCTACTTTATCATAGGCTTCTCCAGCAGCATCATCCCTTGTTTCGCCAATCACTTCAAAGTCACCATGTTCTTTCATATAAACGAGCTCTGTATGCCCGCCTGAAACGACTAATGCAAGCGCCGGGAAAGTCATTTCTTTAATTAAGCGATTGGCATAAATATGCCCTGCTATATGGTGCACACCGATAAGTGGCTTTTGATGAGCAAAAGCAATCGCCTTCGCTGCATTTACACCGACAAGTAAGGCACCGACTAACCCTGGGCCTTCTGTCACAGCCACTGCATCAATATCGTTCATCGTCATACTCGCTTTATTTAACGCTTCTTCTAATACAATGGTCATTTGTTCTACATGGTGCCTTGAAGCGATTTCTGGCACAACCCCACCGAACCTTTTATGACTTTCAATTTGAGAAGCGACAACATTAGCGATGATCTCTCTACCATTTTTAATGATGGCTACCGCTGTTTCATCACAGCTTGTTTCTATCCCTAATATATATTGGTCTTTTTTCATTTTATATTCACCCACATTACTAAAGCATCTTCATGATTATCTGAATAATAATTTTTTCTTATGCCGCCTTCTTGGAATCCTAGCTTGCTATACAATCGTCTTGCTACCATGTTACTGACTCTTACTTCTAGGGTCATTTTAAGTGCACCCATCTCTTTTGCAACGGTCATCAGTTGGACCATTAACGCCTCGCCAAGTTTCTTCCCTCTATGTCTCGGTAGTATCGCTACATTTGTTACATGAGCCTCATCTGTGACCACCCATGCTCCACCGTATCCGATCAATTCTTCTCCATCTTCTAACACCACGTAGACTGAGAATTGGTTCATTGTCATTTCATTATAAAAGGCCTCTCTACTCCAAGGTGAAGAAAAAGATGCCTCTTCTACTTTTAATACTTCATCAATATCATCTTCGGTCATTAACCGAAACGTTAATTTGCTGGTCATTGGGACTTGCTCCCTTTCGTAGCTTCAATCCATTTTGCCTCTGCTTCAGCAAGACGGATGTAATTAGGGACAAAGTTGTGGATATTCACAGCTTCCTTATCTCTACCTAAAATGGCCAATTCAGCAGGACGAGGATTTTGTTCAGTTAATCGTGCGAAAAATGCCCGCTCCCCTAAGTCTGCTTTGATTTGTTCCTTGTGTATGGATAAATCATTACCGACAAATAAAACCGGTTCTTCTCTTTCTAATAAACGTTGCGTCCAATTAACAGTCAACGTTAGATGATCCGAAGTTAGATCTAATAACCGACTCTCTTGAAATTGATATAGGCCGGTATAAATCTGACCTCTTCTCGCATCAAATAACGGTGAGATAACACCGTTAAAATAACTGCCTGCACTCGCTGCCAACACAGCTAAACTGGATACACCGGAAAGAGGTATATTTAACGTCCAAGCTAATGTTTTAGCAATTGTTACACCAATTCTTACACCCGTATATGAACCGGGTCCTTCTGCGACAACAATCTTTTCGAGATCTTGTGGCAATGTATCGCAATCCTTTAAAAGCATTTCTATCGCAGGCATGACTCGAACGGAGTGATTCTTTTTGATATTCGTGATATATTCCCCGATAATTTTATCGTCATCTACTAGAGCGATTCCTAGTGTATAATTTGACGTATCTATAGCTAATATTTTCATTTTACTAACTCCTCACACAGCTTCACATAGCGTTTTCCTTTTGGATGGAGTGCTATTCTTCGTTCTTCATTACCAGTGTAATGAATAGCAATCTTTAACCTTTCTTCTGGCAGTTGCTCTTCTATTAGATGTGCCCATTCCACGACAGTCACACCTTGTCCATGAAAGTACTCATCAAACCCAAGATCTTCTTCGCCATCTTCCACTCGGTAAACATCCATATGGTACAAAGGCAGACGACCATTGTATTCCTTTATAATAGTAAATGTAGGGCTATTCACATTTCGTTCAATACCAAGGCCTAAAGCAAGCCCCTTCGTAAATGTTGTTTTACCTGCCCCTAAGTCACCTTCTAATAAAATGACATCACCTGCAGCTGCTTTTTCTCCGAGCCGTTTAGCAAACGCCATTGTTTCTTCAGTATTTTTTGTATACCACTGGAATTGATCCATTTTATCACCTACATTTGGTCTTTCATTTATTTACAATATTAATGACACATATACATGTAGTTTACATGATTTTTTCATAGACATCAAAGAACACTTTGATTTGTCGGAACAGTAAATGATAGTTGATTACAAACTATACAAAAAATGAAGATAACAATCATAGAGCCGATAGTCTGGAAGCCTTAAATGAGCGTTCCTGCGCATGGAGTGGTATCGATCGTTTTGAATGTTCCTCCTGTCATGATTAACCTGTCAGTTTTTATGCATGCTAATTTGCATTTGTCTTTTGACAAAAAGAAAACCCGCCAAATGGCGAGTGTAAAGTGATAGTTGTAAACTAATCATTGCAGTTATTAGAAAAGGTTAGAATGCTTTGATTCATTTCTTTCAGACATTCATATGGATTTTGGTAAATAGTGCGTTATCTTACTATCGGGAACATACAAAATTAGTCATGATGTGCTTTTTTACTTATGCACAAAACAATTCTTTTATTATAGAACCTATATTTAAGAACGTTTTATACATAAAAAAAACGAAACAAGTTCCCTGTTTCGATATGTTTCACATATAAAATTAAACTGGCGGTCCGGACGGGACTCGAACCCGCGACCTCCTGCGTGACAGGCAGGCATTCTAACCAACTGAACTACCGGACCAGATTGCGGGGGCAGGATTTGAACCTGCGACCTTCGGGTTATGAGCCCGACGAGCTACCGAACTGCTCCACCCCGCGATAATATTATTTTATAAAAATCATATGCCCGGCAACGTCCTACTCTCACAAGGGGACAGCCCCTAACTACCATCGGCGCTGAGAAGCTTAACTTCCGTGTTCGGTATGGGAACGGGTGTGACCTTCTCGCTATCGTCACCGGACTATGAAATTGTAAGGGAATCGTTCCCTCAAAACTAGGTAATGTTGAAGAAGATTGTTTTGAGTAATCGCCTATGCGTGCTGACGGTACTACTAAGGTAGTGTTGTCTAGCTGCGGCGCCTAGGTGCCGCTCGCATTTCGAATTGTCCAGCTACAGCGCCTAGGTGCTCGAGGTCATAAGCCAATTTCGCTATGAGGTTAAAGTACAACCTCCTATCGAACTCGTCTTATGCTTGTCGCACCTGTGCAAGGCGCTTTCGCTTTTCGTTTTTGGTTAAGTCCTCGATCGATTAGTATTAGTCAGCTGCATGTGTCGCCACACTTCCACCTCTAACCTATCAACCTGATCATCTTTCAGGGATCTTACTAGCTTGCGCTATGGGAAATCTCATCTCGAGGGGGGCTTCATGCTTAGATGCTTTCAGCACTTATCCCTTCCGCACATAGCTACCCAGCGATGCCTTTGGCAAGACAACTGGTACACCAGCGGTGCGTCCATCCCGGTCCTCTCGTACTAAGGACAGCTCCTCTCAAATTTCCTGCGCCCACGACGGATAGGGACCGAACTGTCTCACGACGTTCTGAACCCAGCTCGCGTACCGCTTTAATGGGCGAACAGCCCAACCCTTGGGACCGACTACAGCCCCAGGATGCGATGAGCCGACATCGAGGTGCCAAACCTCCCCGTCGATGTGGACTCTTGGGGGAGATAAGCCTGTTATCCCCGGGGTAGCTTTTATCCGTTGAGCGATGGCCCTTCCATGCGGAACCACCGGATCACTAAGCCCGACTTTCGTCCCTGCTCGACTTGTAGGTCTCGCAGTCAAGCTCCCTTGTGCCTTTACACTCTACGAATGATTTCCAACCATTCTGAGGGAACCTTTGGGCGCCTCCGTTACTCTTTAGGAGGCGACCGCCCCAGTCAAACTGCCCACCTGACACTGTCTCCCATCCCGATAAGGGATGTGGGTTAGAATTTCAATACAGCGGGGGTAGTATCCCACCGACGCCTCCACCGAAGCTAGCGCTCCGGCTTCTAAGGCTCCTACCTATCCTGTACAAGCTGTACCAAAATTCAATATCAGGCTACAGTAAAGCTCCACGGGGTCTTTCCGTCCTGTCGCGGGTAACCTGCATCTTCACAGGTACTATAATTTCACCGAGTCTCTCGTTGAGACAGTGCCCAGATCGTTACGCCTTTCGTGCGGGTCGGAACTTACCCGACAAGGAATTTCGCTACCTTAGGACCGTTATAGTTACGGCCGCCGTTTACTGGGGCTTCGATTCAAAGCTTCGCGTGAGCTAACCTCTCCTCTTAACCTTCCAGCACCGGGCAGGCGTCAGCCCCTATACTTCGCCTTGCGGCTTCGCAGAGACCTGTGTTTTTGCTAAACAGTCGCCTGGGCCTATTCACTGCGGCTCATCAAGGCTTTAACACCCTAATGAGCACCCCTTCTCCCGAAGTTACGGGGTCATTTTGCCGAGTTCCTTAACGAGAGTTCTCTCGCTCACCTTAGGATTCTCTCCTCGCCTACCTGTGTCGGTTTGCGGTACGGGCACCTTATTCCTCGCTAGAGGCTTTTCTTGGCAGTGTGGAATCAAGAACTTCGGTACTAAATTTCCCTCGCTATCACAGCTCAAGGTATGTGACCATGGGATTTGCCTCATGGTCCCTCTAACTGCTTAGACGCACATCCAATAGTGCGCTTACCCTATCCTCCTGCGTCCCCCCATCACTCAAACAGAATACGGTGGTACAGGAATATCAACCTGTTGTCCATCGCCTACGCTTTTCAGCCTCGGCT
The DNA here is from genome assembly GCF_038003465.1 of Cytobacillus sp. FSL K6-0265. Classification (NCBI taxonomy): domain Bacteria; kingdom Bacillati; phylum Bacillota; class Bacilli; order Caryophanales; family Bacillaceae; genus Cytobacillus; species Cytobacillus sp. FSL K6-0265. The sequence goes on along the minus strand of NZ_JBBOPE010000001.1, from coordinate 493,774 downwards.
TAGGTCCCGACTAACCCTGAGCGGACGAGCCTTCCTCAGGAAACCTTAGGCATTCGGTGGATGGGATTCTCACCCATCTTTCGCTACTCATACCGGCATTCTCACTTCTAAGCGCTCCACCAGTCCTTACGGTCTAGCTTCAACGCCCTTAGAACGCTCTCCTACCACTGAACATCTACGATGTTCAATCCACAGCTTCGGTGATACGTTTAGCCCCGGTACATTTTCGGCGCGGAGTCACTCGACCAGTGAGCTATTACGCACTCTTTAAATGGTGGCTGCTTCTAAGCCAACATCCTGGTTGTCTAAGCAACTCCACATCCTTTTCCACTTAACGTATACTTTGGGACCTTAGCTGGTGGTCTGGGCTGTTTCCCTCTTGACTACGGATCTTATCACTCGCAGTCTGACTCCCATGGATAAATCTTTGGCATTCGGAGTTTGTCTGAATTCGGTAACCCGATGAGGGCCCCTAGTCCAAACAGTGCTCTACCTCCAAGATTCTTACGCATGAGGCTAGCCCTAAAGCTATTTCGGAGAGAACCAGCTATCTCCAAGTTCGATTGGAATTTCTCCGCTACCCACACCTCATCCCCGCACTTTTCAACGTACGTGGGTTCGGGCCTCCATCCAGTGTTACCTGGACTTCACCCTGGACATGGGTAGATCACCTGGTTTCGGGTCTACGACCACATACTATATTCGCCCTATTCAGACTCGCTTTCGCTACGGCTCCGTCTGTCCAACTTAACCTCGCATGTAATCGTAACTCGCCGGTTCATTCTACAAAAGGCACGCTATCACCCATTAACGGGCTCTAACTACTTGTAGGCACACGGTTTCAGGATCTCTTTCACTCCCCTTCCGGGGTGCTTTTCACCTTTCCCTCACGGTACTGGTTCACTATCGGTCACTAGGGAGTATTTAGCCTTGGGAGATGGTCCTCCCTGCTTCCGACGGGATTTCTCGTGTCCCGCCGTACTCAGGATCCACTCTGGAGGGAACGAAGTTTCGACTACAGGGCTTTTACCTCCTATGGCGGGCCTTTCCAGACCTCTTCGTCTATCTCGTTCCTTTGTAACTCCGTATAGAATGTCCTACAACCCCAAGAGGCAAGCCTCTTGGTTTGGGCTAATCCCGTTTCGCTCGCCGCTACTCAGGGAATCGCGTTTGCTTTCTCTTCCTCCGGGTACTTAGATGTTTCAGTTCCCCGGGTCTGCCTTCCATACCCTATGTATTCAGGTATGGATCCTATCCCATAACGGATAGGGGGTTTCCCCATTCGGAAATCTCCGGATCAAAGCTTACTTACAGCTCCCCGAAGCATATCGGTGTTAGTCCCGTCCTTCATCGGCTCCTAGTGCCAAGGCATTCACCGTGCGCCCTTATTAACTTAACCTATGTTTGGGTTGCTTTCGCTTCCCTCACGGTTGTGTTTATTAAAAAAGTTTAGTATCTCTACTCTATTATATAGAGAGAAAATAACTAAGGTGGCGATTACTCGGTAATCTTCTTCATTACATTATCTAGTTTTCAAAGAACGATTGAATTGAGAGATTATACTCTCAAAACTGAACGAACAGTCTAACATCAAGTCAATTCCGTATATTCCTTAGAAAGGAGGTGATCCAGCCGCACCTTCCGATACGGCTACCTTGTTACGACTTCACCCCAATCATCTGTCCCACCTTAGGCGGCTGGCTCCAAAAGGTTACCCCACCGACTTCGGGTGTTACAAACTCTCGTGGTGTGACGGGCGGTGTGTACAAGGCCCGGGAACGTATTCACCGCGGCATGCTGATCCGCGATTACTAGCGATTCCGGCTTCATGTAGGCGAGTTGCAGCCTACAATCCGAACTGAGAATGGTTTTATGGGATTGGCTAAACCTCGCGGTCTTGCAGCCCTTTGTACCATCCATTGTAGCACGTGTGTAGCCCAGGTCATAAGGGGCATGATGATTTGACGTCATCCCCACCTTCCTCCGGTTTGTCACCGGCAGTCACCTTAGAGTGCCCAACTGAATGCTGGCAACTAAGATCAAGGGTTGCGCTCGTTGCGGGACTTAACCCAACATCTCACGACACGAGCTGACGACAACCATGCACCACCTGTCACTCTGTCCCCCGAAGGGGAAAGTCCTATCTCTAGGATTGTCAGAGGATGTCAAGACCTGGTAAGGTTCTTCGCGTTGCTTCGAATTAAACCACATGCTCCACCGCTTGTGCGGGCCCCCGTCAATTCCTTTGAGTTTCAACCTTGCGGTCGTACTCCCCAGGCGGAGTGCTTAATGCGTTTGCTGCAGCACTAAAGGGCGGAAACCCTCTAACACTTAGCACTCATCGTTTACGGCGTGGACTACCAGGGTATCTAATCCTGTTTGCTCCCCACGCTTTCGCGCCTCAGCGTCAGTTACAGACCAGAAAGTCGCCTTCGCCACTGGTGTTCCTCCAAATCTCTACGCATTTCACCGCTACACTTGGAATTCCACTTTCCTCTTCTGCACTCAAGTTCCCCAGTTTCCAATGACCCTCCACGGTTGAGCCGTGGGCTTTCACATCAGACTTAAGGAACCGCCTGCGCGCGCTTTACGCCCAATAATTCCGGACAACGCTTGCCACCTACGTATTACCGCGGCTGCTGGCACGTAGTTAGCCGTGGCTTTCTGGTTAGGTACCGTCAAGGTACCGGCAGTTACTCCGATACTTGTTCTTCCCTAACAACAGAGTTTTACGATCCGAAAACCTTCATCACTCACGCGGCGTTGCTCCGTCAGACTTTCGTCCATTGCGGAAGATTCCCTACTGCTGCCTCCCGTAGGAGTCTGGGCCGTGTCTCAGTCCCAGTGTGGCCGATCACCCTCTCAGGTCGGCTACGCATCGTCGCCTTGGTGAGCCGTTACCTCACCAACTAGCTAATGCGCCGCGGGCCCATCTGTAAGTGATAGCAGAACCATCTTTCAATCTAATTATATGTATAAATAGATATTATCCGGTATTAGCCCCGGTTTCCCGGAGTTATCCCAGTCTTACAGGCAGGTTGCCCACGTGTTACTCACCCGTCCGCCGCTAATCATTGGGAGCAAGCTCCCTCTGATTCGCTCGACTTGCATGTATTAGGCACGCCGCCAGCGTTCGTCCTGAGCCAGGATCAAACTCTCCAATAAAGTGTTTGATTAGCTCGTTTGCACCTATGGTGCTTTGTTGCTGATAAATCAGCTTTTTTAGAATTACGCTTGACGTTTTGTGTTCGTTCAGTTTTCAAAGAACAATCTTTTCGGTAATGGAGCGGGTGAAGGGAATCGAACCCTCATCATCAGCTTGGAAGGCTGAGGTTTTACCACTAAACTACACCCGCATTAATTTGTTTTGTTGGTTTCACATAATCGGGAAGACAGGATTCGAACCTGCGACCCCTTGGTCCCAAACCAAGTGCTCTACCAAGCTGAGCTACTTCCCGTATCTATAATGGCGCGCCCGAGAGGAGTCGAACCCCTAACCTTTTGATCCGTAGTCAAACGCTCTATCCAATTGAGCTACGGGCGCCTTGAAGCAACTCTATTATAATATCATACTAATTTTAATGCGTCAACTATTTTTTAAAACTTTTTCGATGCGGCCGAGAGGACTTGAACCTCCACGGGTTATTCACCCACTAGGCCCTCAACCTAGCGCGTCTGCCATTCCGCCACGACCGCATAAATTGTTAAAGATGAGCCATGAAGGACTCGAACCTTCGACCCTCTGATTAAAAGTCAGATGCTCTACCAACTGAGCTAATGGCTCATAAAAATGGCTGGGCTAGCAGGGATCGAACCTGCGAATGACGGAATCAAAATCCGTTGCCTTACCGCTTGGCTATAGCCCATTTATCTAAAATATGGCGGTCCGGACGGGACTCGAACCCGCGACCTCCTGCGTGACAGGCAGGCATTCTAACCAACTGAACTACCGGACCTAACCTTTGAAAAGATGACCCCTACGGGATTCGAACCCGTGTTACCGCCGTGAAAGGGCGGTGTCTTAACCGCTTGACCAAGGGGCCATAACATAAAAATAAAAAAAACAAATATGTATATATAAATGGCGGAGAAGGAGGGATTTGAACCCTCGCGCCAGTTGCCCGACCTACACCCTTAGCAGGGGCGCCTCTTCAGCCACTTGAGTACTTCTCCAAAATGGCTCCGCAGGTAGGATTCGAACCTACGACCGTTCGGTTAACAGCCGAATGCTCTACCACTGAGCTACTGCGGAATATGTTAAAAAGAATATGTAGTCAACAAGGACTTCCTTATCGACTCTTTAAATTATAATTACCACCATGTAAAAAGTCAAGCATGAATTTTAATTATTTTTATCAGCAGATATTAGCACTAATTTGCCCATACATTGTCCACATCTATACTTGTTTGTGTTGATTCGGCGTTTCCTTCTATAGACTTGATTACATTGATCACATTTATACATAATGTAAGAAACTTTCTGTGGTAAAGACGAACAATGCCGCGGTGCACCCACTTTAGCCATTAGCCTCCGAAAATCACTATCTCGATGTTGATAACCTCTACCAGCCAGATGAAGATGGTAATGACATAGTTCATGTTTAATAATACCAACTAATTCTTCCATTCCTAAATGCTGATAATATGTCGGATTAATTTCAATACGATGATCAGTCAACATATATCGTCCACCGGTTGTTCTTAATCTACTATTAAATTTCGCTATATGACGAAAAGGCTGATTGAACCACCTTAAAGATACTTCTTCAACTAACCTTTGTAATTCCTTATCACTCATTTCTTCACTCCTAGCAAGGATAAAATTAGCACGTGACAACCTATCAGCGCATACAATTGATATACATTAGCATAGCATAAAGGACTGTGGAAAGTGAGAGAAAGGAGGCTATTCCCATGCCGGTTTGGTTACAGAACCAAATGAAACGTGCTTTCTTAGAGAAGGACCGTTATCAAATTAAATTATTGAATCAATGCTGGTACTTTTATAGAAAAAAGCATTGTTCTGGTACGTAGGAAACGCCTTCTCAAAACTCCCACAATTAATCACATAAAAAGCCGTTGAACAAAACGGCTTTTTATACGTATTTATTTGCCTTGTTGCAGCATGGTTAATGCCACTCTGCCTTTTTGTTGGTCAACCGAATCAACCCATACAGTAACAACATCACCAACAGATACGACATCTAACGGATGTTTCACAAATCGATTACTTAGCTTCGAGATGTGTACTAGACCATCTTGCTTAACACCAATATCAACAAAAGCGCCGAAATCAACAACATTTCGAACGGTTCCTTGAAGTTCCATTCCTTCCTTCAAATCATCTAACTTTAATACTTCTTTCTTTAATAGGGGAGCAGGTAGTTCATCCCTAGGATCTCGACCAGGTTTCATTAATGCATCAATTATATCCTTGAGTGTTAATTCACCAATATTTAATGCTTCTGCTGTTTCTTTTATGGATAGCTGACTTAACGCTTCGATTAATTTTGCAGACCCTAAATCGTTCGAAGTCATCTTTAACATCTTAAGCAACTTACTTACTTCCCCATAGGTTTCAGGGTGAATGGAGGTTCTGTCTAATGCTTCCTCCCCATCAACAATTCGTAAGAACCCAATGGCTTGCTCGTACGTTTTCGCGCCTAAGCGAGGAATCTTCTTCAATTGTTTACGATTAGTAAATTTGCCTTCTTCTTCTCTTTTCTTAACAATATTCGTTGCAACAGCCTTCGATAAACCTGCTACGTGTTGTAACAATGAAGGAGAAGCTGTATTTACATTGACTCCAACTTGGTTTACAGCAGTCTCGACAACAAAATCTAATGATTCCGTTAACCTTTTTTGTGAGACATCATGTTGGTATTGACCGACACCTACTGATTTAGGATCAATTTTTACTAATTCGGCAAGTGGATCTTGTAGTCTTCTTCCAATTGAAACAGCGCTTCTTTCCTCGACTTGAAAGTCAGGAAATTCTTCACGTGCAATATCAGATGCGGAATAGACACTAGCCCCCGCTTCATTTACGATTAAATAATAGATATCTCCATTCAATTCTTTCAGCAAGTCAGCAATAAACTGCTCTGTCTCTCTTGATGCCGTTCCATTACCTATGGCCACCATCTTCACTTCATATGCTTTGAGCATGGAAAGGACTTTGTCTTTGGCTGCACCTAATTTAGATACAGGCGGATGAGGGTAGATTACATCAATCTTTAATACCTTACCTGTTTCATCAATGACCGCTAATTTGCAACCTGTACGATAAGCTGGATCAACAGCAAGGACAACTTTCCCTTTTAGCGGCGGTTGTAAAAGGAGATTCTTAAGGTTTTCAGAGAAAATTTTAATCGCTTGTTCCTCACCTTTTTCAGTAAGTTCAGCCCTTAATTCTCTTTCAATTGATGGTTGAATTAAGCGTTTATAACCATCTTCAATCGCCTCTTCCACAAATGGTGCATTGATATGGTTTGATACAGTGATCCATTTTCGATTTAAATACTGTAAGATTGGCTCTTGTTCCACCTTAATACTGACTTTCAGCACGCCTTCTTTTTCCCCACGATTTAATGCTAGTATACGGTGAGGAACGATTTTACCTACGCTTTCACTATATTCATAATACATCTCATACACATGTTTTTCGTCGATGCTTTCATCCTTTACAGCTGATTCGATGATTCCTTGTTTATATGTTTTTTCCCGAATCCACTTCCTACTTTGCGCATCATCAGATACCATTTCTGCAATGATATCTCGTGCTCCCTGGAGTGCTTCCTCAACTGTTGTGACACCTTTTTCCTCATTAAGAAAGTGTTTCGCCTTTTCTTCAGGTGTATCATCATTTTGATAGGATAATAACCAATTGGCTAATGGTTCTAGCTCTTTTTCCTTCGCTACCGTTGCTTTTGTTCTTCTTTTCTGTTTATACGGACGATATAAATCTTCTACTTCCTGCAATTTCTCCGCTTTTTCTATTTGATTAGATAATTCCGGAGTTAATTTCCCTTGCTCTTCTATTAACCTAAGCACTTCTTGTTTTCTCTGCTTTACGTTTTGTATGTATTGCCATCTTTCAACAATATCTTTGATTTGTACTTCATTTAACGCACCGGTCATTTCTTTTCGATAACGCGCAATAAACGGAACCGTATTTCCCTCTTCAATTAAGGCGATGGTTCGATCAATTTGTTTTGTGGATAATGAAAATTCTTTTGCTATTCGTTCAAAAATATCTTTCTTATCATCCATGTCTCTTCACCTTCCTAAGTGCAAACTATACTATTGCTTTATTCTACCAAAATTTTTTAGGTAAAGCATTTTTGGCTATAGCCCTGTCTTGGGTCTTCGTGTTTTATGTAGAACATAAAAGAACAAAACAAAAAGCTTGCTGATTGAAACAATCATTGCAAGCTTCCGATGATAAATGTTGCATCGTCTATAAGATTCATGTTCTGCGCCTTAATTAACTTCGCAGTTGCTTCTATTGATAAATATTTATTCATCAGTTTTTTAATACCAGAAATTGGGTATCCATCTGAAAACATCAAGAATTTAATTCCCTTTGTATAATCAAACCGGTGAATCTTAAATGCTTGACGCTTGCCTGACAAATAACCCGTTGTTGGCAGAGGATAAATGAGTTTCTCAGTATCTCCATAAAAGAAAAAACGAATATTTCCAGTACAACAGTAGGCTAATTCTTTCGTGTTAAAATTAATCTTGATCACACCTACTGCAGCGCCTCTTTTATGTAAAAGTGACTGATTACTTAAATCCATAATGGTTGAAATATCTAAATCGTGATTTTCTTTAACGGTATTGACAACAGCAGATGAAGCTTCATTTGCATATTCTCCACTGCCTAACCCATCAGCTAATACACAAATAAAATAATCATCAGTTGTGTGATAATAATAGGAATCACCACAAACGGACTGACCACGTTTAGCAAGCTGATCGGTAATGACGTCCATTTGATGTGGATCATTCATCATAGAATATACTCCGAACCTTCATTTTCTGCATGGATGGCTTCTTGCAATTTTTTAATGGCTTTTCTTTGCAGCCTTGATACATGCATTTGGGAAATATCCAGTCTTTCTCCTGTTTCCTTTTGACTCAGATTTTCTAGGAATGTGTACTGGATCACTTGTTTCTCTCGATCTGATAAAACGTGCAACACTTTTTCTAGTACGAGCATTTGGTTGACTTTTTCATAGCCATCATCCACATTGCCGACAATATCCAGGAGTGTAACCGTACCGCCATCAGAATCGGCTTCAATGGAATGGTCAACTGATAACGCCTGATAACTTTTGCCCATCTCCATAGCTTCTAACACTTCTTCTTCTGTAACTTCTAGCGCATCAGCAATTTCTTCTACCTTAGGCGACCTTTGCAGCGCAGTTGTTAATTCTTCCGCCGTAGCTTTAATCTTTGGGCCTAATTCTTTTATTCGTCTCGGTACATGCACACTCCACGTCTTATCACGCAGAAAACGTTTAATCTCACCGATAATTGTCGGAATCGCAAATGCTTCAAACGTTTTGCCAAAAGAGGCATCATATCTACGAATCGCGCCAAGTAACCCAATCACACCTACTTGAACAATATCTTCGTGATAAGGTCTACCTTTAGAGTATTTCCTTGCGATGGACTCAACCAATTTGTAATACTGTTCAACAAGTTGTTCCTGTGCATCTTCGTCCTGATGTAATTGATATTGCTGTATAAGATCATTAATCTCTTCTTTTGTTCGTTGTTTAGGTTGAGATTGCTTCTGCATCACTCTCCACCTGCTCTCCTTCTAGGTATTTAGTCATGAAGACTGTCACACCTTTTTGATGATGAATTTTCACTTCATCCATTAATGTTTCTATTAGGTAAAGGCCTAATCCTCCTTCTCGTAAAAATTCAACCGAATCATTTGCTTGATATGGCCCTGCATTGTCTCTTGCCTGTTGAAAGTCCAAGCTTTCACCTTCATCCGCAACCATGACTTCTAGTTTATTTTTATAAAGGCCGAATCCTACAAGCACTTCACCATTTTCGTTGTTTTTGTATGCATGCTGCACAGCATTTGTACAAGCTTCACTCGTTGCAATCTTCAAGTCTTCAATTTCGTCATAGTTAAATCCCATTCTACTGGCAATACCAGATAAGGTTAATCTAATAATACCGACGTATTCCGGCTTCGATGGGATTTTCATCTCAATGTAGTCGTACGACTCGGTCATTTTTTTTCACCTTCCATTTTGGTGCTGATATCAATAATATCAGCAAGACCAGTAATTTCGAATAGCCTTTTCAAACGACTTGAAAGCCCAATGATTTTAAATTGACCATCATGCGCACGTACATTTTTAAAAAGTCCTACAAAAACACCTAAGCCGGTGCTATCCATATAAGATACACCTGAAAGATCAACAATCATCTCCACATTATCTTTCTCAGAAAGCGGAATCAGTTCTTTCTTTAATTCTGGTGCAGTGTACACATCAATCTCTCCACCTACAGTTACCTCAGTAATATTTTCATTATGATTTACATCTATATTAATGTTCATATTTTGCCCACCTTTTAGGAATAACTGGTTACTCCTTATATACCCTTTAATTTTAGCTTAAAACATTTCTTCTTAATATAATTAAAGTAAAATCATCCCTTAATTGGAAATCTTGTAATTTTTCAAGTTCCTTATATACATTTTGTACAATATTTTGTGCTTTTAAGTGTATGTTTTTCTCAATTAAGGCTAGTAATTCTTCCCGTTCAATAAAGCCTTCTTTTGTTCTTGATTCAGTTACGCCATCAGACATCAAAATAATCATATCCCCAGGCATAACTTCTTTTTCGTATTTTCTATATTTGGTATTCTTTTCAATGCCTAATAATAAACCCTTTGCAGGCAACTCAGAAAATGTCTGTGTTTCCGCGTGATAAAATAAGCCTGGTTCATGCCCAGCAGAAGCATAGGAAAAGATATGATCATCGATATGGTATGTGCCATAAAACATCGTAATAAACATCGTTAAATCCACATTTTGTTCCACAACACGATTTAAATTCTCCAACACCAAAGTGGGTGTTTTACGATTTTCTGGTAAACTGTCCATAGCATATTTAATCATAGACATACAAAGGGCCGCTGGTAACCCTTTCCCAATAACATCAGCTATTGCGATACTTACACTATTATTTTCATCCTCAACAAAATTAAAATAATCACCGTTCATATGTTTTGCTGGGACGCTGATTGCTCCAATATCCATGCCTTTTTTACATGGCACCTCTGTCCCCAGCAAAGTTTTCTGCACATTAGCCGCGATTTCCATTTCGGTTCTTAATTCCTGTTGAATATGCTTTAAATTTTGGTGTTCGCGGTAAGCAAAACCATATGCCACCATCACTTCAAGCAGTATATCAAAAGACTCCTGCATTTTATCGTTAAATTTTTCTGGAAACATCTCAGCCATAATATTTCTATGGATGCTGACAATTTCCTCTGGAGGAATGTTCCGTTCAATTGCATTCCTACTTAACTTTTGTCCTTGATATAATGCCTGCTCTGAACGGTCAGCTAAATAATTCGTTAATATCTCTCTATATTTGGACTCCAATTTCTGTCTGAAATCCATCTCAAGTTCCCCCTAACGGAGCCATTTAATCGCCCTTATATCTGTACCTTCACCCGGGCTTGAATCTATTTGAAAATCATCCATCAGTCTTTTTACCCCTGGAAGACCTGCTCCTAGGCCGCCCGATGTTGAATATCCATCCTCCATTACTTGGCGCAAATCTTTAATCCCTGGACCACTATCAATCGATAATAACCTCAGTCCCGTTTTGCCATTTTCATAGAGCTTTTCTATACAAATTTGACCTTGACCTGCATATAAGAATATGTTTCTCGCAAGTTCACTTATTGCTGTTGTAATTCTTGCTTGGTCAACCGTCCCAAAGCCCAGCTCTTTTGCCACATTCCTACCTAGCTGACGCGCTGAGACGATATCCCATTCATTGATTATTTTAACGCAGGATTGGTTGTCCATTCGGCTATTCCCCCAATTCCTGATGTAATTTCTCCAAACCTTTTTCTAAATCAAGGGCGGTCAATACATTATTCAGACCGATTCCTAATTCAGTTAACGTAATTGCTACTGCTGGTTGAATGCCTGTAATGACAACTTTAGCACCCATTAAATGGGACATTTCAATCACATCACCTAATACTTTAGCGATAAAAGAATCAATAAAATCGATAGATGTTAAATCGATTACAACACCATTTGCACTCGTATTGTGTATTTTCTTTAATAAGTCTTCTTGGAATTGAAGTGCCGTGTGGTCATCTAGTTCCCATTGAATTGAAACGAGTAAACAATCATGTAGTTTTAAAATCGGAATTCTCAAAACGTCACCCCTCCAATGGCACAATTTTACGTTTAGTCATTTCCAATGCTGCTTCTACGCCAGATTTCATTGTATTTTTTGTAATAATTCGGTTTAAGTCGATACCAAGGCTCACAATCGTCTGCGCGATTTCCGAACGAATACCTACAAGCATGCATTTGGCTCCTACTAAATGGACTGCATCTGCAGCTTGGATAATATGATGAGCAACCATTGTATCAACAACAGGGACACCTGTAATATCAATCAAGACAACTTCTGAACGATGTTTTACTACACCTTGAAGAAGGTTTTCCATAATTTGCTTCGCTCGTTCTGTATCAATCATCCCAATTAAAGGCATAACTGTAATACCCTCAAATACAGGAATTAAAGGCGCCGATAGTTCCTGCAAAGCAATTTTTTGATTCGCTATCGTTCTTTCCCAAGAATCGGTGTAATCATTAATGATTTCACTATTCATGGCTTTTAACCAATGATTCAAATCATGCATCACTTTCAATTCATTTTCTTGACGGATATATTTATCTTTGACCATTTCATCGAATACAACATCGCCAAATATATCTAGCGCATTTACGACAAAACGTAGTGGCCAGCCTAAGTTCACCATTCTATCGGAAAAATTCTCTGATTGACGTTCATACTCGTCCTGTTTTCCAGAAATTTTTAAAATAGCGAGCTCCACTAACTCTCTTCCATATGTTTCGAAATTTTGATCGAGGATGACATTGGTAATTGTTTCGTCTGAATCCTCCTTCAATCGGTCCAACCATTCTTTAAAAATATTATCTTTATTGTTTTGAATATAATTCAAAGTCATTTGTCTTCCTTTACCTCCTATACTAGCACATCTATTGGTTAGTTTTTCCTTATTTCATTGATTGTAAAAAAATCTACATGTTTGTAAAAAAATCAGTAAATATCTACTATTGTCTTGTATTATAACGCTTTCTATTTGAAACGTCTTTAACAATATATCCAAATTAAGTGTGTACCCTTTTATGCTTTTAATCAAACCTAAAACTTTCATTCTTTTTATTTCTTTTTGTTCAGAATGATCTAATAATATAAAATAGGAGGATTTAAAGTTTAAGCCCGTATCAATAAGTGTATTACATATATTAATAAGCCCGGTCAATGGATTTGTTTTAGATTTGCGGCATATAAAAAAACGCCCCAACTTTTGAGCGTTTTCTAAAATTCTATAAGACCTAAACTGACTTGTAAGGCTTCGTTCACCTTATCCATCATTTCGTCATCAAGATGGGTGATTTTATCGGTTAATCTCTGCTTATCAATTGTACGGATTTGTTCCAACAATATTACTGAATCTCTTTCAAAAGCATATCGCTTCGCATCAATTTCAACGTGAGTAGGCAGCTTTGCTTTTTGAATCTGAGCGGTAATTGCTGCGATGATTACTGTGGGACTAAACCGATTCCCGATGTCGTTTTGTATAACAAGTACTGGACGGACACCGCCTTGTTCTGAGCCAACAACTGGGGATAGGTCTGCAAAATAAACGTCACCACGTTTAACAATCAAAGGATCAGCCTCCGCTTACAAGACGTTCAACTGCGTTTTCTGCCTCGTATTCCGCTTGAAATGCTTCAGATGCTATCGTCAAGTTTAATTTTGCCATCTCCATGTAACCACGTCTCATGGACTCACGAATATGTCTTTTCTTTCGTTCACGCAAATACATTTTCGTTGCTTGATAAATAAACTCACTTCTGTTCACGTTTTCTTGCTTCGCATAACCATCTAATTCCGTTAATAGATGTTGCGGCAGTTTCACCACAATTTCTGTTGTTGCGCTGGATTCAGACACAAACATACACCTCCACCATCACTACACACCATATTTTTTATATCTACCAATTTTCATATTACCATTATTCTCTTAGGCTGCAAAGGGGATTTTTAATTTAGTAAGAAATTATCCATAAAAACAGTTGCATTTTCTTTCAATGTCTTCCTAGGAATTTCAGTGATAATTTCCCAAATGATTAATAACTATTATCTACCAACATCTGCATTGATATGCATTAAAGAATCCCATTTCTTACAGAAATTTTTGCTTTATCCTGAATATATATTCTTGGTATGCGCGCACCCATTTGACAAGTTACTTCGTAATTAATTGTTTCAAGTGTGTTAGCTATATCATCTACAGAGATGGTTTGATCATTTTGCCTCCCAATTAACGTAACGACATCTCCTATTTGATCTTCTTCACTAATACGAATCATACATTGATCCATACAAATTCTTCCGACAATCCTTACTCTTCTTCCATTCACTAGAACCTCTTGTGTGCCTAACTTTCTAATCCACCCGTCAGCATAACCGATTGGCAATGTACCAATTAATTCTTCTGTTTCCGCTTCGTACGTTGCTCCGTAACTCACCTTCTCGCCCGGTAGCAATTTTTTCACATGAACAATTTTCGTATGAAGTGAAAACGCTTCTTTTAAGGTAAAAGGTAAATGATTTTTAATTTCGGAAGATGGTGACAGACCATACATTGAAATCCCAAATCTTACGGCATTGAATTTCGCCTCAAGATGCCTCATGCCAGCTGCACTATTACTTGCATGAATATATCTTGGTTTCTCATCCATCCAGCTTATCATTTCATTAAAAGTGCTTAACTGTTCATTAAAATAGGCTGCCTCAAGTTCATCTGCTGTCGCAAAATGCGTGAAAACTCCTTCAACATGGAATTTTCCTTGCTGTAGTTGGTATTGAAATATTCTCCATTCTTCTTTTGATTTAATTCCTAATCTGCCCATCCCCGAGTCCATCTTTACATGAACTTTTAGTCCTTTATTGATGAATGATGAAGCTTTCTTCAACCACTCGGCTTGGCAAACCGTTAAAGTAATTGCTGCTTGTTCAGCTAGCCCAGCGTCCTCTGGCCGTGTTAGTCCTAACACTAATATCGGCGCGTCAATCCCTTTATTCCTAAGAGCAAATGCCTCATCTAAAGTCGCCACCGCTAAGTAAGTAGCACCTGCCTTTAGAGCTGTCTTGGCTACCTCAATATCTCCATGGCCATATGCATTTGCCTTCACAACAGCAAACAATTCTGTTTCTTCACCAATATGCTTAATCATTGACTCTACATTATATGTGATATAATCCAAATTTATCTCTGCCCAAGTATCACGAAAATATGGGACCTGTTGATTCATACCGTCCACTTCCCCTTTATACTTTTCCTTCTATCTTTTGATTATGTCACATTAACGTATAACAGAAAAGATAAACTTTCTTCTTCTATCTACCACAAGAAAAGCAGCGTAGGACAAATTTAAGAAGTATATTAAACATGCAAGCAGACGTTACTATGTATTACCAAATACTCTAGATATATGTAGTTTATTTTCGCAAAAAAACCCCTATGAAGCTATAAACGGCAACCATCGGAAAGAAACCCGAGGAATCTACCTCGGGTTTATCTTAACTATATTTATTTTACAACTTCCCCTTGTACAGACTGTGCAATTTGGATCATTTCTTCTTTCGATAAGTTATTCGATGCAATCATATAATCCACGCCATTTTGCGTCCAGGAAACCATATTATCTGACACTGCTCCTACAGTGAAGCCAAGGTCAACAGGGTCACCATTCATCATCTCCTCTTCGCCACCAGAAGTTTGAACAATAACAGCCTTCTCTTGAATCATTGTGAATGATTTTTCTTCACCTTCATAGGTTAGAACGACACGTTTACCTTCTTCTGTTTCTACTTCTTTTTCAGAAACAAGTTCAACTTCAGGAAGCGATTCTGGATAGAAGACAGTGAAATCTTCTTCCTCTGCCACTTCAGCCATTACTGGGAATTCTAGCTGTGCACCTGTCATATTTTTCTTCGTATCGAAATCTTTATTATCTAGCTCTTCATTAAATTTCACATTGGAGAAATCTACCGTCACTACTGGTGTTCTTTCTGCATCCATCACCTTCACACTAACTGGCGATAAATCCGATTTATTTAAGGTAATCTCTTGTAGAGGTAGCATTTGATTGTTTTGATAACTCGTTTTTGTTTCATAAACATAATGATCTTCAGTTGCTTTAAATTTCGCTTCCTTATCATTTTGAATATCTTCAATCAATGACTCATAAAGGTACGCTTGACTACTATTGTTTGGCCAGTCACTTTGGAAACGAAAACTTTTATTCAAAGCTGGCGTAAGAACAAACACACCTTCTTTGTTCTTTAAGATCATTTGACTTTGATCTTTTTCAGTATTTTTAAGTGCCACACGATAAAATTCCGGGTTCTTATGCCATATTTCTATATCATAGGATTGCGGCTCGGAACCTGTTTGCAGCGTCATTTTCGCTTCCGCCTTATAGCTTTTTAATGATTCTATTTTGCTCGTTAAATCTTTTGTCACATCCTCCTGGGATTTTGTCCCACATGCAGCTAGTGTGACAGTTATGGCCAGTCCCATGAGTAGCCAGAAAAACTTCTTTTTCATTCCTTCAACCCCTTTGTCTTATAATCAACAGTGCAGTCAAACGCTTCCGTGGCCTTGTCTCCTCCATTGCACTATTGAATATATGAGACAACCTCAAAGATTATTCCAGACGTTCTCATCGATTAAGAATATTTTTTTGGAGTCTAGGGTTTATTTGGTTTGAAGGAATAGTAGCTATAAACAACTAACCTTTCTTTCCTATTAATACGAGTCTTCTTCAATTATCACTTGAGCAACGGCATACTCTTTACTATGGGAAATAGATAAGTGTACATGACAGCCTTCAACCGGTCGAACAATAATCGGTTGTCCGGTCATATGGTTAGCTGTTTCAATATCTAGAAATGAAAGTGATTGTCCGATACCTGTTCCTTTCGCTTTAGCAAAAGCTTCTTTCGCAGCAAATCTCCCTGCTAAAAACTCTATTTTTCTATGCCCCGTTAGTGTCTCATATTTCTGTTTTTCGTTTGTTGTTAAAATACGTTCTGCAAACCGTTCTTTTCTTTCTACTAATTGTTTCACTCTCTTTAATTCAATTATATCGATGCCAATGCCTTTAATCATTCTAATCACCCTCTTCTAAATAAAATAAATGCTGCATAAAACAAACTATAGTATATTTAATGTATGAGAACATTTTAGGAGGAGTCAATTATTGTTTATCAGGACAGAAAGCTTTAGAGAATTTATTCGCTTCTATCCCATCGTTACTTCTATTATCGCAATTAATATTGTGTTGTATTTACTTACTGTCTTGCCCATCCTTCCAACTAATTGGTTAATGGCGCATTTTGCAGGTATTAATATTTATATTATGCAAGGAGAAATATGGAGACTTTTTACACCTATTTTCATGCATAGCGGATTTGCTCATCTTTTATTTAATTGCTTCTCACTTGTTTTATTTGGACCACCACTTGAGAGAGCAATTGGCAAGGGGCGTTTCCTCCTTGTTTACTTCCTAGCTGGTATTGGCGCTAATATCGCAACACTCATCCTTGAACCGTTAACATATATTCACGTTGGAGCGAGCGGAGCGATTTATGGTATCTTCGGTTTCTTTATTGCTATTATTGTGTACCGCAGAGATTTACTTTCACAGCAAAATACACAACTCATTCTTGCCATCACAGTGATTGGTGTGATTATGACCTTCTTGCAAGCGAATGTAAATGTGATTGCCCATTTATTTGGTCTATTAGCAGGTTTCCTCACTGGATCAGCAATGATTAAGACGAGATTAAAAGATGGCTATCATGCAACGAGACCGCCAAGCCAATGGAAGTCTTCAGCTAGAAAATTAAAAGGCGTTCCTCTATCAACCATTCTAATCTTTGGGGGCATTATTCTTCTAGCAATTATTGGCCTTTTATCACGTTAACGAAATCGTGCATACAGACAGCAAATCCGAACATAAATGTTCGGATTTGCTGTTTCAATCACTATTCTCAGGAGTATATGAATACCATTTGTAAATAGATAATACATCATCTACTTCTAGGTCAACTACATCTCCACCAGTCGCACCAGAACCAGACATAGCCTTAGCAGAAATGGTAGCTAACTGATTTTTCTTCTGAAAATAGGTTTCTTTCATTGTTATTGATTGTGTTCGATTCTTCCTCAAATAAACAGTTGTTTTAGAAATAAATCGTGAACGAAGAACGAGTTGATTTTCTAAAATCGTCCAACCAGCCGCTTTATAACGATAATAAGATAAAATAAGTATCAATCCAACGAAAACTAAACTAAATAACCCCCACACAGGGAATAAATAAAGAAGGATAGCTGCCACTGGAATAGAGAAAAACAACCCTCTGAATATGTATCTTCTTAAAGCCCTTTTTGGTGCTGGAACGAACATATCTGTCAATTGGTAATCTTTTAGTCCAGTTTCAATCTTCTCGCGAATCCGGTTTCGCTTAATAATAGGTAAAAGCATCACTTTTGAGCTATCCGCATCTTTCAAGGACCCACCTGCACTCTCAATGTAAACAGATGCATAGCCAATCGCTTGGCGAACTGGATTCTCATTTATCCTTAATGCTTGAATACGATGTAGGGGAATCGTTAGTTGTTTCTTCTCTAGTAAACCGCGTGTAATAATTAATTCATCTCCCACTTTTCTCACTGTAAAATTAGCATACTTTAACACTGATCCAATGAGAGCAATGAGCCAGGCAAGAACGAAACCAAGGAAAACCATTAAACTGATGAGCATCACACCGCCCGTAATAAAGACACTCAATTCGTCAAATACCTTCTCATAAGGAATCACTTCAGCAAATTGGGATAAAAAGGCAAAAACGGCTGATATCACAACACCTACTCCCCCAGAGGTCGAAGAAAGTAAAATCAACTCACCTGGTTTAATTTGATAAAGTATTTGTTCCTCTTTTTGTTCTGTTTCGATTTGCTCATCTAACTCTATATGTGCCTTTTTAGATTGCGATAGAATCTCTTGAATTTGCTGCGCCTCATTTTTAGATATGGCAGTCAATATCGCTTCTGCCTCTATTCCTGAACCAGCTGTTTCAATGGTCATTTTCACTAAACCAAAAGGTCTTTGTAAAATACCTTCAGATAAATCAAGACTTTGAATTCGTTCGAAGGGTATATATCTTTTTTTCCGAATAATTAACCCTGATTCGATTCGTAATTCTCCCTCTTCTATTCTATAAGTAAAACGGAGCCAAGTAAGGATACCAGATACAAGTATAAGAGCGATAATACCTAACGTAATAAAAAGCTGAATCTTTCCTTCGCTATTACCAAATACGACAATAATTAAAATCGGAATAATGGAGTCCTTTAATGTTTTCAGTACATTTGATACGGCTGCAATAAAATGAAGTCTTCTCGGCTCAGACATCATCTACAGCCACCCTTGCTAAGTTAGATATAAAAAACCGCAGTTCTTCTGCTTCTTCTAAATCTAAAGCAGGTATCTCATGGACAGTTGCCGCAGTTGAAACCGTCACAGTAGCTAGTTTATATTTTCGTAGAATTGGTCCTTGGTGAGTATCTACATGCTGCACCCTGATCATTGGGACGAGTGTACGTTTGATGATAAATATTCCATGCTGTAGTTCTATTTCATTCTCTCTCACTTCATAACGCCATCTTTTCCACCTCACAGTGGGAAAAACTTTAATCGCTAAATAGGCATAAAGAGCAAATATAATTAATGCAACACCAATTATCCACATCTGCCAATCAAAAATAAATGTTAAAACGATAGCGCCAATTGCCAATACAAATGGGATAAGGGAATGTAGTGCACCAGATATTTTCCAAACAGTCAGACCCCGTTTAGAAATACGCTTTTGCGGCTTTGATAACATATATGTAAACCCCCTAAAATTCCTTTTTCATCAACTATAGTATACATGAAAGCCACACTATGTCTCAGTAAAAACTTGGATATTTTTTTCATTCTTATTTATTATTTCTATACGATAGTCTAAGGAAAAGGTTTCAATCGGAGTGAAGTTACCTACCTAATTTATTTACTTATAAAATGTCATATGATCTTTATCTTGTCGGTAGTAAGCTAATCGATCTTGTAATGTCCCCGTATGAAACTCAAATTTATGTCCATCTGGATCAGTAAAATATATTGAACGCTTATCTTTTTCGTCCCTTTTGCGACCAGATAAGATATTCACTTTTAAGTCTTGTAATCGTTGATAACAACTTTCAAAATCATCTTCATCAATAGAAAACGCAATATGAGTATAAGATTCGGTAATTTCATTACGAGGTATATCTCTTTCTTCATTAAGGGCTATCCACATGCCTTGACAATCAAAATAAGCTGTCGTTCTCCCCTTTACAAGCAATTTAGCTGCAAATACCTTTTCATAAAAAGCAATAGAACGATCTAAATCAGAAACAGAAAATAACATATGGTTCAAACCTTTAATCATACTGGCACTCACCTCATCTTGTTTTCAATAAATTTATATGCATCCTATTCATTATACTGAAGCAGGAGCAAATACTATAGTTAAAAATATATGTGGAGATTCATGTTCATGACTTGCGCTCTTATGAGTGGGGTTGGCAGGTTGTTTTTTCGCAAGTCATGTTTATGGACAAAAGTCAGCGGGAGTGCAAGCCGTATTTACTTTGAACTCCAAATAAAAATGAATGAATAGCTTAACGTTTAGATTTTGAACCTTCTTATATGTAGGCATTTTAAATTCCTTTTTTATTCTCCTCATACTTTGAGTTCTTAGTTTTTAGGAGATTCTACTTAATAACACAAAGAACCGAGCATCTCATTTCAATGCTCGGTTCTCCCTAAATGTTATCTATAGCTATTTGCATTTGTTTTCTTATTTCCTTGATAATTCCTTTTACCTGAAGGTTTACCATCACGGGAGCGATAGGAATTACTTTGTCTTCCTTTCGGGCTATATCCACCTCTAGGACGTTTATTTCTATCGGTTGATCTTCTGTCTCGTTTAGCTGGTAAAGGTTTCTCTTCCGTTAATTTTACTGGAGTCGTGTCCGGTTCTTTGATCATGAGCTTCAACAATGCTTGAACAACTGTTGTTGCGTCATGTTGTTCAAGTAATTGTTGTGCAGATTGTTGATAATATTGAAGATGATTATCCTCAATGATTTGCTCAACTTTTTCAGCAACAGCTTTCTGTTGCCCCTCTAGTGCTTGATCTAACGTCGGAGCAGCCATTCTTTCCATTTTCTTTTTCGTTGTTTTTTCAACGATACGTAAGTATGATTTCTCACGCGGGTTAATAAATGTCATGGCCATTCCTTCTTTACCCGCACGACCTGTTCGACCAATACGGTGAACATAACTTTCTGGATCTTGTGGTATATCAAAGTTATATACATGTGTAACACCAGAAATATCTAATCCACGAGCTGCTACATCTGTTGCGACAAGGACATCAATCGATCTTTCTTTAAATTTACGAAGGACAGACATACGTTTAGCCTGGCTCAAGTCGCCATGTATTCCTTCTGCATTGTAACCTCTTAAACTTAAGGCTTCAGAAAGTTCATCCACCCTTCTTTTCGTACGTCCGAAAACAATTGCAAGTTCAGGTGATTGAATATCAAGCAGTCTTGTTAACACATCAAATTTAGTTTTCTCTTGTACTTCAATATAATATTGCTCGATGAGTGGTACAGTCATTTCCTTCGCTTTCACTCGAACGATTTGTGGCTCTTTCATAAACCGTTCAGCAATACGTTGAATGGCTGGTGGCATCGTCGCAGAGAAGAGTAGAGTATGCTTTTCTTCTGGGACACTTGATAAGATTTTTTCAATATCATCAATAAAGCCCATATTTAACATTTCATCTGCTTCATCTAAAATTACTTTTTTAACATGATCAAGTTTAATTGTTTTTCGATTAATATGATCAAGAATTCTTCCAGGTGTACCGACAATAATATGAGGGCGATTTTTTAAAGCACGTATTTGGCGATTAATATCTTGACCACCATAAATCGATAACACTCTCGTTCTTTTCCCAAAACCTAGTTTGTATAATTCCTCTGACACTTGAATGGCTAATTCTCTAGTCGGTGCGATGACTAAACCTTGAATAAAACCTTCATTATAGTCAATATGGTCAATCATAGGAATACCAAAAGCGGCTGTTTTACCTGTACCTGTTTGTGCTTGTCCAATTAAGTCCTTATTCTGTAAGCTTAAAGGAATCGTCTCTGCTTGAATCGGAGTTGCCTCTTCAAACCCCATTCTTTTAAGAGACTTCATTGTTTCAGGGCTAATACCCAAATCTTGAAACTTAGTCAATGTATTCAATCTCCTTCTGTTCTTTGAAAAATATTTTATTTCATCAAGTAGGCAGGAAATTTCCCCAATGAAAGTTGTTATGATGACAACGATTTAAGAGAAACCCACTATAGAGGAGGATGAGGGAGAATTTATTACCAATGCATTAATTGTGCTATGCTTATTTGTATAAAATATAAATGTATGATGACTTCCGCATCCTAAATCTAACGAACAATTACAAATAGAAATGTTTATTCAGACATGTAATGAAAAAAGACATTCTCCTACCAATGGAGTATGTCCGGGTTTCAATGGAGTTCCTGTTGACACTTTGTTGTATATATTACCATCTCAACGCATGATTTGCAATGCTTTAGCAGGACATAGTATGACAGGAGAGTAAAAATAATCAGATGTTATGAAAGAAATTGAAGCACTTCTTTAAACAGTTTCTCACTTTCATCACAATGACAAATTAGATGTTTTGACCGCTTAATAATCATTTTGTGTTTCTGTTCTGAGGTGATGTGTTTGTAAAGATAATCCGCACTGCGAACAGGAACGATACCATCATCTTCTCCTTGAGCGATGAAAGTTGGCACCTTCACTTCTTTTAAATGCGGACGAACCGTCGCTACTAACTTTTGGAACTGCCTCGCTGCAGCAATCGGAGTGGAGCTGATCTTTTGTTTGTAATGTATAAATAATGGATTTTGCGTTATTCTTGTCCCTTGGAGACTTTCTCTTAATAGCCCTTTAATATCAAGGAAAATTTGTCTTGGATTCAAATAGTAGGCAGCTGCACTTAGTAAAACCAGTTTCGCTACCGGATATTTTACCGCTAATTCACTAGCAATCATGCCTCCCATGGAGAATCCAATAATATAAACTACTTCACATTTTTCTAGTAAGTTTTTTAATTCTTCCTCTGCATGATTGATCCATTTTTGAAAAACAATTCCCTTTAAGGACTGCCTTTCACCATGACCAGGTAATGTAGGAACAACTATTTCCCAATCTGTATGTTCCTTTATATAATTCGCCAATGGGGCGACTTCATAAGGCGCACCTGTAAATCCATGTATGCATAAACATCCAATCATCTTTTTACACCGCCAATGGAAAATTTATCAGGCTTCTTACCAACTTTTCAAATTTAACATAAGAAAACATCTATTTATTTGTACCCTCAATAAGTTAAATTAAATCCTTACAATGCGAAAAAGAGTTCATTATTATAATATAATTCAATGGATAGAAAAAACCTTATGTTCCATGTGAAACAATAAGGTTTTTTGAATTTTAGTATAGTATTATTGTAATCCCTCAACGACTTCTTCTAACTTCATTCCTCTAGAAGCCTTAACGAGTACAATGGTTTCATCATTGACATGTTTTTTTAGTTCTTCAATTAATGGCGCCTTTTCATCAAAAGCAAATACACGGTCTTCAGACAATACTGCCTTTGCTCCTTTTGCAATAAAATGTCCTAATCGACCATAGGTAAAGACGGCATCGATGTTTTCCGCACAGATGGATAGCCCAATTTCTTCATGAAATCTCTCCTCATCTGCCCCCAATTCCAACATATCACCAAGAATAAGTATTTTCTTCTTATATCCTGGCAAATTCGCTAATAATTCTATTGAAGCTTGCGTTGAAGTAGGGCTCGCATTGTATGCATCATTAATTATTTTCTCGCCATTTTGACCTTGTAGTATTTCCATCCTCATATTTGTCAGTCTCACTTTCACTAATCCTGCTTCCATTTCCGCAAATGACACATTAAAATGTTGTGCAACAATCATAGCTGATAGAGCATTTAAGACATTATGCATACCTAAAATAGGTAAAGTGAATTCTATCTCGCTCGCATTGACCTGAAACTTACTGCCGTTGTCTAATTGTTGGATATTCACAGGATATAGATCATTTTGTTCGGTTCTTCCAAAAGTCTTAACCGTAGCTTGCCCTTCATATGAATCAAAGTAATTCCTTAAAAGGGGTTCATCCCCCATGTATACCATCAATCCATCTGGCTTTAAGCCATTTATAATCTCAAGCTTTGCTTCAGCAATTCCTTCTCTTGAACCTAAATCTTGTAGATGTGATTCGCCGATATTTGTAATAATCGTTGCATCAGGGCGTGCGAGTCTAGTTAGAAAGTCAATTTCGCCTTTCGCACTCATACCCATCTCTAATACAGCTACTTCTGTTGTTTCTTCTAACGCTAAAATGGTAAGCGGAAGACCAATATGATTATTATAATTGCCTTCTGTTTTTTGGACTTTATATTTCACTGCTAAAAGATTCGCCATCATATCTTTTGTTGTCGTTTTACCATTACTACCAGTAATCCCTACCACTTTAATACTTAGCTGATTACGATAGGCTCTTGCAAGCTCTTGTAATGCAGTTAACGTATCTTTAACGATGATAATGGGTAAGTGAGTCGGTGGATTTGGTACATCCTCTTGCCAAAAAGCAGCAGCAGCTCCTTTTTCTATAGCATCCGACACGTACCGATGCCCATCTGTTCGCTCTCCTTTAAAGGGGATAAATAGTTGTCCTGGAGTAATCTCACGAGAATTTATACTTACACCTTGAATTTCTTTGTTACCATATGGTGAAAGATCATTCTCTATTTGAATCATTTCTGCTAAATCATTCAAGGTTCTCTTAATCAACTTTTCCTGCCTCCTTTTTGACAGGTGCACTATGGGGTGCAAAGCCTATCTTTCTATGTAACTGTATCCGTTACAGCTTCACTGTCCCGCCTACAATTACTTTGTGTGCTTAATTTTTTGTTTTTCTTGATGTCTTTCAATTGCTAAGTTAACAAGACGCTCAATAAGGGCTGGATATTCTACACCTGAATGCTTCCAAAGTAATGGGAACATACTGTATGGTGTAAAGCCTGGCATTGTATTCACTTCATTTATATAGACTTTTCCTTCTTTTGTTAAGAAGAAATCCGCTCGAACAAGTCCCGAACAATCTAATGCTTTAAAGGCTTTAATTGCCATCGTTTCTAATTCACTATATTCAGCATTTGTGACATCAGCAGGAATCATTAAGATTGTATTCCCATCTTCATATTTTGCTGTATAATCGTAGAAATTCTTATCTTTCGGAATAATTTCACCGGCAACAGAGCATTCGGGGTGATCATTTCCTACTACACCTAGTTCAATCTCTCTTGCATCTACACCTTGTTCGATAATAATTTTACGGTCGTATTTAAATGCTTCAACGAATGCCTCATGAAGCTCACTACGATTCGTACATTTGCTAATTCCTACACTTGAGCCTAAATTTGCAGGCTTTACAAAGCACGGGTATCCGATCGTATCTTCTACTTGACGATAAGCATCCTCTTCCGCAGCTTCCCATTCCCCTCGAAGGAACCAAACATAATTGACCTGAGTTAATCCAGCTTGAGCAAAGATATTTTTCATAATAACTTTATCCATTCCTGCTGAAGAAGAAAGGACACCATTTCCAACATACGGTAAATTCAGAAGCTCAAGCATTCCTTGAACCGTTCCATCTTCTCCATTTGGACCATGCAATAATGGAAAAATCACATCAAAAGGTCGACTTTCTTCTGACTCGAAAAGAGTTGGTGCTAACGCTAATGGTGAAAGCTGTTGGCCTTCTGAAAAAGATAATTCTTTCACTGTCTCAACAGGCCCAGTAATTTGTTGCCCCTTTATCCATTGACCTTCTTCGGAAATATAAATAGGGTAAATATCAAATTTATTTGTGTTTAATGCTTTAATCACCGCAAGCGCTGTCTGCATAGAAACATGATGTTCAGCAGATTTCCCACCGTACAAAAGTCCGATCTTGATTGTCATCAATAAAACCTCCAATTTTAACAAGTAACTTATATTTATTTTACCACTTTATAAAATAAGAGAGTAAATGTTTCACTAAGATAAATGCCTATAAAAGTATATGTATGTATAACGATGGAAAAAGGAGCTTACTTCAATTAAAAAATAGCCATTTATCTCTTTAAAAAGTTATCTCGTCATTGGAGATTGTCCTCATATCGATTATTAATGGCACTGATATGAACTCATTCCTGGATATAAAGACCTAATTCCCATTATCCCGAAAAGTATCCCCCTATTGATATACCACTATTATACTTTTTTTCACTTACTTCTCTGTTAACATTATGTTACAAAAGCTCTAGTTTTCTATTACAAAAAGATTAATATCTGTAATCATTATCTATATATAATGTATAAACTTCTTTATAACGCTCTTAGGCATCATTCACTAAATAGGCGCAAATGATTGCCAGCCTATTTTACCTTATTTATATATTTTATACTAGCTAAAATAAATGGCAAGATTTATCATAGCATCGTACCATTTCATTAGGTGAATAAAGTCAGTCAAAATACCTACACATTTTCTTCATATACCTAGCCACATTGACTGCTGTGAAAGTAAAAAGAAGCACCCGCACGCCAGTTATTGGCAATGTGCCGTACATGCTTCTTTCACAATTTGAAACTGCTGTGATTCATATGTAAGGATGGTCAAACTTGTTCCCTCAATATCTGGTGCGCCGTTCCAAAATTGATGAACTGGCAGCATGCGGCAAATAGAGTAAATGGCCCTCAATGCGACACCATGAGTGACCACTAACACGTTCCCACTTGTCGTTAAAGCTAATTCTGCTAGAAAGTCACGCATGCGATCAATCACATTTTGAAAGCTTTCACCATATGGGTTGTCATATTCATGAGGGTGTTGCCAATATTGCGCAAATAACAAAGGGTCGTGCGCCCAAATTTCCTCTTCAGTTTTCCCTTGCCACTCACCAAGCATTATCTCCATCAATCGCTCATCTTTGACAATCGCTTCCCCACCTGTAATGATTTGTGCCGTTTCTAATGCTCGACCACTAGGAGAGGAGAACACCTTTGTAAATTTAGTTTGCGCTAACCTTTGCCCAAGTTTTAAGGCATCTTGCTTTCCTTTGTTAGTTAAAGGAGAATTTAATCGACCTTGCATTCTCTTCTCTATATTCCATTCCGTTTCTCCATGCCTTGTAAAAAAAACAGTTAAACTCATGCCTTCACCTTTACAGGATAAAAATAGCCAGTAGCCATTTCTTTTATTTTCTCTTCATTTTCAGGTAAATAACTAATAATGAAGCAGGTTGCAGGCCCTGAAGAAGTAAGTAAGTCTAATTCACAAGTGAGATCAGTTAGGGTAAAGACACGATCCTTAAATAATTGGTTTAACTCAGCTAATATTCCTTTAGAACCAACAGGCATGACTGTCACTTTTTCCATATTTGCGAGTTGTGAACAAAGCGCTAGCGGAGCTATATGGAGCGCATCATTAATGACCGCTTCTCCTACTAATGGTTTACCGATAACCGCTAACCGATTTTCTTTGTTAAACTCAATCGCATGAATATCTTTACTCGCATTTATTTTTCCCATAACAGATACGGCTGTTGCAGATTGCTTGAGCTCAAAATTACTTTCTGTACTTCCTGTTATAGGTAATTCTGTCATGTCTAGTTCCAGCAAACCCTTTTCAATTCCTGTCACTAATGATCGCCACACTTGATCTCCAGAAAAATTTTGCAAAATAATCGCTAAGGGCGTTGCACCTATAGCTATACATTCCATCATCGATACCCTTAAAGCATAATAAGCCACAACCTCATATGAAACCTTAATATGATCATCATGCTTTAATCCGATACCGCCACTATTATCACTTGCTATGACAAGTGATTCTTCCTTGTTATATGGAATCACTAGTACATCTCTCATTTGGCATGTCCCATAGATGTTTTTACTGGTTGAATGACTTTTGCCAATCTTGGAATAAGGATAAGTGCAATAGCTACGTTAAAAATAGAACCTACTAAAAGCGACGGAACGAGTGCCAAATAAAACGCTTCTCCCATAATAAAGAGAAATGGAAGTGGGGCTGCAAACGAGTTACCAAGGACAAAGAGAATAGAAGCGACCCACCTATGTCCATTGCGGTAAAATACAGCAAATATAAAACTTAGAATGGCCATCTCAATCGCTACTACCAAATGAAACGGCCCCATCGGCAACCCACCTAATAATGCTGACAATAAATGACCTGTTCCTCCAACGATTGCCCCAGCCGGCCCTCCTAATAAGGCACTAGCGAGCAACGCGGGAAATGAATCTAGTGCCACACTAGTAACAATCCCAGCTGGAATCTTAATTGCTGCACCAATCACCGATAGGGCAACAAAAACACTTAGCCATGTTATTTTTATTCCTTTTAAAAGACCCATCAGTTATTCCCCTTTTCTTTTACCCCCACGGAACACTTTCGCACTACGTACATATTCTACATCCGGATTCCCTAAGCGAAAGTTGATGACGCGGGCTAATGCAAAAAAGTAATCAGACAAACGATTTAAAAACATAACAGCTACATCTGGAACCGTATCATCTGTTTTCTTAAGTGATACGACTAATCTTTCTGCCCTTCTTGTGACGGTTCTCGCAATGTGAATAGAAGCAGATGCCTTGGCACCACCTGGTAAGATGAAACGTTCTAATGCTGGTGCTTCTGCAATAAACTCATCAATTCTCTCTTCTAAATAATCAATTGACTCTTGTTTTAGCTTCAGCTCACGTTTCTTTGTTACGTTTGCTAAGTCTCCACCACAATCAAAAAGTTCATGTTGTATCTTCTCTAAATCATCCAAGACGTCTGCGAATTTTGCTTGATCCAACTCCGTAACAGCCTGACCGACAAAACAATTGACTTCATCAACTGTACCATAGGCTTCAACACGTATATCGTCCTTTTCTACTCTGCCGCCAATAATGCTCGTTTTTCCTTTATCTCCTGTTCTCGTATAAATTTTCATCTAATCGCCCACTCCCTTATTTAATTTTCTGAGCTATTCCATACCAAATAATATCCATTTGCGATGCCTGTTTGGCAATTTGTTGATACACTCGTCCGCAAACATCTCGTAAAAGTCGATCTTTTTCATCTACTGGTACAATCCCTTTGGTTATATCCGTACCAATGATGATGACTTTACGTGTACGTTCGTTGTTTTCCCATGCTGCAAAGTCAATGAGGAATTGCTGGACTCTTTGTTGTATCTCCTCTTCTCGACTGTAAGTTAAGACATCCTTTACCCAATATTCTATTCCTTCCCAGACAATTACACCATCCATTTCTGTAAAATTGTCTACATCAGGTGGCGGTGAACTATGATAGGCGGAATACCAGGAGTTACTTGCTCGGTGAATACCATATTGTTTTGCTACCCATTCTCCCTTTCCGTTATAGGCTCCTCCTGTAACAAAGTGCATATAATCTCCCCACCTTTCCATTTAACATCGATTTGGTAGCCCCCATTATAAGGAATCTCCCAGTCCCAAAACGCTTTTTTATTTTTTACTTTCGTATGTAAGATATGGCGGATTACTCCACCGTGCGTGACAATCGCCATTGTTGAAATGGATTTCTCCAACGCTTCTGCTACTAACGAGTCCCATGCGCGATTAAGTCGTTGACTAAATTCACTATAACTCTCACCATTAGGGGGTGACAATGTTTGCCAATGATCCAACCACTTTCGATACGATTGATGGTTCTTTAATTGCTCATACGTGCAACCTTCCCATTCACCGAAGTTCATTTCTCTCCATTCTCTCATCAAAACAAGCGGTTCATTAGGGAATAATTTCTTACTCGTTTCTATACATCTACCTAAATCACTTGTGACGATGATATCACAAGGTGGTACTATCGGGACGATAGATTGCGCCGAAACAAGCGGAGAATCACTCCAACCTAGGTAGGCTTTCTTCCTGTTGGCCTCTGTCATCCCATGACGAAATAATGTAATAACCAAAGAACCATCCATAAACTCCATTCCACTCCTTCCACACATGCACCAATCACATCGCCTGTTGTGCCTCCAAACCAACTCACGCTTTTTCGTTTCATAATTATAAATAAGCCTAACGAAATGATGAACATGCAAGTAAACCCGAATAAAAGGGAAGGAAAAAAGAAAAACAGCCATATAACAACTAGTAAAATATATACACCATAGATAACAACACTTCTCGATGTAGCTGCATCCTGAAACATGTAACCTAACCCGCTATTTTTAGCTGTCTTCACCTTCATTAGCATCATGCCCATGACCATACGACTAAAAAAAGGAATACAAGCAATAAAAAAGAATACAGATGCGCTTTCTAATTTAATCGCGATTTCATAAATAAAAAATAGTTTCGTACTTAATAAGAGAATGACCGACAGCACACCAAAAGCACCAACTCTTGGATCCTTCATCACTTCTAATCGCTTTTGTCGATCACCATAGGAAAAGTATGCATCACTTGCATCCATCCAGCCGTCTAAATGAATCCCACCTG
Source organism: Cytobacillus sp. FSL K6-0265 (assembly GCF_038003465.1). Classification (NCBI taxonomy): domain Bacteria; kingdom Bacillati; phylum Bacillota; class Bacilli; order Caryophanales; family Bacillaceae; genus Cytobacillus; species Cytobacillus sp. FSL K6-0265. The sequence continues at coordinate 463,632 of NZ_JBBOPE010000001.1, read as the reverse complement.
TGACAACGATGAATGTCACCCAAAGAATAATGGCAGCTGTTAATGGCGAGAAAGGAGAAATCATTAATAACAAATAAAATATAATCGCATAGATGACCCCTTGTATCATACCTAACAATGGAAAGGTTTTAATCGCGCCATTTAAATGCTTTTTATCCATCGGTAATTGGATAGGAATCGGAATGGCAGTGAAGAATTGTAGATTCATTAATACTCCTTTTAGCCATATTTTCATAAGATGCAATCCTCTATACCGATGATTTCTTTAAGAAGGTCAAAGTCAACATTTGCTTTGAAGTGTGCTGCTAGTTCTGCATACTTTTGGTCCTTCTTGGTACGGATATAAACCGGATCTCTTAAAGGCAAACCTTTATCTGCACGAATCTGATTTAACCATTGTGCACGCCATTCGTCGTGATGAAAAACATGATGCATATATGTACCGATAATCTTTCCATCGTTACTTGTATAACCATCATAATGACCATCAGCTTTTTTCATAAAATAGTGCCTATCATGATTCTCTACTACTGTTTCGCCTAAATGGATTTCATACCCTTTTAATGATTGTACAAATGATCCTTTTAACTTGGGGTGAAGCGTTCCTTCCACTTGAATGGTTGTTTTTTCAGTGATAAAAGTGGTGATAGCAGGAATCACGCCGAGGCCATTTATTTCCTTCCCTTCGATGCCGGTATCCGCACCATAAGGGTCGGCTAATCGCCTACCTAACATTTGAAAACCACCGCAAATTCCGATTACTCTGCCGCCATTTTCTATATAATGCTTTAACCATTTATCGAGCGTTCTATCACAGAAATATTGCCAATCATCAATCGTGCTTTTCGTTCCTGGTAAAATAACAGCATCAGGCATGCCCATTTCATCAATTCGATTAACCCAGCGGAAAGACACATCACCTTCAAATAAAAACGGATCTATATCGGTAAAATTTGAAAGATACGGTGGTTTAAATATAGCAATGTCTATTGGGTTATTCTTTTTAGAAACTTGTATAGATAAGGAATCCTCTGCATCAATCATATGATGATGGATATATGGCATCACTCCGATAACTGGAATACCACAGTGATCTTCAATCCACTTCTTACCGTCCGCAAACAGAGACAGATCTCCTCTAAATTTATTAATAATAACCCCTTTTACTCGACTTCTTTCGTTTTCTTCTAGTAATGATAACGTCCCTACGATACTTGCAAACACACCGCCTCGATCGATATCAGCTACTAACAACACAGGCACATCCGCCATTTCAGCCACTTTCATATTGACTAGTTCACGAGTCTTTAAGTTCATTTCTACAGGAGAGCCGGCACCTTCCATCACAATCACATCATAAGTATTTTCTAGTTCATGAAGTGCTTTCGTAATCGCCTCAAGCCCCTTTTCATAGAAAGATGTTCTATAGTCACGACCAGACTGAATCGCCCCAGCTTTCCCAAACAAAACTACCTCAGAAGTCGAGTCTGACGTTGGTTTTAAGAGAATTGGATTCATATAGACTGTAGCTTCTATTCTCGCAGCTTCTGCCTGTACCCCTTGTGCTCGTCCAATTTCTTTGCCATCTTCCGTTACATAAGAATTATTAGACATATTTTGTGACTTAAACGGGGCAACACGCACACCTTCTTCTACTAAAGCACGACATATAGCTGTGGCAATTATACTTTTCCCTACATCAGAGGCTGTTCCAACGACCATTATGCCTTTCATATTGGTTCTCCTCCTTTCATCTGAATAAGACAACCAGCATCTACTAGATAAGCTTCATCTGCAAGCGCTACTATTTTTTGATGGAGTCGCCCTAGCATCTTTCCATACACACGAACAAGCGGTTCATCACTTATCACGTCATGGAATATGTCGTTACTTACGAGAATTAACGTATCAACTTTACTCGAAAGTTCTGTGATTCCTTGGACAAGCTTTTCATAAATTTGTTGCTGAAATTCGTAATTAGACCAGCGATTTTCATAAAAAAATTCATTATTAAGGAGAGTGGTTATGCAATCTAGAAGAATAATATCATTTGAAGAAAAGTGGGTAGCAAGTTGATGAACTTTTCTTGATTGTTCCCATGTCATCCACTGTTTGCCACTTTCTTGCCTCTGCTTTTGATGATGCTTAATGCGCAACATCATTTCTTTATCGCTTGGTTGAGCTGTCGCTATGTAATGTAATTGCTTCCCATGGTAGTGTGCCAAATCAATTGCTAACCTCTCAGCAAGCTGACTCTTACCACTTCTTACCCCTCCGCTTATAAAGATGATTCGCGCCATTGCTTTAATGCCTCCATCAATCGAATGTTTTCATCCGGTGATTTTATTGCTAGTCTAAGCCAATTCCCTTCCAATCCGGGAAAATTGTATGTATGCCTTGGGATCAGTCCCTTTTTTAATAAAAAGAGAAAAAGACGCTTGCTTTCTTTGGAAAACGAATCTTTTATTAAGTAAAAATTAGTGGATGAATCTGAATAAAGGTAATCATTACGTGCTAAAAAGGAAAAGATTTTCTTCCGTTCTATCTTCATCAACTCACGTGTTTTCTGCTGAAAGTCATTATCCTCTATACACAGTAATCCTATTTCCTGCGCCACACTATTGACACTCCAATGCGGTTGTATCGCCCTTAAATCGCTTATAAACTGTTCACTCGCGAGCACATACCCTAAGCGAATCCCAGGAATGGCAAACATTTTAGTCATAGAGCGAATAATAACTAAATGATTGTACTCGTGTAATAATGGTGAGATTGGTTCATATCCATCTACAAAATCATAAAAAGCTTCATCCACAATGAGGTAAACACCTAAACATTCAGCGGCTTCAATCAAACGTTTGATTGAAGCTTTTGAGAAGTATTTACCCGTAGGATTATTCGGGTTCGTCAAAAAAACTACATCAATTCCCTTAAAAGTAGCTATCAAACCTTCTATGTTTAACTCCCAGTTCTCATTTAAGTAAAAATAATCAATTTCACACGCACTCGCCCGGCAAGCTGTCTCATATTCGGAAAAAGCAGGTTGGACAATCATTACACGCTTTCTAGCAAATAAATGTCCAATCATTGAGATAATCTCGGCTCCTCCGTTGGCGATGAGTACATTTTCTTTAGGAAGGATTGTAGTTTTACTAATACGCTCTGTTAATCTCGTGGCAAACGGGTCGGGGTATTCTAATAATGATGAAAGTAAGCTTCCCCATTGCCTTTTCACATCTTCAGGAGGCCCTAATGGGTTAATATTCGCACTAAAGTCAATTGTGTTTGCGGGCATATCTAACTTTAATACTTCGTATAAATATTGTGGATTCGCACCATGCTTAGGCCATTGCAATCCATACACCCCCTAGCCATAAAATCAAAAGGTACAGAGGAATGGTTTTAGCAATGATTGCATTCGCCTCTATAATATGAATACTTGATAATGGCATATTGTCTTCTCCCATCGTGGCACGATACGAAACATGCCCTTCATATGTATTTTTACCACCTAGCTGAACGCCTAATAAATAAGCCACAGCCGCTTCGCCCCAACCACTATTCGGGCTTGGATGTTTTTTGGCATCGCTCATCACTAATCGAAAACTCTCTCTCTTTTGAATAAATCTTGGTTGATTCATGAGAAGCATACAAAATGCTGTCAGTCTACTCGGTACCCAGTTCACCACATCATCAAGCTTTGCCGACGCCCAGCCAAAGTCAATGTATTTCTCATTTTTATAACCAACCATTGAGTCACAAGTATTAATAGCGCGATAAACTAAGGCAAGCGGTGCACCACCAATGAAGGCAAAGAACAATGGGGCAGTAATACCATCACTTGTATTTTCTGCTACTGTTTCAACTGTTCCTCTAACAATCTCTGCTTCATTTAGCTTCTCTGTATCCCGACCAACAATATATGAAAGCTTTTGCCTTGCCTCACTTAATTGTTCATTCACTAAAGGCTCGTATACTTCTAATGCCGCTTCCTTTAAACTTTTTTGGGCGATGGTAGTTGCGATTAACACCGCCTCAAGTAATATTCCAACAATAGGGTGGACCGCATAGGCAATCACAACAATACTTATCGATACAGCTAATACAATCACTAAGACTGTTGTTAACATAGCTACACCTTTCCATTTTCTATGTTCCCCTATATTCCATTTCTTTCTTAAAATACCTATGAAAGAACCCATCCACTTTACAGGATGCGGCCATCGCGGTGGGTCACCTATGAATCGGTCAATGACCACCGCTACTGTTAATGCAACTAAATGTTCAATCATTATCTGTTTCCTTTTTTCTTTTACGATTCTTGTGAATCGCTTTTTGTGTACATTCGTAAATACCTTTTCCTATTATTTTCCCTAGTGGTGTAACCGTTCCAGCGAAATCGATTTTCTCTCCGCTTTGTGTTGCAGCAACTAAGATACTATCCGTAGATGTGCCCGTAGCAACTGTCCCTGTTTCTTTGTCTCTCACATCTAAATCCATTAATACTTTTACTTTCGCTTCAGTAGCCGTCATCATTGCTTGAATAAACGCCTCTTCAGATAGATGGCCATTGACAAATATCCAACTATTAATCGTGCCCGGAGTTACTACCTCTTTATGTTTGCTCGCCATCGAAACATCGACAGCGTTGCCTACACCTGCTGTTACCACGATCAACACAGAGAACAGATCCATTTCGTAAAAACCGTAGACCACATCATCCATATATACCGCTGTCATCATTCCAACCGTTTCCGAAGGCTCAAACCCTTTTTCTATAAGAAAATCCACCATCTCCTCATAAAAGTCATCACAGTTATAACTTTTATCCACATGGCGATTAACGAATGTTTGATACCAACCAATACCAGAACCAACAACACCTGATGACATGACCCTTAGCGGTTGGTCAGACTGAAGTGTAATATACTCTTTATTGATCATTAATCTAGCCGGTGTAATGATCTCTTCATTTTGCCATTTCTCCTCAGGTATAAGAACTACTTGTGGTGCTGGGACTTTCGGGTGTCCGTGTTTCTTCACTTCAGTCTCATAAACCTCGATAATACGTGCTTCTTGCAATACTTCATTAGGTTTATCATTACTGACGATTTGTCCCTCATTTAACAAAACGATTTGATCACAATATAAACCGGCTAAATTTAAATCATGAAAAATGGATATGACCGTTAAACCTTTTTTCTCTGTCCACTCTTTTAACATATCTAGCAATTCTTTTTGGTAAGATAAGTCTAAATGATTAGTTGGTTCATCTAGTAACAATATTTCTGGTTCTTGTGCGAGACTTTGTGCCAAAAACACACGTTGTCTCTCTCCACCTGATAGCTCAGTAATATTTTTATGCGCAAAATGATGTACGCCTGTTTGTTTCATAGAACGTTGCACCACTTCATCATCATCATCAGACCATGTTTGGAACCAACCACTTTGATGAGCATAGCGACCGAGTGATACAATTTCTTTCACTGTATAAGAAAAACTATATTCGGCATGTTGAGGTAGGACAGCAACGATTTTCGCCATTTCCTTCGTGTTATAACTTTGTACTGGTTGGTCCTTTAAATAAACTTCACCAGACGTAACCGGTATAAGACCACTCAACATCTTTAAAACAGTCGACTTGCCACTCCCATTTGGTCCAAGGATGCCAAATAACTGTCCCTTCTCTACGTCAAAGGAAACATCATGAATGACCTGCTTGCCTCCATAACCACCATTAATTTGCCGTAAGCTATACATCATCACATTATCCTCTGCCTTCCGCTCTTCGTTTCATTAGAATGATCGCAAAAACTGGTGCACCAATTAACGCAGTAATGACACCAATAGGTAACTCAGTTGGTGAAATGACTGTTCTTGCGAATAAATCAGCAAGTATTAAAAACCCAGCACCTGTCATCATCGATAAAGGAAGTAAGTGTCTATGGTCCGGTCCCCATAGCAATCGAGTCAGGTGCGGAATGACCAAGCCGACAAATCCGATGGTACCTGACACCGCTACCGCCGCACCAGTTAAAATCGATCCGGCAATTAAGACCATCATCTTACGTTTCTGTACATTCACCCCGATATGACGGGCTCTTTCTTCGCCGAATGACATCGCATTTAATTCCTGGCTATTGGCTAGAAGCATCACAGAACCAATGATAAAGAAAGGAAGGATGATTTGAACATAGTCCCAACCCCTCATCGATACGCTTCCTAACAACCAACCGATAATCTGTCTCAGTTCATCCCCCGTTAAAGCAATCATTAAGGAAATAAATGCACCTAGAAAAGAACTGAAGATAATACCTGTTAAAATAATTGTCTCTACTCTCATACCACGATCAATTTGTCGCGCAAAGAAAAGGACAACAATTATCGTTAGAAAAGCTGTTGTAATACTTAATAATGGTAAAGTAAATGTGCCAATAAACGGGATGGATAAACCGAGAAAGATAGTCAATACAGCACCAACAGAAGCTCCTGAAGACACCCCCAATGTATAAGGGTCTGCTAAAGGGTTTCTTAATAAACCTTGAAAGGCAGCACCTGCCATTGCAAGTGATGCCCCGACGAATCCTGCCAATACGACTCTAGGCAAGCGAATATTCATAACAATATTACTGTGCATTGGATCAACATCATTACTTATTGGTAAACGTAAGATTTCCGCTCCAATGATATTCAATATATCTAACGGTAGCACTGAAACCGTACCTATAGAAATCCCCATAAGCATGGCTACACATAGGAAAACGAATGCACAGAAATAAGCAACCCCTCTATTATTTAAATACTTCTGGGTAAATCGCTTTTGCAAGCTCCTCTACTCCTTCTACAAGTCTAGGACCTGTACGAGTTACCTTATCAGAGTGCACATCATACACTTGCTTCTCTTTAACGGCTGTTACATCTTGCCATCCTTCTCGACTTAAAAGGGTTTCTACTGCATTTTCCGTATAATATCCGTATGTAGTAATAATCACATCAGGATTCTTTTCGATGACAGCTTCCTCGTCAATTTGTGGCCAACCCTCTTCATCTATTACATTTTCCGCTTGGATCAAATTGAGCATATTATCAATAAATGTTTTCTGTCCGGCAGTATATAAAGAAGGTGCTGCAGAGATTTCTACAAAAACAGATTTTTTCTCTTCAACGGATTTTGCCTTTTCTCCGATTTCTGCCAAACGGGTTTTCATTTCATCAACTGTTTGATTTGCTTCTTCTGTTGCTCCTGTTGCTTTACCAATCATTTCAATAGAATCATACATTTCTTCAAAATCCTGGGCATCATTGACAATAAGAACAGGAATACCAGCACTTCTTATTTGATCTAAACCTTCAGTACTATTATGTGCACTTGAATTATGTGCTAATACGATGTCCGGATTTAAAGCAATAATTGCTTCTACATTAAATTCCTGTCCACCGATCTTTTCAATATCAGCCACTTCTTCTGGATAATTATCAAAATCAGAAACACCGACTACCTTCTCACCTAATCCTAATTCGAAAGCGATTTCAGTATTACTCGGCATTAACGAAACAATCGCTTCTGGTTCCTCTTCAATTACCACTTCATGATCCCAAGCATCCGTTAATGTTACAGGAAAAGCGCTAGTTTCAGTACTCTCTTCAACCTTTTCTTCTCCACCTGTTTTCGGCTCAGCTGTGTCGTTCCCACATCCAGCAAGAATACCTGCTGATAGTAAAATCGAGACTAAAAATAAATACCATTTCTTCATGATTAACCCTCCTTAAAATATAAAACATCCCCAGTAGTAGGAGATGTTTGGAAGGAATAAATCACGACAAAGAAGCCTTACCAAACACCTCCTATCCTCGTAGGTTACAGTGTTTATGGAAGATAGGCAGGTTTCCTGGCTCATGGTTAATATCACAGTTTCCTGCTATTACATAGATAGCAGGTTTCTTTGTTATCAACCATTTACAGTGGCGGGACCGCATTGGTTTTACACCAATTTCCCCTATTAAGTCATAAAATGACACCTATTTCCTTAAATCTACAATTTTCTGTCGATTTTATTATACCTTATCATATATTGTGGTGCATTATTATTTTTATGAATCAGTTACTTGCCATTCTTTCAGTTTTTTATCAAAAACCAATTTCGCGTCCGGAGTGGCTTCCTTTCTCATTGCTTCAAACTCATCATACATATCATCCATATTAGCGAAATCGCCAATTGTCCAGAGTGGGATACTAATTTTCGTTCGTGTCTGCTCACTTTGTTCATAAGAAATGACCAGACCTTCCTTCATTAAATTTCTTAATGCACGTAAAACATCTTCTGGCACTTGCGGATATGTTTTTTTCTTTTTCAGGCCTAATAAAGATTTTTCTACTTTTAAATGCTCCATCTTCATCGCTGCCACATCGCCAAGCATTTTGTAAAAATCCTGCCAGTCTCGGTAATAGACCTTATTTAACCAACCGTCATCATAGGCTAAATAGCAATAACGATTGCTTAAATGGTTATAGAAAGGTTTCTTTAAATGCTCCTTTACATGACTAAGATATAGGAGCTCAGCAATTGCTTGGGCAGGTAGTTCATTTAACGATTCTTCCTCCTCGAAATCTATCCAGCAAAAATCACCATAACTATAAACATCTTCGTTTATAAGTGCTGGCAATTCCTCATGAGACACCCAATCAAACATGGTATGTACATTCCGTTCCCCGTTTTCATACTGATGCTTCATTAATAGGAGATGCCCAGTGTTGTTCTGTAAGGATTTCATAAACTCAGAAAATTCAATTCCATAAGAAATAACAGACTGGTCCTTTTCGTTTAATAAAATATAGATGAGATCTCGAACACTATGATTTTTCTTTCGCAATTTAGAAACCTCCGAACTGATTATAGAAAGACGAAGAGCAAATTAAATTGTACTACCTTTGCAATCACCCTTATACCACACACTATTCGTTTTACTGCAATAATTTATACTACATGCACGCTAAGCAAAAATAACCGATAACAATACGTCCATTCATCCACTTCATTTTAGCAAAGATAAGGAAATACGATTATTAAAAAAACATTACAAAATAACTATTTCAATTCCAGCGTTTTGTTCAAACCCTTAAAGAACCTTTTTGTATCAAACCAATGATAACATTCCACTTCTAACACATACTATGAAAATAACTAAGGTTTTAGCATACAGTCATAACTTTTAAACCATCCAATCATTTAAGAAAAAAATTATGAATTCCCCAGTTAAAAAATGGTAAGATAATCATGTAATCTGTGTTTACAATTTAAGGTATATCCTCGGTTGAAAGGACTTGAGCTTTATGATTCAGACGATGACAGAAAACCAAATCGCTTTATTAATCATCAAAGCACTAAAAGATAATAAACAAAAAGAGTTTGACAGGATATTAGATGAACTGCAACCGTATGATATTGCTCAAGTTTATGATCATCTACCTGAAAAACATAAGAAACGTTTCTTATTATTTATGACAGCTGAGCGCCTGGCCCAACTACTAGAAGAACTTAATAAAGACATGCAGCTTGAGGTTTTAAATAAATTAGAAAATGAGAAAACAGGAAAAGTCCTTGATCTAATGGACAATGACGATCTCGCCCTTTTACTTCATGATATGTCAGCTAAGAAAATAGAAGGTCTCCTTGCCGGCATGAAACAAAGTGAATCCCGCATTATTCAAAATATGATGACCTATCCTCCAGAAACAGCTGGGCGCTTAATGACTAACCGCTTTGTATGGATCCGTGATTATTACACAGTCCGAGAAGCAGTAGAAAAGTTAAAATCCTTTGCAGAATATGCGGAAACGATTAATTATTTATACGTGATTGATCAAGATAGAAAATTAGTGGGGGTTGTCTCTCACCGTGACTTACTAATCGCAGAGCCTCTTGAGGTCATCCAAGACATTATGTATGAAAGAGTCATTTCAGCGGCAGTGACGACAGACCAAGAAGAAGTGGCCAACATGGTCTTAAAATATGATTTTCTTGCTATCCCCATTGTAAATGATGAAAATGTGCTAATGGGAATTGCAACAGTTGATGACTTGATGGATGTTGTTGTGCAAGAAGCGAATGAAGATATTGAAAAGCTATCAGCTTCCGGTAAGGCAATAGACTTTGATACGAAAGCTTTCGTTGCCGCTTATCGAAGGTTGCCGTGGCTCATCCTTTTATTATTCATCGGCATTATATCAGGCAGTATCATTAGCGGGTATGAAGCAACTTTATCGCAAGTCGTAGCCCTCGCCTTTTTCATGCCCATGATTTCTGGTATGACAGGTAACACAGGTACGCAATCATTAGCTGTCGTTGTCAGAGGTCTTGTTTCCAATAATTTAAATAAAAAAGTGGTCACGAAATTAATCCTTAGGGAATTAGGGGTTGGCGTTATTATTGGGGTAACTTGTGGTATTTTAATCGCACTGATTGCATTTTTCTGGCAAGGAAATGTTTATTTAGGCTTAGTAGTTGGCGTTTCCCTTCTTCTTACGTTAATTATTGGCACACTTTCGGGCGCAACTATTCCACTACTGTTATACAAATTTGGCATAGACCCAGCCATAGCTTCCGGACCACTTATTACAACATTAAATGATATTTTCTCTCTTGTTACGTATTTTGGTATTGCCACAATGTTTATTTCGTACTTAATTTAGCATTGCTTTTTTTGTAAATAAGGAAACTCTTTTTCAATTCTGTACGTCTATATATACGTTTAAACATATTTTTGCAAAAGACCCCTCATGTGTTTTTTTCTATTCGTAGCATTACCTTAATGTATAAAATAAAGATAGGTGTTTATATATGGATCGCATACAAAAAAAGAATGATCGCTTTGATTGGACATTATGCCTGATATTATTTTTGTTCTGCATCATTAGTTGCACAGCCATTTACAGTGGGCAAACGACAGCACAATACCCTGATAACTTCGTATTACAGCAAATTATCTTTTATAGTGTGGGTATAATTGTGATTGCAGCCATCATGTATTTTGATTCCGATCAGATTAAGCGTATGACATGGATATTATTCGGTATTGGAACGATACTTCAAGTTGGGCTTTTTATTGTACCAGAGTCTATTGCCTATGAAGTAAAAGGAGCAAAACTTTGGTATAACGGCCTACCAGGACCTTCCTTGCAACCATCCGAATTCTTTAAAATTTTTCTTATTCTCGCCCTAAGTAAAGTAATCGTTAGTCATTATGAAAAATACACCATGAAAACGGTCAAGAATGATCTCATTCTCTTTATTAAACTTGGGCTCGTTACATGCGTGCCACTCGGACTCATTATATTGGAGGATTTAGGTACTGCCCTAGTTATTATTGCTATTTTCACAGGGATTCTACTTGTTTCGGGTATCACCTGGAAAATCATCCTACCTGTTTATGGAACGGTTGCAGCTATTGGTGGAACCATCATTTACTATATAATTTGGGCCCCTGAAACTTTATTAAAATATCTTTCAGTCGATAACTATCAATTGATGCGGATTTACGCTTGGTTAGATCCTTATACACATAAACAAGGAGCTGGCTTACAATTATACAATTCTCTTCACGCCATCGGTTCAGGAGAGTTAGGTGGTAAAGGTTTTTATGAAAGACAAGTTTATATTCCCGATGTTCACACCGATTTTATATTCAGTGTCATTGGTGAAGAATATGGCTTTATTGGTGCAAGCATTGTCATTTGCTTATACTTTGTTCTCATTTTTCATCTAACGAAAATTGCCTTAACTGTCAACGACCCATTTAATACTTATGTCTGCGTAGGTGTCATTAGTTATATTACCTTCCATGTATTTCAAAATATCGGTATGACTATTCAAGTGTTACCAATCACTGGTATCCCTCTTCCTTTTATCAGTTATGGAGGGAGTTCCTTAATCGGCAATATGATGGCTATGGGGCTTATTTTTAGCATTAGATTTCACCAAAAGAGTTATATGTTCCAAGATAGCTCTAAATATTATCGTGCATCTTAAGGTTGCTTTTTTAAAAATCTAGCGTATAATAATGGAAAATCAAACGGAAATTCAGTGACGAAGAGAGTAGATGTAGGTGAATTCTAAAGCGAAGCAGGGATGGTGAGAGCCTGCGAGAAAAAGCCACATTGAAGCGCACTTCGATAGAAGCATGGCAGAATTTAAGTAGGTCATGTCGGTTGTTCGCCCCGTTACAGGCAAGTAGTAAAGGGGTTCGTTACGGAACAATTAGAGTGGTACCGCGGGTTTATAGCTCGTCTCTCAAATGATGAGAGACGGGCTTTTTTGTGTTCTTCTTTATTTTTGGAGGTGAAAAAGGTGATAGATATGAAAAAGACAATCAGTTCCTGTATTCAAGTTGCAACAAATTACACCTTAAGTGAAGGTGAGATTCGACGCTTGTTAGAAACCCCTAAAATACCCGAACATGGCGACCTCTCTTTCCCATGTTTTGCACTAGCAAAGATTGATAAAGAAAACCCAAGTCTAGTGGCAAAAGCCTTAACAACAAAGCTAACTCATGAATGGATCGATCATGTTAAAGCAGTGGGGCCATATGTAAATATTTTTCTAAATAAAAAGGCAATCAGTCAACTCATTATACAAGCAGTCCTACATCAAGGAGAGAATTACGGACAGTCAGGAATCGGTAAAGGTAAGACAATCGTATTAGACTTCTCCAGCCCAAATATCGCTAAACCATTCTCGATGGGGCATCTTCGTTCGACAGTCATTGGTCATTCCCTTGCACTTATAGCAGAAAAGCATGGATATGACACAGTTAAGATTAATCATTTAGGCGACTGGGGTACACAATTTGGCAAACTCATTACTGCCTATAAACATTGGGGAAACGAAGCTTTAATTAAAAAGGAGCCAATTAAGGAATTACTTCAATTATATGTGAAATTTCACAAGAAAGCTGAGGAACATCCCCATTTGCATGAAGAAGCAAGAGCTTGGTTCAGAAAACTTGAACTTGACGATGAGGAGGCAAAGCAACTTTGGTCTTGGTTTAGAGACGAATCTTTAAAAGAATTCGAGAAAACCTATCAACTGCTTGGCGTCTCTTTTGATTCTAATCACGGGGAGGCCTTTTACAACAAGCAAATGAACGCGATTGTCGACACACTGCAACACTCGGACTTGCTATACACCTCTGATGGAGCAGAGATCGTTCCCTTATCAGAGGAAAATCTACCTCCTTGCTTAATTAAGAAATCGGATGGCGCAACTCTTTATGCAACACGTGATATTACGGCAGCCATTTATCGTAAACAAACATATCAATTTGACGAGGCACTCTATATCGTCGGTCCAGAGCAGTCCATTCACTTCCAACAAGTCAAAGCTGTATTATCTAAAATGGGACATTCGTGGGCGGCACATATCCATCACATCCCATTTGGGTTGTATTTGCAAGAAGGTAAGAAGATGTCAACAAGAAAAGGTCGCGTCATATTATTAGAGGAAGTTTTACAAGATGCCATACAGTTGGCAGCTGAGAATATCGATCAAAAAAATCCTCATCTAAAGAACAAAGAGGAGGTAGCTAAAGCTGTTGGTGTAGGAGCAATCATTTTCCACGATTTAAAAAATGAACGAATGAAACAAATAGAGTTTTCTTTAGAAGACATGTTAACATTTGAAGGTGAAACAGGTCCGTATGTACAGTATACCCAAGCAAGAGCACAATCTATTTTACACAAAAGTCGGCAACAAACTTATCAAATAGAAGGTTTATCAAGTGCATACGCTTGGCAAGTAGCAAAACTTTTATCCCTTTATCCAAATAAGCTCGTCCTTGCCCAAGAAAAATCAGCACCGTCCATCATTGCCAAATACTTAATTCGGCTTGCACAAAGCTTTAACAAATACTACGCTAACGAAAAAATCCTTCATGAAGATGAACATTTATCTTCGAGGCTCGGTCTTGTAAAAGCAGTAACAATCATCTTAACTGATGGTCTGCATTTACTTGGTATGAAAGCACCACAGAAGATGTAATCCCACCTTGTGTACCAAGCTCCCTTAATAATTGGGAGCTACTTTGTTGACTGTAGGCAATTGGAAAATGCACTCTATCAGGAAGGAACCACAAACTGGCTTACCTCATCGTACTTAATTTCCACGCTAAACTCCGCCTCCCCTGTATTTTCCCTGTTTAAGAGTACCCTTTTTCTTCTCGCCAATGCGTAATATGCCTTTTTCCTAGCACAGTGAAAAAGTAGAGAAGATAGAGAATAACGATGATTAATCCGAAAACATTTTGTTCAAATGCCTTTAAGGCCACACTCAAAATCGTCGTTAAGTATAGAAATGCTAGTAGTGTAGTTATTTCTTTGTTGTCGAAAACATCAGTTGATCTAGCTCCGAATTGAGAACCTATTAGCCCACCAGCAAGTAAGAATATCCCCATAAAATAATTGATTTCTACAGTGAATGCATAGGATAAGAAACCTGCTGAAACGATAAATAGTACCGCAAACAAACTCGTTCCTACCGCTTTCTTAGGTAACATACCTAAAAAGGCAATCGACATTGGTACAATAATAAACCCTCCTCCTACACCTAAGGAAGTGGAAACAAACCCTGCAAACAAGCCGATTAAAACCATTTTTAAAATGGAAGGTTGAACTTCATGATTCGTTACTTGCTGCGCACTTTTCTTCTTAAACATTTGAACAGAAAAGAAAGAAAGCAGCACAATATACATAGCGGGGATCGCCCACTCATCTAACTGATAAGCATCCAAAAACACAACAAAAGGATGGGCAATTTGAGTAGCAACGATCCCGCTCACCCCTATAATAACCCCCGCTTTCCAATGAATGTTTTTTAATTTTATATGACCGATAATCCCAGAAGATGAACTCCCAATGGTAAATAACAAACTTGTCGCAATTGCCTCAATAGGAGCAAGTCCAAGGAGCATTAATAATGGGGTTAATATAAACCCTCCACCGATGCCAAAAAAACCTGACAACACACTGATTAAGGCACCTAGTAGAAAAAACAATATCAATTCCACAATTCCATCACCTTTCTATGCAAACAACCATCCCCATCATACCCCATAGTAATGAAAAGAAAAAGTGTACATATAATTTCTAAAGGACAAACCACTCAATCTTAAAAAAGGGGTTTTCATATATGCAAGAAACTTTACATCTTCTTAAAGAATGGTTATTGGAATATGGTGTGTTTGGACTGTTTTTTGTCTCGTTCGCTGACTCTTCTTTCTTTCCCCTCCCTCCTGATTTACTTTTGATTCCGATGGGACTAGCAAATAGCGAGCATGTGTATTGGTACGCCTTTCTCACTACATTTGCTTCTGTTGTCGGTGCTATCTTTGGCTGGTATATTGGCTTGCGGATTGGCCGGCCTGTCCTACGATTACTTTTTAAAGAACAACAAATTATGAAAGTAGAACATTACTTTCAAAAACTTGGTCCATTGGCGATTCTGATCTCTGCCTTTACGCCTTTACCTTTTAAAATATTTACGATTTTATCTGGCATCTCAAAAGTGAAAATACAGACCGTCGTCTTATGGGCAACGATTGGAAGAGGAGCAAGATTTTATTTTGAAGCCTTTCTCATCCGCCAATTAGGCGATAAGGCTGTACCTTTCATAAAAGAGCACTTTTCAGCGCTAACCATTTATATGGCTATACTCATTATTATTAGCTTCATCACAACACAATATATCAAAAATAGATTAAAGTAATTCCTTATTTATAATTATTATAATTAAGTATTGATTTTAATTTTAAATCAGTTATAATGTAATTAAGACAAAACATTCTTGAGGAGATGAGTAAATAATGATTACATTAGATACAAAATTAAACGCTGCACTAAATACACAAGTTGCTAACTGGAGCCTACTTTATACGAAACTACATCGCTATCATTGGTATGTTACAGGTCCACACTTTTTTACACTACATGAGAAATTTGAAGAGTTATATAATGAGGCAGCTGAGGTAGTCGATGAAATGGCTGAACGCCTTCTAACAATCGGTGGCAAACCAGTCGCTTCATTGAAAGAATATCTTGAGGTAGCGACACTTCAAGAAAACCTCCAAGAACAATCTGCGCAAAAAATGGTTGAAAGTTTGATCGGTGATTATCAACAACTACGTGCCGAATTAAAAGAAATAATACATTTAGCCGATGATGAAAACGAGCCGGCTATCGAAGATTATGCTGTGGGCTTAATAAATGCAGTAGATAAACATATTTGGATGCTTAACGCTTATCTAGGTTAAGAGGTTTCATGTAAATTTAATAGATATAAACAAAGAAGCGAACGAGTTCGACTAAAGTTTTTCAGTCGATTCACCAATCGCTTCTTTTTTATTTAAGTGTTGCCCTTTATAATGAATACAAGACAACTAACGACATCTCAGTTAAAGGAGGCAACAAATGTTCAAAAAAGTCATTCAATCAGAAGAAGAATTAAAAGCGCTATTCACTCCCCCAAGTAAAGCCGCTGCTAATAAGGTCATTACTGTAATCGACGAACATTGCAAAGACTTTCTTGCTCGTTCACCGTTTCTTTTTTTAGCAACAACGAATAAAGATGGGCAATGTGATAATTCACCACGTGGAGATTATCCCGGGTTTGTACAAGTGTTAGATGAAAAGCATCTAGTTATACCTGATAGACCTGGTAACAGAAGATTAGATAGTATGCACAACATATTAAAGAACCCACATGTTGGATTATTATTTATCATTCCTGGATTAAATGAAACATTAAGAATTAACGGAAAAGCTGCAATTATTCAAGATGAAGATATCTTAGCTAAAATGGCCGATAAAGGAAAGGCACCTCTCTTAGGAATCGCTGTGGAAGTTGAAGAGTGTTTCCTCCATTGCGCTAACTCATTTAACCGAGCCGGTATTTGGAAGCCTGAAACTTGGCTTGCAAAAGAGGACCTTCCTTCACCCGCGGAAATGTTCGCTGCACATATTGCTACAAATGTTATAGAAAAAGTATAATTTTTTTTAATAGGTTTATAGGTTCCTGCTGAAATGATCTTTTAGGAGGAACCTCATTATTTTTCAGTACACCCCAGATTTACAATTCCAACTTCATCCCCTCATGCGTTGCTTTAAACCCTATTTTCTCATAAAAATGTTTCGCTTTAGAGCGTTGCTTATCTGTTGTTAATTGTACGAGCAGCACTCCTTTTTCTTTCGCTCTAACTATGGCCTCTTTTATAAGGGCTTCACCAAAACCTTTTCCTCTAAATTCACTTGCTATGCGGACACCTTCAATGATTGCTCTCCAGGATCCACGATAGGTTAAATAAGGGATATAGGTCAATTGACAAACACCGACAACCTTCTCATCCCATTCTGCTACTATTAATTCATTATGTTTATCTTTGCTAATCGCTTCAAACGCCTGCTCATAAGCCTGATGCAGGGGGATGGACACATCTTCTCTCCCTGTTCCTAACATATCATCTGCTAATAATTGAACAATTCTTTCTAAATCCTCTCTTTTTGCCTCTCGAAAGATAATCATACCAACACCTCCTCTCTTATCTTACTTCCCTCATCTTCGCTTTAAAATAACAAATAAACGAAGACTTACCATTCAATTTGATTATTGATTGACATAAAACTTTTTGGTGTTATATTATCAAAAAAACGATAAGGGCTGATCTTTGCTAAGGGGGTAATTAGATGAATGAATTAAAGGATATTCAACAATCTATCATTTTAAATGCACCAATAAATACAGTATGGCAGCATGTAGCAACTAGTAAGGGAATTGCAGAATGGTTTATGCCGAATAACTTTCAAGCAATAGAGGGAATCGCATTTGAAGTACAATCTCCGTTTGGCCCTTCACCATGCCGCGTACTAGAAATTGATGAACCCAATAAATTATCTTTCTCTTGGGATACTGACGGATGGGTTGTCACCTTTTTATTAGCAGAAGTAGACAATGGAACAAAATTCACACTCATTCATAGTGGCTGGAAAGAAGCTGGTACCATTCTTACTAAACCAAACGAAAAAAGCGAAATAATTCGTGAACGTATGAATATCGGCTGGGAAGCGATCGTGCAAAAACGTTTAAGGATGGCAATAGAGCAATCATGACAGCAATCAAGTACGACGTTTCTTAGGCCATTGCTGATCAGATGTTCTTGCTCATTTTTCAATCAGTCGCACGGCTGTAGCCAAACATCTGCATATTCTCTCTGATGCCACAGAGAAAACATCTATCATATGAACCTAATGACTGCATGATTATGAACAATGCTGAGTTTATGATCAAGAATGATAAAAAGGTAGAAGGGATAAAGAGGCGAAATTAGGTATAATCAACTAAATTCCATGATATAATGAACAAAACACATTGGAAAGGTTGGTTTTTAGAATGAACAACCAACAAATCACTTCTATTCCACGTCCTCTCGTTAAAACAAATCAGTGGGTAATCACCTTAAGTGTAATCGCCACATTGATTACAGGGCAATTCTTCATTTTGCTTATTCCTTTACTTGCTGGCTTGATGGGCTTACTAACAGGGAATAATCCGGTGATGATGATAGCTAAAAAATTTCTCAAAAAACCTTTATCCTCTTATATACCTGAAGATAAAGAGCAACAACAATTTAATCAGTTAATTGCTGTCGTATGTTTAAGTATTGCATGGATTAGCTCAATCATTGGATGGACAATACTATCATACTCGTTCGCCATTATTGTCGGATTAGCAGCAACGATTGCTCTTTGTGGCTTTTGTATTGGCTGTTTTATTCACTTTCAATACAATCAATATAAATATAGACGCTCTTTGCGTTAAAAAAAGCGAGGTCAATATGACCCCGCTTTTTTCTTGAATTTATTACATTGCAGTTAATCCACCATCAACGATGAATTCAGAACCTGTTGAATAGCTTGATTCATCTGATGCTAAATATAATACAAGGTTAGACACTTCTTCAGGTTTTGCCATACGTTTAAGTGGAATATGTTTAGCGAACTCTTCTACTTGTGCTTTCGTATCTTCTTGGACAATCATTGGTGTCTCAATTACTCCAGGATGTACAGAGTTTACACGAATACCATAATGAGAGCATTCCATTGCTGCGGCTTTTGTGATCCCACGAACAGCGAATTTCGTATCTGTATAACCCACTGCACCAGCAACAATACCATTCATAGATGAAATGTTAACGATAGAGCCACCTTCTGCTTTTTGCATGGAAGGAATAACCGCTTTCATTCCTAAGAAAACAGATACTTGGTTAATATCTACAATACGACGGTATTCTTCTTCAGTCGTTTCAAGTAATGATTTAGACATGGTAATACCCGCATTATTTACCAACACATTAACAGGACCGAATACTTCTTCTGCTTTAGCTACAACAGTTGCCCAGTCTTGTTCGGTTGTCACGTTTTGTTTTACGAATAAAGCATTTTCACCTAATTCCTTGGCAACAGCCTCACCTTTTTCTGTGTTTAAATCAGTAATGACTACTTTGGCCCCTTCTTCAATAAAAAGACGCGCATGCGCCGCACCCATTCCTTGAGCCGCCCCAGTAATAATTGCTATTTTACCTTCTAATCTTGCCATGTATAACTCCTCCTCAAATCTATCAATGTTGAAAATAGGAAAATTGTCATCTTTTATACTACATATGTAAATTAACAGAATTTTAATGAGTT
Source organism: Cytobacillus sp. FSL K6-0265 (assembly GCF_038003465.1). Taxonomy (NCBI): domain Bacteria; kingdom Bacillati; phylum Bacillota; class Bacilli; order Caryophanales; family Bacillaceae; genus Cytobacillus; species Cytobacillus sp. FSL K6-0265. The sequence goes on along the minus strand of NZ_JBBOPE010000001.1, from coordinate 443,903 downwards.
GTCAAAACAAATGTTTCGAGTATGAAAATAGTATTTGCTTATCGCTCTATTTTTCATGTTATACTCTTTATTAAGACACAGTATGAAAGGTGGTAGTCATTGTGGTAAAAGAAGACCGTCGAGTCTTGCGAACACGTAAGAATTTAAAAAGTGCCATGTTACAACTGTTAGCCGAAAAAGACTTTAAAGAGATCTCAATAACAGAAATATCTAAAGTTGCCAATTGTAATCGTGTGACATTTTACTCGCATTATAAAGATAGCTCTCATTTATTAGAGGACATATTTCAAGACTACCTAGAACAACTCGCCCAATATTTCCGCGATAGCTTTAAAGGAAAAAAAAGCTTCTTATTATCTGACCCAACACGAAATGTCCCAATCTTCGAATACGTACAAAAAAATCAATTCGTCTTCTCCCTTATGTTGGTTGGCGAAGTGATACCAGGTTCTCAAAACCATTTTTGCGAAACCATTACTAGCATTAGTCGCAGTGAGTTACAATTGAAAGAAGAGATATGGTTTGATATAGAAGCGATTAATTTCTATGAAACATACGCCCTTTTAGGACTGTTTATCTTTTGGATAAAAGAAGACTTCCAAACAACGCCTGAAGAAATGGCTAAAAGACTTTCCTTCCTTCACTCAACAAGCTTGGGAGAGGCCATTGTTAAATAAAATAAACACTTAGGCTATACATAGATTTCTCTATATATTTTGATATTATTATTCCACATTGATATGTTAATAAAGAGCGTTCACTGTTATACATCTATGGGTGGTGCAACAATTGTTGCCCATTCTATTTTCTTTAGTTGTGACTGTTTAACAATCTATGAGAAATGGAAAATGGGGGTTTTTCATCGCGTTAACTGGCACTAAGCCCATTAACACAGAACAAAAGGAAGCATTAGTTAACTTTCGTTTTATTGGGGATTGATTATATAAAGGCACCTTTACTTAGTTATCTTTAATTCTTTTTTTCTCGATGTACGAGCAAACCTATTTTGTTACGCTATCTTTGTTTCCTTCACTCTCGTTGCACGAGCAAATCCGCTTTGTTCTGCTATCTTTGATTCTTTCACTCTAGATGCACGAGCAATTCCTCTTTACTCCGCTATCTTTGGTTCTCCCCCTCTTCGATGAACGCACAAACTCCTTCGGACACACATAAAACTTGTACTTAAAACAAAAAAGAAGCACCTTTTTAAGAATGCTTCTTTTTCTTATAGGATAATCGCTTACTTGAACAGCAGATTATTTTAATTCAGCTAATACTTCTTCGATTTTAGCAAGCTCAGATTGTAAGCCGCCACCACTTAGGTACCAAAGTGCACCATCAAGGTAGATGACACGATCATTTTTGTACGCTTGTGTTTTCTTAATAATATCGTTTTCAAGATCTTTTTCGATATTAGAGTTACCATCTACAGCCGCTGTACGGTCGATAACAAATAATACTTCTGGGTCAAATTCTAGAATCGCTTCGAAACCGAAGTTTGAACCGTGAGATGAAGATTCGATATCTTGTGTAACTGGTTTGAAACCATATACATCATAGATATAAGCAAAACGAGAGTTTTCAGCAAATCCAGAAAGTTTTCCTTCATTGTACATAGTCACTAGAGAAGTTTCATAGTTGCCAGCTAACTCGTTAATTTCTTCAAGTGCTGTATCATATTTTGCAAGATATTCTTCTGCTTCTTTTTCTTTATCAAACATTTTTGCAGCTACGTCAACAGAATTTTGGAATGTATCCCAATAAGCATCTTCGCTAGTACCTACGAATACAACAGGTGCAATTTCTTTTAATTCTTCATAAAATGCTGATTGACGACCAGAAATAAAGATAACGTCTGGATCAAGTTCAGCAATATCTTCTAAAAGAGGACCTTTTAAAGAACCAACATTTGTGTATTCATCAGATGCATAAGCCTCTAAGTGAGAAGGTAATGTAGATTCTTGAGGTAAACCAACTATCCCTTCAACTCCAAGTGCATCTAGTGTATCTAAGAAACCGTAGTCAAAAACAACAATTTTTTCAGGCATACTTTCAAATTCTACATCTTCAAAGTTAACTGTTGTCCCGGCATCACGACTTTCAGTTGAAGCAACAGTCGGAGACACAGTCATTGGATAAGCAGAACCTTCTGCTGCATTATTTTCAGTTTGTTTATCTTCTGATTTGTCTGCATTTTCAGTAGTATCATCATTAGAACCACAGGCAGCAAGCATTAAAACAAGCGCTAGAAAAATACTAGCTAACTTCCATTTCTTCATATGTATGACCTCTCCCTATTGTTTAATCTCTTATTAGCAATGATAATCATTATCACTGATAACAATAATCATTATAAATTGATTTACACAAATCGTCAATACCATTTGCATAATTATTTTGAATTTTTTTAGGAGAAAATGCTATAAACGGAAATTAATTATTCTACTCACCATTTATTTCATCTCCCGAAACTCTTGTCAAAATTAGATTTTTAACATTTGCTAACATAAAAAAAGCTATTCATAAAAATAAGCACAAACATGTATAATTATGCATTTGTTTGATATTTAATTCCTTATAGAAAGGGGTGATAGTAACCCGTCCTATAAGGAATTTTATCAAGAGATTTGCGAATTAAAATATACACATATACGGCAACCATCTTGCTCTTGAATAGGAATATCCATATCATAAATTTCTCGTAATGCGACCGAATTAATAATCTCTTCAGTCCGTCCATTCTTGACTACTTTACCGTCTTTTAATGCAACTATCCGATCGGAATATACAGAGGCAAAATTAATATCATGCAACACAATGATGACGGTTTTTCCAAGATCGTCAACTAATTTACGAAGAATCTTCATAATTTGGACAGAGTGTTTCATATCCAAGTTATTCAACGGCTCATCAAGTAAGACATAATCGGTATCTTGTGCAATAACCATAGCAATAAAAGCTCGCTGCTTTTGCCCACCTGATAACTCGTCTAAAAACTTATCCTGCATGTCTGAAAGATTCATATAGTCAATTGCCTGATCAACAAATTTCTTATCAGCGTCATTTAATCTGCCTTTAGAATAGGGATATCTTCCAAACTCTACAAGATCTCTCACTGTTAACCTGACATTAATATGATTGGCTTGCTTTAAAATCGAAACGCGCTTCGCAAATTCATTAGACTTCCATTTCTTCACATCATTTTGATCAAGCAATACCTCTCCTGTATCTGCTTCTAACAATCTACTCACCATCGAAAGAAGTGTTGATTTTCCTGCACCATTCGGTCCGATAAAAGAAGTAATGGTCCCTGGCTGAATTGTCACTGTAACGTCTTCAACAACAGGTTTTTTATTAAAACGTTTCGTTAATCCTTTTATTTCAATCATCCGGCTGACCTACTTTCTTTTAATAATAAATAGATGAAGTAAATACCACCAATAAAGTTAATGATAACACTTAATGTTGTCTTCAATTCAAATACATGCTCAACCAGGAATTGTCCTCCGACTAAGGCGATGATACTAATTAAACTAGCACCGAGTATGAGCGTAGAGTGTTTATATGACGATAAGAATTGATAAGACAAGTTAGCAACAATCAGTCCAAAGAATGTAATTGGTCCAACTAACGCAGTAGAAGTGGCAATCAAGACTGATGATAGAATTAATACATTCATAACCATACGATCATAGTTAATGCCCAGGTTAATCGCATTTTCACGCCCAAGCGACATAACATCCAATTTATCCATAATGAAATATCCGTATATAAAAGCAACTAATAGTATGCCAAAAGCAATTAGTAATAAGTCTGCTTTTACATTTGTAAAACTTGCAAATAACTTGCTTTGTAAACTTAAATATTCAACAGGATCAATCATTACTTGTAAGAATGTCACCAAGCTACCAAGTAGTGTACCAATAATCATCCCAATTAATAAAAGTAAGTAAATCGGGTGTTTATCAGCTCTGAATAAGAAGCGGTATAACAATAAGGCAAAAATGACCATGGCACAAATGGCTGCACCAAAATTCAAATACTTGTTTAATACCCATATCGACATCGAACCCGCGAAGAAGTAAATCAACGTCTGAACCACTTCATACATGGAATCGATTCCCATCACAGAAGGAGTTAAGATTCGATTATTAGTGATTGTTTGGAATACAACTGTAGAATAAGCAATTGCAACACCGGTAACCACCATAGCTGCCACACGAATCATACGCCTTGGGAAAGCATAATCAAACCCACCTTTTATATCGTAAAAACCGTACAGTAAAATACAAACGATAGATATGACTGCCAAAACGATTAATTTCGTACTATTTTTTCGCATATGCTCTCCCCCTAAATAACATAATTAAGAAGATGACACTACCGATTACCGCAACTGTTACGTTCACCGGTATCTCATAAGGGTGGATCACAATGCGCCCAATAATATCACAGATTAATAAGAACACAACGCCTAAAAGAGCCGTATGTGGAATCGTTTTTCGGAGATTATCTCCCATATATAAAGACACAATATTAGGTACAATTAAGCCTAAGAATGGAATGACACCGACAGTTAGTACAACAGTCGTAGCAATGATAGCAACAAGGATGAGACCGATATTTAAAACCCATTTATAGCTCAACCCTAAATTTTTCGCAAATTCTTCTCCCATACCTGCAACAGTAAATTTATTAGCATATAAATACGCTAAAATGAATACAGGTATACTTACATATAAAAGTTCATAACGGCCAGAGATTACTAGAGTAAAGCTCCCCATTAACCATGAAGATATATTTTGTAGAACATCCGCTTCATACGCAAAAAAAGTGGTAACAGAAGACAAAATATTCCCGTACATAATTCCAATTAGAGGAACAAATATAACATCTTTAAATTTGATACGATCAAGTATTTGCATAAATACCATCGTACCGACAAGCGCAAAGGCAAAGCTAAAAAGAACTTGCTGAGTATACGTTACGTTTGTAAAGAATAGCATGGAAATCATAATACCTAGCTTAGCAGCATCTAACGTTCCCGCTGTTGTCGGGGAAACAAATTTATTTCTACTCAAACTTTGCATAATCAAACCAGCGATACTCATTCCTGCACCAGCCAAAATAATCGCTATTAATCTAGGTACTCGACTAATCAGGAAAATTTGTGTTTCATCAGACTCCCAATCTAGCAAATCCATTGGTTTAATATCAATAGCACCGATAAATAGTGATATAAATGACAGGACTATAGCTGCAACGATCAACATCCATATTCTCATATGTAAACCTCATTATCTGTTTATTCTCATCATGACAACTGAAAATGATTATCAATCTAAGTCCATTTATTATTATATAGTATAAAAAAACCTAAAACAACCGCGAATTCCCATAGAAAGGAGGAATGGTTTGATAAATGTAAATTTAAATAGGCATGTATATTACTATTTCGGAAAAAGAATACATATTGCAGATTTAAATCTATATACAATACTATAGTCGTACGCCTATTTATTGAAATTTTTTTGGTACATCACTTACTTAAGCAGGATTTTTTCAAAGGATGGATGTACTTAGGGGCTTTTTCGTAAGATTGGTTCGTGGATAAGTTTGAGCTCTCTGTGAAGCGAGGCGGGTGTCCAACTAAAACGCTTAACCAGTGTAGCAATTGCTCCTCTACAACTTTTCCGTCACAAAAAATCGAGTGCCAAATCCTAAACAAACTTACAGCCCTCATTGACCTAAACAAAAACGCCGAAACACATTCATCACTAGTTGAAGGTGGAATGTGTTTCGGAGCCTAATTGGTAGCAACAACTATATGATATACCTTTTAATGGCCATACCTATTTCACCAATAAGTTGTTTACCAATCAATTGATTAGGTAAATTGGCTGTTAAAATAGCTGCATGCACATACTTATTTTCATGATAAAAATACGCACAATCGTGTTGAATACCTAGTAGTGAGCCACTTTTACTTCCATAGCTAACCTTAGAGTAGCTCTCTTCCTCTAACTCTGCCGTCAATAATGTGAATTGTTGTTTCGTCATGATCTGATCCATAATTATGAAGCTTTCCTTCGCCCATCGCTGCTTGTTTTTCAATACTTTAAGCAATTGAACCATATCGTAAGCACTTGTTACATTATTTATGCCTTTTTCAATCGCTTGAAAGTCCATCATTTTTCTGTTTAAACACGTTTGTTCTAAACCTAAGCTTTCAATCAAACGATTGATTGTCTCCATCCCCAATCGCTCAATGATCCAATTTGTTGCACTATTATCTGAGACAATCATCATCAATGTCAGTATGTCTTGCCATGTAAAGGAAGAATTCGATGATAGAGCAGACAATACCCCTGCCCCGTCTACGAGAATTCCCCCCTTTACTTCTTCTTCCAAGTGCAAGCGACCTTTTTCCACTTCATTAAATGCTGTTAATAAAATGGGCACCTTTATTAAGCTGGCTGATGAAAACACTTGATGGGGATTGACTGATAAAATACCTTCATCTGTTTCTATATGTACAGCTGCATCTATACGATGTTGCTGTAATAACGCTTCAACAGCCTGTTTCATTAACTCAAATTTATTCATGATTCTCTCGATGCCGCTGCTTGCTTACCATTCTTACCGTCTTGAATGTCTTCATTATATAAGTGGCAAGCGACAAAATGTTTTTCATCCACTTCTTGCCAAACAGGAGCTTGTGTCGCACAGACTTCCATAGCATGTGGACATCTCGTCCGAAACACACAGCCACTCGGTGGATTGACTGGACTTGGCAATTCTCCTTTTAAAATAATTCGTTCCCGCCTATCCTCTACATCAGGATCAGGTATAGGGATTGCTGATAGAAGTGCTTGCGTATATGGGTGTAAAGGTTTCTGATAAAGGTTTTCACTTGAAGTTAACTCTACTAAATGACCTAAATACATCACACCGATTCGATCACTAATATGCTTAACCATGGACAAATCATGGGCGATAAAAAGGTAGGTTAAGCCTTTTTTCTTTTGTAAATCTTTTAATAGATTCACAACTTGCGCTTGTACAGATACATCTAATGCTGAGATAGGTTCATCAGCAATAATAAATTCTGGATCCAAAGAGAGTGCTCTAGCAATACCAATCCTTTGCCGTTGTCCCCCACTAAATTCATGAGGATAGCGGTTTGCATGATCTCGATTTAACCCGACATCCTCAAGTAATTGATACACCCGTTCTAGTCGTTCTTTTCTATTTTGATAAAGTCCTTGAACTTCCATCGGTTCAGAAATAATCTCTTGTACAGTTGAACGAGGATTTAATGACGCATATGGATCTTGGAAAATCATTTGCATTTTGCGATGGAATTGAAATTTCTCTCTTTCATTCATATCATGAATATTTTTACCACCATATAAAACCTCTCCATCCGTACGATCATATAAGCCAATGATTGTTCTGCCTGCCGTCGATTTACCACAACCTGACTCGCCAACAATCCCGAAAGTTTCTCCTTTTTTTATGTCAAAAGAAACGCCATCAACAGCTTTTAATACGCGATCTTTCCCTAATTGAAAATGCTTCTTTAATTGTTGGACCGATAATATCGTTTCAGCTTGCATGTGAATCTTCCCCTTTTTTCCAAAAACGCCTTGCTGCCATTAATTCTTTCTCGTATACTGTCCCCGCCAGTGGGATAATCTCAACATTCTTTCCCGTCTTTGGTGAATGCAGCAATTTACCATCCCCATAATAAATACCGACATGGTGCAGTGCTCCTTTCCCTTCTTCATAAGCGAAGAATAGAAGGTCACCACGTTGTAAGGAATCAAGCGAAACTTCTTCGCCTTCAACAGATTGATCATGCGCATCTCTTGGTATGATGACACCATTCGCTTTACACGCAGTATAACTTAATCCAGAACAATCATAACCGTAGCTACTCATCCCACCCCAAAAATACGGTAAGTCGAGAAATTGTTCAGCTGCTTCAATCACTTTCTCACCATCTTTCACTGACCAATCAGATCGAGAAGAAAAAATCTCAACGTCACTCCGCTCTAAAACCCCTTCCCCGTCAGGTGTTTGTACACGAACCAACTCACCTTTTTCTGAAATAAATGGTAAGATTGTTAAGTAACTTAGCGTGAGCACTTGATTTGTTTTCGTTAATTGGGCTTTTTCCGCAGTGACCACAGCAATCGGCCCTTGTATGACATCCCAGTTTTCACAAGCTACCATTTGACATTTCGGTACCCAACCAGGGTAACCACCACTATGTTTGGAGGAAGGCTGAGTCGGTACAACCACATGAAACCATTCATCTGTCTCTTCTAACACGACGACTTCTTCACCATATAAAAGTTGTGATTGTACGAGATTGGCATCACATAGCTCTAAAGCTTTCTCGTAATCTAGTGATGCAATCCAAGCATCAAGATCAGGATTTTCCTTGATACCTTTCTCATCTATTACTCTAGGAGATTGGGCATTCGTCCATAACGTAGCGACAGGAACATTCGTAATCCATTTATTTGCCAAGAGAGACCCCTCCTTTAATATCTACATCTCTAATGCCTAAACCCGATTCGTTAGGAAATGTGATCTTTTTGCTTTTATATTGAATACCACCATCGACGATATCTTTCGCCATCATTAATGGGGCATCAAAGTCAAATCGCGTAATATTTCTTTTGCTTGCAGCAAAATGAGCGGCAGCAGTAATACCTACTTTCGTTTCAATCATGCTACCAACCATGCATTCTATCCCGCTCGCTTCTGCCAATTGATTGATCATCTGCGCCTGATAAATCCCACCAGCCTTCATCAGCTTAATATTAATTAAATCTGCACTACGGTTTTTTACGACTTCCAACGCTTGCCTCGGTGTAAAAATACTTTCATCGGCCATGATTAATGTATCAACATGATCTGTTACTTGTTTTAAGCCGTCGATATCCCAAGCTTTCACTGGTTGCTCAACTAACTCAATGCCTAAATCTAAATCTTCCAGTTTTCGAATAGCAAAAATGGCTTCCTTCTTGCCCCATCCTTGATTAGCATCTAGTCTTAACTTAATCTTATTACCAATTCTACGGCGCACCTCTTTAATACGCTCAATATCAGTGGCAATACTATCTTTTCCTACCTTGATTTTTAATACATCAAACCCTTGTTGCACATAGTTTACAGCATCTTCTCCCATTTCCTCTGGGCCATTTACACTTACTGTATAATCGGTTTCTATTTCATGCGTATATCCACCTAAAAATTGGTAGAGTGGTAACTTACATAATTGTGATAAGCAATCATAGATAGCCATATCGATTGCTGCCTTTGCACTTGCATTACCAACTATTGCCGTTTGGACGGTCGAAAGCATTTGTTCATATTGGGAAAAATCCTTATTCATTAGATTCGGTGCCATCACTTCGTTAATAGCCGCTTCAATACTTCCCATCGTATCACCTGTAATGACAGCTGTTGGTGGCGCTTCTCCCCAACCCACTATTCCGTTATCACATATTATTTTGATAATGACACTATCAGCTGTATAAACTGTGCGCAGCGCGGTTTTAAATGGCTTTATGAGTGGTATAGCTACGCGATGTGTCTCAATTCTTTTGATTTTCATATTTGACATCCACCTTTATAAAACTCCATGTTCAATCGTTAAATCTTGTGTATCGGCATTAAGTTTTGCAGGCACACCAAGCGGTAAAGAGAAATGCGGTGTACAATGACCAATCATGAAGCCTTTAACTGTTGGCTTTCCGATAAGTTTAAAATAGTGATCTAACACTTCATCCAGTGATAATGATTGTTCTCTTTCAGGCGTACAATGCTTAAAATTCCCAATAACGAATCCGGCTGCTTGTTGGAGCTTCCCGGCCATATATAATTGATTCAGCATGCGGTCAATCGCTCTCGGCTCTTCATGAATATCTTCGATTAAGATAATTTTATCCTTCGTATCAATCTCAAATGCAGTTCCTATTGTGCTAGTAAGCAAACACAGATTGCCACCGACAATGTCACCTTCTGCTACTCCTGAAACGATTGTCTCAAGACTCCCCAATGTCTTCGGATAAATCCTATCTTCTGGTTCCATTATTTGCTTCATAAAAGACTTTGATAACGTTTGATCCTCTTGCTCTGAGCCGATATCTGATGCTAACATCGGTCCATGAAAAGTAACTAATCCTGTCTTTTGTCGAATAGCTGTATGGAGAAAAGTAATATCACTATAGCCCCAGAAAACCTTTGGATTTTCAGCGATCATATGATAATCAATATCACCAGCAATTCTAGCTGTTCCATAGCCACCTCCTGCACAGATAATGGCTTTGACTTCCTTATCAGCAAACATCGTATGTAAATCTTTTAATCTATTCTCATTCGGTCCAGCTAAATAACCGTATTGCTCAAAGAGCGACTGGCCGAGCTTTATTTTCAATCCTAATTCTTTCTCTAAAAAAGCAAATGAACGTTTTAAGTTTTCTTGGTTTGGTGGGCTTGCAGGTGCGATTACTCCGACTGTATCCCCCATACGTAATCTAGCCGGTTTGATGATCATTTCCCCACATCCTTTTCATTGACATTACTTCAATATATGCGTATCTGTATTCGGTTATTTCATTACTACATATCAACACAAGCAATCTTTCATGCGTGATTAGGCAAAACTAGACATCAATCTATTTATTTCTCAGGAAATATTGTCGAAGTATAAGAGCTTTTTCACCTTTCATTTCCTTACTATAAGGGAAGAGTGAACCCCCGAAAGGGCTCACCTAACCTTAAAATATCATATCTTAATGAAACTACTTTTTATCTGCCCATTTCAATTCGATATAGCCTACTGGATGGCGAACAATACCAGTTACATCTTCATTTTGTAAATACACTTGATTGTAGAAATGAATCGGCATAATCGGCATTTCTTCAAAAAGGATTTTCTCTGCTTCATACATCATTGCAAAACGCTTTTCTTCATTTGCTTCGTTCTTAGCATCTTTAATCAATTTGTCATATTCTTCATTAGACCAACCTGTACGGTTCATAGAATGTCCTGTTTGGAAATTTTCTAGGAAGTTAATGGGATCGGCATAGTCAGCTAAGAAAGAACTTCTAGAGAATTGAAACTTAAGGGCTGTTTGCTCTTCTGAAAAGACATTCCATTCCATATTCGCCAATTTCACATTCACATCTAAGTTTTCTTTAAGCATTTGTTGGATCGCTTCTGCCATTTTTTTGTGATCATCACTAGTACTATATGTTAAAGTGATTTCAGGAAGAGTATCATAACCTTCCTCTTCCATTCCTTTAGCTAACAACTCTTTTGCTTTTTCTATATCTGTTTCTACTAAATTACCATTCACTTCGCGGAAATCTTTCCCTGATGGGTCTTTAAATCCATATGCCACAAACCCATATGCAGGTTCTTCGCCACTTTTTGTTATATAGTCGACAATTTCTTTTTGATTGACAGCCATAACAAACGCTTTACGTATATTCTCATTTTGGAAAGGCTCCATCGTGACATTAAAACGGTAGAAATAGTCCCCTGCCTGTTCTGTCATTTGTGCTGTTCCATCTGCAAATAATTGTTCGCTTAAATCAGAAGGTATATCTTGTGTGACATCTAATTCACCTGATTGGTACATTTGATACTCTGTATTTGTATCATTTACCATCGCCCAGTGTACCTTGTCTAACTTCACATTACTTGCATCCCAGTAATTCTCATTTTTCTCCATTACAAAATGGCTATCATGCTGCCATTCTGTTAACTTGAAAGGACCATTTGAAACATATGAATCAGCTTCTGCGAACCATTTTGGATTTTCTTCAGCTACTTTTTCATTAATCGGGAAGAACGCTGGGTTTGTAATCACACTTAAGAAATAAGCTTGAGGACTCGTTAATTTCACTTCAAAAGTTTTCTCATCGATTGCTTTCACTTGGACATCATCAGCTGAACCATCACCATTATTAAAGGCTTCTCCACCTTCAATAAAATAACCTAAAAAGGCTGCTGGTGAACCTGTATCAGGATTTAATAGCCTTTTCCAAGCATAAACAAAATCGCCAGCTGTAACATCATCGCCATTCGACCATTTCGCATCATCTCTCAAATGGAAAGTATAAGTGGTTCCATCTTCAGAAACATCCCATTTCTCAGCTATAGCCGGCGCTGGTTGATGATCCTCTCCTAATCTAGTTAATCCTTCCATTAAATTATTTAACCCTGCCCATGATAGATTATCAAAACCAATTGGCGGGTCAAAAGAAGTGGGCTCTTGCTCATTATTCATATACAATACTTTTTCTTCCGCCTCTTCTCCTCCACCTGTTTCACCGTCTTTTTCCTTCCCTGCCTCCTCATTCGCTGTACAAGCAGATAGAACAAGAGTGAAAACTAGTAATAATACAAGTGAGAATAGCTTCTTCATCATATTTCCCCCTTCATCTTTATAAAATTATATATTTTCAGCCATTTCAGCTGATAAATATTCATACTGCTTACTTGACCATCATTTTTAATTTTTGTGCCCTTTCATCTTGCAACCAACAATCAACCTTATGTGTATTGGAAAGTTGCTTTTCACGCGGAATGACCTTATCACATACTTCCATAGCAAAATCACATCTTGCTGTAAATGGACAACCAACCGGTGGTGAAAATAAATCGGGTGGTGAACCTAAAATAGGAACCAGCTCCCCACCAATGAGATCGAGTCGCGGCACAGATTGCAACAACCCTTTCGTATAAGGATGCTGGGGTTGATAAAAAATTTCTCTCCTTGTGCCTTCCTCAACAATTTTACCAGCATACATCACGGCAATGCGGTCAGCTACTTGGGCGACAACACCTAAATCATGTGTAATCAAAATAATAGATACATCCGTCTTCTTTTGTATTTCTTTAAATAAATCGAGTATTTGTGCTTGGATTGTTACATCCAAAGCTGTTGTTGGTTCATCAGCAATAAGAATTTCCGGCTCGCATACTAGGGCAATGGCAATCATCAGCCGTTGTCTCATCCCCCCACTAAATTCATGAGGGTAGTTCTTCATACGCATTTCTGCATCAGGAATACCGACGAGGTTCAACATATCCAGTGCTCGTTTTCTCGCCTTTTCTTTCGTTGAGCCATCATGTTGTATAATCCCTTCTATTAGTTGCTTTCCTACAGTTAATGTCGGGTTTAATGCCGTCATCGGATCTTGGAAAATCATTGAAATATCCTTCCCGCGTACAGTTCTCATTTCTTTTTCCGAGATATTCACGAGATCTTTATTTTTAAACCGAATCGCACCAGACGCAATCTTTCCTGGTGGTGAAGGGATGAGCCTCATAATACTTTGTGAGGTCACACTTTTCCCACAACCTGATTCACCAACAATGGCTAATGTTTCTCCTTTATTTAAGTCGAAGGTAACACCTCTTACCGCTTTTACTTCTCCGCCATACGTCTTAAACGTGACATGCAGATCTTCCACTTCAAGTATTTTCTCCATGTTTGTTACCTCCTTAACTTAGGATCCAAAGCGTCTTGCAAACCATCACCTAACACATTAAATGAAAACATCGTTAAACTAATAAATAGCGCTGGGAAGAACAGTCTCCACCAATCTCCAGTTAATATGGAAGTGAGTGCATCATTAGCCATCGAACCCCAACTAGCTAGTGGGGGTTGAATCCCTAAGCCTAAGAAACTAAGAAAGGCTTCAGCAAAAATAGCTGATGGAACTGTTAAAGTCATCTGAACGATTATCGGCCCCATTGTATTCGGAAGTAAGTTTTTGCGAATGATCCTCCCTGTTTTCGTACCAAAGGTTTTCGATGCCATCACAAATTCATAGTTTTTCACCTGAAGCACTTGCCCACGAACAATTCTTGCCATTCCTACCCAACCTGTTATCGACAGGGCAAAAATGATGGTGAATAATCCTGGTCCCATGACCACACTAATCAAAATCACGACTAACAAATAAGGAAGACCGTATAATACTTCAACAATCCGCATCATTACATTGTCTGTGCGTCCACCCTTATATCCAGCGATGCCGCCATAAGCAACACCGATGGCAAAGTCAATAAGTGCTGCAGCAAGACCGACAAATAAGGAAACTTGGGCTCCTTCCCACACACGAGTAAAAACATCTCTACCCAGTTCATCTGTCCCGAACCAAAATTCTGAAGATGGTGCTAAGTTTTGATTAGCTAGCATTTGTTCCGATCCATTATGAGGGGAAATCAACGGCCCCACAAAAGACATAATGGTTAAAAGAACAAGAAAAACGAGCCCTGACATAGCCAATTTATTCTTCAATAACCTTTTCCATGCATCTTGCCAGTAAGAAAGACTCGGTCTGACAACCGCTTCAGCTTTTCTTTCATCTTTTTCTTTTGGGGAAAACCAATCATCTGGAATATCTTGCATATATGTATCGTTTGTTTGCTTTTGTGTTTCCATCAGTTCCCCTCCTTTTTATGAAGCTTAATTCTAGGGTCTAATATGCCGTAAGCAATGTCGACAAGAAATAACATGACGATTAATATGGAGCTGTAAAACACGGTAGTCCCCATAATGACTGGATAGTCACGCGTATTGATACTTTCAACGAAATATTTCCCCATTCCCGGGATGGCAAATATCTTTTCAATCACAAATGTACCTGTAAGAATACTAGCAGCCAATGTACCTAGCACCGTCACTACTGGTAAAAGCGCATTCCGTAATGCATGCCTGAAAACAATCGTCACAGGTTTCAGACCTTTCGCTTTTGCTGTACGGATATAATCCTGTGTTAGCACTTCTAGCATGCTGGATCTTGTAAGTCGGGCAATAATTGCCATCGGGCCAGTTGCAAGCGCTAAAGTCGGTAGCACCATATGCATCGGACTCGACCATGTTGCAACAGGGAAAATCGGAAGGTTAACAGCAAGTTGCTGAATGAGCATGGTTGCCATCACAAAGTTCGGAATGGAAATACCTAACACAGCTACAGTCATGGCTAAGTAATCTATAAAGCCATTATGCCTAAGAGCGGCAATCACACCGAGGGTAATCCCAGATATAACGGCAACTATGAGGGTCACCATCCCTAATTCAAAAGAAACAGGAAAGCCCCGACCGAGCATATCATTAACCGATTGCGCCGGCTTTTTAATCGACGGGCCGAAATCAAAGGTAACGACAGATTGGATATAAGAAAAATACTGGACATATAGTGGTTCATCTAAATGATAGAATGCTTCTAAGTTTCTTTGTACTGCCTCACTTGTCGCACGTTCATTATTAAATGGCGAACCCGGTATAGCATGCATTAGAAAGAATGTAAGTGTGATGATTACCCATAAGGTGATGACCATCGCCCCGAGTCGTTTTCCAATGTACTTAAGCATAGACACACCTCCTTAGCAATATGATGTTCTCGAAGCTAATTCAGTCATGACAAGCATGGCACGATAAGCCTCTAAGATGTCTTTCGCTTGAAATTGGACAATGGTTGTTCCCTCTTCTAAATAAGTGCCAGGCATTAAGGCCGCCCACTCTGCTTGACCATAATTAGCAAATTCAATTTTAAGTACTGGGTTTTCGGGCGGGACAAGCGGTTTTACCCTTTCTTTATTTTCGATGGCTTGCACTGTCTTTTCTTTTAGTAATATCTCCGCCTTTGCTGGTGTCAGGGACTTCACCGCTGACCGGGTAATCGTTTCTTTCACTACCGCTGTCGTTATATGAGGAATCAAACTTTCTGCTTCTTTCGCTGCTTGGTCATCACCAGCCACCATAATGACAGGGACACCGTAGTATCCAGCGACATATGCATTGAACCCCAACTCTCCAACGACTACATCATTAATAAACATATTTCTCACATTAAAAAACATAGAATGCGACATTACACCCTTCATGGAAGCGCGGGCATGATATCCGACAAAAATTGCCCCAGCATAAGATTCATCTAAGCCTTCAACCATTGAATAGGGTTTCACATCACCTGTGATCAAACTTGTATCTGGATGGAGGTATTCAATCATCAAATTATTCATTTTTGAATGACTATCATTCACAAGCACCTCTTCAAAACCTTGATTGAAGGCCTCTGTGATCACATAGTTCGCCTCATCAGTCATAATTCTCCGACCGCGTTCATAGTTGTTTTTAGCTGAATCTACTTGAGTATAATCAGCAAGTCCTGTAATTCCTTCCATATCGACTGACACATATAATTTCATTTGGTCTCCTCCAGCTTATGTTTATTAGAAAATTGAAAATATTTTACAAATACCTTAAGTTCATCATTAGAAACTAAAAAAAATCCAACGACTAAGGCATAAAGAAAGAAGCCTTTAGTCGCTGGATTTTAACTGTGATAAACAGAAAAAGCAGCTATTTCGTTTTTAATTGGTTATATTTAATAAGTGCATTTCGATATGCAACCATAATGGCTTTCTGCGATGATCCAAAATATCTCGTTTCGATTTCATTTAATAAGAAGTCCGACTCCAACAAACTTTGCCCAACGAAAATAGATTGGATGAAAGCTGAAGTTAAACTTATGGTTGATGAGCATTCAGCATCAATAATCTTCCCAGAATCTCGCTCAACCACAAAGGCAATAAAAAAACCATTGTATTGTTGCATAATTGCATTGTTAGAAGAGGTTTTACTCTCTCCAATAATATAGAGGGTATTTGGCGGAAACATTATTCTTCCTCCTAGCCAGTATGGATATTACATGAGGTGCTTATGTAAGAACATAAACATTCATTGTAATGCATAAGACCCTTACTTAGAATTGTAAACCATTCGTCCTATCTTTGACAATCAATTTTCAATATTTTTCTTAATATTTTTTTTAATTTCGTCTTATTTATGTTAGATTATATAACATATGAAAGCGCCTTGTCTAGCAGGACTTTTCCCTCTATACTGCGCTCCCCGCCACCTTGAGCAAAAGTTTGATTACCGCCACCTTTACCTTTTATCTCTTGGAGCAACTTGCTACATATTTCCTTCATGCTAAAGTCCACTTGCGTTCCACTCGCACAAATACATTGTAGCTTCGTTTCCGTTTCATTAATAAACACGATAAGACTATTATCTTTCTCTGCTGTCATCCATTTGGCCATCCATTGCAATTCACTGATTGAACGATCAACAAAAACCTTACCAACAACCAAGCGGTCATCGATTGCCTTTGCTGTAGTCATTAATTGATGTGCTTCAAATTGCAAAAGTTGTTCTCTATTTCCTTCTAATTGCTTTTGTAGGCTTTTCATATCCAATAAAAGCTTCTTAATTGTTTGCGCTACGTCTTCCTCAGGTGCACTTAATAACTTGGTTGCTTCCTTCAAAACATTATTTTTCTCATGCAATTGCTGTAATACCCTTCCACCACAAACAAAGTAAATTCGCGTTTTCTTTTTATGTCTCTCTGTTCCGAGAATTTTAATCGCACTTACTTCACCAGTCGAAGAAGGATGTGTACCGCCACAGCCATTATAGTCAAATGATGGAATAATCACTAAGCGAATATGCTGAGAGACCGATGTTTCTTTGCGGAGTGGATACTTGTAAAGATCTTCTTTCTCTACCCACACTGTCTCTATTGCTCTATTTTCAAGAATGATTTGATTCGCAACATTTTCCACCCGCTCGAGTTCTTCATCCGTTACATCCTCAATATCCAAATCTATTGAAACAATTTCTTTCCCTAAGTGAAAGCTAATCGTTTGAAATTGAAACGTTTCAGCAAATGCAGCTGAAAGAATATGCTGACCTGCATGCTGCTGCATATGATCGAAGCGACGGTGCCAATTTATTTCACCATCGACTTTCTCTCCCTTGTCTAACAACTGCGCCAAATAATGCCTAATCTCACCCTCTTTTTCTTCAACATTTATTACCTCTACACCATTTAACCATCCCTTATCAGCAGGTTGCCCACCACCGCTTGGATAAAATGCCGTTTCTTCTAACACGACGTAGCTACCTTCTGTATCTTTACCTTCCTGCGAAATATTTGTTGTAAATGTTTGTATATAAGCATCATCATAAAATAACTTTTTCGTGAAATTCATTAGTCTATTCCCCCCAGCTTTTTTGCGAAATGTAAGTATTGACGTTGTATTTCTTCAGGGACCATACTACCACCTGTCCCCCATACGAGATGAGTAGCTTCACTCATATTAGTGATACCAACTTGTTCAGAGTACTTTGATTCAAGAATTTTTTTCGGACCTAAAAACCCCGCTAAGGCTGAAGGCTCCAAGAACATATCCTCCTCATCCTTTAGAAAATGCATCATTTCATATAACTCACGGTCCGAAACAGTATAAACACCACTTATCGCTTTTTCTAACATATGACCAACCAATTGAGAGGGGCGCCCAACTGCAAGTCCATCCGCCTCTGTTTTCAACTCGATTCCAATATCCTGTACTGAAATCTTCTCATGCAAGCCTGTCCGTAAACCTAATAACATAGCAGGTGCGTGTGTCGGTTCAGCAAAGAAGCAATGCACATGCTCACCAAAGACCTGCTTCAAACCAAAGGTAATGCCCCCTGGCCCCCCACCTACCCCACAAGGTAAGTAGACAAATAATGGATGATCTTGACCAATGCTGATTTGCTTTTCTTCTAGCTGTTTTTTCAGACGAAAAGCAGCCACTGCATAGCCAAGAAAAAGATGCTCAGAATGTTCATCATCTATAAAATACATGGTCGGATTGCTCTCTGCTTGTCTTCTCCCTTCAGCTACGGCCGCGCTAAAATCTGAAGTATGCTCGATGACTTGTACACCTTTTTGCTTCAACAAATCCTTCTTCCACTTTTTCGCCTCACTCGACATATGTACATACACGCGAAAACCAAGTTTGGCACCCATTATGCCGATACTTAAACCAAGATTACCTGTAGAACCAACAGCTATACTATACTGTGAAAAAAATGCCTGCTCATTAAATAATTTGCTATAATCATCAGTAAGGTTTAGAATCCCTTCAGATAAAGCAAGGTGTTCTGCATGCTTTAATACTTCATATATCCCACCTCTGGCTTTAATAGATCCAGATATAGGAAGTTCATTATCTGCCTTTAGCAGTAAGTCTCCTTTGACATTTACATGTTTTTCCTTCATATTGAACAATGTGAGTAGAGGAGATTCAATGATACCCTTCTGCTTGCTTGTTTCAGGAAAAGCTTTCGCAATATATGGAGCAAACCTTTCTAAACGTTTTATTGCGTCTTCAACATGGACAATTGATAAAGAACCACGAATCGTAGAATCATATTGTTGATTCAACCATAATAATGGTTCATATTTTACTAACTTTTTAATAAGTGGATCATTTGCTAATAACTGTTGTATTTGATTATTCATCATATCCTATACACCTTCTTATTATTACGCTTTATCCTTATTTTGGCGGAACTTTAGTGGTTTTGTCGAGTGTAATTGTAAAACTCCAGAAAGGAAGAATCCCCATGACTACATTTAAAAAAATGAATCTGCTGAGCCTATTTTATGCACTCATCGCTTATTTCCCCATCCTACTTTCGAGCAATGTTAATAGAATCAGTCGATGGACAGGCATAAATGTCAGTATGGTTATCATTATTAGTAATACACTTATTTTGATTATTCTTCTATTAGGCACTGCCTATATTTTTCATTTAACTACAAAATGGCTGCACCATAAAAAAATAAGGTTTTTTACCAGCATAACATGGATTCCTTTCTTTTCCATCTTGATGCTTATCACTGCACTATTCTTACCGTTTTCAATGACAATCGAAGCACCTAACCCAGTTACCAGTACCATCATTCTTATTTGTGTCATGCTTTACCCTATATACATATTAATTGTTAATGGATTCATCGCCATGACTCAATCATCTGAACAACCTTTAGTAGATAAAGTGAAGTAAAGGTATTTTACTAACATCAAGGAAAAATTGATTCACAAAGAGTTGTCCCTATCTTGTGTTACAGCCCTTTTGTGAACGATTTTTCTGTACTGAATCTCCCCATTAATGGCGGGAGCTAATCTGTTCCACAAAGTAATACTACGATTTCGATTAATTCATTTTCCAATTACGCAAAACTCCCCTCCACTTTTTCATCAAACCAATCACTTTTTAGCCAATGCAAAAAAACCAACGTCTTGAAGCCTCGGCGTCGGATCAAGATATTTTTAATGATACGAAGCACCTATCATATTTCGCAATCAGTTTCCACCACTTTCCTTATTCCCATGTGATGCTTACACTAATAAAAAAACTGACTCTATATTGTCGTACGTATACGACAATCTGAGTCAGTTTTTTATTGGTCGGTATTTCTTAAGTACACTTGCCAGTCTTTTATTCTTTCCCAATCACAAGCCGCTTGGTTGTATGATTGGTCCTTTAACAAACATGTAACCTTTGTCTCTTTAAGTGTTTGCAATATTTGTGGTTTATCGTCGACATAATAATCTAGCTGAAGGTCTTTAATAATATTCACTTTTTCGTGATCCTTCATTCCACAGAAAAAATGACCTTCTTCAATTGGAAAACCGAATTGCTTCATCCAAACCTTCGTTTGCTGGCAATAATCCGCACCTCTTGCTGTAATATAAAAGATTTCATGCCCCATTTCCGCCAGTTTCTGTAAAAGTTCTAGTGCACCAGGAAAAGCCTTACAATTCGTAAAAAAGATTTCCTCTTGATGTTGATTCCACATTTTGAAACCTTCGTCATCAGTCAAATCATATAATGAATGGATTTCAAGCGTATTTAATTGTTGAAGTGCAGACGGTTCAACGGCCTTCTTTAATTTCCGATTATAAATACTTAATGCATGTCCTCTTAAATCGATTAAAGTATCATCAATATCAAAACCAAACCTCATCATTTCAGTCCTTTATTTGTTAGTAGGATATCCAACAAACTTAAAGTCTTTGCCAATAGGAGTCACCGTTACATGCTCTAATTCTATCGCATCACTCATAAGAGTTACACCATTACCTTCTAAAAAGGTTGGGGCCTCTTTTCCGCCAACTAACTTAGGCGCTAAATAAATGACTACTTTATCAATATAACCAGCCTCTAAAAAGGACGCACTGACATTTCCGCCACCTTCAATTAGAACAGAAGCAATCTGCTCTTCTTTTAACATAGTCATTACTTCAACGATGCTGACTTTTTCTGTTGATGTATGGAAAAGACGAATACCCTTTTCTTCTAACTGTGCTTTCTTCTCATGATCATAGTGATTACCAGTAAAAATCCATGTTGGCGCTAACCCATCATTAACAAGCTGACTTTCCATAGGGATACGTAAAGATGAATCTAACACAAGTCTAATAGGATTTCTACCATTTTGTATTCTAGCCGTTAAAGCTGGGTCATCATGTAACACCGTTCCAATCCCAACTAAAATCGCTTGATTGCTACTTCTTAACTGGTGTACATCTAATCTTGCTTCTTCTGATGTAATCCATTTACTACTAGCAGTATGGGTCGCAATTTTACCATCCAATGAAACACCTGATTTCAATGTAATAAATGGACGCTCAGCAGTTATATAATGATTAAATACCTCATTTATCTCTCTAGCCGCTTGTTCACAAACGCCAATTACTACTTCGATACCTGCTTTTTCTAATATTTTTACTCCATTCCCACTTACAATCGGGTTGGGGTCCAATGAAGCAATGACACATTTTTTAATCCCCGCTTGAACAAGCGCCTCCGCGCATGGACCCGTTCGGCCATGATGAGAGCAAGGTTCCAGAGTGACATAAATCGTCGCTCCTCTTGCTTGATCGCCTGCCATATTGAGCGCATGAATTTCTGCATGTGGTTCGCCTGCTTTCATATGTGCGCCGATACCCACAATCCGCTGGTTATTAACAATCACGGCACCTACAAGCGGATTCGGATCTGTTTGCCCCTTCATCGCTTTGGCATTTTGCAGTGCTAACTCCATGTAAAACTGATCATTACTCATCTCTCGACACCTCTTCTGCCTGAAGATGCCCGGATTTTAATACCTTTGTCTGCAAATACTTTTCATTAAAATCAGAGATATCCCCCCATAGCGGTGTACGGCCAACTAATAAGGCTCCTGCATCTGTTAGTGCATCTAGCTTTTTAGGATTATTCGTGATTAATGTAATAGGCTTCTTCCTCAATTGTTGTAATACAGCAATTGCTTCATCATATTTACGAGAGTCATCCACAAAGCCAAGCTCTTCATTTGCCTCGACGGTATCATAACCATTTTCCTGCAGCACATAAGCCATTGCCTTACTAAATAAACCTATCCCTCTTCCCTCATGATTAGCTAAGTAAAACAATGCTCCCGAACCATTTGCCACCATCATTTTCATAGATTGTTTGAGTTGATATCCGCAATCACACCGTTTGCTACCAAAAATATCTCCGGTATGACAAATCGAGTGAAAACGGACCAAGGCATCTTCACTTTCCTCAAAATCACCGTATACAAGGACACTCGATTGCTGTGAATCAGCAAGGTTAGCAGAAGATAAGTGAGCAACTACCTTGCTAGTATCTTCCATCATTTCAGCACTGTCTAACCAACAATACCATTTGAAATGCACAGTTTCTCCATCTAGGTTTACAGGTAAGCGTATCGGTCCTACTAAATAAACAGAACGATCACCTCGATCAATTCTCTGAATCTTTTTTTCTAATATTTCAATTGCTCTTGTTTCTAGATTAATTTGGTTCATCTATTTTCCCCCCTAAGACTCAGGCAGAGACAAACTGCTCTCTGTATGAGGCCTCCATCTTTTGTTGCTCTAATTGTAGTGATTCAATATCCGTTCTTCTATATCTTTCAAACTCATTTAAGCATGCTGCACTTGTATCGTTTGCCGCTAAAGCTTTAACTATCGTTGGATATAATGTTTCTGCATCAATCAAGGCACTATTCAAGCCAAATGCACCTGTGGGACTCATCGTATGAGCTGCGTCTCCCATTAATACTAAGCCATCCTTGACCCAAGTTTGGCAACGACAACTT
Organism: Cytobacillus sp. FSL K6-0265; assembly: GCF_038003465.1. Taxonomy (NCBI): domain Bacteria; kingdom Bacillati; phylum Bacillota; class Bacilli; order Caryophanales; family Bacillaceae; genus Cytobacillus; species Cytobacillus sp. FSL K6-0265. The sequence goes on along the minus strand of NZ_JBBOPE010000001.1, from coordinate 420,851 downwards.
TGTACATTTAGTAAAATAAAATCCTGCCACGATTGAATATACTTTAACACAGATTGTTGTAAATCTGGAAATGCCTGAATTAACTTTTCTACATATGTTTCCACTGGTTGTTTCCTAATTTCTGCAAAAGCACCTTTATCTATATTCCATCCCACTTGAATGAAAGAATTCGTTTGTGTAAAAAGCGCTAATTGATGATCCATTACTAAGCCTTGTCGTATAACGGGTTGCCAGTTTTTTGGTGCGGGGAATTTTGCCCAAAGTAAATCATAATCATGTTCAATTTTTTCAAATGGAATTTTAGCAAGCTTTCTGATCGTTGAATGCCTACCATCTGAACCAATAACAATGGAGGAGTGAATCGTTATTTCTTCTCCATTTTTCCTTTTCGCTCTGACCCCTTTAACTTTCCCATCTGACATCATCAATTCAGTAGCCCTTGTGCCTGTTAATAGTCGATAGGTGGAGAACTGTAAAGATTCTTTTAATAAGACGGATAATAAATGCTTTTGCGGTACATGAATGCCAACATGTCTTTCATCCGGTGCCGGAGAAACCGTCCTAAGAATTCTCCCGTTTCGCCAGTACTCTATACCTTCCATCGGCAATATACCTAATTGTTTGACTTGGTCAAACAATTGATACTTTTTCAGTACATTTTCACCTAAGTGATTTAAATGTTCTCCTCTGAATTCTTTATCCATATTTTCATTACGTTCTAGCACGATGACATTGATGCCATTTTTCGCTAATAAATATCCTAATAATGCGCCGCCAGGCCCGGCACCAACAATACATACATCGTAGTTAACATCCATAAGGTTCACCTTTCTATTCAACGACTAACTTAATATTATTTCCAGCAGGGTCACTCACCATATAACTGTCCGCTTGCTTCACGACCTCAATATTCATCGCTTGCAGTCTTTCAACAGCCTGTTCAAGCTTATTTTTCGGGAAAACGAGCGTATAGAAAGCCATCCCAACACTATTGGCTGAAGGTGCTACAGCCATGGTTCCGTTCCAAATATTTAAGCCAATATGATGATGGTACTTCCCAGTAGAAATAAACAATGCTTGATTACCATAATGAGTAACTACTTCAAACCCTAAACCATCACAGTAAAAAGTCTTTGCTTCTTCTATATTATTTACATGTAAATGAATATGCCCCATAATTGTTTCTTTCGGCATACCACTCCACTCATTACCGTCCCATTCACTCATAATACTTTGAACATCTAAGGCATTGGTGCCCATTACAACTTCTTCGCCCCTCCAGTCCCAAGACGTTTTTGGGCGATCAGCGTAAATTTCAATGCCATTTCCGTCTGGGTCAGCTAAATAAAGGGCTTCACTCACATCATGATCTGACGCCCCTTGTAAAGGATAATTCACTTTAATAAAGTGGCGAATGATCTTGGCTAAATCATTTCTCGTTGGAAGCAAGATAGCAAAATGATATAACCCTGTTCTTCTCAGCTCTTTTTTCTGCAAACCTTCTGGCGCATGTAATTGCACTAAAGTTTGATTCCCATCAGCTGATAAAGACACTTCATGCTTGCTTTGATGCAATACTTGGAAACCTAATATATCTTGATAGAATTTTAGTGATGTTTGTAAATCTGTTACTTTAAGATCTATTTTTTGTGCGTAAATATTTGGCTCTGCATGAAACTTATTCATTTGCATCGACCCCTTTACTTGTCTTTTCGTTATGCTAGTTACTTTATGTAAGTAATTATATTTTTGTTAACTACTTGTGTCAAGTACAATAATCATGTATTGTAATAATATAAGGAAATCATCGAATAGGGGTGACCATTTTGAATCAAGCACTGATATGTCCTCGATTCGAAAAAGCCATGAGTATCATGAGCCAGCGTTGGACTGGTCTAGTAATCTACCAACTATTAACAGGACCTAAACGCTTTTGTACATTAGAGTCTTCGATGGGCATTAGCGGTAGAGTTTTGTCCGAAAGATTAAAGGACCTTGAACAACAAGGTATTGTTAAACGAGAGGTGTACCCAGAAACGCCCGTAAGAATAGAGTATTCGCTAACAGACCAAGGAATGGCCTTAGAGCCCGTTTTACGCGAAATAGAGAAGTGGTCGCAAGAATGGTTGCCAGCTGAATAAGAATGACAAAATCCCCATATAGCATATCTATAGGGGTCTTTTCATCGGAAATCACTTATGTGGGCAATGCCTTTTGCCCACATAGGTGGTTTTTGAGTCATCTTGTGGTCATTTTATTCTTAGCAGAGGCATCATCACTATTTTCTCCAAAAAAATCCCGGCGCAACGGCCGGAATTTAATTTTTTTATTTTCTTTTTATAAATAACGGGATAGACATCACTGCTGCTCCACCTATAAACAAGAGCCAATTCTTATTAAACTTGCGGCTCTCGGAATTTTGTTTGCCTTTCTCTACCTCTTTCTCTTCCTTACCCTCACTTTTTGAACCAAGTCCCTTCACAAAAGCAAGTAAAATACTCATCCCTTCCCTCACCTCTGTGTCCCTTAGCATAGATAGCATGGTACCCTCCTTTTTTTCCTTATCTGATTGTTGAACTTCTACCATGCGGGTGAGTGCAGTATTTACTTTATCAATCATCGGTTCCCATTCCTTTAAATCCATTTTTCCCAAGACTTCAAGAAGAAGGAACGCATTTTTAATTGATCCTGTCACTTCAGGATGATCCAGTGATAAGACGACACGGTCGAGAATTTTGTCACTCTGCCCAAGCATACTTTCAACGATATGAAGGATGCCTTTTTCGTGGATTCTTTGTATTACATGAATAGAATCAATGATTGCTTGGCGGTTATTTACAATACTATCTTCTAATTCCTTTAATTCCTTCTTCCTCTGTTCTTCAGGCGACACTTCTATTTTACGAATGACAGTTGTTGCTTTAGCCATGGTTCCTCCTCCTCTCCCTCACAAGATCTCCAGGGAAAATATAGTCACTTCTCCGCCATTTCCCTTCAACATTCACACCTACTTGCGGCTGAGGTGTGCCGAAACGATGATTCTTTCGTGGTAGTGGAGATTCGCCATCTTCTTCTATCACCTCAAGCTTTGCTGAGATCTCTTTATATGCAGGTGTATCTGTATCTTTATCTGTATGCGAACTAGTTAAATAGTTAATAGCGCCTTCTCCAGATGTATTCATTGGTAGATAAACTTGCTTACCTTTAACTCGATCAGTGACGAGACAGCTTACTTTCACACTGCCATATGGAGAAGTTAACCTGACCTTCGTGCCATCTTTGATCCCTCTTTCTGCTGCCAATTGGTCGGACACCTCCAGAAAGACATTAGGTGTTTTACCGGAAATTGCTTTAGACTTGTAAGTCATATTGCCTTCATGAAAATGTTCTAGCAGTCGACCATTGTTGACATGAATATCATATTCTCCCGTGAAAGCGAGCGGTTGTGTCCATTTCACTGGATGGAGAATAGCTTTCCCACCTGGAAGTGGAAATCCATCTGTGAACAAAAGAGGAGTATCTTTGCCATCTGCTGCTACTGGCCATTGTAAACTTTTATAGCCTTCTAAACGATCATAATTGACTCCAGCCATTAACGGGGTAAGGGAGGCGACTTCATCCATAATCTCACTGGGATGTTTATAGTTCCAATTTCCACCTAGTTGATTAGCAATAGCCATAATAATTTCCCAATCTGGCTTAGAATCACCTAACGGTTCCATTACTCTATATAACCGTTGAATTCTTCTTTCAGTATTGGTAAATGTTCCTTCTTTCTCCAAACTAGGGCTTGCTGGTAAGACAACATCCGCATATTGGCATGTTTTAGAGAAAAAGATATCTTGCACAATAAATAAATCTAGTTTTTCAAAAGCTGCTTGTACATGATTTATATTCGTATCAACAATACCCATATCTTCGCCTTTTATATATAAAGCCTTTAATTTCCCTTCATGGATGGCTTCAACCATCTCTTGATTATTTAACCCCGGCTCACTAGGGAGGTCTACACCCCAATGCTTCTCAAAACGTTGTCTTACATTTTCATCGGTTACAAATTGATAACCAGGGAAACGATCTGGCATACTGCCAAAATCACTTGTTCCTTGCACATTATTATGACCTCTAAGTGGATAAGCACCTGCACCTGGTTTCATATAATTCCCTGTTACAAGGAGCAAATTAGAGATAGCTGTACTTGTGTCACTGCCTCCACCATGTTGTGTCACACCCATCGCCCAAAGGATAGATGTTGTTTTTGCTTCATGGATTCGTTCAGCGATTGAGATGAGCTCTTCTTCTGATAAGTGCGTCACTTCAGAAGCATATGATAATGTATAAGGCGTTAAACTTTCGAAGAAAACTTCTACATCATTGACGTGCGCAGCTAAGAACGCTTCATCATGCCAGCCTTGATCGACTATATATTTTGTGACTGCTGAAAGCCAAACGAGGTCGCTGCCCGGAGCAGGTTGAACGAAAAGGTCTGCTCGTTCAGCTAATTCATGCTTCCGTATATCAGCCACAATCACTCTTTGACCGTTTAATTTTTGCGCTCGTTTTACTCTTGTCGCCAAAACAGGATGGGATTCTGCTGTATTGGAGCCAATAGAAATGATCAATTCGGCTTGGGCAATATCACTAATACTACCGGAATCGCCTCCGTAACCTACTGTTCTCCAAAGTCCTTTTGTTGCTGGAGATTGGCAATAACGTGAACAATTATCCACATTATTTGTCCCGATGACAGCTCTCGCTAACTTTTGCATTAAATAGGACTCTTCATTTGTACATTTAGAAGAGGAAACAAAAGCTAATGAATCAGGACCATGATTCGTTTTTATATCAGTCATTTTTGAGCGAATAAAAGTAAGCGCTTCCTCCCATTCCACTTCTCTGAAACCTTCTTCATCTCTTATTAATGGCTTGGTCAATCGTTCTTCACTATTAACAAAATCCCACCCGAATTTGCCTTTCACACAAGTTGACACACCATTTGCTGGTGCTTCTTCCTGTGGTTCTACTTTTAATATTTGCCTTCCTTTTGTCCACACATCAAACGAACAGCCAACACCACAATATGTACAGACTGTCTTATTCTTTTTGATTCTTTCTTCTCGCATAGTTGCTTCAATATCTGAAATGGTTAAAAGGGAATCATAACCTGTTTCAATATTCTTCGTTAGTTCAATCATCGGACGAAGAGATTGTTGTTTCACACCGGTTAAGAATCCGGCTTCTCCTTCCATCCCTACTTCCATCATGGCATTACAAGGGCAAACAGTTGAACAATGACCACAGTTTACACATGATGATTCTTCAATCGGTGAATCCTTGTCCCAGATTACTCGTGGTCGTTTTAAATCCCAATCAATTGTTAACGTTTCATTCACTTGTAAGTTTTGACATGCTTCGACACATCTACCGCAAAGGATACATTGATCAGGATCATAGCGATAAAACGCATTTCTTTGTACCTCTGCATCTTTTGGTGTATGATCAGTCTCTTGATGAGAAATCTTCATTTCTTTGACGGTATTATGTATTTCGCAATTACCGTTGTTAAAGTCACAAACTGTGCAATATAATTCATGATTACCCAGAATCCGATCCATGGCGATGATCTGTGCTTCATGGATATCCTCACCTACTGTTTCAATTTCATCATTTGGCCGTATGGTCGTAGAGCACGAACGAACATATTCGCCATTTACTTTCACAATACAAGTGTCACAAGTTCCAATAGCTCCTAAACTAGGATGATAACAAAGTGATGGTATGTCTATATTCTCTGTATTTAATAGTTGCATGACCGACTTCTGATTACTCACACTGGTTGCTTCGCCATTAACTGTGACCTCAAACTTCTCTGTCACGATGAGCCCCCCTTAATCCTTTATTTACCTATCTACTATTTTCCCTTTTACCCTTTCATTCCCTGCATAAACAGCGTAATGTTTTTATAATTTTCCGTTAATTAAAAGCGTTATAATCAACTAGCCTTCTCTTAATCAATTACTTAAATACGATATAAATTGTCATACTCTATATAGAAGATCCGTTCATATTAAGAATTCTCATTTATGTAGGGTACTTTTTCACTGAAATTTCTTTTATTTTATTTCTAAAACGAAAAAACTCATCCCCCCAAACGGTCAAGTTTGGTTAAGGATGAGTAAAAAAAAATGAATTAGTGAATGTTCGTTTTCCTAAAACTTCCACCTTTAACTTCTGCTACATCGTAAACAGTGACGAATGCCTCTTCATCAATTTCCGAAATGATTTCTTTCATTTTGCTTTCCTCTAAACGGTTAATGACACAAGTAATTTCGATGAACTTTTCATGTGAATAACCGCCATACGCTTCTTTGTACGTTGCACTACGTCCAAGACGGTCGCGAATGGTTTCTACCATAGTGACTGGTTCTATTGTAATGATCTTAAATGTTTTCGAACCACTTAAACCTTCTTCAACAATATGTATCACTTTACTTGCAATAAAATAAGCAATCGCAGATAAGAACGCGCCCTGCAGACCAAATACAGTAGAAACAATAATAAAGACAAACAAATTCAGGAATAGAATTAAATCACTTGTTCCGAATGGGAGTTTTCGTGAAAGTAGCACAGCAAGCATGTCGATGCCATCAAGTGCCCCACCATTACGTAAAGCTAACCCCATACCAAAACCAAGAATAATCCCACCTACAACTGTGACAAGGAGTGTATCACCTTGAATAATGACTGGTATATGATGCATAAGGCTTGTACCTGCAGCTAAAGAAGCAATACCAATAATTGAATAAATGGCAAATGTTTTACCAATTTGTTTATAACCTAACCAAACAAAAGGTATATTAAGAATTGCGATTAAAACACCTAATGGGATATCAAATAGTTGCGAACCTACAATACTGATACCCGTAACGCCTCCATCTGATACATTATTAGGAATCAAGACCGCCTCTAGTCCATAAGCAGCGATAAAACCACCTATAATGACAATCAGACATCTCATCACCATTTTTAATATATTTTGTTTACTTTTCTTTTTACTTTTTGTTTCCATCATAATCTCCTCTTTACTTTTTCAAATTGATACATAGATAGAATAAATTTCCTATCATCCCTTTCTAACGAAAAATTTACCCCTAAAAACAGTTACTTCTATTATAACTTAATTATTCTCATCCTTTATAACAAAGTTTCTGTCTGATTCTTAATAATATCCCATATTATGGGCAAACTTAGTTTGAAATAAAGGAGGAGACAAAAATGTATAAAAAACAGGAGACAAAGCTTATTTTCTTAGCCTTTTCAATCGCCTTTATTCTCGGCTTATCCATCCTAGGGCGCTTATTCCACTAAATATAAAAGAAAATAACGAAAGAAGGGATTCAATTGGCTAGTGAACAAAGTGTTTTATTTAGCCGTGCTTTGACAGAGTTAACATTAACTTTCCATATCATTTACGCAACTATTGGTGTAGGAATCCCACTAATGATTATGATTGCCCAATGGATCGGAATTAAAAAGCAAGATGATCATTACATATTACTGGCTCGTCGCTGGGCAAGAGGATTCGTCATTACCGTAGCAGTTGGCGTTGTAACAGGAACTGCTATCGGCTTGCAGCTTTCTCTTCTTTGGCCACGCTTTATGGAACTAGTAGGACATATTATTGCTCTTCCATTATTTATGGAAGTATTTGCTTTCTTCTTTGAGGCGATCTTTCTTGGTATTTACTTATATACATGGGATCGATTTGAAAATCAAAAAAAACATTTACTATTGCTAATCCCTGTTGCTTTAGGTGCTTCATTTTCGGCAGTGTTTATTACTGTGGTCAATGCCTTTATGAATTCACCACAAGGGTTTGATATTGTCAATGGACAGCTTGTTAATATTTCTCCATTGCTAGCCATGTTTAATCCAGCTATGCCGACAAAGGTGGCACATGTTTTAAGTACGGCATATATGACTTCAGCGTTTATACTTGCTAGTATTGCTGCTTATCGTATGCTTAGAGGTTCAACCCATCTCTATCATAAAAAAGCACTTTATCTAACTTTAAAACTCGCACTCGTTTTCTCCATCACCACCGTCCTTTTAGGTGATTTCGCTGGAAAATATTTAGCAGAATATCAACCGGAGAAGCTTGCCGCTGCCGAGTGGCATTTTGAAACAGAAGAAAATGCGCCTCTTATTCTGTATGGTGTATTAGATGGTGAAGAGATTAAGTATGCGATTCGTATTCCTTACGCTTTAAGTATACTTGCACACAGCAATCCATTTGCCGAAGTCATCGGTTTGGATCAGTTTGATGAAGATGTTACGCCACCTTTATATATTCATTATTTATTCGATATTATGGTGACTTTAGGTATGCTCCTTATTTTCATTGCCCTACTGTATATTATTGGGCTGATGAGGAATTGGTCCTTTATCCATGCCAAATGGTTTTTATGGACAATGGTGCTTTCCGGACCACTTTCAATGATCGCCATTGAAGTGGGGTGGTGGTTCACAGAAGTAGGTAGACAGCCTTGGATTCTCCATGGATTAATGCGAACAGCTGAAGCGGCAACGAGCAATGAACATGTAGGCTGGATGCTTGTTCTGTTTGCCTGTTTATATCTCTTGCTCGGTGCAGGAAGTATTTACGTACTCACAAGTATGTTCAAAAGAAACACGGTTGAACAAGAATTAGCTGATCGAAAAATAGAAAAAGGCGGTGACACTTTTGACTCTTGAGATAATCGGTATTTTTGTACTTTGGCTGTTTTTGTTCGGTTACGTGATTGTTGCCTCTATTGATTTTGGCGCAGGATTTTTTAATGCCTACAGCTTATATAGAGGCAATCAACATATTTTAAATAAAATTATTCAACGTTACTTATCCCCGGTATGGGAAGTCACCAATGTATTTCTCGTCTTTTTCTTTGTCGGTATCGTTGGGTTTTTTCCACAAACAGCTTATTATTATGGGACCACTCTGTTAGTGCCGATTAGCTTAGCCACCATTTTATTAGCGATTCGTGGTTCTTATTATGCTTTTTCAACATATGGAAAGCGTATGCCTAAGAGGTATACATACGTTTATGGATTATCTGGCTTATTGATACCGGCCTCGCTTTCGATTGTCTTTACCATCTCTGAAGGCGGCTTTATTTCAATCGAACAAAATGGACCTGTGTTGGATATAGCCTCCCTGTTCACAAGCCCACTAACCTGGAGCATTGTTGTACTCAGTATCACGGCAGTTCTTTATATCTCAGCTGTTTTCTTAACATGGTATGCCCATTATGCCAAGGACGAAGAGGCAACTACTTTATTGAGGAAATATGCATTAATATGGGCCATACCCTCCCTCATTACAGCAATTGGGATCATCGTTGAGTTAAAGTTCCACAACCCAGAGCATTTTGAACGACTTTTTGATTTATGGTGGATGTTTGCATTGTCTGTACTATTTTTCATAGGGACGTTTATCCTCATATATAAGAGAAAAAATTATGGACTTGCATTCACTTTATTATGCGGACAATATTACCTTGCCTTCTTTGCTTATGGTATTTCACATTATCCGTATCTACTGTATCCCCATTTATCAATATTTGATAGTTTCACAAATGAAGCTATGGCAATCGCTTTAATCATTGCCTTTATAGCCGGTTTAGGTTTGCTACTACCATCGCTCTATCTTTTATTGCGGCTTTTCTTATTTAATAAGGAGTATGTAGAAGGGCGAAATGATAGTCATGTTTAAGAAGGGAGATCATTTTAGATGAGTTCATTTATTATTTTTTATGCGCCGTTTATTGTTATCTTATTATCCATTATCATCGGCTTTCGCGTTGCTTTATATGATCGATCAGTGGTTAACCATAAAGATAATCGTTTGTAGACATACAATGGATCAAATTATTTCACTCTGGCTTCACTTACATTGGTTAGTAAAATAAAGGCGAAAAAAGGGGAAAAGTTGCTTATAGAATTTCCCCCGCACAGTCATTACTCCTTTGGGTGCGCATTTTTATATGCGCACCCAAAGGGTTATAATCCCCAAATCCCTTTCCTCCTCCTTGCACCGATATTATGAAGTCGCCTTCAAACCAATGACGCCGACAATGATAAACAATACACTGATGATACGTTTTTTACTTTTTGGTTCGCCGAATAGGAACATACTAAGTAAAACAGCCCCTGCTGTACCAATCCCAATCCATACCGTATAAGCAATACTCACTTGTAAATATTGAAAGGAGGCATACAGTAGCGCAAAGGATATTCCAAATCCGCCCATATATATGACAGCATTCCGAATTGTTTTTTGTTCACTATATTTTTTTAACCCAATGACACCAGTAATTTCACTTATTGCTGCTAAAAGCACAAGAATCCAGCCCATCATGCTACTTGATCCTCCCTACTATGTTCTTCTATTTGATTATCAGCTAGCTTCAAACCGATAACACCAACTAAAATGAATAAAATAAAGACTATTTTCGCTAACCCCATTTCTCCATTGAAGAGAAAAACATCCATTAAAGACGTCCCTACAGTACCAACTCCGGCAAAAATAGCATAAACGGTGCCAGTTGGTAGATTCTCACATGCTTTTGATAAACAGTGAAAATCTAATAAAATCACAGCGACTACAAGGACCCAATGCCACCAAAGATACGCTGTATTAAAGCCAAAAACCCAAACTAGTTCAAATAAACACGTTAAAATAACATAAACCCAAGATTGATTCATCTTTCTCATCTCCAACTGACTGAATTTCAGTCATTTTTTAATCAAAAACCCACCACTGGTGAGATTTTTTTAGATTCCAAAAATCATAAGTTAATTAGCAGAAGGTTGATATCCTAAACCGCATTTTAAAAAGGTTAGCACTTCTTCTTTTTGTTGCTTTGCTTTGTCTTCATCTGTGTGATCATACAAGTAAATTTGCTCCGCTGCCGATTCCACTAATCCAATCAAAATCTTTGCTGTACTTTCTATGTTAAGATTGGAACGTACGACTCCTTCTTCTTTAGCCGTCTGCAAAAAATGACTAATCCACTCGTAAAATGGTTGGTAAACCGTCTCCCATTGACGAATATGTTCGCTAGAAGCAAGGCCAGCATATACTAAAGCAAGCACTTCTCGATACTCACTCGTATATAAAAAGATGCTATCCACCAGTTGCTTTAATCGATCAACAAATATCGCTTCACTATTTACTTCATGATGTACTCTGGCAATTAATTTTTCTACCATCACTTCTGCAATTGCCGGCATAACAGAAAGTTTCGATGGGAAATACAAATAATATGTCCCTTGAGCAATACCTGCTAGTTTGACAATATCTGCAATTTTAGTTTTTTCTATACCCTTTTCTTGAAAAACTTCAATTGCTGCATGTACAATACGCTCTTTTTTATCCATTATCAAACTCCTTAAATATGACTGAATATCATTCATTTTAAAGTGATTTTATGGAAATGTCAATTTCTAAAAGCTTCTAACCGAAGACAAAGGATATTCAACTACCTCCATTTGCCCTCGGATTTTTTAGTTTGCTTTATAAAGCATTGTTACAACTGTTCCATATCTTTCTTTACTTTTTACAAACATTTTCCCTTTATTTTCGCTCATTATTTTAAAACAAATCGTTAAGCCAATGCCGTTTCCTTTTTCTTTACTTGTGAAATACGGTTCGCCAATCCTAGCTAATCTTTCTTTAGAGATTCCTTCTCCATTATCCATGACGCGAATACGGATATACTCTTTGTGCTCATCTAAAACAATTTTAACCTTACCACCTTCACGAATGGCTTCCAAACTATTTTTAATAATATTAATCATAACTTGTTTGAAATGAGATTTATCCATCATTATATTTTGCTTTTGCATTAATTTGTTAGTAAGTTGGATTTTCTTCCCTTCCTCTGTCGCCATGGCATTGAATAGAAGGTTAATATTCTTCACTTCATCAACTGCATCAAATGGTTCAACAGAAGCTAGTTCATCAGATTTAGCTTCAGGCTTCCCTAAAATTAGTAATTCTTTTAATACTTGATTAATCCGATCAATTTCTTCAATAAGAATTCTCTCATAGGTCGAGTCAGGGTTTCTTTCTCTTAACAATTGTATGAAACCACGAATCGTTGTTAATGGATTTCTTATTTCATGCGCTACACCCGCAGCCATTTCACCAATGACTTTCATTTTCTCTGATGAAAGAAGCAACTGCTCATTCTTCTTCTGCTCTGTTACATCATTACCAAAAAAGATGGTGAACGATTGACCAGAATTTTGATATAGCTGCTTCATTCCCCACTGAATATAATAATTTTTTCCTTTATAATCTGTATAGCGGTAAGGTTGTTCAAACCCATATGCAATCATTGGCAAAAAGTGTATAAGTGTAGATATTTTTTTCCCTAATAAAGTATGTTCTCTCTCATTAAATAATTGACAAAAGGAGCGATTCACCTTCACAATTCGCTGATCACTACCCGTAACAAGCAAATAATTGGGATTAATATCCATGATTTCTTCTAATAGCTCACTCTGTTTAATTAACTCAATATTGATATTGCGAATTCTTTGCGATTGCATTTGAAAAAAACCTAAAAATAAAATTAAGGCTGCAATGATTGAGTTAAAACTAGAGAAATAAAGCGGAGCAAAAGAAAAACCACTAATAACACCATTAATAAAAATAATCATTGCTGCTATGACTAATTGTAAGTAAAAGCTTCTATAATAAACACCTTTTAAATGTAATGTGACAATAAACAGGAAAAACCAATTAATAAAAACAAGTAAAACATTAATGATAAACGTAAAATTCAAAGGACCATAAATAGGAATCCAATGGGCAGGTGAAATGTCCCCCGCTTCAACAAATCTGTAAGATTCGACTCCAAGTGAAGTAAAGTTTATCAAATACGTAATGATACTAATCATCATAACTAAACACATGCCCGATTTATTAAACATTATCCCAAATCGATGCAAAAAAGGATTTTCTTTTACTAAATAGTAAGAAAAATAATACATCGTTGGCATAATGAAAATCGGACCCATCCTTAAAATCCGGAACAACAAATCAATCACTTGTAAAGACAGAAACTGTTCAGCATAAAGAAAGGCAATATCCATTTGCCAAAACGACAATAGTAAGAGGAAAATGGACAAAGCTTTTGTTAAGGAGGTTTTAGAATAGAATAAGATCGATACAGAAATAAATAAGGGGATGAAAGAAACAGTTAATAATAAAACAAACTCCATCTTATGTCATCCTTACCTTAGAGAAAAGGGCAGCATGATTGTTTCCACCATAGCCTTGTGAAGTAACAAGTACTTGTTCCACTGGGCAATGCATCACTTCATCAACAACCGGAAGCTGCTCATACTTACCAACATCTACTCTGACGGTTGGCGGAATAAACTGATCCTGTATACTAATTAAACCGGCCATTACTTGAAACATGCCCGATGCTCCCATCGCATGACCAACATTCCCCTTTATAGAAGTAATCGGCACGCCTTTATCTACAAAAAACTCTCCATAAACCATTGCCTCAATATCATCGTTTAATTGGGATCCTAACGCCTGACTATTAATATAAGTCGGCATCCCTTTCTTAATCGTTCTTTCTACAGCCTTAACCATTGCCCGACCTTCTGGATCAGCAATGTAAGAGGAATAAGCGGATTGGAACATACTAGATTCCGTTAAATACCCTATTATCTCTTTTTCTCGTTTAACCGCAACTTCCTCTGATTCCAATACTAATACCCCTGCACCTTCAGACATAGCAAAACCCTCGCCTGTTGAAAAGGGACCCATGAATGTCTCTCCCGTTTGCATAATTTTCAGTGGCAGAAAACCAGACAATACTAAATCGTTAATGGTAGAGTCTACCCCACCGACAATACACACATCTACCTCATTTGCCTGCAGAAGGATTTTAGCCATATGAATGGCGTCTAAACTAGATGTACAACTATTTGCTAAAGAAAAGGTTGGACCTTCAATTTGCAAGAAAGTACTTAAACAGTTCGCCAATGTATGGCCATTCATATTCCCAATGGCATACGGACTCATCCTTTTCCCTTTGTGTAACTTTATTGAATGGTTAAAAACCTCTGTTATTACACCACCAGAAGAGCCAACAATGATAGCAGTTGCATAATCTCTCGGTTGAATCTGCGCCATTTCTATTGCCCGATCTGTTGCATGTAGGAGCATTTGCGCTGACTTTGGTAATTTATGCGCATTTAAATACGGGTAGCTCATTTCATCCCCTTTTACTCTGCCAGTAAAAATGTGCTCACCTTTAAATTCTTCTCTATTTAATATCGTTTTTTTATCTTTTAATATATTTGAAAAATCTTTGATTGATGTAATGTTTGGGCCAATCAATCCCATTCCAGTGACAACAACTCCCATAAATGCAACCCCTTTTGCATATATACACCTTTATCTTACTATTAATCTAGAAAATAAGATACGTTTCATTCATGACTAAACCCGTTCACACAACACGAATAGTACTATAGTAACATAAGAACACGAAGTAAATTTAGGTCTTTTTATCTAAAAAAAGAAATAAAACTATTTTTCACCTTATTAACTTTGCGAATTGTTAAGATTCTCCAATGGAGGCATCACTTCATCATTCGAATTCTTTTCTACATAAAAAAAGTACCAACCTTTGTTAGGCAAGTACCTCTCCGTCTCCCATTACATCATATACAATCAATTTTCCGTTGTAGCCGCAGTTTGTTCTCGAGCCTCACCATGCCAATCTTTTGTTACATCCACCCATTGTTTTGCCCCTGCATATTGATATAATTCCTCACAAGTTAGTTCAATTGCTGAGTTTATGCTACCACATGCTGGATACACCATTTCAAAACGCTTTAGGGATGCATCAAGAAAGATATTCATTTCTTTTGCCAATCCAAATGGACAGACACCGCCTACCATATGCCCTGTATGGTCAAGCACTTCTTCAGCTGAGAGCATTCTCGCTTTCATTCCAAATGTATGACGAAATTTCTTATTATCTATTCTTGCATCACCTGCAGCAACAACTAGTAGAGCTTTTTCTCCCTCACCTCTAAAAGAGAGAGTTTTAGCAATTTTCGCTGGAATAACACCAATTGCTTCGGCAGCTTGATCAACAGTTGCACTCGGCGTATCAAACTCCAATATATCTTTATCTCTACCGTATTTTTCTAAGTGAGCTTTAACACTTTCAAGTGACATAATTCTTCCGCGGCCTCCTGTCAATATAATGTAAAAGGATAACATTCTTTAACAAGTAAAAGCAAATGTATTTGTTAAAAATTCAAAAAACATACAAATCTTAAAATCAGGTTGTTTGGGATACAATCTATTACTTTTTTCTACTTTCCCCTTCCCATACCTTTAACTCGATCCCTCCCTTTCCAACAACATTTTTTCCTTATGTCTGCTTTTCAATCTCATGTGCAAATATGATACAGTAAGGCTATACATAAAATGATGGAGGAATACTTATGACACCAACTACTTACACGGGCTATGTTGGTACCTATACGAAAAAGGATAGCCAAGGCATTTACTCATTCCAATTAGAGGATAATCAAATTAAAAATATCGAACTTGCTGCAAAACTTGAAAACCCAACTTATTTAACGGTCAGTTCGAATCAATCACATCTATACGCTGTAATGAAAGAAGGAGATTTAGGCGGTGTCGCCGCTTATGAGTTAAACAACAGACATCATGGGCTCACTTTATTAAATAAACATCTTTCACCAGGTGCCTCGCCTTGTCATGTAAGTTTAGATCAAAAGAGTCAATACTTATTGAGTGCCAATTATCATAAAGGAACGGTTGACTATTATGGACTACAAAACGGGGAAATTAAAAACCTTCTAACTACAAAAGAAATTCATGGTTCGGGACCACATGAGCGCCAAGAAAAACCACATACTCATTTTGCTGGACTCACACCGGATGAGAAGTATGTCGTCGCCGTCGATTTAGGAGCAGATGAAATCATTCTATATCATAGAGATGGGGATCAACTCACCACCCATTTTACTTTAGCCACACAGCCAGGCTCTGGGCCAAGACATATCACCTTTCATCCCAATGGGAAATGGGCCTACTGCATGACTGAACTTAGCTCAGAAATCATTACACTTCAATATGACGCCGAGAAAGGAGAATTGAAAGAAGCTTCTTATTATAAGACGATACCTGAGGATTTTTCAGCAAACAACCAAGGCAGCGCCATCCATCTTTCTCAAGACGGCAAATTTTTATACGCTGGTAACAGAGGCCATAATTCAATTGCGATATTTGCAGTTGCAGAAGACCGTTTGCATTTAACCTTTGTTGCTCATGCATCGACATATGGAGATTGGCCACGTGACTTTGTATTAGACCCAACAGAAGAATACTTAATTGCAGCCAATGAACGATCAAATAATCTAACACTATTTAAACGAGACACTGAATCAGGGTACCTTCAATTATTGCAACAAAATGTTTCTGTCCCTGAACCAGTTTGTGTGAAGTTTTTACCTCAGCACCTATAAGTGCAATAAAAAGGGGCATTCTACTAATGAATAGCCCTTTTTTTGTTATGCCCTCTATAAATAGGCAATGACTTTATTAACGTTCTATCATTAATAGGACATGCATAAGCTAAGATAGGAGACTATTTAAGGAGGAGAAATGATGAATAAAGTTGTTTATCTAGTTGGAGTAGCCATCATTATTTGCTTTGTTTCCTTAGCCGAATCCCCTAATTCAATCCTCCACCATGAGAACGAAAGAGAAAGTAAGTATCCCTATTTTCCGGTTATTAATGAGAATAATGACAGCGAAGAAGTAAGTCAAACCGTTGATGAAACGGAACTTGATGGGTTAGTCCCTACGTTAGAACTGCAATTAGTGGACACGGTTTATAAAGATGATGTCATTGTTGAAAAATATCAACAATTCGAGGTTTATAGAAACGACGAGCAGGAAGTCATTAAAGCCACTCCATTAGATGAATATGAATACTTATCGTATCAACAATAGTTAATCAATTAAAACATGGACAAAAAGTTCCACATGATCTGGTAAGTTATATGTAAGAATATACCCTTTCGTATACCCTGATATAAAGCTATGACCATCCAATATTGTCGGGGAGGTAATATCTACTTCTATTCCCTTCCCTTCAATGGCTGATACTGAACCACCAGCAATCATATTCCCTAGTTCTCCACTGAAAGATGTTAACATTTCACCTTCTAATTCCACTCCAAACATAGATTCTCCCAGCAACGAAAAAAGTGAACGATCACCACCAATGAACAATTTACCGGATATGTCCCCTGAAAAACCGATGAATACCCCATATCGAACAAGGAATGAACCTTCTAGCTCAGACCTGCTCACTAATTCATGATTCATGGGAATTAGCTGTCCAATTGAAGTCTGGACACCTTTTAATAAAAGGTTCATTTTTTCTTTATCCTGTAAGACCTTTTCCATTGCCGGTCACCCCACATCAAAATAGTTGATAGTATCATAGTATATTACACCTGGTTTTTTTGCTATATTTTCCATTAAAAAAGACAAGATAAAACCGAAAGTGCATGAGTGAAAATAACTATTTTAAATTAAGACATGAATGGATCAATAAAATCTAACTTATTTTATTCCCTTTTCAACAAACATTAAAACACATAACTTTGACAATTTCTATCCATTTAAGTATGATAATATTATTAAATGCGAAAGGGTGACTCTAAGTCAATGAAGTAAGAATCCTATTTATCGAAAACAAACAATTGAAGGTAATGAGTAAAGGAACGCTTTATTTTGCTATGCTTTCAAACAATGTTTTCAGAATAGGATTGCACTTCATAAGGTTACCCGCGGGATTTCTCCCACTTTTTTTGTGTACCTTTATGCCTCCTATTCTGAAGAAATAGGGGGCATTTTTTTTCGAGAATCTGTCTCCCTAAAACGAGAGGAGAAGATCCATATGCTATTATTAGAAGCCACTGACTTGAAAATCACTGTAGGTGACCGGCTATTAGCTACTGCCGAGAGACTAACTGTACACCAAAACGATCGTATTGGTTTAATCGGTCGGAACGGAACGGGAAAGACGACAATTTTAGATACACTTGTAGGAAAAATGGCTGCCGAAGATGGTCAAATCACCCGCAACGGCACAATGGAATTATTACCACAATTAAAACACGATGATCAATACAAAAGTGGTGGAGAAACAACGCAACAATATATAAAAGAAGCACTAGCTAAAAACCCGGAAATATTACTTGCAGATGAACCAACGACTCATCTGGATACTTCACATATTGAATGGTTAGAAAAGATTCTTAAGCATTGGCAAGGTGCTCTTATTCTAGTCTCGCATGACCGAACTTTTCTTGATCGTGTGTGTACAAAAATTTGGGAAATTGATGAGGAGAAAATAAAGATTTATTCTGGTAATTACTCGCAATATAAGCAGCAAAAAGAATTAGCATTAAAAGAGAAACAGCAAGCTTACGAACAATATGAACAGAAAAAAGCACAATTAGAAAATGCCCTCACCTTGAAGGCTAAGAAGGCAGAAAGAGCAACTAAAAAACCAAAAAATTTAAGTTCTTCTGAAGCACGGATCACGGGATCAAAGCCTTACTTTGCTAAAAAACAAAAAAAGCTGCAACAAACGGCTAAATCAATTGAAACAAGATTGGAAAAGCTTGAGAAAGTAGAAAAAATAAAGGACCTCCCGGCTTTACAAATGACCTTACCTAATGAAAAAAATACGAAGAACCGAATTATTATTAGAGCGGAAAACCTAAAAGGAAAAATAGATGATCACCTGCTTTTCGAACCCGCCTCTTTTCAAATTCGCGGAGGAGAAAAATGGGCGATTATTGGCCCTAATGGCTCTGGAAAGACAACCTTGATTAAAAAGATTTTGCAAGGGCAAGAATTGACTGTCTCTCCTTCTTTAAAAATTGGCTATTTTAGTCAAAACTTAGATATCCTGCAAAAGGATAAAACGATTATAGAAAATGTTAAAGAAACCTCTATTCAAGAAGAAACGATTATTCGTACAATACTTGCGAGGCTACGCTTTTTCCGAGACGATGTATATAAAAAAGTAGCACTTCTTAGTGGCGGCGAACGAGTGAAAGTCGCATTAGCCAAAATCCTTGTGAGTGAAGTGAATACATTAGTGCTAGATGAGCCGACAAATTTTCTCGATATTGAAGCTGTAGAAGCATTAGAAGAACTATTATTGCAATATAAGGGAACCATCCTCTTCGTCTCTCATGATCGCCGTCTGACGAATAAGGTAGCAAACAGGTTACTGATTATTAAAAATAAACAAATTGAAGTATTCAGAGGCAATCACGAAACTTATGAATCATTTGTACCAGAGGTGAAGAGGGATAATCATGAGGAAGAACGTTTACTCATCGAAACAAAAATAACAGAAGTCCTATCACGATTAAGTATCGAGCCAACAGAGGAGCTAGAAAAGGAATTCCAGCAACTTCTACAACAGAAAAAGAAATGGCAATAAGTCAAAGAACGAGGCGGGACATAACTAAATGAGCTAACCTCAAAAAAAGAACAATAACAAATTGATCTTAAAACATCATTTTAAAAAAAGTCCGTTCCATTGCGCTACAGTCATACCGCGGGGAGGGGCTGAGCCTCCTAAGGCATTGCCTGTGGGATCTCAGCTTTCCCTCTATTTCCCGCAGGAGTCGAGTGTCTTCCGCTCCATTTCACTATTCTTTTCATATAAGGGTTCAAATCACTCAAAAAAACCGAATGATTAGATGCTAGACTTCTAATCATTCGGATAAATCATTAGCTAGAATACTTATGTCCCAACCTCCTTCTTTTTTCATATAAAGCCTCATCATTTTACTATTCCCACTTTTAATCAGTTATAAAATCCTGTAAAATCCAATTAAGGTATATTTAACTATTTAGAAATACGACATTCATCACCCTCCTCTTCAAATCGTTTATGCTTGTTTTAACGGAAATCGTAGAGTCAATGTAAACCATACTAATCTACCATGAGGTGTCGACATGAAGCTATTGCAGATGAATCAACTTGAAAAAACAATCGGAAATACAATTATTTTCCCTAAATTCGATTTAACTTTACATAGAAATGAAATTGTCGCACTCCAATGTCATAACGATGTGGGCAAACATCTCATCATGATGATGATCGGAAAGAACCACATTTCAAATGGACAAATATTATTGGAAGATACAGAGTTAAATAAGCATTTCAAAAGCTTATCTAATAGAATTGGGCTCTCTCTACTAGACGATGCCCTCTACGACCGGTTAACTCCCCGAGAATTTCTAACCTTTTATAAGAACCTACATGACGTCAATATAGAAATAGATACTTTATTACAAAAGATAAACTTAATAGACAAGGTCAATACGAAGATTAGTAAACTTACTTTTTCTGAAAAGAAAAGGCTGCATTTAGGAAGGGCAATCCTCCATCAACCAGATTTGCTTATTTTGGAAGAACCAGACCAAAACATTGATATAGAAAGTAAAATCACACTACAGAAAGTATTAGAAGACCATAAAAAACAGGGTAAAGTGGCACTAATCATTACTAACAATTACGAAAGTGCACTATCAATGACGGATACTGTGTATCGTTTAAATGAGCACGGCCTAAAAAAAATCGAGGTCATGGATGAAGAGAACGGTCACCAAGATATCGAAAAGGAAGAATTACAGCCGCAACAAGAGATATTGCCTATCGAAGAAGCCGGTTCACCTTCTTCAGAAAAGATCCAAAACATGAACAATCCATTGCGTCTTGAAAAAATCCCTGCAAAAGTGGATGACAAAATCATTCTTTTTGATCCGACTGAAATTGTTTACGTTGAGAGTAATGACGGCATTTCCCATTTACATGTAAATGGTGAAAGTTTTCCTTGTGCCCTTACGCTCAATACATTATTTGAAAGACTGCATCCTTTTGGATTCTTCCGCTGTCATCGTTCTTATATTGTTAATTTGCAGAAAGTGAGAGAAGTCATTACTTGGACGAGAAATAGTTATAGCCTCATTCTCGATGACGCAAAAAAGAGTTCGATTCCATTATCAAAAGGAAAATTAAATGAGTTGAAAGAGATTATGGGCATATAAGTTGTTTACCACCTTGAGCCTAACAACGAATGACACCCTATTTTCACCTACTTTCCTTGCTCCATTCACCGCTAAATGGCTTCCATTCATCTAAATATAGGCTCTTTTCACCTTAATATTACTGTATTTATCCCTTTTCACAGCTAATATGGAGACAAGAAATGCAAAACGCGAAAAGGGGCCTATTAAATGGAAAATGTCATCGAAGTAAGAGACCTTGAAAAGTCTTTTCAAAATCAACTAGCCTTAAAGAAAGTAAGTTTTCAAGTAAAAAAAGGAGAAACAATTGGTTTCTTAGGACCGAGTGGTTCGGGTAAAACAACAACAATCAAAATCCTAACTGCTCAACTCCATGCAACCGCTGGAGAAGTCAAAGTATTCGGAGAGCCAATTGCTAAACTAAAAGATCCTACTTATATGAAGAGAATTGGTATATTAACTGATAATAGTGGCTTATACGAAAGGCTTAGTATATATGATAATCTCGCATTATATTGTGATTTATATGAAGTAGAGAAAAAAAGAATCGCTGAAGTGCTGGCGACGGTAAATTTAATAGAAGAAAGTCAAAAAATCGTGCAAAAACTGTCAAAAGGAATGAAGCAACGAGTGACATTAGCTAGAGCCATGCTTCATCAACCGGAATTACTCTTTTTAGATGAGCCTACTTCCGCCTTGGATCCTGTTAACACGATGCATATCCACCAAGGACTTAAAAAGCTAAACCAAGAAGGAACAACAATATTTTTAACCACCCATGATATGCAAGAAGCAGAGACCATTTGTGATCGAGTGGCATTCTTACATAATGGTGAAGTCAGCTTAATGGATACGCCAGAGAATATTAAAACACAACAAAGCACTTCTTCCATCTCCCTATTATTGCGAGACAACCGTAAAGTAGTTGTGCAAAAAGATGAAGCAGGTGCAAAAGAAATATATAACTATATGAAAGACGGAGAAATCGTATCCATTCATTCAGATGAGCCAACACTTGGTGATGTATTTGTAAAATTAACGGGGAGGAAATTATTATGATCTTTTCATTTAAACGTGTCAACGCGATATTTATTAAGGATTGGAAAGATTTACAAAGAAATTCATATATTCTTTTCACCTTAGCGATTCCATTAGTTTTTGCCGCAATGTTAGGTCGAATGAATGAAGCAACAACCGTCCTTTCTACTTATCCAATTAATCTCGCACTGATTATTGCTGGTGCCTTTATCCAAGCTGCGATGGTTGCAGAAGAAAAAGAGAAAAATACTTTGAGGGGCTTGTTATTATCTCCTGCCAGTACATTAGAAATCTTGATTGGAAAAAGCGCATTGTCTGGACTGATGACCATCCTTGTTATTATCGGATCAATTATTTTTTCAGGATACGCAGTCCCATCCCTTCTACTTTTTTCTCTTAGCATTTTATTAGGCTTAGTGTTTTACCTTGCAACAGGAACGATTCTTGGTCTGCTATCACGAACAGTCATGGAAACAAGCATTATCGGTATGCCTGTATTAGTTATATTCGGCATGAGCTCCATGTTCAAACCAATGGTTGAGAATGCTACATTAATCAATATAATCGAGTTGTTACCTAATGAACAATTAAACCAGATTTGGTTTGGTTTAAGTGACGGTAAAGGGGCGGCTGATATCCTCATGAATTTGTTCATTTTATTTTTGTGGGTAGCCGTTTCCTTCCTACTCACCATCGTCATTTATAAGAAACGTAGATTTGATTAAGGTAACGGGGCCGGGGCATGTTTACCCATCCCCGACCTCACCAATTATATACGACAAGATGGGGCCATTTCGCTTTCCATTTCCTTGCCTTACACTCATATATCTCCTTCGTGACGATTACTTTATTCGGTACAACCTTCATGCTAAACAGGTCATCTAAATGATAAGGGGCATATACAGTCATCTTTTTATTTTTCTCCATTTTCACCCCCACCGCAGTAGCTGTTGTTGGCCAGCTCGCAATTGCCTCTTTTACACTTGTATAAGCAGGAATTGCAAAGCCAAATTTTTCCTCGTACCATAAATGGACATTCGCTTGATTCTTTATATCTAATTGATATGGAAACGACTTGAGCATACCACTTAATATTCGCTGAAACTCCTTTTCGCTCAATTGGTTTTCCTTGTCATAGTAAACAAGATCGACATCTGATATGCCATAATCGATTGCGTTGCCAGATAATCGATTCCACACGGTATTCGCCACACATCCCGCAGCTACATAATAATCAAAGGGTAGATCTAAATCCGATAAACAATATAATAAACGAATCATTTCCTCATTTTGTTCTAACATTTCTTTCAACTGTTTTTCATAAATAATCATCGAGTGACTACCACCTTTATTGATTAAAAAGCAACTAACATCATATCTTATATAAGAGTGTATTTACATTATTTGGTTCCAACCTTAACTATCATCTTTATAAAGAGTCGAAATTCTCTTTTATTTTTCTTAGTTTAAGAACACTAGTATAATGACCTAAATAGTTTAAGCTTTCTCACTTATTGTTGTAAGAACAATTAACAATGTCATAAGTGAACCAACTACTTAATGGTACAATAAATATTAAAAAATCGAAATTGAACGGAGCCACTTTTGGAGGAGGAGCCTTAATGGAAAAGATGAAAAAACGAATTGAAGTAGCTTCAGGTAAGTCACCTGCAGACCTTGTCATCAAAAATGCGCAAATCGTTGATGTGTTTTCAAGTGAAATTATTTCTGGAGATGTGGCCATCACAGATGGATATATTGTTGGAATTGGTGACTATAAAGGAATAGAAACAGTTGACGCTCAAAACCGTTTTTTAGCCCCTTCTTTTATAGATGGACATGTACATATAGAATCCTCCATGGTAACCCCTGTTGAGTTTTCAAAAATCCTCTTGCAGCATGGGATTACAGCTGTCATTTGTGATCCACATGAGATTGCTAATGTCGTTGGTGGAAAAGGGATCGAGTTTATGCTTCATGCATCTGATGATATTCCATTTGATGCTTATTTTATGCTACCCTCTTGTGTACCAGCAACACCTTTTGAACATGCAGGTGCTACATTAACCGCAAACGACCTATCTCCTTTTTATGAATATGAGAGAGTGATTGGTTTAGCAGAAGTCATGAATTATCCCGGTGTGATGAAAGGTGATCACGACTTATTGACTAAGATTCTCGAAGCTCACGAAAGAGGAAAAAAAGTTGATGGGCACGCGGCAGGGCTAAAAGGCAAACAATTAGATGTATATATGACAGCTGGGATCCGAACCGATCACGAAGCAACTACTGCAAAAGAAGCAAAAGAACGATTGCAAAAAGGGATGTATGTCATGATTCGCGAAGGTACAGCAGCAAAAGAATTATGTCGGATCCTACCAATTGTTAATGAGAAAAATGCACGGAGATTTCTGTTTGTTACAGATGACCGCCACCTTGATGATATTATTAGCGAAGGTAGTATTGACTATATGATTCGGAAAGCGATTCAGAAAGGGCTGGATCCAATTACAGCGATTCAAATGGGCTCTCTTAATACTGCCGAGTGCTTCGGGCTTAAGGAACAAGGTGCCATCGCTCCAGGATATAAAGCTGATTTTGTTTTATTAGACGATCTTGAGCAAATTGAGATTCAATCTGTTTATAAAAATGGACAATGTGTTTTTAGTGAAGGAGAATTAACTGCTTTTCCTAAAGAATTAGAGCAAAAAGAATTTTCTCATCTCACTAATACCGTACACCTACCTTTCATTACTGAAGAATCGTTTCATTTAGACATTGTCGGAGAAAAGGCACATATTATTGAAGTAATTCCGAACAGCATAGTGACTGATCATGTGATTGAAGCCGTTCAGAAAAATGAACACGATCATTTCATCGCCTCTATTGAGAAAGATCATTTAAAAATTGCTGTCATGGAACGTCATCATCATACTGGCAACATTGGACTTGGCGTCTTAAAAGGGCTCGGACTACAATCGGGCGCCATCGCAACAACGGTAGCCCATGATTCCCATAACGTAATTCTTGCGGGTACAACGGATAAGGATATGGCAGTCGCTGCCAATGCAATCCGTGACATGCAAGGAGGACTTGTAGTTGTCGATAAAGGAAAAGTGCTTGCTCAATTAAACTTGCCAATCGCCGGTCTCATGTCACATGAACCATATGAGAAAGTGAATAAGATGCTAGTGGAAATCAATCAAGCATTGGTTAAAATCGGAGCTAACCATACATTTAATCCATTCTTAACATTAAGCTTCCTTGCACTACCTGTTATTCCATCACTAAAACTAACAGACCTTGGCCTCTTTGATGTCAACACCTTTAACCATATCTCTGTATCTGTAGAGAAATAACCTCATATAGATGAGAATAACCCGAAACTCGTTTCGGGTTATTTATTTTTTGCCTTTTTTAGAACGCCTTTGGTATTATTATTCGCATTTTATGCATTTACCAATACTTCTTAAGGTTGCCCTTTCTTTTGTTCTTATTGAACCCTCCATTGATTTTTATAAATAGTAAGGGACTTTGCCCACTTACAAATCTACATATTCCATTCAACTCAAAACTTCAGCTTCTTGTTTAAGAATGCCATAACATACGAGATCTATATATTTTCCGTCTTTTCTTACATGTTGTTTCAACACGCCTTCTTTCTTCATACCGGTCTTTTCAATCACTCTCATTGAAGCTGGATTTGATTCGAATGAGCGTGCAAACACTTTATTGTAATTTTTTGCGCTAAAGGCAAACTCAATTAATGCTTTAGCAGCCTCTGTAGCATAGCCATTCCCCCAATATTCTTCTCCAATCCAATAAGCAAGTTCTCCATGATTGAACTGTTGATGATGCGAGAGTACAATTGCGCCGTATAACTTGCCAGTCATTTTATCCGTTATTGCCAACTCAAACCGCTTATCTTGATTGAAATGACTAAGATGATTTTTCATCCAAATCAGAGCATGTTCAGTTGAATAGGGATAGGGGAGATTTAAAGTACTTTTATAAAGATTATAATTGTTACATAGTTTAACAACCTCTGGTATATCGGCCTCATTCAACAGACGAAGCATTAATTGGTTCGTCTCGATTTTATTTTCGTTTTGATGATATAACATTAGGTACCCCCTTTTTTAAATGAATCTTGATACTACTCACATTCAATTTTTTTGGCTTTTCTCCTTCTCTCTCTCGCAAAACGTTTAAAAATATCCCTTTGCCGAAACCAATCTGGCTAAAATAAAAAGACCGCATCTATCTACAAGATTTGGTCCTGACACCATTCAGTATTTACCTTTTTCATAATAGCTGCAAATGCTTCTGATAAATCGGAAACATGCTCTTCCCCTATTGTCGTAAAGGCAGGGCGGGGCTGTTTCCATATCGTATATATCCCCACTCCAACAGCAGCAACGATATCATTTTTGAAATGGTCCCCTACATATATTGTCTCATCTGCTGATACGCCAAGTCTTGAAAGAGTATGTTCAAAGATATAAGGATGTGGTTTCTTTACACCAACCTCTTCTGAAATAACGATTTCATCAAAAAATGTTTCTATCTGCAATGACTTAATTACTTCTCGCTGAAACTTACTGTACCCATTCGAAATGATGGCCATTTTCATGCCCTTTTTTTTCAACCTTTTAAGCCCTGTGATTGCCTGAGGATACAGTTCGGCATGTAAAGGAAAGTGAGTTAAATAATCCTGCAGTAATTCTTGCCAAGAAAAGTTTAATATAGAAAACTCTTCTATCATCTGTTGATACACTTTATCTTTCCAAACATAGCCGCCTTGATCTAAATCAATGAACCCCTCTGCATATAATGTCTTATCTAAATGTGGAAAGAGTCTCTCTTGCTGATTCTCAATAAACGATAAAATAGATGCCTCTCGATTATGAAGAGTTCCGTCTAAATCAAACATCACTGCTCTCACCATTACTTGATTGCACCTCCGATTATTTCACTCGTAACTTTTGTCCAACTGAAATCACATTGATATCTTTCAAATGGTTCCATTCTTGTAACTGTTGCGCCGTTAGTTTAAATCTCTTTATGATAGTTGTGACTGTATCACCTTGCTGAACGGTGTAATAGTAATGTTTTTCCCCTGTCTTGATTATTTGTCCAATCGTAATCAAGTGAGGATTAAGTATATGATTGATTTTTTGCAAGCTACTGATACTTGTATCATGCATAGCTGCTATTTTCGAAAGCGTATCGCCAGATTTGACTGTATAGCTAAACGCCACTTCCTCTAATTGATTGAGATTCACCCAAGCCCCTGGCGTACCTTCCACTTTTGATAGATTGAGTATTTCTCCAACCTTTTTAAAAATATAGTAACTTCCTGCCTTTAACAGGGATTTTTCCCTAATCTCTTTCTTTGCCTCTTCCACTGTTACATAACCTTTTTTATCTGTTGATAAATGATATTTAGGGTTGGTATCATATTGTAGTAATTGATAGGTCTCAATGGTACGAATGATTTTTTTGCTATAATCAGGATCTGTTGCGTAACCTGATAACTGTACCTGCTCTGCAGCTTTTTTATAATCCTTTTCTTCTATAATAGCAAGGTATTTATTTCGATCCCAAGATACACCATTCTTATAAAGCTTAGCTAAGTCCTCAATTGATTCCTCCCATGAAGGATACTTTCTAAATACCGCTTCCGTCGTAACCATTTGTCCATCAATAAATTCCTTCGTCAGCATCTTTACCGACTGTCCGTTATACTCCCCTTTTATACCGAACAAATTCTTACCTTCTATGGCCAATTTACTTTTCCCATGATTAGATTCATGCATCGCTTGTGCGATCACAAGTGACGGCAATATGTGATATTGTTTAGCTATTTTCTGTGCAAACGGAACGATGGTCTCAATAAAGTTCAAAATAAACACCTCTTTCTTAAACTCTATATTATATTGCCAGGCCTATTTTCCTTCTTCTTGTTTTGGATGAAATAATAAATTGAAAATAGGAGAATACTAGAAAGAATAAAACCCATCCCACCTAATAATCCAAGCAAGCGATTAGGCATCCATACCGTGGCAAGCCCAGCTAAAAACATCGAGATACCTATCATTGTATTAGAAATCGTTGTAAATAGACCAAATATAAGTCCACTCTTTTCTTTAGGTGTCTCTCTCATTAGCATCGTATCAAAGCAGGTGTTGCCTAATCCAGAGAAAAACGCGGCCATTATTAAAAAAACAATTGCCATCCACACTTGTTGTGACTGGCTTAATAAAATGAGACAAAATCCTTGGCAAACAAGCGCAATTAAAGCGATTCTCATTAGATGATTTTTTAGCTTCTCTGCTACAGGAAAGCTTAGCATTAAACCGATTCCTAATGAACCATAGAATATGCCGACACCAACATCTCCTAAATGAAATTCTTGAACTGCATACACGCTTAATAACACATTATCAATGCCATTAAATAGAGGAATTAACAGTTCTGATAGAAAAATGATACATAATAAACTGGAAGAAAAAATAATATCCTTAACTATAAAAAATGAAGATTTCTCCTTATTTCTGGACACTGATTTCCCTGTTCTTTCTATATCTAAGACCCGCAATTTTGATAACAAAACAGCAGCAATTAAAAAGGAAACACCATTTACCAAAAAGGTGAAATTAGCACCGAATAAAGAAGTGACCACTCCTCCTGAAAACGATCCTCCAATCAGAACCACTCCAACCATTACTTGTTCAAGGCTATTAACTTTAATCATGTTTTTTTCTTTAACAATCAATGGTATCGCAGACTTCCTCGTTGGTGCATAGATGGCTTCGCCTGCAGCCAAGAAAAAACTCGACAGATAAACAATCCAGACAGATGAAGCATCATTTACAAACACAAACGACAAAGCAAACAGAATACGTCCTAAATCTGTACAAACTAATATGGTTCTCCGTGAAAAACGGTCTGCCATCATCCCCCCTAATGGGCCAAAGAACAAAAATGGAATGACCCTTATCGCTAAAGCAAGACCAACAGCAAGACCCGATCCTGTTACTTGCAATAACAGTGCTAATAACGCAACTTGACTAAACCGATCACCTATTCCATTGAGAACACCCGCAAAAAATAAGCGCGCATAGTCTTTCTCTTCTTTTAATATAGAAATCATTCTCTTCCCCCCCTTAATTAATTAGATAATCATCTAATTTGATGTTAATCTAATTCCCGAATAATCGCAATCTTTATTTCAGAAATAAAAAAAGGAAAGTGCTTCATGATGAAACAGACTTTCCAACCAAAATTTATTCTTTTAAATTATTCATACTCATTCTTGGTGGCTCTTCTAACCATCCATTTTCGATCATAATTTTTATATTTTCTCTAATAAATAACATGATATCTTTTACATATAAACCTAATTTGACATTGATGTCATCTCTTATACTAAAACCTGCACCAAACCCCTGACTACCAAGACCAAAATTACTTAATAAAAAAGTTAAATACACCATTAATTTATCCGAAAACGGTGGAATGTTAGACTTAGTAAGCGATAACCCTTTAATTGTCGGTACTCTAATATCATCCTTTATTAAAATGTCATATGTTCCCTCCAAGATATCCTTGCTAAGCTCTTTCCCTTTAATAAGGTACTCTTTCACTTCTGTATGTTCCGCCGTTTGGGCGAATCCCGTCATGAGCTCCATACCAATAGTATTCGTTTGGATTGACTGATATAAATAACTAAACTCAATCGTATTAATTTCTCTTTTATCACCAAATAAACGATAACCTTTTATATAATTCATATCTGAGACAAAGTCGACTGTTGTAGGAACATTAATAAAATTAGGTAATGGGTAATATCCCTCATCCACCGCATAATTTAAAAACTTTTGATAATATTTCTGCGTGATATTTGTCATCTCACGATATAAATCAATAATATCATTTCGATAGGACGTTGCTATATGAAGGGTATACAGCCCCATGCTGATTTCCTTTAAAATCATACACAAGAGAATATCAAACCCCTCCCCGAAAAGTTTAGGCGCTTGTAGGTTTACATCGGCTTTAGTAAAACCTTGAGGTATGACAGCACCTTCATCTTTAAACATCTTTTCAATACGATCGACATTCGGATCTAACTCAGACCATAAACCTTTCATAAGCTTTTTCGCTCTTTTATCCTCAGACACTTCTATAAAATGTTCTAAAACCCTTAATATCAATGTTTTCTTTTGATAAGATATCCACAGTGCACCTATTTCTGTAGATGTCATTTTACTTCGATTGACCATTCCGTCACCTACTTTTATAAAAATTACCATTCTTGTGTCTAAGTTTTGCTATTCTCCTACTAAATATTCCCTAATATAAAAAATAGCTAGAGGAAGGAATAGTCGTTCCCTTCCCTCTAGCTATCTAAATTATCCCCAAAATATGCGAAAACGCATCGCTGCATCAATTACTCTAGCTGTCGCCCCTTCATGTCTGGATGTATATTTCTTTCGATTTACACAATCAATTAACATTTGGTCACATTGATAGCAATGGCCATACCGATCAATGCATGCATCATGTTGCTGACAGCATGAATCCACATAATTAATAGGCTTGCCCGGACCGCTACAACCTGGACCGCAATACCGATAACCTCCAGGCAAACAAAAACCTTTTTTATTAAACTTGCTCACTATTTTTCACCTTCTTATCCTTTTATATATATTACAAACAGTAAATCCATTTCGCCTGTGACCATACCTATTAAAATGATCTTTTTATCAATTTCCTTTAGTTCTTATTGGTCAGAAATAAAAAAACAACCTATCCGAAAAGGATAAGTTGAACTATTGAATTCGCCTAAACTTAATCAAGGCAAATATAGATGGAGCAATCGTGGCAATTAAAAACACTGGTAGAAACCAAATACCTAAAGTATCCGCCCACCCTAATGCTACCCTAATGGATTGAATAAGTATAACACCAAAAAATACGAGGCATATATTCTTTGTGACATTTAGCAGTTTTCTACTCGTTAAATAAAACGCCGCTGCATTCGATTCATTGATGCGAGCAGGGTAATTATGAATATGAGGAAACCTTTCAAATATCTGCATCATGAACCATAGAAACACGCCGATTATTGGTAATATAAATAATTCATATTTAGAACCCCACCTATCAACTTCTCCGGCAGCATTATAATGTCCCGGTACTTGTTCAGGTATAGATGACCAAGAAACAACTAAGAATATAATCGCCCCAATGAATACAACCAGACCAAGTATATCCCATCCCCATTCCGATTTTGTCCTAGGCAATTTAAGTACGGGTCTATTCATATTTATTACTCCTCTCTCCGTTCTGCTTTCCAATCCTTACGAACGGAAAATGAAAAAGTTTCATCCACAGTGATTCACTACCCCTCTTTTCCATAAAAGGAAACAAGGCATTGTAATGGTAGACATCAGTGTTGATGGCACTTTCTTTGTTAATACTTTATTCAACATAGTATCTGGTAAAGGAACAAAAAATGAACAAACTTAGCTCAGACCAATCTATCAGTGATGTGCTTATGGTTATGCAGCAGAATCGTTGCTTTTGTGGATTGTCTTTTAACCCTTTTCCCAAGAACAGAAAAAGACCACTTTCAAAAAAGAAATTGTACTCTTTCATTGAAAGCCGCCTTTAAATCGGCATAAATCAAGCCGTTCTTGATAAAAAAGAGAGGACTTACCCTAGTTTTGGTCGGTTGCTGAGGCTTCAAAGGGCCAATCCCTCTACCTCTCGGGATAAATCGACCTTATCAATCCGCTCTGTTAACCGCTTTTAATTGTAAATCTTTTATGCAACCTGAAGCCTTTCTTTTGCCTTTATTACTGATACCCAATATTCAACTGGAGATACAAAGGCGTGCAAATGATTCAGCTCTTTATTATACATAAGAGCCTCCACTAAAAGATAAACAGACGCATCATCTAAATCGTTTACGAGCATATCAAGCAAAGTTGCTTTCATATTCATAATATCTTCATAATCATCGATGATAGCTAACTTATCATCTAAATACGGAAGAAAAGCTTGTAAATGCACAACCTCTTCTTGTAATTCTCTCCACCCTTTATCCTTAGCTAATGCGCTTACATAATTAACAAATTGATTGTACTCCTCATGACTATCTCTTTTAATTTTCTCTGCTAATATATCAAAAAATACATGATTGGACATATCTTTATTGTTGTTCACTATTAGAGCACCACCTTTACTATTTATATAAAATTATAGACCTTCTCTTTTAAATATTCAATAAAATCACACGAAACGATTTTTAATTAATAGCTATGTCTTCATTTCAAAATAATAGATACAGTGGCCGCAATGGGATTGGATGGAGTTTAATTTTTGTGGCTGATATTTCGTTTTGATTCTTTATTTGCTTTGTTTTTGGGTTTTTCGTGGCTGATATTTTGTTCCGTTTCTTTATTTGCTTCGCTTTCGGATTTTTCGTGGCTCATATTTCGTTCCGTTTCTTTATTAGCATCGTTTCGGGATTTTACGTCGCTCATCTTTCGATCCGTTTCTTTATTTGCTTTATTTCGGGATTTTCCATGGTTCATATTTCGTTCCGTTTCTTTATTTGCTTTGTTTCAGGATTTCTCGTGGCTCATATTTCGTTCCCTTTCTTTATTAGCATCGTTTCGGGATTTTACGTCGCTCATATTTTGATCCGTTTCTTTATTTGCTTCGCTTACGGGTTTTTCATGGCTCATATTTCGTTCCGTTTCTCTTATTTGCTTCGCTTCGGGGTTTTCCGTGGCTCATATTTCGATCCGTTTCTTTATTTGCTTCGCTTACGGGTTTTTCATGGCTGATATTTTGATCCGTTTCTTTATTTGCTTTGTTTCGGGGTTTTTCGTGGCTCATATTTCGTTCAAATTCTTTATTTGCTTTGCTTTATGATTTTCCATGGCTCATATTTCATTTCGATTCTTTATTAGCATCGTTTCGGGATTTTTCGTGGCTCATATTTCGTTCCCTTTCTTTATTTGCTTCGCTTCGGGGTTTTTTGTGGCTCATATCTCATTCCGTTTCTTTATTTGCTTCGCTTTCGGGTTTTTCGTGGCTCATATTTTGATCCGCTTCTTTATTTGCTTCGCTTCCGGGTTTTTCATGGCTCATATTTTGATCCGTTTCTTTATTTGCTTCGCTTCGGGATTTTCCATGGCTCATATTTCGATCCGTTTCTTTATTTGCTTTGTTTCGGGATTTCTCGTGGCTCATATTTCGTTCCGGTTCTTTATCTGCTTCGCTTCGGGGCTTTTCGTGGCTGATATTTC
This sequence comes from Cytobacillus sp. FSL K6-0265, assembly GCF_038003465.1. Taxonomy (NCBI): domain Bacteria; kingdom Bacillati; phylum Bacillota; class Bacilli; order Caryophanales; family Bacillaceae; genus Cytobacillus; species Cytobacillus sp. FSL K6-0265. The sequence continues at coordinate 387,287 of NZ_JBBOPE010000001.1, read as the reverse complement.
GTTCCGTTTCTTTATTTGCATCGCTTCCGGGTTTTTCGTGGCTGATATTTCGATCCGTTTCTTTATTTGCTTTGTTTCGGGATTTCTCGTGGCTCATATTTCGTTCCGTTTCTTTATTTGCTTCGCTTCGGGGTTTTTCGTGGCTCATATTTCGTTCCGTTTCTTTATTTGCTTTGTTTCGGGATTTCTCGTGGCTCATATTTCGTTCCGTTTCTTTATTTGCATCGTTTCGGGGCTTTTCGTCGCTCATATTTTGTTCCATTTCTTTATTTGCTTCGCTTCCGGGTTTTTCATGGCTCATATTTCGTTCCGATCCTTTATTTGCTTCGTTCCGCGGTTTTCCATCGCTCATATTTCAATCCAATCCTTTATTAGCTTCGTTCCGCAATTTTCCACAGCTCATATCCCAATACAATCCTTCATTAACTTCATTTCACATGTTTCCACAGCTCATATTTCATACCAGCCCTATATTAGCTTCATTCAGACCTATTTCGTGGCTGATAGCCTAAAACATCGCTGTTAGCCACGATACACAACTTTTCCTTCGTTGCAATTGCTTCATAAAGGTCGATAACCAAATTGTGCAGAGATTTCCTTTCCTACTTTTATAATAGATTGACTTTTATTTGCAGAGGGATCTTTTGGAATCGACTCTGAGAATCCAACTACTGTTATCGCACTTAATAATTCTTGGTTATAATTAAAGACTGGTATAGACACAGAAGATACAGTAGGAATCAAGGGCTCATTAGCAAAGGCAATCCCTTCCTGCCTGACGCGGTTGATTTCTTCTACTGCATTTCCTTTTCCTTCTTTCCCCATAAGCTTAATCCAATCTTTAGTTGTAACTGAATCAAGGAAGCTCTCAAAAATTTTCCCAGTTGATGATAAAGGTGGTAAAAGTGAACCGAGCTGTGCACCAATATTATAGGCATGTCCTGGGTTCCATATTTTCGAGATAATCGGACCATTATATGTCCACGTTGTTAAGAGGCATGTATTGTCTAGTTGGTGACTTAAATCCTTCAGATAAGGTAGAACGCGTGAAATCACATCTTCCTGCCCTATGGCAGCCATCCCATATTCAATTAATTTACTTCCAAGCTGATAATTTCCATTATGTTTGTCCTTGTATAGAATGTCGAGGTCAGTAAAAGTGTTCAAGTATTTATAAAGATTACTTTTTGTAATGCCTGTTTTTTCCTGTATATCAGATAACCGCAATGGTTCTCCACTAGCAACTAAAAGGTCAATAATTCTCATGCCAACTTGGATCGATTGGATCGTAGCTTGTTTTTGATTTTTCATGTAAAAACCCCTATTTTATATTTTTTTTAGTATATCAGAAAAACACTATGTTTTCAGATTTCATCTATGTTTTGCGCCTTTTTGAAAGGTGTCATTTTTCGAAAAGTTTAAAAAACCACAATAAATTCACTTGAGTTTATCTGAAAATTAGGATACTATTACTTTATCATTAATAGATAACGATGTTCACTATTAATGGAATTCAAAACAAATAGAATGTAAGAAACGCATGCCTAACACTTCCACACAAAGCGTTTTTACTTTTTGCCCATGTTATTTAAGGGCCATTCCTAGACAAAAAAACTTTTCATAAAGGGGTTTGAATATGAAATTAGTTACTTTCACTTACAATAACAACACGCGTATCGGAGCAGTTACTGAGGGAAATGAAGTAGTAGACTTAAACTTTGCTTACCAAGCTTTTCTTGAAGCAGAAGGTAAACTACGTTCTGAATTGATTGCTGAAGCATACATTCCAGCACAAATGGAAGGTTTCCTACAAGGGGGAAATGAAAGCCTTTCCATCGCAAAGGAAATGGTTGATTATGCATTAAATAATCGTGAATCGTTCAAACATCCCCTTGTACATGCATTTGAAGATGTAAAAATCGAAGCACCTGTAACAAAACCCGGAAAAATCATTTGTGTAGGTCATAATTACCGTGAACATATTGCTGAAATGGGAAGAGAATTACCACCTCATCCAGTAGTGTTTGCTAAATTTGCCAACACAGTTATTGGACCACAAGATGATATTCCTTTCTATCCAATTTCTGAACAATTAGATTATGAAGCTGAATTTGCTTTTGTTGTAGGTAAAAAAGCTAGAAACGTAGCAAAAGAAGACGCACTCAATTATGTAGCAGGATATACAATCGCTAATGATGTCACTTACCGCGATATCCAACGTCGTACACTTCAATGGTTGCAAGGTAAAACAGTTGAAGGAAGTGCACCAATGGGTCCTTGGTTAATCACTTCTGATGAATTACAAGATCCATCTGGTTTAGGTGTTCTTTTAACTGTTAATGGCGAAGAAAGACAAAAAACGAATACAGCCAACTTTGTCTTTGATGTTCCAACACTTGTAGAATTCTTATCTAACTTAATGACTTTAGAACCTGGTGACATCGTATTAACAGGAACTCCTGGTGGCGTAGGATTCGCTCGTGATCCTCAAGTTTTCTTGAAAGATGGCGATGTCGTTCGCATTGAAATAGATAAAGTCGGCGTTCTCGAAAATAAAGTTTCAAAGGTGGAAAAATAATTATGAGCGAAACGAAAACGATTGAACAATCTATTGAATCTATTCAAACATCATTAGATCAAATCATTGAAACCGTTTCAGGATTATCTGAAGAATCCATACGTTGGAATCCATCAGAAGATGAATGGTCCATTATGCAAATTATTACTCACTTAAATGAGGCTCTTCCTTATTGGCTAGGTGAAATAGATACAGTTGTAAAGGCCCCTGGTTCCCAATGGGGACGTGGCTTACAGGACCCTGCTCGCCTCGCAGCAGTAGAAAATACTGAACAACAAATAGTTGAAGACGAATTGAAAAAATTAGCTCTAATCAAACAAGATGTTCAAACTAAATTATCTGTTTTATCTGCTGACACATTGGCTCAGGAATCACCTCATCGTAACTTTGCCAAATTCGGCAATAAACCTGTATTCTTTATTGTTGATCACTTTATCAATGAGCATGCCGCTGGTCATTACAACCAAATTCAACGTAACTTGTCTAAGCTTGCAAAATAATATTAAGGTGGCGAAATATTATGGCTGAAAAACATGCATATATGGAGGATCAAGACGTAAAGGACTTTACGAAAGAAATCCAAGAATATCATCTCGGTCCATTATGGGAAGCCATCCCTGCACTGATGAACCATACACCAAAACCTCATGCTGTTCCATATTTATGGTCAGATGAGCTTTTAAAGAAGAAATTATCTGAGGCAGCTGAAATCTTCACACCTGATCGTGGTGGAGAAAGACGCGCGATATACTTTCAAAACCCTGGTTTAACTTATAGACAACCATGGGGATGGGCTTCAACCACTCAAACATTGTATGCTGCTGTACAGTTGCTGCTTCCTGGTGAAGTAGCACCTTCACACCGTCACTCTCAAAGTGCTCTGCGCTTTATCACTGATGGAGAAGGAGCTTACACAATTGTTGAAGGTGAACGGATCTTCATGCAAGAAGGTGACTTCCTTATTACACCGAAGAACCTCTGGCATGGACATGGTCATGTTGGCGATAAACCGATGATTTGGATGGATGCCCTTGATATCCCAACCATCTATTCAATCGGGGGTACATTCTTTGAACCATTCCCTCATAAGATTGAAACACCTACTCGTCCAGATAACTTCTCTGAACAAAGATACAGTGGTGGAATGGTAAGGCCAATTAATGACCGCTACTCTAGCGTTGCACCACTCGCAAATTACAAGTGGAAACGTACTGAAGATGCGATTAAAGGATTAACTAAATTTGAGCCAGATCCATATGATGGCTACGCTGTTGAATATATCAATCCGTCAAATGGACAAACAGCTAATCCAACAATGGGTGCCTGGATGCAATTATTACCAAAAGGCTTCCGTACAAAGGCACATCGACACACACATTCTACCATTTACCAAGTACATCAAGGTTCTGGTTATACAGTAATAAATGGTGAACGCTTCGATTGGAAAAAAGGAGATTACTTCTGTATTCCAAACTGGGCATGGCACGAACATGTACCTGCTGAAGATAGCTATCTTTTCTCAGTCAACGACCTTCCAATTATGGAGCGATTTGACTTAGAAAAGTCACAAAAGCTTGAAGAAAACAACGGAGAACAAAAAATCACAGGTGAATTTAAAGCTTTCCGTTAACTGCACAAGAACAACCGGGTTTCGGCCCGGTTGTTCTTAAAAGATTCGAAATATAACAGTAAATGAAAACGCTTATAAAACAGAATATTTATTTTTTGTAAAACAAAAGGAGGATAATATAATGGCAAACACAGCACAGAATCCATTTATCGTAATCGGCGGAGGAATTGGCGGATTAGCTACTGCACTGGGCGTAGCTGAAAACCAACAATATGTAAAAGTACTAGAACAAGCTCCTGAATTTGGAGAAGTCGGGGCCGGTATCCAACTAGCAGCCAATGCAACTAATGTCTTGCAACGCTTAGGAGTAATGGATAAAATCAATGAAATTGCTGTTTTCCCTAAACGTCTTGTCCTTATGGATGCTTTCTCAGGTAAAGAATTATCTGCACTTGATTTAGGCGAGGTTTATCAGAAAAGATACGGTGCTCCTTATATTGTATTACACCGCTCTGATCTACATCGTGTGCTTCTCGAAGCTTGTAAGGAAAATCCATATATTGAACTTGCGACAAACCAAAGAATTACGACAACAGAAGAAAACGATCAAGGGATAACTGTTAAAGCAGAAAACGGTGATGTTCATAAAGGAATCGCAGTAATCGGTGCAGATGGTCTATGGTCTAATGTTCGGAAAATGTTCTCTGATGACCAACCTGTATGTTCCGGATATGTTGCTTATCGTGGGGCAATCCCGATTGAAGAAGTGAAAACCTCTATTGGAGCTATGGATGACGTCTATATGTGGATTGGACCAGATCTTCACTTAGTACAATATCCAGTTCGTCGTGGTGAACTTTATAACCAAGTCGTTGTATTCAAAAGTAAAAACTACCGTCCTGAAATTGAAAAGACAGAAGATTGGGGCACTCCGGAAGAAATGGACGCTGTGTTCGCTGGTTCATGTGAATTAGTGCAAAACGCAATTTCATTTATCTCTCGTCAAAAACGTTGGCCAATGTTCGATCGCTTACCAATTGAAAACTGGACGCAAGGTCACATTACGCTAACTGGGGATGCCGCTCACCCAATGCTACAATATCTTGCTCAAGGTGCTTGCCAAGCGCTTGAAGATGCTGCATACATGTCAGATATGCTCAGTGAACATGGTGAAGATATCCCTGCAGCATTTGCAGCGTTCCAAAAAGAAAGACAACCGCGAACAGCCTATGTCCAAGGTTCTGCACGGACATGGGGTGAAATTATTCACAATACAACAAACGAAGGTATTTTACTTAGAAACATTATTTTAGGAAAAAGACAATCAAATGACTTTGAATTTGTCGATCAATTCCATGGCTATAATAAAAATGCAAAACTAATTGAAGCTTAAGACCGTTCTCCATAAAGTCATCATTAATGGTCTCATCTGGAGAAGAAAGGCTTGATCCTTTCTTCTCTCTTTTCATATATGTGTAAGCGATTGCAACTTCTAATTAATGGGGGTAACCAATGAACAAAATAAACACAGCGGAAGTGATTAATAATAGTAAGTTTAATCGGTTTCATTTTGGCTTACTTGCCTGGAGCTTCCTTATTATTCTCTTTGATGGCTATGATTTGGTTGTGTATGGTACAGCCGTACCAGTTTTAATTGAAGAATGGGGATTAAGTTCTGTCCAAGCTGGAGCCATGAGTAGTTATGGATTATTAGGGATGATGTTTGGTGCCATCTTTTTTGGTATTCTCGCGGATAAAATGGGAAGAAAAAATGTGATTGCCATTTCACTCATTCTTTTTAGCTTATTTACGTTTCTTTGTGGATTTGCCTCTTCACCTACAACCTTCTCTGTTTATCGTTTCATTGCTGGTTTAGGTTTAGGTGGAATTATGCCTAACGTTATTGCCTTATTGACAGACTATGCGCCAACAAAAATGAAAAGTATGGCTGTCTCCATTGTATTATGTGGATACTCTTTTGGTGGGATGCTTGCACCGATTCTAGGAATCTTCGTTATGCCTACACTCGGTTGGGAATCGATTTTCTGGTTTGCTGGCCTACCTTTATTACTGTTACCTTTTATATACAAATTTTTACCTGAATCTTCAGCCCATTTAATTAAGAAAAATAAGAAACAAGAGCTATTATCTGTGTTGCGTAAAGTGAACCCTGAACAAAAAATGGATGAAAGCACAGAATTCTTCCTACAAGTCCAAGAGGAAAACAAAGTCCCTGTTGTCGGACTTTTCAAAAATAACCGCGGTCTAAGTACCGTCATGTTCTGGATTGCCTTTTTCATGTGCTTATTAATGGTTTATGGCCTAAATACTTGGTTACCGAATTTAATGATTGAAGCAGGCTATGCCTTAAATTCCAGCCTTGCCTTCCTTATTACACTACAAGGTGGAGCCATTGTTGGTACACTCATTATTGGCTGGCTTTGTGATAAATACGGTTCAAAGAAAATGCTCGTTCCATTATATGCCCTTGGTGCAGTAAGCTTAACATTACTTGGATTTGGCGGCAGTGAATTATTCATTTATATACTCGTTGCTATAGCTGGTGCTAGTACAATCGGTGCCCAAAACCTCGTACAAGCTTATGTCTCTCAATATTATCCTCCGAATATCCGGTCCACAGCATTAGGAATGGCTTCAGGAATTGGGAGATTCGGCGGCATGCTTGGGCCACTGCTCGGCGGATTCTTATTAACAGCTGCTCTCCCTATTCATATGAACTTTATCGCATTTGCGATTCCAGGGTTGATTGCTGCTATTGCCTTAGCTCTCGTGCCGATTAAACGGGCCTATAAGCCTGAAGCTGCTTTGGTAAAAGAGGATGAAACGATGAAAGTTGCTAATTAATTGAGATGTAAAAAAAGAGCCATCTATTGGCTCTTTTCATTTTCCTAGTTATCTATGGAAAAAGCTTTCTAATTCCCTTATCACTTCATCCACTTCTTCTATGACAAACGCATGGCCTGCATCTAATTCTCTAAAAATGACATTAACGCCAGACTGCTTTAAATCCTGTAATAATGTAGTCGTCATTTCCCTTGTCGTTAAGACATCCTTATTTCCCCACATTAGAAAAGTCTCTGCTTTAATATTGTTTATTTCTCCTGTTCCTGCAGCTATTTCATTATCAATATCAGTTATATTAAACACATTAGCTGCATGAGCAACATCCATGATATTCCTTTGTTGTATGGCTGCTTCTATATATCTTTCAAACCGTTCCCCTAATACCTGCCTGCCTTTAACAAACATCAACTGTTCCATCGCTTCGGTGAAAAATGGCAACTCTTTCATCTTCTGTGCTTCTACCAACCGATTTAACATTGGATCTTTTTCTATTGTCTCTCTTGTTTGATAGCGCTGATTGTTTTCATCATAGGCTGGATAACCACCGGCTGGCATGGAGGCGAGCAAAACCATTTTTTCAACAAGATTTGGATACATGGCTGCAAATTGCATCGCAATACCACCCCCATTTGACCAACCGATGATTGTTATTTTATTTAAAGAAAAATGATCACAAAATAATTTCAAATCATAAGCGAATGTCTTAAAATCCTCTATTGGTTGATTGTAAGTAGATCGGCCATAACCTCTTAAATCCGGGGCATAGACCGTATACTTTGAAGGTATTTTCTCTAAAAATACGTCCCAATGATTCGCTGAGGCATAATTGCCATGAACGAGAAGAAGAACTTTCTCTCCCCCATCCTTTTTCAGATAATCATACACTTCACCATTACTTAACATGCATTCCACTTTAAACACCCCCACTTTTCTCCTTCAAGCCTCTCATACTATTCGATCTCAGCTCTCTTTATTCCTTTTTATGTTAAAATTCTAATAAAAGGAGAGATTCTATGAACGTTGAACTCACACGCTTTAAAGTAAAAAAAGGGAAAACAAAAGCTGTAGATGAATGGTTACAATTCCTCAATCATCATATGGAAGAAGTACTCCTCACACTTGAAGGAGAAAAAATGTATATTGAAACGATTTTTCGTGAAGTACAAAACGAAGATGAATATCTTTACTGGTATTCTGTACAAGGTAGAGGCGGAGTTGAAGTGACTGAATCGACTCACTGGGTAGATAAAAAACATCTCCAATATTGGCAAGATTGTATAGATGAAACCTACCAACCAGTTAATTTAAATACAGAAGTCGTTATAATCCCAGAGAAAATCAGAACAAATATGAAGTAGCTTAAATAGACTAAGCACTTTTCATCTTCCGTCCATATAAGAGGAATGAAATGAACCCTAATATGGTATAAACTATAACAGCATTCACCATACTACCTACCTCAAACCAATATGAAACCGACATCATTATCGCAGCAGATGAAAAGATAAAGCCTATGATCATCTGCTTTTTTAAGCGGGCGCAAATGATACCTTGGATAATAAAGGCTAGCGGAAACAGGACATAAATCCCTAATAATAAAATTTTGCTAAACGGAAAAAATGAACATATCCATGTGAATATAAACATACATATTGCGGGTAATAAAACTCGAAAAAACATCTTCATGTCAGCGTTCATCCCCTTCTTTTTACAGACAATATGATAGCCTTCCACCAATACCACAACAAAACAAGATACCCAAAGACACTATACAACGCCCATAGTGCACCATCAGCAAGCTCATGAAGGAAAAACTCCCCTTCATTCATTTCTTCACCGCGACCAATAGCATTGAAAATAGAAATAAAAGGGATTGTTAGAACAAAAAAGATGACAAACAATGCTGTTTTTCTACTTCGTTTCCTCCATAACATTCTTAACGCCATCAAAAATGAAATAAACAAAGAGAGGTAATACAATAACCAAAACCATAACGGTAAACTCACCATAAACATCCCCTCGCCCCTTTTTTAGTGTAATACTACACTAAAAGTAATTTACTGTAAATATTTTCTTTTCAAATTCACCACTTTTTATTAGGCGCATACACTAATCGATATAACACCTGCCGCAAAAATCATGCTTAATAAAGTGAGGAAAAATCATGAGATTCAGCTTTTTATCCCCAGTTTATAACGGTGAACAATGGGTTCGTTTGATGCTAGACAGCATTCCAAAAGAATATGCCGATGAAATCATTGTTTGTGACGACGGCTCAACCGATCAAACATTAGCGATGTTAAAAGAATATCAACAACAATACCCTCAACTAAAAATCTTAGAAAATGGGGAAAATCGTGGCGCTAGCTATTCATATAATCGTTGTATCGAAGCCGCAACTGGAGATTATATTGCCATTATTGATAGCGATGATATTTATTTACCAACCATTCGCGAAGTACTCGCGAAAATAGATGGTGAGTACGACATTTATTATTACAGCATGATGACAAAGGATGGTCAGCTCTTTCAAGCAACGGAAGACAATTATCGTGAATGGTGTGGGCAATTTAGAATTATGAGGAGAAGCTGTGTGGGCGAGGCGAGATTTTCAGAAAGACCGGATATGGCGGGAGACTGTGATTTTCATCAAGCACTCTTAGTCCAAAACCCTTCTGTGCACATAACAGGGATTATCGCTTATTGGTATAACTACCCACGAGTAAACTCTGAATATTATTTATACTATTTTGGATTAAAGTAAGGCCATTTTGGTAAATAACAGAAAGGTGCGTTCCATACTTATGTTTAATAATAAAACGCTATTAATTACAGGTGGAACCGGCTCGTTTGGCCATGTCGTGTTAGAACGGTTTTTGCATAGTGAAATAAAAGAAATACGCATCTTTTCTCGTGATGAAAAAAAACAAGACGATATGCAAAAACAGTACGGCGATGCAAGAATCTCCTTTATCCTCGGCGATGTTCGGGATATGAGTACTTTAATACCAGCTGTAGACGGGGTTGATTATATTTTCCACGCAGCAGCCTTAAAACAAGTACCCTCATGTGAGTCACATCCACTTGAAGCAGTGAAAACGAATATACTTGGCACCGATCATGTATTAAGTGCAGGCATACAGGCAGGGGTGAAGAAAATTGTCTGTCTATCAACAGACAAAGCAGCCTATCCAATTAATGCAATGGGAATGTCTAAAGCTTTAATGGAAAAAACATTTATCGCTAAATCGAGACAAGCTAATGCTCGTGGTACCATTATATGTGGCACAAGATACGGAAATGTCATGGCATCACGGGGATCAATCATCCCGCTACTTATAGAACAAGTAAAGGCCGGAAAGCCGCTAACTGTTACGCATCCTTTAATGACCCGTTTTATGATGAGTTTAGATGAGGCAGTCGAACTTGTATTGTACGCTTTTGAGAAGGCTTATAATGGGGATATTATGGTACAAAAATCACCTGCAGCCTATATTACAGATTTAGCACAAGCGATTAAAGAACTTTTTCACGTTAATCTTCCTTTAGAATTAATTGGCACACGCCCAGGAGAAAAGCTCTATGAAGTGCTACTAACAAAAGAAGAAGCAGCAAAAGCCATTGATCTTGAAGGCTTCTATCGCATTCCTCGAGATACAAGAATAGAAACTGATACAAACTCTGTAGAAGAATATCACTCCAATAATACGTATCGTCTCTCTGTAGCTGAACTAAAAGAAAAACTACAATCATTATCCTATGTTCAAAAAGAGCTACAAAAATGGAAAAGGTTAAAGTAATTTTGTTTGACCGCTTCCTATTTTTCGTGAGTTGGGCACCTTCTCTGACTAAGTTAATAGTCGCCAACTCACTAACTATTCTTAAATATACTAAATTTATAGGAATATCCTACCAACCCTTTAAAGGTAGGTTGTTGTTTGATGTGGTTTCTGATAAATTAGGATTCAACATGACTAGCATAATGAGGAGTTACATACATGGAGATACAAAAAAGCAGTACGACGATTCAATCCTTGCAAATTGGCATTTCTATCATCGAATTAATCTATCAAAAAGATACCCCGATGAAATTCTCGACCATTCAAGAAGAAACCGGTATTACAAAAAGTAATTTATATAAATATTTAAATACACTTACACAATTGAATATGCTCTATCGTGAAAAAGGAACAAACCTGTATTATCTTGGCAACAAATTGATTCAATATGGTACAGCTGCCTTTGGTAGTCGTGATATTGCCGATGCGATTACTCCTTATATGCAGGAACTTTCTTCGCTAACTTCCTGCACCGTTTCGTTTTCATTATGGACAAACAACGGTCCGATTACGACAAAGATTTGTCATTCCAATGAACCACTTCATATTGGTACACAACTTGGCGGAAGCTTGCCACCAACATCTGCTGCGGGGAAGATTTTCTTAAGTTTCTTAAACCCTGCACTGACAAAAGAATGGCTAGGAAACGAGCAATCAATCGATAACGAAGAATGGCAAATGATTCAACAATCGAAAATCTCCTTCGCAACCGAACCTTTAATTCCATCGATTTCGTCTGCTTCCGTCCCTTTGCTAGACTACCAGAATCAATTACTCGGTGCAGTGACAGTGGTTGGATTTAACGATAACATGCCAAATGAAGTAACGGATCCGATGAGCAAGCAACTGCTGGCGTTTCATCTACAAGCATCTTCTATGTTTGGCTATCGATATAAACAGGGGAAAATTTGAACAATCCTGATTGAGCGTTCAATCAATTAGATGTAGTTGAGATAATTAGAAGTAATAATCATTTTATCATCTTCTGCGCATAAATTGGATTTTAGCTCACACATTTGCTTTTATACGCCCATCTATATAAACGCCTTACTCAATTATAGACCCGCAAACTGAATCTAATGATTGAAAAAGGCCGCCATACAAAGATGACGACCTTTTTTATCTTAGTTCATCGTCAATCCATGATCGACTACTAGATTTTGTCCCGTAATCGCTCTAGCACCTGGAGAGGCTAAGAAAACAACGGCTTCTGCTACATCTTCTGGTTTTGTCACACGGCGGATAGCAGCGTTATCAGCAACAATCGCAAATACTTCAGGGGTAGTAACAGCACTTGCATCCGTTGTTTCTAATAATCCACCAGAAACCATATTCACATTAATGTCATATTGTCCAAGCTCTTTGGCCATATTGCGTGTAAAGCCAATTAATGCCGCTTTCGCTGTTGTATATTCATGGTAGGCAACGACGGGATTCTGGTAAAGATTCGTGCCAATACCAATCACACGGGCTTGCTGTGAATCCTTTAAAGCTGGGAAAGCAGCTTGTACAACATGTAAGCTTGCTTTTATCGCACCTTCAAACTGGGTTTGATAGCTAGTCCAAGATAATTCTTCTACTTTTGCCTGTGCCACAGGATCAAATTTAAATTGAACTAATGCATTATTTACAACGATATCCAAGCGACCAAAATGAGCAATAGCGTTTGCCACCATCGCTTTTACTGCTTCTTGATCTCTGACATCTGCTTGGATGGCCAATGCACGATCATGCCCGATTTCTTCAACTACGGCATCAGCTTTTTCTTTACTACTATAATAATTAACGACTACTTTATAGCCTTCCTTACCGAACTTCTTAGCAATTGCAGCTCCTAATCCACGACTTGCGCCTGTTACTAACACAACTTCTTCTCTCACTCTATTCCCTCTTTTCAATCGATGTCATTAAAAATGTTCAGGGAAACAAAACAAAAGGCTCCCCGAAAATGGAGAGCCTACCATACGTATTCATATAGTTGGAAAATGCTCCCTACGATCGTCTTAACGAACAGGTTCTAAGGGTCAGGTTTTAACCTTCTCAACTCATATTCTGAGTCCCCCTGCAACAATTTTAATTATTTTTAGTTTAGCATATAAATAGTCGCATAGCTATGAATCGAGGTTAATTTCCAACTTGACCATTCGCTTTATGTTTCTTCCCATCGCATGACACGGGGATTCTTATCTAAAATCGATTCATATTGTTTCTCATTACCATAGAGACTATTCGGGTCAAGCAGCTTATATCTCTCGTATTTTTCCAAACGATCTTTTTCTTTTGCCCAGCCTAAATGCTTGACTCTTATTGTGGATAAGCTGTGGGTAAGTTGAAAGATATTTTCTGGAAATCTCCCACAATGTTGGGGCGTTTCTTTCCAGACGGGCTGAAAGGTTGAATCGACTCTTGCTAGAAATGGACGGTATAGGAAATGTGCTTGCCAATATTCATCTTCACGATAATGATCTTCATCCCACATATCATACAGTCTAAAACAGTACAAATCGATGGTATCCTGTTTAACAAAGTCATCAATATAATCAATAAAACTCTCCTCAAACCATTCATCTGCATCAAGATTTAATACCCAACCTAAAAATCCATTTGTTGCTTCTAACCACTGCTGTTTTCTTAGTTCTACTTCATTGGCAAACTGGGAACTTGCATTCTTGACCAATTTAATTGGCACACCTTTTAGTTCTTTCAAGAAAATCGATATAGTCTGATCAGTACTAGCATCATCTATAATCACAGCTTCATCGATAAAGGGCTTGACTTTCTTTAACATCGTTTGTAAATAACGACCTTCTTCATTCTTCACAATCATAGATAAGCGAATTTGATGGTTTTCTGCTTTTTCTGGATAAATAGGTAGTTCGCTATGAACATACTGACATTTTTCTTTAAAAGTAGGTATACCTTTTAAGTCAGAAGAGCGATAAATATGATAAGCAGGGAGATGTGTGTCGACATGTAAATCCAATCCTAATGCCACTGCTCTCACACAAAAATGCCGATCTTCTCCCCAAAAACTGAGATTTTTAATTTTACTAAAATGAACACCTGCTAACAAAGCCTTCCTGCTAATTAAGGTGCACGCACCTAATCCCCCTACTTCATAAACACCTGGAGTTTGTAACTGTTGAATAAACGCCTCGGTTTGAACTTGTTTTTCTTCATCTGTTATGACGCCATCATCCGCCTGTCTCCAGTGGGTATATTCATCTGTTAACCAAACTTGCGGATAAGGGATGGTCCCTTCTTGCCAAGCCGTCCAAAAGACCTCAGAGACAATTTCTTTATTTGCGGCAATAAGTGTATGAAGGGTATCCGGGTGTAAAAGCAAATCAGAGTCAATTAAAAACAGATAATCAAATGCTTCAAATTTCGCCTGCTCAATAAGCATATCTTTGAAGCGCGCAACCTTCCAGATGAGGGTATCATTCCAGAAATGTGTCAAGTCGGTGCGAATATAGATACTATCTTCTTTTGCAGATAATATCGCAACATTGTTCTTCCATTTGGCAAAATGACGTAGTAGTCTACTTGATTCTTCATCCTGATTATCATCTATGAAATAATAATGAATTTCCATTGTATCCGTTTTTAAATTGGCTAACGAAAGTAGAAACTCTTTTAAAATAACGGGTTCTTGATTAATTGGACTACCAATGAGAATTTTTGTATTAATCATAAGCAACATTAACGTTTGTAGACAAAACCGTTCACCTCTCTACACTATATTCTCACCATGATTTGCTTGTGTAGTAAAACAAGAAAAATTCTATCCAAAACAAAAAGCAGAGAATCGTTAGAATCTCCCTGCTCTAATGATGGTGTATATAAGAAATAAGAACATTAATATCGCAATGACAAAGCCGATTTCTACTGCCGGTATATTCCATAGGAGAGATGATTGCCTACCAAGGGCGGAACCGATAATTAAGCCCACCATTATAATGCTAAATGCCAGCAACACGATACTAAATGCTAGCCGGTTGCTGATACGATCAATTCTCGTTAGGAATTTTTCACTGTTGGGCAAGTTCAGTTCGAGCGGGATTTTCCCCTTTTTGATAAGAGCAATCAAATCTTTCAAATTATACGGCGCTTCTTTTAAAATATCAAAATACTCACCGATATGCGCTAGCGAATCTTTCGCCAAATGATCCGGTCGATATTTATTAATAATTAATCGTCTACCAAAAGGCTCAGCAATTTTTAAAATGCTTATATGAGGATCAAGCTTCTCCACAATCCCTTCCATTGTCAATAATGTTTTCCCCACCAACGTTAAGTTTGTTGGGATATGTATATGATGGTGATTGGCAACGGAAAACAAATCATTAACCGCCTCGCCAATAGATATTTCACTAAAGGGGACATCATAGTATCTTTCTCTTAGTAAATCAACATCAATTTTTAAAAGTTCAACATCGACATCGTCTTTGATAATACCCATTTTAGTGATGGCTTTAATGACCCCATCCGTGCTTTGCTGCAACATGGCAATAATTAATGATGTTAAATTTTCTTTCATATCCTCAGTTAAACGACCGACCATACCAAAATCCATGAAAACAATCACATTCCCTGGTAATACACAAATATTACCGGGATGGGGGTCTGCATGAAACACACCTTCCTCTAATATTTGCTGAAGGATGCCTTCAACGATTCTTTCGGCAATCAGTTGTTTATTGAACCCTTGTTCCGCCAAACTATTATTTTCAAGTATGCCACAACCTTCAATATATTCCATTGTTAAAACTTTTTTCGTCGTATATTTCCAGTATGTTTTTGGGATTTTATAATGATTATTGTCTTCAAATTGATTGGCAATTTTATCTGCATTACGACCTTCAAGTAAATAATTCAACTCATTTAACAATGCTTTAGAAAATTCCTTCATCATTTCGACTAATTGATATTGCGATGCCCAATGCAGCCTTTTTTCTGCGATTTTAGCAATTTCTAATAAAATTTCTAAATCTGTTCTCATGGTCTTCTCAATATCAGGTCGTTGTACCTTAACAGCCACTTTTTCACCAGAATGGAGGACACCATAATGGACTTGACCGATAGATGCCGATCCTAGTGGCTCTTCTTGAAATTCTGTAAAGACGTCATGTATTTCTTCGCCTAGTTCTGTTTCAACAATTTTTTTTACCTCTGCAAATGGAAATGAGGGGGCATGTTCCTGTAATTTTTCCAATTCCCTAATGATTGATTCCGGAAAAATATCTGACCTTGTACTCGCAATCTGACCAACTTTAATAAACGTCGGTCCAAGCTCTTCTAAAAACAGACGAACACGTTCCCCTGTTGTCTTTTCATGATGTTCTTCTTGCTTTCGCATGAACATCCGCTTAGGTAGAGACAACACCTCATGCAAGCCTAATTCTTTTAAGAGATAACCAAAACCGTAATGAGAGAAGGCTACAGCAATTTCACGATAGCGATGAATATGGCTCATCTTTGGTTTGAAAATGGAAAAAACCTCCCTTAATCCTCTTCTCGATGTTTTGCCTCAAGCGCTAGAATCCGTTCTTCTAATCTTAGGACATCATCCGTTGTTGCGATATTCAAATCATGCAATAAACTCGTCATTCGTTGATGGGCCTTGTCATCTATCTGCGTTTGCTTCTCTTGGCCTTTCGTCCTTACCTCCTGCATAAAATCTTTCGCTTCCTGTTTTGTTAGCTCTCCTCTTTTCACTAACTCATCCATCATTTCTTGCGCACGGTCTTTCCCTGCTGCTGCTAAACCTAGCCCTAACATCATCCCTTGTTTTATTGGGTTTTTCATCACATTTCCTCCTTTAATAAATGGCAGATTATAATTAACATTATTTTACCCATTTTCAAGGGGATTAAGCATAAAAAAACATATATCATTAGTTCAATAACAGATGGGGATATTCAGACATTGTCGGAACATGAACCGAAGAAAAAATACAAATGCCTCTTTTGTACACACATGTCAAACAAGAAAAGTAGATGGAAGTGGGCAAGGCGGATTTAAACGCAATTAACCTAGGATTTTCGTATACATTGCATGCATTCCGGATTTTCGCGCCCCGTTATGCCATTTTCAAATTCACAACGGCTTCTCTTTCAAAAAATAAAAAACCCCGTACAATCATATGTACGAGGAAAGGTTCATGATGCTTGATTGTCTTTTTTCATCATCAGGCAAAAGATGATAATAAACGTGAAAGCCGTTAATGCCAAGAAAGGAATGGTGATAAACCCGAGCCAATTGATATATTGGCCACTACATGGTACACCATTTGTACACGGCGTGACTTCAGCGAGTCCAGGCACTTTTTGTACAAGATAATGATAGAGAGAAATACACCAGCCAATAAACGCCATTGGTAGGGCAAATCTTCTCACAGAAATATCTTGATAGAACGTACCAATGCCCAAGATTAAAACGAGTGGATACATGAATATTCGTTGATACCAACAAAGCTCACAAGGAATAAACTGCTTAATTTCACTAAAATATAAACTGCCTAATGTGGCTATGAGTGCGACCATCCAAGAAAAATACAACATGATTTGATTTTTCTTCATTCTTATCCCTCTAACTCCTCTTCAATCAAACGTTTGATTGAATCATAATCAAATGGATCTGTCACCATTTTCTCGTTAATCATAATCGTTGGTGTGAGCTTGACTTCATATTCATTTACAAGTGAAGTATCATGATTAACCGCCTCTATTGTTACGCTTTTTTTCATTTCTGCCAACAGATCTTCTTGTGGAATTGACGTCGTTTCTGCGACGACTTCCTCTAACACTTCCGTTGTTAACCAAACAGAATCATGTTGACCATTCTCTGGTTGCTTATCGAACAACCCTTTATGGAATACCCAGTACGAATCAGGTTCCAATTGATGAACAGCTTCGGCTGCGACTGAACCTAATTTAGACTCATCCCCGTGGAAGAGCACGTTGATATAAGAGAAACTTACTTGATTCGTGTCTACATAATCTTCCACTAATTGCGGATAAATGGTTTCACCCCATTGTTTACACGCTGGACATTTAAAGTCGCCAAATTCTACGACCTGGACAGGTGATTCCACCTCGCCCAAAACAGGCTGCCCTTCAATAAAGGGAGCCTCTTCAAAAGATGTATACGCATCCTTTTCATTATCTTGATTGTTTATGAACACCATGATAACAACTGCTATAACGACAATAATCGTAATAAAAAATAATAACTTCATCGGTTGGAATTGATTCTTATTTGCGCTCATACTGCTCTCCTTTATGTAGATGTACCACTTTTAAGAATAATATATTCTTATGCAGAAAATAAGGAATTTCCGTGAAGTCAATATGAAGTTCGATCGACTTGCTTACTCCAAGCATCAAAAGGGAGCTGTGATTGCTTAAGTGTTAATTGTACAAACGGAAGACCTCTATCTTTCGGGTCTATGGCAATCTCTTGGTAAATAAAATCATCATCAAAAAGCGCGTTTGCTGCATCTTTTCGATCCGCTGCGTAATAAACTTTATCCAAACGCGCCCAATAAATCGCACCTAAGCACATGGGACAAGGTTCACAGCTTGTATAAAGCGTACAGCCTGTTAATGTGAAAGATTGTAATTTCGTACAAGCTTCCCTAATAGCCATTACTTCCGCGTGTGCTGTTGGGTCATGAAGATCCGTTACCCTATTCACACCTTTGGCAATCACCTTCCCATCCTTTACAATGACTGCTCCGAAAGGTCCACCTGCATTTATGACGTTTTCTACCGCTAGATCCACTGCCTCTGTTAAAAATTGTTCGTGATTACTCATCTCGTCCCCCCATTATTTAGGCTTTTTGTTTAATACCATGAGAGGCTAACAGGATTTGCAACTGATCATGTGCCTCTATTGAAGTAATTAGTAAGCTTACCTGACTCGAACGACCTAAATGAAGCTTCATCTCAAAACCATCATTTACTTTTTTATCAAAACCAAAATGACGGTTATTAATGTCAATAGACTGAACCTCATAAGAATCAATTTTATGCCAAGGAATATACTTTAGTCCTTTCACCATCCCTTTTTGAAGAAAAACCAATTGGTTAAACAGAAATTCCATTTGAAAAAGAGGTAAAAGTAACAGCATATAATTCGCGACATTTAACTGATCAGTAAAAACAATGAACATGATCGCGATAAACACCCAACTTGTGATAAAAATAAAAGTAAAAACACTACCCTTCTGACTGGCTACCTTTGGTTCTGCTATCGGCCTTTGCGCCTCAATACGAATGTCCTCTAATACTTCATCTGGCAATGGGAATACCCTATTTTTCTTAATCTTAAAGAAAACATTAAATAAACGATAATAATAAAAAATTAATAACATAAGCAGTAAAATAGCAAATAACCATTTCATTCTATTCACCCCCTCTATTGTTTACGAAAACCCCCTTCTAATGTTTCGTAAAAACTAAAGATTAAGATAATTAAGCAAAGGCAGTTAATAGAATCGCCAGTCCGTTAAAAATGCTATGGATAATCATCGCAGGATAGATGGAGCCTGTTTTCTCGTAAGTCCAAGCAAAGATCAGTCCACTGAAAAAATTAACTGGTAATGTGTTATAAGTTGGTAAATGTACCACCGTAAAGATTGTGGAACTAATGAGCATACTCAGTCCAATATTACATTTAGCCCTTAACCACCTGTAAATAAAGCCACGATACAAAATTTCTTCATAAATGGGTGACACAATGGCCGCAGATATAAAGGCAATTAAAATCGTCAATCCATTCAATTCTGCTGTTAATGAAGCCGTTTTTTTATTTTCTACGCCAACACTGAATAAGTCCATGAGAATAACAAGCAATACACTGCCCACAATGAGAAAAATTGTCCATCCGATAATCGGTAGCCAATAGCTCTTAGCAAACGGCCTCAAGCCAAGCGACTGCCAATTCAATCCATATGGTTTAATCGTAATATAATAAAGAGCCACTGTAAAGACAATTGCCATGATTAACCCTGTCAAAGTCCCCGCATATAAATCGTTTTGAAACCATTGCTGTAATAGGTCATGTGCCCAATTTTCAATTAATATCGGCACGATGATGAAGACAAACATCAGAATAAGTAAAAACGTTTGTATTGACCAGCGTAATTCTTTTAAAAATAACGTATTCATTCCATTTACCCCCAATTTTTTTGATATATTAAGAGTACCTGGTTACGTAACGTCACCTTCAAGTCCAAAGGAGAGAAAAAATGAATTATTTTTCGACGGGTAAAATTGCTAAAGATTGGTCAATTTCTGTTAGAACTTTACGATATTATGATGAAATTCAATTAGTCACCCCTACATATAAAGACGATTATGGCAAACGTTTCTATACCAAACTGGACTTACTTCGTCTGCAAAAGGTATTGCTATTAAAGAAAGCAAATATGTCGTTAGAAGATATACAAAAGCTCATTGACGAGACGACTGTATCATCAGTGCTAGATATCCATCTTCAAACATTGAAAGCGACAATTAACGATATCGGACAAGCGCAAAAATATACGCAAACTTTAAGGAACATCGTAGATTTAGAAGGAGAGATTGGTTGGGAACAACTTCTTCCATTAACGTTAAAAGAGAGTGAGGATCATACACCGCAGGCAAAGGAATGGGAGACATCACTTCCCAAATTAGAGAATGATGATGGTCAAATTAAGAAATGGATGAATATTATTAAGCGCATAGAACTTTGTTTAAAAAACGGAGAAGCGCCTTCTTCTGATGTTGCCCAATTGATTGCGAGTGATGTGGAAATCTACTCAATGGAGATGTTCAAAGGTGACCAAACACTCGCTGAACAATTTTGGAAAACACGACGATCAAAAGAGCAATCAGAAGAATTAAACTTATATCCTATTAAGCAAGAAGTTATCGAGTTTCTCGAGTCAGCCCTTACCTATATGAAGAATAAAAGCTGACTCAATTTTATTTAACCTGTCATGATATCTTCACTCGGATATCTAATCTTCTCTTGTCTTGGTTTGGCTAGAGAAAAGGCAAATGTTAATGGCCCAACTTTTCCGAGAAACATAATAAATACAATAATAATTTTACCAATGTTAGAGAGATCAGCCGTAATCCCCATAGAAAGCCCAACCGTCCCAAAAGCTGAGACCGTTTCAAACAATAATTTTAAAAACGGCTCTGGTTCTGTAATATTCAAAATAAATACAGCTAAGAAGATAAATAAGAAACTAATCATAGAAATGGCCAATGATCTAAATATGATGGTTTCTTTAATGGCTCTATTAGCAATGGTAATTTGCTGCTTTTGCTTTAAAAAACTCATAACTGATAATACGATTACTAAAAAAGTCGTTAACTTAATTCCACCACCCGTAGAGCCGCTACCCGCACCAACAAACATGAGAAGTAGCATGAAAGTAATGGTTGCTTCATGCATATGACCTATATCGATTGTATTGAATCCTGCCGTCCTCGGTGATGTCGCTTGAAAGTAAGCTGCCCAAAGTTTATTACTCATTTCAGACATAGCGCCTAATGTATGGGGATTATGAAACTCCATCACAAATACAACGAACATCGCAAAAGCATTGATAATGAAAGTCCCAACAATCATCAGTTTTGAATGTAAACTCAGCTTCTTAAATTTACGTTTATACCAAATATCCGCTAAAACAGTAAAACCAATCCCACCAATAATAAACAAAAATGAAATCACAATATTAACAATCGGGTCTCCCACATATCCCATTAAATTATCAGGAAACAGCGATAAGCCGGCATTATTGAAAGCAGAAATGGAGTGAAAGAAGCTGAGGTACATACCCCTGCTCCAACCAAATTCAGGGACCCAAGTAATGGCTAAAAAACACATAGCAATTAGTTCAATCGTAAAGGAATAAATGAACAAACTTTTTACTAATTTAATCACTCCACCAATAGAGGTATGATTTAATGACTGTTGGACTAATAACCGTTCTCTAAACCCTATCCTTTTCCCAAGAAGCATAAAAATTAACACTGCAAAAGACATAATCCCTAAGCCGCCGATTTGTATTAACGCAAGGATAACTAATTGTCCAAATAGTGTATAGACTGTACCAGTATCTACAACAGCTAACCCCGTTACCGTCATAGATGAAGTCGCTGTAAATAAGGCATCTGTCCAGGTAACCTGTGTTGTTGTTGCAAATGGGAGTTTTAATAAAATCGTCCCTAATATAATGAAAAACAAGAACACTAACACTAGCAACTGAGATGGGTTTAACCGAACGATTGCGTTGTTCATCTTTCTATGCTCCTTCTTTTTCAAAGCGTATAATATCTCTTTTTTTACCTACTACTATTAAAATATCATTCATCTGAATTGGTTCTTGTTCACTTGGCGAAACGATAAAGGTGTGCTCTCGTTGAATTCCGACAATATGACAATCAAACCGCTTAGCCATTCGTAAATCTTTTAATTTACAACCACCAAATTTCTTTCCAACAAGAATTTCAGCGATACTATAATCATGAGCTAGTTCAATATAATCAACCATTGAATTTGAGACAATATTTCGCGCCACTCTGATCGCCATCTCTCTTTCTGGTTGGATCACTCGGTCAACACCTATCTTTTCTAAAACCTTCGCATGATACTCGTTATGTGCTTTGACCCAAATCTTAGGAATACCCATATCCTTCAGAAGAAAAGCAGTTAAAATACTTCCCTGTACATCTTCTCCAAATGAAATAAAGGCATGATCCACATTATTCACCCCAATTTGCCTTAAGGATTGCTCATCTAGTGACTGTAAACAGACAGCATGTGTAGAAAGGTCACGATGTTTGATTACTTTCATTTCATCCTTATCGACCGCTAAAACTTCAACATTCATCTCATTCAATTCTTGTAGCATCGTTGACCCAAAATGCCCCAGACCAAACAAAGCAAATGTTTTCTTCATATTCTATCCCTTCCTTACTATCGACTTGTAAATATTTCAATGAGAAAAAAAAGAACAGCAAAAAGACCACAGAGGAATCCCCCGTGGTCACGTTATTTGATCACAAGTTTCCATCCTTTCTTAACGCTTACGAAGTTAGCTGTCGGATTAGGGTCAAGAATAACCCTTCCTTTTTTCTTTAAAGGATTCACCCCAAGTAGATTAGTCTCTACAAAAGTGGTTCCTCCGCTCCAATTAAGGACTCAGCGATTGAGATGATATTTAATTGATGAAGTTATATTACTCCCCTTTTTGTTTTCTGTAAAGGTAAAAAATATTTATGTTTACTAAACTCTCCGTTTACCTACATAAATGAAGAGCAATCATAACAGAATAAAGATGTTTCAGTTTTACTTAACAATCCTTTTATAAGACGAAAGTCATTGTCTACTATACTATGACATAATAAAAGTGCAGTATGAAATTACTAATAAAGAGGGGATTACAATGGGATTCAAACATATTACAGTTGCAGGTAGTGGGGTACTTGGCAGCCAGATTGCTTACCAAACAGCGTATAGTGGTTTTCAAGTAAGTGTATATGATATTTCTGAAGAAGCATTAGAAACAGCTAAAGGTAGAATACTGAAGCTAAAGGAAAACTATAAACATGACTTACAGGCAACCGATGAACAAGTCGATGCGGCATTCGACCGGATGGCTTTTTATACTGATTTATCTAAAGCTGTCGAGCAAGCTGATTTAGTGATTGAAGCTGTTCCAGAAGTCGTAAGCATCAAAGAAGACTTTTATAAAAAGTTAAGTGCAGTCGCACCGAAAGAAACCATTTTTGCAACGAATTCATCCACATTACTTCCTAGCCAATTTGTCGCTTTCACAGGGAGACCATCACAATTTCTAGCATTGCATTTTGCGAATGAAATTTGGAAAAACAATACGGCTGAAGTAATGAAACACCCAGGTACAGACATGGTTGTTTTTAACCAAATCGTTGAATTTGCAAGAGAAATCGGGATGGTCCCGCTTCAATTGCACAAAGAACAACCAGGTTATATCTTAAATTCTTTGCTTGTTCCATTATTAGAGGCAGGTCAAATGTTATTAGTGAATGAAGTAGCTGACCCAGAAACCATCGATAAAACATGGATGATTGGTACTGGTGCTCCACTAGGTCCGTTCGCTATTCTAGATGTCGTTGGAATCCGCACAGCATACAATATCTCACAAGCAAAAGCAGATGCTACTGGTAATGAAGCCTTTAAAAAATTAGCGAACCTTTTAAAAACAGAGTATATTGATAAAGGGAAACTCGGACGTGAAACAGGAGAAGGCTTCTATAAATATCCGAACCCAAGTTTTGCTGACCCTGAGTTTTTGAAATAATAAAAACCTGGTCACTCCAAAATGGAATATAACATAAAAGGACGTCCAGAAGTCGCAAAATGACTTTCTGGACGTCCTTTATGCTCTTAAGAATCTTGCTAAATCAAACTAAGGCATTTACCTCCACTATTTAAACAGATGTTTTATCTGCAAACTCAAGCAAAAATATCCGCAATGCGTTCATAAGATTGGCGTTGATCAGCAAAATGATAGGTGTTATTCAATAATAACCAGTGGTCACATTCGTAAAGTTCACTCCATTTGCTGAGCTCTGTTTTTACTTTTGCTGGCCCACCGATAATCATTCTTTTTCTATTTGCTGCGATTCTTTTCTTATCTTCTGTTGTTAACCGCATTGCTTTTGCTTCCTCATATGTCGGGATGCGACTATCGATACCCTTTTCCGTTCTTAATAACCATATATCTTGCGTAATTGCTAACTCCTCCGCCTCTTCATCTGTCGCACCACATATGACAAAGGCAGCAGTAATAGCTTGGGGATTAGCTAAAAGCCCCGGTTGAAAATCCTGCTGATATTGTTTGTGCGCATGCACACCTCTTCCCGGCTGAATAAAGTGACCAAACACATAGCCGATTCCCAGCTCTGCTGCTAACTGGGCACTATTTTCTCCTAACCCTAGACTATAAAGGTTTGGCAATACCCTCGTTCTTGGGGTTGCTTGTACCGATTGATCCCCTTCGAAGTAATGCAACAGCTGTTTTACTTTTTCAGGATAGATACCCGTTTCATTCTTTACGCCATTAGCTAAAGCCGAACGAATTCTTTCCGGTCCCCCTGGTGAACGCCCTATACCCGCTTCGATTCTTCCTGGAAAAATTGATTGAAGTTGCAGCATCTGCGTAGCTACTTTATACGGACTATACTGAGACAACAAAATCCCGCCACTCCCTACATGAATGGACTTGGTTTTTGCCGCTGCCGTTGCCATGAGGATTTCAGGTGCACTAGCAGTCATCCCTTTTGTCCCGTGATGCTCAGCAAACCAATAACGCTCATATCCCCACTCTTCTGCCAATTGTACTTTTTTAATGGTTTCTTCTACCGTTTCCTCAACTGAGAAGTAGCGAGGCCTCGGCATTTGATCAAGTATTCCTAGATGCATGCTTCATACCCTTTCTAAACGCACGTTTTCATACAAGCTAGTATACCAATCTATTGACCATCTTAAAACGAAGTTGCTTGAATGGGACTCACAAGAAGTAGGCGTTCACTTATCTTTATGCACACATAGAAAAACCAGCCAATAGCTGGTTTATTCTACCTCCACAATATCAGGACTAATATCTAATCTCTCAGCAATTTCTTTCTTAATATCATCAGCTGAATTGAATTCAAAATCATAAAAGTGGTCCCATTCTTTCGCCGGCTCATAATCATTTAAAAGCTCCATATTTTTTCCATAAAACAAAACTGTATCTACTCTTAATAAAGCATCTGCTGCTTCCTTCTGTTCATTATCGTCTGTAAAATATTCTTCCATTTCATCCTGTAATACGATTTTCACAGCTGTTAATTCTGCCATTTCCTATCGCCTCCATCTCTTAACTATTTATTACCTCGTAACAGATTATTTTAAACAGAGGTTATGTTGAGATTTTTAGGCATGTTTGGCAATCGCTTCTCCAAGTTCTGAAGAAGCTTGATGGAAATAGGACAATACCACTTCTTTTATATCTCGATCAATCCCTTTTAAATCTGCAGCAATATTATCGATTAAATGCTCCTTCTCTTGTGGATTTAAAGAATGATAAAATTCCCCAGCCTGGGCATAATCATTTTGCTTTATTAAATCACTTCTTTGTAATTTCCCTTCAACAAATCGGCCATCTCCACTTGTCACCTGATTGGCAGGCGTCCAATCTGCTTGGTTATTTACCGGTAACTTCCTAAACCCCGGCCCGATCCTTCTTCTTTGTGAATCGCTATAAATATTCGCTCGACCTTGTAGCATCTTATCATCTGATAACTCTGCTCCCTCTAGCAGATTAACCGGTGAAAAAGAGACTTTCTCTACTTCTTCCATATAATTTTGCGGGTTTCTATTTAAAACCATTCGACCAACAGGTACCAATGGATACTGTCTTTCATCCCACACTTTCGTATCATCAAGCGGATCAAAGGTTAACTTTTCCTCATCGGTGGGATCCATTAATTGGACGTACAATCCGTATTCTACTGTTTTGCCAGACGCAATTGTATCAAAAAGGTCTTTCCCAGCGTAATCTGGATTCTCACCGGCTAGTTTCCCTGCTTCCTGCCTCGTAATATATTCAATCCCTGCAAACGGATACCAATGATATTTCACATATTTCCTTTCTCCCTTCGCATTCCGCCAAACATATGTATTCACACTATGCCCTGGGATATGCCGCAAGCTTTTCACCGTTCCAGCATCGGAATAAAGGTGGACGACAAAATTTAACGACTCTGGTGCCCTTGCTACAAAGCTCCAAAAACGATTCGGATCAATTAAATTATTAACTGGAGATGGTAAAAACGCTTTAATCGCCTCTGGGAAACGGATCGTATCACGCACAGAGAAAACAGGAATATGATTACAAATTAAATCAAATATCCCTTCGTCTGTATAAAACTTGGTTGCAAACCCTCTTACATTTCTTGACGTATCAGGCGTTCCTTTCGTACTTACTGCTAATGAAAATCGCACCATGACAGGTACTTGTTGACCAGGGCGCTGCAAAAAGCTTAGCTTTGTATGCTCTTTCATCGAATGCACGGTTTGAAAATAGCCGAAAGCACCGAAACCTTTGACATGAACAGGTCGCTCAAGGATTTTCTCATGGATAAATTCTTGAAGTGTTTCATGTTCTACACTATCCTGTTTTAAGATAGGTCCTCTTTTGCCAACAGTTTGTGAATGAAGCTTTGCCGGTTCGTCCCCTTTCCATTTATTTAAATCTCTTCCTTGCGCTTCTTCTTCTGGTTGATTTCCTCGACTATTGAAATGAATCTTTGCTTGTGACTGATGTTTTTCGTTATTTTCGTCCATATTTCCCTCCATATTCTTCTCTGTCTTTCTTTTAATTTAATATGAAGGACAACTACTTTTTATGTTTCTTTCTATAACAACTTTTACTTAGAATGCTCATTACAACAAAGATTAAATAGATAGGAATAGTTGATATAAAAGCACATAAAAAACCACCAGAAACCAATAAAGTGTACCCTTTGTAAAGGACATTTTGAAAAAGCCTAGGCAACTTGTTGAAGCTGCTGTCTGTATTTTGCAGGCGGCAGCTTTTTCAAATTCCATTGACCTCGATAATGGTTGTAATATATCATATATCTCTTAATCTCTTGTTTTACTTCTTCTAGTGTTTCAGATTCTTTTATATTTGTTTCATCCTTTAAATTCCCAAAGAATGATTCCTGAGGCGCGTTATCCCAACAGTTTCCTCGGCGTGACATCGACTGACCTAAACCTGTTTTCTTCACAAGTTTCTGAAATTGTGGATTGGTATAATGAAAACCTTGATCTGAATGAATAAAAGCGTCATCTTTTAGGTAATGGTTTTTTCGTTTTAGTTTTCGAAGCGTATTTAAGGCAATATCCATACTTAATGAATCTGATACTTCATAAGCTAAAATTTCATTCGTCTCTTCATCTTTAATCGTTGATAAGTAAGCACGTTTACCACCCTTATATGGTAAATACGTGATATCAGTTAAGAGTACTTTGCCTGCCACACCCTGCTTAAAGTTGCGTTGTAAATGATTTGGACACGTACGATGTTCTTTTGTTGCTTTGGCCATGCGTCGATAAGGATTCGCTTTACGAATTGGACAAACAATCTCAAATTTATTCATAATACGGCGATTTCGTTTTAAATTGTACGTGATCTGGTATTGGTTTTGAAGCGTCATTTTAATTTGGCGTGCCCCTTTTTTGCGCCCACGGAAGTGATACGCCTTTAAAATGATTTCTTTTACTACTTCATCCGTTTCCCCTTTAGCTGCACGCCTTTGTACGGACTCTTCCAGGAAGTAGTTATAGTAACCTGAACGAGATACGCCGATTACTTCACATAAATAGCTCACCATACGCTTCAATTTGTATTCTTTTATCGTTTGCTGGATGAGTTTAAACTTTAATTCTGGTGCCATTTTTACTTCTTTTTCAACATCTGCCTTTCGAGTAAATCGAGCTTTTTTAATAGTTCATTCTCTGCCTCATGTAATCGGTTTTTTGCTTCTAATCGTGCAATCTTTTCTTCTAACGTTAATTCACGTTCTAATGGCCTACCCGAATTTGTTTTACGCGTATCTTGTAAGCCTTCCACACCAGCTTTACGATA
Source organism: Cytobacillus sp. FSL K6-0265 (assembly GCF_038003465.1). Taxonomy (NCBI): domain Bacteria; kingdom Bacillati; phylum Bacillota; class Bacilli; order Caryophanales; family Bacillaceae; genus Cytobacillus; species Cytobacillus sp. FSL K6-0265. The sequence continues at coordinate 358,752 of NZ_JBBOPE010000001.1, read as the reverse complement.
AGCTGCCCGCCAACGTTTTCCGGCAGTTTTAATACGTCCCATTCCAATTAAATCAACATTTAAACCAGACTCCTCAAATATTTCTCGTGGTAGTTTACCATTCTCATTCTCCACAATGAAATGACGTTTAAATTCGTCTGTGTAAGTAATTGTTTTTTCACTCACTGCTTTCACGCTAGGGTTTTGCTTTAATTGCTCTTGTTCTTTCTTTGTAAGTAATCTTTTCGTCATTTCAATCTACTCCGACATCTTTTTTTCTCATTATAAACAAAAGTACCCTATAAGATGGACTTTTTTCAAAGTGTCTATCTTATAGGGTACAGTTTATAATTCCTGGTGCTTTTTCTTATGTTAAGCAACATTGTAATCATTCATGGTGTCTCCACTAATGTAAGAGACTTCTCCCACCATATGTTTCAGGTTTCGTCCAACTTCCCAACCTGTTCACAATGCAAAACAGAATCTAGTTAATAGCATTTTCCCCCTGGTAAATTCATATTACATTCTCTTCAAGTAATCGAGTGCATTGCGTTCCTCATAGAACTTAATTTCCACATAGAATTTAATCATATGTGTATAGTTCTCACGATCCTCTTTTACTTTAAATCCTTCATCCATTACGAAGAAACCTTTATATTCCCAACCATACTCATGTTCTTCACAGGTAAACTCATCTATCTGGAATTGCATGTGTTCCGAACTAAATATCTTTTTCTCTACCGCTTCCTTCTGTTTTTCTCTCGTATTAATGCGAAGAGAATTTCCTAGATAGATAGCGTGATTCGGATTAAAGCCTGGTTCGAATAGAGCTTTTTCTCCGTTACTTTCCAGATCCTCCTCCCATACATTCATGTAAAATGAATCAACATATACTTTATCCATTCATGACTCCTCCTTTTAAATAAAACCTAAACCTATGCTACATGGGCATAGGCTTGGTATAGAACTTCTAAATCTGCTTGACTTAACTCACAATCACGAGTATCAATATAACCAAGTAGGTTCAGGTCAGATGCTTCACCATAGCTTCTTGCTAGAATAGATTCTGCAAGTTCAATAGCTTCGTCTGTTTCAGTTGCATGATACATAGTATCCAAATCATCTACGAGTCTTTCAACTGCTGGATGTTTCAAAAGGTTTTTCTTCTTAATGCTTTTAATTGAATTAGATAAAGCTCCTTTTGTTTTATTGGATAATTTACGAGAACGGTCAAACGCCTTATAAATAGTATTTGCGATTTGGAAGGGTTCGTTAAAGGCAACACCTAAGACTTCATGGACCATTTGCATGTTGTCTTCAAGTGCGGATTCTTTTACCTCTTCACTTAAATCATCATCCAATAGCGATAAGTTAGCCATTACAGGAAAGGCTTTTAACGAAGTCTTCAAGTAGAAGCTATTTTCGTAAGCGTTTCGAGATGCGTACTTATCAAAAATTACCTTAGTAATTCTTTCTTTATCAACTGGATTCATTTCATTTAATGCAAAATCTAAATTAATTTTGAAGTTCGCTTTCAACTGATCCCATTGAACAAGAACCTGGTCCCGAACGGCTAAATACTCATCTTTCGCTTTTGTTACTTGTTCTGAACAATCCTTGTAGACCTCTATCGGCATAAAGGTATTATCATATCCTATAGACATGTGAGTTTTTGCCATTCTAATCCTGTTTTCGATTCGTTGGAATTCCTTCTCCAGGCTAAGTGGAATAAACGCCATACTCCCGTTTTTTACATGATCCTTGAAGAATGACTTTACTTCATCGGACTGCATGTTTACACCTAATGTCGATGGAGTTAATTCAAAATTTCCACGAATTCTTCCAACGTGAACTCGAACAATTACTCCTTGTTGCTGAAAGTACTTGTCGATATTTTCAATTGTCACGTTCTCTCCTTCTAATCCTGCCAACATATCCTTTGCTTTCAACCATTTTTGGTTTTTTCCTCCCTGAAATAAAATAATTACTCTTAGTAAGAGCAATACCTGGTTTTTTGATTCCACTTATCCTACTTCTTTAAGGGGGTCTTCATAACTTCATTAGGGGCGATTATTTAAGTTGGTAGATTCATAAGATAAGGGATGAAAAACATCTTAGAGAGGAGAGATAAACCTTGTCTCCAGAACTAATTCAAATCGGAATCATCATTGTAGTTGTTCTTATTGTTGTTAAAATGCTTTTCTCCGCAGGAAAAAGGATCATTAGTTTTATCATTTCTATTGGATTTAGCATCTACTTCTTTATGAAATTTGTCTGGACATACATAGATGTCTTAGCTGGTTAAATCCCTTCCTCAAGTGGAAGGCTTTTATTGTTTAGTTGGATAAAGGAAATGGATAAATAAAAGAAGCACTACTCCAATAGAGCGATGCTTCTTTTCTGTTTCTATGCTTTTTCTGGTGGGATAAAACAATTTCGACATCGTGGTTCATATGCCTCTGTATCCCCTAACATGACTATGGGAGAACCCTTTTTGGCTGGTTCCCATTTAGCAACCTTTGGGTATGGGCTCCACGTTCACTTCCACAAATAGAACAGAAAGAGTGAATCGAGTCATCTCATCTGCCATCGCAAGTAGTCCACCCATATAACCGAATTCTTTCCCTCGGTAGTCCATATTTAATCCAGCCACTATCACGTATTTTTTACGATAAGCCAGCTCCCCTACTAAACTCATAATGTTCTTTGAGTAAAACTGAGCCTCATCAATTTAGTTCCCTATAATATGTTCATGATTGTGTATACGCTTGCGTTCTAATTCGTGACTGGAATAACTAAATTAAAGTTCGGTTCTTTTTTCATTTTATTTACTTTTCATTTTGAATTTGCATTTTTAGATTTGAAATATGAATAAACTAGATTCAATCATTTTAAAACAGTGATAAATTGTTTTTCTTCAAGCTGAATCATCTGACTTAATTCATTTAGACTTGAAAAAGTTAAATACTTTTCGAACTGACATGTTGAAAGGTTAATTTTTGTGTCTAGCTGTTCATTCTTATCATCTTGTTCTTCCCCATCCCAACAAGAATAAACCTCCGCATACTGCCCTTTCGCTAAATGATCATTGATATATTCGAAAAGTGCATAGATACCTCTTCTATGACAAGCATCTTGTGTATCGTAGAAGTAACCTTCAAATTCGTAAATATAAGGATTAGAAAACTTGGTTTTAAGAACTTGTTTCAAACCATGATCTAGTTCAGAAATATAAACACCATAAAAATCTTCTTCTTTTTCATAATGAATCACATATTGTTCATCTGTGTTTGATTGCTTTTTCTTATCTCTTTTTCTATTTCTTTCTGCATTCAAATCTGAAAGTTTTATTTTAGCTGGCTTCATTCCAAATTCTCCAACTGGTATCTCATGTGGAGCTGCGATGAAATGCTTTAGAGACATTTACTTATCTCCTTTCTTAATTAATTCTATTAGTAATTACTGATTTTAATAAAGTACTTGAGTTAAGTTTACTTCAAGTTTTTAATCCAGGAATACTTGCTGTTTACCAATAATAATTATTTAGCTTAAAATAATCCAATTCACTAAACAATCACAGCATATATCTTTAATATCAAAGATTATATAAAAGACCATTTCAGGTGAGAAATGGCCTTTTAAAGAAGATATTTTCTTCAATTCCTTCATAGCTTCATATTATTCATCTTCTTCTATTATAGCATCTATTCCATTTATATTCATAATCTTCCCGATTTCTTCCTCCTTTGAAAATATATAACACTCCCTTTCATGACTGCTTGTTGCCAACCAAACCTCACCATCTATAAAGAAAGATAAGTCTTCCGGATGATTAGGCATCTCCCACTCATATAAAGAATTAACAGTTTCTTTAATAATTCTTTTAACATTCTCGTCTTTAGTATGGTAATAATACACCTTAGCCGTTTGCCCTTCATCTAAAATGGTACTTGCCCATTCAGATTCTTCTTTCATTGTAACTAAAGCAGAATCAATTTTATTTAGGAATTTATCAAAACTCTTTAGAGAACCCATATCATTTCTTAAAACCAAATGAAACTGATCGCAAATATCAAAACATAAATCTATTAAATCGTTATAAGTTTTTCCACTTGGATTTTTCTGCAATAATATCAATCTACTCTCCCCCCTTCATATTGATAATAAGTACACGACACAGTAAAAAACTTTCTTATTTTCTTGGAGCACCATAAAAAGCATGAGAAGCCATTCTTACTGACTTACCTTGCTTAACCGATTTAACTGGATGATAGTGATAATGTTTTCCTTTTCCATTTTTATCTATTTCTGCACCAACAGCTTTTCCTTTTGGACTTGCAGATTTCGCAATTGATTGAGCATTCGACTTAGAAGTTGACCACGTATCTTTACCAGATTTCAAATGAGAAACAGCCTTAGTTCGAGACATTCCATTACCAATAAACAAACCACTACTTTTTCTAGTAGCCATATAATGGCTCTTAGTTTTCTTTTTCTTAGAAAACTCAGAATAGGAAACATATGTAACTCCGGCTATAACTACTGCCAACCCTGCTGCAAATAAAGAATCTAACAATGCTTTGCCTATACCAATACCAATTGGGATTGCCGGAGCAAACGAGGCTGATAACTCTGTAGAGTTATAAGTATATTCTTCTCCTGTACTTAAATCAATGAATGTTGCTATGATTTTCTCTTCATCCGCTTCTTCGATAACTACTTGATACTCTTTTTCGACTGTATTTCCATCTGAATCAGTTTCAATAGATATTAATCTACTATCTTCATCCTCATCAAGGGTCAAATCTAAGTTTACCTCTACGTGTTCGACATCCTTTTCTTGGGTACTATTATCCAACTGAAAGCTATTCTCTTGTGAATACTCACTTTCCTCTAACGATAATTCAGTTTCTACTGTTAAGCCCTCTTCATTAATCTCATAATCGAGTTCATCTGAAAGAATCTCGTCAAAATTCTCTTTGGGGACACCCTGAGCATTTGAGACATTTAATGGTAAACTAACTATCATTGTTGATACTAAAATGATTGCTATAATCTTATTGAAGTTTTTCACAACGATTACCACCTTATTATTTTATTTTTACTAGACCATTGCCACAATCACTACATTCATTAATTGAAACTAGATTGTCTTTTAGCAGTTCATTTATTTTTTGAAGTGAATTCAGACCTTTTTCTTCCATACTATATCTATCATCGTTTTTTAATGAATCAGAAATAGCACCCGTCATATAAGCGGTTGCCATTGACGTGCCACTGTGAATGGCGTACCCGCCATCTTTTGAGGTAGTTAATATAGACACTCCTGGCATAGCATAGTCTACCTTCCCTTTAGCAGAATGTGATTTGCTTATATTCATCGCTTTATCTACTGCCGTAACAGAAACGACATTATCATATTTTGCAGGATAATCAGTATTCAAACCGTAGTTATTACCTGCTGCTGCTATAATAATAATCCCTTGCGAGACCGCTTCTTCGATTACTTTCTCAAGTTCTTCATTTTCTGCTTGGAAACCAAAACTGATATTGATAATATCTACTTGTTCCTTCTTACACCACTCAATGGCGGAAATCAAATCCTCGATATTTCCTTTCCCTTCAGAGTTTAAAACTTTCACATCATAAAGCTCTACGTCTTGAACTACACCTACAATGCCTACATTATTATCATTAGCAGTAATAACTCCTGCTACTGCTGTTCCATGTCCATAATCATCTTCAATTGGCTGTCCAGGATTAATTACGTTATATTCTTTCAATACTTTCCCTTGTAAATCCTCGTGACTTTTATGTATACCACTATCTAAAATTGCTATTTTCATAGGATCACTAGATAAACTGGTTTGATAACCCACAAGTTCAATACCCCACGGAACCACTTGTTCATACTTAGCTTTTTCAAGTTGTTCTGTGATAGATTCCGAGTTTTCATTGGAATTCTGACAACCTGACAGAACAATAGAAAACATAAAAATTATAACAGTTATTAAATGTAATTTTATTCCATAACCTCCTTTCCCCTCCAATATTTCCAAAACACATAATATGTAGCACAAATATAATGTGTTTAATCCTATCGACTGCATGGTTGTAGTTCAGTTAAAATATACCATTATATCAATTAAATTGTAAGTGTAAATTTTGAAATAGTAGAAAATTTTTCCTGTTAACAAAATGAACAGACATGAAATGTATCAATTCGTTTGAGGACGAAAATAGACCGCAGAAAAAACAAATCAAACCAGAATTGGAAGAAAGCGTTATTTGTTAATCTTTTTTGATATCTTTTTACGAAAGTAAATGTTATGACTGATAGAATTAATAACTAAATTTCTATTTAAAAATGCAACAGAACCGTTAAGATTAAACTCCCCCTAACTAAGTATTCACACTATTTTCCTGGGATATGCCGCAAGCTTTTCACCGTTCCAGCATCGGAATAAAGGTGGACGACAAAATTTAACGACTCTGGTGCCCTTGCTACAAAGCTCCAAAAACGATTCGGATCAATTAAATTATTAACTGGAGATGGTAAAAACGCTTTAATCGCCTCTGGGAAACGGATCGTATCACGCACAGAGAAAACAGGAATATGATTACAAATTAAATCAAATATCCCTTCGTCTGTATAAAACTTAGTTGCAAACCCTCTTACATTTCTTGACGTATCAGGCGTTCCTTTCGTACTTACTGCTAATGAAAATCGCACCATGACAGGTACTTGTTGACCAGGGCGCTGCAAAAAGCTTAGCTTTGTATGCTCTTTCATCGAATGCACGGTTTGAAAATAGCCGAAAGCACCGAAACCTTTGACATGAACAGGTCGCTCAAGGATTTTCTCATGGATAAATTCTTGGAGTGTTTCATGTTCTACACTATCCTGTTTTAAGATAGGTCCTCTTTTGCCAACAGTTTGTGAATGAAGCTTTGCCGGTTCGTCCCCTTTCCATTTATTTAAATCTCTTCCTTGCGCTTCTTCTTCTGGTTGATTTCCTCGACTATTGAAATGAATCTTTGCTTGTGACTGATGTTTTTCGTTATTTTCGTCCATATTTCCCTCCATATTCTTCTCTGTCTTTCTTTTAATTTAATATGAAGGACAACTACTTTTTATGTTTCTTTCTATAACAACTTTTACTTAGAATGCTCATTACAACAAAGATTAAATAGATAGGAATAGTTGATATAAATGCACATAAAAAACCACCAGAAACCAACTCTGGTGGATTATATGATCTTATAATTAATTTATTTTCATTTCCCCTAAAGCAATTAAAGATTGAATAATTAAAAATAGTTGATGTGTTTCTTGTGGATTACGCAAGTCCTTTTCTAATAGATGTTCAATCTTTCGAATTCGATGGCGAAGACCGCTCATAGATAAATTTAAATCAATTGTGGTTTGTTCCAACTTTCCTCCGTTTAATAAAAACACATATAAGGTTTGCAATAGGTCTACCATCTTACAGTCAGATAAATCATATAGTGCGCCTAATTCTTGTTTGGCGATTGTTTTCACCCCAGCTGTATTTTTAGAATTAATGAGAACGCCAACGATTCCTAACTGTTTAAAGGACATCATATTTTCCTTTGAAGATAGTCTTAAAGAAACAAGAGCCTCTTCATAGTGTTGATGGGCGCTTGTAATCTCATTTCCTTGATTGCTAAGACCAATGGTAAATTCACCATTAGGAAAGTCCATACGTAAAGTTTTCATTAATGGACGGAAAAATTTTTCATGATGTTCATAGGAAAGTGCCGCATCAGGGACCAAAATGATTAGATGATGATCACGCATATTGATTAATACACTTTTCTTTTTTTCACTAAAGTAGCGAATCATCCATTCATATATATCTTCCTGTAACTGAAATTCTTCCTCAAATGATTCTGTACCGATACTAAAATCAATCATGGCCAAGAAATAGGACTGTGTTAAATCGATACCTGTATATTTACCCCTTTTAATAATCTCTGCTTTAGACGTTTTTCCTTCTAATATACGTTCTAAGAAACTACCTTTCATTCTCTCTAACGATTCAAAGCGTGTTTTTTCATTTAATAATATTAGGGAAGCAGCATTAGCAAAGCGTTCCAGTAATAAATAGTCAGATTCATGACTGTTATCTATCGTTGGTTCATAAACAAATGAGCAGTACCCTTGAATTTTCTTTTGAACTAAAATAGGGGCCATCAGCCTTGTCTGCTTTTCAGTATGGACGATTCTCTTTTGAAAAAATAATGGATAGGTAGGATGCTTTTCTTCTTTATCATTCATATGAAGTGAAAAATATTGCTTCATATCATCCGTCAGTTCACGGCATTCATCTGGAGATAAGCCTGCACTAGACATTTGATAAAAATCAATTGACTCTATCACAATCGGTAATTGCATATGATCGTAGACAAGTTCAGTAATTTCTTCTAAACTACTACCCCCGGAAATCTCTTCGGTTAATTTGCTTTGAAACTCAGCTAGTTTTGTTACAAAATTGCGCTGATCTAATAATTGTTCATATGTATAAGCTAACTCTTTAACAATGGGGGTTTCTTCATAGGGTGAATGAGCATCTTCCCCTTTCATCGCCCATTGCTCTTGCGATTGGATTGTCCATTTGCATTCGGCATCACCCTTCGCCACACAACAAGTTTCTTTTACTAGCAGTGACACACCTGTGATGGTAGTCATATAGCCGCTTGCATAACCTACTAATGTATGACATTGCGGTGTATCACTATATCCATGTAGTCGAATATGTTCTTCAGCTTCATAAGAACCATACCAAATCCCCTCTGAATAGAGAGATTTTACATACTGATTGTTTTCACACATTGTTAAATGACAAATATGCTTCACACCCGTAATTTGCCCATTTTCCTTATGATACAGGGGACCGTGCTTGATTAAGTAAGGAATCGAAGTATGCTCTTTCATTGCCTTTTTAGCATCCTTTACCCCGTTCTCCCATCCGAAAGAAAATAAGAAACTCTTAAGGCGCTCAAAACCTATATGCTTAACGAGTTGATGACGCAAAATACCTAATGATGCCGATGGTGTCGAAACGACTCTTTCATGCCCTTTTGTAATAGGATTGATTGAAACTTCATCAACAACAATATGCATAGATAACCTCCTAAATCCCAAGATTGAAAGCGCAAACATTTCTATTTCTTTAAAAAAAGGGGAAATTTCGCCCCTTTCAGTCTATTTTATTAGAAGATTGAATGATTTGCTAGTTTTGAAACGAAAGTTCACATGCTTTAAACTTTAGACGAATGTTTTTACTTTCGCTAACTCTGCCGCGACATCCACAATCATATCTTCTTGCCCGCCGACAACTTTTCGGTTACCTAGTTCAATTAAAATATCTCGTGCGTCTAAGTTGAATTTTTCTGCTGCACGCTGGGCATGTAAAGCAAAACTAGAATAAACGCCTGCATATCCAAGAACTAAACTATTTTTAGTAATTTCTTGAGGAACAGGTAAGATAGGTGCCACAACGTCTTCAGCTAGATCCATCATTTTATAAAAATCCACACCTGTTTCAATGCCCATTCGATCTAATACACCAACTAACACTTCTGTTTGCGTATTACCCGCACCGGCTCCAAGACAACGAACACTTCCATCGATTCTTGTTGCGCCTGCTTCAATGGCAGCTAACGTATTTGCCATTGCTAATGAGAGATTATTATGAGCGTGGAAACCAATTTCCACACCAATATTTTCTTTCATTGCTTTGATTCTTGTTGTCACTTGATTCGGTAATAAAGCTCCAGCAGAATCAACGACATAAACAATATCAGCACCGTAACTTTCCATTAGTTTTGCTTGTTCAACGATTTTCTCCGGTTCTGCCATATGAGACATCATTAAGAATCCAACCGTTTCCATCCCAAGCTCTTTAGCAGCATAAATATGTTGGGCAGACACATCTGCTTCTGTCACATGTGTAGCGATACGCGCCATCTTCGCCCCTAGTTGCTGCGCTTGTTTCAATTCTTTAACTGTTCCTATACCAGGAATTAATAAGACAGCCACCTTTGAAAAGTCAGTTACAGCCACAGCTGCTTCGATTAATTCAAACTCATTCGTTTTTGACCTTCCATATTGCAAAGATGATCCTGCTAGACCGTCCCCATGAGCTACTTCAATATAAGGCACCTTAGCTTCATTCAAGCCTTTCGCAATCTTCTCCACTTGCTGAACAGTATATTGATGTGAAAGCGCATGACTCCCATCTCGCAATGCCACTTCCGTTAATAATACCTTTTGACGTTCGGTCATATGAATCTCTCTCCTTTTACTGTGTAATTAAATTCCTTGCAAACTCTTCAGCTACCTTCACACCAGCCGCTGTCATAATATCTAGATTCCCTGAATATTTAGGTAAATAATCGCCTGCTCCTTCTACTTCTATAAAAATAGTTACTTGATTACCGTCGATAATTGGCTCCGTACGTAATCGATATCCCGGTACATAGCTTTGCACGGTTTTTTCCATGTCAGCAATAGATGCTTTAATCTCTTCTTCTTTCATCGTCCCCTCTTCCACTAACGTGTAGACGGTATCTCTCATGAGAATTGGTGGTTCAGCTGGGTTTAATATAATAATAGCTTTTCCTTTTTTCGCGCCACCCACTTCTTGAATCGCCCTTGAAGTTGTTTCAGTAAATTCGTCGATATTAGCCCTCGTACCAGGTCCGGCGCTTTTACTAGAGATTGTCGCAACGATTTCAGCATAGGCAACTGGGCTTACTCGGTTCACCGCATGTACCATTGGAATCGTTGCCTGACCACCACATGTAATTAAATTGATATTCTCAGCCTCTAAATGTTCCTTTAAATTAACTGGGGGAACAATCAACTTACCTACAGCTGCTGGTGTCATATCAATCACCTTCTTACCTGCCGCTTTTAAAGCTTTTGCATGATGAATATGCGCCTTTGCTGATGTCGCATCAAAAACAATATCTGCAAGTTCTGCTTGTTCTAAAAATCCATCAATCCCAGTATCAATGGCGACATACCCTAATTCCTTCGCACGTCTTAAGCCATCAGAATTTGCGTCAATGCCAATAACCGTTGTAAGTTCTAAAATGTCTGAACGACCTAATTTAATCATTAAATCTGTACCAATATTACCTGATCCTAAAATCGCTACTTTTACTTTACTCAAACCTCAGTTCCCTCCTTAATTTCCTTCTGATATCCAAGTGCAGTTGAAATATCATTGGCTGCCTTTTTAATCCCAGAAATAACCTCTTGTTGATGTGTCTCATTTAATCGCACGGTTGGTACCGCGCAACTAATGGAACCAACTACTCTTCCTTGATAATTAAAGATCGGGCTTGCAGTACATTTAAGACCGATCTCAATCTCCTCGTTATCAACAGCAAATCCCTGCTCTTTCACTACAGCTAATTCCTTTACTAATGCTTGTTTAGTGAGAATGGTTTTCTCAGTGAACGGCTCTAAAGGAAGGGTTTCGATGATTTCCTCTTGTTCTTTTTTAGGTAAAAAAGCCAATATCGCTTTCCCTACTCCCGTACAGTGAAAGGGTGCCTTCCTACCAACCTGCGAATAGATTCGCAAAGAATGAGTACCTTCCTTCTTTTCAATGTAAATCGCTTCACCTTGCTCAAAAGAAACTAAATGCACCGTTTCTTTTAGAGTAGTAACGAGCCTGTTGATGATTGGTCTCGAAACTTCAGCAAAATCTAATTGGTTTTCAACGATATGTCCTAGTTGAAAAAGCTTCATACCTAAACGGTACTTACCACTCTCCTGATTTTGATAAAGATAACCTTTCGAAGCCAATGTTTTTATTAAACCATGGACCGTGCTTTTAGAAAGTTCCATGGCTTCCGCTATTTCTTTTACACTTAGCTCTTTTTGTCCACTAAGAAATAATTCTAAAATATCTGTTGCCCGCAAAACTGATTGTATCGTCATACATCCTCCGTAGTTCGATAATATCGAATGTCATTCGTTAATATCATATTAAAATTGTAGGATGTTTTCCTTTTGTTTGTCAATATAAATTATTCTGATTTTTTATTTTTTTAAAAATCGGGTTGTAACCGCATTCATTTTCTTCATTAAGCTACATTCGATTGGATATTCTCATCCTTATTCGGTCGGACAAATAACCAGACAAGTCCACCACAAACAAGCAGGATTATACCGCATAATTGAAAGGCCATATGAAAGCCCGCTGCTTGCGTGGCAGATCTTTCAATAAGGAGACCCGTAATATAAGGACCAACAATTCCTCCTAAAGAGGTAAACGCCATAAACCACCCTTGTACTTTACCTATATGCTCTTTTGAGACCATACTCGATAGAATAGTCGGACCAAGCACAAGTGTAATACAACCGAAAGTAAGTCCTAAAGAGAGAAAGGCAATAACCAACATATTCGCATTTAATAATGTACCAATAAAGTAACTAACTGCTCCCGCTAACATGACCGGACCTAGTACAAACACCCGGCCCTTCACAATACTTTTCGTTTTCTTAAATAATCGGTCTGAGACAGTAGAGAAAATGATTTGAGAAAGTGTAATCATGATCCATGGGAGTGCTGCTACTATGGATAAGGTTTCCGCACTCAATTGACGAACATTTTCCAAGTAATTAGGAAGCCAATTTAACCCTATAGTAAAAGACCAATACGTCGCAAAACCACAGATGGCTATAAGAATAAAGTTTTTTGACCTTAGCACGGGCCCAAATTTACTTACTGCTGTTTGTTGGTCTTGTTGTCGATTAGCTTTGAATTTTGCTATTGCTTCTTTGCGATCATTTTCTGCAATCATTAGCCAAAATACAACCCAAATCAAACCGACAATACAAGTCGCTAGAAATGCCGAACGCCAACCAAATTGGGTGATTAATGAAATAAGGATAGGTGCCGACATAGCCACGCCTAAAGGACCACCTACAGATACGAGTGTTAAACCTATTCCAAGCTTTTCCTTTGGTAGATATTTTGTTGCAGCAGTCATTGCAAGTGAATAAGACGGTCCCTCTCCTGCGCCTAATATAATGCGCGTTATCAGTAAAAAGGTAAAGCTTGACACAAATAGGGTAGAAAACTGCACGGTCGCCCAAACAATTGCCATACAAGCAATAACAATTTTCGCACCGAATCTGTCAGCTAAAGTACCACCGATAATAGCAAAAATAGAATATAAAAAGAAAAAAGCACTGCCAATAATACCCCACTGTTCAGCATTTAATCCTAATTCTTCCATCAGGGGAACAGATGCAAATCCAATAATCGCTTTATCTGCATTGCTAATAACTGTCAGTAAAAATAATAAGATAATAATTAGAAAAGCCTGACGCGAGATTTTACCTTCTTTCGCACGAGGATTTTTTGCCATTTATATGACCTCACTCTCAAAATTTTTAAGAAAAGTATGCGAAGACCAACGCTCCGCTAGGCTTTTAAAAACTTACTTCTATACTCTCAAGTCCACTAAATGCTGCTTTAAATGTATCGCCTTTCTCAACAGGGATTGCTGCAGATAATGCACCTGATAATATGACTTCTCCTGCCTTCAAGTGAACTCCATAGTCAGAAAGCTTATTAGCTAACCAAGCAACACAAATTATCGGATTGCCTAATACATCTACACCATAGCCTTTATTAATCAATTTATTATTTTTATATAATTTCATTTCCAATTCTTTTAGCTTCTCACGATCGACAGTATATCGTCCTTCACCTAAGACAAATTGGGCACTTGAGGCATTGTCAGCAATAGTATCTTCAAGTTTAATCCGCCAATTTTCGATTCGACTGTCCACAATTTCTAAAGCAGGGATAATATAAGCAGTGGCTGCTACAACATCGTCCTCTGTTACGTTCGGTCCCCGAAGATCATGCTTCAATACAAACGCAATTTCTCCCTCAATTTTCGGCTCAAATAATTGATCCATAGGAATAGCCGATTTTTGCATTGTGACATCCATGCTACTTAATAAATGGCCATAATCTGGCTGATCAACCCCTAATGCCTTTTGCATAGCTAGTGAGGTTAAACCGATTTTCTTTCCAACAACCTTTTCTCCTTGTGCCAACTTCACATCAATATTTTCCATCTGAATTTGATAAGCCTCATCAACTGATAGATGCGAGATTTTATCTGTTAATGGTTGGAGGGATTTCTTTGTTTTCTCCGCTTCTAAAAGCGCTTGAGCAGCTTCTTTTAATTGGTCATTTAACTGTAGTTTCATAATTGAACCTCCTTCTATATGGAAAGACCCCGCCACTTTGTTAAGTGACGGGTGTTTAAATATTTATTTAGATACCACTTGTTTTTTTAAAAAATCAATAGTCACCTGATTGAATTCTTCTGGTTTTTCCCATTGTGGCCAGTGACCCGCATCATTGATTACTGTCAGTTCACTCCCTGGAATCATGTCTTTAATCGGTTGTGCTTCTTCCACTGTTGAAGTCGGATCATGGTCAGTCCAAGCGAGTAATGTTGGTACATTGATTTTGCCGCACCATGATGGATCCCAACTAAATTGCTTTCTAGCTTCGATATTTTGCAAATGGACAATATGATGGACAGCTTCCTGATAAGCAGGTTGCGTATAAATATTGTAACGAGATTCTATTAACTCATCTGTTACTTGTGATTTATCATACATTAACCATTCTAATCTCGTTTTCACATTTTCATAGTTTGCTTCAAGTACCGCTTTTAATGTTGAAGCTTTTAGCCCAGCCATCACTTCAGGTTTGTTATTTACATTACCAGGCGTATTGAGCACCATGGATTCCACATATTCCGGATGGTGAGCAGCAAACCAAGCAGCCACCCATCCACCAAGAGACTCTCCTGATAAATATACTTTCTCTAAACCAAGCGCTTTGATTACAGCTAATAAATGGTCACTGTAACTATCAATACCGTACGGATAGTCTGGCTTTTCTGTATATCCATGACCTAACATATCGATACAGATCACGCGGAAGTGCTCAGCCAATCCTTTGATGTTTCTTGCGTAAGCCTCGATATGACCCCCTGTACCGTGTAAAAGCAAAAGAGGCTCTCCGGTTCCCGATTCTAGTACTCTCGTTTTCACACCATCTGCATCGACAAAATGAAGTTTAAATTCGATATCTGCTAAATCGTTCCAAATAGACATTTAATCCTCTCCTATTCTCTTTATTTTGTAACTTTCTCTTTCATCCACTCATCATTGACTGGTGTTGTTTCAAAGAAAGAATCCGGTACTGATGGTCCCCACCATAGACGTCCCTTTGTATCATATTCTTCCTTCGTCCAACCAATTGGTGGTAAATCAGTATCACGTTTATAATCACCAGAATAAATTTCAATACGATGACCGTCTGGGTCTCTTACATATAAGAAGAAAGCATTTGTTACCCCATGACGACCTGGTCCATAATCGATATTTGCACGGTAGCCAGCATCTGCAAGTAAGTCGGCCGTTTTCACAACGGAAGAAATACCGTCTACAATATAAGCAATATGATGAAGAGATGTTTCTTTATGTTGCACAAGGGCCACGTCATGAGTCGATGTTTTCGCTCTTGTCCATGCAGCGAATTTCCCCTCGTCTCCTTGAACATATTCTGAAATGCTGAAGCCAATTGCTTGCCAGTATTCTAACGCTTTATCTACATTTGTTACACGCAGATTCATATGATCGATTGCTACTGGTGGTATACCACGATGTAAATGGGAGTATCTCATTGGCAAAGCATCGACACCACCACTTTTATTCCCTACATTTATCTCTTCCATTGCATGATAGAATTCAACCGGATGACCATTTGGCTCAGCAACTTTAAGAACCGGTCCTTTTCCTGGGTGGATACTATTCTCGACATATTGCGTAGCAATTCCCATTTCTTGATGTTGCTTCTCTAACTCTCTTAAATACTCAGGACTAGATACACGAAGACTAAAGCTACCAAGAGCTGCTTTTGGCTTTTGCGTTAAAATTAAAGAATAGCGATCAAATTCATCAATAGCACGTAGATATAGACTGGACTCTGTTCTTTCTACTTCAATAAACCCTAGTACATCTACATAAAAATCTTTTGACTTATTTAAATCTGTTACAAACAGTTCGATTTGCCCTAAACGAAGAATCATTACTCTTCACTCTCCTATTGATCAATATATGGATTTAACTGATTTGCTCTTTTGCTTCTATTTTTTTCAACCAATGAATGCTTAATTCTTTTGGTAAGGTCTTACCCGATTGCCATTCTACTTCTTCTTTACTGAGGACTTTGACTGTATGCATACCCTTATCCCCTTGACAATTCACTTCATATTCACCAAGTGCAGGTAATGTATAATAAGGTTTAACCCAGTACGTGCTACCCTTCCTTTGCAACTCCACTTGATACGGTCTACCAAGAAGTGCACTTGCTAAATCTACTTCCCCCTGTTGTAAACAGCTGCGGATATAAGAGGAACTAATTTTCAACCCATTTCTGCTCAATTTTGAAACGGATGTTGTCGTTATTAAATATCCTGAATCAGCAGCTAATCTGTCCATATGACCGACTCCCTTATTACCATAATGAAAGTCGAAGCCAGCGACTGCATGTTTCACGCCGAGTGTGAGTAAATACTGCTTAACAAATGCTTCTGGTGTGAGGCTAGTAAATACTGCTTAACAAATGCTTCTGGTGTGAGGCTAGCAAATGCCTGATTAAAAGGAACGACATAGAAAAGGTCAACACCAAGAGAACTCATGCTCTTTTTCTTCTCATCTAATGGCATTAAATAAGGAAAGTCAGATTGCTTCATTAACACCGTTTTCGGATGAGGAAAGAAACTCATGATGGCTAGTGGCAGATTGCGCTTATTTGCCTCTACCTTTGCTTGGCGAATGACTTCTTGATGACCAATATGAAGGCCATCAAAAAATCCGAGCGCCATCACACAAGGTTCTGCGTTTTTAGCTAATACGCCTTGTCGTTCTTCCTCATTTAAAACGATGGTTTTCATCTGACTTCCCTCCTTTATTGTTAAGAAATGGGTTCTTCTACTGCTATCATTGAACGGTATTTCCCGTTAAAGAATAATAATGGATCTTTTTCTTCTAAATACACATCCTTCACGCGACCAATAAATAACGTATGGTCACCTTCTACGTGTATGGCTGATACTTCACAAGCTATCTGTGCCACTGCCCCGTCAATCACCGGCATGTCATTTAATCGTGCGAATGACACTTCCTTCGTTTCTTTTAACTGACCAGCAAAATTCATAGACAGTTCTTTTTGATCATCAGCCAATATATTAACGGTGAATATCCCACTATCCTTAATTTTCGAAAGGATATTCGCTCGTTCCCCAATAGAGATAACGATTAATTTAGGATCAAGTGATACCGACATAAAAGCATTGGCCGTCATCCCATGAACTTTCCTATTTGTTTCAGTTGCAATCACCGTTACGCCGGTGGCAAACTTACTCATCGCATTTCTAAATAAACGATCATCCATCTTTACCTCTCCCTTCATTAACCTCTAACGCCACTCTCAAAACCAAATAAGTCTTGTCCGTACGCTGCAACAGAATCTTCATAAAGTGATGTTTTATGTGTAGCCACGGATAAAATATCGCGGATAAACATTTCTAAAGTGCCACCCTTATACAGTGCAGCCCCACCAAGTGTTAACATGGCACGAACAGCGATATCTGTACAAAGCTTTATAATTTTCGTTCGAATGGCAAAAAACTCCCCGAGTGGTGTGATCTCGCCATCCTTTTCGTAATTTTCTAATAACGAAATGTATTGAGCCATTAATCCTTTTGCTGAATGCAAGTCGGTAGAAATTTCTGCTATTACACGTTGGCTTCGAGGAGATTCGCTTTCTCTCACACCATCCATCAAACGAACACGTTTTTCAGTTAACATTTTAAACTCTTCAATCACTCGCTCTGCACCACCGATTGCAATCGCTGGGAATCCGATATAAAATGCCGGATAAAATGGCACATGATAAAACGGATAATCTTTATCATAATCTTCATCTGGTGGCCTTCTTGTTGATTCCGCTTTTTCTAAATCGAGAATACGCTCTTTCGGTACGTACACATTGTCTGCAATAATTTGGTTACTTCCCGTTCCTCTTAATCCAAAAGTATCCCAATTTTCGACGATTTCAACTTCAGATGTTTTCAAAATGGGTAGGCAAACTACTGGTTTATCACGTCCAGGTAATTTAACTTTCACCCCAACACCAACCCAATCACTATGAAGAATCCCGCTGACGAAATTCCATTTTCCACTAATCCTTAATCCATCTCCATCAGGTTCTGCTGTACCTAATGCGGCAAAGATATCTGCAATCAAGCCACCTTGATTAACTATTTCATCTCTTCCTGCTTTCGGTAAATAAGATGGTAATGAATTGTGTAAAGGGTAAAGGAAGGTTAACCAAGCAGCAGAAAGATTATAATTTGCCACCTTTTGAATCACTTTTGCAAAGGTAGATAAACTCGCTTGTGGCCCACCATATTCCCTCGGTAACATCATCCTTGAAATTTGTGTTTCTTTTATTAAATTTACGACATTTGCTGAAACCGTGGCATTTTGATCCGCCTCATGCGCTTCTTCTTCAGCGAGCTTACCAATCTTCTCCGCTCCCTGTAATAACGCTTCTTCCGTCACATTGTCCATCGTCTTAACATTCATTGTTACACACCCCATTTATAGAATATAAAAACAATTAATTTGACATCGCTTACATTGTTGATTCAAATTTTCCCTTTAATTAAGTTTCTACTGTTAGTGTAGTGAAAAATGAAAATTCAAACTAGAACAAAAATTGTTCATGATTTTTGATTTTTTCGTCTTTATTTGTTCATATTGGGAACTTTTCACAAAATAACTGGCGTAAAATTAAAAAGAAGCGATCTAAACTAACGTCGCAGAATAGCCCAACAAGAGCTTACTTTGCAGGATTAATAATCTTTTGTGTGGAATGTTTAACTTCATACATAGAACATCTGAAAAGGAGTGGGATAAACTATGAAAACACGCGTATCCGAGATTTTTGGAATTAAATATCCAATAGTACAAGGAGGGCTCGCTTACCTTGCTTATGCTGAACTGGCGGCTGCGGTTTCGAATGCTGGAGGACTGGGACAAATTACTGCGGCAACATTGCGTTCACCTGAAAAACTTCGGGAGGAAATTCGTAAATTACGCACACTTACAAATAATCCATTCGCCATAAACTTTGCCATTGCAAGGCACGATGGACAATATAAGGAATTGCTTGAAGTTGCTATTGAAGAAAAGGTACCTGCAATTTCTATTACAGGAGCTAATCCTCAACCTATTTTTGAACGTATAAAAGGAGAAAATATTCGGACGCTTGTTCTTGTTGCAGGCGCTAGACAGGCACAGAAAGCAGAACAACTTGGTGCTGACGCTGTAATGGCAGTTGGACAGGAAGGCGGTGGACATTTAGGGCGAGACGATATTGGTACAATGGTACTTATTCCTCGTGTAGTCGATTCCATATCGATTCCAGTGTTAGCGAGCGGTGGGATTGGCGATGGACGAGGTTTATTGGCAGCTTTTGCACTTGGGGCAGAAGGAATTGAAATGGGTACTCGCTTTATTGCTACTAAAGAGTGCGTTCATGCAAACAAGAAATATAAGCAGGCAATTGTTAATGCGAAAGAGTCGGATACAGTCGTTATTAAGAGAACAATAGGTTCACCAGGCCGAGTCTTGAAAAGTGAATTTACTCTGGATATTATCGAACGTGAAAAAGAAGGAGCCACCTATGAAGATCTGCAAGAAATAATTAGCGGAAATGCTAATTGCAGATATATCTATGATGGAAATGAAGATGAAGGTTTTGGATGGGCTGGACAAGTAATCGGAATTATCAATAATATTCCTACTGTTCAGGAATTATTTGATGAAATGATTTTAACAGCAGAAAAAGGATTAAGCCGTATTGGTAATATTATCGGAGAGCAGACTCATCGATAATTATTTATTATTATGGACGTTATCTGAATCGTTAATGGTTGTTGTGCAACCATTTTTATTATTAAAGCAAAGATTGTGAAATAAAATACATAAACTAACGGGGCAATACTTGATGAATGGTATTGTTCCTTTCTTATGTCACATAAGGGCAGGTTAGTTAGTTTAAGTGAACTTATTCACAAACTAGTTATTTATAATTATTCTATAAGTTTAAGCATTAAAGAATAAATATACTCCTTTCGTAAATAATTTAGTTTATATGTTACCCTAATACAGTGTAGCCTTCTATAAACTAGGAATAATTTGCGATTTAATGTAATAAACGAAGAACTAAAATAAGGAGAAATATATGAATTATAAAAAGTTATTATTTACAGAGGGTTTGCTTACTAGATTTTCCGCCTTTCTTCTTACATTTTGGGTATTATTTGTTACTACTATAGTAATTAGTCATTTATCTCTACCTGAAGGATTACTGTTAGGAAAAACAACTGGTGGAAACTTAGAGTTATCTTCAAATTTTTTTGTCTCTACACTTCAAATCTTAACCTATAATTTGATTTCAATTATATGTATTGTCATTGGAAGTTTATTTGCAAGAAGGAAAAATGAAAAGGATGTTTATCATTCATACGGAGCAAATGTTTTGATTGTTTTAGCTGTTCTTTTTGGTTTAGTATTAGGAACAAATTCGTTTGGGATTCAAGTAGAAAATGTCTCACTACTCTATAAAATTCTTGGTTTATTTGATGTAACTCAACGCTCAGCAATCTGGGAAATAACTAGTATTATCATGATGACATCTGTATTCTCAAATAAATCATTGGTTTTCACTACAGGAAAGAAAACAACAACCATAAAATGGAAACAACTTTTTTTCTCTAAACTAGAAATCGGATTTATAATTGTTTCGCTTCTGTTCCTAGTTGTTGGTGCTATTGTTGAAAGCACTGCAATATATAGTGTGTTATCAAAATAACTATTTACGCCCCTATTGAACTAACGGGGGCTTAGTTGAAGAACAAAAAATGAGTTGTTGTAGTAAATGAAGTCGTTTGTAGTACAAAAATGGATAGGAAAAGCAGTATTTATTTCTGCTTACCTATCCTTTTATTTTCACCTAATATAATGTGTGACATTTTATATCAACACTTATTTTGAGGTTATACTACCTATTCTCTTGCCTTTTAATAATGACTTTTACTCGTAAACTCAACTTGTGTGCAGTTCTATCCTTTTTCTCTCTGAGACCGGCAATTTGCAACGTCTCAGTTCCGATTCCAATATCAAGGCGACCAAATGCCATACTCACAATCAAACAAAAGAGACAAGCAAAACAAAAATAGGAAAAAGGACAAAAAAACCATTTAACCCTTGCAAAAAGATAATGAGCGGGCTCATGCTATTTTTATTTCTAATATAAAAGAAAGAAATGATAGCTAAAATGGGGGTGAGCAATCCCAAGATGCCATAGACTTTACCATTTAAAAACTCTTGAATAATTAAAGAAATAAGAACGATATTTACCAGCAACAACAATAAAGGAATAAGCATTTTCTGTCCTTTGTACTGCCCCACCTCTATCACCATCCTAAATCGGGTTTCTTTCAACTAATGAAAAACAGCCACAAAAAAAGTAGACCTATTATCATATTTAGAAATATATATTTACTTTTTTGTATCCACGCCTCTATTGAATCTAGTAGAAAACTAGAGGCAAGTATGAAATAAAACCAACCTGATATAAGGAATTCAGTGTGTTTGATTCCTATTATGACATAGAATAATAGCAAAAAAGCGAGAATGAACCGTAGTATCGTGAAAGCCTTGATAGGTTCTTCTTTCCTTTCTTCAAAAAACAAACCCATATCCTTCACCGTCTCTCCATTTTTTTCATTCCTTATTCTGACGTTTCAAAAAATAAATTATAAGTAAGCCCCCGATTAAGAAAAACAATAGTGATCCCCAAAAAGACCTTGATGTACCAGCGAACTGATAGAAAAACACCGTATTCAAAAGCATCCAGAATGTAAATAGTATGGAGAAAAATAAACTTCTCTTTGCTTTATTTACTTTTTTGGTTAACAACCAAACTTCAACAATAAATTGCAATAAAATAAAACCAATTAATGAACTCATCCAATAGTTGTAAACGAACACTACTTCACACCACTCTCTAAGATGGCAAAGGACCCACGATCAGCATCAATCTGAGCAGTTGCCCCATACGGCAAAATGAATTTTGGTTCCGTATGTCCAAAGTTTAAGTTATAAAGGACAGGTACATCCGTTAAACCGTATTCCTGTAAAACGGTTAATATAACCATCTTGTATTCTTCATAGTATGCTTCATCATAAGGCTTAGCAAATACGATTCCGTTTGCGGCTTGTAATATCCCTTGCGCTGCATAATTCCTGAGCCAATACTTCACATAGTCAGGGGCCGTCTTCTCTTCAGACGTTTCAAAAAACAAAATACTACCTTCCCAATACGCTTTCTCTGGCCAAAGAATGGTTTGCTTAGCAAACTCCAGCACCTCAATACAGCCGCCGATTAACGGTCCTTGCACCATACCGCTTCCTTGCAGGACCTCATAGCCGTTATTCTTATTCATTTTTCGTCGCGTCTCTTTATTGACCTCTATCCACTTAAGCCTCTCACTCGTCCAATGCGGAGCAGGCGACAATTCACCAATCGTAGAAGAGGAAAATAGCGTACGTTCGATATTTTCAACAGTGTACGGATCCATCTCTACATTCTCAGCAAAATCTGTTAAAATCGCAGGTCCATAGAAAGACGATAGCCCTGCTTTATGACAGAATAAATGAGTAATCGTGACATCTGAATAGCCCATAAATATTTTAGGATTTTCTTTTATCACATTAAAATCAATATAGGGCAGCAAGCGAATGCTGTCTTCTCCACCAATATTGGCAATAATGGCTTTAATACGAGGATCAGAAAAAGCTGTCATTAAGTCTTCGGCGCGTGCTTCAGGATGATGATATAAATAATCTGCCCCCTTCAGACTGTGCGGCATTGCGACTACTTCTAGGCCAAACACCTCTTCAAGCCGCCTAACCCCTTGCTCATAACGCCATCTAATTTCTTCTTCTCCTGCACCTCCCCATGAAGGACTTACCGTTGCTACTCGGTCGCCTCTTTGCAACCTTTGTGGTTTTTTTAACATATGTATCCCCCCATTGTTATATCCAACTTGCAAACCAAGCTACATAGTAAGCAGCAGGCAAGAATATGATTTGCGCTGCCAATGTGCCAACAAACTTAGAACTGACCATTGTTAGTGAATAACTTTTCAAATAAATATATTTGCTTGGGTTAGTCATCACTCTATCAGCTAATACTGAAGCTTTGGGATCAATAAATAATGTCAAAATAATGGTTGCGACACCATTTATAATACCTGACGACATTAAAGCTGCTTGCGCATACTCTGGTGCAATTATAGATGCATAGATAGAAGGAAGCACCCCTGTCGTAAACACCGCTGTGACAATTACATTCAAACAAAATAAACGCTTAGGAATGGTTTGTAACGTAATTCCTTTTAAATAATTGAAACGAGGGATTCTTATACATGAAAGCATACGCTTGATTCCTCGTAAATTCATATTTTTCTTGAATAATGCGGGGATTGACCCCCGTTGTTCTGACATTTGCACGATTGCCTTTGAAAATATCAATATAAATGTAGGGAAAAGTAACATGCCTAGCAATACACCGATTGAAGTCACACCTATTAACAGACGATACTGTTCTTCAATGAACTTCATGACATTCCCTTCAGGTGCCTCATTAATCAGCTTCGCCGTCATTGGTTGCTGAATCATCGTCGAAAACCGCGAAACAATCACTAATGTACTAAACAGTGAGATCGCTGTAGCAATCAACCTCACTCTTGTTCCAGCAATCCTCGTTGAATAAGCTAAAGTCTCTATTAATGTAACGATTAATAAAAAACATGCGATCAAAAGTAATTTTTCTGTGATCAATTCTGCCATTAACTTGTTCACTCCAGCTCTTTTTATTAACAGCAATTATAATTGAAGTGGGATAAATTAACAATAAAAACCCACCCTTTTCCATCCGCTTTTTGAGCATAAAAAACGCTCCTTCCGTATGAAGAAGCGCATTTCCCGTTAAGGCATTTCTTGTATTTCAGTTTCAAATGTAGTAAAAGCAAAGATACCAAGCAACGCAAATAGTATCCAAATAACCGTAAGAACGATCCCAATAATACTACAAATAAGACCGGCCGTTGCTAGCGATTTCCCTTTTTCTCCCGTTTGGGGGATTTCTTTTGCTGACAACCTACCAAACACAATACTAATAATCCCTAATATGAAGCCGATAAATGGAACGAGCAGTGAGAGAATCCCTAGTGTTAGGGAAACCACTGCTTTTGTATTTGTTTTTTGTTGTTCCACCGTATTCCTCCCCTATTCTATAAACCTCAATAAATCCCCTAAAATCATTTCATCAGATAGCTTAAGTTCTTTACGTACCGTTTCTAGATACGTTGCACAGTTTTCTTCTTCAGTCAGTGATTCAGTATGCATGCTGTAACAAGCATTGTTAAGATAGGCATATTCACTGGCTACCATACTGCCATCACGAAAGACAACAGGTTTATCAGGATCTCTCGTAAATAGGTTTTCACTAAAGTTTGTTCTTTGATCCTCATCAATACCCATTAATTCGAGGATAGTGGCATGGATATCAATTTCGCCACCGATTGTCTCAAACGTCGCACCTTCCTGGCCAGGTATATGAATGATGACTGGAATTTGCTGCAATTGGAGATGATTAATCGGCGTTTCCGGTTGATCTAATAACTCATGTACGCCTTCTTCAAATTCTTGGGAAATCCCGTAATGATCACCATATATAACGAAAATCGTATCTTCATACATTCCTTCTTTTTTTAACAAATCAAAGAATCTCTCAATCGCTGCATCTTCATAATTAACCGTTGTCACATAGCGATTAACAACGTCAACCGACGTATCAGCAGGGGGAATACGTTGGTCCTCACTTTCTAATAGAAAAGGAAAATGATTGGTTAATGTAAGGAAACTAGCCATATAGGGTTCCGTCAACGTTGAAAGATGTGTGATTGATTGTTCAAAGAATGGAATATCTTTAATACCATAGTTTACGGAATTCTCTTCTGTAATATGATAGTCCTCTTCAGAAAAATATTGATTATATCCTAAGCTCGGATACATTTGCTTTCGATTCCAAAAATTAATGCTGTTACCGTGGAAAGTGGCAGCACTATAATTATTTTTTGTTTTTAATAATTTAGGTAAAGAAATAAACTCATTCTCAGGACGTCTAACAAAGACAGAACCGCTAGATAAAGGATATAAGCCCGTATGAATCATGAATTCTGCATCGGACGTTTTTCCTTGTGCTGCTTGCTCATATATATTTGAAAAATAATAACTATCTTCTATTAAGGAGTTAAGAAAAGGGGTAATTTCTTCCCCATTGACTTTACGGTTAATGACGAAATTCTGCGTAGACTCTAAGCTAATCAATACTAAATTTTTTCCCTCAGCAAGACCAAAATAGTCTGATTTAGCATCAGACATCCCCTGTAAATAGCTAGTTACAGGCTCAACACTTTTATCACTAGCTACTACTTTCATCATTGGTGATTGCAAACTATTAATAATATTGAACACTTGATAATTATAAAGCCCTAATGACTCAACAAGCTGTTCCCTGTCATAGTTCGCTTGAAGCACGTAAGGATTTCTCATTAAGGCGAGGGAAAAGGTCATCATGATTAGGACCATGGACAAGGCGACATACTTCTTTTTATGAGGCATCGTTGGTTGCCACTTTGTGTGTTTTGTTTTTCGCCATACATAAACAAAAAAGATAATATCTAAGAATAATAGCAGATCGAAAGGCGAAATTAACTCTAACGTACTTGGTCCAAGTCCACCAACATTATTTAGCTGCATAAGTACAGATACTGTTACAAAATCAATATAAAAACGATAATATAGTAAATTTGCATATAATAAACCAATAAGCAACACATAGGCAATTAACACGCCTATCATAGAAAATCTTTTTTTAAATATAAAGGCAAGACCCATAAGTAGCAGGCTAATACCCATTGGATTAATGAGAAGTACGAGAAAATCTAGCCATGTCTCGACAGTTAAATTGAAGCCTACCCATGTAACAACCACTACCTTTACCCATAGCATGACAAAGAGTACGGTGAGATAATGCTTACCAACCCAATTTATGAAGTTTTTCATCCCATTTCCTTCCTACTATGAAAGCTGTCATAGACTTTAAGTAAGCGAATCACCGCATACTCAACATCTGCCTTTTTCTGTTCCCCCATTAGTGCAATCTGAAACCAGTTTCTCTCTAGCAAATAGTTGCTTTCATAACTGACATAAATCCCTAACAGCTTCAATTGATCGCCAAACTCTCTCGAACTCATTTCTGTCTCTAATTGAACAGTCAAAATACCCGGAGAGTAATTTTCCCCACCTAACACGCTTAAGCCTGCCTCTACTAACTTTTGACGTACTAATTCATATAAATTATGACTGGCAAAATGATGATTCTCTATTGCTACAGAAAGTGCATACAGTCCATTTGATGAATGTGTAAACGGAATACTCCCATTAGCATGATACACGCCAATATCAAGATATTTCGGTAATTGGTGATGAGGTTGTATTTGAGTTTGATGAAAAACCAGTGCTAATCCAGGATAAGAACCTAAACCCTTCCCACTAACTGCACTCGTGATATACACATTCTTTAGATGAACCGGAACAATTCCTAGCGAACTGCAAGCATCTACACAAAGCTTCACATTATAACGAAGACAGAGCTGTTCCAATTCTTCTAATGGAAAAAGATAACCTGTTGATGTTTCACAGTGTACAGTCCATATCCAGCCAATATCTCGATTGTTCCGTAAGACGTTCTCTACTTCGCTTATATCCACAGGTGTGTTCCATGGTTTCTCAACTGTCGTAAACGGTAATTTGAAACGCTTGCCATGCTCAATGAGTCGGTACCCAAATTCACCGTTTGCTAAGATGAGTCCCTTCTCATTTCCTATTGATAAATGAGCAGCAACCATATCATTTGCCATTGTTCCTGTACCAACGGCTATCTCGACTTCATTAGCATTCGTTAATGCGCAAAGCTTCTTTTTCACCTGACTCAACATGGAACTTACTTCATGAGAACGGTGAGATACTGGCTCTTTTCCCCACGCCTCCTTCACCTTATCCGCTATCGAAACGGGTCCAGGGAGGAAATAAGTTCCATTCCCTTTCCTATTTCGCTTCAACATTTTTTGAAAAAGCTTAGATGCTGCCTCAAAACTTTCTTTTGTTAAATACATTGGTTGATATGGCGCTTCCTTTGTACCTACTAAAGGACCAAAAGGACGGAATCCAAGATGTTTATATAACTTTGTCTGTCTTAATGTCCCAGAGATGATAGCCATCGTATAATGCTCTTCAAGACAGAAATCAACTAATGCTTTGCTTAACTCATAAAATACGCGACTCCCACGAAAAGGTGTTTTGATAGATAATAATCGTATCTCACATAATGTTTCATTCTTTGGCAGGTACGAGTCTAATTGATCAAGCTTTTCGTCTAATGAAAATGGCCTCGTTCCTTTCACAGCAATCATCCCCACGACTTCATCGTCTTTTTTAGCGATAATATATGTATTGGTATCATGAAAGCGATCAACTAATATTCTCTGTTCATTCACTCTATGTTGCGGTATTTCCTCTACAAATGTTTCATAGTTTAATTGATGAATCTGCTCCAGCTCAGACCTTTGATCTGCCCGTTTATAAACAATTGCTGTCATCATTCCACTCCTCCACTTCTATGCAGCCTTACAATAATGAACAGCATAAAAAAGTATGCCGCTGCTAACATCCAACTACTTTTTAACATGAATAGAATAGGCATGATAAAAAAACTAGTTAGTGTAGGTATAGTCAACTTCTTTGTGATGATATATAACAGAAAAATGAGTCCACCAACGATTAGTAAACCCTTTGGCAACAGTACCAATGAGGCAGCTAGATAGACAACGATTCCCTTTCCCCCATGGAAATGTAATTGCACCGGCCAGATATGCCCACATAAGATTGCTACCACAACGCAAGCGATCACTAGATTACTAGCTTCCCCCAAATAAATGACTACTAATAACGGGAAAATGGTTTTGAGTGCATCAATTATTACGGTATACACAAATGCTCTTCTACCCATCACTCTACCAGCATTACGTGCACCTGCATTACCACTTCCCTTTACTCTAATATCTTCACCATATAAAAATCGGCCAATATAATAGGCCCCATTGAAACAACCACAAGCATACGCAAAAAGAACCCATAAAACCAAATTCAGGGAGGGTCACCTCTCTTTTTAACATAACTACATATACATCCTATCTTAACATTTTTATCCAATGTGTAGGAATGCCCTAAATGTCATTTTTTACATAAAAAAAAGGCTCAAGTTATCAATCATTTAGAGTCTCGAGCCTTTTGATGCTTTCTTTAAAGTTGTAGTCTATTTTCACTTAATTTAATCGACTGCTTCTTGAGATGCTTTCATTTGTTCAGCGATGTCACTAATGAAGGTTTGCTCTAGATGTTTCACCATTTGCTCTTCTGCTCTAAGCATTGCCTGCTCAATTAAACAGTCTTCATTATGTGGATGGTCGTGATCAAGTGAACAGTGAAACAGATGATTACTTCCTTCTATCGCTTGGATCACTTGTAAAAATGAAATATCTCCATTACGTTTAACTATACGGTAACCACCTTTTGCTCCAGGTGTGGATTCGATTAAACCCGCCTTTACTAGCTTTGTTAATATTTTTGATAAATAAGTCGGCGAGAGATCTTGCACTTTTGCTAACACATCTACTCCGACAGATTCACCTTTTGGAGCCAAGTATAAGAACGCCATTGTGTGTAAACCATAATTCGTCGCACTTGAATATTTCATTTTTACTACTCCTTTTTTCTAAAAATCTTCGGCTAATAAATCACTTACGACAGCAATGCCCGCCTTACTTCCGTCACTAGCCGCAAATATAAGTTGAGCCATTGGCATTGTCGAAGTGTCACCACTAGCATAAACACCTTCTATATTTGTTCTACCAAATTCGTCTGTGATAATGCCACCATTTTCATTCACTTTACAACCTATTATATCAGCTAAAGGAGAAGCTTGCTTTGACTTCATTCCAACAAACCCACCATTTCTTTCTATTCTTTCTCCATTTGTAAAGACAACTTCTTGCAATTGTCCATCTTCACCATGTAAGTAAGCAATTTCATCCTCTAATACGCGGATTCCTTTCGAGGCTAACAATTCTTTTTCTTCCCCTGTTAAAATCTGTTTCCCATTAGAGCATACAATAATATCATCGCTCCAATTCGTCAGTAATTTCACCATATGGGTAATACCTTCCATTTCTGATACAACCACAAGTTTTCTCTCCTGTAACTCCCAACCATCACAAAAAGGACAATGAAAAACACTTTTGCCATATAACTCTTTTAATCCTTTAATAGGAGGTAACTGATCCTTCACTCCCGTTGCTAGAATCACTTTTCTCGATTGCATAAAATTACCTGAGCTTGTCTTAATTAGGAAGATATTGTTTTCTTTTTTAAGCCCCGTCACCTTTTCGTTCTTTAATGAAATGCTTGGGTATTTCTGAAGATCTTCTTTTGCTAAACGCTTAAATTCAGCTGGTGCAATTCCATCTCGTGTAATAAAACCATGTGATTCATGTGTCACACTATTCCTCGGTTTATCTTCATCAAAAAGCATAATTTTTTTTCTTGCTCTCCCTAATACAAGTGCCGCATTCATCCCTGCTGGACCGCCACCAATAATCACACAATCTAACATCATATCACTCTCCAATATAAATATATTATAGACCCTTAATATCTATAATAGAGAGTATAACAATTAAAAACAAGGAAAACAACTCGCACTTGAGAGTAAAGCGGTTTTACTAGGTAACAAACAATTTCAGCTGTTAGTGATATACACTCGTTATTTGTACTTTGGTTCATAATAAAAGTGCTCACCAGAAGATGAGCACTCTCTTATAATTTTTTCATTAATCATCTAGTTCAACTTCTAGTACTTTACCAGTTAAAGCATCAATTTTTATTTCTGCTTCTTGTTTGCCTTCTAATTCAATATCGTAAATAAGTGTCCCATGATCGTCATCAAGTTGCAGCTCATTGAACTTTCCGTCTGCTTCTTTTTCAGCTAATTGAATGGCTTCATTTGCAGAGAATAGCTTTTGATCCAGTGTAATTTCTTCGTCCTGGTCATCTTCTTTCTCTAATTTTACTTTAAACACTTCACCAGTTTTTGCATTTAACTCTACATCTGTTTCAGTACCATTCCCTTGTAACTCAACATGATATACGAGATTTCCTCTTTCCCACTCTAATTCAACATCAGTTACGTTTCCTTTCCCTTCCTCTTGT
The DNA here is from genome assembly GCF_038003465.1 of Cytobacillus sp. FSL K6-0265. Classification (NCBI taxonomy): domain Bacteria; kingdom Bacillati; phylum Bacillota; class Bacilli; order Caryophanales; family Bacillaceae; genus Cytobacillus; species Cytobacillus sp. FSL K6-0265. Next base: position 328,160 of record NZ_JBBOPE010000001.1, on the reverse strand, counting down.
GCTATCTTGATTGCTTCTTCAATTGAAAGGATTTCTTCATTTGTATTACTTGTTTGTTTTTGTTTCACTTCTTCACCAGTTGTTACCGTTGCTTTTGGGGTATCATCATTGGCAAATGCGGTTGCGGCATAAACGCCTCCTAATGTAATAGCTCCTGCTAATAAACCTACTCCTACTTTTTTCATTTTAATTTCCTCCTATTTGTTATGTCTATACTGTTATATTAAACAGCTATCATGAGAGAAGATTGTGAGGAAGATTAAAATAAGATTAAAATTCAACTATTTTTTATTAATCCCAAGTCACAGTTGATTCACCTGTAATAGCATTCACTTCAACTATAGCCTCTTTTTCATCATTGGTTTCAATTTCGATAAGATAAAAAACATGATCGTCTGCATTTTCCAAGTCGACATCATCCACTTCGCCTTGAACAGCTTGGAGAGCGATTTCTATCGCTTCCTCTTCTGTCAAAATAGTATTTCTTGGAGGCTGTTCATTGGCTAGCTCATTTGAAAGAACCTTCCCAGTTACTGCATGTAAGGTGATTTCACGTGCTTCGCCGTCTTTAACCACTTGAGCGACAAATACTTCTTCGCCAGACTTTTCTTTTAAGTTGACTGAATCAATTTCCCCTAAAGAAGCAGTTTGCACCAACTCCTTGACTTCTTGTTCCGTTAAACGTTGCTTTTCTCCTCCTATTCTTGACATTTCTTCTATTTCACCACTTGCACGATTAATGTGTAGTTGGTACATTTGCCCTGCACGATCGAAAGAAACGATAAATTCTTTGCCCTTATTCTCTGTTTCTTGGATAACGCCTCCATATCGTTCCTCAACTATCTGTTTTACCTCGCTCTCAGCTAATTCATCTGGTGTCAATACAAACTGTTTGAGCAAGAGCCAGACAATAATGATCATAATGAAAAAAACCAGAATAAATCCTAAGCTACTAATCACCTTCTTCTTCATTTTCTCATCACTCCTGACTTCGCCCTTTATCAAAAAGTATTTTCACTTTCGTCCCTATCCCTAATTCACTTTGAAGCATTAACTGAACATCAATCGCTCCTGAGATTTCTTTTGCCAAAGATAAACCTAGCCCACTACCATTTTTCCCTCGCTTCCTTGCAGGATCTACTTGGTAAAAGCGATCAAACACTCTCGCCTGATCAGCTTTAGAAATACCAACTCCTGTATCAATCACTTCAATAAATGTTTGCTCATTTGCCTTACCGATAACAATTTCAATGTTATTCTCACTATATTTCCTAGCGTTATCTAATAAGATAAATAATAGTTGCTTAAGCTTCTGTTCATCAGAAGTGACCGTCATTTCTTTTAATCCAGATATTATAATATGCCGCTGATACGCCCTCTCAAATGAACGGCTAATTTCAGAAAGGAACGGGGAGAGCGCAATCTCTTGTTTTTGTACATTCCATTCTTCGTTATTCTTTGCCAATAGAAGCAATTGTTCAGTTAGTTCTCGCATCCTTATTGCCTCTGAGTGGATAGCTTCAATAGACTCATCAACTAAATCCTTATCTTGGTACCCACGTCTTTTAAGCAAATTAGCATAACTCTCTATGATTGTTAATGGTGTTTTTAATTCATGAGAAGCATTAGCAATAAATTGCTTTTGTTTCTCATCATTCTCCTCAAGCAGTGTAATCATATGATTGAAGGTTTCACCCATTTCCCTCAATTCTATGTCTGCATTTCGATGGAGCTTCAACTGTTTAAATTGCCCACTATTTCTAATTTCCCTCATTGTTGCCGTTAAGGAAAGAATGGGCGTAATAATCACATTGCCGACAAACCTACTAGAAAGGAATACAGGGATTGTTGCAACTAGTGTTACGATAATGAGAACGGTCTTTAATATATTTAAATTTTGAAAACTTGCTTCAATATCTCTTCCTATTTGTAAGTTTGCCACTTCTCCACTAGGTAAAATCATTGGCGTTGAACTAATAACGATATGGTTGTTCTTAAGGATTTCTGTCTTATCACTTGCTCCAAACTGAAAAGCCAGCTTATCTACCTTTTCATTATCCATCGAGGTTGTTGTCGTTGCTTCTCCATTTTCATGAATGATTCTTATAAACCCATCAACCGGTACATATGCCCGTAATAAGCTACCTTGAGGGAGAGTGCCCAAGGATTGATGGAACTCAGTTAAAACTTTATTTAGTTCATCTTTTGCCTGTGCCTTCTCACCTTCTAGCGTAATTGATTGAAAGATAAAGTATATTGTTAAGTTCATTACAATGAGTAAAACAATAAATAAGACCGCAGTATATAAATGAATTCTATTTTTGATTTTCATGTTGGTTGCCTGAGGGTATAGCCTACACCTCTTACTGTTTGAATCAGCGGTTTCACTTCATTAGATACTTCTAACTTCCTTCTTAAATAACGAATATACACATCGACCACATTCGTATCACCACTGTAATCGTACCCCCACACTTTAGACAATATTTGGTCTCGTGTCAGCACTTGGCGTTCATTCTCAGCTAAATAAAGCAACAGATCGAATTCCTTAGCAGTCAACTCAATCGCTTGTTCTCCTCGCATGACTTCTCTCGTCTGCTCATTCATTTTTAAATCGCTACAAGTTAACCATTTCCCCCCTTCTTCCTTACCTCCTTTTTGTTTCAATCGCAAAGCTGCTCTCACTCGTGCTAGTAACTCTTCTATTTGAAAAGGCTTTGTGACATAGTCATTCGCTCCAAAATCAAGTCCTGTTACTTTATCTTCTACTGCCCCTTTAGCCGTTAGTAATATAACCGGTGTAACCGTGTCATTCCCTCTAATTCTACGTAGAATTTCCATCCCACTTAAACCTGGCAACATCACATCTAAGAGGATAAGATCCCACTCTTTTTCTCGGTATTGATGCATCGCCTCCATGCCATCATACACCTTTGTCACTTGATAACCTTCATACGTTAATTCAAGCTCTAATAAGCGCGCAATTTTTTCCTCATCCTCAACAATCAAAATCTCCTCTGCCATCCACCACGCCTCCTTTTACAGTTATTATTAGCTTACCAAAAGAACATTAAAAACAAATTAAAATTTTCAATAAAAAAAACCTCCTTTTTGTGGGAGGACTTATCATTTTGATGATTCTTTGGGCTTGAGGCGTACACTATAATATCTCATTGCCCTCGGCACACCCTTCAATTCAAAAATACCTAATAACGCTAGCGTTCTCAAACGATATTCAATAAACAGATCTTCAATAGGTTGGTCTAGGTGCCCGATGACCTCACCAATTAGGCGGGCAGACTTTATAAAATCATTTCCCTTTTGAAGTTCTCTTGCCTTAGCAATAATCATCTCATCAAAATAGTTTTCACTGATAGAAGTCAACCGTCCTTCTTTCCATATCCTTAAAAAGACGTCCTTCGATTGAGCAAGCGTAACCCACTGTTGTACCCATTTTTGACGTTCATCAATAGATAAACAGAAATACTTCTCGCCATTTTTTATATATTCCACCCACTGCTCGGGCGTAAGCTCACCCGTATGTAAAATATCTTGACGTGTTAACCTTTTCTGGCGCTCCTGATCTAAACCTATATATATTTGATTGCTTGTCTCCCGTAATAAATAGACTGCATAGGCTGCTCCTGCCTGTTCATGCGCATTTTCGCATCCCCAAATAAAAATTTTACATTGTTCAGGAAATGCCTGTAACTTCATCAAACTTTCTTCTATCCGTGGAATATAGTCAAAAATAAATTCATCCTCTAAATTAATATGTTCAAGCAACCAATCCCTACGCTTCTCAAGACCCTCTAATTGATGCAATTGCCATAATGGCCCTATCGAAAAATTAATCGGAATCGTAATGACTATATCATTTATCTTTAATTCCTTTATTGCTTGTTTTAAACTCCCCGCACTCGAATCGCTGAAAACAATATGGATATTCCCTCCTTGAAGAGGAGGAATAGCCTTATCAAAGGTTAACACTGCTTGATAAATGTCATTCATGCTAGTCATATAATCCTCTTTAGGGTAGTTTCCCGATTGAAGCATTTCAGTACGTAATAACATTTGTAATAGTATAGACCTTGCCTCATGTTCCGATAATTTATCTACTTGTCGTTTAATCTGCAAAGGCAAACACTCTCCCTATTCACTTTTATAACAATCAAAAACCATGCTCATAAACTCATATGTACTTCCGTTCGTTTCTTGTATATATATGTGGCTCGTGTGAAACCCCATTCGTTTATACAGTTTAATGGCCCTTTTGTTGAAAGTAGCTACAGATAATGTCAACTGTTTAGGTTCATAAGTCTTTCTTAAAAAGCTCATCGCCGCCTTTAAGAAAGTTACTCCTTTTCCTTGACCAGTTAAGTCCGGTCGCATTCCAAGACCTATATCCAATGTGTCACCTTTGTGCTCAATCATCAAAAAGCCGATAAGCTCTTCTCCATCTTTGACAGAAAAAACAAACTCTCCCCGTTCTTTGTCATCCAAAAATGCTGCTAAATCCTCCTCATCTTCCTCCATATTATAAAAATCATAAGGGGCATCATACAGCCAAGTAAAAGCAATTTGTTCAGCTTCTTGTTGCGCCATTCTATTAAATTGAAACGGCATATAGACTCCTCCTTATTTAGAAAATTATACCATATTTTTCTTGTATAAAACGCAATTGGAAAACATAAAATGATCAATTAGAGAAGGAGGTATTTCCTAAGGTTAGGTAGCCAAAATCGACTATTGATCGCAAACCAAAAAAAATACCACAGAATTAAATTCTGTGGCATGCAATTTCAATCTATAATCACTTTTAAGAAGCTTTTTGAACTTTATTATCAGTTGGCGGGTTAAATTGGCCTTCCCACTTTGCGATAACAAGTGCTGCAAGTGAATTACCAACTACGTTAACTGCTGTACGACCCATATCTAGGATACGGTCGATACCTGCGATAAAAGCAAGACCTGCTGCAGGCAGTCCAATTGTACTGAAAGTAGCTAGTAGAACAACAAACGAAACGCCTGGTACACCTGCCATACCTTTAGAAGTAATCATTAGTACAAGCATTAATGTGATTTGGTCAACAATACTTAAATCAATACCAAACATTTGTGCAATAAATAATGCTGCAATGGCTTGGTATAATACGGAACCATCGAGGTTAAACGAATAACCAGTTGGAATAACAAAAGAAGCAATATGTTTCGGGCTTCCTGCTTGTTCCATCTTGTCCATAATTCTTGGAAGAACTGTCTCTGAGCTCGCTGTTGAGAAAGCTAGAAGTAATTCTTCTTTAATGGATCCAAGTAATTTAAAGATATTTACACCGATTATTTTAGCCATAATACCTAAAATAACGACCACGAAGAATGCCATTGTTCCATACACTGTTAACGCTAATTTCCCTAACGGAATCAATGATTCAAAACCATATTTTGAAATAGTTACACCGATTAACGCAAAAACCCCTATCGGCGCGTACTTCATAAATAAGTTTGTTACATAAAACATTGCCTTAGCTGTGCCTTCAAAAAATCTTAATACTGGTTTCCCTTTTTCACCAATTGCTGCGACTCCTAGACCAAATACAACGGCAAAGAAAATAATCGCAAGCATGTCGCCTTCAACCATCGCTTGAACCGGATTTGTCGGTACAATATGCAATAGTGTTTCGGCTATTGTTTTTCCTTCTTGCTCTTCATTTGTTTCAACATAGCCAGAAATATCATTCTGTTCTAGGCTCTCCATATCCAAACCTGCTCCAGGTTGGAATATATTAGCGGAAATAAGACCAATTGCAATCGCTACCATTGTCATTCCAATGAAATAAAACAGTGATTTACCGCCGAGCTTACCGACTGATTTAATGTCACCCACACCAGCAATAGCAACAATGATTGTTGAAAGGACGATCGGTACGACAATCATTTTAATTAAACGGATAAATAAATCACCAAAAGGCTGTAAAATACTTTGAGCGGTTTCATTTCCGTAGAAAATACCACCGATAACGATACCTAAAATAAGACCAATCAAAATTTGAGTAGCTAGACTCATTTTAAATATTTTTTTCATAAAAAAACCTCACCTTCTATAAATTTGATCAAGTGCTTAGGCAAGGGAAACAAGGTTAATTAATTTAAGGTGAAAATAAACCAAAAAAAAAGCCTTTTCAGTTATTTTCCCGCAATCATATAAACTCCTTTTGTTTCCTTTAATGCTGACGAGGTTAGCTTTCGGGTTAGGGCTAAGGGAAACAGTAAGCCCCTCTAACATACATAGATTCACCCCAAACGGACATGTCCGCTGTAAAAATTGGGTCCCCCGTTCTTAGAAAAAAGATTAAGCAATTTATTACAAAATACTTTTCTATTATATTATTAATACATTGAAATTGTAAATAGAAAGAATTACCGAGGATATTTAAAGCTGTGCGTTCACTATCGCGCACCTATCTATCAAAACCTTTATAATTCTCGTAAATACTTATATTTTCTCTTGTTTACTACTGCATAATTAAATTTAAATCACCCTATTACAGCTCTTTTTTAAATAAAAATTAAAGAAAAATATACATAAAATTTACAAAACTAATTTTTCTGAAATATCAATTATTTAGACTCCCTAAATATAAATAATTACTCAGCTGTTACCTCAATGAGCTTATTTGTTAGTGGTTGATTTTTTAGCGAATGCTTTTGTTATCACTAATACCCATGCCTATCATTAAACATCGTTTGATGATTCATGTAGATATTCTCACGTTTTTATTTAGCAATAAAATGTGGAATCAAATAAGGAGACTCAACAATCACAGGAGCGCTGCAGGAGTGACTTCAGGTTTACTAAAGTTGGGGACACAAAAAGAAAAAGATGGCAAAAGGGAATGTATAACCCTTGCCATCTTTTTTAATTAAGGTAGATTGATTTGCCAAGACACACCGAAGCGATCATTAATCCAAACAAATTGCTGACTAAAACCATAATCACCTAAAGGCATTAATTCCGTACCACCGTCTACTAGTTTTTCGTAGACATTACGTAGCTCTTCCGCAGTGTCACAATTCAAATAAAAGGAAAAGCTGGGTGTGAAATTGAACTGATGGGCGATATTACTATCAATGCACATCACTTCTTGATCCTTTAGCTTGAATATCGCATTCATTACTGTGCCTTCATCACCCGCTTCATTTTCACCATAGCGGGCAATATTTATAATGCTTGAGTCTTCAATAATTGATGTATAGTAATTCATCGCTTGCTCTGCCTGTCCATCTTGAAACATTAGAAAGGGCATGACACTTTTCATCGCTAATCTCCTTTATCTCTCATTTTCATCCATCATACTTCAAGAAGAAGTTAGGAGCAAATCATTAGCTAGAGACAGCCTTATCTTCAAAATAACTTGCTTTTGATGGTCGATAGATAGTCGCGACTAATGCAATGGAAACCACTCCACTAATCACTGCAAAGACAACACTTACTTCTTGTAAGGTAAACCACTCTGCTAGGAGACCAAGTAATAATGTCAAACCAATTTGAACGATTCCTTGCAGGAGATCAGCCACACTTGCAAACCTCCCCATAATGTCGACAGGTACTTGTTTTTGGAAAAAAGTCACATAACCAGCATTGGCAAATGTAAAGAAGAACCCTAATACGACAAAGGCGATGGTTGCAGTTAAATAATGTGTAGATGCATAGAAGACAATGTAACCAATCGATGTCAATAACATTCCCGCACCAATATATAGTTTTAATGATAATTTTTTCGCTAATAAACTCGAACATAAACCTCCAAGTATAGCACCAATACCTGTCATGGCTACAATATAGCCATACGCTTCATTGGACAGGCCAAGATCTCTCGTTAGAAAGGTAACCTCTTGAGAATCTAGGGCGACACATATGAGCATCGTCGTTTGGAATAACAAATAGACAGATATAAAATACTTGGCTCCTTTAGAAAAGCGAATAATCGTCCGCCAATCTTCTACCAATGTTTTAAAACGAATTCTCTCTCTTACATGATTATTCTGCTCATCTACATTCGGAAGTAAGAAAATAAAGAAAGCACATATAATAAAAGTAGCGGCATTTATATAGAAGCAGACCGCCAAACTAACCGTCGTCATTAATACCCCTGCAATTGCTGGACCAATCATAATTGCCCCATTACCTGCCATTCCGATAAGTGAGTTGACTCGCTTACGTTCTGACTCTGGAATTAATTTGGTTATGTATACTTGTGAGCTTGGTCCAAAGAAACTACCAGCCAAATTAATGAGTAACAATAAAAAGTAAATCAACCATAATGAATGTACAAATGGTAAACAGACAACTAAAAGACCTCGTACAATATCGGTAAAAATCATTAACCTTCTCTTATTTACTCTATCAATCACACTTCCTGACCAAAGGTTGGTCAAAAGCATAGCTAAAGGTCTAATAATATAAAGACCCGCAACTGCAGCTGCAGAACCGGTTAAGTCAATAATATATACGTTCAACGCAATCAAATAAATCCAATTCCCTAAATAAGAAACGCCTATACCCAATATAAGCAGCGCAGGATTTCTCCAACCGATAGGTATCACCCCTTGCAAAAAAATATAAGATTCAGAAAATACAGTACAGGAAATATGTTACACTACTTATAAAAAATAACAAGGGGAAATTGATGGAAATTCATGAAATAAACTTACAAAAAGAGGAAAAAACAGTTAGATATACTCATATAAATTTAGGTGCTTCGTCCGTATGTATCATGTTTTCAGGAGCGGGATACAACTATAATCATCCATTGTTTTACTACGCTACAATGATGATGATTGAGCAGGGGATTGATGTTGTTCATATTCATTATCAATATGAAACAAATTTATTAAAAACACATAGAGTAGAAGACATTTCATCTTTAATGATGGAAGATATTCACCTTGTTATTACGGATATATTTAAAAAACATACCTATCAAAAAACCATCCTGTTGGGCAAGTCTCTTGGTACGATACCGATTACTTTACACCTTGCGAGAGATGAAATTTTCTGCAAGGCACAGATTATTCTTTTAACACCGTTATTAACATTTCCGACAATTGCAAAGGCAACTGTATTATTAAAGCAACAAGTGTTACTCATCATTGGTAATCAAGATCTATATTTCCATCATGAAACGATCGAAGAATTGAAGGGACATTCTGTTCAAGTAAAAATAATCGATGGCGCCAATCACTCACTCGACATCGGCAATCATACTGGTCAATCACTTCAAACGTTACAAACAGTAATGAATGAAGTGCAAAGGTTTATTTTTTGATAGGGTTAAAAATTATTTTATCATACTTATTAAAATCTGCTTCTTATATTTTTGAAAATCAACAATGTCGAAACCGATAAAGTATTTAGACCGCTCATCAGCAAAATAAAATTGGATGCCTTTTAATAGATAATGCTTCTTAACAGGTTTTTCAGATAGCCGGAAAGAAAGAATTTCACCATTCTCGTGATATATTTTTTCTAATCCTGCTATCGGGGATAACTTTTTCGCATTCGCTTCAAAACATTCTATACCAACGATGCGATCATCCTCATCAATATCAACTAATAATGGGGAATCACCTACGTCTTCTGTTGCTTGAATGGTATACGTTTCTGTATCAGGTAGCAAATAGATATAGCCAACTCCTGCCTCTATATCAAATGTAATTCTAGATTTCAATCGTTCTCCCCCTCAAATTTCAGTTTAATGCTTATTATGTATATATAGGATTCCTCTGTATAGAAACCCTACATTTTTAATGGCTTATTTACTGTTATTTAACGTATCAACCAATTGGGCAAGCATTTGTTTCATTTCTTGTTGTTCTTGTTGGTATCGGTTAGCAAGCTCAATTATTTCACTTTCATTGCCTTTAATCATAATAATGACTTGATTAGCGGCCGTTCTTTTTATCACACGATATCCTTGCTGCGAAATTGTCGCTATACCCTCATCATTTGGTAAACAATAACCATTTACTTGACAGCTACCATCATCTCTTACTCTTAATTGTCCCAATAACCCTACTGCAGACCACTCTTGTCTATCTTGTCTTGAAACATAAGGTTGTGATGGATCCCACTTCGTACTAATAATCGGCCTTGTTTCTTTTACAGATGGGCCATTATCTCCTCTTTTTGTAGCTGGCAAAGGTACCTCGATATCGGTATACATTCTACGTCCCCAATCATCTAATTCATATTTCCCTTGCCAACTCAAGCTTGCACTATTACCTAACAAGCTTGGGGTCGCACTTGTTATACCTAGTATATAGCTATCTGATGAAGTTGCTTTTCGTATCTTATCACCTTCTAACGTAACAAAGTAACCGACATCAATTGCAGACCCATCTAAACTTTCAAACATCTCCGCTATATCTGCCCCACCAGTGTTATACGTAGCTCCATCAATGTACATTTCACCATTACTAGCTAACCATTTGGCACCAAGGCCTCTTGTCCCTGGAGCTGTTCCGTTGCCAATAAACCATGAATAAGGCTCTTCAGCATCACCGTATCGGCCCATAATATGCGCGCCCGCTTGATCATTTGTACTTGTACCAAGTCCCTCCGCATGAGAGTAATCACCTGAAGCTATCGTACCTGTTCCTTCCGCATGACTTGCTAATCCACTCGCCACATTGTTAAAACCTTCAACATGAGAACTATTTCCACTTGCTGTGTTAGGTGCAGGCAAGTTTACACCATCTGAACCTCCTTCTGCGTGTGCTGAAAAGCCACTTGCAGTATTTTCAGTTCCTTCCGCATGAGAAGCATTTCCGCTAGCAACTGTTCCTAATCCTTCGGCATGTGCATAAGGAGCATCAAATGTTGTGCTAGATAAGTAGCCCTCAGCATGGGAAGAAGTGCCCGCCGCTACTGTACTCTGACCTTGGGCATGTGCAAAAGTGCCTGAAGCAATTGTTGAATTTCCTTCCGCATGTGAATTGTAACCAGACGCCTCTGATCCATCACCCTCCGCATGAGACCAAGTTCCCGAAGCGATTGTTGAAGTACCTTCTGCATGAGCCGCACCTCCACTCGCTGTTGTAAAGTAACCTTCCGCATGAGAATAGTCACCTTGTGCCTGTGTATTACCTCCTTCTGCATGAGAGTAGGCTCCTATCGCTTGAGCATTGTAACCTTCGGCATGAGTACCAAAGTTACTTGCTACACTTAGAAAACCCTCGGCATGTGCGCCAGAATTGGATGCAGTTGTTTGAATGCCCTCGGCATGAGCACCATATGCTATTGCATTTGTCGAACCCCCTTCGGCATGGGAAGCGGTAGAGGTAGCATTAGTAGATAAACCCTCAGCATGTGCGCCAATACCAGAAGCTAACGTGCCATCTCCTTCCGCATGAGAGGCATCTCCACTCGCTGTTGTATTTAATCCTTCTGCATGCGCAGCACTTCCACTTGCTGTAGATCCAGAACCTTCTGCATGCGAAACATCTCCACTTGCATTTGTTTCTGAACCTTCGGCATGAGAGGTTTCCCCACTAGCCGTTGTTGCATAACCTTCTGAATGACTATTATCTCCAATCGCCGACGTATTTGTTCCTTCAGCGTGTGCCTCATTTCCAATTGCTGACGTATTAATTCCCTCGGCATGAGAGGCATATCCACTTGCTTCAGTCCCATGTCCCTCTGCGTGTGATACACCGCCCGTGGCCAAACTTTCAAACCCTTCTGCATGGGAGGCTGTCCCTATTGCATTCGTCGAATTTCCCTCCGCATGAGAACCTTCGCCGCTTGCAGTCGTACTAAAACCTTCTGCATGCGCAGCGGTTCCACTTGCATTCGTTTGAGCCCCTTCTGTATGTGAACCAATTCCTGCTGTTACTGTTCCATAACCTTCTGCATGTGAACTATCAGCAATCGCCATATTCGCAAAGCCCTCCACATGAGAGGCTGTTCCTAAAGCTTCCGTCGAATTTCCCTCCGCATGGGACGCTTGCCCACTCGCAAGTGTATTAAACCCCTCACTATGTGCAGCGACCTCCGCTGCATTAGTACTTGAGCCTTCCACGTGAGAAGCGGCACCTGTCGCTGTGGATGCATAACCCTCGGCATGAGAGATCTCTCCATTCGCTATACTATTATAGCCCTCCGCATGGGACGCTGTGCCAGCAGCTTCTGTTGTACTCCCTTCCGCATGAGAAGCCACGCCACTTGCAATAGTATTATAGCCACCTGCATCGGAACATGTTCCTAAAGCATTTCTATTACAATCAGCCAAATTTAGCACTCCTTTCCACAAGAATTTATTCTTTATCCTGATAGTTTATTAAAAGGAATTCATTTTCGTGTGGACAAGAACCTAATCTTATCACTTTATGACCGGCTTATCTCTCGCCATTTATTTAAATTCTTTAAAGGCAAAAAAAGAAAACGAAAAAATGATAAATGAAGCAACATTTTTTCGTTTATTCCATTTTTCACTTTATTTAACTTGTAACTTAAGTACTTTCAAAGATTCTTCCCATTCAGTTATAGACCACTTTTTATAAACTTTCTGCAATTCCTCTGGTGTATCCACCGTACACATCAACTCTAAACTATTGCCGTCTGGGTCTTTAAAATAAACTGAAGCATTACTTTGATGTGACCGAATAAATGGTGCCACCGACTTTCTGTTGCCAAAGGGTACGGCTTTTATCCCCTTTGTTTCTAACCATTTTAATGAACGCTTTAAATTTTCATAGGAAACCCGAAAGGCAACATGTCTAACAGAAGGATGATAGGGCAACTTGTACTCTTCTCCTTGCCATAGCCCTAACCAACTTTTATCCTTTTCAATCCAAAGAAATACTGTCTCTTCATCCCTTAATGCCACTTCTAACCCTAGATTCGTATAAAATTCAATCGCGTCATCTAGATTTTTGACTGGTAAATGAGCTTCATACAGACCTTCTATCATTGCATCATCAGTCCTCCTTTATCTAGTTATATTTTCAATCAAAAGAGAACAAATCGCGACCGATCAAAGCTGTATCTTACTTACGACTTTTGATGGAGAGCGGACTTTGCCAGTATGCCACTTTCTTGAACAACCTCCAACCCTCATCCCCCTCTATTCCCGCCACGATTTCTCTGGGCGATCTGGTGGAAAGCCATTTGTTCTGCGATACGCCTTCCTCTCATCCGTGAACTCAAACCATTTTTTAGGAAATTCCTTATTGTTAGCGAAATGAATGACACAGCGAATTTGATCTTCCACACAACCATCCGTCCTCACACCCATTTCCTTTTCCAACAGATCAAATAGTTTTCCCGGGTCTTCATTCTTTATATCTTCTAAACAATAGATTTGGAGATATTGAACAAGTTTATCCGCTAATTCAAAACCAATCGAGGGCACCAATTGAAAGTCTGCCCATCCCTTAATCTTTCGTGCCCTTTCATCTGATATATTTAAATGCTGACCGATTTCTTTTATCGCAAGTGTATGGATTTGGCTGACCTTCAATCTGGCGTTTCGAAGTTCAGACCTTTCATCCGCCGTTAAAGGTAATTTAGGTTGATAAGATGGCATCGACTTCCTCCTTACTGGTATTCATTTAAGGTTATTGGTTTATATCCTTTTCTTTTTTTATAATGATCAAGTGTACCCATCTCTAAGTTAGCTACCATTTCCATTATCTCTAAATCTCTTCTTGTCACAACAGGATCCGCCGCATTCCAGCGAACCGTGCGAATGAAATAATACGTTTTAATTGGGTGAAAGACTACTTTTGAATGGGGGAAAGCATCGAAAGTAAATTCAAGCGCTCCCCGTTTTTTATAAGAATAGGAAAGAATATTCATTGTGTGGATCCATCCCTTTGTTTTTAAGTCGTACAATTCTTTACCCTTATACGAAAAGGCTTCAATCCCTTTTAACACTTTTTCCTCTCATTCTTTAAGCAGCCTATCTTCTTCACGCTTTCGGTAATAGCCTAACTGACTCCAAATACGCCAACATGCGACTGTCATCATTGATAGGATAAGAGAATCGAAAGTGATTAGCCACGTCATGAGCTAACGCACGAAACAATTCGCATGTGGCCATGACCGCTTCCCACATATTTTCCTCATCTCCATTACTATAAGTTCTTTTGTACATCTCCCAGTAATCAGGAGGAAGATAACATTTATAATATTTTCCTAACTTACCAGTGGAAATGCGAAATTCATTTTGAATACCGATCCACCAGTCGACCATTTTGTTTAACGCGTCTCTTATGTCCGTGTTAAACATCGCTTGAGCATATGGCAACTCATCTCGCCAAATGCCTTTCGCCACATTTTGTAAACACCACCAGAAGTTATTTGTATAAGCATCATATTCACCTTCGCTCGGTGTTTGCACGTGATAATCGACATCAGTTGGAGAAGGAATAATGGGCAAGTACGCACCTTTATCCAATAAAGGAACAGTCAATTTATCTCCCCCATATTCATCTCGCATCGCTTCCTTCGTTTGAAAGCGAAGATCGATACGATTGCCGTCTGTAAATAGCATGAGGAAACCATAGCTCTTGAAGTCTGGCACTATACCTTTACCAAAATCATTTTTATCCGGTTCTTGCTTCATCATCAACTCGCCAAAAGAGGCGATCCAATTTTGATTTTTAATAAAAGGCTCAGTATCTTCAACGACATAAACAATATCATAATCTTGAAACTGGTCTCTTGGGACATTTCTATTTGTTCTGGAACCGTTCATATAGACAGCAAAAATCCTTTCTTCGTTTTTTGCAAAATCTATAATGGTAGCCATCATTTCTGTTTCAGACCTCATTACTTCACCACCCATGTATGGGTTCTTTATTTGCTAAGAGAAGTCCTGCTTTGCAACAATCATTCGGCAAGGGATTGCGCTTGTAATCTCGCTAATTCTTTGTCAATGTTCTCGACATCAATGCGGGCAAATAATGGTTCAACTGGTGCAGTGAGCGTCACACCATTCAAAACAACTTCTTTCCATCTCTGTTCTTGGACATTAAGCCATTCGAATACCTTTTCACTTGAAAACGGTAAAAAAGGAGAAAGCAACTGAGCAAGGTTAGCAATCAAATAAACACAGTTAGCTAATGTTTTTTCACAAGACCCTTGATTCTCATGCCATTGTTGCCATGGCTTTTGCTCATCAAAATATTTATTAGATTTTCGCACATAGGCGAATATATTCTCTAGTGCTTGCTTCATGCTTCCTTGTTCAATAAGGTTTCCAACTTCTTGATATAAGCAGTTCATTTCGGCTTTTATCTTTTCATCTATATCCATCGTTGTAATGACACCGGCAAATGATTTTTCAATAAATTTCAACGTACGATTCACGAAATTCCCATATGCACCAAGCAATTCGCTATTATGGCTATAGATAAACTCTTTCCAAGAAAAGTCGGCATCGCGATTCTCCGGTGCATTAATCGTAAGAAAGTAGCGAATCGAATCTGGTTCATATCTTTCTAAAAAGTCTGGCACCCAAACAGCCCAATTTTTACTCGTCGATAACTTCTTTTTTTCTAAAGTAACATATTCATTGGAAATCACCCTTGTCGGCAATGCCGCTACTCCTATTCCTTGTAAAATGGCGGGCCAGATTACTGTGTGGAACGGGATATTATCTTTTCCGTGTACATAATACGAGGTTGTTTCACTTGACCAAAAATGATGATCGTCCTGATTGTTTTCTTCTGCCCACTTTTTACTTGCCGAATAATAGCCTGAAACCGCCTCAATCCATACATACACCTTTTTATCTTCATAACCAACAACAGGAACACTGACACCGATTGGTAAATCCCTTGAAATCGCTCGGTCCTGCAAGCCTTCACGTAAATATCTCTTCGTTAATTGGAGCGCATTATCTCGCCATAAATGTTGCTCTTCGGCTCGTTGTGTATATTTTTCCAAATCAGCTTGTAAGTCACTTAGTGCAAAATAAAAATGTTCTGTCTCCCTTGTCGTCGGTGTGTGACCACAAATTTTACAGCTGCGTTCATGAAGTTCAAGTGGCTCTAAGATTGTTGCACAATGATCACATTGATCACCTCTGGCAGGTTCACTACATACTGGACATAACCCTTCCACATAACGGTCTGGCAAGAACTGCTGACAATCGTCACAATAGGTTTGCTCTACCTTTCGCTTGTAAATCAAGCCTTTTTCTAAAAGCGCTAAAAATATTTCTTGTACCACATGATGGTGATGAGCTGTATCCGTTCTTGTATAAATATCATAGGAAAAACCTAATTGCGTAAAGCAATCAACAAACTCCCGGTGATAGTAATCTGCTATCACCCGAGGCTCAACCCCCGCCTGTCTTGCTTTCACAGTAATCGGTGTACCATTACAATCACTGCCTGAAGCATATAGCACTTTTTCTCCTTTCAAACGATAATATCTTGCCAAAATGTCTCCAGGTAGCAAACTTGAAACATGACCAAGATGCAATGATCCATTTGCATAAGCCCACGCCCCACCAATAAAAATACTCATCTTCTATTCCCCCTAAGTTGTTAGCCTGATTGATTGAGACAGGACTGCAAACAAAAAACCTCGCCCCATAGCTATTTCTAGCTAAGGGCGAGGTTTATACCACGCGTTACCACCTTATTTTACAAATAGGTTACCCTACTTGCCTCATCAAGTACGCCAGTCCCAATCGGCCTTTATACTGTGACATTGATAACGAGTGCCAAAACTCGGTGTAGCCTACTTATACTTATAAACAAGTATGTTCAGTACACAGCTCAGAGACCATTTTTCGAATGATTGCTTTTTGCTTCTTCTCAGCTACCGAAGCTCTCTGATAAAAAAACGACACATTCTACTTTTTCTCTTCATTGCCTTTAGTTGAAAAATATTAAAATCATTGTAATCAGTAGGCTTATAAAAGTCAATAGTTAAAATCGGGTGGGACACCTTTAATGATTACTTTCTTTACAGTTTGATAAAAATTGGCGGAGGATAACTTATTTAGAATCTTAATAAATAAATCAGAGTATATAAGATCCTAATGAAAAAATAGGGGGAACCATCTTGACCATTGAATCTCTCATCACTGACGGTTTTTAATGGGTAAGCAAATTTTTTGGAGATTGCTGAAAACACTTTTTTCATTCGTTACTTTTCTTATAGCGTAAGTAAATAATGAAAAAAATCATGATCGTCCCGATAACCAACAGCCCATTTGGGATGAAATACCACTCACTTGAAAGTGTCATAAATAACACGGTAGTTAGGGCAATTAAAGGGAACATACTGAAGACAAATAGGCGGACAATTGGGTTTTTCCAATCAAATTGACTCACCCTGCTACCCCTCCTTTGTTTTTGTTTATAAATATCTCTTCTTTTCTAGTTCCAACCGGCGATTGATTCCTCTCATTAAGATAGAGAGAAAAAAATGCCAACAGCCCGCCTAATAATGCTAAGGTTACTGTCATATTCATTATATCCATCACTAGGTATCCTCCTAGATCCATTAAAGTAAGTGTTTCTCAGTATGTTACAAGTAATTCTAACCACTTATGATGTGGCATATGTAATTGAATCGCTGTTTGTAGCCATTTTTTCTGTTCAGAAGATAAGGAATCGACCACTCGAAGGAAGTCCTCTTGATCCTTCGCTCTCGTATCTTTCGCTTTATATAACAACACCACTTCGGGACTCAAATAAGGAATGCCTTCTTTGTGTACAGACTTCATTTTTTCAAATGAATAATGAATACGCTCATCTCTTCTAAAGATCCAATCATTATGTTGGATTTCATTTAACAATACCTCTAATGAAGTACCATCTATCACGTTCTGGCAATGAATTTCATGAATCGGTAGCTGTAAGTTTTCCCCTTTCCAAGTAACTAGTTCACCATTCACCGCCTTCTGAAATGTCCATTTGTTAAGGTGATTTTTTACATGTGCTTGATCATGACGAAATACAGCGATTTCAATATCTTTATGTTCCCTCGTCTTTTGGCCAATATGCAAATCAATCGCCCAACCTCCCGCAATAAACCACGGTTTATCAAACCCCGACATAAGATTCCTTATTCTATGACAAAGTTGGAACTCCGTCATAATTTCAACTCCATAAATAAAGTTCCTGCTACCGGATTGTACGTATAGGGCGGAATCTCATAAAATCCAATGGCGCGATAAAGTTTTTGCGCACTCTTCATAGTCGCTAATGTATCGAGTCTCATAGATTCATATGGGATGCCCTTCGCTTCTTCTATCAGTCTTAAAACCAATTCTTTGCCAATACCTAGATTTCTATAAGCTTTGCGCACATACAGTCTTTTCATTTCACAAACCTTGTCTGCTAGCTTACGATAAGCGATACAACCAGCAACTTTACCATCAACAATCGCTAAAAGTATCGACCCATCCGGCGAACCATACTTACCCGGTAAGGAGGCTAGTTCGCCTTCGAAATCTTGAAAATTGAGATTAATCCCCAACGAGTCTGCATATTCTGTAAATAATTCTCGTACAACGGGATAGTTCTCTACTGTTGCACTTTTGTAATGGACAACAGCATTTTCTTTCATTACTTTCATATTATCTACTCCTTATCCACTAGTGTTCTACCACCTAATTCCCGTTTAAGTACCAATCAAAGATTTATCAGTCATCTTCTCTCAACCTCATTGTGACAATAAAAATAAGGACCGTACCATGGGGATTCATGTGGCCTTATATATGTCCAAGTAAAATCAACATCCACCACATAAATATCTCTTTCTCTCTCGAAATCAATCGCCTTGAGTGATGTTACCCGATCAATGATATACGCAGCATCCTCCATCTCGTAAAAAATATAACAAGACATATTTTTCATTTGTTCTAACCTTCCTCTAGCCTGTTCTCCTTCTAGACAAACGACTGTCTCATAACTAAAAACATGCCATAGAAACCCACATATTCTCCCTTTTTCATATAAATGAATCGCTTCTTTTTCACTCTTATTCAAGTGACTAGCAAAAGACTGTTCCCAGCGATATTGTAAATAAGGGCCCCATTTCGGTATCTCGGTTACTTTTACTCCCCGATCTCTCAATCTTGTTACTAAATCCACCACTCCATCACTCCCGATCCGCTAACAAGAAAACCTCACCCGTATGGGCATCAACCCCATACGAACTATCGATCATTGCACCTAAAATATATTTCTGCGTGTCATCGTAATACACATAACAAGGTTTTAATTCGATGAATTCTTTGATTTTTTCATAGGCTTCTTCTTTTGATAGAACGACCTCTTCCGGGTCATCATACGTTTTAAATTGATCAGATAATAACTGGTTATCTATATAAGTGATCACCTCTAATGAATGGGGATCGATGATTACTTTCAGTTTCCGCTGGAAAATAAACGAGTGGCTCTTACTTCCTTTTAAATTGGCGTGAATATAACCAGTATCGCGATTGAAAGAAGTTAATAACCATTCCCCTGAATACGCTGGATATACTTGTCTTAAAAACGTTTTAACGACGTCAATATAAGCAGTACCTTCACTTTCATTAATCGGTTCTATATCAGCACTAGGTTCATTCGTAAATGCCTGTTTTGCTGAAATATCTTCAATCAACACCAACTCACTCTGAGTGAAGTTATTTTGTAACGGCTCCGACCAAACCAATAACTCTTCTAATTCAATACGCCCACCTCTATCGGTAAAACCTTCAAAAGGAATGGTTTTCGAAAGGTCATTGGTTATATAGATTTCCTCTAAAGCATAAGTGGGATAGATTTTTTCATCCTTAAAGGAAGGATCATGTATCAGTCGGATTTGTGCTTGGGCAGTTTTTTTCACTTGCTTAACGGTCAGTGTATATTCCTCTTCTTTCACTACTTCTTCAGTTGGGAATTGCCCATAAACACTATAAAAAACGAGTTCCCCATCACTATTTAATTTCAGTTCAATATAACCAGGCGGAAATATGTCTATCCCTTTATAACATTCTTTAAAAACGTACTTGCCCCCTTTATGAGAATCCAGTTGAAACTGCCTACCATATATTAAATTCGTTTCCGCTTCTATCCATTTAATGATGCTCTCTACATCCCGCTGTTGAAAAACAATGCCATCCTCTGCATACGTTTCTCCCCCGACAAAAATAGCCGATTCTACCTGGTTTGTTGACAAATCGATCGCAATGACAGCCGTTCCTTCAGGATTAAGATCTTCTTCAACAATACTTGCCTCTTTAGGGAACCACTCCATACAAAATTGGTAAACCGTTTCATTGAACAGTGTTACACGGCGACTGTAACTGCTACGTCCTAAATCATAATGAGCTAGGCCGAACTTTAATCTTGTCCATTCTATTATTTTCTCCTCTTGTTCATTCACTATCACTTCACAAGCATCTCCCTTAACGAATTTGTCATATCCCCCGTAGTCAAAAACGTCTGTCCGTCACTAACCATATACATAAGGACACTCGGTTCATCTTGTTCTCCTACCCATAAATGAATGGCATGAGTAGGCAAATCCTTTTTATACTCAACCATTACATCATAATCAGGTAGTTGTTCATTTATTACTGTTGGCTCTTGTACAGCTGTTAAAATAACTTTTTCCATTGTTTTTATGCCTGCATCTTCTTTGATAGAAAAAAGAATAGTTTCATTCATTTCCCCCACCCCTTTAGATGTTGAAAAATGAATAGCTTTAATGGGCTCGTCCAATAACACCATCGGCTCTCCTTTTACACAACCGATGAGGATGAATGCGCTTAAAACAATAGCGATGTATAGGCTTTTCATACTTACTCCTTCACACATATATAAAATGGAAATATATGCTTATTATCATACAATGGAACACAAAAAAGAGCCACACTTCATGTGACCCTTTACATAATAAAAATAATGATCAATCCTAAGAAAACAAGCAGGATCGTACCAAGTAATGCCGCATAAAAAATCTGCAGGCCCATTTTCTTAAAAGCGGACAGTTCTACATTTAACCCTAAGCCCGCCATTGCCATTGCTAATAACAGATACGACCCACTAATAAGCCATTGAACAAGTTCAGCCGGCAACCACCCCATCGTATTGATGGCACTCATCGCAAGAAAACCGAAGATAAACCATGGAATTGGTAACTTGTTCTTTGTTCCGCTCTCTTGACTTTCCTTCTTCTTCATATAATAGCCGATAAGAATGGCCACTGGCACGAGTAAAATCACTCTTGTCAGTTTGACAATAATGGCGATATTCTCTGCCTCCACACCACCAACAGAAGAAGCTGCAACAACGTGAGCAATCTCATGCAGGGTTCCACCAGTTAACATACCAAATTGATAGTCGGTTATTGGTAAAATCGGAAACAGGAAAGTATAAAGTAGGGTGAATAGCGTACCAAGCACAGCAATCACACCGACACTGACCGCTGTCACACTTTCTTTCGCCTTGACAACAGATGCAATCGCTACAATTGCAGCCGCTCCACAAATGGCCGTTCCACACGCCGTTAATAAACTTAATGTTTTATCAACATGAAGCATACGGGCAAAACTATAAACAGCAAGAAGGGTAACACCTAACAAGAAAGCCGCATAAAGAAAAGTACTAACACCTGCATGAGCTAAATCGGATAAATTAAGGCGCAATCCTAACAAGATAATGCCTAGTCTTAATAATTTTTTACTGGAAAAATCAACGCCAACTTTATATGAACGGTTCCAACCAATCGTATGTGACCAAATTATGCCTAGCAAAATGGCTAAAACGAGCTGACCGATAATCGTCAGGTAAGGTAATTTGGCGAGAAGCCCAGCCATAAAAGCAATAATCAATGTCGTCCCTATTCCAAAATAAAAGGAGCCTGTTCTCAAAGATGCTTTTAAATCCATTGCTGTCTCTCCTTTCTCTATTACAGTATAGTTTTGTCCTTTTTATTTCGGAAATAAATATATATAATAATACTTATTCATTTTATTAATAAATGGGGTGGCCATGATGCATATGGAGGAACTTGAGACGTTTCTTGTCCTCGCACGGGAAAAAAATTTTACGAAAACAGCTAAACAAAGGGCGTTATCTCAACCAACCGTTAGTGTCCATATAAAAAACCTGGAAAATGAATTTGCGACCTCGCTCATTCAGCGCACAACAAAAAAAGTCCACTTAACAGCCGAAGGGGAACTTTTTTATAATCAAGGCTTAAAAATATGGGAAGTCTATCAGCAGCTGAAAGAAACATTATATGAGAAAAAACAAGTCGCCTCAGGGCTCATACGAATCGGAGCTAGCTTTACAATTGGTGAATACATTTTGCCGAGCGTGATCGCACAATTACAAGCAACTCATGAGCAATTATCCTTTCATGTGACGATTGGTAATACAGATCAGATGATTAATAGTGTCAGGCGGTTAGAAGTAGATATCGGCTTAGTGGAAGGGCAAACCTATGCGAAAGAGGTTGTCCAAACATCCTTTGCAGAAGATCGTTTAGTAATTGTTTGTTCACCTGCCTATGCAGAAAGTTTTCATTCGATAACAGATTTACATGATCAAGAGTGGATTATCCGTGAAGAAGGTTCGGGGACAAGGCAATCATTTGACCATCTAATTGAATCTCATCAAATTAGAGTCAAATCCACCTTCATCATCAGCTCTACCCAAGGAATAAAAAGTAGCGTAAAAAGCGGACTAGGACTCGCCTTACTATCCGAGGCAACCATACAAGAGGAATTAACATACGGTCTATTGAAGATTGTACCGATAGAAGGCCTTTATGCAAAACGAGCCTTTTCTTATATCCTGACCAAAGGAACGAACCTTAATCGCAATACGCAATTATTGGTCGATACGTTGAAATATGGTGCAGAAGCTTAGAGGAGTACATCCACTCTGTGGAATTTTAAACAAACGTTAGATTGAACGTGAACAATGTACTTTTTGTCTCGAAAATACCATTCAAAATATATTAACTTCCCCACACTCCCCTCATTTCTAACACAAAAGAATACTACTCTCCCTTCATCGTCGTATTTAAAAATAAAATGCTGGCATCCACTAGTATATATGTAAGAAAAGAGCAAGAATAATGAAAAGGTCATTAGAGTTTCTTGTTATTATTTGTGAGGGAGGGTAACAGCTTTGAAAAAAGTGAAGCTAATCATGGATACCATTGATTATATCGAAGCTCATCTATCAGAGAAAATGAACCTAGCAGATGTAGCACATGCCTTACATTATTCGAAGTATTATCTGCACAGGGTATTTTCGCAAACAGTAGGTATGACCATTCATGATTATGCGCAACGAAGAAAGTTAACTGAGGCAGCAAAGATGCTTGTATTCTCCGATAAATCTATTCTAGAAATCGCATTGGTTGCTGGTTACGAGAGTCAGCAAGCATTTACCACTATATTTAAAGCAATGTATAAGAAATCACCCCTTCAATACCGTGAGGAAAAAGACTATTATCCATTACAGTTACGATTCCAATTTAATCATGAATGGACTCAGACGAGTAACAATAAAGAATTAGAGAACTTAAGAATAATTAAAGAAGCTACCAAGGATGATGTTCCATCTTGGATGGCTTTTGTAAGCCTCGTAATTGATGGCTTTCCTCACTTGCAAGAAGCAGAGCATAGAAAGGTACTTCAAACATACATTGCGGACAGGCGTGCCTTCATCATGATAGAAAATGGATTAATCATTGGAAATATGTTAATTTCCCACATAAATGGGAGAATTGATTTCCTGGGGGTTCATCCTTTATATAATAAACCAGAGATCATACATCTTTTTATAAAGATGACCGATTTGGCAAATCAGAAAAAAGTCCACATCACGTCTTTTAGAAAAGGAGATAAAGCTGACCTAGGCTACCGAAAAGCATTAATTCAACTTGGTTTTAATGAAGCAGAACTTCTGACTGAATTTGGTTACCCTACTCAGCAAATGGTTTTATACCAACAAGGAGACATACATGATTAAGCTAGTCACACTTTATTTATGAAAACTTAAGCATAAGAAAGGAGTGCTATAATGACATCTGATATATTCCAGGAAGAAAATATACGATTAAAAGAAATGATTAGGCATTTGGAAGAAGAAAAGGATTACATCAATCATAAAATTAAAAAAGATGATGAAGATTATCATGATTTAAAGCATTATTTATCCGAGTTTACTGCTGATCCGATGGAGATGTACCAAAACTATCGGTCTATGACTAATATTGATAAAACAATTGACTTTTACTGTAGTCAATTAAATAAAGTAAAAAAACTTTTAGAATCACCTTATTTTGGTCGTATCGATTTTAGATTTGAGGATGGCGATGAAATAGAAGAATTTTATATTGGAAAGTTCAACTTGGCTGATCGAGATAACGATATTTTAATTTACGATTGGCGTGCTCCGATATCGAGTATGTATTATGAATACGAACTTGGACAAGCTGCTTATGAAGCACAGGTTGGTATGATACATGGGGAAATCAGCCGAAAAAGACAGTATAAAATTAAGGATCAGCAATTGCAGTATGCATTAGAGAGCTCTATGACTATCCAAGATGATGTCCTTCAAAGAGAATTGAGTACAACGTCTGATGATCGAATGAAAACAATTATATCAACCATACAGAAAGAACAAAATAAGATTGTACGAAATGAATCTGCTCATACTCTCGTCATTCAAGGAGTTGCTGGTTCAGGAAAATCAGCCATTGCTCTACATCGCATTGCCTACTTGCTTTACAAGCACAAAGAAAAGCTATCGTCTGATCAGATCACAATCATCTCACCGAATAAAATATTTGCTGATTTTATAGCGAATGTTTTGCCGGAACTGGGTGAAGACCCAATTCGTGAACAGACATTTGATGATATTGCCACAGCTCTTCTTCCAAAGAATATAAAAGCTGAATCTTTATACGAACAAACCAAAAGAATCATAGAGGAACCTCATTCTAACTATACGCTTCGAGTAAAACTAAAATCCTCATTAGCTTTTTTTAAGCAATTGAGCAATTATATAAAGAATATTGATTCAAACATCTTCCAACCGGATGAAAATATGCATTTTGGAGATACGATCATAACAAAGGAATACCTTTTATCAAGATTCCAAAGTTATAATAACCTCCCAGTAAAACAACGGTTGGATGAGTTATCTAATGATGTCTTAGACATTTTAAAGAAGAGTAAAGCAGCAGAAATTAAAAAAATCCCTTCAAAAATAGACTTTAAAAAAAGACTTAGCAGCTATTTAAAATTTAGTGATGCGCAATCTATATATATACATTTCTTTAATGTGATAAATCATGCTGAAGCACTAAATTGGAATAAAGAAAGACTAGAATATCAAGATGTCTTTCCATATATCTATTGTATCTACTATTTCGAGGGGATCGAGTCGTTTGACTTAGTTAAGCATTTAGTTATTGATGAAATGCAAGATTACAGTCCCGTTCATTACGCTGTAATCAATAAAATATTTAGATGCAAGAAAACGATCTTAGGTGATTTTGGTCAAATGTTGAATCCTTTTAGTTTAAATTCGGATCAATCATTCAGTAACATATTTGATAGAATGGAATTCGTAGAACTGAAAAAAAGTTATCGATCCTCTTATGAAATTATCGCTTTTGCGAAGCAATTTATGCCAGATTACTCCATCGAAGCAATTGATCGCCATGGCGAAAAGCCAGAAATCATATCGTATACAAATCAGCACTCTTTGATTGATGAATTACAAAGATTGATCGGCCAGTTCCAAAATAACTCGTTTAATCGTTTAGGTATCATCTGTAAAAGCGAAGCACAAGTAAATCAATTATATGATGAATTAAAACAGTTTTTTACACTTAATAAACTAAGTGATACCAGTGAAACATTTGAACAAGGGATAACCGTAACAACAATCCAATTAGCTAAAGGATTGGAATTTGATGAGGTGCTCATTCCTTTTGCAAATGCTGATGTATATAAATCTAAATTTGACAAAGGCTTATTATATATCGCAGCAACTAGAGCGATGCATAAGTTGACTGTACTGCACCAGAAAAGCGAATTAACTCCTTTAATTAAAAACGAGTAAAAACCGACCCCATTCTATAAATGAACTGCACCCTATCTGTTAGACATGATCTAACAGTGGAGGTGCAGTTTTATTTTGTTTAAGCAAATTGATGAATTGTTGTATCAGCTTGTTCTTATTAGGTCCAAATGTAGTTTTCGAAAAAATATTTTAATGTATCAACAATCGATCTGTAAGGTTAAAGCTATAAGCATTCTAATAATAATATGTTTAGACTCTTACTAATTTCATATGGTTAAAAAGGAAAAATAAGTTATTCGACTACATGGTCAGTTAATGGTAAGATAAGATTAAGAAATAACCCAAGGGGGGATGAACTTTGGCAAGACCTGTAGGACAGACTTCAACTAGGAAAGATATCATTACAGTTGCCCAAGACTTATTTGCAAAAAAGGGATATACAGCCACTTCTATGGATGACATACGTACAAAGATGAATGTAAGCAAAGGAACGTTATATTATCATTTTAAGAAAAAAGAGGACTTATTTCTTGAGTGTGTAAAAGTAGCAGCTGAAGATTGGTTTTTAGAGTGGGCGGAACAATCAAAACAAGTAAAAACTGCTACGGATAAACTATATTTATTAGGAAAAATTTACGCTATGGATACCAAAAATTCTCTTTCAAGTACAATACCAGAATTTTTAGGAGCAGAACACTTTGAATTGAGTGCAATAAAAAAAGAATTATTAGATTTAATAAAGCCCGAATATACAGCGTTTGAGCAAGTTATTCAAGAAGGTATTGAAAACAAGGAATTTAACGAGGGGATGAATAAAGAGAATCTAGTCTTTATTTTATACACTACATTAACAGGACTTAGTGTTGCTCATTCAGTTTATATAGAAGATGACAATATTAAGGTCGAGAACATGTTTAGAGAAGCAATAGCATACTTTATAAACGGCATAAAATAAAGCAGCTTTATTTTATGGGAGGTTACTTTTATGTCAATTAAGATAATAGATTTAAAACGTAAAGACTTTAATAAGGCTAGAAAATTTGCGATTAAAGGAATGAATTTGTCATGGTATACAACGAATGCTGTCGAACTTTATTTTTATAGTTTGTACTTTTGGTATGATGGAATTTCAAAAGCAACCAGAGCATTAGGGGCTTATAAAGATGATGAATTAGTTGGTGTTTTACTCGTCAATATGAAGGGAGAGCAAAAATATTATTCATCATTATGGTCGAAGCTCTTTCTAAAGCTAACATCATCTATAATTAATCAAAATTACGAATCTAGAGGTAGTGAGTACGATCACGTCAACATGAAAATGTTAGAAGAACTAAAAAGAACAGAACAAGTAGATGGGGAATTAAATTTCTTTGCTGTCAATCCAGAGATAAAAGGGCAAGGCATTGGCACAAAATTGTTAAAGGAACTAGAAAAGTTAGAATCCGGGAAAAAAATTTATTTATATTCAGATTCAGGTTCTACCTACCAATTCTATATGCACCGTGGCTTTTTAGAAAAAGGGCGTGAAAATATAAAGGTTGAAGTTGCAAAGGAAGAAGTTCCATTAACCTGCTTTTTATTTAGTAAAACCCTGTAAAATAGATTATGTTGGGAACAAAATAATGATGTGTATAAGAAGAGGAAATTTCTTTTCTACATTATTCAGGTGACCAGTCAGTCGAATAATATTGATAAATCTTTTCTATTAAAAACATTAGTAGAAAACAACAATGAAATAGAATATATATATCGGTGCGGAATTGCAGGTTTAAAATTAGCCTTCTATCTAAAGAAAGCGGGAATTCCAAGTTCAATTAGTTTAATCTTTCTTGCCATGAATGGGTATGATCCAATATCATATGTTGGACTCAATTTTCACTGTACTAGCAAGTGCTATCTTTAGCAACTTTCATACTAAAAAAATTGCACCTCCAATTGTTCGATGTGTCTAACTATTGGGGTGCAGTTCAAAAAGATTGGGGTCTTCTCTTTTTATCAATCAATTGTCACTAATCTCCCCCCCTTTAGCAACATAACTAAGAGAATTCCCTTTATTTAAAGAAATAAAGTAACTATCACCCAACCAGAGCAGACTAATAAAAGAACTATATTATGTGTAAAGAGAGACTATCTAGCGGAAATAACTTAGGTATTACCGTTTTGTTTTACTTGATATGGCTCTATATGCTTTATAGAAATATTAAACAGATTAATGAAGGAGGATTTTTGTTTGAATAACTTATGTTTAAGTCTGGTTCATAGCTTTTCTCAAAAATAAATTATCGAGGAGAGTGTAATTAATGAACGTTAATATAATAAAAAATATACTGAACGAACAGTTTGATTTAAAAATTATTCACATGACACAACTTACCGATCATAATATATCTGCAACCTATTATTTAAATACATCTAAAGGAAGTTACCAAAAGAACGAACTTGAACCACATTACCCAGTTATTAGTTGATGCGTTAAAAAACGGCACTAAGTCTTACGAAAAGAGCAACAATCATTATCAAACCACTTATTTTTGTGATTTAAACAAACGTTTGATTGAATTGTGCGGGCGAGGGAGATCCGTACAAGTGACTCCCTGTAACCGTATTTCCCCTATTTAAATAGCTGGATAATTGCTCGCGGAACGGCAAAAACATAGTCTGCTATTGTCATCGTATTTTCGACCTTGTCGAACTTCTCTTCGAATCGATCACGATATTTCGTTAAATGATTCGTTACGATCTCTCCTTGAATCGGTTCCACACCATTTTTAAAACGAATGCGAACTGATTTTCCTTTACGAAGATCTCCTGAATCCATGATTTGAAAATGGATATGCGCTTCAGATGAGTTGCCTGAGTTCCCACATTTGCCAAGTAATTGCTTTTGAAGAACTTCCTCTCCTTCTTGGACAATGATACTGTCTTTTTTAAAATGAGCAATCATACTATATTCCTTATGCGCATGCTCAATTACAATATAGTTGCCTGGCGGATGCTCTTCATCCATCTGCCCTGGAATATTATCATCAAGACCATCAACCACTTTTATTACTTTGCCATCTTGAGGGGCGATAATTTCCTCTGCAAATGCGTAATAACTCTCATTTTTTTCAGGCCGACCACTATATGTAGAACCATCCTTCACCTTTATTAAATCATACGCGTATCTTTGATGTTCATAAGCGTAATGATAATTAATAAATTCATTTGTACCACCCCAGAATACAAACCATTCATCCATCACTGGCATAATGTATTCATTCTTTGTATAGACCTTATCAGTTTCTGGAAAGACAAAGTAAGGTTTCATATAGAAACTGACAATTGTATTTTTATCATCAAATCCAACCACTACTGCTTTTGCTTTTGAGTGATCTACCCATACGAACTGATCAATACCTAAGACATTCGTCCGTGACATAAGCTGATAACTACGCACACCTTCGTTAAAGGCTGCGCTCATCTCAATAAATTCTGATAATGAAACCATGCCTTGAAACACTTTTGAAGTGGCTTGGTAAATTTCCTTATACTCTGCTCTTAACCAATAATCTATAAACCTATCAGGATCCATTGACCCGACCATACCCTCTACCCCCGTAAGTTTTATTAAGATGAAAAAATTAAACGATTCTCAAGAAATATTTTGCAATTAACAGTAAAGAAACCGCCTATAGTTACTTTAATTCTACGTGAATCTTCTAACTTACCTTTCAAACCTCCCCTTAATGCTAGACCTAAATTTTCATCCTGTAATTCGCCATTTACATACAACTTTTCTCCGTTAATCCAATAATTTTCGATTACTATATGATTTCCATGATGGTTTACTTCAAAAACCTTCTTCATATAAATCACTCCTTGATTATTCTACGACTATCTAGGGAATAAGTTTCACAAATAATCTGTTTTTTCTCTTACCAATAAAAAGATTCTTGAATTCTGAGGAAAGTCATAGTATATTCTTACCGAGGATTAAATTTAATACTTCCACAAGGGGAGCCTAATATGGCTGAGAGTGAGCGAGTTCGTTCTGACCCTAAGAACCTGTTAGATAATGCTAGCGTAGGGATCGTGGTTTTGGATATGAGCAATACTAGGCATCCATCACCGCCTATGTATTGCTTTTTTTCATGACAAAAAGTAATACAGGTTTACTCGTTCGCTTCTCTTTTTCGGAGAAGGAGGAAAAACATGAAACAAAATAAAACACTTTTTATGGTGGAAATCGCTATATTTGCAGCTTTGGCATTATTACTCGATTTTCTTTCGGGACTACTAATGGGTAGATTTTGGCCACAAGGTGGGTCCATCTCACTTGCTATGGTACCGGTTTTCTTAATGGCCTTTCGTTGGGGTATTAAAGGCGGTGTCTTAACGGGCTTACTATTAGGAGGCCTACAAATCTTAACAGGAGCTGTTCCTTTTCATTTCGCCTCATGGATTATTGACTATTTCGTAGCCTTTGCTGTTGTCGGACTCGCAGGCATCTATATGAATAAAGTTGTGCAAAATTATCAAGACGGCCAATTTGCCAAAGCAAATATGTATGTTATTATTGGCGTTTTCTTAGGAAGTTTCTTACGCTTCTTATGCCATTATTTATCAGGCATTATCCTATTTGGCGCCTATGCCCCGGCTGATCAACCTGTCGCACTGTATTCACTCGTATATAACGGAACATACATGCTACCTACCTTTATCGTATGTGCTCTCGTTGTTGTCACACTCTACACAACAGCTAATAAAGTACTTTTGAAAAAAGCATATTAATGACTTAGAGGCTCTGGGGAAACTCAGAGCCTTTTTTCGCAAGATAGGCGAGAAATTCAGTCTACTCGTTCATCAAGAATAATTCCCTATAAAAAAGCATAGCTATGCAAAAACTCAATTTCTGTTGTCGCTCACCCTTCTATTTGCAGATTCATATGCAAGCACTTTGCTAAAATTTCTACATACCAGAGAGATGTTCACCATAAAGAGATACTTTCCAAAACAAGTACCACATAACCACTATCGATCAAAAAGAGCCATTCCATCCTTTTAAAAAAATTTTATTTTTCGTGAACGAAAGGAGAACACTAAACGTCATAATAGTAAATCCAAAGAAAAGGGGGGCAAAGTTTGGAAGAGAAAAAGTGGATTAAAGCAGCGAAAAAAGGCGATAGCCAAGCGTTAGCTCACTTATTTAAAGAGAGTTATCCCCTTCTTGTTCACTATTTAATGAAGCTCACCCTTAATCGAGAAGAAGCGGAGGATTTGGCACAAGAAACGATGACAAAAGCGATTGAAAAATTAAATCAGTTTCAGGGGAAATCGAAATTCTCCACTTGGCTCATATCCATTGGTACAAAATTATATATCGATCAAAAAAGGCGCCAGAAGCGAGCTGATGCTTTTAAAGCACAACATATGCGGAAATTAAAATGGCAGGCACAGTCACAAAATGAGGATTGGGATTTCTTATTAGCTTCTCTCGGTGAATTAGAAGATGAATTAAGAGTGCCGATTATTTTAAAACATTATTATGGCTATGCCTATGATGAGATTGGCAAAATGCTCGGAATCGCTGAAGGAACAGTAAAATCAAGAGTTCACCGCGGAATTAAAACCATTCGAAAGGAGTTGGATGAAGATGAGAAAGGGCCAGGAACAATGGAAAACCCGATCAAACAAGGATGAAGAAGATTTTTCAAAAGAAATAAAGCGTTCTTTTGCAAAGTTTGAGGAAAATAACCCCATCTCTACTCCTAGTAAAGATTGGTTTGAAAAAATGGTCATCGAAGAAAAGGGAGCAGCCAGCAGAAAGTGGCGAAAAGAATTACTCTTATTCAGCGGAATAGCAACACTCATTCTCGTTTTATTTTTTACAACATTAACCCAAATACCAGTTGTCTTTATAACATTACAAGGTCTTACAGTCCTTCTTGTCATTTGTTATACCTTGCTGCAAATCCAAAAACATAGAGAGAAGGTGCAACATGGAGAATATTGATTTCTATTTACTATTCTTTGTAGCTATTATTTTACTATCACAAAGTATCTTTCTATTTACCAATGCGAAGAAAAATGGGATGAATCATTGGTTCTGGGGTATTATCGCCTTAATTCAAGCACCAGTACCACTCATTTTCTATTTCATCGTAAGAAACGTTCGTAGAAAAGAGGAGGATGAATTGAATGATTATCGTGACTACTGAAACGATACCAGGTAAAGAAATTAAAGAGTTAAAGGGTTTTGTAAGAGGCAATTCCGTCCAATCGAAACATATTGGAAAAGATATTGTGGCCGTATTACGTACAATTGTCGGTGGAGAAGTCTCTGAATATACAGACATGATGACTGAATCTCGCCAAAAGGCGATTGGACGCATGGTTGAGCATGCCAAAGAAAAAGGAGCAAATGCGATTATCGGTGTACGTTTAGAAACGTCAGCCATAATGGCCAATGCGAGTGAAATTTTGGCTTATGGTACGGCGGTGTATGTGGAGTAAACAAGATATATATTTGTTGGCTGTCGATTTCTCGACAGCTTTTCTGCGGAGTAACTTATATCTATTCAGAATAAGGATTGGGCAAATTCCTAACCCCTAATTCTAACGCTTAAGCCTCCGCTGCTGAATCATTCTTTTAATATCATAGCAAGCAAATGTCCCACAAATAATAATACCTGAACTAAATAAAAATACTAAAAACCAATTCTCTCCCCAACTGACATAGGCACTATAGAGACAAAGTAACGCAGTGACGAGTGATCCATAATTCGCCTGATACAGCTCTAGTTTTGACCTTTGATTTTCTTCCAGAGATCCTCGACTCCCTTCATTATTGTGTTAACCCACTTTTCTACTCTTCACCCGCAAACAATTCATCTACTGTCGTATCCAATACTTTTGCTAAATTAAACGCCAAGTGCAGTGTTGGATCGTATTTATTATTTTCAATAGCATTAATCGTTTGCCTCGTTACTTTGCAACGTTTCGCTACATCCTCCTGCGATAGTTTCATTGACTTTCTCAACTCACGAATTCGGTTTTTCATCTTAATTACCGTATTTTCTCTTATAAAAAAGTAAAGTGATCAAGTAGATAATACAAATACTTAGTAGAAAGGAAAATGGTGAGATTCCTTCATAAGTGTTGCTTCCCCAGAAAACAGAATAAACCTTCTCCCCCATTTCAATCACTAACCCAACGATAACAACTGCAAAAGAATAAGATTGTGCTTTCATTTTAATTAATTTTTTTCTTTCATCACCAAGTTGAGGTAACGTACTGATCGTATAAAAAATGAGTAGCAAACTTAAAGCTAGCAGAGAAAAAAAGATAATAACAATCCCGTTCAAGATGATTCCTCCTCCAAAAAGTAAAAAGTATTTGACATTTATTATACTAACACCTACCAAAAATGTAAAATACTTTATACATTTTTTATTAAAACAACACAAAAATGCTTAGAGTCATTATCAACTCTAAGCATTAAAATTAATCTCTATTTAACAAAGACACACCCGCAATACCTGGGTTCGTCATTTCGTATGGGTTCAAGATAAGATCCAATTCTTCTTCAGTAAGCACATCGTACTTCAAGCACAGTTCACGAACAGATTTGCCGTTGATGATTGCTTCTCTCGCGATGCGTGCTGCGACTTCGTACCCGATATGTGGATTTACTGCTGTAATGATGCCTGCACTGTTTTCTACATATTCTTTCAAACGCGTTTCATTCGCTTCAATACCTGCTAAACAGTAATCTGTAAAAGCACGGAAAGCGTTGTTCATAATACTGATTGATTGTAATAAATTGAAAACGAGTACCGGTTCCATTACGTTTAATTCTAACTGACCAGCCTCAGAAGCAAGGCAAATTGTATGGTCATTACCAATAACTTGGAATGCCACTTGGTTAATCATTTCAGGCATAACAGGATTCACTTTACCTGGCATGATCGAAGAGCCTGGTTGACGAGCAGGCAATGAAATTTCGCCTAGACCTGCACGCGGGCCTGATGCCATGAGACGAATGTCATTAGCAATCTTAGACATATTCATCATACAGACTTTTAACGCTGCAGAAACTTCTGTATAAGCATCCGTATTTTGTGTTGCATCAACCAGATGATCGGCGCCAACTAGAGGTAGACCCGTAATCTCAGCCATATGTTTAACGACACTTTCAATATAATAAGGGTCTGCATTTAATCCCGTTCCTACAGCCGTTGCTCCCATATTGATTTCATATAAATGCTGACGGGATTGCTGGATTCGTTTAATATCTCTCGTGATTACACGACTGTATGCTTCAAACTCTTGTCCAAGACGAATCGGAACCGCATCTTGAAGATGAGTTCTACCCATTTTAATCACATGATCAAACTGTTTTGCTTTCTCTTTAAATGTCGCAAGCATATGCTCCATCGTTTGTGTAAGTTTTTCCAATGCATTCAATGTAGCAATATGAATCGCTGTTGGGAAAGCATCATTCGTTGATTGTGACATGTTGACATGGCTATTCGGGCTTAAGTGAAGTGCATAGTCTCCTTTATTCTTCCCTAGTAACTCTAGCGCACGATTAGCAATCACTTCATTGGCATTCATATTAATGGATGTCCCAGCGCCGCCTTGAATCGGGTCAACAATAAAGTGATCATGCCATTTTCCTTCAATAATTTCATCAGCAGCCTGTACAATAACATTGCCAAGCCCCTCATATAATCTTTTTGTATCCATATTTGCTAACGCGGCTGCCTTTTTAACCATAGCAATTGCGATGATCAGCTCTTCATGAATGCGATATCCGGTAATTGGAAAGTTTTCAACTGCACGTAAGGTTTGAACACCATAATATGCATCTATTGGCACTTCTTTCGAACCTAAGAAATCGTTTTCAATCCTTACTTTATCATTTGACATTTTTATTTTCGCCTCGCCTATTTTCATCATTTAACTATAGATATCTCATCTCTACTTTAAGACAATATATCTCCTAAATAATAGCACAGTCTAATTCTTTTATAAAGGCGGGGAGCAACAAAGATTTTTTCTGCTTACACACTTGTTAAGAAATATATAATCAGAGAAAAACTTAATAAAATGAGCAGAATAGTATGGAGGCAAATCCCAATCACACTACAAATTCTCCCAGCAGAAATCAACTTTCTTCCTTCAGCTTCTTCAATATTGTGCAATAACTTTGATGCATAGAAGCTACCGAAGATTCCAATGATTAGTCCAATATACGGAGTAATGATAGAAAGTACCCCTAAAATAAGGGAGAAATGAACTTTTAACAAATGCCCGCCTCTTTTCAAAATCAAGCTTATAAGTTCATCTTATTACACGATAGGTCTTTATATACGAAGAGTTTCATTCTAAGAGGTTTTATGGATGAGAATTACACAATGGCATAATCGACCGAGTTTGGCCTCCATCTTCTTTATTAAACAAACACCGGATGGAAATAGATCACCGGCTCTTCATATGGATGGATGTGCTTGATGACGTTTTTCACATCTTCCATCCGACTATATAGGCAACAAAATTCCATCTTACATTCTGTTCCTGATGAGATTTTCCCAATTTGACCTAAGTAAGGATTTGCTTCTTCTAAAGGTCGATAATAACCTTTTACCGCAGAATAGGATATAACATGATCATAATTCCCTACTGTCAAAGTTCCTATGGCATTCAATTCATCTCTTAATCTCACAATATATTCTTCTGGTATTAAAACTTCAACTTTTACATATTCAAATAACATGAAGTTTCACCTACCATTTAAAAGACACGCTTTGAAAAAGTGAAATCGTCAATATCACTGTTGATAAAGTGCCAGCAGTCATCAAAGTAATCAACTTCGAGCGACTATTCTCCGTTTTTAACACTTCATTCGATACCACAAGCCAAATAACGATAGATGCGATTGCAATAATTGATAGCATTCCTGTAGACATCTTTCATCCCCCCCAGGATTTTTGTTAAATTTGCTTCACTCCTATTCTATACGATTTTACAGGACAATTAGTTTCAAAATGATAAAATTGGTCTCAAGTCTGAGTCTTGGTTAAGGCATAAGGATGAGTTGAATCTAGTTATGGGCATTTGTCTAAAAAAGATGACCGCTAAACAATATAGAGATCATCCGTTAGATTCTTAACTTTTTTTTTTTGTCCTTGATTTAAAGACCCTTTTAATCATTCTTTCTGTTCTATTCTTTTGCTTTTTTTATTCCAATCAAACGGAATCCCAGTCCATTCAAAAAATAAATATATAAGAAATGCCAACAAACTTACCATTGTATTCTCAAACCAAGATATCGGCTGACTTCTTATTAATTGCCATATCGTATTTGCCAAAAAGAAAGTCACTGCAAAAGAAAGGCTTTTCTTCAGCATGATATTCCCCCCTTATGTAAATAAGTTATTTTCTCCCTATCTTTATCATTATTTTGCTCAGCACGATAACTATCTTTAGAAGATGCTTGATAAACCTTTAAATATTGCTTGCGATTTAATAAATAATACTTACTTTTTTTATCTTGTTGAAGCATGATTTCTCCTAAAGGAATTCCAGCAAAGCGAGGTAACGTATCGATAATTCCAAACTCAACCGACAAACCCTCTTTCATAAACTCATGTTCATGCAAATCGACTAATTGATAACCCAGCGATACCATCACATCAACAATCTTTGACCACTCAAAAATATTCTGATCCGGAGGTACTGCCCACCCTCGCTCATCACCTGGCACATGAATATCTAAATCCCTTGCTTGCCAATCCACTCCCGTCACAACCTCAAGCCCAACCGAACCCATTAACAAAGGAATGATATTCACTTGATTCAGCGCTTCTGTTATTCTTAGAAACTCTTTGAATTTTGGATTGTTCACCGTGGACCTCCTTGTTACTTTTTTAGTTAAAGATTGCTAGATTTTGTATATTGATTGGTCATATTTTTGGTTATTTTTTGTTTGTATTGCTCATATCTTGATGCGTCTCTCTATTTGCTTCGATTCCCTCTTTTGCGTGGCTTATACCTTGATAACACTCTCTATCTGCTTTGCTTTCCTCTTTTGCGGCGCTCATATCTTGATGCGTCTCTCTATTTGCTTCGATTCCCTCTTTTGCGTGGCTTATACCTTGATAACACTCTCTATCTGCTTTGCTTTCCTCTTTTGCGGCGCTCATATCTTGATACGCTGTTCTATTTGCTTCGATTTTTCCTTTTGCGTGGCTTATATCTTGATATCACTCTCTATTTGCATTGATTTTTCCATTTGCGTCGCTCATGCCTTAATCCGACTCTCTATCTGCTTTGTTTTCCCCTTTTGCGTGGCTTATATCTTGATGCGTCTCTCTATTTGCTTCGATTTTTCCATTTGCGTGGCTTATTTCTTGATAACACTCTCCATCTGCTTTGTTTTCCCCTTTTTCATCGCTCATGCCTTAATCCGACTCTCTATCTGCCTCGATTTCCCCTTTGCACCACTCATATCTTAATACAACACTCTCTATGTACTTCCATTTGCCTCATATATCTCAGTATCTTACTTAAAGTAATAAGAGTGAAGGATGAGAGACATGATATATTCTGAGCGATCATCGGTTACATTTATGGCTTGGACATTACTTATCAGATGATTACGCCGCAAGACACCTTCCTGCCTATTATCTTTCATCAGCGAGATTGATGAAGTGACCGTCAATGCACTTGTGGTCCAGGTTTCCTCTCCTAGTTCAAAAATAATCACTTCTTTCAGCTTGGCCATATTTTTCACATTGATTCCTGTGTTGGCTTTGCCAATTACGACACCATTTTTGTAAATCAGCCATTGCTCCTGTTGAGAAAACCTCCTACTTCTTTTCCAACGAACATCAAAGGAATCTCCTCCTATATAAATACGCAAAGATAAATACCAGCGTAAATCGAAGAAATCACTCACAAAATATTGCCATTTCTTCGTGAAATATTGCTGAATGGACCCGCGTTTTCCCTCACCTTTAAAAAGCTGCTTCTTATTCAGGAATGTTCGTTGCAGAAAATAAAACGACCAACACTCATGATTAGGAGGTTGATAGGTGGCTTCTTTTCTAGCCATCCATTTACTAACTAAATAAATAACAAACGCAGTTGCCGGGAATAAAAATATCGTAGCCGCATGCCACGGGTTAAATGCACCAAACATCATGAAGCGGACAAACAAAATTAACGATAGCAAAACAAATAATAAATTTAATTTAACCAACCAAACACCCCTTCGTTTATATACGAACGAAATGGTAAAAAGTTTCAATTTTACAAAAAAAGCCTACCTCTAAAGTAGACTTCACCGTTCAAAACTATAACTTCCTTCCACCTTACAAATACGCACCTGATAGTGTTCATACCATTCCGACTTTCCCTTTTCCTGTGCAACTTTATGAGCCGTGTGGTCTTTCCACCTTTTAATATCCTCTAGCGTTGCCCAATAAGAAACAGTAATCCCTAATTGTGAGTCCCTGGCACTTTCGATACCGAGGAAACCTTCTTCCTTTTGCGCTAATTCCTCCATGGTCAGTGCCATTTTTTCATACCCGTTATCGCCAATTGTTCTTTTGGAAGTAAAGATCACAGCATAATAAGACGGTGGTAGCTCCTGCATGATTGACCCCCATTAAATGATGTATTATTTACAAATATAATGTAAAAATAGTACAGGCACAGCAAGCTTATATTTTGTTTCAACAGACACCGAGTTACTGTCAACTAGAAAATTCTCGATGTCCTCTTCGCTCACTCTTGTATAAATAGAAATCGTTTTTACGTTAAAACTCTTATTCGTGAGCAAAACGTCAATGACCGCTTGCAAACGACTATCCATATCACAAGCAAACATGCCAGTCGTTAATAAAGCTAAAAGGCGATCGAAATCCATACGCCTATTTACATCATTAAGCTCTCCGCAATCACACGTACTGTCTTTTTTTCGATACGTCTCTATAGCCATCTGATTAATGCCAGCACATCCATTCTCAACTCATTCATCAATACAGTGATAAAATCCCTTGGGTCATTAATGGAAAAAAGTATTTGTGAATCTTTCAATCACAACACCGCCTATTTGATAATGGTTGTATTTATCCATTCTCCATGCAAGTAAAAGGATTGTCTTCCCCACTTACCGAAACCTTTACGCTTGAAGAACTATCTCTACATAAACAGATGTCAACCGAAGAGCTAGAGAACAGAGTAGATGCCATTTTTCAAACGTGGGTTTGGAGTCATATCAGCTTTTCTCGAACCATCAATCATTAACAAAATCAAACCCTCAACTCACCACGGAAACCTCTAGCCCCGTAGTATGAATCGGCGCCGTTATGGTAGACAAATACATGATCATAGCGGCGGTCACAAAATAATGCACCCCCGAGGTTTCTAATATTCTCTGGAGTCTGTATCCAGCTAGATGTTTTCAGGTCAAAGTTCCCTAGCTGCTGTAATGATTCATACTGTTCTTCAGTAAGAATGGTAATGCCCATCTCATTTGCTAAATCCATCGCGCTCGTTTCTGGCTTATGTTTTTTTCTAGCCTCAAGTGCCTCTCTGTCATAACAAACACTACGGCGCCCCTTTGGACTTTCCTTAGAGCAGTCGTAAAAGAGGTATTCGCCTGTGGATTCATCATAGCCCACCACATCAGGTTCACCTTCTGTTCTCTCCATTTCATGAAGGGACCACAACTTGTCCGGTTGTGCTGTTAATTTTTCTTGCACCTTCTCCCATTCAATGCCTTCATGCCTGTCTGGGTTTTTTTCAAAACGCAATTTCAAAGTAGATAATAACGCTTCTTGTTGTTCTTCTGATAATTTCTTAGTCATCGGCTTTATTCCTTCCTTTATCTCATACTTGTTAGCAATCGGGCGAGTAGCTTCTCTTTGCCGTGCAAACATTGTTCTATCGTTAAAATACTAAAATATGGTCGGTTTCTCAAGTCGCTTAAGAAACAATCATCATACACAATCTCCACATATAAGTTTTGTTTCGGGGAAAACTTCGCCAAATCATCGTAAACACTACTTATCTCATCATCTACTGTCCTTGTGATGGCCAGTTGCCCTGTTAGACTCCCCCACCATACTTGAAAAGATTGATATACTTCATTAAAGCTTGCATCATCGATAAACAACCCTTTAAAGAAGTCGTTTTTTTGATCATAAAATAACTTCTCCCCGTTAAACCTATTCTCAGCTACAAGAGAAACCGCTTCTCCCCATTTCTCTTTATAGCATTGTTCAAAGTTTTTACGAAAAGCATATTCCCTAGTCATATAAGGAAACCTTGGCTTATTATTTTTCTTCTGATTTCCATATATATTTTGAATATAGATGAAAAAGTTTAGCGCAGGACAGGCTTCTGTCATGATATAGAATTCCTTATTCATCTAGCCACCACTTCACTTCCAATTGCGTGTACGGTTTTGCTTTCACAAAGTGCTTCTCAACAAAAGAAAGCACGCAGTCATTGCCAGGCACCGTTATTTGCTGAAGTGCCTTCTCGAATGAAAACCAGACAAAATCGCTATGCTCTTCGTTCAACTTCACCTGCTCTTCTTCACCAACAAAGCCCACAAAAACCGGTGCCATATAGATGAAATCACCTTTTGGATGATAGTACTGCTCAAATGTATTGCTGACATATAAACGAATATCCGTTAGCCCCGTTTCTTCTCTCACCTCTCTTAGTGCTGCTTCTTACGCCTTTTCGCCCTCTTCAATGGCGCCACCCACATAGCACCATTCGCCAAGAAAAGGCTCTGAATTTCTTTTCATAAGCAGAACGAACATATCATCCTCATACTTTTTTAATAAGACAATGGCTATGCCACTACAATAAATGGGTAGATTCGTCATAAAAAACACCTCACTTATTTATTCGCTCAGCTACAGCCATTTCCTTTAAAGGGTTTAATATTGCTCGTGTCGAAATTCAAATATACGATTGGAGATCTTTATTTTCTACTAAAGGAGACAGCACTTTAAGATGATACCTTTGATATATGACCAAATGTATAAAATCGGACCCGACGATAAATTTTTATTATCAATCATCAACAATTTACAGATTCATCGCTTAGCAGATTTAGGATGCGGTACAGGAAGATTAACCAGTTACTTAGATACGAAGGGATATGGAATTACGGCAATTGATCCCGATGATGAGGCAATAGTCGTTGCTAAAAATAAAGGGTTAGCAAATGTCCAATGGCTGGTTGGTGATAGTCGACTCCTGCAGGCAAACACCTACGATGCCGTCATCATGACAGCAAATGTTGCCCAAGTATTTTTAACAGATGAGAGTTGGACAGCAACGCTTTCTGATATCCATCAGGCTTTACAACCTAATGGCTCCCTTATATTTGATTGCCGCAACCTTTATGCAAAAGAATGGGAGAAATGGATGGCGGATGAGACACCCGACTATACAACTCATCCCTATACTGGAGAGAAACTTACCATTATTTCGTCGTATGAAGGAATGGAAAATGATGTTTTTACCTTCTATGAGACCGTTCAATACTGTGATAACGGTGAACTTATCACTCAAAGTAAGCATCAAATAAGGTTCCGCACACTTAAAGATATTGAGAGCTCTTTATCAAGAGCCGGGTTTACGATCAAATCATGTTACGGAGATTATCAAGATAAACAAGCGAATAATGATTCAGTTAGTTTTGTTTTTCACTGTATGAAATAAAGTAGGTGTTATTGTCACTAGCACGCTTGCTCAAGTCTTATTATTTATTTTGAAAAGCATGATACAACATCAACACCTCCAACAGAATTTCTTTATTATATCCCGTTTTTTCATGGATTTTCATAACCCATTCATCGATACTGTTTAACGGACTTTCTTTAATTAGTCCATGATTCGTGCTCAAAAAGCTGGTCCAATTCGTAAATTCCCAGTGCGCTACTTCTGTTTGGTAGGGGATTCTGCATTCGAGTAAGGGAGTAGGCTTAATGAGATTTTGCGAATGTTCAGCTGCATGGAGAAAAACATCACGATCAATCGGACGTGTATCATAGATTTGCCTTGATTCTTTCCCATTCGATCTATGATAGCGAACTTCTACCATATCTTCATTCGGTATTAATTGAATGTTAGCACCGGGAAAAAAACCGCCTTGTTTTTCACTTGTAAAATGTTCATGGTGCTTATCTATTAACACTGGGTTTATCCACTGATCACCTAAATCACATAAGTATCGGCTACCATCATCATCTACCGCCACCACTGCTACATGGGCACGTACTGTCCCTAAATCATGACCGATTGGGAATGCTTGAATTCTTGATTGTTGAAACGCATCTAGCAACCAAATAGCTAAATCAAA
Source organism: Cytobacillus sp. FSL K6-0265 (assembly GCF_038003465.1). Taxonomy (NCBI): domain Bacteria; kingdom Bacillati; phylum Bacillota; class Bacilli; order Caryophanales; family Bacillaceae; genus Cytobacillus; species Cytobacillus sp. FSL K6-0265. The sequence continues at coordinate 285,715 of NZ_JBBOPE010000001.1, read as the reverse complement.
GCAATTACCGGTAAGGCCATATTGTTCTCTATGTTCTTTCATTAGCGATAGTTCTCTTTGCTTTTTCTCACTACCCTTTTGGTGATACCATATTTTCGTCAGATTATCCATTGGGAACGTGTTAAATTGATTCCAAACTTGCTGAATACTTTCGGTTGCTCTCATGATCATTCACATCCATCTTCTTTCTGTTCTAACCCTTTCTATTCCACCTTTCATATTCCTTCTTTTTTTCAAGCAAGCTATGAAAATATCATTTGTACATAATGTCATTATATGGTACCTTTTATTTGCAAGATGATTGGTTCAAATACATACAAACAAGGAGTTAACCATGAGAAGGCTTCTACTACTTACACTTACACCATTACTACTTATTACGCTAACAGCATGTATGAATAAGGACGAGGAAGAAACAACGGATCAACCCGAAGATATCGTCATTCCAACGCAAATTGAGAATAATATATTTAAAGTCAAGCAACCGTTTAAACCAGCTAATGCACGAGGCGCAATTACAGCAAATGTGTCTAATAACTACGATATCACTGAGATTGAACTGGGGTTGATGGATATCACTTCTGAATATTTTTCACCAGAAGACCACCTTTATCAATCAGGTCAATACATAGATAGTGACTTGCTTAATGAATTACTTGCAAGAGAATCTAATGATACGCCTAATGGGCTGAACCCCAAAATGAAAGAAACAAAAGATCGTCTGGAAGATGAGGAAAAAACCCCTAATATCATCTCTCATATTCACGAACAAAATTACTTAAATGAAAAAGGGAAAGTTGTTGGCATTTCATTAGCTATTTCCATCAATGATTACTACCATATTCGGGTAATGGATGATGCTGGCTTAGTTCACACCGGTGAAGTAAGAGTGAATGAGGTTTATAAAGACAAAAATTACAACGAAAAATATGCAAAAAACATCGCAAAAGATGTCATTTCTGCCGTCAGAGGGGTTGAAAATGTCCCTAATGTACCCATTGTCTTATCTATCTATGAAGAAGCAGGTCCAAATGAAATTACACCTGGCCAATTCCTAGCTCATACTTATATTGATAAAGGGAAACAGGGGATTAGCAGCTGGGAAAAGGTTGAAAAAGACCAATATGTCTATCCTTCAGATGAATTAAATGAAGTAGATAAAAGTCTCCACGATAGTCTCAATTATCTATCAGATGACCTTCTTACCTACTTTACAAATTTGGATTTAAGATTAAACGGCGATATTAATTATGAGCATGATAATTTAACAAATATAGAATTAAAAATCTATGCACCAGGTATTTCAAAGACCGAATTAACGAGCATTCTTAACTTTTGTGGTACGAAAATTAATTCTATAGCAGGCGACCATGTGCCCGTCTCCATTCGCATCATCAATGTAGATGAAGAACTTGGGCTTATGATTTGGGATACAGAGAAAAAAGAAATCTTAACGGAAATATTATAAAGGATAGGCTTCTTCTTTTTTAAAAAAGGAGGAGCCTTTTTACTGTTTGTCCAATCACTTCCTCTTCCTTGTTAATAAAATAATGATAAGTAAAGGAGTGATAACTTGAAACTTTCAGAAACAAAAGGCGCATACGATCTCGTTGTAAGTTTAGGCAGTTGGTGTGGCCCTGCCATCTATACAAAAGAGTATAACTTAAGAAAAAATTCATTTCCTTTTGATTGGGTACAGTCAACACATCTAAACATGGTCAATCAACTACTTAAAAACAAGTTTAAAAATTACATGGAAAAAGATCACATGGTGGAAAAGAATATTACGGCTCATTTCGTCAACGAAGGACAAGTCATTTATGAAGAAGGTGGCAACACTCCTACAAGAGCTCATTTTGTTCAGGACCGTCTATATCAAATTGATTCTGTCCACGATTTCCCTATGATTGCCAACCAACATTGGACCGAACAATATCCAGCATTCAAACAAAAACTCTACAAACGCATCCGAAATTTTCTCACAAAGATCCAAACCAGCAAAAAAACGTTATTCATCCGATATGAATGGGAAATTGCAAACTATGATGACATTATTGAATTGCAAACGACCCTTTCGAAACTCACCCGTGGCCCCTTCAACATCATCATCATCCAACAAGTAGATATACCATTAGAGCGACCACTCATTGATGAGGAATGGCCACATGAAGGAATCTGCTTCGTAAAAATACCCGTTAACCATCATTATGATAAACAAATATGGAATGAAATCCTTACGGGTGTAAGTTTGAGGAAGTAAAGACAGTCGATGATGCACTGTCTTTTTTTATTTAAACAAGACTTTATTATCTCTCCCTATTCAAACACTTTAAAGATTGGCGGGGTCCCCTTTTCCACGTTATCAACATATTTTAGAATCCCAAGTGCGACTGTTTCCTTTTTCCCGTAGTTCTCAAGCCAACTTTGGCCGACTTTCCCTCTCCTCCTACTCCTCACCGTTATACACTATCAACAAAAAAGAACCTCACACCAAAATGGTATCAGGTTCCGTACGCCTTATTTGTTTATGAATAACCTGGCAAAGATAAACTGACGAGTTGTGCATCTGCACGCAGGGAGTCTCGTAAGGTTGTTTCCACACAGGCAACTAGCGGAATTGTGATGATGATGATGCCATTTTCGAATTCAAACTCAAGACCTGGGCAAACCTCATCGCATTGTATTTTCGTTTCTGCTCTTCCTGTTCTTGTATTCACCATGATTTTCAGACAAATATCAAAACAACTTTCATGACTACATGCCATTTCCATTCACTCCTTGTGTTTATTGATAGCCTGGTAAAGATAAACTTGTTAGCACTGCACTCGCACTTAAATCATCTTTTAATGTCGTTTCCACACACGCTACAAGTGGCAATGTGATATGAATGACACCATTTTCAAATTCGAAATCGATCCCACCGCAAGCTTCATCGCACTCAACGGACGTTTCTGCTCGTTTGCTATTCGTATTTACCACCAATTTTAAACACACATCAAAACAACTTTCATTTTTACAACTCATTCTTCTTCTCTCCTTTTTTTTGTAAATTCCCTAAATATATCATCGCCTCTAAATGATCACCGACGATAACTGAAGTAGTCGGTGCTAGACTTCCTTTTTGATTTGCATAATGAGTATGCGGGCGAAAGCGATTGATTTTATCCACTTCTACATGGTGTACATTTTCGACTACACAATTAGTAACAAGTAACTTTACGTAAGCTAATACAGGATTAGCTAATGATTGCACTCCTACTTTTTCAATACTTTTCCTACTCAAGGCATGGGGGACAGCAACAGTGGAGCCAACACCTAAATCAGCTCGATCACAGGCTAAATTTATTGCATATTTACAGGCAGTAACTAAATGAAGCGGCCAGTGCTGCTTTAAGCTAGCATTGAGGTCATTTACTGCAACATCAACGCCCCGCTCTACGGCCTCTACAAACGGCTGTAAGTCTTCCATCGAAATGACAAAATCGCCATCAACAAATAACAAAATCTCACCGGTGGCAAAGTGTGCACCTATCGCTCTACCAGTATCTAAACCTAGTTTTTCAGGAAACTGAATCACCGTTGCCCCTGCATCATATGCATGAACCGCTGTCTGATCATTTGACCCATTCACAACAACGATGATTTCTAACGGAGCTAATCGCATACACTCCTCAATTACTGCCTTCATTCGTGCTTGTTCATTTTGCGCTGGGATGATAATCGATAATTGGGATAAGGGATTGGCATGGTCATTTTTTCGAATAGTTGGCTCATAGCCCTGGATAACCGCATCTAGTACATCTAATCTCCTTTCACCATCAGAAAATCTAGAACGACTATTAGGTGGGTATCTTTGTGTGTACGCTCGTAAAAAATTGTCTATTCTTCTCCTATCATCCTTCCTATCCCACACTTGATTTTGCAGCTGAAAGATATTACGAATAGGAAGCTGATGTGACAATACATAGCCTTGTTGAACTAATTTCACATGTGCTTCAACAGGATTGCTAAGTGTATCGATACCAATTGTATCTATTGCTTTTTTAGAGAGTCCATAAGGGACAAACATGATTTGGTCTATTTTTAAATCTGAACGATGAATAAAAGCATTGGTTATTTGCGGGAAAATAGTAGAAGGAATATGGCGGTGTTTTTTTTGAAATTCATAGTCCATATTATTAAGAACAACATCCGCGCTATTATCCATCAGTGGTTGTAAAAATTGCTGGAGCGTCGGTACCGTAATATGTTGGTTGAGGTCTAAAAATAACATACATGTTCTCGTTGCCTTTTTTGCCCCGATGACATGTGCTTCGTAGACATCCTGCCAAGCATCATTGACTACGAGGCGAAACGGATCAACATTGCGTGATTTGTGGGCAACAAAGATTACTTCAACATTTGTGATAGATTGATAGGTGTGGATTAACTTACTTACATACTGATTACTTGCATCCCGACTAATAGGAACAATCAAAGATAAACATGAACCATCCAAAAATCATCGTCTCCTTATATCTTTAAGTGGCATCACCCCCTTACAAGGAGAATATTGTATCGCCTCTTCATTTCCCTGTTTTTAATACATGCCTTGTATCAATAATATTTTCAACTTTCGACAAAAGTTTATAATCCAAATTACTATGATCGGTAAGAAGCAGGGTTAATTGATACTGTGATAATTTCTCTTTCGTTAACGGAACGGATTGATAGCTTTTATTTTCAAGGATAATAGTGGGTACATAAGGATCGTGATAGTCTACCTGATAACCTTTTTGCAAGAGTTCACTAAAAATCGTTAAAGCTGGAGATTCGCGGACATCGTTCACATCTCTTTTGTACGCAAGGCCAACCACAAGGATTGCTCCAGCTTCCCCTCCTAATTCAGCTTCTACTTTTTTGACGATTTTTTGAGGCATCGTATCATTAATCTCTCTTGCTGCTGCTACAAGCTGACTACTTAAGCCGTATTGATTGAACTTCCATTGTAAATAAATTGGGTCAACAGGGATACAATGTCCACCTATTCCAGGACCAGGCCAATAGGGAGTAAATCCAAATGGCTTTGTCGCAGCTGCCTGCAAAGCTTCAAAAAAATCAATGTCTAATCGATCACATAGCTCGTCCAACTCATTCACTAGTGAAATATTGACCAATCGCTGTGTGTTTTCAAATAACTTTGCTAACTCTGCAACTTTCGGCGAACTTACTGGTACAACTTCAGCAAAATACTTTGCATAAAACTGTTCTATTTTCGCAAGAGAACTATCCGTTTGACCGCTGATCACTTTAGGGATAGAGGCTAACGTATATTGCTTATTTGCTGGATCAATTCTCTCAGGTGAATAACATAAATAGTAATCTTCACCAGCTTTAAAGTGATGGCGTGTGAATATAGGCTCAATCACCTCTTCTACTGTTCCCGGATAAGTAGAGCTTTCATAAATAATCGTTTGTCCCGTCTGTAAATATTGGCAAAGATAGTTAGTAGCTGCAATCATCGCACTTAAATCTGGTTCATCCTGTTCGTCAATCGGTGTTGGAACTGTGACGATAATATAGTCAGCGGCTTTAAGCAATTCCTCCGCTGTGTCCGTATGCCTCGGAATAAAATGCTTTATTGCTTGCAGCTCTTCGTCTGTTACATCAGGAATATAACTGCTACCTTGCTGTAATAACTCAATCTTTTGAGTATCTTGATCGATGCCTGTTACATGACAGCCCTTTTCTGCTAAGTGGAGGGCAAGTGGTAGACCAACATAGCCGAGACCAATAACAGCTACTCTATCTGTGTGACCTAGGAGCATGTCCCATTTTCGATTGCCATCTGTATAACCGCATCTTTGATTGAACGATAATAAATATGAAAATGCTTCAATATGATCACCTAGAATCCGATCCGTTGATTCGACTCGACCATCGGCTTGCCTGTGATGCTGTATTCTGATTTTATTCGGCTTGACGACATCAACATAATGAACGGCTTCGACTTTAAATCCTTTTAAAATAGCCTTTGCTTGAAATAACGGTGGAGACATCAATGTGAGGATACCAACCTCGTCAATCACTTTCCTGCTCATTGCGTGTGGGATGGCAGTAAGAGAATTAACAGTGAGGTCCTCTCTTTTCAGCGCCATATTCAATAAATATTTAGCAGCACTCACGGAATGCAACGGATGGGCACGATCGAGCAATACCTCTAAATCATTAAGTGCCATATCTGCTCCTGCTTCTACAGCTTTTATAAAAGGTGTTAGGTTTTCTGCTTTAATAACAAAATCACTATCTAAGAACAAACAAATATCTCCTGTACTGTGAAGCGCACCAATGGCTCTTGGAATATTATGTCCGAGCGAATGATCAAATACGATCACTTTCACACCTGATTCTTCTACCTTTTCCTTTGTTCGTTCATCTGCACCATTTAAAACAACAATAATTTCATCAATGCCTGCCTTTTTTACCTCAGCAATCACTTCAGCAATCGTATCCGGCTCTTTCCCTGCAGGAATAATCGCACTATACTTCGCTCGTTTCTCTTCCTTTACCGAAAAAGCTTGTACATATTCCTTAAAAGATGGACGATTTCGCCTTCCATCATTTAAACCACCGCGAAAGCCTCTCTCTTCAATCAATTGCGCCACTGCACGTAAGTGGTCACCAATGATTAAATTTGTGGAAATTGAAAAAGAGGAGCCAGTAATCTTCTGATGATGTTTCGGTCGAATCTTATTTGTAGCAATCACATCAATGGCTACCGGTGCACTCATCTTTAATTCTTTCATCACAGCTATACAATGAGCCAATGGAGGACAGGCTAAATTCTCCCAACCAATCGTATCAAGCGCTGTTTTTGTCATTACATGAGGAACAGCGACTAAGGAATTAACGGATAATTCACCTTTACCTAAAAAATGATTAAGAGAGAACTTCGATACTGCCGTCGGATGTGGTCTAATGGGGCGCTTCATGGTCCAGCTTAAGTCATTTAGGGCAATATCCGCCCCATCCCGAATGCCATCAAGCAATCCTTGTAACTCTTGTGCTCTAACGACAATATCTCCATCGATAAAAAGAAGCGTATCTCCTTTTGCCTCCCTTGCACCAATTGCTCGTCCAATATCTACGCCAAGGGGTTCTTCATAAACGAGCATTCTACACCCGAATGCTTCCGCTATTTTTTCCGATCCATCTGTTGAACCATTCAAAACAGCGATGATTTCATATGGCTCAATCTTCACTAACTCTTCTAATACGGGTGCCAACGTAGACTCTTCATTCTGAATGGGAATAATAACAGATAGATTCATACACTTCACTTCTCTCCTTCAGCAAAATTAATAGTCTCCTTTGTGCTGTAACTATAGCCTTTTCCATCACAAACCCGAGAAAAACACTAAGTAATATCAATATATACAGCTTGGCCATTTTTGTTCTCGGACAAGTATACAATCTATGAAAGATGGTGCGATAGACAGGGGAAATTGGTTTAATTATCGAGGAATGATCAAATTTTGATACTCAAAAATCATATTTTTATTACTTATTAGGACATGTTAAAGTAGATATATATATTTAAGGGGGCGTACAAATTGGAATTCGAGTTGAATTTTTTCTGGATTGCCGTCGGTTTAGCATTACTTGGCTATTTCATAGGCAATGGCTTAAAGCAATTTAAGAGCAAGACCGAAGCAAATATGAATAGTTTACTTGTGGAACAGAGCCACCTTCATCTTTACTTTTACTTAAGTGAAGAAGATATGAAAGATCTGTTGGAGAAGCATCCTCATGCACCAAAAGTTACGCTTAATGGCAAGCATTATTATCATCTACATAAATTTCGCGCATGGCTTGATTCTGATGATATATATCACTCATGAAGAATTTGTTTTGACAGTTTTACGCTAATCCATCTATAAAATTCACAATATTATAAATATGTCAATCTTATATTCAGAGAGGTGGAGGGAATGGCCCGGTGAAATACTGAAGGAGAGCGATTTATATCGACCACTATTTCATAAAGAGAAATGGGAAGGAATATTTAGACTCCACGGATACATGTATTGAGCAAATCGAATGGTCTCAACTCTAGTGAATGTCGCGTATGAATCTCTCATTTATTAATAGATAGAGGGGCTTTTTTGTTGAGAAAATCCAATCAAGAGGATTGTAGTAAGGTGGAGAAAGAGACTTTTCTGCAGCAAATTGCAGTCAATCCGATTATCCTATCTCGAAACAAAAACAACTTGTAAAAAAGGGGAACATACAAACAGAAATCCGAACGATTACACAGTCGTTCGGACTTCCTCATTCAATAACACTGCATTTAACCTCTTGTTCATCTTCTTCTGATAAGAACAATGGCTAAATCTCTTTTCGTTAAATTCACCAATCACATTCCGTACACGGTCATTATGGACGATTAAGTTTCGAAAAATCTCATTCTCCAAATAAGCATTAAACCAACTATACTCCTTCAACTTCCGCAGATTATGTGTTACATCCTCTTGCGTGACTTGCGTAATAAAGGGGGCAAAAGAAATAATGCTTATCAAATTCAGGAAAAACTTTTTCATTAGTGGATGCATCCTCTCTTATGATTTATATGTGATTGGCTGTGAGTATTTGTGTGGGTTATAACTTACATTAGTTGGTGTGATTTATAGGTTTGCGTTACTTATATATTCTAAGGTATGTTATTAGCTATGAATTTTAGAGTTGCTCATATTTTTAAGTTTTACGATCAACACTTTTTGTTTAAATTATACCAATAGTTATATTTTTTACAAATATATACTTTTATATTTCAATCATTCATCGGAAATATCACTTGTTAAAAAGAATATCTAAGGTAGAATGGCAATGCTAAAAGGAACCTTTCCTGTACGAAATACAAAGAAAAAAGTGTACCAAAAACTAAATCTGGGCACACCTTTTTGTACATCTATAAACAAATAAGATTATTCTGATTTTCTTAGTGAATTCTCCCCGAATGCATTGGTATCAATATCTTTACGCTCAAGGAATTCTTCTATTTTTTTCTGTTCTCTTCCATTCACGACATCACTTTTTTTAGTTATTGAATCTAGGTTTACTGTTGGAATAACTCCTTTATCTATGTCATCTGTAAGTTGATTGAGCATTATATCTATTTCATACAGCATCTCATTTATACCTGTAATATATCTGCTAATTCTTTCAGACTCCTCTAGATAACCTTCAGGTAATGTATTTTGTGAAATATAATTGGAGAAATTTTCATCATTTTCTTTTGTAAGTCTGTAAATTTGGTCTAATTTGTCCAATTCACTTTGAGTCAATTTTATTTCATCATCTATCTTTCCTTGAAATGGATAACTTGCAAGATATAATGCTTCATAAGTGTCTAGGTAAGTTTTTATGCTTGATTTCATTTCTTTTTCATCAATTACACTGTTTTGCTTATTGGAAGTAAAAATAATACTAGGAATGTCTACATTCTTGGTATCAAGCATTTCATCTTCAGTAGTGTCAATACTTTCTCCATTTGAACATGCACTTAACATAAAGAGTATTAGGATACAAAAAAATCTTTTCATATTCCATTCTTCCCCCTTGCAATTGACGTATGCCATCTTAGGTATTTAATAAATAATCTAACAAATGACCTCCCTATATAATACCCTAGGAGTGCTAAAATTGAACCTATAATTAGACCTTTTATGGACTCGAGAATTTCTGCAAATCCTATTGTAAATTCATTAACAAATCCCATTATAATTAAAATTATGGGAGAGAGTATCATTATAGGTACACTAATTATATAGGCCAATATAAATGGTGTTAGTAATATCAAAAAGATTAAACTCACTATAATAATAAAGCAATTCATTACGCTTAATCCCATAATTGTCAGCAATGCTGTAAGTATACTTCTTAAGTTTTTATTCTCCTCAATCTTATTAATCGCATAAACAGCGTTTAATTCTTTAGCGATTTCTTCAGGGTTTCCTAATTCTTTAGATATCTCCTCTTCACTCTTATTTTCACTTTTCCCTTCTGTAAAATGTATTATATATTCTTCTAATATATCTTTTTGTTCTTTTTCAGACATAAACTTCAAGCTATTTTTAAGTCGTTTTAAGAAATTATTTTTGTTCAAGTTTATCCATACCCCCCCTTTGAATTCTGTAGTAATTTTCTATATGGTCCTTCTTTTTAAACCAACCTTCTTCAAATCGGGTAAATAGTTCCCTCAGATATAATAATTGATTAGGTATTTATTATTAATAAGACTATTCATTCCAGTACACCTTTTAAACTGTGCGTTCATAATTATCACAAGCGTTTTTAATTTATTTAATACTACATGTGTATTAAAAGGTACTACACTTAACACTGTATATAAATATCATAATATTAAAATTATAAGTAATTAATACCTTAAAAGGATCATATGGATGATTGTTGCTAAAATCCACACTCTATATTTTTCGTTAGCTAATTTAACAATTGTGGGTATTATAAATTGATTTAATTTATTGTTACATCGTACTTGAGGTATAGGAAAATAAAATAAAGGAAATCTTTATGAGGAGTTATTTGTCATTATACTTTTCAAATTCTTTAATTAAGTAGTAAATAGATATGCATTCTAATATAAATCACCTACCCTCATCCTATATTTCCCATTATAAAGCAAACCTGGTATATAAATATACCAAGAATTGTAAAATTAATAAAAAGTTGCATATTAGGACATTTAAAGGAAACAAATGAGGGGATCGCAAAATGAAAAAACTTAATTATTAGAATAATTTATATGGAATAAGCTCGAGTACATTTAATATTTAATTTAAAATATCTCTTTCAAATTCTGCAAAAGCAAAAAACATCGTTCTAATGAGTTTATTTTGAGGGGTATTATTCAATCTTCCTAAATTAAGAATATTCATTTATCCCCCCCCTTACCTAACAAGTTTCTTAGTTGCCCATTACCTTGAATAGTGGAATATGAAAAAGATTAATCTTAGTAACCACTAAAGTATTTCCTTCATCCCACAATATCTTGAGTTACTTCTTATGGAATACTCCAGTAATTGTATTCATAATTTTTCCTGTTGTAATGCGCTATAAAGGGGGCTACACCTATGACCACGAATAGAAAAGGTTGTCATAATGCAATCGCTAAAATACACTCCCGATTGATTTTAATGGATAAGCTCACCAATCACTTCTATTGATTGCACACTATTCCCCTCCCCTTTAATCCAAATCAGCAAAATAACCAAATAATATAAAACAAATTATAGCAAGAATGAATACTAATAATGCATAAACAAGCAGTAGCATTCTTGTTACAAAACCGTTGAATCTCTCATAGAATTCATTAGCAACATATTCGGTTAATCCAAAAAAAGGTAATGCTAAAATCATTAAGAATTCAAAATCATACACAATCCAGCTATAAAATTTACCCCCTGCTGCTCGACTAATCAAATACAAAAAAGAAAAAAATAGATTAACTATTAAAAAAAATCCTAGCGTTCCAAACAATACTGCGATAAAACCCATCATATAATAAATATCACCTCGATACATTAATTTATAGCAACCCGAATAGGGCATTCGCGGCACCATTAAATACATTTTTCGCGCCATCTAGTGCCTCTTTCGCCTTGTCTTTTCACTCTATAGACCATGACTCCTCTTCATATGTTATGTATAGTAAAGATCCGATTGAAACTTTCTACCCAGAATATAATCGTATAATGCGTTTAATTTCCCTTGTTTTACTTGTAAAGCTTTTAAGAAGAAAAGTGGTCTATTTCTTCGTTTGCTAATTCTTCATTACCCAATAATTTAACTATTACTCTCTCAAAAAGTTGCTCTTTAATAGAAAATGACTCCCCGCTTTCAACATAGGGGATTAAGGTCTATTAATGCAGACAAGTCAGCATGATCATTTTTTTCATAGAGGTGATATATTCGATTATCGTATAAAGCATTCTGGATAAAAAACGAATCATGGCAAAATAGGGAAGTGCTAAATACTCCGTCATCCGAAGCAATTTGGCAACGAATGACTCTTTTTACTCTTGTTAAACCCAACATGAAACTTTTGAACGTTTCATCCATTCTTTCTTGTTGATTTTCAAATGTTAATAAACCTTTAGATATTAATCCACTAGTTGCACTATCAAGCCTAGTTTCAAGTTCTTTCTACGAAATCTCTCCAAACACCTCTTCTTTAATGGAGTAAGCAACTTCAGCACCATTTAGTAAAAGAAGAGATAATATGTATTCTTCAGCCGTTAATGTATAGCTCATTTTTTTATTCCTTTCATTAGATGATTATCATTTATCCGCAAAATAGAAAAAGAATATAAAACAAATTATAGCAAGAATGAACACTAAAAAAGCATAAATGAGCAATAGCATTCTTGTTACCAAACCGTTGTATCTCTCATAGAGTTCATTAGCGATTATTTCGGTTAATCCAAACAAAGGTAATGATAAAATCATTAAGAATTCAAAATCGTGCACAATCCAGCTATAAAATTTACCTCCTGCTGCTCGACTAATCAAATACAAAAAAGAAAAAAATAGATTAACTATTAAAAAAAACCCTAGCGTTCCAAACAATACTGCGATAAAACCCATCATATAATATATAACACCTCACTACACTACCTTTATATTAATTTATAGCCACCCGAAAAGGGCATTCGTGGCACCATTAAATACATTTTTCGCGCCATCTTGTGCCTCTTTCGCCTTGTCTTTCACTGCATGTGAAACTTCGCCTACTTTTTCGCCAACACCCCTTATAAATTTACTAGTATACTTTGTTGCCCAATTACTTACAGAACTACCTACAATTCCGCCAACCGCCACTCTTACAGGGGCAAATGGTCCAGCCCCTCCAATAGACGCTACGGCATATTTAAACAAAAAGTGTTAATTTATATTTTATCAGCATAAACCATTTGTTGGAATGGGTTATACCATATCTCTCATTGCATTACTACCTTAGACCGTACGATGGACCAAAAAGAAAGTTTTATAGAAAAATACTAGAGGGTTTTTTTGAGGAGGAAAATACCTTTCGTGAGCCGAAATCTTAAACGAACAGAAAAAGCTCTTTTCAGAGGCGAACAAAATCGTTTATTAAATGGTTAACTAAGACACCGTTAGAATACAATAATAAAAAAAAGTTCAATCTTTACTATCTTTGTCTAACTCATAAAGGAGGCGTTTTGCATGAAAATCGTTCTTTTCTCTGCAAAATATGTACTTGTCAGTTTGCTCGTCATCGCATTGGTTTTTTTATGTTTTATAAAAACCCCATTAGCTCATGATGAAAGGTCAGGAAACGATTGTTTGCAATCGATCAATCACTATTTACAAACAAGTTATGTAGCAATGCATGATCATGAAGAGGCGTATGACACGAGAAAAGAGTTAGCCAAACTACAACAGCTTCAAGGAGATTTAGCGGAGGCTAGTGGATTGGATCAACCGTTGCTTCAACAGGCCCAAACGATGCTGGTTCAATTGAAGAGTGCAATCTACCACAAGGATTTATCTAAGGCTGATTTCTACGTTGATGCTTATTTATCGACACTATATGAAGTTGAGCATGCCCAAAGCAAATATAGTGGTATGAATCTGTATACAATGGCTGATTTAAATCATAAACAGATGGATGGCGAACGTTGGCAACAACTTACTGAACAAGAGCATTTGAGTTATATTTTATCAATGAAATCGATTTTATTAAACCAAGGAGCGGCAACCTCTATGCCTTCTACCTTTTATGTATTAGAGCAATTAACGCAATCCTCGCATCATAACGTCGCTAACCAGACTGTGAAAACATTACTCCATCCATAATGGATATCAAGACGACTCCCACCTTTTCATACTGGGAGTCGTTCTGAATAAATTATCTTACTTTTTGGGCATGGCGTGAAGCCGCTGCACCAGCTAATTTGCCAAAAACCGCGCCAGACATTAAGCCTGAGCCACCGGGGTAATTTTCATAGAAAATACCACCAATCATTTCTCCAGCCGCATATAAACCTTCGATCGGTTCATTTACTTGATTGACTACTTCCCCTTCTATTGTTGTCGCTAATCCCCAAAATGAGAAAGTAATTCCGCACGTCACAGGATAGGCATAGAATGGTCCTTCACTTATCGTTTGTGCCCAGTTAGATTTAGCTGGGGTAATGCCTTTTGTCGCTTTACCGTCTTTTTCTGAAGGGTTGAATTCGCCCTCTTGGACAGCTGCATTATATGCATGAATGGTTTGTAGAAACTGTTCTTTATTCACATCTAATTGGTCTGCAAGCGCTACAAGTGTAGCTGCTTCAAAGACTGTTGCTTCTTCTAAATCATATTCCGCACGCAAGATTGGGCGAACTTTTGCATCATAAATTTGGTAGGCAATATTTTTCGGTTGTTTTAAGATTTCTTTACCGTATTTTGCATAGGTATAGTTACGGAAATCGGCTCCCTCGTCTACAAAGCGTTTGCCTTCCACATTCACCATCACACTATACGGGTAAGAATGTTTTTTAAAGATATCACCTGGTTTTTGGAAATCTCCTACTCTTGGTGCATTGGCATCAGTTCCAATGGCGTGACAGCCATTCCTTTGTCCAAACGTTTGTGCACCGATAGATATCGCCATATCAATGCCATCGCCCGTGTTAAACTCCGTCCCTCTAACGATTGCTTCGTTCCACTCACTTCCTAATGCCTCAGCACGTTTCTTGTTGTCTGCTTCTATACTTCCACATGCTAAAACAACACTTTCACATTGAATCGTCTGCAGCTGCTCTTTTCTTTGCACTTCGATCGCCACTACTGCCTCATTTTCCGTGACAATATTTGTAGCTGCACTTTCATACCAAACCTCAATTCCCAACTCTTCACAGCGATGAAATAAGCTGCGCATTAAACCAATCCCCTTATCAACGGTTTTAACTGGTAAACCGCCCCAGAAATGAATTTTCCCTTCTTTTTCAAAAGATTGATTCGCATAGTTTAACTCAAATGCAACCCCATGCGTTTTCATCCATTCAATGGTTGGTAGAGATTGTTCGACTAATTGACGAATCAGCTCTGGTTTACTTTGATTCTTTGAAACACGCATAATATCTTCATAAAAGTCTTCTGTTCCGTATACGGGCATATCAATTTTATTAATCGTTTCTTGATCTAAATCTATCACTTTCGTAATGGCTTCTAAGTCTTGATAAGCTACACGAATGGCACCGTCTGTAAAAAATGAATTACCACCACGTTTTTCAATTGGTCCTTTTTCTAAAACGAGTACCGAACTCCCTTGCTCTTTTGCAGATATCGCTGCACATAAGGCCGCATTTCCTGCACCAACAATCACGACGTCATATTTTAACATCAAGCATATCCCCTTTTTCATTGATATTTTAACTATAAGAAATAATTAGAGATAAATAAAATACAGGATTTTTAGTAATAAGCATAAATATTTTTTATCACTTTAATATTTTCCACTTTAATATTGGTAGGATGATCACATAAATAAATAACATCCGAAATAATTGAAAAATCGTCACATGTGTTGCATCAGCTTGTAAAGCTGTAGCAATGAGCCCCATTTGATCCATCCCTCCCGGGGCAGTACTTAAATAACTAGTAGCAAAGTCCAAATCAAAGAAGAACACCATCCCCTCTGCAATAAAAAAGGTCAGGACTAACAGTAAAATGGCGCTACTGATCCCACCAATTAAAACACGAACAGGTAAACGTAAAGATTTCGGATGTAAAAGTAAGCCAATGTATGCACCAATACAAAGCTGTGCTATATGTAGCAAGTGACCATCCATTGGGGCTACGTCTACTTTAAAAAGGCTTAGTAGTAGTCCGATCAGAACAGGCGTTAAAAAATGCGGGACAGGTAATCTTAATTTTTTTCCAATCGGTAACAAGAGCAATCCTAGTAAGATTAAGCTAAGATTATGCAGAAGATTGGATGAACCTTGTGCGGGTGCTCCCGGAACTTCACCTGTTAGGGAAACAATAATCGGAATGAGACCAACAACAAACAGGACGCGAATAACATGAAAAAACGTGACTACTGTTACATCAATATCCTTTTGTTCTTCTGCAAAAACGACTAATTGCGATAAACCACCAGGAATACTAGCTATTATCGCTGTGGCAAATGGGATACGTGCCCATTTTTTCAAGAGATACGCCATTGCCAAACAAAATAAACTTAAAACAATGTTGAGTATGAACATAAACAATAATGTGTCTTTCATAGCAATCAATATATTGAAAGTAAAAAGTTGACCAATCGCCGTCCCTACTATTAGGAGTCCAATATTTCGCATCATAACAGGCCATTTCATCGGTATTTTCCATATCAGCTGTGTGAGCAATACACCAAATAATGAGCCTAACATCCAAGGCATAGGGAAGGAGAGCAGATGGAAAACAATTACACCAATAATTGCTACAATTACCACTGTGACAATAGGGAAAATTGCGCGCATTATATTTCCTCCTAATGATTAAACGCTAATGGCTCCAGTAATGACCGCTGTTATTATTAAGACAACAGATGTTAAGAAACACCAAAGAACCGCATACTTTTGGTATTCTCCTAATTCTCTTGAAATCATTCCGACTAATAAAAATGTCGAAGCAACTAACGGACTTAGAAGATGAACTGGTTGACCAAGTACAGACGCTCTTGCTACTTCAATGGGATCAATTCCGAATGATGTAGCCGTTTCTGCTAAGACTGGCAGAACACCAAAGTAATAAGCGTCATTAGACATAACAAAAGTAAAAGGAATACTTGTAATCGCTACAATTAAAGGAAATTGTGAACCTAAAGAGTCAGGGATTAAAGAAATAAGCGCATTTGACATCGCTGTGACCATACCCGTCCCCGATAAGATGCCTGTAAAAATCCCAGCCGCAAAAACAAGCGCTGTGACGATTAATGCATTCCCTGCATGCTTCATGATTATTTCTTTTTGCACATTATTTTTCGGGAAGTTAATCATTAATGCCATAGCAAAACCAAGGATAAAAATAACCGACGGTGGCCAAACCCCTTTTACGAGGACGACCATAATAACAACCGTTAATACTAAGTTAGTCCACCACCGGATACGGGACGGTTTACCGGCACTTTCTTCACCTGTATGGACGATATGATCAATGGAAATGTCATGAATCCCTACACGGTTACGTTCTCTCTTCCCTAAAAAATAGGCGACGAAAAGTACCCATATCGCCCCAACTACCATTAACGGAATCAATGGAACAAAAAACTCCGACGCATCCACACCAGTTGCAACAATTGCCCGTGTTGCTGGTCCACCCCACGGCGTCATCCCACTCATGACACTTAAAGAGATCATAGCGATGGTTGCTAAAATTAATGGATTCATACCTATTCTCAAATATAATGGTAATAATGCTGAGACTGTAATCATGTACGTTGTTGTTCCATCTCCATCTAATGCAACCGCTAATGCTAACGCCCCTGTACCTATAGCAATTTTAACTGGATCCCCTTTGACAATAGCTAAAAGTCGTCGTATAAATGGATCGAATAAACCTGCATCTATCATCACACCAAAATATAAAATAGCGAATAATAATAAAGCTGCAGTTGGCGAGACTTGCTTTACCCCATCTAACATCATGTCGCCAAGCGAAGAAACAAACCCTCCAAACAAAGCAAAGATGATCGGAACGGTGATCAATGCCACAATTGGAGACAAACGATTACTCATGATTAGATATGTAAATACAATAATCAAGACAAATCCTAAAGTAGCTAGCAAAAGAACTCTCCCCCTTTTCTCTTAGTTTTGAAAGCGTTTTATTTATCTTTTTTTACAGAATATATGATATATTCTAATAAATAAAATAAATAGTTTTCAGTAATACCTATAAAAAATTTTTATTTCAAGCGGAAAGGAGTTTCTATGAATCTGAACGATTGCCACATGCTCATCGATTTGTACAAAACAAAAAATATTACGCACACAGCCAATCATTTATATACATCCCAACCTGCAATCACTTATCGTATTAAACAATTAGAAAAAAAGTATGAAATAGAATTAATCGTACGAGGCTCAAAAGGAATCGATTTTACGGAGGAAGGGCGAATTCTTTATGAACACGCAGAACATATCATCCATACCGAAAGATTATTAGTTGACCGTTTAGCTAATCTAACAGTGGATACACGGGGGACCATTGCTATTGGTGCTTCTGGTTTGTTCTCGTTATATCATCTACCTAAAATATTAAATGACTTTAAAGAACTTTATCCTAACATTCATATACAACTTAAAACGGGATGGAGTAGCGGTATGAAAGAAGCACTCAATGCGGAAGATATTCATTTAGCCATTATCCGGGGAAATTACGCTTTAAATGCAAAGAAATACACACTCTGTACTGAAGAATTATTTGTCGTATCGAAAACACCGTTTAAAAAGGAGGATATCCCGCACTTACCCTTTATCACCTATAAAACAGACCCTTCATTAAGTCTCTTAATTGATAAATGGTGGCGTACCAATTTTCAACAACCCATCCACCCAAGCATCGAAACAGATCAAGCCGCTACATGCAAAGAGATGGTAAAGTATAATGTTGGTATCGCCGTACTACCCGGCATCAGTATCGAAGGCGAAGACGACTTATACACTATTTCATTAAATGAATTTGGAGAAGACATCTATTATCGAGAAACGAGTCTATTTTATAATCCATTCGTCGAGAACTTACGTCATGTTAAATTATTTATAGATTTTTTGAAGAGTCATTATGATGTGGAAATATAGCTGAGGGGGGAGCCAAGCGTTAGCGTTTGGCTCGGGCTATACTATAAAGCCTTTAAGTCTATCCTCAAAATATCTCTCATTTACTTTGTTTATTGCTTTCGTTTTCTTATAATCACTCATTCTACACATGCGTTTGAGCGCCATTTAAAATAGTGCTTAAAGGACAGTATTTTAAAGGACCAGGGTTGATCTGATTGCATCCCACCCATTAAGGCAATTCTTATTTTTTTATATCAGATAAAAATTCTGTCCATGGTCACCTTCATAGGAAAAATACTATCAAGCTACATAGCCCTTATCATCCTGAATCATTATGATGAACATTTATATGTTAAATGATTGGATCAGACATAATTCATCGTCAATACGATCCTGCTTTTCTTCGTACTGAATATTGAAATCGTTATATATTTTTTTCCAAAACGATACCGCGGGTTTATTTTCTATCAACTCAATGACGTAATACTTTCCTTGTCTCTTATCAAATAACTCTTGCATAGCTTGCGTGCTATTTCCTTGCCCTCTGTATTTATTAAGCATGAAAAGATCATTCACTGCAAAATCATGATCTTTTTTTAACAAAGGCCGCTCTAATAGGAGGATAAACCCTATAATATTCATATCTTTCATGATGAAGTATGGGGAGAGACCATCTACTTCCCAAAACTGATCTAATCCCTCATATTCAAAAATGCCTTCTGGCCCGATGTCAAGTGTTGATGTGTATCTTGAAAGGTCATGAAGGTACAAAGAGTAAAGGTTTTTTAAAATATTCTTTTCTGATTTTAATACTTCTCTAAGTGCCACAGACATTATATTAGCTCCACCTTTTTGTTTTTTTTGTATATTTTCACCAAACAACACAATCTCTCCTGCAAAAGGATGAATTAAACCCGTTACAATTTTCGTGATGGATGTTTTCCCTGCATCATTTTGCTGAAAAACCCGTATATTACTGCTACTTCTAACCTAAGTAAGCTAGAGCCTATATTGTGAACAATTACTCTTAAACCATAAACTAACAGGGGCATTAACAGGTTGGTCCTTTTCTTAAGTCACAATAGAGTCAGGTTAATCGAAATATTGATATTTTTTTATATGAGGTGATATAACTAATTATTAGAGGAAAAATACGATGTATTTAACTTGTTGGTTACAATAGATTTAAGATCTAAAAAATATAACCATCCATTTAGACACCAACGAGAATCTTTTTGTTATATTTGGTGATACACTTGAAAAGGAGGGAATTTTTGATGGAGACAAGCGAAATTGCTTATCTTGAAAAAACGATAAATGAATTAACAAAGGCATATAAAAAGCTTTCATCAAACATTATTGATCAAGACCACAATTTTAAGGATTTACAAAAATATATGGTTGAATATAAAAATGAACTCGATAAATTCCAGGTGTATGACTACCAGCAAACCTTAAGTATGATAGACAAACAGGGTTTCGCACAAGTGGTGGAACGTGAGCAAGTAAGAAAGCTGATAGATTCCCCATACTTCGGTCGATTTGATTTTTTATATCATGGTGACGATCCTAGTGAAGCAGAGACGTTCTATATCGGGCGCTTCGGTTTTGCCGATGAAGAAGGGACACAATTTATCTACGATTGGCGTGCACCTATTTGTAATATGTACTATGAATTTGAAATCGGTGAGGCCTATTATATTGCGATGGATCAGCAATTTGACGGGGAACTGATTAAGAAACGTCAGATTAAAATTGAAAATTCTAAGCTAGAATATGTGCTTGATAGCTCATTAACGATACAAGATCAAGTACTACAACAAACATTAAATCAGCATACAAATGATAAGATGAAAACAATCGTCACTTCGATTCAACGAGAACAAAATAAAATTGTAAGGAATGAATCAGCGTATAATGTCATCATTCAAGGAGTCGCTGGTTCTGGAAAAACAGCCGTTGCCTTGCATCGCTTAGCTTATTATTTATATAAATTCCGTGATACGTTACGAGCAGAACGTATTTTTATTTTGTCGCCAAATAAAGTATTCGGTGACTATATTTCTAACGTCCTACCGGAACTAGGTGAAGAGCTAATTCGCTCCTTTACATTGGACGAGCTTACGGCAAATTTATTACCAGCTGATGTAACGTTTAAATCATTTGAGGAAGAAACAAAAGAGATTTTATCGAATCCAAATGGGCCGTTGGCTTCACGTGCAAAAATGAAGGGGAATTATTCATTTGTTCAAAAGCTACAATCCTTTTTATCTAACTTAGACTCAAGGCTTCTTAAAAACGAAAGCATCTCCATTGCTGGTGTAGTGCTACAAGCTGATTATTTACAAGGTCGCTTCCTTCAATATGGAAAAGAACCGATTATTACACGTTTAGAACTTATGGCAGATGATATCATTCAAGTGCTTAAATCTAAGTGGGATAGGGAAGGGAAAATACCGAGTAAAAATGAAATCATAAAGCGTCTAAAAAAACGTCTCTTATTTTCTTCACCATTAGAGATTTATCGATCTTTTACCGAAACACTTGGGGAGAATTCTTTTCAGTTTTCGAAAAAACATTTTGAATTTAATGATGTATACCCTTATCTTTTTGTACAGTTATATTTTAAAGGAATTAAGCAGTATGAGCTCGTACAGCATTTTTTACTAGATGAAATGCAGGATTATACACCGATCCAATATGCTGTACTTTCTAAAGTGTTTACGTGTAAACGAACAATCATTGGTGATTTTAGTCAGGCCCTCTTACCATATGAAACGATATCAAAAGAGGGATTTGAAGCCATGTTTAATAATCTAGAATACGTCGAATTAACAACCACCTATCGATCATCGTATGAAATCGCAATGTATGCAAAAAAATTCATGCGTAATGGGGAAATTCATCCAATTGCAAGACACGGGAAAGAGCCGAAAGAATGGATGTATTTAACAATTGAACAAATGATGAAACAGATTCATGAAATTGCGAAGAATGATTATCGAACGACGGCCATTATCTGTAAGATGGAGGAAGACTTACAGATCTTGCAGGAACATTTAAACATACCTTTTACAGTACTGGATGGTCAAACGGAAAAGTTTGAAACAGGTCTACTTTTAACGACGATTCAGTATGCGAAAGGTCTTGAATTTGATGTTGTCATTGTACCTTTTGTGAATGAAACCAATTATAAAACTGAATTTGATCGTGGACTACTGTATATAGCTTCAACAAGAGCGATGCATGAATTAACCGTATTAGTGGATCAAGAAGCACCATCCCCGTTATTGTAATTCTGTTAAGATAGCAATGATTGTTTTCAAGTCATCCATTGCTATCTTTAATTGATTCATTAAATCGTCAGTTACATGGAAAAAATCCGATGAAAAGGTGGGCGTTTGTAAAATTTCCAGGATATCTGTATTTTTTTTCGATTGTTTCATTTCTTGAAATAAATGGGCAATGCTAGTAATCGAGAAATGTGCACTGCGTAACGTCCGTATTACAAGTAATTTTTGGATATCACGCTCTGTATAGATTCTTCGATTTTGTGCATTTCTTTTAACAGTATACAGATGATTCCGTTCCCAATTCCGTATTGTTTCTTCCGTTAACTGAAGCATAGAAGCAACAGACTTGTGGGAGTATGTTTGACCAGTAATCGATTTGTTTTGTAATAAATTTTTCACCGTTTCAATTGCTTTTAAAGCAAACTCATATTCTGTTTGCAAATAGGTTAAATAGGATTCTGCTGCTCGTAAGCTATCCTTGAACTGTTCGCGACCACTAAGTCTAACAATTTCTGTTGCCTTTTTGCGAAGATTATTCTGTATAAATTCTTGTCTAAAAGCAAGTCTAGAAATTTCCATTTGTTTAAGATGAAGTTCAGAATAAACTCTGTAACCATTTGGTTTTCTTGGTACAGGCGAAATAAACTGCCATTCTTCATAAAGTCTTACGGTATTTGGATGAACCTTAGATAATTTAGCAATTTCACTAGTTTTCATAAAAAAGTCACCTTACTCACTGAAGATAGAATGTAATGAAAAAATCCTACGAATAATTAAGATTTATCATATCAAAAGGGGTAAAGCAAGTGATAAAAATAGCTAGATATCCGAAAAAAAATGATGAACGAATGCGGTACAATCTGCTCAAAATGGGCTTGGTATGAATGCTCGCAAAAAAGCCATTTTATTTATTTTTTTCCATTTTTCATTCACTATTAACTTTCTTCGTATACCCTTGAGCATTAGTTCAATCATTTCCACTTAATTTGAATCAAATGCTTCCCGATAAAAACCTCTTAACTCCGCTCCGTTATCCGGCCATTCAGGCGACTGTTCATTAACCAACATAACCAATGCATCAAGACAGCGATGCCATCCCGCAGCTGTTGCCGCTGCCCAAGACCGGTCATCAAACGTATGCTTAAAAGTCATTCTGCTCCCATCATCGGTATTTTCCAACTCGATTCTCAGCAAATCAGCGCCTTCACGAAAGGCAAAAACTGCAGGTGGTTGGTATTCAGTAATGATTCCTTCGTACTTCGTCCCCTCACCATCATCAAAAGCTATTTTGCCATCTTCCTTAAGATCCATCTCTCCTGTTGCAAACGGATACCACTTGGTAAAGTAATCAGGATCTGTTACACAGCGGAAAACAACCTCAGGTTTATAGGCAAACAAACGCTCAAATTGCAAAACATAACGACCATTAACTGCATATAACTTACCGTATTCAGTCATTTTATTCTCCCTTACATTTTTATTCTTTATTAACATTAACAAAAAGTTTGATCTTAAACTATGCCCATTTGCGAAATAATATTGATAAGCAATTGTGGGGTGTTGGGCAAAAAGAAACAGGCTGATTCGATACTAGATCTAGCCTGAAATGGGTGTTGATTTTGATATTAAACAAACGCTTGTATGATTATTGGAAAACCACCTGAATACATCTATGTTTGTCCTAATTTTTCTCTTTCAGAAACCAATAGTTACAGGGAGATATATAAGCTCTTTTTGGAAGTGTCTTATTCTTTTAAGAAGCCTTTAATTTCAACAACAATTATTTCAAATAAATTTGCATTGATATATGATTATTTGCATAAGACCAAACTGTATTTTCTATTTTTAAGTTAGCACTAAATTTTTCAATCCAAACCTGTTTCGAATTCAATAATGCCGTTATTTGAGCAGTATTAAGTGTTACTTCTTCTGTCTCTTCATTTTTTTGAAAGACAAATACAACTTTTACTGAATCTCCTTGATTTGTTACAACACTCATTAACTCCCCTCCTTTTGTTTATTAGCATTATATACGGTGAGCCTTAGGAAAATGTTTCAATCTGATTAGTAAGGAAAATACCGAAAGGCACTGAAAAACCTTCAACTCTATACCGCTGAATTGAAATTGGAGACCTTTTGACACACTAAAAGGGTCTTGGTGAAGTGAGTTTATCAACTCCTTATTCAGTCTGCTTACCGTTGATAGACGCTATATGCGGGCTTTCTTTTCTTCATAAAAGCTTACTAAATTTAATTTTTACACTTTTAATCCAAATCTGGATCAAAAGTGTT
Source organism: Cytobacillus sp. FSL K6-0265 (assembly GCF_038003465.1). NCBI lineage: Bacteria > Bacillati > Bacillota > Bacilli > Caryophanales > Bacillaceae > Cytobacillus > Cytobacillus sp. FSL K6-0265. The sequence goes on along the minus strand of NZ_JBBOPE010000001.1, from coordinate 261,297 downwards.
TAATAAGGAAAGTTAATATTTCTCCAATTGCCATTACGCTAATCGTTATTTTTTTTAAAGCGTGGCTTAATGAAAAATAAACCGATAAAAAAGAATGCAAGCCCAAGCATGAAGCCCCAAAAATGCTTATCTAAGAATGCAAATAGGCCTATACTAAATGTTGCAAGCAAAAACATAATTTTCATCATTTTTATCACCCTAACAGTTTAGTGAATCAATCACAATCTTGGAAGCAGTCTCTGGAATCCTTATACAATGCACTTGATATAAAAACTCAGTTTTGAATAAAGATTGATCAAAACGGGCTCTTACTAGGTTTAATGTAATCAATATTTTTTTTAAGATTGGTTGGAAGTAAAAGCTCATTAGTATGGAGTATATTTGTTTTCAAATTCAATTCTTGCCATTTTAGTGTATTTGTTCACAAACTCTGTTTTTGCTTCCGTATATCCATCCCTGTCATGTTCATATTTGTCTATTAAGCTCAGTTTTAAGTTACTATATTCTTGAGCAACCTCTTTATGCAGCTGTAAAAAATCTCTAAAATACAATTCATTCCAATCGCCTATATATCTAACATGAAGATGAAATACTTTTTCGGCAAATCCTTTTTCTGTATAGCCTTTCATAAACATCATATGAGGTGCTGGCTTTTGTGGTTGCTTTTCAAAAATATATCCGTTTTCCTCTAACATACTCACTAAAAACTTCAAATCGCAGTCTTCTGTGATTTCAAGCAATATATCTATCGTTGGCTTTGCTAATAACCCATTAACAGAAGTACTCCCTATGTGATTTATTCGTTCAATATATTGATTACCGATTTTTTTAAGCAGTTTTTCTTCTTGTAAATACCAATCTTTCCATATTGGATCATGTTCTTTCAGAATAACCGGAAATAGTTCCCACAATTCTTCAAGTGACATTTCTGATAAACGCTTACGCACAATACAATCCTCCCTTTACTTAGTGAATCGTTATTAAAGAAAAGTTCAAATTTTTGTCATTGGAAAAGAATCAAAAACCTATTCTTTTCATTTTATACAAGATAAACAACACCCTTCAACTAACGCACCCGTTCGTGAAAGGAGCTCGCTTACTTTTCCCAATAATATTTTAACTGTTCTTCACCAATAAGGTTAAAATAATCCAGCCCATTTTTATGGGGTTTAGAGGGTGTAATACATTCATCAGAATGTAGTGGTCTCCACTCATCATCTCTTGAAAAACCCTTATATTCTCTAATTGTAACGGGTATCGCTTTTAAAATTTTTGCTTGTTCTTCACATAAACTGCCATCATTAGGACCTAATTCCAACGCTGGATATTCTAGTTGTGTTGGGTCATCTTCCCAATAACAAACCTCACATATATCGTAACTGAAAGGATCATCTAATGTTTTAAAACCACAACAGGGACAAGTATATCTCAAACGCACCAACTCCCTTTCTTATTTCTTAATTATATCTTTCTAGTTCATTATAAAACTATGTAGCTTGTTCAACTATCTGATGCGTTAGTGTAAGTACACTTTTTCACAAATCCTTTATTATATCCTTATTTTACCATATGTTAAAAAAATATTTATGCAACTCAATTGGCAACTCCCACCCCTCCAATACCATATTAAAACTATACATCCCCCACTCTGACAATCAACTTAATCGAAAGAACCACACTTACCGCTCCTAAAAGACATAGCCCAACAAAGCTTTCCAATTTCTTGACTCGTTTCCGAAGGATTTATACTTACTTCTTTGTTAATAATGAACGCTAAATGTTTTTGGCCCATTGATTTTTCTTTTGAATCTTCATATTAAAAAGAAAGATGGTCACTTGCTTATAACGTTGCGTAATAGATTATGCTATAAGCAAATAAATCATGGAGTTGAGTTTATGAAAAGGAAACGAAGAATAACATTAGTAATCATAATAATAGGGATATTGTTTGTCATGTTGCTTGCTGTTGGATTATTTTTTCGTGATGACGGCACATTGGGAGGTTTTACATCTGAAGAAGGGGAAAAGGAGTTTATCCAAGCATACGATATTGCCATGGAGGATTTGCCTAAACCAAAGGAAGAATTTTGGGTAGACACTGTTTTTGGAAAGGTGAAGGTTTATAAATTTTTAGAAGAAGGAACGGAATCAAGAATTCCATTATTACTGTTACCAGGAAAGTCAGCCCCTACCCCAATGTGGGAACCAAATTTGAAAGATCTAATGAAGGATAGACCCGTATACACGATAGATTTACTAGGAGAACCAGGACTGAGTGTGCTCACAAAACGTTTGAAAACTGCTGCAGACCAAGCTGCTTATTTGAACAACGTAATTGAACAATTGCCAGAAGATACGGTTCATCTTGCAGGCTTATCATTTGGGGGATGGAATGTTGTAAATGTCACCTTATTTAATTCAACAAAAATTGCCTCTATCATATTAATAGATCCAGTATACGTTTTTGGGCCGATTCCTTTAAAGATGATATTTGCTTCTATACCGGCTTCTGTCTCAGCTGTACCAAAACCGATTCGGGAAAAGATGTTAAGTTATATTTCTGGCGGTGCAGAAACTGATGAAAATGAACCAATAGGTAAGCTGATTGAAACAAGTATGAGAACCTATAAAAGTAAACTCCCTTTACCTGAGAAAATAACAGAAGAACAATTGCAAGAATTAAAAATACCAGTATTAGGTATTATAGCTGAAGATTCAACGATGCATCATTCAAAGAAATCAATGGAAGTTGGAATAGAAAACTTGAAAAATCCATTAAGTCAAATGGTCATGTTTGCAAATGCCTCTCACGCTATTAATGGTGAATACCCAGATGAGCTAGCTCAGCATATCAACGATTTTTTAGGGAAAGTAGAAACAAATATAAGTGAATAAAGGAGCTCCAGATATGAAAAAGGAACGCTATTATGTAAGTGATATTTCTAACATATCAGGGTTAACTAAGCGCACCATTCAATACTATGATAATGAAGGAATCTTAAAACCTGCCGGTCGAGATGAACATAATCGACGCTATTATACAACAAAGGAATTGAGTATATTAGAACAAATTACTTTTTACCGTAATTTAGGTTTTTCTCTTAAACAGATAAAAGAAGAAATCAACTACAATGATCAAAAAGAAGCATTACTAAATATACTCACGAAACAAGAAACCCATTTATATTCACAGTTAGAAGAGATTCAGGGAAGAGTCGATGCGGTCTCCACTTCCAAAAGATTAATTGCAGAAGGATATACCCCTCCTTGGGAGCTTTTATCGAAAATTATGAAGGGGCTAAATAAAGTCGATATGTCTATTTGGAGTACCTACCCCTTCTCAGAAACTCAATTAACTATATTTGAAAGTATATTTGATTCTCAACAGCAAGTTTTCCAATTTTATCATACGTTTCGAAAACTTGCCATCAAGGCTGCTTCATATAAAGGGGCTGGGGTCCCTGTAAATTCAAAACTTGCCATTGAATTAGCTAAAGAATGGCTTAAAATGATTGAAAAAGTGACAAAAGGCAAACCAGAGATTTTAAACTCCTTTCTCCAAGTAGATGCGAATCGCGAAAGGTGGAATAAAGGGGAAAAAGACCTTCTCGAAGAAGCAGAGCCTTACTTGGAGGAACTTCTTAAATCATATATGAAAAACACCCCATTAGATAAAAATATCTAATGGGTGTTTATTTGATAGTTCAAACTGTAGCTTTGGAATTAAGTTTGATCATTTTTTGACTTTGATCTTCAACAAACGCCACGTTAACGGAACAACACAAAGGTTACACTTCATCAATTTTTCAACATTTATTAGGGATGATGAGCAAGAACAATCTTTTTTTACTTGGTTAAATTAAAGCTTTGCTCAATTAATTTATAAATTTCTCCTTTTGAATCGGTACGTTCTAAAACAAGTGAAACCCAATTTCCTTTATCCATATGATATCCATATAAAATGTTTTTTCCATTTCTTAAACTATCACTAATTTCGGGGGGACATTTTAAATTTAAAACATCAATTTTATCATTACCATCTAATCCTAATTTTTCTGAGGGAACATTCATGATTAAACCATACCATCTTCCGTTAGATTCATGTCTTAAAGCAGCATAGTCTGGAAATTTTTGAAATGGATAATCAGGCGATGTCCCGTAGTTTTCTTTGACATGCTTAAAGATATCTTCTCTTGTCAACATACTAGATAATCCCTCCAACCCTCCTATTATCTATAGTTCAAAAATATCTAATTCAGCGCTTCCAACCAAATATCATATCAAAACGATATTCATTTTTTGAACGAATACTACACGATGTTTATATATTGTCCTGCCTATACATATTCGTGATATTCATTCGGGTCCTGCCCTTCTACACGTCCGGCTTCTCCTTTATCCAATGAATCAATTCTTTCAATATCCTCAGGTGCTAATTCAAAGTTGGTACTATTGAAGTTATCTTTTTGATGCACGGGATTACTGGATTTTGGTATAGAAAATACGTCTGCTTGGTAATTCCAATTTAAAATAATCTGCGCCGGGCTTTTATCGTACTTATCCGCAATTTCTTTAATTGTGTTATTTTTTAGCACGTCATTCAGATAACCTCTACCAAAAGGGCTCCAAGATTCAGTAAGAATGCCCCGTTTTTTATTTTCTTCTACCATACGATTATTATTAAAATACGGATGACGCTCCACCTGGTTTGTAGCAGGTGTCACACCTGTTGCCTCGATAATGTCGTCCAGATGATCTGGTTCAAAGTTTGAAACGCCAATGGTTCTGATTAACCCTTGTTTTTGAGCATCCACTAAAGCCTTCCAAGCTTCTACATACTTGCCGTCCTTAGGGTTCGGCCAATGAATTAAATACTTGTCAAAATATTTTAATCCAGTGCGGCGTAGAGATTCTTGAATAAAGATAAATGCCTTGTCATATTCATGGTAAGCACCGGGCAATTTCGTACTAATCAAAATTTCTTCTCTGGGCAGTGCGGACCGACGCACAGCTTCACCGACAATCCCTTCATTGTCGTAGTTTGTTGACGTATCGATTAAGCGATATCCTATATTGAAGGCGTTTAAAATTTCAAACGTACCCTGATCTCCGTTAATACCGATCGTGCCTAATCCCACAAAAGGAAGTTCTGTACCATCATTTAGAGTAAAACCATTATTATTTAAAGTCAAAACCTCATCTCCTTTTAAAAATTTTGCAATGTAAGTTGAGATTGGAAATAGCTATTTCCATGATGTCCATAATTACAATACCCGATTTAAAAAATCCTACACCAACCGGAATTGATAGTTATGCCTTTGTTACTTTCTTGGTTTCTCACTAAATCCCCTCCATCCTTCCTCCTCCAACGGTCCATCCCCTCTTTTACGCCTGAAGGCAATGTTATTAAGTTCGTACACAAAAGCCCATTTTCGACCTCTTTTTTTACGTTCAGTATTGTATATAATATTTCGACAATATTAAATAGATGTTCTCTGAATGGGTAAGAAATAGGAAAAAAAACATGAGCAATGAGAATAAAAAATATCTTTCCCAACACTCTTATTCTTCTATCCCGTTTTCTTACGAACTGTATAGAAACAATATGACAAACAAACGAATACACTTAACTCTTAACAGACAAGGTTTTTGGGGGAATATTGGCCAAAGAAAAGGACTGAACCCTATTGGATCCAGCCCGCATATCCAAAGGGGCAAAGATTCGCATCTTTTTTATAAACGTCGCGACTTTATTTTAAATCTACAAATTCTGTGAGTTTAAAATAAAGTTTGATCAAAATAAGCATTTAAAACTCGATATAGCGAAAAGCAAAGAGCCTGATTTTGAAAAAAAGATTAATCAAAACAGGCTTTCAAAATATTTCTTTCCGGTGATTTTTTATAAAAAAGATTGATCATTTTCTACTTGTGTTATTCCGTTAAAGCGCCCGATTGCGGAGAAAAAAAGGTTACTTTTCTTTATCAATACAATCCGTACAAAAAATTTCACTTTCTTTTTTTAAGTAGGCTTTAATCTCAACCATAATCGTATCCTTCGTAGCCTTCATCTTCGCATATATTTCTTCTCCATCTTGTATTTCTCGATTGTAATTAGAGCAAAATAGCGTGCGTTTAAACAGGAAAAGGTGGAGAAATTTCAACCAATAGAATAGAAGACCAGGAGGTCGCCGTTCTTTCTCTGCATCTATTGCAAAATTGTCTAGTGTATATTAATACCCTCATGATTCAATCTGTTTTATCAGAAAAGAAATGGCTGGATATGATGGAGAGAATTCCAATCCATGAAAGGCAATCAGAAAAAGAAAACACTTTGCATATTTAACTTTATTCCTTATCGCTGGTACTACCCCTATTTAGTTTTCATAGAACTTTTGACACTACCATCTGTTAATCTACAAAGCGGACACTAACCACGCCAATTTGAGCGAATTTTGCTAAGAACACATCTCCAGATATCGCTTCAATTGCTGCCGAAAGAGCACCTGATAGAATAACTTCTCCTTCTTTTAAAGTGATATCGTATTCGAATAATTTATTTGCCAACCAAGCTACACAAATAGCCGGATTTCCTAGAGCAGCAGCCCCTGCCCCTGTATTTGCAATTTCGCCATTTTTATATAAAGCCATGCCCATTAGTTCAAGATCTACCTCTTCCACTTTTGTAGGGGTTCCGCCTAACACATATAATCCCGATGATGCATTATCAGCAATCGTATCTGCCAGTTGTATCTGCCAGTTCTTAATTCGGCTATCTACAATTTCAAGAGCCGGCATGATATAATCTGTTGCTGCTATCACATCTTCTGCAGTTACATTTGGTCCTTTTAAATCTTTTTTTAATATAAAAGCGATTTCTGCTTCAACTTTTGGCTGAAGCCGTCTTGTACAGGAGATTTCCCCATTATTTTCAATAACCATCGAATTAAGCAAATGCCCATAATCCGGTTCGTCGACTCCCAGCAGTTCTTGCATAGCCTTAGAAGTAAGTCCAATTTTTTTACCAATAACCTTTTCTCCATTATTTACTTTCCTATGAATGTTTTCTAATTGTATGGAGTATGCCTCATTAATAGTTATCTGAGGATTGATCTCTGTAAGAGGTTCTATTCCAATTCGAGTTGATTCCGCTTCTGCCAGTTTTTCTGCAAAATTATAAGTTTTAGCAGTCAAAAAATTTCTCCCTTCATATTTAAATCTACACTTTTTCCTTGTACGAATAATGACTAAGCTTTTTATCACCGTATTTTTGGATTTCAAGAAATAGGCCTAGTTGGAAATCAGCGGATTGAGAACAAAATTTACATTTCCTCCGTACAGCAGCTTTCTGGACATGAGGCCGAGAAAAGTTTTTTAATCCATATTTAACATGACCTTTGCATACGAAAAGCAAATCTTTCACTCCTTCACTCCTTCACTGACGTTATTATGAAGTACATCTAGAAAAAATTCATGCCTCCTAATTAGGAAGCATGGATTTTTAAAAGTCATAAATCTATCTGAATTTATCAATTTACTTTAAAACATTATCAACTTGTTCTTCTATTTTTCCTTTTGAAGCAAATTGGGGACTTGGTTTTCCTCCCCATCTGTCAAGCGTATATGGACCTGGTTCAAGTATGCGTGCATCCCTTGCATTTCCTTCTGGAAATTCCTCCATTCCAAAACTGTATTCCAATGTCATTCCGTCTGGATCTAGGAAGTAGAAGAAAATACTTTCAGAAGGTTCGTGACGGCCAGGACCAAAAGCAATTGGAACATCTCCATTCAATATACGATTCCTTGAGATGCCAATATCATCAATATCTTCTACCATGAAATTTACATGATGCAGTTTATTTTCATTGCTTTTTATTAATGCAAAAGAATGGTGATAAGGATTTGGGAAACAACGCATCCATGCATTTTCACCTAAATGGTCTGAAACAACAAAGTTTAATTTTTCTACAAAGAATTTCAATGTACTTTCAACGTCAACCACATTTAAAACTACATGCCCTAAACGCTGAATTTTTGTATGAGTGGGAACAAAATCTTTAATCATATGCATCATTTTGCTGTAAAACTCTAATTCGATCCCTGTGTTCGGCTCAATAATTCGAAAAGATCTACCTTGTTTTAGTTCCTCTATTTCAATGGAAGATACTTCTCGAGGATTCAAACCGTTTTTCACAAACTCGTTATAAGCAATCTCTAATTGAGTATCATTTTCTAACTGGAACCCAACTCTTTTAATTCCAGGATCTGAAGATGGATACAAAATAATATTATGATGGTCGTTGCTGCATCGTAAGAAAGAAAGGCCTTTTTCATTAGACTCAACATGCTGGAGACCTACAGTCTCTTGATAAAATTTTGTCGACTTTTGAATATCACTAACATTTAAAGCTACGTAACCTATTTTTTTATATCTAAACATTTTTCCATCCTCCTTAAGGTTTATAAAATAATGCTAACTTTCCCATGGGGGCGCAAACTATCAAGTTTAAGTATGACCTTTTTTTCCTTGATCTTTAATTCCCCTTCTTCAAACACAAGTGTATATTCTGAAACACCAACAAAGCAGTCAAGAATTTCACGTTTTGTCCTATAAGTTGAGAAGTTACATATTACTTTTAATTGATTAGCATTCTGTTCTTTTATTCTCACATTATGGATATTTCTTAATGTTGTTGAGTGAGGATATTCAACGTGTGCCTCTCTTTTTAATAGTCTCTTAGCCCTTTGGACTAATCGGGCTCGATCATCATGGACATAGAATAAAGACTTGTTGGCATTTGCTCCAGGACTTCCGATAGGCGGAATTAAATAGACACCTTCTGAAGAAAACAAAGAGGTCCATTCCTCAAGTTTCCATTCATCAAGAAGTTCAGCTTCATGGAATAAAAAGTCCTCAATTTCTTCCCGTGTTAATTTCATACTTTAACCTCCTTCGCTTCTTCTACCATTACTTCATTCCATCTGCGCCAGAACGCACGCATTTGTTCCTCGTCATTGGATAACGGTTGCTCTCTATTCATTCCTTTTGAAATGTCATTCCATTCTACTTCTTTATTATTGAGGAATCCTTCTTGGCAAAGCTCAAGCGCTTCATTATCATCAGGTGTTGCAAAACCACCCGGTCCAAGGAATTCAAGGAAGTTATCATTTCTTCTCTGCCTGAATGCCTCACTTTCATCCTTACGTGCCAATGCATAACCGGTAACTTCCATATAATCTGGCGAAATGGGGTAGAACGTTCTGATTGTAACTGCCATAATGTCATTAATAATCAAGTTGGGGAAGATTAATAGATTACGGTTATAGCTGGAGATTCTTTCTGCCCTCTCTGCCCCAAACCTTGTAATTAACGTATTTTTTACCTTTTCTATTTCTGTTTTACCTTCTTCACCCCATGCTGGGATCCAGCGTGCCACTGGCCTTCCCCAAGGAGCTGTATACTCAACGACGGCATGCCCATTCCCCAGATCCTTACCTACACCTAGGAGATCATCTTTTGACAATTCTCCACCGCGAGTTGCGACAATATCAAAATACGTTTTATGTGTTGGCATGCCATGATACGAATCCACACTGTTCTCCGCTAATAGTTTCCAATTGGCCCGAACACTGTATTCTTGAGGATCATCTAAAACTTCCATTCCCACATCTGACTGATCAGCGATAAGGTCAATATACTCTTTCGCATTTCCTAAATACTCTTCTAAAGTGATGGCGTTTTCATCAAAGTTAATAAAAACTAACCCACGATATTCCTCCAGGCGTAAGACCTCTTTAAGGTTTTTGGAACCATCACAATTAAAATCATCCGGAAACCCGTCTCTTCCTGGCATTCCGACTAATTCCCCATGATTATTAAAGCTCCAAGCATGGTAGAAACAGCGGAACACCTTTGAATTCCCTTTATTTTCTCTGCAAACCAAGGCCCCTCGATGTGGACAAGAATTATAAAGAGCTCTGATTCTCCCATCTCTTCCCCGTGTAAATAATAGATTTCTCCCCCCTACCTTTTTCCTTTTATAATCACCATTTTTCGGCAATTCGGATTCATGTCCAATGTAAAGCCAGCATTTGCTGAAGATTTCTTTACGCTCGGATTCTAAGATTTCTTGATCACTAAAAACCTTTCTATTTACGGAAAATTCAGACTTTTGTTTATTCTCAAGTACATAGCGTTTCATTAAAGTTCCCCCTTGCACTTTTTATATTAAATTAAGGTAATTAACTTCAAACAACTGAAAAGCATTCTTATATCTAATCGCATCTATCATTTCTTGGCTTATTTCCATTTGCTCTAACCAATGGCCAGGAAATTTCTCTCTAATGACAAAAGGATAATCTGAGCCAATCAATAATTGGTTTGCCCCTACTGTATCGATTAAATAGTTTAAGGTTTTCACATCATAAACCAAAGTGTCATAATACAACATCTTCGCATATTCACTAGGACGCTTGGGAATTATTCTTCTAATTTCATCCATTGTTTTCCAACCGTGATCTAATCTGGGTAACGTGGTTGAAAAATTACCTCCTCCATGGCTGAGAATGATTTTTAGGTTTGGGAATTTTTCTAATAATCCACTTGTTATCAATGATGTAGCTGCTAGGGCATTTTCAGCAGGAAATCCAACCAAAGCAGATAAAGATGGCGGACCAATGATCCTATCATTGCCAATTGGATGAAGAGGATGGATATAAATCGCTATCCCCTCTGCCTCTGCTTCAGCAAAAAAAGGAGTAAAAAAGGGATCCCCAATCGACCTTCCGTTTATGTTAGTTCCTACTTCGACACCTTTTAACCCGAATTCATATCTGAGGTTCTTAATTTCTTTTGCCGCAAGCTCAGGATCCTGCATTGGTAGCATTCCTAAACCCAAAAATCGATCAGGATTAGATTGAATGAACTCAGATAATTGGCTGTTTAAATAGCGGGAAAAATCCAATGTATCTTCCGCCTTAAACCAATATGAAAGCAGTTCAGGCATAGGTGATAACACTTGCATTTTAACCCCTTCTTGTTCCATATCACTTAATCTGCGCTGCGGACTCCAGCATTGATTTGAAATGGTTCTAAAATTCTTCCCTGAGATCATCACATGCTTATGGTTTGCTTTCCCGCAAACACATTTTGTAGCTGGCCATTTTTCACCACCCAGCCGATCAGCCATCGACGGCAATTGTTCTGGAACAAAATGAGTATGAACATCTACTATCAATGAAGTTGTCACTTCCCTTTTCTAAACAAGTTTTACAGCATAGTACTTCCGCCATTCACACTAATGACTTGCCCAGTAATAAATTTTGCTTTATCAGTTGCTAGAAACCATACAGCGTCTGCAATTTCTTCTTCATACGCTCCTCTTCCCTTGGGAATAATTCCAATATATTTTTCTGCTAATTTAGGGTCCTTTTTTCTTACATTCTCTAGAGGTTCTGATTCAACAGCAGGAGGAGCGATTGTATTTACGGTAATATCATATTTTGCAAATTCTCTTGCCAACCCTGTAGTCAAGGCATGTACCCCACCCTTTGCTGCGTTGTAAGCCGCATGGTCCCATAAGCCATTTCGTACAGAATCAGCTCCAATATTGATAATTCTTCCGTAGTTTTGTTTTAACATATAAGGTAGGACTTTATGTGATGGCCAAATTGCCGTCCACAAATTACGATCAATAGTCGTGTTAAGTGTTTCTGCCGTGTGTTCTAAGAATGGAAGAATCACTCCTCCGCCTGCATTATTTACGAGAATATCAATTCTATCCCAGTTTTCTATTGTTTTCTCTACCATTTTTTCAACATTTTCTTCTTTCGAAAGGTCGCCTGCATAGTAATCTACTTGAGACCCAAATTCTTGACGGACTTCATGAGCCGCATTCTTTGTACTATCTTCTTCTGTTCCCGTTACCATTACATGAACACCTTCTCTTGAAAGCATAAGAGCAATAGCTTTGCCGATTCCTCGGGAAGACCCCGTAACGATTGCAACTTTCCCTTCCAAAGATCGATTATTTTTTGTCATTAAAAACCACCTCTTTCCCACCTTTTCATTAAATATTTTTTATATTTCTATTGATGAACAGTCTCCTTACTTAGGAGGAAATTCTCACATAGCTGAGCAAACTCATTTTTTTTCTCAATTTGGGTCCAATGACCACAGTTTGAAAAAACGTGCAGCTCTGAGTTTGGTAATAGCTCTAAGAACTTTAAACTTGTTTCCTTGAAAGGAACAACAATGTCATCCTTACCATGAATTAATAACACTGGATGTTTGATTTGTTTAATCTCCTTCTCTGGCAAGGCTAATGCATCTAATTTAGGCTGACGTGGCTCCGCAAACATTTTTGAAAATGCTTCCTGAAGGCCAGGCTGCACACTAGCTTTATAACGGAGCTCTGCTAATTCATCTGTTGCAAATTCTTGGTTATAAGCGAAGATTTCTAAAAGTCTTTTCATATTTGCAATACTTGGCTCATAACCCCAAACCTTATCTAAACCATATGTAACCGGGAATTTAATGCCTGCTGCCCCCATTAAAACCATTTTCCCAACTAATTCCGGCCTTTTTTTAGCTATATGAAGAGCTAATGCTCCTCCAAGAGAGTTTCCAATAATATGGACCTTCCCTTTACCGATCTTCTCTATGAAATTAATTAAATGCTCGGTCCAGATTTCAACTCCGTATTCAATATTTTCTGGTCTATCTGTATAACCAAACCCAACAATATCTGGTGCAAAAACATGGAAATGATTTGATAGCCTAGGTATGATTAATCTCCAGTTTGCCCAGGCAGATACTCCAGGTCCTGACCCATGAATTAATAGTACAGGTTCACCTTGACCAGCCTCGTGATAGTGAGTAGAGATTCCGTTTATATTTAAATACTTTGAATTTTGATCCATTACGAACACTCCTCCTAAAAAGAATATTATTGACAACTATCACACTTAACCTAAGAAATGAAAGGGGTTTCAAAAACTAACAAAATTAAAAATTTTTCTGGTATTCTATTAATAGATTCAAGGAAAGTAAGAACAAAAATTTAAAAAATATTTCGATACTTTTATAATAATTCTATACACAAGATATTTCTAATCGAAAAAACCTTATATTTTAATTAGTTTTCAAAAAATTTTCTATATTTAAAAAAGTAATAAACAATGAAAAATTATTAGGAGTGATGTTTTTTGGACACGAATCAGTTAGAAACCTTTATCACAATTATCCAATATAAAAATTTTTCCAAAGCAGCAGATGTTTTAAATGTTACTCAGCCAACAGTAACGGCTAGAATAAAAAAATTAGAAGAAGAGTTGTGTTGCACATTATTTGAAGGGAAAAATGCAACACTTACAAAAGAAGGTGAAATATTTATAGAGTATGCCACTAGTATACTCACCTATATGAAGCATTCTAAAGAAGCCACCAGTACATCTAACTATCCTAAAATCAGAGTTGGTTTTGCTCCCGGCTTTTCGTATTCTTTTATTTCAGAGTTAATCTCATCTATTATTTCTATTGATAATTTAGATGTTTCTATATTTGAAGGAGAAGACTCAAGCAGATTAAATGATCAAATGTTGTCAGGAAAATTTGATCTGGTCTTCACCAGAAACTTTTTTACAAACAAATCGAACTTCATCTTTGAGCACCTATTTGATGATAAATTAGTACTGATATGCGGGGAAAACCACCGGTTAGTGGATAAAGATATTATTCTTCCTTCTGATTTGCAAGGGGAAACGCTGATATGCTATCAGCGCCATACACCTCTTTGGACTGCCATTGAACAACAACTTGTAGGTATTTTAAATATTAAACGAATTGAAGTGGGAAACAACGAAATGTTGAAAACAGTAGTTGGAAGTGGAATAGGAGTGGGAATCACTCCAACCCTTGGCATAGACCAAGTTGAAAATAGTAAAATAAGAGTAAAACCTATTCATGGTATTGAAAATATTCCAAATAAAGTTTATGTACAATACAGAAAAAATTCGCTTATCGAACAGCCAGTAAAAAAAATGATTTATTCCATTATTAATCATGAAATCGATAAATAGAGTAACTTTCATTTAACCTAAATGGAGTAAGAGGGGATGATGAACCCCGACCATGATTAAGACTTTATTGAAATTATTCAAACCTAACTGATTGGGTATAAAAAAGTATTAGGGGAATATCGGTATAGGTATTGCAGGCCTACGTAACTGTAAAGTAAGTGATCCAGATGTAATTGATGATATAGTATAAAACGTATTAGAAAAAGGTGTAGAGGAACAAGAATATTCTAAAGGATTACAGCAGAAGCAGTAATAAACATACCACGCAGAGAATAATCAATAGGTTCGAAATAATAAGCCAATATATAAAGTCGGTCCATTATAGGATTAGCCTTTTGATTTTGCTCTAAAGTTATCCTTATTTACTTATGGTCTAGTTCACACCTTAAGGCTAACTCTGATCCTTTATCTACAGTATTAGTGATAAAACGTAGATATGAATTTTATCTTTGTGTACATGTATCTATAGTAAGTGTTTAAGGACTTGACTTGGAGCCTCTGTGGGCATGATTGGTCTTGAAAAGCTGAAGCAGTTGTTTCTGTAGGGTGCCAGCCTATCATCCCCGCCCCTCCAAGTAAAGTCCTATCATTGTTAACGTTGAAAACTATAAATACTTGTATGCCCCTGTTACTTTCTTCTTCCCTATCCATCTCCCCCTTCATCCCTTATCCCCCAACACTTCATCCCCTCTTCTATACCTAAAGGCATGTTATTAAGTTCTTCCCCAAAACCTTCATTTTCGCCCTCTTTTTTACGTTCTGGATCGCATCGAATATTCCGACAATTTTAAATAGATGTTCCCTGAACGGGAACAGAAATAAGAAAAAAACATGAAAAAAGAGCCTGAAAAAACCATTTTCCTCAGCACTCTCTTTCTTCTTTCCCGTGTTCTTTCCAACTGTATAGAAAAACAACTGAACACGCTATTGGACAAGGGATTGGAGAGGTATTGAGCAAGAGGAAAAGACTGAACCCGTATTGGATTCAGCCTGGATTCGTATTGATTTTACGATTGATTATTAATTGAAAGCATATTGTTTCGCCTGCTCTTATTTCGTCACTCTTCCTTCCGCTCCCGATACCAACTTTTTAGCAGTAGGTACCGACTTTTTAGCGTGAGGAAGTGGAAAGTAACAGGGACATACCAAATTCCCTAAACCTCTTACTCCACAGTAACCGACTTAGCCAAGTTCCTCGGTTTATCTACATCACAGTCACGGTGCAGAGCAGCGTAATAAGAAATCAACTGCAATGGAATAACTGAAACAAGTGGTGAGAGCATTTCGTGTACTTCTGGAAGGACGAATGTGTCACCGTCTTGGTCTAGGCCTTTCATTGAGATGATGCATGGGTTAGCGCCACGAGCGACGACTTCTTTGACGTTGCCGCGGATGCTTAGGTTTACGCCTTCTTGGGTTGCTAGGGCGATGATTGGTGTACCGTCTTCGATCAGAGCAATGGTACCATGTTTAAGTTCTCCTCCAGCAAAGCCTTCTGCTTGGATGTAAGAGATTTCTTTTAGTTTTAATGCGCCTTCAAGGCCTACGTAGTAATCAATGCTACGGCCGATAAAGAAGGCATTTCTGGTTGTTGATAGGAAGCTACGTGAGATGTCTTCGAATGTTTCTTTTGAATCACATAAAGTTTCCATCGCGCTTGCAACAATACCTAGTTCTTTTACAAGGTTAAATTCTAATTTACGACCTTTAGCAATCGCTGTGACCTCTGCTAAGATCGCTAATACCGCTACTTGGGCAGTGTATGCCTTTGTAGAAGCGACAGCAATTTCTGGTCCAGCATGTAATAAGAGCGTGTAGTCTGCTTCACGGGATAAGGTTGAGCCAGGGACATTTGTAATCGTTAATGCCGGGTAGCCCATTTCTTTTACACTAACTAATACTGCACGGCTATCAGCTGTTTCACCGCTTTGTGAAATAAAGATGAATAACGGCTTTTCTGATAGCAACGGTGTGTTATAAACAAATTCACTTGAGATATGCACTTCAACAGGAACTTTCGCTACTTTTTCAATATATTGCTTACCTACTAATCCAGCATGGTAAGACGTACCGGCAGCGATAATGTAGATACGATCCGCACTGTTCATAGCGTTAAGAATCTCGCCATCAATCGCTAGCTCTCCTTGGTCATTCTGGTATTTTTGAATGATCTTGCGAAGAACAAGTGGTTGCTCATCGATTTCTTTTAGCATGTAGTGAGGGTATGTTCCTTTTTCAATATCGCTTGCATCAAGTTCTGCTGTATAAGGGGCACGTTCAATTGTTTCCCCTTTAAGGTTCTTAATCGTTACACCGTCTTTTGTGACCATGACCATTTCTTTATCCATTAGTTCTACATATTGATCTGTAATTTGGATCATCGCCATCGCATCAGATGCCACGACATTGAATGCCTCTCCTAAACCGACTAATAATGGACTTTTGTTTTTCGCTACATAGATCGTGCTTCTATCTTCATTATCAACAAGTGCAAGTGCATAAGAGCCTTTAAGCTGTTTCAATGTTTTGCGGAAAGCTTCTTCAGTGCTTAATTCTTTCGCAAATTGATCAATCATTTGTACGATAACTTCAGTGTCTGTTTCACTTTTCAACTCTACACCTTGTAAGAATTCACGCTTCATCTGTTCATAGTTTTCAATTACACCGTTATGAACAAGTGTGTAACGACCTGAATTACTTTGATGAGGGTGTGCATTTTCTTGACTAGGTACACCATGAGTAGCCCAACGGGTGTGACCGATTCCTGTATTCGCTAAAACTTTTTCGTCTACAATCGCACGAAGGTCAGCAATTCTACCTTTTTCTTTAAAAACTTGCACGCCAGCCTCATTAACTACTGCAATACCTGCAGAATCATAGCCTCTATATTCTAGCTTTTCTAAGCCTTTTAATAAAATTTCCTTCGAATCTTGGTTACCAATATATCCAACAATACCGCACATACTTCTTCCTCCTAATGTAGAAGGGGCAAGAAGCCTTTAAGGGCGTACTTGCCCCTTATCTCCGTATTTTTTCAATGTGAAAGTAAGGCATGACATAGATGCCTTTCCTTTCTATATTTATGGCATTCATCTCTCTTTGTCCATTAGGTTACCCTAATGATTTAAAGACATGATTACGGTTGTGCTTTTCAACCGGGAGGTACCCGCCGATGCTTCGATAAACCTCCTCCTCGTCAACTAACCTTCCATATCCGTTCAAAGATTAGCCCGGGCGCTTTAATTATGAAATTGTTCTTCTAAACCACCTTTCTTTTTTATATACAAAAACATGATAAGCATAACCGATACGCTGTTGAAAGTCAACGAATAACCATCAATTAAAAGGTATTTATTACTATAAATGGAAGTTTACCATGCTTTTTTCATACATAAATAAAATATGCATAAGAAAACGGAAGCGTTCCCTTATGCATCATTATTACACGCTTATTTCAGACCCATTTCTTCTTCTACAACAGCAGCAATACGGTTGACATATGCTTCACATGCCTCTTCTGTAGCTGCTTCTGCCATGACGCGAACAAGCGGTTCTGTTCCTGAAGGGCGGACAAGAATACGTCCATCTCCATTCATTTCTTTTTCAACTTCACTTATAACAGCTTTCACCTTTTCATTATCTGTTACATGATGTTTATCCGTTACTCTTATATTGACGAGCTTTTGTGGAAACTTCTGCATTTCTTTGGCAAGCTCGGAAAGTGATTTGTTTGTTACTTTCATAATGTTCACTAGTTGTAATCCTGAAAGTAGCCCGTCACC
Source organism: Cytobacillus sp. FSL K6-0265 (assembly GCF_038003465.1). Taxonomy (NCBI): domain Bacteria; kingdom Bacillati; phylum Bacillota; class Bacilli; order Caryophanales; family Bacillaceae; genus Cytobacillus; species Cytobacillus sp. FSL K6-0265. Next base: position 243,439 of record NZ_JBBOPE010000001.1, on the reverse strand, counting down.
TGTCGTGATATGATCAAGGAAGATAATATGGCCGGATTGTTCGCCACCTAAACTATAACCATTCTTCTTCATTTCTTCTACAACATAGCGGTCACCGACTGCCGTCTGCACACTTTTCATCTCATTTGCCTCTAATCCCTTATAGAAACCGAGGTTGCTCATTACTGTAGAAACAACGGTATCCTCTATAAGCCTACCTTGTTCTTTCAAGTACTTCGCACAAATGAACATGATTTGGTCACCGTCAACAATTTGCCCTTTTTCATCGATGGCTATTAAGCGATCACCATCACCATCAAAGGCAAGTCCTACATCCGCTCCTCTTTCTTTCACAAAAGCAGCTAAGGCTTCTGGATGTGTAGAGCCAACTTCCTCGTTGATATTTAAACCGTTTGGTGAAGCGCCCATCATCGATAAATCGGCATCCAAGTCAGCAAATAAATGATTCGCTAGGAAAGAAGTGGCTCCATGTGCACAATCTAAAGCAATATGAATGCCAGAAAAATCATCATCAACAGATTGCTTTAAGTATTGCAGATATTTCTGTCCGCCTTCAAAGTAATCATTCACTTGTCCAAGATCACCACCAACTGGTCGTGGTAGGGAATCATTCTCCTTGTCCATTAGTTCTTCGATTTCATTTTCCTGTGCATCTGAAAGCTTGAAGCCATCTGGACCAAAAAACTTAATTCCATTATCCGCAACAGGATTATGGGAAGCAGATATCATTACGCCCGCTTCTGCATCTAATGCTTTCGTTAAATAGGCCACACCTGGTGTAGAAATAACGCCGAGTCGCATCACCTCTGCACCGATTGAAAGAAGGCCTGATACTAATGCATTCTCAAGCATATGTCCTGAGATTCTTGTATCTCTCCCAATTAAAACTTTTGGTCGTTCTTGATCTTTTGTTAATACATACCCACCAAATCTTCCTAGTTTAAAGGCTAACTCTGGCGTTAACTCACTATTTGCCACTCCGCGTACGCCATCCGTACCAAAATATTTTCCCATTATTAAATCGCTCCTTCACTTTCCTCTGCTGTTCATCTATTCTTTTTCTGTAATATTGATTGTTGCTGTCTCACTCTCAAGTTGGGACTCCACACCAGGTGGTGCGTCTAATTGAATATTCACCTCATGTTCTCCAGGATCAAGGCCAGATACATCTATAGATAGAGTAAAATCACTTTTACTTAAACTATTCATATCCTTTTCATTACCAGAAACCTTCAAGCTTGTCTCACCTTCATCAGGACTTTGAAAGGTCATTTCATATTGATCGTCTAAGCCTGTGATTGTAATTGGCATGCCCGAATACGTACGATTCACTGTTTGTTCATCCGCGGTTTGTTCCTGCTCATTTTCTTGTTCTTGTACTTGTGGTTCTTCTTCTTCACTACTATCTTCTGATGACTCTTGTTCTGTAACAGTCACATTGGCATCAACCGTCACTTCTTTAGGATCGACACTAGTAATTCCATCAGAGATGATCACAGGTAATTTTAATTCCTGATCTTTATCGAGTTTGCTTAAATCAACCTCTACCCTAACCGTTTTGACCTCACTTAGAACATTTTCTGGAGCAAATATGGTTGCTTCTGTTTGGCTGAGCTTAAGAGAATCTAACTCAACTCCAGAAGGAAGGCTCCCGGTTTCAACAATATCGATGGGCACCGTCTTACTTAAACGTTTCACATCGACCGAGACCTCCACCTCACCTGGGCTAACATCTACATCTAATTTATTCATATTACGGTCGAGCACATTAATCGCAGCTGTTTCTGTAAATGATTCCGTAATAGAACCTTTCGTATTAACAGTTGCTTTCACATAAGCAATCGATTCAATCACATTTTTGGCACCTGTTATTTTGACTGTATTTGGTTCAGCAAGTGCCGCTTCGGCCTTGTAACCTTCTTCAAGTAAACTATTGTTAAATTCTGCTTCCACATTGAACTCTTCTGTTACTTTTTCATCAATTGTTACATCTACAGTAGAAGGATCAATGATATATTCAAGCTTATCGGATAGATCTTTGATCCCTACCTCTACTTCTTGTCGACCAATCTCTGCATCTGATAAGTCAACAAACACTTCAAAGTTCCGCTGTGCCTTCGCATTTTCCAAATGACTCCTTGGGCCATCTAAGGTAACAGCCACTGTTTCAGGAAGACCGGTAACAACAAGATTATCTGTATCATAGTAAGCTGTAAGCGGGACGTTTTCTATGACAGCTGAGCCATCATCCCCAGGTACATTGATACTTCTATTTTCATTATTCGTATCATAAACCGAATCAAACAGGAGCAGAGCAATTAATAAAGCCACTACCTTCATAAACCATCTGGTATCAATGAGCTTATCAATATATTTATCCATTTTTCTTTCCCCTCCAGTTCCAAAGAGTGGAAGAAGATTGTTTTGATTTAGCTGAGTGAATAAGCTCTTCATTTAAAAGTTCTTTGAGCTGATCGAGTTTCAAATCGCGTGTAAGTTCACCATTTTTCGCTACAGATATCCCACCTGTCTCTTCAGACACAATAATGGTGATACTATCTGTTACCTCACTAATCCCCATCGCCGCTCGATGTCTCGTACCTAACTCTTTGGAGATAAAAGGACTTTCTGATAACGGCAAGTAACATGCGGCCGCTGCAATTTGACTTTTCTGTATAATAACGGCGCCATCATGTAATGGTGTATTGGGAATAAAGATATTAATAAGTAATTCTGATGATATTTTGGAATGCAATGGAATACCAGTTTCAATATAGTCACCCATACCAGTTTCACGTTCAATCGAAATTAACGCACCAATTCTCCGCTTAGCCATATAATCAACAGACTTAACAATTGCAGTAACTAATTGATCTTGATCCATCTCTTCTTGGTTGCCACTTCTAACGAAGAATTTACCCCTACCAAGCTGCTCTAATGCACGACGCAACTCTGGTTGGAAGATAATTATAATGGCTAGTACCCCCCATAAGAGAACTTGTTCCATCATCCATCCTAATGTTTGCAATTGTAGGATATCACTTAAAACCTTTACAATCAGAATAATAAAGATCCCTTTGACTAATTGGACGGCTTTCGTCCCTTTAACAATCATAATTAATTTATATATAACGAACCAGACAAGGAGAATGTCTACTGTATTCGCTAAAAGCCTTAATAAAGGTAAATCTGTGAAAGATAAATCTAAAAGCGACATTTTCCTTCCTCCAAGTATTTATTTCCACCATTAAAATAGTCGTTTAACCTACTTATTATACCATATTTCTACTGGAATCCAATTTTCTAGGTATGTATACAATCGTTAACGTTATTAAAATATATCCTACATTTTTATTACTACATATGCAAAGATTAAGCGATTTATTAACAAATTATTACATATTTATACTTCTTTGAACAAAGGAAAAGGCCACCGCATCTTAGCAGTGACCTTATTTTTCTTTATTCTCTTGTGTAACAGTCGAGATTAAACTTTTACTTGTATTTTTAATGTGATACCATAACCATTCAAAAAGCTGATCCACTTCTTTAATTTCCCCAGTTACTTTACCAGCAGAGGCTAAATATTGCTCACCATTAATGACCGTTGCATCCCCTTCAACTTCACCGTTTATCTGCAAGTTTCCATTCTTAACGACAACATCGCCCTTGACCACTTCTCCTTCTGGGACAATGACTGTTTCGTTCTCAATCACTAGATTAGGTTGCTTGGAGACAGACAATGCATTTTCTTGATTCCAGGCAGATAGAACACTACCAGACATTAAGATGAGAAAGAGGGATGCTGCAGCAAGCATCGGGTGCTTCCTAAGCCATCTTTGTGCACCTACTTTTTTCTTTTCTTTAGGCAGTCTCGCCATCACATTTTCAGTAAAACCTGCAGGCGCTTGGAAATGTGATGTACTCTGTACAAAGGCAATCGCTCGTTTTAGTTCATGAAAATGCGTGCGGCATTCTTCACATTGCTCTATATGTGTTTTGAGTATTTGTTTATGCTCATCTGTTATTTCTTCATCTAAATATTCATGCATATATTCAATAATTTCTTCATTACATTTCACTGAAATCACCTTCTTATACGTAGCGTAATTGCTTTCTTAAAGCTTCTCTTCCCCTATGAATCCTCGTTTTCACAGTACCTAATGGTAAATCTAAGGTCTCACTGATTTCATTCAAGGACAGTTCCTCAATGTACTTAAGCACGATGACCGATCGATATTTTTCCGGTAGCTTCGAAATTTCCATTTGGATGGTTTCCTGTAACTCCATTTTTTCTACATCTTCTTCAGGTAGTTTCGTATTCGCAGGAATCTGTGAATACATATTTAAACCGTCTGTTCCTGCTACTTCCGCGTCCAAATAATAGTCAGGCTTTTTCTTCCTGATCCGGTCGATACATAGGTTTGTTGCAATGCGATATAACCAAGTTGAGAATTTTAAGTTCGTATTGAAGCTTTGTATATTTACATATGCTCGTAAGAAAGCTTCTTGTGCAATATCTTCAGACTCATGTTGATTACCCAACATTCGATAACAGATATGATATACTCTGTCTTTGTATATTTCTACTATTTCAGCGTAAGCATCTTGATCTCCTTTTAATACTTGTTTAATTCTTTTCTTCACCAACAATTCCATCTATTTACCCCCGCTCTATGCGGCTTATCGATAATCATTTACGAATCGATAGCAAAAAGGTTTCACATATTTTTTATTTGGTTCCTTTTCCTCCATAAGTACTTCAGTTATATAAGAGTTATCACATAATATTTTAACAAATTTTAACTAAAGTAGTTTAATTAATTTTCATACTGGGTATAAAGGATTTAAAACCAGTGTGTTGACGAAGGAAAAAAGACCTTCCCTTCAATATTTTTGCTCCAACGAACAAGAGACCATACATTTAAAAATTGTCTACGTGCTGGCATAAAATTTTTCAAATGGAAAGGACAATGATCTCATGTATACGGAGGAACTATTAAAAGATATTGAAATCCACAGAGCTAAAATGGTTGAACTTGCTTCTATTTCTTCATTTTCAAACCACCAAGTTCTTAAAGCGAGCATTGAATTGGACAACCTAATTAATAGATACTATACATTAACATTAAAAAAAGAAGCTTGAGCATCGACTCAAGCTTCTTTCACTTTATAGTAATTTTTCTCCGAATAGCGAGCCCATTAAAGCCACCGCTGCATCAGCTGTTTTATTTCTTTCATCTAATATCGGATTAACCTCAACAAATTCGGCCGAAGTAATCAATTGTGATTCAGCTAATATCTCCATTGCCAGATGGCTCTCACGATAACTAATTCCCCCCATAACCGGTGTACCCACACCAGGTGCATCAGATGGATCAAGACCATCTAAATCTAGCGAAAGATGAACACCATCTGTTCGGTCTTGTAAATAACTAATCGTCTCTTCCATTACCCTCGGCATGCCTAAACGATCAATCTCATGCATCGTAAAGACTTTTATTCCTTTAGCTTTAATCAAATCTCTTTCTCCTTCGTCTAAAGACCTTGCTCCGATAATTACAACATTTTCTGGCTTTAACTTCCTATGGACGCCGCCCACTTCTAATAACAACGGATGTCCATGTCCTAAAGCAACTGCTAAGGACATACCATGAATATTACCGGAAGGAGAAGTTTCTGCTGTATTTAAATCCCCGTGTGCGTCGTACCAAATGACACCTAAGTTGTGATAATGCTGCAATAAACCAGCTAATGTACCAATAGCAATACTATGATCCCCTCCTAAAACAAGAGGAAATGCTCCTTTTTCTACTACCCCATCAACTTGATCTGCTAAGATTTTAGTTTTCGCTGCAATTAAGTCCAAGTTTCTTAAACCTGTATCCTTATCTATTTGTTCAGTCGACCTACCTATTTCAATATCCCCTAAATCATCAACTTGGTGATTAAGTTGTTGTAATCTATTTTCAATGCCCGCATATCGGATGGCACTTGGCCCCATGTCTACCCCTCTTCTTAATTGTCCCAAGTCCATCGGCATACCAATAATCGAAATTTTTTTCATATAGTTGCTCCCCCTACCCAGAATAAATTCTAATTCTATTGTAAACGGTTACATTCTGGTGGTTCAACTGTGCAAAATTTTGTATATCTATACAAAAAAAGGACATTTATTAAAGCGCTAGGGGCAATTATAAAATCACCAAAAATAGCTGCGTTTCTTCTGCATGCCTAGGAAGTCTGTTAAAAGGATGGAAAAAAGAGAGGCCGATTCCGATCTTTGTGAAAATCTTTGTAATTGGGAAAAATGTAAAACAACAAATAAAAATCCTTAAACATAAATGTTTAAGGATTTAGTGAGCCATGAAGGACTCGAACCTTCGACCCTCTGATTAAAAGTCAGATGCTCTACCAACTGAGCTAATGGCTCGAAAATGGCTGGGCTAGCAGGGATCGAACCTGCGAATGACGGAATCAAAATCCGTTGCCTTACCGCTTGGCTATAGCCCATCGTATGTAAAAAAACAAAATAAAAAGGACTAATTATATTATGTCCGCTTTTTGGATTTTCATTCAAATAAAATTGAAATGGTGGAGGGGGGCAGATTCGAACTGCCGAACCCGAAGGAGCGGATTTACAGTCCGCCGCGTTTAGCCACTTCGCTACCCCTCCGACATAAATATATTAAAATGGTGCCGGCCAGAGGACTTGAACCCCCAACCTACTGATTACAAGTCAGTTGCTCTACCAATTGAGCTAGGCCGGCCCATCTATAGTAATTTTAAATGGTGGAGGATGACGGGATCGAACCGCCGACCCTCTGCTTGTAAGGCAGATGCTCTCCCAGCTGAGCTAATCCTCCAAAATGGTGACCCCTACGGGATTCGAACCCGTGTTACCGCCGTGAAAGGGCGGTGTCTTAACCGCTTGACCAAGGGGCCAAAAATATTTAAAGTTCTTACCAGAGCTTCCAACCGGGCTCGAACCGGTGACCTCTTCCTTACCATGGAAGTGCTCTACCTGCTGAGCTATGGAAGCATCAGCTAAATATCTTTGATTTTGTTTAAAATGGCTCCGCAGGTAGGATTCGAACCTACGACCGTTCGGTTAACAGCCGAATGCTCTACCACTGAGCTACTGCGGAATAATATTATAATATGTATGCCCGGCAACGTCCTACTCTCACAAGGGGACAGCCCCTAACTACCATCGGCGCTGAGAAGCTTAACTTCCGTGTTCGGTATGGGAACGGGTGTGACCTTCTCGCTATCGCCACCGGACTTTTTAAAGACATTTATTATTATAACGTCTTTTATGAATTTTTCAAGAGAAATTTTAAAAATCATTCTCTGAAAACTAGGTAATGTTGAAGAAGATTGTTGTTGAGTAATCGCCTATGCGTTGCTGACTGTGCTACTTACGTAGTGCTGTCTAGCTGCGGCGGCAAGGAGCCGCCCGCATTTCGAATTGTCCAGCTACAGCGCCTAGGTGCTCGAGGTCATAAGCCAATTTCGCTATGAGGTTAAAGAACAACCTCCTATCGAACTCGTCTTATGCTTGTCGCACCTGTGCAAGGCGCTTTCGCTTTTCGTTTTTGGTTAAGTCCTCGATCGATTAGTATTAGTCAGCTACATGTGTCGCCACACTTCCACCTCTAACCTATCAACCTGATCATCTTTCAGGGATCTTACTAGCTGACGCTATGGGAAATCTCATCTCGAGGGGGGCTTCATGCTTAGATGCTTTCAGCACTTATCCCTTCCGCACATAGCTACCCAGCGATGCCTTTGGCAAGACAACTGGTACACCAGCGGTGCGTCCATCCCGGTCCTCTCGTACTAAGGACAGCTCCTCTCAAATTTCCTGCGCCCACGACGGATAGGGACCGAACTGTCTCACGACGTTCTGAACCCAGCTCGCGTACCGCTTTAATGGGCGAACAGCCCAACCCTTGGGACCGACTACAGCCCCAGGATGCGATGAGCCGACATCGAGGTGCCAAACCTCCCCGTCGATGTGGACTCTTGGGGGAGATAAGCCTGTTATCCCCGGGGTAGCTTTTATCCGTTGAGCGATGGCCCTTCCATGCGGAACCACCGGATCACTAAGCCCGACTTTCGTCCCTGCTCGACTTGTAGGTCTCGCAGTCAAGCTCCCTTGTGCCTTTACACTCTACGAATGATTTCCAACCATTCTGAGGGAACCTTTGGGCGCCTCCGTTACTCTTTAGGAGGCGACCGCCCCAGTCAAACTGCCCACCTGACACTGTCTCCCATCCCGATAAGGGATGTGGGTTAGAATTTCAATACAGCGGGGGTAGTATCCCACCGACGCCTCCACCGAAGCTAGCGCTCCGGCTTCTAAGGCTCCTACCTATCCTGTACAAGCTGTACCAAAATTCAATATCAGGCTACAGTAAAGCTCCACGGGGTCTTTCCGTCCTGTCGCGGGTAACCTGCATCTTCACAGGTACTATAATTTCACCGAGTCTCTCGTTGAGACAGTGCCCAGATCGTTACGCCTTTCGTGCGGGTCGGAACTTACCCGACAAGGAATTTCGCTACCTTAGGACCGTTATAGTTACGGCCGCCGTTTACTGGGGCTTCGATTCAAAGCTTCGCGTGAGCTAACCTCTCCTCTTAACCTTCCAGCACCGGGCAGGCGTCAGCCCCTATACTTCGCCTTGCGGCTTCGCAGAGACCTGTGTTTTTGCTAAACAGTCGCCTGGGCCTATTCACTGCGGCTCATCAAGGCTTTAACACCCTAATGAGCACCCCTTCTCCCGAAGTTACGGGGTCATTTTGCCGAGTTCCTTAACGAGAGTTCTCTCGCTCACCTTAGGATTCTCTCCTCGCCTACCTGTGTCGGTTTGCGGTACGGGCACCTTATTCCTCGCTAGAGGCTTTTCTTGGCAGTGTGGAATCAAGAACTTCGGTACTAAATTTCCCTCGCTATCACAGCTCAAGGTATGTGACCATGGGATTTGCCTCATGGTCCCTCTAACTGCTTAGACGCACATCCAATAGTGCGCTTACCCTATCCTCCTGCGTCCCCCCATCACTCAAACAGAATACGGTGGTACAGGAATATCAACCTGTTGTCCATCGCCTACGCTTTTCAGCCTCGGCTTAGGTCCCGACTAACCCTGAGCGGACGAGCCTTCCTCAGGAAACCTTAGGCATTCGGTGGATGGGATTCTCACCCATCTTTCGCTACTCATACCGGCATTCTCACTTCTAAGCGCTCCACCAGTCCTTACGGTCTAGCTTCAACGCCCTTAGAACGCTCTCCTACCACTGAACATCTACGATGTTCAATCCACAGCTTCGGTGATACGTTTAGCCCCGGTACATTTTCGGCGCGGAGTCACTCGACCAGTGAGCTATTACGCACTCTTTAAATGGTGGCTGCTTCTAAGCCAACATCCTGGTTGTCTAAGCAACTCCACATCCTTTTCCACTTAACGTATACTTTGGGACCTTAGCTGGTGGTCTGGGCTGTTTCCCTCTTGACTACGGATCTTATCACTCGCAGTCTGACTCCCATGGATAAATCTTTGGCATTCGGAGTTTGTCTGAATTCGGTAACCCGATGAGGGCCCCTAGTCCAAACAGTGCTCTACCTCCAAGATTCTTACGCATGAGGCTAGCCCTAAAGCTATTTCGGAGAGAACCAGCTATCTCCAAGTTCGATTGGAATTTCTCCGCTACCCACACCTCATCCCCGCACTTTTCAACGTACGTGGGTTCGGGCCTCCATCCAGTGTTACCTGGACTTCACCCTGGACATGGGTAGATCACCTGGTTTCGGGTCTACGACCACATACTATATTCGCCCTATTCAGACTCGCTTTCGCTACGGCTCCGTCTGTCCAACTTAACCTCGCATGTAATCGTAACTCGCCGGTTCATTCTACAAAAGGCACGCTATCACCCATTAACGGGCTCTAACTACTTGTAGGCACACGGTTTCAGGATCTCTTTCACTCCCCTTCCGGGGTGCTTTTCACCTTTCCCTCACGGTACTGGTTCACTATCGGTCACTAGGGAGTATTTAGCCTTGGGAGATGGTCCTCCCTGCTTCCGACGGGATTTCTCGTGTCCCGCCGTACTCAGGATCCACTCTGGAGGGAACGAAGTTTCGACTACAGGGCTTTTACCTCCTATGGCGGGCCTTTCCAGACCTCTTCGTCTATCTCGTTCCTTTGTAACTCCGTATAGAATGTCCTACAACCCCAAGAGGCAAGCCTCTTGGTTTGGGCTAATCCCGTTTCGCTCGCCGCTACTCAGGGAATCGCGTTTGCTTTCTCTTCCTCCGGGTACTTAGATGTTTCAGTTCCCCGGGTCTGCCTTCCATACCCTATGTATTCAGGTATGGATCCTATCCCATAACGGATAGGGGGTTTCCCCATTCGGAAATCTCCGGATCAAAGCTTACTTACAGCTCCCCGAAGCATATCGGTGTTAGTCCCGTCCTTCATCGGCTCCTAGTGCCAAGGCATTCACCGTGCGCCCTTATTAACTTAACCTATGTTCGGCTTGCGATAAGCTACGCATTTCGGTGTCAGCTCACTCGTCAACATCCTCATGTGCACAAGACGCACACTCCGGTGTTTCCTCACTCGCTTCCTTGAACTGCTTGCTTCTCACAACCCTCACGGTTGTGTTCATTAAAAAAAGTTTAGTATCTTTACTCTATCTATAATTATATAGAGAGAAAATAACTAAGGTGGCGATTACTCGGTAATCTTCTTCATTACATTATCTAGTTTTCAAAGAACGATTGAATTGAGAGATTATACTCTCAAAACTGAACGAACAATCTAACATCAAGTTAATTCCGTATATTCCTTAGAAAGGAGGTGATCCAGCCGCACCTTCCGATACGGCTACCTTGTTACGACTTCACCCCAATCATCTGTCCCACCTTAGGCGGCTGGCTCCAAAAGGTTACCCCACCGACTTCGGGTGTTACAAACTCTCGTGGTGTGACGGGCGGTGTGTACAAGGCCCGGGAACGTATTCACCGCGGCATGCTGATCCGCGATTACTAGCGATTCCGGCTTCATGTAGGCGAGTTGCAGCCTACAATCCGAACTGAGAATGGTTTTATGGGATTGGCTAAACCTCGCGGTCTTGCAGCCCTTTGTACCATCCATTGTAGCACGTGTGTAGCCCAGGTCATAAGGGGCATGATGATTTGACGTCATCCCCACCTTCCTCCGGTTTGTCACCGGCAGTCACCTTAGAGTGCCCAACTAAATGCTGGCAACTAAGATCAAGGGTTGCGCTCGTTGCGGGACTTAACCCAACATCTCACGACACGAGCTGACGACAACCATGCACCACCTGTCACTCTGTCCCCCGAAGGGGAAAGTCCTATCTCTAGGATTGTCAGAGGATGTCAAGACCTGGTAAGGTTCTTCGCGTTGCTTCGAATTAAACCACATGCTCCACCGCTTGTGCGGGCCCCCGTCAATTCCTTTGAGTTTCAACCTTGCGGTCGTACTCCCCAGGCGGAGTGCTTAATGCGTTTGCTGCAGCACTAAAGGGCGGAAACCCTCTAACACTTAGCACTCATCGTTTACGGCGTGGACTACCAGGGTATCTAATCCTGTTTGCTCCCCACGCTTTCGCGCCTCAGCGTCAGTTACAGACCAGAAAGTCGCCTTCGCCACTGGTGTTCCTCCAAATCTCTACGCATTTCACCGCTACACTTGGAATTCCACTTTCCTCTTCTGCACTCAAGTTCCCCAGTTTCCAATGACCCTCCACGGTTGAGCCGTGGGCTTTCACATCAGACTTAAGGAACCGCCTGCGCGCGCTTTACGCCCAATAATTCCGGACAACGCTTGCCACCTACGTATTACCGCGGCTGCTGGCACGTAGTTAGCCGTGGCTTTCTGGTTAGGTACCGTCAAGGTACCGGCAGTTACTCCGATACTTGTTCTTCCCTAACAACAGAGTTTTACGATCCGAAAACCTTCATCACTCACGCGGCGTTGCTCCGTCAGACTTTCGTCCATTGCGGAAGATTCCCTACTGCTGCCTCCCGTAGGAGTCTGGGCCGTGTCTCAGTCCCAGTGTGGCCGATCACCCTCTCAGGTCGGCTACGCATCGTCGCCTTGGTGAGCCGTTACCTCACCAACTAGCTAATGCGCCGCGGGCCCATCTGTAAGTGATAGCAGAACCATCTTTCAATCTAATTATATGTATAAATAGATATTATCCGGTATTAGCCCCGGTTTCCCGGAGTTATCCCAGTCTTACAGGCAGGTTGCCCACGTGTTACTCACCCGTCCGCCGCTAATCATTGGGAGCAAGCTCCCTCTGATTCGCTCGACTTGCATGTATTAGGCACGCCGCCAGCGTTCGTCCTGAGCCAGGATCAAACTCTCCAATAAAGTGTTTGATTAGCTCGTTTGCACCTATGGTGCTTTGTTGCTGATAATCAGCTTTTTTAGAATTACGCTTGACGTTTTATGTTCGTTCAGTTTTCAAAGAACAATCTCGTTCGCTTCAGAAGCGACTTTATTAATTTAACATCTCAGTTCGTTTTTGTCAACAATTTTTTTGTTTTTTATTTAAAAACTTTTTAGTAGTTGATGTCACTAACGACTGCTTTAATATAATAACACCATATCTTTTAAAACGTCAATGACTTTTTTTCATTTTTTTATTCTTTTTTTCATTTAATTTATAATGAGCATATTCATGTGCTGGAACAACCCTTTTGAATAAGCTTAAAAGAATCTCATATTTCTCCTTCATTGCAACTTTAACGACATCTGCAATTCGCTCATCTTCTAAATCGAACAAAATTTCATCCATCTCTCTCTTTAATAAGTATTCAATTTCTTGTTGTTCTTTTCCATTTAGTAATAACCCGATCAACGATTGTTCCACCCTCTCTTTGACAAGCTATCAATATATTACCCATCCCCACTCTTTTTATAATGATAAATTCATCATGTTTTTAATTTTTTTTGCATAGATATAGGACAAGGATGTATTAGGACGAGGTGAAAAAGAATGAAGTTCTTTTATGTATTTCATGCAAAGAGATTAAAACAAATGATTTTAATTTTGGTGGCAGCATTTTTCACAGCCATGTTTATGTTTATGGAAACAACGATTCATTTACCTGTTTTTTCTACAAAAGACGCCCCGAAGGCATTATATAAAGGGGAGAAAGGAGTGGCTCTCACTTTTAATATTGGTTGGGGCGATGAAAAGGCTGAGCCTATTTTAGACTTATTAAAAAAAGAAAACGTGACTTCTGCGACATTTTTCTTATCAGGCTCATGGGCTGAGAGCCACCCTGATATTGTCGAACGTATTGCTAAATCTGGATATGAAATCGGTATACTAGGCTATAATTACGAAGACTATACAGAGCTAGAAGAGGATAAAATCAGACAAGATTTAGCTAGAGCACAAACCGCGTTTGCTAAGTTAAATATTAAGGATATTAAATATGTTAGGCCACCTACTGGTCACTTTGATAAAAAAACCTTAGCAGCCGCCAAACAATTAGGCTATACAGTCGTTCATTGGAGTTTAGATTCTAAAGACTGGACAAATCCGGGTACAGATAAAATTATTCAAAAAGTACTCGAAGCTGAAAATGGAGAAATCGTGCTGATGCATGCATCTGATTCCGTGAAACAAACATCCAAAGCATTGCCTTCAATCCTAAATGGGTTCAAAAAGGAACAGCTTGAGCTAGTAACGATTTCAGAAATGATGGCCAATGCCAATGCAACGACAGAAGAAATTAATTAAATAACAAAAAAGTCGCCTGCTTAAACAGACGACTTTTTTGCTTGTAATCTTTCTCTTTGACGGGCTGATTCTGCATTATATTTTGGTAACACCAGTAATTGATAAGCATTACAAATGATTAAAGGGAGAACCATTAACCATAACCAGCTTTCTTCGTTTACCCTTAATACCGGCACCCATTCAATCGTTGTCACGACCACCATAAAGAACAATGCTGGTACAAAAGCATGTTTATTCGTAGTGGATACTTTTAAAGCTGCAATAACTAGACCAGCTATTAAAACAACACTTGCAAGACCCAAATAAGGGAGAATACTATCTCCTGTATCCGCAAAAGCTTTATAACGGAAGTACACTAAATCAAATAGTACAAATAAAATCAACACAATTTGCACAGCATTCCATAGTTGATGAGACTTAAATATACCCAATCCAAAACGATGCACTGTTAAATATGCGAAAAATCCCATTTGACTAATAATACTAAAAATTAAACCGACACCGAATAACCAAAAAAGAACAGATAGTATTTCCAACCCATCAAAATTGGTAAATAAATGAGAAAATTCATCCCAACGCACGACAAAACCAATAACCCCTGTTGCAACGCCACCGACAAGTAATGTGGTTATAAAAAATTTGATCCAAGCTCGGCTAGTCAATTCCTTTTCCCCCATAACGTTATTATCACTTAATGATTGTACCAAACCTTTACTTGAAAAATCTAGGCAATCCGCAATTTACGCATAATATTGACAGATTTTCTTCATTCTATTAGTACGGGATATTTATTTTAGGAGGCAGTTTAACATGAAAAAAAGCCTTTTTATTATTCCATTGCTCCTCATTCTAACCTTAACAGCATGTTCGCAATCAGGTAGTGAGCATATGGACTATGATCAAACGAAGAAAATGATTGTAGATATACTAAAAACGGATGACGGAAAACAAGCATTACAAGACTTAATGGCAGATGAAAAAATAAAACAGCAACTAGTAATGGACCAGAATATGGTGACAGAGACAATCGAGAGTACGCTGACATCAGATAAAGGCACAGAGTTTTGGAAAAAGTCCTTTGAAGACCCAGCATTTGCTGAAACAATGGCTAAAAGCATGAAATCAGAGAATGAAGAGTTACTCAAGGACTTAATGAAGGATCCAGATTATCAAAAAATGATGATGGACATTCTAAAGGATCCCGAAATGGAGAAGGAATTAACAGAAGTGATGAAAAGCCAAGCATTTAGGGAGCATTTGCAAACAGTCATTACTGAAACCTTTGAAAGCCCGCTGTTTAAGGCAAAATTACAAGATGTTCTTATGAAAGCAGCCGAAGAATCACAATCAGGTAAATCAGGTAAAGAAGGCGGCGGCGGTAGCGAAGGTGGTGGCGAAGGTAGTGGCGGTGAACAAGGCGGTGAGGGAGAAGGCGGCCAAGAAGGTGGCGGTGAATAAGGTTCTGGAGAGTACTATAAAGAAAGCATTTGGATTTAACATCCAAATGCTTTTCTTATTATGCTTTTTCAATTACTTGTTGTGCAATTTCTGTATAGATTTTTCCTAAACGATGATCTGCGTCATAAATAGATGGGGCGAAATCTTCTTCGCTCCAATCAGGCTGTTGCAGTGGTAATTGACCAATTACCTCTGTTCTTAGTTCTTCTGCAAGTTTTTCTCCGCCACCATGACCGAAGACATATTCTTTTTCACCCGTAACTTTACTTTCAAAGAAAGCCATATTTTCAATTACACCTAAGATTTCATGTTCAGTACGAATAGCCATCGCACCAGCACGAGCGGCAACAAAAGCAGCTGTAGGGTGAGGCGTAGTCACGATGATTTCCTTACATGAAGGAAGCATTGTATGAACATCTAACGCCACATCACCTGTTCCTGGTGGTAAATCTAATAGAAGATAATCAAGATCTCCCCACTCTACTTCATTAAAGAAGCTATTGAGCATTTTACCAAGCATTGGACCTCTCCAAATAATTGGTGCATTGTCCTCTACAAAGAAGCCCATAGAAATAACCTTCACACCAAAACGTTCAACAGGAATAATGCGCTCCCCTCTCACTACAGGGCGCTTCATAATACCCATCATATCAGGAACACTAAACCCATAAATATCTGCATCTACTAGACCGACTTTCTTTCCTTGCCTAGCAAGAGCGACCGCCATATTGACAGATACCGTTGATTTCCCAACGCCACCTTTACCACTAGCAATAGCAATAAATTTCGTTTTACTATTCGGTGATAATAGACCTTTATCTTCTTCAGGCATTGCTTGTCTATGTTTTTCTAGTGTTTCAGCCGGAAGTTCATTAAAACGGATACCCACGGATTCTGCTCCTGCTGCTTTAATTCGATTCACAATCTCCGTTTGCAATTGCAATTGTTCAGCTGTCGCAGTCTTAGCGATCAATATTTTTACACTGACGTGAGCCTTCTCCTCTTTTACTTTAATCTCTTCAATCGCTTGAAGTTCCCCGAGTGTTTTATGTAAAAAAGGTTCTTGTAAGCCTTCAATGGCTTCTCTTACTTTTTGTTCTGTAATCATCTATCCTACACCCCTTTAAAATCGTTTCTTCATTAGAATAACTCTAATTGTCATTCTAACACATATTAGAATATCAGTCTTATACAATGCCTAAAATATCTTAAAGATCTATTTGTATAAATGTTTAAAATTTCCATCAAATAAAAACACGAACAAATTTTTGTCCGCGTTTAATCTTCTATCACAATTTCTTTCTCATTAGAGTAATGGCGCATTATGCCATTGTAAATGGAGGCTGCTATTTTATTTTGATAATCGTCACTTTGAAGTAAGGTCCGCTCGTTTTGATTAGAGAGGAAACCAACTTCTACAAGGACACCAGGTTTTTTCGAATGATCAAGAATATAGACATTTTTTAATTCCTTTGCCCGCCTTGTCGTATTCTCTAAGTTGGCGATGAGTTCATCTTGGATAAATTTAGCCGCTCGTGCATTCCCATCTATATGAGAAGCAAAAAAGGTTTGGGCTCCTCTCCATTTTGGAGAAGGGATTGAATTCAAATGGACACTTACGTAAAAATCAGCATCACTATGATTAATCATATTTAAGCGTTTTTTCAAATCCTCTACTTTTCGCCTACTATACCCTTTAGTATCTTCTGCGGCTAAGTCTCTATCATCTTCGCGTGTCATCATCACTACGGCCCCTTGTTCTTGAAGGTAATCACGTAGCTTCAAAGAAACTTCTAGAGAAATATCTTTCTCCAAAACATTTCCATTATCTGCTCCACCATCCGGACCGCCGTGACCAGGGTCAAGAAGGATAACCTTTCCCGATAAAGGAAGATTCCAAGCATTCCAAGAATCATCTTCAGAAAAGTCATATTGCAAAATAAAGAATAAAATAGCCAGTCCAGTTATAAAACCAATTACTTTTAATTTCTTCCTCACAGATTTACCACTCCCCGCTCGTCCTCACAAATATATATATGGGACAAGGAGAGTGATTAGAACGATTTAATGCAGTCTTAATTTATGCCTTTTTCGGCCATTTTGAAACCCTTCCATCCACCAACTGTAAATGTACTGTTCGCAACTGTAGAATAGGGATTCACTATAAATCCCTTCTTCATTTTGCGCCCAATATAAGAAAAAATGATATAGGGTATTCGTAAAATGTGTAAGTTCTTCTTTACATCTATGTTGTACGGCGGTAGCCGTCTCACCACTCGTACCAAAATGACTATAATGTGCGCCTAAAAGATACGCTTCGATTGCCATATCATAACAAGCTTCCTCGATTCCCGCATGGTTCATTAAACTTGTTAACAAACGAGATGATCCGAATAAACGCTTCACTTGTTCTTTTAAATCCTTTACTGAGATTTCCTTAAGCACTGACTTTTCATATTTTAACTGCTTCTCTCGCCGTTTATCTTCAAATGTTGTAATAAGTGTCACTTGTTTTCACCTCTATCTCTATTCTTTAACTTCCTGTATAGAGGCATACAAAAAGCAGCGGAGATTTCCGCTGCCAATTTTTCCACCATATTAATGTGGGACTTTTTCTAACTCTTCTCTAATTTCCTTCGAACGGGCGGCAGCATGTTGAACAGCTTCGGAAATCGCTTCCCCGCCATGATGTGCTTTTAGTGCTTCGACACCCGAATGCGTTGTACCATTAGGTGACGTCACTCTCTCACGTAAAACAATCGGTGATTCGCCTTTTTCCAGAACCATTTTTGCTGCTCCATAGATCGTTTGAGCAATGATTTTCCTTGCTTTTTTTGCTTCTAACCCTTGTTCTACACCCACCTTCTCCATCTCTTCCATTAGATAGTAGAAGTAGGCAGGGCCACTCCCGGCAAGACCTGTGAAAACATCCATCTGCTCTTCTTCGATGACAAATACTTCACCCATGCAAGCAAGTAAATCTTTCACATCTCTCTCATGTCGCTTCTGAGTATAAGAACCGAGAGACATCGCTGTAGCTGATTCTTGAATCATGCTAGAGGTATTTGGCATCACACGAATGACTTGTTGCTCATCGTTTAGCTTCTCTTCCATATAGGAAGTAGAAATACCCGCTAATACAGAAACAACCACTTGATCAGGTCTAATTTTATCTTTTAAAAAGGCAAGGGCTTCTTCTGCACCATATGGTTTCATTGCCATAATAAAATAATCAACTTCTTCATACGGTAAATCTTTTTGTAACATCGTATGAACTCCGTATCTTTCCTTTATTTCTGTCAACCGATCCCCATTGAATTTATTCGTTACATAAATTTGCTGTGCTGGTACCTTCTCCGCATGAACCATTCCTGAAATCATTGACTCTGCCATTGAACCTGCACCAAAGAAAGCCACTGTCTTATTCTCTAACATTTACACGAACACTCCTTAAAAGTTGTGTCTTCGTTTCCGTACTTTTTTCAACGTTATCTATCTTAACATGTCACTATTGAGAATCAAGGGGTAACGATTAAGTCATAAGGATATGAGCGAGATAGTGAAAGAAAGCGGTACCATTCAAATCCTGATGTCCTCTAACCTTGCTCAACCGTCTGTATGCAGGCTCAATCTTGAATATCGTGTTTTCATCTTTGTTTTAAAGAAGGAAAAATACTTCAATCGTAGTTTCATTCTTTTTTCTTGAATCATAAGGGATTGGGAAGAACATTTATGATGTGATTACGTTGATAGATATATGCCACATAATCGATGCAACTGCTTTAAAAACAATTACAAAAAGAGCTACTGTCTCCACTCCCTATAAAATTATCGCCACCAACAAGCCCTGTTCTGTATGATGACAAATCAAAAAAAAGCTTTTCGCCACAAGAAGTGACAAAAAGCTCTTTATTAATCAACTAATCGGCTAGAACGAGATTTCTCCGCTGTCTTCTTTAACCAAGGTGTTAATGGTTTTTTTAGTACAAGCCCTAAGATCAAAGAGGCTACGAAAAAGATAAATAAGTATAGAAAACTCATCCAGACGACGTGTGGGACAATACCTCCGACTGCTTCTCTCAGAATATTAATCGCATGTGTAAATGGTAAAAATGGATTAATCGCTTGGAAAAATGCTGGGGCAACTTGAATTGGGAAAGTACCACCTGCACCTGATAATTGCAATACCATGAGGATAATTGCTAACGCCTTACCAATATTACCAAAGATGGAGACAATCGTATAAACCATTGTCATAAACATCATCGCAATAATGACAGTAAATATCACAAACCAAACTGGGTTTGCTGCGTAAGTCCCAAGAATCAAGAGATCACCAACACTAACAATTAACCCTTGTAGGAAGCCTACGATTAAAAATAGTACAAGCCTGCCAAGGTAAACATGGCGAATAGAATACTCCTCTTTCATATCTTCGGGGTGGACATCTGTTTTTAATAAGTTCGCTAATAACAATGCACCTACCCATAAACATAACACGGTATAAAATGGTGTATTCGCTGAACCGTAATTCGGAATTGGATATAATTGATCCTCAACAAGTTTTACCGGTTCTTTAAAGAATTCACTTTCTTTTTGAATATCATTTTTTAATAACGCAATGATTTCTCCCAAATCATTATTTGCCTTAAAATCTCGAATATCATCAGCTGCCTTATGGACTGAATCTTCAAGCGCAGGAAGATTCCCTTGAATGAACGCCGATACTTCAGAAAGTCCTTTTTCAACCTCAGGAAGGTTTTCATTCACTAAGCCCGCTATTCGCGAGAATTCTGACTCAATTTTAGGGAGGTCATTACGGACAAAGTTACTTGCTTGATGAATTTTATCTTCCACCACTGGAAGGTCATTTCGAATAAAGTCGCTTGCCTTATGAACGGCATCAACTGCTTTCGGTAAATCCGTCTCAATCTTGGCTACTATCTCACCTATTCTCACCTCAATGGCAGGCAGGTCAGCGATGATTTGATTAAGCTGAGCTTCACCTGTTTCAGCGATTCCTTCTGCATTCGTTAGCACTTCTTCTATATTCGGCATTTCTTGTTGAATGTTCTCTAAATCGCCCGCAGCTTTTTGCGCTGTCTCATTCAATTGCTGCATCCCATTTAAGATTTCTTGCTTTCCACCATTGTTCATAAAACCAACAAGACTACTCGCTTGAGAGGCAGTATCTTGAGCCTGTTTTCTTAGCGCTTGGATTTGCTCTTTTGATAATTCACCTGAACCCGCTTGCGCTAGGGAATCATTCAGTGCTGTTAACTGCTGTGATAATTGTGTTAATGAATCAATCACAGTTGTAAATTGACCGTTTTGATTGAACGCCGTAAACATATCAATCGCATGATTCACTGCTGTAATATTTGTCTGCAATTGTTGTTGCAAATCTTCAATCGATTGATTGACCGAATTGTTCATTTGGTCATTTTCGCGTTGTTGAAGTACTTGATCAATGGAATTAGCCGTATTTTCAATGATAACTGCATTTTGAGTAATAACATCTAATATAGGCTCCATTGCCCCATCATTTGCTGATAAAAATCTATTTAAACTAGTCACATATTCTTCAGCATCAGCCGCCATTTGATTGGCTTTTGGTAAAGCTGCCTGGACACGGTCAATCACCTCTTGCGCTGTTTGAACACCTGTTAACGCTCGATTTAACTGATCTGATACTTCTCCAAACTGCTGACTTGCTTCAGTTAATCGCTCTGCTGCCTCTTCAATTTCTGGTAACCGCTCTTCTAATGTCAATACTTGATCACCTAATTGATTGATGAGCGGAAGCTTTTCTTCTAATGTGAGTATTTGCTGTGCGCCTTGATTTAATTCAGGAAATTTCTCTTCTAAGGCAATTACTTTAGTAATCGTTTCCTTCATTTCTGGCCAGTCTTCATTTAACGTGACAATCTTTTCCCCTACTTCATTTAACTCCGGAAACCGCTCTTCTAAGGCAAAAATATTATTCTCCACTTTAAGAATGGTCGGTAGTTCTTCCTCTAACTTAATGCCGATATCGTTAAATTCCGTGAATAGGGCTTTTGATGCTTCGGCTAAGAAATTCTCACTGATTTGTTCTACTAATGCGGAAGCGCCTGCAGATGTCATCTTCGGTGCAATCGCATTTAATTTTTCATTTACCTCATACCTAACTTCTGGTGCTTCTGGTTCACCATCCACCACACTTGTTAATTGTTGCGAAAAATCCTCGTCAATATAGACCGCAGCATAATAATCTCCATCTCTAACTCCTTCTTCAGCTGCCTGCCTATTCACAAAGGTCCAACCCATTTGATCATTATCTTTTAATTGATCAACGAGCTCTTGCCCTACATTGAGTTCTTTCCCTTCAAGCTTTGTGCCACCATCTTCATTGACAATTGCTACCTTAATTTGACTCGTCTCGCTATATGGATCCCACGATGCAGCAATATTAAACCATGCATACAATGACGGCAAAAAGGCTAAACCGATTAGTAGCAACGCAACTAGCGGTACCCTGCGTAAATTCCTAAAATCCTGCCTGACAATGCTGAAAATCTCCTTCAATCTTCCACCTTCCTTATTCATGATGGGCCTTCTTAAAACAGAAAAACCCCAATTCAATACCTATAAGAATACAACATCCTTTTAGAAGTTTCCATTTAAAAGTCACTGGAAATTGCATAATAAAACTGAATGGTTGCTGGTCGAATAATTGTCGCTTCAAAAGGTGCAATAATTTGTATAGTGTTGAATTTAACTTCAATGTGATTGGGACATAATGATTGCTACCAAAAATGAATCCGTATGATTAGATTCTTTACCTTCTATTAGTTTGGATTATTTTATATGGTTTTTATACTCGTAGATATTTTCCGATGTATCATTCTCCAGGAGTAAAATATACGCCAGATTAACTTCCTAAGAGTGCGCTAATATAATTCATGTATTTTGAGGGATTTATTTTAGAAATGGGGAGGGTAGAACATGTCATAACCTATGGCGATTCACCTGTAAATCATGTTTAACCGCCTTATATTTGGGGCTAAGGCGGTTAATTTAATGGGATATTTTATTCTTCATCTTTTACTTTGTTAAATATTGCTTCTGGAATCATTTCAAAGCCTTCAATCACTGTGTTTTCTTCCACTTCGATCATTAGACAAAGCTTGCCATCCACATGCATTTGACGGACATAGCGCAAATCCTGCGGACAAACAGAAATATCGGCTACTTTTGTTTTGATTTTAATAGACTTAGAAGTATACTTCGGCACAATACTGGTTGCTTTCAGCTCATAATTTTCATCATCAATTACCTTTTTGAAAGCTGATTCTACCTTTTGTCGATCGACATCCTGCACACCGCTAGTCGTTAGCACCTTTTCCACATCGCGATAGTCCAGTTTCGGGGCATCAGGTTCTTCATTCTCTTCCACAACCCGTTGGATTTCATCGAATACATTGGCGAGTATCGATGTATTAATCTGGTTGCCTGCAACATCCTTTACAATTTCCTCAAACACAATCTTATCGTCTTGTGCTGTCATAGCTTCTTCAGCATTTAATACTTCTTCAATGAAATGATAATCCAGCTCATATGGTTTTTCTGCTGAATAGAGTACATGATTCACATCTGCAGCATGATCCGTAAAGCTAGGAAATAGAAACCCGCCAACTGGTACTTTCAAATTGATAACAGGATCTACGACAAAGTGATACTTGAATTCCTTCTCCACATAGTCAAACAGTAGCTCTTTTTTTGGATCCATCGTCTTATTGATACTGCATAAGATAAAGGGGTTGGCATAGACTGTATCTCGGCTGCTTTCTTCGGTCTCTGCGTTACTCCGCTTCGTAGGCTTAAAATATTCACCATGTATAAACGTAACGACAATATCCATTTCGTACTGCTTATCCTTCAACATCTTTTCTACAAGTTGCAACATCTGCCCTTTCCATTCATCCGTATCATTGGTTAGTATCCCTTGATGAAGGATTAGTTGGCTACTATTCTCAGCATTTCGCTGGAATTTCAATTCAAACAACTTCTGATCCAACTGGCCTGTCAGTACTTTTTTAAAATTCGTTAAGAAAAGTTCCTGCTGTTCTTGTTCAAGCATCTCAAATGGCGTGCTTTGATGGTGATATACTTCACTAGATTCTTTCATTATATAAACATTAAAAATATCTTTAATCTTTAATAGATCATTATTCATCTTAAATTGTTTTTTAAAGTCAGCTATATCTTTTTTATTCAAAAATGGATTCTCCCTTAATTCATTATCCAAACCATGGATCAATCAACTAAATCGTACTTTTCATTTTAACATAATTAGATGGGCGAATGGATGACTAATCTTCATAGATTATTTCCAAAATAAAGTACAATAAAATAGTTTGTGAAAATATGCACAAGCAGTTATAATAAAAATATAAATCGATTGTGAAACATTGAACATGATTAACCTGAAAAGTGGTTCCAAAGGAATATAGTCCGAACAAGCGTGTAATAGAAGAACCTACTTTTCTTGCCACTTCTAATGCTTATTTATATATTTGACCGAAGCCATATGTGCCTGAGATAGTATGATAATTTCTTTTATCAATTCTTCTTTTGATATTTGGAAGCCTGTATTAATCCAATTAGCTAATAACCCGTAAAATCCATAGGCTGTGTAACGCTTAAAGTAATCCATATTTACCGGGAGATCATTAATTGTTTTAAATTCAAACCTCTCCTGATATATCGTAAGTATGGTTTGTGGAAACCTAGTATGCAGTTCGGGAATGGTGTCAACATAGTTGATTAAATCATAAAATTCCCGATTGTTATAAATGGATGAGATGATATGAAAATAGTTATTATCCAATAAATTTGTACTAACCTCTCTCTTATTTTTAAAAGGTTTCTCAAAGGATTCTTCTAATGCCGATAGATTGGTAAACAAGAGGTCATCGGCTAATTCAAATTTATCTTTATAGTGAACATAGAACGTACTTCGATTATATTTTGCATACTGCACGATATCTTTGACAGAAACAGAATGGAAGCCCTTTTCTTTCGTTAAGGCAACCAGAGCCTGTTGAAGGTGCATCTTCGTCCGATCTCTTCTTGGGGTAGACCAATTGTTTTGCATTCGCTCCTTCTCCTTATGCAACAAAATTTTGCTGGTTTATAGACAATTATACCTAATATGTCTAATGAATACACACTTGCAATTTTATTGCTGATTGAACCTATCCATCATCGTATTATAATTTATATTTGTAAACACTTTCAATTTAGGTGTATTGACACATTTATTATAATAGGGGGAAGAAACATGAGCAAACTACAAGATAAAGTAGCCGTTATTACTGGTGGAGTATCTGGTATCGGTGCTGCAACTGCAAAATTATTTGCTTCAGAAGGGGCAAAATTAGTCCTTGTTGATATGAACGAAGAAAAAGGTGCTAATTTTGCAGCTGAATTAAAATCACAAGGGGCAGAAGCAGTTTTCCTTAAAGCTGATGTTACAAGTGAAGAAGAAGTTAAAAATATCTTTACTACAGCATTAGATACTTTCGGTAAAGTTGATATTTTATTTAATAACGCCGGAATTGGCTCTGTAAAACCAACTGAAGAGCTAAAATATGCAGAGTGGAGAAAAATAGTAGAAGTAGACTTAGATGGAGTATTCTTAGTTGCACAAGCTGCTATTAAAGAATTCTTAAAAACAGGAAGCGGTGTGATTGTCAATACAGCTTCTATGTATGGTTGGGTTGGCTCACCTGGAAGTGCGGCATATAACGCTGCCAAAGCAGGTGTCGTGAACTTAACTCGTTCACTTGGATTAGAGTATGCAGCACGTAATATCCGTGTAAATGCACTTTGCCCAGGGTTTATCGATACACCAATTCTTGGAGAAACAGATAGACAAGGTTTAACTGCGGCTACACCAATGAACCGTTTAGGTAAACCAGAAGAAATGGCAAAAGCAGTATTATTTATGGCTAGCGATGATTCTTCTTTCATGACTGGTAATAGCCTAATTATTGATGGTGGATATACAGCACAATAATTATAAATAGAGTAAGGAACCCATTTTGACTTATGGTCAGAATGGGTTTTTTTATGTCCTGCTGTAAACAGCTACGGACAATCAAAAATCTTAATCACACTTTCTTATCTCAATTGCCTTGAGTCAATGTTTCAATTACAATCTTCGTTGCTTCGCCAATCAATTGATCATCATATTCGGCTTCTTTTTCCTGCTTATTCGACAATATGGCAATCACAATTGGTTCATCATTAGGTGGCCATACAATCGCGATATCATTCCTTGTGCCATATGATGCGGCACCACTTTTATCACCAACAATCCAATCTGTCGGTACTCCTGATTTAATTAAGGTATCACCAGTTGTATTTCCTTTGAACCACTCCTGAAAAATTTCTCTTTTTTCTTCCGATAATTCATCCGTTAATCCAAGCATTCTTAAATTTGTCGCCAATGCTTTAGGGGTACTCGTATCTCTTGTATCTCCAGGAGTTGCTTCATTTAATTCTGTCTCCAATCGGTCCATCTCTGTCACATCATCTCCGATTGCTCTTAGGGCTTTTTCAAGCTGAGCTGGTCCACCTAATTCTGCAAACAATAAATTCCCCGCTGTATTATCGCTATATTGCATAGCTGCTTTCGCAATCTCCCTTACTGTCATGCCCTCATCGACATATTTTTCTGTAATCGGTGAATAAGTAACAAGGTCTTCTTTTGTGTACATTCTTTTTTCATCTAAGATTGATATCGGGTTTTCCTTTAATAAAACCGCCCCCGCTAACGCCTTAAATGTCGATGCATACGCAAACCGTTCGTCTTCTTGATAGGCAACCGTTTCTTCATTACCTGTATCAATAGCGTATACACCTAATTTAGCACCATACTTTTCTTCTAACTGAGCAAACTTGCCAGACGACACATCCTCTGCCTTCACTTCCCCACCATTCACTTCATTTTCTTTAGAACAACCGACGAGTAATAACATAGCAACAAATAAACCAACAACCATTTTTTTCATCTGAAAACCCCTCCCTAAAATTAATAACAGATTACGTTTGTAGTCTGATTACATCTGTAGTACAATATTACATATGTAATCGTAATTGTCAAACTTTTTTTATTTAAAAAGGAGGTGGGCGTGATCTTTATAAGCTTCTTTCTCAACGGGTTGATCATTTCCACTTTTTCAATCCTTACCATCCTACTTATTCGTAAATGGATGAAAAACCAAATAAAAGCACAATCACTTAACCACTTGTGGATATTGCTTTTCCTAACACTGCTCATTCCTTTATGCCCTATACCATTACCTTCTATGTTTTCCGAACAACCGCAAATACCAGAATTACAAAAGGAAGGTACAACCATCCCAGCTGAGGAAAACCAAAGTGTAATGACAAACGAAATCATCAGAGATTTCTCTGTTTCTGTACAAAAGATTGATTTCTCGATCTTAAATGTGCCGCTTATGATTCTATGGCTACTCGGCGTGATTGTATTACTATCTTTACTTTTGAGTAGCTTTTTCGCACTTAACAGGTTAAAGTCACAAACACAACCAGTTGAAGACGCAAATATTGAAGCTCTTTTTCTATCATGTAAAAAAAGACTAGGAATCAAAAGGAATATCGATGTCCGCTATTCAACCGAGACTCACTCACCACTCATTTTTGGCCTTTTTCATTCTGTTGTCGTCATCCCCAAAAATGCGCAGAGCTGGTTAACCAAAAAGGACTATGAGAATGTCTTTCTACATGAGTTAAGTCATTATAAAAATAAAGATTTACTTATAAACTATGCGATGATTTTCTTCCAAGTCATCTACTGGTTCAACCCGCTTATCTGGATTGCCTCAAAAAAAATGAAGGGTGATAGAGAAATAGCGTGTGATGAGGCGGTTTTACAGCTACTCCATCACCATGAAGCTGTCGTTGGTTATGGACATACCATGATTAATTTCGCAGCTACTATGCAAAAGAAGCTACCAATAACCGCAGAATTCACAAGTGGCAAACGACAAATGAAAGAACGAATCGAGCGTATTGCTGGCTTTCGTACACAAAAAGGATACTCTTTGCGCAAGACTGTATTTTTCTATGTACTAACCATCTTTATTTTAACGATGCAACTGCCAGTTGTATCGGCACTTGAGCTAGGAAAAGAAGAAAAGTATGACTTTCAAAACGAGGGCATCATCGAGCGGAACCTCTCTCCGTTCTTTCAAGGATTTGCAGGAAGCTTCGTCCTTTATGATGAAGCGAAAAACCAATACATCGTTCATAATCGTGAGAAAAGTATGCAGCGGATCTCACCTGATTCGACCTATAAAATCTTTAGTGCTTTATTCGCACTAGATGCAGGGTACATTACGGAGCAAGCATCCACCCTTTCATGGGACGGTGAAAATCAACCATTTGCAGCTTGGAATCAAGATCACAACTTAGCATCTGCCCTACAAAGCTCTGTTAACTGGTATTTCCAACGCTTGGATACAATGGCTGGTGAGGAAGCGTTACAAGCCAATCTTCAACGTATACATTATGGCAATACCGATACTTCAGGAGGCGTAAAAGACTTTTGGAATGAATCGTCTTTAAAGATTTCCCCAGTTGAACAAGTCGAACTCCTGCAATCTTTTTATCATCATCAATTAGGATTTAAAAAGGCGCATACAACAAAGGTGCAAGATGCACTTTTAATGGAGAGCCATACAGGTAACCGCTTATATGGAAAAACAGGCACAGGTACCATTAATGGCATAAACAAAAACGGTTGGTTTATAGGTTACGTCGAAACAAAGCAATCTACCTACTTCTTTGCCACAAATATTCAAGACGACGGAGAACCAGACGGGCAAAAGGCAATACAAATCACGAAAGATATTTTGAAAGAATTAAGCATTTACGAAAGCAAGGAGGCACAATAAATGGGGAAAGCATTACCGAATATCTCGGAATCCGAATGGGCCATCATGAATGTCCTTTGGAATCACTCACCACAAACCGCTAACGATATCATCCAATCGTTACAAAAACACACAGATTGGAAACCAAAGACCATACGGACACTGCTCGACCGTCTCGTGCAAAAGTCCGTCGTAGCTGTCGACAAAAGCCAGAAAGTGTACACCTTTTCCCCACTCTATTCCCAAGAAGAGTGCCAAAAGGCAGAAACACAATCATTCATCCAACGCATCTATGGAGGCACACTCAAATCCATGCTCGTCCACTTCATCCAAGACGAAAAACTATCAGACAAAGACATCAAAGAACTACGTACGATATTGGATGAGAAGCCTGATGATACAACAAAATAGCAACTAAAAAAAGGTATACAACTCGTAAAGACAGCATTTACTATGACAATGCACCTGAAGAGAACAGAGGCAGATGGTTTAATTTAAGCTGTGCATTAAATTGCCCACTCGCTTTTTCCTGATTGGAGAAAAGAGAAGTATCTAAACAGCAACTCATTAATAAGCCTGTCCTCCCTAAAGATGTAGCTGATACTGTTGTTTTTATGATTAACTGATAAAGCCAAGCATTTTTCCATCTAAAAAAACAAAGAGGCGACACAAACTGCCTCTTTGTTTCGTATTGAAAAAATACTACTCTTCATTTATTTCGTAAGCTTAACTTTGATGATCTCCTAATTTGGCAAGATAATCAATTAAGAAGTGTAAAACAATTAACGGAATAATTGATCCTAAAACAATATAGAGACTTGAAAATAAGAAACCTACAATAGAAGTTCTTATAACCCCTATCCAAAACCCTTGATAAGTATGTGCTAATCCAAATATAAAGGCTGCAACAATTATTACGCCCCAAATTGATAAATTAGGAAACAAATAGGATAGTGCAAAAATCAAGAAACCCCTATAAAGAACTTCTTCCGTTATCCCTGCACTCAATGATACAAAATTCCACACTTTTTTCTCTTTATCATTAACTGGCAATATCGGAGTAAACTCATAATTCTCCATTTCCCTCGCTTTTTTTATGGATAGTTCACGCCTAATTTTAGAACTTAAATAATATCCAAATATATAGTACAAAACTAAACAAAGATATAATACGCCTAAAGTTAAAATGATGTAACTAAAAACAGTACCTAAAACAGATGTATTAAGTTTAAGTGATGTGAAGCCTATTTGCCCTAAAGACAGTTCTGTCAGTAACACCAAGCCAAGAATAAAAATGATCGGCAGCCATGATCCATATATTATTTTGTAGTAGTACTTTAATCTTGCATGCTCTTTTATCCGTACATCCTTTATAAATTTTTGAAAGTCTAAGTATCCAATCATCGGATCATAAAGTAATAAGGTAATTAAAATAATCCAAAAGCCTATTTCCATCCTATCATCCTCCTTTGCAGGTTGTGAATTAATATTACCAGCTCACGCTACGTGAGATTCAAGAGAGGATTTAATATTATGATAATTATTTATACTTATATTGGATTATTTTATATTCCATTCATTTTATTGAAGTGCTTGTAATTAAAATCTTTAAAGGGAATCATCTAATATAAGAAATTTTATTGTCGTATATACTTTACATTATGTAAAAAATAAATTACAATCAACGTATTCAAACACCATAAAGAAAAGAGGTACCATATGTTAGAAAACTATATATCTGTGGGAAGAGCTGAGAAGAAATGGACCCAACAACACTTAGCCGATGCCGTGGGTGTTAGTCGTCAAACAATTGCAGCCTTAGAAAAAAACAAATATAACCCTTCATTGAAATTGGCATTTAAGATTTCTAATTCATTAGGAAAAGAGATTACAGAAGTATTTAAATATAAGGAGGATGTTGTATGATTACGTTAACCACAACCCTGATTATAGGGTTAGCATTACTTGTTATTATTTCAGAAATATACAAAGCCAATTTTGAAAGAAAAAAGGAATCAATGGATGAAAGAGGAGAGTTATTAATTTTTAAAACTAAATCTTTTTCGTATTCAATATTAACAGGAGGAATCCTTCTTGGCGTTGCATTAGTAGCCATATTAGATATGATTCATAGAGAGTATTTTATTTATTACGTAATGATTATATTCTTTATTCAAAGTATTGCTTCCTCAATATATTTAGCTGTAGCAAAACGAGTATAAAAAACCAAATACAACACTTTGAATAGTTCATTCTCAAAGTGTTGTAAATTGGCATTTCGGATGTTTCCATATAGAACCAGTAGGAAAAATAATTCGTCTATTTGGTATTTTGTGTTTGTTTTTTCAATTCGGTTTTAAGATATAACCCTATAAAGTACTTAGATTCCACAGTAAACCCAAGTCCTGTTCTTACCATTTTCTTTTTCACACACGCTTCTAACATAAATCAGGTTATTCTTTTGGTCCTTCCGAAAGGTTCCATTCAATTACTGCTGTATAGGTTTCACTTTTTTTAATCGGTGCTCCGCCTATTACTCTTAAATTTAAACCTTCATTAAACTCATACTCTATGTTACGTACGCCATAAGTCGTAAGCTCATCATTAACGTAAGCAGGCACTGAAGTATCTTTTTGTAATATATACTCTACACCCTTTTTATTCGTGAAAATCAAATCTGAAAATAATGGGTCACCTGATGAAGTCTGAAAATCTGATATTAATGTTGCGTTAATTTGCCATTTCTTTGCTTCCGCTTCTTGTAAGGTATCAATCACTTGGAAAGCAAATGATTCGTTTATTCTATTATATGTGGATGTGGATGTTGGAATGTCATTGACACCAAATTGTATACTTTCAGGTACTTTATTCAAAGTTAATTCTTCATTTTGAAATTCGATTTCCAGTTGAGGTAAATTCATTAAAGGGAAAGCTTTTGACTCACCTTCAACCATATAGGTACCCGTAATTGATGCCCCAGGAATGGTTATCTTGGTGTCAAATATATTCTTGAATCGATAATTAAGCACAACCATTATCTCATCATTTGGTTGCAATTCATTAGACTCTAACAATGCCCCTAAATTTAACTTTCCTTTACCATTCTCAAAAATTATATCCTTATCTAAAGATTTTTCTTCTCCATTGACATAAACTGTTAGAGAATCAGCAACATACTCAGCAGCAATATCAGTGGGTAAGGTCAGATTGAGTGTGGGATCATACAATACATTTGAATCACTTTCATTTTCAAATTGAATAGTATGTCTAATGACCTCATTTGTGATAGCAGTAATTTTAGAACCAGATTCTTCCGTCCTTAAATTTGAAAGTTCTTGTTTTCCATTGATTACTGGCATATCCAAAACTGTGATATTCAAGCTTTGTATGGCTTCCCTATTATAATTATCTCCGATTTTAATGAGTACTTTATGATAACCTTCATTTTTTATAGCTGGTATGGTAATGGTTTCATCGTGATATATCTCGTTATTATTATTTTCTTTGCTTTCAACTACTTCTTGGAATGCCCCCTCATCAAGTGAGTAGGAAATACTTATACTTTTACTTGTCTCACCTTTCCATTCTAAAGGAATATCAAAACTTTTCCCTTTAGCAATCTCCGTAGTTTTCATGTTCTTTAACTTTAACTCCGGACTTTTCGCCTCATCAAGTACTTTAACATTAACCGGGCTAAGGGCGATTCCATTATTATCTTTTCCTGAAATACTTACAGTTGATGGAGTATTTAATTGTAGTGAGGTAGGTGTATGATCCAGACTAGCTCCATCTGTTTCATTGGTTCGATCAAAGAAGTTAACCACACGATAGAAACGGGATTTATCTAATTCATTAAACCTATGTTTATATAAATCTAAAGTTAGTTCACGACTTCCGATTGAACCTGGCAATGAAGTCGTTACTCCCGTTACCTCTTCAAACCCATCTATGGTTGTTACATTATACTCTTCTTCATTATCCCATGGAGAAATATAATGACTCCAAGTAGGGACACTATCAGTTACAGAAATTTTGGGGTTACCAACTTGATCAGGTTTTACATATACCGGCGCACCAGAAACATTTTCCCAATATGGAATTCCCAAAAGGGTTTTTCGTTGTTGTAAGTTTGCTACTTGTTCTGAAGGATAGAAGTCAACAGAAATTCCTTCAATTAAATTATTGGGGCTAGGTGGTAATTTTCCTTTTGTTAAAACATTTCCTTCTGATTCATCTGTTGGATGACCGTTTGCAGTAAGGGTCTCTACATCCACTTGAATTCTAAATGATACTGGAAAATTCTTCAGATCCATTCCTGCGGTAGTGATAATATCCCAGACAGCATGAGCAATTAAGCTAAAGAAGTTCTCGCTACTATTACTAGGGCGAATAGTTAATTCTAATGTGGAATCATCTACTTTACGAAAGTTATTTCTTGTTATTGAAAATGCACTAGAGTTTCCAATAATTAATTCCGAGCTGGTGTAATTTATAGCCTCCAACATTGAATCTGCAGAAAAATAATCTGGCAAATTAAGATATACTGCAAAACCTAATCCACCGTTCATGATTGTTATTAGTTGAAAGATATTAATGACTTCAAGTAAATTAATATCCAACCCGACGCTTCCATTCCAATAGAACTCTAACTCCCCATTTGCCCAGGGGTCAACTGAGTCATCTTCTGGACTATACGTGATATCTATACTAGAGCTATGTTTTAATGGGTTAAATAAGACCCTAGCTCCAGAAACATCATCATTTAGATTTAATCTATAATTTCTTGGATCTGTTTCCCATATATTCATTGGACTAATATTCAAGGTCGAAATAGACTGCTGATTGAATAATAAAGGCTCTTCTACACCTTGATCGACTGAGTTGTCAGCCTTTCCTTCATTATCCTCTTTCAATGTTGGTTCATTATTTATATCTGGTTCATTATTATTCTCTTCATTTGTCGAATCAGAATCTATTAAGGTATCCTTTGATTCGTTTTCATTATCCTTATTTATATGAACCGACTCACTAGTTATTTGATCAGTATGCTCATTTTTATTCTTTTCACTTTCTTTATCTTCGTCGCTATCATTATCTTTATCAATCGTTTCACTTTCTTTATCTTCATCGGTATCATTATCTTTATCTTTATCAATCATTTGACTTCCTAAATCCTCAGTTTCTTCATCCATTCCTTCATCTGATTCATCTAATGGTTTTTCTTCAATTACTTGGTTTGTCTGATCATCCTCTGGCTTATCCTCAGCTTCCTTTGAACCTTCCTCTTTCTTTTCTTGGATCGTTTCCTTGTCTTTAACTGTAATTTCCACCGTATTTGATAAAGTACCAGTATTGGCTTCGGCAAAAATTCGATATTCGCCTTTTTCTAGACCTATTAAATGAATTTCGACTTTCTTATCATCAGCCTCCATTGTACTCATGACTACTTCTCGTTTTTCTTGGTTATAACTTATAATATTTTCATCATTAATATTTTTTTCCGTTTCGACATACTCCATTCCTTCAGGTATCTTGATCGTTTCTACTTCATGTCCAGTCGTTTCTACTTTTAAAGTTGTTTGTTCATTAACATGCAATTCACTTTTTGTGATTTGAAGATTAATTGTTTCTTCCGCAGAGGTGAAATGAACATTAAAATAACCTAATGCATTCATTTGTTGCAACAAAAGGACAATAACAATGGCAACAATACCAATTTTAGAGTAATGAATTAACGATCTCTTTCTTTTCCTCTTTGGAGTTAAACGTTGTTTTCTCACGTGAATATCCCCTCCATTTCAGATTAGATTTTTATACTCTAAAAAGGATGGCACGATCATTGTTTCTCTGATTCACTTTTTTTGTATTTTTTTATAAAAAAAACCAACAAAATCATCACTATTAAAATGATTAACCCAAAAATAATATAGTAGAGATAATGATTATCCTTTTCTACCTCAAAGACAATATTCTCGTTTAGGTGATTTGCCGTCTGACTATCAATAGCAAACTCTTCAGAAAACTCCCAAGTATGTTCTCCTGAACTAGCAGTCATTTCTAATCGATAATTTCCTGGTTGAATTTCTTGACCATCAAGGGGAAGGCCATAATCAAAATTGGAATTTGGTGC
Source organism: Cytobacillus sp. FSL K6-0265 (assembly GCF_038003465.1). Taxonomy (NCBI): domain Bacteria; kingdom Bacillati; phylum Bacillota; class Bacilli; order Caryophanales; family Bacillaceae; genus Cytobacillus; species Cytobacillus sp. FSL K6-0265. The sequence continues at coordinate 209,116 of NZ_JBBOPE010000001.1, read as the reverse complement.
CATGATCATATTTTCTGAATGATTTTCAATATATAGATTATCTTCATAGTAAACTGTTGAATCTATTGAAAGGCCACCTATTATTGTAGGAGTTGGATTTTGAAGATTTACTTCAATTATAGGAAAAGTATTTCTAGAATCAGCAAAAATCTGTTTCAAGACAAGATTTGGAGTAACCGGGGAATCACCAACTCTTAATACAATAGCAATACTATTAGATACTTTATTTTTCACCTGTAACGCTTCATCCATTGATTCTTCATCATCACTTTCAACATAACTATAAATGCCGCCCAATAATCGACCTTCAAATGCCTCCTCAGGCATACTTAATTGGATAGGTACGCGAATCTTAGAGTTTGGAGGAACCACATATTTCTCTTTTTCTAAAGTTGCAATTTCACGAAAATCAAACGGAACGGACTCGTCCAATGTAGGTTCTAAATTAGAATAATCGATCGTGCCTCCATCACTAGTCGTTGCAGGAGTGATATGAATGAAATAGTTCTTCTCTTCAGAACTACTATTATCTAATTCAACTTCAATCGTTTGTTTTTGCCCAGGAACCATCATGAGATCAAAATAACCAATATTATCTTGAATTTGATTATCTGGAATAATTGCTTTGATCTGAGTTGTCCCTTCACTATTCGCTTGAACCATGATTGTTGGAATACCAATTATAAAAAGAATTGGAAAAAGGCTTGAAAAAGTTTTTAATAGTTTTTGCATAAATATAGTCTCCTATAAAAATAAGAGAGTACATTCATACCCTCCTAATATAATGGTGTATTTTCATTACAGTAAATTATTCAGTTGGTCCACTGGAAATTGTCCATTCAAGTTCAGCTTCATAAGACCCAGCACTTACACCAGCCGGTACCGTTAATGAAATGTTTTCATTCGTTTCATTTTCTGTGTAGTAAGTAGATAACCATGTGCCTAGTCCATCTCCCGCATCTTGAGTTGAAAGGATGTTTTGAGCAGCATCTGTAATAGTTATATCACTTGCAACAGGTGCATTAGAACTATTTTTACCAACAGATTTGACAGTAGCATTTTGGAAAGTTAATAATCCCTCAAAAGAATTTGTTCCATCCGTGAAACCTTGTGTCATCTTTACAGCAACATTCCAACCATCTGAATCCGCACCTCTTTGCTCTGTAACTTGTAGGTAGGGTAGTTGATTGTTTGCTTCATAAGTTTCTTGTTGTGTAGGTACTGTGTGCATACCAAACTCAGCTTTAGGAACAACATCAACAGTTAATGGACCTACTTGAGTAGTTGGGATAATATCGTTGTTATTTCCATCATCATCTTTTTCTCCCCCAGGTTCATTAGGGATAGTAGTATTCATTTCAAACTCTACAGTAGCAGGAGATTCAAATGGTTCCTGGACCTCAGCTGCAAAAGCTGTCTGAGAAACGAACATACCCCCTAATAAAACACCAGCTATACCCAAAAATTTAAACTTCATCAAATAATCCCTCCTCATTTTTTGTTTACACAAAAAATGTTAGCATAATAAATCCATTATAGTCTTATCAATAAATGACCGTATTTTCTTATATATTGAACATATGAGGGATGACTTACCTTATTGAACTATTTTTCTAATATTATTGCTTACATTAATATATATTTTCAAAAAAATCCTTATTCACAATGGCTTTTTATGTTTTAAAAACTAAATTCTTATCATTTTTATGTTCAAGTTTTTTATTTCTTGTACGAAAATTAATAAAAAAATGAAAAATAAATAAATGAATAATTGAATTTCTAAATTTTTTAACCAACAACCATGAAAAAACAACCTTAAGTGATTGTTGATATTGAACTACTTCGTTTTTACACGGATATGTAGTTAGGACAAACCTCAATTTATTGCAATGAAACTAAAATAGAAGCAAAAACGTACATACTTATGAGCGATTTAATATTCATTCCCTTATTTACTAATGATTTAAACCATTATCGATCTTAAAAAGCAATGTTGTGCATTTATGTCATCTGCCTTTTTTAACGTAGGTATTATTAAATACTTCACTTTCCGGAGGTGTTCACATGTTATTGTTAAGCATTGGTATTTTTTGTTTTACTGTTTTAGGTGTGTTTTTATTTTATGGAAAAGGAACGTTTCTCATTGCAGGATTTAACACACTACCCAAAAAGGAGAAAGCAAAATACGATCAACAGGCATTGAGTAAATTCTATGGAAAAACGTTGTTAGCTTTGTCAGTAAGCATGATACTCTGGTTAGTAAGCGATATACTACAAAACAATTTACTACTCATCATTGGTTTGATTTTATTTACAGGTATTATTATCTTTAGCTTAGTGTATTCTCGATTTGGGGATCGGTTTAAAAAGTAGGGGAAAGAACTGATTTTAGGCAAATACATTCACTCGAGAAGTCTTTGATAAAAATAAAAAACCTTTGAAATAATGCTAAGTTGAATTTCTCAACCAGTTGACTGTCACTAATATGCCATTGACAGCTTGCTGGGCACGTAGCATAAAAAAAGACCCTCAACCATGGTTGAGAGCCTTGAAACGATAATAAAATTAACGTTTTGAGAACTGAGGTGCACGACGAGCGCCTTTAAGACCGTATTTTTTACGTTCTTTCAGAAGTGGGATAAATTTACATTTTATGGAATTTAAAAACCCGCATTATATCAGCATTTTTCCTCTTTTGAGTTCCGTCTGATTTTAACCTATTTTAGGCAAAGGGTATTCAAAGGGTATTCAAAAAAGGGATTTAAAATATATACGCTGGCAGGCTATATATAGGGAACATTTATACGATTCCTCATTTTTTAGGTTTATTTTTAATTTATTATAATAATTGGATTATATATTTACTTATGTTTAGTACATTGTTGCTGTTCCTTCAAGCAACACATTTATAATTATTCACTAATTAAATACACGAATGGCTTCCCCTTAGGGAACACATAACCGCTATACTCCCATAAATCAGATTTCCCTCCGACTATTAATAATATCGGTTCAGGACACTTATAATTCTCATTATTTGAGATATTTATCATTTGTTTAATATCTTGAGAACTTAGGTTTGAACTACTACCCGGGTGATAATGCCATTCACCAATATAAAACTTTTTTTTGAACCACAATCTATCTAATTCCCCTTTTACTCCATTTGTTCCTCGTGAAAACCATGTTGGGCCACTTTTTGAATCTGGTGGAGCGACTATGATTCCAGAAACATCTGCGCATTTAAACTCTTCTGAATAGCTGCCAACTAAAATACCTCCTGTTTCATTTGGAAATGATAATTCACATAGCTTTTGGACTTCAATCAATATTTCATTAGGGATACTTATTTTAAACCTTTGATTACTTTCAGTAAAAATTAGATTATTCATCACATACCTCATTATTAATTAAATCTAATCCACTAAACGTCCCATTATCGTCATTCTGCTCATATACACTAAATAACGGCTTTTGTCTTTGTCTATAAATTATTTCAAGTCTCTTTACTGCCGTTGCAGCCATTATCCAAACATCATCGATCCTAGCAGGGAAAAGTGGATGCCAACATCCTAGACCTTCTCTTGGTAACTCTGTTTCCTCATACCAGCTTTTTTCCTCCTGTAACCAAGGATCTATCACCTTTCTAAATAAGTCATATCGGAAGCTTGAACCGCAATTACTAAAGGTATATAGCCTTTTTCCACCATATCCTAATGAAATAGAAATAAATTGTTTTGTCGTTGGCCATTGATATTGTTGTAAGTACTCTAAGACCTCATCTTCTCCCGTGCAATCTAATATCACTCTATACTTTTTTAACTCACCCATATTATTTTCAATAACATCTTTTAAAGTTCCAGAATAGTATGCAACCTTAGAATGAACTGAAGTTTTATTAAGACGGTTAGCCAATGATTCTACTTTACTTCTTCCCAGATCAGTTACTAGCAAATTGTGTCGAGTGAGGTTACCCATTTCTAAAATGTCGTAATCAATAATCCCCAATTTTTCCACACCCGCTCTTGTTAGTAACTCCCCAATAGAGGAACCCAACGCACCTGCACCAATTATTAATATTTTTGATTCACTGATAGACTCTGGTAACATTCCACGACTCATAACAGCTTTTTTTGCCCAATTGTATGAGCGCATCCACCTTATTCTTTCTCGACCATTAACATTTATTTTGTGATTATTTTTTTTATTACCGTTTATATTTATCTTTGGAATGAGACTATTATCTTTTAAAAGGGGGATTTCAATCCCTTTCCAAAATATTTCTGTGAACTCTTCATTTATTTTTCTTTTAATAGGAAAGCCTATTAAGAGAATGTGGACTAATTTATTTTTATAACTTTGCTTTTTTTTGACCTGTTTCATTATATTCCCTAGGTCAATTCCTTGTTCTCTACAAATTTTGGTGAGTTCTCCCCAAGTCGATGGAGCTTGCCAAGGTTTAAAGTGAGGCATTTCGTTTAAAAGTATCCAAGAACCCAAGATACGATCATTACTTTTAAAATCGGTTGGATAGTATCCCCAATTTACATTTCTTAAGCATACACCATTAAATTGTTTGAATCCCCTTACTAAAAAAATTCCACAATTCAATATTGAAAAGGTGGCGAGCCCAAATTTAATATTTTTTGAATTCCAGAACCTAAATGATTGTGTAGTCTCAGAAAACCCTACCTTTAGTGATGACCATTCTGGAAAGTCAACCATCTCAAAAGGTTCATCTTTCAAAGTAAGTTTATTTCTTGAAGCTGCTATTAACCATTCTATTGCTCTTGATATATACCAAGCTAAACGCATCTCATCTTGAAATGGTTCTTCACTAGGAGCGAGATTCCCTAATGTTCTGACATTTGTATCAAGACATAATAAACCACTTCTCCAAGGGTGGTCACTGTAACCTTCTCCATTATACATTTGATGTGGGAAAGTTACATTTATACTATTTTTTTTAGAAGGGTAAATACTAATACTCCCCATAGGGTAATTATCATCGATTAGCACATACCATTCCGTGCTTCTGGGTATAACTGATGCCTCTATTTCGTCTGAGTACAAACAGCAATGAAGAACCCATTTACTGATGGGTTCTCGCCAATCTAAATCATTAATTAGTTCTATACCATTTATAAATTCAATCGCTCTACGGCCCTTTAGTAATGAATCACTTGGAACTCTCTTTGAACTCACCCGAATCTACCACCTGACACTGATGAAGTTTGTTCAGTTCGTGGCGTAAATCCGTTCTGTGATTTTTTCGCACTTGATGGCGGCTCTGGAAACTTAGATCCAAATAACTCTCTCCATAATTCAATACTTTCTACTTTATCTGTACTATCCAATGCTTGTCTTGCAAGTGAAGCAGCTTCCATAACTAAATCATAGAATTCTTCATATTCTTCTTCAGTAATTCGTTTAAATACATCATGCTCTGGTACACCATGATCTTTTAAAGCCGGCTTTTCCGGATACTCTGAGACAATGTTTTCTAAAGTAAATGTTACACCTTCGGCAACTGAATCTATACCATCTGGGCAACATGTGCCTACTAAATGTTCTAATGGATAACCCTTTGGGTATTTTGGATCAGGGTTTAACTTTTTCCACCACTTTAAGGCTTTTACAACATTTACATAATGTTTATTACAATCAGCATTCTTATTCCAGGTCCATTTTATCTGAGCTAATGGGTCTGTTTTTTCCCACTTACCAGCTTCTCGATCAGGTATTAATAAAGGTTCTGTTTTCCATGCTGGTTCATCAGCAGCTAGTTGATTATTAAATCGCCATGATTTAGAAAGAGACCAGTTCTCTAGTTCATCTATTGAAAATGAGTTCAACACACTTTCTGTTGTTAATAGCTCCTTTTGGGACTCTGAGGGAGCAGAAGTTATTACTAAATCTAACTCAACATGGCTTAGTTCAATTCCAATAGATCTACCTTGCATTTTGTATTTTCCTTCATAATATTTATCTAAAAAAGGGATAAATAGGTCTAACGCTTCTTGAGGAGTATACTCATCAGCATCTAAGTTTGTAACGACTATAACGTCCACATCAGACCTATTTCCATTCTTAGGTCGAACAGCTGTCGCTCTCCTATAACTTCCCTGTAAGAAAGTGCTCACAATAATGGAAGATATCTCTTCATCTTCTAATAGCCTTTGCCTTAAAGTGCTATGTCCGCTCTTTAAATTACTCTCTTGATTTTTTGTTAATCTAATATTCGATAAAAAATCATTAAAATAAGTTTTAACTTCCATTAATAGTCGGCTCCTTCGTTTTTAAGGTAAATTAATTGTCTTATTATACTCTTTTGATAATTCAAAGTCATATTCGTATAATGTTACTCGACCGAAGTTTCTTGATTGTTGCCCTAAGAAGAACCAAAACCCATTTGGTCCTGAACCAAAAATATGATAGCAGCGTTTCCTGTCTTCTTTTGGGAGTTTATTCAATGTTAAAGAAATAGCATTAGCAAGGTATCTAGCATGTATTCCATCTTGAATTGTATTAAAGCTTGGACCATCTTCAAAATAGAATCTTACGATCGATTTAATTGATAAATTATTGCTTCTTATATACTCTTGTACATCATCAATAGCTGAATGGGTCATTTCTATTACTATGACTATATCACTTCCATTGTCATCAATGATTTCATGCTCGACTTCCCAAAAAGCGTATTGCTCTTTTGGAACACTAGAATCTGCTCTCCATATTTCCCTCCCATTTAACCCCTTCTGTATAGGAACAACATTTACACCCGACTTTGGATCAAGATAAAAACCAGCTGTATAAGCAACACTTGAATGTGTATCTAGATATATACAATAAGAACGGCCTTCAATTAAATGCCTCTCTATAAAACTTTCTACTAATAATCTAATATCTTCATTCCAACTATATTTATCTTTAAGAAAACGGCCATTAAAATAATCTAGTAAACATATCATTGCAGAAGTGTCATTTTCCATATTTTCTGCTCTCCATTTGAAACTCCTTATTCCTACAGGACTCTCTTCTGCTAGCATAATTTTCTTACCTGACCACAAGCACTCTTCCTTACAAATTTTTATTAATTCTTCCTTATTAAAGGTTGTTGTCCCTTCTTGAAATAGTCTTTTCAACAAACTGATATACGGATGAATACGTTGTGTGTGATTATAAGGCTTTAGCCCTACCGATGTAAGTTGTGCATTTAACATATTCACTAATATTTCATATTGATGAAAACCGCCCCATATTTGTATTGGTTTTAGAACATCTCCTAATTCCTTATCTTCGGTAACTCCTAAATGAGCTTTTAACTTATTCCTCAAGTCGGATACATACGATTTGGTTTTCCCGTCAAATAAGGTTTCTTCTTTAAAGCGACCCGCTTTAGTATCTATGATTTTAAGTTTAGCTAATTCATCATCAGGATGAATTGACCAGGGGGTAACTAAAATTGCAGTGCCTGTTTGATTGGCTTTGTTTAAAATAGGTAATGCCTCTTTAACCTTTTCTAAAAAAGAATGCTTAGTAGCATTAATAAATTTTGGGTTCATCAGGTTATCAGCTGTTATATGCCCTCTATAGTCAACATGATATTTAACCTGATAATACTCTTTATATATTAGGTTTCCACTAGTATCCTTTATCGGTTCTTTATAACTAACTACAACATCATCCAGTGACTTTATTTCCGAATCCTCATAAGATATCTCACCTATATTAGAGTAGTCGCTTAACATTTCACATGCTTTTAACCAAAAGAAAAGTATTTGATAATCATCACCCAAATTGCGTGCTTTTATTGAATCAGCCATTGTTCTTCTTTCACCTACAATTTCTCAAACTTTTCTTTTATTTTCTCATAACACTCTCTTATTCTCTACAAAAATTTCCATATATACATAAAAATCCTCAGTGAGAAATATCGATTGAATATTGACAATAGAGCCAAGAGAGCACATTATTAAACGAAAATTAGAGTATACCTCACGATAACGCAAGGTATACTTATACTATTTTTTACGGTAATTTTGATAGTTTTATAGAAATACAACCTACTTCTTTCAATTAAACAAGAGAGGGAATAATTAAATGCGAGAGCTTCGAAGACGTCAACAAGCACTTACAAACGATAACGTGACTTATTAAACTGATAGCCATTTTATATGTTTCGTTAGTTTTTTAATAACAGAATGTGATACGGAAAGTAGCATAGGAAGTTACATACCATGTGACATGCTGTAAACATATAACATTGCGCTTATGATATACCATATACGAAGTGAAATATGGTGCGATCTATTGTAGTCCTATTTTTTTGTGTGTACACCATGTCGTATGTGGTGCCCATTTCATACGTATCTCATGTGCATCTATCTTATGCGTATGCCATGTGACATGCCGTGTGCATCTCGTGAACATCAACCTTATGCGTATACCATACGATATGCGGTGAGCATGACAATCCTTTCTCTTTTTTTAAACAGATCGTAGAGTTATCGAAATACCAGAGCGCCTCTCAAACCGCTTTCTGGCAGCTATTCTGAAAGATCAGCGCATGAATTCTGCGCGGGTTCCCGCGCCCGTCGGTGGTGTTTGTGGACTCTCTCGCTGCCGCTCATATAACCGCTCCGGGCTTCCCGCTGAGAATTCACGCAAAAGTAAGTCTAATCAAGGGCAGCAAGGGCTTTCCGAGCGGGTCCCGCGTCGGTCGGTGGTCCTTCTTGCCTTCTCTCGCTACCGCTCGTATAACCGCTCCCTCCTTCCCACTCGAAAAGCCCTAAAAGAACCTACGTCCGACGAGCGCGGAGCCTTCCTCCACTCGGTGGTATTTCCTGCCTTCTTTGGCGCGCACTTTGTGCGTACAGAGAACGATTTTATGACATACAACCGCCTCGCGTCGTCCACGCTGTCGGACGCCGGATCAATCTCCCGAGGATCTTTTCCTGACGATCCGCTCCCCGTTCGGTACGCGTTTCTATCATCAAGACCTTATTTGTTTGGCAGCTTCCCCTACCCCATTTCGTGACAGCTCCCTGGGCGCTTGTGAGCTGAAATCCCTCCCCGTAGCACGGCCCGAATTCTGTCCCTCGGCTGTCGCTATCGGGGCAGAAACCGCGCCGGAAACCGCCCTGGAACTCGTCATACGCCGTATTGTCGGTTAGATGGCCGAGGGTCATCGGCGAACGCTATAGTGGCGCGGTTTATCGCGGGCCGGGTTCCTCGGGAACTCGGGTCGGATGTCGCCCCGGGAGGTCGCAACGCCAGTCGCCGCAAAGGATTGAGTGCTCTATGAGATACGCGGCGGGATTACGGTGCGGAGTAGGGGAAAGAGCATAAGGGGGACGTATGACAAGCCTCGCTACGCTCATTTGTCAGTCAGCATAGCTGACCGTCCCCCTTACTTCGTCGACCGATGCTTTCGCATCGATCTCCTTGTCCTGTGGGTGCTCAATCGTCATCTTCCTCCGAAGATTCCTAGTTACTCGAAGATCGCTCCTTCATTCCAGCAGAAATCCGTTCGGATTGCTGCTTCATTTCAGGAAGACCAATGGGCTTCGCCCGCTATGCATTCCAGCCAAACACTAACGGCTTTGTCGAACATACATGAAAAGAAAATCTGTACGTACTCCTGTCTGGAAGGACGGACAGTAATTACTTATCTTCTATGATTCATAACCATGCTTCTAGCATACTTCACCACTGCCTATGTTAATATACAAAGTAGAATGTAAGGTGAAAAACAAAAGAAGGGAGAATAAAAACATGAAAAAATTTAAGATAATAAAAGAAACGATAGAAAAAGAAGTAGTGGAAAAAACAATTTGCAATAAATGCGGAGACACTATTAATCATACTGGAACTGAATTTGATCGAAATGAACAGGAAGAAGAATTTGCCTCCTTCTCAATCACCTTCGGATACGGTAACAAAAGAGATGGTAATACATATTCGTTCGATTTATGTGATATTTGTTTTCAAAAGATGGTGGATGGGCTAAAAATTGCTCCAACAATTGATGAAGGATAAAAGTTTGAAATAACCTCTTCTTTCCTATTTCTTTTATATGTAATTCTACATGCCCAATCGCCCCCTTCATTTTTCAATTAAGATGATGTATCTAGAATTAATGTATGAGTTAAAAATTCTGAAATAGCATATTAATCAATTGCGTATAGATAAAGCCTCTATGGCAGATCACCAAGTAAACATTAATACAGGCTTTTTAGAACTTTTTTCGACTAACTGTAGCTTTGATATAAAGTCTTAGCAAAATACCTCGCAAATCCTTATTTTACGATAAATAAGAAGAATCCATTTGAAGAAAAGATTGATCAAAAAGGATTCTTCTTTAGCAGATTTAATTTTGGTTTTTATAAATAAGTTTGATCATCTTCTACCTATAATGCTCAATAATCGCGCCCGTTTGTTAAATATACTCAACTAAAGATTTACCCCAAATGTACAGAGTCATTTTCTATAATGTATTCTGCTACTGTTTTAATTAAACTGATTTCTTTTTCTAATTCAGTTTTGTGTAAATAAGGGTGATATGTAACATCCTTTTTGGAGCTTTTACTATGAATTAACGCGTTCCTTGTTTTATATATTCTATTTGAAATAGCTTTCAAAATTTTATCTTTATCCTTATCCCAAATAATTACATCACCTGTTGAAAATGAAACATTATTATTTTGATAAAAAATAAGTTCTTCATGAGTTAGTCTTTGTTTGAATTCATCGCAGTCATAGATATATTTATTTAATACGTAATTTAGTGATTGTTGTTCGTTTCCACTTCCATTTTCCCTAACTAATTTATTATCTTTTATTATTTTATCAATTATATTAAATAATTGTTTATCATCTTTATAACTAAATCTTGGAGATGTAATACTGTTTCTTAAAGTATTTATCTGTTGTTCTCTATATACTTCATCAAAATAGTATTCAATTATATGGTAATAGGAGATAAATGAAATAAAAGGATCTTCAGAAGAAACTGCTAAGTTATAATAGTCAATTAAATTAGAATTGTACTTTCTTTTCGGAGCTTCAAAATCATTATTTCGTGCCTTTTGCCGCCTATTTGGAATACCTATGATCTCTTCGAGACTATACATTTTTATTGGACTATCCATATTACACATATACGTATAACTAAATGAGTCTATTGCCTCGTCTAAATTAATTTTTGACCCCTGCTGCTTAGTTACTTTTAAAGAAGTACAATTTACTGCTTTACGCATAATATTTAATAATGTGATTTCCTTACCTTCATCACTCTCATATCTTATGTATCTCATATTACTTCTGTTGCTTAAAAGCGCATGCATCCTTTGTGTCATTTCTGTTCTTAGCCTAATAGGATACTTCTCAAACATTTTTTTATAGAGCCAAACTATATAGTAGTCTGTGACTTCTTCACTCATCTCATATTTAATTTGATTATCAATATCTTCAATCTTTCTATAAATTCCTTCATCATCAACAAATCTACGATGTTGATAGTAATCATTTGACACTGCTACTTCTGCTACTTCCTTACCTTCGGTGTTTTTATAATAAATTGTAAATTTATTTTCTGTTATGTTTTCAATTTCATTAAATAACTGTAAAACCCTATCAATTCCTATTACTTCTATTCTTTGTGCTTTGTACAACTTTATATATTTTAATGCATCCTCACTCTCTTTAATTCTAAATAATGTAAACAAATCTTCTATAAATTCATTACCTAACATATATATTTTTCCTTTCAAATAAAAATATGATAATTATTCCAAAATGCTCAATTTTAACTCTAACATAAATTTGAGTATTATTTTATAGAATTATTCGACCATCTGGCCCGATTGTTGAATATCGTTATGTTGTTTTCACCATAAAGTTCCACTTTAGACAATTCGTATTCAAAGGGGTAAATCTTCGCATCTTATATATATCGCGACTTTGTTTTAAACATCGCATCTTTTTTACAAACATTGCGATTTTATTTTAAATCCACACTAACGCCTAGATTAGTTGAAGCATAAGAATCTATTAGACTAAGTGCTCTCCTAAGTCCATATTTCCAATCTAAATTAGTAGTCACTTATATGTTTTGTCCTACCTCAATCACAATTTAAATTTTCTCGTATCCTAGAATCAAGAAATTATTGGATAAATAGTTCAAACTTAGAAACAGACTTCTAAATGTGACTCATACTTTTATTACGAAAACAGATTTAAGAACTCTTATTATTTTATATTTTTGACCAATTGAGCCCAGATCATTGGTTCGGAGGTTTCGAATCCCATTCCATTCGGAACTTCCGGAGCTTCCGAAGAGCAGTGAATTATATCAATAGAGGCAACCTAATCACATGATGATTTGTTTTATACTGATGGAGAGTATTTCATTTTTTAAATTTGCAACCTCAACGAGAGTTTTTATTCAAAAATCAAAAGATGAAGAGAAAAACAAAATTCGAATCTAAATCCCTGCATTTAAACTCAAAATAAAAACTGCGTAGAATTGTAGATTCCACGTAGTTAATCGATTTTGCCGATTTTACGAGGTCGCATTCGACTGTTTCGTAACGAAGAAAAATAACTGCGTGGTATCTAATCTCTGAATTTTACATAAGGTGGTAAAAAATGTGAATCCTATTATTATACAATTTATGGAAAATAAAAAATTTGACAGTCGAGCGACATTTCGTACATTTCAATATACACTTCACAACTTTCTAAATATTGTGGAAGATGGTGGCGGAGACATAAATCGATTAACAGAATATGACATCCGTTATTATTTCCAGAAAAGGGAAGATAAAAAAATCGCAACGAGACAGAAGGAATATTCAATTATTTCAAGTTTTCTTAAATATCACAATTTGCAGGATCGAATGAACGGGATTGAGTACCCAGAAGAAAAAATCGTGAGTATGGAAAGAAAATCAGTCGATAGTGTCGATATTGCTAAAATCAAAAGAGAAATTGAAAAGATGAATCGTAAACTTAATGGAGAATGGAAAAAAGGAGGAAAAATGCGTGTTGCTCTTATTTACACACTTATCTATACAGGGCTTCGTGTGTCAGAACTTGTGAACTTGAACAAAAGTCACATAGATATACGTGAAAGAACCGGCACGATTCAAGTGTCGGGAAAAGGAAACAAAGCACGCACCGTACCCGCACCGAAAGAGCTCAGAAGAAAATTAACAGAATACCTGAGTGAACGTGAAGACAACCACCCCGCAGTTTTTATCTCTAATCGAGGTGATCGTATTAGTGTGCATAATGTGCAGGACATTTTAACAAGATTAAATGATCGCTGCGGTTTTAAAAAAGGAACGCTTCATCCGCATGTGCTCAGACATACATTTCTTTACCAAACGGCCGAGCATGTACCACTAACGACACTCACGCAGCTGGCCGGACATGATGATCCGAAGACGACGATGATTTATACAACGCCAAACTTGCAGGAAGTTGGTAATCGACTCGATAGTTTATATGAGGAAGAAAATTGATAACGATGGAGAAGACCTAAAATAATATGAGCTTAGGTCCCAATTAAAAAAGCGTGTTCTCTTGATACAAGATCGAACTCGCTTTAATTATTTTAAATAGCATAAGTTTTATGATGCATTACAAAGAATATAAAAGTTTAAGAGAAATAGGTGATGTAGAACGTAGTGAAATATTGAATATGTAAGTAGGTAGATGCGTTATTGGAACACCCCTTTTATATCAACAGTTGTAGCCTTGATTATTAAAAAATCATACAAGGAAAAAGACCTCTAAACGATATTAGAAGTCTGAATTATAAAAATAAATACTATTAAAAATATTTTGTATTTCCACTTAAATATACAACAAATAATATTAGTAGAAGAACAGAAAAAACAGTTATTTTTGTTTTTTTGGAACTATCTTTAAACCATCCCCACCTTTGTCTGTTTAAATCAAGATAAAAATAGTCAACTAAGAGTGTTATTAATATAATAACAATTACTAATACAGGGGTCATAGAAAATCCTCCAATAAGTTCTCTATTTTCACTGTCAAATTTCTTAACTTTAAACTAATTTCTTAATAAATTGTAGACATTTAATATACCTTGCCCTACCTGTTTTCTATCTCCCTGTATTGTACCATTTTTATACAGGTAATTAATAGTCTGATTAGGATTTTTAAATTCTTTATAATCTATTACTAGAGCTAATGCTGCAGACACCTTTGGAGCGGCTAATGAAGTCCCTAGAGAGTAAGTATATCCCCCATTTGGTGCTAATCCTAGAATAACTTCATTTCGAAACCAATTTTCACTAATCCAGGAATCAGGTCCATATTTTTCTAGAAGCCTGAAATCACCACCATATGCGCTAATATTAATTGTAGACATACCGTAATTTGAATATAGGGATAATTCTCCTGAGGGACCAACTGAAGAAACTGTGACCACTCCTGGCAAGGCTGCTGGAAGAGCTAAAAGCTTTCCTGTAAATCCTACTGCCCCTTCTGATAAATTTTTATACCAATAATCTTGAACTTCTTTCTTGTTGTCTAAATTTAGTGAATCGTTACCTGATGATGCCACTACAATAGTTCCGTTTTTCTTTGCAAAGTTAATTGCTTTTTTATAGGCTTTTATTTCTGCTTTGTTGCTAGTAATAGAGCCATCTTTATGTTTAATTGTTCCTTGTACTAAATATTCTCCTAGGCTAATGTTTAGTACGTCAACTTGATCTTTTGCAGCCTCAATTATCCCCTTAATTATCCAAATTGACTCACTTTTATTGCTTCCTATAACTCGGTATGACTTAATTCCTACCTGAGGTGCTACTCCTTTAAGTTTTCCATTAGCAGCAATTTGCCCAGCCACAAATGTGCCATGTCCTGTCTTATCATTCACTTCATTTATATCACCTGTTTCATTTGGTTCATCCCCATTAAAGCCATCTTGTGGTACTAAGTTAATTGAACCCTCTACAATATTATTCTTTATGTCAGGATGATCAACATCAATTCCTGAATCAACAATTCCAACAACTACATTTTTACTGCCTTCAGAAATTTCAAAACTCCTTCCGTTATTTGTTGTTTTATTTATATCCCATTGATGGGGCCATAATGTACTTGGTGAGTCATTATTTAATATTCTATTTTTAATAACAGTATCTTTTACATCTAAATAAGATTTCTCTGGAGTATAGAAAGTGGACTTATTATATGAATCTATAACATCTGTTGATTTCAAATAATTTATAATATCTTTCTCCTTTCCTTCTATTTGATATAGATCAAGTTCTTTTATTTCGTAACTTACTGCAAGAGAATGTTTTTCTACTTCCTCTATAAATTGTTTTTGGTGACCATCTTTAAGTAAAACTGTGAATTTTGATAAAAATTCAGCCTTAGCTACGCTACCATCTGGCAAAATTAACAAAGTAAATGCAAATATTATAAAACTAAGCAAAATTTTTTTCATTTTTATTTTACACCTCGAATAAAATTTTAAAATTTATTTTATAAATATGAAAAAACTAGATAACAAAAATATATCGTTATCTAGATCCAATAAATTATTTAAGTAAAAAAGAAGATTCCCAGATTGTATCCTTTGTTTTGATTAATGATAAGAGAGTTAAAGCGATTCCTGCAACACCTTCTAATATTCCTGCTTTATCTACATATTCTTGTTGTTCAGCCGTTGGTTCAATATCTTGATAACCAAAGATTGATTCCTTATTAAATTGATTAATTAGCATTTCAGTTAACTTAGGCAAATGACTAGCAAGTTTACATTTTGGATTATCTTCCAGCATATTTAATGTTATTTGGAGAAGGCCTGATTTTCCATGACAAATTATAGGACTTTCCAGTCCCCAATTTTTATAGGGTCTTTTGTATATGATTTCGAAATCATTAATTGTCTGTTCAATGATATTTTTGTTGTTTGTTGCTATTCCTGCTAAATTCATTGCTCTTAATATACCAGGATTACCATAACACCACGATTCCCTAGAGTAATCTTTTTCTACCGATAAAGTATTATTAGTATACTCTTCTAATGAAATTCTGCCGCTCCAATAATTGCCAAAAAAATCTTGTTTTTTAATACTTTGTAACCAATTTAGTATAAACTCTATAGCTTCTTTTTGTCCGTTTATATTTATACCTTCGTTCTTACAAATCGATAAAAAAGAGAGTGGGCCAGCAATACCATGTGCCAATCCATAATTTAAGTTGCCCTTTGGATATCTTTTCTCTAAATCAGTTGAACCAAGATTTTTGCATGATACATACCATCCAGGTATTATATTATTCTCGACCGTAATATTATTAGTTAACTTTATTAAGAATTCGCTTATTTTAATTATATGATTTATATGTCTATTGTTTTGATTTGACATTAATAGATATCTACCTACACCTGTTAGTCCACCAATTACATCAAACATGGAAGCTTTTGCACTCTTATTCTTTAACCAGCTTTCAGTTGCTTGGTCAATAAATATTTCAATGTTTTTATGTAGTAACTCTTCTAAATGGTTTAGAAATCTGTTATAACGTGTTCTTCTTCTAGAAGCTAGAAAGGTTGCAAAAGCTATACCAGTCAATCCTGTAAATAAAGATATGTTAGAAATTGGAGTATCTCTTAAATTTTTTTCTAAAGCTAGAAAATGCTCATGAGCTACAATATCCCATTTATTATTCGGGTATTGTCTATCCAATTCTGTAAAAAAGACAATTGTGCCTGGGTATCCATGAGAAAAAGTAATTGGAAAAAAGGTGTGATTTCCATCTTTTCTTTTGCCTAATTTAGCAATTTCATATGGGTCTTTCAAACGTTCAGCAATAATAAATACTATTTCTTGAATGTTTTGTTGTAACTTACTGTTAATAAAAATATTAATATCTGTAGTCCGTTGCACAAAATACCTCCCTTCGTCTTTATAATGGCTGTTTAGAAAAGTAATTTTGAATTTGAGTATTGTATAATTTTGAATAGCTTCCTTGTAATTCAATTAATTCAGCATGTGTGCCACATTCCTTAATTTCTCCACCATCAATAAATATAATTTTATTTGCATGTCTCACTGTACTATATCGATGAGTTATAAAAATACTAATCTTACCTTTTGAAAGTTCCCTCAATTTATTAAAGACATCCATTTCTGAAAGTGGATCTAACGCTGCAGCAGGTTCATCAAGAAGAAAAATTTGAGCCTCTTTCATATAAGCTCTAGCAATTGCTATTCTCTGCCATTGTCCGCCAGATAGTTGAATACCATCATCAAACCATTTTCCTAATTGTGTCTCATAGCCTTTTGGTAACTTCTCTATAAAGGAGTGTGCTCCTGAATTATTTGCAGCATTTTCTATTAGTTTTATATTATTTATTTTGCTCAAGTCGCCAAACCCTATATTTTCCCAAACAGGAAACTCATAAGGAATATAATCTTGAAATACTGCGCCTAGCATATCACTCCATGATTTAATAGGGATTTCAGAAATAGAAATTCCATTATATAGTATATCTCCTTTAGTAGGTGTATATAGGCGCGTTATTAATTTTATAATTGTGGACTTTCCACATCCGTTCTCACCCACTAAAGCAATAGATTCACCTTTTTCAATAATAAAATTTAAATCCTTTAGTGTATAATCTGTATTTCCAGGGTATTTAAAAAAGACGTTTTTAAATTCTAAAGTGGAGTTAGAACAATTCTCTACTAGGTTTTTGCCCTCCTTATAATTTCCCAGTGTTTTTATTTTTTCTTGTTCATTGTTTTCTATATTTAATTGTAGGAATTTGAAAAGCTGGTTAACATACAAATTGTTCTGATATATATTAAATAAGGTTCCAACTAATTCTTGGGAAGAAGATTGTGCTCTATTAACTGCTTGAAAATACGCAACTAAGCTTCCTATGGCGATCAATCCATTAAAAGTTTCATTTATAATTAAATAGTGTAGATAAACAACAATAAATAATGAAAGAGCAGTAAATAAAAGCTCTGTTCGAAAACGTTTGAAAAATAATTTCTTATCTTGCTCATAGAACTTATCTTGAAGAAGTTTAAACCGTTCTGTTATAAAGTTACTAAGGTTGAATAATTTAACCTCCTTAACATATCTATCCATTGTTAGTATGTTTTGATAATAATTCTGCTTCCGTTGCTCTTTCACCCTTCTATAATTAACTTGAAAAAATAAATTACCGACCTTTAGCAGTGATGTAGTTGAAAGTAATGGAATTAATAAAAGTAAAAAAATTGTCCACCATTTCCATGAAATAAGAATTCCGATGACTGATAATAAACTTATTAAACTTCTACTTCCGTTAATCATACTGTCAAAAATTTGATAAGGTTTACTTGCAGCACCTACTCGTGCTCTTTGAATCATATCGTATATTTCAGAGTCCTCGAAATATTGATAAGGCAGTGTTACTGATTTTTCAATTATCTTCAAATTTATTTCCTTTACTAATAAATTTTGATAATTCGATTGAAAAACATTAAGTACTAGATTTGAAATTCCTGAAATAAAAGTTAAAAAAGCAAATACACCAAAAATAGAGAATAATATACTTGTTTCAAACTCACCAATCTGGATAGAATATTGTATAAAGTTAATAAGTTGTTCTGTTGCTAAAATTATTGCTGCCGGAAATAATCCTGACAAAATTGTTAAGGTTAAGATTGTAAAGAAATATTTTCTATTTGCTTTAAATAATATTATCCAAATTTCTTTCCAATTGATGAAAGATTTAATAACACTCTTGATAGAAAATTTAGTGTTTTCCATTTTTTTTATTTCTCCAATACCTTTGACTATATAATGTATGTCTAGCAAAAGCATAAGTTTTAGTTTCTAATTTTCTATTTATCCCCATCAATCGGTTACAATGCATGTGTATGAGTGAATTCAATATAGAATATTTCGAATTCCACGAATCACCCAATTGTTCCAACCTATCAATTTCCACAAAGTATTTTCTAAGAACCGTTCCCCTAGTTAAGAGGCAATCATGCAGTGAATTAATTGAATCGTCATTTTGTAATCCTTCCCATGCATTATATGGATCACTAATTTTAACAAGATGCTTTCTGTAATTTCTGTATTCGTCCATAAAGTCGTCCTTGGAAACAAATCTTTCTAAAAAACTGATTTGTTCATCATAAGAAAGTCCAGTCTGATGTAAAAAATCAATTATACTAATTACTGCTACTGCTTCTTTAGGTAACTTCACTTTTTTTGAGTTAATCAAGGAAACTTTTTTTAGTGTTACTAAACTATCGTAGTAAAAAAAATTTTCCGCAATATCAATAAGTTGCGGTCCCCCATATCGGTTTATTTCTCGTTCATAAGTATCAATAGAATATTTCTTTATTATTCCATTATTAAACCACTGCTTAGCTAAAGTGATAAATTCATTAAAAAGTGTATGATTTAATAATTTTGAACTTCCTTTAAATCTAATTCTTAAATGATCTTTTGTATCCTTATACCTCATAAAAAAATAATTTTCTATAATTTTTTTTTCAATCATTTCCAATGCAAAAGGTTGTAGTTCATTAATAATAAATTTATCTTGTAATTCATTTGGGATATATAATTTTGTATAGAAGTAATTTTCTCCAGGTAACTTATTAATTTCTTTTTTGTTTATTGTTGATGCTGACCGTTGTATTTTGGCTACATCTAATGAAGCTTTTGGGATACTGTTGTTGTTCTTTACTAGAGGAACAACGCATTCCATAGTAAATGATTTATTATTTTCATCTTTGACCCATCCGAACTCATTTTTAAGCCCTTTACGATTCAGGACTATATTTTCGATCAAAGAAATATTAGGTGTTTTCTTGATTTGATTCTTAATTTCTAATATGGAATATGAGTTTTGCAAATCCAGCAATATTCTATTATCAGCATAGGTCATAAAAACATAACGTGGTATTTTCCATTTTTTTCTCCAATGTTGGAAAGAGTTTATCCATTTCTCATCTGAATCATTTAAAAAGGATTCACTTTCCAATATTTGCTTAGAAAATCTCCATTTTGCTGGTGACAAAATAGTTTTTTTGTATTTAATTCTTGGAACATATGGTAGGTTAACTAAAAAATTTTTATCTAATGGATTCCAGTGAGTAATTCTAGATTCTGATACTTCTCTCATGAATTTATAAATAGCTGGTGAGCTCTGATAGTTCAACATATTACCACCAACAAATATAACTTCTTTTTGTAGTTTTTTTGAGATGAAAAATAATTGTGTACTACTTGATACAACACAAATATCATTTATATCAATTTTCTTATTTTTATTCAGATTATTTGTACCTATTGTAAGCTCGTAGTCTCTATACTTTTCACCTAGTGTTAAGTTATTAGTTCGTAATGAAGCAGACAAATAAGAAGCTTCGACAAAAACAGAATTATACCCAATCATATCCTGTAATTTACTATGGGTGTTTTTAAACTCTTGTAATACATTGGGATCAATAATATCAAAGAATCTACCAAAAGTTTGCCCTGCTTCTCTCGACCCAACCAATGGGCTTAAAATAATTTCGAAGTTACCAGCATCTATGGCATCAGCACTTTCAGCAATTATCTCCCCATAGAGCTCATAAGAATCTGGAGCACTTTCTATTTTTTTTAATCTTTTTGCTTCCTTAACCAAATCATCTTCTAAATAGATGGTTTTATCATTATTCTTAATACCAAGAAGTATGACATCTAATAACTTTTGTTGAATAGGGGTTGAAAGTATGCTACTAGGTGTTACGTTATTATCTTTATAACCATCCGGAATACCCAGGCCCAGTTCTTCAGATAGTAACTCTAAGATTGGAACTTCTGTATATGTACCGTAATTTTCAACAAAAATTTTTTGATAGTCCTGAAGGTGGGTATAGGGCCTTGTAGGAAGAGAAGACAAACTCCATAAACACTCTGCTGCTATAGCAAATTCTTCACCTACGAATTTATTCAAGCGATTATTGGAAGTATGTAGTAAAGTATCCACTTGTAAAACTTTATCTGTTTTTATTAAAGACTGCATTTTGTCCTTTAATTTTTTATAATGATGAATACCTTCACCTATCGGTTGCTTATCATATGCATTAATAATTTTCTTTATTTCCAATAAATCCTTTATGTAGTTTTGACCCATATCTATTTTTTTTAACTGTTCAAGAAGATAGTCAAAAGGCGATGGTGTTTGTAACGGTGGTCGTAATTCAGTAAGTAAGACTTCCTGATTTATTAACTCTAAAACGAAGTCTTTTAACATTTCCTTAGGCATTGTTCTATATTTAATTTGTAATTTTTCAATCAGGTCCTTAAATAGTATCCAATCTGCCGAATTATTTAAAATAAACTCAACTGGTTCAGTCAGATTTATACTAATCTCTTGATTATTTTTGTTACGAACTGCATAAGGAATCTTAAGTCTTGCTCCCACCTTAGTAACTAAGTTATTCTTAGAAACTTTTATTTCATCTATTAATAATTTATCTAATTCGATTGTAAAAATTAATTTTAATAACCATTCCATATCTGGTCTACTTCTTTTTTTATGTTTTTTAACATCACCGATATTTATTTGAGTATATTGAGAAAACTCCCCTGTAGTTACCCCTGAAAACAACCCAAATGGAGTAGGTCTTGTCGACATACGGTTAATATATCTATACAGTGATGACATTAACTGTTTTGTTTTTTTTTCTTCTGGATTTCTATATAGATACTCTAAAGAGTCGTATAAAGAGGGGCTTGCTAAAAGAAGAGCTTCTTTTATTACTAAATTATCTGTATAGCTACATAAAACTCTATATAAATCATTAGTATTTAATTGATTATAGTTATAACTGGGTAGAAGTGGGGTTCTTAGCATAAAAAAGTCCATAGCTTGGTACAATCTACTATTATCGACATGGTTAGTTTGAATCTTTTTTTCTAATATAGGAGATACCATTATTTATTTCACCACCATCTTTTCATTTGCAAACCTACTATGGAAAAAGTTAGTTAAGTATAATTACTGAGATGTTATGTTAACAAATATCGCAACTTGGTGCTACAATCGTGTTCTCTGGGCAACACCCTGAACCAGTAGTAATTAATTTACAAACAATACTTGTGAATGTATGCTCTTCGGCTCCACTTGGTGTAATGTCTTGTACTTTAATATCTAGATCAAATTGTTCACTCAATATTATAACCTCCATTAATATAATTATTAGTTCCATAGCAGGTTCTATTTACATTATATTCTTATTATTCAATTTTTTACAATAGTAAGAAAATCCCAGATTTCACCCCCTCCCTACCTTTTATACTATTTTCAATATTTATACATTAATACTTTCAATCGTGTGGTACAATTTGGAATTATAAATTATCTATTTTAAAGAGGTTTTAGTAAAATTACATCGAACCTCTTTAAGGGAATTGGAATTTATTCAGAATATCTAAAATAACTGATGCTAATTACAATTTGCGAGGTGCATAAATGACAACTATTTTATATTTTTTACTAATTTTTTCGTTAGTAGTTTTTGTTCATGAATTAGGTCATTTTGTTGTTGCTAAAAAATCTGGAATAATGTGTAGAGAATTCGCTATCGGTTTTGGTCCTAAATTATTTGTTATGAGGAAAGGAGAAACACTCTATACCTTCAGACTGCTACCTCTTGGTGGATATGTAGCAATGGCAGGAGAACATGATATTTCAGAAGAAGACTTCAAAACTGGACAAAGAATAGGGCTGGATTTAGACCCTAGTGGTAGGGTTAAGGAAATTGTCGTAGATAATTTCTCTAATTCACAAAACCTAAAAATGGTACATATTAAAGAAATTGATTTAGAGAAAGATCTAATGATAACAGCTATTGATGAGAATACAAATATGGAAGAAATATTTCATTGTACTACGAATACAATTATCAATTCAAACAACGAAAAATTACTAATTGCTCCAGCAAACAAAAGATTTTCTAATAAACCTTTAAAAAATAGGTTTTTAACTATCCTAGCTGGCCCTTTAATGAATTTTGTTCTTACTTTGGCATTATTTTGTATAAGTAGTTTAATATATGGCATCCCTTCTAATGAAGTCAGAGAAGTAGAGGACGGTTCACCTGCTGAAGAAGCATTAATACAAAAGGGAGATATAATTCTTAGTATTGATGGGGTGCAAATGACTAAATGGAGTGATATTCAAAGCTTTATAGCTACTCACCCTGGTGAGTCTGTTACAATTACCATAAATCGCAATAAACAAGAAAAAAATATCTTGCTAACTATAGGGGAAACTTCTAACAAAGTGGGGGAGGAAGTTATTAAAAGTGGCTATATTGGAATTATATCTCAATTAGATAAATCATTATTTGGTTCAATAGAATATGGATTTGAACAAACTATAAGCCTTGTTACACAGTTATTGATTGCGATAAAAGAAATCCTTTTTGGAGGTTTTTCCTTGGATAGCTTAAGTGGTCCTGTAGGAATCTACAAAGTTACCGAAGAAGTAGCTGATTCTGGATTATATAATATAATAAATTTCACTGCATTTTTAAGCCTTAATCTTGGAGTTTTCAATCTACTCCCAATCCCAGCCTTAGATGGTGGGAAAATTACCTTTTTATCATTAGAATTCATCAGAGGTAAAAAAGTAGACCCAAAATTAGAGGGTGTTTTTCAGGTAGTAGGTTTTCTACTGTTGATAACACTTATGATATTAGTAACATGGAATGATATTTCTAAATTGTATTAATGTATGATACAGACAGTTCTTCTGTCTGTATCATGTAAAAAATTATAAATCTAACTTTATTAAATCTGAGGAAAATGATAAGTGTAAAATGCTTCATTTCATAAAAATACTATTCACAAAAGTTCAAATTAATAGGTTTAGTTGATAGGTTGGGTCTACCATTGGTATGGGTAGAAGAATATTTGTTAGTTACTTCACTTAATTGAGCCGTATTAATCCATAACTTCCCTTCACCATAGAGAATAAATCCAATATCTATTGAAATACTGTTTATTGGTACATCTAATACAATAGAATATTTCCCCCAATCATTCGATCCTTTTATCTCGTTTTTATTTAAGTCGCCCCATTTTACAATATTTTCCATATTATCATTTATGCAAAAAAAGGCACTACAACTGTCCACATTTTCAGTTTTAAAATAAAAAGAAAACTCAACCCTTTTACCTTTATACTTATCTGATTTAAAGCTTTGCATCATAGTGGCAAAGTGATTATTTTCCCTTATTTCTAATGAAGAAATTAAGGCTGATGGTTTACTAGAAAATATAGTATTAGAATCTATACTTAAATTATATAATTCTGGGTTACTACCTGTGAGAATCCACCCTTTTATTTTATGATTATGCAACAATATCCACCAACCCCTTCTTAGATTTTTTTAACTAATTCAATTATATATAAAACCTTGATTTGAATTTTGATATAGATTGCTAATTTTAGATTAAGAATTAAAAAAGAGTAAATCGGTAATTAAATATGTTGGGTTAGAATATTTACAAAACACTTGCAAAATAGTGTTTATATAAAAATTTAGTGTATATTTTAAAGAAAGTTTTGCGAAGCTTTTCCCCTACTATGATCCTAAATGCTTCTCTTGAAAACACTTCAAGTTTTTCAGACGTAAAAGGAAGAATTGAAAATATAGAAACGTATATGAACGGAGTAATCGAACTCGCCGAGAAACGAAATGCATCACAGTCTATTAAGGATAGACTAAACCTATCCAATCAGCTAATACAGGATGCTATTTCGGAGCAAGACCTTAACAAACTTCATAAGGCCGATAAAATTCTACTAAATCTTGATCTGGAGTTTAATAGTGAAGTTTTGCCACCACAAAGTGATCGAAACTAATTGAATGGATGAACAATCCCGAAATAGTCCATTAAGGGGTGCTGTTAGGCAAATGCGGATTTACAACGCTAAGGAAAAGTCACCCATTAAAAAAGCCGATTTCCATCTCAAGGAATCGACTTTTTTAGTTATTCTTATTCAACTAAAGCATTTATGAGTGCATTTCGTTTTAATATAGCAACTCTCCCTTTAAACTACTGGGTATCGAGGCTCTTCCCCTTTTAAAACTGCTAAGACTTCATCTACTACTGTCATCCCCATTCGAATCATCGCCTCTTCCGTACATGCACCAAGATGTGGTGTGGGTACAAAGTTATCAAGTTGTGTCAGGGGATTCTCAGCAGTTGGTGGCTCTTGAATAAAAACGTCACTTGCAGCTGCTCTAATTATTCCCGTTTTCAAGGCATAATATAGAGCCTCCTCATCAATTACTCCACCTCTAGCAGTGTTAACTATAATTGCGTTAGGCTTACAACATTTTAACTTTTCTAAATCTATCATTTTCCTCGTACTGTCAGTTAAAGGTACACTGATATTTATAAAATCTGCTTCTCCAAGCATGGCCTCCAGGTTCTCGCACTTGTTAATACCTAAATCCTGGCATTTTTCTTCTGATACATATGGATCATAACCAATAACTTTCATTTTATAACCATTTTTTAAAATATCTGCAGCACCTAAAGCAATATTTCCTATACCTACTAACCCTAATGTTTTTCCTTGTAACTCCACACCTATCAATTCTTTAGGTGCAATTGTTTTCACCTCACTTTTCCTTACTTTTTCAAAAGCAATGGAAGTGTTTCTAGCTACATTTGTCATTAATGCCACGATCAATTCTGCTACAGATTGAACATTTGCTTTAGGAGTATATACAACTTTCACCCCATAATCTTTTGCTGCGTTGATATCAATAGTGTCATAGCCTACACCATGTTTTCCGATGACTTTTAAATTGCTTGCTTTTTCAATAATCTCTCGTGAGACATTCGTTGTTCTTAAAATAATGGCGTCGATTTCCTCTGCATTTTTAAAGTCGGATACAATTTCGGCATGCTTCTTTAATTTATCAACGGCTGTTGGATGTATATATTCATTTAAAAAGATTTTCATTTTCAACTGCCTTTCTATA
Source organism: Cytobacillus sp. FSL K6-0265 (assembly GCF_038003465.1). Classification (NCBI taxonomy): domain Bacteria; kingdom Bacillati; phylum Bacillota; class Bacilli; order Caryophanales; family Bacillaceae; genus Cytobacillus; species Cytobacillus sp. FSL K6-0265. The sequence goes on along the minus strand of NZ_JBBOPE010000001.1, from coordinate 183,056 downwards.
CTTTATTTGTTAAGCAGCCATAATAACTACCTTTATATTAGCCCTTAGAAACCGCTTTATAGAATATTAATAAATATAGTAATGAGAATAGGGTTAAGCGCACTCAAAAAGACGGCTACCACGACAGGTAGAATAATCATTGAGTTAGGTGACGGACCATTTTCTTCAATAACCGCCTCCATGTTTGCGACCGCATTGGGAGTAGAACCTAAACCCACACCGCTCATCCCGGAGGCCATAACGGCAGCACCATAATTTTTCCCCATAACCTTATATATGACAAAAATAGCAAATATCATCATGAAAATGGTTTGAATAGCTAATACAATAATCATCGGTACGGCAAGATTTAAAAGATTCCATACTTCTAAATCCATTATCGTGAGGGCGAGGAATAAGTTCAATGCAATAGCCCCAATAATATTTACTGATTTTAAACTTATTGATATATTCATTGAATCAAAAATATTTCGTAAAATTGCAGCTACAAATAGCCCTCCAACGTAGTCCGGCCAAGTAAATCCAGTAAGGTTTAACAACATTACCAACAATGTTCCAAGCCCCATTGAAATAAGGATAACAAATGAGCCATTCATTAATGACTTATCATTTAAATCATTCAATTTGCTGGAAGGGTCAAGTTCGATTGTCTCATTAACATCTTTTGAAGATAATTTATTTTTTTTAATTAAATATTTTGCAACTGGTCCACCTATAATACTGCCCATTACTAAACCGAAAGTGGCAGCAGAAAGTCCCACCAACGTAGCGTTCTCAATACCCATACCCTCCAATGTCGGACCAAACGCCGCTGCTGTTCCAGGGCCACCTGCCATCGACATTGATGCCATCGTTAGTCCTAATAAAGGTTCTATTCCGGCAAGGGGAGAAATTAGAGGAACTAGTGCATTTTGTAATATTACTAAAACTATAACTAACAGTGCTAATTTCAACCCGATGATTCCTGTTTTCTTTAAATCTTTCACACTGAATGAAAAACCAGTTGCTGTAAAGAATGCAATCAGAAGTAATCCGCTTAATGATTGATCAAGCACCACACTAAAAGATTGCGTTTGATGACCGACTAACATGATGATGGCAAAAAGTAGCCCTCCTATAACAGGAGTGGGAATGAAATATTTCTTTAAAAAACCAATCCTCTTCTTTAACACACTGCCAACAAGTAAAACAAAGACCGCTAATGCTAGAGATTGAGCGAGATCTAAAGAGATTGACAATTATATCACCTCACTATTCATAAATTTTGATACCAAGTTTTTCTAAAGTTTCTTGCATATTCATAATTTCAAACGTATCTTTTCCTTCCTTTAACTGTTCAATGATTTTTTTTTCAGAACGCATTTTCTTTATACATTCCTCGTAAATGTTTTCAATATCATCTCTTGGAATAACCGCTACTCCGTTTTCATCCGCAACAATTAAATCTCCTGAGCAAACCGCGACTCCTCCACAGGATACAGGAACGTTCACCTTACCCGGATTGCTCTTGTAGCCCCCCCTAGCGTTGATGCCTGATGCAAACATCGGGAACTGCAATTCCTCAATTTCTTTTACATCTCTTACTGCTCCATCTATTACAAGGCCTTTCACTTTACGGTGAATAGCATTAATAGTTAAGATTTCCCCCCATAAGCCAGCGTTTTGATAATTCCCAGCATCAACGATCAGTATATCACCTTCTTGAGCGAGGCTGACCCCAACATGAATCATAAGATTATCTGATGGATAAGTCATGATGGTTAACGCTGGACCAACCAATCTCGCCCCAGTCCATGTCGGCCTAATTCTGGCATCCATAATATTCTGTCTTCCCATTACATCTCCAATCACAGGGGTGGGGATATGAGAAAACTTATTAATCCAAATCTTGTTGGGTCTCTCATAACATCTCTGAAAATTATTCATTCTAATATCTCCCTTAATACTTAATTAATTTCCGATCTTTCATCTTTTTTTCAATCGAAAATCTATTTAAATTTTAGCAACCGCTTACAATAATTAAAAACGAATGTTTTCTATGTTAATTATCAAAAAATTCGATTAAAGTACATGGTATAATTAAATTGATTTGTAATTACTTTAAGAGGGTTGATTTTTGTGAACTATAAATTAATTGAAACTTTTGCCGTCTTGGCAAAGACATTGAATGTAACTAAAACTGCAGAAAAGCTTTATTTGTCTCAGTCTGCTGTTAGCTACCGTTTGAAGGCACTAGAAGATGAACTGGGTGTTATGCTGGTTGAAAGGGATAGAGGGTTTAAACATATTAAATTAACCGCTCATGGGAAAGCCTTTATGTCCATTGCACTTGACTGGGAAAACATAAATGATAAAATTAATAACTTTAGTTCCTCTTCCTTAAGAAAAACAGTATCCATTGGAGTGGTAGACAGTGTAAACAATTACTTGTTTAGAGATATTTATAAGGAAATTTTTAAAAGCCCCAATGTTCAATTAACGATAAAAACCCAGCATACAGATGAAATTTATGAGCAGATAGCGGCTAGAACAATTGATGTTGGCTTTGTTTTGCATCATATCCCTATGAATCAAATCGAATGTAGACCAATTTTGGATGAGAATATGGTTTTAGTATCCAAATGCAATAAATTGTTCAATTTAAAGTCGGTTGATCCAAAAGAATTAAATCCAGAGAAGCAGATCTTTTTAAATTGGGGGGATCAATACTTAAAATGGCATAATAAATATTTCTCACAAGGCTTAAACCCTAAATTAATTACTGACTCCACTTTATTGTCTTTTGATATACTTGATCAGGATTCATGGCTAATTGTTCCGATAAGTGCTGCATACTCACTAACCGGAAAATTTGATGATATTTATATTATTCCGTTTATTGATGATCCCCCCCATAGGTCTATTTATATGATTACTAATAAGGCTCCACTATATAGCAATAGAGAGGCAATTGAAGACTTTAAAACACTTGTTAATACACACATGGATGCTCATAGAAGCTGGCAAAATATTTTTTCAAACAAGCTTAATAACGAAGGTCAAAAAACATAACAAATTACAACTAATATAGAGTTTCTAGAGAGGATTAGGCATTAACTGAGAGCAAATAAACCTGAGAATCTCTTGATGGGGTCCTGCCGACTAAACGCGGATATTATATGCTAAGCATGTATAGTTAGTCCAGAGACGACAGGATGGATGGTAACTGTTTTTGCGGTTACATATGCTTTTTCGGCTCCTTTATTTTTCTGGCTTTCAGATAAAAAGGGACGAAGAACATTTATTATGTTTGGCCTTCTTCCACTAACCTGCCTGCATTTTCCTGACAGTACCCCTAACTGAGCCTCATTTATTCAATATCGTTCTACGTTCTAAGTCTCCTATTTCTCTCAGACTCCGATATTCGCTTTTGTGCGTGACAATAAGGTAATCAAGTAGATCAATTCCTACGATGTAACAAGCCTCTTTCATTCGTTCATACACCAGGTAGTCATCCTTACTGACATCCATCGCACCTGATGTATTCTGATGGCACAATATCACGCCACATGCATTATTTAAAATGGCTGTCTTCAGTGCTTCTCTCGGATGAACAATACTGGAGTCCAATGAACCTACACTATAACGATGCGTAGCAATCACCTCTAATTTTGTATTTAGCATTAATGCTAAACACACTTTTCTATCTTCGAAACCAATTTCACTGACAATGAAATCAACCACATCTTCCACCCCTGTAACCTTGATAACTGGACGGTCCGAGTTGACAATCTCTTGCTTGATCTTTACTACCTCATAAATCGTTTCTTGCATATAAAATCTCTCCTTTTCTTTATGGGTTGCTTGAAATATTTCAACTAAATTACGTTATAACAAAAGTAGAAAATAGAGATTTATGGCCGTGAAAATCAAAAAAATCGCTGATTTTTAATAAAAAACAGCAATTTCTGTGCAGAAAAGTAGTGAAAAATTTTAAAAAAACATAAAAAAAACAGCCATAAGGGGTGGTGTCAGCTTCGCTGGTACTACCCCTACCTGTTGAGTAATGAATACACCATTGGGTTTTAGGACTCTTTTTATCTCTTTAACATTGAATGATTCATGTCTATTGATAATAATATCAAAACTATTGTCAACATAATCAATTATATCATCGACGCCAATCGAAGCTAGTTTTATTCCTAAAGGAACCAATTTTCTTTTTAAAAGTTCAATATTAGGTTGCCAGCCTTCTGTTACCGAAGTTTTTTCATAAGGATGATTTAAGGAAAGAAGAAATTCGCCTCCCCCAGTGCCCATATCGAGTAATTCCAAATCTGAGGACAAATATTTGTTTACGATTTCTGCATAATTCCACGGGAGAGTTTCATTTTCCCAACTGTCATCTATATAAGAAAAATCCCAACCTTCAAATTTTATTTTTTCATATCTTAGCCATTCTTTTTTTAATAATTTTAAATTTGTATTCATAATAACTATTCCTCCATTATTTCATATTTTAGATGTGGACGATACAGTTAACTGATAGATACTTAGGTTAAACTCGATACAGACTCCATCAGATTTACTAACTGTATCGAGTAATTAATTCGTTTCATGTTAATTCATTCTCTCCTTAATGATTTGTTTGTTTAATTAATTATACCAAATAGATTTAATTCAACCAATTATTTCCATTCTGACAATGCCCCTGTTGATATTCGTTCAAAAACTCATCAATTTCTGGACACTGAAAAATTTAAATAGTTTTCTAGCTTTCTATATACTATATGGGGTAGTACCAGCGAAGCTGTCACTACCCTATTTGGTTAAGGTGGGGATTATTACGCTTACTTTAAAACCATAAAAAAAGTAATATATTCCATTTTATTCTAAAAAAATTTAAATTCAGAAATTATATGAAACTTTTATATAAAATGTATAAATATTTAATATAATTTGTATAAATTCAAGTGAATATGAAATACATGGAGTAAGGAGATTAATCATGACAACTCACTACAACGTCCAAAAGCATGATACTATATATCAAGTGAAAGACAGAATATTAATTGGTACTATGCCTCCAAAAGCGCAAGTAATTGAAGAAGCTCCCTATTACCTCGGGAATATTTTGAAGTACTTTTCTAATCCAAGAACATTAGAAGACAGCTTTAAATTCATTACAAGTAACTCTAGTTTATCCGAAATAGAAGCTCGTAATTTAGTGGAAGAATTAATTGAAAATAAAATTATTTCAAGTAAAAAGTTTGATTTGGATAATCGTTATTCTAGACATTCTCTTTATTTTGATTTAATTGATGCTCCTATTAATGCACAGGAAATCTTGGCGAATAAAACTGTAGGGTTAGTTGGAATGGGAGGTATCGGGACAAATATAGCAATGAATTTGGCAGGAGCCGGCATTGGTAAACTGATATTCTCGGATGGAGATACTATTGAAATAAGTAATTTAACTCGACAGTTTTTATATCATGAAGAGCATGTTAATAATTTCAAAGTTGAACAAGCTGCTAAGCAATTAGCACTAATTAATTCAGAAATTGAACTTGTTCCAATATTAGAGTCTATTTCCGATGTGGAAATATTTGATAAATATTTTAATGAGTGTGACATTATTATTCTGTCTGCTGATTCTCCAGCAGAAATTCACGAATGGATTAATTCAGCTGCGATGAAGCATGGGTTTGCATATAGTAATGCAGGATATATTGATTCATATGGAGCTATTGGACCTATGGTCATTCCGGGAAAAACTGCCTGCTATGAATGTTATAAGAATGATGGAGATCTATATAAATTTTTGGATAATGGTCAAGAATTGCCAAGTAATTTAAATAAAAGTTTTCAAGCGCCAAGTTATGGACCTTTAAACTCAATGGTTGCTGCGGTACAAGCAAATGAAGTAATTAGATATTTGATTGGAGTCGAAAGAAAGACGGAAGGTACTCGCCTTCTTATCAATTCACAGAACTATAAAATTTATGAAGAAGTATTTACTAAAAATGAAAATTGTAAAAGGTGTGGGCATTTCGCTCATCATACAGAAAATTCGGACTCTAGTTTTCAAGAAAGTTCGTTGACAGATGTTTATGTAAACGAAAGAGAAAATGATTCATTTAACAGCATATTACTTGATTCGATGATGGATAAATTGATTAAAGTATTACCTAATACAAAAATATTGGATATTGGCTGTGCAACTGGAGAACAAGCTATTCATTTTGCACAAAAAGGAGCAACTATAGTAGCCAATGATATTTCTGAAGAGATGCTTGAAATAGTAAATAATAAAGTCAAAACATTAGAGTTAAAAGAGATTGAAATATTACATGGGGATATTGTCAATTTAAACATTGAGGATAAGTTCAATTATGTTATTTGTAATAACGTTTTAGACTATATCGAAGACATAGGACCAAGGCTTTCAAAATTCAAAGGATTATTAACTGAAAATGGAACTTTAATAGTTACAATCCCGCATCCTATTAAAGACGGAGGTGTTTGGAAGAAGGAGTATTATAATGGACGATGGAATTATGAAGATTTTTCATTGCAGAATTATTTTACAGAAGGGGTAATTACAAAATCAAGAGAAAACAAAGATGGCGAGACGGTAATTTCATCTATAGAAAGTTATCATCGAACTACAGAAACATATTTCCAAACATTTGTCCAAGCTGGATTTAAAGTAGTAGGATTATTTGAACCCCAACCCCCAAATATTGTTGCTGAAACACATCCGATTTTATTTGCAAAATGCAGTCATATTCCTTATTTTCAAACATTTGTATTAAAAAAGGAGTAAATGCTATGGATTTAGATACGATTTATTTTAAAAAAACTAAGGTAGAAGATTTTTCGTTTAATGAAAGTGTTAGTTTAGTTTTTGATGATATGGTTAATCGTAGTGTGCCTTTATATAAGGAATTTCAAAATTTAATTGTTCAATATATTGTTAAACATTTGGTGAAAAATACAAATATTTATGATTTAGGTTGTGCCACGGGAACAACGTTAATTCTATTGAACAACCTGCTAAATAAAACTAATACAAAGTTTTATGGAATAGATAATTCTGAATCGATGTTATTTAAGGCGAATGAAAAAGTTAAAGAAATGGCTAAAAGTCCTCAAACAATTCATTTTATACAGAAAGATTTAACAACTATTAACTCTTTTATAGATCCAGGATGTTTTATTTTAAACCTTACATTACAGTTTATACGACCTATGGAAAGAGAAGATTTGTTAAAAAAATTATACAATAGTTTGCCGCAAAATGGATTCGTTATTCTCTATGAAAAATTACTAGAAGAGGATTCTTTATTCACACGAAATTATATAGATTTATATTACGATTATAAACAACAAAAAAACTATTCCAAGTTGGAGATTTCAAGAAAGAGAGAAGAATTAGAGAATGTTTTAATACCATTTACTGAGATAGAGAATAAAAACTTGTTAAGAAAAGTCGGTTTTTCAAAAGTATCAACAATCAGTAAGTATTTAAATTTTGGAGTTATTATTGCTATTAAGTTATGAAACTACAAAATCTCATTGAAAGGAGGTGATAGTATGTTGAAAATCCGTAAAGTTACTAATATCGAAGGTCGCTCTTGTGTATTTTGTAACTAATAAAGATAACCCATTGATTGGGTAGACAATTAGGAATTTATTTTGATTTTCTAATATCTTACATAAAGGGAGGGCATCCCTCCCTTTATTACTATTACTAGATTATGTATAGGAGTAAAAATATGGACAATAGTAAGTCAATTTGGAAAAATTCTAAATTTACAACATATGCATCCGGAACCTTATTTAATTCATTGGGAAACGCTTTTTTTGATTTAGCGTTACCATTGTTTATTTATCATAGAACGAATTCTTTATCCCTGATGGGAGCCTCTGTTATTTTTACACAACTTCCTAAAATAATAATGGGTCCTTTAATCGGCACTTGGGTAGATCGATTAAACCCTCGAACGATTTTATTTACTTCTTATGCAATACAGTTTATATTAGTTAGTTTAATTCCTATTTTGGAATATTTAACATTACTAAGTGCTATGTTGGTACTGGTAATTGGATTTCTAGTAAATACTGCAAACTTGTTTGCAAGATCTGCCCAATTTTCAATTATCCCCTTACTATATCCCACACAAAAATTAGAGGCAAATGCTGGTTTCGCTACTGTATGGACTTCTTCGATGATTACAGGGCCAATAATTGGAGGCGGGTTGTTGACTATATTTTCCCCAATGAGTTTGATTATATTAAATGCCTTATCTTTTATTATGATGATTTTCTTTTTATATTTAGTTCGAATTCCAGATAAGGAAAAAGTAATTGGTCAAAATAAAACTTTTACTAAAGATTTGGTGGAAGGTTTAAAGATCGCTATGGCCACTAGAACTTTAAGAATCTTTTTGGTATCTTCCTTTTTATTGATTTTTTCTGTAGCCCCTGTCTCTACCTTAGTTATTTTTTATTTGAAAGAATTCTATTTATTTCAGGATTCTAATATAGGATTTATAGTAGCAACTTCTGGTATAGGACTCTTTCTCGGAACATTAGTTATTAGTAAAATGAAAAAGAAAAATTTAGGAAATTTAATTTATATAGGATTTTTATGTATGTTAGCAGGCTTGACTTTACTACTTCTTCCTGGTTGGTGGTTCATTCCAATTTCTCTTTTCATGATTAGTTTAGGGTCAATCATTTATTCAATTAGTAGAAATTCAATTATTCAATCATACTGTCCACAGGAGTATCTAGCTCGTGTGAACTCCATTTTCCAATTTATAGAACAAATTGCGACACCTATTAGCATTACAATTATTGTGGGAATGGCATCTTCGGGCATTCATAAATCTATTTTTGTGACTCTGGTTGGTATTTGCATAGCAGCAACCATGTTATTTAAATTTAGTAAATTAAATTCTAAAAGTATAAATTTAGAAGAAGTGTTTTTGGAAAAAAATTAATTTAAGTTTAAGGTGGAGTTTTAATGATTACTGTTGGGTTAAATGCATGTATTGTTGATGAAAACAACGAAATAAGATCTGTTGATGGTGGAGGAGTTTGCCTTTTTGAGGATGATAAATTATTATTCGCGATTACAGAAGAACGCTTAACATATAAAAAATATGATGGAGGATTTAAAAAATCTTTAGAATATGTATTAGAGGCTAGTGGAAAGAGCTTGCAAGATGTTGATCAATTCGCGGTTAGTTTCTACGGAGTATCATTAAATGTTCCTAAGTTTCTTATCGAATATATACAGAATGAACTATCTATTCAATCTCATCAAAAATTAATTATTGTCCCAAGTCATCATTTGTCTCATGCTTATGCTGCTTTTTATTCTAGTGGTTTTAAAGAAGCTTTGATTGTAGTTAATGATAATGAAGGGCAAATTATTGGTGAAAAGAAGTCACCTCATATGTTTGAAAATTCATGTGAAAGAAATTCGTATTATTTAGCTAGAAATGGAGAAATTGAATTAATTGATCGAGACTTTGAGTATCCACAGGGATTAGGGTTTGGAAAACTATACAATAAATTCACGCGATATCTAGGAATGGGTAATTACCATAATGCTGGAAAAACAATGGGTTTAGCATCATTTGGTAGCGATAACTTATTAAGCTTAGGGGATGCTTATATAAAAGATTATGATGGGAATATTCATTGTACTATTCCCGATACAGGTAACACTGAAAAAGATATGAAGACTTTATTTAAAAAATTAGGTGTAACGATTCCAGAACCTAGAAAAAAAACGGATCCTTTAAGACAAATGCATGCAGATTTAGCGCAATATGTTCAAAAACAACTTGAAAAGTGGACTACTGTAAAAGTAGAAAAACTAACAGAACAATATAATCTGGAGCATGTATGTGTAGGTGGGGGAGTTGCCTTAAATTGCCCAACCAATTCAGCTTTATTAAATATTGAAAGAGTAAAAAATGTATATATTCCGAATGCACCCCAAGATCAGGGCTTGTGTATTGGGAATGCAATATATGCGATAGTGAATTCTCCAAGAGAGAAAGCAAACTTTAATCAAATAAAATTTGAAGTGCCTTTATATTCAGGGAAGAAATATACTGTGACAGCTAATGAAATTCAAACAATACTGAAGGAGTTTTCCAATCTTCATTTTAGTGAGGTTGAAGATCCTTGTAATATCGCAGCTAAACTCATTGCAGAGGGAAATGTAATAGCTTGGTTCCAAGGAGCAAGTGAATTTGGTCCAAGAGCTTTAGGTAATCGAAGTATTCTGGGAGATCCTCGCGATAAACTTGTAGTTAATCGGTTGAATTTGGAAATAAAAAAACGGGAAGCGTTTCGTCCCTTTGCACCCAGTGTACTAATTGAAAAAACACAAGATTACTTTGAAAACTTTTCAATAGAGAGCCCATCAATGATGTTTACTGCAAATGTAAAAAAAGAGCAAATTAAAAACATCAGTGGAGTGGTTCATGTTGATGGGACTGCTAGGTTACAAACTGTTAATAAGCAAGATAATCATATGTATTATAGATTAATTGAACAATTCGGAAAATTAACAGGTGTCTATTTAGTCATCAATACATCTTTTAATTTGGATGGAATGCCAATTGTTGAAACGCCTTATGATGCTATTGCATGCTTCAATAAAAGTGAGCTGGATTACCTAGTCATTGAAAACTTTTTATTGAGAAAGATATAGTAGTAAGCTTATAATGACTAAACTAGATGAATTTCTTGAGAAACAGCTTATGATTATTTTGTATATTTGCATTTTCTAAAATACCTATAATTTCAATAGCTTTTTCTGCATTTTTTATTCCCTTGTTTAGCTGGTTTTTCTCGATTTGATAAATCCCTTTTAAGAATAAATGTTTTGTTTTCTCGAAATAAAAATGGGTATTATTGGGGATTTCATCAATATAACTAAGGAACCACTTTGCATCATTTAAATGACCAGTTTCAATAGTATAAATAACAACATTTAACAGGATACGAATGAATTCTGTTTTAATTTTGGGGATTTGGATATTAAGTTTAGATTTAGAAATTATTTCTTTGGCTAAAATAATAACAGTTTGATATTTTAGAATACTCATTGTATTACCGAAAAGAATGATTTCATAATATCCCCAATGATCATTCTTTAATAAATAGTCACTAATAAAATTTCTTTCAGAATCAGTAATCTCAAAATTTCTATTTAAATCTAGTATAAGTGCTTTAGTCATAATGTAATTACATTTATAACTACTAGATAAGTGACTTTTCCACTTTTTTTCTTCTTCCTTATATATGCTGATTAAAAAAGGAATGTTATTTTGTTCGTATGCATGTCTTATTTTATGTAAAAAGATTTCAAACTCACTTGGTTGATAGTCTCTTGAAATAAGGATGTACTCTTCAATAGAGATATTAAGTTTATTCAGTAAAAGGATAAAATTTGATAAAGAGATATCAGATTCACCTCTTTCAAATTTAGATAAAAAAGAACTACTAATAATACCTTCGGCAACTTCTTTAAGAGAATATCCTTTACTTATACGGATATTTTTAAAGTTTTGACCATAATTCATACTTTATCACTCTCTTTTATATGTTTTTTAATTGGAAATGTAAATTATTATATACTATAATAAAAATTATGCAAGGGGTGTAATAAATGGAAGAATACGGGATAATTATTATCATCGGATAGAATCAATTTAAAGAAGGGGTAATAAATGAGCTCAATTGATTTGATTCAATACATAGAAATAGGAGGTGTGGATTTGAATGCAACGTTTTCGAATCGGCGATCACATTGGTATTTTTTCACCGTCGTCTCCTGCAACTGTAACCGCAGCACCTCGTTTTAATAGAGCAAAGAAATTTTTAACGGAAAAAGGGTTTCAAATTATCGAAGGACAATTAACAGGAAAACAAGATGGGTATCGTTCAGGGTCACCAAAGGAAAGAGCAGAAGAGTTAAACCAATTAATACGTAATCCAGATATTAAAATGATTATGTCTACAATTGGAGGAACAAACTCAAACAGCATGTTACCTTATATTGATTATGAGGCATTTCAACTAAATCCAAAGCTTATTGTTGGATATTCCGATGTTACAGTGATTCTACTTGCTCTTTATGCGAAAACTGGTATTCCAACATATTATGGTCCTGCATTCATACCGAGCTTTGGTGAATTTGAACCACTTGTACACGAAACATATCGTTATTTTGAACAGTTTTTTATAAGAGAACAAAAACTTCCGTACTCTATTGAAATCCCGCCTCTATGGACGGAAGATTCTGTTAATTGGTTAGAGAAAACTTATGAAAAGAAGTTGAAAAATAATGAATGGATTACAGTCAATTCTGGAATTGCGGAGGGGCGCTTAATTGGAGGAAATCTAAATGCAATATATGGTAGCATTGGTTCTCCGTTTATGCCTAAATTTAAAAAAGGAGATATTTTATTAATTGAAGATAGTATAAAAAACGCAGAAACAGTTGAGAAAAATTTTGCAATGTTAAAAAATCATGGTGTATTTAATTTAGTTTCGGGAATTGTAGTAGGCAAATATGAACGTTTTGATGATATGGGTACAGGGAAAAAACCATATGAAATTTTAACGGAGATAATAGATAATCCCTCTATTCCTCTATTAGCTGAGTTTGATAGTTGTCATACTCACCCAATGATTCCGATGCCAATTGGAAGGAAAGTAAGACTTGACGCAGCTAATAAAACAGTAGAGTTAGTAGAAAACTGGATAGTATAATGATAAGTATTATTTAATCCCACTAATCATATTGGAGGATAAATTGTATTAGTGGTAAATAGTTTAGAATAATGTGTAATTAATCTCTTGGTTTACTATAAATTCTTACCACGCAGAGATTATTTCTTAAGGTAGATCAATTGTAGTGAGCTCAAAATTTAGACAAAATATTATTTTAGGTAGCTACTAAGGGAATAGCACGAGAGAAATTTAGAGCCTAAAATGAGTGAACTTTCTTTTGAAAAACGAGTGGGGATTTAATAGAAATTATGTGTTTTGTTCAAACTTTTTTTATAAAGATACAGCATTTTATGCATGTTTTCATTCATTCTCTAAAAAGAACAAAATGTGCTTTATCTATAAATGTTTGTATGCATAAACGTTTTCCCATCAAAGGGCAAATGAAAAGCCAGTTCCCACAAGGGTTCTGGCTTTTTGCAATTGCCGATAAATATTATTATGGTAATTAGATTATTATCTTCAAGCATGAATTTATTTTAAAGTATATATTATGCCACGTTGAGTAAAACTACTAAATGCCACGTTGAGTAAAACTACTAAAAAATCTATCTTCTGAAACAATACTATTAGTAATACCCCACCTTGAAGGATCACGGAATATAATATTAGTATCATTTCCTTTTTGTCGCCCACTAACAACAATTAAATGCCCACCTTTTCTTCCATCTTGAGGTAGCTCATGGCTTACCGAAGCTATTAAAGGTCCTGTCTCTATTAAAAATCTCTCTAGTTCGTCTCCATTTTTAATACTAATAGCAGAACCCTTTAAACCAAATTCTAAACCCATCTTCGCAAGTCCACTATGAATCCATCCTTTAGAGCAGTAGGCATTTTTAGATAATCCATTTAATAATAGCTCATATTGTGATGGTATTGGCAATTTATAATAACTTAAAACCATCCTTAAACATGCCAGTCCACAAGATCTGTCCCCCCAATATTCAGCACCATTACCCTCTACAAGTTTTTGAGAAGGCCAATCTCTTTCCTCAAATTTCTGAGAAAATCTTGGTATATTTAAAGAATAGTTCATCTAATCACTCCAATATTTTTATTGCATCCGAGAATTCCTGCTTCTCCCATTCCCTTACCATTTCATAATCAGTATAGAGCTGTTTTTCATCTTCATGGCATAAATACAGCCCACCAGGTTTCGAGAATAAATCAGTTGTTTCAATGATGATATGCTACTTATATTTATACCTCTCCTAAGAATTTCTGTACAAGGAGAAATGAGGCTAATACCCATAGCATATTTTTTAATATCTCTAATTCCCCCTCGTTCTAGTACTACATCTGGTGATATATATATATATATATCAACTGCTTCATCAATAAGACTTTCCCTAATGCCTTAAGACTTAAGGTTGGATCACTACCCCCAGGAAGGAGAGTGGCTGTTTCAAGTGTTGTGGATAATCGTGACTTTAAAAATTCAATAGTTAGATTTATTCAAATAAGGCTGGTATTCCTTTCATAGGAACATCATACACCTGCAATAAAATACCTATCGCTATGACTCCAAATAAAAATATCAGTGAAAGAGCAAACTTATAATATTCCTTTTTCACAAAATCTCCCTCCTTACTACTTCAAGACTAACAATTTTGGGTATTTGGAGTACTGACTTTTCTCAAAATGAACATACCCATACTTATCCCCTTTTTAGTTCACTAACGGGGTAAAAAACTTCATAATGAGACCAGTGACGGAAAGCGTAGTTTTTAAAGCTCTTTGTTAATTGCTATACTCTTTTGGATGAAAGGTGATTCTCTCGTGTCTAATTGTGACTTCCTGATTAATACTTTAAAGGTAGCGCCACCTCTATTGCTCCATTGAGTCGGATATAAATAGCTGTGGCCAACTGCCAATATTCAAAGAATTTCTTTCAAATGAAATATTCTAAGATTCAATATTTTTTTTCCTTACTAAAATAAATATTGGATATGCAATATTTATAAGCCCTAAAATAACAAATGTATAACTAAAATACTTCCCGCCAATTGTCGACGGTGAAAAATTAAATACAGAAAGTAAAAGTAAAATCACTCCAAATCCCATGATAGCTGCAAGCTTATAAATATTTACCTGATTCCATAAATATATTGATATTATTAAGAAGATTGAAATAAACATAATTAAGGGAAAAAGCGGTTTAAATTTAGCAGCATATACAAAATGATCTAGATTAGATATTTCGGAGGGGTAATTACTATAATTAACACTATTATTCATTGCATTGGTAAATGGGGTTGAATACCCCCACTCAAATATATTAGCCCTAACTTCACTACCCTCATACCAAGAGAACATCAGAGTAACGTAAAATACTACAAATAGAACAATATATAATAAAGATTTTTTGTTAATCATAAATATGCTCCTTAAAAATGTATCTTATAATTTATTATATACTAAAATTTTAAAAATGTAAGAATTAAGAAAAAAATCCTATTTAATACAGATTAAATTTTAAAAAATGATTTGAAGATGGGTCTATTAATGACTCAATTACTTAATCATTGGCCGGTAAAGGTAAGTATTATATCTTTTGACTGCTTTGTTCCGACACCTGATATTCCAGTGACGATAGCAGCAGCGGGCCCAAGTAAAACGCCACCCAACGCGGCCCTCTTTAAGACAGACTTTTGTTTCTCAACCATTTTATCCTCTGTAATATGCTCAATCCTCGAGAAATTAGCGTTATCAATTTTTGTAAAGAATATGGGAATCAAGGCACTTTATAACTACTTTTAATGCCGCTTCAACTAAAGAACGGGTATTGGTGATCGATCCTGTGCAATCTTCCTCACTTATCTTTTGATTTCATTTTTTAATCTGTTCTTCTATGAAATGTTAACTGAACTCTTTTTCACCTGCAAATACCTCATCCAATTCCACCATGGAACCATTCTATTCTTAATTTATAAATCTCCTTGAGTTTGAAGGTTTCATAGCCATCAAACTTTAGATAGGCATTTGAATAATAGATAATTTCGTCTAAATCAAACTCTGACATGTCAATTAAATTTCTTGGAACAAATTGTTGTTCAAACACTTTTATCAAGTCGTTTGTGCGATTTCATTTTCGGATATGCCTTCTGTGTATAGTTAGGTCTAGAAGAAAAGCTATTATGACAAACATTAAAAGGTATACAAAGAAAGACGGTACCTCCGCTTATATGTTTAATGCATATCTTGGAAAGAACCCGCTCACTAGAAAGAAGAAACGGACCACTCGGCGGGGCTTCAAGACAAAAAAAGAAGCAAATGTTACGCTATTTAAACTATTGGTGGAAGTGAATGAATTTGGTCTCTGCCAAAATGATCAGATGACCTTCCGTGAAGTTTTTGAAGAATGGTTCAAGCAGCATCGCAGAGAAGTAGAGCCATCTACGGTGTATGCAATGGAAAGTAAATTCAGTCGTAGAATTCTCCCAGTCTTTAGTCCTTACAAAATGAAAGACATATCCTGCTCGTATTGTCAAAAAACGGTTAACGCTTGGGCCCAGGAGCTTAAAACCTTCAATGATAATAAGATACAAGCAAACCTGGTTTTCCGATATGCCATGAAAATGGATATTATTAAGCGAAATCCAATGGATTATGTCAAATTGCCGAAATTAAAACATGAAATGGAATATAATGCGGAACTGGAAGGGAAAAAGTACTACACACGAGAAGAGCTCAGAACCTTCCTGGATTCGATTCAAGAGGATGACATGGCCATATCCCATGTTTCGGTGGTTACTCGCCTTCACAGTAGAGCGAAAGGGGGAGCTTTATGCCTTGCATTGGTCTGACGTGGACTTCCACCATAAGACGATCAGCTTGAAAAATGACTTTGATTCACACGAGTGGTAAAAAGCAGCTTCAGACATCGAAAACAAAGTCATCTCGGCGTGTCGTCAGCGTTGACAAACGCTGGCAATCTAAAAAAATGGCGCGGCAAGCAAATACAGCGCTATTTGAAGTTAGAAGTTGCCGCATCTTTTCAATCCGATGATAAGCAACCCATCTTTACAGTCTATAATCAGTTGAAACATGAAATGGATTATTGTCGATTGGCTTACTTAAATGAAAAGCTAGAGAGGATTTATCCTAAGAACCCGGAGCTGCCACAAATAAATATTCAAGCTTTCCGGCACACACATGCCAGTTTGTTGTTTGCTGCTGGTGCTTCCATCAAAGATGTACAAACTCAGCTCGGACATACAAATATTCAAACCACGATGGATATACACCCATGTGACCGATGAAGCGAAGGAGAAAACAGCCGAGATGTTCCAGATGTACATGAGATTTTAGCTTGGGGTATTCAAAGGGTATTCAATTCCAAATTTGGACATGAAAAAGCCCTCCCTGCTCATAAGAGCATAGAGGGCAAAACCTTGGTATATGTTTATTAACGTTTTGAGAACTGAGGTGCACGACGAGCGCCTTTAAGACCGTATTTTTTACGTTCTTTCATGTCATAGCTATACTTAATTATTTCATTATATATAAAACCATTATATATAGAAGAAACTCGGGATATTTATATACTGAGCTATCCATAATTGTATTTAAAAAATGGTCAAAAGTAGGTCAATTTATATGGCACTACACACCTGCTTAAGTATTCAGTAGCAATACACTAGACTTATTATAATTAGGTAAAAAAATAAAAGTTTTTCGAGAGATGTTTATTTACACCCTCGGAAAAACTTTTATTAAATGATTTATTTTACATTTCCTTATATGTGAATATAGTATTTGGTTGGCACACCACATCATAAATCGAGAAAATCACAGATAAGTGAAAAAGAAAATATTCTTATTTCTTACCACTGCTATTTGTTTTTACTAACTTACCATTGACCACACGGTATAATTTACCCTGATCAATTTTTTTCATCAATTCTTTTTGAATCTTAGTATAATCTGGTTTAAGAAAACTTGCATCTGCTAAAGCGACATAAGTATCTCTACCAATCTTATTATTTTTCAAATCCATATCTTTTGAAACACCTTTAGCCCCTACCTCATGAGCATCTGCCCATGTTTTTGCTTTTGTAGCATTCATGTCTCTTGTCATTGCTGCATTCCAAAATGCATGTTTAAAAGCATTGCCATTATGATTATCAGCATTCCCATTTTTATATAATTTTCCTGCAAGTCCTGTCGCAGCAGCTGAACAATTGTAAACAATTGCAGCTTGAGTTGGATGCTTCTTTGCCAGCTTTCTTTCAGTATCATTCAATCTATTATAGGCATCGGGTAAAATGCTATATGGCTTAATTGAATTTTCTTTTGTTTTAGCAATATCTATTAAAATCGGGATAATTAATTGATCTAATTCTTTCTCTTGTTTTTCAAAATCTTCTATAGATGTAGTTTCAGTTAGGATCTCATAAGCCGCTGCAAAATCTTCTTCAGTTAAAACTTCTAAAACTTCCTCTGATAATTCAGGAGTCACATCCAATTGATTCTCTATATTTGATTTTTGCATCTCTGGTTTTTCTGATGCATATGCACTCGATACTCCAAAAGCTAATAGAAATATAAAAGCTAAAAATACCTTTTTCATTCCAAATTCTCCTATTCTATATTATAGTAATTAGATGAAAACCAATTTCAGGGAAAAGGTGATATAAATGACAAAAAAAAAAAAGACAACCATAGTGATAAGTATTATTCTTCTTCTTCTAATTCTGGCTTTAAGTACCCCCTATCTTTTAAATAAACTCTCTCAAGGTGAATTTTCATCTTTACCAGATGGAGTAAATATAAGAATTCAGAACACATCTACAGAAGTAGTCCCAAAATCAGAAATATATTTAATTAATGGTGATGAAGAAAAGGTCCATTTAACAGAGTTTCCAGAATTAAAACCCAAGGATACTATTAGTTTCAATACCAAGTATCGCCCCAAAGATGATTATAATTTAGCGATGTCCTATGAAATAAATGGTAAAAAATACGAAAAGATACTTATGTATGCAGGTGCCAACTCTACAAAGCTCGGTATTAACGCTAAAGTAAAAAGTATCAACGATAAGAACGAGATTGAAACAACTTCCAAAATTTTTGATGGTTTACATCTTTATGAAGAATAATACAACTCTATACCACTACAATTATCCAAATAAAAACATATATTGGATAAAAATAAAAATATTTACTAGTTTATAGGTCAATAGATACCTATATAGAAAGTTATATAGATGAAAAATAAAAGCGCCCTCTTATTGAGGAGCGCTTTGAATTGAAAGAATATCAATAATTTTTACCTTTATCGTTTCATAACCACTTTCAATATGTATTAATTGAGTCTGGCCATCAAGATTAACGATTTTCCCTTGGATAGGCTCACTTTGCCACAACAATATTAAGACTTCAGTTTTCTCCCTATGTGCCTCAACTACTGCATTTCCCAACTCTTCTAATTCAAATTCATCCCTTGAAGGTCTTTGTGGTTTTGACTTTTTTGGCATTTTCACTCCCATGATTAAGCTCCTCACCTTACTTTCCTGACTGGACCAATCGATAAGACATTACTTACCTTGAAAGTGCGCTGCTGTCGCTTGGTAAAACAATATGCACGAAAGTAATCTTCGTAAACGGACAAAATTTTAATTCTTCTCTGGCTGGAAGGTTAAGCAGAAAGAATTGTTGCTTGCGGACGGAATCAACAAGAAGCCTTCACATATTCTCTTAAGAGGCGATTTACGACCTATAAGGTTAGCGTATCCGAATGAACTATTAAATAACTTCATAACGATCTATGACCTACATAGTATTACTATTCATGGACTGAGACATACACATGCCTCAATGTTATTTGAAGCTGGCGCAAGCATTAAAGAAGTACAAGCTAGGTTGGGCCATAAAGACATTCAAACAACAATGAATGTATATACTCATGTCTCAAAAACAATGTCTCAAAAAACTGCTGAAAACTTCCTTAAATTTATGGAATTAGAATAAATTAGGTCAAAATTAGGTTAAAAGCTATTTTTCTCATCAAAAAAGACCCTTGAACAAAACTGTTCGAGGGTCTTGAAACGTTGGTTTATTAACGTTTTGAGAACTGAGGTGCACGACGAGCGCCTTTAAGACCGTATTTTTTACGTTCTTTCATACGAGCGTCACGTGTTAATAGTCCAGCGCGTTTTAGTGTTGGACGGTATTCTGGATCAGCAAGAAGTAACGCACGAGCGATACCGTGGCGGATTGCGCCAGCTTGACCAGTGTATCCACCACCTTTAACATTTACAAGAATGTCGTAGCTTCCTACTGTTTCAGTAGCTACTAGTGGTTGTTTAACAACTTCACGTAAAGCTGCAAATGGGATATATTCATTGATGTCACGACCATTGATAACGATTTTACCGTCGCCAGGGACTAAACGTACGCGAGCTACTGAGCTCTTACGGCGACCAGTACCAGTATATTGAACCTGTGCCAAGTTAATAACCTCCCCTAATTAATTATCCACGAAGTTCGTAAACTTCTGGTTGTTGTGCTTGGTGCGTATGTTCGCTACCAGCGTAAACATGTAATTTTTTAAACATTTGACGACCAAGAGAGTTCTTTGGAAGCATGCCTTTAATAGCAAGCTCTAACATGCTCTCAGGGTAGTTTGTACGCATTTCATTAGCAGTTCTAGTTTTTAAACCACCAGGGTGCATGCTGTGGCGGTAGTAAATTTTATCAGTAAGCTTCTTACCAGTTAACTCGATCTTAGAAGCGTTCAAGATAATTACATGATCACCAGTATCCACATGTGGTGTAAAAGTTGGTTTATGTTTACCACGTAGAATTGATGCTACTTCACTAGCAAGACGTCCAAGAGTTTTGCCTTCAGCATCAACTACGTACCATTTACGTTCGATATTGTTTGCATTCGCCATAAACGTTGTACGCATCGGTTTTCCCTCCTAAATTAAATCCATCATAATCATTTTTGGTTTCATATATTCTTACACAATAAGATTCCGGGGCTTATCGTGGTTTTAATTATAATACCATATGCTATAATATAACTTTACCAGCTGATTGTCAAGTCGATGTTACACCAGGATTAGTTGTTTTAAGATTTTTTTCTCATAAATCCTGCAAAGGACGCGTTCTACCTATCATTAGCAATATTTTCTTCATAATAGACTTGCCATAAATACAGGCCATGACCAGGTGCCGTTTTCCCGGCATAAATACGGTTTTTCTTCGCTAATATCTCTTCTATTTCATAGGGCTCACGCTCACCCTTACCGACTTCAAGTAACGTTCCCATTAAAATGCGAATCATATTATAAAGAAATCCATTACCAACAAAGCGGAACAGTAGCTCATGCCCATCTTCCTCAATATAAATACCGTGGATGGTACGCACGCGATCTTCCACCTCAGACCTTGCTGAACAGAAGCTCGTAAAGTCATGCTCTCCTAATAAATACGGAATTGCTTCACGCATACGCTCGACATCAATCGGAAAAGAATATTGATAAGCATAATGCCGCAAAAAAGGATTGCTTTTCTTCGTGCGTATTAATCGGTAGCGATACTCCTTACCTATGGCATGATATCGTGCATGGAAGTCCTCTGCTACATATGCCGCTTCTTCTACTACCACATCATTCGGCAGAATAGAATTCAAAGCAACCGGCCACCGCTCTGCAGGCAGTTGCAAAGGACTATCAAAATGGATCACTTGACCCACCGCATGGACACCAGCGTCCGTGCGGCCAGAAGCAACTACTTTAACCTCGCTGCCCTTATGCAGCTTCGTAAGTGCTGATTCTAGTTCACTCTGGACAGTCCGTTTATTGGGTTGTACTTGATAGCCTGCAAAGCCTGTGCCATCGTAGGCGATAATACATTTGATTCTCATAATCGGCCCTCTTTATGTTCTAAATATAATTAACAGTATCGTTAAAGCTAAAAGCAATAACAACATCAATGTATCGATACCGCTCCACACAAGCTTACGATACCTTGTCCGGCCATCGCCACCGCGATAACCACGTGCTTCCATTGCCGTAGCAAGCTCCTCTGCCCGTTTAAATGAACTCACAAACAACGGGATCAATAGTGGAATAATTGCCATTACACGGTCTTTTACAGGGCCTGAGGAGAACTCCACCCCTCTTGCTGACTGTGCCTTCATAATCTTATCTGTTTCCTCCATAAGCGTCGGAATAAATCTTAAAGCGATAGACATCATTAGAGCGAGCTCATGGACTGGAAACTTCAGCTTCTTAAGTGGGCCTAACAAGCTCTCTAAACCGTCTGTAATCGCAATAGGAGCGGTTGTTAACGTTAAGATGGATGTGATTAAGATTAATAGGAAAAAGCGTAAAGAGATGAAAATCCCTTGTCTCAAGCCTTCTTCATAGACTTTAAACCATCCTAATTCAAAAATAACCGGACCTTCTCTTGTTAAAAAGATATGCATCAAGAACGTAAAAATAATCAAAATGAAGACGAGTTTTAAGCCACCAAATACAAAACGCATCGGCACTTTCGACATCGCTAGCATTAATAAGGTATAGACAACAAGTGCACCATACGTAATCGCATTATTAGCGAGGAAAACAACACATACGAATAAAAGAACGATAAGGAGCTTGGAACGCGGGTCCATGCGGTGAATCACTGAGTCAGCTGGAACATAGCGTCCAAAAATCATTTTTTCCATCATTATGCTTCACCTCTCTTTAAAAAGCGAGGCATTTCTTGACTGATTTCCTCAATTGTTAAACAAGTTTTAGCAAACTTATGGCCGAATGTTTTTTCTAGCTTTTGCTGGAATTTCACTACCTCTGGTACGTCTAAGCCCATTTTTATCAGTTGCTCTGGGTCAGAGAAAATCTCGAGTGGAGTTCCCACCTTATAAACTTGACCTTTATGCATAATAGCAATCTTATCTGCATAGCGTGAGGCATCCTCCATACTATGGGTTACAAGTATTGTAGATAAATTCCGCTCTTTATGAAGCTGATAAAACATATCCATAATTTCTTTGCGACCACGGGGATCTAAGCCTGCTGTTGGTTCATCAAGCACAATAACATTAGGTTGCATCGCTAATACACCCGCAATGGCTACTCGGCGCATTTGCCCACCCGAAAGATCGAACGGTGATTTTTGTAAAATCGACTCATCTAAGCCTACTTGTTTAATGGCTTCATGCGCACGTCTTTTTGCTTCTTCTTCATTTACACCGAAATTCATCGGACCAAAACAAATATCTTTCTCTACAGTTTCTTCAAATAATTGATGCTCAGGAAATTGAAAGACAATCGCTACTTTTTGGCGTACCGCTTTTAAGTCTTTCTGTTTCTTTTCAGAAGTAATCGTTCTCTCACCAATCACAACTTCGCCCGCTGTAGGTTTCAGTAATGCATTTAAATGTTGTAGGACGGTCGATTTCCCAGAACCAGTATGTCCTATTAAAGCGAGAAATGTGCCAGATGGAATATCTATAGACACATCTTGAATCGCTAATCTTTCAAATGGCGTATTGACTTGGTAGCGATATTCTACATTTTTAAGTGAGATGTCCATAATTCTTCCACCAATTCTTCTTCGGATAAATGATGCTTAGATACTGGGATATTTAAAGCTTTTAACATTTTGCTCATTTTCACAGGGAACGGAATATCGAGTCCTAACGAAATCAACTCTTCATCTAATTGAAAAATATCTTCCGGACTACCTTCTCGATAAAGCTGTCCCTTATTCATCACAATCATGCGGTCAGCCTTTGCTGCTTCCTCTAAATCATGTGTGATGGAAATAACAGTCATTTCTTGTGATGCTTTTAACTGTCTAATTGTCTCTAACACCTCTTCACGTCCACGCGGATCTAACATAGAAGTCGCTTCATCCAAGACAATGATATTCGGCCTAAGCGCTAGAACCCCTGCAATGGCCACACGCTGCTTTTGACCACCTGATAAATGGTGCGGCTCTTGATCAAGAAACTCTTCCATTTTCACACTCTCCAGCGCGTCATGGACACGTTTAATCATTTCTTCTCTCTCGATGCCGTGATTTTCTAAACCAAAAGCCACATCATCCTGTACAGTCGTACCAACAAACTGATTATCGGGATTTTGAAAAACCATCCCAATTTTATCTCGTATGTCCCAAACCGTTTCTTCTGATAGCAGCAAATTATCTACCGTAATACTGCCTTCTTTCGGGAAATTCAAGCCATTTAAAAGCTTAGCCATCGTTGACTTCCCTGAACCATTATGGCCAACAATCGCCAACCATTCCCCTTCATATATATCAAACGTCACATCTTTCAACGCATAATCCGCATGCTCATCATATTTAAAAGAAAGATTCCTTATCTGCACGAGGGAATTCTTCATACTCATCTACTCCTCTCCAACCTCTGCTACTCTCAACTCTACTAAAAACAAACCTAAAAATCTAACGTCTAAATTTTATTAGAAAACTGACCGATTGGCAAGCCTGTGAAGGCAATGACAGAGGTCTAGTTGCTCTTATACTTCGTTCTTTCTTTGGAACCTGCCTCAGAGCTATTCTTCTTTGCTTGTCAAAACATAAGTGCTCTGAAGTGATTGAAAACTGGACGATATGATTGGCAAGCCTGTAAAGCTACAACTGGATTCTACTGCTTTTTTTACTATTTCTAATGCCATTGTATTTTTCTAACCTAGCTGAAACTTTTTTTCCTTCTTGTGTGCGCTTTTCCCATTTACCCACTCTTGTTATCCTTGTTTCTTACTCTTGTGTGCGCTTTTCCCATTTGCCCACTCTTCTTATCCTTGTTTCTCACACTTGTGTGCGCTTTTCCAATTTACCCACACTTCTCAACCTTGTTTCTTACTCTTGTGTGCGCTTTTCCCATTTGCCCACACTTCTTATCCTTGTTTCTTACTCTTGTGTGCGCATTTTCGGTTTACCCACACTTCTCAGACTTGTTTCTCATACTTGTGTGCGCATTTTCGGTTTACCCACTCTTCTTCTCCTTGCTTCTTACACTTGTGTGCGCTTTTCCGGTTTACCCACACTTCTCAACCTTGTTTCTTACTCTTGTGTGCGCTTTTCCGGTTTGCCCACTCTTCTTATCCTTGTTTCTTACACTTGTGTGCGTATTTCCGATTTACCCACATATCTTACGCTTATTCCACACACTCGTGTTCGTAACCCCAATTTGCCAACATAATCATATTTGTGTTTCCATCCGCTTGTGACCCTATTTAGGCTTGGCTCATTTCCTCAAAATCTCGCATTTTGTTGAACTTATAAGACACAAGAACTTTCAATCTGGCTCTGGCAATTTATCCTTTATTTTCCCATTAACTCAAACACTTTAGTCTCTTATCCTTATACACAAATCCTACCAAACATAATTAATTAGATATAATAAAAAAGCCGCCACTATTGATGGCGAGCTACTATGTGTATGGAGTTTTATCTTATCTGCATTATCTCCATAACAAAGGCTCGTTAACAATTGCCTTGCAATGGTAGTTTTTAAAAAAGCCTGCATCCTCATCCAAGTAATACAGGCATTCCTGTATGGACGAGTAAAGCACATGGATGAAGATGCAAAGAGCTAGACGTCACACCTCAATCTTACGGGTGTCCATCGTAACACTCAAAATGGTTTTGCTCATTGGCTTTAGGGGTATCCCTATTTAAAGAAAGAGGGCATTGAATAAGTTCCAATGAAACCATTCAGGCGCCCTCAATCTGCACATGAATCTCAAAGGTTAGGTTATCCTAATCTTAGAAGATACGTTTATTATACTAATTCGATGATTACCATTGGTGCTGCGTCGCCACGACGAGGACCGATTTTCATAATACGAGTGTAACCACCTTGACGCTCTTCATAACGAGGAGCAATATCACTGAACAATTTTTGAACAGCATCTTGGTTTTTCTCAGCATCAGCTACTTCATGACGAACAAATGCAGCTGCTTGGCGACGAGCGTGAAGGTCTCCACGTTTACCAAGTGTGATCATTTTTTCAACTACTGAACGAAGTTCTTTAGCACGAGCTTCAGTTGTTTCAATACGCTCATTGATGATTAAATCTGTTGCTAAGTCACGTAACATCGCTTTACGTTGAGCGCTAGTACGTCCTAACTTTCTGTATCCCATGAAAGTTTCCCTCCTTTGTTGAAGTCATTAAAGGCTAGATTTAAAAGACAATCAGTCGTCTTTACGCAAACCTAATCCAAGCTCTTCTAGTTTATGTTTTACTTCCTCTAGAGACTTCCTACCTAAGTTACGTACTTTCATCATATCTTCTTCAGTTTTATTAGCTAACTCCTGAACAGTATTGATGCCTGCACGTTTTAAGCAGTTGTATGAACGAACAGATAAATCTAGTTCTTCAATTGTCATTTCAAGGACTTTTTCTTTTTGGTCTTCTTCTTTTTCAACCATAATTTCAGCATTTTGAGCTTCATCAGTTAAACCAACAAAGATATTCAAATGCTCAGTTAAGATCTTCGCTCCAAGTGCAACTGCATCTTGAGGGCCAGTACTTCCGTCAGTCCAAACATCAAAAGTCAATTTATCAAAATTACTCAATTGACCAACACGAGTATTCTCAACTTGATATTGTACGCGTGAAACTGGCGTATAAATAGAATCAATAGGAATAACACCGATTGGTTGATCTTCTTTTTTGTTTTGAACAGCTGGTGTATAACCACGACCACGTTTAGCAGTTAGACGCATATGCAAATGACCATTTGAACCAAGAGTAGCAATATGAAGATCCGGATTAAGAATCTCTACATCACTATCATGTGTTACATCTGCAGCAGTAACTACACCTTCGCTTTGAACATCAATTTCTAATGTTTTTTCTTCATCAGAATAGATTTTCAATGCAAGCTTTTTAATGTTTAAAATGATAGATGTTACATCTTCTACGACGCCTTCAATTGTTGAGAACTCATGAAGTACCCCATCAATTTGGATCGAAGTGACAGCGGCACCTGGGAGTGAGGATAATAGGATACGACGTAAGGAGTTACCCAAAGTTGTTCCATATCCACGCTCAAGTGGTTCTACGACGAACTTACCATACTTAGCATCATCGCTGATCTCAACCGTTTCGATTTTTGGTTTTTCTATTTCGATCATCAAAATACACCCTCCTTCAAAACGTCGAAACCCCGGCTTGTTAACCGAAATTCCCCCATGTATACGTTCCCGTTTTGTGCACAACAACTGGAATAATAAATACTGTATAATTCATTTACTTTGTATCATATCCCATTATAGACAGGGATTCAAAAGTTTATACAGATTAATTATACACGGCGGCGTTTTGGTGGACGACATCCGTTATGTGGTACTGGAGTAACGTCTCTGATAGCAGTAACTTCTAGACCAGCAGCTTGTAATGCACGAATAGCAGCTTCACGACCTGCACCAGGTCCTTTAACTGTTACTTCTAAAGTTTTCATACCATGTTCCATAGATGCTTTCGCAGCTGTTTCAGCAGCCATTTGCGCAGCGAAAGGAGTCGATTTACGAGAACCTCTGAATCCTAGCGCACCAGCACTTGACCAAGAAAGAGCATTACCATGAGAATCAGTGATAGTTACGATTGTATTATTGAATGTTGAACGAATATGTGCAATTCCGCTTTCAATATTCTTTTTGACACGACGTTTACGTGTATTAGTTTTACGAGCCATTTTAAGAACCCTCCTTTACCGATTATTTCTTTTTGTTCGCTACAGTCTTACGAGGACCTTTACGTGTACGAGCATTGTTTTTAGTATTTTGTCCGCGAACAGGTAAGCCACGACGGTGACGAAGACCGCGGTAGGATCCGATTTCCATTAGACGTTTGATGTTAAGTGATACTTCACGACGAAGGTCACCTTCAACTTTTAATGAATCGATTTGCTCACGAATTTTGTTTAATTCATCTTCAGTAAGATCGCGTACACGAGTATTCTCGTTTACACCAGCTTCTGCTAGAACTTTTTGAGCAGTTGTTTTACCAATACCATAGATATAAGTTAATGAGATTACTACACGTTTTTCACGTGGTACATCTACACCTGCAATACGTGCCACTATATGCGCACCTCCTTCAAATTAGCCTTGTTTTTGTTTATGTTTAGGGTTTTCACAGATAACCATTACTTTACCTTTTCTGCGGATGACTTTGCACTTTTCGCAGATCGGTTTAACTGATGGTCTTACTTTCATTATCCTAACCTCCTTAGTAGTACGGAGTGCAATGATTATTTAAAACGATAAGTGATTCTTCCGCGAGTTAAGTCATAAGGAGAAAGCTCAACTGTTACTTTATCCCCTGGTAAAATACGAATGAAGTGCATGCGAATTTTACCGGAAACATGAGCTAAAACTGTATGACCGTTTTCTAATTCTACCTTAAACATTGCATTTGGCAAAGTGTCTATGACTGTGCCTTCTACTTCAATTACATCATCTTTCGCCACTAAACAAGTCTCCCTTCCATAAAATCATATACGAAATACATCAAATGCTTTCCCAAGCATGTAGATTCTTTGCTAAAAGGTTCGCAGAATAACACATTCGGACATTCCGATACATAATCTCATAGGTCGCGTAATCAATGCAAGCTTTATGAGCTAATAATCATCTTACTCAAAACAAATGATTTTAAACATATACACAACAACCTTCTGATTATAACATAAAAAGAGTTTGACGTCTCCTTATAGTAAAAAGAAAAATGAGTTAGAAACGGAGTATTTTAGAAAAGTTTTACTGTTATTTTACAGTAAGTATTTCATAACCAGTTTCAGTAATCGCTATTGTATGTTCGAAATGGGCACAACGCTTACCATCGACTGTTACGACTGTCCATTGATCAGATAGCGTTGATACATATCTACTACCAATATTTACCATCGGTTCAATCGCTAATACCATACCTGGTTTTAATAGAGGCCCTTTATTCGGGGGACCAAAATGTGGAATCTGTGGTTCCTCATGTAAGTCTTGCCCTACCCCATGTCCGACATATTCTCGTACAATGGAAAAGCCTTTGCCTTCCGCATATGTTTGGATTGCATGAGAGATGTTCGATAAGCGTACACCTGGCTTTGCTTGTTTTAAGCCTTCATATAATGACTGCTCAGTAACTTCAAGCAACGCTTTTGATTGTTCATCAATTGCCCCTACTGCGTAGGTCCAGGCAGAATCACCGTGATAACCGTTATATTTTGCACCTATATCAATACTGATGATATCACCATCGTTTAAGCTATTATCATCAGGAATCCCGTGAACTAGCTTTTCGTTCACAGATGTACATATACTACCTGGAAATCCGT
The DNA here is from genome assembly GCF_038003465.1 of Cytobacillus sp. FSL K6-0265. Classification (NCBI taxonomy): domain Bacteria; kingdom Bacillati; phylum Bacillota; class Bacilli; order Caryophanales; family Bacillaceae; genus Cytobacillus; species Cytobacillus sp. FSL K6-0265. Next base: position 153,926 of record NZ_JBBOPE010000001.1, on the reverse strand, counting down.
TATATCCTTTAAAAGATGAGACGGCACCACATTTGAGAATAAAATCCTCAGCAAGACGATCTAATTCTCTTGTCGTTATTCCCGGAGTGATATGCTTTTTTAATTCCTCATGTGTTAAAGCGACAATTCTACCAGCTTCTCGCATAATATCGATTTCACGCTGAGTTTTGCTTATGATCATGATTGTAAGCCTCTTAAAAGACTATCTAGATCAGTAAATACTTTACCAATTTCTTGTTGACCGTTAATGTTACGTAAATAGCCTTTATTTTCATAGAAATCAAGCAAAGGTTTTGTTTGCTTAATGTTTACGTCAAGTCTATTTTTAACAGTTGCTTCATTATCATCTTCGCGTTGATATAATTCTCCACCACAGCGGTCACATTCGCCCTCTTTAGCTGGAGGATTAAATACAAGATGATATGTTGCCCCACAAGATTTACAAATTCTGCGGCCAGTTAGCCTTTCCATCAAAATCTCTTGATCAACATCAATATTAATAACGTAATCAATTTTTCTTGATAGATCAGAAAGAATATTTTCTAAAGCATCCGCTTGAGCAACGGTTCTAGGGAAACCATCTAAAAGAAAACCTTTTTCGCAATCGGGTTTACCAAGACGTTCTCTAACAATACCAATTGTTACTTCGTCTGGTACAAGTTCACCTTTATCCATAAAAGATTTTGCCTCTAAACCTAGAGCAGTTTCTTCTTTAATCGCGGCACGGAACATGTCTCCAGTAGAGATATGCGGAATACCGTACTTTTCAACAATTCTTTCTGCTTGTGTACCTTTACCGGCACCAGGGAGCCCCATTAATACAAGATTCAAGTGAATTCCCCCCTATTCTATTAGGGTTTGAGGGAACAATTGTCCCCTTAAACCTTTCTATTTGATAAAACCTTTATAATGACGTTTAACTAGCTGAGACTCTAACTGCTTGTAAGTGTCAAGAGCTACACCAATCACGATTAGTAAGCTTGTTCCACCGATTTGAGCAGTTTCTGGTAGCCCTGCAACATTAATGAAGAACATTGGAATGATTGCAATTGCTGTTAAGAAAAGAGCACCAACAAAAGTTAAACGATATAAAACTTTCGTTAAATATTCCTGTGTGTTTTTACCAGGACGGATACCTGGTACATAACCACCTTGATTCTTCAAGTTATCAGAGACTTTCTCTGGGTTTACTTGAATGAATGCATAGAAATATGTGAAAGCAATAATTAATGCAGCATAGATGACCATACCGATTGGCTCAGTATAATCAAATATCTTCTGGATCCAAGTCGTTACACTGTTCGATTCAAAAAAGCCTGCAATCGTTCGTGGTGTAATGATAAATGAAATCGCAAAGATAACAGGGATAACACCTGCAGCATTTACTTTTAAAGGTAAATGAGTGTTTTGAACACCTACTGGCGTCTTACCTGCTGATGCACGTTTTGCATATTGTACTGGAATTTTTCTTAATGCCTGTTGGATAAAGATTGTTCCAACTACAATAGCAATAACCGCAAGCACGATAAGTACGAGGGTTACGATACGTAGGAATAATTGATCTCCAGCACCTTCAATTTGCTGCGCATAAATTTGGTTAGCGATGGAAGGAATACCGGCAACAATTCCAGCGAAGATAATAATAGAGATACCATTACCAACACCTTTTTCCGTAATTTGCTCCCCTAACCACATTAAAAAAGCAGTTCCTGCAGTTAATACTGTAGCAATTAATAAATAAGAGCCAATACCCTGATTTTCAATTAACATGCCACCAGCAAGATTATTAAACCCGTAAGACATACCAAGAGCTTGGATAAAACCAAGCACGATAGTAAAGTATCGTGTAAACTGAGCTAGTTTACGACGACCTGCCTCACCTTGCTTAGCCCATTCCGTAAATTTCGGCACAACGTCCATTTGTAGTAACTGAACAATGATTGATGCTGTAATATACGGCATGATTCCCATCGCAAGAATTGAGAAGTTTAATAACGCACCGCCACCAAATACATTCAAGACACCAAATACACTCATTTGATCCTGTGACTGTAAAATTTGTGCATTCACCCCTGGAACGGGGATAAATGTGCCGATGCGAAATACAATTAACATTAATAGGGTGAAAATAATCTTTCTTCTTATGTCACCCACGCGCATAAAATTGGAGATTGTCTGAAGCATTAGATCACCTCGGCTTTACCGCCGGCAGCTTCGATTGCTTCTTTAGCCGCAGCAGAGAATTTATGAGCTTTCACTGTAAGCTTTTTCTCTACGTTGCCTTTAGCAAGAACTTTGATTCCTGCTTTTTCGTTACTTACAACACCCGTTTCAATAAGAAGCTCTGGAGTAATTTCCGCTCCATCTTCAAAACGATTAAGTGCGTCAAGATTAACTACCGCATATTCTTTACGGTTAATGTTAGTGAATCCGCGTTTTGGTAAGCGTCTGAATAAAGGTGTTTGACCACCTTCGAATCCAGGACGTACGCCGCCGCCAGAACGAGCATTTTGACCTTTATGTCCCTTACCAGCAGTTTTACCGTTACCTGAACCAATACCGCGACCTTTGCGTTTACGTTCTTGACGTGAACCTTCTGCAGGTTTTAATTCATGAAGTTTCATGTTGGCACCTCCTTATTTTGTAGAAGATCGAAAATTATTTTTCAGTTACCGTTACAAGATGAGCAACTTTATTAATCATACCACGGATGGCAGGATTGTCTTGGTGCTCAACTGTTTGGTGCATTTTGCGTAATCCAAGAGCTTTGACTGTTTGGCGTTGGTCCTCAGGGCGACCAATCACACTGCGAGTGAGGGTAACTTCTAGTTTATTCGCCATTTGATTTCCCTCCTTATCCTAACAGTTCTTCTACTGATAAACCACGTAACTTAGCTACGTCTTCAGCACGTTTTAATTGTTGTAGACCATCTAGTGTTGCGCGAACCATGTTAATTGGTGTGTTTGTACCCAATGATTTAGAAAGGATATCGCCTACACCCGCTAACTCTAGTACCGCACGAACAGGTCCACCAGCGATAACTCCTGTACCTTCATATGCAGGTTTTAGAAGAATTTCGCCAGCTCCGAAGTGACCGATTACTTCGTGAGGAATTGTTGTTCCAACCATAGGAACTTCAATTAAGTTTTTCTTCGCATCTTCAATTGCTTTGCGAATAGCTTCTGGTACCTCTTGAGCTTTACCTGTACCAAAGCCAACGTTACCGTTTTTATCTCCAACTACTACAAGAGCAGAGAATCTGAAACGACGTCCACCTTTAACAACCTTAGCTACACGGTTTACAGTAACTACGCGCTCTTCAAGTTCAAGTTTGTTTGGATCAATACGACGCATTCTATATGTCCCTCCTTTGTCTATTAAAATTCTAACCCGTTTTCGCGAGCAGCATCTGCTAACGCTTTAACACGACCATGATATAAGTATCCTCCACGGTCAAATACGATTGATTTCAATCCTTTTGCTTCCGCACGTTTAGCGATTAATTCGCCGACTTTAACAGCCGCATCAACGTTGCCTGTAGCTTCAATACCAGCTTCTTTGTCTTGTGTAGACGCGCTAGCAAGAGTTACTCCGTTCACATCGTCAATTAATTGTGCATAAATGTGCTTGTTTGAGCGATACACATTTAGACGAGGACGAGCCGCAGTGCCAGAAAGTTTAGATCTTACGCGAGCGTGTCTTTTCTTACGCACTGCATTTTTATCAGCCTTCGTAATCATTTCGGTCACTCCTTTCGTTTAGCTATGCAGCATTACTTACCTGTTTTACCTTCTTTACGACGAACATATTCTCCTTCATACCTAATACCTTTTCCTTTGTAAGGTTCTGGAGGACGAACGTCACGAATGTTAGCCGCTAAAGCGCCTACACGTTCTTTACTTGCACCTTTTACTACTACTTTCGTATTAGCTGGTACTTCGATTTCGATACCTTCTTCAGGTTCGATTTCAACTGGGTGAGAGTATCCAACGTTCAATACAAGCTTTTTACCTTGTTTTTGGGCACGGTAACCGACACCGATAAGTTCTAAGCCTTTTTCGAAGCCTTTAGATACACCTTCAACCATGTTTGCGATCAAAGCACGAGTTGTACCATGAAGCGCACGGTGTTCTTTTTGATCAGAAGGACGCACGATGTTGATTACGTTCTCTTCGATGTTAATTGCGATATCTTTATTAAAAGTGTGAGAAAGCTCACCTTTAGGACCCTTTACAATAACGTGATGATTTTCATCAACAGTTACAGTTACTCCACTAGGGATTTCAATTGGTTTTTTACCTATACGGGACATTTATTGCACCTCCATTCTTTCTGAAACTATATTACCAAACGTACGCTAGTACTTCTCCGCCTACTTGTTTCGCGCGAGCTTCTTTGTCTGTAAGAACGCCTTGAGAAGTAGAAACGAGTGCGATACCAAGACCGTTAAGTACGCGTGGTACCTCATCAGCTTTAGCATAAACACGAAGACCAGGTTTACTGATACGTTTTAATCCTGTGATTACACGCTCATTTTTAGCACCGTATTTTAAGAAAATGCGGATAATGCCTTGCTTGTTATCTTCGATAAACTCTACATCACGTACGAAGCCTTCACGCTTAAGGATTTCAGCAACTTCTTTTTTAATATTAGAAGCAGGAACTTCTAATTTTTCGTGACGAACCATGTTCGCATTACGGATGCGAGTTAGCAAATCTGCAATTGGATCTGTCATGACCATTGTTTTTACCTCCTTCCCTAACTTTGGGTTTACCAGCTAGCTTTTTTAACGCCAGGAATTTGTCCTTTATATGCTAATTCACGGAAACAAATACGGCAAAGCTTAAATTTACGGTATACAGAATGTGGACGTCCACAACGTTCGCAACGTGTATATTCTTGTACCTTGTATTTAGGCGTGCGTTTTTGTTTCGCAATCATTGACTTTTTAGCCACGTTTTCGCCTCCCTCTAATTAACGATTACTTTTGGAATGGCATTCCAAATTGTGTTAAAAGTTCACGAGCTTCTTCATCAGTATTGGCAGTTGTTACGATAACGATATCCATACCACGAACTTTGCTTACTTTATCGTAATCGATCTCAGGGAAGATCAATTGCTCTTTAATACCAAGTGTGTAATTTCCGCGTCCGTCGAAAGACTTTTTAGAAATACCACGGAAGTCACGTACACGTGGAAGAGAAACAGATACTAATTTATCGAAGAATTCGTACATGCGTTCTCCACGTAAAGTAACTTTCGCTCCGATTGGCATACCTTCACGTAAGCGGAAGCCAGCGATTGATTTTTTCGCGCGAGTGATAACAGGTTTTTGACCTGCAAGTAGTGTTAATTCCTCAACAGCATTATCTAATGCTTTAGAGTTTTGCACTGCATCACCCACACCCATGTTGATAACGATTTTTTCAAGTTTTGGTACTTGCATTACTGATTTATAGTTAAACTTGCTCACAAGAGCAGGAGTAATTTCTTTTACATGTTTTTCTTTTAGGCGGTTCATCGATTGTACCTCCCTTCTTCATTGATCTATTTATCTAAAGATTCACCTGATTTTTTTGCTACACGCACTTTTTTCCCATCAACCGTTTGATAGCCTACGCGAGTTGGTTCACCAGATTTAGGGTCAACCGGCATAACGTTTGATACATGAATAGGTGCTTCTTGGCTAAGGATTCCACCTTGAGGATTCAAGTTAGATGGTTTAGCGTGTTTCTTTACGATATTAACACCTTCTACAAGAACGCGTTCTTGTTTTGGGTAAGCAGCAAGAATAACGCCTGATTTGCCTTTATCCTTACCAGAGATGACCATTACTTTATCACCTTTTTTTACATGCATCTGTGTGCACCTCCTTAAAGGCATTTTGTTTAATTTTTATAGTACTTCTGGAGCTAATGATACGATTTTCATGAAGTTGTTCTCGCGTAGTTCACGAGCAACTGGTCCAAAGATACGTGTACCACGAGGACCTTTATCGTCACGAATAATTACACATGCGTTTTCATCAAAACGGATGTATGTGCCATCTTTACGACGAACGCCACTCTTTGTACGAACGACAACAGCTTTAACAACATCACCTTTTTTAACAACGCCACCTGGTGTTGCTTGTTTCACTGTGCAAACAATTACATCACCGATGTTAGCAGTTTTACGGCCTGATCCACCTAAAACTTTAATTGTAAGTACTTCACGAGCACCAGAGTTATCAGCAACTTTTAAACGTGATTCTTGTTGAATCATCTGTGTAACCTCCCTTCGGGATCAAACATATTTCCGAACAATTAGATAATAACTGCTTTCTCAACAACTTCAACTAGACGGAAGCGTTTAGTCGCAGATAATGGGCGAGTTTCCATGATACGAACGATATCGCCGATTTTTGCTTCATTTTGCTCATCATGAGCTTTAAACTTTTTAGAGTACTTTACGCGTTTGCCGTATAATGGATGCTTTTTGTATGTTTCGACTAAAACAGTAACAGTTTTATCCATTTTGTCTGAAACAACGCGTCCAGAGTATACTTTGCGTTGGTTACGTTCACTCATTGTGCGAACCTCCTCTCAATATCACTTGCTAAAACCAATTTCTCTTTCACGGATAACAGTTTTCATACGAGCAATTGCTTTACGCACTTCACGGATGCGAGCTGTGTTTTCCAGTTGTCCAGTCGCCAATTGAAAGCGTAGATTAAAAAGCTCTTCTTTTAATGATTTCACTTTTTGTTCTATTTCGGCAGTGGTAAGGTCACGAATTTCATTAGCTTTCATTTGATTCACCACCAATTTCTTCTCGTTTTACAAACTTACATTTAACTGGAAGTTTGTGTGCTGCAAGACGTAGCGCTTCACGAGCGATCTCTTCAGATACACCTGCAATTTCAAACATTACTTTACCAGGCTTAACAACTGCAACCCATCCTTCAGGAGCACCCTTACCAGAACCCATTCGGACTTCAAGAGGCTTAGCAGTGTATGGCTTATGCGGGAATATTTTAATCCAAACTTTACCGCCACGTTTCATGTAACGAGTCATTGCAATACGGGCAGATTCGATTTGACGGTTAGTGATCCAAGAAGCATCTTGAGCTTGTAGACCATATTCACCGAATGTTACTTCAGTACCACCTTTTGCTTGACCGCGCATTTTTCCACGGTGTACACGACGATATTTTACGCGTTTTGGCAATAGCATATTATTTGCCTCCTTCCCCATTATTCTTCTTTGTAGGAAGCACCTCTCCACGATAGATCCATACTTTTACGCCTAACTTACCGTAAGTCGTATCTGCTTCTGCTGTAGCATAATCAATGTCAGCACGAAGAGTATGAAGTGGTACAGTTCCTTCGCTATAAGATTCAGAACGAGCGATATCAGCACCGCCAAGACGTCCAGATACCATTGTTTTGATACCTTTCGCTCCTGCGCGCATAGCACGTTGAATAGTTTGTTTTTGAGCACGACGGAATGATACGCGGTTTTCCAATTGACGAGCAATGTTTTCCGCTACTAATTTCGCGTCGATGTCAGCTTTTTTGATTTCAAGAATATTGATGTGAACACGTTTGCCAGTAAGTGCGTTAAGTGCTTTACGCAACGCCTCTACCTCAGTACCACCTTTACCGATAACCATTCCTGGTTTTGCAGTATGGACTGTGATATTTAAGCGATTAGCTGCACGTTCGATTTCTACTTTAGAAACAGATGCATCGCTTAAGCGTTTTGTGATGTACTCACGAACTTTCAGGTCTTCGTGTAAAAGATCAGCGTAGTCTTTACCTGCGTACCATTTTGACTCCCAATCACGGATGACACCGATACGCAAACCGACTGGATTTACTTTTTGACCCACAGATTATCCCTCCTTCTTTTCTGATACAACGATTGTGATGTGACTTGTGCGTTTGTTGATTGCGCTAGCACGACCTTGTGCACGTGGACGGAAACGTTTTAAAGTTGGTCCTTCGTCAACAAATGCTTGCTCAACTACTAGATTATTAACGTCCATTTCGTAGTTGTGCTCTGCGTTAGCTAGTGCAGATTTTAATACTTTTTCTACGATTGGAGAAGCAGCTTTTGGAGTTAGATTTAAAATCGCTACCGCTTCACCTACTTGCTTACCTCGAATTAAATCTACGACTAAACGAGCTTTACGAGGAGCAATACGAACTGTTCTTGCAACAGCTTTAGCTTGCATTATAATGCCCTCCTCTCATTAACGTCTTGTTTTCTTATCATCATTACCATGGCCTTTGTATGCACGTGTTGGAGCAAATTCTCCAAGCTTGTGGCCTACCATATCTTCAGTAACATAAACAGGCACATGTTTGCGACCATCATACACTGCGATAGTGTGTCCGATGAATTGTGGGAAGATCGTAGAACGGCGAGACCAAGTCTTCACTACTTGCTTGCCATCAGTTTCATTTAACTTTTCGATCTTTGTCATTAAATGTTCGTCAACAAAAGGTCCTTTTTTTAAGCTGCGACCCATGATTGAACCTCCCTTCGTGATTGTTCTACGGCCCTTCTTTGGAACCGTAGTTCAATCCCGTTATTTTTTACGACGACGTACGATAAATTTATCAGATTGATTGTTTTTCTTACGTGTTTTGTATCCAAGAGTTGGTTTACCCCAAGGAGACATAGGTGATTTACGACCGATAGGCGCTTTACCTTCACCACCACCGTGTGGGTGATCGTTAGGGTTCATAACAGATCCACGTACAGTTGGGCGTTTACCTAACCAACGAGAACGACCGGCTTTACCGATGTTAATCAATTCGTGTTGTTCGTTACCAACTTGACCTACAGTAGCGCGGCAAGTAGCAAGAATCATACGAACTTCACCAGAGTTTAAGCGTACTAATACGTATTTGCCTTCTTTACCAAGTACTTGTGCACTTGTTCCAGCAGAACGTACTAACTGTCCACCTTTACCAGGTTTAAGTTCGATGTTGTGGATTACAGTACCCACAGGAATGTTTGTAAGTGGTAATGCATTACCTACTTTGATATCTGCTTCAGGACCAGACATTACTTCTGCGCCTACTTTAAGAGTCTTAGGAGCTAGGATGTAACGCTTTTCTCCATCTACATAGTTAATTAGTGCAATGTTAGCTGAGCGGTTTGGATCATACTCGACTGTAGCAACGCGACCTGGTATTCCATCTTTGTCACGTTTGAAGTCGATGATACGATATTGACGTTTATGACCGCCGCCTTGATGACGAACTGTCAACTTACCTTGGTTGTTACGGCCACCTTTGCGCTTTACTGGAGCAAGCAAAGATTTTTCTGGTTTGTCTGTAGTGATTTCTGCGAAATCAGATACCGTCATGCCGCGACGACCATTAGAGGTAGGTTTGTATTTTTTAATCGCCATTTGATTTCCCTCCTCTTCTTGTTAGAAATTAAGCTTCAAAGATTTCGATTTCTTTGCTGTCAGCAGTTAGTTTAACAATCGCTTTACGGCGTTTGTTTGTATAACCACCGAATTTACCCATGCGCTTGAATTTACCTTTGTAGTTCATGATGTTCACTTTTTCAACTTTTACATCAAAGATTTCTTGAACAGCATCTTTAACTTGAGTTTTATTAGCTCTTACATCAACTTCAAATGTATATTTTTTGTCAGCCATGATGTCAGTAGAACGTTCAGTGATAACGGGGCGCTTAATGATATCGCGTGCATCCATTATGCAAGCACCTCCTCTACTTTTTCGACCGCTTGCTTCGTCATGATCAATTTATCATGATTTAAAACGTCTAATACGCTGATTCCGTTAGCAGTAACAACTGTTACTCCAGGGATGTTACGAGCAGATAATGCTACGTTTTCATCGATGTCTGCAGTTACGATTAACGCTTTAGAATCTACAGAAAGACCTTTAAGTAGACCTTTAAAGTCTTTTGTTTTTGGAGCTTCGAAAGATAGAGTTTCTAATACTAGAATGTTCTCTTCCGCAACTTTAGTAGATAACGCTGATTTGATAGCTAAGCGACGAACTTTTTTAGGTAATTTGTAGCTATAGCTGCGTGGTACAGGACCAAATACAGTACCGCCTCCGCGCCATTGTGGTGAACGAATTGAACCTTGACGAGCACGACCTGTGCCTTTTTGACGCCATGGTTTACGTCCTCCGCCAGCTACTTCAGAACGAATTTTAGTTTTATGAGTTCCTTGACGTAGAGAAGCTCTTTGCATAATAACAGCTTCAAACATCACGTGGTTGTTTGGCTCGATACCAAAGATTGAGTCGTTCAGCTCAATATCGCCAACTTGTGAACCACTTTGGTTTAATAATGCAACTTTAGGCATTCTTACTTCCTCCTTTCCGGGTTATTACTTTGCTTTAACCGCACTTACTAGTTTTAGAAGCGCTTTTTTAGAGCCAGGTACATTACCTTTTACTAATAGAAGATTGCGTTCTGCATCTACTTTTACGATTTCAAGGTTTTGTACAGTGATTTGTTCTCCGCCCATGCGACCAGGTAATAATTTACCTTTGAATACGCGGTTTGGAGCAACAGGACCCATTGAACCTGGGCGACGGTGGTAACGTGAACCGTGTGCCATTGGTCCGCGAGATTGTCCGTGGCGTTTAATTGCACCTTGGAAACCTTTACCTTTTGAAATTCCTGTTACATCAATTTTTTCACCTTCAGCGAAAATATCAACTTTGACTTCCTGACCAACTTCATACTCAGCTAAGTCAGCTCCGCGTAATTCGCGAACGAAGCGCTTAGGAGTAGTATCAGCTTTAGCAGCGTGTCCTTTTTCCGGTTTGTTTGAAAGCTTTTCGCGTTTATCTTCAAAACCGATTTGGATTGCTTCGTATCCATCAGTATCAACTGATTTCTTTTGAAGAACAACGTTTGGAGTAGCTTCAACCACTGTTACCGGGATAAGATCACCGTTTTCAGCAAATACTTGAGTCATACCAATCTTTCTTCCTAAGATTCCTTTGGTCATTTCAGCCACACCTCCTAGATTGTTTTAATGTATTAATTAAAGTTTAATTTCAATATCAACACCAGATGGTAAGTCTAAACGCATTAATGAATCGACTGTTTGTGGTGTTGGATTAATGATGTCGATTAAACGTTTGTGTGTACGCATTTCGAATTGCTCACGAGAATCTTTATATTTATGCACCGCACGAAGAATTGTGTAAACTGACTTTTCAGTTGGCAATGGAATTGGACCAGATACAGCCGCACCAGAGCGTTTTGCAGTTTCAACGATTTTTTCAGCAGATTGATCAAGAATTCTGTGATCATAAGCTTTTAAACGAATACGAATTTTTTGTTTTGCCATTATTTTCCCTCCTTTTCGCCTATTTTCATATAGACATTCTCCGTGAAAATTTCCCACACACTCGCCATGGCAAAGCGGCCGGGTGTGTCAGCAACCTTTCACTTCATCGCAGTCAAAGACCAACATTGTCTATTATACAGAAAAGACATAACAAATGCAACCATTGATTGCGTTTCTCTCTGTTCTGCACACTTTTAACATTATAACTGCTGTGAATAGTGTTTTCAAGTATATCTTCCTCTTTACAGCATTTTCTAAATTAACACTTATTCAAGTCATTATTTTAAAATTTTCTAAATTTTCATTTGACAAATATAGGCCCTTTCATGTAAATTTTACTCAATAAAATATTTTTATTTCTTATCACGAGAGGTTGAGGGAAAGGCCCGATGACACCTCAGCAACCATCAATAGTGAATCGCTATTGAAAAGGTGCTAATTCCTACAAGCTATGTGCTTGAAAGATGAGAAGATGACTATAATAATAGGCCTTCTTCTTGAAGGCCTTTTTTATTTTCTTTTTGGCTTCTCATCCATTGAATTCAAAAAATATGAATTGAAGGAGTGAGACCTTTGAACTTTCTTGAAAAAATGAAGAACCAAGTATTAATTGGTGACGGTGCGATCGGTACACTTCTTTACTCTTATGGTACGGATACATGTTTTGAAGAGTTGAACCTCTCAGCACCGGAACAAATTCAGGGCATTCATCAAGCTTATCTCCATGCAGGTGTTGATTTAATTCAAACAAATTCCTATGCTGCGAATTATTTAAAATTGAAACGGTACGGCCTAGAGGATTCAGTCAAAGAAATTAATAGTGCGGCTGTTAAACTGGCACGGTCTAGTATTCAAGAACATCAGGCATATGTGCTTGGCACAATTGGAGGTGTAAGAGGATTAAACCCCCTCTCTATCCCTCTAGATGAAATTAAACGTAACTTTCGCGAACAGCTATACTGCTTATTGTTAGAAGGCGTAGATGGGCTCCTTCTTGAAACATTTTATGATTTAGAAGAACTCGAAACAGTTCTCTCTATTGCCCGAAAAGAAACGGATATACCAATTATTGCACAAGTGTCTTTACAAGAAATCGGTATTTTACAAAATGGGATGTTAATTAATGATGCTATAAAAAGATTAGAAGCTAACAGAGCAGATGTTGTCGGAGTAAACTGCCGTTTAGGGCCACATCATATGTTAGAAACACTCTCCTCCGTTGAATTACCTCAACACGCGTTTCTATCTGCATATCCAAATGCAAGTCTACCTGCCTATATCGATGGGACGATTCAATATAAGGAGGGCGAAGACTATTTTAGAAAATCAGCGCAGTCCTTCCTTAAACAAGGTGTTCGACTGCTTGGCGGCTGCTGCGGAACAACACCTGGCCATATTAAAGCATTTGCCGATGAAGTTAAACATGCTGTACCTATTCTTGAAAAACAAGTAACTAATAGAAAGAAACCTAAAATAGAGAGAATGACGATCAAACGTACCAATACACCATTAGAGACACTTGTACAAGAAAAACGCACCATCATCGTCGAACTAGACCCACCTAAGAAGCTATCAACTGCTAAATTTTTTGAAGGGGCCAGTGCCTTAAAAGATGCTGGGGTTGATGCAATCACACTCGCAGATAACTCACTTGCCACACCGCGAATTGCTAATGAAGCGCTAGCACATATCATCCAAAAAGAAACAAACGTCCGGCCACTTGTTCATCTCTCCTGTAGAGACCGAAACTTAATCGGCTTACAATCACATCTCATGGGCCTCCATACATTAGGGTTGCATGATATTTTAGCCATTACAGGAGATCCGGCAAGGGTTGGTAATTTCCCAGGCGCTTCATCTGTATTTGATTTATCTTCCTTTGAATTAATAGAAATGATTAAACAATTTAATGAAGGAATCTCCCCTTCAGGCTCTGAACTTGGTGAAAATGCCGTCTTTTCTGTCGGGGCAGCGTTTAACCCCCATGTAAAAGCATTGGACAAAGCAGTAGTCCGACTTGAAAGGAAAATAAAAGCAGGCGCTGATTATTTCGTGTCACAGCCTGTTTTTTCGGTAACACAACTATTGGAGATCCATGAAGCAACTAAGCATCTTTCCACACCTATTTTCATCGGAATGATGCCACTGATTAGCAGTAAAAATGCAGAGTATCTTCATAACGAAGTGCCTGGTATCAAAATTACACAAATGACCCGCGACAGAATGGCAAAAGCGGTTAACCCGATTCAAGCTGAGAAAGAAGGCTTATTAATTACAAAGGAGTTAATCGATGCAAGCTTAGAACTCTTTCAAGGCATCTATCTTGTTACCCCTTTCCTTAGATATCAACTTACAACTGAACTGACCAATTATATTAAAAGAAAAGATCGACAGAAGGAGCATCATTATGTCAAAAGTAGCCATCACTAAACAAATGAAAAAAAAGATTTTAATCATGGATGGAGCAATGGGTACCATGCTACAAGAAGCCCATCTAACAGCAGATGATTTTGGTGGTGAGGATTTAGAAGGATGCAATGAACACCTCACACTTACGCGGCCTGAATTGATTAAATCCATTCATGAAGCTTATCTTTCAGCAGGGGCAGATATCATTGAAACAAATACATTCGGAGCGACGCGTATCGTTTTAGAAGAATACAATATTGGCCATTTAAGTGAATGGTTAAACCGTAGAGCTGCTGAAATCGCTATAAAAGCAGCCCATAAATACGACCAGCCTAATCATCCCCGTTATGTAGCTGGATCAATGGGGCCAACCACTAAGACATTAAGCGTCACCGGCGGAACAACTTTTGAGCAATTAGTCATTGATTATCGTACACAAGCGAAAGGCCTTATTGATGGTGGTGTAGATTTATTATTGATAGAAACAAGTCAAGATCTCATCAATGTAAAAGCAGCTTTTCTTGGAATTAACAAAGCCTTTCAGGATACAAAGAAAGAACTCCCTATTATGATTTCAGGGACAATTGAGCCGATGGGCACGACTTTGGCAGGGCAAAACATCGAAGCTTTTTACATTTCCGTAGAGCATATGAAACCAATAGCTGTTGGGCTCAACTGCGCAACTGGACCGGAATTTATGCAAGAGCATATTCGCTCTCTTGCCCAACTCTCTTCAACTGGCGTGAGCTGTTATCCTAATGCAGGTTTACCAGATGAAGACGGTTGTTATCACGAAACAGCAGAATCTCTGTCTACAAAACTTTTGGATTTTGCCAAACAGGGGTGGGTGAATATCGTCGGTGGTTGTTGTGGTACCACACCAGCGCATATCAGAGCAATCAGTCAAGCATTAGCCCATGTGCCACCCCGTCCCATTACAAAAAAGAGACAGCATAAACTATCTGGTATCGAGCCCCTTACCTATGATGAGTCTATTAGGCCGATTATGGTTGGGGAGCGTACAAATGTCATTGGCTCGAAAAAATTCAAACGCTTGATTAATGAAGGAAAGTATGAAGAAGCATCAGAAATAGCTAGAGCTCAAGTTAAAAACGGAGCAAGCGTCATTGATATATGTCTCGCTGACCCTGATCGTAATGAGATAGAAGATATGGACTATTTTTTAGCGGAAGTAACGAAAAAGATCAAAGTTCCTTTAGTCATTGATTCAACTGACGATGAAGTTATCGCTAAAGCACTCACTTACTCTCAAGGCAAAGCTATAATCAATTCGATTAACTTAGAAGATGGGGAAGAGCGATTTGCCTTTGCTGCCAAGCTTATTCATCAGTACGGAGCCGCCATTGTTGTCGGTACCATTGATGAGGAAGGCATGGCCATCACAGCTGAAAATAAGCTAGCTATAGCTAATCGGGCCTATCGCATCCTCGTTGAGCAGTATCAAGTACCTCCAGAGGATATTATCTTCGACCCTCTCGTTTTTCCTGTCGGCACTGGAGATGAACAATATATTGGTTCAGCTAAAGAAACAGTACTTGGTATTAAACTTATTAAAGAAGCTCTGCCAGAGGCGAAAACGATTCTAGGCATTAGTAATGTGTCCTTTGGTCTGCCAAATGTGGGGAGAGAAATTTTAAATTCAGTCTTCCTTTTTCATTGCACGAAAGCCGGACTAGACTATGCAATCGTCAATACAGAAAAGCTAGAGCGCTTCCCCAGCATCCCTAAAGATGAAGTTGAATTAGCAGAAAAGCTTCTCTTTCAAACAAACGATAACATTTTAGCTGACTTTACTGACTTTTATCGTGATAAGAAGAAAGAAAAAAGGATCGAAACCCATTTACTATCATTAGAAGAACGTTTATCACACTATATTATAGAAGGAACAAAAGAAGGCCTCCTCCCAGATTTAGAAAAAGCGTTAGTGAAATACCCAAGTCCATTAGATATCATCAACGGACCATTAATGAATGGCATGGCAGAAGTAGGTAGATTATTTAATGATAATCAATTAATTGTTGCAGAGGTCTTACAAAGTGCAGAAGTGATGAAAGCATCAGTCGCCTTTTTAGAACCTTATATGGAAAATGATCAACAAACATCTACAAGTAAGGGGAAAGTTTTACTTGCTACCGTCAAAGGGGATGTCCATGATATTGGCAAGAATCTCGTAGATATTATTCTCTCTAACAATGGATTTGAAACCATTGATCTTGGAATAAAAGTCTCTTCTGCTGATCTTATCGCAGCCATTCGGAAGGAAAACCCCGACATAATTGGGCTCTCTGGCTTACTCGTAAAATCCGCACAACAAATGGCTTTAACGGCAAAGGACTTACAGGATGCCCATATTCAAACCCCCATTATGGTCGGTGGAGCGGCCTTATCTCGCAAATTTACGAATAATAAAATCGCACCTAACTATAAAGGCCTCGTCTTATATGCAAAAGATGCAATGACCGGTCTGAGTTTAGCTAATGATATCCAAGAACCAAGTCGCTATCATGAATTATTTCAAGCACAAATCTCGAGAGCAGCACAAACTACCATGGAAGAAGGTCCATTGATCAAAAAATATCCACAACCAACCGTTGCAGTGAAAACCGTTCAAGAAGCAGCCATTTTCCAACCAACAGACTTAAAAAGACATCTAATAACAGATCTCTCTTTCCACCATATTGAACCATATATTAACCGTAAAATGCTGCTATATCATCTTGGGGTTAGAAATCAAAAAAGGGAGCTCATGAATGAAAAACTGGAAAAGGTGAATTTCATGCTAGACTCACTGATTCATGAAATCATTAAAAATAACTGGATACAAGCAAAGGCTACCTACCAATTCTTCAAAGCAAGGGCTAATGGAAATGATGTCATAATAATGGATAAAGACGAACGTGCTATTGAAAGATTTGCATTCCCTCGACAAGAAAAAGGAAAAAATCTTTGTCTTGCTGATTATCTAAGAGAAAAGCAAACAGACTATGTATGTTTTTTTGCTGTAACAGCTGGAAAGGGAATACGACAAGCAGCTACACATTTAAAAGAGGAAGGCAGGTTTCTAGAAAGTCATGCATTGCAAGCACTTGCTTTAGAAACAGCTGAGGGACTCGCTGAGTATATTCATCGACAGATTAGAGATAAATGGGGCTTCCCAGATCATCCAACAATGACGATGGAGGACCGTTTTGCAGCGAAATATCAAGGACAACGCTTTTCATTCGGTTATCCAGCTTGCCCAAATTTAGAAGATCAAGCAAAGTTATTTCGTCTTATAAAACCAGAGGATATTGATATCGAATTAACAGAGGGTTTTATGATGGAACCTGAAGCTTCTGTTACAGCAATGGTGTTTTCACATCCCGAAGCAAGATACTTTAATGTCCACGCCTCTTCATGATTTTTGTAAAAAAAGGCATAAAGAAAAAGCAGCCGGCGTCCCGACTGCTTTTTCTATGAAAGGCGTCCCCTTCAAATATATTAAATCAAAAGTTATTACTCAACGATTGTAGCAACTACGCCAGCGCCTACAGTACGTCCACCCTCACGGATAGAGAATTTAGTACCTTCTTCGATAGCGATTGGAGAGATAAGTTCAACGTTCATTTCGATGTTATCTCCAGGCATAACCATTTCTACACCTTCAGGAAGGTTACAAATACCAGTTACATCAGTTGTACGGAAGTAGAACTGAGGACGGTAGTTTGTGAAGAATGGAGTGTGACGTCCACCTTCTTCTTTAGATAAAACGTAAACTTCAGCTTTGAACTTTACGTGTGGAGTGATTGAAGCTGGTTTAGCTAATACTTGACCACGTTGGATATCTTCACGTGCAACACCACGAAGAAGAGCACCAATGTTATCTCCTGCTTCAGCATAATCAAGAAGCTTACGGAACATTTCAACACCTGTTACAGTAGTTGATTTTGGTTCTTCAGCAAGACCGATGATTTCGATAGTATCACCGACTTTAACTTGTCCACGCTCAACACGACCTGTAGCAACAGTACCACGACCAGTGATTGAGAATACATCCTCAACTGGCATCATGAATGGTTTTTCAGTGTCACGAGTTGGAGTTGGGATATACTCATCAACTGCAGCCATTAATTCAATGATTTTTTCTTCCCACGCAGCATCTCCTTCAAGAGCTTTAAGCGCAGAACCTTTAATTACAGGAATATCGTCACCAGGGAATTCATATTCAGAAAGAAGGTCACGAACTTCCATTTCTACTAATTCAAGTAATTCTTCGTCGTCTACCATGTCACATTTGTTCATGAATACAACAAGGTAAGGTACACCTACTTGACGAGAAAGAAGGATGTGCTCACGAGTTTGTGGCATTGGGCCATCAGCAGCAGATACTACTAGGATACCGCCGTCCATTTGTGCAGCACCAGTGATCATGTTTTTAACATAGTCAGCGTGACCTGGGCAGTCAACGTGTGCATAGTGACGGTTTTCAGTTTCGTACTCAACGTGTGCAGTAGAGATTGTGATACCACGTTCTCTTTCTTCTGGAGCAGCATCGATTTGGTCATATCCACGAGCTTCACCGCCGCCTGCTTTCGCAAGTACAGTTGTGATTGCTGCTGTTAATGTAGTTTTACCATGGTCAACGTGTCCGATAGTTCCGATGTTAACATGGGGTTTTGAACGGTCAAATTTTTCTTTAGCCATTAGGAAAATCCTCCTTTAAATTTAAATAAATTAAGTATTTGATTGACATTGGTCGGTGGCTACCTTCCAATGTCAGGGTACTTACAATGATAGTTATACTTGATTAAAAAGGTAAAATCAATTATTCACCTTTATTTTTTTTGATGATTTCTTCAGAAATTGATTTTGGAACTTCTTCATAATGATCAAAGTGCATTGAGAATGTACCGCGACCTTGCGTATTAGAACGCAATGAAGTAGCATAACCAAACATTTCAGAAAGTGGTACCATTGCACGAACAACTTGTGCGTTACCGCGTGCTTCCATACCTTCTACACGTCCACGACGAGATGTAACATCACCCATAATGTCTCCCATATACTCTTCCGGAATAACTACTTCAACTTTCATTACCGGTTCAAGGATAACTGGGTTACATTTTGAAGCAGCGTTTTTCAATGCCATAGAAGCGGCAATTTTAAACGCCATTTCAGATGAGTCAACGTCATGATAAGATCCATCAAATAATCTAGCTTTAATATCAACCATTGGATAGCCGGCTAATACACCACGCTCCATAGCATCTTCAAGACCAGATTGTACTGCAGGGATATATTCACGTGGAACAACACCACCAACGATGCCGTTTACGAATTCAAATCCTGCACCTTCTTCATTTGGAGAGAACTCAATCCAAACGTGACCAAATTGACCACGACCACCGGATTGACGCGCGAATTTACCTTCGATGTTTGCAGATGCACGGAAAGTTTCACGATAAGCAACTTGTGGTGCACCAACATTTGCTTCTACTTTAAATTCACGTTTCATACGGTCTACAAGGATATCAAGGTGAAGCTCACCCATACCAGCAATGATTACTTGACCTGTTTCTTGGTCAGTATGCGCACGGAATGTTGGATCTTCTTCTTGAAGTTTTTGAAGTGCTGTTGTCATCTTATCTTGGTCTGCTTTAGACTTAGGTTCGATAGAAAGAGAGATAACTGGCTCTGGGAACTCCATAGATTCAAGAATGACAAGACTCTTTTCATCACATAGTGTATCTCCAGTAGAAGTATCTTTCAAACCAACAGCAGCAGCAATATCCCCTGCATAAACTGTAGAGATCTCTTCACGAGAGTTTGCATGCATTTGTAGGATACGACCTACACGTTCACGTTTATCTTTCGTAGAGTTCTTAACATAAGAACCTGAATCTAACGTACCAGAGTAAACGCGGAAGAAAGTTAATTTACCAACATAAGGGTCAGTCATAACTTTAAATGCTAATGCTGAGAAAGGCTCATCATCACTTGATGGACGAGTAACTTCTTCTTCTGTCTCTGGATTAATACCTTTAATGGCATGTACATCCAATGGAGATGGAAGATAGTCGATTACTGCATCAAGCATTTTTTGAACACCTTTGTTTTTGAATGCAGATCCACAAATAACTGGATAGAATTCAACGTTTACTGTACCTTGACGGATTGCAGCTTTAATCTCTTCATTAGAGATTTCTTCTCCACCAAGATATTTCTCCATTAATTCTTCATCAAGTTCTGCAAGAGCTTCGATTAATTTTTCACGATACTCTTGAGCTTGATCCATGTATTCTTCAGGAATTTCACGTGTTTCGATGTCAGTACCAAGGTCGTTACCGTAGAAAGTAGCTTTCATTTCGATAAGGTCAATGATACCTTCGAATTCATCTTCAGCACCAATTGGTAATTGGATAGCTGCTGCGTTTGCTTGAAGACGATCATGAATTGTACCTAGAGAGTACAAGAAGTCTGCACCGATTTTATCCATTTTGTTTACGAATACCACACGTGGTACGCCGTAAGTTGTCGCTTGACGCCATACAGTCTCAGTCTGTGGTTCAACACCAGATTGAGCATCTAGTACAGCAACTGCTCCGTCAAGTACACGCAATGAACGTTCAACTTCAACTGTGAAGTCTACGTGTCCTGGCGTGTCAATGATATTAACACGGTGGCCTTTCCATTGAGCTGTAGTAGCGGCAGAAGTGATTGTAATACCACGTTCTTGCTCTTGCTCCATCCAGTCCATTTGTGAAGCACCTTCATGTGTTTCACCAATTTTATGGATACGACCAGTGTAATAAAGAACACGCTCAGTTGTTGTTGTTTTACCAGCATCAATATGAGCCATGATACCAATATTACGCGTATTATCTAAGGAGAACTCTCTTGCCATTGTGTCTTTCTCCTTCCTAGTATGGGAATTGTTTTTATAATATATAAATGAATCTTACCAACGATAGTGAGCAAATGCTTTGTTTGCTTCAGCCATCTTATGAGTGTCTTCACGTTTCTTCACTGATGCACCAGTGTTGTTAGCTGCATCAAGAATTTCGTTTGCAAGACGCTCTTCCATTGTTTTCTCACCGCGAAGGCGAGCGTAGTTTACTAACCAACGAAGACCAAGAGTTGTACGGCGATCAGGGCGCACCTCAACTGGTACTTGGTAGTTAGCTCCACCTACACGGCGTGCTCTTACTTCAAGTACAGGCATGATGTTTTTAAGCGCTTGATCGAATACTTCCATTGGCTCTTTGCCAGTACGCTCACTAATGATATCAAATGCATTATATAGAATTGCTTGAGATTTACCTCTCTTACCATCTACCATCATTTTATTGATTAGACGGCTAACAAGCTTTGAGTTGTAAATCGGATCAGGCAATACGTCTCTTTTTGCTACAGGACCTTTACGTGGCATGTAATTTTTCCTCCTTTCAAGAAAGGGTTATTTTTATTTGTGAATTATTTCTTAGCTGCTTTAGGACGTTTTGCACCGTATTTAGAACGACCTTGCATACGGTTGTTAACACCAGCAGTATCAAGTGCACCACGAACGATATGGTAACGTACACCCGGTAAGTCTTTTACACGACCGCCACGGATAAGTACCACACTGTGCTCTTGTAGGTTATGACCAATACCAGGAATATAAGCATTTACTTCGATTCCGTTAGTTAAACGCACACGTGCATATTTACGCAACGCTGAGTTTGGTTTTTTAGGAGTCATTGTACCAACACGAGTACATACACCGCGTTTTTGTGGTGAAGATATGTTCGTTTGTACTTTTTTGAAGCTGTTATAACCTTTGTTCAACGCAGGAGAAGTTGATTTCTCTTCCTTTGTTTTACGAGGCTTGCGTACTAATTGATTAATAGTAGGCATGTATTTTTCCTCCCTTCATCTTTTCATGTAAGCCCACACATCCAGGTGGTTCATTTAAAGGCAAAAACAAAGTTCTTGCAGATTTCTATCTACAAAAACAGTTTTTAAATAGTTAATGCAACAGCTGCAGCACCTACATCTATCCCACATGCTTTACCAAGCTTTTTCATCGAATCAACATATGTGATTGGAACGTTATGATCTTTAGCAGCTTCTTCTATCATAGATTTGACTTGAAAATTTGTATCGCTAGCGATGACTACTTCAGATACAATTCCAGATTTAAGAGCTTTCACTGTTTGTTTAGTTCCTACTATAATTTCTTGCGCCTGCAATACTTTTTCATAAGACATAATTTCATCCTCCAAAGTATCCAGTAATAGGAGCACCTTTGCTATATTACCACCAATTGAAAATGATGTCAACAATCATTCATATTTTTTTAATATAGAAGGTCGGTGCCATTCTTAAAAAGAACGACACCTCTACTTCTATCATTATTCTACAGTGATTGTATCTTCAACTTCTTCTTTTGTATAAGGCTCTGCTTGACGATAACGTTGCATACCTGTACCAGCTGGAACAAGTTTACCAATGATAACATTTTCTTTCAAGCCAAGTAACTCATCACGTTTTCCTTTAATCGCTGCATCTGTAAGAACTCTAGTTGTTTCTTGGAATGAAGCAGCAGATAAGAAGGAATCAGTTTCAAGAGATGCTTTTGTAATACCAAGCAATACCGGACGTCCAGTAGCTGGCATTTTACCTTCCATAAGCGCTTTTCTGTTCGCATCAGTAAATTGATGGATATCAAGCAATGTACCTGGAAGTACATCTGTCTCAGCTGCATCGATGACACGTACTTTACGAAGCATTTGACGTACCATTACTTCGACGTGTTTATCACCGATTTCAACCCCTTGCATACGGTAAACTTTTTGTACTTCACGTAGCAAGTATTCTTGAACAGCTGTAACATCTCTGACTTTAATTAATTCTTTCGGATCGATAGAACCTTCTGTTAGCTCTTGACCGCGTTCCACTTCATCGTTAATTGCTACTTTTAAGCGCGCTGTATAAGGTGCTGTATAAGTACGTGATTCAACTTCACCTTGAATAACGATTTCATGTTGACGATCGCGGCCTTCATTAATGCCAACCACTGTACCTTTGATTTCCGAAATAACCGCTTGACCTTTAGGGTTACGCGCTTCAAAAATCTCTTGGATACGAGGAAGACCTTGTGTAATATCGTCTCCTGCAACCCCACCTGTATGGAATGTACGCATCGTTAACTGTGTACCTGGTTCACCGATTGATTGAGCGGCGATAATACCGACTGCTTCACCGACTTCAACTTCTTGACCAGTAGCCAAGTTACGTCCGTAACATTTCTTACATACACCGTGGCGAGTATTACATGTGAACGCAGAGCGAATCCATGCTTCTTCAACGCCTGCAGCAATGATTTCTGCAGATAAATCTTCAGTAATCAATTCATTTTCACGTGCAATGATTTCATTTGTTTTCGGATGTCTAATCGCTTTTCTTACATGACGACCGATTAAACGTTCCTCTAAGCTTTCAATCACTTCTGTTCCTTCCTTCAAGGAAGAAATCAATAAGCCACGATCTGTACCGCAATCATCTTCACGAACAATTACGTCCTGTGCAACATCAACAAGACGACGAGTAAGGTAACCAGAGTCAGCTGTTTTAAGGGCTGTATCAGCAAGACCTTTACGCGCACCGTGTGTAGAGATAAAGTACTCTAATACGGTTAATCCTTCACGGAAACTTGATTTGATCGGTAATTCAATAATACGACCAGCCGGGTTGGCCATTAGACCACGCATACCAGCTAACTGTGTAAAGTTAGATGCGTTACCACGGGCACCTGAATCACTCATCATGAAGATTGGGTTGGATTTATCCAATGATTTCATAAGTTTCGATTGGATATTATCTTTCGCCGCGCTCCAGATAGAGATAACTCTGTCATAACGTTCTTCTTCAGTAATAAGACCACGTCTAAATTGTTTTAAGACATTATCAACTTTATTTTGAGCTTCATGAAGAATTTCTTCTTTTTCACCTAATACAACGATGTCTGCCACACCAACGGTAATACCAGCTTTAGTTGAATATTTGAAACCTAAATTCTTCATTCGGTCTAGCATTTTTGATGTTTCAGTAATCTTGAAGCGTTTAAATACTTCAGCGATGATGTTCCCAAGAATCTTCTTCTTAAACGGATCGACAATTGGCATTGCACGAATCGCTTCAGGAATATCAGTAGCTTTATCAATAAAGTATTTTTGCGGTGTTTCAATTTCAAGATTCTCTTTTGTTGGTTCGTTAATATACGGGAATGTTTTCGGTAAAATTTCATTGAATACCAATTTACCAACTGTTGTCATCAATAGTTGTTTATTTTGTTCTTCAGTGAATGTTTCATTTTTTAACGACCCAGCATGGACAGCTACTCTTGTGTGTAAGTGAACATATCCGTTTTGGTAAGCAAGTAACGCCTCACTTGTATCGTTAAAGATCATTCCTTCACCAACAGCATTTTCTCTTTCTAATGTTAAGTAATAGTTACCTAACACCATATCTTGTGAAGGTGTAACAACTGGTTTACCA
The DNA here is from genome assembly GCF_038003465.1 of Cytobacillus sp. FSL K6-0265. NCBI lineage: Bacteria > Bacillati > Bacillota > Bacilli > Caryophanales > Bacillaceae > Cytobacillus > Cytobacillus sp. FSL K6-0265. Next base: position 129,635 of record NZ_JBBOPE010000001.1, on the reverse strand, counting down.
TCCTTAGGATTCAGGATGTTTTGTGCTGCCAACATAAGCAATCTAGCTTCAGCTTGCGCCTCTGCTGATAAAGGTACGTGAACTGCCATTTGGTCACCATCAAAGTCAGCATTATATGCTGTACAAACAAGTGGATGCAGGCGAATCGCACGTCCTTCAACTAACGTAGGTTCAAATGCTTGAATCCCTAATCTATGAAGTGTAGGGGCACGGTTTAATAATACCGGATGCTCCTTAATAACACTCTCAAGAACATCCCAAACTTCAGGGTGAACTTTTTCAATTTTACGTTTAGCTGATTTAATATTGTGCGCTAGACCCTTCTCAACTAACTCTTTCATGACAAACGGTTTAAATAACTCCAATGCCATTTCTTTAGGTAGTCCACATTGATACATTTTCAAGTTTGGACCAACGACAATAACAGAACGTCCAGAGTAGTCAACACGTTTACCAAGCAAGTTTTGACGGAAACGTCCTTGTTTACCTTTTAACATATGAGATAGTGATTTAAGTGGTCTATTACCAGGACCTGTAACAGGACGCCCACGACGACCGTTATCAATTAAAGCGTCAACAGCTTCTTGAAGCATACGCTTTTCATTTTGAACGATGATGCTTGGAGCACCAAGGTCTAATAAACGTTTCAAACGGTTATTACGGTTAATTACACGGCGATAAAGGTCATTTAAATCAGATGTAGCAAAACGACCACCGTCTAGTTGAACCATTGGACGAAGCTCCGGAGGAATAACTGGTAGCACATCAAGAATCATCCAGCTTGGTTCATTTCCTGAACCACGGAATGCTTCAAGCACTTCTAATCGTTTAATTGCACGTGTTCGGCGTTGCCCTTGTGCAGTTTTTAATTCTTCCTTTAACGAATCTACTTCTTTATCAAGGTCAATATCTGAAAGTAATTTTCTAATTGACTCCGCACCCATAGATGCTTGGAACTTGTTACCGTATTTTTCACGGTAAGCACGGTACTCTTTTTCAGATAGCAATTGTTTTTTCTCTAATGCTGTATCCCCAGATTCAGTTACAACATAAGATGCAAAATAAATTACTTCTTCCAACGCACGTGGAGACATATCAAGCACAAGACCCATACGGCTTGGAATACCTTTAAAGTACCAAATATGTGATACTGGCGCTGCTAGCTCAATGTGCCCCATTCTTTCACGACGAACTTTAGCACGTGTAACTTCAACACCACAACGATCACAAACAACACCTTTATAACGAACGCGTTTGTATTTACCACAATGACACTCCCAGTCCTTTGTTGGACCGAAAATACGTTCACAAAACAAACCATCTTTTTCAGGTTTTAATGTACGATAATTGATTGTTTCAGGTTTCTTTACTTCACCATGAGACCATGAGCGGATTTTATCTGGTGAAGCGAGACCTATTTTCATATACTCGAAATTATTAACATCTAGCAAGGGGCCTACCTCCCTTTCGATCTACAGGTTTTTCCCATTCACTTATCAATAAGTTTGGGTCCCAGTCATCTATTCCACTTAGCTCGAATGGAGGGCAGTAATCGCCCTCCTTGTTCAATTTATTCTTTTGTTGCTACTGTTTCTGCTTCTTCTGTTTCTTGCGTATCTGGAGCGATTGTTAAGGATTCAGCCTGTTGCATATCCTCTTCATCATCCGTATCACGCATTTCTATCTCTTTTTCATCGCCTGAAAGAATTTTTACATCCATACCTAAGCTTTGAAGTTCTTTAATTAATACTTTGAATGATTCAGGGACACCAGGTTCCGGTACATTTTCACCCTTAACGATGGATTCATATGTTTTCACACGTCCAACGACATCATCCGATTTAACTGTTAAGATCTCTTGAAGTGTATAAGCAGCACCATAGGCTTCAAGTGCCCAAACCTCCATCTCACCAAAACGCTGTCCACCGAATTGTGCTTTACCACCAAGCGGTTGTTGCGTAACAAGTGAGTAAGGTCCAGTAGAACGAGCGTGAAGTTTATCATCAACCATGTGTGCTAGTTTGATCATATACATGACACCAACTGATACACGGTTATCAAACGGCTCTCCTGAACGTCCATCATAAAGAACTGTTTTCGCATCACGAGCCATACCAGCTTCTTCGATTGTTTCCCAAACGTCTTCCTCGTTTGCACCATCAAATACTGGTGAAGCAACATGAATGCCTAATTGTCTTGCTGCCATTCCAAGATGTAGTTCCAGAACCTGACCAATGTTCATACGAGAAGGTACCCCTAATGGGTTCAACATGATATCAACCGGTGTGCCATCTGGTAAATACGGCATATCTTCTTCCGGTAGAATACGAGAGATAACCCCTTTGTTACCATGTCGGCCGGCCATTTTGTCCCCTTCAGAAATCTTACGCTTCTGAACAATATAAACACGTACAAGTTGGTTAACACCTGGAGGTAGTTCATCGCCATCTTCACGATTGAAGACTTTGACATCTAGTACGATACCGCCTCCACCATGTGGTACACGCAAGGATGTATCACGTACTTCACGTGCTTTTTCACCGAAAATAGCATGAAGTAGTCTTTCCTCTGCAGTTAGTTCTGTTACACCTTTAGGCGTTACTTTACCAACTAACAAGTCTCCATCTTTCACTTCAGCACCTGTGCGAATAATACCGCGCTCATCTAAATTACGTAAGGCATCTTCCCCTACATTCGGGATGTCACGAGTAATTTCTTCAGGTCCAAGCTTCGTATCACGAGACTCTGACTCATACTCTTCAATATGAATGGAAGTGTATACGTCATCTTTTACAAGGCGCTCACTCATGATGATCGCATCCTCGTAGTTATAACCGTCCCATGTCATGAAAGCAACCAGAACATTACGTCCAAGCGCAAGTTCACCAAGTTCCATTGATGGTCCATCAGCAAGGATTTCACCTTTCGTTACACGGTTACCAACTGCAACAATTGGTCTTTGGTTGTAACAAGTACCTTGGTTGGAACGAATGAACTTAAGCATTCTATATTTATCAAGATCGCCTTTTACTTCTTGGCCATCTACTTCTTTCACACGTCTTACCCAAACTTCTTTCGCTTCAACATGCTCAACAATACCTTCATGCTTACAAATCACCGCAGCACCAGAATCTTTACCAGAAACATATTCCATTCCTGTTCCAACGCGTGGTGCTTCAGGTTGCATAAGAGGCACAGCTTGTCGTTGCATGTTGGCACCCATTAGGGCACGGTTAGAGTCATCATTCTCTAAGAATGGGATACATGCAGTCGCAGCAGATACAACCTGCTTAGGTGATACATCCATGTAATCAACACGGTCACGTTTAACAACAGTATTTTCCCCTCTAAAACGAGCAACAACTTCCTCGTCAACGAATGAACCATCTTCACCTAGTCTTGCATTCGCTTGGGCTACAACATAATTATCTTCCTCATCAGCTGTTAAGTAATCGATTCTTGAAGATACTGTACCTGTTTCGTGATCAATACGACGATAAGGTGTTTCAATAAATCCAAAACGATTCACTTTCGCAAAGGATGATAAAGAGTTAATTAATCCGATATTCGGTCCCTCTGGCGTTTCAATTGGACACATACGACCATAGTGGGAGTAGTGAACGTCACGCACTTCAAATCCTGCGCGCTCACGTGTTAAACCACCAGGTCCTAAGGCTGATAGACGTCGCTTATGTGTTAACTCAGCTAATGGATTTGTTTGGTCCATGAACTGGGACAATTGAGAGCTACCAAAGAATTCTTTAATAGATGCAATAACAGGACGAATGTTGATTAATTGTTGTGGTGTAATTGTGTTCGTGTCTTGAATAGACATTCTCTCACGTACTACACGCTCCATTCTTGATAAACCGATACGGAATTGGTTTTGCAATAGCTCACCAACAGAACGTAATCTTCTATTACCAAGGTGGTCAATATCATCTGTATCGCCGACACCATGCAATAAATCAAAGAAATAGCTAATAGAAGCAATAATATCAGCAGGTGAAATGTTCTTCACAGCTTCTTCTACATACGCATTACCGATTACATTAATGACTTTCTCGCCATCTTCATTCGGTGCATAAATTTTAATTGATTGAACATCGACTTCTTCATCTATAACGCCGCCGACAAGGTCCACTTTCTTAAAGCCAACATTCTTCTCAAGGTAAGGAAGAATTCGATCAAGTGTTCTACGATCAAGTACAACACCTTTTTCAGCAATGATTTCTCCTGTTTCAGGATCAACCAAATTTTCAGCTAATCTTTGGCCAAATAATCTATTTTTTATATGAAGCTTTTTATTAATCTTGTAACGTCCAACATTTGCTAAATCATAGCGTTTTGGATCGAAGAATCTTGATACAAGTAAGCTTTTTGCATTTTCAACAGTCGGTGGTTCACCTGGGCGAAGACGCTCATAGATTTCGAGCAATGCTTTGTCCGTACCTTCTGTGTTATCCTTTTCAAGCGTATTACGGATATATTCATTGTCACCAATTAATTCGATGATTTCTTGATCAGATCCGAACCCTAATGCACGCAAAAGAACCGTAACGGGTAGCTTCCTCGTACGATCTATTCTAACGTATACGACATCTTTGGCATCAGTTTCATACTCAAGCCAAGCGCCGCGGTTCGGGATAACAGTGGCAGTAAAGCCTTTTTTCCCGTTTTTATCGAGTTTTCCGCTAAAGTATACGCTCGGAGAACGCACCAATTGCGAAACAATGACACGTTCTGCGCCATTAATTACAAATGTTCCTGTTTCTGTCATAAGCGGGAAGTCACCCATAAAGACATCCTGATCTTTGACTTCGCCTGTTTCTTTGTTCACAAGACGTACTTTTACACGCAAAGGTGCAGAATATGTAACATCTCGTTCCTTCGATTCCTCAACCGAATATTTTGGATCGCCAAGGCTGTAATCAATAAATTCAAGCGATAAATTACCAGTAAAGTCTTCAATCGGAGAAATGTCATGAAACATCTCTCTTAAACCCTCATCAAGAAACCATTGATAAGAAGAGGTTTGGATTTCGATTAGATTTGGTAATTCTAAAACTTCACTGATTCGTGCGTAACTTCTACGTTGGCGGTGTCGTCCATACTGAACTAGTTGACCTGTCAACTGATTCACCCCTCAAATCAAGCGTTATTATTTGAAAAGCAACCTGTGAATCTCACATGCAAATAATAGAATCTATCTTTTTACCTGTGGATTCCAGCCCACAAGTAAGATAAACTCTTTACATGAGAAATATTATCCAGGTAGCTTGACATATCTTAAACTCGAGTCACATTTCGCTCTATCTTTGCCAAAATTAGAGCGCCGGAAGCCCCAAAACATGAGATTCCTCCGTAAATATAAACTCAATCAGACAAAAAGAAAAAGGGTTTTCAAGCAAAAACCACAATTCCATCATTAGACTATTCTTTTCATTACTTCCCACATCTGGATAAATTTATACAATAACGCATAAATTTTTATCCCTATTGGTAGTATATTATGTTGGCATTTTACAATACTAACATAGCGAAAATGTCAAGTCAATCTTTTTTTGCTCTTAATATAAAATAGCCTTTTTTCTTTACAACTGTATCTACTTCAGCAAATAATTCCGAGAGCTTTTCAATAGCAGATGGTGCACCTTGCTTCTTTTGAATGACTACCCATAATTCTCCACCAGGCAATAAACATTCAAAACTCTCTTCAAAAATACGATGCACGGTTTGTTTCCCAGCTCGTATTGGCGGATTCGTTAAAATAGCTGCAAATTGATGTTCTTTAACAACTGCCAACTTATCACTTTCTTTTACAGTGATATTGTTGATACCATTAAGCTCGCTGTTTGTTTTAGCCAATTCAAGCGCTCTTTCATTCACATCGAGCATGACGACTTGCCGATCTTGCATAAGCGTCGCCATTGATAAACCAATCGGGCCGTACCCACAACCAACATCTAATATATCACCAGATATTTCAGGAGGGATAAACGTCTCTATTAATAACTTCGATCCAAAGTCAACTTCATTTTTTGAAAATACACCATGATCGGTTTTAAATTGAAATGTTTTGTCTCTTAGTTTGTAACTCCAAATACGTGGATTACTTTCGACATTAGGCGTTTTAGAATAATAATGGTCTGACATAGTGGTCACCTCCAGATATTAGAGCTGCATGTGCGAGGATTTTTTGGTAGAGGGTAAAAATAAGTACACGTCGCGACTGTAGCTGTACGTTGTCCTTAAATTCACTTACCTAAACAGTCCACATAACTGATATTAAAAAAGCCCGCTCATACAAGCGGGCTTTTTAAAAAAACCTATATTACTTAACTTCTACGCCAGCTCCAACTTCTTCAAGTTTAGCTTTGATTTCTTCAGCTTCTTCTTTAGAAGCGCCTTCTTTAATAGCTTTAGGAGTGTTATCAACAACTTCTTTCGCTTCTTTAAGGCCAAGACCTGTGATTTCACGAACAACTTTGATAACTTTGATTTTTTGGTCGCCAGCAGAATTAAGAATTACGTCGAATTCTGTTTTCTCAGCAGCAGCGTCTCCACCAGCAGCGCCACCAGCAACAGCTACAGGAGCTGCAGCAGTTACTCCGAATTCTTCTTCAATTGCTTTTACTAGATCGTTAAGTTCTAAAACAGTCATATTTTTAACTGCTTCAATGATTTGTTCTTTAGTCATGATATAATTTCCTCCTTAATTTTTGTTAGATTATATTGGTTAAAACCGATAATTAAGCGCCTTGTTCTTCTTTTTGATCTGCAACAGCTTTTGTTGCAAGAGCAAGATTGCGAATTGGAGCTTGAAGTACGCTGAGTAGCATAGAAAGTAAACCTTCGCGAGATGGAAGTTCAGCAAGAGCTTTCACTTCTTCTTGTGAAGCGATATTACCTTCAATTACACCTGCTTTAATTTCAAGAGCTTCATGCTTTTTAGCAAACTCGTTTAAAATTTTCGCTGGTGCGACAACATCCTCTGTACTGAATGCAATTGCATTAGGACCAGTAAGATGTTCATTTAAGCCTGCAAGTTCAGCAGCTTCTGCTGCACGACGACTCATAGAGTTTTTGTAAACTTTGAATTCAACATTCGCTTCACGTAGTTGTTTACGAAGTTCTGTTACTTCTGAAACAGTTAATCCGCGGTAATCAACAACAACTGCTGTTTGAGCTGATTTGAATTTGTCTGCAATTTCTTCTACGATTTGTTTCTTTTGTTCGATAATGCTGCTCATCTTTACACCTCCTATTGAATTATGCATTCATACCGTTCAATCAGATAGGTGAGTCTCACCATCTCATTAAAAAACCTCCATATCAAAGGTAGACATGGAGGAAGTATACAATAGCTCGTTCAAGCAATTAAAATCTATCGTATTACCTCGGCAGGTTATTAAGCCTCAATCGGCTCCTGCTGTCTACGGTATAAATGATTAAGTTATGATAATAACAAGATTCATTCTACAGAATGGATATTGTTATGTCAACTTTATTTAAAAACCAATTAATGGTTAATTATTTTGTTGCAGCTGTAGAAGGGTCTACTTTCACACCAGGTCCCATAGTAGTAGTTACAGAAACGTTTTTCATGTAAGTACCTTTTGCTGCAGCAGGTTTTGCTTTCATCATTGTATCGAAGATTGTGTTGAAGTTTTCAACAAGCTTGTCATCTTCAAATGATACTTTTCCGATAGGCACGTGAATGTTACCAGCTTTTTCTACGCGGTATTCAACTTTACCTGCTTTGATTTCATTAACAGCTTTTTCTACATCAAATGTAACTGTACCTGTTTTAGGGTTTGGCATTAAACCTTTTGGTCCAAGCACACGGCCAAGTTTACCAACTTCACCCATCATGTCTGGAGTAGCAACGATTACGTCAAACTCAAACCAACCTTGGTTGATTTTGTTGATGAATTCTGCATCTCCAACATAGTCTGCACCTGCAGCTTCTGCTTCTTTCGCTTTTTCGCCTTTTGCAAATACAAGCACGCGTTGAGTTTTACCAGTACCGTTCGGAAGCACGACAGCTCCACGAATTTGTTGGTCAGCTTTCTTAGGATCTACGCCTAAACGAAACGCTACTTCAACTGTTGCGTCAAATTTAGCAAAGTTTGTTTTCTTAGCAAGAGCAATTGCTTCTGCAACTGGGTAAGCTTTTGTGCTATCTACAAGTTTAGCAGCTTCTACATACTTCTTACCTTTTTTAGCCATTTTAATTTCCTCCTTGAATGTGGTTTTAGCGGAATAACCTCCCACCGACGAAAAGCACGTTTGCTTCTCATCTCAAAACGTCGGCCCCCGAGAATCCTCAAGGTCCGAACATTATAAAGGTTGCGAGTGAAACTAATTCAGCATCGCAACCTCTTTAGAAACAATCATCATACATCAATAGCAAATAGTATTAGTCTTCGATGACAATACCCATGCTGCGTGCAGTACCTTCAACCATACGCATAGCAGCTTCTACACTAGCAGCGTTTAGATCAGGCATTTTTGTTTCAGCAATCTCGCGTACCTTGTCACGCTTGACTGTTGCTACTTTATTACGGTTTGGTTCACCAGAACCAGACTCAATACCAGCCGCTTTCTTAAGCAATACAGCAGCAGGTGGAGTTTTCGTAATAAATGTAAATGAACGGTCCTCAAATACCGTGATTTCAACAGGAATAATTAGACCAGCTTGTTCAGCTGTGCGTGCATTAAATTCCTTACAGAATCCCATGATATTAACACCGGCTTGACCTAGTGCAGGACCAACTGGTGGTGCTGGGTTTGCTTTACCTGCAGGAATTTGCAATTTAACAAGTTTGATTACTTTTTTAGCCACGAGACACACCTCCTTAAAGTCCGTGATGTGGTAATAGGGGTTTTCCCCCTCCCACTCAACTGTTAATTCTTTATATTAACATAAAGAATAATGTCCAATGTCCGGTCTCGTCTTCTGAGACATACTGACCTATGAAATATTATCATTTTTCAAAGATGATTTCAAGTTCTTTTCAAAAATATAGGAGAGCTCATAAACGAAAGACAATGGCTAGATATAGCGGAATCATACTAAAATCAACTTTCCCTACTTAAATAAAAGAAAGAAAGACCGTTAAATTTTTTCGATTTGCGAAAAATCTAATTCAACCGGAGTATCTCTTCCAAACATATTTACAAGCACTTTGATTTTCGCTTTATCTTTATCAATTTCTTCAATAGATCCAGTAAAGTTAGCAAATGGACCTTCGTTTACTTGTACCGTTTCCCCAACTGCGAAGTTTACATCCATTCGTTTTTCTTCAACACCCATACGTTTAAGAATGACCTGCACTTCTTCAGGCAACAATGGAGTAGGTTTGGAGCCAGAACCCGCTGAACCAACAAACCCAGTTACACCAGGTGTATTACGCACTACATACCAAGAGTCATCTGTCATAACAATCTCCACCAACACATAACCTGGGAATACTTTTCGTTTGACAACTTTCTTCTTACCATTTTTAAAATCTGTTTCTTCTTCTTCAGGGACAACCACTCTAAAAATTTTATCCTGCATGCCCATCGATTCCACACGTTTTTCAAGGTTTGCTTTTACTTTATTCTCATACCCTGAGTACGTATGTACTACATACCAATTCTTTTCCATATCAAAGGGGACTTAACGTCCTTCCCTCCCTGCAATCTTTTTTTATTTTTGAAAGACTGACATCTCTTGTTTGTCTAAATTGATGGATGACGATATCGATCGTATCCTAAGCAAATGGACTAGGCCTTTCTTGACCAAATGAAAAAACCCGTTACCGGGCTCCTGCAAATGTTCCTGTGTTATCATCCATTATACCATGGAAGCTCAGGGGTTATTCAAGAATTAAGCGAATCAATTCAGAAATACCTAAATCAACAACAGTAAAGAATAACGTAAAGAATAAAACAACGACAATCACTGTGATCGTATATTTCGTTAGCTCTTTTTTTGTAGGCCAGCTAACCTTTTTCATCTCACGTCCAACTTCACGGAAAAACTGCACGATGCGTCCCATTTCTTAACCCCCAACTTTTAAAGAGATATATCCTTTAACAAAAAAGCGTCGATTAAGAATACATCCCCCTGAATGCCATTCTATTACTTTTTTGTCTCTTCTTTACTCTATTATTTTGTTTCGCGATGAACTGTATGTGCACTGCATTTACTGCAAAATTTCTTTAATTCCAATCTCTCATTACCTTTATTACTATTTGTAGTGTAATTCCTTGTCCCACAATCGGCACAAGCTAGTATCACTTTTTTCGGCATGTTTCACACCTCTTCGACATTTATGCCATTAAAACTCTACCATGGCGAATAATCCATGTCAATAACTGCAAAAACACGAAAACTTCAACTACTAAAAATGGTTCTCATATGCCCATAAATAATATATTAACATATAGTAGTTATAAAGAGAATTCTCTTATTTCTAAATATCTTTCTAGTTTTCTCTTCACTCTTTGCAAAGCATTATCAATTGATTTCACATGTCGATTTAATTCTTCAGATATTTCCTGATATGACTGCCCATCTAAATAAAGGGCAAGCACCTTTCTTTCCAAATCGCTCAAAAGTTCAGACATTTTTACTTCGATGTGGTCAAACTCTTCCTGATTAATAATTAGCTCTTCTGGGTTCAGCACTTTCGCTCCAGAAATGACGTCCATTAACGTACGATCTGACTCCTCATCATAAATAGGCTTATCAAGCGATACATAAGAATTCAATGGGATATGCTTTTGTCTTGTTGCTGTTTTAATTGCCGTGATAATCTGTCTTGTGATACATAATTCCGCAAATGCTTTGAAGGAAGACAACTTGTCCTCCTTAAAATCTCGAATGGCCTTATAAAGACCAATCATTCCCTCCTGCACAATATCTTCCTTGTCGGCGCCAATGAGGAAATAAGACCTCGCCTTTGCACGCACGAAGTTTCGATACTTATGGATCAAATAATCTAGCGCTTCACTTTCACCTTTATGCACTAATTCAATTACTTCTTCATCTTCGAGTTGAACATATAAAGAATGCTTTTCAGCTTTTGTCCTGAAGTCGATACTCATCTTGATCCCCCCGACCGTACAAGCATGGTTAGAAATATTATACAGTAGGGTATTTTCCAGCGTCAACCAATCATTTATCGTTCTCTGCGCCATTTTTCGAAAATTTCAACGATTTCATCACTTAATGGTATTTTAGACACTGGCTTATTTTCCTGGCTTTTCTTTACTTTTTTGTCAATTTGTTTTTCGATATGATTCATTTCATTGTGTAATTCTCGGGCTGACTTCCTTAACGCACCTTGAGCAAAGATAACTCTCTGCTCTGTAAAATCTGAAGTAGCTACATAGATTTGTGTTTTGATATTATTTAACGCAATCGCTAGCTTTTCAATACGTTCATCTGCGGTTTCGTTTGTACGTGTGAAAATAACTTCAACATTATAATTCTTAAATTTTCTTTCTGTCCCTTTTACGTAATGGGCATCAAAGACAACTATGACTCGGTAACCGGAATACCCTTGATATTCAGCCATCTTCTCTACCAGCAGGTCCCTGGCTGCTTCTAAATCCTTATTTTTAAGAAGTTGAAGCTCGGGCCAGGCACCGATGATATTGTATCCGTCAACAAGAAGGATATTCATCATTATCGCTCAATCGGAGAGCGTTTGCGGTAGACTTCATACATCAATAAAGCAGCAGCAACTGAAGCATTTAAAGATGTCACTCGCCCAGCCATTGGTAAGCTGATAAGAAAATCACATTTTTCTCTAATCAGTCTTCCCATTCCTTTCCCTTCACTACCAATGACTAATCCGATGGGCATCACTCCATCCAATTGGCGATAATCCTGTTTACCGCTAGCATCTGTACCCGCAATCCAAACGCCTCGTTCTTTTAATTCATCAATCGTTCTTGCTAAATTGGTTACACGGGCAACAGGAATATGTTCAATCGCACCCGTTGAAGCTTTCGCAACTGTTGCTGTTAAACCAACCGCACGTCTCTTCGGAATAATAATTCCATGTGCACCTACAGCATCAGCCGTTCTCATAATCGAACCTAGATTATGAGGATCTTCAATCTCATCCAATAGAATAAAGAAGGGAGCTTGTCCACTGTCTTCAGCCTTTTTAAATAGGTCATCTAACTCAGCATATTGATAGGCTGCCACATGAGCAACCACACCTTGATGATTCCCTAACTCCATTTGATCCAATTTCTTTTTCGGTACAAATTGAACCAGCACACCCATTTCCTTTGCTAATCCAACCACTTGCTGCATTTGCCCTTTTTGAGAGCCTTCCGCTACCATAATTTTATTCATATCACGCTCTGATTTAAGTGCCTCAATCACAGCATTTTTACCAATAATGAAATCATGACTCATTTCTTGCTCTCCTCCTTCCTATCCTCAGTCCATTTAAATGCTTTAACTACTAACTCTTCTAACCGCTCTTCTCTATTAGATAAATATAAAAAGCCTATCAATGCTTCGAATGCAGTACTATAACGATAAGTTTGTACATCGGTGTTTTTCGGAATGGTGCCTGATTTAGCATTTCTACCCCGTCTAACTACCGCCTCTTCTTCTTCTGATAAAACACCCTCGTCCAAAAATGCATGAATCACTCTTGATTGTGCTTTAGCTGACACGTACTTCGTTGCTGCCTTATGCAACTGATGTGGTCTAATGTTACCTTTTTGCAATAGGTCCTGGCGTACATATTGTTCGTAAACAGCATCGCCCATATAAGCAAGGGCGAGGCTGTTTAATTGTTTAGGATTAAGATTTTCACCGTATGAAAGCATCACTCTTATCCTCTTTTCCATCTTGTTCCTTGAGCTGTATCCTCAAGAATAATATTCATTTCTTTTAATTGATCACGAATTTGATCAGCTAATTGGAAATTGCGATCTTTTCTTGCTTGGATCCGGTCAGCTATCAATTGATCCACTTCCTCATCTAGCAGTTCTGGCTCATCCTCTAACGATAGCCCAAGCACACCGAAGAAATCTTCGAATTGCGTCATAAATGCATCGATTACAGCAGTAGAAGTATTCTTTTCCATCAAATAATAATTCGCTTGTTTTGATAATTCAAATACAACAGAGATGGCATTCGCTGTGTTAAAATCATCATCCATATCTGTGATGAATTGCTTTTGTAAATCACCAATTTTCTCTAACCATTCTTGGTTATTATCTGTTAACTCGCTACTTGCTTCTTTACGATGTTTTAAATTCTCATACGAAGCTTTAATACGCTCATAACCGGCTTTTGTATTTTCCAACAATTCTTCATTATAGTTAATTTGATTACGGTAATGCACTGCTAACATGAAAAACCTTAACACTTGCGGATTGTGCTTCTTAATAATATCGTGTACCAAGACAAAGTTGCCGAGTGATTTAGACATTTTCTCGTTATCAATATTAATATAGCCATTATGCATCCAGTAACGAGCAAAAGTTTTCCCTGTCACTGCCTCTGACTGTGCAATTTCATTCTCATGGTGAGGGAAGGATAAATCTTGTCCTCCAGCATGAATATCAATCGTATCACCTAGATACTTACGAGCCATCGCGGAGCATTCAATATGCCACCCTGGGCGACCCGCTCCCCAAGGACTATCCCATTTAATCTCACCTTCCTTCGCCGCTTTCCAAAGGACGAAATCAAGTGCGTCTTTCTTCTTCTCACCAACCGCAATACGGTTGCCTAGCTTTAACTCATCAATCGATTGATGAGAAAGCTTGCCATACTCTTCAAACTTTCGTGTATGGTAGTACACATCACCTTCTGATTCATAGGCAAAACCTTTATCAATCAACGCTTCGATAAACTCAATAATCGTATCCATATTTTCCGTTACTCTCGGATGAGTGTCCGCTTTTTTGCAACCTAATGCCGATACATCTTCAAAATACGCTTCGATAAATCTCTCCGCAATTTCTGGCACCTCTTCACCTAGTTCTTTTGCCGTGCGAATTAATTTATCATCGACATCTGTGAAATTTGACACAAAATTCACATCATATCCGCGATACTCCAAATATCTTCTCACTGTATCGAATACAATTGCGGGGCGGGCATTTCCTATATGAATATAATTGTAAACAGTAGGTCCGCAAACATACATCTTTACTTTACCCTCTTCTAACGGGATAAACGGCTCTTTTTTTCTTGTTAACGTATTATATAATTGAATCGCCATTATGAGTGGCTCCTTTCAGCTTTCAGTTGTTCAAACTCTCTTTTCACTCGCTCTAGCTCGTTTTCTAGCTCTTTAAAGCGATCAGAAATCGGATCTGGTAAGTCTGTATGATTCAAATCTTTCGTTACTTTCACACCATCTTGGATTTTCACCTTACCAGGTATACCGACAACCGTTGAATTAGGTGGCACTTCATGTAAAACAACTGAGCCAGCACCTATTTTTGAGTTTTCCCCAATTGTAATGGATCCAAGCACTTTTGCTCCTGTAGCAATAAGAGCATTATCCTTAATCGTTGGATGCCTCTTGCCTTTTTCCTTCCCTGTTCCCCCAAGTGTTACACCTTGATAGACAGTGACATTATCTCCAATTTCGCAAGTCTCACCAATAACCACACCCATGCCGTGATCAATAAAAAATCGACGGCCAATTTTCGCCCCGGGGTGAATTTCTATTCCAGTAAAAAAACGACTGATTTGCGAAACCAACCTTGCCAGGAAAAAGAATTTATTTTTATAAAGACCGTGGGCGATGCGATGATTCCAAATCGCATGTAATCCAGAGTAGGTTAACACTACTTCAAAAACACTTCTTGCGGCAGGGTCCTGTTCAAACACAACATCGATATCTTCCTTCATTCTTTTAAACATGCTCTCTCCCTCCAGTCTTTAAACACATTTTTTTCGTATAATAAAACAACAAAAAACAACAGTCATTACATTCTCTCTTTGATTGGGACCTTATCACCAGAAAACCAATCTATAAATAAAAAACGCCCCTGTCTAAAATAGACAGAGACGTTTACACGCGGTTCCACTCTGTTTAAGCTTTCATATAATAAAAGCTCCAACTCTGCCTCGTTAACGGGAAGGTAGCCGCCTATTTCTACTATAACGGTTCGAAATAGGACTCAGAGGGGCACTTCAGAGAATGAGAGGTTTAAACCACTTTCAGCCGATGATGGTTCTCT
Source organism: Cytobacillus sp. FSL K6-0265 (assembly GCF_038003465.1). Classification (NCBI taxonomy): domain Bacteria; kingdom Bacillati; phylum Bacillota; class Bacilli; order Caryophanales; family Bacillaceae; genus Cytobacillus; species Cytobacillus sp. FSL K6-0265. The sequence continues at coordinate 114,410 of NZ_JBBOPE010000001.1, read as the reverse complement.
CTAATAAACAGTCATTACTCTTACTTTTCCTCTTCAATGATTTAGCATCTATAAAGATCTTGTAAAGATTTATACGTTAATATTCTATACTATATTATATTTTTACCGATATGTTAACCTAAAATACGCTTTAGGCGAATTTTTACGGTTTCTCTACCTAATAGTTCCATTGCTTTCGGTAGGTCCGGACCATGTGTTTGCCCCGTTGTTGCTGAGCGAATCGGCATAAATAATTTTTTGCCCTTATGTCCAGTCGCTTTCTGTACTGACTTCATTGCCGCCTTTATTTGGTCGGCTTCAAATACCTCAAGGGCCTCAACTTCATGTAAGAAAGCAGTCAACACTTCCGGTACTTGCTCTTCAGCTAATACTTCGCTCGCTTCTGATTCTACTTCAACATCCTGAACAAAGAATAATTCACTTAGTTCAATTACTTGCGCACCATAACTCATTTTCTCTTGCAGCAGCAGCACTAATTTCTTTAACCATTGTAACTCATCCTCTGAAGGATGGTCTCCTACTTTGCCTGCTTTTTTAAAATGAGGTAGTGTTAAAGCAAGTAACTGGTCACCATCTAACTTTTTCATGTACTGTGAATTAATATGAGCAAGCTTCTGCATATCGAATAATGCCGGTGACTTAGATAATCTTGACTCATCAAAGATTTCAATTAGCTCTTCTTTTGAGAATAATTCTTCCTCTCCACTCGGAGACCAGCCAAGTAAAGCGATAAAGTTAAACAACGCTTCAGGCAAGTAACCTAGCTCTTCGTATTGTTCAATGAATTGAATGATTGACTCATCGCGTTTACTTAACTTTTTACGACTTTCATTCACTATTAGCGTCATATGACCAAATACAGGTACTTGGAAGCCAAGCGCCTCATAAATCATAATTTGTTTAGGTGTATTAGAAATATGATCATCCCCACGTAGTACATGAGAGATTTTCATTAAATAATCATCAATGGCTACAGCAAAATTATATGTCGGTGTCCCGTCTTTTTTGACAATTACATGATCACCAATGCCATCTGACTCAAATGACACTTCCCCTTTAACCATATCATTGAATGCATACACTTTTCCTTGTGGGACAAGAAATCGAATACTTGGTTCTCTTCCTTCAGCTTCGAGTTGTTGGCGATCATCATCTGATAAATGTCTGCACTTTCCGGAGTAAATCGGCGTTTCGCCTTTAGCCATTTGCGCCTCACGCTCAGCTTCTAACTCTTCTTCCGTACAATAACATTTATAAGCTTGTCCACTATCAAGTAACTGTTGATAATACTTTTTGTATATTTCGTTTCGTTCTGATTGACGATACGGACCATAGCCACCATCTTTATCAATACTTTCATCCCAGTCTATACCAAGCCATTGTAAGTATTTTAATTGACTCTCTTCGCCGCCCTCAATATTACGCTTTTTATCTGTATCTTCAATACGAATGATGAATTGACCATTTTTACTACGAGCAAATAAATAATTAAACAAAGCTGTACGCGCATTACCAATATGTAAATGTCCCGTTGGACTTGGTGCATAACGTACACGAATATCACTTGACATGATGATCCTCCTTCAAGATCGGGTTCTATTTCGAAAAACCGCTGATTGCTGAATAAGCCAACCTGACGATCCATCTTTTTTATCAAAAATTTAATATAAATAGCACCCTTTATTTTATCATCCTACTGTAAGTTGTCAAAGTCCTTAAATGACGGACTAGGCTCTTTTCTGCAACAACACAACCACTTGAGCAGCAATTCCTTCGCCCCTGCCTGTAAATCCTAGTTTTTCCGTTGTCGTTGCCTTCACGTTAATGTTCTCTACTTCTGATTCTAACAATTCCGCTATTCTTTCTCTTATAGCTGGAATATAAGGAGCCATTTTTGGTTTTTGTGCAATAATGGTACAATCTGCATTCACAAGTTCATAACCCTTATCTTTTACCAATTGCCACACATGTTGCATCAGCTTAGCTGAATCCGCATCTTTAAATTCTGGGTCTGTATCAGGAAAGTGCTTACCAATATCACCTTCACCAATTGCACCTAAACAGGCATCTGACACTGTATGTAGTAAAACATCCGCATCTGAATGTCCAAGTAATCCTAATTCATATGGAATCGTAATCCCACCCATAATCAGTGGTCGTCCTTCAACTAATTGATGTACATCAAATCCTTGTCCAATGCGAAACATTCTATCTTCTCCTTTAGATAAAGTCATCTCTTTTATTTAAAATCGCCTCAGCAAAATAAATATCCTCAGGCGTTGTTAGTTTAATATTATCGTAATTCCCTTGTACAAATGCAATCTTATTATGGACTCTCTCCACCAGGCTTGCATCATCGGTCCCTACAAAATGATCCTCTTGTGCTTTCTCATATGCCGCTTGTAAAATACTAAGCTTAAAAGCTTGAGGGGTTTGTACCGACCACAGACGTGATCGATCAATGGTTTCCTCTACTAATCCATCTCGTCCCTTTTTAATTGTATCTTTTACTGGAACGGCTAAAATGGCGCCATCATTGCACTGAGCTTGAGATACAAGTTGGTCGATATGCTCTTGTTCAACAAAAGGACGGGCCGCATCATGCACTAACACAATTCCTTCACCTGTTAATTCACGAATCACATTACTAATGCTATGCTGTCTTTCCTGTCCACCGCTGATATATGCCTTTACCTTATCAATCCCATGCTCAGCAATTAACCTACTTATCTCCTTTTCCTCAGCAGGATTAATAGCTAAATAAATCCCTTCACACGCGGAATCCCGCTGGAAAACGTTCAATGTATGTATAAATATAGGTACCCCTCTTAACTCTAGCAACAGTTTATTTTTTGAGGCACCCATTCTCTTCCCTTGCCCTGCTGCAGGTATGACAACTCTATACCCCATAATCTCCTTTAACTCCCTTAATCAGCATAAAAAGCGGAAGAAAAGAGCCTTTTTACAGCTCCCTCTTCTGCTTCTCCTATACTATATTATAATGCTTTTTCTAAAAGTTTTGGTTTAGCAAAAATCATTCTACCCGCAGACGTTTGTAAGACACTTGTCACGACTACATCAATATGCTTACCAATATAATTTCTGCCTTCTTCTACGACAATCATGGTACCGTCGTCTAAGTAGGCAATCCCTTGATTCTGTTCTTTTCCGTCCTTAATGACCTGAACCTTCATTTCTTCCCCCGGAAGCACAACCGGCTTCACAGCATTCGCCAGATCATTAATATTTAGAACTGCGACTTTCTGTAGCTCGCATACCTTATTTAGGTTGAAATCATTGGTTACAACCACACCGTTAGTTAATTTCGCTAACTTCACTAGCTTACTATCCACTTCTTGTATTTCTTCAAAATTACCTTCGTAAATTTCTACCTTAATAGACAGCTCACTTTGAATACGGTTGAGAATGTCTAAACCGCGGCGACCCCGATTTCTCTTTAACACATCAGACGAATCGGCAATATGCTGTAATTCTTCTAAGACAAAACGAGGAATAACGATGGTTCCTTCTAAAAATCCTGTTTGGCAAATATCAGCTACCCGACCGTCGATAATCACACTTGTATCTAATATTTTTAGCTTATTCACATCAGATTGACTATCTTCTTCTTCAGTTAACTTTTTCTTTTTGTTCGTAAAAAGATTGAGTAATTCATCTCGCTTTTTAAATCCAACTTGAAAACCTAAATATCCAAATAACAGCGTTAAGACAATAGGAGCGACAGTATTTAATACCGGTATCTCGAGTGTTGACAACCCATAACCAAGTAAAAACGCAACAACAAGACCAAACACCAATCCAACACTACCAAATATAATATCGGTAATTGGCACCTTTACAATCGATTCTTCTGTCCATTTAATGAAATTGACCACATGGTCAACCGCCCAAAATGTTAAAAGATAGAAAATAATAGCTCCTAAAACGGCGGAAACATAAGGATTATTTAATAATGGAATGTCATCTAAACTGATTAGATATAGTAACTCTGGTATCACAAAGATTCCTAATGTGATCCCAAATATAAGGAAACAGACTTGTACAATTCTCTTTAACATTCCCTCACCTCCTTTTATTCATTATTAACAAATTCCAAAAATAAAAAACGCACAATATTGGAAAATTTTATATTATAAACAAAAAAAATTATTGCAGTAAACTAAATAAAAGGATAGAACAAACGGTTATGAATACTCTTAGACTAGCACCGCAAGTAAGGGAATGTCAAATGATAAACTACCTATTCTATCATAAGGTGGATAGTAGTTCAATGGTATTTATAAATGTCGATCGGAAAAAAATTGGTCTTGTATAAGCTTGAGGCCTTCGTCAATCTTCCTAGCCCGTACCTCTCCTATACCTTCTACCTCATCTAATTCTTCAATAGAAGCTGCCGCTATATACCTCAGTTCCTCAAAACGATCAACGAGATTATCAATAATAATAGGTGGTAGTCGTGGCACCTTATGCAGCACACGAATCCCTCTAGGATGAATGACTTCTTCAGTATGAATATAGCCATGGAAGCCTAGTAATTTCATGATAACTGAGTCTTCTAAAGTCTCACCTTTTGATAACTCTTGAAGCTTTTGAAGCGCTTCTTTGGCCTTAATATCACGATCATTAGCATAATCCATAATAACGAATTCTGATTCTCTTTCCATTTCAATCAGTAACTCATTCATTTGTAAACGAATAAGACGTCCTTCTGTCCCTAACTCGCTTAAATAAGTTAGTAATTCATTTTTAATTCTTAACAGCATTTCTATATTATGCATAACATTTAACACATCATTATAAGTCACCTGTTCTTCAAATTCGAGAATACCTAAATTAGATATACTTTGCTCAAGAACCACTTTATATTTTTCTAGTGTGGTAACTGCCACATTGGCCTTTGTTAATATCACACCAATATCCTTTAGTGAATAACGAGAAGCCCCTTTATATAAAGTAATGACGTTACGGCGTTGTGAAACAGCAATAACAAGCGCACCTGTTTGTTTCGCCACCCGTTCTGCTGTCCGATGTCGCATCCCTGTCTCTGAGGAAGGAATACTCGAATCTGGTGCGAGTTGGGCATTAGCAATCAGGATTTTGTTTCCTTCTTGATTGAGAATAATCGCCCCATCCATCTTCGCTAGCTCATATAAGTAGTTTGGCGAAAAAGGGCAATTAATTTGAAAGCCCCCATCCACTAAACTAGCAATCTGCTCCTTAGAACAAAGAACAATTAATCCACCCGTATTTGCTCTTAATACATTATCTATACCTGCACGTAGGGGTGTCCCTGGTGCTAAAAATTTCAATAACTCACTGATTGTAATTTCGCTTTGTTTCTTTGAATCCATATGCTTACCCTCCTAATGCAGCTTCAAGTGCTTCACTAACCGAGTGAACACCAATCAATTGAACATTTTTAGGACCTGTCCAGCCACTCAAATTATTAGCCGGTAAAATAATCCTTTCAAACCCAAGTTTCGCAGCCTCCTGGACTCGCTGTTCAATTCTTGAAACTCTCCTTATTTCTCCAGTGAGGCCCACCTCACCAATAATGCAATCTGTTGCTCTTGTTGGTTTATCTCGAAAACTTGAAGCGATACTGACTGCTACCGCCAAATCAATTGCTGGTTCATCTAGTTTTACCCCACCGGCAACCTTCAAATACGCATCTTGATTTTGTAACAACATACCGACCCGTTTCTCCAATACCGCCATTAATAGAGGCACACGGTTATGATCAATCCCTGTTGCCATTCTTCTTGGGTTGCCAAAACTCGTAGGGGATATTAATGCTTGTATTTCTACAAGAACGGGTCGAGTTCCTTCCATTGAAGCCACAACAGTTGAACCCGCTGCTCCTTGTGATCGTTCTTCTAGGAAAATCTCTGAAGGGTTTGCCACTTCTTCTAAACCTAATTCTTTCATTTCAAAAATACCCATTTCATTCGTAGAACCAAATCGGTTTTTGACTGCTCTTAAAATTCGATACGTATGATGCCTTTCCCCTTCAAAATACAGCACCGTATCCACCATATGTTCAAGCAACCTAGGGCCTGCAATTGACCCTTCTTTTGTTACATGCCCAACAATAAAAATCGCAATCCCTTTTGTTTTCCCGATTCTCATAAGCTCAGCCGTACACTCTCTTACCTGTGAAACACTACCAGGAGCCGAGGTCACTTCCGGATGATAAATAGTTTGAATGGAGTCAATGATAACAAAGTCCGGCTTCACCTCATCAATCGTTTGACTAATCTCTTCTAAGCTTGTCTCCGCATAAACAAGTAAATGTTCTGATGAAATATTTAATCTGTCAGCTCGTAGCTTCGTTTGTCTTATCGACTCTTCTCCAGAAATATAAAGTACCGAATGCTGTTTATTAGATAATTGGGAAGAAACTTGCAAGAGTAGTGTTGATTTCCCAATCCCAGGATCTCCACCAATTAAAACGAGCGATCCTCTGACAACGCCACCACCAAGAACGCGATTTAACTCCTTCATTTCCGTATAAATACGTGGCTCATTGACTGTTTCGATTTTTGGAATCGGCGTCGCTTTTGCTCTAATCGTTGTCTCTTGTGTATGTGCAAACGCCCCTCTCCTCGAGTTAGCAGGCTTCTCTACTTCTTCCGTCATTTTGTTCCATACGCCACACCCGGGGCATTTCCCCATCCACTTTGCCGATTCATAACCACATTCTTGACATATGAATTTTGATTTTCTTTTCGCCAATCTTCATTCTCCTTCTCTTTCGTACAACACATTTATATTCCTTACTATATCAATGGAACCGTTTGTATTCAAAGGTTAACATATAATTGGAAGAAAATTTGTTGTAATCAAAAAAGGTACACACTATTGATTAGCGTGTACCTTCTCTCTAGCATTTCATTATTTTTGTGCAGTACCAGTTGGTTCAGCTGTTTTTACGACAAATTCGCCGTCCTCAACATCGATTACTACCTCTTGACCAGTCAGCACTTTTCCTCTTAATAATTCCTCAGATAAGCGGTCTTCAATATGCTTTTGGATCGCTCTTCTAAGCGGTCTTGCACCATACTCTGGATCGTAGCCTTCTTCGGAAATTTTTACCTTAGCAGCTTCAGATAGGGATAATGTAATATCCTGTTCTTTCAAGCGGTTCGTTAAGGCGTCGGACATGAGTGTAACAATCTCTTGCAGATGCTTTCTTTCTAATGCATGGAAGACAATAATCTCATCGATACGGTTTAAGAATTCAGGTCTGAAGGCCTTTTTCAATTCCTCCATAACCTTGCCTTTCATATCTTTGTAATCATGTTCATCATCTTGAATATTGAAGCCTACATATTTATTGCGCTTAAGTGCTTCTGCACCAACATTTGACGTCATGATTAACACCGTGTTTCGAAAATCGACTGTACGCCCTTTAGAATCTGTTAACCGTCCATCTTCTAATACTTGCAGAAGAATGTTAAATACATCCGGATGGGCTTTCTCAATTTCATCTAGTAAGACAACTGAATACGGTTTTCTACGTACTTTCTCAGTTAATTGGCCTCCTTCTTCAAATCCAACATAACCTGGAGGTGAACCAACTAATCTAGATGTGGAGTGCTTCTCCATATACTCCGACATATCGATGCGAATCATTGCTTCCTCATCACCGAACATCGCTTCAGCTAAGGCGCGAGCAAGTTCTGTTTTACCCACCCCTGTTGGACCTAGGAAAACGAAAGAACCGATTGGTCTCTTCGGATCTTTAAGACCCGCTCTCGCCCGTCTAACTGCTTTAGAGATCGCCTTAACGGCTTCCTCTTGACCAATTACGCGAGAATGTAAGATTTCTTCTAAATTCAATAGTTTTTCTGTCTCAGTTTGTGCCAATTTAGTAACCGGAATTCCTGTCCAGTTAGAAACGACATTGGCAATATCCTCAACAGTCACTTCACTATTTTCTTTCCCTTGCTTTTCTTTCCACGTTTTCTTCGTTTCTTCTAACTTTTCTCTTAGTCTTTGTTCATTGTCTCTTAAAGAGGCTGCTTTCTCAAACTCTTGACTTTGAACAGCTGCATCCTTTTCTTTTCTTACATCTTCTAATTTAACTTCCAACTCCTTGAGGTTCGGAGGCGTTGTATAAGAACGGAGACGAACTTTTGAACCTGCTTCATCAATTAAATCAATCGCTTTATCTGGTAAGAAACGATCAGAGATATAACGATCTGATAATTTAACTGCCGCTTCAATGGATTGATCCGTAATGGTCACACGGTGATGAGCTTCATATCGGTCACGTAGTCCTTTTAAAATCTGTACAGACTCATCTGCAGTTGGCTCATCAACCGTAATTGGTTGGAATCTACGCTCAAGAGCTGCATCCTTCTCAATATATTTGCGATACTCATCTAGTGTCGTTGCTCCAATACATTGTAGCTCTCCACGCGCAAGTGATGGCTTTAGAATATTTGATGCATCAATCGCTCCTTCTGCTCCACCAGCGCCGATTAATGTATGCAACTCATCAATGAACAAAATAATGTTACCAGCTTGACGAATTTCGTCCATCACTTTCTTCAAACGATCCTCAAATTCGCCTCGGTATTTCGTACCTGCAACAACCGTACCCATATCTAATGTCATTACACGTTTATCACGTAGCGTCTCAGGCACTTCATTATTTATGATTTGTTGTGCTAGGCCTTCTGCTATTGCAGTTTTCCCAACACCAGGTTCTCCAATTAATACTGGGTTATTTTTAGTTCTTCTGCTTAATACTTCAATTACACGTTGAATCTCTTTACTACGGCCAATAACTGGATCTAAGCTTCCTTCACGTGCGATGGCAGTTAAGTCTCTTGCCAAGCCATCTAATGTTGGTGTATTTGCATTGGCTGACGAGCTGCCCTGATGTCCGTTAGACTCGCTACTTCCAAGTAATTGTAGTACTTGCTGTCTTGCTTTATTTAAACTTACACCAAGGTTATTAAGTACTCTTGCAGCTACACCTTCACCTTCTCTAATTAAACCAAGCAAGATGTGCTCAGTTCCCACATAGGAATGGCCCAACTTTCTTGCTTCATCCATTGATAGTTCAATTACTTTTTTAGCTCGTGGTGTATAATGCGGTGTTTGGGAGGCTTCTTGCCCTCTACCTATTAGATTTTCAACTTCCGTTTGAATTTTTTCTGAACCCAGACCTAAGGCATAAAGTGCTTTAGCGGCAATTCCTTCACCTTCACTTACTAACCCTAGAAGTATATGCTCAGTTCCAATATTGTTATGTCCTAAACGAATGGCTTCTTCCTGTGCTAATGCTAATACTTTTTGTGCTCTCTCAGTAAAACGTCCAAACATCATCTATCATCATCCTCCCAACTCTTGATCTTCCATTTTTAATCTTTCTCGAATAAGAGAAGCTCTGCGAATATCCCGTTCAAACGGTCGCAATGGGCCTCCAGCATATTGCTGTAAAAATCCTGGTTGTGTTAAGACCATTAACTCATTTAATATATTTTTTGATATGCCTTGTAGATAGTCCATGTCTATTCCAAGGCGAACATCCGATAAACATCTAGCCGCTTCTTTTGACTCAATGATTCGGCTATTAGATAAAATACCATAGGATCTGAAGACTCTATCTTCTAATTGTATGTTAGAGGTTTTCGCTAATGCTTCTCTTGCTGACCTTTCCTGCGAAATTAATTGCTCCACAACACTTTTTAAATCCTCAGCAATATCTTCTTCTGATTTCCCTAATGTGATTTGGTTAGAAACCTGAAAGATATTACCTAATGCTTCGCTACCTTCACCATAAATTCCTCTAACAACTAAACCAAGTTGGTTAATTGCCGGAATGATTCTATTCATTTGGTGAGTTAATACCAATCCTGGTAAATGCATCATGACAGAAGCTCTAAGTCCTGTGCCTACATTAGTTGGGCAACTAGTTAAATACCCTACCTGTTCATCATATGCATAATCAATCTCAGTTTCTAACCAATCATCAATTTGATTAGCAACTTCTAATGCTTCTGATAATTGAAACCCTGGAAATAAACACTGTATACGTATATGATCTTCTTCATTCAACATAATGCTAACCTCTTCATTTTCTGTAAGTAGGCAGGCACCATGACTAGCGTTTTCTGCTAAATGAGGACTAATTAAATGTTTTTCCATCAACACCCTTTTTTGCAAAGGTTGTAGATCATCCATCTGCAATAATGAAAAGTCACCATACGTATCAAAAGTCGATTTTTCCATTCTTGCTTTAATAATATCTATTACACGTTTAGCTTCATCATGGGAAAAGATTGTTGGAAAATTAACCTGTTTAATATTGCGGGCTAAACGAATTCTAGAACTAAGTACGATATCAGAATCAGGACCTTCCGCACTCATCCAAGAGCTGACAGCCTGATTGATAAACCTTTCTAAAGACAAGTTCATTCCCCTCCCTCTAGATGGTTTTTCATTTCTTTTTCCAATTGACGTATTGCGTCTCTTGTCTCTGCAGCTTTCTCAAATTCCTCTTTAGTTATAAGTTCTTTTAAGGTTATTTTCAAATCCTCAATTTGCTTTTTCAAATGGATATCTCCACCCATTCTTGTGGGAATTTTACCGTTATGATTCCAATTCCCACTATGAAGTCTCTTAATAATTGGCCTCAACTGTGCTCGAAAGGAATCATAACAATGGGCACATCCAAATTTCCCGACTTTAACAAATTGAGGAAAGGTCATCGAACATTGTTCACACTGTACTACCTGCGTTTGTTTATTTAACTGAGCTTGGTTATTTGCATAACTCGTATCTATATTAAATAATCCGCTCAATAGATTATTAATAGAAAATCCAGAGCCGTTATTTATCATAAACATATCGCCATGTTCTTGGGCACATTTTTCGCATAAATGGAACTCAGCCTTTTCACCATTCATAATTTTTGTAAAATGTAGAGTCGCAGGTCTCTGATTACATTCTCCAGAGCCGTTATTTATCATAAACATATCGCCATGTTCTTGGGCACATTTTTCGCATAAATGGAACTCAGCCTTTTCACCATTCATAATTTTTGTAAAATGTAGAGTCGCAGGTCTCTGATTACATTCTTGGCATATCATCTGTTTCACCCCTCCATACTTTACAGCCTACTTATATTTCAATGTATTTAGCATCGCAACAAGCATCCTTGCTCTTAACTCATCCCTATAGGGTAACTCTAAGTAAAGAACTGAACGGTCAATGACACTCAACATAATCTTCGCTTCTCTAGTAGTAATAATCTCTTCTTCAACTAATCTGTTTATAATATTTTCAGCACTATTTTGAGAAATACGATCACGTACAATCCCAATCAATTGATTAATTAAATCAACATAATCATATGCTTGCACTTTGGTAATTCTTATATAACCACCACCGCCACGTTTGCTTTCGACAGCATAGCCTTTTTCAACTGTAAACCGAGTATTTATTACGTAATTTATTTGAGATGGGACACATTGAAATTTATCAGCAATCTCGCTCCGCTTAATTTCAACAATTTCCCTTTCACTAAGTTCCAAGACTTCTTTAAGATATTTTTCAATAATATCTGATATATTTTTCACCCGGCCTCCCCCTATCTGACTTTGACTATATTTGACATAAATTATACATGATTTGTGTGAAATGTTGCAACGAAGTAGTATTATTAATTTTCCCCTTTTTTTCTAAATCTCAAACGTATGAAAGATAGGTTCGTTCATTAAATTTATATTATGTATAGATTATTTAATTGTTATTTGTCCATTTAAATAAACGAATGTATGATAGCACTACAAAAAAGAGCACATTCAAATGATGTGCTCTTTCATCTTGCCCGGCAACGTCCTACTCTCACAAGGGGACAGCCCCTAACTACCATCGGCGCTGAGAAGCTTAACTTCCGTGTTCGGTATGGGAACGGGTGTGACCTTCTCGCTATCGCCACCGGACTATGAAATTGTAAGGGAATCGTTCCCTCAAAACTAGGTAATGTTGAAGAAGATTGTTATTGAGTAATCGCCTATGCGTGCTGACGGTACTACTTACGTAGTGCTGTCTAGCTACGGCGCCTAGGTGCTCGAGGTCATAAGCCAAATTTGTCATGAGGTTAAAGAACAACCTCCTGTCAAATTCGTCTTATGCTTGTCGCACCTGGACAAGGCGCCTCCGCATTTCGTTTTTTGGTTAAGTCCTCGATCGATTAGTATTAGTCAGCTACATGTGTCGCCACACTTCCACCTCTAACCTATCAACCTGATCATCTTTCAGGGATCTTACTAGCTTGCGCTATGGGAAATCTCATCTCGAGGGGGGCTTCATGCTTAGATGCTTTCAGCACTTATCCCTTCCGCACATAGCTACCCAGCGATGCCTTTGGCAAGACAACTGGTACACCAGCGGTGCGTCCATCCCGGTCCTCTCGTACTAAGGACAGCTCCTCTCAAATTTCCTGCGCCCACGACGGATAGGGACCGAACTGTCTCACGACGTTCTGAACCCAGCTCGCGTACCGCTTTAATGGGCGAACAGCCCAACCCTTGGGACCGACTACAGCCCCAGGATGCGATGAGCCGACATCGAGGTGCCAAACCTCCCCGTCGATGTGGACTCTTGGGGGAGATAAGCCTGTTATCCCCGGGGTAGCTTTTATCCGTTGAGCGATGGCCCTTCCATGCGGAACCACCGGATCACTAAGCCCGACTTTCGTCCCTGCTCGACTTGTAGGTCTCGCAGTCAAGCTCCCTTGTGCCTTTACACTCTACGAATGATTTCCAACCATTCTGAGGGAACCTTTGGGCGCCTCCGTTACTCTTTAGGAGGCGACCGCCCCAGTCAAACTGCCCACCTGACACTGTCTCCCATCCCGATAAGGGATGTGGGTTAGAATTTCAATACAGCGGGGGTAGTATCCCACCGACGCCTCCACCGAAGCTAGCGCTCCGGCTTCTAAGGCTCCTACCTATCCTGTACAAGCTGTACCAAAATTCAATATCAGGCTACAGTAAAGCTCCACGGGGTCTTTCCGTCCTGTCGCGGGTAACCTGCATCTTCACAGGTACTATAATTTCACCGAGTCTCTCGTTGAGACAGTGCCCAGATCGTTACGCCTTTCGTGCGGGTCGGAACTTACCCGACAAGGAATTTCGCTACCTTAGGACCGTTATAGTTACGGCCGCCGTTTACTGGGGCTTCGATTCAAAGCTTCGCGTGAGCTAACCTCTCCTCTTAACCTTCCAGCACCGGGCAGGCGTCAGCCCCTATACTTCGCCTTGCGGCTTCGCAGAGACCTGTGTTTTTGCTAAACAGTCGCCTGGGCCTATTCACTGCGGCTCATCAAGGCTTTAACACCCTAATGAGCACCCCTTCTCCCGAAGTTACGGGGTCATTTTGCCGAGTTCCTTAACGAGAGTTCTCTCGCTCACCTTAGGATTCTCTCCTCGCCTACCTGTGTCGGTTTGCGGTACGGGCACCTTATTCCTCGCTAGAGGCTTTTCTTGGCAGTGTGGAATCAAGAACTTCGGTACTAAATTTCCCTCGCTATCACAGCTCAAGGTATGTGACCATGGGATTTGCCTCATGGTCCCTCTAACTGCTTAGACGCACATCCAATAGTGCGCTTACCCTATCCTCCTGCGTCCCCCCATCACTCAAACAGAATACGGTGGTACAGGAATATCAACCTGTTGTCCATCGCCTACGCTTTTCAGCCTCGGCTTAGGTCCCGACTAACCCTGAGCGGACGAGCCTTCCTCAGGAAACCTTAGGCATTCGGTGGATGGGATTCTCACCCATCTTTCGCTACTCATACCGGCATTCTCACTTCTAAGCGCTCCACCAGTCCTTACGGTCTAGCTTCAACGCCCTTAGAACGCTCTCCTACCACTGAACATCTACGATGTTCAATCCACAGCTTCGGTGATACGTTTAGCCCCGGTACATTTTCGGCGCGGAGTCACTCGACCAGTGAGCTATTACGCACTCTTTAAATGGTGGCTGCTTCTAAGCCAACATCCTGGTTGTCTAAGCAACTCCACATCCTTTTCCACTTAACGTATACTTTGGGACCTTAGCTGGTGGTCTGGGCTGTTTCCCTCTTGACTACGGATCTTATCACTCGCAGTCTGACTCCCATGGATAAATCTTTGGCATTCGGAGTTTGTCTGAATTCGGTAACCCGATGAGGGCCCCTAGTCCAAACAGTGCTCTACCTCCAAGATTCTTACGCATGAGGCTAGCCCTAAAGCTATTTCGGAGAGAACCAGCTATCTCCAAGTTCGATTGGAATTTCTCCGCTACCCACACCTCATCCCCGCACTTTTCAACGTACGTGGGTTCGGGCCTCCATCCAGTGTTACCTGGACTTCACCCTGGACATGGGTAGATCACCTGGTTTCGGGTCTACGACCACATACTATATTCGCCCTATTCAGACTCGCTTTCGCTACGGCTCCGTCTGTCCAACTTAACCTCGCATGTAATCGTAACTCGCCGGTTCATTCTACAAAAGGCACGCTATCACCCATTAACGGGCTCTAACTACTTGTAGGCACACGGTTTCAGGATCTCTTTCACTCCCCTTCCGGGGTGCTTTTCACCTTTCCCTCACGGTACTGGTTCACTATCGGTCACTAGGGAGTATTTAGCCTTGGGAGATGGTCCTCCCTGCTTCCGACGGGATTTCTCGTGTCCCGCCGTACTCAGGATCCACTCTGGAGGGAACGAAGTTTCGACTACAGGGCTTTTACCTCCTATGGCGGGCCTTTCCAGACCTCTTCGTCTATCTCGTTCCTTTGTAACTCCGTATAGAATGTCCTACAACCCCAAGAGGCAAGCCTCTTGGTTTGGGCTAATCCCGTTTCGCTCGCCGCTACTCAGGGAATCGCGTTTGCTTTCTCTTCCTCCGGGTACTTAGATGTTTCAGTTCCCCGGGTCTGCCTTCCATACCCTATGTATTCAGGTATGGATCCTATCCCATAACGGATAGGGGGTTTCCCCATTCGGAAATCTCCGGATCAAAGCTTACTTACAGCTCCCCGAAGCATATCGGTGTTAGTCCCGTCCTTCATCGGCTCCTAGTGCCAAGGCATTCACCGTGCGCCCTTATTAACTTAACCTATGTTTGGGTTGCTTTCGCTTCCCTCACGGTTGTGTTTATTAAAAAAAGTTTAGTATTTCATACTCTATATAATATAGAGAGAAAATAACTAAGGTGGCGATTACTCGGTAATCTTCTTCATTACATTATCTAGTTTTCAAAGAACGATTTGTTGGTGGAGCCTAGCGGGATCGAACCGCTGACCTCCTGCGTGCAAAGCAGGCGCTCTCCCAGCTGAGCTAAGGCCCCGTATTAAAGTTGAAATGGTGGGCCTAAATGGACTCGAACCATCGACCTCACGCTTATCAGGCGTGCGCTCTAACCAGCTGAGCTATAGGCCCACATAACTTTACGGTAAAGTATTTATTCATATCAAAGAGATTGCACTCTCAAAACTGAACGAACAGTCTAACATCAAGTCAATTCCGTATATTCCTTAGAAAGGAGGTGATCCAGCCGCACCTTCCGATACGGCTACCTTGTTACGACTTCACCCCAATCATCTGTCCCACCTTAGGCGGCTGGCTCCAAAAGGTTACCCCACCGACTTCGGGTGTTACAAACTCTCGTGGTGTGACGGGCGGTGTGTACAAGGCCCGGGAACGTATTCACCGCGGCATGCTGATCCGCGATTACTAGCGATTCCGGCTTCATGTAGGCGAGTTGCAGCCTACAATCCGAACTGAGAATGGTTTTATGGGATTGGCTAAACCTCGCGGTCTTGCAGCCCTTTGTACCATCCATTGTAGCACGTGTGTAGCCCAGGTCATAAGGGGCATGATGATTTGACGTCATCCCCACCTTCCTCCGGTTTGTCACCGGCAGTCACCTTAGAGTGCCCAACTGAATGCTGGCAACTAAGATCAAGGGTTGCGCTCGTTGCGGGACTTAACCCAACATCTCACGACACGAGCTGACGACAACCATGCACCACCTGTCACTCTGTCCCCCGAAGGGGAAAGTCCTATCTCTAGGATTGTCAGAGGATGTCAAGACCTGGTAAGGTTCTTCGCGTTGCTTCGAATTAAACCACATGCTCCACCGCTTGTGCGGGCCCCCGTCAATTCCTTTGAGTTTCAACCTTGCGGTCGTACTCCCCAGGCGGAGTGCTTAATGCGTTTGCTGCAGCACTAAAGGGCGGAAACCCTCTAACACTTAGCACTCATCGTTTACGGCGTGGACTACCAGGGTATCTAATCCTGTTTGCTCCCCACGCTTTCGCGCCTCAGCGTCAGTTACAGACCAGAAAGTCGCCTTCGCCACTGGTGTTCCTCCAAATCTCTACGCATTTCACCGCTACACTTGGAATTCCACTTTCCTCTTCTGCACTCAAGTTCCCCAGTTTCCAATGACCCTCCACGGTTGAGCCGTGGGCTTTCACATCAGACTTAAGGAACCGCCTGCGCGCGCTTTACGCCCAATAATTCCGGACAACGCTTGCCACCTACGTATTACCGCGGCTGCTGGCACGTAGTTAGCCGTGGCTTTCTGGTTAGGTACCGTCAAGGTACCGGCAGTTACTCCGATACTTGTTCTTCCCTAACAACAGAGTTTTACGATCCGAAAACCTTCATCACTCACGCGGCGTTGCTCCGTCAGACTTTCGTCCATTGCGGAAGATTCCCTACTGCTGCCTCCCGTAGGAGTCTGGGCCGTGTCTCAGTCCCAGTGTGGCCGATCACCCTCTCAGGTCGGCTACGCATCGTCGCCTTGGTGAGCCGTTACCTCACCAACTAGCTAATGCGCCGCGGGCCCATCTGTAAGTGATAGCAGAACCATCTTTCAATCTAATTATATGTATAAATAGATATTATCCGGTATTAGCCCCGGTTTCCCGGAGTTATCCCAGTCTTACAGGCAGGTTGCCCACGTGTTACTCACCCGTCCGCCGCTAATCATTGGGAGCAAGCTCCCTCTGATTCGCTCGACTTGCATGTATTAGGCACGCCGCCAGCGTTCGTCCTGAGCCAGGATCAAACTCTCCAATAAAGTGTTTGATTAGCTCGTTTGCACCTATGGTGCTTTGTTGCTGATAAATCAGCTTTTTTAGAATTACGCTTGACGTTTTATGTTCGTTCAGTTTTCAAAGAACAATCTCGTTCGCTTCAGAAGCGACTTTATAATCATACAACATCTTAAGTTGTTATGTCAATAACTTTTTTTAAAATGTTTTTGGTGGAGCCTAGCGGGATCGAACCGCTGACCTCCTGCGTGCAAAGCAGGCGCTCTCCCAGCTGAGCTAAGGCCCCAAAAAAGTAATAAAAATGGTCGGGAAGACAGGATTCGAACCTGCGACCCCTTGGTCCCAAACCAAGTGCTCTACCAAGCTGAGCTACTTCCCGTTTATGGCGCGCCCGAGAGGAGTCGAACCCCTAACCTTTTGATCCGTAGTCAAACGCTCTATCCAATTGAGCTACGGGCGCATCAATAAGTGGTGCCGAGGACCGGAATCGAACCGGTACGGTAGTCACCTACCGCAGGATTTTAAGTCCTGTGCGTCTGCCAGTTCCGCCACCCCGGCACTTATTGGAGCGGAAGACGGGATTCGAACCCGCGACCCTCACCTTGGCAAGGTGATGTTCTACCACTGAACTACTTCCGCAAATATTAAAATAAAAATGGTGCGGGTGAAGGGAGTCGAACCCCCACGCCTTGCGGCGCCAGATCCTAAGTCTGGTGCGTCTGCCAATTCCGCCACACCCGCATATATAAATGGTGAGCCATGAAGGACTCGAACCTTCGACCCTCTGATTAAAAGTCAGATGCTCTACCAACTGAGCTAATGGCTCGTACAAGTGGTGCCGGCCAGAGGACTTGAACCCCCAACCTACTGATTACAAGTCAGTTGCTCTACCAATTGAGCTAGGCCGGCAAATAAACACAAAAAAATGGTGGAGGATGACGGGATCGAACCGCCGACCCTCTGCTTGTAAGGCAGATGCTCTCCCAGCTGAGCTAATCCTCCAATATGTATGCCCGGCAACGTCCTACTCTCACAAGGGGACAGCCCCTAACTACCATCGGCGCTGAGAAGCTTAACTTCCGTGTTCGGTATGGGAACGGGTGTGACCTTCTCGCTATCGCCACCGGACTATGAAATTGTAAGGGAATCGTTCCCTCAAAACTAGGTAATGTTGAAGAAGATTGTTATTGAGTAATCGCCTATGCGTGCTGACGGTACTACTTACGTAGTGCTGTCTAGCTACGGCGCCTAGGTGCTCGAGGTCATAAGCCAAATTTGTCATGAGGTTAAAGAACAACCTCCTGTCAAATTCGTCTTATGCTTGTCGCACCTGGACAAGGCGCCTCCGCATTTCGTTTTTTGGTTAAGTCCTCGATCGATTAGTATTAGTCAGCTACATGTGTCGCCACACTTCCACCTCTAACCTATCAACCTGATCATCTTTCAGGGATCTTACTAGCTTGCGCTATGGGAAATCTCATCTCGAGGGGGGCTTCATGCTTAGATGCTTTCAGCACTTATCCCTTCCGCACATAGCTACCCAGCGATGCCTTTGGCAAGACAACTGGTACACCAGCGGTGCGTCCATCCCGGTCCTCTCGTACTAAGGACAGCTCCTCTCAAATTTCCTGCGCCCACGACGGATAGGGACCGAACTGTCTCACGACGTTCTGAACCCAGCTCGCGTACCGCTTTAATGGGCGAACAGCCCAACCCTTGGGACCGACTACAGCCCCAGGATGCGATGAGCCGACATCGAGGTGCCAAACCTCCCCGTCGATGTGGACTCTTGGGGGAGATAAGCCTGTTATCCCCGGGGTAGCTTTTATCCGTTGAGCGATGGCCCTTCCATGCGGAACCACCGGATCACTAAGCCCGACTTTCGTCCCTGCTCGACTTGTAGGTCTCGCAGTCAAGCTCCCTTGTGCCTTTACACTCTACGAATGATTTCCAACCATTCTGAGGGAACCTTTGGGCGCCTCCGTTACTCTTTAGGAGGCGACCGCCCCAGTCAAACTGCCCACCTGACACTGTCTCCCATCCCGATAAGGGATGTGGGTTAGAATTTCAATACAGCGGGGGTAGTATCCCACCGACGCCTCCACCGAAGCTAGCGCTCCGGCTTCTAAGGCTCCTACCTATCCTGTACAAGCTGTACCAAAATTCAATATCAGGCTACAGTAAAGCTCCACGGGGTCTTTCCGTCCTGTCGCGGGTAACCTGCATCTTCACAGGTACTATAATTTCACCGAGTCTCTCGTTGAGACAGTGCCCAGATCGTTACGCCTTTCGTGCGGGTCGGAACTTACCCGACAAGGAATTTCGCTACCTTAGGACCGTTATAGTTACGGCCGCCGTTTACTGGGGCTTCGATTCAAAGCTTCGCGTGAGCTAACCTCTCCTCTTAACCTTCCAGCACCGGGCAGGCGTCAGCCCCTATACTTCGCCTTGCGGCTTCGCAGAGACCTGTGTTTTTGCTAAACAGTCGCCTGGGCCTATTCACTGCGGCTCATCAAGGCTTTAACACCCTAATGAGCACCCCTTCTCCCGAAGTTACGGGGTCATTTTGCCGAGTTCCTTAACGAGAGTTCTCTCGCTCACCTTAGGATTCTCTCCTCGCCTACCTGTGTCGGTTTGCGGTACGGGCACCTTATTCCTCGCTAGAGGCTTTTCTTGGCAGTGTGGAATCAAGAACTTCGGTACTAAATTTCCCTCGCTATCACAGCTCAAGGTATGTGACCATGGGATTTGCCTCATGGTCCCTCTAACTGCTTAGACGCACATCCAATAGTGCGCTTACCCTATCCTCCTGCGTCCCCCCATCACTCAAACAGAATACGGTGGTACAGGAATATCAACCTGTTGTCCATCGCCTACGCTTTTCAGCCTCGGCTTAGGTCCCGACTAACCCTGAGCGGACGAGCCTTCCTCAGGAAACCTTAGGCATTCGGTGGATGGGATTCTCACCCATCTTTCGCTACTCATACCGGCATTCTCACTTCTAAGCGCTCCACCAGTCCTTACGGTCTAGCTTCAACGCCCTTAGAACGCTCTCCTACCACTGAACATCTACGATGTTCAATCCACAGCTTCGGTGATACGTTTAGCCCCGGTACATTTTCGGCGCGGAGTCACTCGACCAGTGAGCTATTACGCACTCTTTAAATGGTGGCTGCTTCTAAGCCAACATCCTGGTTGTCTAAGCAACTCCACATCCTTTTCCACTTAACGTATACTTTGGGACCTTAGCTGGTGGTCTGGGCTGTTTCCCTCTTGACTACGGATCTTATCACTCGCAGTCTGACTCCCATGGATAAATCTTTGGCATTCGGAGTTTGTCTGAATTCGGTAACCCGATGAGGGCCCCTAGTCCAAACAGTGCTCTACCTCCAAGATTCTTACGCATGAGGCTAGCCCTAAAGCTATTTCGGAGAGAACCAGCTATCTCCAAGTTCGATTGGAATTTCTCCGCTACCCACACCTCATCCCCGCACTTTTCAACGTACGTGGGTTCGGGCCTCCATCCAGTGTTACCTGGACTTCACCCTGGACATGGGTAGATCACCTGGTTTCGGGTCTACGACCACATACTATATTCGCCCTATTCAGACTCGCTTTCGCTACGGCTCCGTCTGTCCAACTTAACCTCGCATGTAATCGTAACTCGCCGGTTCATTCTACAAAAGGCACGCTATCACCCATTAACGGGCTCTAACTACTTGTAGGCACACGGTTTCAGGATCTCTTTCACTCCCCTTCCGGGGTGCTTTTCACCTTTCCCTCACGGTACTGGTTCACTATCGGTCACTAGGGAGTATTTAGCCTTGGGAGATGGTCCTCCCTGCTTCCGACGGGATTTCTCGTGTCCCGCCGTACTCAGGATCCACTCTGGAGGGAACGAAGTTTCGACTACAGGGCTTTTACCTCCTATGGCGGGCCTTTCCAGACCTCTTCGTCTATCTCGTTCCTTTGTAACTCCGTATAGAATGTCCTACAACCCCAAGAGGCAAGCCTCTTGGTTTGGGCTAATCCCGTTTCGCTCGCCGCTACTCAGGGAATCGCGTTTGCTTTCTCTTCCTCCGGGTACTTAGATGTTTCAGTTCCCCGGGTCTGCCTTCCATACCCTATGTATTCAGGTATGGATCCTATCCCATAACGGATAGGGGGTTTCCCCATTCGGAAATCTCCGGATCAAAGCTTACTTACAGCTCCCCGAAGCATATCGGTGTTAGTCCCGTCCTTCATCGGCTCCTAGTGCCAAGGCATTCACCGTGCGCCCTTATTAACTTAACCTATGTTTGGGTTGCTTTCGCTTCCCTCACGGTTGTGTTTATTAAAAAAAGTTTAGTATTTCATACTCTATATAATATAGAGAGAAAATAACTAAGGTGGCGATTACTCGGTAATCTTCTTCATTACATTATCTAGTTTTCAAAGAACGATTGAATTGAGAGATTATACTCTCAAAACTGAACGAACAATCTAACATCAAGTTAATTCCGTATATTCCTTAGAAAGGAGGTGATCCAGCCGCACCTTCCGATACGGCTACCTTGTTACGACTTCACCCCAATCATCTGTCCCACCTTAGGCGGCTGGCTCCAAAAGGTTACCCCACCGACTTCGGGTGTTACAAACTCTCGTGGTGTGACGGGCGGTGTGTACAAGGCCCGGGAACGTATTCACCGCGGCATGCTGATCCGCGATTACTAGCGATTCCGGCTTCATGTAGGCGAGTTGCAGCCTACAATCCGAACTGAGAATGGTTTTATGGGATTGGCTAAACCTCGCGGTCTTGCAGCCCTTTGTACCATCCATTGTAGCACGTGTGTAGCCCAGGTCATAAGGGGCATGATGATTTGACGTCATCCCCACCTTCCTCCGGTTTGTCACCGGCAGTCACCTTAGAGTGCCCAACTAAATGCTGGCAACTAAGATCAAGGGTTGCGCTCGTTGCGGGACTTAACCCAACATCTCACGACACGAGCTGACGACAACCATGCACCACCTGTCACTCTGTCCCCCGAAGGGGAAAGTCCTATCTCTAGGATTGTCAGAGGATGTCAAGACCTGGTAAGGTTCTTCGCGTTGCTTCGAATTAAACCACATGCTCCACCGCTTGTGCGGGCCCCCGTCAATTCCTTTGAGTTTCAACCTTGCGGTCGTACTCCCCAGGCGGAGTGCTTAATGCGTTTGCTGCAGCACTAAAGGGCGGAAACCCTCTAACACTTAGCACTCATCGTTTACGGCGTGGACTACCAGGGTATCTAATCCTGTTTGCTCCCCACGCTTTCGCGCCTCAGCGTCAGTTACAGACCAGAAAGTCGCCTTCGCCACTGGTGTTCCTCCAAATCTCTACGCATTTCACCGCTACACTTGGAATTCCACTTTCCTCTTCTGCACTCAAGTTCCCCAGTTTCCAATGACCCTCCACGGTTGAGCCGTGGGCTTTCACATCAGACTTAAGGAACCGCCTGCGCGCGCTTTACGCCCAATAATTCCGGACAACGCTTGCCACCTACGTATTACCGCGGCTGCTGGCACGTAGTTAGCCGTGGCTTTCTGGTTAGGTACCGTCAAGGTACCGGCAGTTACTCCGATACTTGTTCTTCCCTAACAACAGAGTTTTACGATCCGAAAACCTTCATCACTCACGCGGCGTTGCTCCGTCAGACTTTCGTCCATTGCGGAAGATTCCCTACTGCTGCCTCCCGTAGGAGTCTGGGCCGTGTCTCAGTCCCAGTGTGGCCGATCACCCTCTCAGGTCGGCTACGCATCGTCGCCTTGGTGAGCCGTTACCTCACCAACTAGCTAATGCGCCGCGGGCCCATCTGTAAGTGATAGCAGAACCATCTTTCAATCTAATTATATGTATAAATAGATATTATCCGGTATTAGCCCCGGTTTCCCGGAGTTATCCCAGTCTTACAGGCAGGTTGCCCACGTGTTACTCACCCGTCCGCCGCTAATCATCGGGAGCAAGCTCCCTCTGATTCGCTCGACTTGCATGTATTAGGCACGCCGCCAGCGTTCGTCCTGAGCCAGGATCAAACTCTCCAATAAAGTGTTTGATTAGCTCGTTTGCACCTATGGTGCTTCGTTGCTGATAAATCAGCTTTTTTTTAGAATTACGCTTGACGTTTTATGTTCGTTCAGTTTTCAAAGAACAATCTCAATCGCTTCAGAAGCGACTTTATTATCTTACCACCCCGTCATCATCATGTCAACTATTTTTTAAAAATAATTTTTGATGAATGATTGAGCAAATCTCGCTCTCTCTTGGGGACAAAAACTACTATATCACGATTAAAAAGTGTTTGCAATATAATTTTTAAAGTTTTTATAAAGAAACTTCTTTTTTTAAAAAACAAACTTCAAATCTGTCATTTAGCTTCTCAACTAATCTTTTAATAAGTTTTTTCTATTGTACTATTACTTTAATTAAATAAGTAAAATCTTCACCATTAAAAACCAGTCTCTTTTTATATTCTATACCGAATCCTTATACAAAAACATCTATTTGTTCCTTAACTTTCACATAACTTCCATTCACACCGCTTCATTTGTTTAAGTACATTTAAAGCCAGTGGAAGTCCCCTTTTGTGAACTTCCACTGGCTTTTTTCATCAATTAATATTTATTTCTGACGCATATGCGGGAACAACAATACATCTCTAATAGAAGCTGCGTTTGTTAGTAACATAACTAAACGGTCTACACCAATACCTAGTCCACCTGTTGGCGGCATTCCGTATTCTAGTGCTTCAATAAAGTCGTTATCCATCATATGTGCTTCATCGTTTCCTTGCTCACGCTCTTTTAACTGCGCTTCAAAGCGTTCTTTTTGATCAATCGGATCATTAAGCTCAGTGAATGCATTAGCGTGTTCTCTAGCGACTATAAATAACTCAAAACGATCAGTAAAACGTGGATCGTTCTCATTCTTTTTCGCAAGAGGAGAGATTTCTACCGGGTGTCCGAAAATAAAGGTAGGTTGAATTAACTTCTCTTCCACTTTTTGTTCAAAGAATTCATTGACGATATGACCATATTGCATATGCTCGGTAATTTCCACACCATGCTCTTTTGCAAGTGCACGTGCTTCCTCAACTGATGTTTCTTTCCAGAAGTCTACACCAGTATATTCTTTCACCGCATCTACCATATGAAGTCTTTTCCACTCTGGTTTCAGATTAATTTCATATTCTCCATACTGAACAGTTGTTGATCCTAGTACTTCTTCTGCAATATGTGCAATAAGGTTCTCTGTCAAACTCATAATATCACGATAATCAGCATAAGCCTCATATAGTTCAATCATCGTAAACTCAGGGTTATGTCTTGTAGACACGCCCTCATTACGGAATACACGACCGATTTCATACACTTTCTCCATCCCACCAACAATCAGGCGTTTTAAGTGTAGTTCAATGGCAATACGCATATATAATTCCATATCTAACGCATTATGATGAGTAATAAAAGGTTTGGCTGAAGCCCCACCTGCAATGGCATGCATCATTGGTGTTTCGACTTCAAGATAACCCTGATCGTCTAAATAACGTCTCATAGATTGTATAATACGACTACGTGTAATGAAGGTATGTTTACTTTCTTCACTCATAATCAAATCTAGGTAACGCTGGCGATATCTTTGCTCAACATCTTTTAAACCATGGAATTTATCAGGTAAAGGACGAAGCGCTTTTGTTAATAGTTCAAATTGTTTTGCTTTAACAGACAGTTCCCCTACTTTTGTTTTGAAAAGAACACCTGAAATACCGACAATATCACCCAAATCTGCAGATGTAAAAACTTCATATGCTTCTTCACCAACAGCATCCTTACGAACGTATAATTGGATTTGTCCAGATAAATCTTGAATATGTGCAAAACCGGCTTTACCTTTACCGCGTTTTGTCATAATTCTACCTGCAATGGTGACAGGAATTTCTTTTTCCTCTAATTCCTCTTTTTCAAATTGAGAGTATTCCTCAACCAATTGCTGTGATTGATGTGTGCGATCAAATCTTTTTCCGAAAGGATCTACGCCTTGTTCACGAAGACTGTTCATCTTTTCACGTCTAACCACTAATTGGTCGTTTAATTCTTCATGATTTTGACTCACAGATACCATCTCCATCTTAAATCTTTTATGTAGACGCCTATGGGCGGTTTACGAAGATTTAGTATTTTATATCTCTATTATTGTACACAATACAACAACGACAGACATCTATAAAGTAAAAAATAGAATAAAAACTGCCAGCAAGTGACTGGCAGTCGTTCATTATTTCACAGAAATATTATAGTTAAATATAAAAATGATGTCAAACCAGCTATTGAACGCTGATTGCCACTCATTGTAGTTAATCAGACTGCTTTTGAAGCTTGTCTTTCTTTTTCTTCCATTTCCACTACTAACGCAGAAAGGACGTTTACAACATCTTCCCTTGTATTACATTCATTAATAGCTGCACGAGCTTTTGCATTTCCTTTGATTCCCTTTAAATACCATGCCGCATGTTTACGCATTTCACGGACAGCAATATGTTCATTTTTCAGTTCAATCAATCGATCCATATGCAATGTGCAGACATCCATTTTCTCACGAACGGACGGCTCCCCCATTAGTTCCCCTGTTTCTAGATATTTGACTGTTCGATAGATCATCCACGGGTTTCCTAAAGCTGCACGTCCAATCATCACCCCATCTACACCTGTTTCATCTAACATTCTTTGTGCATCTTGGGGAGTCTGTACATCTCCATTACCGATTAACGGGATTTGAATATTTTGTTTTACTTCTCGAATGATGTCCCAGTTAGCTGTACCTTCATACATTTGCACTCTCGTACGACCGTGCAACGAGACTGCTTTACCTCCAGCACGTTCAACCGCTTGGGCATTTTTCACAGCGTATATATGGTCTTCATCCCAACCCATACGCATTTTGACCGTTACAGGCTTTTCTACCTCCGATACGACCGCTGAAACCATCTCATAGATTTTATTTGGGTCTAAAAGCCATTTGGCACCCGCATCACACTTTGTAATTTTCGGCACCGGGCATCCCATATTAATATCGATAATATCTGCATTAGTATTTTGGTCAACAAATTTCGCAGCCTCAACCAGGGTTTCTTTTTCCCCTCCGAAAATTTGTAGACTTAACGGCTTTTCACGCTCATCTATATACAGCATATTCATTGTTCTTTCATTTTTTAAAATAATGCCCTTATCGCTCACCATTTCGGCACATACAAGCCCCGCTCCGAATTCTTTCACTGTTAAGCGGAATGCGGAGTTACACACACCAGCCATCGGTGCAAGGACCACTCGGTTCTTGATGTTCACATCACCAATTTGAAACATGTCCGAGAGACCTCCTTCTATTTATGGATTTCCTCCTCTTTAGGTGGAGCTAAATCCTCCATTGTCACATGTAGTAATGTTGTGATTTTTTCCAGTAATTGTTCCGTAGGCATACGATTACCTCTTTCAATCTCACCAATAATAGAAACTGATATACCTAACTTTTTCGCAAAACCTTCTTGGGTGTATCCTTTGAGCTTTCGAAAAGCGCGAATACGTCTCCCCCATTTTTCCGCTTCCATATCCGAACTCCTTTTTTGTCTGGGATTGCCTCTAATTTCTCATGTAAAGGCTGTTCCTCATCCGGTAAGCAAATGTTGGGTTGAATCTCTAGAAGTGGAATGAGCACGAACGCTCTCTCATGCATACGTGGGTGTGGAACGATTAACGTCTCTGTCTCAATATTTTCTTGATTATATAGTAAAATGTCAAGGTCTATATTTCTTGGACCCCAGCGAATAATCCTTTTTCTACCAAGATCTTGCTCAATTCTCAGTAGTGCTTTTAATAGTTGCGAAGAAGATAATGTCGTATGAACTTGGATGACCATATTCAAAAATTGCGCTTGGTCTTCAAACCCAACGGGATCCGTCTCATATATCGAGGAATAATTCACCACCTCAATCTCTGTATTCTCCAGAAGGGTAGTAATTGCCTCATATAAATGTACGTCTCGATCTGTCATATTTGAGCCTAAGCCGATAAAAGCTATATTTGTCACTATTTCCTACTCCTTGTCATTTCTATTGCTACAGAATCATAATGACCCGGAATAGGGGGATCCGGTTTGACTACTTTTACAGTTATTTGAGAAATTTGTTGAAAGTTGACCAATGCTTCTGAGGCAATTTTCTCCGTTAGTGCCTCTACTAACTTGAATGGTTTCCCCTCTACTATTTTCTTACACAGCTCATATAGATCTGCATAATTGATCGTATCATTTAAATCATCACTTTTGCCCGCGTCTCTTAAATCTAACTCAATTGTTAAATCCACATAAAAACGTTGACCTAATCGATTCTCTTCAGTAAATACCCCGTGATATCCATAAAACGCCATGCGATTTAAATAGATTTTATCCAAGATTAACATCCTTCCCAATGAGTGCATCCATCATTTTGGCCATACGGCTCATTTCCTTTACATCATGTACACGCATAATCTGACAGCCTTTTTGAATACCATAGCAGACTGTCGCCCCTGTCCCTTCCATTCTTTCATCAACAGGTAAGTTAAGTACATTGGCAATCATTCGTTTCTTTGATGTACCTAGCAATACAGGATAACCAAACGCCACAAGCTGATCAAGATGGCGCATCATTTTTAGATTATCTTCATGGCTTTTCGCAAATCCTATGCCTGGATCTAAGATGATATTGTCATCCCTAACTCCCGCTGCCTTAGCAATCGCGATACTTTCATATAAGTCATTCATACAATCTCTAAAAAATGAATCATATTTTTCATTTTCTCGATTATGCATTAAAATAATGGGGACATCTTTTTCAGCGGCTAATGGTGCCATTTCTTTATCTCTCTTTGCCCCCCAAATATCATTAATAATATGCGCACCTGCTTCTAGGGCATGCTTCGCCACTTCCGCTTTATACGTATCAATAGATAGGGGAACCCGGATTTCCTTTACAATCGCTTCTATTGCAGGAACCACTCGTGCAATTTCTTCCTCAACGGAAATCTCTTCATATCCTGGCCGCGTAGATTCGCCACCAATATCGATAATATCTGCTCCAGCTTCTACTAATTCCTTCGCTCTCTCTACCACATTCTCTAATTGATTATATTTTCCACCATCAGAGAAGGAATCAGGCGTGATATTAAGTATGCCCATGATTAATGTCTTCTTACTATAATCTAAGGTATAAGAACCACACTGTAATAAACTGTTTGTCATGCTTTTCCTCCTAAAGTGAATCTCTACTCCACAAAATCTCTCTTTGTTGTTTGTATACACTCTGCAACAAGGTCACCATCGCTCCATTTAGACCCGGAAGCTGTCGACCTTCCATTGTTTTAAGCGGGACAATTTCCTGAATAGAGTTGGTAATAAATATCTCTTCAGCCGCAACGATCTCGTTATAGTGAAATACACCTTCTTCAACCTGCCATCTTAACTTTTTAGCTATCATTATAATAAATTGCCTCGTAATACCGTTTAAAATACCCGTTTCAATCGCTGGTGTGTATAATACTTTTCCTTTCGTCCAAAAAACATTAGATGAAATACCTTCAGCCAAAAAACCATCCTTCGTTAAGAAAATTCCCTCTAACGTATCATCTGCACCTAATTCCTGTTTAGCTAAAATATTGTTTAAAAAGTGGTGTGACTTTAAACGCTCAGCCCCTTCTGGTGTATTTCTTCTAATAGAAAGGATTTTTCCGTTTTTTTCAACCGGGAGGGGGGCTTGAGGCAATTCATTGGCAAAAATAATAACGGTAGGTTCTAGATAATGGTCAGCTCTTAAACCTACTTCGCCTATTCCCGCAGAAACATTTACTCTTATTCTAGCATTTCTTAATTGATTCATTTCTAATAAGCCAGCTAAATGAGATTGTAACTCTTCTCGTCCATTAAATGGACTACGAATACATACAGCATCTAACCCTTGATTCAAACGTGCTAAATGGTCATCCAATAAAAACGGATGTCCATTGTATATACGAAAGGTCTCAAACAAGCCTAAACCATATAAATATCCATGATCAAATGGAGAAATACTCGCTTCTTCTTTTCGCACAAGCTTGCCATTAACATTAATATACAACGTGTTTGCCCCCTTGTTGAAGGAGGTCATGCTGGATTAAAAAGTTTAAGAGCAAGTCTTTTCCTGCTGATGTCATAATGGATTCAGGATGAAACTGGACTCCTTCAATTGGTAGGTGTCGATGTCTTAACCCCATAATTTCACCTTCATCCGTCCACGAAGAAACTTCGAAACAATCTGGAAGGGTTTCTTTTTCCACAATTAAAGAATGATAGCGCGTAGCTAAAAATGGCACTTCAATCCCTTTATAGATCGTTTGTTTGTTATGAAAAACGGGTGAGGTTTTCCCATGCATTAATCTATCTGCCCGGACCACCTTGCCTCCAAATACTTGTGCAATTGATTGATGACCTAAACATACACCGAAGATAGGGAGCTTCCCAGCAAAGGCTTCTATGGCTGCTAAACTAATGCCTGCTTCATCCGGACTACATGGTCCTGGTGAGATCATTAAGCACGAGGGGGATAGTGCTTCAATATCAGCAATTGTGATTTCATCATTACGCTTAATAACCATTTCCGCACCTAATTCCCCTAAATATTGCACCAAATTAAACGTAAAAGAATCAAAGTTATCAATCATTAATATCACTTTTCCCATTCCCCCTTCTTTTCTGCTAACTCTTTTGCCCGCCATAGCGCCTTCGCCTTCTTTAACGATTCTTTATATTCTAAATGAGCTTCAGAATCAATAACGATTCCTGCTCCTGCTTGTACATACGCCATTCCCTCTTTGACTAGCATTGTTCGAATCATAATATTCAACTCTAAGTCACCATTAAAGCCGATCCAACCAAGTGATCCTGTATAGATACCTCTTCTTACTGGTTCTAATTCATCAATTATTTCCATCGTTCTAATTTTCGGTGCACCTGTGATTGTGCCGCCTGGAAAAGAGGCATCTATTAAATCGTACCCATCTCTACCGTTAGCTATTTTCCCTCTTACATTCGACACAATATGCATAACGTGGGAGTATTTTTCAATCACCATAAATTCATTGACTTCAACCGTACCATATTGGCACACACGTCCTAAATCATTCCGTTCTAAATCAACAAGCATAACGTGCTCAGCTCGTTCTTTTTCATTTTCAATCAATTCATTAGCTAATCTAAGATCCTCTGCTTCATCCTGACCACGTGAACGAGTACCTGCAATAGGTCTTGTACTCACTTCATCGCCTTTTTTCTTTACTAATAATTCCGGTGAACCACTGACAATTTGGTAATCAGGGGTATTAAAATAACCCATATAAGGAGATGGATTCAGTTCACGTAAATGACTGTACACTTCAATAGGAGGAACGTTCAGCTTTTGAGTACCCCTTACAGAAAGATTGACTTGAAACACATCACCACTCGCAATATATGCCTGTACCTTTTCCACTGCTCGAACAAATGTTTCTTCACTGATGGAAACGTCTTTTAAAGTAGGTTCCTTATCCCCAGCTAACTGAACCTCTCCTTGTTCCACTTCCTCTGTCCAACGATTCAGCCATGCGGTTTCCCTTAAGGTGATATCGTCTCCTTTATCATGGACAAATATCAACCATAATTCTTCTGTATCATGATCAAAAACGAACCATTCTTCAAATAAGAAGAAATGCGTATCAGGCATTTCCAAATCATCTTCAGTCAAGTCTGGTAAGTTTTCAATATAACGTCCGTAATCATAGCTTACAAATCCCAATACACCTCCATGGAAATCTGGTAAACTTCCTAAAGGCTCTTCGATTTCATATTGCTTTAACCACTTTTTCATTTCATGTAATGGGTTACCATGTGCCACGTGCGACCCTTCACTAGTTTTTATGTATAACTTACTATCTTTCCCCTTAAACTCAACGACTGGACCAAAGCCAGCCACACTATATCGGCCACTTCTACCGCTCTCTAATAAAATATGTATATCATAGTCCTTAGCAATCTTTTTGTATAATGGAAAAAACCATTCCTTCGAATAGCTTAACTTTTTGGTATGGATCATTTTTTTCATTGAATCTCACCTCATACTCATCATACCGAATTGCTTACAAATTGCTAGTCATTTCATCATTGTAATAATTGTTAATCAAAAATGAAGGCTAGTCACCAAGTAGAATAGTGCCAGCCTTCATTTTAAAATAAAAAAACAGCAGTGCTCATCACTGCCGTTTTCTCTATCGTTTTAATCAAATTGATAAAGTGGTGTACTTAAGTAACGTTCTCCATTACTTGGGATAACCGCCAATACTTTCTTGCCTTCTCCTAGCTCTTTGGCTACCTTTAAAGCCGCGTGAATAGCTGCACCTGAAGAAATACCACCTAAAATCCCTTCCTCTTTAGCCGCTCGACGTGCTTGAGCAAACGCATCTTCATTGGCAACAGCGATGATTTCATCATATACCTTCGTATCTAAAATCTCAGGTACAAATCCTGCACCAATACCTTGAATTTTATGCGGTCCCGGCTTCCCACCTGAAAGAACGGGAGAATCAGCAGGCTCAACTGCATATATCTTAATATCCTTGTATTTTTCCTTTAGTATTTGACCAGCACCTGTAATCGTTCCACCTGTACCAATACCAGCAATAAATGCATCTAATTGATCGCCCATTTGCTCAACAATTTCTTTTCCTGTTGTCTCGCGATGTACTTCAGGATTTGATAAGTTTTCAAACTGTTGCGGCATGAAGTATCCATGCTCTTTCGCTAACTCCTGTGCTTTTCTGATTGCTCCGCCCATACCATCTGGACCCGGTGTTAACACTAATTCCGCTCCATAAGCGCGAAGTAGATTCCTTCTTTCCATACTCATCGTCTCAGGCATCACCAAAATCGTTTGATACCCTTTTGCTGCAGCAACCATAGCAAGACCAATACCTGTATTCCCGCTGGTTGGTTCAATAATCGTATCTCCTTCTTTTAACTCACCACTTTTTTCTGCGGTTTCTATCATTGCATTGGCAATACGATCTTTTACACTGCTTCCAGGATTCATATACTCCAGTTTTAAGTAAATATCCGCACTTCCGTCTTCTACCATACGGTTAAGCTTCACTATTGGTGTTTGTCCAATAAGTTCAGTAATTGAATTAGCAACACGTACCATCTTCTCCACTCCTTATTCCGAGTATTATTATTGGTTTTATTTAAATTTATCAATCACACAACCAATTGTCAATGAATATGCAGGCAGAAGGCCCTTGTATTATTAGAAAATTTAAAACTTTATACCTGAGCGATTCATGTTAGCTTATGCTAAATGAACTCTATAAATAACAAAAAACTACAATGCCCCATCATAAAAAGTTTCGATGTCCACTTCATCCTTAAAAGGCTCAGTAGAAACAGGAAGATCCATTTGCTCTAAAGCCATTTGTCTCCGTATTTGTGATTTGACATCCTTAAAGGAATACGTTTCCCCCTCAACAAACTCTTGTAACAAAACGATGGCATACCCTTCATCGGTTTTTACAGGGTTAGACCATTCTCCAGCTTTTAAATCTTGCGCTGCTTGAATGATGGTTTCATAATTATCGTCATCAACTGTCACATAACCAAGGTCACCACCCTGTGCAGCTGTTAATGTATCTGTTGATTTCTCCAACGCCATGGCTGTAAAGCTTGAGCCATTGTCTAATTCTTTCACTGTTTGTTCTGCTTCTTCCTTAGTAGCCAGTACAATTTGTGATAGATGATATGTATCCTTAATTTCATATTGAGCTTGGTTATCTTCGTAGTATTGTTGCAGCTTTTCCTCAGAAATACTAACTTCCTTTGTTAAAAGCTCCTCAAGCATTAAACTATCTTTAATTTGTTTTCTCCATTGTTCTTCGTTGATTGATAAAGCAGCCGCAGATGTGCCATACGCTGATTTTAACATTTTGATTTCACGGTCAATCTCTTCTTTGCCAATTTGAACATCGTATTTATCTCCAGCAGCCTCGATAACCTTCCCATCAATCATTTCGTCTAGCACTTCTTTCCCGTAGCGACCCTCCATTTCATTTAACCAATCTTGCCTTGTAATTTCATCTTTTCCAATCTGCGCCACCACTTCAGATTGACTCGGTTCGCTCTTCCCAAGAAAATAAGCAACGCTCATAAAGTTAATCGCAACTAGTATGATTATGATTAACCATAAATGTTGTCTTTTCAAAGCTCCTCCCCCTACTACTTTGCATATATTTCTATAAAAAAAGACTTAGGTGCACCTTCCATTCCCCTATTGTTCTTAAGAATCAAGATACGCCTAAGCCCTCACATTTAGTTTGCTTCTTGTTTAAATGCCTCAAGTTCTTCTTTATTATAATGATAAGCTTCATTACAGAAATGACATTGTGCCTCTGCACTACCTTCTTTCTCTATCATATCTGCAATTTCCTCTTTTCCTAAACTAATAATCGCATTGCCAAACCGTTCTTTTGAACATGTACAAGTAAAACTAACATCCATTTTTTCTAAGAAATTCACTTGATCTTTACCGAGAACACTTTGTAAGATTTCTTCTGGTGTTAAGCCCTTTTCAATCATTGTTGAAACAGGTTCAATATTGGATAGTCTTTGTTCAATGGCTGTAATTGTTTCATCATCTGTCCCAGGCATTAACTGGATAATAAAACCACCTGCAGCTAATATACTATTGTCATCATTGACTAATACACCCACTCCAACAGATGATGGTGTTTGTTCAGATGTGACAAAGTAATACGTAAAATCTTCCCCAAGCTCTCCTGATACAATTGGTACTTGTCCAGAAAAGTTTTCTCGCATGCCAATGTCCTTTACTACTGTCAAAGTACCTTCTGTTCCAACCCCACGACGAACATCAAGTTTGCCCTGTGCATTAGATTCAAAATGAACTTGAGGATGAGTCACATAACCACGCACTTCCCCTTTTGCATTACTATCAACTAGGAGTGGGCCAAGTGGGCCATTACCTTCAATTTTAATTGTGATTTTGTCTTCTCCCTTTACCATTGCCCCCATCATTACACCAGCGGACATTGCTCTCCCGAGTGCTGCTGAAGCAACCGGCCATGTATGATGCCTTCTTTGCGCTTCTCCTACTGTTTCTGTTGAACGAACGGCAAATGCCCTCACTTGTCCTTCATAAGCTAAAGCTTTTACTAAATAATCACTCATTTTAATACTCCTTCCATGACGAATACAGACGTTATTCTACTTTTTTATCGTGTCCATATTCCGTTTATAAATAAGCTGTAAACCTTTTAAGGTTAAAAATGGATCAATAATATCTATGATCGTTGATTCCTTTGAGATCAGCGAGGCCAACCCACCTGTACCAATAACAAGCGGTTCCTCTTTTGCTTGTAACTTCATTCTACTTACAATCCCCTCTACTTGACCCACATAGCCAAAGAGAATGCCTGATTGCATAGCTGAGACAGTATTCTTTCCGATAATATCATCAGGCCTAACAATTTCTATCCGCGGTAACTTCGCTGCCCTAGAGTATAGCGCTTCAGTAGAGATACCAATACCAGGTGCAATCGCACCACCCATATACTGTTTATGCTCATTAATATAACAATACGTAGTTGCTGTGCCAAAATCAACAATTATGAGCGGTCCGCCATATTCATGAATACCTGCCACTGCGTTGACGATTCTGTCGGCTCCCACTTCTTTTGGATTATCATACTTAATATTCAAACCTGTTTTGATCCCTGGACCAACAACTAATGGTTTGATATGAAAGTATTTTTCACACATTCGCTCCAAAGCAAACATAATCGGAGGCACAACGGAGGAAATAATAATACCATTTATATCAGCAAAAGTTAATTGCTCATGCTCAAACAACGATTTCACAATCATCGCATATTCATCTTCTGTTTTATGACGATCAGTCTCTATTCGCCAATGATACTTTAACTCATCTCGTTGATAAACACCCATCATCATATTCGAATTCCCTACATCAAAAACAAAAATCAAGCACCCTCACCACACTCACTATAAAATAATTACACTTTAATACTGAGAACATCATATCACACCTCTGTTGCGATTATCCAAATTATGAAATGCAAACTTAGTACCTTGAATAATTATCTCCAATGGAAGAGTCACCACTTGCCTTTGATAAGGTAATTCCTTTAAATAATTACTTAAATCCAAGCTTTAAGTCTATTGTTAGGCTTTTCAAAATCAATAAGGGTAAAAGGGAGAGTTATGTGATTACTGCACTGTTATAGACCAGGAATGATAAGTGGATAGCAGAAACGACCTTTGCTGAGCTATCTTTTGTGAATTGCCTTTCTCGTTACATGTAACACACGCGATTGTACTTGAAACGCCATTTTTATGATAGAACAGAAATCAACCAATAAGAAAAAAAGCACCTCATTGTGAGGCGCTTTTTCTTTATTGATTAAGATTTACGATCTTCATCAATTGCTGGAGGCTCTTCTTCTTCAGCAGGGGATTGTTTTTCCCTTGTTTCAGTGATTTCACCTTCATTATCTTTACGATCGTCATCTTTTCGAATATTTACTTTAATGTTTGAATCTTCAATTGTTTCATTTGATTTAGAAGCTGGGCGCTCAGGTAGTGTACCATGGTCAGATAGATGTTTAATTTGCTCTGCATCTAGCGTTTCCACTTCTAAAAGCGTTTTAGCAATGATATCTAGTTTGTCACGGTTCTCTGTAAGAATTTGCTTACAGCGTTGGTAACATTCTTTAATCATGCTTTGAATTTCTAAATCAATCTCATATGCAATGGCATCTGAGTAATTACGCTCGTTATTGAAGTCTCTGCCTAAGAATACTTGCCCACCTTGTGATTGACCAAATTGTAGCGGTCCAAGTTTATCACTCATACCAAATTCAGTTACCATTCGGCGTGCAATTCCTGTTGCACGTTGGAAGTCATTATGTGCACCAGTAGAAACTTCACCAAACACGATTTCCTCTGCCACACGTCCTCCAAGTAAACCAACAATCTTATCAAGTAATTCCGGCTTCGTTTGGAAGTAGCGATCTTCTCTCGGAAGCATAACAGCATATCCACCTGCTTGCCCACGAGGAACAATTGTTACTTTATGGACCATATCCGCTTCATCTAAGATTAAGCCGATGACAGTATGCCCTGCCTCATGGAAGGCCACAATATTTCTTTCTTTTTCAGATATCACACGACTCTTCTTAGAAGGACCTGCGATTACACGGTCAGTCGCTTCATCCACATCGGTCATATCCACCTTTTTCTTATTCTGACGAGCGGCAACGAGTGCTGCTTCATTTAATAAGTTCTCAAGGTCTGCACCAGAAAATCCTGGCGTACGTTGAGCAATCGTTTTTAAGTTAACCGACTCATCTAACGGTTTATTTTTCGCATGAACCTTTAATACCGCTTCACGACCGGTTACATCTGGGCGATCAACCGTAATTTGACGGTCAAAACGACCTGGACGTAATAACGCAGGGTCAAGGATATCTGGACGGTTTGTTGCAGCAATGATAATAATTCCTTCATTAGCACCGAAGCCATCCATTTCTACAAGCAATTGGTTGAGTGTTTGCTCACGTTCATCATGCCCACCACCGACACCGGCGCCACGCTGACGACCAACCGCATCAATCTCATCAATAAAGATGATACATGGTGCATTTTTCTTCGCATTCTCGAATAAATCACGCACACGAGAAGCACCAACACCGACAAACATTTCAACAAAGTCAGAACCACTAATAGAGAAGAAAGGTACGCCTGCTTCTCCAGCAGCTGCTCTTGCTAATAATGTTTTACCAGTACCTGGAGGTCCCACTAATAGAACACCTTTAGGAATTCTCGCACCAAGTTCTGAGAATTTCCGTGGGTCCTTCAAGAATTCAACAACTTCCACTAATTCTTGCTTTTCTTCGTCCGCACCTGCTACATCTTTAAAACGGACTTTCTTTTTACTTTCATCATATAACTTCGCTTTACTTTTACCGAAGTTCATTACACGGCCACCGCCGCCTTGAGCTTGGTTCAATAAGAAGAAGAATAAAATGAAAATAATGATGAATGGAATCATCGTTGTAAAGAATGTTACCCAGCCATTTGCTTCTTCTGCTGGTAGAATCTCTAATTTGGAATCACTTGCTAAATCTTCCACTCGGTCAATCACAGAGTCACTATTAGCAATATATGTGATAAAATATTTACCTTCTTCATAGTCTTCTAATTGACCACGTACTTCATAAACGCCTCTTACAGGCTGTAAACTAAGGCTTTCAACTTGACCAGACTCTAAATTTTCAACAAATTGGTCATAAGTCATTGCCTCTGTTGGCTCGTTATTGCCATTAAAGAAACTGACAACCCCTATAATGACTAAAAATATTAATAAATAAAAGATGGTGTTACGGAAAATCCGATTCATCCCTTACCTCCTCCCACGGTAAACAAACTACATAGTATCGTATCATACAAAATTGTGCATATACAAGGAATTACACTTGGTCAGACTGGGTTTTGTAAAGTATTTCACACATCGCTATTCACTTAATTATTATTGCTATACACCTCAGGTTTTAAGATGCCAATATATGGCAAGTTTCGGTATTTCTCGGCATAATCTAATCCATAGCCAACAACAAACTCATCTGGTACATTAAAACCTACGATATCCGCTTTAATTGCTGCTTTTCTGCCAGTTGGTTTATCAAGCAGAGTAACAATTTTTATCGATTTTGCTTTTCGATAACGGAATAACTCTACTAAATAGCTCAAAGTTAATCCACTATCAATAATATCTTCTATGATGAGGACATCACGTCCCTCAACAGAAGTATCAAGATCTTTCAAAATCTTTACCTCTCCTGAAGAGACCATAGAATTCCCATAACTGGATACATCCATGAAATCCATTTCAAGATGGGTATCAATTCGTTTAATTAAATCGCTCATAAATGGCATTGCGCCTTTTAAGACACCTATTACAAGAGGAAAACGTCCATCATACTCCTCTGTTAATAAGCCACCTAACTCTCTAACCTTTTGCTGAAGCTCTTCTTCAGTAATTAAGATTTTTTCAATTTCGTTTCGCATCTTATTCCTGTGCCCCCTAGAAGATCATTGCTTTATGTATTTCAGAAAAATATAGCTTGTATCAGGTGAATATTCAGCTGCTTGATCAGACTTTTTTAATCCTGGTAGCCATATTATGTTACCCATTGCATCCGTAACAACTGGCCATAAATCCCGTTTTTGCCGCGGAATTTTCTGATCGATAAAGATATCCTTTAACTTTTTGCTACCATTTATTCCTTTTAACTTCATCCTGTCACCATTTTGCCTTGTACGAATTGTTAATGGTAAGGCGATATCCGCTTTAACCAAAAGATAATTCATTTGTTGAAATTCCTGTAATGGTTGATCGGCATAATGCAAGCTGATTTCGCCTACTTCAGGAATAACAAACTTTCCTGGCTCTTGTATTTGAAATAAATACGGCTGTACGGCTGTTTTTTCACTAGTAGAGAAACAGCAACAATCATATGAACGTACAACGGTTAAACCATTTGGGAAATGTAAGGTTCCAGACGGATGAGGATGAGTAATTAAGGAAAAAACATTTTCAATATGTGTAGCGGATAAAGAAGATGGCCTTTCCTGATATAGATAATTTAATATTAGTTGAATCACTCTTCTTTGTAAAGGTTTTGGGACATCTGTAAATCTGTCAATATAAAGAAGAATTTCACTGGCACTTTTCCTCTCTGTTACACTATTCAATTGAGCTTCTGCTAATTCCTGCATAAATACCTCATCTTCGCTCAAATCCTCACTAAGGCGCTGAAAATGGTTGTGCACTTGAGGGTTTTCCCTTTTTAAAAATGGCAAGATATTTTTTCTAAAACGATTTCTACTATAGATTTCCTTTACATTGCTAGGGTCTATTCTAGGGTCTAAGTGATGAGTCTCCACATAGGAATCAATTTCTTTTCGACTTAAGCAAAGGAACGGCCGTATAATTGCCCCTCTACCAAAAGGTCGTATAACTGGCATACCGGCTCTAGCAAGACCACTACTCCCTCTTGTCATTCTCATTAACATTGTTTCAATTTGATCATCACCATGATGACCTAATGCGATGTAATCAAGCACTTCTCTTTGCATAACTTGTTCAAAGAAACGATAGCGACAGTCTCTCGCAGCAATTTGTGAGCTTTTTCCAGTTTCCTTCATATGTGCAGAAACATCAATTCGTTGCATATGAAAAGGAATGCCTGCCTTCTGACAATAGCGTTCTACAAACTTAGCGTCTTCAAATGATTCTTCGCCTCTAAACATATGATCGACATGAATCACTACTAATCGAAAACACTCTTGTTTACTTAAATGTTGCATAAAATGCAGTAAACTTAGTGAGTCTGGCCCTCCTGAGACAGCAACTCCTACATGCTTATTTTCCAATTTAATGCTTTTTTGTGATAAAAATGCTTTGACCTTTGCATAAAACATAACATTCTTCCCTTATGTTAAACTATTACTTCTACTAAAAGGATATCACTTTTTTAATGTTTATTTCCAAATAAACGATTATTTTTGCCTAAGCCCACTCACACCATTTGACTATATAAATAGAAAAAGTAAATACAGCCAATAAATAAGATGACAACAATCGCTCCAGTTGTTCCATGGCGCTTTCTTTTAGTCTTTCTAGTTGGTTGCCGAGTTTGTGGGGACACACTGTTCCCCTTTGATCGAGTTTGCTTATATGAACAGGTGAGCAGAGCTTGTCTCATATCACTAGCACTTTTAAACCTGCCTTGAAGCGCTGGTATGAGTACGTCTTCATAGCATTTTAAGTTTTTATGTTTCTTTACCTTATCCATTAATTGTTCTAAACCTCTTCCGTCTTTAGAGAAACGACTAGGATAGGCGCAGTGAATAAAAACCATAGCTGTTGAAAATAAATCATAAGTCGGCTCAGCTTTTCTACTACCAAGCCCCCAATATCCCCGATCATAAAATTCTGTAAACTCCTTAATTGCTCTGCCTTTTATTGTTGTTCCTCCTACATCTATACAACGAATGCGCGGGGCCCTGCCTGTAACAATCAGATTCTCAGGTTTTAAATCTCCAAATACCCACCCCGCTTTGTGCAACTCCTCTAAATCAGAAAGTAATTGCAGCATGAGCACAGGCACCCATGCCTCTCCTTTCTGTTTAACAAAAGAGAGGAGGTCAGGACCGTGAATATATTCCATCACATAAAAAGAATACAGCTTAGAGGAAGATTGCCAATCATCTACATCCAACAAAGAAGGCCCTAGGGTAGACCCTTGGACCTTCGTAAAGGATTTAAGCACATTGACTTCAGAAGTTACTGTATACCCATTTTCACTTATTTTTAATGCAACGAGTTGCCCTTGGTATGTGGCAAGATAAACAACACCATTAGCCCCTGCACCTAGTTCTTTTTCGATGCGATAATGCTTGTGATGCCATTTCCCATTAATAACAGCACCTGATTGTAGATTAAATTGACTCTTCATAGTACTCATCGTCATCTCTAGAAATTAAATTACGTAATGATCGCTTCTTATCAAAATAGGTGATCGCCTCTCTTAAAGCTGGACCAGTAGGCGTAATACCACCTGTTGAGAGTTTAGCGAACACAGAAGTTAACGATTCGAGCTTTGGTGTCCAATCTAGCAATTTTTCGACATCATTCTTTTTCCCGGGAAATACAAACAGTGCAAATTTATTTTTTCCCGTTCGTGCATTTAAGCTTAAAGATAGATCGAATAAGGCTTCTTTTACTGTTGGCAGCTTATGTTTCATACTTGCACTCGTATCGACAAGAATCAACACTTCCATTTCAACCGTTTCCCCTAACTCATCCACGACCTCCATTACCTCGCCCCTTTGTTCTGGAGGCAAATCTTCAATCGTTTGTTTATTTCCTAAGATTTGCGTAAGTTCACGATTGACTACGCCTTGTAATGTTTGTGTCATTGCCTGTCTTGTTACCATTTGTACGGTATGCGACAACTGTCTAGCATATACGATTTGACTTACCCCACCACCAGAAAGGGCAATACTTTCAATTTCCTGCATCCCTTTCTCATCAATAACGTCATTTTCCATTACACCTATTACATTTACGGAAACTCCCTGCTCTTTTGCTAAAGCTGACATCGCTATAGGATCTTCACCAACGTTTGAACATCCGTCTGTAATAAGTAAAATTTGTTTTAGGCTACCTGTTTTCATCTTTTTCCCTCCTAATCTGATAGAAGTTACTTAGTGATTACTAACCATTTTCAACGGATTAGAAAGGAAATATACATAAAACTCGCATCTATTGGAGATTCTATTCTGTTTACCATTAATTTGCTTGTTTATGGAGTGGTATACTCGACCATTTCGGGATATTGTGCTTCACTTTTGCCACCATCACTGTCATATCATCATCAATACGTCCCGCTCTTGAACGAATTACCTCTTCCATAATTAAATCTGCCACCTCTTGTGGATCATTCGTTTTTAACTCGGTTATTTTCCTCTTCATCCAAAGATCAAAGTTCTCCACATGTTTCGGCCCTTCAAATACACCATCACTCATCATAATTAATAAATCCTCTGCTTTTAATTGCTTGCTGACAACATCCACATCGAATTCCTCAATCATGCCTATAGGTAAATTACTTGCTTGCACTTTCATTACTTGGCTGCCCCTTTTAATAAAACTCGGTGTGGAGCCTATTTTCAAAAATTTAGCATCTGCATTTTGTAAATCGATCATCGCCAAATCTAATGTGGAGAAAATTTCATCTGTTGTCCTTAATGAAAGAACAGAATTGACCGATTTAATGGCCACTTGCTCTTCAATACCTGATTGTAATATTTTCTGTAATAATTCTAACGTCTCTTTGCTTTCTATATGTGCTCGTTCTCCATTCCCCATCCCATCACTAATGGCAATGGCATACTTACCGCTACCTAATTCAATTGTTGAATAACTATCTCCTGAGATTAAACCACCGTCCTTAGCCGCATGTGCCACTGCCGTATCAATGACATATGCCTTTGCTGAGCGAAAAGTTACATGACAATAATCGTTGGCATAACTCGCACATTCCTCAGATTTAACTAAAATGGTTTCTCCTAATATATCTGAAAGCATTGGCGCAATTAATTTCTCACATTCCCCGTGCCCATTGCAGTAAGGAACCGTCATCTCTATATCAACATCCCCTTGCTCCAGGCTATAAATTTCCACCTGTTCTACCTCTACCCCAAACTCTTGGATGGCCTCTAAAATCAGTTCTTCCTGTTTATGATGATTCTCTCTTTCTCTTTGAATTTCTTTTGCGAAATCCCCCATCACTGCAGACACACCTAATAATTGATCAGCTACAAGCTTCCTACTTTCTTGCACCTGTTTTTTCAACCGCTGATTTGCTTTATAAAAAGTAAGCTCCTGTTGAATCACTTCTGTCGTTTTCTTTGACCGTGTACAGTGTTTTTCCCACTCTCTTTCTAACCGTGAAGAAATTTGTCCATCTTTTTCATCTAAATCATGCATAATGTTTTTCATATAATCATATGTTGTATCAAAGTTCCTTGCCCAACAATGATCCTTTTTAAAGCAAGTTTGGCATGTTTTCTCTGTGACATTACTTAGGAAATAATCCAATTCTCGATCTGTCTCCTCATTTTCCACTACAGGAGCCTGATGTTGCATGGCAAAGCTTTGCGATAATGCTTGAAAAACATGAGAAAACTGAGAAACTCTGTGCGCAGTTACATCCCGCATTTTTCTCATGTACTGTTGTTGTTCCGCTGCATATTCTGTCGTCCCAGGAATATGTTTCGCT
This sequence comes from Cytobacillus sp. FSL K6-0265, assembly GCF_038003465.1. Classification (NCBI taxonomy): domain Bacteria; kingdom Bacillati; phylum Bacillota; class Bacilli; order Caryophanales; family Bacillaceae; genus Cytobacillus; species Cytobacillus sp. FSL K6-0265. The sequence continues at coordinate 71,334 of NZ_JBBOPE010000001.1, read as the reverse complement.
AGCTTTGACGTAAAACTTTGTGGTGTTAATAGAAAGAGAAGTATTGCTACACCAGTTTCGTACAAACCAATTAATAAGTTTGACTGATTGTCCCCATACATTCCCATGAGTAAGGTAGCAATGAGCAGACCAAAAGCCACACCTATTTTTTTTCCTTCTTTCAACAGCCCACCTAGCAAACCAGAAAACGCCAATAAACTCATATGGAAGAAACTAGATATATTAGCCAAACTGAATATTAACCCTGTCACGACACCGACAGTTGAGCCTACCGTGGCTCCAGCAACAAACGAAAACACAAGAACCAAATAGCGAGACATCACATGTTCGACTGATAAGTCATATACGGTCCAACCTATTGTTCCTGTCATTACTGAGGCCAACATAATAATAAGACATACGATTTCCTCTGTTTTTAACGATTGACGCCTCCGGTTAAAAAATAATAACGGCAGGCTTTGCAGGAATATTAAACATAGTATAAATCCTAAACTCGCCTCCACACTAGCCATCATCAAATCATACATCGCCGCATGTCCCGTTAAGATATAAGATTGGATAATCGAACTGATTAATAATGTCACAGCGACAAATACAGGCATTACCTTTAATTCATTGGTTATCCACTTTTTACTTATCCGAAAAACAAATAGAAAAAAGAAGGATGTTAAAAACGTAGTCACACCATGAGTAAATGATAATGTCGAAGCTCCTCCAATCAATCCAATTAAAGCAAGCGGTGCTTTATCCTTTCTTACTAAATACATCGCAGCAAAAAAAGGCAGAGTGAATGGCGTCAACTGGGACAATATAAGGGCTCGTCCAAGTAAAAAACCAATAATTAAAAATAAGTACCCCTTTTTAATAAAGAAAGTTTCCAGGCCCGTCTGTATTTTCCCACCTATTTTTGAGAGCTCCATCTTGGGACGACGAAGATTCACTTCCCCTATCGGCTCTGCAATTGTTCGTTCGAGTTTTTCCATCATTCCCACTCCCTATTTGTTTCTTTTTTGCCATTATAAAGGGCTATGACTTAAAAGTTTGTCAAAATAATGGACAAGTACCTCTTTTTCGTTCGACTGATTTCTTTATAAAGCGCAAAAAGAGTACAAAAGCAGCAAGAATTAAAGGATGGGAATGGGGCCATACGTTCTCCTGTTGTCTAGAAAACTAGCCATCACAGGCTTCCAAAAAATGACGAAACCTCAGCAACAATTCCGACAAAAATTTTCTGGGGAAAATAATATTGACAGACTTATAGAATCTTTGTATTATATATCTTGTGCCTTTAAAAGAAAGAAACTCAAATGGCGGTGTAGCTCAGCTGGCTAGAGCGTACGGTTCATACCCGTGAGGTCGGGGGTTCGATCCCCTCCGCCGCTACCATTTTTTATTGGCCCGTTGGTCAAGCGGTTAAGACACCGCCCTTTCACGGCGGTAACACGGGTTCGAATCCCGTACGGGTCATCACATATATGAGATAAAAAACAAACCTGGGCAGCTTCAACTGTTCAGGTTTGTTTTTTACTCATTTTTAATGATAATAACAGCAGCCCTAGCATGTATTTTATTTTTGTTTGATTTCTGATTTATTTTCGTCTAATCTAACCAAGATTTTAACTCTGGCCTAATTTCTGACTCGTTTCTCTTTTAATCCAATCAAAATTTTAAAACTCTGGCCTAATTTCAACTCGTTTCTCGCCTTATCCAATCAAAATTTTCTCTCTGACCTAATTTCTGATCCGTTTCCCTCCTTATCCAATCAAAATTTTCTCTCTGACCTAATTTCTGACTCGTTTCTCTTCTAATCCAATCAAAATTCTAACTCTGACCTGATTTCTGACCTGTTTCCCTCCTTATCCAATCAAAATTTTCTCTCTAACCTAATTTCTGACTCGTTTCTCTTCTAATCCAATCAAACTTTTCTCTCTGACCTAATTTCTGACTCGTTTCTCTTCTAATCCAATCAAAATTCTAACTCTGACCTGATTTCTGACCTGTTTCCCTCCTAACCCAATCAAACTTTTCTCTCTAACCTAATTTCTGAACCGTTTCTCGGCTAATCCATTCTATCAATCTTCCGTACCCTATCCCCCACAAATGCACAATTCTTTTGCAGGCTTATACACATAATTTCTTTTTACCTACCTAAGTCTCCACACTTAATCGTTATAAGTTACAATCATCGCCATTCGTCACAAAAGTTGCGAAAAAAAATAAAAAGCAATCCCAATAAGGATTGCTTCTGCAGGAATCGTCGTGATTCCCTTGCTCGTATATATTAAATTCAGCAGCAAGTTAACCTCGTTTAGCTCCTCTGCCACCACGTTTTGATTCTGTATTTCTCTTAAGAGAAGATAAACGATCTTCGCTGTCTTTCAAAAAGCGAGCCATTTTAGATTCGAATGTCTCCTTTGAAGGACGGTGATTATCGTTTGTTCTACCTTGACGTGGGCGCCCAGAATAGCCTCTAGACTCTCTTCTTTCAGGCCTTTCCGTTCTCTCAGGACGATCAACAGCTTTCTTAATTGATAAACCAATTTTACCGTCTTTCTCCACATTAATAACCTTCACTTCAACAGTATCGCCTACTTTGAGGTGATCATTAATGTCCTTCACATAATTGTCTGCAACTTCACTAATATGCACAAGGCCTGTTGATCCTTCCGGCAGCTCTACAAACGCTCCGAAATTAGTGATGCCTGTAACCTTTCCTTGTAACTTGCTGCCTACTTCGATTGACATAAAAAGATATTTCCTCCTTAAAGATATAAAGTAAACCCAAATGTATTCATACTTATACTATATTATACCGAAAGATAAAAATAGGTGTCAACTTCTCATTGAGCTGACTCATTTTCTTTTTTTTCCTTTTCATCGGTTTCATCCGGCATTTTGAAGATGATTTCACCTTGTTCAGAAAGATAATAATCCCTCCTAGCAAGTTTTTCCAAATACTCTTCATCATGTAACCTAACAATCTCTTCATTCAAGGCCTTTTCCGACTGTTCTAGTTCTTTCAATTGTTGAGCAAGTTTTACCTTTTCTTCTTTCTTTTCATCTAGGGCAGCAGATTGGGATACGATAGTCGTAATCATAAACACTGAAACCACAGCAACAAATACAAAAAAGACAGTCAGTCTACGATAGAGAAGCTTCTTTCTCCTTTGAGAACTGATTTTATTGGCTTCCTGTTGTTCAATATAGCTTGAATGGATCTTGGCTACATTTTTATTCTTGTTGGCACTCATACAACTATCTCCCCCTTCTAAGTTATTCTTTCTTCTTCTTCCACTTTTCCGCTAGTTTCTTAACATATTCTTTCCCTTTTTGGAAATATCCTCTTAATTTATCATAGAACTTATCGACTGATTTTTTAAAAGGCTCTGGTAACATACGAATAAGAAGTCGAAATATCCACCTTACTGGTGATAATAGTACTTTTAAAATGAAAAGTAGCAGATTACTTGTCCATTTTATCAGTAGCAGAAGAAATTTGCCCACTAATATCAAGAGCCCTATTAACGTAGTGAAAAAAAACTGAACCGGTCGAATGATTAATAGGCGAATGACCTTCACAATAAAGTAATAACTAGAAATAATCGTAGAAATGACTATCTCTAATAGCTTTAGGTAAATATTCTTCATTAACGCTTGATAGGCTGCAAAACCGCAAAGCAAAGCTAAAAAGATGTAGAATCTTAACTCTCCTTCATTGACAAGGAACAAAATATAAAAAACAGCTAGTCCTTGTAATAGCCAAAAAAGGATGTCGTTTACAAAGACAACCCAACTCTTTCTTACTGGCCGTTTGAGAAAGCGCTGATACGTATCAAAGCTCGCGCCAAAAAGGGAACCCATCCCGATCATGGAGAGCATCGTCATAAATTGGACCGATAGCGTCATCGGAATAACTTGCTAAAGAGCCCTTTAGCTTTTTCTCCATGTTGATCATCTAAATAGACTAGGTCGAAGATTTTCCCTTTGATGGAGACAATTCCTTTATCCACATCTAAATTCTTCATTTGTAGATTTTGCCCTTTGATCGCTAAAAAACCCATGACAGTTTCTAATAAAAACTCTTCATTATCAAAGCTTTCTACCTGCTTCACTCCCGTAATATCTAGCAGTCTTCTGCCACGCATGATCACATCATGATCAGAAGCAGTTGGTTTACTCGAGTTCTCATGGTATTGGCTCATCTCTATCCCTCACAATCCATAGTACAATCCTTTAATACATATGTATGAAGATTGCGCAGGGATTAGAACAAGCGCCAGTTATTTATTCTTGATTCATTCTTTCTTCACTTAAAATCGTGTACATTTCTGCTGCATCATCTTTTCTTGTTGTTTCCTGAATTTTATCTATTCGTACCTTTGTCACTTTTTGCCCAAATCGAATCGATAATTCATCACCAACTTTTACATTGGTACTTGCCTTCGCTTCTAATCCATTTATAGCAATACGCCCTTGGTCAGAGACTTCCTTTGCCAATGTACGTCTTTTTATTAATCTAGATACTTTTAGAAATTTATCTAATCGCATACTTTCACTTCCTTTTACCCTTAAAAGTTCATTTAGTAACCTTTTTTCTTCGCTTCTTCCCAAAAACGATCCATTTCCTCCAGGCTCGCCTCTTCTAGATTCTTACCTAGATTTTTCTCTATATATGAAAACCGATTCGTAAATTTCGTATTGGTTCGATTTAATGCTTCTTCTGGGTTGATTTGATAATACCGAGCAATATTGATAAATGCAAATATTATATCACCAAATTCTATTATACGATTGTCATTATTATTCTCGGCTTCCAATTGGAATTCTTTAATCTCTTCAAACACCTTATCCCACATGGGTTGGATGTTTTCCCAATCGAAACCGACCTTTGCAGCACGTTTTTGTAATTCTTCTGCCCGCAATATGGATGGATATGACTTTGGAACACCCTCCAATAACGACAATGTTTTTTCGCCTTTTTCTTGTTGTTTCATTTCATCCCAGTTACGTAACGCTTCATTTACATCCTCTGCTGCTTTTTCACCAAACACATGTGGATGTCTAAAAACCATCTTTTTAGATAAACCATCTATTATATCATGAATCGAGAAGTACCCTTCATCTTCTCCTATCTGCGCATGCAGCATCACTTGCAATAATACATCCCCGAGCTCTTCAATCATATGATCAATATCATCTTCTTCGATCGCTTCAATTAATTCATACGCTTCCTCGATTAAATACTTCTTCAAAGATTGATGGGTTTGTTTCTTATCCCACGGACATCCATTTGGACCTCTTAAGGTAGCAATGATTTCTTTTAGTTTAGGGAATGTTGGGTAAAGAACCTCTACATCCGTAACAGGAGGAACATAAACAGATGTTAAATTAGTTAAAGCTAAATCATGGTCTAGTTCATAAAGTGGTACTTCCTTGATCTCTTCTTCACTACTTCCGGCTGCTGTTACAATTTTTACTAAATAATCATCCGGTAAATAGTCCATTAACGTTAACTTCACTTCAGATGCAATAAATCCATCATACACTTGTCCGATAATCATATGTTGCGTAAGAACAAGTTCACTTCCTTTTAAGTCCGTACCATCTAATAGTGAAAAACCTTCAACTGGATCAACCCTTAACGCTTGGAACATGCTATCTAGAAAACTTTGTCCACCCTTAAAGTCTAAAGTCACTTCATACTCATCCGCTCTTTCAATGAGTAATTGCACCGTTTTTTCTGCTACAAGCGGGTGTCCTGGCACAGCATAAACAATGTTTTCTACTTTTCCTTTTTCTAATAAAAGTGTGCTTATTTCTTCGTACACCTCTGCAAATTGATCATGTGATTCATAGATCGTATCAAAGGATTCAAATTGCACTCCTTCGGCCGTTAAGGCTGTTACCACAGGATGTTCTTTTGTTCTTAAATAGACTTTATCCACACTGGTTAATAGCTTATATACTCCTAGTGGCAGTTGATTAAGATCTCCTGCTCCAAGGCCAATAATTGTTACCTTCATTATAAATAATTCTCCTTTATTTTACTTTTTGTGTCGGTTGTTTTCATCTTCTTTTCATAAAATGGAGAAGCTTTTCTCCGAAAGGTAACTGACGTAACTCTGCTGCTGTAAATATGTTGCTGCGAATCGTAAGAAACAAATAAAGAATTGCACCGAGAGCGGCGCCAGTTAACGCTTGAAAGGTAGCAAGTACTCGTCCACTCATGAATGAGAGTTCCGTAACAGAGAGATACAAATTTAAAAGAATCGCCATCATAATAGCAGAACTAAGGATCGTCAATAACACATGTACAGAAATGAGTTTGACACTTTGGTTCCATTTTAACCGAAACAGCAAAGCAATTACCATCAACGCTAACGCAATGTATGTCGCGTACACAGCCCCGTAAATGCCCTCATGCGGTACAAATAAGCGATTCAGAAAGTACTTCAGTCCCACTCCGATTAGAATCGTCCACGCTGGAAAAAAGCTATTTCCTAAGCCTTGATGAACTGCTGCCAAGGTTATGACAAGGGAACTTAGTAAAATAACAAAAGAAAGTAACCCTAAAACGGCTGAACCTTTATCATTTTCAAATAGCATGACATTTGTTTGTCTCACAATCGTCCAAAGCCCTACTGAAGCGCCAACGCCAAATAGAAGGCTCACCCTTATGACCAATTGGATTTTTTCATTGAGAAGCTGAGGTTGCTTCATTTTTACGTATGTAAGAATCGGTACAAGTGATAAGCTCATTGAAGTAGCAACAACAGAACCTAATTGAATAAGTGGCTGGCCTCTGTCATATACACCCTTTAATGTTTTCGCTTCAATCTCAGAAAAACCTGATGTCGTCAATAATGCATAAAGATTGAGAGCATCTGCTAACTGGATAAAAATGAGTAATAAACTACTTACACAAATAGCAAAGCTTTGGACAATAATCTCTTTAGACAGCTGGAAAAACGAGCTCACAGGCTTGTGCTTCTGTCTCATTCTTGGTGCTCTTTTTATTTCTTTAATAAAATAGAATAGCAAGATTGCAAAAGCTGCCAAAGAGGCTAAAATGACACCATAGTAAACGCCACCGCTAACAGAATAAATCGAAGCACCCATTTTAGTGAGTATATAGGCATAAAGCAAAATAAACAGCACTCTTATAAGTTGCTCACTCACTTGAGAAACAGCTGTTGGCATCATATTTCCTTTTCCTTGAAAAAAGCCTCTAAGCACTGATACCAGTGGTAAAATTAAAAAACTAATAGCAACAATACGCAAGGAATCAGCCAATTGAGGATCGTTCATATAGTGAGCTAAGGCATCCGCACTAAAATACATTGCGAAGCAACATAAAACAGCGATCATTGATAACAATAATCCGGCGACTTTTAATAATCGCCGTCCACCTTCCTCACCACTCTTTGTTCTTTGCTCAATATATAGTTTTGAAATCACAACTGGAAAACCTGTTGTGGCTAATACAAGAAAGATCCCATAAAAAGGGTATACTTGTTGATAAATATAAAAACCGATATCTCCTACTATGTTTTGGAAAGGAATGCGATAAACCGCGCTTAACAGTTTGACAATCATTCCTGCCGCAGTCAAAATAACCGCACCTCTCATTATACTCGTAGAAGTTTGATTGGTATCCAGAAGATATCTCCCCCTATAAGCACGACGATACCGCTTAACTATGAACTTCGAAATGTATTATAGCATATTCATTTATGGTTATTTGTCTCACCGCTCCTTGCCTGAAGGAGGCATTTTAAATATTTGAGTTGAAGTTTTGCGGTAACTGGATGCTTGTCTATGATTTCTCCTCTTGTTTAATCAATTCCTACTTGTATGTATCAACTTTTTCAGGATAAGTGAACACATAAGCGTCATTAATTTCTTCATAATCGGGTTCCTTTGATTGAACGCTTACATCATCCAAACAAATTTCATTGAGTGCTTCTTTGTAAAATTTTATCGTGAACTTAATCGTTTCATCTTTTCAAAAGCGACTTCTTTTACCCGTTTAGACATTTTCTCTTGAATCGTTTTCATCGTTACAATATCTACACAAAAATAAAACGAACAATCATCATTAAGAATGTGATTGTTCGCACTTAGATGAAGCCGGAATAAAATCCTAGCTCATATTACCTTTATACTATGATTCCATTTGTCTCGCTAAAAATCCAGCTGCGGTTTCAACGGATTTTTGTTCAACTGCACCAATGGTGTCATCTTTCGCAAGGATTACGACGGCGCCAATTGGATCGCCATTGGCTACTATTGGTCCTATTGTGTAAGATGCGACGGATTCTGTATGATTGTCTACAAATGAAATTTCGCTTGATTGGGTCACAAGAACAGAGCTACGATCCTCCATTGTCTTCTCTACTAGATCACTAATACTCTTATTTAAGTAATCCTTCTTAGAGCCTCCTGCAACAGCGATATATGTATCTCTATCGCAAATTAAGACCGGATTTCCTAAGCTATCATATAATGCTTCTGCATATTCTTTTGCGAAGTCACTAAGCTCAGAGATTGGTGAGTATTTCTTTAAAATCACCTCTCCATCGCGGTCTACAAAAATCTCAAGTGGATCTCCTTCACGGATTCTTAAAGTTCTCCGGATTTCTTTAGGAATGACGACACGACCCAAATCATCAATACGACGAACAATACCTGTTGCTTTCATTCAACGTTGCCTCACTTTCATCTGATGATTAAATTACTGAAAAGAAAAAGCCGCTTAACTCTAACCGATACATGGCCATTAGGACGATACAACGAGAATTCTTCCCATTTATTCCTTCACTAATGATAAATTTTTCCCTTTACAGATGATATTCGGTTAAAAATACAGCTTTTACTTTTCAAAATAGCTATGATTCATAAGGAAGATATCATGAATGCATCGCCATGTTTGAACTTAGTATCTTTCATAAGGAAAGTTATATACACGTCCAACTATTTTTTCTTTTAGGTGTGATTCATTCCAGAAAGGGATAAACATTCCATTTATTTGCTCTATCATTGAAATACCCTTGTCCTTACTCAATCAAACATTGCCACTCTTACAATAAAATTACCAATATTTTTCTACTGTTACTTGGCGGTTTTTTCAGGAACCTTCTTTGTATCTTGTAATCCTTTCATAAAGGTAAACGCGTTTTCTAACCATTCTTTCGTCGCAATTCCCTTTATATGGAGAACGGCTTTTAGTTTTTTCCCATCCATACCAAGCCCAATCATACGGCCAAATTGATTGCTAAGCTTGAATACTTTTTGCCCATCAGCTTCCACACTACCTTGCTCAGATAAAAGGACAAGCACTTCATCTTTTGATTGCTTCACTAGTTCGACTCCAGCCACTTCACCATATACTTTCATTTCAGCAATTTTAAATAAATACGCGACTTCTTCCGGATAATCACCGAAGCGGTCAACCATCTCATCTTTCAATTCATCAATATCCTCTAGACTCGTAATCCCTCGGAAGCGTTTATACATTTCAATTTTTTGATGCCCATCAGAAATAAATGCATCTGGAATATAAGCATCAATTTCCAAATCAATTTCCATTGGTTCTTTTCTCGGCTCACCGCCCATGGATTCTTTTCTCTCTTCAATTGCTTCTTTTAACATTTGTGAATATAGATCAAACCCAACAGAATCAATAAAGCCATGTTGCTCCGCTCCAAGTAAATTACCTGCACCTCGAATCGTTAAATCTCGCATGGCAATTTTAAATCCAGAGCCTAGCTCCGTAAATTCCTTAATCGCCTGCAGACGTTTCTCTGCCACTTCTGTAAGGACTTTATCTTTACGATAAGTAAAGTACGCATAAGCCACACGGTTAGACCTACCTACCCTACCTCGCAATTGATACAACTGTGATAAGCCCATGCGGTCAGCGTCATGCACAATTAATGTATTTACATTTGGTATATCTACACCAGTCTCTATGATCGTTGTACTTACTAAGACATCATATTCCCCGTCGAAGAAACCAAGCATGACGCTTTCTAATTCATTCTCTGTCATTTGACCATGCGCATAAGCGACCCTTGCATCAGGGACAATCATAGAGATTTCCTCTGCTTTACGCTCAATATCCTCTACGCGATTATAAAGGAAATAGACTTGACCACCGCGTGCTAATTCTCGCTCGATTGCTTCCCTCACCAATACACCGTTATATTCCATCACATATGTTTGTACAGGAAAACGATTTTCAGGTGGTGTCTCAATAACTGATAAGTCCCGAACACCCAGCATGGACATATGCAATGTACGTGGAATTGGTGTCGCAGTTAATGTTAAAACATCAACATTGGTTTTTAATTTCTTGATTTTCTCTTTATGCGTCACACCAAACCTTTGTTCTTCGTCTATAATCAACAAACCAAGATCTCGATAAGTCAAATCCTTAGAAAGAATACGGTGTGTACCTACGACCACATCGACTGTCCCCGCTTTTAATCCTTTAATCGTTTCAGTTTGTTGTTTTTTCGTACGGAATCGACTCAACATACCGATTTTCACAGGGTAGTCTTGGAATCGCTCTAGCATCGTTTCATAATGCTGTTGGGCAAGGATCGTTGTCGGCACAAGAAAAGCAACTTGTTTACCATCAGCCACTGCTTTGAAAATCGCTCGTATTGCCACTTCTGTTTTTCCATAACCCACGTCCCCACAAAGCAAACGGTCCATTGGCCTTTCTCTTTCCATATCCTTTTTAATCTCATTGATGGAACGAATTTGATCTTCTGTTTCTTGATATGGGAAAGCAGATTCAAACGCTCGCTGCATATCACTATCAGGACTAAAAGCGTATCCTTTAGATGCTTCTCTTTCGGCATATAATTTAATAAGATCATCGGCGATATCTTCAACAGAGGATTGGACTTTTTTCTTTACCTTCTTCCAATCGTTACCGCCAAGTTTATAAATCTTCGGTTCTTTTGATTCAGACCCTACATATTTTTGTACAAGGTCAATTTGTTCAACAGGAACATACAGTTGATCACTGCCTTGATAGCGAATATTCAAATAATCTTTATGGACACCATTAATCTCTAACGTTTCAATTCCTAAGTACTTCCCAATACCGTGGTTAACATGAACAACGTAATCACCAATCTTTAATTCAGAATAGCTTTTAATTCTTTCTGCATTGGAAAGTTTTTGTCTTCTCTGTTTCTTTCTTGTTTTATGATTAAATAGCTCTTCTTCTGTAATCACGGCAATCCGTTGATTATTAAGCTCAAATCCTGTTTGAATTGCCCCTTCTAAAATCTGAATTCTTCCTTGTGCAAGGAGAGAGTCCTGCTTGATGATAGCGGATTCAATATCATAGTCCTCTAACACATTCTGCAATTTATGAACCCGTTCTTCATCTACAGCAAGAAAAACAATCGCATAATTACCTTTTTTCCAACGATCGACCTCTGTTTTAAGCACATGCATTTGCCCATGAAAATTTTGCATCGGCTTACAGGAGATATTGATAATATTTTGCGGATTTGTATTCGGTACATGTCGTAAAAATAATGACATATAAACAATCGGGTTTTTCTTTGAATACATTAATTCTTTTAAAGAATGAGAAGTGACAACGTCATGAATAATCTGTCCTTCTTCAAGTAGGTTCGTGTACCACTCTGCTTCTTCTTTATCTAAAGAATCATTCATTTCTTGTACACGACTGACTTCATCTACAAAAATCAATCCATTCGCGGGAAGATAGTCTACTAAACTACTGCCTCCCTCATAGGCAAGAGATAAATATTTATATAATTGTTCTGGCTTGGTACCAGTCTTTAATTGTTCTAGTTCATAACCGATATTTTGTGTAAGGCTTTGTTTGGCTTGGTCATTTTTTAATTTTTTTAAGCTTTTACCCAACCCTGACTCTAAAGCATGAATAAGCCGCTCAAAATGTTCCCCTTCCATTGGTGTTTCCGTAGCTGGCCCGATTAACACACGATCAACCTTTGACTTTGAACGTTGATCTTCTAAAGAAAAGAAGCGGATAGAATCAACTTCTGTATCGAATAATTCAATCCTAATAGGGTCTGACTCTGTTAACGGATATATATCGATAATACCACCACGAACACTAAATTCACCTGGTGAGGAAACCATCTCCACTCGACTGTAGCCCATTTGGATAAACTGATTTAATTGTTGTTCGGTTAGCTCATCGCCCACTTTTAACGTTAACTGAAGTTTACTCCACAACTCTTTAGGTGGGAGGACCTTCTTTAATCCTGCCATTGGCACAATCATGACACCATTATTTGCTGACATCATATGGTTGAGAGTTTCAATTCTTTGCCCTTTTAATTCTGGGCTAGATATACTTAATTCAGCTGCAATTAACTCATTTGCAGGATACAAGAATACTTGCTCTTCTCCGAGAAGTTGTGTTAAATCATCATATAATTTTTGAGCTTGCAATAAATTGTGGGTTGTCACAAGTAAGGGGCGTTTAGATTGTTCATATACTGCCGCCAGAAAAAGCGTTCTGGCTGAACCCGTTAAACCTGCCACCATTTGTTCATTTAACCCTTCATCTATGCCTGATAGTACAGACAAGACCTCATCCTGTTGTGAAAATATTTTTTTAAGCCCTAACATGCAGTAATCCTCCTATTACAAAAAGCAACATCTCTCCCTCAACCAGAGAAAGCTACTACTCCCCTATTTGCTCTTCTTTTTAAATACTTTTTTAAAGCACTTTAAGCTCCCTAAACCTCATATAGGTTAGGAAGCCTAATTTTTCTTACTTACATGTTTATACTCACATAGCGTATAAATCATGCGAGTTTTTTCAAACAATGGTTGTTAACTTTATATAATATTCGATTTAAATAATAAAAGTCCCTCTATTATCGTACTAAACTTTTTTCCTATCTATCGAAAAGTAGTATAAAGAAACAGAAAAATGCTTTGGAAAGAACTCCAAAGCTTTAATGAATAAGAAAGTCTTGCTGATAGTAGTCTGGATTACGCTCTAGTGATTCATGGCAATCCTCACAAATTGCCTTCACATAAACGTTACCCGAATGGTCATACTGAATCATTTCATGTCTTTCTTCTTCATTTAATTTATGAAAGCCTAATTGCTCTGCTTGAACCGTTTGTTTATCGACAGTCCCTAAAGATACACCACAATGGCGGCATGAGTAATGAATAGCCAACAATAACACTTCCCTTTATCCATCAATTGTCATTATTATTGACGTTTTATTGGAAGGTTATGCACATCATTATATCATGATTGATTGTATACATTCATAACTTGAAGGAAAGGTATATTTAACCATTCTTCACACGCATCAGTACATTTATTAATGACTGTTCTCATTTCGTTCATTTCTTCCTCAGTAAACTTACCAAGTACATAATCGGGGACTTTCATTCCTTGAGGTGGGCGGTCTATTCCCACTCGCATGCGGTTGAATTCTTGTGTACCGATATGGGCAATCGTTGATTTAATCCCGTTATGTCCTCCAGCACTTCCTTTTTGTCGCAAGCGAATCTTTCCAACCGGCAAGTCTAAATCATCATAAATGACGACAATATCTTCTATCTCGATTTGAAAATAATCCATCAGTGGTCTAATGGATTCTCCGGATAAATTCATATATGTAAGTGGTTTTAATAAAAAAACCTTTTCTCCTTTTACAAATCCAGCACCATACAATCCTTTAAACTTTGATTGATCAAGCGGAATATCCCACTTTTTAGATAATTCATCGATCACATCAAATCCAATATTATGTCTAGTATGATCATAGGGCTTGCCTGGATTACCTAATCCTACAAATAGTTTCACTAAGCACACTTCCCCCTTACCTCAAATAAGGACTGACCCATTGGTGCTCTGGTCAGTCCCCACCTCAGATTGATATTATTCTTTTTCGTTTATCACTTCTGGTTCTTCCTTAACTTCCTCTTCTTGTGGTTCTTCTTCCACACGAGGAGGGAGAACAGAAAGAATGGTCTCTTCGGCATCATGTTCAATTTCATACGAGGAAGCACCTTTTAAATCTTCAATAGTGACAACATCGTTTATCTCTAATTTAGAAATATCCACATCAATTGATTGCGGGATATTGCCAGGTGTACCTGTGACTGTAATCTCATGTAGTGCTTGTTGCAAAACGCCACCTTCTTTAACACCTGGTGACTCACCGACCGTATTTACAGTCACTTCTGCAGTAATTTGTGTAGATTTATCTACAGATAATAAATCCGCATGTACAACTGTATTTTTTAGTGGATCAGCTTGATACTCCGTTAAGACAACATCTACTTTTTCACCATCTATATTGACTGAGAAGACACCATTTCTACCGACTTCTCTAATCGTTTTAATAAAATCTGCTTCAGTAAAAAAGATTGGCTTACTCTCCATCTTCGTGCCATAAACAATTGCTGGAACATTACCATCTGCACGAATTTTAGTTAAAAATGAGTGACGAAACTCTTTTCTTTCCTTCGCTTCTAAAACAGTCATTCTAACGTCCCCTTTCATAATTTAAGGCTTATTCTTTAAAGATTCCCTAATTAACTGAAAGATAAACATCGCTTAACTTTTTTGTAAGCAAAATGCCCATATTCTAACTAGATATGATGATTCAAGAGATGGCAGGCTTCAGAATTGATTAATCGAACAACACGCTTACAGATTGCTCTTCGTGGACACGAATAATTGCTTCTCCGATAAGAGATGCCACAGATAGCTCGACGATTTTTCCTGTTTTCTTCTCTTCATCAAGAACAATAGAGTTAGTCACTACTAGCTCTTTAATTTGTGAGTTTTCAATACGATCAATTGCCGGTCCGGATAAAACAGGGTGTGTACAGCAAGCATACACTTCTGCAGCTCCATTTTCGACAAGTGCATTGGCAGCCAAAGTAATTGTACCAGCCGTATCGATAATATCATCAATAAGAATAGCGATTTTTCCTTCAATATTACCAACAATATTCATTACTTCTGCCACATTTGGTCTAGGACGGCGCTTATCAATGATGGCAATTGGCGCTTTTAATTGATCTGCCATCTTACGTGCTCTTGTTACACCACCATGGTCAGGTGAGACAACAACAATATCTCCCTCTACCTTGTTCTTAAAGTATTCAGATAGAATCGGTACACCCATTAAGTGATCGATTGGAATATCAAAGAATCCTTGAATTTGTGGAGCGTGTAAGTCGAGCGTAATCACACGTGTTGCGCCAGCTGTTTCTAATAAATTGGCAGCAAGTTTCGCAGTAATCGGTTCACGCGCACGTGCTTTACGGTCTTGACGAGCATATCCGTAATAAGGCATAACGATATTGATTGTTTTAGCAGATGCTCGTTTTAAGGCATCAATCATAATTAATAATTCCATTAAATGCTCATTTACTGGATTACTAGTTGATTGGATTACATACACATCACAACCACGAATACTTTCTTCGATATTAATTTGGATTTCACCATCGCTAAAACGCGTAACCGAACATTTACCTAATTCTACACCGATAAATTTAGCAATTTCACTGGCAAGTCCTTTATTTGAATTCAAAGTGAATACTTTTAAATTGGGATCTAAATACTGGTTTGACATGATGCGCCTCCATAAATTTTTATTTCTTTTGATTTAATTGATCTACATAATTTTCTTTGTTTACTTGACGAGCACGGGCGATAGATAGGGCATTGCCTGGTACATCATCTGTAATCGTAGATCCAGCTGCAATATAAGCACCTTCACCAATTGTAACTGGGGCAACCAAGTTTGAGTTACACCCAACAAATACACCGTCTTCTATCTTTGTTAAATATTTATTCTTTCCATCGTAGTTAACTGTTATTGAACCACAGCCTAAATTAACGTCTTTTCCGACCTCAGCATCACCAATATAGCTTAAATGTGAAGCTTTACTACCCTTGCCAAACTTTGCTTTCTTTATTTCTACAAAGTTGCCAATTTTAACTTCGTCATCAATTTGCGATTGTGGTCTAATATGGGCAAAGGGACCAATCTTTACTGCCGCACCAATTTCACTATCATGTGCCACTGATTGCTTTATGACCGTTTCTCTGCCAACTTGACAGTTTTCAATCTGAGTAGAAGGGCCAATTTCACAATCCTCACCAATAATGGTATGACCCATCAACATAGTACCAGGGTAAATAATTGTATCTGAACCAATTTCGACATCGACACCGATATAAGTATTTAATGGGTCAACAATTGTTACACCATTTTTCATATGACGTTCGTTGATACGTTTCTTTAAATACATCTCAGCTTGTGATAACGCCACCCGATCATTTACTCCTAATGTTTCCTCGAAGTCAGGTGTTTGATACGCTGTAACGATTTCACCTTGGGCTTTTAAGATTTCAATGACATCAGGTAAATAATATTCACCTTGGGCGTTATCATTAGATACTTGTGATAGCGCTTGGAATAAAGCTTGGTTATCGAAACAATAAGTCCCCGTGTTGATTTCTTCTATCAATCTTTCTTCTTCTGACGCATCCTTATGCTCAACAATTTTCTCTACATGACCAGCAGTATTCCTCACTACACGACCATAACCTGTCGGCTGACCAGTATGTGCTGTTAAAATAGTTGCTTTCGCAGATTGTTCTTCATGATGTTTAAATAACGCTTCCATTGTTTCTGCTTTGATCAATGGTGTATCTCCGCATATAACAAGCGTGACACCTTCTTTATCCCGCAACAAATCTTTCGCTTGAATAACGGCATGCGCCGTACCAAGCTGTTCTTCCTGCAAACGGTATTCACTCGCTTCTCCCAGCTGTGATTGAACTAGATCTGCTCCATGACCAATGACAGTAACAATATCTTTTATATCAAGTGAAGATACTTGATCAAAGACATGCTGAACCATTGGTTTTCCACAAACAGGGTGTAGCACTTTATATAGCTTAGATTTCATCCGTGTACCCTGACCAGCAGCTAAAATGACCGCATATCGATTAGACATTTAAAGTCCTCCAATTAACCTTTTTATCCATTAAAAAATATATCCTAAATAGCATATGATTTCAAGGAATGAAAGGAAAGTACATATTTTTGTCAATTAGAATGACTTTTTTACACGTCTAAACCCACCCTTAATTTATACACAAAAAAGAGCCCATACCTTAGATGTATGAACTCCTATTGCATGTCTATTTTTTTACGAAGCACCCGCTTCTTCAAATTCTACTTCCTCTAATTCTCCTAAACGATGGTACTCTGCTAATACTGCTTCCTGGATTTTACCGCGAGTCCCGGAATTAATCGGATGAGCAATATCTCTAAACTCTCCATCCGGAGTACGTTTACTTGGCATCGCTACAAATAAGCCGTTATTACCATCAATGACACGAATATCATGAACGACAAATTCCTGATCCAAAGTAATAGATGCAATCGCCCTCATGCGGCCATCCGTATTAACGCGGCGTAATCTTACGTCAGTTACTTCCATTCTGTTCACCACCTTTTTCCAGTAGATAAAATCCTTTACTTACAATTCCACATATAATTTCAAACTCCTTCTTAATTAGAAAAAATATTTCGTAATTTTAGGACAAATGGATGACTCTCATTAAAATTCTTCCAAATATCATACTTCTTTTACTGTATCTATTGAGTGATAGTTCCTTTTTTCCTCATAAAAAATACACCATCCTTTTTTTAGAATGGTGTATCTTGTCACACGAGATTTACTTCACAAGTGCGATTACTTCTATTTCAATTTTTGCTTCTTTTGGCAATTTTGCTACCTCTACACAAGAGCGAGCGGGTTGATGGTTATTGAAATACTCTCCATAAACTTCATTCACAGTCGCAAAGTCGTTCATATCTTGGATGAAGACGGTTGTCTTGATGACTGTTTCAAGTGATGCACCTGCTTCTTGTAATACTGCTTGTAAATTTTTAAATACTTGATGGGTTTGATCCTTTACATCACCATCTACCATCACACCATCTTTGGTTAATGGTATTTGTCCCGAGCTATAAAACATATTATTTACAACAATACCTTGAGAATACGGTCCAATAGCCGCTGGAGCTTCATTCGTTTGAACGATTTTCATTTCAACCTTCCTCCCTCTCCCAACTTAAATCCTTTTGAAGTAGTTTCCTTCTGTTACATTAATACGTTTCTCTCTAACATCTACATCTGCTAACTGCACGAGAGATACATACTCATCAACTAAACGTTCATCTGCATTTTCTGATTCTACTAAGACAGCAATCCCAGCTAGTGTAGCTTTAAATTCGTCTAGCATACTAATCATGCCATTAATTGTGCCGCCAGCCTTCATAAAATCATCAACAATAAGCACTTTCGAACCTTCTTCTAAACTTCTTTTAGAAAGAACCATCGTCTGAATCCTTTTTGCAGACCCTGATACATAGTTAATGCTGACAGTAGATCCCTCTGTCACTTTACTATCTCTTCTGGCAATGACAACAGGAACATTAAGATAATTAGCGACTGCATAAGCAAGTGCAATTCCTTTTGTTGCAACTGTCATAACCATATCAATATTTTTATTAATATACGCCGATGCAATTAGCTTACCGCATTTTTGTACAATCATAGGGTCACCTAAAATATCAGTCATATAAAGGTAACCGCCTGGCAAGAGCCGATCAGGACTTGCAATTAACTCACATAATTCAGCAATGATCGGTTTCGCTTCTTCATCTCGTACCTTCACCTGATATCTCACGCCACCCGCTGCCCCAGGAACTGTTTCTAACGTGCCTATTCCGCGAAGCTCAAAAGTGTCTTTTATTATCGCTAAATCTTCACTAATGGATGATTTAGCTGAACCATATCTTTCTGAGAAAAAGGTTAAGGATACCAATTGTCTTGGATGCTCTAAAAGATAATGTGTCATATCAATTAGACGTTCACTACGACGAAATTTCATGATTGGCCCTCCTTTTAATTAAAAAACCGAATATTATAACGATAATATTACATTATCATACGCCTTTAATCAAGTTTATGCTGTTCTCCAAGCAGTCTAACTGCAAAAACTTGGTCACAAAATCCCCTTAGCCCATTATAAATACGGTGCATACGAGAATCATGCTGCGCTAAACCAAATACAGTCGGACCACTACCACTCATTAATACTGCATCCGCACCAAATCTCTGCATCTGTTCTTTAATTTGGTTAACCTCTGGATGCATTTTTAACGTCACACTTTCAAGGACATTAGACATATGTGCGCAAACCTCACTATAAGACTGATTTTCAATAGCCTTCATCATTCCTAATGTTTGCGGATGTTCAATTCCTTGTAAATTTAAGCGACGATACACCTCAGCAGTCGAAACACCAATAAAAGGTTTAGCTAAAATCACCCAGCATGTTGGTGGAGCTGGTAAAGCTTGAATAAGCTCTCCTCTACCTGTAGCAAGGGCTGTCCCTCCATAAACGCAAAAAGATACATCAGAGCCGATTTCTGCACCGATTTCCGCTAACTCATCAATCGTTAACCCTAATTGCCACAGCTTATTTAAGCCTCTTAACGCGGCTGCTGCGTCACTGCTTCCCCCAGCTAATCCTGCAGCAACAGGAATCACTTTTTCAATCGCAATACTAACCCCTTGCTTCACATTAAACCTGTGCTTTAGCAAATGTGCTGCCTGATAAGCTAAGTTCCTATGGTCATCTGGAACAAAACGATTATGTGAAACAATTTTTATCTCATCTTTATCCAATAACGTTAATTCAAGACGATCTGCCAAATCAATGGTTGTCATAATCATTTCTACTTCATGATAACCATCCTCTCGTTTACCGAGGACATCTAATGATAAATTGATTTTAGCAGGAGCCTTTACTAAAAGTTTCAAACTCTCCACCTACTTTACAAATTTCAGGACGACTCCATTTTTTGTCCTATTTTACCACAAAACAAGAAAAGTAAGACGTATGCAATAATATTATTCAATATTAAGATTAATTTTTTAACATTAGCCAGGGGATAATATGCGTTTTCACACTGATAAATAAGCAAGCAGAAATTAGCCTTTCGATGGATTGTTTTTTTAGAAACATGATGTCCCGCCAAACCCTAAGGGAGTTGTGGTGTAGATGTCTGCTTCGATTTACAGGGCTTGCCCAATCACAAATCGTCCACCTAACTCTTGTTCTATTTTTAAGCACAAAAAAACTCCTCCATAGGTAGCCAGTTTTTGTCTACTTTATGGGGGAGCATATAGCGTTTATTCATCTCTATTTCTTAATAAAAGCACAATGAATTCATTTTGTACGATAGGATGCTAAGGCTTTCTCTACTGCTCTTTTCACCATGTTGCCAGCATCTTTAGAAGTAATTCCGCCCCAGCCTTCTTGTTGAACTGTATCATAAAAGCCTAATTCTTTAGCGAGTTCTTCTTTCATTCCTTCTGACATGATTCGCCTTCTTCTACTCATCCTTAAGTCACTCCTTATTCATTGCTACTCCTATCGTTCCTCAAAAGAGATGCTTTCATAACGGTAATTACTAGTAGTTGTACTAGCCTTTATAAAACACAAAAAAGCAGCAATTCGTTTGCCGCTTTTGTTGATGTTATATAAGGTTAGCTTAAAGCAACTTGTCCTGATGTGTCTTCATAGAAAGTAATTTGAACCGTTTCTGTTAAAACATCCGCATAGCTGTAAGATACGCGTTCAAATGCATTTTCATCTTGATCTAACTCGATGACAAATACAGATGGATACGTTTCAGCTAAAACGCCAGACCGTTCAATTGTCTTTCTGCGTCCGCCATTAGCCTTGAGCATGAGCCTTTTACCAAGATTTGAATCAAGTGCCTTTTTAATATCCAATAATGTTTTTCCCATTCGGTCCACCTCACTATAAAAAGTATACCACCATACCACAATTAAGTCAAGTAAAATTATTAATTATATCAATAAACAAAAACAGTTGCAACACATTTCGTTCTACTTTTTTTGCTAATTTTCTACATCCCTAACATTCCCCATCTTTTTGGAAATTATGTAAAATAAATGAGAATCTTATTTTTCCAAATAAAAAAGAAGCCCTACCGACGTTGGCAAGCCTCTCTAACATAACCTTATTTATCATTTCTCCAAAAAGGCAAACTCCTTTTACAATGTCCCAAACGGATCAATAGGTTGCTCTTCTTCTTCCTCATAATGGAATGGCATACCGGTTCTAAGCACACCTTTTGTTTCTACACCACCTAAACCTCTTTCCCCAGATAGTGTATTTCTTAACACATCCCAAACACGAATATGCTCATTATAAGGAGTAAAACTAATTTTACTTACAATATAAACCGGATCTAGCGCATGAATATTTACTCTAGATGGAGAACTGGCAAAATTCGCTCCAGCATGTATGAGGGATTCAAAGTGAGATTGACAAGCTCCAGCAAAGATGACCAGTTGGTCTAAATGAGGAACCTTCTTCCTCGCTTCTTTCACCGTTTGTACAAAATGCTTAGAGTGGCGGTAAGCTTCTATATCTGACTTACTTCCCTTTGCCTTTGTATATGCGTCATGACCAGTAATAACTAAAATATCCGGTCGATAATAATCCACTAATTCCCCAATAACACGAGGCATATCTTTTTCACTTAAGTGTAGTCCAGTAACTGGAATTCCGATTTTCTCATATACCGTTAAACATTTCTTTAAATACCCTGGGTCACCATCAAGATGTAATACCTTCCCAGGCAATTGAAAATAATTAGCTGCTTTACTATATCCCTCAGTTACTGTATATTCTCTTTTCTCCTGCAATAGATGAACATCTTGACGGAATAATTCAAGAGATTGTTCTTCAAGCGTGCGGAATTCCTGCATAATTCTTCGCTGATCAGACTGACTCATGATAATAAGATCCTCATAAGGAGCATCTGCAATGAGCCTTATATCTTCTCCATATAATACCGCCATCTTTTTCCCATCATGCTCTCTTATGTCAATAACACGGAACATAATATCACAACGATAGGAAACCCTCCCAACGATATCCATTAATTTTATAGTCACAGTCGTCACTCCATTTTGGGCCATTTCCCTGAGTCTGTTTCTTTAGTTAAATTATGCGCCAATGCTTGGACCTGTGCTTCTCTATAGCGCCTCTTCACCTTAACTAAGGAAATAGCCAATGCCAACATCCAAATAAAAAACCGGACTAAACACTTTTAAAAAAAGTCATTAGTCCGGTTCATGTGCTAATTTCTATTTATTAGTAGATCCTATGAACGAAAGTGAGGTAGTAATGCATCAGCCAAACGAGCGAATTCTTCTAACCCTAACGTCTCTCCTCTTCTCGTTGGTTCAATCCCTGCTTGATTTAAAGCTTGGACAATGAACTCTTTTCTTTCTTTCCCCTTCTCTAACTGACTCGTTAAATTATTGAGGATGGTTTTTCTCCTTTGTGCAAAGCTTGCTCTTGTTACTGTAAAGAAGAAGTCTTCATCTTGAACTTTCACTGCTGGTTGATCTAATTTTGTTAAGCGAATAACAGCTGAATCGACATTCGGTTGAGGAATGAAGACAGACTTAGGAACAATCATGACAGTCTCTGCTTTTGTATAATATTGAATCGCAATCGAAAGAGAGCCATAGCTTTTAGTGCCTGGACTCGCAGAAATACGCTCTGCGACCTCCTTTTGCAACATACATACAATACCTCTAATCGGGAGCTGATCCTCTAATAACTTCATAATGATTGGCGTCGTAACATAATAAGGTAAATTAGCAACGACCATTAAATCATCGATATTGGCAAATTCTTGTTGTATCGCCGCAATAATATCCGCCTTTAACACATCTTCATTAATGATTTTTACATTTGAATAAGGCGCAAGTGTATCTGCCAATATTGGTAATAGGCGCTGATCGATTTCGAAAGCTAAAACCTTCTCACTTCTCTTAGCCAGTTGCTCCGTTAATGCACCAATACCAGGTCCAATTTCAATTGCACCAGACTCGGGTGTTAATTCAGCATGATCTACAATGCGATTTAATATATTCGTATCTATTAAGAAGTTTTGACCTAAACTCTTTTTAAACGAAAAGCCATGCTTCTCTAAAATTGCTTTCGTTCGTATCGGTGTGGCAATATCCTTATTCATAATCAAGCTCCTTGTCCATTTTAGCTACCGCTGCCAAAAAGGCTTTCTTTGTAATTTGAAACATTGTTAAACGTTTATGCAGTTGCTTGCCATTGGCATAACCTATCTTTAAAATCTTGCCTAGCTCTTCTCGGCGCTTCTTTGCGTCATTGCCACCAATTAGGCCAGCATCCATTAAATCTGCTTGCGTCACTTCCGCCACAGCTTCCTCTGTCATGACATAGGCATGAGAGAGTGCCTCTCGTATCACTTCAACAGAAGCATGCTCTACACCTACACCTTTACCATGCTTAGCTATGGCAAACTGTTTATCAATAAAGGCGTGCTTGCACTGTGGTACGTGCTTTGTAATCGTATGTCTGATTTTCTCACCAGGAAAATCAGGGTCTGTTAAAACAATTACACCTCTCGTTTTTTGTGCCAGTTTTATTTTTTCTAATGTCTCAAAATTAATCGCTGAGCCATTTGTTTCAATTGTATCGGCATCTAATGCCCTTTTAATTGCGACAGTATCGTCTTTACCTTCTACTACGATAATCTCTTTTATTTTCATTTTAACACCTATCCGTTCACTAAAAAGTTCCAATATATACTTGTTCAGCAAACTTACTTTAAAAAGAATGAATTATTTGCAAAAAAAGTGAAACATTTCTGTAATGTTAATCGTCTAAATATATATAATAATAGTGCAGCAAGTTAGCATGCATTTTATTATATATGAAACATCCTTCGAAAGAAAATGCGAAAATGAACTAACAGAAAAAGAGCAGAGGACGATTTCCTCTGCTTACAAACACCATCTAATTAAGTACACGTATTTTCACTTGCTTACGTCCCCAACGATAAGCATCAGACTTACTAGAGAAAAATACGTCAATCTTATTCCCTTTAATAGCAGATCCCGTATCGGAAGCTACAGCATAACCATAACCTTCCACATATACTTTTGTCCCTAAAGGAATAACGCTTGGATCTACCGCTATCACTTTTGCTCCTGGATTAGATTTTAAATCTAATCCCGTCGCTGTGACACCTGAACAGCCGTTACAGCCTGCAGTATAGGCAGTCGAGCTAACATACATCTCTTTACCGCTAGATTCATTCGTCTCGCCGCGAGAAGCCACTTTTGTCGCTGGTTGAGAAACTTTTGTTCCAACTGCAACGATATGATCTTTTGATTCTTTTACTTTTTCTTCACTAAGTAATTTACGAGAGATTTCTTTTCCATTTTCACGAGTAATTTCAAATTCTTTTTTCAAAAGTCCCTCTTTGCCTTTCTCAAGAACCTTTTCACTACCCTTGTTCAAGCTGTCGTCTTTTTTAGTTACGACCGCATATTTAATTGGTTCTTCCACTACATCGGTGACCTTTTCAACTCTGATGACTTTTATTACGTCATTTTCTTTGACTGTCTCATCCAACTTTGGTTCAACACGATCTAATTTTCCTAGCTTAATATCTTGTTGCGATAAAAAGTCAGCGACCGTAGTCGAAGTTGACCACACTTCTTCAGTTTTATCGTTCGCACCGTCTGCTAATTTTATTTTGAACGCGCGATCAATCTTGATGTCCATCTTACTTGTAATTGCATCGCCTAGCTTAGGCTCAATGACATCATGTTTACTTAATTCTATATTCTCTTTATCTATCAGCTCTTGCACAGTATCAGCTGTTGTCCATATGACCTCGGAATCTTTTTTGTCAGTAATCTTCACCTGCACGGCAGGGTTCCAGACTACTTCCATATTGTCCTTAACGGCTTTATCCACCGAGGGATACACATAGTCTTCTGAGCGTAATCCTATATCCATTTCGTCAAATATCTCTTGAATGGTTTTTGCGTGTGTATTTATTGTTCGTTCCTCACCATCTAATGTTAGCGCAACGGTTTTCTTTGTCATTTCAAAGATTAAAAAACCGCTAGCTGTAATCGTAACGATTAGACTAGCAAAGATAATTGCCCATTTTTTCTTGCTCAAAGACTTGGATAACAGGTTTTTCATGTAATTTATCACGATGAAAATTGCCTCCTTTTCTCTCGGAGTGATTATATAGACTATCTTGCTGACTGTCAACACTCACTATCTGATTTTTTGGAGGGAAAGATAAAACGGAACATCCCCAAGTATTCCTCTTCCCCTTATAAAGAGTTCAAGAAAAGAGCGTTCACCTTATCATCCACACCCCCTAAAAATACTGAATCGATCGAGCATTTCAGAAGTCAGGCAAACTGATATACCTTCTATTCTCCGAAACACTCTTTTTTCCCTCTTTCCATACAAGAAAAAATTTTTTCTGCACGTACGCTCTATTATGCAGAAAAAGCATTTTTTTGCAAAGTGAGAGATATCGACACGGTTATCCTATGAGGACAGATTCCTGTGTAGAACTTTTTGGTATAAGAAAACATTTGGACAAGCTTCTCTTTTTTTTGACAATATTTGCTGTCAATTTATAGCGAATAATTTTTTGGCATTTTCGGTAGTAATTGCTGCAACTTCTTCTACTGGTATGTTTTTAATTTCAGCAATTTGTTCACAAACTAGCTTCACATAGCTTGGTTCATTGCGTTTGCCACGGAATGGGTGCGGAGCTAAATATGGGCAATCTGTTTCAATCAACAATTTTTCTAATGGGATTTCTGCTGCCACTTCCTTTGGCTTTCTAGCATTTTTAAAAGTAACGGGGCCACCTAATGAAATATAAAAATTCATATCAATGCATTCTTTAGCTGTTTCAGGACTTCCACTAAAACAATGCATTATCCCTCCTACTTCAGCGGCATTTTCTTCTTTTAATATTTCTACGATATCCGCTGTTGCTTCACGGTTATGAATAATAATCGGTAATTTTACTTTTTTAGCCAATTGTATTTGTTGTCTAAACACGTCTTTTTGCACATCTTTTGGTGATTTATCCCAATGGTAATCTAACCCCATTTCTCCGATTGCAACAACTTTTGGATGCTTCGATAATTCCTCTATCCAAATTAAATCTTCTTCAGTCATATCAATCGCATCAACTGGATGCCAACCAATGCTCGCATAAAGGAAATCATATTGTTCAATCAGTTCCATTGCTCTTTCTATCGTAGGTCGATCAAAACCAACGACGACCATTTTTTCAACCCCAGCTTCCCTTGCCCGCATAATCACTTCTTCCAAATCCTCGTCATATTGTTCCGCATTTAAATGAACATGTGTATCAAATAGCATCCTGATTTCTCCTTTTTTATTATTATTTTAGAAAACTAACAACTATTATATTCAATGAACAACTTTCTTCTTACTATATAGATTTAACCTTAATAACTTTATTTAAATATATTATAGAAAAATAAAAAACATAGAAATGCATCATCGTCTTTATAACGGATCACATTTCTATGTTCTAAAACCTTCTGCTTCCATTAATCGGATATTATTTGACTCTCGCGCCTACTGGTAATGATTCTGCAATTGTCGCTAATGATAATGCGCCATCTTCACTTCCAGCAAGAATCATTCCTTCAGATAATTCCCCACGCAATTTAACAGGTTTAAGATTGGTTACACAAATGACTTTGCGGCCAACTAATTCCTCTGGTTTGTAAAATTTTGCGATACCTGAAACAACTTGACGTTTTTCATAACCTAAATCCAGTTGTAATTTTAATAACTTATCCGCTTTTTTGACTGGTTCAGCCTCTACAACTTGAGCAACCCGTAAATCCACTTTCATGAAGTCATCAATCGTGATTTCCTCACTATCTGGTTTCGCTTGTACTTGCTTCTCTTCTTTTTCCCCTTGAGGTGCACTACCTTGCATTTTTTGCTTAATATACTCAACCTCTTCACTAATTTCAAGACGAGGGAAAATAGGATCGCCCTTTTGTACTTTTATACCTTCGCCAATTTTACCAAATGTCTCAATGCTCTCCCAAGAGATGAGCTCTTCTTTGTTTACATTTAACTGCGTAAAGATCTTCTCTGGTGTTCTTGTTAAGAACGGTTGTAATAGAACGGCGATTCTTCTTAACGATTCTGCTAAGTGGTACATCGTCGTTGCTAGTTCCTCTTGTGTATTCTCTTCTTTCGCAAGCATCCATGGCTTTGTTTCATCAATATATTTATTCGTACGACTGACCAATTGCCATACAGCAGACAGGGCAACTGAAAACTCCATGTTTTCCATTGCTTCTTCATATTTTCCAACTGTCTCTTCATTCATTTGTACAAGCGCTTGATCAAATTCACCGTTTGACCCACGATAAGTTGGAATAAAGCCGTCAAAGTACTTATTAATCATGGCCACTGTCCGGTTTAAGAGATTTCCTAAATCATTGGCTAAATCAAAATTAATACGCTCGATGAAACCTTCAGGTGTAAATACACCATCAGCGCCAAACGGCACTTCGCGCAATAAATAGTAACGTAACGCATCTAGACCATAACGATCAATTAATGTAACTGGATCTACTACATTACCTTTAGATTTAGACATCTTACCATCTTTCATTAATAACCAACCGTGAGCGAATACTTTCTTTGGTAATGGTAAGTCTAACGCCATTAACATAATTGGCCAGTAAATAGTATGGAAGCGCACAATTTCTTTTCCTACTAAATGAACATCTGCAGGCCAGTACTTCAAATACTTACTATCATTATCTGAACCATATCCTAATGCCGTAATATAGTTTGACAAGGCGTCAATCCATACATAAATGACATGCTTCGGATTTCCCGGAACTGGCACACCCCAATCAAATGTTGTACGAGATACAGCTAAATCCTCTAATCCAGGTTTAATGAAGTTATTAATCATTTCATTTTTTCTAGACTCTGGTTGAATAAAAGAAGGGTTGTCTTCGTAATATTGTAGTAACCGATCCGCATACTTACTCACTTTAAAGAAATATGACTCCTCTTTCACACGATGAACCGGTCTCCCACAATCTGGACAGTTGCCTTCAACCAATTGTGTTTCAGTAAAATACGATTCACAAGGCGTACAATACCAACCTTCATATTCCCCAAGATAAATATCACCTTGCTCTAATAATTGAGCAAAAATCTTCTCAACAACTTCTTTATGTCTTGTTTCTGTTGTACGAATAAAGTCATCATAAGAAATATCTAACTTTTTCCATAGGTCCTGGATACCGCTAACGATTTCATCCACATAACTTTGAGGAGAAACCCCTTTTTCTTCCGCTTTTTCTTGAATTTTTTGGCCATGCTCATCAGTACCCGTCAAATACATTACATCATAACCTCTTAGACGCTTATAACGTGCCATTGCATCACCAGCAACAGTCGTATAAGCATGTCCGATATGTAAATTTCCGCTCGGATAGTAAATTGGAGTGGTTAAATAAAAAGTCTTTAATTTTTCCTCCATGTTTATTTCCTCCTCATTTTAAAAAACCCGTCCTTATGACGAGTCTAATCTCTCATTTCTGACCCTATATTTTTTATTGTTTCTTCATTGCATGAAAAAAGAATATATATGAGTCATCTTAGCCTCTATCTTCCTCAAAATATACCTAAAAACTTGAATTTGTGCAACATTTCCGAAGGGTGAAGCCATGGTTTTATGGCAATCTCCGTGTTTTTTCTAACGCCATGTTCCAATTAAAGTTTCGACAGGAAAATAGACACATAAGTGGAATTTGTCGAATTTTGTCGGTATGTCGAATCGAGGTATGTACGTCTACTAAAAAATGGGTGAGTTTGTATCCATGACTTTTCCATCATAAATGTTGATAAATCAACATTCTTGGTCATGTTAATTATTTCCACACAAAAATAAAATAAAGTAATTGACGATTATGGCAATGGTTGGTATTATAATATCAACAATGATTTTTGTCGAATAATGACGAAAAAGATAAATAATTAGATAGATGACTGGGAGGAGCAATTATTATGAAATCTACTGGTATTGTTCGTAAAGTTGATGAATTAGGTCGTGTAGTTATTCCAATTGAACTTAGACGTACGCTTGGTATTGCTGAGAAAGACGCATTAGAAATTTATGTGGATGATGAAAAAATCATCTTAAAGAAATATAAGCCAAACATGACTTGCCAAGTAACTGGTGAAGTATCTGATGATAACATTTCACTAGCGGGTGGAAAATTAATCCTTAGCAAAGATGGCGCTGAGCAATTAATTAAAGAAATCCAAAACAATTTTGAACTAACTAAATAAATAACAAAGAGACTCCTATTTGCGAGTCTCTATTTTTTACGCTTCATCAATATGATAAACTTTATATACCTCACGTTTACTCATATCACGGTCTAGCGCCGTTTGTTTAATAGCATCCTTACTTTTCAAACCTTTTTCTTCTATATAATAGGTAATCTGCTCTTCAATAGATAACCCTTCCCACCACTTACTTTCTTCTACTGGCTCTTTGCAGCCCTCAATAATTAAACAAAATTCCCCGCGAATTTCTGATTGACTTGCCCATTCTACTGCTTCACTGATCGACCCTCTAATAAACTCTTCATACTTCTTCGTTAGCTCTCTACTTAAAACAATTGAGCGATCGCCTAATATATCTAACATGAGCTGTAAACTTTCCTTCAACCTATGAGGAGATTCATATAAAATAATTGTAGAAGATACTTTCGAAAGCGTCTCTAACTCTGCCTTTTTCTGCTTCTTTTGCCGATTTAAAAATCCATAAAAGTAAAACGGCTGTGTCGGTAGCCCTGAAGCAATCAATGCTGTAAGTGCGGCATTCGCACCAGGTAATGGGACAACAGTGAGATTCTCTTCAATGGCACTAGTAACCAGCTCATAGCCTGGATCAGAAATGGTTGGCATACCTGCATCACTGACAAGCGCAATTTTCTCTCCGTCTTGCAACTTCGCAAGTAATTTATAACCGCTGCTCTCTTTATTATGCTCATGGTAACTAATGATGGGAGTCTCTATCTCAAAGTAGTTGCATAGTTTTTTTGTATTCCTCGTATCCTCCGCTGCAATCCAATCGGCTTCCTTTAATATTCTTAAGCTACGATAGCTAATATCCTCTAGATTACCTATAGGTGTTGGCACTAAGTAGAGAATGCCTTTTTCATTCTCCATATGGAAACTCTTCTGTTGTTGCACATTACTCACCGACCTTCTTCTCTTTGGGTATTCATCCATTCAATTTTTTTCTGTCTACTCAATCGTTTAAAACGATATTCCATTTTCTGCGCCTCGGACTTACTTGCAAATATTTGATGGAAAATAAGCGTTAACGGTGCTCTTCCCCTTGTATATTTAGCCCCTTTTCCAGCATTATGCTTTTTTATCCTTTGTGTAAGGTTATTTGTATACCCAGCATAGAAGGTACCGTCAATGCATTCGAGAACGTAAAAGTAATGAGTTTCAGTCTCCAAACAACATCAACCTCATTTCCTTTGTATACTCACCCGATGGCTCATAGATATACAATGGCGGCAATATTTTTAAGTCAGGTTTTCCTTTTTTAATGCCTTCCACTAGAAGCACATTCGCTTCTTTTCCTTGCTCAGGATAAACGATTTGGATCCGTTTTGGTTCTATCTCATACTTCCTCATTAATGTCACAATATCTAATAACCTTCCTGGGCGATGAACAAAAGAAACTTTTCCGCCGTGCTTAACTAGCTGACTAGCTGACTGAATTGTATCTTCTAATGTACAGAGAATCTCATGCCGAGCAATGGCATAATGCTCGTTTTCATTTTTATGTTTATTGGTATCAACTGGAAAATACGGTGGGTTGCATGTCACCACATCATACTTAGCATACCCTAATTGCCGAGCAATGCCTTTCACATCCCCTTTTAACACCTTCACTTGATTCTCTAGATGATTATATTGAATACTTCTATTCGCCATATCAACAAGACGATCTTGTATTTCCACTCCTGTAATCATTCCTTTTGTTCTTGCACTTAAAAACAAAGGAATCACACCATTACCGCTACATAAATCAATGATATTTCCTTTTTGTATTGGTAAGTAAGTGAATCGAGCCAATAAAACGGCATCAACCGAAAATGAAAATACGGAAGGACTCTGAATAATTCTCAATCCTTCTGCTAACAAATGATCTAACCTTTCATCACCCTTTAAAATAACCATTCCTCTTCCTCCATTACTAAAAAGCACACTTCGTTCTACTTATCGGTTGAAGCCCCAAGGTGAAATGCCTCCACTACACCAGAAAACGAATGTTATATCTTTAAAAAAACCTTCCTTGTTTAGAAGGAAGGTATCGATTATTTTTTATTTAAAAATGATAAACAGAACAAGCAATCCCCATCTTTTCTAGGACTACCAAAATGAAGATTACAAATATGGAAGCCTTCTTGATATAGCCTAGCAAGGTTGTCATAGCCTTCCCCTATATCAAAGAGTTTTTCTTTCTCTGTTTCTTCCTTCTGCTGCTCATTTTTCTTTTCTCGGTCGGATGTAATCTTTAATCTTCTACGTAAATGTTCATTTTCCAACTTTAATGCATTATTCTCTTCTAACACCTCAGCAAGATGCTGTTTCAACTCACCAAGCTGAAAATGTAATTGACCGATTTGCGATTCCATATTACCTACAGAGTCAAAGATTTCTTTTTTATCCAAGCATTCCACCTCATTAATCTGTGGATTGAACTGACACGGTATTCTCACTAATTTCGTCTAACGTAAATTCAAGCACTCTTTCCTGTTCCTTCAGGTTAACTTGTAGAATTCTTTCAAGTATATTTAATCCTACTACCCTTCCAGAACCTTCGGGTGTCTTCACCCATTCCCCTACATCTGGGAGCTCTTTTTTAGCCGCTTCATACTCATCATTTTCATATTTCAAACAGCACATTAAGCGCCCACATAAACCAGATATCTTCGTTGGGTTCAAAGATAAATTTTGATCCTTAGCCATTTTGATCGAAACGGGGTCAAAATCACCTAAAAAGGTGGAACAACAAAGCATTCTCCCACACGGGCCTATGCCACCAAGCATCTTCGCCTCATCACGAACACCAATTTGACGAAGTTCGATTCTTGTCCGAAAAATAGCCGCTAAATCCTTTACTAGTTCACGGAAATCCACTCTACCATCAGCTGTAAAGTAAAAGATGACCTTATTGCGGTCAAAAGTATATTCAACGTCCACCAATTTCATATCCAATTGATGTGTAGTTACTTTTTCTAAACAAACTTGATAAGCTTCTTTAGCCGCTTGTCTATTCTCTTCTACAATCATACGATCCTTTTGATCAGCAATACGTAGAACTTTTTTTAAAGGTAGGACTACATCATGTTCTCCAACCTTTTTAGGAGCAATAACAACTTTACCGTATTCCACTCCTCTTACAGTCTCGACAATGACAAAGTCATCCTTTTGTATTTGAAGATCACCGGGATCAAAATAATATATTTTGCCCGCTTTTTTAAAGCGAACACCTACTACATCATACAAATGAAGATCCCTCCTGCATCTTTAACACTAGCTGTTCCATTAACAGCTGCGCATTCATGTTTGCTTGCAGCTTCCTTTTTGCACCTAAAACTGCAGACATTTGCTCTGTTAACTTTCTATTAGATGTATGAAGCGCGTGTTGTTCTAGCCAGCTAAGCTCATGCGTATAGGCGAGCCTATCACTCTTATCAAGCTGTATATATAACAAATCTTTTAATAAAAGAAGTAATAAGTCTAAACCTAAATCCTGATGTTCCTTCTCCTTAAAATGTGGAAACCATTCTTCTTGGAGAGTGACCATCGCTTGTAACGGATTTTTTTTAAGTACTTCGTATAATTTTAACACTATTTTTTGTGCTTGTACAAACCAATCATCATTACTATATGCTAAAGCATCGTCCAAATTATGGGTAATTTGCGCAAGTAACGGGGCATATTTTTCTTTTACACCATAATCTACGAATTGTTGTACTAAAAATTTTGCAGCGATTGGCTGAAATGAGATCGTTTGACACCTTGATAATATAGTAGGTAACATTCGCTGAGATTGTTCTGTCAGTAAAATTGCTGTAGTATCCATATGCGGTTCTTCGAGAAATTTCAGCAAACTATTTGCTGCGTTTGTTGTCATCCGATCAGCATGAACGATGATATATACTTTTCTACTGGATTCAACGCCTCGTTTTGAAAATTCTTCTTGTAATGACCGAATTTGCTGCTTCTTTATCGATTGCCCATCCGGCTCAACAAGATGTACATCCGGGTGGTTAAAATGATTAATCCTTTTACAATTATTACATGTTTCACATGGAACATAGCCGTTAAGTGGGGCAGTGCAAAAAAGACTCTTTGCTAGAAGCATACCCGTATCTTTTTTTCCTGTTCCTTTCAATCCTTCAAAAAGGTAGGCGTGGGCAAGGCGTTCCTTACTTAAACTATTTTTAAGCATCTTCAACACGACTGGCTGTAATTCTTCTATTTGATCCCATGTTTTTGTCATGCTGACCACTCACTTACGTATATAAATTTATTAATAACCCTTTGATTTCTCCAATTTTACTAAGAATATCAATGGCGCTTTTCTCTTGCAAAAGTAGGTCATCGGCTAGTTGAGCCAGCTTTTCATCAATCGTTTCTACAATTTTCAATGACCTACTTTGTCCTAGTTGATTCCAACTATGTGATTGCTTAATATCCAACCCATACTCGACAGTCTCTTTCACAAAACGCTTAACAAGCATTTTGTATTTTGCTAAATCTTTAAAGCTCCTAGACTTAGCTACCCTCTGGCCAGCTGATTCTATATCACCTAAGAGCATTTGCATTTGTGTCATCTGCATTTTTTGACCACTTTTCTGCACCAGGTCATTAAAACGCACTTGCGATCCGATAGGGTGCTTACTATCTTGCCTTCTATTATCTATATTAAGACGTAAATCTTGATTAATCTTCATTTATGCCTCCAAATAGGTTTAGAAGTGATGGAATTGTTCTACTGGAAGAACAAATACCGTCGCTCCACCTACTTCTACTTCAACAGGATAAGGAATATATGAATCGGCATTACCACCCATTGGTGAAACCGGCGCAACAAGTTGCTCTCTCGATTGGCAATTATCCTTAATGACCTGTAAGCATTTGTCTACTCGAATATCTTCCGTACCAATTAAAAAGGTTGTATTACCCGACTTTAAAAATCCTCCTGTACTGGCTAATTTCGTTGCACGAAAATTATGATCCACTAATGCTTTAGACAATTTACTACTATCTTGATCTTGTATGACTGCTAATACGAGCTTCATCATACCACCCTCCTATATCCATACTTTCTTCTATTATATCAGTTATTCTATGCACAAACAGAGATATACTGACCGAATTTTTCGCCAAGTAGGTTAATCTTTATATTGAAGAGCTTTTCTCACAATATCCATCGTTTGCTCAAATACTTTTTCAACACTGGCATCGGCATTGATCGTTTGGATGCGATTAGATGCTTGCTTCCGTACAATTTCATATCCTTTATATACCTTTTGATGAAACTGTAAATCTTCTAAGTCTAAACGATTTACTTCCCTGCCCTTATTTTGATTAATTCTCTGTAACCCTCGTTCTGGTGCGATGTCGAAATATAAAGTCAATTGAGGCATAGCATTTTCAATGGCAAACTGATTGATGGACCAAACTTCCTCAATACCAATCCCTCTTGCAAATCCTTGATAAGCAATAGAGCTGTCAACAAATCGATCACATAGTACAATCTTACCCATTTCAAGGGCTGGTAAGACCTTTTCAACTAAATGTTGTCGTCTTGCTGCGGCATAAAGTAAAGCCTCTGTTCTTGCATCCATTTTTGTATTCTTCGGATCCAGTATAACAGCCCGGATCTGTTCTGCAATAGCAATGCCACCAGGCTCTCTCGTATGTACGACATTATATCCTTCTGCTTCTAATTGTTCCTTAACCATTTCTGTAATCGTCGTTTTCCCTGCCCCATCTGGACCTTCTATTGAAATAAAGTAACCTTTAGTCATCATTGTCCCTCGCTGTCTTATATATTTCTATGCATGATTGATTTAAATTTTCCCTGTTCTGAATCCGTGCACCTTCATTTAAATAACCTTGCAAACTAGTGATATGCTCTTGTGTAATTCTTTCACCTTTATATATTAAAGGAATACCAGGTGGGTATGGTGTTACCATGCGTGCACTAATTTCACCAATTGCACTTGTAAAAGGAACTGTAACAATCATTGCTGCCTTGGGTACCTCTACTAATTCTGAATGAGATGGAATTGGATTCACCTTTACCTCTTTTTCTCCATTGGGGATGTCAGTGCTAATTTCTTGTAATGCATCTATTATTTTATTGAAACGATCCTCATCGTCGCATCTTAATAATGGAAGTACAAATAAAACATTCATCGGATCAGCTAATTCTGTATAAATACCTCGATTCTCTAGTAACCCTTGTAGTTTATAACCACTCATATGCTTAAACTTTAAAGCCAGTTTTAATGGGTCATCTGTTGGCATAATAGCTAGTCCAGCAATAGCACTCAATTCCTTCTTCACTTCATTTATTCGTTCGACTAAATGTTTACCATCTTCTTCTGTATATTGACTGACAAAGAATCTAGCCATATCTAATGAAGCCATAATAACATAAGATGGGCTACTTGATTGCAACATACTTAAATATTCCTGTATGTTGTCTTCATCCACTCGATCACCTTGAATATGAAGAAAGGCTCCCATTGTTAAAGCTGGCAATGTTTTATGGGCAGATTGTATAACTACATCTGCCCCTAATTGTAAACTAGAGGGTGGAAAAAATCTTGTATTCGCTATAAAATGAGCACCGTGTGCTTCATCGACTAAAACGAATACTTTTTTTTCGCGGCACAGTGCAATAATATCTTCTAATGGATACACTGTACCATAATAACTCGGATATGTAAGAATAACAGCTTTAATGTCTTCATACTTATTTAATGCTTCTTCAATATGAGTATAGGAAACACCTTCACTTATACCCCACTCTTTGTTGAATTCAGGCATGATAAAAATGGGTTCAGCTCCAATAAGTCTAAGGCCATTCAAAATAGACTTATGACTATTCCTTTGAACAAGCACACGATCCCCTCTTTTTAATGTGCCACAGATCATCGCTAAATTACCTACCGTAGAACCATTTATAAGAAAAAAGCTTCTTTTAGCCCCGTATAAATCGGCAAGCAAGGATTGAGCTTCTTTGATTACATCTTCAGCAGAATGAAGATCATCAAGCCCATTGATTTCTGTCAAATCCAATTGTAAAAGTTGCCGAAAATAATCATCAACCTCATTCACCCCAGTGAGCAGACTCCCTCCTTTATGACCTGGTACATGATAATTTTCAGGCTTTCTTTTTATATGCTGTATTAACTTTTCGACTAACGGCATTTGTTTCTGATCCATTGAACGCAAATCCTTTTTATTAGTTTAAATAAATTACTGTATAGACATACACCTATTGGTGATGACAAACATAAACTGTTAACAACTCATTTATGAGAGTTAAATTCTAAATATTGTATATATTTTATAATCATTGGCTATGATTGAATGTACGGAGGTGACATTTGTGAAAACGTTTAATGAAAAAACATGTGTAATCTGTGATCAATCACAATCTGCTGGTATCCATTTATATACTTCTTTTATTTGTATGGATTGTGAGGAACAAATCGTGAATACTGCAACAGATGACCCACATTATAATTATTATGTCCAACAATTAAAAAGAGTCACTACACCTGAAATTTTATCTTAGTTTCCCTTTTGCTTCTATACTTATCTTATGATCTTCTCTATTATTTTAACAAATATTAGGGAGTTTTTTTAATTTACAAGCCTGTCTACTGTGTGCTTTCGTCATATGGCGCACTTATCTTCCTATATGTATAAATGACTCTCTTCAAAGGAGACTCTACAACTTCAATTATTGAAAGAAAAAATCCGAACTAAACATACATTTTTGATTTCTATTAAACCATCAAGCTCAACAAGTTTATATTTTACTTCAGAATAAAATAACTCTTTATGAACTAGGCTCACATTCAAATATCCAATAACCAAACAAACGGATTAAAACTGTGTTCACCAATAATGAAAAATTGAAATCATCTTCCGCTTTTTACTCACGCTACTCTCCCTTTTTCTTTTGAATCCTTTTCTCTACTAAGCCATTTCACGTTATCTTTTAATCATTTGCACATACTTAATGTTATTTTCTCATTTTATAGGGGGCATATCATTTACCAACTTATATACACAAAAAAGAGCACATACAAAATATGTGCTCTTTCATCTTGCCCGGCAACGTCCTACTCTCACAAGGGGACAGCCCCTAACTACCATCGGCGCTGAGAAGCTTAACTTCCGTGTTCGGTATGGGAACGGGTGTGACCTTCTCGCTATCGCCACCGGACTATGAAATTGTAAGGGAATCGTTCCCTCAAAACTAGGTAATGTTGAAGAAGATTGTTATTGAGTAATCGCCTATGCGTTGCTGACGATACTACTTACGTAGTGCTGTCTAGCTGCGGCGGCTAGGAGCTCGAGGTCATAAGCCAATTTCGCTATGAGGTTAAAGAACAACCTCCTAACGAACTCGTCTTATGCTTGTCGCTCCTGAACGAGCCGCCTTCGCATTTCGTTTTTGGTTAAGTCCTCGATCGATTAGTATTAGTCAGCTGCATGTGTCGCCACACTTCCACCTCTAACCTATCAACCTGATCATCTTTCAGGGATCTTACTAGCTTGCGCTATGGGAAATCTCATCTCGAGGGGGGCTTCATGCTTAGATGCTTTCAGCACTTATCCCTTCCGCACATAGCTACCCAGCGATGCCTTTGGCAAGACAACTGGTACACCAGCGGTGCGTCCATCCCGGTCCTCTCGTACTAAGGACAGCTCCTCTCAAATTTCCTGCGCCCACGACGGATAGGGACCGAACTGTCTCACGACGTTCTGAACCCAGCTCGCGTACCGCTTTAATGGGCGAACAGCCCAACCCTTGGGACCGACTACAGCCCCAGGATGCGATGAGCCGACATCGAGGTGCCAAACCTCCCCGTCGATGTGGACTCTTGGGGGAGATAAGCCTGTTATCCCCGGGGTAGCTTTTATCCGTTGAGCGATGGCCCTTCCATGCGGAACCACCGGATCACTAAGCCCGACTTTCGTCCCTGCTCGACTTGTAGGTCTCGCAGTCAAGCTCCCTTGTGCCTTTACACTCTACGAATGATTTCCAACCATTCTGAGGGAACCTTTGGGCGCCTCCGTTACTCTTTAGGAGGCGACCGCCCCAGTCAAACTGCCCACCTGACACTGTCTCCCATCCCGATAAGGGATGTGGGTTAGAATTTCAATACAGCGGGGGTAGTATCCCACCGACGCCTCCACCGAAGCTAGCGCTCCGGCTTCTAAGGCTCCTACCTATCCTGTACAAGCTGTACCAAAATTCAATATCAGGCTACAGTAAAGCTCCACGGGGTCTTTCCGTCCTGTCGCGGGTAACCTGCATCTTCACAGGTACTATAATTTCACCGAGTCTCTCGTTGAGACAGTGCCCAGATCGTTACGCCTTTCGTGCGGGTCGGAACTTACCCGACAAGGAATTTCGCTACCTTAGGACCGTTATAGTTACGGCCGCCGTTTACTGGGGCTTCGATTCAAAGCTTCGCGTGAGCTAACCTCTCCTCTTAACCTTCCAGCACCGGGCAGGCGTCAGCCCCTATACTTCGCCTTGCGGCTTCGCAGAGACCTGTGTTTTTGCTAAACAGTCGCCTGGGCCTATTCACTGCGGCTCATCAAGGCTTTAACACCCTAATGAGCACCCCTTCTCCCGAAGTTACGGGGTCATTTTGCCGAGTTCCTTAACGAGAGTTCTCTCGCTCACCTTAGGATTCTCTCCTCGCCTACCTGTGTCGGTTTGCGGTACGGGCACCTTATTCCTCGCTAGAGGCTTTTCTTGGCAGTGTGGAATCAAGAACTTCGGTACTAAATTTCCCTCGCTATCACAGCTCAAGGTATGTGACCATGGGATTTGCCTCATGGTCCCTCTAACTGCTTAGACGCACATCCAATAGTGCGCTTACCCTATCCTCCTGCGTCCCCCCATCACTCAAACAGAATACGGTGGTACAGGAATATCAACCTGTTGTCCATCGCCTACGCTTTTCAGCCTCGGCTTAGGTCCCGACTAACCCTGAGCGGACGAGCCTTCCTCAGGAAACCTTAGGCATTCGGTGGATGGGATTCTCACCCATCTTTCGCTACTCATACCGGCATTCTCACTTCTAAGCGCTCCACCAGTCCTTACGGTCTAGCTTCAACGCCCTTAGAACGCTCTCCTACCACTGAACATCTACGATGTTCAATCCACAGCTTCGGTGATACGTTTAGCCCCGGTACATTTTCGGCGCGGAGTCACTCGACCAGTGAGCTATTACGCACTCTTTAAATGGTGGCTGCTTCTAAGCCAACATCCTGGTTGTCTAAGCAACTCCACATCCTTTTCCACTTAACGTATACTTTGGGACCTTAGCTGGTGGTCTGGGCTGTTTCCCTCTTGACTACGGATCTTATCACTCGCAGTCTGACTCCCATGGATAAATCTTTGGCATTCGGAGTTTGTCTGAATTCGGTAACCCGATGAGGGCCCCTAGTCCAAACAGTGCTCTACCTCCAAGATTCTTACGCATGAGGCTAGCCCTAAAGCTATTTCGGAGAGAACCAGCTATCTCCAAGTTCGATTGGAATTTCTCCGCTACCCACACCTCATCCCCGCACTTTTCAACGTACGTGGGTTCGGGCCTCCATCCAGTGTTACCTGGACTTCACCCTGGACATGGGTAGATCACCTGGTTTCGGGTCTACGACCACATACTATATTCGCCCTATTCAGACTCGCTTTCGCTACGGCTCCGTCTGTCCAACTTAACCTCGCATGTAATCGTAACTCGCCGGTTCATTCTACAAAAGGCACGCTATCACCCATTAACGGGCTCTAACTACTTGTAGGCACACGGTTTCAGGATCTCTTTCACTCCCCTTCCGGGGTGCTTTTCACCTTTCCCTCACGGTACTGGTTCACTATCGGTCACTAGGGAGTATTTAGCCTTGGGAGATGGTCCTCCCTGCTTCCGACGGGATTTCTCGTGTCCCGCCGTACTCAGGATCCACTCTGGAGGGAACGAAGTTTCGACTACAGGGCTTTTACCTCCTATGGCGGGCCTTTCCAGACCTCTTCGTCTATCTCGTTCCTTTGTAACTCCGTATAGAATGTCCTACAACCCCAAGAGGCAAGCCTCTTGGTTTGGGCTAATCCCGTTTCGCTCGCCGCTACTCAGGGAATCGCGTTTGCTTTCTCTTCCTCCGGGTACTTAGATGTTTCAGTTCCCCGGGTCTGCCTTCCATACCCTATGTATTCAGGTATGGATCCTATCCCATAACGGATAGGGGGTTTCCCCATTCGGAAATCTCCGGATCAAAGCTTACTTACAGCTCCCCGAAGCATATCGGTGTTAGTCCCGTCCTTCATCGGCTCCTAGTGCCAAGGCATTCACCGTGCGCCCTTATTAACTTAACCTATGTTTGGGTTGCTTTCGCTTCCCTCACGGTTGTGTTTATTAAAAAAGTTTAGTATCTCTACTCTATTATATAGAGAGAAAATAACTAAGGTGGCGATTACTCGGTAATCTTCTTCATTACATTATCTAGTTTTCAAAGAACGATTGAATTGAGAGATTATACTCTCAAAACTGAACGAACAATCTAACATCAAGTTAATTCCGTATATTCCTTAGAAAGGAGGTGATCCAGCCGCACCTTCCGATACGGCTACCTTGTTACGACTTCACCCCAATCATCTGTCCCACCTTAGGCGGCTGGCTCCAAAAGGTTACCCCACCGACTTCGGGTGTTACAAACTCTCGTGGTGTGACGGGCGGTGTGTACAAGGCCCGGGAACGTATTCACCGCGGCATGCTGATCCGCGATTACTAGCGATTCCGGCTTCATGTAGGCGAGTTGCAGCCTACAATCCGAACTGAGAATGGTTTTATGGGATTGGCTAAACCTCGCGGTCTTGCAGCCCTTTGTACCATCCATTGTAGCACGTGTGTAGCCCAGGTCATAAGGGGCATGATGATTTGACGTCATCCCCACCTTCCTCCGGTTTGTCACCGGCAGTCACCTTAGAGTGCCCAACTAAATGCTGGCAACTAAGATCAAGGGTTGCGCTCGTTGCGGGACTTAACCCAACATCTCACGACACGAGCTGACGACAACCATGCACCACCTGTCACTCTGTCCCCCGAAGGGGAAAGTCCTATCTCTAGGATTGTCAGAGGATGTCAAGACCTGGTAAGGTTCTTCGCGTTGCTTCGAATTAAACCACATGCTCCACCGCTTGTGCGGGCCCCCGTCAATTCCTTTGAGTTTCAACCTTGCGGTCGTACTCCCCAGGCGGAGTGCTTAATGCGTTTGCTGCAGCACTAAAGGGCGGAAACCCTCTAACACTTAGCACTCATCGTTTACGGCGTGGACTACCAGGGTATCTAATCCTGTTTGCTCCCCACGCTTTCGCGCCTCAGCGTCAGTTACAGACCAGAAAGTCGCCTTCGCCACTGGTGTTCCTCCAAATCTCTACGCATTTCACCGCTACACTTGGAATTCCACTTTCCTCTTCTGCACTCAAGTTCCCCAGTTTCCAATGACCCTCCACGGTTGAGCCGTGGGCTTTCACATCAGACTTAAGGAACCGCCTGCGCGCGCTTTACGCCCAATAATTCCGGACAACGCTTGCCACCTACGTATTACCGCGGCTGCTGGCACGTAGTTAGCCGTGGCTTTCTGGTTAGGTACCGTCAAGGTACCGGCAGTTACTCCGATACTTGTTCTTCCCTAACAACAGAGTTTTACGATCCGAAAACCTTCATCACTCACGCGGCGTTGCTCCGTCAGACTTTCGTCCATTGCGGAAGATTCCCTACTGCTGCCTCCCGTAGGAGTCTGGGCCGTGTCTCAGTCCCAGTGTGGCCGATCACCCTCTCAGGTCGGCTACGCATCGTCGCCTTGGTGAGCCGTTACCTCACCAACTAGCTAATGCGCCGCGGGCCCATCTGTAAGTGATAGCAGAACCATCTTTCAATCTAATTATATGTATAAATAGATATTATCCGGTATTAGCCCCGGTTTCCCGGAGTTATCCCAGTCTTACAGGCAGGTTGCCCACGTGTTACTCACCCGTCCGCCGCTAATCATCGGGAGCAAGCTCCCTCCGATTCGCTCGACTTGCATGTATTAGGCACGCCGCCAGCGTTCGTCCTGAGCCAGGATCAAACTCTCCAATAAAGTGTTTGATTAGCTCGTTTGCACCTATGGTGCTTTGTTGCTGATAAATCAGCTTTTTTAGAATTACGCTTGACGTTTTATGTTCGTTCAGTTTTCAAAGAACAATCTCATTCGCTTTAGAAGCGACTTTATTAATATATCATCCTATGCATTTTATGTCAATGCTTTTTTAAAAAGTTTTTTTAAAAGTTTTTAAAGGATGATGCGTCGTTGTGACGACTCTTAATATATTATCAGCATTATATTAATATGTCAACAATATTTTAAAAGAAAAAATCAGTTACTAGAAATACGTAACTGATTAGCTATTTCATTCATGCTTTGACGGTTATATGACATACATTTGGATGGCCACTAGTGAGCATATACCCGGCACACCTAATATCCCACTAACAGCTACAGTAGCTATATTAATAGGTAAATGAATGCCAAATTGATTTCCTACTGTATTTAGTACAAATAATAATAGTGCACCAATTATTATCTTTATAAAGCCTTGTCCAATCCACTTAATTGGTCGAAACGAGGCACCTGCTACTAATAGAAAGAGAATGAGAATACCTAACCCTGAGATAATCCAAACTGGCTCCAAATAAAAAACCCCCTCTATTTAAGGAAACTTGTACAACCAATGTATGAACAAGCACCTAAAAAAAGACCTTGAGGAGGTATAAAAATTAATATCGAACACTAACGTTTCTTTTCTTTGCTTCCTTGAACAAATAAAAGTATTTTGCCTCAGCAAGCTTAGCTTCACTAATTGCTTCTGCTGAAGGATCAAAACTTTTTTCAATTAAAGATTTTTGATTCTTCCATTCTTCTTTTAATTCTTTTAACTGCCCTAATAACTTCTCATCATATTCCTTACGAAGCCATTCTTTTTTACGAAAGAACATCGCATACACCTCTCACTATACTTCTCTTCTTCCCTCTAAAGCTTTTGAAAGTGTTACTTCATCGGCATATTCAAGGTCTCCTCCTACTGGTAATCCGTGAGCTATGCGACTCGCCTTAATACCAGAAGGTTTAATGAGACGAGAAATATACATTGCTGTCGCCTCGCCCTCAATATTAGGATTGGTTGCCAAGATAACTTCTTGGATAGTTTCATCCTGTAATCGTTTTAACAAATCGGGAATATTAATATCTTCTGGTCCGATACCATCCATCGGTGAAATAGCACCATGCAAAACATGGTATAAACCATTAAATTCCTTCATTTTTTCCATGGCGATAACGTCTTTAGGGTCTTGCACAACACATATGACTGATCGATCTCTCCTCTGGTCCTCACATATATAACAAGGATCCTGATCTGTAATATGACCACACACAGAACAATAAGATAGATTCCTCTTTGCATTCACTAATGCCTTAGCAAAATCTAGTACAGTGTCTTCTTTCATACTTAATACAAAAAAAGCCAACCGAGCGGCTGTTTTCGGTCCGATTCCTGGAAGCTTCATAAAACTATCAATCAGTTTTGATATCGGTTCAGGATAATGCATATCTGTCTCCCCCTCTTTCATCAAAGACGAGAGCATTTGACCGAGAGGCGTTTAACAACAAACTCTTTCTCATATAACTCTTCTCTTTGACTCCTAGTCTAATAGTGAATGCTTTAAAAAACGCCGCTCAAAAAAACCAGCGGCGCTCTTTTCGTTATCCGTATTAAAACATCCCTGGCAAGTTCATACCTTTTGTGAATTGCCCCATTGTATTATTGGTTAATTCATCACATTTTTTAATCGCATCATTTGTTGCTGCTAAAACTAAATCTTGAAGCATTTCGATATCTTCAGGATCAACGACTTCCTCTTTAATATTGACTTCTAAAACTTCTTTATGACCAGAGATAATGACAGTGACCATGCCACC
Organism: Cytobacillus sp. FSL K6-0265; assembly: GCF_038003465.1. NCBI lineage: Bacteria > Bacillati > Bacillota > Bacilli > Caryophanales > Bacillaceae > Cytobacillus > Cytobacillus sp. FSL K6-0265. The sequence goes on along the minus strand of NZ_JBBOPE010000001.1, from coordinate 26,936 downwards.
GCCAGCTGTTCCTTCAATTCTTTCTTCTCCTAATTCCTCTTGCGCTTGCGCCATTTTCTTTTGCATTTTTTGCATTTGCTTCATCATATTTTGCATATTACCCATACCACGCATAATTCCTTACCTCCTAATATTTATTTAATCTTTAATTTCAATAAGATCTTCACCAAATAATTTCATTGCCTCAGATACAACAGGATCTTCTTCTTCATTCCCCATATCCTCTGCTGTATCATCTCCATTCGCCTTTTGATACTGAAGAAACGATTGGCGAATGGATTGCCATTGTTCATCTGGTAAACCTAAGACCTGAAACCTCTTTCCGCTTAAATCAAACAAAGATTGCGTTAGAGTTTCAATAAATTTATGATTCTCCATCGCCATTTGACAATGAATTTCATATTTGAATTTGATAATAAAAACTTGATCAGATGCAGCAACAGGCTCCGCTTCGTTTAGTAATGCTGCTTGTGAGCGCATTTGATTGTGTACGAGACGTTCTAACATTTCACCCCAATGACTTTTGACCATCATTAAGTCCTGTTTTGTTGCCTGCTTCAACACTTCATTTATTCGGCCAACAGGTGCTTGATATCCTTTTTTAGATACACGCTGTGGCTTTTTCGCTTGAGGTGCTACCGATTCTTCTGAGACTTTAACACCTTGCGCTTTTATTTGTGATAACTCTTTTTCTAATTGATCAATCCGTGTAATTAATGGCTGAACATCTTCCGCACTTTGCCCCTTAATCTGTTCTTGCTGACAAAGTTTCACAATCGCTACTTCTAAAAATATTCTTGGATGGTTCGTCCAGCGCATTTCTTGCTGTGTTTTATTTAATTGCTCGATCAAATGATAAATTTGCTCTTGTGACACCTTTTCTGCTAATTCTATGAATGTTTCCTCTAAAAGAACCCTTTCCATTGATTCTTCAAGATTAGGTGCTGCTTTATATAATAGCATATCTCTATAATAAAGAATAAAATCTTCTACAAATCGAGTGGGATCTTTTCCTTGAAAAAGAAGTTCACCTAATATTTCTAAGCCGTTAGCGGCATCGTGATTAACGATAGCTGTGGCTAACTGATTAAGAAAACCTTGTGAAACAGCACCTGTAACAGCTAGAGCATCATCAACTGTTACAATCTCATCACTAAATGAAATTGCTTGATCCAATAAACTCAAGGCATCACGCATACCGCCTTCAGCAGCTCTGGCAATAATTTGTAGTGCTTGGGAATCACAATTAACACCACTTTCATCTATAATCATTTGCATACGATTCACAATCGATGTCGCAGTTATCCTTTTAAAATCAAACCGTTGACACCTAGAAATGATTGTCAGTGGAATTTTATGTGGCTCTGTCGTTGCTAATATAAAAATAACATGTTGGGGTGGTTCTTCTAATGTTTTTAGGAGCGCATTGAATGCTCCCATTGACAACATATGCACCTCATCAACAATATACACTTTATATTTAACCGCACTTGGAGCATATTTTACTTTATCTCTTATATCTCTAATCTCTTCTACGCCATTATTAGATGCGGCATCAATTTCAATGACATCAGGTATGGACCCATCAGTAATCCCTTTGCACGCATCACATTCATTACATGGTTCATTAATGGGCGCTCTTTCACAGTTTACAGCCTTTGCTAAAATTTTCGCCGCACTCGTTTTACCGGTTCCTCTTGGTCCAGTAAAAAGATACGCATGCGATATTTTTTCTTGAAGCAGGGCGTTTTGCAATGTTTTTGTTACATGCTCTTGCCCTACTACATCAAGAAATGTTTGTGGGCGCCATACACGATACAATGCTTGATAACTCAATTGGCACGCCCCCTTCTTTTAGTGTCGTATTTATTATAACGTATCTATTTTCTATTTTACAAAAAAGGATAGGAAAAAAACAAAAAACTCATTCAAGAAGAATGAGTTTTATTATTATATGTATATAACTGCCGTGCACCTATCTTCGACTGACGCCCATAAGCGTTACTTTAGCAGTTAGCTCAGCTCAGGCAACCCTGCGGCACATGAGAGAGTCCACTTAATGCTGCTTCCTTCCGGACCTGACATGGTTCATGGGTTCCCATTGCGCAGGACCCAAGCGTCAACACCACTTACTAAAGGCAGACCCTACAGGACATCAGCCTCAGAATAGGAATTCAGTCTCGCTAGAGCGGATTGCGAGTACAGGACACCGCTACCTTCCCACCTAGCACGGCAAAATTGATACCAATATTTAAGTTGCGTCATTTCGACGCATATTCAGTATACTGTTTTTAAACTAAAATTGCAATGCTTAACATTCCTCTTGCTTCTTTTGTTCTTTTAAAAGCTTCTTTTCAGCCTTTTTTCTAGCTCGTAATTCGGAAAAAAACGTGGATAACAGTTCCCCACATTCTTCACCCATTACTCCAGCAACCACCTCACACTGATGATTAAACCTTGAATCATCTAGCAAATTCATTAATGTCCCGCAACATCCACCTTTTGGATCAGTTGCACCGTAAACGACCCGTTTCACTCGTGAAAGGACAATAGAGCCCGCGCACATCGGACAAGGCTCAAGTGTAACATAAAGGGTTGTGTCCTCTAATCGCCATGTACCGAGCTGCCCACACGCTTCTTCAATCGCAAGTAATTCTGCATGCGCAGTCGCTTTTTGTGCTGTTTCCCGTAAATTATACCCACGGGCAATAATTTGCCCATCCAAAACAATGACAGCACCAATTGGAACTTCATTAATCGCTCTTGCTTTTTCTGCCTCTTTTATCGCTTCTAACATAAATTGTTCATCTATACTCATTTACTTCATTCCTTTAAATACCATAGCGTTTCTTTCAGTGTAATTCTCTTTGCTTTTACAAACAATAAAAAAACGTAAAAACTTACCTTTTCATCTTGGCAGTTAACGTTTGAAATTCCTTATATCTTTTCTAATTAAAAGGGGTTGATTTTGATTGAATATAACAACCGAAAAGAAAACGGCATTAATTATTATTGACATGATTAATGATTTTCAATTTAAACATGGCAAAGTACTGGCTAAAAAAGCATTAAAAATGACCACAAGCATTAATCTTATTAGAACGCACTTTCATCAACACAAGTTACCAGTCATCTATATTAATGACCATTACAAGCTCTGGAAAGCTGATATTGAAGAGATAATGGCCTACTGCAACAATCCCATAAGTGCACCAATCCTCCAAACAATCAAACCATCAAGTGAGGATTACTTTCTAATCAAACCGAAACATTCCGCATTTTACGGAACAGCACTTCATACACTCTTAAATCAATTAGCCATTGATAAGCTAATAATGGTTGGTTTGGCAGGAAACATTTGTGTGCTTTTCTCTGCAAACGATGCTTATATGAGAGAGTATAAATTACATATACCCGCTAACTGCATTGCTTCTAATGATGACCACGATAACGAGAACGCTTTAATTATGATGAAAGATGTATTGAAAGCAAATATTGATCCATTACCATGAATGTATCATGTATTAGCCACTCCCTTCATAAGTTATTTATAGTGTAATTAAATCATTCACTTTGAATGCCTGTATTTCTATAATGAAACATTTAGGGAGGGTTTTACTTGCAAATACATGTGGTAAGACAGAATGATTCGTTAAGTGGTATAGCGATGGCCTATAGCACAACCACACAAGATTTAATCGATGCTAATGAATTACAGAATCCTAATCAACTTGTGATCGGTCAAACGCTTGTGATTCCAATCATTGGTAGCTTCTATTGGGTACAGCCTGGCGATACACTCTATTTAATTGCCCAACGATATGGGCTCACAGTAGAAGAGCTTGTGAATATCAATCAAATCTCACAAACAAATCCCTTAAGGGTTGGTCTACGCTTATACATTCCCGAACGTCCAAAAACTTCTGCCGAAATAAATGCCTATGTTGAGCCTAGAGGAGACACCGTATCGGAAAACTTAATAGAAGCTTCAAGAGGGGCAGCACCCCATCTTACTTATTTAGCACCATTTAACTTTCAAGCACTAAGAGATGGTTCGTTGCAAGAACCGCCTTTAGATGAATTACCTGCTATCGCTGAACAAAATCAAAATGTCCTCATGATGGTCATATCTAATCAAGAAAATGCACAATTTAGTGATGAGCTAGCAAGTATACTTCTCAACGATCAAAACATTCAAAACACATTCCTCGACAATATTGTTGCAACAGCAAAAAAATACAACTTCCAAGATATCCATTTTGATTTTGAGTTCATTCGACCAGAAGATAAAGAAGCTTATAACCAATTCCTAATAAAAGCACGCGATCGCTTCCACCAAGAAGGCTGGCTCATATCAACGGCTCTTGCCCCTAAAACAAGCGCCGATCAAAAAGGGAAATGGTATGAAGGCCACGATTATAAAGCACATGGTGAAATTGTCGACTTTGTCATCATCATGACATATGAATGGGGATATAGTGGAGGGCCTGCTATGGCCGTTTCACCTATCGGACCCGTGAGAGATGTCCTTGAATATGCAATAACAGAAATTCCGCCTGATAAAATTATGATGGGGCAAAATTTATACGGCTATGATTGGACGCTTCCTTTTGTTCAAGGAACGATGGCACGTGCTATTAGTCCACAACAAGCTATACAGATTGCATTAGAAAATAATGTGGCCATTCAATATGATCAAGAAGCACAAGCACCCTTCTTTTTATACACAGACAACGAAGGAAAAAGACATGAAGTTTGGTTTGAAGATGCCCGTTCCATTCAAGCGAAATTTGATTTATTGAAAGAATTAAGGTTAAGAGGTGTAAGCTACTGGAAACTTGGTTTAGACTTTCCGCAAAACTGGCTCCTCATTGATGAAAATTTCAATGTCGTAAAGCGTTAAATCTATTTTAATCTCCTGTCTATTTTTTCATTCTTCATAGAGGTCTGACCTGTGTTAAAATGGAAGTTATGTTAGTTTAGGGGGAGACAAATAGATGAATCAAGTACCTTTTATTACAGTGGAAGGGCCGATTGGCGTAGGTAAGACCACGCTAGCCACAGCCCTTTCCACTCATTTTAACTACCATCTATTAAAAGAAATCGTCGATGAGAATCCATTTCTCGGAAAGTTTTACGAGAATATCGATGAGTGGAGTTTTCAAACAGAAATGTTTTTCTTATGTAATCGATATAAACAGCTCAAGGATATAAAGGACCGTTATATTGCGAATGATAAGCCTGTCGTAGCTGATTATCATATTTTTAAAAACTTGATTTTTGCTAGTAAATCTCTTGAAGCACCTGAATATGAAAAATATGAAGAAATTTATCATATTTTAACGGACGATATGCCGAGACCAAATATCATTATTTATTTGCGGGCAAGCCTAGATACTTTACTAAAAAGAATTGAAAAGCGTGGACGCGAAATCGAAAAGAATATAAGTCCGCTCTATCTTGAACAATTATCCATTGATTACGATCTAAAAATGCAGACATTTGAAAAACAGCATCCGGATATCCCTATCCTTCACCTTGACGCGGATCAATTGGATTTTGTTCATAATAAGAATGATCTGCAATACATTATTGATACGTTAACAACGAGTATACAAACAAGGAGTACTAAAGCATGAATAGAAATAACTACGGCATACCCAATAACGCAATCATCACTGTAGCAGGAACGGTCGGTGTCGGAAAATCAACAATGACCAATTATTTAGCAGAAGCACTTAATTTCCGCACCTCTTTTGAAAAAGTCGATACAAATCCGTATTTAGACAAGTTTTATGCCGACTTTGAAAGATGGAGTTTTCATTTACAAATTTATTTTCTCGCTGAAAGGTTTAAAGAACAAAAGCGGATGTTCGAATATGGTGGTGGATTCATTCAAGATCGCTCTATTTATGAAGATACTGGCATTTTTGCTAAAATGCATTATGAAAAAGGAACGATGTCACCAGTTGATTATGAAACCTATACCAGCCTATTCGAAGCGATGGTCATGACACCCTATTTCCCGCACCCTGATATTTTAATTTATTTAGAAGGCTCCCTAGAGGATATACTAGCGCGTATTAAAGAACGTGGACGCCCAATGGAACAACAAACCTCGATTGACTATTGGAAAGAGATGCACGGGCGCTACGAAACCTGGATTGATCAATTTAGTGCTTGTCCTATTTTACGACTCAATATTAATGAATATGATCTTGTTTCTAATCCAACAGACATCGATCAAGTGCTCGAAAAAATTGGCCATACATTAAAACAAACAATATAAAATATTCGCCTGTACATGAATCGTACAGGCTGTTTTTTTGTCGAGAAATAAAAAAAGTCGCTACTATAAAGTAGCGACTCATATCTCCAATTAATTATGCGCATGTTAAAAGTTATAATGGCGGAGGAAGAGGGATTCGAACCCCCGCGGGCTTTAACACCCCTGTCGGTTTTCAAGACCGATCCCTTCAGCCGGACTTGGGTATTCCTCCGTTTCGACAAGAAATAATATATCATCTATTTAAATAGAAGTCAAGAGAAGTTTGCATATTTTTTAAAAATAGGATCCGTCCTAAAGAACAGATCCTATCGTCTACCTTAATTTGCTGGTTTTATCACTTCTTTGTTCCCCATATAAGGGCGAAGTACTTCTGGAATAACGACACTACCATCAGCTTGTTGATAATTCTCTAATATCGCAGCGACTGTACGTCCCACTGCTAATCCAGAGCCATTTAATGTATGAACATTCTCTGGCTTACCTTTAGCATCACGGCGGAAGCGAATATTGGCACGTCTCGCTTGGAAAGCTTCAAAGTTACTACAAGAAGAAATTTCTCGATAATTATCGTAGCTAGGCATCCATACTTCAATATCGTATTTCTTCGCAGCTGTGAATCCTAAATCAGCCGTGCACATACTCATGACGCGATAAGGTAAACCCAGTAGTTGTAAAACTTTTTCTGCATTCTTCGTTAATTTCTCTAACTCATTATAAGAATCTTCTGGTTTAACAAACTTCACAAGCTCAACCTTATTAAACTGATGCTGACGAATAAGACCCCTCGTATCACGGCCAGCGGATCCAGCTTCAGAACGGAAGCACGCACTAAATGCAGCATAATTAATTGGTAATTGATCCGCACTTAAAATTTCATCACGATGCATATTCGTAATCGGTACCTCTGCCGTTGGGATAAGGAAATAATCTTCACTCTCAATTAAAAAAGCATCTTCTTCAAATTTTGGTAATTGCCCTGTACCAGTCATACTTGCACGATTAACCATATATGGTGGTAGCACTTCTTCGTATCCATGTTCTTCTGTATGAAGATCCAACATAAAATTATACAATGCGCGCTCTAATCTAGCACCTAATCCTTTATAAAAAACAAAACGACTACCTGTTACTTTTCCTGCTCGTTCAAAATCTAAAATACCAAGATCAGTCGCTATATCCCAATGCGGTTTAAATTCAAAATTAAAGCCCTTTACTTCTCCCCATTGCCAAGCTAAGACGTTGTCATCTTCTGTCTCACCAACTGGTACACTTTCATGTGGGATATTTGGAATGCTGAGTAAGATAAGCTCTAGTTCAGCTTCTACTTCACGTAACTCATGGTCCAAATCTTTAATTTGGTCGCCCACTTGTCTCATCTCAGCAATTAAATGGTCCGCATCCTTTTTCTCTCGTTTCAAAGCAGCCACTTGCTGTGATACTTCATTTCTTTTGCTTTTGAGCTCTTCCGTTTTTACAAGTAATTCTCGGCGTTTTACATCCAAATCTTCAAATTTCTCAAGATCAGAAATATCTTCCCCACGGTGTTTTTCTAGTTTTTCTTTCACTTCAGCAAAATTCGCTCTTAAATATTTGATATCTAACATTGCCTTTCCCTCCATATTCAAATTTGTGAAAACAAAAAACTCCCGTCCCCAATAAAGGGACGAGAGTTACCCGCGTTGCCACCCTAGTTAAAAGTATAAACCATACTTTTCACTTTAAATCTTTAACGAGGTTCACCCGAGAGCTTTTACTTACAAAAAATGTGTTCCAAGCTCTACGCAAAGGATGGATTCTCAAGTGCTTTTGTCTGGTTTGCACCAACCACCAGCTCTCTTTGGCAAAAGTATACTTGATACTAATTCCTTCTTTATGCTTTCTTTTATTTAACTTATTAGTAATTCATAATTTACTATAATTATAAGCCAAATGCAACTACATTATTCAAGAAAACCAACCTTTAACAGTAGATGCGACACTGTCCCAAACATCGCCAAAGAATCCACCGACACCACGCATAGATAAAACGAACCAGTTAGCCTTTTCAATCGTTTCAGAAGCGATGACATCAACTCTCGCTTCGTTTGAATTTAAAAATTCAATCACATTGCCATCTTTATCTTCAACCGTTAAATAACCAACAACATCCCCTTTTTTTACAGGAGCTGTTAATTGTCCTTGATCATTTAATAAATCTTCATTGACCACAAGCTTTGGTTGATAATTCTCTTCTTCACCGTTTTTAACAGTTAATGTAATAGCCTCTTTTGATTCAATCGCTACTGCATTTTCTTTCCCTTTTTCGACAGCTAGCTTTTCTTTATCTTTCACTTGATAGCCAGCAGGAACAATTTCTTTTTTGTCGAAATTAGAGAATGCGTAATCAAACATTTTCTTTGTTTCGTCGAATCTAGCTTGATTATAGCCAGAATCACCGCCGCCCTTAGCATTCATAACAACGGTTATATATCTTTTGCCATCACGTTCTGCTGTTCCTGTAAAAGAAGAACCAGCAAAATCAGTTGTTCCCGTCTTTAAGCCGTCTACTCCTTCATATCCGTAGACAAGCCCAGGTAACATCCAGTTCCAGTTTTCCATATTGATACTATCTTCAGTACCTTCTCTAAAAACTTTCTTAGGAATACTAGCTGTTTCTAATACTTGAGGAAAATCAGTGAGAAGCGCAGTTGCTAGTTTAGCTGTCGCTCTAGCAGACATGACATTTTCTTCGTCTTCATTACCTATCGTATGGTTACCTTTTAAATCGCTGTTATTTAAACCAGAAGAATTGACGAATTTATAATCCTCTAAACCTAATTCCTCTGCTTTTTCATTCATTATTTTCACAAAATTCTTTTCAGAACCAGCAATTGTCTCTGCAATGGCAATTGTAGCCCCATTAGCAGAATAGATGGTCATCGCTTCATATAACTCCTGAATACTGTACGTCCCATCTCTTCTTAAAGGAACATTTGAAAGTGATGTGTCATGTGAAACCTTCCAAACATATTCACTTACTGAATATTGTTGATCCCATGATATTCTACCTTCATCAACTGCTTCTAATAAGAGGTACTCAGTCATCATTTTTGACATACTTGCGATACCAAGTACTTTATCAATGTTTTTCCCGTATAAAACCCTACCTGTCTCTGCATCTACTAGAATAGCTGCATCTGCATTAATATTAAGTATGTCTTCTTCTGCACTTGCTTTATGTACATTAGGAAGCATGCCTAACACCATAATCAACGCCAAGAAACTTGCAACAATTTTACGATATCCTTTTCTACTCAATTCCAAAGCCCTCCAACTTTTTTTTCAGCTTTTGTTATTTTATCATAAGATGTCCTTCATGGATACAAACAACCTTTTCCTAATCTTGGCGTTTTCATGAACAACCCTTTTCTTTTTCTATTCCTTAGGTCATTACTCCTGAGAAAAACATTGTCCATTATGCTTACGATGACGAAAGGTAGAACTCTTTTCAAGCAAAAAAAATAAGAGGGGCTACCCTCTTACTTTTTTAAAAATTATAGTGAATAGTTTGGTGCTTCCTTCGTAATTTGGATATCATGTGGGTGACTTTCTTTAAGGCCCGCACCTGTCATACGAATAAACTGTGCATTTTCTCTTAAGAATTCTAAATTTGCTGCCCCGCAGTAACCCATACCAGAGCGAACGCCACCAACTAACTGATAAATCGTATCTGCTAATGATCCTTTATATGGAATACGTCCTTCAATGCCTTCTGGAACGAATTTCTTATTATCTTCTTGGAAGTAACGATCTTTTGATCCTTTTTCCATAGAAGTAACAGATCCCATCCCACGATAGACTTTAAATTGACGTCCTTGGAAAATTTCTGTTTCCCCTGGACTTTCAGATACACCTGCTAACATGCTTCCGAGCATAACAGCATGTCCACCAGAAGCTAATGCTTTCACGATATCTCCTGAATATTTAATCCCACCATCAGCGATAATCGCTTTACCATGTTTACGTGCTTCTGTTGCACAATCATACACCGCTGTAATTTGAGGTACGCCAACACCTGCTACGACACGTGTTGTACAAATAGATCCAGGTCCAATACCAACCTTTACAACATCAGCCCCAGCTTCAAACAATGCACGTGTCCCTTCAGCAGTGGCTACATTACCTGCTACAACTGTTAGTTCAGGGTATTTCTCCTTAATTTCTTTTACTGTATTAATAACGCCAGCTGAGTGGCCGTGAGCCGTATCGACTACGACTACATCAACTTGAGCTTTAACAAGTAACTCTAATCTTTTCATTGTATCTTTTGTTATACCAATTGCTGCACCAGCAAGTAAACGCCCTTGATTATCTTTCGCTGAGTTAGGGAACTCAATCACTTTTTCAATATCTTTAATAGTAATAAGTCCTTTTAAAACACCATTATCATCAACAAGAGGTAATTTCTCGATTTTATACTTTTGCAGAATTTTTTCTGCTTCTTGTAGCGTTGTTCCTACTGAAGCAGTTACTAAGTTTTCTTTCGTCATTACATCAGAGATCTTGATAGAGAAATCTTGAATAAAACGAAGGTCACGGTTTGTAATAATACCAACAAGTTTTTGCTCGTCCAGATTATTTACAATTGGAACACCTGATATACGATATTTACCCATTAAATGTTCAGCATCATACACTTGTTGTTCGGGAGTAAGGAAAAACGGATCAGAAATAACGCCACTCTCAGAGCGTTTTACTTTATCAACTAAATCTGCCTGTTGCTCAATGGACATATTTTTGTGGATAATACCTAATCCACCTTGACGTGCCATTGCAATAGCCATTTCAGCTTCAGTTACTGTATCCATCCCAGCACTGATAATTGGAACATTCAACTTTACCTTATCAGACAGTCTCACCGACAAATCGACATCTTTCGGCAATACCTCAGATTTAGCAGGTACAAGTAGTACATCATCAAAAGTTAAACCTTCTTTTTCAAATTTAGTTTCCCACATTTTTTTGACCTCCTGAACATGAAAATATTATTAGTAGGTTATCAATTGGACAAAATACTGTCAAGGACACTGCTATAAGTTGGATTTTTCAGATTATTTGGAGGTAGTATATTTTGAAGTATTCTTTCGACAATTGGCAAGCATATTTACCTTTTTTTTCAACAGAAACAACCAAGACATATTTAGAAAAAAGTTATCAAAAGGAAGGTATTGAACAAGCATCGCAAAAGAGTTTTGAAAATACTTATCCATTTATTTATTACATTGAACACGGTAAGGTTTACTATGAACAAGCCGCAACTGCCCCATTAATCATTAAGCCTATTCTCTATTTCTACGGTTTAGTTCATCTCATCAAGGCATGTATTTTAACTATTGATCCACTTTATCCAGATACGACTTCTGTACTAGCTCATGGTGTTTCAACAAGAAAAAAGAAAAAGCAACAATACCTTTTTTTAAAAGATGAAGTGAAACTACAAAAGAGTGGTTTATTTCCATATATGGCAGAAAAAATGTTTCATATGAAACATCTAGAGGGCGATAAATTTTATATGGTTGATTTATTAAGACAAATCCCAGAGATGGAAATAATGTTTCAGTCTATCCAAAAGGAACAAACATTTATTGACATAAAAAAAGAAGAAGATGGCTACCATGTACCAATAACAATTCTTAATCATTATCATATGACTGAATCGAGATTTTCTACTTTTCTTTCCGAAAAACTACAAGTAGATGAAGCGGATATTCACTATACGAAGAAACATATAAAATTCCCTCACAACAAAGAGATCAATCGTTTAAAATATAATATTGTAAATAAAAATTATTCATTACCTATCGAAAGAAGTCCGTTAAATGATTATCCAGAATTATTTTCTCATTACTTATTACTCTATAATTTAAGCATGATTGCAAGATATGAAACAGAATGGTGGAATGAATGCATTAAGCTAATGACCAATAATGATTATCCATTTATCCATCAATTCCTCGATTTGACGGAACGGAAAAGTCCTTTTCTTATTTATGAATTTCTTCATTCAAGAAAAGTTCATTGCCAAGGAAATAAAAAGGGATAGTTAGTTTACAGTGAAAGTAAAAATTAAAAAAAATCACAAAAAAAGAGCACATTCAAATGATGTGCTCTTTCATCTTGCCCGGCAACGTCCTACTCTCACAAGGGGACAGCCCCTAACTACCATCGGCGCTGAGAAGCTTAACTTCCGTGTTCGGTATGGGAACGGGTGTGACCTTCTCGCTATCGCCACCGGACTTTTTAAAGACATTTATTATTATAACGTCTTTTATGAATTTTTCAAGAGAAATTTTAAAAATCATTCTCTGAAAACTAGGTAATGTTGAAGAAGAATGTTTTGAGTAATCGCCTATGCGTTGCTGACGATACTACTTACGTAGTGCTGTCTAGCTGCGGCGGCTAGGAGCTCGAGGTCATAAGCCAATTTCGCTATGAGGTTAAAGAACAACCTCCTAACGAACTCGTCTTATGCTTGTCGCTCCTGAACGAGCCGCCTTCGCATTTCGTTTTTGGTTAAGTCCTCGATCGATTAGTATTAGTCAGCTGCATGTGTCGCCACACTTCCACCTCTAACCTATCAACCTGATCATCTTTCAGGGATCTTACTAGCTTGCGCTATGGGAAATCTCATCTCGAGGGGGGCTTCATGCTTAGATGCTTTCAGCACTTATCCCTTCCGCACATAGCTACCCAGCGATGCCTTTGGCAAGACAACTGGTACACCAGCGGTGCGTCCATCCCGGTCCTCTCGTACTAAGGACAGCTCCTCTCAAATTTCCTGCGCCCACGACGGATAGGGACCGAACTGTCTCACGACGTTCTGAACCCAGCTCGCGTACCGCTTTAATGGGCGAACAGCCCAACCCTTGGGACCGACTACAGCCCCAGGATGCGATGAGCCGACATCGAGGTGCCAAACCTCCCCGTCGATGTGGACTCTTGGGGGAGATAAGCCTGTTATCCCCGGGGTAGCTTTTATCCGTTGAGCGATGGCCCTTCCATGCGGAACCACCGGATCACTAAGCCCGACTTTCGTCCCTGCTCGACTTGTAGGTCTCGCAGTCAAGCTCCCTTGTGCCTTTACACTCTACGAATGATTTCCAACCATTCTGAGGGAACCTTTGGGCGCCTCCGTTACTCTTTAGGAGGCGACCGCCCCAGTCAAACTGCCCACCTGACACTGTCTCCCATCCCGATAAGGGATGTGGGTTAGAATTTCAATACAGCGGGGGTAGTATCCCACCGACGCCTCCACCGAAGCTAGCGCTCCGGCTTCTAAGGCTCCTACCTATCCTGTACAAGCTGTACCAAAATTCAATATCAGGCTACAGTAAAGCTCCACGGGGTCTTTCCGTCCTGTCGCGGGTAACCTGCATCTTCACAGGTACTATAATTTCACCGAGTCTCTCGTTGAGACAGTGCCCAGATCGTTACGCCTTTCGTGCGGGTCGGAACTTACCCGACAAGGAATTTCGCTACCTTAGGACCGTTATAGTTACGGCCGCCGTTTACTGGGGCTTCGATTCAAAGCTTCGCGTGAGCTAACCTCTCCTCTTAACCTTCCAGCACCGGGCAGGCGTCAGCCCCTATACTTCGCCTTGCGGCTTCGCAGAGACCTGTGTTTTTGCTAAACAGTCGCCTGGGCCTATTCACTGCGGCTCATCAAGGCTTTAACACCCTAATGAGCACCCCTTCTCCCGAAGTTACGGGGTCATTTTGCCGAGTTCCTTAACGAGAGTTCTCTCGCTCACCTTAGGATTCTCTCCTCGCCTACCTGTGTCGGTTTGCGGTACGGGCACCTTATTCCTCGCTAGAGGCTTTTCTTGGCAGTGTGGAATCAAGAACTTCGGTACTAAATTTCCCTCGCTATCACAGCTCAAGGTATGTGACCATGGGATTTGCCTCATGGTCCCTCTAACTGCTTAGACGCACATCCAATAGTGCGCTTACCCTATCCTCCTGCGTCCCCCCATCACTCAAACAGAATACGGTGGTACAGGAATATCAACCTGTTGTCCATCGCCTACGCTTTTCAGCCTCGGCTTAGGTCCCGACTAACCCTGAGCGGACGAGCCTTCCTCAGGAAACCTTAGGCATTCGGTGGATGGGATTCTCACCCATCTTTCGCTACTCATACCGGCATTCTCACTTCTAAGCGCTCCACCAGTCCTTACGGTCTAGCTTCAACGCCCTTAGAACGCTCTCCTACCACTGAACATCTACGATGTTCAATCCACAGCTTCGGTGATACGTTTAGCCCCGGTACATTTTCGGCGCGGAGTCACTCGACCAGTGAGCTATTACGCACTCTTTAAATGGTGGCTGCTTCTAAGCCAACATCCTGGTTGTCTAAGCAACTCCACATCCTTTTCCACTTAACGTATACTTTGGGACCTTAGCTGGTGGTCTGGGCTGTTTCCCTCTTGACTACGGATCTTATCACTCGCAGTCTGACTCCCATGGATAAATCTTTGGCATTCGGAGTTTGTCTGAATTCGGTAACCCGATGAGGGCCCCTAGTCCAAACAGTGCTCTACCTCCAAGATTCTTACGCATGAGGCTAGCCCTAAAGCTATTTCGGAGAGAACCAGCTATCTCCAAGTTCGATTGGAATTTCTCCGCTACCCACACCTCATCCCCGCACTTTTCAACGTACGTGGGTTCGGGCCTCCATCCAGTGTTACCTGGACTTCACCCTGGACATGGGTAGATCACCTGGTTTCGGGTCTACGACCACATACTATATTCGCCCTATTCAGACTCGCTTTCGCTACGGCTCCGTCTGTCCAACTTAACCTCGCATGTAATCGTAACTCGCCGGTTCATTCTACAAAAGGCACGCTATCACCCATTAACGGGCTCTAACTACTTGTAGGCACACGGTTTCAGGATCTCTTTCACTCCCCTTCCGGGGTGCTTTTCACCTTTCCCTCACGGTACTGGTTCACTATCGGTCACTAGGGAGTATTTAGCCTTGGGAGATGGTCCTCCCTGCTTCCGACGGGATTTCTCGTGTCCCGCCGTACTCAGGATCCACTCTGGAGGGAACGAAGTTTCGACTACAGGGCTTTTACCTCCTATGGCGGGCCTTTCCAGACCTCTTCGTCTATCTCGTTCCTTTGTAACTCCGTATAGAATGTCCTACAACCCCAAGAGGCAAGCCTCTTGGTTTGGGCTAATCCCGTTTCGCTCGCCGCTACTCAGGGAATCGCGTTTGCTTTCTCTTCCTCCGGGTACTTAGATGTTTCAGTTCCCCGGGTCTGCCTTCCATACCCTATGTATTCAGGTATGGATCCTATCCCATAACGGATAGGGGGTTTCCCCATTCGGAAATCTCCGGATCAAAGCTTACTTACAGCTCCCCGAAGCATATCGGTGTTAGTCCCGTCCTTCATCGGCTCCTAGTGCCAAGGCATTCACCGTGCGCCCTTATTAACTTAACCTATGTTTGGGTTGCTTTCGCTTCCCTCACGGTTGTGTTTATTAAAAAAGTTTAGTATCTCTACTCTATTATATAGAGAGAAAATAACTAAGGTGGCGATTACTCGGTAATCTTCTTCATTACATTATCTAGTTTTCAAAGAACGATTTGTTGGTGGAGCCTAGCGGGATCGAACCGCTGACCTCCTGCGTGCAAAGCAGGCGCTCTCCCAGCTGAGCTAAGGCCCCGTATTAAAGTTGAAATGGTGGGCCTAAATGGACTCGAACCATCGACCTCACGCTTATCAGGCGTGCGCTCTAACCAGCTGAGCTATAGGCCCACATAACTTTACGGTAAAGTATTTATTCATATCAAAGAGATTGCACTCTCAAAACTGAACGAACAGTCTAACATCAAGTCAATTCCGTATATTCCTTAGAAAGGAGGTGATCCAGCCGCACCTTCCGATACGGCTACCTTGTTACGACTTCACCCCAATCATCTGTCCCACCTTAGGCGGCTGGCTCCAAAAGGTTACCCCACCGACTTCGGGTGTTACAAACTCTCGTGGTGTGACGGGCGGTGTGTACAAGGCCCGGGAACGTATTCACCGCGGCATGCTGATCCGCGATTACTAGCGATTCCGGCTTCATGTAGGCGAGTTGCAGCCTACAATCCGAACTGAGAATGGTTTTATGGGATTGGCTAAACCTCGCGGTCTTGCAGCCCTTTGTACCATCCATTGTAGCACGTGTGTAGCCCAGGTCATAAGGGGCATGATGATTTGACGTCATCCCCACCTTCCTCCGGTTTGTCACCGGCAGTCACCTTAGAGTGCCCAACTGAATGCTGGCAACTAAGATCAAGGGTTGCGCTCGTTGCGGGACTTAACCCAACATCTCACGACACGAGCTGACGACAACCATGCACCACCTGTCACTCTGTCCCCCGAAGGGGAAAGTCCTATCTCTAGGATTGTCAGAGGATGTCAAGACCTGGTAAGGTTCTTCGCGTTGCTTCGAATTAAACCACATGCTCCACCGCTTGTGCGGGCCCCCGTCAATTCCTTTGAGTTTCAACCTTGCGGTCGTACTCCCCAGGCGGAGTGCTTAATGCGTTTGCTGCAGCACTAAAGGGCGGAAACCCTCTAACACTTAGCACTCATCGTTTACGGCGTGGACTACCAGGGTATCTAATCCTGTTTGCTCCCCACGCTTTCGCGCCTCAGCGTCAGTTACAGACCAGAAAGTCGCCTTCGCCACTGGTGTTCCTCCAAATCTCTACGCATTTCACCGCTACACTTGGAATTCCACTTTCCTCTTCTGCACTCAAGTTCCCCAGTTTCCAATGACCCTCCACGGTTGAGCCGTGGGCTTTCACATCAGACTTAAGGAACCGCCTGCGCGCGCTTTACGCCCAATAATTCCGGACAACGCTTGCCACCTACGTATTACCGCGGCTGCTGGCACGTAGTTAGCCGTGGCTTTCTGGTTAGGTACCGTCAAGGTACCGGCAGTTACTCCGATACTTGTTCTTCCCTAACAACAGAGTTTTACGATCCGAAAACCTTCATCACTCACGCGGCGTTGCTCCGTCAGACTTTCGTCCATTGCGGAAGATTCCCTACTGCTGCCTCCCGTAGGAGTCTGGGCCGTGTCTCAGTCCCAGTGTGGCCGATCACCCTCTCAGGTCGGCTACGCATCGTCGCCTTGGTGAGCCGTTACCTCACCAACTAGCTAATGCGCCGCGGGCCCATCTGTAAGTGATAGCAGAACCATCTTTCAATCTAATTATATGTATAAATAGATATTATCCGGTATTAGCCCCGGTTTCCCGGAGTTATCCCAGTCTTACAGGCAGGTTGCCCACGTGTTACTCACCCGTCCGCCGCTAATCATTGGGAGCAAGCTCCCTCTGATTCGCTCGACTTGCATGTATTAGGCACGCCGCCAGCGTTCGTCCTGAGCCAGGATCAAACTCTCCAATAAAGTGTTTGATTAGCTCGTTTGCACCTATGGTGCTTTGTTGCTGATAAATCAGCTTTTTTTAGAATTACGCTTGACGTTTTATGTTCGTTCAGTTTTCAAAGAACAATCTCAATCGCTTAGAAGCGACTTTATTAATATAACATATCGTGTCATCTGAGTCAACATCTTTTTTTGATGTCAATCAATTCTTCATGTCTTCCTCTTGCTGACTTGAATAAGTATATCAGCAGTAACCACAATTTGCAAGCCTTATTCATAAATTATTTTCATAAAATAATATTTCGAGGATTTCAACCAAAGAATACAGCCGCTCACACTCTAAAATCCCTTATTAATAAGTACGTAGCAATACTTTAGGGAGACTTCAAAATTATCTCATTCTAATAAAAAAGCCGAACTCAATTCAAACTTTAGCATTTGAATTGTAGTCCGGCATTCCTTTGACTTAAACAATTGGTTTAGTCTCTTTCCTCTTCATTGTCGATAGAAGCTTCAGGCAATTCCTCTGCAGTTTCCAGTGGCTTTGCTCGCTCTTCTCCATCTTTTTCTTCTTCCTTTTCAACTTTTGCAACAGTTGAGACGAATTCATTCACACTTTCATCGATTCGAATAAGTCTTACACCTTGCGTGTTTCTTCCCATAGTTGAAATATCTTCTACTCCCATACGGATGATGACACCGCCTGTAGTGATCAACATAATGTCTTCCTCACCACGTACAGCCTTCATCGTAACGAGATCACCCGTTTTTTCTGTAATATTGGCCGTTTTAATTCCTTTACCGCCACGACCCTGAATACGATAATCATCAACTGGAGTTTGTTTACCGTAACCTTTTTTCGTAACTACTAGAATGTTGTCTCCTTCTTCTAGGACTTCCATTCCAACTACTTCATCTTCTGCACTTAGAGTGATCCCTTTTACTCCAGTTGCTGTACGTCCCATTGAACGGACCGCATCTTCAGGGAAACGAATAAGGAGACCATTCTTCGTACCGATAATGATTTCTTTTTCTCCATTTGTTAAACGTACAGAGATTAATTCATCTTCTTCTTTTAAGCCTAAAGCAATCAAGCCGTTTGTACGGATATGAGCAAATGAAGATAATGGTGAACGTTTAGAGATGCCTCGTTTTGTTGTGAAAAACAAGAACCAATCATCCACAAAATCCTCTATTGGGATGACAGCATTAATCCATTCGTCCTTTTCAATTCCTAACAAGTTAATGATAGGAATCCCCTTCGCTGTTCTACTAAATTCAGGAATTTCATATCCTTTAGCTTGATACACTTTTCCTTTATTCGTAAAGAAGAGGAGATGATCATGCGTTGAGGTAGTTAATAGGTGTTCAACAAAATCATCCTCATTTGTTCCCATTCCTTGTATCCCTTTTCCACCTCGTTTTTGGGCACGATAAGTAGATACTGGTAATCGCTTAATATAACCTTTATGTGTAAGTGTAATAACAATGTTCTCTTGAGGAATTAAATCTTCATCTTCTAAATGCTCAAGACCACCAGAAACAATTTCTGTACGGCGTTCATCATTAAAACGGTCTTTTAGTTCTGTCAGTTCTTCGCGAATAATGTCTAACACTTTTTCATCACTTGCTAAAATTGCTTTTAATTCTGCAATTAATTGAATAAGGCTAGCATATTCTTCTTCTATTTTTTCACGTTCTAAACCAGTTAAACGTTGTAGACGCATATCCAAAATCGCTTGCGCTTGCTTCTCAGAAAGTTCAAATTGTGTCATTAAGCCTTCTTTGGCAATATCCGTTGTTCTTGACCCTCTAATTAATTTAATGACTTCATCTAAATGATCTAATGCAATTCGTAAACCTTCTAAAATATGCGCTCTTGCTTCCGCTTTCCGCAATTCGAATTCTGTTCTTCTTCTTATAACAACAACTTGATGGGCTAGGTAATATTCTAAGCATTGCTTTAAATTCAATACTTTTGGTTGTCCATCCACTAAAGCAAGTAAATTAATACCGAAGCTTGTCTGTAATGCTGTATGTTTATATAAATTATTTAACAGCACATTTGCGTTGGCATCTTTACGGACTTCAATAACAATTCGTAAACCATCTCTGTCAGATTCGTCACGTAAATCTGTAATGCCATCAATCTTCTTATCACGTACTAGGTCAGCAATTTTTTCAATCAATCTTGCTTTATTCACTTGGTATGGGATTTCATTAACAATGATAACTTCTTTCCCATTTGATTTTTGTTCAATTTCAACCTTTGCTCTAAGTGTAATAGAGCCTCTACCTGTTTCATAAGCCTTTCGAATTCCACTACGGCCTAATATAAGTCCTGCTGTTGGGAAGTCTGGTCCGGGGATGATTTCCATTAACTCTGGAATTGTAATTTCCGGATTTTCACTTAACGCAAGTACACCATCAATGACTTCGCCTAATTGATGAGGAGGGATATTTGTAGCCATTCCTACAGCAATACCAGAAGTACCATTTACAAGTAGATTAGGGAAACGAGCAGGAAGGACGACCGGTTCCTTTTCCTCTCCATCATAGTTATCTTGATAATTGATGGTATCTTTATTAATATCTCTTAATAATTCCATTGATATTTTGGACATACGGGCCTCTGTATAACGCATGGCAGCAGCCGAGTCGCCATCAATTGATCCAAAGTTACCGTGTCCATCAACAAGCATATATCTATAGTTAAAGTCTTGTGCCATTCTTACCATTGTTTCATATACGGCTGAATCACCATGTGGGTGGTATTTACCGATAACATCCCCAACAATACGGGCAGACTTTTTATACGGTTTATCTGAGTGCATACCAAGATCATGCATTGCATATAATATTCTTCTGTGCACAGGCTTTAGCCCGTCACGTACATCGGGTAGGGCTCGGGAAACGATAACACTCATTGCATAATCCAAGAATGACGTTCTCATTTCCTCACTTATATTAATTTCTTTAATTTGGGACTTAGGCGTGTCAGCCATCTATAGGTACCTCCCTATCGCACAAAGCTTATTGCTTAGGCTACATTTTATTGACAATATCTATGTAAAAGCAGGATAGAACCAACTCTATCCTGACTTTCATTAAATATCTAAATTCTTCACATACTGCGCATTTTCTTCGATAAAGTTTCGGCGTGGTTCTACTTTATCTCCCATAAGGATTTCAAACGTTTCATCTGCTTCAATCGCATCTTCTAAGCTGACTTGTAAGAGCGTTCGCGTTTCCGGATTCATAGTCGTTTCCCATAATTGATCTGGGTTCATCTCACCTAAACCTTTGTAACGTTGGACATTTGGTTTCGGCGTAGCCGGAAGCTCTTTCATAATCTCATCTAATTGGCGATCGTTATAAGCATATGAGATCTTCTTCCCTTGTTGAACTTTATACAAAGGTGGCTGCGCAATATATATATAGCCCGCATCTAAGATTTGTCTCATATAACGATAAAAGAATGTTAGTAATAGCGTTCGAATATGCGCCCCATCTACATCGGCATCTGTCATAATAACGATTTTATGATATCTTGCTTTCGTAATATCAAAATCTTCACCGATTCCTGTACCAGACGCAGTAATCATTGCTCGTACTTCATTATTAGAAAGTATTCGATCTAAACGTGCTTTTTCTACGTTTAAGATTTTCCCTCGAAGCGGTAGAATTGCTTGGAAATGTCTGTCTCGTCCTTGCTTAGCTGAACCACCCGCTGAATCACCCTCAACAATATATAGTTCCGAAATAGACGCATCTTTTGAAGAACAATCAGCAAGCTTACCTGGAAGACTAGAAACCTCTAACGCACTCTTTCTTCTTGTTAGTTCTCTCGCCTTTTTAGCCGCTGCCCGAGCTCTTGAAGCCATCATGCCTTTATCGACAATTTTTCTTGCAACAGACGGGTTTTCCAACAAGAATTTTTCAAAGGCTTCCGAAAAAGCCGTATCTGTTGCCGCTCTTGCTTCTGAATTCCCTAATTTCGTCTTCGTTTGTCCTTCAAACTGAGGATCAGGGTGTTTAATTGAAACAATCGCTGTTAAACCTTCCCTAACGTCTTCCCCTGTAAGGTTGGCATCATTATCTTTAAACACACCATTCTTACGAGCATAATCATTAATCACTCTCGTCAGTGCTGTTTTAAACCCGGATTCATGTGTTCCGCCTTCATACGTATGAATATTGTTGGCGAAAGAATAGATATTACTTGTATAGCTATCGTTGTACTGCATTGATATTTCAACAGTAATCCCATCTTTTTCGCCTTCAATATAAATCGGCTCTTCATGAAGTACTTCTTTATTTTTATTTAAATGCTCTACGTAAGACCTAATCCCACCTTCATAGTGGAATTCTTTTGTCTTTTTCTCTTCACGTTCATCTGAAAGAGTAAGCTTTAACCCTTTATTTAAAAACGCTAATTCGCGGACCCTCGTAGCTAATGTATCAAAATCATATTCTAATGTTTCTGTGAAAATCTCACCATCTGGTTTAAAGATCGTGGTTGTGCCAGTCACTTCTGATTCACCGATTACTTTTAAGTCTGCGCTCGGTACACCACGTTCATATTTTTGATAGTAGATTTGCCCGTCCCGATGAACAAAGACTTCTAACTGAGTAGAAAGAGCATTAACAACAGAGGCACCAACACCATGAAGACCACCAGAAACTTTGTAGCCTCCGCCACCAAATTTTCCTCCGGCATGTAAAACAGTCATAATAACTTCTACAGCTGGTCTTCCCATTTTTTCTTGTATCCCAACAGGAATCCCACGTCCATTATCAACGACTTTAATACTATTATCCTCGAGAATACTTATATTAATTTCATCACAATATCCAGCAAGTGCCTCATCAATACTATTATCGACAATTTCCCATACTAAATGATGTAATCCTTTTCCACTCGTTGAACCGATATACATACCTGGACGTTTTCTAACTGCTTCAAGACCTTCTAATACTTGTATCTGGTTCTCATCATAGGATTGTTGACCCATTGCTTCCTGATCCATTGACACATCGATCACCTACACTTTCCATTTTGCATATCATTCTTTTTTACTCTATTAGCCTCATCATCGACATTAAACAATCAATTTCCTCGTCCTCTTTTTTAAAGTAGACGAAGCAAGAGGAGAGTAATATATATGATCGGTCGTAATCACAACTGATTTGTACACACCTTTTGCCAAATTAGTATAAGAAGTGTCATCACGCTGCAAAAACTCTTCTGCATTTATAGAAGAGCCGACACTTTCTTTATCAATAATGGCAACCAAATCTTTTGCACGTATTAATACATCCTCGCCAATATGAATATACAAGGCCTCACCTCATTGAATTTTTTTAAGGCTGCCCGCCTTCACTTCATACGCAGCTGCTTCTTTTAAAGTCTGATGATCTATTCCATCGACGCTAGTGGTCGTTACAAATGTTTGTACTTTCCCTTGTATCGTATTAAGCAAATGTGATTGCCGATAATCGTCTAATTCAGATAGTACATCATCTAATAAAAGAATAGGATATTCTCCAATTTCAGCGTGAATCAGTTCGATCTCAGCAAGTTTCACTGATAATGCTGTCGTTCTTTGTTGACCTTGAGAACCAAAGGTTTGCACATCGCGCCCATTCACTTGAAATAACAAATCATCTCTGTGCGGACCGAACAATGTAACGCCTCTTTCGATTTCTCTTGTTTTTGTTTTTTCATACTTTTCTAGGTATATATTTTTCATTTTCGACAAATCTTGTTCTTCTGATACATCAACAGAAGGCTTATACTGAATTTTTAATGTTTCAAGTCCCCTAGAAATACCTTCATGGATTGGCATTGCCCACTTTTCTAGCAAATAGATGAACTCGAATCTCTTAGCGATAATTTTAACAGCCATCTCAATAAATTGTTCAGTTAAAATATCAAGCATAGCCTGATCAGTCTGTTTACGTGATTGTAGCAACTTTAAATAATGATTTCGTTGTTGGAGTATTTTCTGAAACTGATTAATGTCATGAAGATAAACGGCGGATACTTGTCCAATTTCCATATCAATAAAACGACGCCTTACTTGAGGGCTCCCTTTTACTAAATGGAGATCTTCAGGCGCGAACATCACAACATTCATATTACCGACATATTGGCTAAGCTTTTGTTGTTCAATATGGTTACACTTTGCTTTTTTACCCTTTTTAGATATCACAAGCTGCATGGGTAGAGAACCATGCTTATTTACTACTCTACCTTCTATTTTAGCATACTCCTGATCCCAACGAATAAGATCTTTATCATTTGAGGTGCGATGAGACTTCGCCATGGCTAAAACATAAATAGATTCCATCACGTTTGTCTTACCTTGTGCATTCTCACCTAGAATGACATTAACCTTGTTATCAAACTGTACCGACAGTTCATTGTAATTGCGATAATCCTTTATTTGTAATTGCTCTATATACATAGGCGGTTACATCCTTAATTGTTCGAAATTGTAAATGTGCCATGATCAGGTATTTCGATTACATCGCCTGCTCTTAACTTTCTTCCACGACGCTGATCTTGTTCTCCATTAACAAATACAACATATTCACCTAAAAACCATTTCGCCATTCCCCCTGACTGAATTAAATCAGCTACTTTGAGAAACTGCCCTAAAGTGATATATTCCGTTTCAATTTGTATTTTGTTCATCATTGCACTCTTTCTAGTTATTTGACATCGTACTTCTCTATTTTTTAGTATCTAGTAGTTTATTTTACTAAATTATTGAGTGATACACAAAGTAAATCTTTTATTAAGTATTGAAGTCATTTATTGCGAAAATTCTGGACGCGTAATAAAAAAAATCCGAACGCACTCATATACATGAATGATTGTTCGGATTTCTATCCACTTAAAGTTTTAGTAAGTCCTAACTGGCAAAATTAATTGCAAGATTGAATCATCATTAAGTGGTGTAATAATAAATGGTCTCATCGCACCAGTAAAGCTAATTTTTATTTCTGTACCCTCTAATGTTTTTAAAGCATCCATCATAAATTTCGCACTGAACGAAATTTTAAGGTCTTCTCCTTCTTTCGAAATGCTCGGAAGCTCCTCAATTACTTTTCCGATTTCAGGGGAATTAGAAGAGATCTCAATTACTTCATCGTCAACAGTAGAAAGTTTAACGACATTATTCTTACCTTCTCTTGCAAGTAAAGAGGCACGATCAATCGCTTGTAAAAATGCTTTCGTTGTAACAACAACATCTGTTTTACTTTCATTTGGAATTAATCGTGATGTATCTGGGTAATTCCCTTCTAGTAATCTGGAGAAGAATAATAAATTTTTCGCTTTAAATAAAACTTGGTTCTCTGTAATAACAATTTGAATTGTATCGTTGTGATCATCGAGAATTTTACTTAGTTCATTTAAACTTTTCCCAGGGATAACAACATTGTAAGATGCTTCTGATTCTGTTTCGATTGTCGCTTTTCTCAATGCTAAGCGGTGGCTATCTGTTGCAATACAGGATAGAGCGCTTCCTTCAATCTGCCAGTTTACACCTGTCAAGATTGGGCGTGTTTCTGAGGTGGACACTGCGAAAACTGTTTGCCTAACCATGGCTTTTAAAAGGTCAGTTGGAATAGAGAAAACATTATCTTCTTCAATTTGTGGTAAATGAGGATATTCATCCGCATCAATACCGTTTAAGTTGAATTGTGATTTACCAGAAGTAATAACAGTTTGTAAATGATTTTCTACATGAATTTCAACTTGGTCTGTTGGTAGTTTCTTTACTATTTCACTAAAGAATTTTGCTTGTAACACGATTGAACCTGGTTGTTCAATATTAACGATGACTTCATCTTCTTCTGTTTTAGGAATAAATGACTCAATAGAAATATCTGAGTCACTACCTGTTAAAGCAACACCTTCGTCAGATGCAACAATTTTAATTCCAGTTAAAATGGGAATGGTTGTTCTACTAGTAACGGCCTTCATAACATCTTGAACGCTTTGAACTAAGCGATCTCTCTGAATCGTAAATCGCATGATTAACCTCCAATGTATATACATATATTTTTTATTTTAAAATAATAGAAGTATTAGTAGGGCTTGTTAGTATGTGGATAACTAGAAAAATGAATGGAAACACAGCCTATCCACATGTGGACAGACTGTGCATAATCATTCGGTAGTTATTCACAATTATACTTTAAGTAATTCATTAATTTCTTTTAATTGCTGTTGAAATTGTGTGTCTGCATGAAGTAATTTAGAGATTTTTTCGTGGGCATGAATCACTGTTGTGTGATCTCGACCTCCGAATTCCTCACCAATTTTCGGAAGGGAGAAATCGGTTAATTCTCTAGATAGGTACATAGCAATTTGCCTAGGAAAAGCAATAGATTTTGTCCGTTTTTTCGCACTGAAATCTTCTAATTTAACGTTATAATACCCTCCGACAACCTTTTGAATCTCATGAATCGTAATGACTTTAGGTTTTGAACTCGGAATAATATCTTTTAATGCTTCTGCTGCTAAATCTGCATTAATATCTTTATTTATTAGTGATGAGTAGGCAACAACACGAATAAGTGCTCCCTCTAATTCTCGAATATTAGAATCAATTTGATTGGCGATGTATAACATGACTTCATTAGGAATGTCTAAACCTTCAGCTTTTGCCTTTTTACGTAAAATCGCAATTCTTGTTTCTAGATCTGGTGGCGTAATATCTGTAATCAGTCCCCATTCGAAACGGGAGCGAAGGCGATCCTCAAGTGTCGGAATCTCTTTCGGAGGCCGGTCACTCGAGATGACGATCTGCTTTGATTCTTCATGTAATGTGTTAAACGTATGGAAAAATTCCTCTTGGGTTGATTCTTTTCCGGCAAGGAATTGAATATCATCTATTAATAGCACGTCTACTTTTCTATATTTATTGCGGAAATCAATGGTTTTATTATCTCTAATAGAGTTAATAAATTCATTGGTAAATTTCTCAGAAGATAAATAGACAACTTTCGCATTTGGATTATGATCCAATACATAGTGACCAATTGCATGCATTAAATGTGTTTTCCCTAAACCAACGCCACCATAAATAAACAGTGGATTATAGGCCTTTGCAGGTGCTTCTGCTACAGCGAGTGAAGCAGCATGAGCAAATCGGTTCCCAGATCCAATAACAAAAGTATCAAATGTATTTTTCGTATTCAACAT